>CP050890.1:4800000-7075000 GCA_016745215.1 Thiohalocapsa sp. PB-PSB1
GGTGGCATCAGATAGACCAGGCGTCCAAATGGACGCACCCAGACGCCGAGTTCGACAAAACGCTGCTGTACCTCGCGCATCGGCACCGGCGCAATCATTTCGACCACGCCGATCCCGCCAAGCACGCGCACATCGGCTACCCCTGGCAGCTCGCGACAGGGCGCCAACCCTGTCGATAGCATAGTTTGGATGCGTGCGATGTTGCCCTGCCAATCCTGCCCCAGCAACAGGTCGATGCTGGCGTTGGCAATGGCGCAGGCGAGCGGGTTGCCCATGAAGGTCGGGCCGTGCATGAAGACGCCGGGCTCGCCGGCGGAGATGGTGGTCGCTACTTGCGTGGTGGCAAGCGTCGCCGCCGCGGTCAAATAGCCGCCGGTCAGGGCTTTGCCCAGGGTCATGATGTCTGGGCTGATGCCGGCGTGTTCGCAGGCGAACAGGCGCCCGCTGCGTCCAAATCCGGTGGCGATTTCGTCGGCGATCAGCAGCACGCCGAACTGGTCGCAAAGGGCGCGTACGCGGGCCAGATAGTGCGCCGAATAGAAGCGCATGCCGCCGGCTCCCTGCACGATGGGCTCCAGGATCACCGCTGCCAGCTGTTCGGCGTGCCTCGAGATCAGGGCGCTGAAATCGGCGATGTCAGCGTCATTGCAGGGCTCGCCAAAGCGTACTGTCGGTGCCGGTGCGAAGACTTGCTTTGGCAATACGCGCTCGAACAGACTGTGCATACCGGTGACAGGATCGCAAACCGACATGGCGTCGAAGGTGTCGCCATGGTATCCGGAGCGGATGGTCATAAAACGCACCCGCTGCGGTTGGCCTGCCGCCTGCTGGTACTGCAGGGCCATCTTCATCGCCACCTCGACCGATACGGACCCGGAATCGCACAGGAATACGGTTTGCAATGGCTCCGGTGTGATCTGTACCAAACGCTGGATCAATGTCACCGCCGGCTCGTGAGTGAGGCCGCCGAACATGATGTGCGACATCTGGCCGAGCTGTTCGATGGCGGCGGCATTCAGCAATGGATGGTTGTAGCCGTGGATGGCGCACCACCAGGAGGACATGCCGTCGATCAGGCGTCGCCCGTCCATGAGTTCGATTTCACAGCCGGATGCGGCGCGTACCGGGTAGACCGGGTCGCGGTCGATGGTGGAGGTGTAGGGATGCCAGGCGTGGGCTTTGTCGAGCGCCAGCAGGCGCTCGATGTGCGATTGCGGGTTGTCCTGCCTTGGATCGGTCATCCGAGCACTTCGAGGGCTCGGACCACGGCCTGCAATTCGGGCTGTTGCTGGAGCGCGCCTTCCCAGAAGCGGAAATGGCGCATCGTTTGCCCTTCGCCAACGGTCAGTTCCGCCATGAATCCAGTTGCGCCATCCGGTGCCGGATATTCGGCAGAATCGCCGAGGGCCTGCAGGGCCGCTGTCAGACGCTCTCCATGGGTTTTGTCAATGATGCCCTGGGCGGGCTTATGACTGGTGTAGTCGCCATAGTCGATGGCGAAGTGGCCGTCAGGTTCGACATCGATGTTAAGCATGTAATCGTCTTGTCCGACGACGCGATAGCGAATGCGGGTTGCAGACATGGCTGTATTCCTGACAAGTGAATGAGACGAGACAACAAAACCATCGTTCGTGATCGGATGGCGGATGGCTATGTTTACAGTATAGGCCAGGATTTTGTTGTCATGAGCAAGACTTGCTTTTACTCGACTCGGGCTGCCTGCATCGCTTGCTGTCCAGCCCAATCGCGGGCGAACTGCCAGGCCGTGCGACCGCTGCGCGAGCCGCGGCGCAATGCCCATTGTAATGCCGCGCGTTCGATCTCTTGGATGTCCCGCGGATCTGTCCCTTGGATGTCCCGCGGATCTGCCCCGAGACGTTCGAGCCAGTGATGGCAGATGCTGAGGTATTCGGCCTGGTTGAACGGGTAGAAGGAGAGCCAGAGCCCGAAGCGGTCCGATAAGGCGATTTTCTCCTCAACGCTCTCGCCGTGGTGAATCTCACCGTCGACGATGCGGGCATCCTGGTTCTCCTGCTGGAATTCGGGCAGCAGATGGCGGCGATTGGAGGTCGCATAGATCAGCAGATTGTCCGGTGCCGCATGGATCGATCCCTCGAGCACGGCCTTCAGCGCCTGATAGCCGGATTCGCCGGCATCGAAGGAGAGGTCGTCGCAGAATAGAATGAAGCGCTCGGGCCGGGGGTGAATCAGGTCCAGAATGTCTGGCAGTTGAATCAGGTTATTTTTGTCGATTTCGATCAGGCGCAATCCCTGGTCACGGTAAGTGTTGAACAGGGCCTTGATCAGCGATGATTTGCCGGTGCCGCGGGAGCCCCAAAGCAAGACATTGTTGGCTCCGGCCCCGGCCAGGAATTGGCATGTGTTGCGATCGATTGCGTCGCGCTGGGCGTCGATGCAGCAAAGATCTTGCAGGGTCAGGCGATGCGGGCGGTGCACCGCCTCCAGCCAACCACGAGCGCCGCTGTTGCGCCAACGCCAGGCCTGCGCAGTCCAGTCCGGGGCGGTGCCGGGCGGCAGCCACTGCTCCAGGCGATCGAGCAATCTGTCGACGCGCGCCAGGATCTGATCGAATTCAGTCATGGTCGTATGCACTTTGTTGCGAGGCGATTGCTTGATGCTCTGTGCTGTTGCGCGTGGATTATCCATCCGCCAGGTCAGCCGGGTATCTTTCCGGCGCTGAAATCGCAGTCAGTGATCAGCATCGGCCGGCCGGTGGCATAGCCCTGCGCATAGTCCAATCGCATGGACTCGAGTTGTTTGATGGTGGCATCGTCCTCGGCCCATTCGGCGATGGTCTTCAGGCCCAGGACATGAGCAATGTGATTCATCGAATCTACCAGGGCATGGTTTACGGAATTGTGTCCGATATCCTGTACAAAGCTGCCGTCGATCTTAAGATAATTCACCGGCAGCTCGCGCAGATAGCTGTAGGAAGATAGCCCACTGCCGAAGTCGTCCAGAGCAAAGCGACAGCCCATTGCCGCAAGATCGCGCATGAGGCCGCGCGCGCCCCTCAGGTTACCGATCGCCGAGGTTTCGGTGATTTCGAAGCAGATGCTGGCCGGGGGCACGCGGTTGATTTCGAACTGGTGCTTTAGGAATGCAGGGAAGTCTTCGTCGCTCAACGAGTTACCGGACAGATTGATGGCAAATAAAAACTGCTCGGGATGGCTGGCATACCAGGTGCGCAACTGCGCACCGCGGGTACTGAACAGTTCGCGGATGACCCAGCGATCCACCGCGGGCATCAAATTGTAACGCTCGGCGGCGGCGATGAAGCGACCCGGCATGACCAATTGCATGTTCTCGTCCAGCATGCGCACCAGGATCTCGTAATGGGCAAGACCGGCGCCGTTCTTGCCCAATGGCACGATGGGTTGCGCATGGAGCTGAAAGCGCCCTCTGTTCAGCGCATCCGAGATGGTTGTGACCAGCTGCATCTCGCAATGATGATCCGCTGCGGATTCGTCGCCGTCGCGGTAGACATGAACGCGATTGCGTCCGGCCAATTTCGCCACATAGCAGGCAACGTCGGCCTTGGCCAATTCGGCCACGGCACTGTCGTTGTCGGGCATAAAGGCGGTGACTCCGATACTGGCAGCAATCTCGAAGGAGCGCTCGTTCCAGGTGAATCGAAATGCGCGGATACTGCGCAGCATCTCATCGCATCGGGCGCGCGCTCGGGCCTCTGAGTAGTTCATGAACAGTGCACCGAATTCATCTCCCCCCAGACGGGCGAGTAAGACTGCATCGTTGAGCTTCACCTCGAAGAGAGCGGCGAGTTGCTCGATCAGCGCGTCACCGGCTGTATGACCGACCGTGTCGTTGATCACCTTGAATTGATCGATGTCGATGTAGCAGAGCACATAGTTGGTTTGGCTGCCGGCGGAGTCGGCCAACATCCGCTGCATACGGCGCTCGAACTCCTTGCGGTTCAGCAATCCGGTCAGGACATCACGCTGCTCCAGGAATTCTAGACGCTGAGTTTGGTGGATGGAGGCACTCAGATCCTGAATCACAAGCAATCTGAATGTGCCGTTTTGAAGTTGCAGCTGTCTTGACCAAACATGCGCCCGAAAACTGCGATCTCTGGTGCTTGGTATCTCGGTATCATAGCAGGTGGGTAAGCCATTACCGGCAGCGGCGGCGGCATGCGGTTGGCCCGGCTCGGGACCGGGCATTCCCGGAACCAGTTCGCGCAAGGCTCGACCTATGAGCTGGTCTTTGGGGTTACCGAACATGACCTGCGCGGCCGGGTTGGCGCGCTCGACGATGTCCTGCACATCAGCCAACAAGATGCCATCGGAACTGGCCTCGAGCACGGCCTCCCAGCGTTTATGCTGGTCGGCAGCCAGCCTCTGCGCATGCGTGACAAGGCGTTGCATGCGCCACAGTTGCCCGGCGATTGCCATGGCCAGCCCCAGGCTCAGCGCCAACAGCAACAATGCGGCGAATAAGGTGCCAACGAGGGACCATACGGCGGCATCCAGCTCTAGGCTAGCGATCTGATTTGGGCGTGTCGCATACCAAATTTGTACGCTGGCCGCGGTAAACAGAGCGACTGTCGATAAGGTCAGCAGGGCCAACAGAATCAGGCCCAAGCGACTGGTCTTTTGGCTCAGTGCCTGCATGATTTAAGACGCACCGTTATGGCTCGGAATCCGAGCATCATCTTGTCAGGGTGTTGCCGGCCATGCTCCCGCCTGGGTAGTGGCTGAGATGGAGCATTGCTTCAACAAGGAATGGATACGTTATATTCGTCTGCGATCGGGCTGTCTTCGCCATTTGCTCGAGTCGTCGGTCGACTAGGATGAAAGGTCAGACTTCAGCCGGCGAATCAGTATGGCCCTTGGCACAACCCTTGGCATGTTAGGCACTCAGTGGCCTGTAGCGAATACGATGCGGTTGATCGGCCTCATCTCCAAGGCGGCGGTGGCGATCTGTTTCGTAGTCGGCATAGTTACCTTCAAACCAAGTCACCTTGGAATCGCCCTCAAAGGCGAGAATATGGGTGGCGACACGGTCCAGGAACCAGCGATCATGGCTGATCACGACGACGCAGCCGGGGAATGCCAGAATGGCCTCTTCCAGCGCTCGCAAGGTCTCGACATCAAGGTCGTTGGTCGGCTCGTCAAGTAAGAGTAGGTTGCCACCGCTTTTTAGCAACTTGGCCAGATGCACGCGATTGCGCTCGCCGCCGGACAAATCGCCGATGCGTTTTTGCTGGTCTCCACCGCGGAAGTTGAAGCGGCTGACATAAGCCCGTGACGGCATTTCAAAGCGACCGACGATGATGTTGTCTGCCCCATCGGAGATCTCCTCCCAGACCGTCTTGTTGTCGTCCAGGGCATCGCGATTCTGATCTACGCAGGCAATCTGTACGCTTTCGCCAATGCGCAGAGTGCCGCTATCCGGCTGTTCCTGGTTGTTCAGGATGCGAAACAGGGTTGTTTTGCCGGCGCCGTTGGGACCGATGATGCCGACAATCCCGCCTTTTGGCAGGCTGAAGCATAAACCATCGTAGAGCAGCCGATCGCCGTATGCCTTGCGCAGATTGTCGCTTTCGATGACCAGGTCGCCCAGGCGCGGACCCGGCGGAATGTAGATCTCGTTGGTCTCGTTGCGCGACTGGAACTCTTGCGAACTGAGTTCCTCGAAGCGCGCCAGGCGCGCCTTGCTTTTCGCGTGCCGGCCCTTGGGGTTGGATCGCACCCACTCCAGCTCGTGCTGCATGGCTTTGATGCGCGCCTGCTCCTGTTTTTCTTCGCGCTCCAGGCGGCTTTCTTTTTGTTCCAACCAGCTGCTGTAATTGCCCTCCCAGGGGATACCATGGCCGCGGTCAAGTTCCAGGATCCAGCCGGCGACATTGTCGAGGAAATAACGATCGTGGGTCACCGCTACCACGGTGCCGGGGTAATCGTGCAAAAAGCGTTCCAGCCAGGCGACGGATTCCGCATCCAGATGGTTGGTGGGCTCGTCGAGCAGCAGCATGTCCGGTTTAGACAACAACAATCGGCACAAGGCCACCCGGCGGCGCTCGCCGCCGGACAATTTGCTCACATCGGCATCCCAGGGCGGCAGGCGTAGGGCATCCGCGGCCACTTCCAATGTTCGCTCCAGGTTGTGGCCGTCGCAGGCCTCGATCAGATCCTCCAGTTCGCCTTGCTCTTTCGCCAGGGCATCGAAATCCGCATCTGCCTCGCCATAGGCAGCATATACCTGCTCCAGCCTTTGCAGAGCCTGCTGAATCGGCGCCACCGCCTCCTCGACATTGCCACGCACATCTTTGGCGGGGTCCAGCCGCGGCTCTTGCGGCAGATAGCCGATGTGGATACCTGGCTGCGGTCGCGCCTCGCCTTCGATCTCAGTGTCGAGACCAGCCATGATCTTCAGCAAGGTCGACTTGCCGGAGCCGTTCAGGCCGAGTACGCCGATCTTGGCGCCGGGGAAAAATGACAATGAGATATCCCGCAGGATAACACGCTTCGGCGGCACGATTTTGCCGACGCGATTCATGGTGTAAATATACTGCGCCATATCAGTTCAGTAGTGAAGTATTAGATGGAAAGATGATTGGATGAATTCAGTCGCAAAAGTTTGCACCCTTATTGGGCCTTTGTACAAGGGCAATCGGCCGCATGTGTCGAACAATGCATCAGCGCGCCGATCTATCCGGGCGCTGGCAGGCCGGGGAAAAGTACCACAACAAACTGTGCGGACCCTGCTTGAAATCCGTGCCCACATGGGCTGTCAAGGCTTGTTGAATCGGGATCGGGCTTGCAATCGCCTCGTTCCTAAGTGCGCATGACGACCATTCTCGCGAACTTGGTGCTCCCTGCCTGTCATCGGGTTCAGTATTGAGGCTTTGCGCTCGATCTCCATGTTGCGCTTGCGGTTCTGCGTTTTGTCCAAGACGCTGCTGACAGCTCGAGAAATGTCGATTCCGATCCCGATGGCGCCAGCATCGGTTCTCGCTGTGCCAGCCTGGACCTGAGAGTGTACCGGTTATTTTCGAACCTTCATTTATCCTAAGCAGACAGAGATCCCATGCTGACCAGGAATATCGTATCCCGGACGCTTCCCCGAGCTATCCCGATCCTCGGCTTTGTCGGCCCCAGCGGTACTGGTAAGACTACGCTCTTGCGCAAATTGGTGCCCCTGCTCGGCGAACGCGGCCTGCGCTTGGGCTATCTCAAACATACCCATCATGGCTTTCAGATCGATACCCCGGGTAAGGACAGCTATGAGGTTGCCGCGGCCGGCGCAGCACAGGTGATGCTCGCGTCGAACGCAGGCTGGGCATTGCTGGATCAGCATCCGGCCGCGACCGAAGATATCGCCCACGCTGACCTGTACGAATATGTGGCGCGCTTCGATGCCGCACGGCTGGACCTGATCCTGGTGGAGGGCTTCCACCGCTCCCGATATCCTAAAATCGAGATCCATCGGGCAACCCACGGTAAGGCACCGCTGTATCCCGAGGACGATGATATTATCGCCGTGGCCACCGACAGCCGTTTGGCCGGCGACGAGCATCCGCTGGAATTGCCCCTTGCAGAGCCGGCGAGCATCGCTGACTTCGTTATGCAATGCCTGACCGAAGGCCGCCTTGCCCGGGAAGATCCGCGGGACGCATTGCTGCATTTCAAAGGACATGCAGGCAGTTATTCGGAAGTGCGTGTCATCAGCGCCTCAATACGCATCGGCGAACATTTCTGGCTGACACCTGATGGCATGAGCAGCAGCTTTGACGGCGCGCCGCGCCGCGGGGATCTGACCGCCTATCACATCGATAAAGACAGCTTACCCGAAGCCAGTCCGACCGCAGCCCGTATTCATGCCCATATTTATCGCGAGCAACCCGAGGCCAGGGTACTTGTGCATGCCCAGGATCCCTATTCCGTGGCGGTGAGCTTTGGTGGTCGCGATTTCCAGCCGCTGGATTTTGCCGGCATTCAGGTACTGGGGAGCGTGCCGGTCCTGTCGGCCGATCCCGCGGAACAGCCGGACAAGGCCATCAAGACGATCGGCGAGGCATTGGCGAATTTGCCAATCTGCCTGATCGCCGGTCATGGCAGCTACACATGGGCCAAGGATCTGGAGCAGGCAGCGCGCCGCATCGAACTTCTGGAACAATGCGCCAAGATTTACGTCCTCGCGCGGCAGGCCGCGGCCTTATGACCTGACGCCATTCGACGATGGCTGTTTTTCGGCGCTGAGGTAACAGATCCAGCCCGCGTCGGCATCGGCACGCTGAGCCGGCTCGAAGATGCCGTCCGCTTCGCCGTTGGCGTCCCAGCCCTGCCAGTAGCAGGTCACAGGGTGGAAACCTGCCTCGCTGAGCAATTCGCGGATTTCCGGCAAGGTCCAAAGGCGCCATTCATAGCTGAATGCGCGCGCCAGTCGCGACCCATCCGGAAACGCGAAATGGATATGGCAGGTCATGCGGCCGGTGATCGGGTTATAATCCGCCTGCTCCCAGCTGTAGGTAAAACTGCCCTCCTCGTCCACGATCTCGCGCTCCTCGACGATTTCTCGAAAGGCATCATAACCACCATAAGCATCGAGAAAAAACACCCCATCGTCGGCGAGCATCCTGTGCACCTGCCGAAAATAATTCTGCAGGATAGCGCGATCTTGAAACAGCCAATAGCTGAAGTTCATCGCGACCACCATGTCGGGCCGCACTGTCGCAGGTGTCAGTACATTCTCGTTGCGCAGTTCCACCCGTGCAGCGGCCTCCGCCGGCAACCGAGACAGGGTATTGGAACGACTCCAATTCAACACCTGTGGGTCGAGATCGACCCCGATCGCCTGATTTTGCGGGTGCCGGCTCACCCATTCGCAGCAGATCGCCGCGCTGCCACAAAAGTCCTCGCGCAAGAGTCGAGCCGGGCGCTCACGCAAGAGCTGGAAACGTTGCTCGAAAAAATCCACCTCGGCCGCGGCACATTGCACCGCGCGTTCATACAGCCGATAGCGGTCGGCCGCCGCGGCAAGACCAACGCAATCCTGGTCGGAATTGCTGCTGACGGCTGATTGGGTGGGCGTGAAGGAACAGATTTGCGGCATAGCAGATGTCGACATCGGTTTGGATTGCGTTGGTTTGGATTGCGTTAAAGCCTGGGTTGGCTTATTCTTACTGGCCAGCGCGCTCCGGTCCAGCACCAGATACCCCTGACCGGCCGCAGCTGATTCCGGAGAGGTGTCCGAGTGGCTTAAGGAGCACGCCTGGAAAGTGTGTATAGGTTAATAGCCTATCGAGGGTTCGAATCCCTCCCTCTCCGCCAATCAAAAACATTAAGCTACTGAATTTAGTGGCTTTTTTCTACTCCATCATATAGTCCCCCAATTAGTCCCCCCGCAGGGCTTAAATCAAATCCAATCATTCAACGATTCCCCCAGCAGGTTCAGCTTTGCTGCCATCCGGCCAGTGAAACCTGCACGAAGGCATCGTGCTGCGCGGTAAGTCGCTCGAAGGTGTTCCAGGGCATCCCCTTGGGCTTCCAGCCGTTGCCGTTGAGGATGCCCGGCTCCCATCCCAACTTGTCGCGGATTCGGTCAGCTTTCCTTGCTGCCCGGTCATCCCAGGTTTCCCGCTGGCTGGGGTATGCCAAACGGTAGCAGTGACGACAGGCGAAGATGCCGCCGCCGTAGAGGATCGCCACGCGCCGACCACAACCACGAGCGGGGCAGAGGAACTAGGGGCGTTCACCGCCAAGGTTGCAGGCGGTCCGGTCGAGATATACGGGATAGCTTTCATCCTTCCAATCCTCGCCGCTGCTCCGGTGCCGATAGGTGAGAATTACCCGATTTGATTCAGTGCGCACGCGGATGGAGGCGACCACTTCGCCATGCCGTGACCACTGCCAGCCGAAGGATTGGTGCGGGGTGAGCAAGCCATCCCGCTTCCAGCGCCGCACGTCGATGGATCGGTAATCGTCGGTGGAGTCTTTCGCGCCCCAGTACCAATGCCGTCCACTACCCATGCCGCCCATGTCTGCCTCCAGATTTTTTAACCGAAATCATTTGGGAAATTCACCTTTATGTTTCGGCCCTTGCGGGCCTTGGTTGGTCGTTGTTGGTTTGCTGTGGCCTTGGTAAAAAGCGTTCGCAATATCGGCGGTCCGTGTCCCACAATCCGGCGATGGCTTCCGGCTCGCCCTTGGCGCAGTGACCAAGGTGTGGATGGTCGATCCGCTCGAAGTGGATGCAGTTGCCGCAGGTCATCGGGTGATTGGCGGTGACGGGTTCCGGTACTTCCTCCGACCGTTTCAGGAAGTACCGGCGGGCTTCCAGATCATCTCGGCACTTGTCCACTACCTCGGCAATGATTGCCAAGTCGGTTTCCTCAATGTGCGACAGCCAAGCCCGGATGTTCGATTCTTCATCTGATGACAATTCAGGAAGTGGTTCTGGTTGTTCTGCGACAGCAACAGTTGCGACTGGTGCGACAGTTACCGGCTTATCGGCTTCTTGTGTACTATACTTGAGAGTACCGAGTTCTCCAGCAATCTGGCAGCAATCTGTTCCTTGAAGCAGCCCCATCCGTGCAAGTGAAAATTCGGTCGTGGCGGGGTTGCTGCTACCGAGGTCCGTTGTGTCGATGAACTAATGGGTAGACATCCTGGAAGGATCTATAGTCCTCTCACGTGACATCAAAGCTGTCCCTTTCGTTTAGAGCCAGCACTCACACACCAAAAACAAAAGGGCATATCTGGTTATCGTGTTGAGTGACTCTAGTTATAGCACCTGTGTAGACTCTACTCGAGGTGTTTGTCATGCAATTGTGGTTCTTGGTGGGAGATCATTTCGTTGCTACGGCCAGCGTTTTCCCGCGATCAGACGTTCTTTTGGTTCGTTGTCAGCGTCGCCGGTCTGTCAGTGCGCACGGACAACCTTGGGGTCACGAGCATCGTGCGCGCCCTTGGCCTGCAGGAGCAGTGCTACGATTCTCTGCTTGACAGCTTTCACAGCAGCGCAGTGAAGCTGAACCGCTGATTGGCAATCTGGACCAAGGTGGTCCTGAAGCTGTTCCCAGGGGTGATTCAGGTCAATGGTCGGTTGGTGCTCGTGGGCGATGGGATCAAGGTCGGCAAGCAGGGCCGAAAGATGCCGGCAGTGAAGTCGTTACATCAGGAGTCGGAGTCGAACACCAAACCCGAGTACATCATGGGCCATTCGTTCCAGGCAGTCGCGGTTCTGATCCAGGCGGCACAGAGCGTCTTTGCGCTCCCACTGACTGCCCGGATTCATGAGGGCGTTGTGGAGACGAACCGAGACAAGCGCACGCTGATGGACAAGATGATCGCTCTGCTCGGGCTGCTCGGCATGGAGCAATCCTACTACTTCGTGGCCGATCGCTATGACATGTGTCGGAAGATGGTCAAGGGACTGCTCGCGCAAGGCAATCATCTGGTGGTTCGCGTGCGCTCGAATGCCGTGGCTTGGACGCCCTACGTTCAGGACGCAACAGAACCTCGTGGGCGTGGGCGCCCGCGGAAGTATGGCCGCAAGATCAAGCTGCGCTCGTTGTTCGAAGAGGGCCTGGTGAACGAGCAAGCAGCGAGCCCCGTGTATAACGAACAAGGGGTCATACTCCGTTATGCCGTGCATGATCTGCTGTGGCGACCGGCCGGACAGCTGGTGCGTTTCGTCATTGTGATTCACCCGCACCGAGGACGTTTCATCCTCATGTCGACAGACCTCACATTGGATGCCATCGACATCATTCGTCTCTATGGGCTGCGTTTCAAGATCGAGGTCACCTTCAAGCAGGCGATCCACGTGTTTGGGACATTCCACTACCATTTCTGGATGAAGGCGATGAAGCCACTGAAACGGCGTAATGGGGATCAATACCTGCACCGGGAAACGGCGGCTTACCGTCAAGCCGTGAAGCGCAAGCTGCATGCCTACCATGTCTTCGTCCAAGCTGGGTGCATTGCCCAAGGGTTGGCTCAGTACCTGGCAGCATGCCATCCGCGGCTGGTTTGGCAATCCTTATGCCTCCTGGTTGCGCACAATCCGCCCTGGTCTGGCACCATCCGAACGCGTGGTCACCCTGGCGTTACGCCACAGCCTACCGGAATTTCTCCTGGATTGGAGCCAGAGGTCTATTCTGGCGAAATTCATCATCGAAAGGCTCGATCCGGATCGATCTAAGCTACTTGGCGCCGCCGCTTAGCCCTGACTCGGCCTTAACGGCGCGTTTCGATCGCGCCGACAGTTGGTTTGGAAGCGATTCCAGGATGACTCTTGCCCTTTTGATTTTAATAGAAGAAACTCGGCACTCTCAAGTAAATCCATTATTGCAAGGAACTTTTTGCAAATTTACATGCCTACATTTTTTGCCGAGGAATTAGCGATCTTCCCATATATTACAAAAGCTTATGTGCAAAAATGGGTAAATTTAGGGGGGAACTTCAGGTTAATCGATGGTCCACCAGGTGGAAATTATTGGCGGGTAAATGAAGCTAAATTCAAACAAATGGATGCGGACAACCGAATATGGTGAGGTGAAGACGGAAACAATGTGCCGGCCATTAAGCGTTTCCTATCAGAGGTGAAGCAGGGGCGTGTTCCCCAGACCCTTTGGGAATACGACGATGTTGGACATACACAAGATGCCAAGAAGGAATTACTTCAGATTTTTGACTTCAACAGCTCTGATGACGTCTTTATCACACCAAAACCAACGGCTTTGGTTTCCCGAATTATAGAACTTGCCTCGGAGCCAACCTCAATTGTGTTGGATAGCTTTGCTGGTTCCGGAACCACGGCGCATGCTGTTATGGCGATGAATCAAAAAGATGGAGGGGATCGCCGCTTCATCCTGGTCGAATGCGAAGACTACGCCGACACCCTCACCGCCGAACGGGTCCGACGAATCATCAACGGCTATGAATACCAAGGCACGCAAAAGGAAGAGCTGCTGCGGGAGAAGATCACCTGGAGCACAATCAGCAAGGACAAGTCACACAAGAAATTGCTGGATCAGGTCCAGTCCCTCGAAAACTTGGAATCCCACCGCTTCGACGCCATCAAAAAGACCGTCAAGGACGGTGAACTGATCGTCATCGGCGAAACGCGGATCACCGAAAAAGTTGAAGGGCTGGGCGGCGGCTTCACCTACTACACCCTGGGCGATTCCCTCGATCTGGACAAGATGCTGACCGGCGAGAGTCTGCCCGATTACGCCAGCATCGGCGCTTGGCTTTTCCATACCGCCACCGGCGAGCCGCTTGACCCGAAGGCATCAAGGAGAAGCAGAGTTATCTGGGCGAGAGCGCGGCTTTCCATGTGTGGTTGATCTACAAGACGGAGCTGGATTTCCTCAAATCCCGCGATGCGGCCTTGACCTTGAGCTTTGCGGAGCGAGTTGCCGAGCAGAAGGACAAGCGCCATCTGGTGTTCGCGTCCGCCCGTTTCGTGCCCAACAAAATGCTGTTGCCGCTGGGGGTGGAGTACGCGCCCCTGCCGTTTGCCCTCTATCGCTTCGAGAAGGAGTAATCCCATGAACTGGCAAAACCATATTCATACCGACCCCTCTGTGCTGGTGGGTAATCCCGTTGTTAAGGGAACCCGCCTGTCGGTGGACTTTTTGCTGGGTCTGCTGGCCGAAGGCTGGACGGAACAGACAATTCTCGATAATTACCCGCAACTCTCACATGAAGCGTTGCAAGCGGTATTTGCCTTCACTGCCGAAGTGATGCGGGAAGAGACTATCTATCCATTGCGAACCGGCACGGACTGATGCGCCTGCTGATCAACGAGAACATTCCGTTGGCCAGCGTGGCCGCCTTGCGTGAGGCCGGGCACGATGTGATTTCTATCACCGAACGCTCGCCCGGGATTTCCGATGAAGCGGTGATGGCCCTCGCGCACCATGAACAGCGAATCGTGTTGACCTTCGACCGGGATAACGGGGAGCTGGTTTTTCGCCGACAGCTGCCCTTGCCGGGCGGCGTGTTGTATCTGCGCTTTCTGCCCGTATCGCCCCTGGA
This sequence comes from Thiohalocapsa sp. PB-PSB1, assembly GCA_016745215.1. Lineage (GTDB taxonomy): Bacteria > Pseudomonadota > Gammaproteobacteria > Chromatiales > Chromatiaceae > Thiohalocapsa. The sequence continues at coordinate 4,814,028 of CP050890.1, forward strand.
GCCTGCTGACTATCTGGCTCGATTGATAGAGTCCGGTATCGAACTGGAGGGCAGGTTCACCACCGGGGATAGGGAGCAGGCGCGCCAGCGTCCGTTACGTCATGGCGGAGATTGAACGATGAAGTTCTGATCATTGCCCGGTTCCAGGGGCACGGCATGGCCCGGCTGGTGGATGCCGTGCTTCGTGCCAGGGGTTACACCACCTATCTGAGCCCGGAAGGACCGGACAAGGGTATCGACATTCTGGCGGCACCGGAGCCGATGGGCTTTGGCGAGCCGCGTGTCTGTGTACAGGTGAAATCCAGCGATTCGGCCTTGGATCGCCCGACGCTGGATCAACTGATTGGCGTGATGCAGAACGTCCAGGCCAGCCATGGGTTGTTGGTTTCCTGGGGTGGATTCAAGTCCAGCGTGGACAAGGAGGAAGCCACGCAGTTCTTCCGGGTCCGCTTGTGGGACCAGGGAGACCTGATCGACCAGGTGCTTGCGCACCATGACAAGCTGGACGAGGACATCCGCACGGAATTGCCGTTGAAACGGATTTGGGTGGTTGCGGAAGCGGCGGAGTAGCGCCGTCTGACCGCCCGTCACGCCGCTTGCAAGCTACGCGGCAAGCGCCGCGCCGGGCTACGTCGTGCCGGGATTTGGGGCCGCCAGACTGCCTCCGCAAGCTCCGGCAGACTGGCTTCGTGGCTCCGGTCGAGTTCCATCCCCTCCGGTCCCGCCCGCACTCCGCCACTGCGCCCTTCGCCCCCAAACAGCGGTGGCCAAGGGCTTGCGGCTCCGCAGCGGGCTGCATCGTGCTGGAATTCACCACCGCCAGACTGTCTCCGCAAGCTCCGACAGACTGGCTCAGCGCCCCTTGCTGGCTTGGTTACCCTTCGTGACCGTTTGCGCGGGGCCACTGGCAGGCTCGGCTATCGCCCAGCCCGCCGCGTCCCCGCACTGCGCTGGTCTTTCCCGCCCCCAATTGTCGGTGGTTTCGGTAAAGGTTCGGTGCTGCCTACCCATCCAGGGTCAGTGGTCGGCAATTGAACATAATGCTGGAATTATGCGCAGCGCAAAAACCGCGCTGTCCGCTTCGCCGCATAATTTGCATTATGTGTAAACTGCCTCCGCTTGTTTTTGATCCCCCGCCCGGCCACCCGTCCGCCCCCAAGGGGCTCCCCTGGGTGGATTAAGCGTGTTTGTTGAGGGGGATTACTTCGGCCTGCTGCTTGTTCACGTAGTCGGCCCACTCCTGCATCATCTTGCGCCGCTTGGCGAACAGGTCGCCGCGCCGGTAGGCAGCTTCCACCTTGTTTTCGATGACATGGGCCAGGGCCATTTCCGCCACATCACGCGGAAAGCTGGAGACTTCGCCGGACCAGTCTCGGAAACTGGAGCGAAAACCGTGCGGCACGTAGTCGCCTCGGTTGCCGTCCACGCCGTAACCCATGCCGCGCATCAATTGCAGCAACGCCATGTTGGAGAGGGGGCGGCCGTGACGTGCGCCGAGGAAGAGATAGGGATTGCCTTCGATGCGGGGCAGGGCCTCCAGAATGTTCAGGGTGTGGTATCGGAAAGGGGAACCCGATGTTCGCGCCGGGTCTTCATCCGTTCGGCGGGTACGGTCCAGACAGCGGCCTCCAGGTCGATTTCGTTCCATTGCGCTTGCAGCACTTCGCTGGTGCGGGTGGCGGTGAGAATCAGAAACCGCAGCGCCAGTGCCGAAACGCTGGTGTTGCCGGATAGCTCCGCCATGAAGGCGGGAACATCCGTGTGGGGCGTGGCGGGGTGATGGGTGACCTTCTTCACCCGTGTGGGTCTGGGTAGCAGCTTGTCCAGATGGCCACGCCAGCGGGAGGGGTTCAGCGGATCGCGGTACTTGTGGGCGGCGGCATAGTCGAAGATGTTTTCGATCCGGCCCTGCACCCGCTTGGCAGTCTCGGTCTTTGTGGTCCAGATGGGGGAGAGGATAGCCAGAATGTTTTCGGTGGTGATGGCGTCCACCTTTTTTTGCCGATCTCCGGGCGGGCGTAGGTCTTTAGGGTGCTGACCCATTGCCGGGCGTGTTTGGCGTTCTTCCAGCCCCAGCGATGTGCGCGGATGTAACGAGCGGCGCAGGTGGTGAGGGTTGGCGTCTTCTCCGGCTCGGTCTGCCGCGCCTCGATGGGATCAACACCGTCCTTTGCCTGCTTGCGGTGCTCGGTGACCTTCTCCCGCGCTTCGCCCAGTCCTACATCCGGGAAGCTGCCCAAGCCCATTTCCCGGCGCTTGCCATCGATGGTAAAGCGCAGCACCCACTTTTTCGCGCCGGTATTGGAAACCACCAGCCGAAGGCCGCCGCCGTCTTCGTATTTTCCGGGTCCGGCGGTCGCTACTTTGCGCGGGGTGAGTTTGTGAATTGCCATGCCGCTATCCTCCGTTCCGGGTGGGGGACTGCGGGGGTAAGTCCCCCAATCATTCCCCCGATGTACTTGGATTATAGCGGAAGTCGTTGGACTGTGCTGGAGTATAACTACCTGTATAACAAAGTGAATGTGGATTTATTTGGATGGTGTAAAACCATGTATCGGCGGACTCCCTCTCCGCCATACCTTCGGAAAAGTGCCAATAAAATCCAGGCCGATAAAATCCAGGCCAATAAAATCCAATCCAGCAAGTTGAAAAACAACTACCCGTTCGGGCGCGCTCTGTCGTCGTCTAGTTGCGCGGCAGGGCCTGTCGGGCCGGTGGCGTTAGAGGAATCGACGGCGGGACTAAGATTTGGTGGATCGCTGTGGGCTGAGGTTGGCCGTCTGGTGGCGGACGTCGGTGACGGGATCACGCCGGGACGACGACGCGTCCGCTGCAGGTATCGCGTGAGCGCCAGCTTCGCCCGCCATGCGAGGTCGAAACCACCAATGCGGCGCAAGCCGCGCAACCCTAGGTGCCAGGCGCAGGCGAGCAGATACAGGTGCAGGGGCAGCATGGGCCGGACTAGCGCTAATCGATCTGCTTCAAAGGCCAGGTCCAGGCCGCTCTGGCTGAGCCCGCCCTGGTCGTTGAATATTGCAACCAGTTCGGGCACATATTCGAAGCGCAGATTCGCATCCGCACAACAGCGAAGATTCAGCGCATAATCGGCAAGCCGCGGATAGCGCGGGTCATAACGATGCGCTTGCCAAACGCAACGTGGGTAGAAGATGGCCTGATGGCAGATATTGCGCAGCGCGAGCTCGAGCGGCGTGAAGGCGCCGCCGTAACGGATACTGCGCCTGGGCATCCAGACATCGCCGTAGTAGATGGTGGCCGGATTCTGAAGGGTCGCCAGCATGGCCAGGAAACCTGCCTGCAAGCGATCATCGGCACCGAGGAAATAGAACCACTGCCCGCGACCCAGGCGTAAGCCCTTGTTCATCGCCTCGTAGGGGCCGCCGTCCGGCTCGCTGAGCCATTGATCGATCTCGCCTTCGCGCGCGCGGATGATCTCTAACGTTGCGTCAGTGGATGCGCCATCGATGATCACCAGTTCCACATCGTCGCGCCGCAGGTCGAGTACTTCGCGAAGCACGTTGCTCAACCCTTTCGCCGAGTTGTGCGTGACAACAACGATGGTCACCAAGGGGCGCGGTTGTGGATCGGCGTTCGCCGATCTCGGCTGCGGCTCGTGTGTGCGGGCGACGCCCGATGAGCTAGGTCTAGATTGATGCATTAGCAGATACCAGGACGGAGACCTTTCCATCACTCCAAGTCGCCCGCCGCCGCCGACATTCACCTACGCCGGTGATCGCGACAGGCATGCCTGCCTGGAAAGAGCCGCGGATAGGAAACGGCCAGCGAGAACGCATGGACGGACAGAAACGCCGAGACTCGAGGTGCCCCTGGGCATTTTCCAGTTGCCTCGAGCCGGTGAACCTGGATACATCGGTTGCAGCAAGGTGCTTGGGCCTGGTACTTGGCAATGTGGACGGCGGCCGGGCAGTATACGGCAGTCGAGGCTATGGGCACAAACGTCGAGGGATTCATTTGCGTTGGGCAGCAGGCCCACTGGTGGCCCGCCGCGTGCCAATTATCGCATCCCTGAGAAAAGCGGGCGCCTTGCGGTGCCCGCCGTTACCGATCGATTCGTCAGAACCCGTACCTCAAGGGAAGACGACGGTATCGCCGTTGCTGAAGGTCACCTGGAACGAGAATTCACTCTCCACATGGCCCGCATAGTCAGTGGTGAACTCAATCTCCAGATCCTTGGTCTGGCCGTGCTTCAGGGTTCGCTCACCCTCCTTGCCAATCACGAACGGGAACTCCGACGGCATGCTCGTCGGCGACGAATTGTCGTTGAGGTCCTTGCCGAAGTCACCAGCAAGCTTGATCTTTTTCAGTAGGCCATGAGCGGCGGATGGCCAGGTCACTGTGATGTCGGTGATCAGCACATCACCGGTGGTGTTGTTGGTCAATGCCCACTTGGCCTTCATTTTATCCGTCAGATCAAGGTTCGCCGCGCCGGTTACCGCCGCCGGAGACGGACTGAAAACCACCAGATCGCCGTTGCTGAAGCTGGCCTCCACTTGGAAGCTCTCTTCGCCGCGGTATAGCGTTGGCTCAGTAAACTTGATCTCAAGCGTCTTGGTGTCGCCAGCCTTGAGCCTGCGGTCGTCCTGATTGCCGGTAAAGCCCTGCGGCGATGGCAGCTCGGTGGGCGAGCTGTCATCGTTCAAGTCCTTGGCGATTTCACCGTCGAGACTGATCTCAGTGAGTTGGCCCTGATCACCCTGTCCGTTGGTACCGTCTGGCCAGACCACACGCAGGCTGGTCAGGTAGACATCCTGCTCGCCGTTATTGGTGAGATCCCAACTGAACTGCTTTGCGTCGCTGAGGTCTGCCATTATTGCCCCGGTCACACCATCCGCCGGAGTAACACCGGGCTGCGCATCCACGACGCCACTATTCGGCAGAGCACATGCGAGAGACCCCCGTTCTCCGATCATCCCGTCCAGCAGCCAGTCGTTGATCTTGCCCGCGTCGTTGCCTTTGCCGTTACCCTGATTGGTTCCACAATCCTCGGGACCGTCCAGTTCGTCGTCGGAGCAGGAGACGTGAAACACCGAGGTGCCGATCACCTGGGAGGTCCCGGCCAGGTAGATCGTCATCTCGACATCGTTCCCGGTTCCAGCCTCTTGGAAGGTAATCTTGTTGCTCGGCTGTACGTTCAAGAATGTCTCGCCAGACTCCATGAAGACATCGACCGGTTGCTCGCCGTCCCAAATCAGCGACACGGCGACGACGTCCTTGAGCTCGTCGCAGCTCATCTGGATCAGCGGCACGATGCGCGTGACCAACACGGTGTCGGATGCCTCACAAGTGGCGCCGGCGACGGTCTCTGCCGTGACGTCGACCCTGTTCTCGAATAGTCCGCTGCCGTCCGGCAGGATGTTGACCGCATCGGTAACGGTCTCGTAGACACCGCCAGCGGGGATGGTCTCTGTTATGTCGATCCCGAGTTCGGCGTCGACGATATGGGCGGTCAACGCATCGGCGTTAGGATTGGCGACCCGGATTCCGTAGACCACGTCGGCGGAATCTGCGCTGCCGGGGATACCCGGGCAGCTCAATTCGCCGTTCTCGCCCGTCATGCCGCCTAGCACGAACTGATTGATTAGACCGCTATCGTTTCCTTTGCCGTTGCCCTGGGGTAGCCCGCAATCCTCCACGCCGTTCATCTCGTCGTCAGAACAGGAAATATGGAAAGTCGATGTCCCGTAGGATGCCCCTTGGAGGCTGAGGTCAACATCCACGTCGTTTGGCAGGCCGGCGACACCGAAGGTGACCACTTCACCGTTTTCCATCGCGATCGTCTCGCCGGTGGCACGTACCCTAAGCTCGACGCCGCTCGGCCCCTCCCAGACCATGGTGAGCGCCGTCAGGTCTTTGATCTCGGCGCAGCTCTGCGCCTGTGGCTCGGGCGTGAAGGTGCACTCCGCGCTCTCACTTGGGAAGCCGGGCGGCGCCGGAATCGCACAACGGATTCCCCCATCGGGACCGTCCGAACCACGGAAGGCCCAGAACTTGCCAGCTGGCAGGTCATCGGACTTGCCGTCGCCGATCACCCGACCGCAATCTTCAGGTCCATCCATTTCGTCGTCCGAGCACGAAAGATGGAATTCGGAGGTCGCCTGGCTGCCATCGCTGAATGCGATCACCATCTGCACATCGTTGCCGTCCTGCGGCTGGAAGCCTGGGAAGCTGAATACCTCGCCCGCTTGGATTGCTTCGGTGGTTGTACCGGCAACATCGCTCGAACCAGCGGCGCCGCGATACCAGGTCACCCCAGCGATGTCCTTACCGCTCGCGTTCTCCAGTGTCAGTACGTCGATGGGTTTCTCGCATGAGCCTGTTCCAAGGTCCGGCCCGGTATTGACGACGCGACACGTCTTCTCTACCGCGAGATCGCAGATCAACGGCGGTCCGCAGTAGCTCGATGGGTCTTCTGCCGTGTCACCCGGGACGGTCACCGTGCCGAGGTTGGTATAGGCGGTGCTGCCCGGCACACTGCCGTCGACGTTATTACACGCACCGGCCACCAGTTGCAAACCGGGATCAGACGGCGGGGCGACCAGATTGATGGCCTGGCCCTGGGCCTCATAGGTCCAGATCTCGCCGGGCTCGAGGATGCCGTCGGCGGCAAGGCTTTCACCAACCAGCGCCGGGTTCACGCCGGGGATGTTGTCGGTGACGATGACGTTGCTCGCGGTCAGCGCCACCGGTCCGGTGTTGGTCACCAAGTAGGTCCAGGTCACCGTCGCCTGCGGGTCGATCACCGGTATGTCGGTGCCGTTGACCGGGTCATTGGCATCTTCGCCGTTGGTCAGCTTGACGATCGAGACGCTCGGCGGCGGCCCGCAGTAGCTGGAATCGTCGGCGTCCGCATCCTCACCGAGCACGCGCACGGTGCCCGTGTTGGTGTAGGCAAGGCTGCCCGGTACGCTGCCGTCGACGTTGTTGCAGGCAGCGGCGACCAGTTGCAGGCCGGGATCGGCCGGCGGATTGACCAGGTTGAGGGCAATGCCCGTGGCCTCGTAGGTCCAGACCTCGTCGGGTTGCAGAATGCCGTCGGCAAGGATGCTTTCAGCAACCAGCACCGGGTTCACGCCGGGGATGTTGTCGAGCACTTCGATGTCGGCTTGGTTGACGTCCACCGGTCCGGTGTTGGTCACCAAATAGGTCCAGGTCACCGTCGCCTGCGGGTCGATCACCGGTATGTCGGTGCCGTTGACCGGGTCGTTGGCATCTTCGCCGTTGGTCAGCTTGACGATGGAGACGCTCGGCGGCGGTCCGCAGTAGCTGGAGTCGTCGGCGTCCGCATCCTCGCCGAGCACGCGCACGGTGCCCGTGTTGGTGTAGGCAAGGCTGCCCGGCACGCTGCCGTCGACGTTGTTGCAGGCAGCGGCGACCAGTTGCAGGCCGGGATCGGCCGGCGGGTTAACCAGGTTGAGGGCAATGCCCGTGGCCTCGTAGGTCCAGACCTCGTCGGGTTGCAGGATGCCGTCGGCAAGGATGCTTTCAGCAACCAGCACCGGGTTCACGCCGGGGATGTTGTCGAGCACTTCGATGTCGGCTTGGTTGACGTCCACCGGTCCGGTGTTGGTCACCAGGTAGGTCCAGGTTACCGTCGCCTGCGGGTCGATCACTGGTATGTCGGTGCCGTTGATTGGGTCGTTGGCATCGAGATCGTTGGTCAGCTTGACGATGCTCACGCTTGGCGGCGGTCCGCAGTAGCTCGACGGGTCGTTGTCGACCTCTGCGCCGAGCAGCAGCACGGTGCCGAGGTTGGTGTAGGCGGTGCTGCCCGGTACGCTGTCCGGCGCGCCGTTGCAGGCGTTGTCCACCAGCTGCAGGTCCGGGTCGTCCGGCGGGTTGATCAGATTAAGCGCAATGCCTGTGGCTTCGTAGGTCCAGACCTCGTCAGGTTGTAGGATGCCGTCGGCGGCGATGCTTTCAGCGACCAGCACCGGGTTCACGCCGGGGATGTTATCGACCACCGTCACTTCGCTCGCGGTCAGTGCCACCGGCCCGGTGTTGGTCACCAGGTAGGTCCAGGTTACCGTCGCCTGCGGGTCGATCACCGGTATGTCGGTGCCGTTGACCGGGTCGTTGGCATCGAGATCGTTGGTCAGCTTGACGATGCTCACGCTTGGCGGCGGTCCGCAGTAGCTCGACGGGTCGTTGTCGACCTCTGCGCCGAGCAGCAGCACGGTGCCGAGGTTGGTGTAGGCGGTGCTGCCCGGTACGCTGTCCGGCGCGCCGTTGCAGGCGTTGTCCACCAGCTGCAGGTCCGGGTCGTCCGGCGGGTTGATCAGATTAAGCGCAATGCCTGTGGCTTCGTAGGTCCAGACCTCGTCAGGTTGTAGGATGCCGTCGGCGGCGATGCTTTCAGCGACCAGCACCGGGTTCACGCCGGGGATGTTATCGACCACCGTCACTTCGCTCGCGGTCAGTGCCACCGGCCCGGTGTTGGTCACCAGGTAGGTCCAGGTTACCGTCGCCTGCGGGTCGATCACTGGTATGTCGGTGCCGTTGATTGGGTCGTTGGCATCCAGGTCGTTGGTCAGCTTGACGATCGAGACGCTCGGCGGCGGTCCGCAGTAGCTGGAGTCGTCGGCGTCCGCATCTTCGCCGAGCAGGCGCACGGTGCCCGTGTTGGTGTAGGCAAGGCTGCCCGGCACGCTGCCGTCGACGTTGTTGCAGGCATCGGCGACCAGCTGCAGGTCCGGGTCGTCCGGCGGGTTGATCAGGTTGAGCGCAATGCCCGTGGCCTCGTAGGTCCAGACCTCGTCAGGTTGTAGGATGCCGTCGGCGGCGATGCTTTCAGCGACCAGCACCGGGTTCACGCCGGGGATGTTATCGACCACCGTCACTTCGCTCGCGGTCAGTGCCACCGGCCCGGTGTTGGTCACCAGGTAGGTCCAGGTTACCGTCGCCTGCGGGTCGATCACCGGTATGTCGGTGCCGTTGACCGGGTCGTTGGCATCCAGGTCATTGGTCAGCTTGACGATGCTCACGCTTGGCGGCGGTCCGCAGTAGCTCGACGGGTCGTTGTCGACCTCTGCGCCGAGCAGCAGCACGGTGCCGAGGTTGGTGTAGGCGGTGCTGCCCGGTACGCTGTCCGGCGCGCCGTTGCAGGCGTTGTCCACTAGCTGCAGGTCCGGGTCGTCCGGCGGGTTGATCAGATTGAGCGCAATGCCCGTGGCCTCGTAGGTCCAGACCTCGTCAGGTTGTAGGATGTCGTCGGCGGCGATGCTTTCAGCGACCAGCACCGGGTTCACGCCGGGGATGTTATCGACCACCGTCACTTCGCTCGCAGTCAGCGCCACCGGCCCGGTGTTGGTCACCAGGTAGGTCCAGGTTACCGTCGCCTGCGGGTCGATCACCGGTATGTCGGTGCCGTTGACCGGGTCATTGGCATCTTCGCCGTTGGTCAGCTTGACGATCGAGACGCTCGGCGGCGGTCCGCAGTAGCTGGAGTCGTCGGCGTCCGCATCTTCGCCGAGCAGGCGCACGGTGCCCGTGTTGGTGTAGGCAAGGCTGCCCGGCACGCTGCCGTCGACGTTGTTGCAGGCATCGGCGACTAGCTGCAGGTCCGGGTCGTCCGGCGGGTTGATCAGATTAAGCGCAATGCCTGTGGCTTCGTAGGTCCAGACCTCGTCAGGTTGTAGGATGCCGTCGGCGGCGATGCTTTCAGCGACCAGCACCGGGTTCACGCCGGGGATGTTGTCGACCACCGTCACTTCGCTCGCAGTCAGTGCCACCGGCCCGGTGTTGGTCACCAGGTAGGTCCAGGTTACCGTCGCCTGCGGGTCGATCACCGGTATGTCGGTGCCGTTGATCGGGTCGTTGGCATCGAGATCGTTGGTCAGCTTGACGATGCTCACGCTTGGCGGCGGTCCGCAGTAGCTCGATGGGTCGTTGTCGACCTCCGCGCCGAGCAGCAGCACGGTGCCGAGGTTGGTGTAGGCGGTGCTGCCCGGTACGCTGTCCGGCGCGCCGTTGCAGGCGTTGTCCACCAGTTGCAGGTCCGGGTCGTCCGGCGGGTTGATCAGATTAAGCGCAATGCCTGTGGCTTCGTAGGTCCAGACCTCGTCAGGTTGTAGGATGCCGTCGGCGGCGATGCTTTCAGCGACCAGCACCGGGTTCACGCCGGGGATGTTATCGACCACCGTCACTTCGCTCGCGGTCAGTGCCACCGGCCCGGTGTTGGTCACCAGGTAGGTCCAGGTTACCGTCGCCTGCGGGTCGATCACCGGTATGTCGGTGCCGTTGACCGGGTCGTTGGCATCCAGGTCATTGGTCAGCTTGACGATGCTCACGCTTGGCGGCGGTCCGCAGTAGCTCGACGGGTCGTTGTCGACCTCCGCGCCGAGCAGCAGCACGGTGCCGAGGTTGGTGTAGGCGGTGCTGCCCGGTACGCTGTCCGGCGCGCCGTTGCAGGCGTTGTCCACTAGCTGCAGGTCCGGGTCGTCCGGCGGGTTGATCAGATTAAGCGCAATGCCTGTGGCCTCGTAGGTCCAGACCTCGTCAGGTTGTAGGATGCCGTCGGCGGCGATGCTTTCAGCGACCAGCACCGGGTTCACGCCGGGGATGTTATCGACCACCGTCACTTCGCTCGCGGTCAGCGCCACCGGTCCGGTGTTGGTCACCAGGTAGGTCCAGGTTACCGTCGCCTGCGGGTCGATCACTGGTATGTCGGTGCCGTTGATCGAGTCGTTGGCATCCAGGTCGTTGGTCAGCTTGACGATCGAGACGCTCGGCGGCGGATTGCAGTAACTCGACGGGTCGTCGGCCGAGTCACCCGGAATGGTCACGGTACCGAGGTTGGTGTAGGCGGTACGCGGCGGCTCGCTGCCGCCAGCCGTGCAGACGCCTTCGATCAGCTTGGGATCGGCCACGGCCAGGATGAGGTTATCGGCGATGCCGGTGGCCTGGTACAGCCAGACTTCGCCCGGCTCGAAGATCGCATCCCCGTCGCCGATGAGTTCGGTGTCGAAGCTCGCGACGAAGCCCCAGTTGTCGGTCACGCTGACCGCGCCAGCCGGAACACTGGTGTTGCCGATGTTGGTCACCCGGTAGGTCCAGGTGACCGTGGCGCCGGGGACGAAACGCGGTACGTCGACGCCGTTCGGGTCGTTGGCGTCTTGACCCTCGGTGAACTTGACGATGTCGACGCCCGGCGCGGGCGGGTTGCAGTAGTGGCTCGGGTCTTCATCGGTGGCCCCTGGGACCGTTACCGTGCCGATGTTCTCGTAGGTATCGGTGATGCCAGGCGCACCGATGTTACCGCCGTTGCAGCCCAGCACCAAGACCGTTTCCGGGGCGGGGCTTTGCAGATTTTGCGCGCCGCCGCTGACGGTCAGCGTATAGGTCCAGCTCTCGTTCGGAGACAGGAAGGCGTCACCGTCACCCTTGTCGGTGATCAAGCCACCGTCGATCAGGCCGACGATGTCGTCGGTAACCGCCACGTCGGTCTCGGCGAAGGTGACGTTGCCTGTGTTGGTAACGATGTAGGTCCAAGTGACGTCGCTGTCGGGCACGAGCTGCGGCACGTCAGCGCCGTTCGGGTCGTCGGCATCCGCGCCGTTGGTCAGCTTCTCGATCTCGATGGCCGGCGTGCAGATCACCGGGGTTTCGACCTCGAAGTCGTCGACGGGATTGCCAGCGATGCGGATTTCGCCGTTATTGACGATCGGCTCGCATTCCGCGATCTCGTCGATGACGACTTGGAAGATGACCTCGTGGGCGCCACCGCGCGCCGGCAATAACGCTTGGCTCACCAGTCCCGGTTCATCGAGGGGGAACGGCGTATTCGGGAGGGTGTCATCCGGTATAGCGAGCAGACTCCCGTCATCGGTGTCGTAGAACGTCGAACCTGGCACATAGGTCGTTCCCTCGAACAGCGGCAAGGCGTTATCGACGATGGTCCAGCTCCCGGCGGGGAGATCCACTTGCCCAACGTTAGTGATCCGGATGCGATACTCGAGCGTATCGCCGCGCGTGATCTGCCCATCACCGTCCGCATCGGTGAACAAAGCCGCGGATTTACCGGCCTGCAAAGTGGGCTGCGGCGGAATCTGAGTGCCTAGGTCGAGCGCCTCGTCATCGCCCGCGCCCGAAAGCACAGGATTTTGGCCCCAAGCGGCGGCAATGTTCACCGGGTCTCCAACGGCATCGAAGGCGTAGATCGTGGCGCCCGTCATATCCTCATCGCCGCTTCCGCCTTCGGCAACGGTGTCGGTCAGGATTACCGATTCGAGAGCGAGTCTCGAATATAGTTTTTCAGGTAAATAATTTCTCGGAATGAGCGGATAGAGGCTCAAGCGACGCCGGCGTTGGCGCGTAATTTCTTCATCACGCGGATCACTTGGGTGGCATCGTCGAGATAGGTACGGAAGACCCCCAGAACCGAGGCACGCAGTTCCTCGAAGGTTTCGAAGTACTTCAGATGAGTCGCCTCTTTCTTGGTGTTTCGCCAGAGCTTTTCGATCGGATTGTACTCGGGCGAGAATGCCGGCAGGGGTTCAACCGATAAGCGCTGAGCGTGATCGGCTTTGAATTGGTTGACCTCGCCACTGCGGTGGTAGGGGGCGCTATCCTCGATCAAGATGATCGGCGTGTCGAAGCGCGCCAAGAGTTGTTTGAGAAATTCCACGTAGCCGGCGCTATTGAAACGACCGCTGCCTTCAGCCGCCGTGTGCAACAGGTCTTGATAGCGGGCGCGGCAGGCGGCGCCGAGCACCTCGTCCAAGGCCTGATAAAAGCGCTCTTGCGTCGGATAGCTTAGGCCCTTCAAAGGGGCTAATTGCGCGACGATCTCGGTCGGCACCCCGTCGGCTTTGAGCTGCTTGAGGGCTTTCGGCTTTAGGCTATAGGCCAGTGCCTCGCGGTACTCAAACGCCCCATCGAAGAAACTGATCGCCCCGAACAGCTTCAATCCCTTGCGTATCCCCCGGGTCTTGACCACTGGCTGTTGGCCGCGCACCGCCCACGTACGGCTCAACGAGCCCCACATCGCAAACGACACCTCGTCGGTGAACAGGATCACCGCACCCGTGGCTTTGGCCTGCTGCACAATGCGCGGCCACGTCTGTTCCACCCACTGCCGACGCGCCTGCTTGTATTCCTCCTCGTCGCTGCGGTCGCTGATAAAACGTGCCTTCTGATAACTCAGCCCCAGCTTCTTGAGCAACCTGCTCAGGTAGCGTGGGTTGTCGCTCACCCCGAAGCGTCGCCAGATCAGCTCCGCAATCATCGCCGTGTTCCATACCCCGCAGCTGAATCCATTCGCCTGCGGTCCTTTCTCCACCCAGTCGCGCACCTGCCGCTTCTGCTCCGGCGTCAGTTTCGACTTGCGTCCCCGCCCCTGATAGTGTTGACCTCGCAACCACGCCAGCCCTTGCACCATAAACCGTTTCAGCCAGTTCTCCAGCGTCTTCACACTGACTCCCAACAGCTTCCCAATCTCCGGCCATGGTCTGCCTTCGGCAATCCACACCAGCCCTTGGACCAGCTTGTACAGCCGCAGATTATTCAGCGCGTGCGCTCGAACCAGCTCCTTTTCCAGTTCCTCCATGATCGCTTTTGAACAGCTCACTGATACCATGCGTTACCCCCTGTTGATTTGGGCGTGTTTGTATGAGGTGTGGTGACCCTCAACTTTACCAAACAGCTGGGGGTTTTTGATGTGCCACTGGAAATTAATTTTCTGAAAATCTATAGGTGTTGTCGACCGTACCGTCGCTGTCGTAGTCCACATAGATGACTGCCGGCGCGATCGGCACGACCCACACGACGCTTCGGCTAGCGATCGAAGAATCGTTGCTGGTGTTGCCCCGGCCCTGGCCGACCAAGACCTGATTGGATAACGTGTTGCTGACGAGCAGGGGAAAACCCCAGTCCGACACCGAGCCGCTGGCAAATGGGCCGCCATCGGTATCCGTCTGAGACAGCGCCACGAACGGAGCACCGTCCAACGTCCAGAAGCGTGCGCCGCTGCCGTTCGGAACAACAGGACTAAGCGCAACCGCGCCGGTTGCGATGGGGCCGATGGTTCCGTCGGGGGTCGCCCCGCCTTCGAAGTCGTACGATACGGTGATGGGATCGCTGGCCACATTGTAGATCCAGACTTGAGTCGGGCCGTTCGACTCGCCCACGGGGGTGTAGTAATCGTTGCCGCAGCAGCCGATTGCCGACAGCGTGTACCAGCGCATCTCGTAGCGCGAGTCCACATCCCCGGTCACCAGACTGACCTGGACGGGCTTGCTGGAAGTCAGGCGGTCTCCCTGATCGACGGCCAAGGTCAGGTTCTCTCCCTCGCCGAGAGTGCCCTGCGAGACACTGTTGAGGAACACTTGCGTGTCGGCGCGCTGCGCCATGATATAAAGCGTGGAATACTCGAACGGATCGGTCCCGCTCAAGTTCGGCGTGCTCGGACCCACTGGCACGGCGAAATCGGTAGCCCAGCTCCTACTCTCGGTAGAGAGTACCTCGACCGCGCCCGCCAGCACGGAACCGGGCGTGACCGGATAGGCCGAGCGAGTCACGGCGATGGGAAAGGATGCTTGGATCTTGTCGCGTCCGTCGTAGCGGAGGACCGCGGCACTTCTCGGCAGCGCCACGGTATTTTCCAACACGACGGGAATTCCACCTTGCAATACATCATCCGCATCGGTCGTGACGCCGGGCGCCGCGCCGTTGTCCAGGTCACCATCACCCCAAATCTCCGTGGAGTCTTGGGCACTTGTCCTCACGTCCGCCTCGTAGCCGTCCTCCCAATGGTCGTACCAGATAATGGTATTGTCGACGGCGATAGCAATCGAGATCAGGGTGTCGATGGGGGCTTCGGCTTCCGCGGTCGGGATCGCGATTGCTTGAAACGACCCGAGCAGATCGGTCTCCGGTAGCGGTACGTAATAGGCTTCGACCGGCGATGGTGTCGTCGCTGGCGACACCTGTGAGAGCACAGGTGTGCTCAGGCCGGCCAACAGTATCGCCAGCGCAGCCAGCAGAGCCCATCCGCGCTGCGTCTTACGCCCTGCACTGCGGCCAGCGTTGCGACAGGATGATGCTGGATCGGATATTTGGTGTGACATTTTCGCATCCATTTATCGGTACGGGATATCGGATGACTGGTTTCGATCGCCGCGACGGAGCTTCTGAGGTGGAGGTCAGCGGGGCTGGCTTGGGCAAGATGCCGGAAGACACGAATGGCAATATCGGCATGGTCATCCCGCGAGGCAAGCGGTGGCCTTACTCAAATGCTTTACTAAAATAGAGGCCAGTCAAATCATTCACGTATCCACACTATAGACGAGTTGACAACAGGCTTTCTTTCTCCTGCCGCTCAAAAAATTCTCAAAGTGCTCTGTAACATCGACAGCACGCCTCGGTGGGATATGGGCGTTCGCGGACTCGCCGACGGCTTGAGCAATGGCTAAGTTCGCGTTGCGGCCTGTGCTTCGAACTCCGCGGTGGTGTGTGACCACACAACAACTCAATAAGTGAGAACATAGCCAACGGCAGGAACGGTGTGCACATAACGCGGGTGGCGTGGATTTGGCTCGATCTTCTTACGCAACGAATAGATGTACTGATGCACGTTGGCTCCATCGGCGCGTGGCCGATCTGTCCACAGCCAAGCAATGATCTCTTGGGTGGAGAAAACGCGCTCCGGCTCGGATGCAGGCAAAAGCAGGAGCCTGTACTCCTTAGGCGTCAGACGGATGCGCTTGCCGTTGCAGATCACCGCCTTCTCGCGCTCGAGGATTTGGAGGGATTCAGGATTACGCTGGCTTGCCGGGTCGGCGCGCGTTTGTCGCCGATCCCGATGCCTGCGGTCCACGATCGGCCATGGTTGCTTGGCTTTCTGTTCCCACAACAGCAATTGCAGGCGCAACTTGGCGTCTCGCAGATCCAGCGGCTGGAACAGCAACAGGTTTGCGCCTAGAGCGGCGACTGCCGGCAACTGTGTCTCCGATGGATAGGGAAGCAAGCAGATCAGCGGCTTGTGGTATCGCCTGCGCAGCGCTTGCACTTGCTTCGGGCTCTCTTTACCTAACTGCGCAATGTGCATGATGACCAGATCCGGCGCCGCGGACAGGTCGGCATGATCGCTCTCGACGCTCTCGGGCTTCAGACACTCAAAGCCGCTGTACTCCAGCAGCGTCGTCAACTCCGCGCGGACGCTGTTCTGATCCCCGACGATCAGAACGCGCGCTGTTTCCCTGTGATGGTTGACATTCGACGCGGGCATCTGGATTTGCCTCCGCGTTATTAACTGGATCGGAAGCGCTTGATGCTGGCCCGCACACCTTTGCCTAGTTGGCTCAGCCGAGCCCGCAACGAAGGCGCGTGGATGCGCCGCACCGCGGCGATGATACGGGCATCCGGCATGAGTTCCCGAGGCAGCACGGGGTTCGGTTCCGCGCACTCGAGATCGATACGTTGCCGCACATAGCGGCTCCTTCCATGCGTGCCGCTGCCGTCGTTGCCGCTGGTGTCGACGTAGGAGCGGATCGGCACCAGTGCGTAGCCGTTGCAGCGAAAACGGGCGTAGGCCCATCGGATGGCCCAAGAATCGATGTCGCCGCGCATCTGCGCACGCAGCATCGGCGTGAGATCGGCACCACCGCGGTTGAAAGCGCGGCGGGCGGGTAGGTCACGCTCGAACTGCTCGAAGTCCTCTACCGCCCAATCCACCCGCTCCCAACGGTCTTGCCAGGTCGCCCAGCCAAGCGAACCGCCGCGATGTCCGAGGTAGACGGCATGCGCATAGTCGCTGGGGACGGACAGCACACCCGGCGGATAGCCATAGCCCGTGATCGAGAACACCCGAGGCTGATCCCGATAGACCGCTAAGGCCCGGTTCATGAAGCTGAGAAAGTGGGACGACAGCAGCAGGTCGTCCTCGACCACGATCGCCCGGCCGTGGCGGCGAATCACCGTGGCCACGGCGTCGATGACGTTGTTGGCAAGACCAATATTGACCGGCCGCTCGGTAACGCAGACAGCGCCGAACCCAGTCGCTGCGCGCACTAGACCGCGCACGGCGGCAACGGCATTCTGGTCGCCTGTGCCCCTGGCTCCATCTGCGAAGATGTACAGATGACTGTCCGACGCCAGCGCGTTAGCTCGCAACGTGGCGAGGGTCCGCGCCGTGTGCTCGAGACGGCGATAGACCAGCAGCACGATGGGGGCCGGAATCTCTGCCATGCTACTCGGTCAGGCCCTGACGACCTTCGCTGCCAGTTGCCGCAGGCGGCGACGCAGCGACGCCAGCCAGCGATGCGACCGCCCCTGCGCCAGACGTGGCTGATCGATGACCGTGCGCATCGCCGCGGCCGGCGCGGGGTCGAGGCCGATGGCGGCAAGCAAGTTGCGCAGATAGGCTTCGCTGGCGGCCAGCCGCTCCACGTCCACCTCGTGGAGCGGGTGTTCGGGATGCGCGCTGTTCCATGACCGGAAGAGACCATCACAGCGCTGCACGTAGCGCTCGAAATACTCCACCGGGTCCAGCGAGACCAACCAGTCCAGGCGTGCAGCCGGGTCGAGACGCTTGGCCTTGCGCAGCAGCATGCCGCTCTGATCACGGCGCAGGGCTTCATGCTCGCCGCGGGCAACGAAGGACCGGACGATCTTGTCGGCCGGGCGCCGGTTGTAGAGCAGTACGGTATTGTCACCGAGCAGATCAAGCAGTTGCGGCAGGCAAATTAGCGGGAAAAAGGGCTTCTTTAGCAAGAAAAATGGCCGTCCCGGATCGCAGCGGCGGCGGTAGGCATCGAGGATGAGATCAAGCTCTCGTTGGTCGATCGGGTAACTAGAGTCGGCAAGCGACATCCGATCGAGCATTGCGCGAAAGGACTGACTCAGCGGCTCGAATTCGCCAACGCCGTTGAGACCGTCCGTCGGCACCGAGACTTGCGGATGGCGGGCGAGCATCTGCACCAGCAGTCGCGTGGCGCTATGGCCAGGACCGGTGATCAGGATGCATCGAGCACGTTCAGGATTTCTATACATGGACGTTTGGGAAGAATAAACCCTCAAAAGGCGCGCTAGCGGCTCAGTGCCACCGCAATAGTGCTGGGCCGGGGCCGCAAAGATGCTTCGCGAAATCCAAGGGCATTGTTAGTCTGGTGCTGCTCGAGCCCCAGGTGCCGATAGATGTGCTCGCCTGGGGGCAGCGATACCCGACGAGCGGCACCGAGCCGGGGTAAGACCAGCGCAACCTCAGATCTCCCAAGCCCACGGAAATCATCACCAACAGCAGATTTTTCAAAACATGTGACCTGCCTGATCGAGATGTTGACTCCGCGACGGCAAAGATGGCTTCATCTCGATATCCAGAACCGCGGCAGCGATTCCAGACTCGCCCGAGATGCTGTAATAAAGGTAGGTTTCGCCGACGTCGTCTAAGACGAAGGGATCGCGGACTTGGTTAACACCAGTGGCGCCGCCGTATTCCGATGGCTTGAGCGGATATCGAGCCCCCTCGAAGTCGGTCTCAGGCCTCAGGACCTCGATTGGTACCGAAGGCTCCCATAACCGCCAATTCGGTCGTAGGTCAACCGTCGCGACCAAAATGCGCTCTGGCGAGTCCCCCTTGCGCGAGTAAAATAGCAGTAGCTGGTGTTCGCGCAAGATAACGGCCGTGTGCCGCACCCGGTGCACGAAGCGGCCACGGCGTTCGAATCCATCCAGGCCGGTCTCGGAACGGTAAAGCTCGCCCCAACCGCTATCCCAATCCTTGGCGATGGCATACCAAGCGCCATTCCAATACCACACGCGAAAGTAGAATTTGCCAAGAATTTGATCAGATGCGGCAAAATTCAGGCCGTCGCGGGAGAAAGCGACCCCCGTCCACTGCCCCTTGCGGGACTTGGCCGGTCCGTGAAAATACATCCGGATTTGCTTCTGTTCGTGATCGACATGCACATCGGGCGAGGCGATGTGGTGGGTGAAGCCCGATGCTTGGTCGAGCCACAGAGTACCCGGCTCGTAGACCGTCCAAGGTCCGGCGGGGCTGTCGGCATAGGCAAGGCGGATATACTGCCCGACGTGATGGGCGAAATACATATAGTACTTGCCCAGTGGGTTGTCGATCCAGGGCGGCACTCGGATCACGGAAGGGCCGTTGATATTCTCGCCCAGTGATTCGGAAGCGGTCGGGATAATGAGGGGATTGTTCGGCAACCGTTGAACGACGATTTGCGCGATCTCGTTGGGCGGCAAATCGTCGGCATTTGGGCCACATCCGAAAAGCGCGACGACACACAGCGCAAGTGCAAGACCGTGGCGGAATGTACGAGAGCGGGCCCGGGTCGGAGCCAGCGTCGCGGATATCACATAAAGTATCATGGCTAACGTCCATTCAAGGTCGAGCGAGGTGCAGGTCTCAATAGCCGACGGCTATCGGCAAGCCGATGCGGCGTCAACACGGCACCAAACAGCGAGCGCAGATGGAGCCTGGCCGGTGCGTGAAAGAGATCGATCACGACCAGCGCGAAAAGCGCGCTGAGCAACTGGGCAATAACCGCGCCCATGGCTTGGTGGGGCGGAATCAGCCACAGGTTCAGCACGACGCTAAGAGCAGCGACCAGCAATGCGGAGACCAGCGCATAGTGAGTCAGCCCGGCATTGATCATAAACAACCGTCGCATCGGTCGCAGCATCAGCATCGGGATACGAACCGCAAACACCGCGAGCAGCAGGCCCGCCTCGCTGAAATTGGCCCCATACAGCCAGGGTACGACCATCGGCGCGCAGGGCATCAACACGCATGCGATTGCGACCCCGCCCCAGAGCAAGGGCCGATAGAGATCGGTGAGGTAGGCGAGGAACGCCGGCTCCCCGCATTCCTTGGCCTTGGTCAGCGCCGGCGCGAAGGTGCTGCGCATGGCGCCCGGAATGAATGCGAAGAGCTCGACCAGCCGCAACGCTATGGCGAACTGCGCAACCTGCTCGGGGCCTGAAAAGCGACCCAACATGATGATGCCGATGCGGGCCTGAGCGGTCAGCGCCAGCGCACCGCCCAATAGCGGCCAGGATTCCCGTAGCAGATCGGACGCCATTGCGCGCTCGAAGCGCCACCGGTGACGGTCGCCGCGGAGACGATAGGCCAGCACCAATCCAGCTGCCAGGAGCATGGCGTCCACCACCGCCATCAAGGCGAACCAGATCAGATCGGCCTGCAGAACGATCAACAAGACCCTCAGCAGCATTCCGCACCAGAACTGGGCCTGCCGGGCCAGCACCACATAGCGCGAGGCGACCACGGATTGGAAATACAGATCGACGACATTGAGGCTGCTGAAGATGCAGCTGAGCGATGCGACAAGAATCAGCGCGGCTGCACCTGCCAATGCCAGCAGCCATGCATCGAGTAGGACCAGCAGCAGCGCAATGGCCGCGCCGGCCAGCTTGAGCACGAAGGCGGTACCGAGCAGCCCAGGCACATCCGCCCGCTTGCGGGCAAGCTCGCGCACCAGGATGCCGTCGAGCCCGAGCACAGTGAACGGCGAGACCAGCGCCAATAGCCCCAGGGCATAGCTCAGCATTCCGAACTGCTCGGCGCCGAGATAGCGCACGACCCAGATGTTGACAGCGAAGCCCAACACCATGCGCAGCACATGGTCCCCCATCAGCCACGAGGCATTGGCCAGGTAGCCTGGTCGCGGCGGATGCCGTGCGTTCTCTGTGCCCATGTTCAGATCAGGATGGTGGAACGGGGCCGGTCGCCGTCCAACAACCGATGGAAACGGCGCATGATCGGGCCAGCGGTCTCCAGCGGAAGGAAGCGGCGCCCGCCGTTGGTCCACACATTCGGCTCCGGGACAGCATAACCGTAAACGGCCATGAGCTCTGCGACCGAATAGCACGGAGTTGCCAGCAGTGAAGCATAGTGCGCGGACAGGCGCGCGCAGAGCAGAGGGCCGAACTCGATGGTGGTCGCGCAATAGCGGCCGATGGAGGCCGCGGACGGGACGCCGTTTGGCCGCGATTGCCAAGAGACATGCCCGCTCGAACGGCTGAGCCCGTGGCTGACATGGGTGTCTAGGTGGAACCAGTGCGGCTCGCAGGGCAGCCCGAGGAATTTGCAGATGCGCAGCATCTGGGCATCGAAGTCCAGAGCCAGGTCTTCATAGCGCAACTCCAGTAGACGATCGCTGCCGCGCAGTGGTTGTATGGCTGCAACCGCTGTGAGCCAAATCCAAGCGGCGGTGTCCAGATCGACGCCGCGACGCATCCTCGAGAGGGCCTGATCGCGCGGGTCCCGCACTAAATGGATGACCCGGTCTGCGGGAAAATGCCGGGCAAACAGCGTCGCCGTGCGTGAGTTGGACGGGGTCTTTTCGGCCCAGACCGGCTTGCCGGTCAGCGCCCGGATGTGGGCGTGGAAGCGTGCGGCCAGCGCCTCGATGGTCGGGCACTCGGCGACCCAACGCCAGACGCGGTCGGGGTCGAGCCCGAAGCCCTCGAGATTGCGGAGCAGGGACCGGTCCGGATGTTGCGGACTCGCCGACAACCCATGCGCCCGAAAGAGTCGACGCAGCCGGCGCAAGCGACCGAAGCTCCGGTACAGCAGCGGCTTGTTGAACAGATACAGCTCGTCGCCGCAGGCGATCCGCGGATGCCGATCGAGCATGGCCGCCAGGAAGGTGGTGCCGGATGATCCGGCGCCGCAGACGTTGACGATCATGACGCCGGCCGAAGGCTTGCTTCGCGACGCGCCAGAAATGCCGCGAGTCCATCGCAGACACGATCCAATTGGCTTGGCGTCAGTGCGGCATGTGTTGGTAGCGTCAGGCTTTCGCGGGAGACGGCCTCGGCGACAGGAAAGCTGCTTGGCGTCGCTTCAGCATAGGGCGGCAGCAGGTGAAGCGGCGGAAAGCCGACCCGGGTCTCGACGCCCCGCTCGCTCAACGCGAGCCGGCAGGCGACGATGCTGTCGGCATCGGCAGCGTCGATGCGTACGTTGACCATCCAATGTCCGTGTCTGACGTCGGCACGCTGCTGTTGGAAGCGAACCTGGGGCAAATGGGCGAGGCGCTCGCGATAGCCGGCCGCGACTGCGCGCCGGCGCTCCAGATGCCAGTGGACCTGCTCCAGCTGAGCCAGGCCGATGGCGGCCTGGATATTGGTCAGCCGATAGTTGTAGCCAACTTCGTCATGCCAATATGGGCGGTCCGGGTGCATCGCGACCCGGGCGAGATGGCGGAGCCGCTCGGCGAGCCGGTCGTCGTCGGTGGTGACCATGCCGCCCTGGCCGCAGGTGAGGGTCTTGTTGCCGAAAAAGCTGAAGGCGGCCAGCGTGCCGAGACTGCCCGCCATGCGGCCGGCGAGGCTGGTGCCCTGGGCCTGGGCGGCGTCCTCGATGACGGCGATGCCGGTCGCTCGAGCAATGTCGAGGATCTCAGGCATGGCGGCGGGATGGCCGTAGAGATGAACCGGGATCACGGCACGGGTGCGCGGACCGACCGCGGCGGCGAAAGCGACCGGGGCCAGGGTCCAAATATCAGGCTCGACGTCCACGAACACCGGCCGGGCGCCCAGGTAGCGAACCGCGTTAGCGGTGGCGACATAGGTCAGGGTCGGGACGATGACCTCGTCACCAGGCCCGATGTCCAGCGCGGCCAGGCACAGGTGCAACGCGGCTGTGCCGTTGGAGCAGCCGATGGCGTGGCGGCAGCCGATGTGCTCGGCAAAGGCCTGCTCGAAACGCGGCACGTAGGCGCCGTGGGTCGAGATCCAGCCGCTGTCGATGCAGTCGAGCACATAGCGCCGCTCGTTGCCGTTCAGGACCGGTGCCGCCACTGGGATACTGTCAGAGGTCATGGCTCGGTCATCCAGTCATGGGCTTGAGCCGTAGCCGCGGGCGGAGCAACGCGAGCGCGTCGAGGAACCGCAGGCGCTTCTTGTGCGCCCAGGTGGCGGCAGGCTAGAGCGCGCATCGTTCTTCTCCCTCGCCCGGTCCGATCTCGCGGCGGGCAGGCGCGAGAACTCCGGCCTTGTATCGCAGCCTGCAGATGGGTTTGTGTTCCGCGTAGCCGACAATGCAGTAACGCTCCGAGCCAGGATCGAGCGACAACAGCCCGCACAGAAGCCCCTCCGTTACCCAGGCGACCCCCAGCACGCCCGTCGATGGGCTGACGAGCATCGGTGCCGACCGCTCAGAGGCCATCGATGTCCTTCTTGACGATCCGCGCCGGCATGCCCACTGCCTGCACGCGCTCGGGCAGGTCGCGGACCACGACGGCGCCAGCGCCGACGACGCAGCGCTCGCCGACGCTGCGCCCGTCGATAACGATCGCGCCTATGCCGAGATAGACGCGTTCGCCGATACTGACCCTTGCCGCGACATTGGCGCCGGGGGAGACGATCGCCAGGGTCCCGATTTGCGTGTGGTGGCCGATCAGCGCCCCGCGATTGACGATGGCGTGGGAGCCAATGGTCGTTGCATGGCCGACGATGACTCCGGCACCGATGATAACGCCCGGCTCAAGCTCGACGGATTCGGGAATGTGCGCGGTGGGATGGATCAGCGTAGTGAATTCCAGCCCGAGCGGCAGGACATGGGCAAGATCATCGCCCCGCAGGGTCGTGCCTAGTGCACAGACTGCGGCCGGCTTCAGCGCCAAATCCTCGACAGTCGCCAGCGACAGCACCGGCAGCCCGTCAAGGCTCTTTCCGCCCGCATAGTCCAGCCGGGTGTCCAGAAAAGCGACTGGCTCGAAGCGCCCGGTCTCGCGGGCTAGATTGCCGACTTCCGATGCAAAAGAGCCAGCGCCAACGATCAATAACGGCCGTGCACTCATCGGCCTTGTCCGCAAGTGTGAGAGGTGAACCGAGCAGGGATCAAGCCCATACTGAAGGTAAAAGGGGTTGGCATTGTGCGCAGCTTCCTCGAATGGCTTGTACTACGGAGCCTCCGGGATAGGCAGAAATGCTCCGTCGCGGCTATGGACTCCAGACGATGCAGCAAGTCCGGGATGGTAAATACCGAGGTTAGCGAGAACGGAAGAGTCGGTCAAGACTCCACCAAGGCGGTGGCGTGACGGATTCGCTCTGTCAAGACGATTTCTGTCAAGAAATAGACCACCTGGCTTGTCTTCTCGTCCGGCCTCGACGTCGCGGCAACCCGCCCGTAAAGGGACTATGGGCGAATTGCCGCTTCGCGAAGGCGAACGAGAATCCGGCGCCAGTTGGTCTATTTCTCTCCGGCAATCACCTAATTGCTCCTTTCTCTCCTCTCTCCTTTCCAGACCCGCTTCGTCACTCCCGAAGTCGAAAACCAAATCCCCCATCGGCGGGATCAGCGCCTTGCCGAAACCCCAGGCATTGAGCACCCCCTGTGCCAGGGCGTCGCGCAGGCTGGGTTCTGACCTGTCGAAACGCGCCTGCATATCGACTTTATCGGCATCGCTTAAGGGCCGATCGCCGCCCAGGGCATGGAAGTTCCCATCGTACCAACATGCATAGAGCCCGATGTCTCGCACCGTCGACCATCTCGCCCCGGCGTCGCCGCCCGCCGCGAGCGCCTCGGCAACCAGCGACGAGACCCTTGGCAGCAGGCGATCGACGAGTTCCTTGACCTGCGCCCCGGTGCCGGCGAATGGCGTCGACCGCCCCATCCGCGCGTGCCGCAAGGCCGGATAGTCTTGCATGTCGTTGCCGAGAGTGCCGAAGACCCATGCCTGCTTAAAGCGATCCGTCCCGTCGCGAACCAGATCCCGATACAGATCCAGTTAGCGCAGTGACGGCATCGCGTTAAGGTCTGGGTAAACCAAAAAAGAGTCGTTGCTCGGGGATCGGAGCGAGTTACAGGGGGCGGCGTCGAAAATGACATCAATGAAGGTGTCATAGCTCGGTCATCCAGTCATGGGCCAGCAGTGCCCGGTCCTCGTCGGTCAGTTGCGTGCCCAGCACGGAGCGGTACAGCGCGCGATAGGCCGCTGCGGTGCGTTCCCAGGTGAACCGCGCCAGCCGGCGCTGGCCGGCCGCGATCAGCCGGCCCCGCAGCGCCTTATCTTGCGCAACGCGCGCCATTGCATCGGCAATCGCGTCCGGGCGCAGGGGGTCGAAGAGCAAGGCGCTATCGCCCGCCTGCTCGGGCAGCGAGGTCACCGCCGCGCAGGCCACGGGCCTCTGCCAGCGCCAGGCCTCGCGCAGCAGCGCGCTGGAGGCCTCGAACAGGGTCGGGATGACGACCAAAGATGCCTGGGCATACAGGGCATCGAGCCGAGCACGCGGCAGCACCCCCGGAAAGATGACCTGATCGGCAAGCTCAAGGTCGCGACTGCGGTGCTCGATGGTTGGATAGAAGGCATTCCGGTGGCCGCAACAGACCAGCTTAAGCCGGAGCCGCGGGCGGAGCAACGCGAGCGCCTCGAGGAGGCGCAGGTGATTCTTGTGCGCCCAGGTGGCTGCTGGATAGAGCGCAAAGGGTTCTCCCTCGCCCAATCCGATCTCGCGGCGGGCAGCGGTGAGTTCCAGCTGCGAGAACTCCGGCCTTGCCTGCACGATTCCCCAAGGGATCACCTGGATCTTGTCGGCCGCGATGCCATACTGCGCCATTAGATCCCGCTTGATCCAGCCAGAGGAGACCGCGATGCGCCGGGCGCTGGTGCAGCCGGCACGGTAGAGGCGCTCGCGTCGGACAAGCTCGTTGCGGGTGAAGAACCGCGGATAGTGCAGGTGCTGGAGGTCGTGGGGGTTGTAGACGGACGGCATGCGCGTCGGAAAGAAGCGCTGCGTCGGGAAGTGGATCAGGTCGCCCGCGATGGCGTCGAGCGTCGGATCGGTGCGCTGGCCAGAGGTCGTCGCCGGGGCTCGGATCAGCCTATCCTGCACGCTATCGCGCATGCGCTGTAACGTGGGGAAGCGATACAGCAGGTCGCGCAAGCCACCGCGGATTCGGCGCAGCCGCGGCGGAGCATTGATGACCAGCTGTGCTGCGTCCTGTACCAGGGATGCCAGACGCGGTTGCTGTTCCGCGTAGCCGACGATGCAGTAACGCTCCGGGCCGGGATCGAGCGACAGCAGCCCGCGCACCAGCCCCTCCGTTACCCAGGCTATGCCGCCGGTACGCCCATCGATGGGTTGCCGAGCATCGATGACGATCGTCGGGGTCGGTGCCGACCGCTCAGAGGCCATCGATGTCCTGCCTGATGATCGGCGCCGGCATGCCCGTCGCCTGCACGCGCTCCGGCAAGTCGCGGACCACCACGGCAGCGGCACCGGCGCCAACGACGCAGCGCGCGCCGGCGCTGCGTCCGTGGATAACGATCGCGCCTATGCCGATACAGAAGTCGAGCCCGAGGGGCGCGACCCGGGCGAGCTCCTCTCCCCGCAAGGTCGTACCCAGGGCGCATACGGCGACCGGCTTTGCCGGCAAGCCCTCGGCAGCCGCCAACGACGGCACCGGCAGGCCGTCGAAGGACTTTCCGCCCTCGTAGTCGGGTCGGGTGTCCAGAAAAGCGATCGGCTCGAAACGGCCGTTCTCCCGGGCCAGCTGACCGACTTCCGACGCGCAGGAGCCAGCACCGACGATCAAGAGTGCTTGGACATGCATTAATCGTCTGCCCGTCGCTCAGTGCAGGGCGGCGAGCCCGAGTGCATCCCGAAGCTCAGCGCTGGTGTAGGGATGGCGGCCCAGCAGCTCGGCGGTTTCGCGGGCGCGCTCCACCAGCTGCCGATTGGTCGCCGGCTGCGAGCGCTCACTATCCATCCAGAGGTTGTCTTCAAGCCCGACACGAATGCCGCCGCCACTCGCCAGAGCCATGGTGTTGACGCTGAGCTGGTGGTGACCGAAGCCGCCGCCGGACCAGATGGAGCCATCCGGGAGGTCGCGCACCATCAAGCCCAAGTGTAGCGGGTCTGCCTGCGCGCCGGCTGGACCGCCGAGGATGACATTGAAGTAATGGGGCGGCGCGATCAAGCCCTTGGCCAATAGGTAGTGCGCGTAGTTGACCATGCCCAGGTCGAAGACCTCCAGCTCCGGTCGAATACCGTTCGCGCGCATACGCCGAACCAGACCGAGAATCGTCTCCGGGGCATTGACGCTCGCCTCGTGGCTGAAGTTCAGCGAACTCAGCGTCAGGCTGGCAAAGTCCGGTTTGAGGTGTCCGTCGAGTTCGAGCACCGCGGCGCGGCGCTCCAATTGCGGAACCTCGCGCCCGCTTGTGGTCACACAGATCAGCAGTGTCGGTGCGTGGCGCCGGATCTCGGCGATGATGCGGGCATACTCGGTCTTATCCGGACTATGCTCGCCGGTCTGCGGATCGCGCGCGTGCAGATGGACCATATTGACACCCAGCTCGGCGCATTCTAGCACTTGCTCGGCGATCTCCGACGACGAGGTGGGAACCGAAGGATTGACCTCTTTGGTAGGCACCACGCCGGTGGGTGCCAGGTTGAAGACAAAGCGGCTGGGCATGGCTGGCACCTTACCGGTATGGCTCGATAAAATAGGTGGAATTTAAGGCGCTGCGTTAATCGCAGGAATAAATCATTCAAACGTACCGGATGTGGCAAGGCCAGTCAACAATTTCGCGATGGGGCCAGCAATTCCCGCTAGTGGAGCGCAGGGTCGACCCGGGCGACTCTTCCTCAGGAGCGAAAAAGGGCAGACATAGAAGCTCACTCGCCGTCGAGCGGCGATGTTCAGGTTGGCCTGCTTTCCCCTCGAGAGTATCGTCATGCCATTACCCACATCTCGGCACCGACTGACACCGCCAAGACTGGACAGGGCGCAGCGTAGCGAGTGAAATTGGTCCTCATCATAACCGAAGGGGTGAATCCGAATGAGCGAGACGATTGTTGGCAAGCAATACGGGCGGCGACCGATCGAGATAGATCCGGTTGACCATGCAGCCGAACGACCCTGTGCGGGCGGGGCGAGTGAGCGCCGCCAACGGGTGGTGTTTCCGCACAAGCTGGTTGACCCGTACCCGCCGACGAGAGACTTTCGCCTCGCACCGGAGGTGGTAGCATGAGCCTATTGGCTGCGGAGTTGACCGCGATCGACCTCGGCGATCAACGTCTGAATCGCCGTGCCGGGAAACTGTTGGAGGCATTGGGGGACAAACCGACGGCGAGCATTCCCGCCGCTTGTGGCGGTTGGGACGAGACCAAGGCTAGGCTGTCGAAATCTGCAGTCTCACTAAAACAAGCGCTTCCCGGTTTATGGATGCTTGGTCGGTGTCGGGATCGGTGTCAAGGTCGGAATGAGGGATTGGCATCGAGCTGGCTGCTTTGATCGATGAGCGGATTCGATTCCGATTCCGATAGCGACCCGACACCGATTAGGCTTCCCCAGTGCGTTCGATGAAGCAATCCAAGACCCGGAATCGGTTTGGCATCAAAACTCAGGACATTTCGACAGCCTAGACCAAGGCTACCTATCGTTTGTTTGACCACGCCGCGGTCACCGCCGAGCCTGTGCTCGCCCCGCATATCGCTTGCACCGAGGAGCGCCTGCGCGCCTATCCCCGGGTGCTGTACATCCAGGATACCTGCGAGCTTGATGACACCGAGAAGAAAGGCATCGCCGACCTTGGACCACTGAACTACGAAACCCGTCCGACTGGCTGGTGCGCGTTCAGCACCACGACCGTCTCCTCGCCGATCAAAGCAACCTGCGTGAAGCCCTTGATACCGCTCCCGTACTCACCGAAACCACTTTCGACAGACCGGCCTCCAACGGGCGGCCTGCGCGCACCGTTGAACAGCAAATCAAGGTTGTGCGGGTCACCCTCGAGGCACCGTCACGACCCGACCGCGCCCTGCCCGACGTCACCGTCACCGCCCTGCTCGCCACCGAGGCGCACCCGCCCGCTGGTGAAGATCCGCTCGACTGGCTGCTGCTGACCAACCTCCTCGCCGAGACCCCCGAACAGGCCATCGAGAAGCTGCAATGGTCTGTTTGCCGCTGGCAAATCGAGATCTCTTTCAAAGTGCTGAAAAGCGGTTGCCGGATCGAAGCGCTGCAACTGGAGAAACGCGAGCGTCTCGAGCCGGCGCTGGCCTTCTATATGGTCATCGCCTGGCGCGTCTTGCACCTCAGCATGCTCGGGCGTGAGTGTCCGGAGATGCCCTGCAACAGGGTGTTTTCGATGAAGAATAGCAGGCCCTGTACTTGGTCACCCAGCGCCAGCCACCGCCCGATGGGCCGCCATCACTCGACACCATGGTGCGCATGGTCGCCACCCTTGGTGGCTTTCTCAACCGCAAGCACGATGGTTTCCCCGGCCCGCAAACACTCTGGATCGGTCTCCAACGGACCGCCGACTTCGTACTCGCGTTAGGAGCTCAGCGCAGCATCGGGGAGAGTTATGGGTAATGGTATGACTTCTCTGTTGCGCTTGTCATCACGCTATCACAAAATTTCCTTATTTTGAACAGCTACTTACAAGTAGTTACCTGGAAGGGTCCAGGACTCAGATTGCTTGGCAACACGCAACTTCTGCTCCATCCTCAGGTCGCTGATCGCCCGGATGACGCCTTAACCAGTCCTGAATCCCCCAATAGACTCGAAGTGCAAGTGCCGCTGGGTGCTCGGAGTTGGTTGTATTTCCTATCCGTGGCCGGGCATCGAGCTGCGCTTCGGCAGCAAGGTGTTCATCAGCGATCTTTAGACTGCGAACCAGGCTGTCTTTCAACCCGAGCAAAGAATAAAATTAGCAGGCCTCACCCGCTCGTCTGCGGACCATCGAGATGTCCCAAGCTAAACGTATCGACTGGCACCGCTGGTTCGGCATCGGCCTGACCGAGCACTTCCACGGCACGCCCTGGCGCGTGGAACTGGAGAAAGAGCTGGCGCTGAAGCGACAGCTTCTCGACGTGGTCATCATCGAACAGGCTGACAGCGAGGCAACCCTGGACCCGGCAGCGCTGGATCTGCCCGACGGCCTGGAGAACCTGCGCGCTCATAACCTGCTCACCTACAAGTCGCACCAGGAGGCCCTCGATGCCTGGGCGCTTGACGAGCTGATCGGCCACTATGTCAATTACCGTAAATTGCTCGTCGCCCAACAGTCTGATACCTCCGCTGCTGAAGGCGACGCCAACAACAATCAGACGCACCTGCTGCCTGAAGCTGCCTTTCAGCTCTATGCGGTGGCCACCCGCGAGCCGCTCAAATTACTGCGCCAACTGCCCGCCAGTGCATTGCAACCGACAGACCTTCCCGGTGTCCATGATCTGAAATGGGGCCTGCGGCAGATCCGGCTGATCGTGCTGGATGCGGTCGCCGATACGCCCCGAAATGCCCTGTGGGAGATCTTCAGCACCAACGTCGAGCGCGTGCGCCAAGGCCTGCGCCATTACCACAGGCGCAGCACGGCCAGCCAAGATTTACTCTACCGACTCATCCTGAACCGACTGGGGTTGCCTGCCATGACCTACACCGTCGAAGACTTTATCCGCGAAAGCCGTGAGGAATTCATCGCTGATCTGACGCCTGAAGAGCGCCGGGCTATCGTCAACGAAATGCCGTTCGAAGAGCGCCGGGCTATCCTCAACGAAATGCTGCCCGAAGAGCGCCGAGCTGTTCTCGATGAGCTGCCGTTCGAAGAACGCCGTGCTATCGTCAACGAGCTGCCGCTCGAAGAGCGCCGGGCTCTCCTCAACGAGCTGCCGCTCGAAGAGCGCCGGGCTATCCTCAACGAGTTGCCGCCCGAAGAGCGCCGGGCTATCCTCAACGAGCTGCCGTTCGAAGAGCGCCAGGCTATCTTCAACGAAATGCTGCCCGAAGAGCGCCGGGCCATGCTCGAACAGATACCACTGGAAGAACGCCTTCGCAGCCTTGACCTGGACCAGCTTCAGGCCCTAGACCCCGAGGTGGGCACGATGCTGCGTAAGTTGTTGAGCAAACTCGAGTAACCCTCGGCGCCCGCGCGATTGGCGCTTGTTGCAGGTAGAATCCCGCGTATGCCGGGTCGCCCGCAAGCGGGCTCCTACGCCGAGCGGCTCCCACGGCTGGTCAAGGTCCGCTTAGGGCGAGGCGCCTTGGCCTCTCTGCACACTCTGCGTCTCTGCGGTGAATCCTTATATTCTTTGAAGGCGGTACCCATTTTTCGCACCTTTAAGTCTTTGTTTTCATGTGTGCCTCGACTCATCGAGAAGCTTCAAGTTACTTGGAGGAGTCCAGGACTCAGATTGCTTGGCAACACGCAACTTCTGCTCCATCCTCAGGTCGCTGAGCGCCCGGATGACGCCTTGACCAGTCCTGAATCCCCCAATAGACTCGAAGTGCAAGTGCCGCTGGGTGCTCGGAGTTGGTTGTATTTCCTATCCGTGGCCGGGCATCGAGCCGCACTTCGGCAGCAAGATCTTCATCAGCGACCTTTAGACTGCGAACCAGGCTGTCTTTCAACCCAAGCAAAGAATAAAATTAGCAGGCCTCACCCGTTCGTCTGCGGACCATCGAGATGTCCCAAGCTAAACGTATCGACTGGCACCGCTGGTTCGGCATCGGCCTGACCGAGCACTTCCACGGCACGCCCTGGCGCGTGGAACTGGAAAAAGAGCTGGCGCTGAAGCGACAGCTTCTCGACGTGGTCATCATCGAACAGGCTGACAGCGAGGCAACCCTGGACCCGGCAGCGCTGGATCTGCCCGACGGCCTGGAGAACCTGCGCGCTCATAACCTGCTCACCTACAAGTCGCATCAGGAAGCTCTGGATGCCTGGGCGCTTGACGAGCTGATCGGCCACTATGTCAATTACCGTAAATTGCTCGTCGCCCAACAGTCTGATACCTCCGCTGCTGAAGGCGACGCCAACAACAATCAGACGCACCTGCTGCCTGAAGCTGCCTTTCAGCTCTATGCGGTGGCCACCCGCGAGCCGCTCAAATTACTGCGCCAACTGCCCGCCAGTGCATTGCAACCGACAGACCTTCCCGGTGTCCATGATCTGAAATGGGGCCTGCGGCAGATCCGGCTGATCGTGCTCGATGCGGTCGCCGATACGCCCCGAAATGCCCTGTGGGAGATCTTCAGCACCAACGTCGAGCGCGTGCGCCAAGGCCTGCGCCATTACCACAGGCGCAGCACGGCCAGCCAAGATTTACTCTACCGACTCATCCTGAACCGACTGGGGTTGCCTGCCATGACCTACACCGTCGAAGATTTTATCCGCGAAAGCCGTGAGGAATTCATCGCTGATCTGACGCCTGAAGAGCGCCGGGCTATCGTCAACGAAATGCCGTTCGAAGAGCGCCGGGCTATCCTCAATCAGCTGCCGTTCGAAGAGCGCCGGGCCATGCTCGAACAGATACCACTGGAAGAACGCCTTCGCAGCCTTGACCTGGACCAGCTTCAGGCCCTAGACCCCGAGGTGGGCACGATGCTGCGCAAGTTGTTGAGCAAACTCGAGTAACCCTCGGCGCCCGCGCAATTGGCGCTTGTTGCAAGAATCTCGCGTATGCCGGGTCGCCCGCAAGCGGGCTCCTACGCCGAACGGCTCCCACGACTGGTCAAGGTCCGCTTAGGGCGAGGCGCCTTAGCCTCTCTGCACACTCTGCGTCTCTGCGGTGAATCCTTATATTCTTTGAAGGCGGTACCCATTTTTCGCACCTTTAAGTCTTTGTTTTCATGTGTGCCTCGACTCATCGAGAAGCTTCAAGTTACTTGGAGGAGTCCAGGACTCAGATTGCTTGGCAACACGCAACTTCTGCTCCATCCTCAGGTCGCTGAGCGCCCGGATGACGCCTTGACCAGTCCTGAATCCCCCAATAGACTCGAAGTGCAAGTGCCGCTGGGTGCTCGGAGTTGGTTGTATTTCCTATCCGTGGCCGGGCATCGAGCCGCACTTCGGCAGCAAGATCTTCATCAGCGACCTTTAGACTGCGAACCAGGCTGTCTTTCAACCCAAGCAAAGAATAAAATTAGCAGGCCTCACCCGCTCGTCTGCGGACCATCAAGATGTCCCAAGCTAAACGTATCGACTGGCACCGCTGGTTCGGCATCGGCCTGACCGAGCACTTCCACGGCACGCCCTGGCGCGTGGAACTGGAGAAAGAGCTGGCGCTGAAGCGACAGCTTCTCGACGTGGTCATCATCGAACAGGCTGACAGCGAGGCAACCCTAGACCCGGCAGCGCTGGATCTGCCCGACGGCCTGGAGAACCTGCGCGCTCATAACCTGCTCACCTACAAGTCGCACCAGGAAGCTCTGGATGCCTGGGCGCTTGACGAGCTGATCGGCCACTATGTCAATTACCATAAATTGCTCGTCGCCCAACAGTCTGATACCTCCGCTGCTGAAGGCGACGCCAACAACAATCAGACGCACCTGCTGCCTGAAGCTGCCTTTCAGCTCTATGCGGTGGCCACCCGCGAGCCGCTCAAATTACTGCGCCAACTGCCCGCCAGTGCATTGCAACCGACAGACCTTCCCGGTGTCCATGATCTGAAATGGGGCCTGCGGCAGATCCGGCTGATCGTGCTCGATGCGGTCGCCGATACGCCCCGAAATGCCCTGTGGGAGATCTTCAGCACCAACGTCGAGCGCGTGCGCCAAGGCCTGCGCCATTACCACAGGCGCAGCACGGCCAGCCAAGATTTACTCTACCGACTCATCCTAAACCGACTGGGGTTGCCTGCCATGACCTACACCGTCGAAGACTTTATCCGCGAAAGCCGTGAGGAATTCATCGCTGACCTGACGCCTGAAGAGCGCCGGGCTATCGTCAACGAGCTGCCGCTCGAAGAGCGCCGGGCTATCCTCAATCAGCTGCCGTTCGAAGAGCGCCGGGCCATGCTCGAACAGATACCACTGGAAGAACGCCTTCGCAGCCTTGACCTGGACCAGCTTCAGGCCCTAGACCCCGAGGTGGGCACGATGCTGCGCAAGTTGTTGAGCAAACTCGAGTAACCCTCGGCGCCCGCGCAATTGGCGCTTGTTGCAAGAATCTCGCGTATGCCGGGTCGCCCGCAAGCGGGCTCCTACGCCGAACGGCTCCCACGACTGGTCAAGGTCCGCTTAGGGCGAGGCGCCTTAGCCTCTCTGCACACTCTGCGTCTCTGCGGTGAATCCTTATATTCTTTGAAGGCGGTACCCATTTTTCGCACCTTTAAGTCTTTGTTTTCATGTGTGCCTCGACTCATCGAGAAGCTACCAGTTACTTGGAGGGGTCCAGGACTCAGATTGCTTGGCAACACGCAACTTCTGCTCCATCCTCAGGTCGCTGAGCGCCCGGATGACGCCTTGACCAGTCCTCAATCCCCCAATAGACTCGAGGTGCAAGTGCCGCTGGGTGCTCGGAGTTGGTCGTGTTTCCTATCCGTGGCCGGGCATCGAGCTGCGCTTCGGCAGCAAGGTGTTCATCAGCGATCTTTAGACTGCGAACCAGGCTGTCTTTCAACCCGAGCAAAGAATAAAATTAGCAGGCCTCACCCGCTCGTCTGCGGACCATCGAGATGTCCCAAGCTAAACGTATCGACTGGCACCGCTGGTTCGGCATCGGCCTGACCGAGCACTTCCACGGCACGCCCTGGCGCGTGGAACTGGAGAAAGAGCTGGCGCTGAAGCGACAGCTTCTCGACGTGGTCATCATCGAACAGGCTGACAGCGAGGCAACCCTGGACCCGGCAGCGCTGGATCTGCCCGACGGCCTGGAGAACCTGCGCGCTCATAACCTGCTCACCTACAAGTCGCACCAGGAGGCCCTCGATGCCTGGGCGCTTGACGAGCTGATCGGCCACTATGTCAATTACCGTAAATTGCTCGTCGCCCAACAGTCTGATACCTCCGCTGCTGAAGGCGACGCCAACAACAATCAGACGCACCTGCTGCCTGAAGCTGCCTTTCAGCTCTATGCGGTGGCCACCCGCGAGCCGCTCAAATTACTGCGCCAACTGCCCGCCAGTGCATTGCAACCGACAGACCTTCCCGGTGTCCATGATCTGAAATGGGGCCTGCGGCAAATCCGGCTGATCGTGCTCGACGCGGTCGCCGATACGCCCCGAAATGCCCTGTGGGAGATCTTCAGCACCAACGTCGAGCGCGTGCGCCAAGGCCTGCGCCATTACCACAGGCGCAGCACGGCCAGCCAAGATTTACTCTACCGACTCATCCTGAACCGACTGGGGTTGCCTGCCATGACCTACACCGTCGAAGATTTTATCCGCGAAAGCCGTGAGGAATTCATCGCTGATCTGACGCCTGAAGAGCGCCGGGCTATCGTCAACGAAATGCCGTTCGAAGAGCGCCGGGCCATGCTCGAACAGATACCACTGGAAGAACGCCTTCGCAGCCTTGACCTGGACCAGCTTCAGGCCCTAGATCCCGAGGTGGGCACGATGCTGCGCAAGTTGTTGAGCAAACTCGAGTAACCCTCGGCGCCCGCGCAATTGGCGCTTGTTGCAAGAATCTCGCGTATGCCGGGTCGCCCGCAAGCGGGCTCCTACGCCGAACGGCTCCCACGACTGGTCAAGGTCCGCTTAGGGCGAGGCGCCTTGGCCTCTCTGCGCACGCTGCGGTGAATTCTTACATTCTTTGAAGGTAGTACCCATCTTTCACACCTTTAAGTCTTTGTTTTCATGTGTGCCTCGACTCATCGAGAAGCTACCAGTTACTTGGAGGGGTCCAGGACTCAGATTGCTTAACAACACGCAACTTCTGCTCCATCCTCAGGTCGCTGAGCGCCCGGATGACGCCTTGACCAGTCCTCGATCCCCCAATAGACTCAAGCTGCAAGTGCCGCTGGGTGCTCGGAGTCGGTCGTGTTTCCTATCCGTGGCCGGGCATCGAGCTGCGCTTCGGCAGCAAGGTGTTCATCAGCGATCTTTAGACTGCGAACCAGGCTGTCTTTCAACCCAAGCAAAGAATAAAATTAGCAGGCCTCACCCGCTCGTCTGCGGACCATCAAGATGTCCCAAGCTAAACGTATCGACTGGCACCGCTGGTTCGGCATCGGCCTGACCGAGCACTTCCACGGCACGCCCTGGCGCGTGGAACTGGAGAAAGAGCTGGCGCTGAAGCGACAGCTTCTCGACGTGGTCATCATCGAACAGGCTGACAGCGAGGCAACCCTGGACCCGGCAGCGCTGGATCTGCCCGACGGCCTGGAGAACCTGCGCGCTCATAACCTGCTCACCTACAAGTCGCACCAGGAAGCTCTGGATGCCTGGGCGCTTGACGAGCTGATCGGCCACTATGTCAATTACCGTAAATTGCTCGTCGCCCAACAGTATGATACCTCCGCTGCTGAAGGCGAAGCCAACAACAATCAGACGCACCTGCTGCCTGAAGCTGCCTTTCAGCTCTATGCGGTGGCCACCCGCGAGCCGCTCAAATTACTGCGCCAACTGCCCGCCAGTGCATTGCAACCGACAGACCTTCCCGGTGTCCATGATCTGAAATGGGGCCTGCGGCAGATCCGGCTGATCGTGCTCGACGCGGTCGCCGATACGCCCCGAAATGCCCTGTGGGAGATCTTCAGCACCAACGTCGAGCGCGTGCGCCAAGGCCTGCGCCATTATCAC
Source organism: Thiohalocapsa sp. PB-PSB1 (assembly GCA_016745215.1). Lineage (GTDB taxonomy): Bacteria > Pseudomonadota > Gammaproteobacteria > Chromatiales > Chromatiaceae > Thiohalocapsa. The sequence goes on from CP050890.1 coordinate 4,850,520, forward strand.
AGGCGCAGCACGGCCAGCCAAGATTTACTCTACCGACTCATCCTAAACCGACTGGGGTTGCCTGCCATGACCTACACCGTCGAAGACTTTATCCGCGAAAGCCGTGAGGAATTCATCGCTGACCTGACGCCTGAAGAGCGCCGGGCTATCGTCAGCGAAATGCCGTTCGAAGAGCGCCGGGCTATCGTCAACGAAATGCCGCCCGAAGAGCGCCGGGCTCTCCTCAACGAGCTGCCGCTCGAAGAGCGCCGGGCTATCCTCAACGAGTTGCCGCCCGAAGAGCGCCGGGCTATCCTCAACGAGCTGCCGTTCGAAGAGCGCCAGGCTATCTTCAACGAGCTGCCGTTCGAAGAGCGCCAGGCTATCCTCAACGAAATGCTGCCCGAAGAGCGCCGGGCCATGCTCGAACAGATACCACTGGAAGAACGCCTTCGCAGCCTTGACCTGGACCAGCTTCAGGCCCTGGACCCCGAGGTGGGCACGATGCTGCGCAAGTTGTTGAGCAAACTCGAGTAACCCTCGGCGCCCGCGCAATTGGCGCTTGTTGCAAGAATCTCGCGTATGCCGGGTCGCCCGCAAGCGGGCTCCTACGCCGAACGGCTCCCACGACTGGTCAAGGTCCGCTTAGGGCGAGGCGCCTTAGCCTCTCTGCACACTCTGCGTCTCTGCGGTGAATCCTTATATTCTTTGAAGGCGGTACCCATTTTTCGCACCTTTAAGTCTTTGTTTTCATGTGTGCCTCGACTCATCGAGAAGCTACCAGTTACTTGGAGGGGTCCAGGACTCAGATTGCTTAACAACACGCAACTTCTTCTCCATCCTCAGGTCGCTGAGCGCCCGGATGACGCCTTGACCAGTCCTCGATCCCCCAATAGACTCAAGCTGCAAGTGCCGCTGGGTGCTCGGAGTCGGTCGTGTTTCCTATCCGTGGCCGGGCATCGAGCTGCGCTTCGGCAGCAAGGTGTTCATCAGCGATCTTTAGACTGCGAACCAGGCTGTCTTTCAACCCGAGCAAAGAATAAAATTAGCAGGCCTCACCCGCTCGTCTGCGGACCATCGAGATGTCCCAAGCTAAACGTATCGACTGGCACCGCTGGTTCGGCATCGGCCTGACCGAGCACTTCCACGGCACGCCCTGGCGCGTGGAACTGGAGAAAGAGCTGGCGCTGAAGCGACAGCTTCTCGACGTGGTCATCATCGAACAGGCTGACAGCGAGGCAACCCTGGACCCGGCAGCGCTGGATCTGCCCGACGGCCTGGAGAACCTGCGCGCTCATAACCTGCTCACCTACAAGTCGCATCAGGAAGCTCTGGATGCCTGGGCGCTTGACGAGCTGATCGGCCACTATGTCAATTACCGTAAATTGCTCGTCGCCCAACAGTCTGATACCTCCGCTGCTGAAGGCGACGCCAACAACAATCAGACGCACCTGCTGCCTGAAGCTGCCTTTCAGCTCTATGCGGTGGCCACCCGCGAGCCGCTCAAATTACTGCGCCAACTGCCCGCCAGTGCATTGCAACCGACAGACCTTCCCGGTGTCCATGATCTGAAATGGGGCCTGCGGCAGATCCGGCTGATCGTGCTCGATGCGGTCGCCGATACGCCCCAAAATGCCCTGTGGGAGATCTTCAGCACCAACGTCGAGCGCGTGCGCCAAGGCCTGCGCCATTACCACAGGCGCAGCACGGCCAGCCAAGATTTACTCTACCGACTCATCCTGAACCGACTGGGGTTGCCTGCCATGACCTACACCGTCGAAGACTTTATCCGCGAAAGCCGTGAGGAATTCATCGCTGACCTGACGCCTGAAGAGCGCCGGGCTATCGTCAACGAAATGCCGTTCGAAGAGCGCCGGGCTATCCTCAACCAGCTGCCGTTCGAAGAGCGCCGGGCTATCCTCAACGAAATGCTGCCCGAAGAGCGCCGAGCTGTTCTCGATGAGCTGCCGTTCGAAGAACGCCGTGCTATCGTCAACGAGCTGCCGCTCGAAGAGCGCCGGGCTCTCCTCAACGAGCTGCCGCTCGAAGAGCGCCGGGCTATCCTCAACGAGTTGCCGCCCGAAGAGCGCCGGGCTATCCTCAACGAGCTGCCGTTCGAAGAGCGCCAGGCTATCTTCAACGAGCTGCCGTTCGAAGAGCGCCAGGCTATCCTCAACGAAATGCTGCCCGAAGAGCGCCGGGCCATGCTCGAACAGATACCACTGGAAGAACGCCTTCGCAGCCTTGACCTGGACCAGCTTCAGGCCCTGGACCCCGAGGTGGGCACGATGCTGCGTAAGTTGTTGAGCAAACTCGAGTAGCCCTCAGCGCCCGCCAGATTGGCGCTTGTTGCAGGTAGAATCCCGCGTATGCCGGATCGCCCGCAAGCGGGCTCCTACGCCGAGCGGCTCCCACGGCTGGTCAAGGTCCGCCTGCGAGCGAGGCGCCTCGGCCTCTCTGCGCACTCTGCGGTGAATTCTTACATTCTTTGAAGGTAGTACCCATCTTTCACACCTTTAAGTCTTTGTTTTCATGTGTGCCTCGACTCATCGAGAAGCTACCAGTTACTTGGAGGGGTCCAGGACTCAGATTGCTTAACAACACGCAACTTCTGCTCCATCCTCAGGTCGCTGAGCGCCCGGATGACGCCTTGACCAGTCCTCGATCCCCCAATAGACTCAAGCTGCAAGTGCCGCTGGGTGCTCGGAGTCGGTCGTGTTTCCTATCCGTGGCCGGGCATCGAGCTGCGCTTCGGCAGCAAGGTGTTCATCAGCGATCTTTAGACTGCGAACCAGGCTGTCTTTCAACCCGAGCAAAGAATAAAATTAGCAGGCCTCACCCGTTCGTCTGCGGACCATCGAGATGTCCCAAGCTAAACGTATCGACTGGCACCGCTGGTTCGGCATCGGCCTGACCGAGCACTTCCACGGCACGCCCTGGCGCGTGGAACTGGAAAAAGAGCTGGCGCTGAAGCGACAGCTTCTCGACGTGGTCATCATCGAACAGGCTGACAGCGAGGCAACCCTGGACCCGGCAGCGCTGGATCTGCCCGACGGCCTGGAGAACCTGCGCGCTCATAACCTGCTCACCTACAAGTCGCACCAGGAAGCTCTGGATGCCTGGGCGCTTGACGAGCTGATCGGCCACTATGTCAATTACCGTAAATTGCTCGTCGCCCAACAGTCTGATACCTCCGCTGCTGAAGGCGAAGCCAACAACAATCAGACGCACCTGCTGCCTGAAGCTGCCTTTCAGCTCTATGCGGTGGCCACCCGCGAGCCGCTCAAATTACTGCGCCAACTGCCCGCCAGTGCATTGCAACCGACAGACCTTCCCGGTGTCCATGATCTGAAATGGGGCCTGCGGCAGATCCGGCTGATCGTGCTCGATGCGGTCGCCGATACGCCCCGAAATGCCCTGTGGGAGATCTTCAGCACCAACGTCGAGCGCGTGCGCCAAGGCCTGCGCCATTACCACAGGCGCAGCACGGCCAGCCAAGATTTACTCTACCGACTCATCCTAAACCGACTGGGGTTGCCTGCCATGACCTACACCGTCGAAGACTTTATCCGCGAAAGCCGTGAGGAATTCATCGCTGACCTGACGCCTGAAGAGCGCCGGGCTATCGTCAACGAGCTGCCGTTCGAAGAGCGCCGGGCTATCCTCAACGAAATGCCGCTCGAAGAGCGCCGGACCATCCTCAACGAAATGCCGCCCGAAGAGCGCCGGGCTATCCTCAACGAGCTGCCGTTCGAAGAGCGCCGGACCATCCTCAACGAAATGCCGCCCGAAGAGCGCCGGGCTATCCTCAACGAGCTGCCGTTCGAAGAGCGCCAGGCTATCCTCAACCAGCTGCCGCTCGAAGAGCGCCGGGCTATCCTCAACGAGCTGCCGTTCGAAGAGCGCCGGACCATCCTCAACGAAATGCCGCCCGAAGAGCGCCGGGCTATCCTCAACGAGCTGCCGTTCGAAGAGCGCCGGGCTATCCTCAACGAGCTGCCGTTCGAAGAGCGCCGGGCTATCCTCAACGAGCTGCCGTTCGAAGAACGCCGGGCCATGCTCGAACAGATACCACTGGAAGAACGCCTTCGCAGCCTTGACCTGGACCAGCTTCAGGCCCTAGACCCCGAGGTGGGCACGATGCTGCGCAAGTTGTTGAGCAAACTCGAGTAACCCTCGGCGCCCGCGCAATTGGCGCTTGTTGCAAGAATCCCGCGTATGCCGGATCGCCCGCAAGCGGGCTCCTACGCCGAGCGGCTCCCACGGCTGGTCAAGGTCCGCTTAGGGCGAGGCGCCTTAGCCTCTCTGCACACTCTGCGTCTCCGCGTGAATTCTTACATTCTTTGAAGGTAGTACCCATCTTTCACACCTTTAAGTCTTTGTTTTCATGTGTGCCTCGACTCATCGAGAAGCTACCAGTTACTTGGAGGGGTCCAGGACTCAGATTGCTTAACAACACGCAACTTCTGCTCCATCCTCAGGTCGCTGAGCGCCCGGATGACGCCTTGACCAGTCCTCGATCCCCCAATAGACTCAAGCTGCAAGTGCCGCTGGGTGCTCGGAGTCGGTCGTGTTTCCTATCCGTGGCCGGGCATCGAGCTGCGCTTCGGCAGCAAGGTGTTCATCAGCGATCTTTAGACTGCGAACCAGGCTGTCTTTCAACCCGAGCAAAGAATAAAATTAGCAGGCCTCACCCGCTCGTCTGCGGACCATCGAGATGTCCCAAGCTAAACGTATCGACTGGCACCGCTGGTTCGGCATCGGCCTGACCGAGCACTTCCACGGCACGCCCTGGCGCGTGGAACTGGAGAAAGAGCTGGCGCTGAAGCGACAGCTTCTCGACGTGGTCATCATCGAACAGGCTGACAGCGAGGCAACCCTGGACCCGGCAGCGCTGGATCTGCCCGACGGCCTGGAGAACCTGCGCGCTCATAACCTGCTCACCTACAAGTCGCACCAGGAGGCCCTCGATGCCTGGGCGCTTGACGAGCTGATCGGCCACTATGTCAATTACCATAAATTGCTCGTCGCCCAACAGTCTGATACCTCCGCTGCTGAAGGCGACGCCAACAACAATCAGACGCACCTGCTGCCTGAAGCTGCCTTTCAGCTCTATGCGGTGGCCACCCGCGAGCCGCTCAAATTACTGCGCCAACTGCCCGCCAGTGCATTGCAACCGACAGACCTTCCCGGTGTCCATGATCTGAAATGGGGCCTGCGGCAGATCCGGCTGATCGTGCTCGATGCGGTCGCCGATACGCCCCGAAATGCCCTGTGGGAGATCTTCAGCACCAACGTCGAGCGCGTGCGCCAAGGCCTGCGCCATTACCACAGGCGCAGCACGGCCAGCCAAGATTTACTCTACCGACTCATCCTAAACCGACTGGGGTTGCCTGCCATGACCTACACCGTCGAAGACTTTATCCGCGAAAGCCGTGAGGAATTCATCGCTGACCTGACGCCTGAAGAGCGCCGGGCTATCGTCAACGAGCTGCCGTTCGAAGAGCGCCGGGCTATCCTCAACGAAATGCCGCTCGAAGAGCGCCGGACCATCCTCAACGAAATGCCGCCCGAAGAGCGCCGGGCTATCCTCAACGAGCTGCCGTTCGAAGAGCGCCGGACCATCCTCAACGAAATGCCGCCCGAAGAGCGCCGGGCTATCCTCAACGAGCTGCCGTTCGAAGAGCGCCAGGCTATCCTCAACCAGCTGCCGCTCGAAGAGCGCCGGGCTATCCTCAACGAGCTGCCGTTCGAAGAGCGCCGGACCATCCTCAACGAAATGCCGCCCGAAGAGCGCCGGGCTATCCTCAACGAGCTGCCGTTCGAAGAGCGCCGGGCTATCCTCAACGAGCTGCCGTTCGAAGAACGCCGGGCCATGCTCGAACAGATACCACTGGAAGAACGCCTTCGCAGCCTTGACCTGGACCAGCTTCAGGCCCTAGACCCCGAGGTGGGCACGATGCTGCGCAAGTTGTTGAGCAAACTCGAGTAACCCTCGGCGCCCGCGCAATTGGCGCTTGTTGCAAGAATCCCGCGTATGCCGGATCGCCCGCAAGCGGGCTCCTACGCCGAGCGGCTCCCACGGCTGGTCAAGGTCCGCTTAGGGCGAGGCGCCTTAGCCTCTCTGCACACTCTGCGTCTCCGCGTGAATTCTTACATTCTTTGAAGGTAGTACCCATCTTTCACACCTTTAAGTCTTTGTTTTCATGTGTGCCTCGACTCATCGAGAAGCTACCAGTTACTTGGAGGGGTCCAGGACTCAGATTGCTTAACAACACGCAACTTCTGCTCCATCCTCAGGTCGCTGAGCGCCCGGATGACGCCTTGACCAGTCCTCGATCCCCCAATAGACTCAAGCTGCAAGTGCCGCTGGGTGCTCGGAGTCGGTCGTGTTTCCTATCCGTGGCCGGGCATCGAGCTGCGCTTCGGCAGCAAGGTGTTCATCAGCGATCTTTAGACTGCGAACCAGGCTGTCTTTCAACCCGAGCAAAGAATAAAATTAGCAGGCCTCACCCGCTCGTCTGCGGACCATCGAGATGTCCCAAGCTAAACGTATCGACTGGCACCGCTGGTTCGGCATCGGCCTGACCGAGCACTTCCACGGCACGCCCTGGCGCGTGGAACTGGAGAAAGAGCTGGCGCTGAAGCGACAGCTTCTCGACGTGGTCATCATCGAACAGGCTGACAGCGAGGCAACCCTAGACCCGGCAGCGCTGGATCTGCCCGACGGCCTGGAGAACCTGCGCGCTCATAACCTGCTCACCTACAAGTCGCACCAGGAGGCCCTCGATGCCTGGGCGCTTGACGAGCTGATCGGCCACTATGTCAATTACCATAAATTGCTCGTCGCCCAACAGTCTGATACCTCCGCTGCTGAAGGCGACGCCAACAACAATCAGACGCACCTGCTGCCTGAAGCTGCCTTTCAGCTCTATGCGGTGGCCACCCGCGAGCCGCTCAAATTACTGCGCTAACTGCCCGCCAGTGCATTGCAACCGACAGACCTTCCCGGTGTCCATGATCTGAAATGGGGCCTGCGGCAGATCCGGCTGATCGTGCTCGATGCGGTCGCCGATACGCCCCGAAATGCCCTGTGGGAGATCTTCAGCACCAACGTCGAGCGCGTGCGCCAAGGCCTGCGCCATTACCACAGGCGCAGCACGGCCAGCCAAGATTTACTCTACCGACTCATCCTAAACCGACTGGGGTTGCCTGCCATGACCTACACCGTCGAAGACTTTATCCGCGAAAGCCGTGAGGAATTCATCGCTGACCTGACGCCTGAAGAGCGCCGGGCTATCGTCAACGAAATGCCGTTCGAAGAGCGCCGGGCTATCCTCAACGAAATGCCGCTCGAAGAGCGCCGGGCTATCCTCAACGAGCTGCCGTTCGAAGAGCGTCGGGCTATCCTCAACGGGCTGCCGCTCGAAGAGCGCCGGGCTATCCTCAATCAGCTGCCGTCCGAAGAGCGCCGGGCCATGCTCGAACAGATACCACTGGAAGAACGCCTTCGCAGCCTTGACCTGGACCAGCTTCAGGCCCTAGACCCCGAGGTGGGCACGATGCTGCGTAAGTTGTTGAGCAAACTCGAGTAACCCTCGGCGCCCGCGCGATTGGCGCTTGTTGCAGGTAGAATCCCGCGTATGCCGGGTCGCCCGCAAGCGGGCTCCTACGCCGAGCGGCTCCCACGGCTGGTCAAGGTCCGCTTAGGGCGAGGCGCCTTGGCCTCTCTGCACACTCTGCGTCTCTGCGGTGAATCCTTATATTCTTTGAAGGCGGTACCCATTTTTCGCACCTTTAAGTCTTTGTTTTCATGTGTGCCTCGACTCATCGAGAAGCTTCAAGTTACTTGGAGGAGTCCAGGACTCAGATTGCTTGGCAACACGCAACTTCTGCTCCATCCTCAGGTCGCTGAGCGCCCGGATGACGCCTTGACCAGTCCTGAATCCCCCAATAGACTCGAAGTGCAAGTGCCGCTGGGTGCTCGGAGTTGGTTGTATTTCCTATCCATTTTCCTATCCATGGCCGGGCATCGAGCCGCACTTCGGCAGCAAGATCTTCATCAGCGACCTTTAGACTGCGAACCAAGCTGTCTTTCAACCCAAGCAAAGAATAAAATTAGCAGGCCTCACCCGCTCGTCTGCGGACCATCAAGATGTCCCAAGCTAAACGTATCGACTGGCACCGCTGGTTCGGCATCGGCCTGACCGAGCACTTCCACGGCACGCCCTGGCGCGTGGAACTGGAGAAAGAGCTGGCGCTGAAGCGACAGCTTCTCGACGTGGTCATCATCGAACAGGCTGACAGCGAGGCAACCCTGGACCCGGCAGCGCTGGATCTGCCCGACGGCCTGGAGAACCTGCGCGCTCATAACCTGCTCACCTACAAGTCGCACCAGGAGGCCCTCGATGCCTGGGCGCTTGACGAGCTGATCGGCCACTATGTCAATTACCGTAAATTGCTCGTCGCCCAACAGTCTGATACCTCCGCTGCTGAAGGCGACGCCAACAACAATCAGACGCACCTGCTGCCTGAAGCTGCCTTTCAGCTCTATGCGGTGGCCACCCGCGAGCCGCTCAAATTACTGCGCCAACTGCCCGCCAGTGCATTGCAACCGACAGACCTTCCCGGTGTCCATGATCTGAAATGGGGCCTGCGGCAGATCCGGCTGATCGTGCTCGACGCGGTCGCCGATACGCCCCGAAATGCCCTGTGGGAGATCTTCAGCACCAACGTCGAGCGCGTGCGCCAAGGCCTGCGCCATTACCACAGGCGCAGCACGGCCAGCCAAGATTTACTCTACCGACTTATCCTGAACCGACTGGGGTTGCCTGCCATGACCTACACCGTCGAAGATTTTATCCGCGAAAGCCGTGAGGAATTCATCGCTGATCTGACGCCTGAAGAGCGCCGGGCTATCGTCAACGAAATGCCGTTCGAAGAGCGCCGGGCTATCCTCAACCAGCTGCCGTTCGAAGAGCGTCGGGCTATCCTCAATCAGCTGCCGTCCGAAGAGCGCCGGGCCATGCTCGAACAGATACCACTGGAAGAACGCCTTCGCAGCCTTGACCTGGACCAGCTTCAGGCCCTAGACCCCGAGGTGGGCACGATGCTGCGTAAGTTGTTGAGCAAACTCGAGTAACCCTCGGCGCCCGCGCGATTGGCGCTTGTTGCAGATAGAATCCTGTGTAAGTTGCGAGGTAATTTAATTATGGTGACACTTTACTATTTTCACCACTTCCCTGTCGACTTATGCTCGCCGCGTGTCTCGGCTCCCTAGACTTATCGTACCCCGCATCCCCCGCCATATGACGCAATGTGGGAACAGGCGCGAACTGGGCACGCAGTCGGCGAAACGCATCGTCGATAGAGCGGGTACACCAACGCAGGATTGCGGATAAACGGCCATTTGTTTCAGGGGCGGTTCGGCTGCGTGGCAATGGATGAATCTGATTTGATGGCAGCTTTCCGCTACCTGGCCTCGAATCCCGTCAAGGCGAAGCTGGTACCGAAGGCTGCCGATTGGTCTTGGTCCAGCACGCCAGCACATCTTCGGCGGCGAGACGATGGCTCAGTTACTGTTCGTCCACTGTTAGATTGCATCGATCGTTTCCCGGATTTCTTGGACACAGCAGCCGATCCGGAACGGGTTGCCGTTCTCGCGAAGGGCTAAATTATATGGCGCTCCTTGATGAGAGATCAAGAACTCGGCGAGCTCGAGAAACGCCTTTGCCGTGCTCTACGCCCACGCCAGCGTGACCGGCCCCTTTGCAAAATCAAGCGCGTGATGTCGATTTGGTAGACTACTACTGAGGAGGAACTGTGATGCCAATGCTGAATCCGCCCATCCAGGCCGGCTCGTGCGTTATAAGTGCCTAGAGGCACTCGGGCTTGGCGTCACTGAAGCGGCGAAGGCGCTGGACGTACCCGCCAGACCTTGAACAACTTGGTGAATGGTAACGAGGGATTTCACCGGAAATGGCAATCCGCTTAGAGAATGGTTTCGGCGGCTCTACGGATATTTGGCTGCGGATGCAGGCGGCCTACGATTTAGCGCAGGCCAGGAAGAAGGATGACCTGATTCATGTAAGCGGGTCGCCCAATCGTGCCAAGCAACTGTCCATCGATTGTTTTCCGGCTTTGATCGTACAGGATAACTCCCGGAAAACAAGTTACCTGTACGATGCTGCCGCCGATGGAATCACAATATGATTCAAGCAAGGAATCATTCGGCGATGAAATCACTGGTTTACTGGTAGCGCCGGCTTTCCAGCCGGCTTCGCCTGATGCAGGCTCGATGCCCGCATCAGGCGATCTTGCGTTCGGAGCAACTTGGCACGCCCCCTCCCGTATGTTCTGCTCGGATGGATTTGGCGCGGGTTTGAAGGGTTTTCGCGATTTCCTACGTCTTTGGCGCGGCATTGAGCCGCGCCTAAGACGGGCCGGCTGGAAAGCCGGCGGTCCCAGTGAGCCGCGCCTAAGACGGGCCGGCTGGAAAGCCGGCGGTCCCAGTGGGATCGAGCGTGCAGAATCGACCGGTGTTGAATTTTCAGGGAACTTCAGTGGAGATAAGCGCAGATCTGAATGAGGGGATAAGACCTGCCCAGGCACCATGCGCGCCATTGCACTCATTTCCGATGTCGGCCTGGAGCGCTTCATTGTCATCGACCCCGATTGAAACAGAAGCAGTTACCGGTTTCCATCAGCACGACAGTCCCGAGGTTGACTGCAAAGCGCGACCAGCACTTCGGTGACGCGCGGTTTCTGTTCCGGCGTCAGTATCAGGTATTGGTGTTTACCGCTGGCCTGTTCCTCGAACCTGGTCAGTCCGTCATCGGCGACCCTGACCCTGCCTTTGGGTGACAGCTCGAAATAACCGCGATCCGGCCGCACGCCCTGCAATACGCTGGTCAAATCCCAGGTGGGACGATCATGGGGTGGGGGGTAGAATGCGATATAGGCTTCCGCGAGGGGATGCTGTTGTGCATGGCGATAATCCTTCAAGATGCTCTGGTGTGGATAGGGCAAGGCAATCCCGATCTCGAAGCCACTCCAGATGATTAGCGTCGGCCAGCTCCTGGCGATCGTTTGCGCAGAGGGGATGTCATTGACGATGTTGTATTCTCTATGGTCATGGGGTCCATCCTTACCCGGGATCTTGGCGAAGGCGCCGGCCATGATCGACAGCAGACGGACTTTCTTTTTCACCAGTTCCATACCGGACAGTCCACTGATCTCGTCGGCTTTCGACTGGAGCAAATTGGCGTAGTTGGTCGAAAAGCCCACTTGTACCATGACCACCGAGCCATCTTTGGCGGAGACGAGGGTTTCGCGCAGCACAGCCACCGCGTTGGGAGCCTCCTTGCCGGACTTCAGATCGTGCGGATAACGTAATCCGCCCTTGTCTTTCTTGTCCGCCAGCGCAATGAACTTTCCGGCTTGCGGCGTTATGCCGCTTCGGCAGACGCCGATGGGTATGTCGCCGCGCCCGTAGAATGTGTTGACGGCATCGGTAAAGGCGGCCGCCAATTCGTGGTCCTTGGTGATGGTCACCGCCAATAATTCGCACTCGCCACGCGATTGCAGCGCGTGAATCATTCCCAGGGCAAGCACATCATCGACATCGTTGCCGATATCGGTGTCAAAAATCAGGGGAACGGGGCTTGGAGGAATGGACTTTTGGGCAGCACCGAGGGCTGAAGATAGAATGGCCATGGCGAGTGTAATATAGATCAACGATCGTTTCATCTATGATTGTATGGCATGGGTGCGGAGTGGTGATGGAACCTGGCCACGGCTGTTGCGGCCTGCGCGGGCCTGGATTAGCTGAGAAGGTTTAGGCGATTTCTGTCGAAAACATACCAGCTGGCTTGTCTTCTCGTCCGCTTTGTTTGTCGCGGTAACCCGCCCAAAGGGACTGTGCAAGTATTCGTGGCAAAGTGCAGAAGGTGATTTTTACCACCAGGTACACCAAGAGCAAGAAGAAGAAAAATTTTTAAATTTCCATATTATATTTGCCTTCACGTTAGGTTTTGCCTTCAAATAATGTCAGTATTCACCGCAGAGACGCAGAGGGGCCAAGGCGGATGCATCCTCTTCTCTGCGTTCTCTGCGTCTCTGCGGTGAATCAAACTTCATCCTGAATGAATGGTTGAACATTTTCATAAGGCAGCACCCTTTGTGTCCTGCGTGGTTAATCTTCTTTTTGTGTATTTCTGGAATACTTTCACAGTCTCGCAGCGGGACTATGGGCGGATTGCCGCTTCGCGAAGGTGAACGAGAATCCGGCGCCAGCTGGTCTATTTCTCTCCGGCAGTCACTCGATACCTGACTCCGAGAATAACCGCGAGCGGCGCATCGTCGTCGGCTTCGAGGTCAAAACCTTGGCGGGGCGGCGGCGGAGCTTGGGCTGCGCGGCACTGGAACCGCCGGCTTGCCGGCCGGCCGCGCTGGAGCGCACATCGGGCGCCGCAGCATGTTGCGGATGCCGCTGATCGTAGGGTATGGGGACATCGAGTCGCCAGTACGCCAGGCCGGCTGGGAAGCCGGCGCTCCCAGTCGGTCGCGGCGCCGGCATGCCTGGCCTGAGGGCGCAAGATTTGATATTTCACGCTGTTGATGCTGGCATTTCTGATCTAACCGATGAGGGGAATGCAGATCTTGACAGATCAGCCCCTTACCCCAAGCTCGATCCTCCTGTAGTATTCGGAGACCATTGTTTATCATGACTCGTGCCTCAGCGTCGCCATCCGTTACATCCAGTCACGCCAAAGCGCCCCGGCAGCAACTCGATGCCAGCCAGCTCGCGGCGCTGGGCCATTCGATCAAGCGCTGGGGCGAGGAGCTCGGCTTCCAGCAGGTTGGCATTGCTGACTGCGACCTGTCCCAGTCGGCAGAAAGGCTTCAGCATTGGCTCGCTGCCGAGCGGCAGGGGGACATGACCTATATGGCGCGTTATCGGGATAAACGCACTTGCCCGGGGGAACTGGTACCGGGTACGCAACGGATCATCTCGGTGCGAATGGACTATCTGCCACAACCCCAGGAAACGCTGATGGAGACGCTGGATGACCCGACACGGGCTTTTGTATCGCGCTATGCCGTCGGTCGCGACTATCATAAGGTGCTGCGACAGCGGTTGAAGCGCCTGGCGCGCCGCATCGAGGACAGCATCGGTCCCTTCGGTCATCGGTTGTTCGTCGACTCGGCACCGGTGTTGGAAAAGCCCCTTGCACAAAAAGCCGGTCTGGGCTGGATCGGCAAGCATACTAACTTGCTGAACCAACGCGCCGGCTCCTGGTTCTTCCTCGGCGAACTCTACTGCGACCTGCCTTTGCCGGTGGACCGGCCCGCCGAAGATCATTGCGGGCGCTGCAAGGCCTGTATCGATGCCTGCCCCACCGATGCTATCACCGCCCCCTATCAGCTTGACGCCCGACTCTGTATCTCCTACCTGACCATCGAGCATCCGGGATCGATTCCAGAACCTTTGCGCGCAAGGCTCGGCAATCGAATCTACGGTTGCGACGACTGCCAGCTTGCCTGTCCCTGGAATCGCTTTGCGCGGCCGACCTCTGAAACGGATTTTTTGCCGCGCCAGGGGCTTGACAGTGCGACCCTACTGCGGCTTTTCAGCTGGGATGAACAGGAGTTCCTGCGCCGCACCGAAGGCTCTGTGATTCGCCGCATCGGCCATCTGCGCTGGTTGCGCAACATTGCCGTGGCACTGGGTAATGGCCCACCATCAGCAGGAGTATACGCGGCCCTGCATGCGCGGGCCGATGACCAACGGCCTTTGGTGCGGGAGCATGTGCATTGGGCGATCCGAGCCCTTGAAACCCGGGACTTGGGGTGAGAGATTCACCGCCCGTTCGGGCCGGGCCGAAATGAGCGGTTGCTCAGGACGCGGCGGCTGGTACCCGCAGCAGCCGATCGCCGACGGCAACAACGCTCAAACGCGCAGAAATTCAGAGCGATAATGGCTCAGCTCGGCGATGGACTCGCGAATGTCGTACATTGCCTGATGTTTATTCTGCTTTCTGAAGTCATCCGCCACCTCCGGTGCCCAAAGTTTGGCCAGAATCTTCAGGCTGCTGACATCCAGATTGCGATAGTGCATGAAGGCCTCCAGGCGCGGCATCCAGCGAGCCAGAAAGCGTCGATCTTGACAGATGCTGTTTCCGCAGAGCGGCGACTTGCCGGCGACACACCATTGTTGCAGGAATTCCAGCGTTTGACGTTCGGCCTGTTGCTCGTCACAGCGGCTGTTGCGCACCCGCTCGAGCAGACCAGACTGACCGTGATGCTCGCGGTTCCATTCGTCCAGGCCGGCGATGACCTGCTCGGATTGATGGATTACAAGCAATGGCCCCTCTGCCAGGACCGTCAAATTCGGATCGGTGACCACGGTGGCAACCTCCAAGATCCGATCGTGAATTGGATCCAGCCCCGTCATCTCTAGGTCCATCCAGATGAGATTATCCTCTTTGCCCATTGGCTTCTCCCGTTGCAAGCACGATTTCTTGCATGTCAGCGCGTTTATTGATCGCCATGATCAAAAACCCAGCTAAAATGATGGCAATAGCCCAAGTACCATATCTGTAGATTCTTCATCAGATTTAATGCACTTGGGCGATTTCTGCGGCGATTTCTGTCGAGCAACAGATTACCTGGCTTGTCTTCTCGTCCGGCATCGACGTGGCGGCAACCTGCCCATAGAACGACCACGGGCGGGTTGCCGCTGCGCGAAGGCGAACGAGAATCCGGCGCCGGTTGGTCTGTTTCTCTCCGGCAATCGCCCAAGGCTAATAGAGGCACACCCTATGCGTTCATTCATCTCTTCCTCATTCAACGTTGCAATGCTTGCCGCCGGCCTGTCGCTGCCCTTGGCTGTTACGGCCGAGACGCCGGACGGCCATGCGCTGTATCAGGAAAATTGCACCAGTTGCCATGGCAGCGAGGTCTTCACCCGCGATGATCGGAAAATCACCTCCATGGATGCCTTGGCCTCGCAGGTGCGATTGTGCGAGCAGAATTTGGGGCTGACCTGGTTCGACGACGAGATCGACAGCGTTGTGACATTGTTAAACCAGGAATATTATCACTTCAGCGACTGAGCCGGGTTTGCGGCATGCCCAAGCGGCGCTTGTCGGGCCGACAAATGGAGCGCATTCGCGCCATTCAGGAGCGACGGCGTCGTCGGCTCGAAGAACGTATTCTGCTGTCGCTCGCGGATGCCGACGCTGATCGCAATGCGCTCGACCTGGATGGGCAAACAAGATCCACCAGCATCGAAGAGGCGGAGCCGCGAGCAGGATTGGTTGTGGTCCGGCACGGGGCCAGCCTGGCGGTGGAAGATGAGCAAGGCCGAGTGCATCGTTGCCGGACGCGCCGTCATATTGGTCATCCTGTCTGCGGGGATCGGGTGGTGTGGCAACCGGCCGAGGCCGGTGCCGGCATCGTCACCGCATTGCAGCCACGCGATACGGCGCTGAGCCGCCCCGACTACAGCGGACGCGATAAACCCCTCGCCGCCAATATTTCGCTGATGGCCATTGTCATCGCCACGCGGCCAAGGCCGACCGGCTATCTGGTGGATCAATACCTGGTTGCAGCGGAACTGATCGGCGTGGATGCCGTGATCGTCATTAATAAAATGGATCTGCTGAATGCCGACGAACAAATCGAATTCCAACGCTCGTTCGAGCACTACATCAAGCTCGGCTGCCCGGTGCTGGCGGTCAGCGTCAAGGGGCGACCGGGAGTCGATGCCCTACTGCCCTACCTGGCCGGTCGCACGGTCATCTTGCTCGGCCAATCGGGTGTGGGCAAATCGTCTTTGGCCAAGTCGCTGCTGCCCGATCAGGATGTGCAGATAGGCCGCCTGTCGGAGGCCACCGGGCTAGGACGACACACAACATCCGCCGCAACCTGCTACCGCCTCGGCAACGACGGCCATCTGATCGATTCCCCCGGGGTACGCAGTTTCCGGCTCGGCAACATCGGGCAAAGCGATCTGGAACGTGGCTTTCGCGAATTCGCTCCCTATATCGGCCATTGTCGCTTCACCGATTGCCATCATCTGCACGAGCCGGACTGTGCAATCCTGGCCGCTGTCGAAGCTGGCGAGATCGCCCCTCAGCGATTGCGGAATTTTCATCGCCTAGCAGGCGCGGGCTAAACCAGAGCTTGCCCGACAACAACCCACGCACTGATCCAGCCCACTGATCTTTAGGGGAACCAAAGGCATCGCGAACTTCGCCTGACCAGCAGTTTCCAATCCACACAATCTTTAAGTATGCTCTGGAGCCAGACTAAATATGCTGTATTGGCTGATGAAATCAGAACCCGATGCATTTGGTATCGATGACCTCGCTGCCTGCCCAAATCAAACCGAAGCCTGGGACGGCGTGCGTAATTTTCAGGCTCGCAACATGATGCGCGACCAGATGCGGGTCGGCGACCCGATCCTGTTTTACCATTCCAACTGCAAGGTTCCGGGTATCGTTGGCATCGCCGAGGTCGCACGAGAGAGCTATCCGGACCACACCGCCTTCGATCCGCAGGCCAAGTATTACGATCCCAAAAGCGATCCGAACAAGCCACGTTGGTTTATGGTTGATGTCCGCTATGTACGCCATCTCAAGCGTGTCATCACGCTGAATGAGCTCAAACAGTACGCCACCGGCGCCCTTGAGGACTTCGCGTTAGTGCGGCGTGGCAATCGTCTGTCCGTCATGCCGGTAACGCCGGAGCAGTGGCAATTCATTTTGTCCATCGAATAATCGTCGCGCTCTGTGCCCTTGCTGGTTTACAGCATCTGTCTGCGCACGAAAGTCGCCGTCGAGTGATTGCAAAAGTTTTTTCTTTTCAAGCTGATCGTGCGATAACCCAAGCGCACTTGAGCACCCCTCCCGGGCCGCGCCGACCTTATCGCAGCGAACAATGACGTTCAATGCCCGCGCATCGATCCAGCCGTCATACCGGGTCAAGTGCAGAATGTCTTGCCAAAACCCCTTGCCGAACCATTCGGTATTCGGCACCATACTGCGCATGCATTCTCGCCTCGTCGCATTTTCCACGTATCTGTCCGCACTCCGTGGCAACTCTCGCTTGTCAGACGACGGCTGTCTGCATTCAATACCCATTCGAATTCTTCCCGAGGTAAGCCCGATGGCTACAGGTACAGTAAAGTGGTTCAGTGACGAAAAAGGCTACGGCTTTATCGCCCCTTCCGATGGCAGCAAAGATGTGTTCGTCCATCACAGCGCTATTCAAGGCGGGGGTTTCAAGTCGCTGACCGAAGGACAAACGGTCTCATACGATGTCGAACAAGGACAAAAAGGCCCGAGTGCGGCCAATGTCGTAGCGGAGTAATTGCTGATAACAGCGCTCCAAAAGCGCACAGGCAATCCCACACAAGCCCTGGCCCGTGGCGGGGCTTGTCGATTGCGGAACAGCAAGTGTACGTCGCGCAAGGACGAAATACCGAACCGTATTGAATCGTCACTTAGGCAATTGCCGGAGAGAAACAGGCCAACTGGCACCGGATTCTCATTCGCCATCGCGACGTCGAGGCCGGACGAGAAGACAAGCCAGGTGGTCTATTTCTCGCCAATCATCGCCTAGCGCAGTTGCCGGATGCGGCCTGGCACAAGCTTCGCTCCCAGTGCGAGAATCTACCATGGAACGCTCCTACCGTCTGATTATTTCCTGCCCAGATCAAATCGGCATCGTCGCCGCAGTCAGCGACTTTATCGCGAGCCATCAGGGTTGGATTACCGAAGCGCATCACTATACCGATCCGGCCAGCCAGTGGTTCTTCATGCGCTACGTGGTGCGCGCGGCATCGCTGCCTTTCGGACTAGAAGAATTGCGCGAACGATTCTGTCCGTTAGCCGAAGAGTTCCGTATGCAATGGTGCGTGTACGATACCGGCATCAAAAAACGCGTGGTATTACTTGCCAGCAAACAAGCGCACTGCCTGTCGGATCTGCTCTATCGCTGGCGCAGCAACGAGATGCACATGGACATCCCCTGCGTGCTGTCCAACCACGACGACTTGCGCGACTATGTGCAATGGCATGGGCTGCGTTATTACCATTTCCCTGTTCGGACGAACGACAAGGCATCCCATTTCGCGGCCCTGGAGCAGGCCTTGATAGACAGCGAACCGGATGTGATCGTGCTGGCGCGGTATATGCAGATCCTCCCGGATTCCATCTGCAGGCGCTATCCGGCACGCATTATCAATATCCATCACAGCTTTCTGCCCTCGTTCGTCGGCGCACGCCCGTATCATCAAGCCTCGGAACGCGGCGTGAAGCTGATCGGCGCCACCTGCCACTATGTCACCGCCGAGCTTGATGCCGGCCCGATCATCGAGCAGGATGTGGTCCGCGTCGGTCATCATAATACCGTTGATGACATGATCCGGCTTGGCCGCGATGTGGAAAAGCAGGTGCTGGCGCGCGGACTGCGTTTCCATCTCGAGGATCGCGTGTTGGTGCACGGCAACAAGACCATTGTGTTTGCTTGACCAATGTCCGCTATACCGGACAGCTCGGCATCGCGGTCATACGTTCGAACTCCAATTTCCGGATGCAGCTCTCGGTTTGAGGCGCTTGCTGGAGACGAACAGAGCAACTGGCGCCGGATTCTCGTTCGCCTGCGCGGCGGCAACCAACCCAGAGTCGCTCTATGGCTGGGTTGCCGCAACGTCGATGCCGGACGAGAAGACAAAAAAGGCGCGGCGCTTGCGTCCGCTCCGCTGGCATCATCTGCCAGGTCGCCCGTAAGCGGGCTCCTACGCCGACCGGCTCCCACGGCTGGTCAAGGTGCGCTGGCGGGCGAGGCGCCTTGGCCCCTCTGCGCACTCTGCGGTGAATCCTTGCATTCTTTGCAGGCAGCACCCTGGGCAACTCCCTGGAAATCGGATCTGGAGAATAGAGGCTGGCTTTGGCCTGGCGCACTGGAACTGCCGGGGCTCCCAGCTTGCTGTCTGCCGGCGATCATAAGGGCGAGACGGTCGCCGCTGGAGGTGGTGGTCTTGGGGTGGAGCGCAGGACTGCGGCAACATCTCGGCTGAACTCGCCGAGACATTGGCTCATGGCGGCAACCACCGCCTCGGAATTGTCAGCAGCGATGGCGAGCTGCTGTTTGCGCGACGATGTCGGCGCTGAAACCGCGCGCACCGGGCAGCGATAGACATCTTCCTGCACCGTCAACGCCTGTTCCAGATAGGAGTCCATGACTGCCCAGCGCACCTTCAGGACAGCGTCGTTTCCAGGGCTGGCCTCAAAACTCACGATCTCGGCGGTGATGCGGAAATCCACCGGCATCCGCGTTTCGCTTGGAAACACGACAATACGACTGGTGCCGAGCAGATGAGCCAGGTTCTCGCCCCAAACGCGCAGAAAATCATCCTGCACGCTGCCGCCCCAACGGTTGAACTCATCCACATCCAGCCGATTGGAGCCGTCTCGGGTGACCAGCTGCGGGCGATCCAGGAACTGCGGAAAGACCACCGGTCCGATACCCAGCGCAATGCCACCACCGGAGATATCCTCTGCACGCTCGGCAGCTTCTGGAATCGGTGTGAGCAGGTAAAAATTGGATGCCGGCGTGCTGCTGCAACCCGCACCCACCAGGCACGCCAAACTCCACAGGCAGGCGCAAGCACGGGACTGATAAGGCTTCAACGGCCTCCTCCTTTGCCCTGAATCAGAGCTTCCGGATGGCGTTCCAAATAGTCCGCCAGGGTGCGGATCGAGCGCGCTGCTGCGCTTATGGTTTGCATGGTACGTTTGATCTCGATGTTGATGGGCGCATCGGGGGCAATCATTGCATTGGCGCTGCGCAACAGCGTTCGGCCATCGCGCAGGGCGGCGGTCAGTTCCGGCGCGGTTTCGCTGTCAAGCCGCGCGGTCAAGACGCGCAGATCGCGCAATGTCAACTCCAGTTCCGACAGTGAATTCTTCAACTCTTCGGCATCAAGCAAATCCCGCGCACCGGCCATGGTCGCGCTCAGATCCTCGCCGATCTTGTCCAGCGGAAAGTCCTCGACCTTGGCGAGAATCCGATTCAACCTGGTGGTCACCGCATCCAATGGCGTCGGTAATGTGGGTATTACGCGATACTCGCCTTGTCGAGTCAGCCGTGCCGACGGCGCGTCTGAATGGAAATCGAACTCGATGTAGAGCTGTCCGGTCAGCAGGCTGCCGGTCTTCAGCTGTGCACGCAATCCGGACTGGACCAGTTTGTTCAGGATATCCGGATCCTCCGATAGGATACGCTCACGCCCGCCCTGTATCGGAAAGTGAATTCGCTCGAGTTCGATCTCGATCAATACCGGAATGACGAAGTCCAGCTTTTCCGGATCGAACTCGAGCTGGATGTCCAGGACTTTGCCGATCTGAATGCCGCGCAAGGAGACCGGAGCACCAATGTTCAGGCCGCGCATGGATCCAGTGAAAATCAGCAAATAGGGTTCTTTTGTCAAATAAATCCGTTCATGTGCATCGGCACGGCTGGCATACAGCGGAAAGAACTGGCCAGGCTCGACGGCTGTGCTGGTGGATTCCAGCGTATCCGGATTATCGAAGGCGATGCCGCCGATCAGCACCGACAGCAGAGAATCGGTATCGATGCTGACGCCGTCGGCACCCAATCGAACATCAATGCCGCTGGCATTCCAAAAACGCGTGCTCGCCACCACCAGCCTGTCATGCGGCTGGGCAACGAAGACATCGATGGTAACCGCACGGCTGTCCTCATCGAGCGAATAGCCGACAACTTGACCAACCTGAATTTGCCGATAGTAGACCGGGGAGCCGAGGTTCAGCGAGCCAAGCTCCTGGGAGCGAAGCTGTAACTGACTGCCGGGCTCGTTGATGCTGATCACCGGCGGAGTCGGCAGACCGACGAAACGATCCTGCCTTTTTCCACCCCTACCCGGGTCGATCGCAACATAGGCGCCAGACAACAGGGTCTCGAGCCCTGAAATCTGGCTGGCCGTGATGCGGGGGCGTGCAACCCAAAAGCGCGTCTTGTCCGTCAGGAATTTCTCCGAGCCTTGTTTCAACTCGGCGCTTACGATCACCTTGGACAAATCCTCGCTGACATCGATGGCGGTGACCTGACCGATGCTCACATCCTTGAACTTGACCTTGGTCTTGCCCGCTTCCAACCCGGCCGCGGTGCGAAATTCAATGCGTATGGTCGGCCCGCGCTCGGATAGCGTCTTGTACGCCAGCCAACCGCCGACCAACAGGGCCAGCACCGGCAGCAGCCAGACCAGGGACAGACGATCGCGCGTTACGACGCGCGCCTGCGGAAGCCCCTGGGCGCTCTCTTGGCTGGCGTCAGTTGGCACCGGATTCACACCAATCCGAGGAAGCAGGATTGCGGCTGGGCTTGGAGTCCGACTGCATGCCGTCCCAAATCAGCCTGGGATCGAATGACATGGCGGCGAACATGGTAATGATGACGACCGCGCAAAAGAACACCGCCCCGGCCTGCGCCTCGATACTGGCCAAGTTGCCGAGCCGCACCAGGGCTACCAGGATCGTGATGACATAGACATCCACCATGGACCAGCGTCCTATCGCCTCGGTAATCCGGTACAGTCGGGTGCGATCGCGGGGGCGCCAGTGCGATCGGGACTGCACGGAGATCAGTAAAAAGATCAGAATCAATAATTTCAGCAAGGGCACGAAAATGCTGGCAATAAAGATGATCGCCGCCAATGGCCACATGCCGTGTGTGATCAGGAATACAACACCGCTGAAGATGGTATCCGCCTGGGTCTGGCCAAGGGATGTGACCGACATGATTGGATAAAGATTGGCCGGCAGGTAGAACAAGCTGGCGGCGATGACCAATGCCCAGGTTCGCTGCAAGCTGTGCGGCTTACGCCGATGGATAACAGCAGTGCAGCGTGGACAACGCGAGCGGCCATTGACATCCTGCTGCAGGGCGCCTGCGGGCACCACCAGTTCACAAACGCTGCAGCCAAGTACCGGTTCTCCCGGGTGCGGAGTCCGGCGCAGGCCTGAGGGCAACGGCACTCGATTCCAGACCAAATCCGGGTCCAGCGCCGCCTGAGCCGCTGCCAATACGAAGATCAGAACCACAAAGGCGAACAGCGAGGTACCGGGGATGATGGTGGCCATATCCATCAATTTCACGACCGACACCAGGATACCGATCATAAAAACATCCATCATGCCCCAGGGGCTGACGCTGTTGCACCAGCGAAACAGCGTCGCGAATCCCGGCGGCAACCGCTTGGCGAGCTTCAGCGGCAATAGGACGATCAACAATAATAGCAGTTGCAATCCCGGCGCCAGGATGCTGGTGAAGAAGACCACCGCAGCGACCTCGCCTTTGCCCTGCTCGACAAGATCCTTGACGCCGGTGAATAGCGTTGTCGTCGTGGCCTGTCCCTGCATCTCGAAGGACAGGAACGGAAAGCTGTTGGCGACCACAAATAAGACCAAGCCGGTCAGTGTCAGTGCCAGCGTACGATTGAGGCTGTCCGGGCGGTGCTTGTGCAACAAGTGGCCACAGCGCACACAATGAGCCGATCCTGCCGGCGGCAACGGCGGGCTGCGCTGCAACAGATCGCATTCATGACAGAGTGTGAGCGTATCCTGGGACATTGGCGGAGTATACCGGCATCTGGCGCCCGATGTGTCCTAATGAGCGAGACTGTGCGGGTAATCAAGCCTCGTGCCCAGGATAGCGCGCCCTGGTCCTGCGTTTGTGGCTCTGCGTTTGGTCCAGGACTATGCTGGCCGCGACAGGATGATGCCGGCCACGAAAAGTTGTCGATTTTGAATCAGTTCTTGTCCTTGTCGACCAATTTCTTTTCCCGAATCCAGGGCATCATATCGCGCAAGCGCTCGCCGATATGCTCGATGGGATGCTCCTCGCCGATGCGTCGCATGGCTTTCATGCGCGGCGCCCCGGCCTCGTTTTCGAGGATGAACTCGCGGGCAAAGGCGCCGGTCTGGATCTCGCTCAGGATACGCTGCATCTCGACGCGGGTGTTTTCGTTAATGATGCGCGGGCCGCGGGTCAGATCGCCGTATTCGGCGGTGTTGGAGATGGAGTAGCGCATGTTGGCGATGCCGCCCTCATAGATCAAATCGACGATCAACTTGACCTCGTGCAGACATTCGAAGTAGGCCATCTCGGGCTCATAGCCAGCCTCGACCAGGGTTTCGAAGCCCATCTTGATCAGCGAGGTCAGGCCGCCACAAAGTACCACCTGTTCGCCAAACAGATCGGTCTCGCATTCCTCGCGAAAGCTGGTTTCGATTATACCGGCGCGGCCGCCACCATTGGCCGAAGCGTAGGCCAAGGCGACATCCCGGGCATTGCCGCTGGCATCCTGGGAGACAGCGATCAGACTCGGCACGCCACCGCCCTGGGTGTAAGTGGAACGCACCAGATGGCCGGGACCCTTAGGTGCGATCATGATCACATCCAGATCCTCGCGTGGCTCGATCTGACCGAAGTGAATATTAAAGCCATGGGCGAAGGCGAGCGCGGCACCCTGCTTGATGTTGGGAGCGATCTGCTCGCGATAGAGCTTGGCTTGATGCTCGTCCGGGGCCAAAATCATCACAACATCGGCACCGCTGACGGCATCGGCGATGTCCTGCACCTCGAGTCCGGCGTTAGCGGCCTTGGCCGCGGATGCGGAACCTGGACGCAGACCAACGACGACGGACACGCCGGAGTCCTTCAGATTATTGGCGTGGGCATGACCTTGGGAGCCGTAGCCGATGATGGCAACCTTCTTGCCCTGGATCAGGGAGAGGTCAGCGTCTTTGTCGTAGTACACATTGATGGCCATGACGGGTTCTCACTCGTGTGGTGCAGTTCGATACGTTGTTGGTTGAAAGGCTCAGCAACATGCCCGCTGACGCGAGATTCCGACTGCCCATTTGGAATCCGACGATGGAATCCGGGCGTCGAATCGATGTGCCGAGGCGGAGGCCGAGTCCGGGCACTTGCTTTACACGCCGGGGGTGGGCGCTGAATCAGGCGGCCGGAATCAGATGGTTCGGAATCAGACGGCCGGAATCAGATGGTCAGTCCCTTTTCACCGCGGGCGATACCAGTGAGTCCGGAACGCACCACCTCGGTGATCAGCCCCTCTGGAACGGCTTGGATGAAGGCATCGAGCTTTTTCGCGGCACCGGTCAGTTCGACCACATAACTGACATCGGTCACGTCGATCACCTTGGCGCGGAAGATGTCTGCCAGACGCTTGAGTTCCTGGCGGTCAACGCCGGCCGCCTGCAGTTTGATCAGCATCATCTCGCGCTCGATGTGCTCGCCCTCGGCCAAATCCTGAAGCTTGACCACGTCAATGAGCTTGTTGAGCTGCTTTTTGATCTGCTCGACAATATCGTCGTTGCCGCTGGTCACCAGCGTCATACGCGACAATGTTGGTTCGTCGGTGGGCGCAACGGTCAGTGATTCGATGTTGTAGCCGCGTGCCGAGAATAGCCCGGCGATACGCGACAGTGCACCGGACTCGTTCTCGACCAGCATGGAGATAATATGGCGCATGGGTCTTGGTTCGGCCTTAGGCCAGCTCCCTTTCAGACATGGTTGGCGGCAGGTGCATCTCGTGCTGGCCTTTGCCAGCCGCGATCATTGGATAGACATTCTCGGTGGGATCGACGATCACATCAAGGAATACAAAGCGGTCAGTCATCGCAAACGCCTCGCGCATGGCTGCTTCCAATTCCTGCGGTTTTTCCACGCGCATGCCAACATGGCCGAAGCTCTCGGCCAGGGCGACGAAGTCCGGCAATGCGTCCACATAGGAATGTGCATAGCGGCTCTCGTAAAAAAACTCCTGCCACTGCCGCACCATGCCCATGTAACCGTTGTTCAGCAGGATCACCTTGACCGGTAAATCGTACTGCTTGCAAGTAGCCATTTCCTGGATACACATCAGGATGCTGGCCTCACCGGAAATACAGGCCACCTGGGCATCCGGGAATGCGAGCTGCACGCCCATGGCGGCCGGCAAGCCGAATCCCATGGTGCCAAGACCGCCGGAATTGATCCAACGGCGCGGTTTGTCGAATGGATAGAACTGCGCCGCGAACATCTGATGCTGACCGACATCGGAGGTCAAATACAGGTCGCCGTCGGTGGCCTTGTAGAGAGTTTCCACGGCAAATTGCGGTTTGATCAGATCACTGCCGCGGTCATAGCGCATGCAGTCGATACCGCGCCAGTCCTTGATCTGCTGCCACCAGGCGGCAAGCGCATCGGCATTTGGCTTGAAATTGCTTTCGCGCAGACAGGCCAGCATATCCGTCAACACGCTGCCGACTGGCCCGACGATCGGCACCTGAACCTTGACGTTTTTGGAGATCGAGGCCGGGTCGACATCCACATGAATGATCTCCGCGTGGGGGCAGAAGTGCTCGATCTTACCGGTGACGCGGTCATCGAAACGGGCTCCGATGGCGATCAGGCAATCCGTCTCGTGCATGGCCATATTCGCCTCGTAGGTGCCATGCATCCCGAGCATGCCGAGAAATTGCCCGTCGGTCATCGGATAGGCGCCAAGCCCCATCAGGGTGCTGGTGATCGGGAAGCCGAGGGCGCGCACCAGTTCGGTCAACGCCGCGGATGCCTCGCCAAGCACCACCCCACCGCCGGTATAGATCACCGGCCGCTTTGCGTTGGACATGACCTCAATGGCTTTGCGAATTTGGCCCGGATGCCCACGCTGTGCCGGATTGTAGGAGCGAATATCCACCGGAAACGAGTAATCGTAAGGAATCCTGATGCTCGGATCGGTCACATCCTTGGGGATATCGATCACCACCGGACCGGGTCGGCCGGAGCTGGCGATATAAAATGCCTTCTTGATGGTGCTGGCCAGATCCTGCACATCCTTGACTAGGAAGTTATGCTTCACGCACGGGCGCGTGATGCCGACCGTGTCGACCTCCTGGAAAGCATCGCTGCCGATCACCGGTGTCGGCACTTGGCCGGTGATCACAACCATCGGAATCGAATCCAGGTGCGCGGTGGCAATGCCGGTGACGGCATTGGTGGCACCCGGGCCGGAGGTAACCAAACAAACACCCACCTTACCCGTGGCCCGGGCATAGCCATCGGCAGCATGGGTGGCACCCTGCTCGTGGCGCACCAGGATGTGCTTGATTTGATCTTCGCGTTTGAACAGGGCGTCGTAGATGTGGAGTACCGCGCCGCCGGGATACCCGAACACGTACTCAACGCCCTCGTCGATCAACGCCTGAATGGTGATTTCGGCACCGCTGAGCTCCAAGGTCGGAATCCTCCGTTAGTAGCGGCTACGCGGATAGGTCAGGTGCGGCATTACCTGGCGTGTCGTTGCGATACGATCGACGGCGATCGCGGACCGGGTTTGATAACCGACCCGCGACCACCCGGACAACGCCTGCCTTGCTGTTCGAAGCACGCCAGAGGGCGTGTATGGAACCTGCAAGAGACCAAGCAGCGTAGAAGAAAATAAAGCCGCGCTGGAAAACGCGTAAGACTAATCCAAGCCAGCGGTCGAGGTCAAGGACATGTTTCGGCTTTACCATGCGGCCTTGCTTGATCGATGTGCTGGTTGATGTAACGATCGATGTACCGGTCGATGTATCGAACACGAATGCGGTTCAAGGCCATTTTTCGCGCATCCAGCGCGGTACGATTTCGGTCGCGGCAGGCATTGGCTAGGCTGTCGAAATGTCCTGAGTTTTGATGCCAAACCGATTCCGGGTCTTGGATTGCATCATCGAACGCACTAGGGAAGCCTGATCGGTGTCGGGGTCGCTATCGGAATCGAATCCGCTCATCGATCAAAACAGCCAGCTCGATACCAAATCCCTCATTCCGACCTCGACACCGACACCGACCAAGCATCCATAAACCGGGAAGCGCTTGTTTTAGTGAGACTGCAGATTTCGACAGCCTAGGCATTGGCTCCATTTACGTCGCTGTCGAACCTTGAATAAGTGTATCGAATCCGTTCGGTCTTCTGGATCGAAACTACTTGCATGGCTGATCTGGAGGTCTTCACCGCAGAGACGCAGAGTGCGCAGAGGGACCAAGACGCATATGCCCACTTTTCTTAACTGCTTCGCGTCTCCGCCGGGAATCGAACTGCATCCTGGGTGATTGGATCAGCAGTTTACGCAGGCAGCACCCGTTTCGACTTTCCCGACGTCGGGCTGGTCTGCACCAGCAGGCAGTAGAGCATCGATCAAAAAGAGTTGCCATGCTACTTCTGCCATGGCGACGAGTGGTGCGGTCGTCGGCGTAAGGCGATTTCTGTGGAGAAACCTACCATCTGGCTTGTCTTCTCGTCCGCCTTCATTGTCGCGAAGGCGAACGAGAATCCGGCGCCAGTTGGTAGGCTTCTCTCCGGCAATCGCCTAAACTGTTGTTTCTCGCTGATTGCCAAGACATCCGGCACCACCGGATAGGGAGCCTGAAACCAAGCCATGCTGTACGACCCGAGCCACTACGACGAGCATCTGAATCTCAAGGTTCCCTTCGCCCTCTGGCTGGTACTCGCCTTTTTGCTTCGACACCTGCTCCTGCTCGGCATCACCTTTCTTCCCACCACTGGCGAGGAAATCAACTTCTTGCGGGATCTGATCCACCCTGTTTATCTTGCCTGCGACCTGATTGCGCTGCCGGTGGCCATCGTCGCGATCCGCCGCCGTCCAGGGGCCTCTCCCTGGATGCGCCGGCTCTGGTCCATCGGTCGGACCTTGCTCAGCATCTCCGCCTTGCTCTATCTGGTTCTGCTGGCCGGCCGTATCGGGCTTTCCGGCGAGCCGCTGACCACCGCCATCGATGAGCTGACGCTGATCTCTGCGTTGCTTCATCTCGCGATCATTGTCTATCTGTGGCGCTCGCCGCTGGTGCGGGATCTGTTTCGGGAGTTTCCGGCGCGGGATTAGTCTGTTTTGGTGTGTGCAAGTACCGGCGCCCGCGGCACGCACTCCGATTGCACGGGCTTGACCCGCACCCGAGCCCCGACTACTCTTCGAATTCAACTTTATTTTGGCTACTGGATTTTCTTGTTCCAGACCATCGGATTACCTATGGCTCGCCGCTATTCGAGAACAACAGACCATGCCACGGATTACCCCGTTTTGGAATCGCATTCCATCGATCTTCGCGTATGGCCTGCGCCTGGCTCCCCTTGGGGTTGCCGTGCTGGCCGCCACGATCATGCTGGTCGGCGCCATGCTGGGACTGATGCCGTGGCTGTTATTGATCGTCTTTGTGCTGATCTTTGCCTATTGCTTCGATGTGCTGGAATCCAGCAGCCAGGGTGATCCGAAACCACCTCGCTTGAGCCTGGCGGTCTTGTCGCAAGATGTAGCAAGGCCTCTGAAGTTTATTGGTCTCTTTATCTTTTTCGGCTTCATGCTGGGAATAACGGCCAATTTTGGACTCATCCCTCTGATCATCGGCCTGATCCTCGGGGCAGCACTGGCGCCCGCATCGGTGATCGTCCTCGGCGTGACCGACAGTTTTTTTGCGGCGCTGAATCCGGTGATGCTGGTGCGTTTTGTCGTGCGCATCGGCTGGTCTTACCTGGTTCTCTATGTGTTTGTGCTGCTCCTGATCAGCAGTCGCAACACTGTCCAGGAATTGATCTGGAGTGTACTGGATCCCCAATTCGCGTTACCGGTAGCGACGGTCATCTGGATCTATTTCCTAATCATCACCTTTCATCTGCTGGGATACCTGGTCTTTCAATTTCACGAGGTGCTGGGAGGCAGTAAGCCGGCGGCATTGGCAAACTCCAAAGATGCGGCGGAAGACTTGCGGTTCGCGGATTTCGAACGCTTTCTGGACGCGGGCAACCTGGATGCCGCCATTGCCGAAATCGAGGGCATGATCGGCAATGCACCACAGGATCTGGATCTCCACCAAAAACTGCATACATTGCTGGCCACAGAGCAGCGAGGCCAGCAGATGATCAAGCATAACCGGTCTTATCTGCCGCTGTTGCTGGAGTCCGGTCGGCGCCGCCAGGCGGTCCAGGTTGTCGAGACAACGCTGCTGTTGGAGCCCGATTATCAGCCGCGGCCGGCGGAGTGCTGCGAGCCCCTGATCGGCGCCCTGCGCGATGCCAAAAAACCACGCTTGGCGGTGAAGATGGGCGATCGCTTTCATCAGCGCTTTCCGAATCATACGGCGATTCCAGGGGTGTATCTGTCGATGGCGCGCATCCTGTGCGAGGATCTACAGCGGGACGATCTTGCCAGCCGGTTGCTCAACTTTACGGCAAAGCAATTTCCGGATCACCCTCTGGCACCCGAGATCAAGCAATATCAGGATTTTGTGAGCCGACTCAATTCGACCTGACCCGTCGCCGGTTGCAAGCCGCCCAGCGCGACCTGATCCTGATCGCAATACGCATCACGCGAATTTCCGATTCCGATTACGACAACGATCGCAACCGGTCTCGATACGTTTTCCGTTCAACGCTCTTGCCCAGCATCTTGCAATCGACTCCGCCATTGCCGCAGGCGCGCCAATCGCTTGGCATTCCCATCCCGCAGGGCGTCTGCAATCAGTTTGTCCAAGACGAACTCGAGTTCGGCACAGGCGCGCGGGTGCTGCATCAGCGATCTGGCTAACAATTCAGCGCTGTCCAACTTGCCTTCGCGCACAAAGCGCACCGCAAGCCGACAGCCCAGACGCGAACCGATCCTTGGCTTGGGCTTGGCATTTGTCAGGTAGTCATCGAACGCTTCGTGCACCAGAGTGCGCGCACGCAGGTCCGAGCCCGGGTGTAACAGCATTGTTTCGGATACGCGGTGATAGGCATCGGATGCCGGAGCGGTTCGCAAGGTCTGGCGTAACAGCGCCAATACCTCGATATTTTCCGGCTCCAACCGATGGAGGGCTTCGAGTCGGGTCCGCGCCTTGTCGTATTCCAACCGCCGACACCATGCGGCGACCTCCTCCAGATCCTGCTGAACCTGTGCGTGGATTGCCGCCCGGTCAAGCTCGTCAGCAGCACGGTCCGGTAACCAACGCAGGCCAAAGCCGATCAGCATGCCGCCGAGGAGGCCCCCAAGATGGGCGGTATAGGCGACTTGGGAATCCGGGTCCAACCAGAGTTGCAGCAGTTCGTTGCCAATCCAAAGAGGCAGCAACGCAAGTGCCGGCAAGCGGACATAGTCGAAATAAACGAACACGAAATAGAAAAAACGCACCGGCCGCATCCAATAGCGAACCGTGTACAACCCCATCAGGCCGGCGATGGCGCCGGATGCGCCAACCAGAATTTCTCCTTGCTCGGTTACCAGGAAATAAAAGCCGACAGCGCACAACCCTCCTAGCAGATAGGCAGCAAGATAGACGATGCGCCCCAGCGTGCGTTCGACCAACGCGCCCACGGCGATCAGGAAGAACATATTACCCAGCAGGTGACCCCATCCGCCATGCAGGAACGCATGAGAAAAGGCGGTGACCGGGGTCGGGGCCGACGTACGAAAGGCGTACTGTAGGATGACGACCTCAGCGAGCATGGCCTCCAATCGATCGCGATTCCGGCGCCAGTCCGCATACTCCGGATCATCCGGGGACACCACTTCTCCGGCTGCCAAGTCATTCTGAAACTCGGAGTCCAGCAGTGCGATAAAGGCCAGTTCCAGTTCATCCGGGGACCGCGCTCGATCCTCGATCGTCACGCTAGAGCCGTCGGCGGCCTGCCCATGGGTGGCGAGATACACCGGCAACTCTTGGGCGGCGAGCCCGGACTCGAAATAGAAACGCATGGCCTGGTCTAGCCGCTGATCGTCCCCGCCTTGCCAAAACACGAATACCAGGACGTTAACCAGGACCAGGCAAAGGGTGACAATCGGTGGATTTCGCCAATCAACGTTGCGATCTACGGGCAGCAACAGCATCCTATTCTCCTTGTGGTGCAGCGGTTAGGCCGAAATTATTGATATATTTCAAAGAAAGAGGGGTAATCCGCCCAGCGCTACTTTATCGGGATCGGATCGGGATCGGGAAAGACATGACATCAGGACTACAGCGAAGATAGCTCACCATATTAACCCAATGCAGACCAGCGCATGGGTGTGCAGCTCGAGCCGATCGCCGCAGGCTCTTTCCAGGGCCTGGCGATAGCCGGCGGTATTCTGCCTCGTTCAACAGGCTGGCCGCCGCGGGTCTTTGCCCCAGTTCCTGCCGCGGCATGGTTGCCAGTGCCGAGCTGTCGAGGCCCGGCATCCCCCATCGGGTCCAGCAGAAAGAAGTTCCATTTCATGATGCAGTAGCCACTGTGTCTTGGGGCAGGTCTGAGGGTGGGGCCTGGCCGATCTTCAGGTATCCGAACAGCTGTTCGAATTGCTCGGTCTTAGCCAGGTCATGGCGGTTCTCCAGCGTGGACAGCCACTGGGACCTGCCGAAGCGGCGTGGGCGCAAGAGCAGAAGTTGATCGCCACCGTCCTTGATGCGGGCAATGCGGTCGGTGCGATCGACATAGCGTCGCCGCTCACCGGAGATTTTGTGGAAATTGCTGATGCCTTAGGGAAAACGCATGGCGCTGACTCGCTCAGCTGGAGAGGCCGCCGCCATTGTCCGACCAACGGTACGCGGATCGCAACAGCGCGTTGCCAACAACCAAGAAACCCTTGCATGGCGGACTGTTCAAACTCGCGTGTTTCCTGGGTTTCGTAGTTCGAAAAAAGTTGTCACGATTGTTGTTGAAGCCTTACTTGGTGTCATATTTTTTAATCCAGATTATGATTTCAATTCCGTTTTCGATCCAGATTTCGATCTTCAGGCCAACGCGAGACCAACCCAATGCCAACCCTGATCATCAAGACCAATGCCGAGCTTGGCGTCGACCAACCCACCGCGCTGCTGCGCTCCGCTTCTCAGACCGTTGCCGGGATGCTCGGCAAACCGGAGCGCTATGTGATGGTGATGCTGGAGCAAAATCCGGCCATGTGTTTTGCGGGCGACAGTGCACCGCTGGCTTATCTGGAATTGAAAAGCCTGGGCTTGCCGGAACAGCGCTCGGCGGATTTCTCGTCAACCCTTTGTGAATTGATGCAGCAGCATCTGGGGATTGCAGCGGATCGCGTCTACATCGAATTTGCCTCTCCGCCTCGGCACCTGTTCGGCTTTAACGGTGGCACCTTTTAAGCTAGACTGGCGCGCTTTGTGTCGTCATTGTGTCAGGCCATGCGAACATCCTCGTTTCCGCTTCAAACCGTCAAAGAGACCCCGGCCGACGCCGAGATCGCCAGTCACCGGCTGATGTTACGCGCGGGCATGATCCGCAAATTGTCGGCTGGGCTTTATACTTGGCTGCCATTGGGGCTACGGGTGCTGCGCAAGGTGGAGCGCATCGTGCGCGAGGAGATGGACCGCTCCGGGGCGCTGGAGGTGTCGATGCCGGCAGTGCAGCCAGCAGAGCTGTGGCAAGAATCTGGGCGCTGGGAGCAATACGGCCCGGAATTGCTGCGCATCCGCGACCGCCATCAGCGCGACTTCTGCTTCGGACCGACACATGAGGAGATTATCACTGACCTGGCCCGCGGTGAATTGAAAAGCTACAAGCAGTTGCCGATCAATTTCTATCAAATCCAAACCAAGTTCCGCGACGAGATCCGCCCGCGCTTTGGTGTCATGCGCGCGCGCGAGTTCCTGATGAAGGATGCCTATTCTTTTCACGCGGATCAGGCATCGTTGCAGCAGACTTATCAGGTCATGCACCAAACCTACAGCCGCATTTTCCGCCGCTGCGGGCTGGATTTCCGGGCCGTACAGGCGGATACCGGCAGTATCGGCGGCAATGCATCGCATGAGTTCCATGTACTGGCTGAATCCGGCGAGGATGCGATCGCTTTTTCCAGCCATGGCGACTATGCCGCCAATGTCGAACTGGCCGAGGCATTAGCCCCGGCCGCTGCGCCACCGAGCGCAAACGAGCAAGCACGGCTGGTGGATACGCCGAATGCGAAGACCATTGCCGACCTGGTCGAACAATTCGACCAGCCGATCGAACGCACAATCAAGACACTGGTGGTCGCCGCGGCAAATCCGCAAACTGGCGCGGAGAGCGGTCTGATCGCACTGTTGGTGCGCGGCGATCATGAGTTGAACCTGGTCAAGGCGGAAAAATTACCGCAAATCGCAAGCCCGTTGCGCATGGCCAGCGAAGATGAGATCCGCATCGCCATCGGCGCAGGCCCCGGTTCACTCGGACCCAAGGAATTAGCCATTCCGGCCCTGGTCGATCGCGCTGCCGCGGTGGTCGCGGACTTCAGCGCCGGAGCCAATCAGGACGGCAAGCATTGGTTTGGCCTGAACTGGGGGCGCGATCTAAGCACACCCGAGATCGTCGACTTGCGCAATGTCGTCGATGGCGATCCCAGTCCGGACGGGCAGGGACAAATCAGTATCGCCCGCGGCATCGAGGTCGGCCACATCTTCCAGCTTGGCCGCAAGTACAGCGAAGCAATGAACGCAAGGGTTCTGGACGAATCCGGTAAAGCGGTCACCATGTCCATGGGCTGTTATGGTATCGGCGTGTCGCGCGTGGTGGCCGCCGCCATTGAGCAACATCATGACGAGCGCGGCATCTGCTGGCCAACGGCCATCGCGCCTTTCGATGTGGCGCTGGTGCCGATGAAACTCGGCAAATCGTTCCGCGTTCGCGAGGCAGTCGAGGATCTTTACTCCCAACTGCGAGCAGTGGGCATCGAGGTGCTGCTGGATGACCGCGATGCACGCCCCGGCTTCATGTTCGCGGATATGGAGCTGATCGGCATCCCGCATCGGGTCGTGATCGGCGACAAGCATCTCGATAACGGTAACCTAGAGTACAAGGGCCGGCGCGATGCCGATATGCAGCTGGTTCCGATCACGGAAATCGTGCCCTTTTTAGAGCGGAAGCTGGCACATTGATCCGCTGCCCAAGCAGCCAAAATCCCTTCCTGGTCGATGCATAGGCTGGCGTGGGATTGCACAAAGCGCCACCCGAAAAGTCACATTCAGCCCGACTGCAACGCGCTTGCCACATCGGGCTGCCGATATCGGCGACCCTTCGCGACCCCCTTATCCTTAGGAATCGACATTTTCAATGAGCAAACAAGCATCCTTCGATCGCGAGCAGCTGATCGCCTGCGGTCATGGCGAGATGTTTGGACCCGGTAACGCCCAGTTGCCGGTGCCGAATATGCTGATGATGGACCGTATCGAGCACATCGCCGATTATGGCGGCCGCCATGGTAAGGGCGAAATCGTTGCGGAATTGGATATCCATTCGAATCTCTGGTTTTTCGGTTGTCACTTTCCCGGAGATCCGGTCATGCCGGGTTGTCTGGGATTGGATGCGATGTGGCAAATCGTCGGCTTTTATTTGGCTTGGATCGGCAATCCCGGGCATGGCCGCGCACTGGGCGTTGGCGAGGTCAAGTTCACCGGTCAGGTGCTGCCGACCGCGAGCAAGGTCAGATATCGCGTTGACATGAAGCGCGTCATTTCCCGCAAACTGGTGCTCGGCATCGGTGACGGCGTCATGGATGTGGATGGTCGCGAGATCTATACGGCCAAAGACCTGCGTGTCGGTCTGTTTACATCTACCGAGGGATTCTAAGCGACTTTGACCGATAACACCGATTACCAGGGGATAACCATCGTGGATCAGCATCAGCCACGCCTGACGCGAGTACAACAACTGATAGCACTGCTCGCCCTAGGCGCAATCCTTATTGCGTTGTGGATGCTGTTCGCAGCCGAGCGAGAAATCACCATCAGACACACGCGGGTCGATGGCATTCCGGTTAGCGTATTTACGCGCCGCGACGCACCGCCTGCACCCGCGGTACTGATTGGGCATGGCTTCGCCGGATCGCGACAGCTGATGCAGCCGTTTGCGATCACCTTGGCTCAAAACGGCTATGTCGCGGTCGCTTTCGACTTTCCCGGTCATGGACACAACCGCAATCCATTGACCGGCGAATTAGGCGAGACGGAGCGCGCCCAGGTCTTGCTGGATGCCTTCCGCCGGGTTGCACGCTATGCCCGGGAGTTGCCGGCCAGCGACGGCAGGCTCGCGACATTGGGCCATTCCATGGCCGGCGATGTGCTGGTTCGCTATGCCGATCGCGAGCCCGAGGTGGACGCGAGCATTGCCGTCTCGCCCTATTTGAGCCGTCCACTCGGCGCGGATGGAACACCGCCTAACCTGTTGTTCGTCTACGGCGAGTACGAGCCGGAAATGATCATGCAACAGGGTCGCGAGGCTCTGGCTACGGTCGCCGCGCTGGCGCCTGCTGAAATCGAACTGGACACGACCTAC
Organism: Thiohalocapsa sp. PB-PSB1; assembly: GCA_016745215.1. Lineage (GTDB taxonomy): Bacteria > Pseudomonadota > Gammaproteobacteria > Chromatiales > Chromatiaceae > Thiohalocapsa. The sequence goes on from CP050890.1 coordinate 4,885,864, forward strand.
GGTAACATGGCCGAGGGCAGCGCCCGACGCATGGTGATCGCCGATGGCGTCGAACACATCGGCGTGCTGTACAGCAGCACCTCGTTGCGGGCAGCGCTGGATTGGTTGAATCAGGTTTACGACCGCGACAGCAATGGCCTAGTGGATGCCCGCGGCCCCTGGCTCGGCTTGTTCTATGCCGGCATCCTGTTGCTGACTTGGCCCCTGAGTCAATTGCTGCCGCGCATTGCGCAGGAGCCGCTGGGAGCCAGGCTCGGCTGGCGTCGACTGTTGCCGCTCGTCGTCGTCCCGGCTGTGCTGACGCCGCTGATCCTGTGGCCGATACCGAGCGATTTCCTGTCCATTGTCATCGGCGACTACATCGCATTGCACTTCGGTCTGTATGGGCTGCTTACGCTCCTCTTGTTGGTTCTGGTGGGCCACCAGCAACCAGCCGCGCTCTGGCAGGGGGTCTCAGCGCCCGCGTTCGTGCTTGCGCTGCTGTGCGTGGGCATTTATCAGACGCTGGCGGTGGCACTGCCAACCGACCGCTTCGTCTCCAGCTTTATCCCTGACGGCGGACGTACGGTTACCATGCTGGTGCTGTTCGGCGCCGCCTTGCTCTGGTTTGCTGCCGACGAATGGCTGACCCGCGGCGGCGCCCCTGGTGCCTATGCGTTGACTAAATTGCTGTTTTTGGTCTCGTTGATGTTGGCGGTGGCGTTGAACCTGAACGAGTTGTTTTTTCTGGTCATCATCATCCCAGCCATTTTGATTCTGTTCGTTCTGTACGGGCTTTTCAGCACCTGGATCTACAACCGCACGAACTATCCGTTGGTGGCAGCGGTGACGAATGCGCTAGCATTTGCGAGCGTCATTACGGTGAGCTTTCCGATGGTGGAGTAGTTGCCATCGACAGAGGGCTGAATCGTTACTTGGCAAAGATGTCAAAAGTGCAAAAAAAGGGCGCATTGCGCCCCATGTTCAACGGCGATTTCGAGACGATTGTAAACGTTAGATTGACGATTGCGCTCGATCGCTGAAAGCCGCGGCCTGAATCAGGATTCCAGATTATCCAACGCTTTCTGGAAACGATTCGCATGCGAACGCTCTGCCTTGGCCAGCGTCTCGAACCAGTCGGCAATTTCGTCAAAGCCCTCATCGCGGGCGGCCTTGGCCATACCCGGATACATATCGGTGTACTCGTGCGTTTCGCCGGCGATGGCGGACTTGAGATTGTCGCCGGTTGGGCCGATCGGCAGTCCGGTCGCCGGATCGCCCACTTGCTCGAGGTACTCTAGATGTCCGTGAGCATGCCCGGTCTCACCCTCGGCGGTGGAACGGAAGACCGCGGCAACGTCGTTATAGCCCTCGACGTCGGCCTTGGAGGCGAAGTAGAGATAGCGTCGGTTAGCTTGGGATTCGCCCGCAAAGGCGTCTTTCAGGTTTTGTTCAGTCTTGCTGCCTTTGAGATCCATAGTTTGATTCCTCTCGGTTGCGATTGGTGGCGTCATGATCGCCGAAGACGATACCCTTGCCAAAGTGGGGTGACAATTGTTTCTTCCAATGGCGCCGATAGTCCTGTTGTATTGCGCCTTTAGGTTGACCTTTATCTAGTTGCCATCGGCGATCGGGAGATAGGATACGCAGGCGAGCCTGGATGCCCGAATGGCCTCAGCGACGGCATGCACGGCACCAAGCCGCGGAAACGATTTGCGCCAGGCAAGCGCTACTCGCCTGGTCGGTGCAGATCCAACGAACGGGCGAGTGCAGACCATACGCCCACCAAAGCGATCTTCAAGCGCGGCGGTGCAAGGAAGAATGGTGATTCCGAGGTTGCTCGCGACCATGTAGCGAATGGTTTCAAGCGAACCGCCTTCCAGATTTCTTTGCATACCGCCCTTCCCATCGCCCCCTTGCAGGCATTGTGGACAAGCCGCAATGACTTGATCGCGAAAGCAATGTCCAGCACCCAGTAGCATTACCTGCTCGCCAGCCAAAGCATCGGCGTCGATCGCCTGCTGTGCAGCCAAGCTGTGTGCGGCGGGTAACATCACGACGAATGTTTCATCATAGAGCGGCAGAACCTGGATGCCTGGTTCGTTAAAGGGTAGAGAGAGAACGATCAGATCCAAGTCCGCATGCTTGAGGCGTTCCACCAGCACTGCCGTGTAGTTTTCCTCGATCACCAGAGGCATCTGCGGTGCATGCTGTATCAGCATCGGCACCAGATGCGGCAGCAGATAGGGGCCGATGGTGTAGATTGCGCCCAGACGCAAGGTACCGACCAGCGGATCGCGCCCGCCGCGGGCAAGCTGCTGCAATTCGCGTACACTGTCTAGCACGCGCTGTGCCTGCACGACGATGCGCTGACCGACATCAGTCACCGAAACCTCACCGATGCCACGCTCGAACAGCCCTACACCAAGTTCGTCTTCTAGTTTTTTGATCGCGACGCTCAATGTCGGCTGACTGACGAAGCAGGCATCCGCAGCGCGGCCGAAATGGCGCTCGCGGGCAACCGCGACGACGTAACGCAGTTCATTTAGTGTCATGCCAACCTCGACCTTAAGCTTGGGCGATTCCCGGCGAGCAACAGACTGCCTGGCTTGTCTTCTCGTCTGGCATCGACGTTGCGGCAACCAACCCGCCCATAGAGTGACGATGGGCGGATTGCCGCTTCGTAAAGGCGAACGAGAATCCGGCGTCAGTTAGTCTGTTTCTCTGCGGCAATCGCCTTAATCTGACGAAAATCGTACGCTTACGCCACGTCCGCTGAGCCGAAGCCTAGCGCTCTCAGGCGCAGAGTATCGGATCGCAAAGTCCTGATGAAAGCCTTGCCCAGTCCATATAGAATGGTTGTCAGAGGAAAGTCACAATGCGCGAAAGACGTGCGGTAACCATGGTTATTTGCTATGACTGAGATCGGCACCCAAACCCCGGACGGATCCCACAGTGCCGGTACTGCGCCACGGCCTGTTCGGATTTTCCAATTCAGCGATCTGCATCTCTATGCCGACCCGGACGGGCGGCTGCTCGGCCAGAATACGCGCCAGACATTCGAGTCCGTGGTCAGGTTGGCGCAAAGCCATGCATGGCCACCGGATGCTCTAGTGCTGACCGGTGACTTGATTCATGACCAGCAGGCTGAAGGCTATCACTATCTGCGTTGCCGACTGGAACAACTCGGCGTTCCGTTCTTCTGCTTGCCGGGCAATCATGACCGCGTTGATCTACTCGCTGGCTATACCGACTCCGGCGCCATCTCTGGATTCCGCGTGGAACCAATCGGAATCTGGGATCTGGCGTTGCTCGATTCGACCATCCCATTCAACGAAGGTGGACACCTCGAGACGATGGTACTGGCGGATCTGGATCAATACGCTTTAGTTCACCCACGGCGCAATTTGTTGATTTTTCTGCATCACCATCCGGAGCCAGTGGGTAGCCGCTGGATTGATAGCATGCAGGTTGACAATGGTAGCGATCTTATGTCCCTGGTCGCCGCACATCCCAATATTTTCGGCGTCGTTTGTGGTCACGTACATCAGGCCCATGAAGCCCACCTCGGCGAACGGAACTGGATGTCGACACCCTCCACTTGTATTCAATTTCTTCCATACAGCGAAAGTTTTGCATTGGACCAACTCACACCAGGCTATCGTTGGTTCGAGCTTTATCCGGACGGAAGAATCAAAACCGCCGTCAGACGCACCCACACCTACCCTGACCCGCTGCTCCCGAGCGTAGGCGGCTACTGACACTCGGTCACCAGGCTCAGCTGGCCGTAAAGTCTTTTATTGGCTGCAACGGAACGGGCTCACAGGCGACTTCGGTGACCTGTGCCCGAGATGGGCCAAGATGCAGCCATGCACGTAATGCCTCAACCGCATCGGCAGGACCGCAGGCCAGCACCTCGACTCGTCCATCCGGCAGATTACGAGCATAGCCGGTGACACCCAGGCGTTGCGCCTCTGAACGCGTGGAAGCACGAAAGAACACACCCTGGACAATACCCGCTATATGACAGCGAATACAGATGTGTGTATCCGATGGGTTAGTGGATTTGTTCATTGTGAGGTTGCTCCATGACGCACGCCGGATGGGAAAATGCTGGTTGTTCAATTACAAACAAGCTCAGGCGATCGTTATCGAGAAACATACCATCTCGTGCTCTGCTGCGGAAGTCGCGAGACCGTTTGCAGTGGTAATCGTGGTGGTCATCCATAACCCACGATGAACGATCACCATTAGTATGCACGGCAGAAACGGTAGCTGGGCATTCGCACCGCTGCACTAGCTTGTCTTCTCGTCCGGCCTCGACGTCGCCAAGGCGAACGAGAATCCGGCACCAGTTATTGTGTTTTTCTCCGGTAATCGCCTAAAGGTACTCATCGAGCATTGCACGAAGGTCGACGCGAGCACGCAGGCGCCGGCAAAGCATGAAGATACCAACAAACTTGCGATGCAAGAAGAGGGTCGCAGGATCCGGCATCTGGCTGAAGGCATCATCGAGATAAAGGTCACGACCGCGCGAAAATACGCGTTCGAATAAATCCGATGTACCGAAATCATAGGCGCCTCCCGCCTGCAAGACCTCGCCCGAAAGCCGGATCAGCCCGACTAGTTCGGCAACTCGCTCCGGCGATTCATCCCGAGCGATGTAGCCAAGCGCCATCGCGCCATCGCGTATCTTGGCCAGATCGTCGCTCACAGCGGCGCGACCGAGCAGCAAATAGGTTCCAGCAAGTTCGTTGGAAAGGGTTTTGGTCGCGCCGAAGTCGAGTAGTACGACGCGCTGACTTCCGGGATCGTAGAGATAATTAGCAAAGTTCGGATCCGTCTGTACTAGTCCGAATTCGAACAATTCCCGAAGCATTAACCGACAGAGTAATTCGGCAGCACGTTCTCGCTCGGCACGAGTAAACTCCGGACCGGCAAGTCGCTCGATGGAGACTCCGTCGGCGAAGTCCATGGCTAGAATGCGGCTGGTGGTCAGATCCCGATGAACGGCGGGTACGAAAAAATCCGGATCATCGTCAATCAGCGTTCGGTAGGCATCCAGAGAATTTGCTTCAGCCATGTAATCGGCTTCTTGTCGCAACTGCAGGCGAGCCTCGCTCAGCATTGGCTGTAGATCGACCTGCTTTGGCACCATGCCGAGGGTTCTCGCTAGAAAGCCTAGATTGTCGATATCGCTGTCGATGCTTTCGCGCACACCGGGGAACTGTACTTTGACCGCCAGGTGGCGGCCATCGCGGGTCTGTGCACGGTGTACCTGGCCGATGGACGCGGCAGCGATGGGTTGGAACTCGAAGCGCTTGAAGCGGTGATTCCAATTTCTACCCCATTCTGCTTGCAGTAAAGCGGTAAGCTGGCTCATCGGCATCGGGTCGGCCCGATCGCGCAACGCGGACATGATCTCCGCGGCCTCGGCCGAGAACAGATCGGAACCGTCCATCGACATTAGTTGACCCATTTTCATGGCAGCGCCGCGCATGCGCGCGAGGCGATCGGTGAAGCGCTTGGTGGCGGCCGGAGTCAGTTGAATCTGGTTTGCTTCCCCTGGGCGCGCCCGCGCCATTTTAAGTATGCCGCCCACGCCGACTCCTGCGGCTAGATCAGTGGTTGCTCGCCCCAGATGCCACAGCCTACTCAAGCGCTTACTAGGTACTGGAAGCTCAGTTGTCAATGAATTGCTCGCCATGAGGAAGATTTTATATGAGTTTTGTCAAGTATTCGTTCATGTTGGGCATGGGCAGTGGTCGTCACAACCTTGAATGCCGATATTCCGTAAAACAAGCGCCTTGGCCGTACTCCGGCATAGCTGATGGCAATGGTAGATTCAGACCGTGGAATGCCGCAAAATGACGATGGCAGGATGCGGCAAACGCCGAAATTGTAGATCTGCGTTTTTTGGAAACACATCGAGCGAGCGTTTCCATTGACAGAAATTTCAGATCAGCGTTGTTGTGCGATCCACCAGGGTTGCTTTGAACGGTCAATCCAAGCCATACTGATATGTTGCCCTATAATGGCAAACACCATTTGCGCCCGCCGGTATGTTCCGGCGGCGGCGCGCCGCCGAGGCTCAGTATGTCCAACCCACCGTATTCTATTTTCGATTCGGACGCCGAAGACGTCGAAACCGCATCCCCTGATAACACTGGTTTTCGTACCGCCAACATCAGCAAAGCCGCACCCCGAAGGCAGGCCGAGGTATCTACCGAGATCAGTATCCACGGCAACACCGAGGCTGATGCAAGTGCCAATTGCAAGGCAGAACAAGCCGCGGAGAAAACAGCGCTCGACGCAAACGATGGAGGCTCGCAGGGAGATGCCGACGAGACCAACTTTGCCGGCTTGGGGCTGGCTCCAGCGGTAGCGCGCGCGATTGCAGAACTCGGTTACGAGGCGCCCACACCCGTTCAGGCGAGATGCATACCGCCACTCCTGGCAGGGCGTGATTTGCTTGGTCAAGCGCAGACCGGGACCGGCAAGACGGCGGCTTTTGCACTGCCTCTGCTGAGTCGGCTGGACACCAATACACGGCTGCCACAGTTGCTGGTGCTGGCACCCACGCGCGAACTTGCATTACAGGTTTCCGAGGCATTTCAGCGCTATGCGCGGCATATCGATGGCTTTCATGTGGTACCGATCTATGGCGGACAAAGCTATACATTGCAGATTCGCCAGCTCAAGCATAATCCGCAGGTGATCGTCGGCACACCAGGCAGGATCATGGACCACATGCGCCGCGGCACCCTATCCCTCAGCGGCCTGCACGCGCTGGTGCTGGACGAGGCCGACGAAATGCTGAACATGGGCTTCGCCGAGGACATCGACTGGATATTCGATCACACCCCGGACAACCGCCAGGTGGCATTGTTCTCAGCCACCATGCCGGAAGCAATCGCGCGGGTTGCACGCAAGCGGCTTACAGATCGGGTCGAGGTGCGCCTGGAAGCACGCGATCAAACCGTCGACGCCATTGAGCAAAGTCATTGTGTGGTGACGCGCTACCACAAGCTCGACGTGCTGACCCGCATACTGGAGATGGAACCATTCGACGGCATGGTCATTTTCGTACGCACCAAGAACGCCACCATGGAGTTGACGGATAAGCTCAAAGCGCATGGTTTTACCGCCGAACCACTGAATGGCGATATGCCCCAGGAGTTGCGCGAGCGCACCGTCGAGCGTTTACGAAGAGGGCAGCTCGATATTGTTGTCGCCACCGATGTAGCCGCACGCGGCCTGGACGTGGAGCGGGTGACCCATGTCGTTAATTACGATATACCGACCGATCCGCAGACCTATGTTCACCGCATCGGCCGCACCGGCAGAGCTGGCCGCACCGGGCGCGCAATCCTTCTGGTGGAGCCACGTGAGCGCGGCCTGCTGCGTGCCATCGAACGCACCTTCCGCAAGCCGGTACCGCAGATCGATCCCCCCAGTGCCGAACAGCTTACCAACTCGCGCATCGATCACTTTACCAGTGAATTGCGCAAGACATTATCGGAACAGGATCTGGACTTCTTCTACCGACTGGTGGCAAACATCGCCCGCGATCAGGAGTTGGAACCCATGGACATCGCTGCGGCCTTGAGCTTCCAAATCCAGCGTGACAAACCGTTGGAAGTCCAGGAACTGCCAAGACCGGCGCGCCACCGCGAACAACGCAACGAGCGGGATGGACGTTCACGTCAGCGCTCGGCTGACTTGCGCGGTGCTCGCGATGGCGAGCGCCGACGAGCACAAGACAACTGGCACGATCGGCCAGATCGACCAGGTCGACCAGATCGCCCCAATCGCGGCCCCAGGGATCAACCGGATCGCCGTGGACCGCCCGACGCGCGGCAGCGCGGTCGCGTCGACCAGAATCTGGTCGGTTACCGCATCGAGGTCGGTCATGAGCATGGCGTGACGCCCCGGGAGATCGTTGGCGCGATTGCCAATGAGGCGGGTATTGAGGGGCGCTACATTGGCCGCATCGATATCCGCGTAAATTACTCCACGGTGGATTTACCCGCTGGCATGCCAAAGGAAGTTCTACAGCATCTCAAGCGCGTCTATGTGTGCGGTCAGGCCCTACGCATTACATTACAGAGCACAGACAGCCATGACCAACGCCCGCCAAGGCATTTCAAGGCACGCAACGAGGGGCAAACAGAACGCGGCCGGAGCACTGGAAGCAAACACGCAAGCCAATTGGATCATCAGGATCGCAGCAATACCAATAGCGGCGAGCATCGCTCAACAGGTCGCTCGATCACCAGGGAGCGCAGCCGAAAGAACAGCTAGCATGGCAGAGACTCGTGCATGAATCACCGCCCGCGCAAGCGCTTTGGCCAGCACTTTTTGCATGACCCGGGTAGCATTCAGCACATCCTCACCTCAGTGGCACCTCAGCCGGGACAAAAGCTGGTAGAAATCGGCCCTGGGCAGGGGGCCATCAGCGAAGGACTATTACGCGCCACCGGTGCGCTGGATGTGATCGAGCTCGACCGCGATTTGGTCGCACCACTGGCGAAGCGCCTTGGCAGGCTCGGGGATCTGCGCATTCACAACGCCGACGCACTGCGCTTCGACCTATGCGCGCTTGCCGATTCGTCCATCGCTGAATGCAATCGGCTGCGCATCGTCGGCAACTTGCCCTATAACATCTCGACGCCGTTATTGTTCCGATTTTTAGACCAGGCCGAATGTATTGACGACCTGCATCTGATGTTGCAGAAAGAAGTCGTGGAGCGCATCTGCGCGGACCCCGGCAGCAAAACCTATGGCCGATTGTCGGTGATGGTACAAACTCGGTGCAGCACACAACGGCTCTTCGTGATTCGCCCTGGCGCCTTTAATCCTCCACCAAAAGTGGATTCCGCTATGCTGCGGCTGATCCCACATCGCCCTACGCCCTGCCCTGTCGATGATGCCGCGTTGCACGCGCGCATTGTCACGGCGGCCTTTGCTCAGCGACGCAAGAGCCTGCGTAACAGTCTCAAGGGGTTGGTCCAAGCATCGCTGCTGATTGAACGCGGAATCGACCCGGCCGCTCGCGCGGAGATGATTCCGGTCCACACTTATGCAGACCTCGCCAACGCCTTGCACGCCAACCAAGAGGTTGGGTCACAAGGCGATTGTCTTTCATAAAACGATCTTGGAGCTGCGTAATCGCAACTCGTTGATATCAAATGATCATTTTGGACCTACATGCCAAAGTCATTGACTGAAGATGGACAGCACGGCCGCATGATCGGCAAGGCAAGCGAGCGAGGATTGCGCTCCGGCCTTGTTTTCGGGTTGCAATCCGCCACCTAAACCCGGAACTTATCACGGCATTTCTGCAAACTGGCAACCGCCCAAGGTCCAAAGACACATTGGAGCAGCATATGAACGACCTGCCTTCTGATTCAAATGAGCACGCCGAGGAGAATCAGACCCACGCGGAACCAGCAGCACCGGAATCGGCACATCAGGATCACGACGACGGCATTGTGTTGGCCCGTGCAGACGAGGTACTCCCGAGTTTAATCCCATTGCTGCCAGTGGCATCACGTCCGTTTTTTCCAGGACAGGCGGTGCCGCTGTTGATGGATGCCGCCCATTGGCGCAACACCTTGATGGCCGTTGGCAAAACGGATCATAAGATTCTGGGCGTCGTACTGACCCGTAACGAGACCTCGGAAGACACCGGGCCAAATGATTTCTATAGCCTTGGCACCGCCTGCCGGGTGCACCGGGTCAACGAGGAGGAAGGCAAGCTTCAGGTATTGGTGGAGTGTCTGCAACGTTTTCAAATCGCGCACATCGTCGACCGCAAGGCGCCGTTCTCCGCGCGCGTCACGTATCTGCCGGAACCGCAGCCCGAGCCGGAAGTGAAGGCATATGCCATGGCGATCATCAATACGATCAAGGAACTGCTGCCGCTGAATCCGCTGTATGTCGAGGAATTGCGCATGTTCCTCGACCGCTTCGGCCCAGACGACCCATCGCATCTGTCCGATTTTGCCGCCAGCCTGACCACATCCAGCAAAGAGCAGCTACAAGAGGTGCTTGAAACCGTACCGTTGCTCAAGCGCATGGAGAAAGTTCTGGTACTGCTGAATAGCGAGCTGGAACTGGCACGTGCGCAACAGAAAATTCGCGCATCGGTTGAGGAAAGGATGCATAAACAGCAGCGCGAATTCTTTTTGCGCGAGCAGCTCAAAGCCATCCAAAAGGAACTCGGCATCGCCAAGGACGATCGCACTGCGGAATTGGACAAATTCAAAGAGCGCATTGCTAAACTCACCCTAACCGAAGAGGCCAGCAAGCGCGTCGACGAAGAACTGGATAAAATGTCCATCCTCGAAACTGGCTCGCCGGAATATGCCGTCACTCGCAACTATTTGGATTGGATCACGTTATTACCCTGGGGTCAGCACTCCAAAGACAAGCTCGACCTGAAGCGCGCCCGACGCATCCTTGATCGGGACCATTACGGTCTGGATGACGTCAAACAGCGCATTTTGGAGTTCCTTGCCGTGGGTATTCACAGGGGTGAGATCGCCGGTTCGATCATCCTACTGGTCGGCCCGCCGGGCGTTGGTAAGACCTCCATAGGTCGATCCATCGCCGATGCTCTGGGTCGGCGTTTTTATCGCTTCTCGGTGGGCGGTATTCGTGATGAGGCCGAAATCAAGGGCCACCGCCGCACCTACATTGGTGCTATGCCGGGTAAGTTCCTGCAAGCAATCAAAGATGCCGGGACCGCCAATCCGGTGGTCATGCTGGACGAAATCGATAAGGTTGGTGCCAGCTATCACGGTGATCCAGCCTCGGCGTTGCTAGAAGTGCTGGACCCGGAGCAAAACAGCGACTTTCTGGACCACTATTTGGATCTACGCTTCGACCTATCCAAGGTACTGTTCGTCTGTACCGCAAATCAGACCGACAGCATCCCCGGGCCATTGCTCGATCGAATGGAAGTCATTCAGCTGTCCGGCTATATTGCCGATGAGAAGCTGGCTATTGCAAAAAAGTTTCTGCTGCCGCGACAGATTCAACGCGCAGGCCTGGACAAGAAGGCAGTACAGCTCGACATGAAGACGTTACGCGCGCTGATCGATAGCTATGCTCGCGATGCCGGCGTGCGGCGTCTGGAGAAACAGCTCGGCAAGATCGTACGCAAGGTGGCGGTCAAATTCCTCGAAGGTGCCGAGTCGCCGATCGCCGTGGACAGCAAGGAGCTAAAAGATTATCTGGGCAGCCCGGTATTTCGCGATGAACGCAAACTGTCCGGCCCTGGGGTGGTCACTGGTCTTGCCTGGACCGCAATGGGCGGCGCCACGTTATCCATCGAAGCGGTGCGTACCCACGAGTTCAACCGCGGCTTCAAGCTCACCGGCCAACTTGGCGACGTGATGAAGGAATCTGCCGAGATTGCCTACGGTTACATCGTCAGCCACGCGGAATACTTCGATGCAGACCCGGCCTTTTTTGAAAAGGGCTATATTCATCTACATGTGCCCGCTGGCGCCACACCGAAGGATGGTCCATCTGCAGGCATCACCATGGCCTCGGCCCTGCTGTCGCTGGCGCTGAACAAGCCAGTACGCCGCATTGCTATGACCGGCGAGTTGACACTGACTGGCGAGGTGTTTCCGATCGGCGGTGTGCGCGAAAAATTGATCGCCGCGCGCCGTGCTGGTATCAAGGAAATTCTGTTGCCTGAAGACAATCGCGGAGAGTACGACGAAGTGCCAGAGCACGTGCGCAAGGGGCTGACGGTATTCTTCGTCAGCCGCTTCGAAGACGTTGCAGCGCTGCTGTTTGCCAAGCGGGCAATCGCATGATTGTGACGCGGCAAGAAGAGGCTCGCGCAGAGGCGCCAAGAAAAAAAGCTCGCGCAGAGACGCAAGCATGCAAAGAGAAGTAGTCAACGTAACCAGCGCAAAGCCCTCTTCTCAGTCTCTGCTGTTTGTATTTTATTTGCCTCCTTTCTCTACCTACATTTCGCGCCTAATTGATCGTAATTTCGGGATTATATATTTTCAAAGCAAAATCAATATGTTATGCCAGAAAATAAATGGCTTCAGGCCATTATCAAAGAAAAAATCAATGAGTTACAGCCTATAAAAAAAGCCGGGCGAAGTTTAACTCATTGATTTTAAAGGTATGGAATGTAGGTTTTCTATTTTCATCTTGTTTTTTTCTCTGCGCCTTTGCGTCTTTGCGCGAGAGTTCTTTCTCCCGGCTATGCACGCGTCATTCTTCCAAGGCGTTGACGCAGGGAACGATGCCATCCTTCAACAGCGCGGCGCCGAAGTCGAGCAGTAGGCCAAGCTCGAGGCCAGTCATGCGCAGATCGGCCTGGATTTATTTGCGCTGCAACGGAGTCAGATGCTCGACGGATTTCAGCTTCAGCAATGCCCTTGACACATGGGCACTTCGTTGACGATGAAGTCGGCGCGCAGACCTCGCCTAGCGGGACACTTAGGTACTCGATCAGAGTCGGCACTTGGCGCTCAACGCTCGGTCATTTATTGGTGGACAGTTTCTTAGGCGATTGCCGGAAAGAAACATACCGATTGGCGCCGGATCCTCGTTCGCCTGCGCGAAGCGGCAATCCGTCCATGGTCGCTCGATGGGCGGGTTGCCGCGACGTCGAGGCCGGACGAGAAGACAAGCCAGGCGATCTATTTATCGACAGAAATCACCTCAGTTTTCACTCTTGATTTCTGCGAGTGGCGAGCACTCCATCATTAAGAGGTTAGAGTATCAGGCGTCGCCGATTAACTGCACTCGTCCCTGTTCGTCGACCGATTCCAACCGAATGTCGAAGCCCCATAGGCGCCGGATATGCAGCAACATCTCATCCACCGAATCGCCAAGTGGGCGACGGTTATGCCGATAGTGACGCAGGGTCATGGAACGATCGCCGCGCAGATCGACATTGTAGACCTGAATATTGGGTTCACGGCTGCCAAGATTATATTGCTCGGCCATGTATTGACGCAGACTGCGATAGCCCGCTTCGTCATGAATGGAGGTGATTTCCAGCGTGTCCTCTCGGTCGTCGTCACGCACGCCGAACAGCCGAAAATCACGCATTAGTTTGGGTGATAGAAATTGTGCAATGAAGCTTTCATCCTTGAAATTACGCATTGCAAAGTCGAGCACCTGAAGCCAGTCCTGTCCGGCGATGTCAGGAAACCATTCGCGATCCTCGGGAGTAGGTTCCTCGCAAATCCGACGGATGTCACGCATCATGGCGAAACCGAGCGCGTAAGGATTAATGCCGTTATAGTACGGGGCGTCGAAGCCGGGCTGGAACACGACATTTGTATGCGATTGCAAAATCTCGATCATGAAACCATCATTGATTAATCCCTCATCGTAGAGTTGGTTCAGCAATGTATAGTGCCAGAATGTGGCCCAGCCCTCGTTCATGACTTGTGTCTGGCGCTGTGGATAGAAATACTGACCCACCTTGCGCACAATGCGAACGATTTCCCGCTGCCAGGGTTCCAGTAAAGGCGCATTCTTTTCGATAAAATAAAGCAGATTTTCCTGCGGCTCTTCCGGAAAGCGCTGCTCTTGGCGCCCGACCTGCTCGGTTTCGCGATCTACTGGTAGCGTTCGCCAGAGGTCGTTAATTTGGGATTGCAGGTAAGACTCGCGCTCGTGCTGGCGTCGCTTTTCCTCAGCCATTGACAGCGGTGCCGGGCGTTTATAGCGATCTACCCCGTAATTCATCAATGCATGGCAGGAATCGAGCAGCGCTTCGACTTCTTCATAACCATAGCGCTCTTCACATTCGGCGATGTAGGCGCGGGCGAATACCAAATAATCAATGATGGCATCGGCGCTGGTCCAGGCGCGGAATAAATAATTACCCTTAAAAAAGCTGTTGTGTCCATAGGAAGCGTGGGCGATAACCAGGGCCTGCATCGGTAGCGTATTTTCTTCCATCAAATAGGCGATGCAGGGGTCCGAATTGATCACGATCTCATAGGCCAGCCCCATTTGCCCGCGCCGATAGGTTTGCTCTGTGGCGACGAATTGCTTGCCGAAGGACCAGTGATGGTAATTGATCGGCAATCCGGACGATGAGTAGGCGTCGATCATCTGCTCCGAGGAGATCACCTCGATTTGATTCGCATAGGTGTCGAGTCCGTATTCATCATGGGCAATGCGCGCGATTTCCTGATCGAAGCGCTTCAGCAGCGGGAAATTCCATTCGGATGATTCAGAGATGAGATTTTTGCTTGGCATGGGCAATCCAGGTCTGACTGATGACAACAGGCTGCTGTGGCGTTATGCACTTTGTCGTTTGAATAATTCCCGGAATACCGGATAAATTGCATCGACACCACCGATCTCTTCCATCGCAAAATGAGGGTGCGCTGCCTTCACGTCCTGATAGGCAAACCAGAGACTTTGATGCTGTCGGGGTGTAATCTCGACATAGGCATAGTAACGCATCAACGGCATCAATTTGTCGATGAGCAGCTCCCGGCAAATGCTGGAATCCGAGTCCCAATTGTCGCCATCAGACGCCTGCGCGGCGTAGATGTTCCAGGTGCTAGAGTCATAGCGTTCGGAGATCACATCATAGGCTAGGTTAAGCGCGCTGGACACCACGGTACCGCCGGTCTCGCGGGAGTAAAAGAATTCTTGCTCGTCTACTTCCTGAGCTATTGTGTGATGACGGATGAAGACTACGTCGATTTTGTCGTAGTTTCGTTGTAAAAATAGATAGAGTAGGATAAAAAAGCGCTTGGCTAGATTCTTACGAACCTGATCCATGGATCCTGACACATCCATTATGCACAGCATCACGGCTTTACTGGTTGGTTCCGGCTGCTTGACGAAGGATTGGTAGCGTAGATCGAAAGTATCGATAAATGGTAATGCAGCGATGCGTGTCTTCAATCGATCGATTTCCTCACGCAGCGCCAGTACATGCGGGTCATCGTCGGTGATGCCTGCTGTGGCCAATTCTGCCAATTCCTGCTCTAGTTCTCGAATGCGTCCACGATAGGGGGCGCCAAGGGCGGTACGGCGAGCCACCGCGCCTTTCAACGAACGCACTACGTCGATATTACTCGGGGCACCTTCGCTGGAGTAGCCGGCTCGTACTGACTTGAATTCGGTGATTCCTATCAGTTGGTTACGCACCAGGTTGGGTAACTCCAGGTCGTCAAACAGCAGATCTAGAAACTCCTCCCGGGACAGTTCGAAAACAAAGTCGTCCTCGCCCTTGCCGCCTTTGCCGGCCTTACCTTGACCTGAGCCGCCGCCGCCACCGCCCTCCGGTCGCTGAACCCGGTCTCCGGCTTCGAACTCTTTATTTCCAGGATGGATCATGTCGCGGCTGCCACCGGGACCGTGGTGAAATATCGGCTCTGAAATGTCTTTGGATGGGATGCCAACTTTTTCGCCGCCGTCGATGTCGGTAATGCTGCGCCGGTTGACAGCGTCTGAAACGGCGCGCTTGAGTTGCGACTTATAGCGTTTCAAGAAGCGCTGGCGATTCACGGTGCTCTTGTTTTTAGAGCTGATACGACGATCGATAAAATGGGACATAACAGGCTTTCTCGTTACCTTAGGGTGCGGCTTTATCGGACATCAAGTCACCAAGATGACACGAATGAAAGAGGTCGGGACCAAATGCCGCGTACGCAAGAGCCAAGGCCGTGGTCGGACGATCGTGGACCGGCAGGGGCGAATCCGTGCAACCTGCGGTCCTCGCGCCACTCTTCCATGCGCCTGCATTCCGTCGAGCTGTCATTGGAGCTTTGGGTTTCGACAGCCGATTATTGCGCCTTTCGCACGCGAAGGTACCACTCTGACAGCAACCGGACTTGCTTGGGTGTGTAGCCCTTCTCGACCATGCGGTCGACAAACTGCTCATGTTTCTTTTTATCATCAGCAGATGATTTGGCGTTGAAGGAAATTACCGGCAGTAGTTCCTCGGTATTAGAGAACATCTTCTTTTCGATGACCACGCGCAACTTTTCGTAGCTTGTCCAGCGCGGGTTGGCGCCATTGTTGTTGGCGCGAGCGCGCAGCACGAAATTGACAATCTCGTTACGGAAGTCTTTCGGGTTGGAGATGCCGGCGGGCTTCTCGATCTTTTCCAGCTCCTCATTCAGTGCGCCGCGATGCATCATTTCGCCGGTATCAGGATCACGGTATTCTTGATCTTGAATCCAGTAGTCGGCGTAGGTGACGTAGCGATCAAAAATATTTTGACCGTACTCGGCATAGGACTCTAGATAGGCGGTTTGCAGTTCCTTGCCGATGAACTCAGCATAGCGTGGTGCCAGATATTGTTTCAGGAAGGCTAGGTAGCGATCCTGAATTTCTTGCGGCAGGTGCTCGCGGATGATCTGTTTTTCCAGCACATAGAGCAGATGTACAGGGTTTGCTGCCACCTCGGTGTGATCGAAGTTGAAAACCTGGGATAGGATTTTAAACGCAAAGCGCGTCGAAATTCCCGACATCCCTTCGTCGACCCCAGCATAGTCACGATACTCCTGGACTGACTTGGCCTTTGGATCGGTATCCTTCAGGTTTTCCCCATCATAGACGCGCATTTTAGAGAAAATGCTGGAGTTTTCAGGCTCTTTCATCCGCGTCAACACCGAGAACTGAGCCATCATCTCCAGTGTGCCTGGTGCGCAAGGCGCCTGATTTAGCGAGCTGTTGCGCAGCAGTTTGTCATAGATATGCTTTTCTTCGGTGACGCGCATGCAATATGGCACTTTCACGATGAAGACTCGGTCAAGAAATGCCTCATTATTTTTATTGTTGCGGAAAGTCTGCCACTCGGATTCATTACTATGGGCTAGGATAATCCCTTGGAACGGGATCGCTGACAGGCCCTCGGTTGCATTGTAGTTGCCTTCCTGGGTAGCTGTCAGCAGTGGATGCAGTACCTTGATAGGCGCCTTGAACATCTCGACGAATTCCATTACACCCTGGTTGGCACGGCACAGGGCGCCGGAGTAGCTGTAAGCATCGGCGTCATTTTGCGCATAATGCTCTAGCTGGCGGATGTCTACCTTGCCTACCAGCGATGAGATATCCTGATTATTCTCATCTCCAGGCTCGGTTTTAGCGATCGCGACCTGCTCCAGAATTGACGGATAGAGCTTAACGACCCGGAATTTGGTGATATCGCCGTTATATTCCTGCAGACGCTTGACTGCCCAAGGGGACATAATGGTACGCAAATAGCGATCAGGGATGCCGTAGTCCTCTTCGAGAATCGGCCCGTCTTCTTCCGGCGAGAATAGGCTCAATGGCGACTCGAATACTGGCGATCCCTTGATTGTATAAAATGGAATCTGCTGCATCAGCTCTTTGAGTTTCTCTGCCAATGACGACTTACCGCCACCAACCGGACCAAGTAGATACAAGATCTGCTTTTTTTCCTCTAAACCTTGGGCAGCATGCTTGAGGTAAGACACCAGATGCTCAATTGCCTCTTCCATGCCGTAGAAGTCTGCGAAAGCGGGGTAACGCTTAATGACTTTGTTCTGGAAG
Organism: Thiohalocapsa sp. PB-PSB1; assembly: GCA_016745215.1. GTDB lineage: Bacteria > Pseudomonadota > Gammaproteobacteria > Chromatiales > Chromatiaceae > Thiohalocapsa. The sequence continues at coordinate 4,903,378 of CP050890.1, forward strand.
ATGCGGCTTAGCCGTGCGTCGTTGTGCGTATCAATAAGTTCCGGCTCACCGATGGCGGCAAGTAGACGTTCAGCGGCCCCGGCGTAGGCCATGGGCTCGTTCTTACACAGTTCTAGGTATTCATTCAAGCTCATATCTTCCTCGCGGGAAGACTCATATCTAGCTTGATAGCGTTCGAAGATCGACATTCAGGACACCTCTCTCGAAGTTCGCACTCTACGCGTCGGCACACGCGACCGACGGTGGATTGTTTCTAGTGTTTGGTAGTTAACATTGTCTCTGCGTAGTGACTCTGCAAGCTCCGCGCCAGCGCACGGGCAACTCGATCGGCAAAGATCTGGCTGAAATCAGATTAGTGCAGGCCATCATCACGAACGCACCAGATACGTGCATTACTCGTCGCGCCCGATTTCCACACTCTAAGATATTAAGAGTACGTGTTTATCCTGGGGCAACAGCCTGAGACTTCCTCGTGCGAAATCACGCCGGGTGCGGCAGCCTGGTTACGTTCATCATCTAACCAGCTTAGACATTACTCTATCTTTGGGTTCGAAGAATCCTCACAAGGTATAGGCCGAACGGCAGCATGCTGCATGAAGTATCAATAGAATGAATTTTCGACCATCTAGCTCTTAGCAACAAAACCGCCCATATTTGGTGCACGTCGGTAATTGCCCGCACCAAAAGAGTCTCATACTGTGCGAAAAATCAGCTCGGATCGAGCATCGCAAAACATACGAATGTCGCGACCAGCCCAATCGCCAGCAGGCAACCGCCATTTCCGCAGATCAGCATGAGTACAGCGCCCGCGCCCCAAATCAAAAGGCAGATGTTCTGGTTTGCCCGGTGGGCGCGTGTACGTTTGCGTTGTTTAAATGAGCGATAGTCCTGGCGTCCTCCACAAAGCCAATTCAGGATGCGTCCTGGCCAAGCGAAAAATGAATATTGCATGATCGCTATCGAGACTTACTCCAGACTAGGGCGATTTCTGTCGAGAAACGTACCACCTGGCCTGTCTTCTCGTCCGGTCTCATTATTACGACAACCCGCCCATAAAGCGGATGTGGACGGGTTGCCGCTACGCGAAGGCGAACGGGAGTCCGGCGCCAGTTAGTACGTTTTTCTCCGGCCATCGCCTGAGCTGGACTTGTTTGGCAATAACGCAAGCTCTTCCTACCGTTGCAAGATAAACCTATAGCGACGGCCGAGCCGTAAGGCAAGAGTGAAGGTTAACATTCGGCACAAAAAAAAATCGCCGGTCTTCTAGGCCGGCGAAAAGGGTACGCAACTCCCGCGGAGACTATCGGGAAGGCTAGAAGCCTCGGGGCCGATAGTGCTCCGGCCCCTGGAACGGATTAGCCAGCCTGCTCGGACTTGACCTTTGCATCCTCAGCGCCCGCCGCCGGGACTGGCTCGACGACGATCTGGGTACGGACCACCAGGCCATCGGTGGCCTGCTTCAACTCTAGGTTAGCCTGGTGGAACTGATCTTTTTCCAGCAGAGCTAAGGCCTTATCGACATGGGCGCTGGTTTCGGCCAGCGGCATGTTAACGACCTGCGAGACCAGGCCGAGGTCCACTAGCCGCAGGGTCTCAACGGCACCCGCATGATCGCCGCTGCGTATCTGCGCTTTCGCCTGCTCGACAGCCGCGGTGCGGGCCGCAGACGACGGCTCGGTCTTCGTCGCCTCAGCCTCTGCGCTGCCATCCGCGGGATCCTGGCCTGACTGCGCGGCCTTAGCCTGGTCAGTGTTTGCCGCGTCGCGCTCGGCGACCGCCGCGGCGTAGCCTTCGATCATCTGCATCCTGGTCAGAATCGGAATCAGGTTGGGCTGCTCGGTCACCGTTTCCTGCTTGACCGGCTTGTCGCCAACCTTGATTTCGGTAGTCATGGTCACCGGTGTGTCTTCCTGCTCGACCTGACCGAGCAGGGTCTTCGCCTCGGCGAGTAGTTTCCTGGCGTTATCGACGAAACCGTCGTTGACAGCCATCCGCGCCATCTGGATGTCGTTCATTGCCGCAAGCCCGTGTTCGGACATCTTCATACTCTGTTGCGCGCTCGGGCCGTTGCTCGCCTGCTCTTGGTTCGCTGCCGGGTCGTTTTCGCTACTCTCGGCGTAGAGTCGGCCGATGCTGCCGGCAGCGAGCGCTAATGTGAGGACCAAGCCTGCAATCAAGACTGTAGAGCGTTTCATCGTCATTCTCCTGTTGTGATGGGTTGTTGAAACAGTCGGCTCGGTTAGCGTATCCGGGGGTATTCCAGTCCACTTCCGATATCTGCCCACTGCCGATAGTAGATAGTCTATTGCAGGCTGCGTTACTGCTTGCTTGTCAACGCATGAAGGCTTGGTAATGTCAGTTGTCGATGTGCGACAGATGGACCAGTCACTCTATTAGGCATGGCTCAGGCTGATCGCGAAACAAACGGGCGATATTACATAACCATTTGTTTTTACTACATCTCAACTCGTGCTCTGTTGCGGGAGTCGCGAAACCCTTTGCAGTCGTGGTCGTCATCGATAACCCACGATGAGCGATCACGATCTGGCGTAGGGGCGCCCCCGCCACAGACCCGGACTTGCGGTTTTCCCGCATCCGGTTCCTCGGCTGAATTCGCTTGGTGATGGTGCAGAAACAAGCTAAACAGGTTTTTGGCTTGGGTGTCGCCTGCCGACTCATTCGCTACCGCTATCGGCGTCGGTATCGGTATCGGCGTCGGTATCGAACTGACCAACCCGCTATCCGCCAAGCTCCTCGCTGACCGCCTAGCCACGCTGTCCGAGCTTCGTGAGCATGGCCACAAGACGATCAAGCAGTGCCTTTTGCTTGCTGTTGTCGTCTGCGCACAACGCATCGCACACCAGCGAGCACGTCCTCAATCGCAGCGCACTCCAGCGCCGAGCCTCGTGCGCTTTCAAACGACCGGCGTCGATCCCCGCTCGTCGCTTTGCCGTTACCCTCGGCAATCTTCAGCGCGATGGCCTGCGATGCGCGCCTAAGATGCGCACCTAGGATGCGCACAGGCGTTGATCCTTCGCGTTACGCTGCCCTTTCACATGCTCGCAGTCGCGCTAGGCCCAGCCGACAGACTCGATGGCCGCACGCTAGACGTCGAGCTTCTCATGACCGAATGGCATAGGGCGTTTTCTCTCTCGATTCCGATTCCGATTCCGATTCGGATTCCGATAGTGGCCCCGACCCCGATTGCACTCCGCCGATGTCCGGCACGAGTTTCCTTTGCGAGCTGCGTGCTTCCGTCGGGTCCTTACGCCTTAGGGCCGGCTTTCCCGACCTCCGACTACGATGCCCGATAAGACACCCCGTTGGCATGCGGTCGGCTACGACCTGTCTATCCGCTCCCTGTTCGCCCAATTCGCCCGCGCCCACGCTGTCAGCCTGTGAACAAGTGGGCTCTTCACCTGTTCGTGCCCCAACGCTGTCGGTTTCATGGTTTCACATCGTTCAGGAGCCTTACGGGGCTTCCCGAGTTCTCTGACGTCTCGCCTCCTACATACATAAGCCTGATGAATCCGGCGAATATCCACGCGCTGACCAAAACGCGCGCTTCATGTGGGCTTCCAGCTCGTAAACACTGTCGCCATCGGCGGGTGACGTTTCTCGACGCTGTACCAGCACTTCAGCGAGCGCGATCTCCCTTACGGCCTACAGGATTCTCTGTGTACGCTTGCCCGGCAAAATTTGTTCGCAGGGCACAAAGCTCCACAGCAGGACCAACACTCGATAGGGATGGCTAGCCGTTACCCGACCGGGACCTGCACCCGGCAAGAGACGCCGAGCTTTGCTCGGCGCGATTACGACAACGACAAACAGCAGAAATGGTAGCGGGACATCCGCGCCGCTTCAGTAGTTGGTTGCCCTGTATCTGATTGGCATCTGATTCGATCTATCCGATTCGATTGCGCTGAAGCTGAATAGCTTCCCAAGCGAGGGCCAGGGTGGGAATGTCCTGAGATCGGCTGGTTTGTCCCCGACCACAACAAGCCATTCTCGATAGGCCTGTTAATCTCTTTGGGGAGGTCTCGGTCTACTGTCTAGGGGAGAGAGTAGGTCGTTCAATCTGGACGGTCCTGGCTTGGCCCGACTCACGCAGTTTTATTGCATCACCGACTGAACTTTATTGGTTTATATATCAACGCGTTACAACCTCCATCTATCCAGGCGCTGCACATAGACCTGCAGGAGCGAAAAGTGCGTAAAGAAGGCCAAATTGAACACCCCAGGGAGAGAGTCTGATCCGGAACGGCAGAATCTTTGCCGCCGCACAAAAAGCACGCTTTTCGTGTAAGAAGCAGGTTGCGCGATTTCCACTCGCTTAAAAACAGTGCATCGCGAGACCAATCCCCGCTATCATGCGCCGCTGACGTCTTCAAGCCGAGCGAACCGATGGCCCGCTGTTGCCCAACACCTGCTTAACAATATCCGAAGCGAACCAATCTATCTGTTATTGTTCTGTTATCCGTCCCGATGGCCATCATTGTACACATGACAGGTCGCGCCCCGATGAAGCGGACATTTGATCCAAGTCAACCAAGCGGTCGCGAGATAAGCAACCCAGTTTCACCCAAATCGCCAGTTCCACCCCAATCAATGGAGAGACCCTTATAATGCTGGAGTTATTCAAAGATCTCTGGGACTTCATGCGCGAACGCAAGAAGTTCTGGTTGGCACCAATTATTGTCGTTATGGTGCTTCTTGGGACATTAATCGTGTTGGCCCAAGGCTCTGCGGTCGCACCATTTATTTATACTTTGTTTTAAAGGTACTGCGAACAAAGACCGAAATGTCCGATGCCAATATTGAAATCCGTATTCAGGACTCTTCCCTCGACCCCGCCATAGAGCAGGACCAACTACGCCTTGGGTGCCCGAGTGCCGGCGCCCTGGTGGCATTCGTCGGTCTAATGCGAGACATCAGCGATGATCGCGAAGTCACAGCAATGACTCTGGAACACTATCCAGGTATGACCGAGCGCGCCCTCACCGGCATAGCAGATGAGGCAATGGCGCGCTGGCATATCGACGGCATTCGCATCGTTCATCGCGTAGGTAGGGTGTTTCCGCAAGATCCGATCGTACTCGTGGCGGTCCTGAGCAAGCATCGCATGGAAGCTTTTCGCGCCTGCGAGTTTCTGATCGACTTTCTCAAGACTCATGCGCCGTTTTGGAAAAAGGAACAAACTGCTCAGGGGGATCGCTGGGTGCAGGCGCGAAATCCTGATTTGCACGCGGCGATACGCTGGGGAGATCGCGATGACTAGGCGATTGCCAGAGAGAAACAGACTAACCAGCGCCGGATGCTTGTTCGCCTTCACGCAGTGGCAATCCGCGCCCTAGTCGCTCTATAGGCGGGTTGCTGCAATGTCTATGCTGGACGAGAAGACGACCCAGGTTGTCTGTTTCTCGATAGAAATCGCCCTAGGCCTGGTATGCTGTTAGTTGCTCTCGAAAGCGTTCCAACAAGCGTTTGAAAGGCAAGCGCACCAATAATAGTAAGCTCAATGTGACAGCGTAGATCGCCGGCTCCAGCAGGTCTGCCTTAACCATCCACAGGTAGTGTAATATTGCAAGAATGGCAATCGCATAAATTAGCCGATGCAGCCGTTTCCAGCGTACTCCCAGCCGGCGCATCCAGCCCTTGGTTGAGGTCAATGCCAAAGGTACTAATGCAAGCAATGCGATAAAACCCACCGTAATGTAAGGCCGTTTGGCGATATCCTCGATAATCGCGCTCCAGTCGAAGTATTGATCTAACCACAAATAAGCGGAGAAATGCAGTACAGCGTAAAAAAACGCGTAGAGTCCGAACATGCGTCGCATGCGCACCAACCAGGTCCAACCGGTGAGCTTGCGCAGTGGTGTCACTGCCAATGTGACCAACAGCAGACGCAGCGCCCAGTCTCCTGTCGAATGAACGACGGCCTGCACCGGATTGGCACCGAGTCTATTGTCTATGGTCTGCACAATCAGCAGAATGAGAGGAAGCAGGCATAGGATAAATAATGATGCTTTCACTAGATAGAGTATGCGCTCGAAGGACGGATGAAATAGGTTTCGTGTACTGAAAAACATGATCAGAAGGTTTAATAAAACTTGGTCAAATCCATGCCCGCATACAGTGATGCCACCTGATCAGCATAGCCGTTGAATAGCAGCGTCGGGCGCTTTTTCGCGAACAGACCTTCGCCGATCATGCGATGACGCGCCTGGCTCCAGCGCGGATGATCGACCTCGGGGTTCACATTGGCATAAAAGCCGTATTCATTTGGTTGCATCAGGTTCCAAGTGGCGGGAGGCTGCTGCTCGCTGAAGCTGATACGAACGATGGACTTGATACTCTTGAAGCCATATTTCCAGGGCACGACTAAGCGTAATGGTGCACCATTTTGTCCCGGCAATAACTCGCCATATAACCCGGTACTCAGGATGGTCAGCGGATGCATAGCCTCATCCATGCGCAAACCTTCGACATAGGGCCAATCGAGCACGGCACGCCGTTGCCCCGGCATCTGGGTTGGATCGTATAGCGTCTCGAAGGCAACATACTTGGCCCGAGACTTGGGCTTGAATCGCTTCAATAAGGCGCCGAGCGGGAAACCGACCCAGGGCACAACCATGGCCCAGGCTTCGACACAGCGCAGGCGATAGATTCGCTCCTCTTGGGTGAAACCAGACAGTACATCTTCGATTCCGATCTCGCCAGGGGCGTCGCATTCGCCATCGACAACAATCGTCCATGGTCGAGTCTTAAGCCGGTGGGCATTGCGCGCCGGGTCACTTTTGCCGGTATCCAGTTCGTAGAAATTATTGTAGGTGGTGATATCCTCGTAAGAGGTCGGGGCCTCGTCAGTGGAAAATCGACTGTCTTGTAGACTCGAAATCTTCGTCGCGGTGCTCGCCGTTGCGGAAATCGGCCTCATTCCAACGCCGAGCATGGCACCAACACCGAGCGCCGCGGTCATTTGCAGGAACTCACGCCTGCGTGCGTAGATCGTAGGCGGAGTGATCTCGGATGATGGAATGTCAGCGGGACGCTGAATCAGCATGAGTATGTCCTCGGTACAACCGGGTGGATCCCCAATTTGTAGTCTAGGACCGATGTAGTATCGGTTTTGTTTCCACCAAACCGTCCGGTCATCTCTTGTTTCGTTGTATTCGCATCGCTACTTTAAGCCTATATACTCCGTTGTCTTCCGGGTTTCGACTAGCGTACCGCCTTGATGATCAAGGCATTCTCTCATATTGTGCGCGGCTTTGACCGAGACACTCGGGCCAATTCGCCATAAAGATCCCTCAGCAGAGAGACGGAGCGATCAAGGCTGTAGCTGCTAATCAGCCGATCACGCCCGGCGCGCCCCAAGGCTCGCGCCCAGGCAGGATGATCGATCAGTTGTTGCAGGTGCAATGTCAATGTGTCGATATCCCCCGGCGCATAAAGCAGTCCCTGCTGACCATCCTCTACGACCTCGGGAATCGCGCCGACGCAGGTCACCACCACCGGCAATCCAAGCGCCATGGCTTCCAGCATCGACATCGGTAATCCCTCGTTATAGGACGGCAGGCAAAAACAGTCGGCATTCCGCAAACGCCTCTCCTTATCTGCCCCCATGACTGGCCCTGGTACCTCGACCCGATCCGAGATACCGAGCCGATCAGCCAGTTCGAGCAGCATTTTGCGTTGGCCAGACTCCGTCTCGATACCGAACAGCGCCAGCTGGACGGGACGCTCTGTGGAACACTGGCGGGTCAGGCGTGCAACTGCGCGTATCAAGTCCGACAGTCCCTTACCTGTTTCGTAACTCGCTAGGCAAAGAATGCTAAACGGTTTGTGTGACGAAGGCTCCGGATCGCATTGATTCAATCGTTGCGCTGGAAATTCGCTGACAACCTGCGCCGGAGCTTCCGCAGGGGCCTGTATCGGAGTTTGCACCAGCACTCCGTTCGGTACTACGATGACCTTGGACGGATCGGTCCAGGCGTCAAGCAGTTGTTTCCAGCCATCACCGAGCACGACGATGCGTGCGCACAGACCGAACACCACGCGCGCAAGCCATGCTGGAACTACCGGCAGACTGTTTAGAAACCTGCCGAATTGTCCACCGTGAATATGCAATACCACCGGAAGACACAGCAATCGGGCAAGCACCACATCAACGGCATTGCGCCAGAATGACAGCCAGGAGCAGGTATGGATATGGACCACCTGAGGTCGCCAACGGATGCACTGCAACGCCAGCTGCAAGACCAGCTTCAGCTGCGCCGACAGTCCCTGCCAGATAGAACGTCCAACTCTGGTGGTCTTGATATTATTTAGCACGCGCAGGTCGATCGCGGGTTCGACAGCGGAATCGGCAAAGGCGGCGACCAGGTTGGCCAGCACCGTCGCAATACCGCCTACCGGAGGCGGCAACGGCCCAATCATCAATACCCGCACGCACACCGCGGAATTGCTCTTTGCCATATCAAATCCGAAATGATGAAATCCGAGCAATCAGCGAATGAGAGAATGTGATGCGTTGGTGCCAGGCACTGAATTTCGATAAAAAGCCGCATAACGAACCAACATTGCTTCCAGCGAGAAGATCTGCCGGGCGCGGCGGCGCGCTGCCCTCCCCATATGTAGGCGCTCCTCATCATTCGCCAGCAGCCGGCCGATGGCATCGGCCAAGGCATTGATGTCGCCATCTGCGCAGAGCAGACCAGTGCGGTCGTGCTCGATTAATTCTGGATTGCCGCCGACGGCATGAGCAACCACCGCAAGCCCGCTGGCCATCGCCTCAAGGATGGCGTTACTCATGCCTTCCAGATGACTGGGTAACACGAACAGATCCGCCGCGGCTAAAAACTGGTGCACATCATCATTGCTGCCGGGCATTTGCACCCAATCATCGAGCCCAAGGTCGGCCAATCGCCGTTGCAGGACCGCTCGTTCGGGACCATCGCCTAGCCAAACGAAGCGCAGTCTGCGATCGCTTGCCGCAAGCACAAGCTCAGCTGCACGCAGCAGCTGTGCATGACCTTTCACTGGTGCAAAATTGGCCACGGTCAGGATCACCAACTCGTCTGTTTCAAAGCCCAGCCGGCGGCGTAACTCGGCCCGATCGGACACCGGCATATAACGCGCGCAATCCACACCGTTGTAGAGCACGTCGAAGCGAGCTTTGGGAATCTTACACACGCCGGCAAAACGTTCAGCGGCATCCCGGCAGACCGCAAATAATCTGTCCGTGGCAAACGACAACAGCCACGACGCAAATCTGCGTCGATTTGGGAACCAACAGCCATCGGCAAACCCGTGGAAGCTCCAAATCAGCGTGCCGATACCGCCGGCCAGCCGATGCGCCAGCACGGTATCCGGCCAGGTATTCCAGTTTCGGCAATGAATTAGATCCGGTTGTCGCTCGCGTATCACCTGCGCAAGGCGCATTGGTAATCGCATGTCACGACGCCCGCGGCCTAAGACATCAATAGGAATACCGGAAGCGACTCGCGCGGCCAGTTCACCGCGCCGATCAAGGCAACAGATGGCTTGCTCGAAATCCGCCGCGGGCAGTCCATTTAAAAGGTTGATGACGCCGTTCTCGAGTCCGCCCCGAGACAACCCATGGACGACTTGCAGGATACGCAGCGGTCGATCGTCGACGCGGGTTTGCCGCCAACCGCAGTGGCTCATGTGTAACCGTCGGGGTTGCAGGTCTGCCAACGCCAGCTGTCACGCACCATATCCTCAATATCGAATCGGGCGCGCCAGCCGAGTTCAGCATGGGCTAGACCTGGATCTGCATAGCACAGACCGATATCACCAGAGCGACGAGCAACGACACGGTATGGCACCGATCGCTCACAGGTTCGTTCAAAGGCGTGAATTAATTCCAGCACGCTGTAGCCGCGGCCGGTACCGAGGTTATAGGTAACTAGACCCGGATTCGCCATCAGCCGCTCCAACGCCGCCAGATGACCCTGCGCCAGATCGACAACATGGATGTAGTCGCGCACACCAGTACCATCCGGCGTGTCATAGTCATCACCAAATACGAGGAGTTCCGGCTGCTTGCCGATGGCCACCTGGGTGATAAAAGGCATGAGATTGTTTGGAACACCATTAGGATCTTCGCCGATACGCCCGCTGCTGTGCGCGCCAGCCGGGTTGAAATAACGCAACAACGCAATATTCCAACCATCGTCCGCACGCTGCAGATCGCGCAGCATTTCCTCCACGAACAGCTTGGTGCGGCCATATGGATTAGTTGCCGACAGTGGGAAATCCTCGCGGATCGGCAACGCGGCCGGATCGCCATATACGGTCGCCGATGAGCTAAACACGAGGGTCCGCAGACCGGCGGCAAGCATCACACGACACAGCGTCAAGCTGCCGATGAAGTTATTATGGTAATAATCCAGCGGCACCTGAACGGATTCGCCCACGGCCTTGAGTCCAGCAAAGTGGATCACGGCATCGAAGGCGTACTCGCGGAACAGGGCAGCGAGGGCAGCAGCATCGCGTAAGTCGGCGTGAACAAAGGCCAACGGTCGACCGCTGATCTGACGTACCCGCTGTAAAGCCATTTCTTTACTGTTGCAAAGATTATCGATGACGACAACCTCATGCCCCGCCGCGAGCAACTCGACGCAGGTATGACTGCCAATATAGCCAGCGCCACCGGTCACCAAGACTTTCATATTGAAATTGATTTACTGCTGCTGTTCAAATCGGTGATTGTACTCGATAGCCGGAGTCGCGCGCGCAACCGTCGAAGTCGATCTGGACCGATATTATCGGCCGTGAGCAACATCGAGTGTGATGAAAACAGACCCGAGCGCAGATTCAGAATGACCAAGCCAACGCCGATGTAAGTCGATGCATCCAGCCGGGCATTGAGGATTCTGCCAGTTGCGGTGGTCAAGCGCCAGCCTGAATCAGTCCAAGTCGCCTCGACGATCGACCAGGGTGCACGATATAGGATCGACACCCAAAGAGCATAGCCGAAGCTGGTCAGAATCAACGCGACGACCGCCAACTTGATTATCCAATGCAGCGGCAATGGCAGCAGCACGAGCAACGCTGAAACATGCACAAGAATAGCGAAGATCAGTAGCCCCCTGGATGCAACTGGGCGTAGTGTCAGCGGAGGCTGATGGTGATGATGGTTCATCGAATTGACGCCAATTTCGGCCTTTTTTACAACATATCATGGCGCTTCGGTGTGCCCCTGCTGCTGGTTGCTGTTCTCACCACCAGGCGCCTGGGCATCGACCCAGCTCGCGCTCGGGGGATCAGGACAGCGCTTAGCGATGCCGAAGAGAAACATACTAACTGGCGCCGGACGAGAAGATGAAGCCAGGTGGTCTGTTTCTCTACAACAATCGCCTTGATCCAACGCTTCGCCGATAGATGCCGCGAGCCCAGGGTTGCTGCCGACATCGGCCTACGAACTCGCGTCTTAACATCGTCATTGGGGTATTATCTCCTGCGAATCATTTGCTGGTTGAGCCGACAAGTCACTAGAATGGTGACCAGAATACCGAGGCAGTCCGGAGGATGACGCTCTATTTCTCGACGCTCCGGGTGTATTGACGGTATTTGCATGTGGTTGGAAAGGAGCATCCATTGCCCATCCAAATCCAGCGCAGCGAAGGCGATTGCCGGAGAGAAATATCTCAACTGGCGCCGGATTCTGTTCGCCTTCGCGAAGCGGCGACCTGCCCACAGTCGCTCCATGGGCGGGTTGCTGCAACGTCGATGCCGGATGAGAAGACAAGCCAGGTGGCATGTTGCTCGACAGAAATCGCCTAAGATCGTGATGCTGTTTACGATCGTTGTCGCCATCTTTTTGGTAAGTCGGTATGCCTAAGAGTGACGACAACGAGGTGTCTCACTCTTTCCGCCGCGCGGCACTGGATCACATGACCCCGAGCTTAGATCAATTCCAAACCTATTTTCCATACTACAGCGTCCACAAGCCTCGCATGCACAATGCGTCGAACCTGCGATTGGAGACCGACGCCCGCTCATGTTCGTATCACCGATCAGATTGCTACTGTCGCTCACGTTGTTGCTGGCAACCTTTGCTGCCAGTGCCGAGGGCTTATCATTCACGCTAACCGACGCACTGTCACGCTACTGGATCGCCGTCGTTGCTGGCAGCGGCGCGCTACTTGTCCTGCTGCTGTCCATAAGCCGTATGTTGCAGTTGAACCAGCGCCTGACGCGTGCGAACACCAGACTCGAACGGCGCCAACAGTTGATACTAGACTCGGTGGCCGAGGGCATTTACGGCATTGATCTGCAGGGTCGGACGACTTTTGTAAATAAAGCCATGGAACGCATGACCGGTTGGCGAGCCGAGGAACTGATCGGCAACGATCAGCATGAAATTACGCATCATACTCGGGCCGACGGCGAACCTCACCCACGCGAAGAGTGCCTGGTGCATGCGGCGTTTCGCGACAGTATGCCACGCTTCGTCGAGGATGACGTATTCTGGCGCCGGGATGGCAGCAGCTTTCCGGTGGAGTACAGTGCCACTCCAATTCGCGACGAGCGCGGTGAAACCATCGGCAGCGTAGTGGTGTTCCGCGATATCACCGAACGGCGTAGAACCGCAGAGCGTATCAGTCTACACCAGGCCGAGCAGGCACATTTCGCCCGTCTCAGTACAATTGGTGAAATGGCTTCAGGAATCGCCCATGAGTTGAATCAGCCGCTTACCGCCATTACTACGAATGCGCGCGCATGTGTACGCATGATCGAGGCCGGTCGTGCCGATATGATCGCATGTAAAAACGTGATGACGAAGATTGCCGAACAGGCGGAACGCGCGGGGGAGGTAATTCGCCAGATCCGCCGCTTCGTACGCAAAGAACAGCCGGAGACATCGCCAGTAGCGGTCGCCGACATCTTTGATACGGTCATGGTACTACTGCGCCAAGACGCGCGCCGGGCAGGTGTCGTGCTCTACCAGCAGTTAGGTCCTGGGGCCGACCGCGTCATGGCGCAGCGCACCCAGATCGAACAAGTGCTGCTCAATCTCGTTCGCAATGCGATCGAGGCCATGTCCGATCAGCAACGTGAGCGCCGAGTATTGCTGATCGCCCGGCGCAATGGCGAAGAGGTGGAGATCCGCGTCGTCGACACTGGTCCTGGCCTGGGCAAGGGTTCGCCAGAGCACCTATTCGAGCCTTTTGTCACAACAAAGACACAAGGACTCGGCGTAGGCTTGTCTGTCAGCACTGGGATTGTCGAGGCGCATGGCGGTAAACTCAGAGTTGACTCAACGATCGGGATCGGTGCAACTTTTTACTTCAGCCTGCCCTATGCAGCGGGGGAACAAGCTATGCCGTCAGCCACCATGGCAAGCCTCGCGGGGCCGGATGCGCAGCAGCAAACAGGAGACCAAACATGATAAGCGAGCCGACTGTGTTCATTGTCGATGACGACGATGAAGTGCGAGAGGCTATTGCGCTCTTAATGGATTCTGTGGGCCTAGCGAGCGAAATCTATGATTCGGCCTGGGCCTATTTGGCCAGCTTCGATCCGCAACGCCCAGGCTGTTTGGTGCTTGATGTACGCATGCGCCAAATGAGTGGTCTAGAACTACAAGAGCGTCTGGCTGAGGAGCCAATTCACCCCCCGGTGATCATTATCACCGGTCACGGTGATGTGCCAATGGCCGTACGTGCGGTAAAAAATGGCGCCATCGACTTTATCGAGAAGCCATTCAACGACCAAGAGTTGCTGGACGCCGTGCAGCGTGCTATCGAGACCGATGCTGAACAGCGCGGCCACGCACAGGAAATTGCCAGCGTCCAGACGCGCATGGAACGGCTCACCAAACGCGAACGCGAGGTATTGGAGCAAATCATCGCCGGTAAGCGCAACAAGGTCATCGCCGCCGATCTCGGCATCAGCCAATCAACAGTCGAGGCGCATCGCGCTAAAGTCATGGAAAAACTGGAAGTTCGTTCGCTGTCAGAATTGATGCGCATCATGCTGCTGCTTGACCCGGGCGGCAATAAGGCAAAGGAAGGGGCGTAAATTCGCCACCCTTTTGGTGCTTAGAAACCGTCCATCGATCATTTTCCGACTTCAATCGTGCGCTACAGCAAGGATCGGAAATTTGTTGGTGGATAGTCTCTCAGGATCCAGAGAGAGTGCCTGCGAGGTCGGAGTCAGTTCACGCTCAGAAAATAGTGGCCTACAGGAAACCATGCTGCAATTCGGCAAAAAACACTCGTTACTTGTATTGCGCAGACGTGGCCTTGTCCATAACTCCGGCCAGCTGACGAGCGGGTGCATGGGGCTTTTCCGTAAGACTTTATTTTTACATTTAAAATGCTATGGCTTTCGAGGTTAACCCTAAGTCCTGGCCAAGCTCATGAACAAAGCCCGCAGACGTTTCACCTGTAAGAGCCTGCCAAGGTTGCCGAAACGCCGCAAATGGACCGCAACGGCAGCGTAGGGGCCAAAGAGGTCGCGATGACCCGCGCCAAGGGCAGTATCAGGGGCTAATCACATTCGCCTACTCCCTTCGGTCGCGATTGTATCGGGTATGGTGTCTCTATTTACACGTTCCCGCCCTTCTAATAAGCGTTCCACACCTGCCGTTGTACCTCAAACCTGCTTACCTGAGGCGATTATCAAATGACTAAATCCATCTGCTGGCTGAACGAATTGAGCATGGACGACATTGCCCAGGTTGGAGGAAAGAATGCATCGCTAGGTGAAATGCTCCAACATCTGACACAGCTCGGCGTACGGGTGCCGGGCGGCTTCGCAACCACGGCCAAAGCTTATCAGGATTTTCTTGCTGCCAATGGCCTAGATGAACGCATTGCTTCAGAGTTGGACGGACTCGATATCGATGATATTGCTGCTCTCAGCGAGGCTGGCCTTAAAATCCGAGGCTGGATCATCGAACAACCATTGCAACCGGAACTGGACCAGGCGATTGCCGAGGCATATCGACAACTGACTGAGCAGAAAGGGAATTCAGATTACAGCTGGGCGGTGCGCTCGTCAGCAACTGCCGAGGATCTTCCGAACGCTTCGTTCGCCGGCCAACAGGAAACCTTCCTAAACGTGCAGGGCCTCGACCAGATCAAGCATGCAATCAAAAAAGTATTCGCATCGCTATACAACGATCGTGCAATTGCATATCGCGCACACCAGGGCTTCGACCATGCTGAAATTGCCCTGTCCGCCAGTGTCCAATATATGGTGCGCAGTGATTTAGCAGCCAGCGGCGTGATGTTCACACTTGATACCGAATCAGGCTATCGTGATGCAGTATTTATCACGGCCAGTTTCGGTCTTGGCGAACTGGTAGTTCAAGGAGCTGTCGATCCGGACGAGTTTTACGTACACAAACCCACACTCTCGGCTGGCAGGCCCGCAATTCTGCGCCGCAGCGTCGGGCAAAAGGCTATGCGTATGCTGTACGCGGAATCGGGCGCAGACAATCCCATACGCACCGAAGATGTACCGCCAGCTCAGCGCCAACGCTTCAGCATCAGCGATAGCGAAATCGAGGATCTGGCGCGCCAGGCGGTACTCATCGAGAAGCACTATGGCCGGCCAATGGACATCGAATGGGCCAAGGATGGCAAAAACGGTAAGCTGTACGTAGTACAGGCCCGTCCCGAGACGGTCCAGAGCCACAGCGGCAAAGTAATCGAACGCTATCACATGCAGGCTGAAGGCGATGTACTCGCGACCGGTCGCAGCATCGGTCACCGCATCGGGTCTGGTAAGGCGCGCGTCGTGTTATCCTTCAAAAACATGGATCAAGTCCAGCCCGGTGATGTGCTGATCACCGATATGACCGATCCGGACTGGGAGCCGGTGATGAAACGCGCAGCGGCAATCGTCACCAACCGCGGCGGGCGCACCTGCCATGCTGCGATCATCGCCCGCGAACTCGGTGTTCCCGCCGTGGTCGGCTGCCAAGATGCCACTACCCGCATTCAACATGGCGCCGAAGTTACTGTATCCTGCGCCGAGGGCGACACCGGATTTATCTATGCTGGCGCCCTGCCCTTCGAGCATAAAACCGTTGAACTCGAGAAAATGCCCGATGTGCCGGTCAAGGTCATGATGAACATCGGCAACCCGGAGCGAGCTTTTGCTTTCTCCGCCACGCCCAACGCTGGTATCGGATTGGCCAGACTCGAGTTCATCATCAGTAACAGCATTGGCATTCATCCTCGAGCGCTGTTGGAGTTCGACAATCTACCCACGGACCTGCGAGCCGAGATCGCACCGCGCATCGCCGCCTATCCAAGCCCACGCGCCTTCTACGTCATGCGCTTAATCGAGGGTATCGCTACGCTGACAGCAGCATTTGCGTCAAAACCAGTGATCGTACGCATGTCCGATTTCAAGTCCAACGAATATGCCAATCTCATCGGCGGCCGCCTCTATGAGCCGGAAGAAGAAAATCCGATGATCGGCTTTCGCGGCGCCGGTCGCTATGTCGCAGCGGACTTCCGCGACTGCTTCGAAATGGAGTGCGAGGCGCTTAAATATGTTCGCGACCAAATGGGCCTGACCAACCTGCAGATTATGATTCCCTTCGTGCGCACCCTCAGACAAGCCAAAGCGGTTGTAGAGGAGCTGGCCGAACAAGGTCTGCGGCGCGGCGAGAATGGGCTCAAGCTCATCATGATGTGTGAAATTCCATCCAATGCCATACTGGCCGAAGAGTTCTTGGACTATTTTGATGGATTTTCCATCGGTTCCAACGACATGACGCAACTTACCCTGGGCATTGACCGCGACTCCAGCCTAGTGGCCAGAGATTTTGACGAGCGCGACCCGGCGGTCAAGAAGATGCTGTCCATGGCCATCCGCGCATGTCGTGCCCAGGGTAAGTACATCGGTATCTGTGGTCAGGGTCCATCAGACCACGCCGACTTTGCCGATTGGCTCGTCAAGGAAGGTATCGAAAGCTTGTCGCTGAACCCGGATACCGTCATTGATACTTGGCTTTATCTAGCCGAGCATAGCGGACAGGAAAACTAAGGCGATTGCCGGAGAGAAATAGACCAATTGGCGTCGGGTTCTCGTTCGCCTGCGCGCAGCGGCAACCCGCCCATAGTCGCTTTATAGGCCGGTTGCCGCAACGTCAAGGCCGGACGGGAAGACAAGCCAGATGGTCTATTTCTCGACAGAAATCGCCTAAAACTGAGCTATGAACAGAAAGCACTTCAGCGCCTCCAAAGCTGATCGTCAACGTAGCGTTTAACCCGACGATGGCCTGGTGTGTCGATGGTGGTAAACTCCAAACTGGTGCGGAAACTCGAGCCACTGGGTTCGGCCCTGAGTATCCGTGCATAGACATCCTGATCAGTCCCGGGAGCCGGCATATCTTCTGTGCGGAGATTCAGCACCACCTCGCTGTGGGCCGGCAAACCCATCGGCAAGTCAGCGCACATACCATAGTAGCTCATATCCCTGACACGCCCGATAAACTCGTCCTGGCGCACCTGTTTCGCTTCCACTTGGCGAAAGATCGCGTTCAGATCGACGGTAATACGCGGTGCGGTACGGACATCGACACGCGGAATCACGAGTCGGTGCGGACTGTTTACGGAGCGTAATTCATAGAGCGCGATAGGCCCCACCACGCCCTTTACGTGAACTCGATTGACGCAACCGACCTCAATGAACGACCCCGCCGCCATACGGCTGGACTCGCTGAGCAATACCTGACCGCGTAGGCTAAAAGACTCAATGCGCGAGACCAGGTTCACCGCATCGCCGATGACGGTGTACTCACGGTGATATTTCGAACCAAAGCTGCCTGCCATGACCTGGCCGGTGTTAACAGCGATGCCGGCATATAGCCGTGGTTCGCCGCGTTGAAGGCTCTTCTGGTTCAGCTTGGCCATTGCCAACTGCATTTGAACCGCGCAGGTCAATGCCCGCTGCAAGTCATCAGGCTTGGGTTCTAACGCACCGAACAACGCCATGATGGAATCCCCCATGAATTTATCGATCATACCGCCGTGTTGCTCGACGATCCGAGACATGATGGTAAAGTAACGGTTTAATAGGCTGATCAGCTTCTGCGGCGGAAGCGATCGAGTCAGTGCGGTGAAGCCGCGAATATCCGCCAGCAGTATCGTCACCTTGGTGTTGACGATGGGTTCGGACTCCATCAAGAATTTATCGAGCAGTGGCAAGAGACGTTGCCTGAGAAGAAGGCTTCGATCGGGCTGGAGCCGTGGAGAATCTTCTGAAGATTCTTCTGCAGGATCTCCCGGGTAACCGAGAGGGGAAGTATCAGAAAGGTCAGCTGTGCGCTCGATGTCAGCATTGCCGGTTTGACTGTCAGCACGTTTGGCATTGGCAATCGAGGCACTGCCATAGAGTCCGTCGACGATGTCGAAGATACCAGCGATCAGCAGGGGGAGTTGACTGTTTTTCATCAGGTGAACTGTACAAGGCTCTTTGTCCTAGTCGGGCAGGCTGAAACGCAAAGTAAGCACATCGACAATCGCCTGCTTTGCGAAACCTCTATAGACCATTATCATCTATTCCATATGATCCATCATAGATTAAATGCCAAGCATCGGATTTTGTGCGATACAAGGTGGCAAAGTTACCGACAACTGCCTGTATGGAACCAGTCTGTACCGTTACGAAAAGTCTTAGAAAACCCGGTTAATCTAGGATATTCTCGACCTATTCACGCCTTTAGTAGACCTGCCGCCTAAGGCGTTCTTACAATCTTCGTGCGTGCGATCCGGCTGTAACCTGTCCAGACCACGGGCCAGGCTGTTCCTAGCAGCGTTCAGAGCGCCATCCATCACATTGCCGCTTGCGCAATCAGCGGCGTGGCTTGCGCTTCAGCGACTTGGGATTGCGTTTCAGCGCGTCATTGGCTGAGATTTCGGGGCTGAGATTTCGGTACCATCCGATCGCACCATCAACGCCTTTACGCCGAAGTCCACGCCAACCGCTTCCTGCTCTGGCGCGTGCGGATTGGAGTTCTCGGTTTCGACCAAGACGCACGCATAGAACTTGCCGGCCTGCTGGCTGATCCTGACCTGACAAGGCGTCCTATTGAAGCACAACGCCTAGCGCATCTTGATCCGAGTCTTCAGCTTCTCGATCCGCAGTTCACGTCCTTCTACGTCAAACTTCGACTTTTCACGCAGGGAAAAGCTCTCGCCGATGCTTTTTTCTTGAAAGTCGGCAATCTAGGCGTTTGCCGCGGCTTCGCGCGGCGGATGAAAGGCCTGAACGCCTTGTCGAGATCCTCAATCGCGTGGCGCGTGACGCGGCTCGACACTTCGTTATGCCAAGGATATGCTGGGCGGATCTCCTAAATACGGAGTGCTGATACGCCGCTGCTTTCGACCTCTTCACACCGTCTTGCTTAAAGTGCGCGAGCCATTGCTTGTCGCCGTAGCGGCGGCTTGAACCGCAAGCACGGGCCAGGGAGCCCGCTTGTTCGGCTGTTGGGCGCACTTAATTTTGTGGGCGAGAAGCAGTGTAGATACCAAGCCCTTCGGCGATGACATCGGTTGATGCCTGGAGGTCTTCCAGAAGTTTCCGGTGTTTACGCGAACGGCTGCCGTTAAACCTTGCGCTAAACATCGTGATGATTTCCAGCACTTCTGCATGAGTTGTTCTTCAAAGCCCGGCTGATCGCCTTTGTGGACGATAAGTGATGGTGCAGAAACAAGCTAAACGGGTTTTTGGCTTGGGTGTCGCCTGCCGACTCATTCGGTACCGCTATCGGCGTCGGTATCGGTATCGGTATCAACTTGGGCATCGGTATCGATATCGGCGTCGGTATCGAACTGACCAACCCGCTATCCGCCAAGCTCCTCGCTGACCGCCTAGCCACGCTGTCCGAGCTTCGTGAGCATGGCCACACCACGATCGAGCAGTGCCTTTTGCTTGCTGTTGTCGTCTGCGGACAACGCATCGCACACCAGCGAGCACGTCCTCAATCGCAGCGCATTCCAGCGCCGAGCCTCGTGCGCTTTCAAACGACCGGCGTCGATCCCCGCTCATCACTTTGCTGTTACCCTCGGCAATCATCAGCGCGATGGCCTGCGATGCGCGCCTACGATGCGCGCCTACGATGCGCACAGGCGTTGATCCTTCGCGTTACGCTGTCTTTTCACATGCTCGCAGTCGCGCTAGGCCCAGCCGACAGACTCGATGGCCGCACGGTCTACGTCGAGCTTCTCATGACCGAATGGCATAGGGCGTTTTCTCTCTCGATTCCGATTCCGATTCCGATTCCGATAGCGACCCCGATTGCACTCCGCCGATGTCTGATAAGCTTGGAACCAAACCGTAGAAGATGGTTCTGATGAATCAGCACCAACCTGCGCGTTCGTTTGCACAGAATCATGTCAAGCAGGCGCTGCAGCCCCTTCTTGTGGTCATTCATGCCAGACCCGAGGTCTTTGCTCACCTGACTGCGATAACCTCACTGGGCCAAGCCATTGGCCGCGCAGTACTCTCGCATTTCGTGTTGTCGATCCAGATCGGACTTCTGCTCGTGGCTACTGGCACAGGCGTAACAGACGCTCGGCGCGTCGGCCTCACCCAACTAAAGTGGCTCGGTGACAGCGTAAGCGGGTCCTCCCGCCCTGAGCTTTCCTGACTGCAAGCAGCTCTCCACTGGCTTCATACTCACGCAGTCCTACCACGGAGCAACAGTTGTTTCGCGGCTTCGTCGATCTTGACTAAGACGGTTTCTATCGAGGAACAGACCACCTGGCTTGTCTTCTCGTCCTGCCCGACGTCGCGGCAACCCGCCGACTATGGGCGGTTTGCCGCTTCGCGAAGGCGAACGAGAATCTGCCGCCAGTTGGTCTGTTTCTCTCTGGCAATCGCCTCATCTCTTTTCCGTCGTTGCAGATGAGTGTAGAGCGTCTAAAAAGTGAAGCAGCAGTTACGAGCCCAGAATGAAAAAAAGAGGTCATGATTCCTGCAACACCCACTGCAAGGCTCTGATGGCGATGCAACAGAAGCTGCGCGAGCAGACTTGAAAATTGTCCAGACTTCGGTAGGATCAGCAAAACTCGAAAACGGCATTTCCTGATTCACCGAGGTCCAACATGTCCATTGAGCGCATCGTATTCGCCGTTGCTGGCAGCTTTGTTCTTGTCTCCGCCATTTTAGCCGCCACTACAACTACGCTATGGCTCTGGTTCACAGGATTTGTCGGGCTGAATCTGTTGCAATCTGCTTTTACCGGCTTCTGCCCCATGGCCAGTATCCTAAAGAAATTTGGCATCCAGTCAGGATCAGCTTTCTAATGCCGACCTTGATTCGCACCCCCGAACTCGAGCTTTATCCCTAAAACTGGCCCTAAGGCGATTTCTATCGAAAAACACACCACCTGGCTTGTCTTCTCCTCCGGCCTCGACGTCGCGAAGGCGAACGAGAATCCGGCGCCAGTTGGTCTATTTCTCTCCGTCAATTGCCTAAACCCAACCCCCATCCCAACCTCGGATCGGCGTAGTCCGGCCATGATCAATGGAGTCCGTAATGCGAGTCCAACATGATCAACATCAGTACAATCAATAGGGTCCATGCAGCCACTACATTATTTCTGCTGCAATAGATATCCCGCCGAACCCAGGCTTACAGCAGCCAATCCCAGCAACAAATTTACCAAGAAAAGGCGACGCATCAAGACCAAGCGCACCTCCGCCGCGGGCCAATCCTGGACAGCGATCAGCTTGCGCATGATGCGATAAGGCACAAGGTAAATAAAGAAAAATAGTATGGATATCAGTAGCGCCAGCAATATCATTGCGTACACATGCCAACCCATATCGGGGCGGTAGATTCCGCCGGCTATCCAAAAGCCGCTGACCCAAAGCAGCGCTGCTGCGATCCATACATGGATGAAGAAACGGCGGAACACTGCCAACACCAACGGTAGGCGTTGCGCTGGATCAAGTTTGCGCCGAGCGAATAAGCGCAGCGCAGAATGGGCAAAAAACATGCCCCCAATCCATATGATGGTTCCCAGTTGATGCAGAGCAATTGCTAGTGCGAATTGTATGGTCATTTGAACACAGATCTTTTGCTGATCGAATTTTGTCATGGGCAGTCAACACAGCCAATAAGATTCTTCTGGGATAGTTTCTTATGACTACTATCTCAGTACGACCATTATGCTGAAGGGGTGCAAACCGCCTAGCGCGCGCTGGAGAAAATTTCACAACCAAACAACCTATCTTCCCGGCAAAGATGAAATGTGCGAGAAGCGCGAAAAGCACTCTGGTTTCATGCGTCACCCCGCCGCACGTTTTGACGTTCTTCGAAATTCTAACTTGCTAACAGCGAGATGCATGCTGCTCGGGTTCTGCCTTGGTAGAATGTTCACCTATTCACCCAGGATGATGTTTGATTCACCGCAGAGATGCAGAGAACGCAGAGAAGAGGGATGTATCCGTCTCGGCTCTTGGCCTCTCTGCATCTCTGCGGTGAATAGTTCCATTCTTTGTAAGGCAGCGCCCAGTAAAGGTCAGGTTTCTCATGCCCTGATGTTATGTCTCCATCTCGATCAAGTAGCGTTGGGCGGGCTGCACCCATTTTGAAGTAGCCGCTATGGGTAAAAAATCCTGCGCAAATTCAGAATTGCCGCCAACCCGGCCATGCAAGGCACGGTGCTCAAAGTTTGATTTCGCCCGTTAATCACGGCCAAAGGAGACATCTGCTGCATCATGGTCAAGTAATGCAAGGCTTTGTGCACCTTGGGCGACGACAACCACTGGTAACACCTCCCCCTGCTGCCAACACCGAAGCGCGCCACGTTTGCTCTCGCCGGTAATCAAAAAAAGAATCAAACTAGAACAGCATAACGCCTTAGGAGTCAGCGAGACCCGATGTGGCGGGGGCTTTGGTGCATCATGCACGGGCACAACCAACGGACCAGAAGGCAACTCGTGGTTCGGAAACAAACTCGCGGTATGCCCATCCTCGCCCATGCCAAGTAGAACGAGATCGAATGGTAAGGCTGCCTCCACTACGGATTGATAGGCCTTGGCTGCAGGCTCGGCGCCAAGTTGCGCCGCGATGACATGCACCTGCGAACGCGGAATTGCGACCTGATCGAGCCAAGCCTGATCCGCGACGAGACTGTTGCGCTCGCTGTGGTCGACAGGAAGACAGCGCTCGTCGCCATGGAAAATATGCCAACGCGCCCAATCGGCGTCGTGTCCGGCGAGCAGATGATAAATGGCAATCGGAGTCGTGCCTCCTGCAAGTACGATCTTGAACCGTCCACGCTCAGTAATCGCCTGTCGCGCCCGATCGAGTATAATTGCTGCCGCCGCTTCCGCTACCGCGAACTTGTCGTCAAGAATACGAACCTCGGTTCCTGGTAATATCATGGTATTTTGCTCCGATCTCGCCTACTATTTCGGGCACTAAAGATAGTCGGGGGTAAATAGCTCCCGCGCACAACAGATCGAGTGCATAACAGGCATCCAAGTGCCTGGTAGTCACAGCAGCGCATGAGCAAAACTGACTAGCGAATGGCAAGTTCGTGACCATTATGCAGACAAACCGACATAAACCACGACCAACGAGGAGATGAAGCAATGGTCAAAACCATGCAAGAAGTGATTAACCCGGGCGCATCGCAGCACGATACAGAATTTCCCTACGCACCCAATGAATGGTCCCGCGAAATCGCAATCAACACCGCAAAGGCAGAATCCATGGACTTGACTCCGGACCACTGGGTAGTCATCGGCGCCTTGCAACGCTACTTTAGTGAGCATGAGCAACCTCATATCCGCGAATTACACGATGCCCTCAGCGAGCGCTTTCACGCACAGGGAGGCATGAAATATTTATATGGCATTTTCCCAGGTGGCCCTGTTGCTCAGGGCTGCCGTCTCGCCGGCTTAAAAGCACCGGCCGGAGCTGTCGACAAGTCCTTTGGAAGCGTGCAATAACAACCTTGCCAGAACCAGCCGAAGGCCTTGATCATCGCTTAGCCAAAAATTTTAAATTTCGCAGGGACTAAAGGCTGTAACCTGCTGTTTTGGCCATGTTATCATGCCAACGCTGGGCCGGATGGTCCAAACGATGATCAAGGCCCGGCCGAAGAACCAGCCTACGCCGGGTAATTGCGATACATTTCTACATCAGCTTACCTGATTTTTTCAACTGCATTCCGCATCATACCCAACTCATCGCACGATGATAAACCTGCTGGAAATCCTTGGGTAATAGGGGGAAAAAAAGTACAGGTTGGCCTTGTTCATAAGCTCGGCCAAGCCTTGAGAGTTAACCTCGAACGGCGCAGTATTTTAACCTTAAAACCAAAACCTTACGGAAAAGCCCCACGCACCTGCTCGTCACTTGGTCGGAGTTATGAACAAGGCCTCACCCTACCCGCGGTTGAGGGATGATCACCCCTGCACAGGAAAGTTGTTGGGAACACCCACCAGCAGGTATCCAAACTAGCAAGCGTGTCGCGCTTGGAACCCTTGGAGAAGTACAGGATATAATAAATGAGTTTCAATGGTTTCAGGTCTCATCCAACTCCTTCCCGGGCAAGAAACTCGCTTATCCAGAGCAGAGCGGCAACACCGAAATAAAGAAGACCACGGATGTGGCCTGATGCTCCGGACTTCCGTATTATTATGTATGCGCCTCGCGCATACTCCAGGCAACATTCAGTTTGCGTGAAAGGCAAAATCTTACCGGGTCAATAGAAGGCGATTTCTGTCGAGAAATAGACCATCTGGCTTGTCTTCTCGTCCGGCATCGGCGTTGCGGCAACCCGCCCATAGAGCGACTATGGGGGGTTGCCGCTTCGCGAAGGCGCACGAGAATCCGGCGCCAGTTGGTCTGTTGCTCTCGGGTAATCGCCTAAAGTTTCCGCTTGCGTTGTACCCACATCTGCAGAATGCTCTCTGTTCCCAACTCTACCTGGTGCCACGGAGGTATGATCAAGGCCAGAAACAATTTGATCTGCAATAAACTGCGAAAGCAGTCTAAGGCCATGTGTATTAAAATGGCAGCAAGAGTCCAAGTACACCGTATCTTTTACCTCTTTGAAAATCATCGACGCATCCGCAAACCACTCGCCTTTTGCCAATAACACATCCATCTGCTCTCGAAAATAAGGATAGGAACTACGATAAGAAGTACCAAATAAGCCGTCGTGATAATAAAACTTTTCCAGTTCCAATTCTGTCAATTCTTTTGAACCCTCGAGATACTGATTCGGCTGAAACACATGCAAATACGCCGTATTATTGGCCTCAGCTAGCTTGGATAGCATGGTTGAGGATCGCTGCCAGAGTTTGGCAAGATAATCATAGGTATGCGCTTCATTTGCATAGTCGAACGGAACTCCGCCTTCCTCGAGCGTCAATTCGCCCTCCTGTCCTGTTTGCTCCACCTCCGCCACAAATGCTTGCGCGCGACGCTCATTAGCAACAACCCTGGCAGCCAGCAATAGCCCAACCAAAGTAGGGCGTGCAAAAACATTGGTCTTTGCAGACTCAATCAGACTCGCCTGTTGTTCTCGAATTTTCAGCAATTGAGCAATCTGGCGCAGCTTACCCCCAGTCAATCGGCTTCCTAACATAATTTCCCAACCACGTGGATAGGCCGGATGCAAGCCTTTGGCCTTGGCCTCGGACAGAGCAAGCGTCATTTCATTGAAGCCATCGATGTTTACGATCAAATCGAATTCGGCACCAAGGCTCATCAGAAAAGAATATGCAAGAAACTGCTGTGGCTGTTTGGAGCCTGGCAGGGCACCAACGAAAAACCATAGCCTTGTATCATATCCACTGCGATCCAATGCGTTGCGCAATGCTCCTTCCAGGAACAGAGTTCTTTGTTCTGTAAACGCAGGATCCGGCTGCATGAGTTGCACAGCTACCGAGCCTCCTAATACGAGCACCCGCAAACGGTCGTCATATTTCAGAGACTCCATCGGCGAACGCCTTTGTGCGAAACCAAAACCCGCTTTGTCCTGACCATGAGCTTCCACGCCAAAACCGAAATAAGGATGCACTACAAGATTTGCCAAATAGTCCGGCACGCCGGTTTCATCGCTTCCATACAGCCAACTTTCGGAAGTAAGCCGCCAAAGCCTTTTCGGATGGTAGTGAAAACCATAGAGAGTTTGAAATGTCCATTGCGAGAGTCCCTCAATAACGGCAAACATCAGGATCCCGAGAAACAGACTGTAGGCAATCTTGCGACGACGGCTAAATGTTTTTTGCATAAATCATGTTACTTTGCAGCAAAAGTTCAACACTATATCAAGCCTGATCTAATGTTGCGTGCATTTCACAAACACTCCCTGCGGGAATGATACAGAAACAACTATTAGACAAGAGACAGATGCGCAAATGCCCGGCAGCCGCAATAGCGGCTGCCGGGCATCCGTGGCTTACACCCGGTTGCGGGATTTTGCCTTAGTTTGGGATATCCCCAGGTCCAGGACCCTGAGCACTGTCGCCGATACTGACGCAGATTCCGGTAACTCGAAGAACTGCGTCAATCTGCGAGGGTGAGCGATTAATCGCAACGACAGCCCACGCCGAGATCTCAAGCGGTTCATTTTTGATCACCACCAGGTTACCCGGTAATTCAGAAAACGTTTCCGTCGCATATCCTGCTGACACTACCGCCTTGCCCTCCGGACAGATCAGCACCGCGGGTAATATTTGATTCGGATTCAGCAATACACGTTCTGATTGTGCCGATTCAATCGTCATATCTGAGAAGCCCGGATCACCCTGCGGCCCTGCCGGTCCTGCAATGCCCTGTGGGCCTGCTGGACCAATCGGACCGACTGGCCCCTGTGGTCCTGCCGGTCCTGCGATGCCCTGTGGGCCTTCTGGACCTACCGGACCTGTCGCGCCTTGCGGACCCTCTGGACCTACAGGCCCAACCGCTCCTGCCGGACCAAGAGGACCAACCGGGCCCTGTGGTCCTGCCGGTCCTGCGATGCCCTGTGGGCCTTCTGGACCTACCGGACCTGTCGTGCCTTGCGGACCCTCTGGACCTACAGGCCCAACCGCTCCTGCCGGACCTATCGGACCTTCGGGACCTGCTGGACCTTCGGGACCTGCTGGGCCTACCGGACCTTCGGAACCTGCTGGGCCTGCCGGACCTTCGGGACCTTCCGGACCTTCCGGACCTTCCGGACCTTCCGGACCTTCCGGACCTTCCGGACCTTCCGGACCTGCTGGACCTTCGGGACCTGCCGGACCTTCCGGACCTGCTGGACCTTCGGGACCTGCTGGGCCTTCGGGACCTTCAGAACCTGCTGGACCTTCGGGACCTGCCGGACCTGCTGGGCCTGCCGGACCTTCGGAACCTGCCGGACCTTCAGGACCTTCAGGACCTGCCGGACCTTCAGAACCCTGCCCACCATCGATGGTCAAATCAAACGTGTCGCTTCGCCATATATTTCCCAACGCCACGGTCAATCGATAATCACCATCCTCGGGAAGTCCCAGAACACTAAAGTCACAGGTGATCTTTTCCGGAAAAACGCTGTCATCAGCGATGCAATCACTGCTGATATCACCAACGGTACCGAGTTTGACGATCAGACTTCGGAGAGGCCGAGAGAAGGTTTCACCAAGGATCACCAGTTCTTGACTGTCAAAATCGACATAAGCTTCTTGAATCGAGGGAAACACGCCGGCGACGCCGAATGCGTTGGTGGTCTCTGATACCGCATATACCTGACCACAACCGAACATGGTAAGGCCGATCACAAAGGGAAGCGGCTTGATTTTGAAGTTCAACATGACTGGTTCTCCGTCAAGGTTGGAAAATTCGTTTGTGCGCGTACAAAGCATCGCGCATTTGCCCAACCAAGACTGAGACGTGAAACACAGTTTGCGATACGCACCACCGTATCAACAAGAGGGCGCAACCCTAGGCTGTCGAACTGTTCTGAGTTTTGATGCCAAATCGATTCCGGGTCTTGGATTGCTTCATCGAACGCACTGGGGAAGCCTCATCGGTGTCGGGGTCGCGATCGGAATCGGAATCGAATCCGCTCATCGATCAAAGCAGCCAGCTCGATACCAATCCCTCATTCTGACCTTGACACCGATCCCGACACCGACACCGACTAAGCATCCATAAACCGGGAAGCGCTTGTTTTAGTGAGACTGCAGATTTCGACAGCCTAGCGCAACCCTCCAACGCTACTTGCTGGCCTTGTTCATAAGCTCGGCCAAGACTTTCGGGCTAACCTTGAGCGCCCCAGCATTTTAAATTTAAAAACAATATCTTACGAAAAATCCCCACGCCCCCGCTCGTCTATTTAAAGAGGTGAATATTCTACGCAGGCGACACCCGAGCAGCATACACATCGCTGTTGGCAAGGCAGCAGAGGGAAAAACGCGGAAATCGCGAAAATGAGCTGGATAACACATCAAAACAGCGTCGTTTTCCGCGCTTTTCGCGTGTTTCATCGTTCTAATTTTTCATCGTTTTCAGAAGATGTGCTGTTTGATTGTGAAACTTTCTCTAGGGCACGCTGGGTGGGTTGCACCCCAAACGAGAGCGCGATGGAATGCAAGCGCGTCGCGAATTCGCGACGATTCAAAAAGAATGAAAGCGACTGCCTGGACCGGACCGATGCTGTTGGCACTGACCGTTCGCGGCGAGGTGGAAAAGCAACGATAAGACAGGGAAATGATTCGAAAATGCGAGCATAAGCAACCTACGTGTGGGCTCCTATTGCATTTTCTGTATCTTTAGTAGTGCATGGATACTCGAGGCCGATCAATTCGCGCCGTCTGCCCTCGAGTATCCGAGAAATCGACCTTTTCAGTTTTTTCAACTGATGCTTCGGCAATTTCTGTCGAGAAACAGACCATCTAGCTTGTCTTCTCCTCCGGCATCGACATTGCGCCAACCCGCCCATGGAGCGACTATGTGCGGGTTGCCGCTTCGCGAAGGCGAACGAGAATCCGGCCCCAGTTGGTCTGTTTCTCTCCGGCAATCGCCTCAGGTAATGGACGCAAGTATCGCCTGCGTTGCGTTTCTGGAAATCCGCGGTCCCAAACTCGTCACCAGCTTCGCTGAAGCCGCCGACGCCAGATTTCCCGCACGCTGATGCGTCCAACCCTGGGTCAGCCCATAGAGGAAAGCACCCGCAAACATATCGCCAGCACCAACGGTATCGATCGGCTCGACCTTAACCGGGTCAATCTGAATGAGTTGATGGCCATCCCAGACCAAAGCCCCGTCAGCACCACGAGTAATGGCGAATTCGCGAGCGATGGACTTCAAGTAGTCCACGGCTTCATCCAAGCTGTTGCTGTCAGCCATGCCGAGGGCTTCCTGCTCGTTGGCGAAGATGAGGTCGACACCGCCACCGATCATCTCTTTCAAACCGCTCTTGAAGAATCGGACCATGTTCGGATCGGACAGCGACAGCGCGATCTTGACACCGGCTCGCTCGGCTATCTCACGGGCCTCTATGACCGCGACTCTGGCAGTGTCGGAAGTGACCAGATAACCCTCGGTATAGAACCATGTAGAGGCACGGATCGCGTCAAGCTCGAGTTCATGCGTGGAAAGATTTCCACTGATGCCAAGGTAAGTACACAGAGTGCGCTCGGAATCTGGTGTTACCAGTACCACGCAGCGGCCGGTATCGCCCTTGTCGAGATAGTCACCGTTCAGGGTGGCAACGCCAGCGGTCAGGAGATCTTTGCGGTAGAAATGTCCAAGTTCGTCATCGGCCAACTTGCAGGCAAGATAGCCACTGCCGCCGAATTGAGTCAGGGCGATGATGGAGTTGGCCGCGGAACCGCCGGATCCGCGATGGTGTTGGCGCTCACGCAAGTGATCCATGATACGCATCTGATGCGCTTCGTCCACCAGGGTCATCACGCCCTTATCGATCTTCAGATGGTCAAGATCGGCATCAGTCACCTGATATTCCATGTCGACCAAAGCGTTGCCGAGGGCGTAAACATCGTAGTTGCTCATAGGTAAATTCTGTCGTTGTGGTCAATGTCGGGGTTGTCCCAAATTCACCCGCGCACCGATCGACAATTCAGGTCAATCCGATACGGGCCTGCCGCGCCGAGGTAATCCGGCGCTGCGGACTAAGGCGCTTGCCGGAGAGAAACAGACCAACTGGGACCGGATTCTCGTTCGCCTTCGCGAAGCGGCAACCCGTCCATAGTCACTCTATGGGCGGGTGGCCGCGACGTCGAGGCCGGACAAGAAAACAAGCCAGGTGCTATATTTCTCGACAAAAATCGCCTGAACGCCTGCCTGGCCTGATATCCCAGTCCAGCCCCGGGTTGTGCTGATTTTCGCATCCGAGTGCTCTGCTGCGGAAGTCGCGATACTGTTTGCTGTCGTTGTCGTTGTCGTCATCTTGGTCGTCATCGATAACCCACGATGAGCGATTACGACAATGACAACGATTATGACAACGACAAACAGCAGAAGCGGTAGCGGGACATCCGCACCGCTGCACGAGTTAGATCCGGTGCGCCATCAGCTCTTACTGGCGAGGCGATGCTCGAAGTGACTGAGCAGGCGATAACGCAACGTCTTCTCCTTGTGTTTTGCGGCTGCTGACAGGCGTTTCTCAGCAACGCCGATCAAGGTCTCTTGGGCACCTTTGGCACTTTCCTCCTTGGGAACACGCTGCACATAACTGCCGTCGGATTGCATATCCCAGGCAGAACGTTGGTCGGCCAATTGCACGTCGAGAAGCAGCCGAAGTTCCTGGCGCAATTCAGGATTCTCCACCGGTGCATGTACCTCTACGCGGCTTTCGAGATTACGGCCCATCATGTCCGCGGAACCGATGTAGTATTCCTCTTCGCCACCGTTTTTGAAGTACAAAATGCGCGCATGTTCCAAGAATCGACCGACGATACTGACGACCCGAACATTCTCAGACAGGCCAGGAATGCCGGGACGAAAGCGACAGGTATCACGCACGATCAGGTCCAACTTTACGCCCGCGCGACTGGCTTTGTAGAGCATGCGTGTGATATCCGCATCTTCCAACGCGTTCATTTTCATCTGAATCAGGCCGCCACCGTCGCGTTGATGCAATGCGATTTCGCGTTCGATTTTTTCCAGGATGCCACGCTTCAGGGTGTAGGGCGCGGCTAGAATCTTACGATAGCTGGGTGGCGGCGAATAACCGGTCAAATAATTGAATAATTCAGTCAGGTCAGCACCGAGTTCCTCATCGCAGCCAAGCATACCGAGGTCGGTATAGAGTTTGGCCGTACCGCCGTGGTAGTTGCCGGTGCCGACATGATAATAGCGGCGCAATTGCGCATAGTCACGGCGCACGACAAAGATCAGCTTGCAGTGGGTCTTGAGGCCGAGCACGCCATAGGTCACATGAATGCCCTCGGCCTCCAGCCGTCGCGCCCAGCCGATGTTGGCAGCCTCATCAAAGCGAGCCTTAAGCTCCACCATGACCGCTACTTGTTTGCCGTTCTTCGCGGCTTTGATCAGCGCATCAAGAATGGCGCCACCAGAGGTCCGATACAGGGTCATCTTGATTGCGAGCACTTTCGGATCTTTGGCGGCACTGGCCAAAAAACGCTCCACGGTGGTGGAAAAAGACTCGTAGGGATGTTGCAACAGCAGCGGACCCTTTTCCCGGATGATGTGGAATATATTGCGCCGATCATTGCCAAGCAGCGGGTGATCTCCGGGGCGATGAGGCTGGTCATGTAGATCCGGGAAGTCCAGCCCGGCCAACTCGAAAAGATCGCGCTTGGCCATCATGCCATCGATTTCATCGACATCCTCATCCTCTTTCAGACCCAATTCGGCAGCCAACATACCGCGATGCACTGGATCCATGCCCGCCTGCACCTCCAGCCGCACGATCGGCGCAAAGTGGCGCTCGCGTAATTCGGTTTCAATCAGAGCCAATAGATCATTGGCCGGCTCCGCCTCAGGTTCCACCACGGCGTTACGGGTGACTCGGAACAGCTCGCAACTCTCGATCTCCATGCCCGGAAACAACATGTCCAAATTGTTGACAATCAGGTCATCCAGCATAACGAAGGTATGGGTGCCGTCAATCTGAATCAGGCGCTTGGACACGTCCTTGCTTACCGGAACCTTGACACGCGCCATATAGGTCTCGCCACCACCGGGATAACGCAGCGTCACGAGCAAATTCAGCGCCAGGTTGGAGATAAACGGAAACGGATGTGCCGGATCCATGGCCAACGGCGTGAGCATCGGAAAGATATTGGTTTGGAAATGCTCGCGCAGTCGTTCCCGGTCATGCTTCGGCAAATTGTCAAGGGTGATCAAACGGATATCCAATGCTTCGAGTTCTTGCATCAGTTCTGCGTAGATGCGCTCCTGCTCCGCCTGTATCTCGGCCAAGACTGCACGACACTCGGTCACCTGCTGGCTGGGGGTGCGGCCATCCACAGTAAGCGTATGTACTCCGGCAGCGATCTGCTGCTTGAGCCCTCCGATACGCTTCATGAAAAATTCGTCCAGATTGTTACTGACAATGGCCAGAAACTTGACCCGCTCCAACAATGGCGTACGCGCATCCGCCGCCTCATGCAATACGCGTTGATTGAAGGCGAGCCAGGTCAGTTCGCGATTCATGTACAGGCTCGGGTCGTCTAGATCCGGCTCCG
The DNA here is from genome assembly GCA_016745215.1 of Thiohalocapsa sp. PB-PSB1. GTDB lineage: Bacteria > Pseudomonadota > Gammaproteobacteria > Chromatiales > Chromatiaceae > Thiohalocapsa. The sequence continues at coordinate 4,936,035 of CP050890.1, forward strand.
TCGTGACCACCGGCAGCTCGGTGTCGATGGTGTCGACCTTGTCGATGTCGGTTTGGTCGTCCAGGACGACGGGCGAGTTGATATCGTTCATGGGTATCCCCGGTGGTACTCAGATCTCTAGGATGGTTCGCCTTGGCGGTGTCTCACCTTTTATGCTAACAATGCTGGGAGTAAACCGTGCGGGTGATTTGCACAAAAATGCACTTTCTTGACCACATGCATGCCCAGACCCAGCGGCCAGTTGCCGGAAAAGCAGCTGTCGAACGCTTTGCCGGTTTCTTCGATCGGTGCAAGGCAACCCCGTTGGCACCCCAGATCGAAGCGCTGCGGGAAGCGACCATGACGCGTTTGCGACCAGAGTCTCACGGCGATCTGTCCAATTGGCTCGCGGTTCTGGAGCAGTTGCCGCGCATCCAGAAGAAGCACGCTCATTTGGACGCACACTGTGTCATGGTGGAATCTGCGCAAAGGATCGACAGCGCCACAAACGACACCCTGCGCCGCCTTCTTGCCAGCTTGCATCCCTGGCGCAAAGGGCCGTTTTGCTTGCATGGTATCTACATTGATTCGGAATGGCGTTGCGACTGGAAATGGGCAAGACTTATCCATGCTATCGCACCGTTACGTGATCGCTTGGTGATGGATGTCGGCTGTGGAAATGGTTATTACGGCTACCGCGCCCTCGCTGCCGATGCCAAACTCGTGCTGGGCATCGACCCGACGCTGCGCTTTGTGCTGCAATTCCTGGCAATCAATCAGTTCATCCAGGATGACAGGCTGACAGTATTGCCGCTAGCGGATGACGATTTGCCAGCGCAACTGGGTGGCTTTGATACCGTGTTTTCGATGGGGGTTCTGTATCATCGTCGTGATCCCATCGCGCATTTGGCAAGGATGCGTCGACTGTTGCGACCGGGTGGCGAACTCGTATTGGAGACCCTGGTGCTTGACGAATCAGGACGCAACGTGCTGATACCCGCCAAACGTTATGCCAAAATGCGTAACGTCTATGCGATTCCCTCGACAGATGCTGTAATCGAGTGGCTAGGTGCTGCGAACCTGCAACAGGTGCGCCTGGTCAATCTTACACCGACCACGACCGCCGAGCAGCGCACAACGCCCTGGATGCATTACCAATCCTTGTCTGACTTTCTGCATCCAAGCGACTCGACGCGAACGCTGGAAGGCTATCCAGCGCCGGTGCGCGCAATCCTGCTCGCACAACGTTAGAGTATCTGGCAATCACCAGAAAACGGCAACGCCACTGATCTCTACACTCACTGACCATCGAGAGGTTCTGTTGACCAAATTTCCCGAAAAGCTTCGACTAAAGGAAATCGCCGAGGAGGATATTTACTTTGCGCGACGCGATCGCGAGTTGATCCAGGCCTTGCATCGGAAACCCTTACCATTAAAGCAAGTTTGTTGCGGTGGACAAACTGGGGTTGACCGCGGGACACTGGATGCGGTGCTGGCACTGTCGACTCGCATCGGTATCAACGCCGGTGGCTGGTGTCCGCGCGGCAGACTGGCCGAAGACGGAGTCATCAATGCCCGTTATCCACTCGATGAAACGCCGGATGAAGACCCGGCGCAGCGCACGCAATGGAACGTACGCGACACCGACGCGACGCTTATCCTGCACCAAGGCGAACTGTCTGGAGGTACGCTGCTGACCCAAAAGGTGGCAGCCAGACTCGAAAAACCGCTGCTTCTGGTCGATCTAAATCAGCCATTCTCGATCGACGAAATTTGCACATGGTTGCGTAGTCATGCGGTTCGCGTATTGAACGTCGCCGGCCCTCGGGAGTCCGAGCGTCCAGGTATTGCCGCACAGAGCGGCGAGCTGATCAACCGCCTGCTGATTGCCGCCAAACAGGACAAATCAGATGACAAGACAGAGTCCTCTGCCGAGCGCGGCTTGCAATCCTCTACGTAAATCATGACCAGGCAAATCATGACCAGGCAAACCCACGCAAGCAGCTATGTCATGGCAATCTGAGCATGCTCGGCCTACTCGCCGCGAGGCTTTAGACGATTGCAGGGGAGAAATCGCCTTGAGCGGCGAGCCGCGCCGGGTTCATCTCAATCTGGTCTTCGACTACCCGGTGCACTGATCAGGCCATATGATCTCGAGCCTATTCAGCGAACGAACAGCTCGCATAATCCAACCGCGGTAGAAATTCGCGAAAGCGAAATCCGCTTCGTTGCGCCAGATGCGACAGGGCATCGAAAATATGGTTTGCCGTTTGCATGAAAAGATTATGCAAAGATCAGGCGAAAACGCCCCGCGTGCCCGTGCGTACAACGCCAGTAGCCTTAGGCATGTGCGCTGGAGCGGAGATGCTGCCGGTCGTTTCGACCAGTTCCAGTCTGAAGCTCGGCGTATTGGCTAGATTGCCGATCGGGTTTGTGCCGAGAAGTTCGCTCAACGACTTGGCTCGAGCACTGCCGCGGACATCGAACGAACTGTGGCGGTATCGGCAGATTTTTACTGTTTGACCCTGTAATGGTATATCGACAAGGAGCTTGATGACATCAAGCCCGAGTTTGGCTGGCTGAATCGCGACAAGACCCTGGTGCGAAACAGCTCCTGTTGCCTGGTTGGTCAAGCGCAATATAACGTGGTCGGTGATGGCAGAGGTTATGCGTGCACGAGCCAGTAAGGCATCGATCCTAGATGGATTGGCGGATCGTCTGCGCACCTCGTCAATGCCCTGCCTGACGTAAGCCTTCAGGTCTTGTCGCGAAACTTGCGCGGGCAGCTCACCCACGCAGATAAAAATTGATCCAGCCTTGCCAGACACGATTGTTACCTCATCATGGCTTTATTCAATGTGGAGATTCCGTCGATCCGTTGTACTCCGGACACAGCTTCATTTTATTCGATCATCCGAGCCAGGAACAGGATGATCATGAGAAATCCTGTACCGTTGGTCAGGCACAGAGCACGAATACCTGGATAGAATGCCTGGATAACTACATCAACAAACGGGCGTTCAACCACAAACCAAGGAATACGAGCCAAACGCCAGTCCATGTCCGATCTGTCTTGCTCATTGCGATTTCGACCCGTCACCCCGACCCTGTGTAATCGGTAAGACATGATATTTGCGGAATTTAGATAGCGTGTGCCAATCAACACCGCTGAACCACTTTGGATCTTTTGACGTCGCTTATCCCGCACTGTAGAACGAATACGGAAACCGCGCGTGCCCATCGCTTTAAGAATCTTAGTCCCCATTCTGATCCTTACTCTTGCTGCAGCCATTTATTATTTCCTGAACGAGACTAAGCCGATCCAGGCCCAGCCACAAATTCAAGAACGCACCTGGCGCGTGGAAGTAGAGCCCGCCAGCCCAGCCCGACTGGCACCTGAGCTCGAGCTGTACGGACGAGTGGAAACGCCGGACCTGTTGCGGGCGGCGGCATCGGCTGCTGCACGCGTGCTCAGAGTAGCCGTGCGCGACGGCGACGTTGTACACCAAGGACAATTATTACTACAGCTCGACGAACGCGATTTCCTGTCGCGGATCGGTCAGGCCAAGGCCGACATCGCGGGCTTGCAGGCGCGCATTGCCAGCGAACGCAATCGCCACCAAACCGATCAGCTGGCATTGGTTCAGGAACAGCGCTTGCTGCAGATTGCTCGCGACGCGGTCGCCCGGCAGGAACGTCTTAAAACCCAGAAGGTCGGTGCCGAACAGGCCCTTGATGAGGCAGAGCAGGCGGAGGCATTGCAGGCACTGGCCGTCAGTAGTCGAGAGATGAGCATAGCCGATCACCCAAGCAGACTGCAAGAACTCGAAGCCCAACTTGCCGGTGCCCGTGCTCGATTGGCTGAACTCGACCTTGAATACGAACGCGCCACAATTCGGGCGCCATACGACGGCATCATCAGCAGCGTTCAGGTGACCGCCGGAGATCAGGTGTCTAAGGGCAGCATACTGCTCAGCATGTACGCGCTCGACCATCTTCAGGTCCGTGCTCGCATTCCGGCACCCTATCAGGCTGAATTGATAGCCAGTCTCGACAGCGGTGTACCGCTGCAGGCCAGCGCCCGCATCGGCTCGGAGAGTATTGCATTACGACTCGAGCGCGTCGCCGGCGAGGCGGATCCCAGCGGTATCGATGGTCTGTTTCAGGTGCTGGGCGAACCGCACTCATTACGTCTTGGACAAGTGCTGACGTTACGTCTTGAACGACCGCCGCGCGAAGGCAGCGTCGCGGTGCCATTTCGCGCCGTCTACGGTGGCAACCGGCTGTACAAGCTGGAAAAGGGCCGCATGGTCGGTGTGCAGATCGAAAGCCTGGGCGGGCGCATCGAGAGCGACGGCCGCGAGCGACTACTGGTTCAATCACCGGAGTTGGGCGCCGGCGACCTCATCATCACCACGCCAATGCCTAATGCAATGGATGGCCTAAGAGTCGAGTTCACCGATCCCGCTCCAGCCGCAAACACTGGCGCGCGGACATCGACATCGCTGAAACCGATATCCGAATGAGCAAGCCCATGCAACACCGTGGTGACCTGATCGGTCTGTTCGCTCATCACAAGGTAGCGGCCAACCTGCTGATGATCATCATGATTATGAGCGGGATCTTCGCATTGGACCGACTCAACGTACAGTTCTTTCCCAGCTTTGAACTGGACATCGTCCAGGTTCGGGTCATCTGGACCGGCGCCAGCGCCGAGGATATCGAGGACGGCATTACCAATCCGCTTGAACAACGGCTGCGCAGCACGGACAACCTGGACAAGATGACCTCTACTTCCAGCCAGGGAATTTCCTCTATCACGATGGAGTTCAAGGAGGGTACCGACCCGCTGCTGGCTCTTGACCAAGTGCGTCGATTCGTCGACGAGTTTCGCAACCTACCGCTGGATGCGGAGAAACCCGAGGTGTCGTTGCTGACACGCTACGAATCGGTTGCCCGCCTGTTGATCACGGGTTTGGACGATCCGGCGGAAATGCGCAATCTGGCGCGTCGATTCGAGTCAGAACTGCTCGACCGCGGCCTTGACAAGATCGACATCAAAGGTTTACCGGAAGAGGAAATCGCCATTGAGGTAGATAACGCCCAGCTCCAGCAACTCGGGCTCAACCTAAGCGATATCGCCCAGCGCGTGGCCGACTTTAGCCGTGATTTGCCCGCCGGCTCGGTAGGAGGGGGCGAAGGTGCTCGCGAGTTGCGCAGCCTCGACAAACGCCGCGATGCGCTTGAATTTGCGCGCTTGCCAATCCGCAGCGATGCCGAACTGCGCATCAACCTGGGCGACGTGGCCACAATCGAACGCGGTCCGCGTGACAACACGATCAATGTCAGCGTCGCAGACAAACCAGCAGTGGAAATCATCGTCCGACGCTCAGAGAATGGCGATACTCTGGAGGCGGCACGCACTCTGGCAGAATGGCTCGACGACACTCGTCCAACGCTTGCCCCCGGCGTCGAGATCACCGTCTACGATGCCTCCTGGGAATTAGTGCGCGATCGCATTCTATTATTGGTGCGTAACGGTCTCGGCGGTCTGCTGCTGGTGGTGCTGATCCTCTACTTATTTTTGACTGGCCGGGTGGCATTCTGGGTCGCCTGGGGCATCCCCGTCTCATTCGCCACAACATTGTTCATACTCTATCTGGCGGGAGGCAGCGTGAACATGATCAGCTTGTTCGCGCTGATCATGGCTTTGGGAATCATTGTCGACGACGCCATCGTTGTCGGCGAGGATGCCATGGCCCATTACCAGATGGGCGAGGCGCCGTTGCTGGCGGCCGAAGGCGGCGCACGACGCATGCTGGCGCCGGTGATCGCCTCGTCACTAACCACTGTCGCCGCATTCCTGCCGCTGATATTGGTAGGGGGTCGAATCGGTAATATCCTTGGTGCAATTCCGCTGGTGATCATCTGTGCCATTCTGGCTTCCCTGGTGGAGAGTTTTCTGGTGTTGCCTGGGCACCTGCGCAATGCCTTTGTGCATTCCCACAAGGTAAAATCGGAATCCGTTCGCGCACGGTTCGACCGCCTCTTCGAGCATCTGCGAGACCGGCTATTCCGACCTTTTGCCGAATTGGCCATCCGCAATCGCTTTACCACGGTTGCCACCGCACTGGCGATGCTGGTAATCGCCGTCGGCCTGATCCATGGTGGTCGGCTCAGCTTTGTTTTCTTTCCCACGCCCGAATCCCAGATCCTGAACGCCAACGTGGCATTCGTCGCCGGCACGCCGAGGTCCAAGGTCGACGACTTCCTCGCACACCTGGAGGCAACACTCTACCAAACCGAACGCGAACTGGATCAGGGCAAACTGATCAACATCGCGCTTGCCTATCATGGCGCCAAGAGCACTGGCAGTGCTGCCGCCGACCAGCTCGGTGGTCTAAGCATCGAGCTGATCGAGCCGGATGCCCGGGTCGTGCGCAATAACGAGTTTATTCGCGCCTGGCGCGACAATATCCAATTGCCGTCAGGACTCGAGAGCCTAAACATAGCCGCCCGGCGGGTTGGTCCGCCCGGCCGCGATCTGACCATCCGTTTGACCGGCGTCGACGCGCAACAGCTCAAAGCGGCCGCCATCGACCTGTCGGAAACCCTGGGCGGCATCGACGGAGTACTCGAGGTCGAGGACGACATGGCATTTGGCCGCGAGCAGCTGATTTACTCGCTGACACCGGCCGGCGAGGCATTAGGCTTAACGGTCGTTGATCTGGGCCAACAACTACGTGCCGCATTCGATGGCCAATTGGCGCAGATCTTTCAGGACGGCTCGGACGAGGTAGAAGTACGCGTGCGCCTGCCCGAGGCCGAGCGCAATCGCTTGAGCAGTCTGCAACGACTCAATATACGCACGCCAGATGGTCGTTCGGTGCCCCTCATGGCCGTGGCCGAATGGCGTTCACGGCGTGGTTTCGAGGTACTGCGCCATGCAGACGGCCAACTCGCGGTGGAAGTCACCGCTGACGTCGATTCCGTTGTCAATAACGCCAACCAGATTATCGAAACTTTGAAAAAAGGTCCACTCAGCGAACTGCGTCAAAAATACGGCATCGATTACTCATTCGAAGGGCGCTCCGCGGATCAAAGCGAGACCCTGGCAGACATGCGCAAGGGAGGAGTCATGGGCCTGATATTGATCTACCTGATTCTCGCCTGGGTGTTCTCGTCCTACGGCTGGCCACTGGTCGTGATGGCTGCGATCCCGTTCGGTCTTACCGGCGCGCTATTCGGACATTGGCTCATGGGAATCGACCTGACCATTCTGTCTTTGTTCGGCATGTTCGGTCTGTCCGGCATCGTCGTCAATGACTCCATCATTTTGGTCGCCTTTTACAATAACCTGCGCGCTGATGGCTTGCCGGTAGCAGAGGCGCTGGTGGAGGCTGCCTGCCAGCGCCTTCGGGCGGTATTGCTGACCTCGCTCACGACCATCGCAGGATTAACGCCGCTGCTGTTCGAAAAGTCCTATCAGGCCCAGTTCCTGATTCCCATGGCTACCTCTATTGCTTTCGGTCTTGCCTTGGCTACACTGCTGGTGCTGCTGATCATCCCATCTTTGCTGTCGATACACGAGAGCGTGCATACCCAATTGCGGCGATGGTTCAGGTCAACCGAGCTGGCGACAAAGGGGTAAAGACCACGGCGGCCAAGGTTCGAGTTCAAGGGACTGTTGGTCTGCCTTGCAAGCAGTCAGATCACCAAACATCTAGGGCATCAATCCGACAGCGGCACCAACTCCGTCAGCCCACCTTCGTTTTTGACGTCCAGCTTGCCGTAGGCATCGTACAGTGCGGCTTGTAATGCCTCCTCGATGACCGGATGATAGAAGGGCATGCGCAGCAGATCACCGACGCTGAGGCCCTGCTCGATGCACCAGCAAAGCAGATGCGCCAGGTTCTCGCCCTTTGGACCGACCATCTCGCCACCAAGCAGACGACCACTGGCCTTTTCCGCGTAAATGCGCAACAAACCTCGATTCTTGCCCATGATCAGCGCGCGACCGACCGGCGCGAACTGAATTTGGCCGATGACCGTACTGGCGGAGTCTAGTTCGCTGAAGCGTCGCCCGACAGCGCAGATGTTGGGGTCGCAAAAATTGATAAATAACGGTGTTTTGCGGCGGAATGCCCTGGTTTGGCCGTGAGCCGCATTCCAACCGGCGATCTTGCCCTCATCGCCGGCCTCATGCAGGATCGGTCGTTGGCCGTTGACATCGCCAGCGATGAACACCGGCAATTCGGCCACTTGCATGCTGTTGCTGTTGAATCCGGGTAGCCCGCGCTCGTCCAGCGGCACGCCCAAGTTTTCCAGCCCAAGCCGTTCAATGTTCGGTACCCGGCCAATACTGCAGAGCACCCGGTCTACCAGTACATTGTGCTCGCCCGCGCTGACGCGTAATTTTTCGCCTGCCTCTTCAATCTCGGCCTTCTGCCCCAGATACAGCGGAAACTCTTTGCTGATGATGTCGATGGCAGCCTGATTCACCTGCGGGTCAGTGATGCCAGCGATGCCTTGCAATTGATCAAAGCCAGTCACTTCGACGCCAAGTCGGTGCAGACTTTGGCCAAGTTCCAAACCGATGGTGCCGAGACCGATCACTGCGATCGATGCCGGCAAGTCCGCGAGTTCGAACAAGCTGTCAGTGGTCAGGATGCGCTCGCCAAACTGCTGCCACGGCGCTGGAACCAAAGGCCGCGAGCCGGCGGCAATGACCACCGCGCCAGCGCGGATGCGCTGCTTGCCAACCTCCAGCAGAGTTGGCTCGATGAAGCGGGCAAAGTCCTGTATAAACAGACTCTCTGGCATGTCATCGGTGCTGTTGGTTAACACCCGATCGACAAAGATGTCGCGAAGATCCTGCACCTTTTCCATGACCTCGCTGCTCGTGCGGGTTAGAACCTCATTCCCGCCCACGCCGTGCTTACCCAGATAAGTGTGGCGGTAATGGTCTTCGGCTAATTGGATCATGGCCTTGGATGGCATGCATCCGACACGGGCGCAAGTAGTCCCTAGTTCGCCACCGTTGATCAGTACAAAGGATTTGCCGGCCTTTCGAATCTGGCTCAGGGCGTTCAGCCCAGCACTACCAGCGCCGATGATGGCGACATCGACATTGCGTTCTTCCATTGGATTCTCCTGTGGGACTTTCTGTTCTGACGTGGATGGTATTGAATCGGAATTGTGCGTGGACAGCGCCAGCAATACGGCGCATGCTGCAAGCATGCCGTTTACAGTTGTTCTGCGATCGGCTATTTTGCCTATTTTTAATCGTTAGAGCACCCTGCCCCGAAGTTTCTCTATCTGGTCAGGTGCCGGCTCGGGTTTGGGAATCAGCATACTCCCAAGCCGGCTTCTTCACCTGCTTGCAATCCACGAGCTTAAATTTGAGCCCAGCTACCGACAATCTGAGCGTCACAGCTTCAACTTCGACCGATTCCTCTGCCACACGGCAAGCACACCCAGCGCTGCAGTTTAGTATCGCACCTGGAGGTTCTTTGCGCGGACGCCTGCGTGTGCCTGGCGACAAATCCATCTCGCACCGCTCTATCATGCTCGCGGCCCTAGCTGATGGCGAGACCCAGATCAACGGCTTTCTCGAGGGTGCCGACAGCCTCGCAACCTTGGCGGCTTTTCGCGCCATGGGAGTTACTATCGATGGGCCTGCGCATGGCCAGGTCCGGGTAGTCGGCGTTGGGATGAATGGCTTGAGTATACCGATCGGACCACTCTACATGGGCAATTCCGGCACATCCATGCGCCTGCTCTGCGGGCTTTTGTCCGGCCAACGCTTCGCAACTACACTCATTGGCGATCAATCACTGTCGCGGCGACCCATGCGCAGAGTCACAACACCGCTGTGCAAAATGGGAGCGCGGATCGAAACCACCGCGCAAGGCACCGCCCCCCTGCACATTGCGCCTGCTAAGCGTCTTATCGGCATCGACTATCCGATGCCTGTGGCCAGCGCTCAAGTCAAGTCAAGCCTATTGCTCGCAGGGCTGTACGCCGATGGCGAGACCTGTGTACACGAACCAGCGCCGACTCGCGATCATACCGAGCGCATGCTTGCCACGCTGGGCTACGAGGTACGTCGTGACGGCGAGCGGATCTGCGTGACTGGGGGAGGCAAATTGCACGCGGCGCCCATCACTGTACCGGCGGACATCTCATCCGCTGCTTTCTTCCTGGTGGGCGCTGCAATTGCACCTGGCTCGAACCTGACTCTGGAGCAGGTAGGTATCAACCCAACACGCATTGGCATCATTAATATTCTGCGCGCAATGGGCGCTGATTTGCGTATCCAACGCAAGCCTGATCTTGGCGCCGAGCCTGTGGCAGACATCCTTATACGTTCGGCAAAACTGAACGGTATTACAATCCCTCTGGAACAGGTACCACTGGCCATTGACGAATTCCCAGCCCTGTTCATCGCCGCCGCCTGCGCCGAGGGCCAAACCCTGCTCACCGGTGCCGAGGAGTTGCGCGTAAAGGAGAGCGACCGGATCGCCGTGATGGCCGAAGGGCTGGCCGCGCTTGGGGTACAGTCGGTCATCTTGCCGGATGGCATCCGCATCGAGGGGCGTGGCAATGCGGCAGCAGTGTTTAACGGAGGCAGCGTGCACAGCCATGACGACCACCGCATCGCCATGTCCTTTGCCATGGCGGGCCTGCGCGCTGCAGCACCAATCAAGATTCTCGACTGCGCTAACGTCAATACCTCTTTCCCTGGCTTTGCCACGCTGGCAGCGCGCGCAGGGCTCGCCATCTCGGAGCAAACCCGATGAACAGCAACGCCTCCCCTCGAGAGTCGCTTCAGCTACAAGTCGCTCCTGTCATTGCGATCGACGGCCCGTCCGGGACAGGTAAAGGCACCATTGCCGAGGGACTTGCGCAACAACTCGGTTGGCATGTGCTCGACAGCGGTGCGCTCTATCGAAGCCTGGGTCTAGCAGCGACGCGTGCTGGCCTGGATCTGGACGATGGAGCGACGATGGGAGAACTGGCCCGGCGCCTGCAGATCCGCTTCGAGGGCAACCGAGTGCTGCTTGATGGAGACGACGTGAGCGAAGAGATCCGGACCGCGGAGGGAGGTGTACGAGCCTCACGGGTTGCGGTACACGCCCAGGTACGTGAGGCGCTCATGTTGTTGCAGCGCGCTGCGGTGCGCCCTCCAGGGCTGATCGCCGACGGACGCGACATGGGCTCACGGGTGTTCCCAAATGCAGTGCTCAAAATCTATCTCTATGCAACCCCCGAGGAGCGCGCGAATCGTCGCTATAAACAGTTGAGAGACAAGGGGATGGATGCTAACATGCGCGATCTTATTCGAGAGCTTCGCGAACGCGATGACCTCGACAGAAATCGCACCCACAGTCCACTCACCATCGCCGATGGTGCAATCGTGATTGATTCAACAGCACTTTCTATTGCTGATGTGCTCGCGCAGGTCGTTGCACAAGCGCAACAGGCACTTGCAAATACTGGGTCGATATCTGAATGACTCATGCAGATTCATCGAACACGAGCAAGCAGGGCGCAAATTGTCACGAGCGGACAGCATGATATGACTTGCCAACAAAAACCGGTCGACACACCCGTCGGCTATTCTTCAACTCAACCCCTTATTTTGATTGGAACGTCCTCGCGGTGAGGTCGTAGTTCAAATGAGGGCCAGGCAGCCAGCCGGGAAATTTCCAAATCCATGACCGAAAGTTTCGCCGATCTCTTCGAAGAGAGCCTCAACGTCACGCAGCTGAAACCGGGCACCATCGTTACCGGGCAAGTCGTCCTGATAACGCAGGATACCGTCATTGTCAATGCCGGCCTCAAGACAGAAGGCATGATTCCGCGCAATCAATTCCTGACCCCGGATGGCGAACTGGAAGTGGCGATTGGAGACGATGTTCAGGTAGCACTGGATGCCGTCGAAGATGGCTTTGGCACGACGCGGCTGTCACGCGAAAAAGCCAAGCGATTTGCTGCCTGGGATACGCTGGAGAAGGCGTTTGACGACGGCGATACAGTTAAGGGCATGATCAATGGCAAGGTCAAGGGCGGTTTCACTGTCGAACTCGGCAGTGTGCGTGCATTCCTACCGGGATCTCTGGTGGATGTGCGCCCGGTCCGCGACACCACTTACCTGGAAGGTAAGGAACTGGAATTCAAGGTGATCAAGCTTGACCGCAGACGTAATAATGTGGTCGTCTCACGCCGTGCCGTGGTCGAGGAAGAATACAGCGCCGAACGCGAACAGTTGCTTGAAAAACTGGAGGAGGGTCTGGAAATCCAGGGTGTTGTCAAGAACCTCACCGACTATGGTGCATTCCTGGATTTGGGCGGAATCGACGGCCTGCTGCACATCACCGACATGGCTTGGCGCCGGGTTAAGCACCCATCGGAAGTAGTCGAAATTGGCCAAGAAATCGTGGTCAAGGTGCTCAAATTCGATCGCGAGCGCCAGCGCGTATCCCTTGGCCTAAAGCAGATGGGCGAGGATCCTTGGGTGAACATCTCGCGGCGCTACCCCGAAGGCACTCGAGTATTCGGCAAAGTCACCAACATTGCAGACTACGGCTGCTTTGTCGAAATCGAGGAAGGTGTCGAGGGCCTGGTACACGTATCCGAAATGGACTGGACCAACAAGAATATCCATCCTAGTAAAGTCGTTGCGCTGGGGGACGAAACTGAGGTCATGGTACTCGACATCGACGAGGAACGACGCCGTATCTCGCTCGGTATCAAACAATGCCAAAGCAATCCCTGGGACACCTTTTCCGCCACCTTCAAAAAGGGCGATCATGTCAGCGGGCAGATCAAGTCCATCACCGATTTCGGTATTTTCATTGGACTCGAGGGCGGTATTGATGGACTGGTACACCTGTCCGATATCTCCTGGGACGAAAACGGCGAGGATGCCCTGCGCAACTTCAAGAAGGGCGATGAGGTGGAGACCGTCGTGTTATCGGTCGATCCCGAGCGCGAGCGCATCTCGCTGGGCGTCAAACAGCTGGATAAAGATCCGTTCTCAAGTTTTGTTGCACTGCACGAAAAAGGTAGCGTTGTTACTGGCACCGTTTCCGAAGTCGATCCGAAGGGAGCCATAATTAATCTAAGTGAGGGTGTTGAAGGCTACCTACGTGCCTCGGAAATTTCACGCGATCGCATTGAGGATGCCCGCGCGGTACTGAAAGCCGGTGAGCAAGTGGAAGCTAAGTTCATGGGAGTGGACCGAAAAAATCGTACCATTTCTTTATCGATTAAGGCCAAAGACTTCGCTGACGAACAAGCTGCTATCAAAGGCTATGCTCGGGAAGCACAGGCCGGCACCGCTACCCTTGGCGACATACTCAAGCAGCAGATGGAAGAGGCTGCCAAGAACTGATGTCTCGCTGAGTTGACTTTCTCTCCTCTTTGCTGCTCGGCTCGGGCTCGATTAGTGATTCCGAGCCCGTGCTAAATCTGTATGACGGGCATGCTGATATGATGAAATCCGAACTGATCGAGACCCTGGCAGAGGGCCAAAGCCACCTCGCCAATAAAGATATCGAACTTGCAGTGCGCTGCATTCTGGAGCAGATGAGTACCGCTCTGGCCTCTGGCAATCGTATCGAGATCCGCGGTTTCGGTAGCTTTTCCTTACATTACCGCCCACCACGCGTAGGCCGCAATCCAAAAACCGGTGATTCTGTGGCCCTTTCCGGCAAGTACGTTCCACACTTCAAACCCGGAAAAGAACTGCGGGATCGGGTCAATGGTGCCTATCAAGCAGAACTTGCACAGCAAGCCGAAGAACAACCTGAGACGGATTACCAGGTTGCTGCCAATGCAAATTAAGCTTGCCCCGCGGCAAGGCGGCACCGAGCCCTTTTAACAGCACTGGCAGAAGCCGGTCATCAACGCAAACATAGATGCCCTAGTGATGGTGCAGAAACAAGCTAAACAGGTTTTTGGCTTGGGTGTCACCTGCCGACTCATTCGGTACCGCTATCGGCGTCGGCGTCGGTATCGAACTGACCAACTCGCTATCCGCCAAGCTCCTCGCTGACCGCCTAACCACGCTGTCCGAGCTTCGTGAGCATGGCCACAAGACGATCGAGCAGTGCCTTTTGCTTGCCGTTGTCGTCTGCGGACAACGCATCGCACACCAGCGAGCACGTCCTCAATCGCAGCGCACTCCAGCGCCGAGCCTCGTGCGATTTCAAACGACCGGCGGCGATCCCCGCTCGTCGCTTTGCCGTTACCCGCGGCACTGTTCAGCGCGATGGCCTACGATGCGCGCCTAAGATGCGCACAGGCGTTGATCCTTCGCATTACGCTGTCCTTTCACATGCTCGCAGTCGCGCTAGGCCCAGCCGACAGACTCGATGGCCGCACGCTAGACGTCGCGCTTCTCATGACCGAATGGCATAGGGCGTTTTCTCTCTCGATTCCGATTCCGATTCCGATTCCGATAGTGGCCCCGACCCCGATTGCACTCCGCCGATGTCTGGATAGCGTTGTATAGGTTATTCATGAACCGCTACCTAGATGGCGCAGGCGGACAAGCGAACTAAGGCGATTTCTGTCGAGAAACAGACCACCTAGCGCTCTGCTGCGGAAATCGCGAAACCATTCGCAGTCGTTGTCCGAGTTGTAATCCTGGTCGTCATCGATAATCCATGATGAGCGACAACGACAAACAGCAGAAACGGTAGCGGGGCATCCGCACAGCTGCACTAGCTTGTTTTCTCGTCCGGCCTCGACATCGCAGCAACCCGCCCATAGAGCAATTCTGGGGGGGTTGCCGCTTCGCGAAGGCAAACGAGCATCCGGCGGCGCCAGTTGGTCTATTTTTCTTCGGCAATCGCCTTAGTTTATTTCCTGAAGCGACCTGAACTGTCGAGTTGAATATGCAACCCAGGCCGGATATTGAGAGCAGGCCAGCAACATGACAGCGCCAACATACGCCATCGTATAGCGCAGAAATAATTCCAGGTTACTTGCGCCGTAGTCAGTACGATCTGGTGTCAATAAAAAATCCAATGCTGATAGAGTCGAGCTAGGGCTACCCACTTTCTGCTCGAGAACCAAAAACAGAATACCGTAAGATAGCGGAAGAAATACTGCCACGGCAAAGCCTGTCAATATCGTGCCCCGAAACACGTTCGCGGAGCGCTCCGCGACCAGTGATGCGATGCAAGCGAGGCTAAGCAGCCAGATAGAGAATCCAAACCAAGACAGCGGGGATGCGTCTCCCCGGAGCAGCTCCGTTATGTTATCCGTGGCGGCACTGATCACAACCACCCAGTATCCTAAGATGAGAAAAATGCCTTGAAACAATACCCACCAGAGAACGCGCCGTGGCGCATAAGCCAGTGTTACCGCATACAATAGTGCCATACCACCCGAAATGGGCAAAGAAAACATTAGGAATAGCCCGATAAATCGGATCAGTCGCTCCAATTCATCACCTAGACCCCAAATGGGTAAGCCGAGCAAATCGTGGATGCTAGAAATTGGGGTGGCATAGCGAAACCCTAGAAAAACGATTACCGCATGCACGAGAATGCCCACGGGAAACAACCAGACATAGATCCATGGCAGCCGGACCAGCTGTAGGCCCAATATGGCCGGAGGTCCGAGGGCGAATAATACGATCAGTGCAAATAACAACGCCTGAGATAGGGACGGACTCGTGCCGAACAGCTCGCGAATATGATAGGGACTTCCTGATGATAACGCGATCGCATAGAGCATCAGAGTGGCAATGACCAAGATTACCAGAACGCGTGGTAACCAGAATGCCGCAGCCTTTTTGAGACCCTCGGGACCATAGACGCGTCGAATAGACATTCAGCTCCTCTTCACCCACAAGAGAAAATCTCTACGCCTTACTGAGATCCATCTCCATCAGGCGCAGCGCCTGAACGTGAGCGATCCTGGCCGTATCTGCTGATCATCCCATGCTTAGGAAAAGTTCGCGGAGCAGGGAAGGCTACATCTGGGCTTGAACTAGTTGAACGCTGCTTGGCAGAGAGACAGCAACAGAGCTGGGAACAAGCCGAGAAACAGCATACCAAGACCATTAACGGTCACCGCCAATCGAGCACTACTGGTGGCATCGACAGGTTCAACAACTTCAGCTTTATCAAAATAGAGCATTTTCACGACGCGCAGATAATAAAATGCACCGATGATCGAGAAAGCGACCGCAGCCAAGGCCAACCACACCAAACCAATGTCGACAATCGCCTCTAATACAAGCAGTTTAGCCATGAAGCCTACTAGAGGAGGTACCCCAGCCATTGAAAACATAACCAATGCCATCATTGCGGCGAGCCATGGATCGCGGTCACTCAGGCCTTTCAGATCATTCAGATTTTCGGCCTCGAAGCCCTTATGAGAGATCATTACCAGCACACCAAAGGCACCGGTGGCCATCAGCGCGTAGACGATGGCATAGAACATCGCAGCAGAATAACCTGCCGGAGTGCCTGCGAGTAAGCCAAGGAAAATGAATCCAACATGGGAGACTGTCGAATACGCCAACATGCGTTTGATGTTGGTTTGAGCAATTGCAACTAGGTTGCCGATTCCCATGGAGAGTACCGATAGGATGATCAGGATTTCGCTCCAATCCGTCTGTAATCCCTCGAGCCCGTCGATCAGCACCCGAGCTGCCATAGCGAAGGCACCGATTTTGGGTGCGCTGGAGAGAAATAGCACGACTGGGGTTGGCGCACCCTGGTAGACATCCGGCATCCACATATGAAAAGGCACGGCGCCGAATTTAAACGCAATGCCAATGATGACAAATACCAGCCCGAACACCAAAATCTTATTCTCAGCGCCATCAGAACTGGCGGCACTGGCCACTTCGGCTATGGCTGCGAAGCTTAAACCTCCGGAGGCACCGTAAAGCATTGATATCCCATACAACAGCATGCCGGAGCCCAGCGCGCCAAGAACAAAGTATTTCATCGCAGCCTCGGAGCCCATGTTGGAATCTCGATCGAAGGCCACTAGGGTGTACAGGCATAGCGACAGCAATTCCAACCCTAAATAGAGAGTCAGGAATCCGTTGGCTGAAACCATGATCATGATGCCGAGCAATGCTAAAAGCATCAGCACATAATATTCCCCGACCCATAGGTTGCGATTGCGCAAATAAGTGCTGGAGTAGACAAATGCGAGCAATGTAACGACTAATAGCGCACCTTTGAGGAGATCGCTCATGGAGTCGCGAATAAATACGCCACCGAAGGCCGTGGTCGTCTGATCAACACTGACCAGTCCAACGCTGCCGAGAGCAAGTAATAAGCCGATAATCGTTAGCCCATGGTTGAAGCTTTTTTGATTCTCGTGCAGAAACAAGTCCAGGATCAGTACCGAGCAGGCGGTGATCAGAATGATCAGCTCGGGCAAAACAGTGTATAGATCGGCAGTTTCGAACGGCATGATCTTTGTCCGGCTGAATATTGTCAGGGCTGTAGACTGGCGACCGATGTGGCCGCCTCGGGTAATTTACTAACCTGGACTTGCTGTACCAGGTTCACGATGGACGGTTCCATTACATCCACCAATGGCTTGGGCCAAATGCCGATCGCCAACGTTGCCGCGGCGAGCGTACCCAGATTAACGGTCTCACGAATATTGAGATCCTTCAACTGTGCCACCTGCTGGTTCCCAATTGGACCGAATACAACTCGTTTTACCATCCATAGTGTGAATGCGGCGGCCAAAACCAGCGTTGTAGCAGCCAGGAAGGCATACCAGAAATCGGCTCGGAATGTGGCCAGAATGACCATGAATTCACCGACGAAGCCGGAGGTTCCAGGTAATCCCGCATTGGCCATAGCGAAAAACACCGCAAAGGCACCGAACCAAGGCATTTTGTTGATCACGCCGCCATAGCTCGAAATCTCGCGGGTGTGCATCCGGTCATAGAGCACACCGACGCACAGGAATAGAGCCCCCGAGATGAATCCATGGGAAATCATCTGCACCATACCACCCTCGATTCCCATGACCGCGCCGTCGCTGCCGCCGGTTTGCCGGACAATGGTGAAGACAACAAAAAAGCCGAGGGTGACAAAGCCCATATGTGCAATTGAAGAATAAGCAATAAGCTTTTTCATATCCTGCTGCACCAGTGCGACAAAGCCAATATAGATGACTGCAATCAATGACAGAGCAATAATCAGCCAGTCCAACGATGCGCTTGCATCGGGAGTAATCGGCAGGCTGAAGCGCAAAAAGCCATAGCCACCGATTTTCAGCATGATCGCAGCCAATATGACCGAGCCGCCGGTAGGCGCCTCCACGTGGGCGTCAGGCAGCCAGGTATGCACCGGAAACATCGGCACCTTCACAGCAAAAGCCAGTAGGAAAGCGATGAAGATCAGAGTTTGGGCAGTCATGCCCAGCTGTAGGTCCTGATAATCGAGAATGCTGAAGCTATCGGCTTGGAAGTACATATAGATTAGAGCAATCAACATGAACACCGAGCCGAAAAAGGTGTATAGGAAGAATTTAATCGTTGCGTAAACCCGATTTGCCCCGCCCCAAACTCCAATGATCAGGAACATCGGTATCAGCATCGCCTCCCAGAAAAAATAGAATAGGATCGCGTCCAGCGCGGAGAATACGCCGACCATGATCCCTTCCATAATCAAGAAGGCGCCCATGTAATAGGAAGGCCGGTAGGTAATCACATCCCAACCGGCGATGATTACAAAAATCGTGATGAATGTCGTCAGCAGAATCAAGGGCATCGAGATACCATCAACCCCGAGATAGTATTCGATGCTGAGTGAGGGAATCCAGGCCGATCGCTCGACGAACTGCATCGCGGCGCTACCAGACTCGAAACTGAACCAAAGAGGTAGGCTGACCAGAAAAGTCAGCAATGCCACACCCAGTGAGATTTGTTTCGTTAGTTCGGCGGATTTGTCACCGCTGGCGATCACCGCAATACCACCAAGAATTGGCAGCCAAATGATCAGCGTCAGCCAGGGAAATTCAGCAAACATACCCATCATCCTTCTGCGTGCGGGTTACTATTAGCATTGTCGTTACCTGATGGATCGCATTAGAGAGTGACAAAGAGAGTCAAAAGCACGACCAGACCGATAATCATCGCAATGGCATAATGATACAAATAGCCGGTCTGAAGGTGGCGTACCACAGCCGCGGCTAGGCCAACCATCCGCGCCGAGCCATTGACCATCGCGCCGTCAATCAAGGTTCGATCTCCGGTATTCCAGAATAGTCGACCAATACCGCGGCCACCACCGGCAAAGACCTTCTGATTAAATTCGTCAAAGCCATATTTATCTTGCAGAATTTTGGTCAGCAAACCACCTTTCTGTTGTATCTGATCATCGATCGTCGGATTGTTCCGATGCAGGAACCACCAGACGATTGTTGCCAGCACAAGACCTCCCATGGCGAGCCAAAACGGCAGCGCTTTCATACCATGCAAGATAAAGGCGAACTGACCATGCCAGTGCTCAGCCAGCGAGTGCAACGAGTCGTGCTCTGGTTTAACGTAGATTGCCTCGCCAAACCAATTCGCCACTAGTAGAGGTTCGACGGTGAACCAACCGATAAAGATAGAAGGAATTGCCAATGCAACCAAAGGCAAGGTCACAACCCAGGGTGTCTCGTGCAGATGTGAGCGGGTATGTTCATCCATGCGCGGCTTACCGTGGAATACCAGGTAATACATACGGAAACTATAGAGGGCTGTGACAAAGGCGCCGGCCGTTAGTAATAACCAAGCGAAACTAGCGCCAAAAACATGCGCATGTCCAACCGCCTCGATAATGGCATCCTTGGAGAAAAAACCAGAAAAGCCAGGGAAAGCAATCAGCGCCAGCGAGCCAATCAAGGCAGTAGCCCAAGTAATCGGCATGTAGCTACGTAGACCACCCATATTGCGAATATCCTGATCATGATGCATCGCAATGATGACCGAACCAGCCGCCAGGAACAATAACGCCTTGAAAAAAGCATGAGTCATCAGATGGAAGATACCGGCGGCGTAAGCTGAAGCGCCCAAGGCCGCAATCATATATCCCAATTGCGACAACGTCGAATAGGCAACTACGCGCTTGATGTCATTTTGCACCAGACCAACCAATCCCATGAAAAAGGCCGTTAGTGCGCCAATGATCAAGACAAAGGATAAGGCTGTAGTAGAAAATTCGAATAGGGGTGACATACGCGCAACCATGAAGACCCCCGCAGTCACCATGGTCGCAGCATGAATCAGCGCCGAGATCGGTGTTGGACCCTCCATCGAGTCCGGTAGCCAGACATGTAATGGTACCTGTGCCGACTTACCCATAGCGCCGATAAACAGCAGAATACAGATAAGAGTCATCAAGGATACACCACCAAATACCGCAACCTGTGTACCAGCCAGATCCGGTGCCTTTGCAAATACCTCTGCATAATCCATTGAGTTGAAGTACATGCCGATGGCGGCAATACCCAGAATAAAGCCAAAGTCGCCAACACGATTTACCAGAAACGCTTTCAAGTTAGCAAAGATGGCGGACTCTCGCACGGACCAAAAGCCGATGAGCAAATAAGACACCAAACCCACCGCCTCCCAGCCGAAGAACAATTGCAGAAAGTTGTTCGACATGACTAGCATGAGCATGGAAAATGTAAACAGCGAAATGTAGCTGAAAAACCGCTGGTAACTGTTCTCTCCGGTAAGGCAACCATCAGGCCAGTTGTGTTCGTCATCGGCCATATAACCAATGGTATAGATATGCACCATAAAGGAAACAAAGGTGACGACGGCCATCATTAACGCGGTGAGCCGGTCTACGAGAAAACCGATCTCAAAGCGCATGCCATCGGACAGCATCCAGGTATAAACGGTGCCGTTAAAGCTGGGCTCATCACTCCAAATGAAGCGATAGGCGACCCAAAGTGACAATATGGTGGAGATACCAACGCCTGCAATTGCAGCCCGATGTGCTCCGACGCGGCCGATTTTGCCACCGAAGAAACCGGCAATCACAGCACCGATTAACGGAGCAAGGACAATCGTAAGGTAAAGGTTTTCCATCTTCATCAACCCTTCAGCATGTCAAGGTCATCGACGTTGATGGTACGCCGGTTTCGAAATAGTACAACGAGAATGGCAAGCCCGATCGCCGCTTCCGCAGCGGCAACCGTTAATATGAAGAACACGAAAATCTGACCTGCCCCATCCACAAGAAAATGCGAAAAGGCAACAAAGTTCATATTCACCGCCAGCAGCATCAGTTCGATGCACATCAACAGCACAATGACATTCTTGCGGTTCAAAAAAATACCGGCGACGGAGATCGAGAACAACACGCCCCCGAGTAACAGATAGTCAGATAGGGCGATCATGCCGCCTTCTCCCCATTCGAATTTTCTGGTTTCACGGTATCAGCCATCGCCGTTTTCTGCTCAGGATCAGATGCATCGTCGGAAGTGGCGAAAGCGATCGTGGTAGAGGGGGCCGGGATAGGCTCCGATGGCATCGATACGACTCGGATACGGTCTGGACCCTTGCGTACGCGAACCTGAATAGATGGGTCTTGAAACTTGGTTTCCGGGCGATGCCGAAGGGTCAATCGGATAGCCGCAACGATAGCAACCAATAAGATGACTGCGGCAATTTCAAATTGATACAAATAAGTCGTATACAACTCCATCCCCAGCTCAGCTGTATTGCTGTATCCGGCCGGTCTCGCCTCAGGCTTGACATACTGACCTAGACCAAAATTAGCCGGTCGGAGAATCAGGAACAGATTCATTACCATCACACCGGCAACAATAAGCCCTACCGGCAGATGTCGAATGAACTGTGCGCGCAGCGAGGCGATATCCACATCCAGCATCATAACGACAAACAAGAACAGCACCATCACAGCACCAACGTAGACCAACACCAACACGATGCCAAGAAATTCTGCTTCAAGCAACAACCACAGAGCAGCACTGCTGACAAAGGCGAGCACGAGATAGAGCACCGAGTGCACCGGGTTACGTCGGGTTACCACCATCCCTGCTGCGAATACGGTTATGGCGGCGAACAGATAAAAGAGAAATTTTTCAAAACCCATTAGGAATTCCCGATGCGGAGCCGACAGCCCATAGGAGCCTTCGGACAGTGCTGACTCCAGTTGACGGAGAAATAGTTGGTTGTGATGCAATTCAGCATGTAACTAGGTCAAGTCCCGAAGGCTCAGCCCATTGTACACGCTGACTATTTTGATTCTACGTATATCCCAATCCCTGGAGATTGCAGGACCCTAAGCACAGTACTAGCGATAAGCCGCATCGGCGGCACGCGCGGCAGCAATATCCTTTTCGTACTTATCGCCGATCGCTAGCAACTTGTCCTTGGTCATGATGTTCTCGCCACGGTTCTCGAAATGATATTCATAGACACCGGTCTCGACAATCGAATCAACTGGGCAGGATTCTTCACAGAACCCACAGTAGATACATTTAAATAAATCGATATCGTATCTTGTGGTTCGACGAGAACCATCCGCGCGAGGTTCGGCCTCTATGGTGATAGCAAGAGCTGGACAGGTCGCCTCACATAATTTGCAGGCGATACAGCGCTCCTCGCCGTTCGGGTAACGACGCAATGCATGCAGTCCACGAAAGCGCGGCGAGATAGGCGCCTTTTCCTCTGGATATTGGACGGTGAACTTACGCTTGAATAAATAGCCACCGGTAAGACTCATCCCACGGAAGAGTTCGGTCAGCATCAGGCTGTTTATGTAATTACGAGCGGCTTGAATCATAATCGTCAGTTGCTTGTTGCCAGTGGCTGGACAGTATGCACGCATACTTCATGAGGCTATGGCTGACCATCATCTCAGGCTATGGCCGACCGCCATTTCAGGCTATGGCCGACCACCATTTCAGGCTATGGCCGACCACCATGGTGGAACTTGCAATATCACTCCAAGGGCGACTACCAGAATCCAGACGATCGTGATTGGGATAAATACCTTCCAGCCCAAGCGCATAATTTGGTCATAACGATAGCGCGGAAACGTCGCCCGAAGCCAAAGAAAAAGAAACATAAAAAAGAATGTTTTCAGAATCAGCCAGATGGTACCAGGTACGAATGCGAATGTCTCATCTAGGACGGGCATACCCTGAAATGGTGAAAGCCAACCGCCGAAGAATAACAGTGTCGTCAACATCGCGATCAATACCATATTGGCATATTCCGCGAGAAAGAAGATCGCAAACGCCATGCCGGAGTATTCGACATGAAAACCTGCGACAATCTCGGATTCTCCCTCAGCGACGTCAAAGGGTGCACGATTGGTTTCCGCCACACCAGAAATATAATAGATGCCGAAAAGCGGGAATAATGGCAGCCAAAACCAGGTCAGCAGGTTACCGGATTGAGCTTCGACAATGGCGCTTAAATTCAGACTGCCAGCAGCAACCAGCACGCCGACCAGCGCGAATCCCATCGCAATCTCATAAGCAACGATTTGTGCCGCGGCACGCATCGCACCCAGCAATGCATATTTGGAATTCGAAGCCCAACCCGCGATGATGACGCCATAGACACCGAGGGATGTCAATGCTAATACGTACAACAGCCCCGCGTTGATATCGGCTAATACCAAACCCGCGTCGAAGGGTACGACAGCCCAGGCAGCAAGAGCAGGTGCGATGGAAATCAGTGGTGCAAGCAAAAATAGACCTTTGCTTGCATTGGTTGGGACGATGATCTCCTTTACCATCAGCTTGAGCGTATCGGCAATGGGCTGCAGCAGGCCCCGCCAACCAACTCGATTTGGCCCGATGCGCACCTGCATGTAGCCGATGACTTTGCGTTCGGCATAGGTGAAGTAGGCGACGACGACGAGCAATGGGAGGATGATCGTAACGATCGCTAAAATGCTCTGCAGAGGAAGCGGCATCGCTGCCCACAAATCCATGATCATGCTGATTCTCCATGCGTTTTGAACAACGTGATCGGCCCGATCTGTGCACCCAACTCTTCACTGCCGGTGACAGCAGCTGGTATTCGGGCACAGCCGATGGCCAGGGAATCGTCGTACCGTACATCCATCCGGGCACGGGCGCGACCTTGAGCTACTTCAACGGTATCGCCGTCTTTCACGCCGACCTTTGCCGCCTGATCTGGATGTAAAAAAATTGCGAGACTACCTGCTGATGGTGTTCGCTGCAATGATGGCGCAGCACGAACCAATTGGTCAACGCTATAGATGGGCACATTACCTACACGCATCAGTGTTGTCGCGCCATCCGCAGGTAGGCTTGTTGGAGCGGCATGATCGTAAGTGCCCCGTGGGTTATTGTCGGGCATGATGCCGTTGCACGTCCTTTTAACTTCGTCATGGACTTGTCGCGCACTGGCGTAGTCGAAACCATCGAGCTCAAGCAGATTGCCCAGGACTCGAAGCACTTTCCAACCTGGTCGAGCTTGACCAGGAGGCGCCACGGCGCCCTGGAAACGCTGCCAGTCGCCACTTGCATTCACAAAAGTACCGGAAGTTTCCGCAAAGCTGGCAATCGGCAACATCAGGTTAGCAACCGAATCCAGCGAAGGGTGACGAAACGCACTACAAGCAATCACCAGGCCGGACTCACCGAGTACGGACAGGGCTAGCGACGGATCTAGCAAATCCATGGCTGGATCGAGACCCCACAACACATAGGCAGCGCGTGGTTCGGTCAACATGGCCAAAGCATTAAGTCCGGGCGCCGAGGTACTCCTGCCGCCTGCATCCAGATGCGGGAGTGCGCCGGCAAGCGCAGCGCCGACGCTGTTTGCGGCACGAGGCAGAAAGCCAATCCGACAACCGGCAGCGTCAGCAATCGCATATGCCAGACTCTTGATGAGCGCGTAGTCCGGGCCAGCTTCCGCGAGTGCCCCGAGTAACACAATACCGGCGTCATCGGCACCAGCATCGCGTAAGGCTTGGGCCGCAGCAGTATGTGCATCGGTGGGTTGCGCCTGATGGATGAGTTCAGCCGTGGCAGCCGTGCCGGTCTGACCCAAGACCTTTGCGATAGCCGCCAGCTCGAGCGGCAAATCGCCGGGCGGAGCAGTAAATTGGCTTGCCGGGTGGGTTAATGCCAGTTGATATGGATTCACCACAAAGACAGACCCGCCGGCGAGCGCTGCCTTACGAATTCGATGGGCCAGCAATGGTTGTTCCTGGCGAATGTCGCTGCCGATCAGCAACAATGCTGTCTGTTTCTCGAGCTGAGCGATAGGTAGGCCGAGCCACGGCACAGGAGGATCAGACTCATCACCACGGAAATCCTGTTGCCGCACTCGTGTATCGATGTGGAGACCGCCTATCCCGCGTACTAATTTCTGCGCCAAATAAAGTTCTTCGAGCGTTGCATTCGCCGCCATCAGCCAGCCGATCTGATCTGCGTCGACTCCCCTCAGCCCGCCGGCGGCCAGTTGCAGCGCGGACTGCCAGTCTACTTCATGCCAAATACCATCGCGCTTGACCAGGGGCGAGCGCAGGCGGGTTTCACTAGCGAGGCCCTCGTAGGAGAAGCGATCGCGGTCAGAAATCCAGGTCTCGTTGACAGCCTCGTTGTCACGCGGATGCACGCGCATCACACGGCCGCCACGCACATGCAGGTAAAGATTGGAGCCAACCGCATCATGTGCAGCGATGCCCTCTTCGCGACTCAGTTCCCATGCACGGGCGGTGAAACGGTAAGGCTTTGATGTCAAAGCACCAACCGGGCACAGATCGATAATGTTACCGGACAATTCATGGGCGACAGTGTGCTCGACGAAAGTGCCGATACGCATCTCCTCGCCACGCCCAGTGGCGCCTAATTCCCGTGAACCAGCAATCTCGGCACCAAAACGTACACAACGGGTGCAATGAATGCAGCGAGTCATGTCCGTCGCAATGAGTGGCCCAAGGTTCTCATCCTTGACGACTCGCTTGCGCTCAGTGAAGCGAGAAACATCGCTGCCGTATCCCATGGACACATCCTGCAACTCACACTCCCCGCCCTGATCACAGATCGGGCAATCCAGCGGGTGATTGATCAGCAGGAATTCCATGGTGCCGCGTTGCGCTTCCAGCGCTTTGTGCGAGCGCGTTTGCACTTTCATTCCATTGCCCACCGGCGTCGCACAGGCTGGCACCGGCTTGGGAAATGGTCGCCCACCTTGCTCTGCCTCCACCAGACACATACGACAATTAGCGGCAATTGATAATTTTTGGTGATAGCAGAAGCGCGGAATCGCGATACCCTCACGATCCGCAACGGCGATGATCATCTCGCCGGGCACAGCCTCGCAGGCGCGCCCGTCAAGTTCGATGGTGATCTTGTCCGACATCTGGGATTCTTTACTCCGGCTGGCCGCCGTCCAACATTGCCCTAGTTGACCTGTGCGCAACCAGGGCGCGGTCAGGATACAACTCGGAACTTAGCAGGATTCAAGCGGCTTCGACCATGGGCTTGCCATGCTCAATCAGATATTCAAATTCATGCCGGTAGTGCTTTAGGAAACTCTGTACCGGCATCGCCGCGGCATCGCCAAGGGCGCAAATTGTTCGACCACCGATACGCCCGGCTACATTATCGAGCAGATCCAGATCGCCGGGGCGGCCATGACCATGCAAAATACGGTGCAATACTCGTGACAACCAGCCTGTACCCTCACGACAGGGTGTACATTGACCGCAAGACTCGTGGGCATAAAAATGCGCCAGATTGGCCAGCACTCTGACCATGCAGGTTCCCTCGGCGATAATAATGATCGCTCCAGAGCCAAGCATAGAACCAGCCTTGGCAATCGAGTCATAGTCCATGTCAGTTTTCAACATCACATCGCCCGGTAATACCGGTACCGACGAGCCACCCGGAATAACCGCTTTCAGTGATCGACCGTCTTTGACTCCCCCGGCCATTTTAAGTAAGTCGCTGAAAGGCGTACCCAGAGGTACCTCGGCATTCATCGGTTGGTTAACATGCCCGGTGATTGAAAATACCTTTGGTCCACCGTTATTCGGACGGCCTTGGTTCAGGAACCATTCGCCACCTTTCTCCAGGATAACGGGTACCGATGCCAGCGACTCGGTATTGTTGATTGTTGTCGGCTTACCATATAGGCCGGCCTGGGCGGGGAATGGCGGCTTATAGCGTGGCTGTCCTTTCTTGCCCTCCAGCGACTCTAACAGCGCTGTCTCCTCGCCGCAGATGTAAGCCCCTGAACCAAGATGCGTGTAAAGATCGAAATCGACCCCAGACCCGAGTACATTTTTGCCGAGCAGTCCAGCGGCATAGGCATCTTCAAGGGCTTGATCAAAACGCCGAATGGGCTCGTAAAACTCACCCCGTATATAGTTATAGCCGACGGTTGCGTTGATACAGTAGCCGGCGATCGCCATGCCCTCGATCAGCTGATGTGGGTTATAGCGCAGGATATCGCGATCTTTGCAAGTACCCGGTTCGCCCTCATCGGAATTGCAGACGATGTATTTTTGTCCTGGCACGGTGCGCGGCATAAAGCTCCATTTCAAGCCGGTTGGGAAGCCCGCTCCTCCGCGACCGCGCAGTGCTGAGAGTTTCAGCTCTTCGATGATCGTGTTCGGATCTGGCTGTTCCTCGAGAATTCGCTCCCACTGCAGATAGCCACCGACTTTTCTATAGCTATCTAGGGTGTGGCGCACCTTTTCCTTCAGGTGCATGGTACGAAAGCAGACGCTGTTTTGATTGCTTACCATGTTGACTTGCCGCGGGCCTATGCTTGTTCGGGTGGTCGCTCCGGTTATCTGACTAGATATTCATCCCGGCCTAGGAGCAAAAAATCAGTCGAGCTTTTTGATCAGTTTGTCGACCAAATCCGGCGTTACGCATTCGTGATAGGTCTTATCGATCATCACTGCCGGGGCATGACGGCATGCCCCAAGGCACTCGAACTCTTTGAATGTAAATTTGCCATCGGTGGTGGTCCCGCCATTCACGACGCCATACTTTTTCTGAATATGTTCCATCAACTCTTCGGAGCCGCAGAGCATACAAGAGATGCTGTTACAGACGCTAATCTTGTGCCTTCCAACCGGTTCTAGATCGTACATGGCATAAAAACTGGCCACCTCGTAGACGGCCACCTCTGGCATATCCAGATAGACCGCGACTTGGTTCATCAGTTCTTTGGTCAGCCAACCGCCGTTGTATTCCTGCACCAGAGTTAACGCGGGCATAACGGCGGATTGCTTCCACTCGGGCGGATATTTGGCTATTTGCTTGTCGATTTCGGCCCGGATTTCCGGCGTCAGCAGCGTTTCTTTATCTACGTCGTGGATGACGGCCAGCGGTGCGGTGCGGAAACTCATCAGCGATCGATCTCCCCGAAGACCACATCCATGGTGCCAATGATGGCAACGACATCGGCAAGCATATGGCCCTTCGCCATCTCATCCATCGCAGCCATATGCGGAAAGCCAGGTGCGCGCACCTTCAATCGATAGGGTTTGTTGGCACCGTCGGAGATGATGTAACAGCCAAACTCCCCCTTGGGCGCCTCCACCGCAGCGTAAGCCTCACCGGGTGGCGGGCAGTATCCCTCGGTGAAGAGTTTAAAATGATGAATCAACGCCTCCATATCATCCTTCATTCCAATGCGCGCCGGTGGAGCAATTTTGTGTTCGTCCACCATCACAGGGCCTGGATTGGCCCTTAGCCAGTCTACACACTGACGAATAATTCGATTCGACTGCCGCATCTCCTCGATACGCACCAGGTAGCGATCATAGCAGTCGCCATTCTGGCCCACTGGAATATCAAAATCGACATGGGCGTAGGCCGCATAAGGCTGCTTTTTGCGCAAATCCCAGGCGATTCCGGAGCCTCGCAACATCGGACCGGTAAAGCCTAGATCCAGGGCACGATCGGCATCGATTACACCAATACCGACCGTACGCTGTTTCCAGATGCGATTGTCGGTCAGTAATGTCTCGTACTCGTCCACCTGCGCCGGAAAACGGTTACTGAAATCCTCGATGAAGTCCAGTAGGGAACCCCTGCGGGGAGCATTGAGCTTGCCGATCTCGCGCTTACTGTGCCATTTTGATTTGGCTTCCGAGAATCTGGGCATGTGCTCGGGCAAGTCGCGATAGACACCGCCCGGGCGGTAGTAAGTAGCGTGCATGCGTGCCCCTGAGACTGCCTCGTAGCAGTCCATCAGATCCTCGCGCTCGCGAAAACAGTATAGAAATACACTCATTGCGCCCACGTCCAGTGCGTGAGCACCAAGCCACATTAGATGATTCAGTATACGGGTGATCTCATCATATAGCGTACGAATGTATTGAGCGCGGACGGGCGCCTCGATGCCGAGCAATTTTTCGATCGCACGTACGTAACCATGTTCATTACACATCATGGAAACGTAGTCCAGTCGGTCCATGTAACCAATACTCTGATTGAATGGCTTGGACTCGGCCAGCTTTTCGGTGCCGCGGTGCAGCAGGCCAACATGCGGATCGGCACGCTGGATCACCTCACCGTCCATTTCCAATACCAATCTCAGCACGCCATGGGCGGCTGGATGTTGGGGGCCGAAGTTCAGAGTATAATTACGAATCTCAGGCATTGGCTGCACCCCCCACCGATGCGCTCGGTTCGTCCTCTGACAAATATCGGCTGTCGTTTCGAATGACCTTGGGCACCAATACGCGCGGCTCGATCTCGACTGGCTCGTAAACTACCCGCGCCTGTTCCGGATCATAGCGCATGGCAACATGACCACTGAGAGGGAAGTCCTTACGGAATGGATGTCCGACGAAGCCATAATCGGTTAGGATACGGCGTAAGTCCGGATGCCCGCGGAAAAGGATACCAAATAGGTCAAATGCTTCTCGCTCGAACCAATTAGCCGTTGACCAGACACCGACCACGGAATCAACGATCGGCTGAGCACCGCCCACATACGTCTTCAGCCGCAGACGTCGGTTATATTGGATCGAAAGCAGGTGGTAAACCACCGCATATCGCCTTGGATCATCGGCTACCAATTCGATATCCCGATCGACGCCTCGTCCAAAACCGCTGGTGGATGCATCCGTGGTTTCCCATTCGGACTGACCGTAGGCAGCATAGTCGACACCGCACAAGTCAATGAGCTGCTCGAAGCGTAGCGATGCATCGGCACGCAATATCTCGCAGACCGGCAGCAGCTGCTCGGCAGGCAGGCTTAGAGTCAGTTCGCCAAGAGCTGACTTCAGCTCGAAGCCGTCATCGGACCAGCGCTCGGTTAGTGAGTCAGCGAGGGCGTCGAGACGCGCATCGCCAGTGGATGGAAGCGGACCTATCATTTTGAATAATGTGTCATTTTCAATGTTCGCTCAGTGAATCTCAGAAGCTCTAAGCACTCGCGTCCCAGTTAACTCAACGAACAGATATCGATCGTAACGTGCAATCGTGTTGCCCGATCCCCAAGCTGGCGAATGATGAGACTGGCAGACAGTCAAGCTAACGAGCAATGGTATTGGTGCGACGAATCTTATTTTGTAACTGCAAGATGCCATAGAGTAGTGCCTCAGCGGTTGGAGGACATCCAGGCACATAAACATCGACTGGAACGATGCGGTCGCAGCCTCGCACTACTGCATAGGAGTAATGGTAATAGCCACCACCGTTGGCACAGGAACCCATGGAAATTACCCAGCGGGGCTCGGCCATTTGGTCGTACACTTTACGTAGTGCCGGCGCCATTTTATTGACAAGGGTGCCGGCAACGATCATGACGTCGGATTGCCGTGGACTTGGCCTGAAGATGATCCCAAAACGATCCAGGTCATAGCGAGCGGCGCCAGCATGCATCATTTCTACCGCACAGCACGCAAGTCCGAAGGTCATCGGCCACAGAGATCCAGTGCGCGCCCAATTAATTAACTTATCGGCAGATGTGGTGACAAAGCCCTCTTCAAGGACACCTTCTATACTCATGGCTCTGCTCCCCCTTTAGAAAAGGGCTGCTCAATGCTGAATCGATGCTAACCGGTTTTCATTTCTATTCTTCCTACTATCCATCATTCCCATTCCAAGGCACCTTTACGCCATTCGTAAACGAAGCCGACAACGAGAATACCAAGGAAGACGAACATAGCCATGAAGCCGGCCATTCCGAGTTCATCCAGTACGACAGCCCACGGGAAAAGAAATGCGATCTCGAGATCGAAAATGATAAATAGAATCGCAACTAGATAATAGCGCACGTCGAATTTCATACGCGCATTTTCGAAGGCATCAAAACCGCATTCGTAGGGCGCATCTTTTTCCTGATCAGGTCTCCGCGAGCCAAGTACTGTGCCGAGCATACGCGCTACGAATCCAATCGATAAGGCAACCACGATGAAGATCAGTATGTGTAGATAGTCCTCCAGCATCTGAATGTCTCTCCTCAGTTCGCTTATTTTTTGAATTATGAGCAATATTTTATATTTTTGATTTTGCTCTACACACTTGAATATGAAAGTCTAGTGTACTAAAGCCTGGGAAGTCAAGCTACAGATTACCCTATTATTATTGACTTTTCATAGACTTACTAATTGTACTGAAAAAGCGGCACTCGCTAATGTAAGACCGCTCTTTATCTGGTGCCGACGGCCGGACTCGAACCGGCACGGCTTGCGCCACTGCCCCCTCAAGACAGCGTGTCTACCAATTCCACCACGTCGGCATTGTTCAGAATGAGCTAAAGATACTCGCTGTAGGGATGATCGCTACTCAATGGCTATGGTTTGCGGACGATAGCCATCTGAAATCCAAAACACATTGTTATGATTCATCACGAGCATTTTAGTTCGCTGGTTCGTTCGCTGGCTGGTTCATAGGCGGCAGATCACTGTTTTCAGGAATCTGATCTGCTGTCTGTGCGCTTGAAGATTCGACCGGCATCTCGTCCGACCCCAGATTAGGGAGATCACGGTTACCGTTTTCAGGACTGATCGCAGCGTCCGCATTTTCTTCGGATAATTCCTCAGATTGAACTTCAGCAGTTGGAGCTTCAGGCTGGCCCTGACTCCTGATCTCGGTCGTGTCTTCGGGCACCGGGACATCGTCCATATCGACCGCGGGTTTTGGAACTACAGGCTCAGAGATAGCAGGTTTGGGTGCATCGATACCCGACATCAGCCCCTCCGGCTCCCCGACTTGAGCTGCAAAATACGCGAGAGCAATGCTTGTAAGGAAGAACAGCGTTGCCAAAACCCCGGTAGTGCGCGTTAAAAATGAACCGGAACCCTGTGCTCCAAAAACGGTCGCCGACGCTCCGCTGCCAAAAGCCGCGCCCGCATCGGCACCACGGCCATGCTGGATCAGAATCAACCCAACCAGCCCAATGGCTAAAGCAAGGTGCAGCACTGTCAGTATCAATTGCATCGCTTGGGACTCTGCATTATCTATTATCCGCCGTCCAACTCAATAGCATCCGCAACCATAGGCTCGAGCGGCATAAGCCGGAGTAGCAACGGTTGGAAATGGCCAAGACTGACTCAATGATATCGGAGCTACCTGCTCCAGGCCATGCCAACCTAGGCCTTCGCAGCCGAAGTCGCCGGTATCGGAACCAAGGAATCAAAAAATCAATGGAGTCGACACCGGCGTACTTGAACTCGACCTGGCTAATATTGACTAGGGCCAATATTGATCGGGTCAATATCGATCAGGCGTTGGCGTCACCGGCCTTGCAAATAGCCAGAAAATCTGCGGCCTTTAGGGCGGCGCCGCCGATCAATCCACCATCGATATCAGTTTGCCCGATCAATTCTTCGGCATTGTTCGGTTTCATGCTGCCGCCATAGAGGATCTGCACAAGATCTGCGACCTGCTGGCTTTTGGCTGCGATCCGTCCACGCAGGAAAGCGTGCACGTCCTGCGCCTGCTCTGGAGTCGCTGTTACGCCCGTACCGATCGCCCAGACCGGCTCATAGGCAATGACGCCTTGCTTGAAGGCTTCCACACCATGAGCATCCAGCACTCCGTCAAGATGTTTCGCAACCACCTCCTCTGTCTTCCCACTCTCACGTTCTTCGAGCGTCTCGCCAACGCAGAGAATAGGCGTGAGCCCATGTTTCACCGCCTGGGCGTACTTTTGCGCAATGATATCATCGGTTTCGGCATTGAACAGGCGCCGTTCGGAATGACCGATGATTGCATAAGTGCAGCCAAAGTCTTTCAGCATCGCGGCCGAGACCTGCCCCGTGAACGCACCTTCTGGTTCAGGAGAGAGATCTTGAGAGCCATACGCAATTGCAGTCCCGGCCAACATCTCCTCAGCGAGATACAGGTAAGGGAACGGCGGGCACACGGCCACCGCGGCCTGCCGAATTTCTCCGATACCGGCCTTGATGCCGTTTAACAGATCGGTAGTATCGGCCTTGCTGGAATTCATTTTCCAGTTGCCGGCGATCAAAGGCTGTCGCATGGTGGAACCCTCTTCAGGAAAAGGCCGGCATCATAGCCGCATGGCTTCCCGTACGCAAGCAAAACACACAAACATCGATCGGTACTTCCAACAAACCTCCAGACTGGATTAGACTGATGGGATGGCGAAAGGAAAAAAAACACACAACAGAGGCGACGGCAGTAGCCGGATCGCCCTGAACAAAAAGGCCGGGCACGAGTATCACATCGAGCAACGCCTCGAGTGCGGGCTGGTTCTGCAAGGCTGGGAGGTAAAAAGCCTGCGCGCTGGACGGGTGCAGCTCAAGGAAAGTTATGTCAAAGTTCTGCACGGCGAGGCATTCCTGATCGGCGCCCATCTGTCGCCGCTGGCATCGGCCTCGACCCACATTACTCCAGATCCCACCCGCACGCGCAAACTCCTGCTCAAGCGCAGCGAACTGAACCGCCTGATCGGTCAGACCGAACGCGCGGGTTACACCCTGGTGCCGACGGCCTTGTACTGGAAGCGTGGTCGAGTCAAGTTGGAAATCGGCCTCGCCAAGGGTAAAAAACTACATGACAAACGTGCCACTGAACGCGATCGCGACTGGCAGCGCGAGAAAGAGCGTATTTTCAAACAGGGCTGACCAAGCCCAGCGGCGCCCGACCTGGTATGTGCGCCAGGTACGGAGCAGTCGTTTCGGCGATGACTAAAGATGCAATCACCGGACGCTGTGCCCAGCGGATCAGGCCAGTTGATCTGCGCCGATTTGAACCGGCGACCAAAAACCGTCAGCCTTCGATGATCCGCGACTACCCCTAGACACCTGAACAATCGCCGCAGCCATTTCACTTGTGTTAACCGTATGTTAGCCATAGCGATACAGAGGGTGCCGTTGTTCGCCGCGCTCAGCGATCAACAACTGGCACGCGTGCTCACCCGTGCAGAGACGCTCGACCTCGACGAAGGCCAATGGTTGTTTCGACAGGGTGATCTATCAAAGCGGTTCTTCTTTGTCATCTCCGGGCAGCTACGGCTGTTTAGGCTGGCTGCTGACGGCAGCGAAAAAATCATTGAACTCGTGCAGGCCGGGCAGACCTTTGCCGAAGCGCTGCTCTTCATGGGCACTGACCGTTATCCGCTCTGCGCGGCGGCGCTGAGCCCGGCACGCTTGTTATCCATCGACGCGACGGACTTTGCCGCAATGCTGCACGAATCACCCGAAACCTGCTTCGCGCTGCTTGGCAACCTGAGCCGCCGGCTGCATGGACTGATTGCGGAGATCGACAGCCTGACGCTGGTCTCTGCCACAGGCCGGGTGGCGCGCTGGCTGTTGGCGCAAGTGCCAGAAGAGGTCGATTCGCAACCGGGTTCGATGCAGGATTCACTGGCACTCGACGTGCGTAAATCAGTGCTCGCCTCACGGCTGTCCATCCAGCCCGAGACCTGGTCGCGTATCACGCGACGTATGGCAGAAGACGGCATCATCTCCGTGAACGGTCAACATATCGTCATTTTAGATCGCACAGCACTTCAGAACTTAGCGGAAGAAGTTGTGCAACACTAGACATTAGACAGCTCAGGCCGGTCCGCGACCTGCCAAAGGAAATACTCCCATGCTTACCAACCGCACCATCGGAATCCTTGTTCTGCTGCTGTACTGCCTGTTCGCCTTCGCTGCACCAGGACCGCCAAACGACACCAGTGCCGGAGATGCCGCACTGTCGGCAAATCTGCGCTGTACAACCATACCGGCACCTGGCACCGATGGATCGCCGCCGCTGCTGCTTGCAAAACGCTATGAGGAAGGTATCGACCTGACGGACTACTGGGTCAGCGAGAAATTCGACGGCGTGCGCGCTTATTGGGACGGCACGCGCCTGATCAGCCGCGGTGGCCATCCCATCAAAACCCCGGACGGATTCACGGCCGATTTCCCGCCTGTAGCGTTGGACGGCGAACTGTGGATCGCCCGCGGACGTTTCGACGAAGTCTCCGGGACAGTTCGCCAACAGACCCCAGACCCAAACGCCTGGGCGGAGGTCCGCTATCTGGTCTTCGACCTACCCTGCTCTGCCGACTCGTTCGGCCAACGCCTGGCTGCCCTGCGCCGGCTGCTGGAACCGGCGCCCGGAGCACATATCGCATTGGTGGAACAAACCCGGATCGCTACCCACGAGCAGTTGATGGCACGCCTTGACGAGGTCGCGGCCGCCGGCGGCGAGGGCCTGATGCTGCATCGCGACGGCTCGCACTATCGAGCCGGGCGCAGTAACGACTTGCTGAAGGTGAAGCCCTATCTGGACGCCGAGGCGCGCGTGATCGCACATCTGCCAGGCAAGGGCAAATACACCGGGATGCTTGGCTCATTACTGGTAGAGGAGCCAGACGGTACGCGCTTTCGCATCGGCACTGGATTCAGCGATGCGGAGCGACGCAACCCGCCGCCCGTCGGATCCATCATCACCTTCAAATACCACGGCCGCACCAGCGGCGGTCTGCCACGATTTGCGAGCTTTCTTCGGATACGATCTGGAACCTGAACAGCGCCCAGGACCTATCCGATCTCCTCAGCTCAGGCGCGGTCAATGGCCCCGCCCGGCTCACCATCGTCGACTGACCGCCCCATCTCGCGTCTCACGTTGCGTGCCGAGCGCTGTCCATTGACAACTTCCCCTCAGAGTCCACAGAGGGACCAAGGCGAACGCATCCTTTACAACGCCTTATACCGCCCTGTCGGCAAGGCCCTGTGGCTTGTGCGTTCGCCCTGTCGGCGTCGTCGGCCTATTCGCCCGCAAGCGAGCTCCTACGTCGGCCGCACCCGTCGGCTTGTAGGAGCCCGCTTGCGGGCGACGCGCCAGCTACACGACAAGGATCGACCATGGGAAAACCGTCCAAATGCCAGGGCCGATTTGTGGGGATACCTCAGGGTGCGTTTCCTATTTCCCCCTACTTCCCCCCAGAGTCCACAGAGGGACCAAGGCGAATGCATCCTTAACAACGCCTTACACTGCCCTGTCGGCAAGGCCCTGTGGCTTGTGCGTTCGCCCTGTCAGCGTCGTCGGCCTATTCGCCCGCAAGCGGGCTCCTACGTCGGCCGCACCCGTCGGCTTGTAGGAGCCCGCTTGCGGGCGACGCGCCAGCTACACGACAAAGATCGACCATGGGAAAACCGTCCAAATGCCAGGGCCGGTTTGCTTACGCTGTGAATCGCTGAGTTGCTGGTGGGTCGCTTGCCAGCGAAATCCGCGAATGACGCCCTGCACTTGACCGTGCAGAGTCCGCCCGATTCGCTCCTCAACCAAGGGAATCTGTTGGTGTATCGTTTGCTGCGGATACAAGGCTTGAACCGCCTTCCAGACGTAGGAGCTGGCATGGAGCAGGTCCAGAATTTCAATGAGAGAGCCATCGCGTTGTAGCTCTTCGCCCATCTCCCAGAGCGTTTCCTCGCCATCCATGATCAGAATCTGCAAATGCGTTCCACAAGGATTGCGTTGCCGATATTCGTCCGCCAACCAATGGCAAATCTCTTCCCGAGCCGGTTGTAGCGTATCCGCCTCATCGCGCTGCAGGCTGGCGCGAAGGTGTTTGCACAGCGGCTTGGGCGAGGTTTGGCGGTCTGTTCCGGGCGTTTTCCATCTGGGGTTCGAAACAGCGACTCCAACACCTCCTCCGGGGTGCGGGGGTTGGGTTCAATGCTACAGGCGGCCCCCAGAATGGCCATCTTTTTCTTGCCACTGTGGCTCTTTGGCGGTTTGCTCTCCATACACGCCGGTTTGTAGGTATCCTGATCATTGGGCTCATCGACCGCCTTCTCTTCGGCGCTTTTGCGCATCACCACCCCTTTACCATCGGCCGTGCCGACGACAAGCTGGGCACCTTGCGCCGGTTCTACTTCCACTTGGTTGTCCCAGTAAGACTCTACCGATTGCCCCAGACTTCGGTTCGTGCGTTCCAGACTCTGCACCGAGACCGACAACCCCAGAATGCGCTGCAGAATCTTGTTAACCTCCGTGTAGGGAATCTCCACCGCTAAGGACTGATCCCAATCCTGTAACAGGGAGGAAAACTTGCTCTCGGGCAACTGCAGTCGTACATCCAGCGGAATAGACTCCAGCTTCTGGCCTTCGCGGCTCCCATAGACATAGCGCTCCAACTCATAGGCACCGAACACCGACTGATAGGCCCGCGCATGCGGTTGCGGGAGCCGTTTTACCACCGCTCCATCTGATCACTCTACCCGCTCTCCCTCGTCACACGCCCCATGGAGCGCAAACAAGTACCCCAAGGCTTGGTAGCCCATCTCCAGCAGCTTCTGGAATAGCCCTTTTTCCACCACATGAGCAGCCGTGCCCTCCCTGTAGGCCAACTCCACCAGCCCGACAAGTTCATAGGCTTGATCTACGATCTCTTGGCCCTTGATGTCCAGTGCGCTTTCATTCATGCTGTTCATTGGTAGACTCCTCCGACTTGGGGACTTAAGTCCCTGGGGTGTTTAGTTAACGGCGGAGTCTACCTCAATTTCAACACCAGCAAATGGCCTCATCGCGCGCGGGAGGCGGGTTGCACCCCCGGGCGTGGGCTCCACGACCACGGCCGCAGGCCCACCGGAACCGGGGCGCCCGGCTATACTGTATATCAATACAGTCACGCGCCGAATTCCAGCCGGCTACCGACATGGCCGCCGCGTCACCGGGATGCGGACCTGCCCCGTACTGCCGCCGCCATCCCGAGCAAACCGTCCTCTACCAAGTCGTCCAGCAGCACCTGGAAACCTATCTGGCGCTCGCGCAGGAAGACGACTGGGACGGGCAGCGCGTGCCGGCCTACGTGGAGCGTGAGTTCCGCCACTACCTCGAATGCGGCATCCTCGCCTACGGCTTCGCCCGCGCCCGATGTCCGGACTGCGGGCATGACTTCCTGGTCGCCTTCTCGTGCAAAGGTCGCGGCCTGTGTCCGTCGTGCAACGCCCGGCGCATGGCGGAGACCGCGGCGCATCTGGTCGATCACGTCATCCCGCCGCTGCCGGTGCGCCAGTGGGTCCTCTCGGTGCCCAAACGGCTGCGCTGGTACCTGGAGCGCGAGCCGCGGGCGATCAGCGCGGTGCTGCATATCCTGCTGCGCGTCATCGAGGCCCATCTGCGCCGGAGCAGCGCCGCCAGCTCGCATGCCCGCCTCAAAGCGGTGAGCTTCATCCACCGCTTCGGTGCCTCCCTCAACCGGCACGTCCATTACCATTGTTGCGTTATCGACGGGGTGTTCGAGCCGGTCGAGGAGGCCGATGATGTCCCGCAATCCGTGCGCTTTCGCCCCGCCGCCGAGCTGACACCGGAGGCCCTCGCCGCCATCACCGAGCAGGTACGCGTACGGGTGCTGCGTTGGTTCGCCCGCAGCGGGCTGATCGAGCCGGACGACGTGCGCGAGATGCTCGCCTGGGAGAACAGCGGCTTCTCGCTGGATGCCGCGGTGCGCGTGGGCGCGCACGATCGCGCCGGGCTGGAGCGGCTGCTGCGCTATTGTGCCCGCCCAACCTTCGCGCTCGAGCGTCTGGAGCGGCTTGACGACGAGCGCGTCGTCTATCGGTTACCCAAGCCCCAGCGTGATGGCACCACGGCGCTGACGCTCACGCCGCTGGAGCTGATCGACCATCTCGCGGCACTCATCCCCCCGCCCAGGCGCCACCGCCATCGCTACCATGGCGTGCTCGCGCCAAACGCGCCGCTGCGGGCGGCTGCCATCGCCTTCGGGCGCGAGGTGGCGGACGCAACAGGCTCACCGACCGCGGTCAGTTCGCCACCCCAGGCGCCGGCCTCCAATACCCGCTCCCCGGCGCGCTATCTCTGGGCCATGCTGCTCGCCCGGCTGTTCGAGTCGCTGCCGCTGGTCTGTCCCAACTGCGGCGCGGACATGCGCATCATCGCCTTCATCACCAAGGCCGCGCCCGTCGAGCAGATTCTTACCCATATCGGTGAGCCGCCGCGTCCACCCCCGATCTCGCCCGCTCGCGGACCGCCCGCCTGGGACGAGGCACCCGAGCCAATGCCGGACTGGGACCTCCTTGAGCAGCCCGAGTCCGACTTCGAGTTCGATCAGCGCGTCTCCTGGTAGCCGCCGTCTCTCGCAGGGAACGGCGCAGCCCCTCTCGTCTGCCGGTGTCACCCTGCCCCGAAGATGCATGCGCCAGCACCCCAGAACGCGCGCGCCTGCACCGCCCCGACGCCCGTCAGCCCCGCAGTTGGGCGTTGACCCCGCACCCCACCCCCGCTAACCTCCTTCCTCGGGCCAACCTGGACGTGCAGGGTGGCTTGGATTTCCTATCCGTCGGTTACCCAAGCCCCAGCGTGATGGCACCACGGCGCTGACGCTCACGCCGCTGGAGCTGATCGACCATCTCGCGGCACTCATCCCCCCGCCCAGGCGCCACCGCCATCGCTACCATGGCGTGCTCGCGCCAAACGCGCCGCTGCGGGCGGCTGCCATCGCCTTCGGGCGCGAGGTGGCGGACGCAACAGGCTCACCGACCGCGGTCAGTTCGCCACCCCAGGCGCCGGCCTCCAATACCCGCTCCCCGGCGCGCTATCTCTGGGCCATGCTGCTCGCCCGGCTGTTCGAGTCGCTGCCGCTGGTCTGTCCCAACTGCGGCGCGGACATGCGCATCATCGCCTTCATCACCAAGGCCGCGCCCGTCGAGCAGATTCTTACCCATATCGGTGAGCCGCCGCGTCCCCCCCCGATCTCGCCCGCTCGCGGACCGCCCGCCTGGGACGAGGCACCCGAGCCAATGCCGGACTGGGACCTCCTTGAGCAGCCCGAGTCCGACTTCGAGTTCGATCAGCGCGTCTCCTGGTAGCCGCCGTCTCTCGCAGGGAACGGCGCAGCCCCTCTCGTCTGCCGGTGTCACCCTGCCCCGAAGATGCATGCGCCAGCACCCCAGAACGCGCGCGCTTGCACCGCCCCGACGCCCGTCAGCCCCGCAGTTGGGCGTTGACCCCGCACCCCACCCCCGCTAACCTCCTTCCTCGGGCCAACCTGGACGTGCAGGGTGGCTTGGATTTCCTATCCGTCGCTGGAGCTGATCGACCATCTCGCGGCACTCATCCCCCCGCCCAGGCGCCACCGCCATCGCTACCATGGCGTGCTCGCGCCAAACGCGCCGCTGCGGGCGGCTGCCATCGCCTTCGGGCGCGAGGTGGCGGACGCAACAGGCTCACCGACCGCAGTCAGTTCGCCACCCCAGGCGCCGGCCTCCAATGCCCGCTCGCCGGCGCGCTATCTCTGGGCCATGCTGCTCGCCCGGCTGTTCGAGTCGCTGCCCCTGGTCTGTCCCAACTGCGGCGCGAACATGCGCATCATCGCCTTCATCACCAAGGCCGCGCCCGTCGAGCAGATTCTTACCCATATCGGTGAGCCGCCGCGTCCACCCACGATCTCGCCCGCTCGCGGACCGCCCGCCTGGGACGAGGCACCCGAGCCAATGCCGGACTGGGACCTCCTTGAGCAGCCCGAGTCCGACTTCGAGTTCGATCAGCGCGTCTCCTGGTAGCCGCCGTCTCTCGCAGGGAACGGCGCAGCCCCTCTCGTCTGCCGGTGTCACCCTGCCCCGAAGATGCATGCGCCAGCACCCCAGAACGCGCGCGCCTGCACCGCCCCGACGCCCGTCAGCCCCGCAGTTGGGCGTTGACCCCGCACCCCACCCACGCTAACCTCCTTCCTCGGGCCAACCTGGACGTGCAGGGTGGCTTGGATTTCCTATCCGTCACCCCACCCCCGCTAACCTCCTTCCTCGGGCCAACCTGGACGTGCAGGGTGGCTTGGATTTCCTATCCGTATCCGTCACCCCACCCCCGCTAACCTCCTTCCTCGGGCCAACCTGGACGTGCAGGGTGGCTTGGATTTCCTATCCGTATCCGTTACCCGTGAACCTCGTTTGTTCATTAACGTAGACAAAACGGTATCCACTCGATCATGGATTTTCGCTGCAAAGCTGCCGATCATGGTTGCCGTTACCACTTCCTCATTTTCAAGATCCCAGGAATCCACGTACTCGGCAGGGTCTGCGAGGATTTCCACCAGATGAGCACGAACCCCTCGCAGCCATTCATCCTCGGTTTTGAACCGGCTGGCCATTGCGCCAAGCTCGGCTTTCAGGGTGTCCGAGACGTGGGAGGCGCTGACAATGATGCCCCAAGCCATTTCAGTCAGGTCGTCGGTATCCATACAGCCAAATCCTGTATGCACCGTCACAGAGCTTTGGTCGCAAGCTATCCATC
The DNA here is from genome assembly GCA_016745215.1 of Thiohalocapsa sp. PB-PSB1. Lineage (GTDB taxonomy): Bacteria > Pseudomonadota > Gammaproteobacteria > Chromatiales > Chromatiaceae > Thiohalocapsa. Next base: position 4,977,711 of record CP050890.1, read on the forward strand.
GTCGTGCTGGGCCATCACGTGGCGGCCCTTGTCGGTCAGCCGGTATTTCTGCTTGCTGCTGCGCGGCTTGTCGGGGATAGTCATTTCAATCAGGCCGTCGGCCAATGCCGGTTTGAGGTAACGCTCGCGGAATGATTTACGGTCCGAAAGCCCTAGAGCGGATTGCAGTGCCTCGCGGCCCATATCACCTTCGATTGCCGCCAGAAGCTCGCTGACTTGGGGGCTCACTTGGGGGGCAACTTGGGGGGCGGAATTGGTCACGGTATCCAAAATCATCCGCAGCATGAAGGCGATGAACGGTGCGGAATCGGTCGTTTGGGTGCTCTCCTGAATAGCCTGGTAATACTCGGCCTGGTGTTCGAAAATCAGGCTTTCCACCGGGATGTCGGCGAACAGGGGATTCCAGCGGGCCAGAATCAGGCTCTGCCAGAGCCGCCCCATGCGACCGTTGCCATCGGCAAAGGGGTGGATGAATTCGAACTCGTAGTGAAAGACCGAACTGGCGATAAGTGGGTGGGCATCGGTGGCGGCCAGCCAGCCGAAGAGATCGGTCATCAGCTGCGGCACCCGGTCGGCGGGCGGGGCCATGTGAATCACTTGGCTTCCCGCCATCACCCCCACACCGCCATGCCGATAGAGCCCCGCTTCGTCGATCAGGCCGGACATCAGAATCCGGTGAGCCTCAAGCAGGTCTTTTTCCACACCGGGCTGCCAGGTGTCGAACTGGTCGTAGGCGGCCAGGGCGTTCTTTACCTCCCGCACCTCTCGCGGCGAGGCGATGACCCGCTTACCCTCCAGAATCGCGGTGATCTGTGCCTCGCTCAGGGTGTTGCCTTCGATGGCCAATGAGCCGTGAATGGTGCGGATGCGATTGATGCGCCGCAGCCGCAAGGCTCTCGCCTGGTCAGTCAGCACGGTCAGCCGCCCGAGGCCAAAGCTGATGGCGGCGACCCGGTTCAGGATCTCGGGGGTGATGGTGTAGGGCGGCTGGTAGGTGGAGGGTTTGCTCATGGAGTCTTCCTCCGCTTGGCGGTACGCACCTTGTAGAGGCGTTCGGTGAAGCCTCCTTCGTTTTCGAAATCCTGCGCCAACCGTCCGACCTGGCGGTCGAGGAGATAGCAGGCAAGGTTCAGAAGCGAAAGTGCGCCGTTGGCCGCCAGACAGGCTGAAGACAGGGACTCACACGGACCACCTACACTGACTGGCACGGACTTCTGGAGACTTGCCATCTTGTCCTTGCTTGTCGGTGTCTGTCCCTGTTCGTCCGTCTGTTTCTTCCGTTCCTCCTCCACCCACGCCGCAAATGCCTCAACGGTTTGCGGCTTGCGTTCTTTAAAGCGCATCAGTGCGTGGTGGTTCGGCTCCAGCGACGCCACCCCCCGCTGGCGCAGAAAATCCTCATAGTCGAGCTTCAACTCCTCCAGGCTGGCGCGGGCCACCTGGGTGAGCTTGAGTTCCATCTTTTTCGAGGTGGCCGAGGCCTGCGATCCTTCGGCGATATTCTGCACTCCGCTCCGCGCCGCCTGCACCATCTGGTCTTTTATCCGACTGAAACGGTCGATGTAGCGATCCACAAAGCGCACGGTTATGTCATAGACGAGCTGCGCCACTTGGAAGCTCTTCAGTTTGCGATAACCGCCATGTTTGGGGATCAGCTCGGACATGACATCTCCCTAAGCCTGCGCCATCAGGGCGCCCAGCAGTTCGGTTTGTTTGCCGGTGGCGGCGTCGATCTGCTGGTCGAGGGTGTCGCACAGGGCCATCAACTGGTCGATACGGGTAACGATGCGGTGCTGTTCGGGGAGGGGGGGAAGAGGATAATCAATATCCCGAATCGTACCCATCGAAATGCTTGGTTGAGCAGTTGATTTGAGGTGTTTGAAAATTTCCCTTCTTCCCAATGGAGAAATAAGAAAATAATTTAAGTACCGCAAATTTAATTTTCTCTCACACCCAATAAAAGGCTCCATTTTTGCTACGTTCGGAGCCAGATGCCATCTCTCGTTCTTATCAAATAGAGCTACATTGCCAATGCCTGCGCCAATAAATGTAACCAACAGCGCAGGTTTTGAAAGCGCGCATCGCTCCAATAACTCAGAAGTTTTTAGATCAATAAATTTCAAGTTTGTTGTATCGATGCTGAATTGGCGGACGTTTTGAGCACGAATGACAGGAACATCTCCTTCGTCTTGAAGATTTACATATTTCGTATACTCAAACCCAGCCAACTTCGTAATAAAAAGAATGTCCAGCCCCTTAACCCATTCCCATGCTTCTGGAATTTCAGTGTCATGGCAAATAAACTTTGTGTCCTCTGTTTTCTGTCCGATTTTTAGCTGTTTACTTTTCACCAGCCGCTGTTTTTCTGCTTGGATCTCTTTGAGCAGTTCACTGGCGGGCGGGTCGCCCGCGTCCTGGGGGACGAGGCGGCCCATGACGGCGAGTTGGAGGATGGCCTTACGCAGTTCGGCGACATTTTCCTTGACGGTGTAGAGTTCGCCGAAGTGCTGCTGAATAAAGTCCCAGGCCGGGGCATCCGGGGCGTCGAGCAGTTGCTTGATGGCGGCGGCGTGGACGGCCAGCCGCTTCTCCTCGCGCGCCTTACGTAGCGTTTCCAGCGCATCGCACCGGGCCATCAACTGGTCGATACGGGCGACGATGCGGTGTTGTTCGAGGAGTGGAGGCAAAGGCATCAAATGGTTGATGACCGTTGAGGTGTTCAGTTCAATTTGATTTGTCGTCCCCGAAGCTGAGCCTTCGAGCTCATTATGAACTGCAGGGCTTTGAATCCAGCGCCAAAGAAATACCGGTCTGACTTCAATTGGACGAACAACCGTGACATGTGAGTCGGCGACTATTTCAACACCTTCAAGATCTTGCGGAACAAGACATGCTCGGCCTATGGTTCCTGTGCCAGTCGAGTTCCATAGTAGATCGCCAACTCTCAAGAACCGGATCGGCTCATACTTGTCCAAAGAGGCCGGATCAATATAACGCGCAGGCTCAAGATCGAGTCCGTACCAGCGAACGCATTTTTGCGAGATTACTCGATGCGTGGAAACGTCTACATATTTCGGCCCCTTGCCGCGCTGAATATACGAGCAAATATCACCCAGCCGCACCCACTCCCACCCCTGCGGCAGCTCGTAAGGCACTTCCTCCGGCTTGATGTGCGGCAACGGCTTAGGTTTTTTGATTTTGCCAGCCTTCACCAGCCGCTGTTTTTCGGCTTCAATAGCCTTCAACAGTTCCGAAGCAGGCGGATCATTCGGCTCCTGCTCCACCAGCTTGCCCTGCATGGCGAGGGTCAGGATCAACTCACGCAGTTTGGCGACGCCGTCTGGCGCACCAAAGGCGATGTCGAAGTGCTGTTCCAGCAGATTGCGGGTGGCGTCGGTCATGCCTTGCCCCTCTTCTTCTGCGTCGCTTCGATTTTCTTGAGTCCGGCCTCGGTCTCCGTTGGCTTGGTGAAAAATTCGGAATTTCCGGATTTTCTCATCACCGGCTCGGAGGTCGGCTCACCCTCGGCGGCAGTTATTCGAAAATTTCGAATAGGTGATCTACTCATCGCCGCCCTGCAGTTCCTTCTCGATCTGCTCGATGGTCGGCAGACTGCTCTCCAGACTTTCGGGCAGAGCACGGGTCAGCTCAAAACTGGAAACACCGATAGGCTTGTCGATGCCGCGCAGGGCGTATTCCGCCAGCACCCGGTCGGGTTGCTGACAGAGAATCAGGCCGATGGTGGGTTTATCGGTTTCATGACGCAACTTGTCGTCGACCACGCTGCAATAGAAATTCATCTTACCGGCATATTCGGGTTTGAAATCGCCGCGCTTGAGGTCGATCACCACATAGCAGCGCAGTTTGAGGTGGTAGAAGAGCAGGTCGATGTAGAAGTCTCTATCGCCTATGTCGAGGTGGTACTGTCGCCCGACAAAAGCAAAGCCCTGGCCCAGCTCCAGCAGGAATTTTTCCAGATGGGCGATGAGGCCGGTCTCCAACTCACGCTCATGGAAACCCGACTCCAAGGTGAGGAAGTCGAACAGGTAGGGGTCTTTCAGCGCCTGTTGCACCAGATCGGAATCTGGCGACGGCAGTCGTTTGGCAAAGTTAGTAATAGCTCGACCCTGTCGTTGATGGGCGGCGATTTCGATCTGCATCACCAGAATATTGCGACTCCAGCCGTTTTCGATGGCTGCCTGCATGTACCATTGGCGCGTGGCGTGGTCTTTGACCCTGGCCATCAGGATGCCGTGATGTCCCCAAGGTACGGACAGCATCAATTCAGCGGGAAAAAGTGCAACAAGCTGTTGCACTTTTGGCGAGTCCTCAATTTGTGCAACAGCCTGCTGCACAAATTCCAGATGAGGATATTCCCGGTAGAAGGCTAGCATCTGCTTGATATTGCGCTCTGAAAATCCTTTTTCCTCGGGCAGCTCGTTGTGCAGGTCGCGGGCAAGGCGAGGGATAACGCTTGAACCCCAGCCCTCTTTTTGCTGGCGGCTATCAATCAATGAGCCGATTTCCCAGTAGAGCCGGATCAACTCGGCGTTGACTGCCAGCACAGCGCGGGTCTGGGCATGGCGTACGCGCTGTTTAATATCGACCAGCAACCCTTTGTAGTCGGTAGGCAAGTTCACATTTTTCTTCCCGCTCATGCCGTGCTCCCCAGGCAGGCCATCAATTCGGATTTCAAGGCGGCCTGCGCCGCTTCAAGCTGGTGAACGATCTCTTGGTACTCGGCCATCAGCTCTTCCGGATCGCGGTGGTTAACCTCCACCTCGTGGGGGTTCTTGCAGTCCAGGTTGTAGTTGCGCTCGGCCAGCTCCTTAGCGGAGACCTTCCAGGCCTGCTCGGTGACCTTGCGCCCCTTGCGCTCGGCACCGCCCCACCAACTTTTTTCGAGATCGAACTCAGAGATGGTCAGGGGCTTGGAGCGGGAGTAGGACTTGTAGCCCTCGGGATACGGGTGCGCGAAGAACCAGACCTCTTTGGTCGGCCCGCCCTTCTCGAAAAAGAGGATGTTGGTGGCGATGCTGGTGTAGGGGCTGAACACGCCTTTGGGCAGACGCACGATGGTGTGCAGGTTGAACTCCTCCAGCAGTTCGCGCTTGAGGTTGGTCTTGGTACCCTCGCCAAACAGAAAACCGTCGGGCAGCACCACGGCCGCCTTGCCGGTGTCGTGTTTGAGCAGGTGCATGATCAGCGCCATGAAGAGATCGGCGGTTTCACGGGTTTGGTACTTGCGCGGAAAGTTGTTCTCGATGCCGTCTTCTTCCATGCCACCGAAGGGCGGATTGGTGATGATCAGGTCCACCCGGTCGCGGGGGCCGTAATCCTTCAGTGGGCGACTCAGGGTGTTGTCGTGGCGGACATTGGTGGGCACGTCGATGCCGTGCAGCATCATGTTGGTCATGGCCAGCATGTGCGGCAGCGGTTTCTTCTCCACACCGTGAATAGACTCCTGAAGGCGCTTGTGGTCGTCGGCTGTCTTGACCTGCTTGTTCAGATGCTCGATGGCGCAGGTCAGAAAGCCACCGGTGCCGCAGGCCGGGTCGAGGATGGTTTGCCCGAGTTGGGGGTCGAGCATGTCGACCATGAACTGGGTGACGGCGCGGGGAGTGTAGTATTCGCCCGCGTTCCCGGCGGATTGCAGGTCGGAGAGGATCTTTTCGTAGATGTCGTTGAACAGGTGACGGTCGCCGGACTTGTTAAAGTCCACATCCTCTTGGATGGCGTTGATCACCTGGCGCAGCAAGGTGCCGGACTTCATGTAGTTGTAGGCGTCCTCGAAGACTGAACCGACCACCTTGCCATGGGGCGACACACCGGCGGCGGTGGCCAGTTTCTTCAGCGCCGGAAAAAGGTCATTGTTGACGAAGTCGATCAGTTCCTCACCGGTCATCCCTTCGGGGTTCTTGGCCCAGCTGGACCAGCGGAAACGGCTGGGCAGCGGCGACTTGTAGCCGGGCACGGTGAGCTGCCACTCCTGTTCCTTGTCGTCGAAGATTTTCAGGAAAATCAGCCAGACCATCTGGCTGATGCGCTGGGCGTCGCCATCGACGCCGACATCCTTGCGCATGATGTCCTGAATGGCTTTGATCAGGGTGGTGAGTGACATGGTTGTGCTATCTCCAGTTCTTTTTTTCAGGCGCTATAGAGGGCCTGTTCCAGTTCGTTGACAGCCTGCTGATACTGATCCAGCCCACCAAAGGCGCGGATGATTTCCAGCGGGGTTCCGAATTCGGTAAAGGGGGCAATGGTAAGAATCTGCGTCTCTTCGATATGGGCCACGCCTTCATCGGCGTACTTGTCGAGCAGGGCCTCCAGCACCCGGCGGGCCTGCTCTCCGTAGCGGGTGAAGTAGTTGCGTTTCTTCACCTGTTCCGCCCGCTCCTTGCGGGTGAGGGGCGGCATATCCCAGGCGACATGGCAGACCAGATCGAAGGGGTCGAAGGCTTTGCCGGATTGCCGTCCTATCTCATCGGCAAGAGCATCGAAGAACACGCCCTGTTCCGACAGTTCGTCGATGATGGCCTGCTTCTTCTCGGTGCTGCTCCAGCGGCGGAGGAAATCGTCGAGGCTGGCGTACTCCCTGGCCAGAGCCTTGCGGGTATAGTCCTTGAGAGATTCGGTGATCAGCCTGCCGTCTGCGTCGAAATACTGGACGCGCTCGGCGGCGACCTTGACCTCGACACCCTCCACGACGTAACGGCGAATGCCTCCGATTTCCCCTCCTGGGCCGGGATCGGCGACGCCGGTCCAACCATGGTCCTCTCCGGGTTCCGGGTAGGTGACGCCACCGCCAACTTCGGGATCAACGGGAACATCCGGCGGCACCGGTGACTGATCCCCGCCGGGTTCGTAGATCTGCACTGGGTCGCCGTCGAAATCAGGGTCGGCAAACAGCTCGGTGGCCTTTTTGAAGTCGATGATGGTGAAGTAGTACTTGCCGTAATCTTCGTTGATGCGGGTGCCGCGCCCGATGATCTGCTTGAACTCGGTCATGGACTGGATGCGCTGGTCGAGCACGATGAGTTTGCAGGTCTGGGCATCCACGCCGGTAGTCATCAGCTTGGAGGTGGTGGCAATAACCGGGTATTTGCTCTCCGGGAAGATGAAGTTGTCGAGTTCGGCCTTTCCTTCCTCGTTGTCGCCGGTGATGCGCATGACATATTTGCTGTTCTGCGCCACCAGATCGGCGTTTTCATTGACCAGGGCCTGACGCATGCGTTCGGCATGGTCGATGTTTTCACAGAAGACGATGGCTTTGTCGAAACGGTTGGTCTGCCTCAGGAACTCGGTGATCTTTTTGGCTACCAGCCGGGTGCGCTGTTCCAGAACCAGGGTTTTGTCGAAATCCTTCTGGTTGTAGATGCGGTCTTCGATTTCGTTGCCGTGCTTGTCGATCATGCCCTTGTCGGGCCGCCAGCCGGTCAAATCCCGGTCGAGATCGATGCGCACGACCTTGTAGGGAGCAAGGAAACCGTCGTCGATGCCCTGCCGGAGGCTGTAGGTATAGATGGGGTCGCCAAAGTAGTCGATGTTGGAGACTTCTTTGGTCTCCTTGGGCGTGGCGGTCAGGCCGATCTGAGTAGCAGAGGTGAAATATTCGAGGATTTCACGCCAGGCCGAATCGGCGGCCGCGCTGCCCCGATGGCATTCATCAATGATGATGAGGTCGAAAAAATCGGGGCTGAACTGTTTGTAGATGTTTCTCTCTTCTTCGTTGCCGGTGACGGCCTGATAGAGGGAAAGGTAAATCTCGTAGGACTTGTTGGCCTGCCGCTTCTGGATTTTGGTCATGGCCGAACCGAACGGCTTGAAGTCGTTGGTCATGGTCTGGTCGACCAGGATGTTGCGGTCGGCAAGAAACAGGATGCGTTTCTTCGCCTTGGACTTCCACAGCCGCCAGATAATCTGGAAGGCGGTAAAGGTCTTGCCGGTGCCGGTGGCCATCACCAGCAGAATGCGATTCTTGCCCCGCGCTATCGCCTCGATGGTCTTGTTGATGGCCAGCAGCTGGTAATAACGCGGACTTTTATCGCTACCGTCGCTGAAATAATCCTGCGTAACCAGTGTATTCTGCTGATCGTTCAGGCCACGGTGCTGCGCCCACCATTGCCACAGCGTTTGGGCAGCGGGGAAGTCGTGGAGGGCAAGTTCTCTTTCGACAATGCCGTCCAGGGCAATCTTGTTGTGGAACAGAAAACCGTCGCCGTTGGAGCTGAACACAAAAGGCACTTGTAGCATATCGGCGTAACCTAACGCCTGTTGCATGCCATCGCCAACAGTATGGTTGTTGTCCTTGGCCTCGATAATGGCAATGGGGATGTTCGGCTTATAAAACAGGACATAATCGGCGCGTTTTTGCTTGGCGCGGGTATGCAGCTTGCCACGCACGATGATGCGTCCCTTGGTGATAGGAAACTCTTCACGGATTTGGGTCGTGACATCCCAGCCCGCCTTCTCCAGGGCAGGCGTGATGTACTTTGTGCAGATATCGCGCTCGGAAAGTTGTTTCTTATTCATCAGGCCAACTTCCCTTGTTCTTTCATCCGCTCACAAAAAGCTTCGAATTGGTTCCTCGCCAGCTTGAAGGGAACCGTCTTGCTGTTTTCCCAGCGGTTGATCGTGGAAAAGCTCACGCCCAGCTCGTGGGCCAGCTCCTCTTGGCTGAGCCCCAGTTGCCGGCGGACTTCTTTGACCGTCTCCGCAAAATTTTCCGGTGCCTTTGCCATATCGGTTTGCTTACATTCCTGATTAATTCGTAAAAACCCTGATATTGCTTGCTTTCGTCATTCCCGCGAAAGCGGGAATCCAGTAATTTCGAATAATTACGGATTTCGGGTCAGTTCCACCATGACCCTAATAGGGGGTTTTACGATTCCATCAATTCCTGGTACACCGCCAATTCACCGGCGGCAAGCGAACGCAACTTGCCCAACATACAATTACGTCCCTCAATGTAGCAGGTGACAACGCATGTGAACAGCAAAAAAGTTGGCGATTATTTCAGAATTTTCAGACACATCCCGCCGCCACCCATCAAGTAAGCCCTCAGAAGGTCAGCACGAAAAAATTTCACGTGCCGCCCGTGATTTTCTCCATCTCACCGGTAAGTAAGCGGGAGAAATCATCAAAATTCACTACGAGGAGCCACCGACCATGGGCATCAGCGACCTGTTGGACTTCAATCATGAAGAGTATCAACCAGTTTGCCGGTGATGTCGTTGACCAGCGAGTGCAGGAAAAGATGCTGGACACAGGACGAGGGTTCGATCCCCGTTCGGATGCCTCCTGTAATCACTCCACAAACCCGAGTCTGAAAGTGGCCATGTCACAAGTTTTGTCGTGAGTTTATCTCAAATTTTTGTCGCAGCAGATGTCGTAGCAATGTCACAACTCTGCATGAGAAACCGGATTAGTCATCATCCTTGTGTTCAATCTGTTTAAGCAATAGGTCAAAGTCACTCTCAAAGAGCCGATCCTGAACAATGCGATATTTTTCAAATTCACTTTCGGCGTGGGCCTTGGCTATTTCTGCCGTTACCTTTCCGGCGTCCTGCAGGATTTCTCGATCCCATAGTTTCAAGAACCCACCCAAGCGCTCTTCCCAATCAGCCATGGTCATGGGGATTTTACGCATGGCCTGCATTTCCGCCATATCCAGATAGGCCGACACAATTCGCTGCATCTGCCCGAGTTCGAATTCAGAGAGATAGTTTTTACCAATGGAAACATCATATTTGTGGATTTTTCCGTTGGGTGCTCCCTCCCAGCTGGTCAACCCCATATTCTCCTTCTTATGATCGGCTCGATCTATAATAACCTCAGCCGCTGTATTGCCATGGATTGCATAATGCATCTTGTTCTGGACAGCGGCGAAGAAGCGCTTGGTAGCCGTGGCAGTTGGGTCATAATCCAGTGCGGTAGCGTATATATCCGTTATTTTCTGATAAAACTTACTACCGACATGGCCGCCGCGTCACCGGGATGCGGACCTGCCCCGTACTGCCGCCGCCATCCCGAGCAAACCGTCCTCTACCAAGTCGTCCAGCAGCACCTGGAAACCTATCTGGCGCTCGCGCAGGAAGACGACTGGGACGGGCAGCGCGTGCCGGCCTACGTGGAGCGTGAGTTCCGCCACTACCTCGAATGCGGCATCCTCGCCTACGGCTTCGCCCGCGCCCGATGTCCGGACTGCGGGCATGACTTCCTGGTCGCCTTCTCGTGCAAAGGTCGCGGCCTGTGTCCGTCGTGCAACGCCCGGCGCATGGCGGAGACCGCGGCGCATCTGGTCGATCACGTCATCCCGCCGCTGCCGGTGCGCCAGTGGGTCCTCTCGGTGCCCAAACGGCTGCGCTGGTACCTGGAGCGCGAGCCGCGGGCGATCAGCGCGGTGCTGCATATCCTGCTGCGCGTCATCGAGGCCCATCTGCGCCGGAGCAGCGCCGCCAGCTCGCATGCCCGCCTCAAAGCGGTGAGCTTCATCCACCGCTTCGGTGCCTCCCTCAACCGGCACGTCCATTACCATTGTTGCGTTATCGACGGGGTGTTCGAGCCGGTCGAGGAGGCCGATGATGTCCCGCAATCCGTGCGCTTTCGCCCCGCCGCCGAGCTGACACCGGAGGCCCTCGCCGCCATCACCGAGCAGGTACGCGTACGGGTGCTGCGTTGGTTCGCCCGCAGCGGGCTGATCGAGCCGGACGACGTGCGCGAGATGCGAGCCCTTCGAGCCCCACCCAACCGAACAGCGGGTTCTCGCTGGATGCCGCGGTGCGCGTGGGCGCGCACGATCGCGCCGGGCTGGAGCGGCTGCTGCGCTATTGTGCCCGCCCAACCTTCGCGCTCGAGCGTCTGGAGCGGCTTGACGACGAGCGCGTCGTCTATCGGTTACCCAAGCCCCAGCGTGATGGCACCACGGCGCTGACGCTCACGCCGCTGGAGCTGATCGACCATCTCGCGGCACTCATCCCCCCGCCCAGGCGCCACCGCCATCGCTACCATGGCGTGCTCGCGCCAAACGCGCCGCTGCGGGCGGCTGCCATCGCCTTCGGGCGCGAGGTGGCGGACGCAACAGGCTCACCGACCGCAGTCAGTTCGCCACCCCAGGCGCCGGCCTCCAATGCCCGCTCGCCGGCGCGCTATCTCTGGGCCATGCTGCTCGCCCGGCTGTTCGAGTCGCTGCCGCTGGTCTGTCCCAACTGCGGCGCGAACATGCGCATCATCGCCTTCATCACCAAGGCCGCGCCCGTCGAGCAGATGCTTACCCATATCGGTGAGCCGCCGCGTCCACCCCCGATCTCGCCCGCTCGCGGACCGCCCGCCTGGGACGAGGCACCCGAGCCAATGCCGGACTGGGACCTCCTTGAGCAGCCCGAGTCCGACTTCGAGTTCGATCAGCGCGTCTCCTGGTAGCCGCCGTCTCTCGCAGGGAACGGCGCAGCCCCTCTCGTCTGCCGGTGTCACCCTGCCCCGAAGATGCATGCGCCAGCACCCCAGAACGCGCGTGCCTGCACCGCCCCGACGCCCGTCAGCCCCGCAGTTGGGCGTTGACCCCGCACCCCACCCCCGCTAACCTCCTTCCTCGGGCCAACCTGGACGTGCAGGGTGGCTTGGATTTCCTATCCGTTTAACATAATCCGAGGGCATGTCGGTGCAGTCCTTGGCGTCAGCGTCAATGAAGGCCTCTTCGACCTCGGTGGCCAGCGCCTCTTGGTTGCCTTAGAGCGCCAATACGTAGTCACCGCCCTGAGCGATGATCTGCTCGGCGATTTTCACCTGGCAGCCCGTCGCGTCGATGGTGACGATGCAGCGGTACAAGTGCAGCAACTCCAACAAACGAGGAATGGCTGTGACCTCGTTAGACTTCGCCTCGGCCGCCAGTTGTCACAACACCACCCGGTTGGCGGTGGCAAAGGCACTGACCATGTGCAATGCGCCCAGCCCTTTGTTGCGGTCGTAAAGGGATGGTCCGCCCCACTTCTCCAACCCTGCTGGAAGCGGGCACACTAACGGGGTCAAACAAACCACCCTTAAGCCGTACGTGAAGTCCAACGATAACGACAACGACAACGACAACGACAACGACGCCGCCGACGCCGCCGACGCCGAGGCGATCTGCGCGGCATTATGTAGCAACTGCACACGATCCCAGGGACTCGGTCCAACAGGGCGCGGAACCTTATTGAAAGTAGGGTCCCCGGCCCGCCCGAGGCCGAGAACGAGCTGCTCGTAAGTGGCTGATCTGGAGCCCGTGTGCATCTGCTACATAATTCCGGATCTGCGAGGCGCTACAGCGTCCTAAGATGCGCTTCGTCGCGGTCAAGAGCGTCGAGCAGCAGAACATCCGCCGGGCTGGCGCTCGGTGCGCAGGTGATCGCCACCGCCATGCTCAGTCGCTGGGGCGCCTCGGAGATTACCTTCAAACACATCAAGGAGCGCCACCCCTACCACTACCATCCGGGGTTCGGCCTCGCCGAGAGCGAGCGGCAGGACATCGCCAACCCCGCCGTCAAGGCCATCGAGCAGCAGACCCAGATCGGCAAGACCCAGCTGGGGCGACTCTACAAGCAATAGGCCCAGTGCCAACCCAGCACCAAGCAAGACGGCACGCCGCGCGCCAACAGCAAGCACCAACGCCTGGGCGACGACATCGCCCGCAGCGAGGCCGATCTGCGCGCGCTGCAGGACGACAAGGCCAAACTGCCTGAGCGTGTCGACGTCACCGGCCTCGCCGATTATCGCTCGTTCGGAGCGATCGACAACGATGGCAAGAAGCTGTTCGACTTCGTCACCGCCTCGGTCTGGACCGCCCGCCGCCAGCTCATCGACTACCTAGAGGACGACTACGCCAAAGACAGCGATCGGGTGGATCTGCTCTACGCCATTGTGCATTGCCACGGCTGGGTGCGTAGCGATGAGCAGATGGTGGTGGTGCGCCTGGAGCCCCTGCAGCAACCCGCGCGCCGCCATGCCCAGGAGCAGCTATGCCGCAAGCTCACCGGCCTTGCTGCCAAGATCCCCGGCGGCAAGTGGCTGCGCATCGAGGTCGGCGAGTCGCCGCTGTGAGCCGCCGGCAGGCTTCGGACCGTCCAAAAATCGCGGCAGTCCTTGGTTGTTGTTCCGGGAGGTCTGCTATCGTTGGTCTTCGCAGAAGAGACGTCGAGTGCCACGCACGGTTGCCGGAACTACACGGATGAGGATCTCTGCCGACTGCGCACCGGCCACGGCCCGCAGAACATGACCCGCCTGCGACGCTTCGCCGTCGGCCTCATCAAGGCCAACAGCAATGACTCCGTCGCCGCGACCATCGACAAACTCGCCCGACGCGTGCGCCGGGTCTTCGACTATTTGCTCATGACGGACAATACGAAGTCACGCGCAAGCCGCGTAGCCGCCCAGTCGGGCTAGAACGGGTTTGCCCTGTTCGCAGGGCTTTCGCGGCTTGCCGACAATTTTAATTCCCGGTACTATCTGTCGGTTTTACCTGATCTCGGACAGGACTTTCCCTTCCCACACGATGGCAGGTTCGAATTTTTCTGGCGTGTCGCTTAACTGCGGCGACTGTCGCGCGATAACGCTGTCGCCGGGTACCATCGCGCTCCCGATCTTTACCCACAAAGGCCAGACCTTTCAAGGTGCGTAAAAACAACATTATGAATCAGTTTCTTAGCGTCAAGTGCTCGCAGGCATCCGCAGCCGCTTGCCAGCTTGTCGGAAAGCAAACACCGCAAAATCATGCGGTTGCGGTCGCACACGTATCAACACCTTGAAAGGGCTGCCCACAAAGGCCTATCGCGGATCTTAGTCTGCGCTAGAGTTTGCTAATCGATTGGCGCCCAACCGCCTGCTCTTTGGCTCCAGTCGGGCGTTGAGAAGATTTCAGACTACAGGGTATGCAAACATGCTGATGGATTCGGTCGCGCGGTCTGGCCCGGTGTGCGGGTATAAGAGTCTGTCTGGCAAAATTTCAGCCGCAATTTGCAAGCGTTTTCTTGAGCATGGCGATACGGATCATATTCTCGGCAGTCCCAGTCAGGATCTCGAAATCCTTGCTCAGCCTGCGAAATCGACCGAGCCAAGCGAAAGTGCGCTCAACCACCCAACGTTTCGGAAGGACAGCCCATCCGTCTTTGATTTTGGTGGAAATGTGCAAGACGAGTCCGAGTGTCTCGTCGACAAATTTCACGGCTGTCCCGCGATAACCCGCATCGCCGGAAAACGCCTCGATGCTCGGGTATTTCTCCGCCGCACGCGCCATCACGGGACCACCCGCCACGGTATCGCTGCAATTGGCTGCGTGGACCGACACATGCAACAGGTTGCCGAGGATATCGACTACGATATGGCGTTTATGCCCTTTGACCTTCTTGCCGCCGTCGATCCCGCGTTCTTCGCTCGCGTACTCGGTCTTGACGCTCTGCGAGTCGATAATCCCGTAACTCGGCGATGCCGAGCGACCGTTGTTTTGGCGATGGAGTGCATTCAGTTGATCCAGCGCGGTTTCCCATACACCGCGTTTGTTCCATCGGCTGAAGTGATCGTAAACCGTTTGCCAGGGGGGAAAATCGTTGGGTAGCATGCGCCATTGGCAACCGGACTTCACGACGTACAAAATGGCATCGACGATCCGTTTGCGCGGATGCAGGCTGGCACTGCCTCGTCGATCACGGGGTTGAAAATAGTGTTCGATCAGCGCCCATTCGGCGTCCGTCAGGTCACTCGGGTATCCCATAGCTTGTCCTCGAAGAAAAAGTATTTGACTTTGATAGACATTTTTTTGTCAGACAGGTTCTAATTTGGGGGCGGCACACAGGCTCGCTTCTTTGCAGCTTCGCTGTCTCCGTATGCTGCCCCGCTCTGAAGTCGGCGTCATCCCACGCCGGTGCCGCAGCTGATGGCAGATATCGAACCAAGGTTGGCCGAAAACCTCCCCGAGGGCCCTTGGCTGATCGTTGCGCCACGGTTTCAGGACGTCGTTGCCGGGATGGGCGGCAGCTTATTGCTGGCGCTGCGCCGTGGCGTGCGGCTGACCGTTGTCCTACTCGCCGGGAGCGAGGCGGAAACTGCGATTGCGAGCGAGTTGATGTGCAACGGCACTGGGGCGATCTCTGAACAGCCCGCGGCTGGTGCCTGCAACGTGCTCGGCCTCAGTTTGATCGAGCGGCGCGACGGCTTGACGGCCGCGAGTCCAGCGAGCGTTAGAAGGCTTGCGCAGGTAATGCGCTCGATTCAGTTCCACAGCGTTTTCTATTCGTCTCCGTGGAACCTAGAACCTGCGTCGCGGCTCGCGGCAGCCATTGTTCGCGAATCTTTGAGCTGCGGCGGCTGCGCGGCCGACGCCTATGCGTTTGAGACGACCAGACAATCCGCTGTGAGCACCCTTATCGACATCAGTCAGACCTTTACCCACAAACGCCAGCTCCTCGAATTGCTGCAGGCGCGGGCATTGGTCCATGGATGTATCGAAGTGCCGCTTAGGCTTAGCCAGGAGCGCACGCGGAAACTACCGACCGTGAGCATTGCCGCCGAGGGGTTCTCTACGCAGGGTGTAGCGCTCGACCAGGGCGACGTGGGGGTGTCGAGGGAGTCGGCACCGCGACCCCTGTCGTCCCCAACTGGTGCTGACGGCCTCCCGCTGGTCAGCGTCATTATCCGAACTATGGATCGCGCCGAGCTGCTGAGCGACGCGCTCGCGTCCGTCGCCCATCAAACCTATCCAAATATCGAGGTCGTAGTTGTCAACGACGGCGGATGCGACATCTCTGCCGCTGCCGCCCCTTTCGATGCCTCATTCGCACGGCTGTCTTTGATCCAGCTATCGGAGAATCGGGGGCGCGCGCACGTAGCGAACCTCGGCCTGAAGGACGCCCTCGGTGAGTATCTTTGTTTTCTCGACGACGACGATTGGTTTATCCCTGGACACATCGCTGCGCTGGTCGACGCGCTCCGCGGCGCGGCGGAATATAAGGCCGCCTACGCCGGGGTGCGTTGCGTGCGCAGGGTGAATGGTGAGTGGGAAGAACTTCACGTCTTTAACGAGCCCTTCGACGCCATTCGGTTGGCCTACGAAAACTATCTGCCGATGCATGCTATTCTGTTCCACCGCAGCCTGGTCGATGCAGGCTGCTTACTGGAGGAGCGGTTCGACGTCTACGAGGACTGGGATTTCTGGATTCAGCTCTCTCAGCAGACCGCTTTCGCTCATGTAGACCGAGTCAGTGCCTACTATCGTATTGGCGAGGACAGTGGATTCGGTATCGCCGGCAATCCCGCGACCATTTCCCAAGGGCTCGACAAGCTCCTAGACAAATGGCGTCGTTTGTGGACGCCAAGCACGCTACGTGGGATGTTGGACCGCGCGCGCAAAGCTTCGCGTGTCGACAGCCTGGAGACCAAGCTAGACGCAAACGGTCGCGATTTAGAGCGCCTGCGGTCAGAGCTGGCCGAGGCCAACCACCGCATTCGCGACCTCGAGCCGCAGGTGGCCCAGTTGCGCCAGGACAAGCAGGCACTCGAAGAGGCACTTGCGGAACGCGACGCGCGCGTCGAGGAGCAGCGCAGGACCATGCTGCTGAACCAAGAGCAGTTTGACGCAGCGAAGGTCTCAGCCGACGAGAGTATTCGTGACCTGGAACACCGCCTGCAGCAAATGCGCGCGGAAAGGCAAACACTTGAAGCAGTATTAGCGAAGCAGGAGGCCCGCTTTGATGCTCAGCAAGAGGCCATCTTGAAGCAGCAAGAGCAGACCTCGACCGTGAAACTCACCATGTCCGAGCGCATCCGCGAACTGGCCGGCGCGGCAGACGAGGCGCGCGCCCGTGCCGAGGCGTTAGAGCACCGGATCGCCACCATCCAGGAGCAGGCAGCCGATCAGCAGCAGCTGCTGGCGCACGCACAGCATGAAGTCATATCGCTGCAAGCCGAGCTGACCGTTGTGCGTGCGTCGTTGGCGCAGGTTTATGCATCGACGTCCTGGCGGCTCACCGGCCCGTTGCGCGCAATTCGTATGGGCCTTATGCGGCTTCGTACCGGCAACCACGAATCCGCGGAGAGAATCAGTCTGAAGCGGCAGCTGTTGGCGTCGTGGAGCCGGTCACGAAGCATTATGGATCAGCATGGGCTGAGCGTACTCGCCGCGCGCGTGCTCGCAAAGCTAACCGGCCGCCCGCTGATTTCCATCGTCGTCTTTGCCGAGGCAGATCGAGACCTGCAAAAGACGGTGCAATCCGCGATCGACCACAACGGCGGCTACCGCTATGAGGTGCTGATCGTGGAAACAGGTCTCGGCACGGTGCCGCCGGAGTTAAGGCGGCTGGGACACTGCCGGGTCATCCGTGCTGGCCTCCTTGGCGAGGCCTGGGCCGAGGTCTTGCAGCGCGCGCGAGCGGATGTGGTGGCCCTGCTGCGCGCCGGTGCACAGGTGGACCCTGACTGCCTGCACCAGCTGCTGCAGACCTGTTTGCAGCGGCCCGATGTCGGTCTGGTCGGCGCCCGCCTGCTCAAACTCGACGGCAGCATTTGCGCCGCGGGAGGACTCCTGAGCCGCGACGGTAGAGTAGCGATCTACGGCCAAGGGGACAACGGCGAAAAGCCTGAATACAACTACGTTCGCGATACCGCGTTCCTGCCCCCCGGTGCGCTTGCCATGACCAAGGGCGCATTGGAGGCCGCGATTTGCCGTCTTGGTGATGATCATTCGTGGCCCCATTGGTGGATGATCAACCTGTCAATGGCCACGCGCGACGCGGGCTACCGTGTGCTTTACCAGCCGGCAGCCGTGGCCTACAGTGAACATGGAACCATGCAGTCCAGCGACCTGATGGCCGGGGAAACGTTCAAGACTCAGTGGCAGGCGTCAGATCAATCCGAATCAGTACCGGAGCAGTTCGAGCCTTTTCTGAGCCGGGATTACGGCGTTCGCGGGCGCATCCTGGTGATCGACTACGTGATGATTACCCCGGACCAGGATTCGGGGTCTCTGCGTATGGCAAATATGCTCACCGTGCTTCAGGACCTTGGCTACAAGGTCACGTTCGTCGCCTTCAATCTCGACCTCCGTCCGCCCTATGGCGCACAGTTGCAGCAGCAAGGGATCGAAATCCTTCACGCGCCCTTTACCTATTCGATCCCGAAATATTTGGAGGAGCATGGGCATTACTTCGATGTCATTGTGGTGAGTCGTCCCGACGTCGCCGATGCGTTCATCGATGTCGCTCGTCATGCTGCACCGGAAGCGCGTATTTGGTTTGATACGGTCGACCTACATTTCCTGCGCGAGCTGCGCATGGCAGAACACGAGGGTTGCGAGCAACGCGCCAAGGATGCGCAGACGCGAATGGAGCAGGAACTGTCGCTGGTCGACCGAGCCGATGTCACGCTCGTGGTTTCTCCGGTGGAAAAAGCGCTGCTCATGAAGCATCGGCCTGGCGCCCGGGTTGAGATCGTCTCCAACATCCACGAGGTCCATGGTTTAGCCGCCCCGTTCGAGAAGCGCAACGGCCTGCTCTTTATTGGCGGCTTCAACCATCCGCCGAATCCCGACGCGATGCTCTACTTTGTGGGCGAGATACTGCCGCTGATCCGTTCGCGGCTGGGCGACGTCTCGCTGACCATCGTTGGTAGCGAGCCGCCTCCAGAGGTGCTGGCGCTGGGCCAAGAGCCTGGAATCACCGTCACTGGCTATGTGCCAGACGTGTCCGACCACTTCGCGCAAGCGCGCCTATCCATCGCGCCACTGCGCTACGGAGCGGGCGTCAAGGGCAAGATCAACCAGAGCATGGCCTACGGCGTGCCGGTCGTGGCGACCAGCATCGCGGTTGAAGGGATGTATTTGGAAAACGGACGCGACGTGTTGGTAGCGGACGACGCAGTCGCGTTCGCGGATGCGGTCGCACAAGTCTACAAAGACCGCGCGCTCTGGAAGCAGCTGTCGCGCAACGGGCTCGCGAATCTGGAGCAGCATTTCTCGCGGCGGGCGGCCCGTTCCATCCTGGAGCGGTTGGTCAGCGAAACGGAGCCGTCGTGAAGGTACTGATCGTCACCCATGGTCCTTACCTGAATGCGGATGCAGTCGTCTCGGGTAACAGCGTCCGGGCATACTATCTCGCGCGCGGACTGCGTGCGTACGGCATCGACGTCGTCTACGCATCTCCAGCTGACCTGGAACGGTTGCAACCCCCAGGTGAGCCCGCCGATCCGGGCATCCGTGTCGTCAACTACGCCGATACCGCTGCGCTGCAAGCGCTTATCCTCCGTGAGGCGCCTACGGTACTCTACGTGGGCTATTGGGAACTGCTGGCGGAGATTCCGGACCCGCCGGGCATGCCGGTGGTCGTTGACGTTGTGGCCCCGCGCATCCTTGAGACGCTTTATCAGGAAGAGCGCGTCGCCGAGGACGAAATCCGTCGTACGTTGGCACTCTATCGTCGTGCGGATCGCTTTGTCTGCGGCACCGAGCGCCAAAAGCATCTGCTGCTGCCCTGGCTACTGTTGGCCGGCTTCGACTGCCGTTACGACGTGCCGGTGGACGTGATCCCGCTGTCCACGGAACCGGGCCAGCCGCACTCCCTTGTCGACAGTGCGGTCGGACTACGATTCGTCTCCGGCGGCGTGGTCTGGCCTTGGCGACGCACCGAGACCTGGTTCGACGCCCTAGTGCGTTGCCTGCATGCGGATGCCGGCAACGGTGACCGCTTTATGCTGTTCGAAGGCAAGTATGTCTACAATCCGGCGCAGCAGATGCCGAAGCGTTCGCCCGTCGAGCAGGCTTGGCCTGAGTCGATCATCGAGCGCTTGCAGTTGCTGCCCTATGGCGAGATGGCCCGTTTGCTCCAGACCCAATGCGACATCGGCGTCGAGTTGGCGGACGAGAACACTGAGCGCGCCTACAGCCATTCGTTCCGCTCGACCGAGTTCCTGCGCTGCGGCCTGCCGGTCATCGCCAACGATTATTTGGAGCTTGCTGGCCCGATTCGGGACTACGATGCTGGCTGGGTCATCTCAAGCCCCCAAGAAATCCCCGACATCGTCGCGGAGCTGCGTGCAGATCCGGACTCGCTTGTCCGCAAGTCTGAGCATGCGATTCGCCTGGTTGACGATTGCTTTGCCTTCGACAAGACGATCCGTCCGCTAGTGGACTTTGTCCGTGCGCCGGCGATTTTGGTAAAGCGATCGCCATTGTTGTCGCTGGACGCATCGGCGCCCGCGGAGCAGTGCATCAGCACCGAGGACGATTCGGTCCCGAGGCCGGCGACGAGCGACGACGCGGAGTCTCGGGCTATGGCAGAGGCGATCCTACCCGTGTCGCCGTCAGGGACCGAGCGCGCATTGAGGCGGGCAAAGGCAGCTGCGCTGCGCTGGGCCGTGACCATGAGCACAGGTCTCTTGGGCCTCGTCGGACGCGCTACTCGCGTGCGCCCGCCGGGCAAGCGATTGGTGATTGTGACTCGCTCCGACATCGTGCCCGCGGACCATGGCGCGGCGGTGAAGATCGACCGCACCGCCTGGGGCCTCTCGCATCACCTGGACATGGTATACGTCGTTACCGACGACCGTGAGCAGTATTACGCCTATCGGGCCGGGACGCGCACCGAGCACCGCTATCCGCGCTGGCTCGCGTCCCTCGGACCCGATCGCCAGCAGGTGCGCGAGCGCCTGACCAATATCGGCGTCCCGGTCAGCGACGCCTTTCTATACGAGCCGCTGACCGATTGGAGCTTCATCGCCCGTACGCTCTATCTTGGTCACCGCTCTGGCGCGTCGGTGTTTCAGGCGGAATTTCCCGCCTATGCCCGCGCGTGCGCATGGACTCAGAAACTGCTCGGCGGCAGTACCTTGCTGGTGGAACACAACGTGGAGCATCAGCGCCTGGAAAACCAGTTCCCGGATATGCCAGAGGCCGCACGGACATTGCTGCGCAGTACCGAGGTGCAGCTCTGCAATCGGGTCGATGCCGTGGTCGTCGTCTCCGAGCCCGACGGCGCCCGCCTGCGTGTCGACGGTGTTGATGCTGAAAAGATTCACCTGATCCCACACGGTGTCGACCTCGAGGCCTTCGATGCTGCGGTGCCAGCTGATGTCCGGGGTCGATTCGGTATCGACGACGACACCGTACTGCTCGTCTACCACGGCATCTACCTCTATCCACCGAATTTGGAAGCCATGCGCATAATGGCAAACCAGATCCTCCCGCGCCTCGAAGGCCGCGGGGTCAAGGCCAAGGTGCTCGCGATTGGCCGCAATCCCCCAGATGAACCGTTGCACCCCGATATCATCTTCACGGGCTCCGTGGAGCAGATCGCCCCCTATCTAATGGCCGCGGATATCGCAGTCGTACCTCTGGTACGCGGCGGCGGAACGCGGATGAAGATCCTCGACTATTTTGCCGCCCGAATTCCGGTGGTGACCACATCGAAGGGCATTGAGGGCATCCCTGCGACGCCCGGCAAGGAGGCGGCAATCGCCGACGATTGGACCGATTTTTCCGCCGCGATCCAGTCGCTAGCGGACGACCGCGGTGCAGCGGCCGACATGGGCGCAGCGGGACGTCGCTTGGTGGAGCCTCTGGGTTGGCGCGATATCGCCTGCCGCTACTTGGACCTGGTCTGAGCCATGCTTCCGATAATCTTCATGCCCTCGCCCAGATGGCCTATCTGGACAGTGCCTGCGCGCTCCCCCGGCGCAGTTGCTCCTGCTTGATGCTTAGGTGCATCCGGCGGCCAAGGCCAAGGCGATCGCGCACTGGGTTGAGAGAGGTTTCGGCGTGTGCCAGACCGAAAGCGGCATGACGGGTGTGCTGCAGCCGCTCGGTTACGCTGAAGAAAGATGCCTAAGCTGGATCAAGGGTCGCGAGGAGCCGCAAGTGCGCTCCAACACTGACCGCAAACGACTGAGCATCAACGGTGCCATCGATGTCGAGCGGCTCGAGCCGGTGGCGCGCCTCGACTAGACGATCGACTCCAAGTCCACCATCGCCCTGTTTGAGGAACTCGAGCGCGTCAGCTTCGTTGCGAGCTGGATCTACGTCATCTGCGACAATGCCCGCTACCGCTGATCCACAGCCGTTCAGAAATACCTGAAGACATAGCGCTTCAAGCTCGTGTTATTACCGCCCTATGCGCAGAACCTCAACCGCATTGAGCGACTAAGGACATTCTTCAAGAAAAGGATCCTTTACAACTTTACAACCGCTGTTTTCAGACGTTCGGCGAATTCAAGGACGCATGCGAACAACTCGTTGCCAATGCGGCGCTAACCGCGTTCGCTGCTGACGGAGCATTTCGAGATTATCGGCGAATGAGAAACCGGACATCTAACATTAGCTGACTATATAAGCCGGCTGCCGGAATTTCAACCAAAAATGGCGTTCCCGCAGACCGCAGCGAACGGGAATTTCATTTTCTCGAATCCAGGTAATAAACGAAGCAAACCCTGGCCTTATTGCAATGCCTTACGTGCGTAGAACAGACACTGCTGCCTTCCAAGATATCCTAGGTCTCTCGACCAATACGCCATAGCGTAAACTTTAGCAAACCCGATGTCTCGGAGCTCATCAAGTAATTGCCACCCAAAGTGGTAATAGCACAGGCATCCCTGTCCGCTAATTGGGTCGCCATGGTATTCTGGTGGCATCAATAAAGTTGTGTCGCCATTGCCATCAACCCGCGCACGAACAATGTTATGTGGGGAACCTTGAAAAATTGTGTCTTCGACGCGCCGATCACGCGCTCACGGCGCTATAAACACGATGCGGGTACGATCGATGCGCGCCGTTTTCATATTGTGTGCAAACTCAGTCGAGATTGGCGCAATAAGGCGTCTTTTGGCCGCCAAAGCGGCTTGTTTTGCCGCTTTGCCCGTTTTTCAGGCGAGCGCGGGCGCAGCGACCTTAGGTTTGGTGAGCTGCAGGTAGCGCATCAGGTTGTAGGTCAAGTTCATGCAGCCAATCGTGACCTCGGCCCGCGCCTTGCCAATGGTGCGAATGAGCTTGCCGCCCATGCTGTTCTGTTGGAAGCCGAAGATGTGCT
Source organism: Thiohalocapsa sp. PB-PSB1 (assembly GCA_016745215.1). Classification (GTDB taxonomy): domain Bacteria; phylum Pseudomonadota; class Gammaproteobacteria; order Chromatiales; family Chromatiaceae; genus Thiohalocapsa. The sequence continues at coordinate 5,000,744 of CP050890.1, forward strand.
CGACGCGCGAGCGCACCTTGGAGCGGCGACGATTGGCGGCCTGTTGCTCATCGCTGAGCGGTTGGTTGCTCTGGCCCTTCTCGCAGATGTGGCTCTCGTAGCCCGCCCCGCTCAGTGCCGCCTCGGTCGCTTCGCTGCGGTAGGCACTGTCGGCCCAGACCTGCGGGTCGGCGTTCTCGGGGTCGATGATGTCGTCGAAGACCTGACTGTCATGCACGTTCGCTGCAGTGGTCTCATCGTCGCGGATGAGCTTGTGCTCGGCATCGACGTCGATGTGGTTCTTGTAACCGAAATAGCTCTTGCCGTGCTTCTTGGTCCAGCGGGCATCGGTGTCTTTCTGCCGGCGCTTGTGCTCATCCCAGTCCTCGGGCACCTCGCCCGCATTGATGCGACGGTTCTCATCGCGGCTGTTGCGCTGGATCGGCGCGCGGACGATCGAGGCGTCGATGATTTGCCCGTTGCGCGCTTGCAACCCGGCCTGCGCCAGGTAATCGCCAAAGCGATCAAACAGCGGCTTGATCAACTCCAACTCCTTGAGCCGCTCGCGAAACCGCCACACCGTGGTGCAATCGGGCACGTTGTCGCATAGCTGAAGGCCGAGAAAGCGCATGAACGAAAGCCGGTCGCGGATTTGATACTCGATCGCCTCGTCGGCTAGGTTGTAGAGCGACTGCAGGATTAGGATCTTGAACATCAGCACCACGTCCAACGGCTTGCGTCCGGCCGCGGACTTGCGCTCCTTCTCGTGCACCTTCTCCAGCAATGGCCGGAACAGCTCCCATGGGATCTCCGCGGCGAGCCGCTCCAACGGATCGCCCATCCGGCTGATGCTCTCCAAGCGGCGGTCAATGTCGATGGAACTTGGTTGTGGCATAGTGCGCTCGCCTCGTTGGTGTCTGACACACTCAAAGTTTACTGAACCCCGTGCCTTAGCACAATTTTTCAAGGTGCCCTTATGTGGAGAATCAAGTCTGAATGGCACGCTGAAAAGTAGGGCTCCGCCAGGGCATAAGCATCGAAATATTTCTGAAAACGCGGCTCGATAATCAGGGATATGCTCTAACACGTCAAAAGAGAGAACGTAATTGAAGCTACGGCCGGAGAATGTCAAGTTCGTCAAGTCCTCATTTCTGACTCCTTGTGCGTTGGACGTGCCTGGCTCGACCCAATCACGCAGGTACTCGCTCGCGACTAGGTTTTGGTACCGGTTACGCAGCCACGCGAACAAAGGCGTCGTCTGCTCGGTTATATAGATCGAATCAGTCGCCTGCGGCTTACATTCGACGTCAAAGATCTGCACTGCCGCGCGGATTCGGTTGTTCAGTCCGCAATGCGAGCATATTAATCTCTCCCGCCAGTTTGGTGTTAATACGCCATCGACCTCATAAGCATCCTGGAAGTCTACCGAAAACACAGAAGGGCGCTGACATGCGTAGCAATACCCCGGTACAGGAAATGACTCCCGTCCGTTCATTAGGCTACGCTCTTCTTCCCGTTGTTGCGTCAGTCGTCCTGCCATCCTTGCTAAATAACGCTCGTGCTCTCTAAACGTAGCGATGCGCGTAAAGTCTAACGAATTCTGTCGGTTTGTGGCGTGGGGGGGCGTCATAGATCCTCGCTCTGTCGATGCTTAAAGGGGTTAACGTCGTGCCGCCGCTACGCCAGATCGCGCAGTGCCGAGGGCCCCCAAGTGCAGCGATTTTTTGGGCTGAGCGGGAGGCGGGCACTGGTGCGGATGAGCGGCCCGACCAGGGCGGGCAGACCGGCGCGACGGTTGAGTTGCTACTGTGCCTGGGCGCTTTGGCGCGCCAAGCGGTTGTGGATAGTGAAGTAGCGATGCGTGCCCCCAGTGGCGATCTTGAGTTTGGTGTTGACCCAGCGGCATAGCACGAGGTCGTTGGATATTTGCGCGCTGATCACGATCGGCGATCGCTCCGTAGTTGGCGACCTGATCCCAACGGCACAATCTGCAACGAACGTGCCGCAGAGGGGCGAGGTCGGACTAGCGCCCGTCCATGGCTTCGAGGAGCTCAACGGTGAGCCTCCGAATCATGCGATAGCACCCGCCGAGTTGGCGCTTCCGTGACATAACGGCGAGGAGGCTCTTGTTCTAACCCGCCTGGTGCATGGTTTGGAACCACTTGATCAACCAAAGATTAACGTAGCTTTGCAATGCCCAAAAAATCGCCCGCTCGTGAGCTAGGTCTGCCCGCGGGAGCGCGTGAACAACGAATAAGTATCATTCGCGGTCGCTGAAAGCAACTGTTAGCTGCCGCTTCGTAACGGTGGTTGTCAAGGTAGTTGTCGCTTCAACCCAATCGCTCAATTTCTATTTGATCATGGCAGCGGGGCTCCTGCGATGCCTGCGCGCACCTGGCGACTTGGGGGTAGCGGAGCGGGTGGCGAGCGGTCGGTCGGCCACTTCGCACTCCGCCCAGTCTCCCTGCGCCGCTGGCCGGGTCAAGGTCGTACGTCCTCGCTCGTTCCTCGCTGCGGGCGCTCCACCTGGACCCGCCCCGCGGCTCCGGGCGCCTGGCTGCGTGCGAAGCGACCGACCGACCGAGGATGGCCACCAGCGCGAGCGCTGTGCTGGGACAGCACCGGGGTGGCAAGCAGGTGCTCGCTCCCTCCCAAGGATGGCCCGGTGCACGCCACGCTCAGGCTTGGCGAGGCGCTGCTCATGCGGCTTGCGCCAGTTGGGTGGCCGTGGCACTGGCGCCGGCGGGGTTGAGCGTCACCGGCCCCGGCGGCGTCCAGTCGCGCACCGCGCCGCTCCAGCGTTCGGGACGCTCGGCCTTGGCCTTTGCATAGAGCGCCTGGCGCTGCGCAAGGATGGCCGCGTCGGCGCCAGTATGGCGTTGCTCGGGGGTGACAAACCGCAGCCGGCTGTGGCGGTGCTCGGTGTTGTACCAGCGCACGAAGTCCAGCACCCAGGCCCGCGCTTCGCCCAGGTCAGCGAAGCCGCCCGCTGGGTAGGCGGGACGGTACTTCAGGGTGCGGAACAGGGTCTCGGCGTAGGCGTTATCATCGCTGACGCGCGGGCGGCTGTAGGAGGGAATGACGCCGAGGTGATCCAGGGTTGCCAGCAGCGTGCTGCCTGTCTGCGGGCTGCCGTTGTCGGCGTGCAGGATGCGCGGTTTGCCCATGCCGCCTTCGGCGAGCACGGCGCGCTGGACCAAGGCGCTGGCGTGGGTACTGTTCTCCTGGACGTGCACTTCCCAGCCGACGATCTTGCGGCTGTAGAGGTCGAGGATCAGGTAGAGGTAGAAGAACATCCCTCGCACCGGGCCGGGCAGGTAGGTGATATCCCAGCACCAGACCTGGTTCGGGCCGTCGGCGGTGTGGCTCGGCGGCGCTTTGGGCGCGCGCGGGGCCTTGGCCCGTCCGCGATGGTGCTGCGCGTCGTCGGCGCGCAGCACGCGGTAGAAGGTGGACTCGGAGGCGATGTAGAGGCCCGCATCGGCCAGGCGCGGGACGATCTGGCTCGGCGGCAGGCTGGCGTACTCGGGGCTGTTGCAGAGCGCGCGCACGTCGGCCCGCTCGGCCTCGCTCAGCGCGTTGGGCGGCGTCGGCCGCTCGGCGCTCGGGCGGCGGTCTTCGCTGACCTCGCCGTCGCGCGTCCAGCGCTGTACGGTGCGCACGCTCAGGCCCAGCAGCGCGCAGGCGCGCGCCCTGCGCGCTCCGGCAGCGACGGCCTCGTCGATCAGCTCGATGGCTGCGTGGCGATCTTGGGTGCTGATCATGCGTCCTCGTCCCCCCAGATCGCCGCGGCTTTTTTTGACAACACTAGCAGCGCTGCGGTCTCCGCCAGCGCCTTCTCCTTATGCTGCAGGTCGCGTTGCAGCGTGCGCACTTGCCGGCGCAGCTCGGTTTGCTCGGCGTGGCTTTGCCGCGCACGCTCGCCCGCCCAGTCGTTGGCCTGCTCGCAGGCGCTGCGCCAGGCTTGGATTTGCTCGGGGTACAGGCCGCGCTTGCGGCAGTACTCGCCCAGCTCGGCTGCGTTCAGCGCCGCGCTCTCAACCACGGCGGCGAACTTGTCCGCCGCGCTCCAGCCCTCGGGGCCGGTGGCGCCGTCGGGCAGCAGCCGGCCCTGGTCGCGCGCATCACGGCGCCAGTTGTACAGCGTCGCTTCGCTGATACCTTCCTCAGCCGCTAGCTCGGCCAGCGGTCGGTTGTGCGGCGGCAGCATCTTGCGCAGCACCGCCTCTTTGCGTTCGTCAGAATAGCTCGGCACGGATCTCTCGTCTTCGCCCCCTGTTGCGGTTACAGTTCTACAAGGTGGAGGCGACAACTAGCCTGACACAGGGGGGTAACACCACCCGACAAAACTGTCCGACGACGGCTACGCTTGCAGGACTCCAGCACCCCGTGTTTCGGTGCCTTAGCTCGCGAAGAACTTGCCGGGTGGGGCTCGGCTGGAATTGCATCCGTTTTTGCGCTGTTACCTCGGTACGTCTGGAAACGCCTTATAGCGTGTGCCGGTCGCTGGCTCCAGTCGTGAACCGCTCGTTTGAAAATCGCCCGCTGTGGTAAGACGCTGATTGCCCCACGATATTCGGTCGCGGCCTGGCTGGCACCGGCTGGCGAGGAACATTTCATAGCTAAAACCAACTTCGGTAGAGCATTCTGGTATTCTTAGAGTCCTGGGTTAGAGTGCCCGATTCAGGATAGCGAAAAATCAAGAATTCTGCCACGCATCTGTTGCGTTCTTTACGAAGTACGCCGCTCCATCTTGCTCGGAGCGGTGGTCAAAAAGGCCTCTGTTTTAGGTGTTCTAGTATGATTATCTCGAATAGTCGCAACTTCATCTTTATTCATGTGCCCAAATGCGCTGGGTCAACGGTTACTTCCTTGCTATCTAGCGCCGTTCGTTGGAACGACTTGGAGCTGGGCGTTTCGAAGTTCGGGGAGGCTATCCATCCCCTGTATATGGCGCGATTCGGCTTGTGGAAACACGCATCTGCGCCAGAGGTTAGAAATATTATCGGGTCGGATCGGTTCTCACAATACTTTTCTTTTGCCTTCGTGAGAAACCCTGCGGCAAGAGCCGTGTCGTTCTATACTTTTGTTAGAAAGCTCCACCAATCCAGCCAGGATGAAGCAAGGGCAAATATCGAAAAATGGCCGGCGACGAAAGCTATGTTAGCCACGGGAAATTTTTCCGAATTTATTAGACATCCTGAATTTCATAAAGAACCTCACATGCATGACCTGCTTGCCGAAAAGACAGAAGATGGTCATCGCATATTGGTTGATTTGGTCGGCAAGGTAGAAGCTTTTGAAAAAGATATGCGGCGTATCTGCGCTACAATCGGTGTGCCGTTTCACGATGACTATCAACGTGCCAACACGTCAAGCAACGCGCAAGAAAAGCCAAAGCACTTCTACGCATCAATCGACGATTTAGAGTATATCTATAACTCACAACAGGTAAGCCACCGCCTCTGGCGGTGGACTCCTCAAGGCTCTGCCATTCCGGCGTGCTGAGGGGAAGTCGATGATCTCCCTCCCGTTAGCCAAACTGGAGAGAGATCATCATGAGAGAATGGCAGAGCCAGTCCCACGTGAGATGGTACTGCAAGTACCACATTGTGTTTGTGCCGAAGTACCGCCGCCGCTCGATCTACGGGTCGTTGCGCCGGCAGATCGGAGGGATTCTGCGGGAGCTGTGCCACCAGCAAGGCGTGGAGCTCGTGGAAGGGCATGCGATGCCGGACCACATCCACTTGTGCCTGAGCATCCCGCCGAAGTACAGCGTGGCGAACACTGTGGGGTTCCTGAAAGGGAAGTCAGCGATCAGGAACCATCGTCAGTTTCTTGGGCAGAAGCGCAACTTCACGGGCCTGCATTTCTGGGCACGAGGGTACTGCGTGAGCACCATCGGTTTGGACGAGGAGAAGATCCGCGCTTACATCCGAGATCAGGAAGTTGAGGAACAGCGACAGGAACAGCTGCGTCTCCAGGGCCTTTAGGCCCTTTCATGCCCGCATGGCCCCCTTTGGGGGCCTTCATCAAACCACCCCCTGTGGGGGTGGTAGCTGATTGTTTCACATAGATTTCGAATTATTCGGCTATGATATTGAGGCGACGGCCAGGGCTGTCGGTCAAGGTGCTTAGTAACGGTTCACTAAGCAATAATTCAACTCAACCTCATTTAAGTAATGGGCAAGCGCTGTAGTATCGTAAAAAAATAACGTATTGCTGCAAGCATCAACCTAAAATGGTTACGCACACTATTGGCATCGATCAACGGCGCACCGGCCACATCTTTCGCCCGCCAACCGCTGGCCAGCAGCACCACCGCCTTGGTATGGTCAGCCCGGCGCTTGTCGCGAGTATCGCGATGCGCCTCACGCAACTCAGCGAGCTTTTCTGCGGATAGGCCCCTGTCCAACATGGCGACGATAATAAATTGATTTCAGCTTGTTACGCTAGACTCCGCAGGGAGATAATGAGATGCGACGCCTATAGCGGCGTGTGGTGGTCCGCACCAGGCGTGTATGATACATGCGAGGCGCGAACACCGCGATCAGCGGCATAGCCCGCTGGATGCGCTTGTTGACTTGTTGGTGCTATGTTTGATCGCAAGACCTGAAACCGCTGTTTCCAACTATTCATCCAGACCGCGATTCACGTATGGCTTCGAGAATGTCCTGCGTAGTTGCAGCAGATCGGATGCCTGGTACGTCGAAGGGTGACAGTGCTTGTTGCCGCTTGATCGTTAACGAGAACACAGCGCCATCCAGGCGGCGGATCTCAATCTCCTCCTCCTGCGCCAGATCGAGAAGCTGCGGCCAGTGCTGCTGCGCCTCGGAATCAGTAAAGACCTTCATTGTTAGATACCCTGTCGCATGTTACTCCAAGATGGAAATATTTAGCTCGGTGGCGATCTGTTTCATCCGGGCATCAAGGGTCAGCAACGGATGGTTCAGCGCCAGAGCGCAATGTAGAAAATAGGCATCGTAGGCGTAAAGGCCGAAGTCGGCCGCCAATTGCAATGCAAGAGCCACATCCACGCTGACCAGTCTGATTGGAATCGAGCGGGTTGCGAGTAGAGCGGAAAGGGCTTGATCGCTGGTCAGACGTTTCCGCTTTACCATCGCTGACAAGGCATTGCCAATCTCGTAGGGAATAATCTCAGGGCCAACAATCTCGGCCCCAGCCGTTACCTCAATGATGCGCTGCTTTTCTGGTTCGTTCAGCGCAACAGCAAGCAGAATGTTCGTATCAGAAACGATTTTCATCTGTGCGGATCCGCCCGCTTACGGCGCTAATTGGGTTATTGAGTAGCGTCAGGTTTATAGATCGCCATACAACCAGTGATTCTATAGACCCCTGTATATCTTCCTTAGACAGTTTGCTGTCTAAGAACAACCTTGCTGTCTAAGAACAACCTTGCTGTCTAAGAACAACCTTGCTGTCTAAGAACAACCTTGCTGTCTAAGAACAACCTCGCTGTCTAAGAACAACCTCGCTGTCTAAGAACAACCTCGCTGTCTAAGAACAACCTCGCTGTCTAAGAACAACCTCGCTGTCTAAGAACAACCTCGCTGTCTAAGAACAACCCTGCTGTCTAAGAACAACCCTGCTGTCTAAGAATAACCCTGCTGTCTAAGAACAACCCTGCTGTCTAAGAACAACCCTGCTGTCTAAGAACAACCCTGCTGTCTAAGAACAACCCTGCTGTCTAAGAACAACCGTGGCTGAAAACGATAATACCAGTGTCTTAGCACCCGAAAACACTTTTATATTATAATGATTAACTAAACCAAGTGCAATGTGCATACTTTGCCGCTATGCTGATAGATCGCAGCGCCCGGCCTCGATATACTAATCAATCGGTGTCGGCCGGATCGGGGCCAAAAAGCGCTAAAGATGGCGATCCCGATGCCAAATAGTTAGGTACGCTACTTGGTGGATGCTATTTCAATCTCATCACCATATTGCATGATATTGCAGGCGATACCCAGCTTCTCGTGTCCTTCCGGTAAGCATGCGTTCTCCACAGAGCGAACATCGCAGCCGCTCAAGATGGCCACAGGTCCCGGTGACAAGCGGGTGACCCTTAAGTCGCAGCCGCACCAGCGGTTCAATTGAATACAATCGCCCGCCTTGACACACAGGACAGTCATCACCTGGGCGTAATGCTTCATGGGGACAATACACCAGCCCTTTCAAGGTGTTGATACGTGTACGATCGCAACAGCATGATTTTGCCATGTTGGCTTTCCGACAAGCTGGCAAGCGACTGCGAATGCCTGCGAGCCATTGACGCTAAGAGACTGATTCATAATGTTGTTTTTACGCACCTTGAAAGGGCTGGACAATACACTTGCTCAGCACCAACATAGTCAGCAGCAGGACGACGACCATGTCCAGGTGGTTTACCATTATCATCGCCGGATGCATCCCTAGCTTCGCCAGCAGATCCTTTGGCCTCATCACCAGATGCTCTTGAATCAAGCTAAGGATAGCCAAAGTTTAATACTGTCATCGTGCTTGCCCATTATTTTGACTAAGTTTAAACTCATCTGACCAAGCCAGGTTGAGGTGCCTTAAAAGCATGCTAATGGTCAACATCTACGAAGCCATTGCGGTAGATACAGTTTTTCAAGGACAAGGGGTAGGTCAAGGATTATCAAGAGAAATTATAGACCTTGCGAAAGAAAAGAGGTTTAAGAAAATTATTATTGGAACTGGGGATGCAGGGATTAAACAATTATATTTATATCAAAAAGTCGGATTTGAGATATTTGAAATAAAGCACAAATTCTTCATTGATAATTATCCAGAATCAGCTTCTGGAATAGCCCTTTTTCCACCACATGAGCAGCCGTGCCCTCCTTGTAGGCCAACTCCACCAGCCCGACAAGTTCATAGGCTTGATCTACGATCTCTTGGCCCTTGATGTCCAGTGCGCTTTCATTCATGCTGTTCATTGGTAGACTCCTCCGACTTGGGGACTTAAGTCCCTGGGGTGTTTAGTTAACGGCGGAGTCTACCTCAATTTCAACACCGGCAAATGGCCTCATCGCGCGCGGGAGGCGGGTTGCACCCCCGGGCGTGGGCTCCACGACCACGGCCGCAGGCCCACCGGAACCGGGGCGCCCGGCTATACTGTATATCAATACAGTCACGCGCCGAATTCCAGCCGGCTACCGACATGGCCGCCGCGTCACCGGGATGCGGACCTGCCCCGTACTGCCGCCGCCATCCCGAGCAAACCGTCCTCTACCAAGTCGTCCAGCAGCACCTGGAAACCTATCTGGCGCTCGCGCAGGAAGACGACTGGGACGGGCAGCGCGTGCCGGCCTACGTGGAGCGTGAGTTCCGCCACTACCTCGAATGCGGCATCCTCGCCTACGGCTTCGCCCGCGCCCGATGCCCGGACTGCGGGCATGACTTCCTGGTCGCCTTCTGGTGCAAAGGTCGCGGCCTGTGTCCGTCGTGCAACGCCCGGCGCATGGCGGAGACCGCGGCGCATCTGGTCGATCACGTCATCCCGCCGCTGCCGGTGCGCCAGTGGGTCCTCTCGGTGCCCAAACGGCTGCGCTGGTACCTGGAGCGCGAGCCGCGGGCGATCAGCGCGGTGCTGCATATCCTGCTGCGCGTCATCGAGGCCCATCTGCGCCGGAGCAGCGCCGCCAGCTCGCATGCCCGCTTCGGAGCGGTGAGCTTCATCCACCGCTTCGGTGCCTCCCTCAACCGGCACGTCCATTACCATTGTTGCGTTATCGACGGGGTGTTCGAGCCGGTCGAGGAGGCCGATGATGTCCCGCAATCCGTGCGCTTTCGCCCCGCCGCCGAGCTGACACCGGAGGCCCTCGCCGCCATCACCGAGCAGGTACGCGTACGGGTGCTGCGTTGGTTCGCCCGCAGCGGGCTGATCGAGCCGGACGACGTGCGCGAGATGCTCGCCTGGGAGAACAGCGGGTTCTCGCTGGATGCCGCGGTGCGCGTGGGCGCGCACGATCGCGCCGGGCTGGAGCGGCTGCTGCGCTATTGTGCCCGCCCAACCTTCGCGCTCGAGCGTCTGGAGCGGCTTGACGACGAGCGCGTCGTCTATCGGTTACCCAAGCCCCAGCGTGATGGCACCACGGCGCTGACGCTCACGCCGCTGGAGCTGATCGACCATCTCGCGGCACTCATCCCCCCGCCCAGGCGCCACCGCCATCGCTACCATGGCGTGCTCGCGCCAAACGCGCCGCTGCGGGCAGCTGCCATCGCCTTCGGGCGCGAGGTGGCGGACGCAACAGGCTCACCGACCGCAGTCAGTTCGCCACCCCAGGCGCCGGCCTCCAATGCCCGCTCGCCGGCGCGCTATCTCTGGGCCATGCTGCTCGCCCGGCTGTTCGAGTCGCTGCCCCTGGTCTGTCCCAACTGCGGCGCGAACATGCGCATCATCGCCTTCATCACCGAGACCGCGCCCGTCGAGCAGATTCTTACCCATATCGGTGAGCCGCCGCGTCCACCCCCGATCTCGCCCGCTCGCGGACCGCCCGCCTGGGACGAGGCACCCGAGCCAATGCCGGACTGGGACCTCCTTGAGCAGCCCGAGTCCGACTTCGAGTTCGATCAGCGCGTCTCCTGGTAGCCGCCGTCTCTCGCAGGGAACGGCGCAGCCCCTCTCGTCTGCCGGTGTCACCCTGCCCCGAAGATGCATGCGCCAGCACCCCAGAACGCGCGCGCCTGCACCGCCCCGACGCCCGTCAGCCCCGCAGTTGGGCGTTGACCCCGCACCTAGGGTGTTCAATTTCGCCTTCTTCACGCACTTTTCGCTCCCGCAGGTCTATGTGCAGCGCCTGGATAGTTGGAGGGTGTAAGGCGTTGATATATAAACCAATACAGTTCAGTCGGTGATGAAAGAAAACTGCGTGAGTCAGGCTAAGCCAGGACCGTCCAGATTGAACTACCTACCCCGCACCCCACCCCCGCTAACCTCCTTCCTCGGGCCAACCTGGACGTGCAGGGTGGCTTGGATTTCCTATCCGTGGTCGATCAAGATATAATTCATCCATTCTTGCCCAGCGAAAATCAGCAACCAACTGTCGTAAACGCTGTTCCATAAGTCGTAGATTCAGATAGTGCCGAATCCTTGTCTTCAGACCGATACCTTTCTGTTTAGGCTGCTCCGGGTCGAGTTCCCAGGGATGAAAATAAAAGACAGCAGACTGACCCTCATGGTGATTCACCCGCCGCAACATCCAGCGCGAATAAAAATAGGGATAGAGCCGAAAATAGCCACCGCCCCCGCAGGGCTGATTAGAGCGGGCCAATCGAATGGTAGTGATAGGAATCTCAACTAAGTCAGCGCAACCATCAGGAATGAAGGCAAAACGCGGAGCATTCGGCATGCCATAGAGATCGTGTCTAATTGGGTAAATACTCGACGAATAGCGATGACCAGTGTCTTCGAGCACGCGCAGAGCCCAAAGGTTATGGGCACCGATAGAATAACTGGGCGCACGATAACCCTGAACAGGACAACCACTGAGATTCTCAAGCGTGTGTTTGGTGCGTACTACATCTGCCCGAAATGTTGCAGCATTGAGCTCGGTGACGCGCCCACCCCAGGCGCCGGCCTCCAATGCCCGCTCGCCGGCGCGCTATCTCTGGGCCATGCTGCTCGCCCGGCTGTTCGAGTCGCTGCCCCTGGTCTGTCCCAACTGCGGCGCGAACATGCGCATCATCGCCTTCATCACCAAGGCCGCGCCCGTCGAGCAGATTCTTACCCATATCGGTGAGCCGCCGCGTCCACCCCCGATCTCGCCCGCTCGCGGACCGCCCGCCTGGGACGAGGCACCCGAGCCAATGCCGGACTGGGACCTCCTTGAGCAGCCCGAGTCCGACTTCGAGTTCGATCAGCGCGTCTCCTGGTAGCCGCCGTCTCTCGCAGGGAACGGCGCAGCCCCTCTCGTCTGCCGGTGTCACCCTGCCCCGAAGATGCATGCGCCAGCACCCCAGAACGCGCGCGCCTGCACCGCCCCGACGCCCGTCAGCCCCGCAGTTGGGCGTTGACCCCGCACCCCACCCACGCTAACCTCCCTCCTCGGGCCAACCTGGACGTGCAGGGTGGCTTGGATTTCCTATCCGTTGGCCATTTAAACCCCAAACGTTGTCACCAAATACCTATTCCACGAATTTGCTCGTCTCCCGCTCTACTTTTTAACCGCATCGTTTGATTTAGACAGCCCTCGATTTCCCGTCGCTCCGCTAAAGAGCATCTTTTTACACGTCACATATTAAGACGCCGCTGCTAGGCTCGCCATTCGATAGATTGCCAAAATGCATGCTTAACGTCTTAAGAAATATGAGCTTTACGCCATGGTTCGCTCTCGCACCAAAGACGCTGTAAGCGCCTGTGTTTCTCTCCTTCTCGGATGCCTTGCTTATCTTGCAGTCGTGGGCCCTAGAGCTCTACGCCCAACCAATATTGCGTGGCTAAGTAACGGCGATCCCGCCACACATTTCTTAGGGTGGCAGTTCTTCCGGAACTCCGAGTGGGCATTTCCCCTCGGACTAAATCCATCCTATGGGCTTGAAATTAGCACGTCGGTACTGTACTCAGATTCGATTCCGCTGTTTGCGTTCATATTTAAGCCATTTGCATCGCTATTTCCTCAAGTCTTTCAGTACACCGGTATATGGTTGCTAACCTGTTTTCTCCTCCAGGCGTGGTTCGGGTGGAAGCTCATCGGGCTCATAACTAAAGAGCCAGTAATCCGCGTATTGGGAAGCGGCCTGTTTGTATTTTCTCTGCCCATGCTTTTTCGGCTGTCAGGACACTTTTCTTTGGTCGGCCATTTCGTAATTCTCGCCGCGATTTATCTTTCCTTCCGGCCACTCAGAAAGGCTGGGCTTATGGCGTGGGCAGTATTGCTCGTTGTTGCCGCCATGGTCCATGCGTATTTGTTAGTCATGGTTGCAGCCTTTTGGGTTACGGACCTGTTCAGAGGTGGTTTGGAGCACAAGCGTATTCCACTGCACCTATGGTCTGAGTTTGGAGCAGTATTGATTATTGTGGGGCTGGCCTGCTGGCAGGTTGGCTACTTTAGTGTTGGTTCAAGTGCGGCTGGGGATGGCTTCGGACACTATCGAATGAACTTGCTCTCGATATTTGATCCTAACGGCTGGTCTTTTGTGTTAAACGACATACCAGGTGGCCCAGGCGAATATGAAGGTTTCAACTATCTAGGTTTGGGTGTTATTTTTTTGCTGCTCTTCGGCGTTCCCGCGATAGTCTCCGGCGAAATCGGGCTGCTCCACGCAACACGCAGGCATGCGATACTCTTACTTCCTCTTGCTTCGCTTGCGCTTTTTTCATTGTCGAACCAGGTAGGCATCGGTCAATTCGAGTTTACTGTATCCCTTCCGGAGCCGCTGACCGGGTTGGCTGCTATCTTTCGCTCTTCTGGTCGAATGTTTTGGCCAGTGTTTTATTTCATCCTACTCCTATCTATATTCATCGTAGTTCGCGGAAACAACCGGCGCGGCGCAATCTTGCTCCTTACCATCGCACTCGTCGCCCAAGTCCTCGACACCCGCGCCAAGTGGGAGCAGCTTCGCGCGGAGTTCATGGTGAGCCCGGCGGCACAGTGGCCGACGTCAATGAAAGCGGTGTTCTGGGAAGAGGCCGCGCAGCGATACAAAGAAGTGCGGACTGCACCACCACGCAACAAGACAAGGTTGCCGCCTTGGCAAGAAGTCGCAACTTATGCAGGTCACTACGGAATGGGAACGGATTCGGTATATTTGGCGCGCCTCGATACCGAGAGACTGCACATGGCTAAGTCACGAGCGGCGAATATCCTTCGGTCGGGAGATTACCCAGATGCTTCGTTGTATATCCTCGATCCGGCAGAGGTCCCCGTCGCTGTGGAAGCATTCGATTTCGGAGCGGATGCCTTACTGCTCGTCGATGGCTTTTATGTCATCGCACCAGGATGGATGAACTGCGGCCACTGCTCCGACGTCCGGGACGCGGAGTCAGGGATAGTGGTGGGGGAGCGGATATGGTTCTCTAAAACCAGAAGAGGGGTCCGATATCTGTTAAACGGCTGGGCAATTCCAGAGGTCTGGGGAACTTGGTCAAACAGCAACTCAGCGTTGATCGTGCTGCCGTTGGCGGAGGGGGATGTGCGGAGCATCTTGATCGAGGCAAATGCCCTGGTCGATACAGGACACCGCAAGCAGAACGTCCAGGTCCGGGTGAACGGCGTTTCCGTTGGAAATGTAGCCCTGGAGGCCCGTTCGGGAAACAGGTTCAGGATCGTTCTTCCCGATGAGGTTCGCCAGCGCGTTAAAAAAGCTGGCACGATAGTAATGGAGTTTAGATTTCCGAACTCTGCGCGCCCAAAGGATCTCCGACTCAATAACGACACGCGAGAGCTCGCCCTTGGTATCGTAGCGCTCACGGTCTACTCTGACGCTCATCGTGGCGGATGAGGCTGGTGCCCGGGCCGTGGCTCGCCGAGGTCAGCTATGGCTCCAGTCATCCCGGTCGGATTTGATCAGGTGGCGCATCTGTGCCCCCCGGCAGGGTGCTGTAGCCGCGGCAGCGGTAGCGATCAATGAGCCCATTCCACAAGCGTGAGGCCGCCTGCTCGCGGACCACCGTTAGGCGAAACCCCAGCCCGGCAAAGCCGCAACGATCCTGGGAGTGCAGCGGGCAGCGACGCAGACTTGCGCTCAACCAGGCTTGCTGCGCAACATACTCCGCGCCTGTGTTTTCACATGCGTAGCGAAGTTGCACCAGCCATCGGCGCGCACGGCGCCTACGGTGGCGGGCCTTCTCTTGTCCGAACCTCCCGTCATTGTGCCCCGCACGTTGCGCCCATGCCTTCCGGTGCACGCTACGGTAAATCCCCAGCACACCTCGGCCCGCTTCTTTGGACCACCGCATCAGCGAATCACCGGTCGAACAGCCCTGCCCAGATTGGCAGGTGGTTCGCGGATTAAGGAGAGCAACAACACCGGGCGTGCAGTGGAGGCGGTGGTGGATGCGCAAGTGCTGCAGACCCTGCGCGACATCGACTTGGTCATTCACATCAAGGGGGCCGATGAGACCAGTTGGAAGCAGGCCGGATAGCTGTTGTGGCTGTGGGTGTTCACCTGTGCCACCGCCACCCTGTTCATCGTCGGACGGAGCTCGCGTGCGATCGTGCGTAAAGTGCTCGGTGAAACCTTCCGCAACTGGCTGATGAGCGACGGCTACCACGTCTACCGCGACTTCGAGCAACGCCAGCGCTGCCTGGCACATCTGATCCGCAAGGCACACGGCCTGGAGCACGGCTACGATCGCGAGGGACAACGCTTCGGCAGCCACATCCTGCAGGTCATGGAGACGGTCATCGACGCGGTCTACAGCGCCCGCGGCGGTGCGCCGCCGCCGGAAGGACTCCGACAACACCACGCACCAATGCTCAACGCCTTACTCGACGCCTGCGTGCCACAGGCGAACTCGGCGCATCCGCCGGTGCGTGCGCGCGCGCGAGTTGCTCAACGACTGGGACACCTTTTGGGTCGTGCTCGACCATCCCGAACTGCCGTTGACGAACAACGAGGCCGAACGCGCGTTGCGCCATTGGGTCATCGCCCGGCGCATCGGCATGGGTACCCGCACCGACCAGGGCTCGCGCGTCTTCGCCTTGCTCGCCAGCGTCATCGAGACCTGCCGCAAGCGCAAGGTCTCCCCTTGGCCCTACCTCGCCGAGTTGTTGCGCCAGCGCCGCCTGGGTCTCCCGGCTCTGCAGTTGCCGCTACCCGTTACCTGAGAAAATCGTCCCCAGCCATCGCCCGATGGCCGGGTTAACCGGTTACACTTCGAGTATACTTTACCTATCCATGGTTACTTGTCGCGAAAGCTATTATGTCACTGATCTAGAACCGGTGACTCATCTAGGCCAGCCATGAATACTAGGAAAGATACAACACTCCAGACCTATTCGAACCTTGTTCTCAGAACGCCAGCTGCCGCATGGCAGGATACCCTCTTCCTCGTGGGATGTTGGGCCGTGTCGGCGTGGCCATGGTTGTGTGGATCCCACTTTATTCCGTATGACTCAATAGACCTTTCCTATCCACAATCGTCCTTCGTCGTTGATTCGCTACGCTCTGGTGATTGGCCTTGGTGGAATCCCTATCAATTCTCAGGAACCCCAGTATTCGGGAACCCCCAGAGTATGATCTTCACCGCGCATACGCTTGTTGGTGTAGTTTTAGGAGATCGATACAGTTTACATGTTTTTGACATCGTTACATTGTTACACACGCTCGTCGGTTCTATCGCGATCTATGCATTAGGTTTCTCCTTTAGGGTGCCGAGGGTGTGGCTCGTAACATCTGCACTTGTCTTTATGGTCGGCAGTGTAGCAACCAGTAGACTTCAGCATGTATCCCAAATCATCTCTTACGGATGGTTGCCGGTACTGATACTCATGCTCGTCACTATGTCTCGCCGTCCAACTCCGACTCGCGCCGTCGCGCTCGCGATCCTCGGTGCGTTTTGGGCTATGAATGCAAACCAGGTTGTTTTTTTGGGCGCTTTATTGTTAGTGGTCGTGGCAATCTATTCGTATAGGTGGACACCATTCCCAAAGCAACTGCTCTTGTCGCAAGTCATTGCCCTTTCTCTTGCTTCGTTAATTGTGTTGCCACTCTATGCTTCTATGCTGGAAACAATTGGAGCGTCAAGTCGGGCTGGGATTTCCGTTGGAATGTCGACGTGGTCGTCCCTGCCGCTCTTAGTCTACGCCAGCACCTTTATGCCGTCTCTCTATGGTAATCTTCACTCAACCGTCTGGTCGCCAAACGACATCACCGAAAATTACCTCTATATTGGTCTTTTGCCGCCCATCCTATTGCTTGTTGCTGTAATTGCGGGTGTGCGCTGGTGGCGACCGGCGATTGTTGCGTGGATCGCGATGCTCTGTTTTTTTGTTGCCTATTCTGTTGGTGTCGAATCGCCTGTCTATCGCTTTTGCTACAATCATTTGCCGGGATTTCAACTTTTTCGGAGACCATCGGACGCAGCGTATCTTGTCAATTTGCTGTTTGCCTTGGGGCTCTTGATTCTAGGTAAAAGCATTGCCGATAGGTGCATTTTGATCGAACGCAAAACAGTTTGGCGTTCGATGATGGTTTTCGTTATAGTTCTTCTCTCACTACCCGTCTTAGGCATTAATTTGGGCGCGGCAGCCACGCCACGAGGCGGAATGGGGATATTATTTGACAGCTATGAGGGGCTCGTTGGTCGCGTGCTGATCTTGTTCGGACTGTTCGGGGTATTTTTTCGTCTTCTAAAGCGGACGCACCGCTTCGTATGGATGGTTATCGCATCCTTGGGCATATTTCTCACGTTGGACATAAGTATTGCTGGACGTTTCGGGGGGAAATTTACCGGCACATATTCGGCACATGAGATAGCCCCAGGCTATCTTGCGAGGGATAAAACGGACGAGCGATTAGTCGATGCGTGGCTTGCGGAGCACTCGGCGCCTTGGAGTAGGGTGGAAGTTGTCGGTGGTGTAAAGGCGCTTGGGCATTCGAGTGTTGAGAAGTGGTTTGGCACACAGGGATATAACCCACTTCATTTGGAGAACTATAGGAGCACTATCGGGGCGTTTAACACCATGGCGGAGCCGCGGCGTTTCGCCGCAGCGCCTGATGAGGTTTTCGACGCGCGATATGATTTGCTAGGGCTAGAATACGTCGCTTTTTACGCGCCGATTCTTTCGGAAAAAGTCGACAACGGGATTGCGAAACAGGCGAGAGCTTACCGGGACGCTCTGGCCTTGGAGGGCGGTTCAATGCTTAAGACGGACGGGCATTACGAGGTTTGGAAAAGACCAGGGAAGTCGCTTTGGCTGGCAACTGCGGACCCAAAAAAGCCGGGTAAGCTGAATCCCGCCCCTTGCAAGCTGATCCACTTTGGCAACGTTCAGGTCGATATCGCGTGCCGAATGGAGAAGGCAAGTCAACTAATAATTGGAGAGGTCTATGCGCCAGGGTGGACTGCATGCGTTAATGGGGCAGCGGTTGAGTTGATGCGATACAGCGAGGTATTTCGGTCGGTCAAGGCTCCTGCCGGCCCATCACGGATACGAATGTCTTATAGGCCGGTTCCCTTCCTCCGGTGGAAATCCTGTCCGGCTTAAGCGGTGAGTAATAACCTCCATGGAGGTAACTGCTTTTCTCGCGTAGCGAAGTTGCGCCTTTTGGTTTACTGTGAGTGGCGGAAACCTTGACAGTTCTCTACACTGGCGTGGAGGGGAAAGTGTCGAAAGGATTGGAGATTCTACAAATCGGGTCGAGCGGCCGAAGTAAAGGTCCGTCAGAGGGTTGGGATGCTCAAGGCCTATTTTGGTCGGAATGCCCACCAGCGACTCGCCGTGAAGGTCAGCGCGGGAATAACCAGCGCAGCGAGCAGTGTTGCGTCTAGCGGCGTCAACCAGCCAGTGGAGATAAGCGCGGCCAACAAAATGGTATTAACTGCGAAGGCGCTGCTTGAGACAAGTAAAAAGCGGTGCATGGTAGCCCTTAGATTGCCTGGTTCACCGAAAGTCCAATAATAATTCCCCGCGAAGGAGAGGCCGAAGGCAGTTAAAAAGGCAAGGGTGTTGGCGACCATGGGGTGCATGATGAGCAGGTGGATCAGTGAGAGCGCGACCGTCAGGTGAGTCAGAGTTGCTATACCTCCTACAGCCAGGAACCGTGCGGCGTATAAGAACTCGCGCCACGCTCGTCGCTTACGCCTCCGGAGTTGATCTTTCAATGGGGCCCTCTCACGGTTTTCGGGCGACGCAAAAAGCTGTAAGTCCGGCCAACCGATTGATCCGCAGAAACGGGAGCTCGGCACAGCATAGAGCTGTGAGCAAGCGGTTTACCAAGGGGTGATGGCGCGTGAGCTGTGATCGCGGTGAGCCGGGCGTTGCCGGTCGTAAGCGCTCGGCTATCCTGGTGACTGCGGCTAGGGGGAACACGAATCCAAAATAATAGACACCGAGTTCAGGGATTAGCCCCGCTTTCGCCGCAGTCTCTTCGATTTGGGCTAACGTGTAGCGGCGTTTATGCTCCAAGAACACGTCATGACCGCTCCAAAGGAACTGGAAAGCTGGTACTGAGATCAGGAAGCGCGCGCCGGGTAGAGCTTGATCCACGTAACTGGTCAGCAGTCCAACGTCGTCATCAACATGCTCCAACACATCCATGAGAAGGACAAGGTCGGCATCGAGCTTTTCGATCGAGCGCTGGAAATAGATTGGCTTGCCATTTTCCTCGTCTTCTGAGTCAGCCGCATAACTCGTGTCTACGCACCAGGCCTCGGCCGCATCGCTGCAAGCCAGAAGGCGACGAGAGAAGAACCCTGAACCCGCTCCGACATCCAGCACACGGCTCGGATGCTCTGGGCCAAGTAGGCGCATCATCGCGGCTGCTTTTGCCCTGTAATACCAGTGTTCGGCAATGCAATCGCCAAGGATAGATGTCTCCTTGAGATCCATCGATCAATTGTTCCGCTCGTAAAGTTGACGAATGAGATACACGGGTCTGCGTTTGGTTTCTAGATAAGCGCGGCCAAGGTACTCGCCGAGTACACCGATGCCGATAAGTTGAACGCCTCCAAGGAAAGTCACGGCCACGAATAGTGAGGCAAATCCAGGTGTATCGACGCCATACAGCAAGACTCGGAGAACGATGAAAATGCCGTACAAAAATGATAGGCCGGCCACCAATCCACCTAGGTAGGTCCACACGCGCAAGGGTGCGGTGCTGAAACTGGTGAGACCTTCGAGGGCGAAGTTCCACAAACGCCAACCATTGAACTTACTGGCCCCGGCTACGCGCGGTGATCGAGCGTAATCAAGGGTGGCAGTTCGGAAGCCGACCCACGCGAAGAGGCCTTTCATGAAACGACGGGACTCCGGGATGGTCTTCAGGGCATCGACTACGACGCGGTCCATCAACCGAAAGTCTCCCACGTTCTCGGGCAGTTTGGGGCTGGCAATCCAATTGTGAAATCTGTAAAAACCGTTTGCGGAGAGGCGTTTGGCTAAGGAGTCGGATTTTCGGTCCACGCGACGTGCTTGAACGACTTCGAATCCCGCGCGCCAAAGGTCAATCATCTCGAGGATAAGTTCGGGAGGATCCTGCAGATCGGCGTCGAGAGGTACCACAATTTGTCCTCTGGCGCAGTCGAGTCCTGCTGTAAGTGCTGCCTCCTTGCCGAAGTTACGACTCAGGTCTACGATACGGATTCGTCCGTCACGACACTGTCTTCCGAGTAGAAGGTCAAGCGTGCCATCGGTACTTCCGTCATTGACGAACACGATTTCCAATTGAATAAACGGATGCTCGTTGAAGACGTCGTCAAGTCGATCGAGAAACAGTCCGACCGTCTGAACCTCGTTAAACAAAGGAACAATCAGGCTCAGTAAGACCGGCGGCCTTGTTTCTGAATTATGGGGATACTGCCTGGGGAGGGCGTGTCCCGGAAACTCAATGTCCACCGGATGTTCCGTTATTCGCGAATGGGAAGTTAAATTTACCCGTTGGCATGGGATATAGCCTCTTCGGAAATTGACGACCAGACTGCGGCTTGTTCGGCCTTGGTCATAAAACCGCCCACCCCTTCGGGCACCGCTGACTTATAGGGCTGACAGAACATAGACTTGAGCGCCACATGCCCATGAAGTTACAGGGGTATTGGGCGGATTTACGATCAAGGCCGCTTGTTCTATCGGTGCGATCGTCACTTCACAGCCCGATCCGAACAGGCGGAAGGCTACCGATCCGAGGGTGATCGGTCAAGCGGACGGACGCGCAGAAGATGTCATGCGATAGGTGGTCGAGAAACGCCCAGCACTCTGCCCTTCACGTTTGCGAGCCACCTGTTTGGCGGTTCATTATTTGCCGTGGTGGTGTATCGCGCAGGCGAGAGAATATGAGGCTCCTCAAAAGCAGAAGTCTGCGGCGCGATGGAATAAACTTAGTGAGGGATTTCTCGTGTCTGCAAACATCCTTGACCGCGTCGCCACGCTGACCGACTTTCGCGTTGACCGAAAGAAGTTGTATCCGTGGCCGTGGTGTCCGGGAAATCAATCAAATAAAGTCGATTGGTTGCCGATTTCGCACCCATAATTGTTGTAGTCCGGCTCCGAGGTGCGGGTGAGCTGTTGATTTAGTGGGGGGCGCTCGAATGGGGTCAGGCTGAGTATCTGTCGCATCGTGTAAATTGACGCCGGGATGTCCAGTCGCTTACGCCCTCTGGGCATTTGACGATTGGGAGCGGATGGCGCGGCGCGTGGAGGAACTGATGCTGCGACCGCTGGGTCAATGATGATGAGGCATGGAGGAGCTCGTTGCGCATCAAGGCATGTCTACCGGCAGCGAGGTCGCAGAACCTGCTGCAATTCCAGTCGGGTGCGCCGCTGTACGACTTCGTCGCACGCTTCGGTACAGAAGCGCAGGGTGCGGCGGTCCTGGAGGCGTCACTTTACGGTTTCGATCGTTCCCGATACGCCGCTAGGATGGTCTCTACGTCTGCAACCTCCACGACGCGTCCTCGCTCCATCAGCACAGCGGTGCTACAAATCCGCCGTATCAATGCCTCCGAATGTGAGGCAAGTACGATGATGCCCGCGCTATCCGCGAAACTCTGAATGCGCTGATTCGCCTTCTCCACAAAGGCCGCGTCGCCGGCGCCGATCCCTTCGTCGAGCAGCAGTATATCGGGCTCGACTGAGGTCGAAATGGCAAAGGCCAATCGCATCCGCATGCCGGCGGAGTAGGTACGAATTGGCAGACGCAGGAAGTCGCCGAGTTCGGTAAAATCCGCGATATCATCGAGGCGCTTACTGATTTCTTTCCTCGGCATGCCCAGAAACAGACCCCGAAGATAGATGTTCTCGTACCCGGTACCTTCGGAGTCCATGCCAAGCCCGATGTCGAACAAAGGCACGGCGCGACCGCTGATGCGCACCTGCCCCTGTGCCGGCTCGAAGATGCCTGCCAGCACAAACAGGGGACAGACCACGGTTTTGCGTTAGACTGGCCAAGAACGAACGTTCACGCAAGCGGATTCTTATGCCCCGACACGCACGCATCGTCGCAGCCGGCTTTCCGTTGCACGCCATTCTGCGCGGTATCGACCGGTCCGCGATCTTCTTCGACGACGCCAATTATCGGGCGCTCCTCGGCATGCTGGTCGAGCGAGCGGCAGCGGAGTCGGTGTGGGTCCATGCCTAGGTGCTCATGACCAATCATCTGCACTTGCTCATGACACCGGCAACCGATCGGGGACCGTCGCTGCTTATGAAGGGACTGGGACAAGGCTAGGTGCAATACATCAACCGGACCTACCGTCGGACCGGCACGCTTTTCGAAGGGCGCTTTCGCTCGTCTGTCATCGAGGCGGACAGCTATCTGCTCGCCTGCCAACGCTACATCGAGCTGAACCCGGTTCGCGCGCACATGGTACAAGCCCCGGGCGATTATCCTTGGTCGAGCTACCGTTGCAACGCTTTGGGCGTCGGCGATCCGGTGGTCGTTCCGCACTCGATTTATTGCGCCCTCGCCGAGGGCGAGGAAGCGCGCCGCGCTCGCTACCTGAACCTCTTCGCCGATGAGATCCCGGAGGGCGATCTTACAGCCATTCGGGATGCGACCAACGGCGCCTTCGCGCTCGGCAGCGAGCGTTTCCAGCGGCAAATCGCCTCGATGGTCGGCCGGCGTACCTGGCCCGGCAAGTCCGGACGACCGAGGAAAGAGGCACCCGACGACGATCAGCTTAAGTTGCCAATCTAACGTGGAAATAAGAAAACCGTGGTCTGTCCCCGGTTTTCGTGTAGAAGGCGTACTCGCCATCTCCACCCCGACGTGTCGAGTCGAACAGAATGGTACCTTGGCCGTTGACCTCCGGATAGAAATGACCTTGCGGGTTGCCCGTCGTTGGCTCGGTATACCGAGAGAAAGACTCGAAACCATTCTTACGGAAATACAGCTCAACGTGGTCAAGACCGTCAAGCGCGGACTCCACTTGATATGAGATCAACAGGATCCCTTGTTGCTCGGTTTCCTGAATCGCAAGAATTCTGGTGTCTGGTGATTCTCCATCAGTGCTCTGTGTGACTAACGGGCTTGGATCGCCAAACTCATCTAGCGCAAATGACGATGGGGCAAGACAAACCGCACACGCCAGAATGATCAGCTTGGGGAGCAGCCCAGAATACTTCACAACGTGACACCTCATGTCGCCATTGACACCTATGGCACAACTCGCACTGGCTAAGCCATTGCCTGCGCCGGCCGCATCCTCGAGGCTACGCCGTAATCCGCCGTGCGCAGATGGATTTGGAGACAATCTCACCCCTAGGTACAATTTGTCGAGCACGCCTGTAAGCAACCCACTACTGTCAACTCAAGCTGTCTGCTTGTACGCCTGGAGAAAAGGCGTCCGGTTGCAGGCGGAGCCGGGCGATCACGACCGGACGAGACAAGGCCTGGCTCGTGGGATCATAGATAGTTTCAAATCCCCTTGAGCTTTTCGGCTTCCGCAGCGGGGTCTTCTTTCACTACTTGCTTCTTCATGTCTTCGCTCCTGGTTCGGTACCAGACCGATTTATTATAAAGTGCAGCGACTTACGGCTTAAGTACACGGCAGTGAGGGACGGGCTCGCCTGCGCTTCGCCGCCCGTTAAGGACACCCCGGCAGCGCCAGCACACCGCCCGCCGGCGATGCCTCCACCGTAGGTCGCGCAGCCCTGCCAACGGTCGATACTAGCCCATCTTTGACAGGTCTGCAGCCCGGTGCGTAAACATTCGGCCCGCCCATCCTCTGAAGAATCAACGGGTCAGCAACGCGCGGAAGTGCCGATCCAGGGGGTAAACCCATAAGTCCCTGATCGGCACGCTGGGCTTGCCGGTGGGGCCGAGCTTGCCGCGCCCTTTGGTCGTGCCAAGACGGACCCAGTTGGCGGCATGGCAGCAGGTGCCGCGGAAACGCGGTTTTTCGACGAAGGTCTCGAGCAGGACCGGGCGGTATGCGTAGGCGTCCTGCCAATGCTCAGGAAGGAGCTTGGCCGCCTTGGCCAGCAGCATGGAGGCGAGGTTGTGCGCGTGTATCCAGGGCAGGATGAGGAACCTGGCATTGTTGACGACCAGGTGCAGCTGTCGCCGACGCTGTGCATGCGACCAGCCGATGGAGTGATCGCGCGGTGCGCTCATCCAGGCGGCGGCGCCGAAGCCGAGCAGCGCGATGGGCTGCCCTGCCGAGTAGACGGTGTAGCGCAACTGCGCGCCGGGCAGGGGCTTGTGTCCGAGGTCGTGGCAGCGTTGGATGTATTCGTTCCAGAGGCGCGATTCGTCTCTCGTGCGCACGCGCTGGAACACCGGGGCTGGCAGCGCGCCGGCGGGCATGTCGAGCGGTTCTCCCGGATCACTGCGTGCGCTGATGCGCACACGCGGGTCGGGTCGCTTGCCGCGCGGCGGGGGCAGTGCGATGAGTCCGTCGTCGTGCATGCGCAGAATGGCCGCCCGCGCGGACATGTCCTTCAACCCGCCGTCGGGCTTGCGCCAGTGCAGCGCCCGACAGGTCAATCGCGAGAGCTCGGCGCGGGTGCGCTGCGGGTCCTCGGCGATGAGCCGGCGAATCAGCGCGATATCCCCGGCATCGAAGTCGCGCCCGCAGCAGCGGTGGCTCATGGACTGTCGCGGGCGGGGCGCGGGCCGGCGGGTGCGCCGGGCGGTGCTCGGCAGGGCTGGCGACGGGCGAGCGCACGGCGACGTGCCGCGTGCATGGACCAGGGGAGAAACGGGTCGAGCTGCCGTGGCGGGACGGCACCGTTTTCGCACAGGCGGTGAGATACTCGTGCAGCCGGTAACGGGGGTTGATGTCCCACAGCGCTGGAGTCTGCAGGCTGGCGAACCGCGTGGCGGCGCGCTCCGCGCTCCACAGGCTGCCCGATCCGTCGTCATGCTTGCGGCCGGTGACCGGCGTGCGGATGCTGTTCTCACCGCGGTTGTTGTCCATCGGAACCGCGGGGTGGTCCACGAACACGCCGAGCCCGGAGAAGTGCTCCAGCAAACTGGAGCGCACCTGGTTGCGGCGCTTGCATGCGCTCTTGGACCAATCAGTGCCCGTTGCGCGCGGGTCGTGATCCGGTGCCAGGACCCGGGTTGCCTCCTCGTGCACGTCCCGCAGCCGGCTGCATTCAGCCTGCTCGGTTTCGTCTCGCGTTCGGAACTGTTCTCCATCATTGACTGGATGATCCAGTTGCCGGCCGGGGCGGAAGCGGCCTTCCGCCGCGAGGTCTATGCCTTCGCGGAGAGCAAGCAGATGCCATACCTGACCACCATTGAGCGAGCTGGGATCGAGAAGGGCCTGTAACAGGGCATGAAATAGGACAAGCAGATCGGTTATTGCGCGGGGGAGGCGGACCTGCTGCTCTGGCAGATCGAGAAGAAGTTCGGCGCCGAGGCTGCCGACAGCGTCCGCGAGCGCATTGAGGCGGCCGATACCGAGTGGCTTCGCCTCTGGTCGGAGCGCATCCTGAGCGCCGATACCGTCGACGTCATCTTCCGCTGACGGATGCGGTGCTGGAGAAGCCCTACCAATCCAGAGTGCTCCGTTGCGTGGCCAACACGCATGACCACGCACCAGCAAGTCTCGTCCGGGCCGATCTCCGTTGGCTAAGCGTCGACGCCCCGACGCCGCATGCCCGGCAGCGAGCCGGGCATGCGGCGAGCCGACTGAAATTCGGCGCTCCCAGGGAGCCGACCAGTGCCGAGTACTCCCCATCAAAACAGGTACTTCCCAAAATATCCAAGCAGTGGATGTCCTACAAGCAACCTCCCCATCAAAACAGGTACTTCCCAAAATATCCAAGCAGTGGATGTCCTACAAGCAACAGTCAGCTACTGATGGACGTCTCACCAAATGCTGCAGGTCCCGACCGCCGTCGGACCGTGGGCGTCAACAAAATACGCATCCTCCCAATCAATCGGGAAATCGATGCCGTAAGGCTCGTCCGACTCGGTACTCGACGTAAAACCGCAGCTTCCGAATCTGCCGGTGCGGGACTCATACCTTCTGATTGCGCTGACGCTGTCTGGTCCAAGCTGTCGCAGCCAATCGTAGCAGCTGACACCTTCCGTCCGGCATGGAAAACCTATGAGATTGACACCAGGCTCCAAGGTCACGTCGGGAGTAACCGCGTTGGTACTAAGCTCAAGACTGGCCGATGACTGCGCGTAGACCAGGTACGCCTCACCAGCGTTGACTGAAAAGTCTGTGCCCCCCTCGCCGTCACAGGACTCCCAGACCTGATGAACGGGGTCGAACCGCTTCAGGGCATCCAGCGTCGCCGAGCCCCCGAGCGCCTCAAAAAGGCGATAACAGCTCCGGTACTCGTCCGGCACTTCCCACCGCATCGTGAAAAGGTTCATGCCGGGCTGCACGACGATGCGACCATTGTCGCCACCGCCGGAAGCGTCAAGGCGGATGGGACTGGGAGGGGCGATGTCATAGCGCTCCGACACGATCAGGTCATATCGGCGGGTGGCGACGAACAGTGAGACTGCTTCCGGCCCGTCAAGGGACTCCAGCGGAACCGTCAGTGTGAAACTGGCTTCTCTGCTCGAATCGTCAAGCGTGCTGGGCTGGGCAAGCAAAAATGCATCGTGGCGCTCGAACTTTCCGTCTGGCCGTCTGAGATCGGTAACGAAATACAGCGACAATCCGTCATAAACGACATAGGCTATGAGCTTGTAGTCCGCGCCGATCGCCGCATCCTGCCCGGACAGCACATTCTGGACATACTCTCCAGTCGTTGTATCGTCGTCGGTGTCGAGCAGTACCTCGAAGAAGACGTTCGGATCAAACTGCAGCCACAGGGCCAGCACGCCTTTGATGACGAGCTTCTCGGATTGCACCTGAGCATCGACTCTGATCAGGTCGATTCCCGGCGAGCCAAAATACTCTTCCGGGTCTGCGTCGCTTTGCATCAGCGCAGTGTCCCACTCCAGCGGATCCCGAATCGTGGTGGAGCCGGTATCCCAGGCACGGCCGGCGGCCGGAACCGGGTCTTCCGCGCCGGTCGCCTCGTCGATCGTAAAGAAGCGCGTGATGAGACGACCATCCGACGGATGCCGAGTACGCTGCGACGTAGACGATGCAATGTCGATGACGTACTCCTCGGCGTCGAGCATGCTCAGCGATCCTGCAAAGATGAGGCGATTGCCGTCGATCCGCCAGCGACCATCGTTGCAGGGGGCAAGACCGGCTAGATGGGTATCCTGCGCACAGCCCGACCCGAAAGCGATCGGGTACTCCGGGGCCTCGTATTGCAGTTGGAATGCCAGCTGGGTCTGTTGATCGTCCATCCAGAATGACAACTGGACATCGCCGCCCCAGGAGGGAATCTGGTCGCCGAGGCCGTGTGGCGGCGTCATCGGCACCTGCCCGGTCTTGAGGCGGCGGTCACTGTCGATGACGACGCCGCCGCGCAGAGCAGCCCAGCTCGCCGGGTCGATGGTGTCTTCGAGCTCGAGTGCGAGCTCGAACTGGTCGCCGAAGGTGCGAAGCCGTGCCCCGACGATCTCGTTGGCTGCGAAGGAATCGTCGGACTGCACGGCCATCGAGACATCGATCGGCGGGACTGCACGTCGAACGACCAGATCGCCAGTGGCTGACTCGATGGCCCCCGCGTCCGGCACTCGGTCGCCGTTGCCGAACAGCAGCGTATGGCTTAAAGACGCATTGTTGCCGCGGAACCAGCCCATCGCGAAGACATCGACGTCTTGTGCACCGTCGAGCACCTGGGTCGGCAACTGGACGTAGAGCGACGTGCTGTTGGGCAGGTAAACGACGGCACCTTCGATGTAGTTGAGCAACGTGCTCGTCGTCTGTTCACCGGCGACGCGCGGCAATGTATAGAGCGTACAGGCCACGAAGTCTCCGAGGCATTGAATCATGTATTCGGAGCCGGCCGCGGCGCCGCGGCGGTAATCTCCGGTCGACGGATCTTGATCCGTATCCAGAAAGAGTTCGAGCACCGGCCAGCCGTCGTCGTAGTAGTTGATCAACGGATCCCGCACCTGGACGCCGATTCCGAGGTTACCCTCAGCAACTGCTGCGTCGAGCCAGAGGATATCCACTGCTGCCCAACTGTCGTACTGATCGTAGACCTGAGCGGCTGCTGAAGAGGTCGTCAGCAGGAACAAGATCGAGATGATTGGTATCCAGAGCAGCGGCGCTGCGCGTCTTGGCAGCGGTGCTGCAGATTGCGATTCGCTCATTTTGTTGCTCCCAGCCGTACGGATTGTAGGTTTGCCGACGAGCCTTGATCAGAATTCCGGCCAGGCGTCGGCGAAGCCTGCGTAGTCACGACTTCCAGTCCTGATAATCTCAGGCCAGGATGGCCTGACTACGCACGCGGCAAGCGCGATGGCCAAGCTTATGGTCAAGGCCGGTCGACACAGGGGCCTGCCGGAGAATGCTTACATTCCAAGCGCACGGTCCAACGGCAGACGGACATCTTTTCGTGCACTTCGCCGCCGCTCGTCCACCCTACCGGTATGCCGCGAGGCATCGACCCTGATTCGGGCCGTCATGGGCAGCCCGGCAGGACCAGATCGACCGAGCGAGCTGCGTGGATCAGGTAGCTCTGCCCGGCGCGGACCGGAAAGTCCTCACCGATCAAGTGTAGACCCTCTCCGGCCGTGTCGTGGACGGCGCAGGTCTGGATGCGCCCGGTTATGGGATTCAGGCGTTGAATCGCAGTAACGGTGTCGACGGCCTGTGCGGCGAGCCAGCCGAAGCAGGTCAGCCCGTCGGTGGGCGCGGGATGGCCGACCAGGTTCGGGCCGGCGTTGAGGGTCGTCACCGGGCAGGACGGCGACCAGGGCCAGACCAGGCTCGCGTCGGCACGAGTGCGGATCAGATAGCCCCGGCCGGCAAGGATAGGGAAGTCCGCGCCAGCGACCGGGTCGCAAGACTCGAAGCGGCCGGTCGCCGTATTCAGGCGAGCGATCTCCTGGATCAGCGCATCGCCGCCGAGGGCTGCGGCCAGCTCGGAACAGCGCAGGCCCTCCTGGGGTATTGCGGACGGGTACGCGAAGAGGTTCGCGCCATCGCGCAGCTCGATGAATGCCTCTGCCGCGGCCGGGTCCGACTCCGCCGGCCCTTTGGCGCCGTCGTTGTTGCAGTCCTCGCAGGGGTCGCTGCCGTTGTTGCCGTCGGGGCGTCCATCGCCGTCGGTATCCCGCGCCAGCGGATCCGTTGTGCTTGTCGGATCGGCATCGTAGCCGGGGAGTCCGACCTCGGTGCCGTCCGTCAATCCGTCCCCATCGGTATCCGAGAGGATCGGGTTGGTGCCGTAGCGGTTGATCTCGTCGAGGTCCGGGATGCCGTCCCCGTCGGTGTCGGTGTCGGCGGGCTGTGCGGCGCCGGCGAGTGCGCCGTAGCGGACGGTCCGGCCGATCCGATAGGGCACGTTGCCGAGATACCGAGTCTCCTGGCTGGTGACATAGAGGTCGCCGCCGGGGGCGATGGCGACATCCTGCGGCTCGTCCAGCAGGCGGCGAGAGAGGATGCGGAGCCTGGTGTCCGGTTGAGTCGTGGACAGGACCTCGATCCGGCCCGGCAGATCGGCGGTCGCGGCGAGGGTCACGTAGAGTTGGCCAT
This sequence comes from Thiohalocapsa sp. PB-PSB1, assembly GCA_016745215.1. GTDB lineage: Bacteria > Pseudomonadota > Gammaproteobacteria > Chromatiales > Chromatiaceae > Thiohalocapsa. The sequence continues at coordinate 5,030,421 of CP050890.1, forward strand.
TGCCGTCCGCGGTCAGCCCGAGACCCTTGGCGATCGGGCTGAACAGACGATGCGGGGCGGCCGCCGGTACGCCGGCCTGGAAGCGATAGAGGGTGTCGTGGTCGGCCAGCACCGTGCCTTCCGGAAAGCCGCTGATCCAGGCGCCCGCGGCATCCACGGCGACGCCCCGCGGTCCCCGGTCGGCGGTGGTCTGAGAATAGGTGATGCTCGCCCGTGCGAGCGCGGCAGCGCCGGACGGGCTCCAGCGGACGATGTAGTTGAACGGATCGATCTGGGGGCCGAAGCCGTTCGAGGCACCGATCAGGACGCCGCCATCGGGTGCGCCGGCGGCATCGTAGGCCCGATTCACCCCGAAATCGCAGTCCAGGTATTCACACAGCGGGTTGCTGGCGATCAGATCGATCTGTGTCCCGGCCGTCACATCATAGACCTGGCTGACATCGATGCCGGCCGTGTCGTCGAGCAGCGCCAGGGTCTCGGTCAGATCGGTATCCGGGTCCAGGCGCCGCAGCAGCGGGCTGCCATCGTCCGGGTCGTCGATGATGAGAATCCTGCCGTCCCGGTCGCGGCCCAGGCCACGCAGCCGGCCGAACCGCACCTGCGCCGGCCCGCCATCCGCGCGACCCGTCTCGCCGCTGCCGTAGACCGTCCGCAGTCGTCCCAACCGGTCATGGCGCAGGATGCGCGAGGGCTCGGCGACGTAGACATCGCCGGCATCGTCGGCCGCGATGCCGACCGGGGTGTCGGTCTGCACATCGGCGAACAGGACCTCGCCCTCCTCGTTCGCCGGGCCGCCGCGGGTATGGACGACGATACGGTTCGTCGCCCGGGCATTGCCGGCCGGATCCCGAATCACCGCATACAGCAGGTGGTTGCCGACGGGCCAGACCGCTGGATCGAGCGCCCAGCTATAGGGCGGCGCCGGCAACGGTAGGCCGACCGCGCGGTCGTCGATGCGCAGCTCGACACTCGGCTGCCCAGCATTGTCCGTCGCATCCACCTGGACCGTCACAGGGGCATCGATCAGAGCGCCATCAGTCGGCGCAGTCAGTGCGCCGCTCGGCAGCTCGGTATCGCCCGCTGCGGCACCGATCGGCTCATCGACCCCGAAAAACCGGTCCACCTTGGCGAAAGCCGGGCTCGGCACGCCCTCCCCGTCCACCGTCCGGCTGTTGACGGCGTAGACGGCGCCCTGCGGGCCTGCGGCGACGTCCCGGATCTGCTGGGCCGGCAGCAACGAGAAGGGCTGGATCACGGGCAGATACTCGACATGGGTATCCGGCCGGCTGGCGGCGATGACGCGGATCGGATCGGTCGGGATGCCGGAGGCCAGATAGAGCCGGTCGCCGTGGCCGGCGCCCATGGCAGGATAGCGATAGAGCCCGCGGAAATGCTCGGTCACGCCAACGGTGCTGCCCCCAGGGAGCTTGAACACCGACTCGGCGCCCCGCTCGTTGGGGAACAGCGCAAAGACATCGCCGTTGCGGTCGATCGTCAGGCCCCGCGCGCCGCCGGAGCCCGGGTCGTCGCGGGACGTGGCGATAGCGCGCGCTTGGCCGCCGCGGATGCGCACGACGTAGAGCTGCACCAAACGGCTGTCCGACGCCGAGACATAGACATCGCCGCTCGGGTGGACCGCGATATCGCCGATGACCATGTTCCCGAGGGTGCCACGATCCTCCATCCCACCATCGATGATGTGGTACACGGCACTGGCATCGACACCATCGACCAGACTGGCCTCAGTCGTCGTCATCAGCGTTCGGGCATCGATGCGTCGAACGCGGTGCTTGCCGTCGGCGACGAACAGATCGCCCCCCGGTCCGGTCGCGATACGCAATGGCTGCGAGAAGCGCGCATCGACCGGTATGCCATCGCGATAGCTATCGACGAACTCCCGCCCGAGCACCGTCAGGGGCGTTCCATCCGGCAGGTACTTGCGCACCACGTGCTTTGAGGTATCGGCAACGAACAGGTTGCCGTCCAGGTCTACCGCCACACCGCGGCTGTCGATCAGCATCCCCTCCAGCGTGACCGCCGCGTCGCCCTCGGGCAGGAAGATATGGTGCGCATTGAGCTGGCCGGGATCGGTATCGCCGAAGTCCACGCGGCCGTTGTTGTCCCAGTCTTCGCTCGGATTCAGGCCGTTGTTGCCATCGAGCAGGCCGTCGCCGTCGCTGTCCGGATTCAGGGGATCTGTGGTGGTGGTCGGATCGGCGTCGAATCCGGCGATGCCCAGCTCCACGCCGTCCGTAAGCCCGTCCCCATCGGTGTCGGCCTGGCGCGGGTCCGTGCCATGGACCTGCCGCTCGTCCGCGTCGGACACCCCGTCCTCGTCGAAGTCCAGCACCGGCGGCGGGGCGGCGAAGATCTCGCCATACCGAGTCACTCGGGCCAATCTGTAGGGCACATTGCTCAGGTGCTGCTCCTCGGTGGAGGTCACGTAGAGGTTTCCGTCCCCATCGAGGGCGACATCGTGGGGGTCGTCGAGCAGCCGCCGCCTCAGCACCTGCAGCAGCGTCTGCCGCTCCTGCGTCGACAGGATCTCGATGCGCGCCGGGAACAAGTCGTCGTCCGGGAGGGTCAGGAACAAGCGTTGCAGCGGGTCCACCAGCAGCCCTTCGCTCGGGATCAGCGAGCCGGACCAAGGCTCGGCATCCGCCGCACCGCCGGCCGGGAATCCGGCGGCGAAGCGGAAGAGCCTGTCGTGGTCGGCCTGAACGACGCCCTCCGGGAAGCTCGCGAACAGGTTGCCGGCGGCATCGGCGGCAACGCCGCGGGCCCGACGGGCCGGGTCCGTCTGGAAATAGGTGACGCTGGCGCGTGCCAGCGCTCGGTTCCCGCCGGCGCCGAGGCGCAGGACGTAATGGAAGGGATCGATCTCCGGTCCCTGGCTGCGGGCGGCACCGACCAGCAGGTCCCCGTTCGGGGCGGTCGTCACGTCCAGTGCCTCGGAGACGCCGAAGGTACAGGGCAGCCAGGCGCAGGTGGGGTTGTCGAAGAGATTGACGAACTGGCCGGTGCTCACGTCGAATACATGGGAGGCATCGATGCCGGCGGTATCGTCCAGCGTCAGCAGGGTCTCGGTCTGGTCGGTCGCCGGATCGAGGCGGCGCAGCCGCGGGCTGCCGATTTCCGGATCATCCACCAGCAGCAACCGACCAGCGCCGTCCTTGCCCAGTCCCTTCAGCCGGCCGAAGCGCACCGCCGCGGGTCCGCCATCCGCAAAGCCGGACGCTGTGCTGCCGTAGACCGTCAGCAGACGACCTTCCGGCGAGTACTCCAACAGCCGCGTCTCATCCGCGACATAGACGTTGCCGGCCCCATCGGCCTCGATGCCGATCGGTGCAACCAGCGGGATGTCGGACAGAAAGACCTCGCCGTCGAGATTCGGCAGGCCGCCGGCGGTCCGGATCAGAATCGGGGGCGTGGTCAAGGCGTTGCCGGCGGCGTCCCGGATCACGGCATAGAGCCGATGATTGCCGGCCGGCAGCAGCGCCGGGTCAAGCAACCGCTCATAGGGCGGCGCGCTGATCGGGGCACCGAAGTCCCGGTCGTCGAGCTGGAACTGCACCGACACCTGGCGGCTGTTGTCCGCGGCCGTTGCCCGCAGCATCACCGCGCCGGCAATGACCTCGCCATCGGCCGGCGCATCGAGGCTGCCCGACGGCAGCACGATATCGCCCACCGCAGCGCCGATGCGCACATCCAGATTCGGGAAACGATCTACCTTCGCAAAGGGCGGCGTCGGCACCCCGTCCCCATCGACGGTATGGCTGTTGACAGCATAGACGCTGCCCTGCGGGCCGACGGCGACATCGCGGATCTGCTGCGCCGGCAGCTCCGGATAGCGCGTCGTCACTTGCAGATATTCGATCTGCGTATCCGGCTGGCTTGCCGAGATGACGCGGATCGGGTCCGTCTGGATACCCGACGCAAGACCGATCTTCCGGCTCAAAATCGACCGATTTTCGCCTCTAGCCCGCGTGATTGCTCGCTTTCTTGCTCCTGACTTTTTTCATTTTGTAGCCATGCAAATGCAATTATTTTGCACTTGATTTATCGTTTATTTGAGCTATTATTTAGCCATGCATACAGCACATGGCAATTTGCACCTTGAGATCCAGACCTCTCGCAAGAGTCCAGTTGGGATCGTGCGCACCACGTTTCGCGAGAACGGCAAAATGCGCCATACCCAGCACGGACGCATCACTGGCTGCTCACTGGAGCAACTCAAGCTCCTCCAGCTCGCCTTCCGCGAGCAAGTTGTCCCCATCGATGACCCGCAGGCGTTCCATATCCTCAACAGCAAGGAATACGGTGCCAGTTATGCGATCCTGACCATCGCCAGACAACTGGGGTTGCATCGGGTGCTCTATTCGCATCCAGAGCTTTGGGTAAATGGCGCCTTAGCAATGATCGTTGGTCGTCTGATCCATGCCGGAAGCAAGCTCGCCTTGTGCAACCACCATCCCAATACCTGCCTATGGGAGCTCTGCGGCATCGCCGAGCCGCCCGATGTCGATACCCATTGCTATGAGCCGATGGATCGACTGCTGCAACGTCAGAAAGCGATTCAAAGGAATCTGACGCGCCGTCATCTCAAAGACGGCCATCTGGTGCTCTACGATATCACCAGTATCTATTTCGAAGGCGAATACAAGGACAGCGAGCTGGTGAGGTTTGGTTACAATCGTGATGGCAAAAAGGGGCACGAGCAAATCGTGGTCGGGCTCATCTGTACAGCGCAGGGCTGTCCGGTTGGCGTGGAAGTCTTTGCGGGCAATACCAAAGATGAGACCACGGTGATCGACAAAGTGCATGAAATCAAAGTTGACTATGGTATCGAGAAGATCGTCTTTGTCGGCGATCGTGGAATGCTGACGCACAGTAACATCGCATCTCTCAAGGACGAGAAAGACTTGCAGACGATCAGCGCCTTGACGCATGGTGAGATGAGAAACTTGCTCAACAAACAAGTCATTGCCATGGACCTATTCGATGAGCGCAGTATCTGTGAGGTGACTGACCCCGCAGAGCCGATGCGACGTTACTGTCTCTGTCGCAACCCACAGACCGCGCACAACGAGCACGACACGCGTAAACGTCTTCTGAAATTAACCACGGACGCCTTAGCCGATATCGCAGCCTACAAACGCGCAGCAACTGTTGAGACCCTCGGCGCACGTGTCGGAAAGATCCTGGCGAAATATAAGGTGGGCAAGTTCATCCAATGGTCGATTGATGCTGACCCCGACCGTGCGAAATCCTCTCAGCATCGATTGGTCTGGTCAATCGATATGGACAAGGTGGCCGAGGAACAACAATTCGACGGCTGTTACATTATCGCCAGCGATGTCGACCAGGACGCGATGAATACCCTTGAGGTTGTCAACGCGTACAAGAGTTTGACGTTTGTCGAGCGCGCCTTTCGCAGTCTCAAGACCGTACAATTGGAGATCCGCCCTGTTTACCATAAGACGGATGAACGCATCCGTAGCCATGTCTTTCTCTGCATGCTGTCGTATTACCTGCAATGGCATATGGAACAGCGCCTGGCACCATTGTTCGCAGCGGATGGGCAGGGTTCGGAAAGGCGTTGGACCTTCCATGGTGTGATCGAGTGTTTAGCTCAGATCACCCGTAACAGAGTCGCGGTCAATGGTGTGGAGTTCGATCAGAACAGCATGCTGACACCAGAGCAGGAAGAGATACTGGGTCTTTTGCAGATCGCGATGTAGCCACCCGCGTGAAATCCTGAATTGGCGTTTAAATCAATTCAGTCAATGAGTTACGTGTTTCTCGAACAGGAAAATCAGGCAAGATACAGCCGGTCGCCGAGACCAGCGCCCATGGCGCGGTAGACATAGATGTCGCGGAAGTGCTCGGTGAAGCCGGCCGTGTCGCCGCCGGGGAACTTGAAGACCGACTCGCCCCCGCGCTCGTTCGGAAAGATCGCAAAGACATCGCCATTGCGGTCGATGGTCAGGCCCCGCGCCCCGCCGCTGGACGGATCATCGCGGGACGTCGCGATCGCCTGCTTGCTGTCGCCGCGGATACGGACCAGGTAGAGCTGCACCAGCCGACTGTCCGAGGCCGTCACGTAGATATCGCCGTTCGGGTGCACGGCCATGTCGCCGATGACCATATTCCGCAGGATGCCCCGGTTCTCCACTGCAAGGTCCAGAATATGTAGGACCGCACTGGCATCGACGCCGCTGACCAGGCTTGCGGCGGTGGTCGTCTCCCGCGTCGCGGCATCGATGCGCCGAATCCGATGCTTCCCATCGGCGACGAACAGGTGCCCATCCGGACCGATCGCGGCACGGAACGGCAGTGAGAACCGTGCCCGCGCCGGCGAGCCGTCCTCGTACCCGTCCACCCACTCCCGCCCGAAGACCGTCGCCGGCGTCCCGTCCGGCAGGTACATCCGCACCAGCTGCTTCGAGGTATCCGCGACGAAGACATGACCGTCTTGATCCACTGCCACGCCGCGGCTGTCGAGCAGCATGCCCTCCAGCGTCACTGACGCGTCGCCCTCAAGGATGAAGACCTCTTGGGCACCACAATTCGTTGCGCCAACGATAAGGTGAGCAGCGAGCAAGAACAGCAAACACGACAAGAGTTGATCAGCGGGCATTCGCATCTCGCCAGCTCCGACTATTCGCCTAGCCACTGTCGATCTCCTCTCGGAATCAGTCACCGCAGCCGGGAAGCTCAACCAAGGCGTTCTGATGCATGTACAGCAGGTAGCCTTCTCCAACCAAGATCGGGAAGTCGGTGCCGATGATCCCCGCACCAGAGCCGCCGTCATCGAAGGCGCAAGACTCGAAGCGGTTGCTGGTCGCATCGAAGCGCTGAACAGACTCCGCCAAGGACTCGCCGAGGGATGCCAGCAGCGCGTAACAGCCCAGACCGATCGGCGGGCGTGGGTGGCTCACCAGGTTCAAGCCCGGCTGGAGCGCAAGATCGCGACAGCCCACCGTCACGAATCGGGTCTCGACCTGCGGGTTGAACTCACCTGCATCGACGCGGCCGTTGTTGTTGCAGTCCTCGCAGGGATCGGTACCGTTGTTGCCATCGAGCATCCCGTCGCCGTCGCTGTCCGGGCTCAGCGGGTCCGTTTGTGTGCTCGGATCGGCGTCGAAGCCGTCGACACCGCTCTCGACGCCATCGCCCAGGCCGTCGCCGTCCGAGTCGACTGTCTTGGGATCGGTGCCGGTGTTCAGCACCTCTTCGCCATCCGACAGCCCGTCGCCGTCCGAGTCCGGACGCTGCGGGTCGGTGCCATAGATATCGATCTCCTCCTCGTCGGACAGTCCGTCGGAATCTGCGTCCGGCCTGGGATCGACGACCACCGTTGCCTCCGCAACTGCGGGGGACCCAGCCTCCGTATACCGCACCACCGCGGTCGAGCTGATGAGTGTGCCGTCCGGCGTACCGCCGTCGACCTTGGCCGGCATCAGATACTCCCGGCTCTCGCCGGGCAGCAATGTGTCCACTGTCCAGACGATCTGACTGGCCGATCCGCAGCTGCTGTTCGCCGTTCCACCGCAGTCGCCGTTCGGCCGCGTGCTGCCTTCGGAGACCTCGGTCCGCGGCGGCACCTGCGCTTCGAGCTTGATCGAGCTCAGCGGCAGGGCGCTCAGATTGGCGACCTGTATGCGGTAGTCCACGCGCTCGCCCGGGCGCACCGGATCGGGATTCGCGCTCATCGTGACGCGCAGCGGTTGCTCGGGCTGCACCACCCGTGCGGTCGCCGCACGCGCGTCCGCTTCACTGCCAAGGGCGTCCCGAACCTCCGCCTGCGCGGTCGCCACATCGCCGGCATCGAGATCCGGATCGAGCCGAACACTGAAGCTGCGCAGCCCGTCTTCGCCGCCGGCAACGTCGCCCAGCGACCAAGTGACCGCGTTGCCCGCGATCAGGCCATCGCCGCTCGCCGACTCGAGCACCGTCCCCGTCGGTGCCCGTGCCCGCAGGACCGCAGCCGGCGCCTCCAGCTCGGACCGATTGCCGTAGACGACCTGGTAGACCAGTGGGGCGGCCGGCTCGACCGGACCTGGAGCCGCATCCAGCTCCAGGCGCAGCAACGGGGCGTTGTCCACAACCACGGTCGCCTCCGCCACCGCGGGCGCAACGGCGCCGGTGTAACGCACCAGCGCCGTCGAGCTGATCAACGTACCGTCCGGGGCACCGCCGTCGACCTTGGCCGACATCAGATACTCCCGGCTCTCGCCGGGCAGAAGCGTGTCCACAATCCACACGATCTGACTGGCCGGCCCGCAGCGGCTGTTCGCCGTTCCACCGCAGTCGCCGTTCGGCCGCGTGCTGCCCTCGGAGACCTCGGTCCGCGGCGGCACCTGCGCCTCGAGCTTGATCGAGCTCAGCGGCAGGGCGCTCAGATTGGCGACCTGTATGCGGTAGTCCACGCGCTCGCCCGGGCGCACCGGATCGGGATTCGCGCTCAACGTGACGCGCAGCGGATGGTCGGTCTGCACAACCCGCGCCGTCGCTGCTTTGGCATCCCCTTCGCTGCCATAGGCATCCTGTATCTGCGCCTCAGCAGTCAGCATCTCACCTTGAGCGGCATCCGCAGCGACCCAAACCGTGAAATCACGTCGGCCATCCTCGCCGCCGGCGACGTCGCCCACCTGCCAAGTTACCTCGTCCCCAACGATCTGGCCGCTGTCGCTCGCCGACTCGAGGACCGTCCCTGTCGGTGCCTGCGCCCGCAGGACCGCAGCCGGCGCCTCCAGCCCGGACCGATTGCCATAAACCACCTGGTAGACGAGCGAAGCGCCCGGCTCGACCGGACCCGGAGCCGCATCCAGCTCCAAGCGAAGCCATGGGTCTTGGTCCACAATCGCCTCGACATCCGTCCAGGTGCCGAAGCCATGGAATAGATACTTGCTCTGCCGCCGATCACCGTGCCATCTCCGCCACCGGAAAGCACCTTCGCAGGCATCAGCAGCTCAGTATTCCCACCCGACTCGATCGTATCCAACCTCCACTTGATGCTACGGGCCGATCCGCAGGTCGAATTGGCTGTCCCGGTACAATCCCCATTCGGCCGTGTGAAGCCTTCCGAGACCTCCGTTCCGACCGGCACCGGTGCCTCGACGCTGACGCCGTCAATGGGTGAATCACTCCAGTTCCGACCAAGCATTCGAAAGTACAGCCGCTCGCCGATCCGCACCGGCTCTGGATTCACGCTCATAGCCACTGAGACCGCTCCAACCGTTGTTCCTGCATACCAAAGCACCGGCCCTCCGTGCTCGTCCATGATCTCCGGAATGTACAGCTTGTTTCGGCCAAGGGTCTCGATGTTCAGATTCCGGTCCCAGCCAAGCAGACTGCCTGAAGTCCAGCCCAGATAGTCCGAGCCTGGGGTCAGCGGATTGAAGCTCGGATAGTCGATAACGAAAAAGTTCTCCAAATAGTCCGTCCAAAGCGTTGTCGACTCGAAGTTCGGTTCAAGGTCCAGGTCATACCCCTCTTGTTGATCGGTATCCGCGTCATTGACGAACGCATCCAAGGACGTCACCTTGATGCTTATCCTATCTCCATATAAGAACCGCAGGTACTCCGCAGCCCGCCGCGCCGTCCAGTTTCCTGCGCTGTGGGCAATAAAATGAACGCTCTCGAGCTCGCGTGCCTCCAGCGCTCTATCGCCATTCGGGTAGGCCAAAAGCCAGCCAAGCTTCAGGCCGTGCACGTGTGCCGCATCCCGCGCATTATTCGGGTTCTCAATGGTCACTCCGGGGGGCACAATATCGAAGATGGAGCCCGTATCGGCATCCCGACTCCAGTCGTAGCGGGCAATTTCCCATCCCTCCGCCACAAGCCGCTCGTTCTCGATCAAGCTCACACACATCCGGACCCAGCTATTGTCAATCTCAAAATGCCCCGCGGGAGCAAACGCGTTGTCTTGCCCGCTCGGATTCCAGCCATGAATCAAGACCACGAGCTTGCGTGCGTCTGACGAAAGCTCGTTCTGTTGCAGATCACTGCCGACGCCGCCGGCACCAACACACTCTTGGGGCGCCAAGACAGTGTCGGCGTTGGTTACGAACAACCGATTATCGCCCGGGAACTTTCCCTCCGCGTCATAGAGATCCGGCATCTTATCAGGACCCTCGCCATGGTAGGTCACCACGGCCTCGACCCCCTGAATCGGACTCACGCCATCCACGACGAAGCTCCAGCAGTTCACCTCCGGAACATGATACTCCTCGCCAAGATCAACAAATCCATAGGAGACGATCAAGTCTCGCCCCGAGCGCCTTCTTTTTACAGCCTCGATGTCCACGACAAGCTCACCACAGGAAAGCTCCATAAAACCATCCGGATCGGGCTCGAAACCGGGCTTATACTCCAGGCGCAGATACACTTCATCGACGACACCCTCGCCGGCCGTTCCATCTATCAAAGCCGTATAGCGGGTGCTCAAGCCTTCCGCGACACCTTCGTTTTCGACGTTGTCGAAATCGGCAATATGCGTCGCATAACCGTCTTTCGCGCAGGCACCAAACGACCACAGCAACAGCAGAGCCGCAAGGACCGAATAATACAAAGTGCTCATTTTGCCCTCTTGGCCTCAACGGCTGTAAGAAAAGCTGCGATCTCTTCACGCTCAGCGCGACTGAATGCATCCGACCGCCGCCATTCTCTCAGGAAACTTTCACCGTATCGGACAATGGACCAGTCCTGTGCCCGAACGAACGGAGCCAAATAATCGAGTTTCTCGCGCACCGAGCGCCTGTCCGCGAGCAAAAACGTTCGCAGCTCATACTTGTAGAAGTTATCAGACACTCGCTTGCGACGGCGCGCCAGATCATTGACCGACATCAGCAAATGTCTGGACAAAGCAGGGCTCAGCCCAATCGAGGCGGCCCGCTCGGCATCTGCCTCCAAGCTTGCCAGAGCCCGAATATAACCGAGCTCCATCGTCGGACCTAGCTCCTCCAATTGCGCCAGGTCTCGGGAGGTCTCACCGTTCTCGAGCGCAGTAACAACCGCGGCCTTCTCTTCGGCCGAGGCATCCGGCGCCAATAGCCGATCGATCAATGCATCCCGGTACAGGGCTTCGATCGCTTCGTCAATTACCGCGACATCCAAGGTCTCAGCATCTGGATCCGCTGTAAGCCGACGCGACTGCCGTCGGATATTCTTCTGAACCTCCAACAGAGACCGATGGTTGTTCAAGCGCATTCGCTCCAGTTCGGTCGCTGGAGACGTGTACGCAGACGGAAAAGCAACGGCATCGGGTCGAAAGAGGTCGACGGCGCCTTTACCCCGCTTGACCGGCTTTGGCATTTCCGCCGACTCAGTCTGGTGACGGGGCAATTGCGACTCCCTATCGGTTGCAGCTTCGGAGGAAACACCAGCTTCTCTGGTTAACGGATCCCTGTCTGTCTTGATCACGAAGTACGCAGCCAAGAGTCCAAGGCCGAGCAGTGCTGCAATGAGCAGCCGGGCAGTCTTCTCAAGGCGCATCTTGTGCTTCTCCGTTAACGGTTGAGGGAGCGATTCATGAAGAGCGCGACGTGCTCATCGCGCGCCAGCAAGCGCAAAGACTCTGTAACGTCTTCTGCGACAAGAAGGGAAACGGAAGTCATTATCGGGAACCAGCCTTCGCAGCATCGGCAGGTGGGTTCATCCCGTTATCGATTCATGGCCTGAATCCAAAGACACTCCGCCGCATGTGCAGAAAATACCCCTCTCCACGTACGATCGGAAAGTCGATCCCGACCGATCGACCCTGCGGATCGAACGCAGCACTCTCCCACACTGCTCGCCTAGGGCTGTAGCGCTGAACTGCGGAGATGTTCTCGATGCCCAGGCGATCGAGCAGCATGAACGAGCTGGTACCCGGCGGTACGCACGAAAACCCGCGGAGATTGAGTCCCGCAACCAGATCGAGTGGCGGGCAATACAGCGAGCCGAACGTGAGCGCTTTCGACTGCTTGGCGACGACGACCAGTCCATCCTGCCCGACCATCGCGAGGTCTGCCCCGCCGGTCTGATCCGGGATGCGGGTGACGAGCCGGCCAGTGGCGGCATCAAGGGCCGAGACCCGATCGATCTGCGCAGGTCTGCCGAGCCTGGGCAGCCAATCGCTGAGCCGCGTCAGCGAGCTGACCCGGCCCGGCAGCGCGATGAGATTGAGCCCTGGCTTCAGGGTCAAGAAGGTCTGCGCCGGATACCAATCGCCATCGCCTGGGTCGGTCTCCCAGGGATCGACCCGACCGTTGCGATCGGCATCTTCCGCGGCCTCAGAGACGCCGTCCCCATCGCTGTCGGACCGCAGCGGATCGGTCGTACTCCCGGGATCGGCGTCGGGCTGGAAGCGGACCGGGTCGGTGCCGGCGAGCGGACCATGGCCATCCGGATCGGGCAGCGGCTCGGTGACGCCCACCTCGATGCCGTCGCCGATGCCGTCGCCGTCGGAATCCGGGCTCCGCGGATCGGTCTCGTTCTCGCCGATCATGCCGTTCCCGTCCGTGTCCTCTAAGCCGTCGGCGAGACCGTCGTCGTCGCTGTCGCGATCCAACGGATCGGTGAGCAGACCGATCTCGACTCCATCGTGCAGGCCGTCCCCATCGGTATCCTCGTTCGTTGGATCCAGACCAAGGGCTGCCTCGTCGAAGTTGCTGAGTCCGTCCTCGTCCGCATCGCCCAGGGCATCGCCGGCGAGCCCGGCATCGAGCCCATGCGCGGTCTCGAAGTCGTCGCTCATGCCGTCCCGATCGCTGTCCATGTCCACGGAAAAGACCGTTTCGACGCGGATCGACAGGCCATCGCCGTCGACGGCCCACAGCTCCAACAGATGCTCGCCAGGTAGAACCGGCTCGAGCTGCACCCGCTCACCCTCCCCGACCGGCTCACCGTCGAGCAGCCAGCTCAGGGTCGGTGCCCCGCTCTCGCCGTCGATGGCCCGGCCGCGCAGGACGATGTGGTCCCATTGCCGGAAGCGTCGCCCAGGGCTCGGCTCCAGGATGGCGGCCAGCGGCGGCTTGCCGGCCACCGAGAACGGCGTGTCGCTCTCATCGGCCGCGGTGTTGAAGCCGTCACTGGCCTCGACGCGGACCCGTGCGTCGGCGCCACCCGGGATGCTGCGCGCCGGGATCATCAGCGGCGGGCTGCCGAGGCCGCTGGCCAAGGGCGTCCAGCTCTGGCCCGCGTCAGCCGAGTAGAGCGCTCGGAATGACAGCGCATCGCCATCCGCGTCATCGGCAATCCAGTCGATGACCAGCGTCTCGTCCGGCTCGAAATGCTCACCGCCGTTGGGTGTCAGCAGCTCGATGCTCGGCGCCTGGGTCGAGCGATCGGACCGATACAGCAGCTCGTCATCCGCGCGAATCTCCAGCCACCGCATGCCCGGGGCCAGCGCAACCTCGATGCTGAAGGTGCCGGACTCGTCGGTCGACGGGTAACCCGCGGCATCCGCCGGATCGATCGGGAAGGGCGGGTCATAGCTGTATGCCGGCTGGAACCGGACCTCGGACAGGACCGTACCGCTCGCCCCCTGCAACAGCCGGAAGCGGCCGTCCGGATCCGATGGGGTCGGCCCATTGGCATCCGCCAAGATTGCCGTATCGACAAGCTGTACCCTGCCCGCCACGCCGATCAGACCGGAGACGCGCAACGCCGGCCCCGCATCGCGCATCTGCAGCGACGCCGAGGTCCCGCTGGCGATCTTCAGCGCGTCGAACAGCGTCTTATAGTTGGCGTCATTGAAGAAGCTCCGATCCGGCGGCCGTACGAACGCAAACATGTTCGATGTCAGCCCGGCCGTTGGGACTTGCTGATCCCGGATATAGGCCTGCCAGGCATTGATCGGCGTTTGCGCCGGCGCCGTATGCCGAAGCCCGAAGTTGTGTCCCAGCTCGTGGGGGAGGACATTGTTGTATCCGGCTGGACCGGGATCGCCCGGCCGAATCCAGGTCAACGCCCCCCTAGCCTCATTCCCTGCCGGCAGCCTACCCTGCCCCGGATCGAACATGCCGAAATCCTTGCGGCTGGGATGGAAGGCATCCGGGAACCAGAGGATCGCATGATCCATTCGGAAGCCGAGCGCATTGCCGGCCTGGTTGAAGGCGTCGAGGGCCTGTTGCTGCGGCCCCCAGAGCTGGGTCTGGATATTCCCCCAGCGTCCGGAAATCGGCGCGGAGGCTTCGGTCTTCCTGTCCCAGCAGAGATTGCTGTCGGCATCGATGAAGCTGCGGTAAGTCTCTGCCTGATCATATTCGTTCAGGTCCGTAATCCATTCGAAGCCCCCATCCGGCCGGACGTTTTTGAATTCCGAGATATAGTGCGCCACATCATCTGCCACGGAACCGTTGTGATTGTCATCGTAGATCGGCGCATACTTGGCCGCCTGCCAGGCGCCCGGTGCACCGCCGCGAAACAAACCGAAGGGTGTGGGCCTTGGCAGATTCGCCAAGGTGCTGCTGGTGACACGGCCGCCGATGGTCGTGCGCGGCGGGTTGGCACAGTCGCTCGCCGCCGGATCAGTGACGCTGGTGTGCTGGACGCGCCAGATGCCGGACGGATGGGTATCTTTAAACGTCCACTCGAAGCCGGTCCCCTGACAGAGAGTCGGCTGCTGCTGGTGCATCGCCTGGCTGCCGTCACACATCCGATACGGCGGGACATGGCCATAGCGGATTCCAGTCTTCTTGTTCTGGTACCAGGGGCTGTAGCCTTCCCGAATCGGATACATTCGCGCCATCAGGTCCAGCAGCTTGAAGACCAGGTCATGATCCTGCTTGGGTAGGTTCGGGTCGAAGAGCTGCGCCTCCACCGGCTGAATCAGAATATTCAGCGACTCGGTCTCCGTGAAGGTGAAGTCCTTGTCTTGGCAGGGTACCTCCAGCACGGGCCTGATGGGCGTCGGCCCGACACGGGCCTGGAACTTCATTCGGTAGTCTCCAGCCAGGTCGACCCTCTCTGGGGGTATCCAAAAATGGATGCCGGCCATCTGTGCCGGCGAATCGAACTGACTCACCGTGGCGCTGTACTGCACCCCCGGGATGGTATCGACCAGCACGTCGCCGCCGGCCGTCTTCCGATACAGAGACATGGTGACGCTGTCGAAGAAGGCCGGCGCACCGGAGGCGGTCCGCACGTCAAACCGCGCCCGAGCCATCGTGAACTTGCCGGCAACGAATGGCTCATCCAGGTCACAGGCGACATTCTGCATGATGCCCCGCTGGGTCAAATGGAAACGCTCCAGGCTCACCGTCGCCGGCGCCCCGAAATTCACGCTCACGGTATCGCTGCCGGAGTTTCCCGCCCCGTCGACAGCGAGGACGGTGATCGCATTGCCCCCCGCTTGGAGCGCAACGCTCGCATTGAAGCGGTAGAAACCGTCTTGTCCGGATTCCGGCGTCAGCCCGACCGGCATGCCGTTGATCTTGAACGACTTCAGGATTCCGGACTCGTCCTCGACCGTGCCGATCACCGAGATCGGACTCGCGCTCGCCGATGAGATCCCGGATGGCGGCTGTGTGATGGTCACCGTCGGGGCCATGGTATCGCTGCACTGACCGAGCCCCTCGGCGAAGGCCAGCTCATCGATCGCCTCGGGACAGGTCGAGGCCCCGTAGTCGACCACCAGCAGCCGCGAGCTGCCGCTCGGATCGACCAGCTCCATCGCGGTGTTGAAGGCATTGTCAACGGACACCGTCCTCGTCGCCCGTACGTTGCCCTGGCAGTCCAGGAGGCGAACCGTCGCCTGCGCGGTGCACGCGACTTCGGTGGTGCCCAGCCACAGCCCGACACCGGCCACAGGTTGATCGAGCCAAGCCACCAGCGGGACGTTCGCGCTGGTGAAGAGCTCACCCCCCGTGGCCTGGTTGGCGAGGACGTTCGGCAAGGTGCGCGCGTTGGCCAAGGGTGTGATGGTCGGACTGGACCGGTAAGCGCGCCCTGCCATGTAGTCGCTGACGAAGTGAACGCCCAACGCGGCGTAGTCGTCCGCAATGCGTTGGCCGGCCGTGACGTAGGGCTCTTCAAAGTGGATCCAGGTGACAGCGCCGGTCACCGTCGTGACCGTATCGGGCGTGGCGGCATAGGCCTCCTGATTCCCTGCCGCATCGCGTGCCCGGCTGAAAAACTTGTAGGTGTGGCCGGGCTCGCCCGTGAAGGTCCCGCTCATGGAGGTCGTATTGGACCGCCACAGAAGGCCGGTGGAGCTGCCCGCATATTCGTCGACGACCTTGATGTCGTACCCCGTGATCGGCGCGCCGTTACCGGGATCGCCGCTCCAGCTCACCGGGAAGGACGCCTGGGTCTGCAGGGCACCGAGCGGGTCCACCGCCGAGCCAGGCGCTGTCGCATCCACGTAATAGGGGCCTGCGTGGAGGCGGCCTTGATCATAACTCCGACCACTTTCTGCTGCGGCCCCCGGCGCTCCAGGCTAAGTGTCTGTTTCGATGGGCTTGACGGAAGTGCAACCACCGGCGACGCTGGGTTTTGGACGGACTTATGATCAAGGCCCGTGGAGGCTGTCGCCGGCACCGATGCCCACATTGTCCAGGACCCGCAAATGAAAGTACCACTGGCCATCGTCGAGCGGGCCGCTGGTTACCGCTCGAGCTGTGCCATCGACCGCGAGATCGGGCGTGCCTATCGCACTCTCGGTCCAGAAATAGGAGTAACCCGCCAGACCGCTCAAGGCATCGGAGCCAGGGGACCACTGCCAGGTGATGCGGTTCTCATCGGTCCAGGTCGCTAAGCTATGGCTGGTGCTCGTCAGCGTGTCCGGATTCAACGGGGGCGAGGTGTCGAGGTAAAAGGGGCCGATGCGCGCGACGGCACCGCTCCAGTTCCCGGCGGCATCGACGGTGCGCAGGGCGAAATGCCAATTGTGGCCCTCCCCGGGGATGCTGCTCGCCACGGAGCCGGCGCTGGTGTCCAAGGCGGTATCGGGCGCGCCGGTGTCGTCGCTGAACCACTGATACGAATAGCCCGCGACGCCGCTCGTGGCGTCGGCCGCTCCACTCCAGCCGATCTGCATTGCTGGATGTCGACTCCAAGTGCCCGTTGGCCGGTCCGCCTGCAGCTGCGGATTGCTCGGCGGGGTCGCATCGATAGGCACGGAGAAGTCGGGACTGGTACCCCAATGACTCGCCAGATCGGCGATCCGGAACCGGACGCGATTCAGGTCGGTGATGCCCGAATCCTGGCCGAAGGGCACATTCGCCGCCGTCAGGGTCTCCAAGGCGCGGCTACCGTCCGCGCCAGAGCAGGCCGCCGGCTGCCAGGCGCTCCAGCCGGCACCGGCATTGGCCGAGTAGGCGTATTGAGCCGTCGAGACATCCAGCCCCGAGCCGATGTCGCGGACCTGGACGCGAGCCGTCGGCGTTCGATCCACGACCCAACCGGCCGGTGCGAACCTCTGCCACTCGCCGGGTGGCGGATCGGTGGAATCCCAGAACCGGTCACCGGCCAGCTGCGTCGAGCCGAGCGGATGCACATACTGGATCGAATTGCTGTCGATGACCGTGCCGCCCGCCGAGGTCGCACCGATCGACACATAATCGGTCGGATCGGTCTCGACGACGTTGTAGAACTCGCAGACGTCCGCGTAGCGCAGCGCATACCGACCGGAAGTGTCCGTCGTCGCCGTATCGACGACAGCGCCGTGCGCACCAGCGTCGGCCGAGCAATGCAGCGCAACCTGGATATCCCCGAGCGGTCGCGACTCGTCGCCCACCTCGCCCGCGAAGACTTGCCCGGAGAAGCGCGGGACCGGTACCGCCGCCCCATAGATGTCCAGGCCGTTGGCGGCTGCCGTTCGCCCGTCTTCCCAAACGACGAGAAAGGCCGACACACCGCTGGACGCGACCGCCGGATGCCCCTCGTCGCTGCCGAGTGCCGACAGCGCGACCTCCGCATCGGGGAGACTGCCGCCCGCATCGACACGGCGGCGATAGACATCGTGGTCATCTGCGCTGAACGCGTATTCCCAGGCGACCAGATAGTCACCTGCGGCCGCGTCGTAGGCGACGTCCGGCGCCGTCCGGGCGTTGTCGCCCTCCCACGAGATCGCGAAATTACTGCCGACGAGGTTGCCGCCGCTGCTGATGCGCTGCCCGTAGATGTCCCTGGCCGCACCCCAGCCCCAGCGGTGATCTTCCCAGACGACAAGGAATTCGTTCGCGGCCGAGTTGAACGCGACCCGAGGTGTGATCAGGTCATACTCCCAGCTGCCGATCGTCAGCTCCGCGCCGACCGCGACGCCGGTGCCGAGCAGGCGCTGGCCATGGATGTCATGGCTTGCCGTCGCCGGGTCCTGCTCCTGCCAGACCACCAAAAACCGACCGCTGTTGGTATCCACGGCCACGGCCGGCGCGAGCTGATCTTCGCCACTCGTGTCGATGGCGATCGGGCCGGTTCCGAGCAGCACACCGCCCGCTGAGACGCGGCGCGCCAGGATATCGTGATCGCTGGCCGTCCAGCGGCGCTGCCAGACGACCAGGTACTCGCCGGTCTGGGGATTGAAGGCAACGCTCGGCAGGTCTTCCGAACGCCCCTCGTCGGTCACGACAAAGGAAGACCCGAGCAGATCGCCGTCGGCATCCAACCGCTGGGCGTGAACATCGTTCTGGGTAAATTCGTCACTGCCCACCCGCTCCTGCCAGACCACCAGATACTCGCCCGCCGTTGGGTGATGGGCCACCGCCGGCGCACTCTGGGATGCACCGGTCCAGACGACGCTGCGCTGCCCGCCGATCAGAGAGCCGTCGGCAGCGACGCGCTGCGCGGCGATGTCGTGATCGGACGTGGAATACTCCCGCTCCCACACGACCAGGTACTCGCCGGTCGCGGGAGCACCGGCGATGCCAGCATTCGTCTCCGCCGCACTCGTCGTAGCGATGGGTATGGCATCGGCGTGCGCGTTGGACTGGTGAAACAGCGCCAAGACCGCGAGGACCACGGCCAACAAGCGTGCGGCGCGGTGCGGCCTGCCGCCTGCGATGGTTCCAATACGCCGACCAGGCCGGTGCTCGCGAGGCTCCAGCGTCTGCATCGTCCTAGTCTCTACATGCTGGGCATCTCTGAACCTGCGCCGCTACCAGGCGCGGAACGCCGGCAGATCGGTACGCATGAAGAGCAGGTAGCCGCTGCCGTTGACGATCGGGAAGTCGCCGCCGGTGGGCGCGCCGTCGTCGCTGAAGGCGGCGGTGCGGAAGCGCCCGCTGGCGGGGTCGAAGCCGGAGAGGCTTGCGACCGTGTCCGTGCCGCCGAGGTCGACGAGCAGCGAGTACGCGGTGGTGCCCGCCGGTGCGCAGAGGCTGCCGACCATGTTGACGCCGGCGCGCAGCTGCCAGGCCGGGCAGCCGAGGGAGGTGCGGGTATCGTGGACGGCCTCGGTCGCGTGGACCACGAGAGCCTCGCCGCCGAGCAGCGGGAAGGCGGGATTGTCGGCGCCGGGAATCAGCTCGACGAACTGGCCAGTGGCCGCGTCGAGGGCCTGCACCCGCTCGATGACCGGGGCCGGGCCGATCTCGTCGAGTCGCTCGGCCAAGTTCGGGACTGTCGGGTCATGGGGCAGCGCCACGAGGTTGAAGCCCGGCTGCAGGCGCCAGGGCACGCTGACCGACTCGGCGACGACGAAGTTGGCCTGGATGCTGAAGTCCTCGTAGAGCCCGATGGTGGTCTCGGCCGCGAAGGGGTCGGCGACGGTCTGGAGATCGCCGCTCCAACCGGCGAACCTGCTGTTGGCGTCGTCGGCGACGGCGCGGATCGGGACCGCCTCGCCCCAGGCGTACTGGTACTCGCCCTCGCCCGGCGCGGCGACCGACCCGCCGGCGGTGGACGCGATGGTCAGGTAGGCATAGGGCGGCGCGATGGCGATCGGCGCCTCCTTGTCCGGATCGGTCCCCTGGCTCGGGTCGTGGGGGTCGACCTGGTTGGTGGCGATGGTCTCGGCGCCGTCGAAGGTGATCTGGGCGATGTTGCGCAACTCGGTCCCGGTCGGCAGGTCCTCATCGGCGTAGATCACATAGCTGATGAAGCCCTGGCCGCGGCCGGTGCCGTCCTCCGGCGGCAGGAAGCCGATGTCGACGGCGGGCGGCAGCCCGGTGATGGGATCGACCGAGTAGAAGTTGGCATAGACCTGGCCCGTGCCGAGCCGGATGCCGGCCTCGACCTGGACCTCGAAGTCGACGCCGCCGTAGGACATCGGCACCTTGGCCTCGTAGCGCTGACTCCCCGGCGGGATCGTCAGGTGCTCGTCGCCGAAGCCGATCTGGGTCAGCTCGAAGGTGGACCAGTCGAAGCGTGGGTCGAGGGGGTCGGTGATGGTGACGATTTGGGCCGGGGCCGTCGCTTCGGGGTCGTTCTCGAAGTCGATGCGGTAGGGGAGGATGCTGCCGGCTGCGATGTAATTGTCGTCGCCGTAGGTGACAGGGCCGAGCTTTTGGTTCGGATCCCAGGGACGAACTGGCGGGACAGGAACGGCAAAGCACATCGCATTTTCTATCTCGATACTGCAGATAGGGGGAGGTGTCGGTGTTGGCGCAGGTTCAGGATCTGGCTCAGGTGTCGGTGTTGGCGCAGGTTCAGGATCTGGCTCAAGTGTCGGTTCAGGGTCGGATAGGCATGCGCAAGCCTTAAGACAGAGATCTTGAAAGTAACCTTGAGTATCACCTCGGATTGGCCCCGGGAACTGCATGTTGTAGAAACCGAAGGCTACCATACAGTCTTTCATGCATTCTACGTCTATACCCTGCCAACATTCACTTAGCCCGCTTGGATCCACCTTCCCGACCGAATTGTTTCCTACGTAACGATACATATTGACATCCCCACCAGCCAAACCAAGTGGGTCTGGTGATATGAACCGACCGATCCTAGGGTCGTAATGTCTTGCCCGCATGAAGCTCAGATCGGTTGGTCCTTTCGCAACCCCTGCTTCACCAACGAACTCGAATTCTTCGGATGTGGCATTCAGCGAGAACAGAATCTCCCCGAACGGCAAATAGCTGTAGGAGTCTGTAACTACAGAGCTTCGGTCCACTAGTTCGCTTGTGTTCCCCAGGGCATCGAAGGTGTAGTAGCTTCGGTTCGCGATCGCATCCAAACGGGAAACCAAGCCGTAGCCGTATTCGTATCGCGCATTCAGCGATCCAGTATCCTCGTAGTCGCCTACCAGGTCACCCAATCCGGACGGGTCGACAACAAACTCACTCACTGCTCCGCCAATATAAAGCCTCACCCGGTTCCCATTGGCATCATAGTCGTTCACCCAATCTGCTCCCAGCCCACTCAGCTGCGACAGGTCATTGTCGGTTGTCCACTGCAATTCCGTCGTAGCAATAGCGGACTGGTGTCTCAACAAATTGCCGTCGGCGTCGTATTCGTAAGACGTGTCCCCTACCTGTGTATACTGATTGAGCTCGTTGACCACATAGTCCGTATCCACCCCATCACCAAGGACGCTCAGCCGGTTGCCGAGGGCATCGTAGGTGTACTCCACCTGCCGCCCGTCCGGAGCCGTCCAACCGACGAGCTGGCTCGTGTCGTCGTACTCGTAGGTCCAAGTGCCGGCGAGGTCCGTTCTCGGGTCACTCGGTCCGTAGGTCGTGGTCATCGAGCCTCGACGCCCAAGGTCGTCATAGGTGTAGACGAATTGCGAGAGGATGGTACCGTCGGGCTTGAGGTTGGCGAGCTCGAGCAGTTGTCCAGCGGGATCGTAGCTGTAGGTCGTATAGACCCCGTTGCCGAGCGTCTTGAGCACCAGTTGTCCGGCGTCGTCATAGGCATAACGGACGATCTCGACATCGGCCTCGTCGGTGAGCGCTTCGAGCCGGCCCCAGTCGTCGTAGTGGTAGTTTGTCTGGTGTCCGAGCTGGTCGGTCATCGAGGCGCGGCGGCCGGCGTCGTCATAGGTGTAGCGCAGCCAGCGGTCGCCCGGATAGGTGATCTGCTGCAGCCGTCCATCCTCGTCGTACTCGCGCGTGGTCCTGCCGAGGGGATCGGTGTAGGCAGTGAGCCTGCCCTGATCGTCGTATTCGAAGGTATGTTGGCTGTCGTCGGGATAGTCCCGTTGCGTCATGCGGCCGACGGCATCATTGGTGTAATCGATCGTCTGACCGCGACGATTGGTCCATGAGACGCGGTTGCCTTGCGCATCGTAGCTCCAGCGCTCGACGCTGCCGTCGGCATAGGTGATGGACGCGAGGTCGCCGTCTGGCTCATAGTCATAACGGGTGACGTTGCCATTGGCATCGATCAACTGCGTCAAGCGGTCGAGCTCGCCGTAGCTGTAGCGCGTCAAGGCGCCGAGCTCGTCCGTCTCGCTCAGAACGTTTCCTCCTGCGTCGTAGCTATAAATCTGCCGATGGCCGACGGGATCGATCACTTCCTTGAGATTGCCAACGCGGTCGTAGATGCGAGACGTGACGTTGCCGAGCGGATCGACAACACGCGCCACGCGACCGTAGTGGTCCAAGTAGGTCTCGGTGGAATGGCCCAGCGGATCGGTGGTGACGACCGTTCCAGCCGCGTCGTAGGTGTAGCGGGTGGTCCCTGGTGATCCGGCGCAACCGGTCTTGCTGGCGAGCCGGCCGGCGGCATCGTAGCCATACTCGCTCTCGGTGCCATCAGGATGCTCAATGCGGGTCAAGGCGTGCTCGGATGCCCCGCTGCCATAGCTGTAGACCGTCGTTTGGCCGCGATCGTCGGTCGCCGATTGCAGGTGCTCGCCCCCTGCGTCGTAGGCAAAGGTCGTCGTTCGGCCGGCAGAGTCGGTGACCGAGCGGATACGGTCACCCACATAGGTGAAATCGAGGTATGGGCCGGCAGAATGCGCCAGCCGGGTCAGGATATCTCCCGACCAGACGCAAGTGATGCGGTTGCCGTGCGTGTCCTCAACGAAGTCCAACTTGCCGTCGGCACGGAAGACAGAGACCTGACCTCCACTTTCGGTCAGCGAGAAGGCCCCGCCGCCGCGGTCGGCGAGCGTCCCGTCGTCACCAGGCTCGGCGAAATAGGCGGAGCTGCGGCTATCCGGCTGGAAGACACGTCGCGCACCCTGAGGACCGCTGATCGTGACGGTGCCGTCTTCGGAGACGACGAGGGACCGATCCCAGTTGTCCGACCAACCCCGGCCGAGGCGGTCGAGTGTATAGCGGGACGCGATGTCGACACCAAAGCTGCGCGTGAACGTCAGGGATGGGCCGGGTGAGTCAATCTGGGCATCGACGCTGCTCGTCAGACCGCTGACGACGCTCAGGCCGCGAGCCTGTGAAACCTCGAACGCCAACAAGTCACGGATGTCCGTAATTTCCGTGCCGAGCCTTGCCAAATAGTGTGCATTGTGGCTCAGCATCCCAACGTAATCACCCCAGGTTGTCCCCGTCTGCGCCTGCAGGTTCGCGAACACCGGCGCCCAAGCCTCCGCGGAGATGCTCGGTGGTCGCATGTATTCTTTCAGAGCAGGCCAATCGATAACGTCCGCGTTATCGGCGCCGAGCACGCCCAGATTGAAGTTGATCGGCCGATAGCGGCGGTCCCAAGGCCGTTGCCAGCCTGCGTAATAGACCGGCACGCGACCGGACTCGCCCGGCAGCAGAATACCGGGCGAGGCGCCGTGAGCGAGGAACTGGACCGAATTGGCGAAACCCTCTGGAATCGCCGAGGTCCAGAAGCCTGACGTGAGTCGGGTTCGATCCAGGGTGAGAAGGGCGCCTGGCTGTTCGTTCTGCAACGCGGACACCTCGAGCAGCGGGGCCGGCATTGCCACATCACCCGTGTTTGCGTATTCGACCCAGAGGGTAGCCAGGGCGTGATAGCCCACTCGGCTCGGCAAGACCAGACTGGTTTCCAGGATTGCTTCACCGGCATCGACCAGCTCGAATGCTATCTCGTCGGAATGGGGTCCGGTCTCGACACGCAGCGCATAGTTGCCGGGGCTGAACGCCGTGACGTCGATCTCGGCCTCCAGCCGCTCCGCGGAGACGAAATGGACCGCCTCGGCCGCTGAGCCACCTGCGCCGTCGAGGAGCGTGACCGTGGAGCTGGGCGAGAAGCCGGCACCCTTAAGCATGAAGGTCGCCGGCACGGCATTACCGACGCGCTCCGGCGTCACGCTTGTAATGAAGACGCCGAGGTTGAAGTCCACCTGCAACCTGTAGTCGCCGCTGCCGCCGCTGAGCGAGTCGGCATGGAGCAGGACGTACCAGGTGCCGGGCGCGGCATTCGGGACCAGCAAGCCGTCGGCATCGGCGCCATCGATGGTCAAGGCGTGATCATATTGACCGAGGGTCGGTAGTGCACCGTAGCGCAGGTAGACCTGGTAGATGCCTTGATTGTCTAGGATGTCGAGGTGCGCCCGCAGGTGACCGTCTGGCGGGGCCTCGATGGCGAAGTAGCGGCGGTCTCCGGCACCATCGAAGGTGCCACTGGCTTCGTCGTCGATCGGCAAGGTGGTCGCCGTGAAATGGGAGAGGGAGATGTCGTCGATGAACCAGCCATGGTTGGTGGCGTGCCCGCCCCGATGCAGGAAGCCAAACCGAACGCGTTTCCCGGCGTAAGCCGTCAGGTCCACGGCCATCAGGTGCCAGTCGCCGGTGCCATCCAGAGTCGCAAGGCCTTCCCAGTTCGTCCATCCGCTTCCATCCCAGGTCGATATCTGTACTTGCCCGTCATCATCCGCGTAGGCATGCCATTGCCAGAAGCGCAGCAAGAGGACGTCGCTTGCGGCCAGGAGCGGCAAGACAACGGGCGGGGCGATCAGCCGGCTGTCGGTGTGCTGCGGATAACGACCGTTGAGCACGGTGCCGGCACAGGTCTCGCCGCTGTGGCAGCCCGCCGGCCCCGCGCTCGGAGTGCCGATCTCCCAGACGCCGTTGTCGGCCGACCAGTCGCCCCAGCCGCCGGCGAAGTCCTCCAGCGCCGGCAGGCTCGGGGTGCGGCGCTCGAAGGCGATGTCGTCGAGGAACCAGCCGGCGTTGACGGAGTGCCCGCCCAGGTGCAGGAAGGACAGGCGCACCTGCCGGCCGGCGAAGGCGCTGACGTCGAGCTGCAGCGGGCTCCACACCGCCGCCGCGCCGTCGACCTCGGCGAGGCGCTGCCAGTCGGACCAGGCCTGCGCGGCGGGGTCGTAGACGGCGAGCTCGACCGCGCCGTTGTCGTCGGCGTAGGTGAACCACTGCCAGAAGCGCAGGTAGACCCCTTCGGCTCCGCTGACCGTCGGCAGCGTGGTCGGCGCCGCGATCAGGCGGCTGTCGGTGTGCTGCGGATAGTGGCCGTCGAGCACCGTGCCGGCGCATTGATCACCGCTGTAGCAGCCCGCCGGCCCCGCGCTCGGGGTGCCGACCTCCCAGACGCCGTTGTCGGCCCACCAGTCGCCCCAGCCGGCGGCGAAGTCCTCCAGCGTCGGGAGGCTCGGGGTGCGGCGCTCGAAGGCGATGTCGTCGAGGAACCAGCCGGCGTTGACGGCGTGCCCGCCCAGGTGCAGGAAGGACAGGCGCACCTGTTGGCCGGCGAAGGCGCTCACATCGACCTGCAGCGGGCTCCACACCGCCGCCGTGCCGTCGACCTCGGCGAGGCGCTGCCAGTCGGACCAGGCCTGCGTGGCGGGGTCGTAGACGGAGAGCTCGACCGCGCCGTTGTCGTTGGAGTAGGCGAACCACTGCCAGAAGCGCAGATAGACCCCTTCATCACCGCTGATGGTCGGCAGCGTGGTCGGCGGGGCGATCAGGCGGCTGTCGGTGTGCTGCGGATAGTGGCCGTCGAGCACCGTGCCGGCGCAGGTCTCGCCACTGTAGCAGCCGGCCGGCCCCGCGCTGGGGGTGCCGATCTGCCAGACGCCGTTGTCGGCCGACCAGTCGCCCCAGCCGCCGGCGAAGTCCTCCAGCGCCGGGAGGCTCGGGGTGCGGCGCGCGAAGGCGATGTCGTCGAGGAACCAGCCGGCGTTGGTGTAGTAGCCGCCCAGGTGCAGGAAGGACAGGCGCACCTGCCGGCCGGCGAAGGCGCTGACGTCGAGCTGCAGCGGGCTCCACACCGCCGCCGTGCCGTCGACCTCGGCGAGGCGCTGCCAGTCGGACCAGGCCTGCGTGGCGGGGTCGTAGACGGAGAGCTCGACCGCGCCGTTGTCGTTGGAGTAGGCGAACCACTGCCAGAAGCGCAGATAGACCCCTTCATCACCGCTGATGGTCGGCAGCGTGGTCGGCGGGGCGATCAGCCGGCTGTCGGTGTGCTGCGGATAATGACCGTCGAGCACCGTGCCGGCGCATTGATCACCGCTGTAGCAGCCCGCCGGCCCCGCGCTCGGGGTGCCGACCTCCCAGACGCCGTTGTCGGCCGACCAGTCGCCCCAGCCGCCGGCGAAGTCCTCCAGCGTCGGGAGGCTCGGGGTGCGGCGCGCGAAGGCGATGTCGTCGAGGAACCAGCCGGCGTTGGTGTAGTAGCCGCCCAGGTGCAGGAAGGACAGGCGCACCTGCCGGCCGGCGAAGGCGCTGACGTCGAGCTGCAGCGGGCTCCACACCGCCGCCGCGCCGTCGACTTCGGCGAGGCGTTGCCAGTCGGACCAGGCCTGCGTGGCGGGGTCGTAGACGGAGAGCTCGACCGCGCCGTAATCGTCGGAGTAGGTGAACCATTGCCAGAAGCGCAGATAGACCCCTTCGGATCCGCTGACCGTCGGCAGCGTGGTCGGCGGGGCGATCAGCCGGCTGTCGGTGTGCTGCGGATAATGACCGTCGAGCACCGTGCCGGCGCATTGATCACCGCTGTAGCAGCCCGCCGGCCCCGCGCTCGGCGTGCCGACCTGCCAGACGCCGTTGTCGGCCCACCAGTCGCCCCAGCCGCCGGCGAAGTCCTCCAGCGCCGGGAGGCTCGGGGTGCGGCGCGCGAAGGCGATGTCGTCGAGGAACCAGCCGGCGTTGGTGTAGTAGCCGCCCAGGTGCAGGAAGGACAGGCGCACCTGCCGGCCGGCGAAGGCGCTGACGTCGAGCTGCAGCGGGCTCCACACCGCCGCCGTGCCGTCGACCTCGGCGAGGCGCTGCCAGTCGGACCAGGCCTGCGTGGCGGGGTCGTAGACGGAGAGCTCGACCGCGCCGTTGTCGTTGGAGTAGGCGAACCACTGCCAGAAGCGCAGATAGACCCCTTCATCACCGCTGATGGTCGGCAGCGTGGTCGGCGGGGCGATCAGCCGGCTGTCGGTGTGCTGCGGATAATGACCGTCGAGCACCGTGCCGGCGCATTGATCACCGCTGTAGCAGCCCGCCGGCCCCGCGCTCGGGGTGCCGACCTCCCAGACGCCGTTGTCGGCCGACCAGTCGCCCCAGCCGCCGGCGAAGTCCTCCAGCGTCGGGAGGCTCGGGGTGCGGCGCGCGAAGGCGATGTCGTCGAGGAACCAGCCGGCGTTGGTGTAGTAGCCGCCCAGGTGCAGGAAGGACAGGCGCACCTGCCGGCCGGCGAAGGCGCTGACGTCGAGCTGCAGCGGGCTCCATACCGCCGCCGCGCCGTCGACCTCGGCGAGACGCTGCCAGTCGGACCAGACCTGCGTGGCGGGATCGTAGACGGCGAGCTCGACCGCGCCGTTGTCGTCGGAGTAGGTGAACCACTGCCAGAGGCGCAGATAGACCCCTTCGGCTCCGCTGACCGTCGGCAGCGTGGTCGGCGGGGCGATCAGGCGGCTGTCGGTGTGCTGGGGATAGTAGCCGTCGAGCACGGTGCCGGCGCAGGTCTCGCCGCTGCGGCAGCTGGCCGGCCCCGCGCTCGGGGTGCCGACCTGCCAGACGCCGTTGTCGGCCCACCAGTCGCCCCAGCCACCCGCGAAGTCCTCCAGCGCCGGCAGGCTCGGGGTGCGGCGCTCGAAGGCGATGTCGTCGAGGAACCAGCCGGCGTTGGTGTAGTAGCCGCCCAGGTGCAGGAAGGACAGGCGCACCTGCTGGCCGGCGAAGGCGCTGACGTCGAGCTGCAGCGGGCTCCATACCGCCGCCGTGCCGTTGACCTCGGCGAGGCGCTGCCAGTCGGACCAGACCTGCGTGGCGGGATCGTAGACGGCGAGCTCGACCGCGCCGTTGTCGTCGGAGTAGGTGAACCACTGCCAGAGGCGCAGATAGACCCCTTCGGCTCCGCTGACCGTCGGCAGCGTGGTCGGCGCCGCGATCAGGCGGCTGTCGGTGTGCTGTGGATAGTAGCCGTCGAGCACCGTACCGGCGCATGTCTCGCCGCTGTAGCAGCCGCCAGGACCGGCCGTCGGCACGCCGATCTCCCACACGCCATCGTCGATCGTCCAACCATCCCACTCACCGTCCGGAGTATCGGCGACGGCGGTTTCAGGTGAGATGAGGCTGAAGAGCAGGAGAAAGGTGAGGGTCAGAAGCGCGCCGATGCGGATGGGCGTGCCGGTGGGTTGATCAAAGGGGACGGAATCTTTGTCAGTTGGCGAGCAAAGGACGGCAACGCTGGCTTGGCCAGTGCCGACACCTTCCGACCTTGTCCTCTGCTGTCGCATCGCTGCCTTCTGGTGCTGCTGTTCAGATGATTTGTCTGGACGCGGCGCTCAATTCTCGGGCGGAGAGATCGTTCCGGCGGGTTTGTCTGCCGGTTCGACACTAGCGCCAATTGAATCCCGGCGTCTTCGGGATGATCCGCGGCTCTTGCGGGGTCTTGCGCGAGCCGGTGGATCAAGCTCGGATTCTTCTCTTGTGGCCGTTGTCGTGCGATTTCTTTTCCACCAACCATAAAGAATAGACCACTTCAGGGTGAAGTCAAGCGACGCTTGATCAGTCCGCAGTGGGTGGATTTGGCTGGGAGACCCTGACAGTGATCGCAGGCGATCACTTGAACTGTCTCCAAGCGGGGCCGCTATGGGTCTAGCGTTGCAAAATCAAAACGTTATGGGAGGGTGGATGGCGGATTCGCTTCGCTTATCCGCCACGTTTGCGCAACGAGGGAGCTTACCGTGCTTGGCCTGGATGCTGGCTGCATGGCAGGGGTGACGGATTGCGAATTCTCCATCCCTGGTCCGGGTCCTGGCTTCCCGGCCAGGGTGCCGTCTTCGGCATAGGCCAGGGTATCGAAGCGGCCGGTGGCCGGGTCGTCGCGGCGGACGCTGGCGGCGACGGTCGAGTCGCCGAGCGCGGTGAGGAGTATCGCGGCGCCGAGGCCGGGCGGGACGCGCTGGAGGCCGACCAGGTTCTGGCCGGGTACGAGATCGATGGCCTCGGCGGAGGCGGTGCCGATGACGAGCAGGTCGGTGCCGGCGGCCGTCTCGATGGCCAGGCCCTGGTGGGGCAGGATCGGGAGGTCGGACAGCCCCGGCAACTCCTCGCGCCATCGCCGCGTCAGCAAGGTCGGGCGCGGCTGTGTTGGCGTCACTTGGTTGAAACCGCATGGCAGGCGTTGCCGCCTTCCAGAGGGCCAAAACCGAGGTCGAATGAGCGAGCACGCACGCATGCAACGGCAACGCCTGTTCGGCATCGGTCTGACCGACCTGTTCGCCGGCAGCGCCTGGCGGGTCGAGCTGGAGAAGGAGTTGGCGCTGACCAGCCAGTTGCTGGATGTGGTGATCATCGAGCACGACCCCGCCGCGGCGGCGCGGCCGCCGGTGCTGCCGGACGGACTGGAGGGGCTTCGGCCGCACAACCTGCTGACCTACAAGTCCCGGCACGAGGCGTTGGACGCCTGGGCACTCGACGAGCTGATCGGTCACTCTGTCAATTACCGCAAGCTCAGCGCTGTTCCGGCAGCGGAGGCAGCCGAACCGACGGTCGGAGGCGTGGCGCAGCAGCCGACACGGCGCCTGTTGCCCGGGCACGACTTCCAGCTCTGCGCTGTCGCTGCCCGCAAGCCGCGAGCGCTGTGCCGGGACGCCGACTGCCGGTCGACGGCCCTGCCGAGCATCTTCGATCTGCGCTGGGGTCTGCACGACATCCGTCTGATCGTGCTCGGCGACATCGAACAGCACCCGCGCAACGCCCCGTGGGAGCTGTTCAGCGCCGACATCGAGCGCATCCGCCACGGCGCCAGGCATTATCGTCCACACCGGCCCGAGGCCGAGGCCCTGCTCTACGAACTGTATCTTCGCTGCAAGCTGGAGGAGCTAGACATAGCGCTCCAACTCGTAGGCACCGAACACCGACTGATAGGCCCGCGCATGCGGTTGCGGGAGCCGTTTTACCACCGCTCCATCTGATCACTCTACCCGCTCTCCCTCGTCACACGCCCCATGGAGCGCAAACAAGTACCCCAAGGCTTGGTAGCCCATCTCCAGCAGCTTCTGGAATAGCCCTTTTTCCACCACATGAGCAGCCGTGCCCTCCCTGTAGGCCAACTCCACCAGCTCGACAAGTTCATAGGCTTGATCCACGATCTCTTGGCCCTTGATGTCCAGTGCGCTTTCATTCATGCTGTTCATTGGTAGACTCCTCCGACTTGGGGACTTAAGTCCCTGGGGTGTTTAGTTAACGGCGGAGTCTACCTCAATTTCAACACCGGCAAATGGCCTCATCGCGCGCGGGAGGCGGGTTGCACCCCCGGGCGTGGGCTCCACGACCACGGCCGCAGGCCCACCGGAACCGGGGCGCCCGGCTATACTGTATATCAATACAGTCACGCGCCGAATTCCAGCCGGATACCGACATGGCCGCCGCGTCACCGGGATGCGGACCTGCCCCGTACTGCCGCCGCCATCCCGAGCAAACCGTCCTCTACCAAGTCGTCCAGCAGCACCTGGAAACCTATCTGGCGCTCGCGCAGGAAGACGACTGGGACGGGCAGCGCGTGCCGGCCTACGTGGAGCGTGAGTTCCGCCACTACCTCGAATGCGGCATCCTCGCCTACGGCTTCGCCCGCGCCCGATGTCCGGACTGCGGGCATGACTTCCTGGTCGCCTTCTCGTGCAAAGATCGCGGCCTGTGTCCGTCGTGCAACGCCCGGCGCATGGCGGAGACCGCGGCGCATCTGGTCGATCACGTCATCCCGCCGCTGCCGGTGCGCCAGTGGGTCCTCTCGGTGCCCAAACGGCTGCGCTGGTACCTGGAGCGCGAGCCGCGGGCGATCAGCGCGGTGCTGCATATCCTGCTGCGCGTCATCGAGGCCCATCTGCGCCGGAGCAGCGCCGCCAGCTCGCATGCCCGCCTCAAAGCGGTGAGCTTCATCCACCGCTTCGGTGCCTCCCTCAACCGGCACGTCCATTACCATTGTTGCGTTATCGACGGGGTGTTCGAGCCGGTCGAGGAGGCCGATGATGTCCCGCAATCCGTGCGCTTTCGCCCCGCCGCCGAGCTGACACCGGAGGCCCTCGCCGCCATCACCGAGCAGGTACGCGTACGGGTGCTGCGTTGGTTCGCCCGCAGCGGGCTGATCGAGCCGGACGACGTGCGCGAGATGCTCGCCTGGGAGAACAGCGGGTTCTCGCTGGATGCCGCGGTGCGCGTGGGCGCGCACGATCGCGCCGGGCTGGAGCGGCTGCTGCGCTATTGTGCCCGCCCAACCTTCGCGCTCAAGCGTCTGGAGCGGCTTGACGACGAGCGCGTCGTCTATCGGTTACCCAAGCCCCAGCGTGATGGCACCACGGCGCTGACGCTCACGCCGCTGGAGCTGATCGACCATCTCGCGGCACTCATCCCCCCGCCCAGGCGCCACCGCCATCGCTACCATGGCGTGCTCGCGCCAAACGCGCCGCTGCGGGCGGCTGCCATCGCCTTCGGGCGCGAGGTGGCGGACGCAACAGGCTCACCGACCGCGGTCAGTTCGCCACCCCAGGCGCCGGCCTCCAATACCCGCTCCCCGGCGCGCTATCTCTGGGCCATGCTGCTCGCCCGGCTGTTCGAGTCGCTGCCGCTGGTCTGTCCCAACTGCGGCGCGGACATGCGCATCATCGCCTTCATCACCAAGGCCGCGCCCGTCGAGCAGATTCTTACCCATATCGGTGAGCCGCCGCGTCCACCCCCGATCTCGCCCGCTCGCGGACCGCCCGCCTGGGACGAGGCACCCGAGCCAATGCCGGACTGGGACCTCCTTGAGCAGCCCGAGTCCGACTTCGAGTTCGATCAGCGCGTCTCCTGGTAGCCGCCGTCTCTCGCAGGGAACGGCGCAGCCCCTCTCGTCTGCCGGTGTCACCCTGCCCCGAAGATGCATGCGCCAGCACCCCAGAACGCGCGCGCCTGCACCGCCCCGACGCCCGTCAGCCCCGCAGTTGGGCGTTGACCCCGCACCCCACCCCCGCTAACCTCCTTCCTCGGGCCAACCTGGACGTGCAGGGTGGCTTGGATTTCCTATCCGTCAAACGGCTGCGCTGGTACCTGGAGCGCGAGCCGCGGGCGATCAGCGCGGTGCTGCATATCCTGCTGCGCGTCATCGAGGCCCATCTGCGCCGGAGCAGCGCCGCCAGCTCGCATGCCCGCCTCAAAGCGGTGAGCTTCATCCACCGCTTCGGTGCCTCCCTCAACCGGCACGTCCATTACCATTGTTGCGTTATCGACGGGGTGTTCGAGCCGGTCGAGGAGGCCGATGATGTCCCGCAATCCGTGCGCTTTCGCCCCGCCGCCGAGCTGACACCGGAGGCCCTCGCCGCCATCACCGAGCAGGTACGCGTACGGGTGCTGCGTTGGTTCGCCCGCAGCGGGCTGATCGAGCCGGACGACGTGCGCGAGATGCGAGCCCTTCGAGCCCCACCCAACCGAACAGCGGGTTCTCGCTGGATGCCGCGGTGCGCGTGGGCGCGCACGATCGCGCCGGGCTGGAGCGGCTGCTGCGCTATTGTGCCCGCCCAACCTTCGCGCTCGAGCGTCTGGAGCGGCTTGACGACGAGCGCGTCGTCTATCGGTTACCCAAGCCCCAGCGTGATGGCACCACGGCGCTGACGCTCACGCCGCTGGAGCTGATCGACCATCTCGCGGCACTCATCCCCCCGCCCAGGCGCCACCGCCATCGCTACCATGGCGTGCTCGCGCCAAACGCGCCGCTGCGGGCGGCTGCCATCGCCTTCGGGCGCGAGGTGGCGGATGCAACAGGCTCACCGACCGCGGTCAGTTCGCCACCCCAGGCGCCGGCCTCCAATGCCCGCTCGCCGGCGCGCTATCTCTGGGCCATGCTGCTCGCCCGGCTGTTCGAGTCGCTGCCCCTGGTCTGTCCCAACTGCGGCGCGAACATGCGCATCATCGCCTTCATCACCAAGGCCGCGCCTGTCGAGCAGATTCTTACCCACATCGGTGAGCCGCCGCGTCCACCCCCGATCTCGCCCGCTCGCGGACCGCCCGCCTGGGACGAGGCACCCGAGCCGATGCCGGACTGGGACCTCCTTGAGCAGCCCGAGTCCGACTTCGAGTGCGATCAGCGCGTCTCCTGGTAGCCGCCGTCTCTCGCAGGGAACGGCGCAGCCCCTCTCGTCTGCCGGTGTCACCCTGCCCCGAAGATGCATGCGCCAGCACCCCAGAACGCGCGCGCCTGCACCGCCCCGACGCCCGTCAGCCCCGCAGTTGGGCGTTGACCCCGCACCCCACCCCCGCTAACCTCCTCCCTCGGGCCAACCTGGACGTGCTATCCGTTGTTGCTCAAAGCAGCTGCGCTTGGCGTCGAGATCCAGTACAGCCCGGGTCGGGCTCCAGGAGCAACGCGGAAACCGGTTACAGCCCTGCCATCAGGCAGCCCGCCCGCGCCACAGAGGTTCAGTCACCGGCATCCGCGCGTGCCCCCTCCGGGCGCAGCGGCCTGGCCTGGCCACGGAACATCCGCACCGCCAGATAATCCTCGGTGGCCGTGAATTCCGGCGCCATCCCGCTCGCCTTTGTCACCAGCGGCACGATCTTAGTGCGCACGCCCATGCCGCGGGCGTCGACGTAGCCGTAGTCGCGCAGTATGTCGACGATCAGCGGATTGCGGGGGGAACGCTGCCCGGCCAGCATCTTCTCCACCGTCATCGAGTTGAGCAGCGCGCCGGGGCTCTTGACCTCCAGCCGATCGATGTAGCGCACCACTTCAACGTCCTCGACCCGGGTCCAATCGCGATGCGCAAAGGCGTTCACAACGGCCTCTCGCAGCGCCGGCGCGGGATAGTGCCACGCGCTGTCCCGCCGCACGCCGTGGCTCAGCTCCGCCGCTTCGTCTGTCACGAACGGGCGCATCCGTTCCATCAGCCGCTCCAGCAATCCGCCCTGCTCCAGAGTACGGACACCACCGTCATCGCACCATAGACCGACCAGGGGCGCGTCCAGCACGCCGTCGTCCAGGGCCTCGTAGGACATGTCCGTGCCGGCGAACGCCATCCAGCGCACCCCGGCCTGTCGCAGCGCACGCCGTGGCCGGCGGGCGAACAGCACTGTGCCGGCGATGGTGCAGACCGCGTCCCCGCCGGGGTGCTCGGTCATGAACCCGAGCGCCACCAGGCGCTTGACCCACTGCTGTGCCTTTGTCGGCACATCCGGGTCCAGCATCACCTGCCCGAGATAATCCTGCAATCGCGCCATGTCCAGGTCGGCGAGGCCCGTTCCGGACACGGGCAGCAGCTCGGCGTGCAGCATGCCGCCGAGGGCAAAGAGCCGCGCCTGTTGCTCGCGCGAGGCCTTGCGCGACGTGCTGCCGGCGCGCACGAAGATCTCTTCACGGTCACCATGCCGGACCACGTAGGGCTTCGCCGTGCCCTGGGTCAGCGAGATCACCGCCACCCGCCGCCGGTCATCAACCTGCACCGTTTCGAAGAAGGGCAGGATCATGGGATGGACATAGCGCCCGAACACCGTATCCATCACCCACTCCTCCAGGTTCTCGCGCTGGACGCCGCTGATGCCGCCGTCATCCTCGACGCCGACGAGGATGATGCCGCCGTGGAAGTTGGCCAGCGCAACGATCTCCTTCGCCAACTGCTCGGGACGCATATCGTCGCGCTTGAACTCCACCCCGGAGCTTTCGCCGTTGGCGATAATCTCAAGGAGCTCGGACTTGGTCATGGTCGTCAGTAGCCGTAGATTTCCTGGCGTTGCTGGAAAGCGGTCCGACCGCCTTCCAGGATACGGGCCGCCTCGTCGCGAATCACCGGCACGTCGATGGAGCCCTGGCGATCCGACGGCACGGCGCCGTGCTCCTCACTGGCGCTAAACACGCCGATCCACTCCGCATCGCCGAATACCGGGATATTGGCGTTGTGGGTCGCGAAGATGAACTGCCGCTCGGTCTTGGCGCTGCGCAGCTCCGTGACGATGCGCTCGGCGATGAAGGCGTTGTCGAGATTGTCCTCGGGTTGGTCCATGATCAATGGGTCCTGGTTGTCTATCAGCAACAGGTTGAGAATGGCCGTGCACTGCTGGCCCGTCGACAGCTGGTGGAGCGACCGGTACTGCTCGGCCTCATGGGATACGTTCAGTTGCAGGTCGATGCGATCGCCAAGATCGATGGTTTCCAGTTCCATGAGCTTGGTCGCGTCGAGCTTGGCCAGCACTTGCGCGCCGCCAGTGGTGAGGCCCCAGTCCGTTGCCCGCAGCGCGTCTTCGCCCGCGCGAGCAGCCGTCACCAGGGCCGGGATCGTCAATCCCTCGGCCTCATCTACCCAGGCAACGCGCTTCTCGCTGATGCCCGGGAACTCGCACAGCCAATCCTTCAGGGCTGTCCTGTCACCGCCCGCGAGCACCCTGATCTTCACCTTGCCCCGCAGCCGCTTGTTCAGTGTCTTGGCGACGCCCTCGAGCGCCGTCGTTCTGGCGGACCGCAAGTCCGACCAGTCGTTCAGCAGGTTGCGTCGTTCCTGCCGCAGCGAGGCCGTCAGGTCCCGGGCCGTCTGCAGGCGCGCCTGCTTGGGCTGAATCTGCTCGATCTGTCGCAGCAGGGCCTGATAGGTCCGCCCCACCTCCGCACCGCGCTTGCCGCCCACGTCCGGGAGCTTTGCAAACTCCGCCTCCAAACTCCGCTCGGCCCCCTCCAGCGCCTGGTCCAGTTCCTTGGTCAACGCGGTGATGTCGCCTTGCGCGCTGTCGAGCACCCCACGCAACGGGTTCACCGCATCCGCGACCCCGGTCTTGATCCCTGCCAGCAGTGTCCGCCCGCGGCGCAGTATCTCTGCATGGGGCAGACCATCCAGCACGGCGTCACTCAGAAAGGTCAGATCAGGCAGCTCCTCGGCGAAGGTCTCCAGCGCCTTGTCCAGGCGCGCCCATTCCTCGGCGAACCGTGGCTTGAGCTGGCGCTCCTTCTCCAGCAAAGGCACTTGCTTCAGTTTCGCCTCGACGCCCAGGGCCTGGTACTGCGCGACCTGCTCGTTGAGCTTCGGCAAGCGTTCCAGGTCCTGCTCCAGATCGTCCTGCCCGGCCAATGCCCGCGCCAACCGCTCCGCATTGTCCGTCAGCGCCTTGCGCAACTCGTCCAGTCGGCGCGTCGACTCCGCGTCGCCCGGCATAAAGCGACTGAGGACGTCCACCAGGGCGCCATCGCTCCGCGCCAACTCGAAGATCTCGTTCTGGCCGTAGCATTCGAGTCGCGGCAGCAAATCCTCGGTGGGGTGCAGCTCAGAGACATTGCCATCGGCGTCGATCACCCTTGGCGGCTCGCCGAAGCGGCGCTTGACCCGGTAGCGGTTACCATGGCTCGCGGCAGACACCAGCGTCACGGAAACCGTGCCCGCCGCCCTCAGGTTATCCCTGACAATCCGGTCCCCCTGCTTGCGGGCGTCCTGCGCCTTGTGCTCCAGATCCAGCGCATAGCGCAGGCATTCGAGCAGCGTGGACTTGCCGGTGCCGCGCCCACCGATGGCCGTGTTCAGGTGATCCGAGAAGCGAATGCGCAGCCCATCGAGGTAGCCGCCGTCGATCTCCATCGCCTCAATCCGGCTGTAATGGTGTGGTGCCATTTCATGGTGCAAGCGCAGGCGGGAGTCGGGGTCTTTGAACGCGGTGACGAAGGCATCGAAGCACGGCCGCGTCATCTTGATCCAGCAGGAGGCACCGGGCTCTGCAAGGTCCTCGGGTTGCGCAACGTCCTTGGCATTGATCAACGCCATGCGACGCTCGCGGGTGTAATCCGGATTATGGTTCTTGGCGATCGACTTGTACTCCGGGGGCAGATCGTCCATGCTCCCCGGAATTTGCGCTGCTCTTAATGCAGGCAGTCGCCAAAGGTGATTGATCTTCTGCTTGAGCAGGCCGTTCTTTTGGGTGACGTGGGCGGCATAACAGAAACCTCCATACTGCTGCTGCACAATCTCCAAGAGCCGTGCTCCACCGAGGTTCGATGGCGTAACGCCGTCTTCCGGGTCGCTGAGCTCCAGCTGCCCAAGGCAGCGTTCGAGCGTGCGCTTATGCGTGTCCTCCGGAAACAGGCACACCCAATGCACCTTCTCCGTCGTCGCCACCTCGAAGCCCGGGAACACGACGATCCCCGCGACCGACAGTGCGGAGCGAATCCGGTCCAGGTCCTGCACACTGCCGTGGTCGGCGAGGCCGACCACCTCGATGCCGTTGTCCAGGCAGGCGCTGACCAATGCGTCCAGAAAATCCTGCCCGCGCAGCCCGTGATCCTGTCCGCGGTAGTTGGCGCTGTAACGTTCCGGATTGACCTGAAGGGCGCACTTCCAGAAACGCGCATAGGTGTAATGATCGCTCAAACATCACCTCACTTGTTCCAGCCGGACGGATAGGAAATCCAAGCCACCCCAGGGATTCAGTTCGGATCAGGACAAAGAAGATAGCAGGGGTCGAATGCCTGGTCAACACCGACCAGTGGGCGGAGGGGCGTCGGGCGCGGCGCCGGGGCGCGCGGGCGAGCCTCGATCATGATCCCCGCCAAGTGTTGGCGAGTCCGGCGTAGTCGTGGCTTCCAGCCCTGAGGCTGTCAGGCCAAGATGGCCTGACGACACTGTCGGCGTGCCGAAGTGGCCGGAACGATGAGCAAGGCCTGCGGGCGCGATCGGCGGCAGCGGTTGACGGGCCGGCGTAACGGATGCCCGATAGGGCGATCCGCCATGATTGGCTGCGACTGCCCGGGCTTGCAGCCGTGGGATGGGTTGAGCGCAGCGAAACCCATGTGTGACCGGCATGTTAGTAGGCTAGCTGGTGCAAGTCCAGCCATAGCCCTGGGAGCGGGGAACATGTAGGAGAAGGCAAGGGTGCCCGAAGAAACTCCCGTGCGCACTTCAAGGAAGAGGAGAACGGCAAGGTGGCTGCCGTGCGGGAGCCAATGAGGGATCTGAAAGAAGCCGGAGTCCAAATTCGCGGCCTGTACCATTGAAATTGACTCGCCTTGAATAGGGCTACAACAGTATAAAGTACAGAGACCGCTGTGTTGTAAGCATCGAAATGAGGGTAGAGCCATGGCCAAGAACCTGAAGTTGCGGATCAAGGTGGAGTTCGTCGAAACCGAGGAGGACGTGTCGTCGGACCGTCACCCGGAAGAACAGGCCGATGGCTCGTTCAGTCTGGTGTTACCGGAAGCCGATGAGCTGACTATCTCGGCGCTGGATCGAGCGGCGCTGGATGTGTCGTTCCCGGCGTTACGCGAGGCGCTGTCGGGGCATTTGGCGGAGGCAGGAAAAAAAAACTCCAGCGGGAAACCGCGCGCCTGAGCGCGGAGGTCGACCTGCGGGAGCGTCAGTCCGACGACCGAGTGGAAGGTGAGGTCGGTCGGTTCGGGTTCACGCTGTACGAGGCGTGCGACCGGGCCGGAGAAGTGGTCGGTCGGGGGGATGTGTGGTTTCCGCAGCGCCAACCCCGGGAGTGGTACAAGACCGAGGGGTTTCGGGAAGAGGCGCTGTGTCTGGAAGCGAGCCGGCGCAGCTAGCGTGAGAATGCGGCGCATTTGAACCGGTATCGGCGTCAGTGGCAGGGGGGAACGCCGGTGATGACGCTGCAAGCCAATGCCCAAAGGGAAGGGACAGGGGTGGTGGATTTTCTGGAGCATCACAGTCACCGGGTGTTGGCGAAGCACGGGTTCAACGGGGACGGTCAGCCGACGGAGGCGGTGCTGGGCGAAGTCACGGCCGGCACGGATCGACGGCAGAAAGCCGAGGTGGTGGAGGAGCAGTTGGCGGCGGTGGCCGAGGAGATGGCCCAGCGGGGGTTTTCCCCGGAGCAGATCGACTCGGCGCGCCAGCGGGCGGCGGGGGCGGTCTATGAAGATCCGGCCCATTGCACCACTGTGTCGGTGGACGATGTGGACGTGAAGAAACAAAAGGCGCATCGCGAGCGCGCGGCGGCGAAGCCGGGCGATTCGCCGGCCATCGTCCCGGAGCCGACCCCCGCGGACGCCGCGCGCAAAGCGGGCAAGTCCTCACGCCCGAGAGTGGCCAATACGGTGGCCCGGATCGAGCAGGGTTCCAAGCGCTTCACCCTCAGCGCCGGCAGCCTCGGACAAGTGCTGCGCTTCGTGCTGGCGTTCCTGCTTCACAACGAGTTGCTCGGGGGACGACTGCATCTGTTCACGGATGGCTATCGCAGCCTGCAGGATACGCTCTCGATATGCTTCGCCTGGCATCCGCGCGTGTGGTTGGTGCTGGATTGGTATCATATCGTCAAGAAATTCAAACAGGATCTCAGTCGCGCCTGTGGCGCGCGTGAAGTCCGTAACCGGCATTTGCGGATGCTGGTGCGTTTCCTGTGGTATGGGATGGTAACCGAAGCCCAACAGTATCTGGACACCATTCCCGCCGCGCAGCTGAAAGACCCGGCCTCGATTGAGCGGCTGCGCAACTACCTCGAACGCAACGCGCCTTCGATTCCTTGCTATGCGTTGCGCCGTCGGCTGGGTTTACGCAACGGCAGCAGCGGCGTCGAGAGTGCCAACAACCAAGTCACCGCCCGACGCCAAAAGCGCAATGGCATGAGTTGGTCCAAGGCCGGTTCCCATGCGCTGACCGCCTTGAGCGTGCTGGTCTGTAATGGCTGTCAGGACATCTGGGTCCGGGAGCATATCATCCCTCTGCGATTTGTCGACAAGAAAGCCGCTTGACGTAGACCCGACAGGCACCTTCAGCGCGTCTATTTCAATGGTACAGGCCGCAAATTTGCTCTTCACCGATAGAGAGTATCAACGAATCGGGGAATCACGTCACGACAGCCTCATATCGTTCCTGGCTAACCGGAAAAATGGGAATGCGCCCGTTGCCGTGCAGCCTGGCGCACGGCCGGCTTGATGCATCCGGAACTGGAAGCGCTAAGGCAACTCCCGGAAAATAACGTGCCAGGATTACGCAGGCGTCGGCTGAATCAGCACATGGTACTTGGGTAGAGATGCATGGCGCTGAAAACGCTTCTCGACGGCCTTGAATGCCTGTTTAGTCAGGCGAACACCTGTCTCGTAGACCTGATCCAACACGCGAATCGCCGGTTCGAGGCACTTCCATGTCATGCTGCGAGCCCACTCGCAGGCCGTATCGATGGAATCGAGCAAGGCGCCGTTCCAATGCATCTCCAGGATTCCCCAACACCGCTCGATCGGATTGTATTTGCTGTGATAGGGCGGGTAGTAGACCTGAACGATCTCCAAGCCTGTCTGTTCGGCAAACGCGACCATGCGCGCCATGAACTGCGTGCGCCGACTCTGTAGCTCGGGACTATGGTCGAGGTTGATGACAAATTGGGTGATGTGAGCCTAGCGTTCGTGGTTGTCGTGCCACCAGTGTTGCAGACAGTCGACGATGAAATCGCTGGTCTCGCGCGAGGTTCCGAAGAGGATCGTCAGCCAACCGCCCATGACATCGAGGATGCCGAAGGGAACGCGCTTGTGCTCTGGCTTGAAGTCATGATCGGCGGCCGCCGCTGCGCAGGCACCGCGCGAGTGTCCGCGCCGGGAGAATGGTCCCACATTGACTTTCGCCTTCGTGCCGATGGAAATGCGCAGCGAATCCGGGCGTTGATCGGACTGTGCGTTCTCCTGGCGAACGGTCTCGAAGATGGCGTCCGTCTCCTCGACAGGCTTGATCGGCTTCTTCTGCACCCGCCTCGAGCGTAGCCGTGTCGGTTGAGGATCACGCCAATGGTGTTCGCATGGGGGAGTTGCTCATCCGTCCAACCCTTCTCCTCAATCAAGGCTTGACGCACCGCCTTGGCGGTCATGCGGGTGTATTGAAAAGGGACTCTGAAACTTCGGATCGCTCTGGCTGTGAGGCTGCACCAGCGCGAGAATATCCTCCAACAGGTGCGGTTGGGTCTCCTCGCATGGGCGCCGACCGTGCTGCGAATAGTTGTCGACGCACGTGATTCCGGTGCGCAGCTCGTTCAACCCCAGCGCCACCGTCTTGCTCGACCAACCAAACACTGTTTGCGCCTTTCTCGCACTTCCACCGAGGTAGTCCAAGGCCACTTGCGCCTCGAACTGCCGTCGTTTCGGTCCAGTCAGCTTGCTCGCGGCGTCACGGATCGTTTCAATCACCGCAGCGCTCAGGCGTGTCTTGGGTTCTTTCGTCGTTCTTGGCTTGGTTGGGTAGCATGGTTCAACTATATCGACAACGGGACTCCCAAGCCACGACTTCTGCCGCGCTATTTCTCGGGAGTTGCCTAACCTACATGTCCTGACGATGGAAGTTGCGGTGCAGGAGCGGTCCGAGCGGTTGACCGCGCCCAAGCGCGCGCGAAACGTTCGGTCAATCGATTTCCCAACAGCAGCAGGCAGGGTGTGAGCACCAAGGTCAGCAAGGTGGCAAAACTCAGACCGCCGGCGATGGCGCTGGCAAGCTGTGTCCACCACTGGGTGGAGGGTGCGCCAAAGCTGATGCTGCGCCCAAGCAGATCGATGTTCATGCCTAACACCATGGGTAGTAATCCAAGCACCGTGGTAAACGCCGTCAGAAACACCGGGCGCAGGCGACGCCTGCCGGTCTCCAATGCCGCCTCGAACGCCTGCAATCCTTGGCCGCGCAAACGATTGTAGGTGTCGATGAGCACAATGTTGTTGTTAACGACGATACCGGCCAGCGCGATGATGCCGAGTCCCACCATGACGATGCCAAACGCCTGGCCGGTCAGCAGTAACCCCATCAGCACACCGGCGGTGGAGAAAACGATGGCGGATAAGACCAGGCCGGCCTGGTAAAAGCTGTTGAATTGGGTCACCAGGATCAGGGTCATCAGGAAAATGGCACCGATGAACGCGTTGCCAAGGAACTGAGCCGCCTCGCGCTGGTCCGCATCCTCGCCCTTGAAGATAATGTCGACCGCCGGGTCCAGGTCCGCGTCATCGATGGCGGCGCGCAATCGCTTCAGTTGCTCGTCCGGCAACACCGACTCGACCACATCGGCTTGGATGGTCATCACCCGTCGGCCATCGACCCGATGCAAGGTGCCGGTCTTCGGCGCCGGTGTCATTTGGACAAAGTTGGTGATCGGCACCATGCCATTGGCCGTGGGCACGCGCAGCGCGTCAAGCTGTTCCAAGTTGCGCTCGGCATAGGGGAAGCGCACGCGAATGTCGACTTCATCGTCGCTGTGGTCCGGACGGTATTCCGACAGTTTGATCCCCTGGGTGAGCATCTGCACCGCGTTGCCCAGCACCGCCACATCGGCACCATAGCGGGCGGCGCGCTCACGATCGACCTCCAGGCGCCACTCGATGCCAGGCAGCGGACGATTGTCCTGCACATCCGCAAAGCCGCCCAGTTGATCCATGATTTTGCGGACTTGCGCAACCACCGCGGGAACCCGGGTCGGGTCGCGGGCACCAAGTTCGATCTGAATCGGCTTGCCCTCGGA
This sequence comes from Thiohalocapsa sp. PB-PSB1, assembly GCA_016745215.1. Taxonomy (GTDB): domain Bacteria; phylum Pseudomonadota; class Gammaproteobacteria; order Chromatiales; family Chromatiaceae; genus Thiohalocapsa. The sequence goes on from CP050890.1 coordinate 5,073,056, forward strand.
GGGGCCATTCTCTGCCTTGCGGATCTCAATCATGATGCCGGGAATTTCGGCGGTACGCTCACGGATCTCAGCAAGAATGCGCGCGGCCTTGCGCCGACGATCCCAATCGATGAACTCGAGTTGAATACTGCCGATGACGTCCTCGGCAACGTTCTGCGCAATATCGCTGTTGAAGGCGCGGGCATAGACTGCTGCAAGCTCCGGCATATCGAGAATGCGCTGCTCCACCTCGCGCACGATCAGTGCCTTTTCCTGGATGGATAGGTCACCGCGGGCATGCACCTGGACTAATGCGAGCTCAGGCTCTACGTCCGGGAAGAACTCGACACCGCGGCCAAACTCGAAATAGGCCATATAGGAGCCTGCAAGAACCAACAATGCCGCAAGCAAGGTCTTGCCGGGATGATGCAGTACGGCGCCGAGCAGGGTGATATAGATTCGAGTGATGGAACCGTCGCTGATTTGCGTGTTCGGTAAGCGCCGGGCGTATGCTGGTTGCTCCGGCAGCCGCCGCCCTTCCGCTTCCGGCCGCACTTCCGCTTCCGACTGGAGCCGCGCTGCTGTATCGCGACCGGGTACCCTGGCATTCAGCACCGATCCCAGCGCCGGCCCCAGCACTGGAAGGAACACCAGAGCCATGGCCAACGAGGCGGTCAGCGCGATGATGACGGTAATCGGCAGATATTTCATGAACGCCCCCACCAGGCCTGGCCAGAATAGGAGCGGCAGGAACACTGCCAGCGTCGTCAATGTCGACGCGGTCACCGGCCAGGCCATGCGCTTGGCCGCACTGGCATAGGCATCGGCCACCGAAAACCCACGGGTCAGGCGGCGGTCGGCCAGTTCGGTGACAACAATGGCACCGTCCACCAGCATGCCAACCACCAGGATCAGGCTGAACAGCACGACAATGTTGAGGGTGAAGCCAAGGGCGTTCAGCACCAAAATGGTCGCCAGGAAGGCGCCCGGGATAGCCATTCCCACCAACAGTGCCGAGCGCGGACCAAGGGCGCCGACGATAACGATCATCACCAGCAAGATTGCAGATATGACATTGTTTTGCAGATCACCGAGCATGGCGTGGATCTGATCCGATTTGTCCTGCATGAAAGTGACATCCATGGTATCCGGCCAGTCTGGGCGCTGGGCCTCGACCACAGCGCGCACCGCGCCGATGGTTTCGATGATGTTGGCCCCGACACGCTTTTTGACCTCCAAGGTCACCGCCGCTCGGCCACCGACACGGGCATACCCCTCGGCATCCTTGAAGCTCTGGCGCACGGTCGCCACGTCGCCCATGGTCACGACCCGTTCACCATCGACCTTCACCGGCATCGACAGCATGTCGTCGATGTCCTCGACCACACCGGGCACCTTCAACACCAAGCGCCCGGCCCCGGTATCCAAGGCGCCAGCGGCCACCAGCAGATTATTGTTGCTGATCAGGTCGAACAACTCGGCGTACTCGACGCTGTAGGTCTCCATGATCGCCGGATCGACAATCACCTCCATCAAGGCTTCACGATCGCCGCCGATATCGACCTCGAGCACGCCGGGAAGCGCTTCGATACGGTCTTGCAGATCGCGGGCGATCCGTACCAGACCACGCTCTGGTAGCGGACCGGAAAGGGCAATGGTCAACACTGGGAACAGAGCCACATTCACCTCGTTGACCCGCGGCTCGTCAGTTGCATCCGGCAGCTTGGTTCTGGCGATGTCGACCCGCTCGCGCACATCCGCCAATGCGCGCTTGGCATCGAAACCGGCGTTGAACTCCAGCTGCACCGAGGCCTGCCCCTCGTACGCCGTGCTTTTCATCTCTTTGACGCCTTCGATGGCTTGCAATTCCTTTTCCATCGGGCGGATCAGCAGACGCTCGGCGTCCTCCGGGGAGATGCCGTCGTGGATCATCGAGACATAGATAATCGGCACGACAACGTCCGGCTCCGATTCCTTCGGGATGGTTTGGTAAGCGCTGGCACCGGCGACAAGAATAAACAGCAATGTGAGCAGAACGGTTCGGCCACGAGAAAAGGCAACATCGAGCAAGGCGTTCATGACGCGCTCCGAAGCTCTGTCAGATCATCGGCGAGCCGGTCCGATATCGGTGCCACCGCTTCGCCGATCGTCACAAAGCCCTGCCCGCGAGTAATCACGCGCACATGCGCTGGCAACCCCGACACCCAGACACCGCCGGCTTCGCTGCGTACCAGCGAAATGGCATGAAATACGACATGCTGGTCATCCGCAACGGCCTTGACCCCGACCTGCCCGTCGTCATCCAAGGTCAGCACCGCCGGCGACAAGAAATGCGCCGGCTCCTCGGCCACAGCAATGCGCAACTCGGCGCTGATGCCACTCAACAGGGTGCCATCCGGGTTTGGCACCTCGGCCTCGACGCGGAAGCTGCGGGTCTCGGTTGCCGCGACCCGCGACAAGTAGACGATGCGGCCCTGCGTCGTCTGCCCATCCAGCAGTTGCACCTGAACGGTCTGCCCCAGTGCCAGCGCGCTGGCGCTCTGTTGAGGAACCGCGCCGACAGCCTTCAGCGTGGATACATCCACAAGTTCCACGACCGGATCACCGCGTTCCAGCAGACTTCCCAATTCCACTGCCCGCGTCTCCACCAGGCCATCGAATGGGGCACGAATCCGGGTATGACCCAGATCGATGCGCAGGCGTTCCAACTCCGCCTCGGCGGCGGCAAGGGCAGCCTGAGCCGCCTTGACCTGGGTCTGGGCCTGCATGCCCTTGCGGCCGAGTTTTTCTGACGCGGTGAGTTCTAGGCGCCGGCTCTGCACCTCCGCCTCGGCCCTCGCAAGCTGCGCGTTGCGATCGTCCACGGCTAATTCCACCAAGACATCGCCCTTGGACACGCGTGCTCCCTTCTCTACCGGCAATGCCGCCACCTGGCCGTCGGTCTGGGCGCGAATTTCCACCTGCCGGCGCGGCTCGAGCTGGCCCTGGATAACGACCTCGCGCGTCACCTTCTCGGCAGCGAGATCGACCACGCGCACGCGCATGGGCGACGGTTCCGCGACCGGAACCTCGGTCAGGGCCGAATCCGTACGCGTGGCAGCGACCCATGAGCCGCTTGACATCCAGGCCGCTACCGCGGCCAACAGCACAATGGCAAGATAGGTTGAACGTTTCATTGTCGAGCCTCGTGACAGCTCATGTCGACTCATCGTGAAAATGTGGCAATTGCTGACGCAATTCGGTATCCGGGGCTTTGATCATCGTATGATGACCAACGGTCACAACAGGACACAAAAAATTGCTTGTCAAGGACATCCGCGCAAACCCGCCAGCATGAACTCCGTTGCGGCCATCACCACCGTTTCGTTATCGCCCATGGAACACCAGTTATCTGACGCCCAGATCATCGCCACGGCGCCTTTGAAGCAGGCGCGCAGACCAAGAATGACTTCCATCACTGGCCGCTGTTGGAACTGCCCCCTGGACATGCCTGCCTCGATGATCGGTCCGCTCCAAGCATGGAAGGCATGATCGAGTTGCATGAAATCCTCCCGCCAGGCAGGTTGCGCGCGCAGTTTGAAGTCGATGCGCTCGCAGTATTCCACCACGTAGCGGTACTCGCCATGGTCGATGTGATAGCGCAGCGCGCGCCCGAACGCAGCCCGCAATTGCGCTGGCGGGTCACCCTCGGGGATCTCGTCGTGCAGCATCCGCAGCAAGCCGCGATAGAAACGCATCATGAGCCGAAACAGAAGTTCGTCTTTGCTGGAAAAATGTTTGTACACGGTGCCCTTTCCGACTTCCGCGCGTTCCGCGATCTGTTCCACCGTCACCGACTCCCAGCGCGGTGTCGCACATAACTCCAACGCCGCGGTCAGTATGTCCTGCTCGCGACGCTCGAAGGCGCGCTGTTTTCGATCTTGTTGGGCCATGAGTATGCTGGGGAACTAGCGCTAGAGGAAATGCCGATCCGGAATTGGGGCAATCATATCGTGACTGTTGGTCATATTGTGACCCAGAGTCATTCTTCAAGCAAGCACCGCGGACGGATGCCGGACCCCGGCAAACTCGGGTGACGAATACCCATGCCGGCTGCCGGTCGGCTCGAAGCGATTTCTATGGAAAAGGGTACAGCGTTCGACCGTGCGCCCGCTGCCGTCCGCTGAAAGCGAACGAAAATTCTATGCCAGTCGGTGTTGTTTTCTGCGGCGATCGCTTCGAGGCTCGAACTGAAGCGACAACCGCAGGATCAGCGCTGCTGTTAGAGCGGCAGCAGAATCGGAACCAACACCAAGGTCAGCACCATCGCCAGCAGCAGCAGCGGGAATCCCACGCGCACGAAATCAAGAAAGCGGTAACCGCCAGGCGCTAGCACCAGGGTGTTAACCGGCGAGGACACCGGGGTGACAAAGGCCGCCGAGGCCGCCACCGCCACCGTCATGGCAAAGGGATAGGCGGAAACCTCGAGCTGTTGTGCAGCGGCAATCGCAACCGGCGCAATCAGCACTGCTGTTGCCGTGTTGGAAATGAACATGCCGAGCAATGCCGCCAGCAGGAAGACCCCGGCCAGCAATACCAGTGGACCAAAGCCACCCAGGCCGGTCACCAGCGCATCGGCGATCAAGGTCACGCCGCCAGCCTGCTGCATGGCCTCGGCCAGCGGCAGCATGCCGGCAATCACCACCAGGCTCGGCCAGTTGATGGAACGGTAGGCGTCTTCCATGCGCAGGCAGCGAAACAGGCCCATGGCCAACGCTGCCAGCAGGACCGCCGCGACATTCGGCAGCAAGCCGAGGGTCATGCTGACCACCATTGCCAATAGGATCAGCAGAGCAAAGGGTGCCTGTCGGTAGGCCGGGGCAATGGTGCTGTGTTCCGCTGGCAAGCTGAGCACTAAGAAATCCCTCTGTTCGTCTTGTAACAAGCCGATCTGTTTCCAAGATCCGGCGACCAACAGGGTGTCGCCAAAGGCGAGCTTTTCCTGAATCAGATTGCCTGGCAACGGCTGGCGCTTACGGCGGATACCGAGCACACTCAAACCGTGCCGGCTGCGGAATGCGGCCTGACTCAGAGTCTGCCCAATCAATTCCGAATCTGGCGGCAGCATCACCTCGACCATGCCGAGTTCGTTGGCCAGGGTACGCTGCTGACTGTCGTCAATCAGCAGACGATCGAGTCGCTCGGCCGAGCAAAACGCCTCGACTGCCTGGTTTGGCCCAACCAGATAGAGTTCATCGGCGGCATGGAACTCTAGGTGTGACAGCGCTGGCGATACTTCCTCGGATAAGCGCCCTCGGCGCCCGATGCCGACGATATTGATGCCATAGCGGGTGCGCAATCGGGCGTCCGCGACGGTCTCACCGATCAGCGATGAGTTCGGGTCGAGCCGCAACCGATGCAATTGTTCTGTCAAATCGTAGGATTGCGCCAGTTCCCACAAGGTCCGCCTTTGACCGGCGGTACCGGTTTGCGGAGGGCTGGTCGGCAACAGCCGGCGACCAATGGTCAGCATGTAGATGATGCCGAGCAGGAGCATCAGCAAGCCGATCGGCGTGACACCAAAAAAGCCGAAAGGTTGCAGACCGGCATCGCTCAAGGCATCGTTGATCACAAGGTTCGGCGGCGTGGCGATCAGAGTCAGCAGACCGCTAAGAACCTGTCTGACAAAAAAATGTCTATCAAAGTCAAATACTTTTTCTTCGAGGACAAGCTATGGGATACCCGAGTGACCTGACGGACGCCGAATGGGCGCTGATCGAACACTATTTTCAACCCCGTGATCGACGAGGCAGTGCCAGCCTGCATCCGCGCAAACGGATCGTCGATGCCATTTTGTACGTCGTGAAGTCCGGTTGCCAATGGCGCATGCTACCCAACGATTTTCCCCCCTGGCAAACGGTTTACGATCACTTCAGCCGATGGAACAAACGCGGTGTATGGGAAACCGCGCTGGATCAACTAAATGCACTCCATCGCCAAAACAACGGTCGCTCGGCATCGCCGAGTTACGGGATTATCGACTCGCAGAGCGTCAAGACCGAGTACGCGAGCGAAGAACGCGGGATCGACGGCGGCAAGAAGGTCAAAGGGCATAAACGCCATATCGTAGTCGATATCCTCGGCAACCTGTTGCATGTGTCGGTCCACGCAGCCAATTGCAGCGATACCGTGGCGGGTGGTCCCGTGATGGCGCGTGCGGCGGAGAAATACCCGAGCATCGAGGCGTTTTCCGGCGATGCGGGTTATCGCGGGACAGCCGTGAAATTTGTCGACGAGACACTCGGACTCGTCTTGCACATTTCCACCAAAATCAAAGACGGATGGGCTGTCCTTCCGAAACGTTGGGTGGTTGAGCGCACTTTCGCTTGGCTCGGTCGATTTCGCAGGCTGAGCAAGGATTTCGAGATCCTGACTGGGACTGCCGAGAATATGATCCGTATCGCCATGCTCAAGAAAACGCTTGCAAATTGCGGCTGAAATTTTGCCAGACAGACTCTAAGCAGAGCGCCGAACGCCAGCGGCATCATCAATCGACCCGGTCCGATGCCGAGTCTTGTGGTGATGCCCAAAACCACCGGGATGAAGATCGCCACCACCCCGGTGGAACTCATGAATGCGCCCAGTCCAGCGGCGGCCAACATCAGCAATACCATCAGCCGGGTCTCGCTGTCGCCCGCCAAGCGGGTCAGCCAGAGACCCATTTGATGGGCAATCCCGGTTCGCACCAGTCCTTCGCCGACCACGAACAGTCCGGCAATCAGCAGCACCAGGGGATTGCCGAAACCAGCCACTGCTTCGGAGACGCTCAGCGAGCCACCCAGAATCAGCGCCAGGATGACCAATAATGCAACCACATCGGGACGCAGCCGGTCGCTGGCAAAAAGCACGATGGTCAAGGCCAGCAGACCGAAGACAAAGAGGGCGTCTGGATTCATGGCGGTCATCGAGTGGTCGGCTAAGTGATGGTGCAGAAACAAGCTAAACAGGTATTTGGCTTGGGTGTCGCCTGCCGACTCATTCGCTACCGCTATCGGCGTCGGTATCGGTATCGGCGTCGGTATCGAACTGACCAACCCGCTATCCGCCAAGCTCCTCGCTGACCGCGTCGCCACGCTGTCCGAGCTTCGTGAGCATGGCCACACGACAATCGAGCAGTGCCTTTTGCTTGCTGTTGTCGTCTGCGGACAACGCTTCGCGCACCAGCGAGCACGTCCTCAATCGCAGCGCACTCCAGCGCCGAGCCTCGTGCGCTTTCAAACGACCGGCGTCGATCCCCGCTCGTCGCTTTGCCGTTACCCCCGGCAATGTTCAGCGCGATGGCCTGCGAGGCGCGCCTACGATGCGCACCTAGGATGCGCACAGGCGTTGATCCTTCGCGTTACGCTGTCCTTTCACATGCTCGCAGTCGCGCTAGGCCCAGCCGACAGACTCGATGGCCGCATGGTAGACGTCGAGCTTCTCATGACCGAATGGCATAGGGCGTTTTCTCTCTCGATTTCGATTCCGATTCCGATTCCGATAGCGAACCCGACCCCGATTGCACTCCGCCGATGTCTGGATAGCGTTGTATCGGTTATTCATGAACCGCTACTAACGATTGGCCAGGGTGAACGGTTCAACCCAGCTCCAACGAATCGCCGTTACCGACGTACAGATTCGTCTGGGAGCCGTTTCGACCGGTGCCCTGCACGACCGGCAGACCTCGTTCCAGCATTTTCTCGACGGCCGTGTGCCCGGTGCAATGGTTGCAGGCAACCTTCGCGATACCATAGCCGCTGAGGGCGTCGACGACCTGCTCGCGCGACTCGTCCCAGTCTTCCAACGGCGAGATGTGCAGACCACCATAGATCGCATGCATGCGTTCCCCGCCGCGGAAAGTCCGGCGGGCATAGTCCAACAGATTCAACACACCGCCATGACCGCAGCCTGTGACCATCGCCATTCCCTGGTTCTGAAGATTGGCATATAAGACGTTCTCCCCCTGCACGCGCAACAATGTACTCATCGGGAAACAGGCCAACGCCAGCCCCGGAAACAGGACCAGGGGCTGCTCAGTAGGCACGGTGACCACCTCGCCAGTATGTCCCTGTTGCCGGATAAAATCGTAACCCGCTGTATGGAAGCCTTGCGGAACATAGATGGTTAGGTCCGGACAGTGCCGCAGAGTCGAGCCGATCCCCCAGAAATGGTCGAAGTGCTCATGGCTAACGATCAACGCTTGGATCTGCCCGTCCTGAAGCAGCCGATCGATACCTTCCTCGGCAAAACGCCGATCCATCCAAGCCGGATTCCAGCCGGTGTCGAATAATAGACGGCACGCGCTGCCATCTGTCGCCTCGGCTTCCAGCAGGGCGGAAAAGCCAGCGGCATTGTCAGCATGCAATGAACCGAAGGGCGGCCAGGGAATTTCGTACTGGTCCGTTTCCGGTCCGCCAGCAGCGCGGATATCCTCGAACACGGTGGTGGTGTCGACCCAGCCGGTTTCGGAAATGCATAAAATTCGCAGGCGCTTCAGGGTTCCGATGTCGAGTGCAGTAGTCATGACGTTTGGTCTCCTCATTGAGTAGTATTCTTGGCGATGACCGGAAATTATCCCATCGGATTACGTCCGGATTTTCACTCGTTTTCCAGGCGTACCTTTACCTCTCTTCAGCATATGTTTGGGATCGGGATCGGGATCGGATATTGATACCGATCCCGACAGAATCCTTTCGAAATCGTTACCAGTGCTCTGCCGGAAGTTGCGAGACCTTTTGCAGTCGTTGTCGTAATCGTGGTCGTCATCGATGACCTACGATGAGCGATCACGATTACGAAAACGATTAAGACAACGATAAACAGCAGAAACAGTAGCGGGACATGCGCACCGCTGCACTGGACATGCGCACCGCTGCGCTAGGCCGCAGAAGCGGAAGTCAACTCCAGCGACGTCGGCTTGATCGGTTTCATTTTCCAGACCTCCTCGTTGTATTGCCCAATGGTACGATCGGAAGAAAAAAATCCGCTGCGCGCCGTATTCAGTATACTCAGGCGCGTCCATTGTTCCTGATCGCGAAATACGTCCGAAACGCGCCGTTGCGTTTCCACATAACTGCGGAAATCGGCGAGGGTCATCCAGGGGTCGCCTGGGTTCTTGAGGGAACCGATCAGGGCATCGAAATAGCCGGGCTCGAACTGGTTGAAATGGGCACTCTCCAAAAGCTGGAATACCCGCCCCAGGTCTTCGTCTTCGCGAATGATTTGCTCCGGATCATAATCCATCCGTCGCGTCATCACCTGCTCCGCTGTCAGACCGAACAGAAAGAAATTCTCAGGGCCAACGCTTTCCAGTATTTCGATATTGGCACCATCCAGCGTGCCAATGGTCACGGCGCCGTTCATCATGAACTTCATATTGCCAGTGCCGGATGCCTCTTTGCCGGCGGTGGAAATTTGCTCGGACAGATCGGTACCGGGCGCAATCACCTCCATGGTCGATACTCGGTAGTCAGGCAAAAAGGCAACTTTCAATAAATCGCCGACCGCCGGATCACGATTGATCACGCTGGCCACATTATTGACTAATTTGATGATACGTTTTGCTATCCAGTAACCTGGCGCCGCCTTTCCGCCGATGAGTACGCAGCGCGGCGCCCAATCGTTGGTATCGCCACGCTTGATGCGATCGTAGAGATGAATCACATGGAGAATGTTCAGAACTTGACGTTTGTATTCGTGGATGCGCTTGACCTGAACATCAAACATCGCCTCGGGGTTACAGCGTACGCCGGCATCCGACTCCACCATCTCTGCCAAACGTTGTTTGTTTTTCAGCTTCGCTTCACGCCAGCGCTGGCAGAATTTCGGGTTATCGATGTGCTCTTCGAGCTTTTGCAGTTGCTTCAGATCGGTGATCCAACCCTCGCCGATGGTGTCGTTGAGAAGCGCGCTCAATGTTGGGTTGCTTAACGCCAGGAAACGGCGCTGGGTAACGCCATTGGTCTTGTTGTTGAATCGCGTCGGCCACAATTCGTGAAATTCTCTGAATAAATTTTCTTTGATCAGTCTGGAATGCAGATCCGCAACGCCATTCACCGAGAAGCTGCCAACAATCGCCAGATGGGCCATGCGCACCTGGGGATCCATCCCCTCTTCAATGATCGACAGGCGCGACTGACGACCGGTATCGCCAGGCCAACGCTTTGCGACTTCGGATAGGAAATTCGCGTTGATTTCAAAAATAATGTCCAGCACTCGCGGCAACAGGTCGCGAAACGTACGCACGGGCCAGTTCTCCAATGCTTCCGGCAACAGGGTATGGTTGGTATAGGCCATGCTGGAACAGGTAATCCGCCAGGCCTCGTCCCAGCCCAATCCGTGCTCGTCCATCAACAATCGCATCAACTCGGGAACCGCAACCGCCGGGTGCGTGTCGTTGAGCTGGAAACAAATATTGTCCGGAAAGGACGAGAAGTCTGTACCGTAATCGCGCGTCCAACGGCGCAAAACATCCTGCAGCGAGGCGGAGACGAGAAAATACTCCTGGCGTAGTCGTAATTCCTTACCACGCTCTGTGCCGTCATCGGGATACAAAACCTTACTGATGTTCTCGGCGGCCGCCTTGCTCGAGACAGCCTCCAGGTAGTAACCGGCATTAAAGCGTTCTAAATCGAATTGCTCCACGGCCACCGCTTGCCACAAGCGCAGAGTATTCACCGTGCCGTTGCGGTAACCAGGAACCGGAATATCATAGGGCAACGCCAAAACTTCGTCGGTGTCCAACCAGTGGACATCAAGACCACCTTCTTTGCCGTGGTATTCCACCCGACCGCCAAAGCGCACGATTTGGGTGAATTCCGGACGTTCCAATTCCCACGGATTGCCATAGAGCAGCCAATGATCGGGTTTTTCGATCTGCTCGCCATTTTCGATGAGCTGCCGAAAAATGCCATAGTCGTAGCGAATACAATATCCCATGACCGGTAATTGCAGGGTTGCACAGCTGTCGAGAAAGCAGGCCGCCAGCCGGCCCAACCCGCCATTCCCCAGGCCTGCATCCCGTTCATGTTCCACCAGGCGCTGATAGTCGAGTCCGAGGTCCTGCAACGCCTCCACTACCACATCCGTAATACCCAGATTGAGCAGATTATTACCCAGGCTGCGCCCCATCAAAAATTCCATGGAAAGATAAAGAGTACGCTTGCAGTGATGGTTTTGATACGAGTAATGCGTACTCTTCCAACGCTCCATCAACCGGTCGCGCAGTGCAAGCACCAGTGCCTGATACGCATGGTGTGTCGACACGGAATGTTTGTCGCAACCCAGAGTATGATTGAAATGACGCCGAATGTCGTCGGCCAGGCTATCGGCATCCATGCCCAATACCAGCTGATCGATCAGCAAGTTTCGCGGCAGATTTTCAGTGGTCTTACTGGTGCTAGGTTGGTTGCTCATGGCACTCCTCTGGTGATTGAGTTTGCTGTGGGCCGGATCTGTGCCCGGTTCGGCCGCGTGCCCGGACTTGTTCTGAGCATCGAAGCTGGGGAGATAATAGGCCAAGAGCGACTGCAGCTGCACTGATTATGTGAGATCGGATCGGGCTGCTTGGCGCAATCCGCTTGCAGGCACCTGGCTTTAGTCAGCCCTGCATCAGCCTGCGTATCTTCTCGGCATCCGGTCTGTCGACCACGCCACGTTCGGTAACGATGTAGTCCACCAGGGATGCCGGAGTCACATCGAACACCGGGTTATGGGCATCGACACCTTCGGGACCGAGGGACGTGCCACCACAGGCGAGCACCTCGTCGGCCGCACGTTGCTCAATGGGAATATCGGCGCCGCTGGCGATATTCATATCCACAGTTGAAGTCGGCGCGGCGACCATGAAACCGACGCCGTGGTGACGCGCCAACACCGCCAGTGCATAGGTGCCAATCTTATTGCAGACGTCGCCGTTGGCAGCGATACGGTCGGCTCCGACAATGACCCAACCGATTCCGCCCCGTGCCATCAGGCTGGCCGCGACATTGTCCGCCTGGACTGTTACCGGGATGCCGGACTGCTGAAGTTCCCAGGCAGTGAGCCGCGTACCCTGCAGCCAGGGCCGGGTCTCGTCGGCATAAACGCGGCCGATTTTGCCCGCACGATGGGCGCTACGCACCACGCCCAGCGCGGTGCCATAGCCGCCGGTGGCCAACGCACCTGCATTGCAGTGGGTGATCACATCGGTGGGTGCTTTGATCAGCGCCGCACCAAGCTCGCCCATGGCGTGGTTGGCCGCGATATCCTCTACATGAATACGCTGCGCCTCTGCCAACAACGCCGGTACCGGATCGAGCTGGTCGAGCCTTTCGAGCAGCCGGCGCATGCGCTGCAAAGCCCAGAATAGGTTCACCGCCGTGGGGCGCGAGGCGGCAAGCAGGTCAAGGTCTGCGCTCAAGCCGTCGCGCCAGCCAGTGGGAGCGGCATGAAAGCGCTCGCGCGCCGCGAGCACGACGCCATAGGCCGCCGTGACACCAATAGCCGGAGCCCCCCTGACCACCATGTCGCGGATGGACTTAGCGGTTGCGGCAACGTCTTCGCAGACGACAAAGCGAGTCTCCACCGGGAGCACGCGCTGGTCGAGCAGATAGAGCTTTTCGTCATGCCAAACGACAGCATGGTCTGGATGAAGATCGAGATTGGCGGAGGTTTCCATGGTTTGGGTCCTTATGGCAAAGTAACGCACTATTCTTAGCCTTTCCGCGACTGGACTCAAGGCTTGGGCGATTGCCAGAGAGAAACAGACCGACCGGCGCCGGATTCTCGTTCGCCTTCGCGACGTCGAGGGCAGACGAGAAGACAAGCCAAGTGGTCCGTTTCTCCACAGAAATCGCCTTCGTTGGCCAATTCGACGGCGATACTTGCGAAGATCGCGCGGGATGCCGGCGGATTACCGTCGCTTGCACCTTGACCGGCCTTGTCTTGGTTCCCTGCACATGCCCTTGCCAGGTACAGGCTCAGGTTTGTCTGTACCTAAAAAACCACAGAGACGCCACCCATGCACACAGAACTTCTGATTCACGCCGATTGGATCCTTCCGGTCGACGCCGCCGATAGCACCCTCGCGCGTCACAGCATCGCCATCGACAAGGGCCGCATTGCCGCATTATTGCCGCGCGCCGAGGCCGAAGAACAGATCCAGGCCAAGCGCGTGCTGGACTTGCCGGAGCATGCGCTGATTCCGGGCTTGATCAACGCACATACCCATTCGCCAATGACCTTGCTGCGTGGACTGGCCGACGATCTACCGCTAATGACCTGGCTACACGAACATATTTGGCCGGCGGAAGGGCGCTGGGTCGATACCGAATTCGTTGCCGATGGCACCCGGCTCGCTGTGCTGGAGATGCTGCGTGGCGGCATCACCTGCTTTAACGACATGTACTTTTTCCCGGAAGTGACGGCACGCGTCGCCGCTGACGCCGGCATACGCGTGCTCGCCGGTATGATTGTCGTCGACTTCCCAACCCGCTATGCGGAGACGGCCGACGATTACCTACGCCTGGGCTTGGAACTGCACAATCGTTTCCATAACCACAATCTGGTGCGCACTGCATTCGCGCCGCACTCGCCCTACGCAGTGTCGGATGCGCCGCTGGAACGCGTGCGCACACTCGCCGACGAGTTGGAAGTACCGATCCACATCCACCTGCATGAAACCCACGACGAGATCGTGCAATCATTGCGCGAACACGGCGAACATCCACTAACACGGTTAGATCGACTGGGACTGCTCGGACCGAAACTGGTTGCGATTCACATGACCCAGCTTGAAGAGACGGAAATCGCGCGTTTGGCAGAGACCGGCAGCCACGTGGTGCACTGCCCGGAATCGAACCTTAAGCTTGCCAGCGGCTTTTGCCCGGTGACCAGTCTGCTCGATGCCGGCGTCAATGTTGCTCTTGGCACCGATGGTGCCGCCAGCAACAATGATCTCAATCTGTTGGCCGAGATGCGCACTGCCGCGCTGTTGGCCAAGGGCGTTGCCCGTTCCGCCTCGGTCTTACCGGCCGAGACTGCATTGCGTATGGCCACATTGAACGGTGCTAAGGCACTCGGCATCGATCAGCTAACCGGCTCATTGGAAGCAGGCAAGGCCGCCGATATCGTTGCCCTGGATCTGAGCAACCCACATACCCAGCCGTTGTACCATGCCTGCTCGCAGATGGTGTACGCCGCGAGCAGTAACCAGGTCACTCAGGTATGGATCGGCGGTCGCCAAGTCATTCGCGACGGCCACCCGGTGACTCTCGAACCGGATGCGATCCTGGCCGCTGCACGCCAATGGCAGGAGCGCATCAGGGAAGACTGACGGCCGGCGTGGCGCGAATATAATCTCCCGCAGCAAGTTCCTTGAGAATGAAATCGGCGACATCGGCGCGCGAGATACGAGTTGCCTTGATGGATTTGTCCAATCCAGATTGATAGTTCCCGGTGCGCGGGCCGTTGGTCAAGCCGCCGGGGCGGACAATGGTCCAATCCAGATCGCTTGCCATAATCGCCTGTTCCTGACGCTCCTTAGCCTCCATCACCCGTCGCAGTGTCAATTTCATGATGGCACGAAAAACAGCGGCTACCTGCTCGATACTGTCGCCGACCCCCATGGAGGTGACAGCGATTAGACGGCGTGGGCCATGCGCCTGCATCGCGCGCAGGATGCACTGCGTACCAAGATCCTCCACCGGCTCAGCCTTGCCGTGGCTGCCGAGACTACAGATCACCGCGTCGGCGCCCTGCACGCAACGATTGACCGCATCCTGATCCAGCGCATCGCCTTGTATCACAATCAAGCCCTCGCGCTCCGGTAGCTTGGCTGGATCACGCACCAACGCGCGAATCCGATGCCCCGCTTCGAGCGCCTGCTCCACCACCTGCAGGCCGGTACCACCGGTGGCACCGAACAGTGCGATTTGCATACCCATGGAATCAGCCCTCCTGCCTACGTTGTAATACCATCATGTAATTCACACCTTCGAACCCGGTGAAGGAAAAAGCACGGTTGAACGGGTTCACCCGCACACCGGTGCGATGCAGTAGCTGATACTCATCGCCAACACCAGCAATCAATTCGGTCGGCTTGACCAATTTTCGGTAATGGTGCGTACCCTTGGGCAGCCAGCCAAGGACATACTCGGCGCCAAAGATCGCCATGATCCAGGCAATCGGCGTGCGGTTAATGGTAGAGACCACCATGATGCCGCCGGGGCGCGCTAATCGCGCACAAGCGGCCAGGAAATCCGGAAGATGTTCGACATGCTCGACCACTTCCATGTTCAGCACCACGTCGAAGGTCTCGCCTTCCGCGGCCAGATCATCCACGGTGATCAATCGATACTTGATATCGATCTGGCTCCAAGACGCATGGATCTCGGCAACTCGGATATTCTTTTCGGTGATTTCGGTGCCGGTGACTTGCGCCCCCATGCGTGCGACCGACTCGCTCAGAATGCCGCCACCGCAGCCGATGTCGAGAACGCGTAGGCCTGCCAGCGGCTGCTCGCTATCGGGATCGCGTCCGAATGCTTGGCACAGGTGTATCTTTATGTAGTTGGCGCGAAAGGAATTGAGTCTATGCAGAGGCCAGAATGGACCCTGATCGTCCCACCAGCGGTGGGCCAGCTTTTCAAAATAAGCGACCTCATCCGGGTCGATATCGGGGGCACTGAGATGAACGGCGGTCATAGCATGAATTATGGGTAAAATTAAAGGTAATCCTGCAAGTGTACGGTCAATATCGTGTTCGCAGTGCGCTTCTGCAACCAACGCTGAACATTGGTGGTTGTTGCCCAAGCCCAAGGTCGGTTAGGCTGCAAATACCTTCAAGCCCGCCATCGAGATTTCGTGTTGAACACGCCTGATTTCGCCTCGTCGATGCCGGTCGAACCTCTGTCCTCCCTATCGCTGTCCACGCCAACCCTGCCCGATACGGCGGGCCTGGGTATGGCTGACACAGGCGCTGGCGGCGACCTGCTGCCACGACTGTTGGCCTTTACAGCGCAGTGGTGGGCGGATTTCGCTGGCTATTTTGCCTTCGACCCGGCGTTGCTGAGCACGCCTGATATGCTTGCACGCCTGATGCTGCAATTGGCTCTGCTGTTCGGCTCCGCGTTCTTTTCCGGCTCAGAGACCGCGTTGTTCTCGCTATCGCGTTTGGATCTGCAACAGTTGCGCCGTCTGCAACACCCACACATCGACCGCTTACAGGCCCTGCTGGACCAGCCGCGACGACTGATTATCTCCGTGCTCTGCGGCAACCAACTGATCAACATCGCCGCCGTGGCAAACATGACCGGCATTCTGGTCACACTGTATGGCGATGAACGCGCGGGCGTCATCAATGTGTTCGTCATGGTGCCGGTACTGTTGTTGTTCGGCGAGGTTACACCTAAGACCATCGCCATCTCCAACCCGGTCCGGGTCAGCGCCAACCTGGTCGCGCCGCTGATGACCCTATGGGTGCGGCTGGTCACGCCGCTACGGGCGCTGTTACGCTTGGTGTCCGACAATGTCACCACCTGGTTCGTCGGCCATGAAAAAGCGCCGGAAAATATTCTGCAAATCGACGAATTCCGAACCCTGGTGGACGAAGTCGCCAATGACGGCGAGATCCAAGCCTCCGAACGCACGCTGATCTATCACTTGCTCGACGCTGGTGCAACAGAGATCGTGGAGATCATGACCCCGCGCACCCGCATGGCCTTTATCGACGGCGACAGTACACTGACCGAGGCGCTGGAGCGCTTCCGCGCATTGCGCCACTCGCGTGTGCCGGTGTTCCGCGGTCAGATCGATCATCTGATCGGCTTCCTACATCTCGAAGATGTGCTGCCTCTGGTGCTGGATGCCCCGGACCTGTCGAACAAACAACTCGACGATCTGTTACGCCCGCTGGTGGTGGCACCCCCCACCAAGCGCGTCGACGAGATGTTCGATTTCTTCCAGGCTAACCAGACGCAAGCGGCTCTGGTCATCGACGAATTTGGCGGGGTGGAAGGCATTGTCACCATCCGTGACGTGCTGACCTTCATCTTCGGCCACCTTTCCGGCGAGGCGAAGGGCCAAGCGCTTTATCATGAGCGTGACGAGAATGTCTATGATGTGCCCGGCGACATGAAACTAACCGATTTCCAGAACCTGACCAACTTCGGCATCTGGGATCCTCGCATGACCACCATCGCCGGTGTCGCATTTCGCCACCTCGACCGTCTACCGCGCGTCGGCGATCGCGTCAGCATCGAAGATTGCACCCTGGAGGTTCTGCAACTGGAAGGACTGCGCATCGCTCAAGTGCGCGTCTCCCGCGGTCGCGCAAGCCAAGACAGCAGGCCGGAGCCGATACCGGATATCGCACCGCCCATGGCCGAAGACGATGAACGCTCCAGACAGCATCCCAAACAAGCCGACACTGCTGAATGAACCCAAGGCCACCAACGCATTCCCGACCATTGAGCCTGTTGAAGACCAAGCATTCACGCCACCCGACTCACCAATCGCTAGACGCAACAAGATAAGATGCACCCACTGCTTGCCATCGCCATCATGCTGATTCTACTGCTGCTCGAGGGCTTTTTTTCCGGCAGCGAGATCGCCCTGGTCAACGCCGACAAATTGCGCCTACGCGCGCGCGCTGGCAAGGGCGATCGCGGCGCGCGCTTCGCGCTGAAACTGTTTGAGCGCCCAGAGGTGCTGCTGACCACCACGCTGGTGGGCACCAACATCGCGGTGGTCACACTCACCACCATGGGCACATTGCTGATGATGCAAGCCTATGGCGAACTCGGCGAACTGTATGCCTTTTTGCTGTTAACGCCACTCTTGTTGGTATTCGGCGAAATCGTGCCGAAGAGCGTCTACCAACAGAAAGCGGACGCACTGGCGACTATGGTGGTCTACCCGCTGCGGCTGTTCACCTGGCTCCTCTACCCGGTCGTCTGGCTGTTCTCTTTAGTGGCTCGCGGCGCGGCGCGCGTGGTCGGCGGACCACGCTCGGCGTCCAGCCTGTTTATCACCCGTCAGCAGGTCAGCACCCTGGTGGACATGGCCGACCGCGGCGCAGAGGTGAATCTGTTCGATCGCAAGCGCATCGAGCGCGCAATTCGTTTCGGTAACACCACCGTTGGCGAGGCCATGGTACCGCTAGCAGAAATCACCGCCTTGAACCATCTGCGCAGTACCCGCGACGCGCTGGAACTAGTACGCCAATCGGGTTTCAACCGGCTGCCGGTGTACGCCGGTAACATCGGCAATGTCATCGGCATTGTGACATTGACGGTCTGGGATCTGATGGATGAGACCCTGGCAAGACAACCGCTCGGCGAACTGGTGCGCCCTCCCCTGTATTGTTCGCCACTTCAGCCCATCGACGAAATGCTGCCTCTGTTGCGCGAACGCGACGACCATATGGCCGTGGTGGTGGATGAGTTCGGCTCCGCAATCGGCATGATCACGATGGAAGACATCCTGGAGGAAGTGGTGGGCGAGATCGAGGTCGGCTATGACTTCGACGTCTATCATCCCAAGCGCAAACGTCACTTCCAGCGCGTCGAAGATGGTTTGTATGTCTTCGATTCACGGGTACCGATCTCGGAGCTCAATGCCCTGCTCGGCATCAACCTGCCGGCCACCGAATTTCATACCGCCGGCGGTTTTGTGGAAAGCCGGCTGCGTCATATCCCACGGGTTGATGAATATGTCCTGGAGGCCGGTTGGCGCTTCACGGTCATCGAGGCTGACGCCCGCGCCGTGATCAAATTACGCGTCGAGCGCGGCTGAGGAAACGTGCACAGCCCGCTTACCCCAACATTTAGGATGGCATGTCCTGCGCAAATGCGTCATATTTCGTGCAAAATAGACAAAAATCACCCGATCAATACATCGATTTCAACCTAAACCAAGTACACCGAGAATCCAGCCATGGCCCAGAAAATCATCATTGGCAACCTACCGCAGGATATCACCATTGAGGAGATCGCCAAGGTACTCGTCGATGCCGGCGTCGAGCAACCGGACGTTAAGCTGAATAACGAAGGCGATGCCAGCAAAGTCACCGCCATACTCGGCTTCTCCGACCTGGACCGACTCGGTGCTCAGCGCATTGCCGAACAAATCGGCGGCACCCGTTTTCGGGATCGCACATTGAGCGCTTACGTGCCGCTGTTCCTATAGCTAGAGCTTGGCTCACACCCTTCCCGAACCAGGTCTCAAACAGCGCCAATCCGCACCCCATCTGGTCCAATCCAAATACATAGATTGGACCAACCCGACATCAGCACGCGTACCAACCAACACATGCTCGATATCCTGCAACGCATCGCTCGTTGGATGCGCCCGGCAGCACCCGTGCTCGGCATCCTCATTTTGTTACTCTTCCTGCTCTGCGGCGGCTTGGCGCTGTTCATCCAAAGCGAATTCGGCGACCGACTATTGATGTCCACCATCGCCGCATTGCTGTGGTGCCTATACGGTTATGTTTTCATTCAGGCCTTCGACAACAAAGTCGCTGTTCCGACTCCAGACTCACGCGGCTGGCAACGGTTGAAACAGCGGCTTACCCATCTCTGGCTTCAATTGCTGGTGTTCGTATTTATCATTATGACACTGGCAGTCCTATGGCTTACAAATCGCATCATCAGCGAAGTGTTGTCTTGATGCTTGTGCACTGTCATAGTTCATGCGTCAATTCCACGCTCTATTTCCGCTATGACCAGCGCTTTACCTATTGAACGAAGAACAAGTGAATGAAGAACAAGTGGAATTGCGAACAAGAGGTTCTTTTGTTGGATGCCTTTGCGGTCTTGTCTCTGGGCGTCTCCGTGCGGAGCCTTCAGGAGTTAGGATCATCAGGAGGGGGGAATGGATTAGAGTCCGAAAAAATCTGAGCAAAGCCCGGCTGCATCACCTAATTGCATGAAATCAAATGCATTTCCATAAAATGAGATTGGACAAAGGCAACTTCCGGCTGCCGGCGGTCTAGGCTCCGAAACCAACCAAAATGCCCCGTAACCTTCTATTTCAGTTAGCAATAACCAAGATTTACTTTCAAGACTGGACAAAGATTTCGGCGCGCGCCCTTCATCGCCTCAACAGTTGCAGCGCGGGGGCATTATACGCCAGAATCCTGACCCGTACCGCAATTAGGGACATCGCGGTCAGCGAATCGCGATGATCGCGAGCGCATCCAAGCTCCCTGCCATGCCGGGAAACGCGGCTGAAATCCTAATCGACATCGCCGCCAACCATCCTAACAACACAGACCGCAATTGCTCGAGAGATTGTATGCATCATACAGCAGTAAAGTCCGTCCTGATGATCCTGCTATTCGCGATTCCATCCCTGGTCTTCGCATCCGATACGTCCACCCAAATGGACCTGACAAGCACATGGGTCGGCTATACGGCGCTGTGCATTTTCGTCCTCGCCTATGCCCTAGTGATGGCCGAGGAATTTACCGGTCTGCGCAAGTCCAAGCCCGTGGTGCTGGCGGCCGGTATCATCTGGCTGCTGATCGCCTATTATTACACCGGTCATGATGGCGATAGCCACGTGACCGGGATGGCGGTACGACACAACATCATGGAATTCGCCGAGCTGTTCCTATTCCTGCTCGCAGCGATGACCTATATCAACGCCATGGAGGAGCGGCTGGTGTTCGAGGCATTGCGCTCCTGGTTGGTACGCAGCGGCTTTGGCTATCGCAAGCTGTTTTGGATGACCGGCTTTCTGGCCTTTTTTATCTCTCCGGTGGCGGATAATTTAACCACGGCTCTGCTGATGTGCGCGGTGGTCATGGCGGTCGGTGCAGATAGGCCGCGCTTCGTCACGCTCGGTTGTATCAATATCGTCATTGCCGCAAATGCCGGAGGTGCCTTCAGCCCTTTCGGAGATATCACCACATTAATGGTGTGGCAAAAAGGCATAATATCCTTTGAGATGTTTTTTCTGCTTTTCATTCCGTCCTTGGTCAACTACATGGTTCCGGCTTACTTCCTACATCAAGCGGTGCCGGACGAGACGCCGACGGCAAGCGACGAGATAGTGAAAACGAAACGCGGCGCTAAACGCATCGTGTTTCTTTTCCTGCTGACCATCGCAACGGCTGTCAGCTTTCATAATTTCTATCACCTACCGCCGGTTCTCGGCATGATGACCGGGCTGGCTTATCTGAAGTTCTTTGGCTTCTATCTCAGGAAGATCGGCGAGCTGTCCACCGTGAGGGTGGGTACCCTCGAGGATTCGATGCCGTTCGATATCTTCAATAAGGTCGCTCGCGCGGAATGGGACACGCTGTTGTTTTTCTACGGCATCATTCTCTGTGTTGGCGGCCTGGGTTATATCGGCTATCTGGAGATGGTTTCCCAGTTCGCCTATATTGACGTCGGTCCCACCTTTGCCAACATCATGGTCGGCATACTTTCCGCAGTCGTCGACAACATTCCGGTAATGTTTGCGGTGCTGACCATGAATCCCGAGATGTCCACAGGCCAGTGGTTGCTTGTGACCCTGACCGCCGGTGTTGGCGGCAGCCTGCTGTCCATCGGTTCCGCGGCTGGCGTTGCTCTGATGGGGCAAGCTAAAGGAATTTATACCTTCTTTGAGCATCTACGCTGGTCGCACTACATCTTCTTGGGTTACATCGCTAGCATTCTGGCCCACTTCATCGTCAATTTCTGGACCTTCTGATGCTCGCGGAAAACTGAATATGCTTCCGTCTGGCAATACCTTCGCCAAAAATTAGCGCCAAAAATTAGGTGGGCGACAGCCCGAGGTGATAGGTTATCCAGTTACTAATCCGAAGACCTATTCCCTCAGGAGGCTATCGCCCATGCCCGACATTATGCTGATCTTGAGCTGCTTAAGCCAGAGCGTAGATAAGACGAGCCTTGGCCGTTTGGGTTGCGTTGTGGAAGGGCTGTTGGCGATGACGGGGCGGGTAACGATGCGGGGGCTATCGCGCTGGACCGAGCGCGGGGGAAGCTATCGGACGCTGCAGCGGTTGTTCAACACCACGCTCAGTTGGGGCCAAGTGCATTGGCTGGTGATTCGCCAGCACCTGCTGGGCGACGAAACGCAATGGTTGCTGGCGGGCGATGAAGTGGTGGTGAGCAAATCGGGCAAGAAGACCCACGGTCTGGATCGTTTTTTCTCCTCGGTGGTTGGCAAGACGATCCCGGGGTTGTGTTTTCTGAGCCTGTCGTTGATTAGCGTGCAACGGCGCTGTTCGTACCCATTGCGCCTGGAGCCGATTCTCAAAGAGACGGCCGCGAGCTGCCCGAAAGCGTCCAAAGCGGGTCGGGGTAAGGACCGAGGGCGGCCGAAAGGTAGCCGCAATGGCAATCGCCGGGAGGTGAGTCTGTCGCCCTATTTGCAGTTCGTTCAAGACCTTCTGCGCCAGGTGCTGGCACTGGTGTGCCAGACGCTGACGGTGCGTTATTTCGTCTTCGACGGGGCCTTCGGCCATCATCAAGCGCTGCAAATGGTCCGTCGCACGGGCTTAGAGTTGATCAGCAAATTGCGCCACAACAGCGCGCTGTATCTGCCCTATGACGGCCCCTACGCCGGGCGCGGCCCGCGGCGCAAGTACGGCAGCAAGCTCGATTATCAACACTTGCCGCCGTGCTTTCTCAAAGCCACTTCCGTGGAAGGACAGGTTCATACGGCCATCTACCAACTGCCCGTTTGGCACAAAAAATTCCCCGACCGGCTCAATGTCGTGATCCTCGTCAAGACCAACCAACGCACCGGTGCCCAGGCCCATGTCATCCTTTTCAGTAGTGATCTTGAGTTAGGCTACGAAGCGCTCATCGATTACTATCGCTTGCGCTTCCAAATCGAGTTCAACTTCCGAGACGCCAAACAGTACTGGGGCTTGGAAGACTTCATGGTGATCAAGCCAACGCCGGTCTACAACAGTGCCAACCTGGCCAGGGCAAACGCATCTAAAAATATTTAGAAAACAATGTGTTATGATGGCGAAAATTGAAGATCATATGATTTAATAGAGGGTTATTAAAATGGGAATGATCAGACCTATAAATGAAGAGGAAAAAGATACGACAATCGCCGGTCATTTTTCCGATCTGAACGACCCCCGTATCGACAGGACAAAAAGGCATAAGCTGGCTGATATCATAACGATAGCGATTTGTTCGACGTTAT
Organism: Thiohalocapsa sp. PB-PSB1; assembly: GCA_016745215.1. Lineage (GTDB taxonomy): Bacteria > Pseudomonadota > Gammaproteobacteria > Chromatiales > Chromatiaceae > Thiohalocapsa. The sequence continues at coordinate 5,096,210 of CP050890.1, forward strand.
GTATGGGAGAGAGCTGGGATGCGATGGAGGAGTTTGGTCAAACCCATGAACAGTGGTTACGGAAGTTTTTGGAATTGCCCAATGGGATTCCCTCGCATGACACGTTCAATCGTGTATTTGCCCGTATTGACCCCGATCAATTCCGAACCTGTTTCATCTCCTGGGTGAAGTCGATAGAGCCGAAGTTTGATGGGGATATTATACCGATCGATGGGAAAACGGTGCGCAGATCGCATGATAGAGCTAATGGAAATAAGGCAATTCACATGGTGAGTGCGTGGGCTTGTCACTCATCGCTCGTATTGGGTCAACTCAAGACCGAAGAAAAATCAAATGAAATTACAGCGATACCGAAATTGTTGGATTTACTGGAGATCAAAGGCTGTGTAGTCAGTATCGACGCGATGGGATGCCAAAAGAAGATTGCGGAGAAAATTGTTGAAAAACAAGCAGATTGGGTATTTTCATTGAAAGGCAACCAGAGCACTTTTCATCAAGATGTCATCGCTTGGTTCGAATCGGTCGATCTCGACCAATGCTGCCGGGATGCGAGTGTTTTTCTTGAAACGAAAGAGAAAAACCATGGTCGCCTGGAGACGCGTCGGTATTATTATTTCACTGATCATTCCTTAGGGCATTACGCCGAACAATGGAAAGGTTTCCGGGGTATCGGGATGGTAGAGTCGATTCGAGATGATGGAAAAAAAGTAACCACGGACCGGCGCTATTTCATTGCCAGCCTGTCAGGCGATGTTAAACGATTTGCCCAAGCGGTTCGCTCTCATTGGGGAATTGAGAATTCACTGCATTGGGTTCTGGATGTGTCCTTTTCCGAAGATGCCAATCGAACGCGAAAAGGTCATGCACCTGAAAACTATTCCATCCTACGGCACATTGCACTCAATATTCTCAGGAAAGATACGACCTCAAAGAAAAGCATTAAATTAAAGCGACTCCGTGCCGGCTGGGATACAGATTATCTTGAGCAGTTACTAGATGTCCTACAGGCGGCCTAAAATGGGAAATTTAGATGCGTTTGCCCTGCCAACCTGGCGATGCTGATGATCAACCTGTCCCAGATCCTGATGCGACCGGTGCGCGAGCACTGTCCGAGCTTTAGCGTCAATGACCTCAAAGCCCACTTCCGCGGCCGGAAATACGTCCTGGAGGTGTTAAAAATGCTTCCGGAAATGCCCGAAGCAAATATTATTGACCAAGCCCTTGAGCAGGCTGCAAATCTGGGGCGGATTAATCAAGAACTTAGTGCAGCATGAGATCGGGTCATTTGGCGAAGGTATTGGTCTGGTGCAGCGGTGCGGATATCCCGCTACCATTTCTGCTGTTTGTCGTTGTCCTCATCGCTCATCGTGGGCTACCGATGACGACCACGATGACGACAACGACTGCAAACGGTCTCGAGACTTCCGCAGCAGAGCATTAAGTCATTTCCGGAAACCCGGGTAACGAGGGATGGGCCTGCTCCCAGAGACGCAGAGGGGCCGGGCGAATGCATGCTCTTCTCAGCGTACTCTGCGTCTCTGCGGTGCATCGAACTTCATGCTGGGCGAATGGGTTTAGGCGATTGTCGTCGAGAAATAGACCATCTGGCTAGGCTGTCGAAATGTCCTGAGTTTTGATGCCAAACCGATTCCGGGTCTTGGATTGCTTCATCGAACGCACTGGGGAAGCCTCATCGGTGTCGGGGTCGCTATCGAAATCGGAATCGAATCCGCTCATCGATCAAAGCAGCCAGCTCGATACCAATCCCTAATGTTGACCTTGACACCGATCCCGACACCGACCAAGCATCCATCAACCGGGAAGCGCTTGTTTTAGTGAGACTGCAGATTTCGACAGCCTACCATCTGGCTCGTTTTCTCGTTGCGGCAACCCGCCCATGGAGCGACTGTGAGCGGGTTGCCGCTTCGGTATGTTTCTTTCCGGCATTCGCCTAAACTGGCGAAGCTATCAAGAGCATCTACACAATACCCTTCAGGCCCTGTCATCCTGAGCAAGCCGGATGCCCTTGAACTGCCAACGTTCGTGCGGGTGGAAAAAATTGCGATAGCTTGCGCGCGCATGGTCTCGACTCGTGGCACAGGAACCACCGCGCAGAACCATTTGACCGCTCATGAACTTGCCGTTGTATTCTCCCAATGCGCCTGGGGCAGGACGATAGCCGGGATAGGGCAAATAGGCCGATGCTGTCCATTCCCAGCAATCGCCGAAGAGTTGCCGCGGCACGCTGTCGTTCGCCGAGCTGGCTGCCGGAGCCGGATGAAAACGCTCGGCGTCAACGAAATTGCCATCCACAGGATAGCCCGCCGCGGCCTGTTCCCACTCCACTTCTGTGGGTAATCTTTGGCCTGCCCAGCGAGCGAAGGCATCTGCCTCGAAATAGCTCACATGACAAACCGGCTCGGCAGGATTCAGCGGTCGCAGCCCGGCCAGCGTCATTTCGTGCCAGGCATTGTCGATCAAGTGCCAATACAGCGGGGCCTGCCAATGGTCGGTTTGGATATGCGACCAGCCGTCGGACAACCAGAGCGCTGGATTGCGGTAAGCGCCGTCATCGATAAATGCCAAATACTCGTCATTGGTAACTAGGCGGTCAGCGAGTCGGTAAGGTTGTAACAGGGCGCGATGGCGTGGGTATTCGTTATCGTAGCCAAAACCTTGGCCGCTGGCGCCGATGTCGACGATGCCACCATCAAAGGCGACATAGCCCAGCGTATCCGGCTCGGCGATCGCGTTGGTCGGCAATTCCGAGCGGTAAGCCGGGTACAGCGGGTTATAAGCAAAGTTAAACTTAATGTCGGTGATTAGCAGTTCCTGATGTTGCTGCTCGTGGTTCAGACCGATTCTGAGGCGTTCAGCGGCCAACGGCCAGTCCAAATCGGAGCATTCGTCGAATAGCCGTCTCATGGCCTCGTCAACATGCTGCCGATAGTCGTACACTTCTTCTACGCTAGGCCGCGACAGCAGCCCACGCTCCGGTCGCGGCCAATAACCGGCCTCAGTCTGCTCGTAGTAGGAGTTAAATAGATGATCGAAGCCAGGGTGAAAGACCCGATAATTCGGCAAAAACGGTTTAAGGAGAAAGGTCTCGAAAAACCAGGAGACGTGCGCCAGGTGCCACTTTGGCGGACTGGTCTCGACCCGCGTCTGTATGACATAGTCCTCGATCTGCAGCGGCGCACATAATCGCTCGGTCAGGGCGCGCACGCGAAGATAGTCGGCGAGGAGGTCGTCGCGGTCAAAAGTGGAATCAGTTGGGTAAGATGCCGAGAGGGCTGAAGATGGCATGGCTGACTGCATGGAATGTTTGCCGTACTGTTTTCGACGACGCCAATTTCTGCGGCGTCGCGATGGATGATAGGCACGTTTCTGGACGACCGCGCCCGAATCTGATCAGAATCCTGATCTGCATATGCAGCAGGCGGCGGGAAAGTCGAAGGATATGGTCAGCTTGCTGCATCAGATTGTCGAGCGCTTGGACAATTGCCGGAGAGAAACAGACCAACTGGCGCCGGATTCTCGTTCACCTTCGCGAAGCGGCAACCCGCCCATAGTCGCGCTATGGGCGGGTCGCCGCGACGTCGAGGCCGAACGAGAAGACAAGCCAGGTGATCTGTTTGTCGACAGAAATCACCTTATTCGCGGTTCAGTGAATGACACCCGCGAATGCAAGCACTCGACTCCCGCTCGAAAGCAGCATATGGTCGTCTGGCGAGATTCCCAGCCTGTGCGGCTCGAGCACCGCAAGACAGGGTGGATAGATGGAGGATGCCTGTCAATCAGTTACCCGGCGCCGGTCACCTCGGAAATGCATTCAGGGTTGATTTCCGGCCCGCCCGTAGAGCTGGACCAAATGCGTCAGGCGCGCCGGCAATTCCTCACTGACCTGCTCCCACTTGAACCGCCAGCGCCAGTTGCCTTCAGCCACACCAGGCACATTCATCCGGTGTGCGCCATCAAGGGCGAGCAGATCCTGCATCGGCACAACGGCCAAGTTGGCTCGCGAACCCAATGCGGCACGGATCATTGGCCAAGGCATCGGCTCCTGAGAATATCCGAGGTAGTCATCAACCCGGGTGCGCTCGGCTTTGTCCAATGAACGATACCATCCCAAGGTGGTATCGTTATCGTGGGTGCCGGTGTAGACCACGGCATCCCGGCCGTGATGGAAAGGCAGGTAGGGATTGTCCGCATCGCTGCCGAAGGCGAATTGCAGCACCTTCATGCCCGGCATGCGATATTTGCGCCGCAATGCGGTCACTTGATCGGTGATCACCCCCAGGTCTTCGGCCACCAATGGCAGGCGACCAAATTCGTGCTGTAGGCGAGCAAACAATGCATCCCCTTCAGCCTGCACCCAGGTGCCGTTGATGGCAGTCGGTTCGTCGCCGGGGATTTCCCAAAAAGCCTCGAAGCCGCGAAAATGATCGATTCGGATGATGTCGAACAATGCGAGTTGGGTACGCACCCGATCGACCCAGAAACGATAATCGCTGACGGCTAGCCGGTCCCACCGATACAGCGGATTGCCCCAGCGCTGGCCGGTGGCGGAAAAATAATCCGGCGGCACGCCGGCGACCACGCGCAAGGTGCCGTCTTCGTGCAGGTCGAAGTCCTGTGGTCGCGCCCAGACTTCCGCGCTGTCCTGAGCGACAAAGATCGGCATGTCGCCGAACAACAGCACCCCGCGCTGGCTCGCATGCTCACGTAATGCGCGCCACTGGCGGAAGAAAATAAATTGCTCCCAGCGAATGTAGTCGAGCTGTTCAGCGAGGCGTTTGCGGGCCTGATTCAGCACTTTGTCCTGGCGCTCGCGCAGTCCCTTCGGCCATTGCCACCAGGGTAACTGTTGTTCTTCCTGCAAAGCCCGAAACAACACATAGTCTTCTAGCCAATAGTCCTGTTCGGCAATAAAGTGATCCAACGCGGCACGCTCGGCATCGTCTGCCTTCCGCCGAAAACGCTGATGCGTGGCGCGCAACAGCACCAGCTTTTTTGCCTGATCGAACTGGCCCTCGGGTAGCGTATCGATCCAGCCGGCCTGCGCCAGGGGCGCGAGCCCGATCAGGCGCGCACTTCCGGCATGGGCGGAACTGGTCTGATAGGGCGAATCGCTGCTCTGGGGCGGTCCAACCGGCAACATTTGCCACACCGAGACGCCGCAGTCGGCAAGGAAGTTAACAAAATTGAATGCCTCCCAGCCCAAATCGCCGCAGGGTCCATTCCCTGGCAGGGATGTAAGATGCAGCAGCACACCGGCACGGCGCTGGTCGAGACTATTGATTGAGTCACTTGAATTCATTGGGCTAATTTACGGAATCGGCAGGTCTTTGACATGAAAGAGGAAGGATCGGAGCTGAGCTGGAGATCGAGAGTAGCAGTGGGTCTGATGCAACCGATCCGTGGACAGGCATACTCAGCGCAAGAGGTTTACCTGTTGTCCTAAAAGATCAGGAGTGACGAGCGTGACACCGGCATCGGTCACGTAATAACCGGCGGCTTTGTCAGCAGCCGGATCATAGCCGATCACGCTGCCTTCGTCGATCTTGCACCAACGATCGATTACCGCATTACGAATGAGGCAATTGCGGCCGATCTCGACGTTGGGCAGCACCACGGAGTCTTCGACCGTAGAATAGGAGTTGACGCGTACGCTGGAAAAAACCAGTGAATGGCGCACCAGGGATCCAGAAATAATACAGCCCCCGGAGACCATCGAATCCACAGCCATGCCGCGTCGTTCATCCTCGTCGAACACGAACTTGGCCGGCGGAAGCTGTTCCTGGTAAGTCCAGATCGGCCAGTTCTCGTCGTATAGGTTCAGCGGCGGCGTCACTCCGATCAATTCCAGATTGGCTTCCCAAAAGGCATCGACGGTACCAACGTCGCGCCAATACGCCTGCTTGCCGCTTTTTACATCTCGAAACGGATAGGCGATCACGCGGTAGCGTGCGATTATACTGGGGATGATATCCTTGCCGAAATCATGGCTGGAATCGCTGGAATCAGCGTCTTTGATCAACTGCTCGAACAAAAACGCGCGGTTAAAGACATAGATCCCCATGGAAGCCAGAGCCACGTCATCGCGCCCGGGTATGCTGGGCGGTTTGGCGGGCTTCTCGACAAAACCGCGTACGCGCCCATCGCTGTCCACATCCATCACCCCATATTCCTTGGCGCGCTCCACATCGATCTCGATACAACCGACGGTCATGTCGGCGCCGGATTCAACATGATGGGCAATCATGGTGCCATAATCCATCTTGTAGATATGATCGCCGGCCAGGATCAGCACATAGTCCGGGTCGTGATTGCGTAGAATATCGAGGTTCTGAAAAACTGCATCGGCGGTGCCGGCATACCAGGCTGTCTCGGTCACCCGCTGCTGTGCTGGCCACAATTCGACGAATTCGCCGAACTCGCCGCGCAGAAATCCCCAGCCTTTCTGAATGTGCAGGATCAGCGAATGCGCCTTATATTGAGTCAATACGCCGATCCGCCGAATGCCGGAATTGATGCAATTGGACAGCGGAAAATCGACAATGCGAAACTTACCGCCGAACGGCACTGCCGGCTTGGCGCGCCACTGCGTCAGGTTGCGCAGACGCGATCCGCGTCCACCAGCGAGTATCAGGGCGACTGAATGACGGGTGAGACGGCTGACGAAACGAGGGCTTGAATCGGGCATCGTGCTGTAACCTATTGCGACTTGCTCATGGAATGGGCTGTCTGTCCGATATGGTACCATTATCCAAACGCGTGGCAGTGCATCAAACCAGAACAGGTGCGGATTGCATCTTTTGCTACCGGCAACATCTGAACGCCAGAGTACTGGCGGCAAACCTCAACCCCGCAAACTCTATATTACCCATTGGAAAATTTCTGACTATGCCAATCGGTCCAGCTCAGCCCGCCACTCTCCCCGAACCGCTACTGCGCATCGTCGAAGCTCGTCACCACGACCCATTTGCTGTGCTGGGTCACCACCGCGGCGAAGATGGAAACGCGATAGTACGAGCCTTCCTGCCGAAGGCCGAACGTGTTCGCATCAACTCCGCCGGTATCGAACTGGAGCGCATCAGCGGCACCGATCTATTTGTATGGGAAGGTGCGGCGGAGAAGATCAAAAGTCACTATCAGTTGAGCTGGTATGACAAGCAAGGCAATCTGCACACCCATTACGACCCTTACACCTTCCCGCCACAGATCGGCGACTTCGACCTGCACCTGTTCGGCGAGGGTCGCCACTGGCACGCCTATCGGTTCCTTGGCGCCCATGAGCGCACGGTCGATGGTATCCCGGGTTATCAGTTCGCGGTTTGGGCTCCAAGCGCATCCCGCGTCAGTGTCGTCGGCGATTTCAACCGTTGGGATGGCCGTATTCATCCCATGCGCATACGTGGTGGCAGCGGCGTCTGGGAGTTATTCATTCCCGACCTGAGCGCGGGCGGCCTGTACAAATTCGAGGTTCGCGACCAGGCCGGCAATGCCGCAGTCAAAATCGACCCCTATGCCAGCGCCTTCCAGGAGCGTCCGGACAATGCCGGCATTCTACAACCTGCGGTAGAGTTCGCTTGGAACGACAACGACTGGATGGAGCAGCGCATCAAGTTCAACTGGCAACAGAGCCCAATGTCCGTCTACGAAGTGCATTTGGGTTCCTGGCAGCGCGACGCCGATGGCGCGTTTCTCAATTACCGCAGCCTGGCAGAAAAACTTGCAGACTATTGTGCTGAGATGGGCTTCTCTCACATCGAACTGCTGCCTATCACCGAACATCCGCTGGACGCCTCCTGGGGTTATCAAGCCACGGGCTACTTCGCACCCACCGCCCGTTTCGGTTCCCCGGAAGACTTCCGTTGGTTCGTCAATCACTTGCACAACTGTGGAATCGGTATATTGCTGGATTGGGTACCGGCCCATTTTCCCCGCGACACCGTCGCATTGGCCCGCTATGACGGCACTGCATTGTACGAGCATGCCGACCCGCGCCAGGGTGAACACAAGGATTGGGGCACGCTGATTTTCAACTTCGGCCGCCATGAGGTGAAAAACTTCCTGCTCTCCAGCGCCCTGTACTGGCTTAACGAATTTCACATCGACGGCCTGCGTGTGGATGCAGTGGCATCCATGCTTTATCTGGACTATTCCCGCAATGAAGGCGAATGGATTCCAAATAAGTACGGCGGCAACGAAAACCTGGACGCCGTGGATTTTCTGCGCCAACTCAACACCGTGAGTCACGAGCAGCACCCGGGCACATTGATGATCGCCGAAGAATCCACTTCCTGGCCACAGGTATCGCGACCAACCTACCTAGGCGGCCTTGGTTTCAGTATGAAATGGAATATGGGCTGGATGCACGACACGCTGTCATACATGGAAAAGGATCCAATTTACCGGCACTACCACCACGATCTACTCACCTTCGGCCTACTCTACGCCTTCACCGAGAACTTCGTGCTGCCGTTTTCCCACGATGAAGTCGTGCACGGCAAACGCTCCATGCTGGACAAGATGCCAGGCGACGGCTGGCAGAAGTTCGCATCGCTGCGTTTGCTGTACAGTTTCATGTTCACCTACCCCGGTAAAAAGTTGCTGTTCCAGGGCTGTGAATTCGGCCAGGGTGGGGAGTGGAACTTCGACGCCGAAGCCGACTGGTATCTGCTGGAACGTCCACAGCACCAGGGCATACGCAAGATCGTCGCGGATCTGAATCAGCTCTACCGAAGTCTGCCCGCATTGCACGAGATCGATTTCGACAGCAGCGGCTTTGAATGGATCGATTGCCACGACAGCAGCCAATCCGTGCTGAGCTATTTGCGTAAATCCACCGATGGCAAACAGATCGTCGCCTGCGCCTTCAACTTCACGCCGGTGCCGCGGGAAAACTACCGCATCGGCGTGCCCAAGCCTGGCTTTTATCGCGAGGCCATCAATTCCGATGCAGAGCTCTACGGCGGCAGCAACGTTGGCAACCGCGGCGGTGTTCAGTCCGAGCCGATCGACTGGATGGGCCGGCCTCATTCCATCCCGATGGCCCTACCTCCTCTTGCAGGCATCGTGATGGTGCTCGACGACAGCAACGACAACACCGTGCTCCCAGTCGAGTCCACTGACGAACTCACTGGCGAGCCCACTGAAGAGATCGTTAACCAGCCTATTGCTGAGAAAACAACCCACGAGAAGACCAGCCCCGATACCGCTGAGCCCAAGGAAACAACGCCAAACAAAACCCAGAAGCAGGCGCCCGATACCGAGGTCACCTGAGATTCACCAGATGCCACGCCTGGGGATGCAGCTGGTGTCGGGTGCGGCGCTGATCGCTGCCATGCTGCCGTTGAACGCACTGGCGCAATCCCCGTCCGCAACAGCATCAGCCGAACCGTCAGCCGCTGTCTCCATCGATCCATTCGGCACAACCGCCTCCGATCATGCTTCAGGTTCCCCAGATTCAGCGCTTGCCGACCCGGCGGACAGGATCGGGGTCGGTCTCACCCGAGCAGACTCGTTCGAACTGCCGCCAACGATCAAAAAGCGTTTGCCGGCCTTGTTGCTGGACCCGTCTCAGATCAGCCTCTATGTGCGCCGGATCGACGCCGATCACCCTCGCCTCGCTTTCGATGCGAACCACCCGCGCATACCTGCCTCGGTTGCCAAGCTCATTACCAGCATCGTTGCCCTCGACCTACTCGGCCCACAGTACCGCTGGCATACTGATGTATTGATTGACGGCAGCATCCGTGACCACCAGCTGGTTGGCGACCTCTACATCAAAGGCTATGGCGACCCTTATCTGAGCACAGAGGCCTACGCGGCACTGATCCGAGCCATTCGCGCCAAAGGCATTGAGCACATTGGCGGCGATTTAATCTTCGACAACAGCCAATTGCTGCCACCAGCCGCCGAGCGCGGCGACTTCGACGGCGCCGCCCAGCGCAGCTACAACGCCCTGCCCGCAGCGCTCAGCATCAACCGACAGATCACCTATGTGCATATCTACCACGATCGCCAACAGGGCCGTGTCGGTGTCTACACCGAGCCGCCGCTCAGCGCGCTGGAGATCGTCAATCAAGCACGAATTGTCAATGCCCCCTGCAAAGGCCGCTATCACCGCCTGAGCGTACGTTTCGTCGAGCCCGAACAGGGCCTGCCGCAACTACGCATCGGCGGCAGCTTTGCCAGCGAATGTGCGGACGAGCGCATTCCACGCCTAGTCTTGAGTCCGGAGCGGCATGCCGCGGCGGCCTTCGACGCACTCTGGCGTCAGCTCGGCGGCAGCATCGACGGCCGGGTACTGCTGGGCAGGACAACGGACCATGCGCAATCCTTCCATCGCGCCCTTTCACCGCCCCTCGGCGAACTGCTGCCGCGCATCAACAAGTACAGCGACAACCTGATGGCACGTATGCTGTTCCTTGAACTCGGCGTGCTCCGCGACGGCCCGCCCGGTAGCGTCGATAAATCCCGCGATGCGCTGTCGGCCTGGCTGGCGGACCAGGGCTTCGACTTCCCAGATTTGGTATTCGACAACGGCTCCGGACTGTCCCGAGAAACCCAAATCAGCGCCGCTGCCCTCGGCGAGTTGCTGTTCTGGGCCTATCATCAACCCTGGATGCCGGAATTGATCGCCTCGCTACCCATTCTGGGCGTGGATGGCACCCTCAGCAGGCGTATGCGCAGCGAGCCCGTCCAGGGTCGTGCCCACCTCAAAACCGGCACGGTGCGCGATGCCAGCTGCATTGCCGGCTACCTGCTCGATGCACAGGGACAACGCTGGGTGGTCGTGGCGCTGGTCAATGCCGTCGCCGGCCAGTCGTTGCAGGCCTGGCGCGGACATGCCGTCCACCACGACCTGCTGCGCTGGATCTACGAGGATAGCGCGGCGTTATAAGGAAGCGGTTCATTAACAATCAGAGCATTGTCGAAGACGCAACGATGTTCCGCACGCTGCGCCCGCTGTTGGCGTTCTTGGCGCCTCAGCGGTTGACCCTTGACTTGCATCGCCCCGCCAGGCACAAACCTTAATAGCTCAAAGCGAAAAACGCCCCGACCAACAAATAGCCTATGAATATCGCAATTTTATCCAGAAACCCAAAGCTCTACTCGACCAACCGCCTGGTTGAAGCTGCCAAAGCGCGCGGTCATGAGGTTCGCATCCTCGACGTATTACGCTGCTATATGAATATCACGTCGATGCGCCCGCAAATCCATTACAAGGGCGAACGTTTGGAGGGATTCGATGCGGTGATCCCGCGCATCGGTGCATCGGTGACCTTTTACGGCACCGCGGTCTTGCGTCAATTCGAGATGATGGGGGTTTTCCCGCTGAACGAATCCGTTGCGCTGACCCGCTCTCGGGACAAGCTGCGCTCGCTGCAATTGCTCTCACGCAAGGGCATTGGGCTACCGGTGACCGGATTCGCCAATAAGCCGGACGATATTCAAGACCTGATCGCGATGGTCGGCGGCGCCCCCCTAGTGATCAAACTGCTGGAGGGCACCCAAGGCATCGGCGTGGTGCTGGCAGAAACGCAAAAGGCAGCCGAGAGCGTGCTGGAGGCCTTCATGGGTCTCAATGTGAACATTCTGGTGCAAGAGTTCATCAAGGAAGCCGGCGGGGCAGATCTGCGCTGCTTCATTATCGGCGATAAAGTGGTAGCCACCATGAAACGCCAGGGCAAAGAAGGCGAGTTCCGCTCCAATCTGCATCGCGGCGGTACCGCGACAGTGGTCCGTATCACGCCGGAAGAACGCTCCACAGCGGTGCGTGCGGCCCAAACCATGGGACTGAATGTCGCCGGCGTCGATCTGCTGCGCTCCAACCACGGGCCGGTGGTCATGGAGGTCAACTCATCGCCGGGGCTGGAGGGCATCGAAAGCTCGACCGGCAAAGATATCGCCGGCATGATCATCGAATTCATCGAAAAACATGCCGCGCTAGGGAAAACCCGCACACGCGGCAAAGGCTAGCGGATGCGTGCAGACTTTGTCATTCAGGGGCAATCGGTGACGGCCGGACAACGATCGGTCATTGACCTGGTTCTGCCCAAGCTCAACTCGCATACCAGCCTGACCATGCCGATCCATGTGGTGCATGGCCGCAAGGATGGACCACGGCTCTTCGTTTGCGCTGCCATACACGGTAACGAACTGAATGGCGTGGAAATCATCCGCCGCCTGCTCGAAGTCAAGGCCCTGCGCCGGCTCGCCGGCACGCTGGTCGCAGCACCGGTAGTGAACGTGTACGGGCTGATTCACCAGTCGCGTTATCTGCCCGATCGTCGCGATCTGAACCGCAGCTTTCCGGGCTCGGCAACCGGCTCCCTGGCAGCCCGCGTGGCACATCTGGTGCTAAACGAAATCGTCCGCCACTGCAGTCATGGCATCGATCTGCACACCGGGGCCATCCAGCGCACCAACCTGCCGCAAATCCGCGCCAATCTCGATGACCCGGAGACCGAGTTCCTGGCGCGCGCCTTCGGCGTACCGGTACTGCTCAACTCCACATTGCGCGACGGTTCCCTGCGAGAGGCCGCCGCAGCGCTCGGCATCCCGATGCTGCTGTATGAGGCTGGCGAGGGATTGCGCTTTGACGAGGTACCGATTCGCGCCGGGCTGACCGGCATCCTGAATGTGATGCGCGCACTTGCCATGCTTCCCGCAACCCGCCGCGGCACACGCAGCGCGGCCCCTTTCATCGCGCGCTCCAGCAGTTGGACGCGTGCGCCGGAGAGCGGGCTACTGCGCACTCTGGTGCCGCTTGGCGCCCAGGTACAACGTGGTGAACTGCTCGGCTATATCAGCGACCCCTATACCGGTACCCAGCATCCGGTTAAAACGCCCATCCGCGGCGTCGTCATCGGCCGCGTTCAGACCCCGCCAGTCCATGAGGGCGAAGCGCTCTACCATATCGCCCGTTTCCGCGACGATCACGACGAGGTGGCCGACACCGTGGAAGCATTTCAGCAGAACCACCTGGAAGACGAAGGCGTCGCCGATCCGCCCATTGTATGAGCCGCATCGCACCCCCCTGCCCGGCGCCTGCCGCACCGCGCGCTCCGCTCGCAGACAACCATGAATCTACGTGACATCAAGTACATTCTCGCCGTAGCAGAGATGCGTCACTTCGGGCATGCGGCGGAACGCTGCTGCGTCAGCCAGCCAACCCTGAGCGGGCAGATCAAAAAGCTGGAAGAAGAACTCGGTGTGGTCATCTTCGAGCGCACCAACCGCTCGGTCGAAATCACCCCCATCGGCGCCGAATTGCTCACCCACGCGCGTCTGCTGATGGAGCAGGCGAATGCAATGGAGCAGGTTGCCCGCGCCCATCAGGACCCACTGGCCGGACCGCTGCGGGTTGGGGCCATCCCGACCCTGAGCCCCTATCTAATGCCGCTGATCCTGGTGCCGTTAAAACGCAGCTTCCCACAACTCAAGCTGGTGCTGTTCGAGGAAATCACCGAATCCCTGCTGCGCCGACTGCAACAGCACGAACTCGACGCCGCATTGCTGGCCACACCGGTGACGGACCTGGATCTGGCGGCACTTCCACTGTTCGACGAACCGTTCTGGCTGGCGCATCCCCGCAACCACCCGCTCTACGACAAAGACGAAATCCTCGAGGCTGATCTGGAGCAAATCGAAATCTTACTCCTGTCGGAAGGTCATTGCCTGACCCATCAGATCATGGAAATCTGCCATCTGGCAGAGCGCCAGCGCGACAGCGAAATGGCCGACCTGCGTGCCGCCAGCCTGGAAACACTGCTGCAATTGGTCGGCGCCGGCTTTGGCTGCACCCTGGTGCCCGCGCTCGCCATTCGCGGCGGCTGGATGACCGACAGCGGTATCATCGCCCGCCCGCTCGCCTTCGATGCCGCCTATCGACGCATCTCGCTGGTCTACCGACGCAGCTTCCCGCGTGCCGCCGCCCTGGACGCCTTCGCCAAGACCCTGTGTGCGCATCTGCCCAATACCGTGCGCGCGACCCCGCCGCAATCGGCGTTCCGGCCCAATTAGTCGCGGTTCATGAATAACCGATACAACGCTATCCAGACATCGGCGGAGTGCAATCGGGGTCGGGGTCGCTATCGGAATCGGAATCGGAATCGAGAGAGAAAACGCCCTATGCCATTCGGCCATGAAAAGCTCGACGTAGACCGTGCGGCCATCGAGTCTGTCGGCTGGGCCTAGCGCGACTGCGAGCATGTGATAAGGACAGCGTAACGCGAAGGATCAACGCCTGTGCGCGTCTTAGGCGCGCATCGCAGGCCATCGCGCTGAACATTGCCGAGGGTAACGGCAAAGCGACCAGCGGGGATCGACGCCGGTCGTTTGAAAGCGCACGAGGCTCGGCGCTGGAGTGCGCTGCGATTGAGGACGTGCTTGCTGGTGTGCGATGCGTTGTCCGCAGACGACAACAGCAAGCAAAAGGCACTGTTCGATCGTCTTGTGGCCATGCTAACGAAGCTCGGACAGCGTGGCTAGGCGGTCAGCGAGGAGCTTGGCGGATAGCGGGTTGGTCAGTTCGATACCGACGCCGACGCCGACGCCGACGTTGATACCGATACCGATACCGACGCCGATAGCGGTAGCGAATGAGTCGGCAGGCGACACCCAAGCCAAAAACCTGTTTAGCTTGTTTCTGCACCATCACTTAGGCTCTATCTCTACCAACGCCATGCACAAACTAAGGTTTTTTGCCACCACCGCCCGCAATCTAGAAACCCTGCTGGCGGAGGAACTGCGCGGATTGGGGCTGAACCAAGTGACCGAGACCCGCGCTGGCGCCCATTTTTCCGGCACCCTCGAGGATGCCTATCGAGTCTGTCTGTGGTCGCGCATCGCCAACCGAGTATTGCTGCCGCTGGCGCAATTCGAGGCGGTGGACGCCGATGCCCTCTACGCTGGCGTACGCGCTATCGACTGGTCCGAGCACCTGAACCCGAGCCGCACCCTCGCGGTGTATGCCGACAGCGCGCGCTCCGCCATTGACCATGGCCGCTTCGCGGCCCTGAAAATCAAAGACGCGGTGGTGGATCAAGTGCGCGAGCAGAGCGGGTCCAGGCCGAACGTGGATACCCTACGCCCAGATGTCGTCTTGCACTGCCATCTGTTTCGCGACCAGGCAACCTTGTCGCTGGATCTCTCCGGCGACTCATTGCACCGGCGTGGCTATCGCGTCGGCTCCGGTGCCGCACCACTAAAGGAGACCCTGGCTGCTGCCATCCTGCTGCGCGCAGGCTGGCCCGCCATCGCCGCGGGCGGCGGCGGATTGCTCGATCCACTCTGCGGTTCCGGCACATTACCCATCGAGGCGGCGCTGATCGCTGCCGACATTGCTCCCGGGCTGACCCGTGATCATTGGGGTTTCACCGGTTGGCTAGGACATGATGCCGACGCCTGGGAAAGCCTGCTGGAACAAGCGCGGCGCCGCCGCCAGGCAGGGCTGGAAGGACTCCGGGCATCCACCATCGTATTGCGCGGGTCAGACCGCGATCCGCGCACGGTGCGCGTGGCACAGGACAACGCCCAACGCGCCGGATTGACCAGATACCTTCGTTTCGAACAACGCGACCTCGGCGACTGCAGTCCGTTGCAGCAGGAACAACCCGGCCTGCTGGTCAGCAATCCCCCCTACGGCCTGCGCCTGGGTGCAGACAGCCATCTTCCAGCACTGTACGCAACCCTGGGCGCGCTTCTGAAACAACGTTTCGACGGCTGGCGAGCGGCCGTGTTCACCGCCAATCCCGAGCTAGGCAAACGCATGGGTCTGCGCGCGCGACGCTTTCACAGCCTCTACAACGGCCCGTTGGAATGCCGCTTATTACACTTCGAGGTCAACACCGCGGCCCATGTTTCCGACCAGCCGCGCCCATTGCCGCCGGCTGAACGCGGTCCCGGCGCGGACATGCTCGCCAACCGCTTACGCAAAAACCAAAAGAACCTGAAAAAATGGCTGCGCGCCGAGAACATCACCTGCTACCGACTCTACGACGCCGACCTGCCGGAATATGCATTGGCCATCGACATCTATGGCGCAGCCGAACAGAACAACGCGCCGGATCGGCCGGCACGGCGCTTCGCCCATGTGCAGGAATACGCCGCACCGCCCAGTATCGATCCTCGGGATGCACGGCGCCGACTGCGCGAAGCGCTGGGCGTCATACCCGAGGTACTGGAGATTGCCGAGCAGGATCTATTCTTCAAGGTACGTCAGCAGCAAAAGGGCACCGCTCAATATCAGCGCCTTGCCGACAAGGGGCGGTTCCATCAGGTGCACGAGGATGGCCTGCGGCTACTGGTGAACTTCGAGGACTATCTGGACACCGGCTTATTCCTGGACCATCGCGAGGCACGCCGCCTGATCGGTCATCTAGCCGCTGGACGACGCTTTCTGAATCTGTTCGGCTACACCGGCAGCGCAAGCGTACACGCAGCCCGCGGCGGTGCCTGCTCCACCACCACGGTGGACATGTCGCGCACCTCGATCGAATGGGCACGCCGCAATCTGGCCCTGAACGGCTACAGCGGCCGCGATCACGCATTCATCCAAGCCGACTGCATCGACTGGCTGCGCAAGGCACGCGCCGATCATAGCGATTTTGGACTGATCCTGCTGGACCCTCCGAGCTTCTCCACCTCCAAGCGCATGCACGGCACCTTCGATGTGCAGCGCGACCATGTTGAACTGATCCGCGCGGCGATGAACGTGCTGACCAGCGACGGCGAGCTGATCTTCTCGAACAACCTGCGTCGGTTCCGGCTCGACCACCAGGCGCTGGCCGACGTCCATATCGAGGACATCAGCCCCCAGACCCTTCCCCGCGACTTCTTGCGCAATCCGCGTATCCATCAATGCTGGCGACTGCGCAAGGGTGCCTCGAACGCAAGCGAAAAGATCACCTAATCCTTGCGCCGAGCACCTCGTTCGCCGACACCTACCGCCCTGTCTGGAAGCGATCGCCGAGCTGATGCATACCCGACCCCGATCCAGACCCCGACCCCGATCCCGATCCCGACTAGGTACGCATCCTTCGCCCTCTGGACGCGACATCCTTCCCCCTCATTCAGCATTCAGAGCGCGGCTTATCTCTACGGACATGCAGAAAACAGGGACCAGAAAACAGGCAGAAAACAGGGACAGAAAACAGGGACAGACAGAAAACAGAGACAGAAAACAGGGACAGACCACGTTTTTCTGCTAGACTTGGTTCGGTGCTATGTTGCTATTGGCTTTGAGATCCTGTTATCCATGCCTAGACGCGCACGTATCATCGCCGCCGGCTACCCAATGCATGTGATCCTGCGCGGGATCGACCGGGCTGCGGTGTTTTTCGAGGATGATGATCGCCAGTTTTTCCTGGATCATCTGGCCGCGGTGGCTGCGGAGAGATCGGTTGCTGTGCACGCGTATGTGCTGATGACCAACCACCTTCATCTGCTGATGACCGCCGCACGCGATGATGGCGTGTCGGCGGTGATGAAGCGCGTTGGGCCTTCCCGGATCTCCTGGGACTGTTTTATCATGTAGATCAACAATTTGAGAACTGCCTATCGCTGAAACCCCATCTGGACGCTGTTGATAATGACATTTGATAAAGAGACCCTTCAGACGCTTTTATATCTTCCTGATATCACCGTTGATCGCGTGGTGGTCAGCGAGCGCAAGACGCTCAAGGTCTATGTACATAGCACGCTGGAGGGTACGAACTGTCATCGCTGTGGTCGGCCAATCGATCATGAGTATGGCCATGGTCAAGAGATAGAGTTACGCCATTTGCCATTATTCGAGTATAAAGTTGTTCTTATTTTGAGGCCGAAGCGTTATCAATGCCACTTCTGCGAAGGGCGTCCGACAACGAGCCAAACGCTGTCATGGTACACGCGGCGCTCCCGAGTGACAAAAGCATTCGAACAGCAGATGCTGCTGGAGTTGATCAACAGTACGCTCGAGGATGTCAGTCGCAAGCATGCCATTGGTGTCGACGCACTGCAGGGTATTTTGGATCGAAACATGGCGTGCGATGTCGATTGGAACGCAATTGAACGCTTGGAGGTCATTGGCATTGATGAGATTGCGTTGAAAAAGGGTCATCGTGATTTTGTCGTTGTGATCAGCGCTTACATTAACGAGACATTGCATGTCATCGGTCTGCTCGGCGACCGCACCAAGGCCAGCGTACAGGAGTTTTTTCTCAGTATTCCCAAGCGCTTGCGACGCACCGTCCAGAGTGTTTGCTCGGACCTTTATCAAGGTTTCATCGGTGCCGCTAAAGCCGTGTTCGGCAAGCGCGTACGCATTTGCGCGGATCGGTTCCATGTTGCCAAGCTGTGCCGAAATGGACTGGAAAACCTGCGCAAAAGCGAATGGAAACGGCTGTGCCATATACTCTCCGAAGAAGAGCGCAAGTCATTCAAGAACGAGCATTGGCTGCTGGGAAGAAAACGGGGACGGGAAGAAAACGGGGGAAGAAAACGGGGACAGACCACGGTTTTCGGCATGAGCGCGATTCTGTAAAACGCGGAAAACATGGTCTGTCCCCGTTTTCGCGAAACTCCCGCTTGTTGGAGCTTGCCGCCTGAAGACAGATGTCGTGCTTGCGGTCCGCCCAGTCGATATCGACGGCTGCCGCGAATCCTTCCAGTACCTGTGCACTGATGATCTTCAGCTCGCCCGTGTTAACATCACAATCAAGGCCACGCACCAAAACTGCGGCTGTCGAATGCGTTCCCCGAAGGCAATATAGAAAGTCGTTGTGACATCGACCCCTGAGAATTCGTTCTGCAACGCTGGACACCTCCGGGCTCGAAGGGAAGTTGGAAAGCGTCGAACGCGTCGGCTCGGCTATTCGTAGCCCGAGGGCGTGTGCCTACTCTGTACCGTAGCAGTACAGGGCGGAACCCGTTGGCCAGCGCTGCGGAAACCGAGTTATCTACAGCGCCGGCTGCTACTGAATACATACAGACCACTATCGGTTTAGAGCTACTATATTGACGTTGGGCATCAAGAAGGCACAACCTTTGTCGAGTCGACGAGGCAGTCCGGAGAAACGTGGAAATCCGCTGGACCAGCTACCTCCAGTTCCGCGCACAGCTGAGAAAATTTGATCTCAATACGCTTGAGGGCGTTCTTCGAAACACCCCGGAACGGTACACTGATGCCGCCACTGGAAGAAGAGTTGCCATCGGCAAGCATGGAAACACCCTTGTCGCGATACCCTATGAGATGGATAAAGATGCAATGATTCCGGTAACAGTGCATGCCACTTCTCGCCAGCAAGTCACCTATCGCCTCCGGAGCGGCCGCTTTCAAATATGAATAGTCCTCAGATGGCATATTTTCCCGACTCGGACACCGTGCATTTGACTATCGCCGGAGGTCCGGAGTCGCAAAGTGTGGAGATCAGCCCTGACATCACCGCCGAGCTAGACGAGAACGGCGATCTAATTGGCGTGGAGATATTGAACGCCAGCAGCTATCTCCGAGATACTGTTCTGGAGACGGTGCAGGCGAGGCTTCTCAGCCTCGGCAAGCGAAGCGCTTAGCGTTGAGCGTTTGCGATAGCCTGGCCCAACTAAAGCGCCAGCCCGCGCCTTGGGGCAGCCTTTGCTCTCGCTCAGGCTGCCCCAAGGCGCGGGCTGCGCTTCACGTTGAGCGTGAGATAACTGCGTGATGTCCAGCGCGCGAGATACGCATGACTAACTGCACAATCGCAGCATCTGCTTTGTTGCTATATCCAAAAACCGCACCGAGCGTGCAATATGCTTAGTTGGCTTAATGATTACAAGGGGAGATCGCGCTCCCTGAAGTGCTGGTACAGCTTCGAGAAACGTCACCCGCGGATGGCGACAGTGTTGACGAGCTGGAAGCCCACATGAAGCGCGCGTTTTGGTCAGCGCGTGGATGTCCGCCGGAGTCATCAAGCTTATGTATGCAGGAAGAGAGGCGTCAGAGAACTCGGGAAGCCCCGAAGACTCCGACAAGAGGTGACATGATGAAATCGTCAGCGTTGGAACACGAACGGGTGAAGAGCCCACTTGTTCACAGGCTGGCGGCGTGGGCGCGGGTCGAGTTATCGAACAGGGAGCGCGTAGGTAGGCGGGAGACCGCCTGATGTCAACGAGGTGTCTTATCGGGCATCGTAGAAACAGGTGCCGGACACGCCGGATCGGGTCTGTGCCAACCTCACTGCGGGGGCGTGAAGGCCGGGCGCTACCGGGCCAAGCTGGTGCGGCGCGTCGACATTCCCAAAGAGAACGGAAAACAGCGACCGCCGGTCTTGCCGGCCCTGGAAGACAAGCTCGTACAGCTGGCCTGCGCCAAGCTGCTGAGCGCGATCCCCCTGTCCGATCGGGGAACAGAACTTCTGCGACTGCAGCCACGGCTACCGGCCAGGCCGCAGCGCCAAGGAGGCAGTGATCGGGCTTGCGCACGCGCTTCAGTACGGCGGTTACCACCATGTGGTGGAGGCTGACATCCGGGGCTTCTTCGACCACATGGACCACGACTGGGTGATCAGGATGCTCATCAAGAACAAGAGGTTCAGAGAAAAGTCGAAGAGGCAGTCAATGAGAGTTCGAAATACATAAAGATTGTTGAGTGGTCCGACGAAGATCAGTGTTTTGTCGGCCAATGTCCTGGGGTCATCGGCCCTTGTTGTCACGGCGATGACGAAAAAGAAGTCTACTCCGAGCTGTGCACCATAGTAGACGAATGGCTTCTGCTTATGAAGGATAGAGGGCAGCCTTTGCCCAAGCCTACGTCCGGTCGAGATTTCGCGGAACAATTGGCCAAAATTGTCTAACGAGAGCGCAAGCCCGACGCCATGGAGCAGCCTTCGCTATCGCTCAGGCCGCTCCATCGCGCGGGCTGCGCTTAACGTTGTCGACCCGAGCAAAGCTCGGCATCTCTTGCCGGATGAGAGTCCCGGTCGGGTAAGGGCCAGCCACCCACCCGTATCCACGGCTCTGGTTCGACTCCGATGCCGCCGACAGCATCGGGGTTGTCCGCGGCTCGCGTGGATACGCATTCAGTGAACTGTCACCGAAGTTTGTAGCGGATCTCGCTGTCATCTTGCCAGCTATCTCGGAGCAACCTCGGAAACCGCGAAATCAGGGCTCTCCGATCGAGCCGTCTGCGAGCAGTACAACGACGCCAATCGCTACGAACTTCTGGCTGGCTCTGCGATGCGTCGAAGCCGCTCCCCCGTTGGTCGCCGAATGCTTCGCGGTGCCTTTCCTTATTCAAAGATGCCCAGATTGGGAAGGATCGTGCTGCCCAACTACCCACACCATGTGGTGCAACGGGGGCACAACAAGCAAGCGGTTTTTGCAGAGGAAGCCGACTACCTCTATTACTTGAATACCCTGGAAGAGTTCAAGGATTTGTACGATATAAAGGTGTACGGATTCTGTTAGATGACCAACCACGTTCACCTTATATTGCAACCTGGTGACTCAGTGGCTGAGATGGGGCAGTTGATGAAGCGACTGGCGGGTCGGCAGACAGGGTTCGTCAATCGATAGGAATTGCGAACGGGAACGCTTTGGGAGAGTCAGTACACATCCAGTCCAGTCGCTACCGACACCTATTTGTTGGCCTGTTGCCGCTATGTGGAGTTGAATCCGGGGAGGGCGGATATGGTTGCAGACCCGGCGGAGTACCCCTGGTCCAGTTATCACCGCCACACGGGAAATGATAAGCAATGCTCCTGGGTAGACATTGATCCCTGTTATGAAGGATTGGGTGCTACAGAGGAACTGAGATCGTTGAAATACCAGAACTTCGTGACCGGTGCTATCCCTCACGGCGAGTGTGATTTGATACGCGAATCGATACAACGAGGGCAGTTAACCGGTAGCCAACGCATCGCCGATCAAGTCGAGGCGATTATCGGGCGGCGTATCGAGCACAGAAAGCAGTGTCGGCCAAGGAAAGATGACTAAAATAAATCCGCCCCCTTTTCGCCAACTGCGGCAACGCGTGAAGCGCCGGTCGCAGTTCGACGTCGGGCTAGCGGACTCGTTAACGGAAAACTGTCGAAGTTGCCCAGTGATGCGCCGATGTTACATGTGAGACCTGACCTCGTCCCCTTTATGCTGTGGTAGCGGGGCTCGGCCTCACGTCCTGCACCGCTCTGCGGCGCATCGACCGGGCACTTGCCGCGGCGTGGGGCGCCAGAATCTAGGTCGGCACTATGCTCGCGCTGTACGCAGGAGCGCTGCCAGACCGGATCTCCACTCCAGAGAATAATCCCCAATGACGCACAGCATCCATCTCTTTGTTGCCGCTGCCGCGGCGGTCGCCGATGGCATCGCTATGACCCCGCGCAGCGCGAACAACGAAGGAGTACCTTCCGCAGGACTGGTTTGCCGATCGCATCTCTGACCTCGGCTTACCGTTCCACGCGCAAGGCCGGAACAGCTATCCGGACTTCTGGGTCGGCAACGAAGAGACGCCGCCGATCGAAGGCTACGAGATCAAGTCCCTTGCCTTCGCAAAGAGCAAGCCCGCTCGACGCGACTATGATTCGAACAGCACGATACCGGCGGGCCGCAAGGATGGCCGCGATGTGTTTCTCGTGTTCTTCCTCTACACCGGATCAGGCGCCGATCCACGCCTCGTGCATTCGCTCTGCATCGCCCATGCGGACCTGATCAACATAGACCATGAGACTGCCGCAGCGCACGTCAACGAAGGCATCGATGGCTTCGGCTCGTACGGGGACGGCTTCCTCCGCGACCGCAAGATGTACCGCTTCCCGCACCCGTACACCATTGATCCCAGCGGGCTCGATCGCTGTCGGCTGATCGTCCCCAGCGAATGGGCGGTGTCGCATCCGGGGCTGCGGCCCTGTGGGCGTATCGGTCGAGCCATCGCAGCCAACGCGTTGCGCAGCTACACCGTAGGCTGTCGAAATCTGCCGTCTCACTAAAACAAGCGCTTCCCGGTTTATGGATGCTTAGTCGGTGTCGGGGTCGGCGTCAAGGTCGGAATTAGGGATTGGTATCGAGCTGGCTGTTTTGATCGATGAGCGGATTCGATTCCGATTCCGATTCCGATAGCGACCCCGACACCGATTAGGCTTCCCCAGTGCGTTCGATGAAGCAATCCAAAACCCGGAATCGGTTTGGCATCAAAACTCAGGACATTTCGACAGCCTAGCTACACCGTCCACCTCGACGGTCGGACACCCGCCACAAAGCAGCAAGACCCGCGTCCCGATGCCGGCCAGCAACGGGAGTTCGTCGTCTTCGAGGCCGGGTGATGGCGGCGTCGCCCATCCGCTACGTCAGAACAGGGAGGCTTGGATCGGCGTTGCCAGGCTCGCGGCGACCGGCTGGTGACCATGCGCGTCTTAGAGGTCGAACAGCCGCTGGGCGATCGTCGCGCAATCTCCGAGAGCGGATGCAAAGGCATCCAGCGCATCCTCGGCGCCACGGCCCCCGCGCACAGCTCAACCAGCGCCTGGCTGAAGACAACGATCCGTACGTCATTCAGCGACAACCTGCGACCCGTGCGATTGAAGCGCAAGACCTTTTCCCCGGCTGCCTGTTCCGCCGTCGTCAGCGCAGCGTCGGGCGCCGAAACTCCACGTCGATCACCAGCCGCCTTGCGGCAGACCATCAGCACGTCGAGATCGATTGGCGACTTGGCCGCGAGCTTCGACATTGCGACCGACATCCCGGCCTTGACCGGCTGTGCCTGCACCAGCCGGAAGCCGGCCTGCAGCACGGCGGCGGCCACAGAGGTCCAGCCGTCCTCGCGGGAGTGGTGGTAGGAGAATACCATCAGCCCCTCATCCTTCAAGACCCGATGGCACTCGCCGAAGACAGCGGAGAGCTTGTCGGAAAAGCGCGTGCAATCGGTGTCTTGCACCTCGTGCTCGGAACGCGTTGTCTCGAGCCGCGGTCCATCGCCATCATCGAAAAACGGGGACCGAAAAACGGGGACAGACCACGTTTTCCACATTTTCCACGTTTTACAGAATCGCGCTCATGCTGAAAAAGGTGGTCTGTCCCCGTTTTCCCCCCATCGCGCCTGTCAGGTCAGGGCGAGCAGCAGCGCCTCAGTCGCCGGATCGCCGTCCAGCGAGGCGTGCCAGGACGCCTCCGCCAGCCAACCAGACGCGAGGATTGCCGGAAATCCTCGCGCCCCACTCAGTGGTTACCCTCGAGATACTCGATCGCGACGATCTTCCAATTCTCCGGCAGCACCGACCGGTAGTAGAAGTAGTGATCGCTGTTGAATGGAAGGCTTCCGGTCTCTAGGAACACGCTGGTGAACGTATTGCTCGTATCAGTATAACTTTGCGCCGTATTGTAACAACCGCCGTAAGTGGCGTCGCAGGAGTAGACGCGGCCTGAAACCTGTTCGCCACCGGCGCCCGAGGGGCGCCGGTGGCGGACATCTACCCACTTCATCCGCCCGCCCATGCTGTCACGCACAATCGGGCAAATCACAGTCACTAAGGCCCCGCGCCGATATGGATATCATCCACCACGGCCTCGGCCGAAACTTCCCAACAAATGTTGGAATTGGCCACGAGCTGAAAACTTAAAGTCATCGACCGGTTGGCAAAGGCGGAAAGATCCACCCTGCGCTCGGTCCAGTCGGATTCCCGATAATTGGCGAATACGACCCTCTCCTCGTCCACGACCGTATCGTCCACCAGGACTCTGAACGACGCCGAAGTGAATAGATTGACCAAGGCACGCAGGTCGAGCTTTCGCACGTAGCGCAGTTGCGGCGCTTCGCCCAAATCAACCTCCGTAGAAAGTACCGCGGTTTTAGCGCCTAAATCACAGCCGTTCCCAGAGGCAGCCCTGCCACCGACTGAGCGACTGCCAGGCGTTGGGCTGTGATTATCGGCGTTGGCCTGCCAACCATTGGCCTGCCAGCCGTCGTTGTCGAATGGGTCATGGTTCTGCTTGGAAAAGGTTTCCTGAAAAGCAGCCATGGCCCGATCCACCTGCACTTCGGTGTCGTCGTCGGTGGCTTCATTATCACTGCGATCGACAGCCCTGGCCGAGAGCCGGTGGCGGCCTTCGGCCACCTCGGCGGTATTCCACTGGAGTTCCCAAGGTCCTGATTCACCCGTGGGCGTACCCGTACCGATCAGCCTGTCATCAACTAGGAAATCGACTTTGGCAACGCCCCGATCGTCGCCAGCCTCGGCGATCAACGTGATCATACCCTGGAGCCGGGCACCGTTTTCCGGCACGGTCAGATCGACCGTCGGCGGTTCGCGATCCACAACGCCGCCGATGACCCTCACCGCTGCCGACCGGCTTGTATTGCCCGCGGCGTCAAACGCCGCGGCGACCAGCGTATGGGTACCGTAAGCTTCCTCCTCGATATCCCAGGGCATGGTCCAGGGTGCGGCCGTATCGGTGCGGCGCAACTGATCGTCAATTTGGAATTCGACTCTGCTGACGGCAACGTTGTCATCGGCTTCAACCACGATATCAACTGTGCCACCGAGTTCGGCGCCGTCGGCGGGGGCACTGATCGTAACCGTGGGCGGCTCGCGATCGGTGACGTCCAGCCCCCAAAACCTCGCAATAAAATAACTGGAGCAGATACCGGCGTCGAGGATGTAGTCGGCGGGCCGCCCGCACTGATCCGGCTCCAAACCCGGGTCGATCGGCGTGCCGTGACCCATACCGTCGATAATGTAACTTTCCACCCGCGCCTCGCCGGCTAGATCTCTGTAAACCCGGCGGGTATGGCCCTTGACACTCGTCTGTTCATCGGCGACGGCGTCGATGCCGTGGACGTTGGTCCACTGTTCGACCGATTCGGTGGCGTTGTCGGGGCGCACCAGGGTGTCGGCCGTGCCGTGCCAGATCGAGACCTTGGGCCAGACGCCGTGGTGATTGGAGGCACCGCGCACCCGCCGGCCCCATTCATCCGGGCTCAAGTTCCGGGCCGTAAACATACAGATCAGGCCATCGGAAAGGGTCGTCGCGCACCCGTATGGAACGCCGGCGATCACCCCGCCACCCGCAAACACGTCCGGATAGGAGGCCAACATCACCGACGTCATGGCGCCACCCGCCGACAGACCGGTGACAAAGACCCGGTCTTCGTCGATGCCATGGTCGGCCTTCATACGCTCTACCATCTGGCGAATGGACAACGCCTCGCCGCGATCGCGGCTGGCGTCCGCAGGTTCAAACCAGTTGAAGCATTTGCTCTGATTGTTGGCCTCGCGCTGCTCAGGCAAAAGCAGCATGAAGCCCCAACGATCCGCCAATTCGGTCCAGCCGGTCTCGTCGTCGTAGTCCGCCGCCTGCTGCCCGCAGCCATGCAGGGCCACGACCAACCCGGGCCGGGATGAAATCCGATCCGGCACGTATTTAAGCATCCGCAGATTACCGGGATTAGTGCCGAATCCTGTCACCGGGGTCAGGTTGGCAGCCATGGCCGCCCCGACGGCGAGCAACAAGACCGCGATAGTTATGATTGACTTTAGGATGCCGTGCATAGAAGTCTCCCATAGGGTACATGAGCGCTGGTAAAGACTATTGAAATGATAGGCATAGTGCCAGCCTATCATCTGCATCATTTTGGAAAATCATCACTCGTTTACCACGTGATGAGCAAGCGAACATGTTTTGTCGTGAATACCAGCCCTTTCAAGGTGTCGATACATGTACGCCCGCAACTGCAAACTGCATGTTTGTGGTGTTCGCTTTCCGCCAAGCTGGCAAGGGGCTGAGGATGCCTGCGAGCTATTGACGCTAAGGTACTGATTTATAATGTTTTTTTGCGCACCTCAATAGGGCTAATCATGAAGCGGATAGGAAATTTAACCCTATATGCGTCGAGCAACACTGGAGTAGTAAAGATAAAGGATGAGCGCGGATCGGTCAAGTGCCCCTGCGGGAGAAAAAATGGGGAGAAAAAATGGGGACAGACCACCATTAATTCGCCAGGCCAAAGAATCGCCCAACAAGCGCCTCGGCCCGACCGCCTGTTGCCGCGCCGTCGCTTCGTGACCGGCGCGGCAACAGGCGGCGGGCCAGCCTTGACGTTATCGCGCCGAGCAAAGCTCGGCGCCTCTTGCCGGGTGAAAGTCCCGGTCGGGTAAGGGCTAGCCACCCGCCCGTATCGAGTGTTGGTCCTGCTGCGGAGCTTTGTGCCTCGCGAACAAAGTGAATTGCAGGGCAAGCGTACACAGAGAATCCTGTAGGCCGTAGGGGAGATCGCGCTCCCTGAAGTGCGCCTGTTTGGATCAGGGCAGCTTCGAGAAAGCAAAGTAAGCGGATGACGACAATGTTAACGTCCCGGAAGTCAACATGAAGCACGCGCTAGCTGGCAAGTGTGTGGATGTCCGCCGGAGTCCTCAGGCTTATGTATGCAGGAAGAGAGGCGTCAGAGAACTCGGGAAGCCCCGAAGGCTCCTGTTTGATGCGAAATCATGAAACCGACAGCGTTGGGACACGAACGGGTGAAGAGCCCACTTGTTCACAGGCTGGCGGCGTGGGCGCGGGTCGAGTTGTCGAACAGGGAGCGCGTAGGTAGGCGGGGGCCTTGTTCATAAGCTCGGCCAAGCCTTGAGAGTTAACCTCGAACGGCGCAGTATTTTAACCTTAAAACCAAAACCTTACGGAAAAGCCCCACGCACCTGCTCGTCACTTGGTCGGAGTTATGAACAAGGCCTAGGCGGGAGACCGCCGGATGTCAACGGGGTGTCTTATCGGGCATCGTCGTCGGAGACGGGGAAAGCCCGTCCTAAGGCGTAAGGATCCGACGGGAGTACGCAGCCCGCAAAGGAAACAGGTGCCGGACACGCCGGATCGGGTCTATGCCAACCTCACTGCGGGGAAGAGCCAATCGAGCCCCGAGGGGAGCAGGCAGAGCAAACACCACCGCTTTCGCAACCTCTTCGGCGAGGTGACTGTCGAGCTGTTGATGCACTGCCGGTCACGACCTGAACAAGGATGCAGCCAGCGGTGTCGACGGGGTAACGGCGACGGAGTACGCCGTTGACCTCTACGGCAACATCACCGACCTGGCCGAGCGCGTGAAGGCCGGGCGCTACCGGGCCAAGCTGGTGCGGCGCGTCGACATTTCCAAAGAGAACGGAAAACAGCGACCGCCGGTCTTGCCGGCCCTGGAGGACAAGCTCGTGCAGCTGGCCTGCGCCAAGCTGCTGAGCGCGATCCCCCTGTCCGATCGGGGAACAGGACTTCTGCGACTGCAGCTACGGCTACCGGCCGGGCCACAGCGCCAAGGAGGCAGTGATCGGGCTTGCGCACGAGCTTCAGGAGAAAACGGAGGAGAAAACGGGGACAGACCACCTTTTTCAGCATGACCGCGATTCTGTAAAACGTGGAAAACGTGGTCTGTCCCCGTTTTCCTGGCGGTAATCGGCGGGATTGGCTACCATGCCCGCGCGGACAGGGTTCAGCTCGATGTAGCGCTGGCAGAGCAGCAGATAGGTCTCGGCCTGGATCAACGAGGATTTGTAGCGTCCGTCTCAGAGGGTGCCGGTGCGCCCGTAGCTATGGTTGATGTATTGCACATAGCGGCGGCCCACCGAGATCAGCACCTGCGGCACACGGTCGGCTTGTTCCGGCGTAAGCAGCAGATACAAGTGATTGGTCATCAGGACCAACCCTTTCAAGGTGACTACTCACGCGGTGTCTTCCCCTTGAGCAATTTCGCTGTCGAAACCTGAGGGTGGTTGGAATATCGATTTCGCTTCGGCGGTGGTTTTTTCGGTCCCCGACGGCTCTTTTTGAACTTTGCCAGATTGACGTTGGAGGCCAATTGCAAGTACATCTGCGCGAATTCGGCGAGCGACATGGTTCGAAAGACGGTCCATTCCTGTTCCGGAATGGCAACCGTCATGCCGTCATAGGTTCGAGCGATATTCCCGGCTAAATAGTAGCCGGAAAGGTCGTTGGCGATGGTTTCTTCACCGTGTATCGTGCGTAACGCGGCTTTGACCACGGCCAATGCGTTGTAGGCGACCAGCGCAACGCAAAAACCGAACAGTGCGGCTTTCGGGTAGCCCAGCGTATTGATCTCGGAATGCAGATGCGCCTCGAGCTCTTGGAACATGGTTTCGATACGCCAGCGCTTGCGGTACATGTCGGCGACGAGCTTGGCATCGGCCGCCGATTTCGGCAGATTCGTCAGCAGCAAGCGTTCGGTTTCCCCGTCGCGCGTGGCCTGTTTCAGGCAGACTTTGATGCGACGATAGCGCTGGACTTCGCCTTCGTCGTCGACGAGCTCGATGCGCTGCTCGTAGACCTTTCCGGACTCGGTACTGCCGATCTTTCGCCACGGACTCTGCATGCTAATTCTACTTTGTTACTTTTCCCACTGGCCCAGCAAGCAGAGCAGCTACGCCGTTTTACGACTTTAATTTATTGATTTATATGAAAAGATTAGTTGGCCATCTTACTCATGCATCCTTGCATCGGGTCAACAATCGACTGCAGGTCATCGCCGCTGACAAGGCGATCGCTCAGGTCGCGACCAGCAAGGCTGCGGTTTCCACCGTACCGCCATATGACCCCATCTGAAACACGCCTCCCACGGCATTCAGAGCGCATCTGCAAGCACGTACAGGCCGTCCCGCGCATGCCTCGATGTCATTTTCCGGGGCCAGGATAAACAACAGATAAAGCGGTGCCGGCAGTGCCAATGCACTGAGCTTGCCCCATTGATTTTGGCGACCGGGTGTCCCCTGATCAGTACCACCCAGCCGTGCAGTGGCGAGCGCAAAAAATGCTTGATGGTGCATCCTCGCGCGCTGCGCAATCGCTTGCGTAACCGTTTTACGCCAACAGCTCGATGTCCTGCTTGGCGTACTGGGCGCGTATGCTGGCAAAGCGCTTTCGATGGCGTTTTTGCATCTGCGCAAGAACCTCCTCCTGGGTTACCGCGCGCCTTGGCAGAAACTGTTTCAACAGCTCCTCGATGTCGGAGCAACTCAACAATGGGTACATATCCGCGGCGCGTAGTCGCTCCTCCAACATGAATAGCATCGCCATGAACACCAAGGCCATGTGATGATGCCAGCCGCTCCACTTGCGCACCTGATAGTCCGCCATACCACATTCGGATTTGCCATCCTGGAAGGCACGCTCCACCCAGTAGCGCTGTGCCTGCATCTGCGCCAAGCGTTTGACCGACGTCTCCGCCGGAGCATTCGATAGGGTATATCTGATTTCATCGGGGGCATGGATCTCGCGGCGCACAAGCAAGTGCCACTCATGCGCCGCGCTCTCCTCGTTATCCCACAACCAGACCCTTTGATGCAGCACCTCCACCTCCAGTTTTCCGCGCGTGCTGTCACGGATCTTGACCCGTTGCCAGGCATCAGGCGGCTGTTGCGCTTGCCATTCATCAACCCGTATCGCGGCGCTGTTGGCCTCGAGCTTGGTTGCAGGGCGGCCACGTTTGCCTTTCTTCTGCTTGACCGTCGGCTTCGGATCTTCAACAAACATCAATTGATCGCAATGCACATCGGCAACAAACACCTCTCCCATCGCCTCCAGATCACGCAGAAAACCCGGATCGTTGCCGTAAAACCCATCTGCGCCAACCCATGAAAAGCGAACCCCGATCTGGCGTTGATGGGCCACCATCTCCAACGCCAGCGCGATCTTTGTCCGAAACACGCGCTTCGCCTCGGGTACCCCGGCCCGCTCGCAGCGCTGCGCATCTTCACACCAGCTTTGCTGCAGATACAGGCGCGCATCAATCAAGGTCACACGCTGATCGCGACCCAATGCGGCCATGACTCCGACTTGGCAATTCTCCACCTTCCCACCGCGCCCAAACCACTGTCGGCCAACGCCCACCGAGTGCTTGCCAGACTTCTCGAAGCTAGTTTCATCAAGCAATAGGCAACTCTCCGGATGCCCACCCAGCCATCGATCCGCCTCCAACGCCACCTGGTCCATGACCGCTTGATGATCCCACGGAGAATCCGTGAGCATCTGCTGAAGCTGCTGTTCGTCAGAATCCGGAACCCGTTCCTCCATGCGTTCCATATTCTTCTTGTTCGGATCGGCTTGCATCAGACCCCGCAAATAGTCCCCAACCGGCTTGAGCACACTGCGGGTCGTGTTCTGAAAATGCCCTTTGAAGCGCAAACTGAAACGGGTAAAGCGCTCGGCAATGTCATTCAGCGGGTTGGTGGGGGTATCAGTAAAAAAAAATTTGATTATTCATGAATAAATTTTCCTTATAGTTGAGCATTGAGTCAGATAGTATACTAATATCAAAAAGTTATAGCCAGGACCAATCTAACAAAGTAGAACTAAAGGCCAGTCCCTTATGTTCGCGACAAACGAAATAACCTTTCCGGTCGGCAATCCCGAGCAGAAAGCTGCGCACGCAGAAGTTGCGATCCATGATCCAGACGTCATGTTCCCGCACCGTCGGCAACACATCTGCGAACAGCGAGTGCGCTTGGGCGTGACCGTCTTCGCAAGGAAACACATCCGTGGCCATCTCCAACAACGGATCGTAAACGACCAGCGATTTTCCCGGCAAGGCTCCGGCCTTGGTCTCTCTGAGCACCTCCAAGCGATGCTCCGTGGCCTCGATGCAGTTGCCGTCAAGGACTTTGATCCGATAGCCGGGCAGCCAAGGTGCGCACTGTCCGCCCATCTGTTCGACGATCGCGGCCTGTTCCCGCGCCGTGTCTCGAACCAACGCCGCCGAGGTCGTACTTTCCAGGCCGTTGAGTTTGTTGTACACCGAGGTGATCGAAACCCCGATCGACTCGCCTTGCTCTTTGTAGGCGGCGTTTATGGATGGGTGGGTTTTGAAGACCACTGCGCTCATCAAATTGAAAATCGTTGAGAACAACAACTCCCGGGTCTATTGATCCACCGCCGTGCGCGCAAACCAGGCATCGAGCTTGCTGGGGCTGAGTACCCGTTCCAATAGGGCCTGAACCATCACCGGCACGGGCCTTTGTTCCATGAACCGCTGGAAGATCTGGCTGAACATCATGACCTCTACCCCAAGAATACGATAAATGGGGTCGATGATCTCGGTTCGGCGGGTCTATGTCCAGTCCGCTCCGTTTCTCCACTGAAATTCGATGCGTTACGATGCGGTCAACCGCCACGCATATTATCTGCTGATTGTGTGGATAATTTCTGACCTTGAACGGGTTGGTCATCAGGACGTAGGCGTGCAGCGAGCAGCGTTCGCGCTCTAGCCCGATTTTCCCTGGCAATTTTGCCCATTTTTTGCTATAAAACACTGATACTTGAGAGTGCCGAGTTTCTTCTATTAAAATCAAAAGGGCAAGAGTTATCCTGGAATCGCTTCCAAACCAACTGTCGGCGCGATCGAAACGCGCCGTTAAGGCCGAGTCAGGGCTAAGCGGCGGCGCCAAGTAGCTTAGATCGATCCGGATCGAGCCTTTCGATGATGAATTTCGCCAGAATAGACCTCTGGCTCCAATCCAGGAGAAATTCCGGTAGGCTGTGGCGTAACGCCAGGGTGACCACGCGTTCGGATGGTGCTAGACCAGGGCGGATTGTGCGCAACCAGGAGGCATAAGGATTGCCAAACCAGCCGCGGATGGCATGCTGCCAGGTACTGAGCCAACCCTTGGGCAATGCATCCAGCTTGGACGAAGACATGGTAGGCATGCAGCTTGCGCTTCACGGCTTGACGGTAAGCCGCCGTTTCTCGGTGCAGGTATTGATCCCCATTACGCCGTTTCAGTGGCTTCATCGCCTTCATCCAGAAATGGTAGTGGAATATCCCAAACACGTGGATCGCCTGCTTGAAGGTGACCTCGATCTTGAAACGCAGCCCATAGAGACGAATGATGTCGATGGCATCCAATGTGAGGTCTGTCGACATAAGGATGAAACGTCCTCGGTGCGGGTGAATCACAATGACGAAACGCACCAGCTGTCCGGCCGGTCGCCACAGCAGATCATGCACGGCATAGCGGAGTATGACCCCTTGTTCGTTATACACGGGGCTCGCTGCTTGCTCGTTCACCAGGCCCTCTTCGAACAACGAGCGCAGCTTGATCTTGCGGCCATATGTCCGCGGGCGCCCACGCCCACGAGGTTCTGTTGCGTCCTGAACGTAGGGCGTCCAAGCCACGGCATTCGAGCGCACGCGAACCACCAGATGATTGCCTTGCGCGAGCAGGCCCTTGACCATCTTCCGACACATGTCATAGCGATCGGCCACGAAGTAGTAGGATTGCTCCATGCCGAGCAGCCCGAGCAGAGCGATCATCTTGTCCATCAGCGTGCGCTTGTCTCGGTTCGTCTCCACAACGCCCTCATGAATCCGGGCAGTCAGTGGGAGCGCAAAGACGCTCTGTGCCGCCTGGATCAGAACCGCGACTGCCTGGAACGAATGGCCCATGATGTACTCGGGTTTGGTGTTCGACTCCGACTCCTGATGTAACGACTTCACTGCCGGCATCTTTCGGCCCTGCTTGCCGACCTTGATCCCATCGCCCACGAGCACCAACCGACCATTGACCTGAATCACCCCTGGGAACAGCTTCAGGACCACCTTGGTCCAGATTGCCAATAAGCGGTCCAGCTTCACTGCGCTGCTGTGAAAGCTGTCAAGCAGAGAATCGTAGCACTGCTCCTGCAGGCCAAGGGCGCGCACGATGCTCGTGACCCCGAGGTTGTCCGTGCGCACTGACAGACCGGCGACGCTGACAACGAACCAAAAGAACGTCTGATCGCGGGAAAACGCTGGCCGTAGCAACGAAATGATCTCCCACCAATAGAACCACAATTGCATGACAAACACCTCGAGTAGAGTCTACACAGGTGCTATAACTAGAGTCACTCAACACGATAACCAGATATG
Source organism: Thiohalocapsa sp. PB-PSB1 (assembly GCA_016745215.1). Lineage (GTDB taxonomy): Bacteria > Pseudomonadota > Gammaproteobacteria > Chromatiales > Chromatiaceae > Thiohalocapsa. The sequence goes on from CP050890.1 coordinate 5,130,069, forward strand.
CCCTTTTGTTTTTGGTGTGTGAGTGCTGGCTCTAAACGAAAGGGACAGCTTTGATGTCACGTGAGAGGACTATAGATCCTTCCGGAATGTCTACCCATTGGTTTATCGATATGACGGACATCGGCAGCAGCAACCCCGCCACGACCGTATTTTCACTTGCACGGATGGGGCTGCTTCAAGGAACAGATTGCTGCCAGATTGCTGGAGAACTCGGTACTCTCAAGAATTTTACTCAAGCGCGAACTGCCACCATCCATCACCCAGGCCGGCATAGGTCGTGATAGGAACTTGCAGTAGCTCTAAGACTTGCTTGCGCAAGTCGCTCAGTCCTTTGAGCGTAGTCTGCACCACCTTGCCGGAACGTTCGATGGTTGCCAGATGGACGCCGTGAAACGAGTCCACGATGGTGCGCCAGGTCGGTTTCTTCGTTTGCATTCCGGCCGGCCGCAGGGGGAGACGTTCGATTTGCTGTTCTTGCATCTGCAAACGGATACGACGTTCGATCAGACTGATCAACATCAGCGCGATGACATACAGGCACAACATGGCCTCAACAGGTTGCGGAGTCTTCAGAAACATCGGTGCGACTTTGAGCACGGATTTTTTCGTGCTGAAGCGTTTTTCCAGAGATGACTGCTACCTGTCGGTGCGCAGCACCTCCACTGCAGGCAAGTCAGTGTTGTCGGTCAGCGGGAACAGCCCATCGGTGCGCGCGGCCCGAGCAATCGCCTTCTCATCGCGTTGCCACTGCACTCGGTAGTGAACCTGTTCGACCTCCTCGTAGCGGGTGTTGGGGCCAGGTCGGCCACGCCCGACCTGCACCCGTTCGGTCTTATTAACTTCATCAAGCGTCACCGACAAGTACTCAACCACCCCTTGGGTGGCTTTCTGCAATGCCGCCTCGATCTGTTCGCGGGTCTTCAGCGAGCGCTGATTCGCGCCGGATGCGATGGGTGCTGTTTTATTAAGATGTTCACCTATTCATTTAGGATGAAGTTCGATTCACCGCAGAGAACGCAGAGAAGAGGATGCAATCGCTTTGGCCTTTCTGCGCACTCTGTGTCTCTGCGGTGAATCCTTATATGCTTTGATGCCTCCCTTCTCCCGGGAAAGGCGCAGCGCTCGCGTCCGATCCGCTGGCATCACCTGCCGGGTCGCCCGCAAGCGGGCTCCTACGCCGATCGGCTCCCACGGCTGGTAAAGGTCCGCTTGTGGGCGAGGCACCTTGGCCCCTCTGCGTACTCTGCGTCTCTGCGGTGAATCCTTACATTCTTTGAAGGCAGCACCCGATGCGATCTTCTCTAACGCCTACTCCACCTTGACCATGCGCTGTTTTCAGATTGCGCGGCACCACCCTGATGTAACGACCGCCGTGCTCGGCGATGATCTCGAAGTTCTCCTCGGAGCACAGCTGGCTGTCGGCCACGTAGATGAACTCCTCCTTCGAGTGCTCTGCTACGGAAGTCGCGAGACCGTTTGTAGTCGTTGTCGTTGTCGTTGTCGTTGTCGTTGTCGTGGTCGTGGTCGTCATCGCTAACCTACGATGAGCGATCACGATGACGAAAACGATTACGACAATGACAAACATCAGAAACGGTAGCGGGACATCCGCACCGCTGCACTAATCATGCAACCAATATAGCGGTGTTGTCGACACCATAATGTTCATGATCATCGTGCACAAGACCTGCGCTGGGGCGATTTCCGCGCCGCTGTGGTTCGGCACGAACTTGTCGAATAAGCGCGCAAGCTCAAACCCTTCCATGTCGTATTTCACGAGTGGCAGGATTTCCACTGACTTGATTTTGGTGTCCATCGTACGTTCAAACCTCTCTGACGGATAGAGGTTCGCAATCTGCCTACGTTTGATGGGATTGTCTCGCTGGATTCGTCTATGCCCACATCATGGTTTTCAATCCTAGTACCCGATGGCCTCGTTCTCGGGTACTGTGCCAGCTCCTGAACTGGTACTCTTTCTCGCTTGCGAAGTCTCGCGACGAGGCTCGCGCAGAATGTTAGGAGCCACGATAATTTTCTTTTTTTTGGCCGTGGTTGGCATCCGAACCTTGTATTCGCGTGCCGACGTCAAATGCCACTCCAACCTACTCCTTATTCCTTTACCAGATTGCGGACCCGATCCGAAACAAGATTGGAAAAGCGAATATAGCCAAGCTGTTCGCTGACCTGCTGCCCCGGACCCAATGCATAGTCGATCACATCCAGCAATGCCTGGCGTTTGGCCGGATCATCGGCCTGATTGCGGAACAACAGCCAGGATACGGCGATGATCGGATAAGAGCCATCGCCGTCAGGGTCGGCAATGGCATTCGGGTCCGTGGTGATCGCGTCCAGCGCCGCTTCAAAGCTGGCACGGCCCGGCGCCACCAAGTTGCCGGCGCGGTTTTGCAATGCCGCCATGGACATGCCCGTCAAATAACCATAGGCATATTGTACATAGCCGATGGAGCCGGGGATCGCACGCACAAAAGCGGCCACGCCGTCATTGCCCTTACCTCGGATCAATGCGCCGCGCTGCTTCAGGGAATTTGGCCAATTCGGCGACATGGTGACGCCAATGGTCTGTGCAAACTCCGAGCTTGCCTGGCTCAGATGCTGGGTCAGATGAAACGTTGTGCCGCTCCCATCACCGCGCACGACCAGGGTGATCGGATCGTCCGGTAACGCCACGTCAGGATTATCGGCAACGATCGGCGCATCGTTCCAGCGCTGGATGCGGCCAGTCAGGATGCCGATGACGGACGCCCGCGACAAGTTCAGATCGGCAATGCCGTCGAGATGATAAACCAGCACAATGGCACCGGCGGTCATCGGCACCTGACGGACTCCGCCGGGCACCTGCGCCTGTTGCTGCTTGTCGAGGCGTACATCCGAGCCGGCAAAGTCGACGCGACCTCCGATCAGATCCTTGATGCCGCCGGCACTGCTGGTGCTCTGATAATCGACGCGAATAGTCGGATGCAGTTTGTAATAGTCGCGAAACCAGCGTAAATAAAGCGGCGCCGGAAAGCTGGCGCCGTCGCCGATCAGTTTGATCGGCGCGCGATTTGTGCTGTTTGCGCCATTTTCTAATCCGACCTCCGGCGTGGCGCCAGCAGCGACAGCGACAAACCCGAACAGCTGGACAGCGAGCAATGCCCCCGTCAACAGAGACAATAACTGGCCCATTGGATTCATACGCATGCTTTTTGCTCCACTTGTAACTCGGGCAATTTCTGTCGCGTGCCCGGCAATCGCTCTAGGTCTTGTTCGCAATTCAATCGAATGTGTTAAAGATCCTAGCTTACAGCTTCGCCATGCGGGCTTTGCAAGCGTTGCCGAGATCTCGACCAACAGCGTATCTATAAACCCGATCATTGCATCGCGAAACACAGGATACGGATCGCTCAGCGACGCGTCTGCTTGGCGGCAACCGGCACGCCGGGTAACAATAACGCCAGCAGCCCCAGGATCAAGGTGGTGCCGAGCAAGAACAGATGCAGATTCACGGCACCGGTCAGCGCGTCTGTCGCATGCACGCCAAAGGGCAGCATGGCTGCAACCGTCGCCAATTCATAGGAACCGGCACCGGCGATGCCGTGAAACGGCAACACACTGGACAATTCAGCCCCCAGCACACCGGCCAATACTTTCCAAAACGCCACCGGCACGAAATATTGCAACACCGCGGCAAAGGCCATCAATTTCAGCAGCCAACATAACGCGGTCCATACATACAGCCGACCAATGAGTTGTGGGCGCGCCGGACCGGAGTCGGCGACAAAGCGCAGGATGCTCCATAGACGTCCGCTACCGCCTGGTTTGGCGGCGGCATAACCGATCAGCAACGCGGTCACCGGCAGCAATGCGATCCAGGCCAAAGCCGCCACCGACCAGAACCAGGCAGGGTCGCGCAGCCACAATACCAGCAATCCGGCCAGGCCCAACACATGCAGATCCAGCAATCTGATCCACAGCAACGACGCCCCGGCGGCAAGAAAACCATGCCCGAAGTAGCGCCGCATCAACCATGGAAAGACCACCTCGCCGGCGCGCATCGGCAACAAATTGTTCGCGGTGTTGTGCAAAACAGACAAACGCAAAACCAACATGAAATGCCCGCGCATCGGGTCGCCGAAGAAATCATAGACACGCAGCCCGCGCAAGCCATAGCTCAACGCGGTGAGCACAAAAGCGATCAGCAACAACCAGGGCGACAGGGTGCGCCAGGGCGTCAGAAGCGTCGCCCAGCCGACGCTCTTATCGACGGCAATCAACAGCCCGACGAGCAATACCGAGCCTATCAGCCAGTCCCGTGCCCGGGCGAATCGGGACAATTGCGCCACCAGCAAGCGCACAGGCCGAAGCGGCTGTCGATTAGCCATGTTGCCCCCGTTGTCGAGCGATCTTGGCCTGCTGCCGACGCCGCGCATCGCGCCGACGTCGACGCGCGGATTCCGGATACAACGGCGACTCCCCGACGGGCCGGGTCTTGAAGCGCCGATGCACCCAAAAATACTGCGCCGGCATGCTGCGCAGGCGCGCCTCGATGACATGGTTCATGCGCGCCGTATCGGCGCTCGGGTCGCCGCTCGGAAAATTCTCCAGCGGCGGATCGAAGATCAACTCCAGGCCCGCACCATGGGGCAAAAAGCGCGCAAAGGTCGGAATCACCACCGCGTCGGCTAGCCGGGCGATGCGCCCGAGCATCGGTACCGTCGCCGCCGGGATGCCGCAAAACGGCGCAAACAATCCGCGCATGCGGCCCGGATCTTGATCCGGCAAATAGAAAAACGGCGTGCCGCGCTTCATCTCGCGAATCAGGGTGCGCAGATCGTCCTGTCGCTCCACCGCAATGCTGCCAAAGCGCGTGCGCCCATGACGGACTACAGCATCGATCACCGGGCTGCGGATGCGCTGATACATATACATACCCGGATGCACCATGGCGGTGAACCCGGTGCCACCAAGTTCAAGCCCCATAAAATGCGGCACCAAGACGATCACCGGCCGCCGTTGCGCAACACAGCGGTCTATGAACTCGCGATTGCGAATGGAGACAATGCGCCGCAACCGCTGCACCGGCGCCACCCAACTCAGCCCCTGGCAGACCGCCGCCTGGCCCAGCCAGCCGAAATGCTCGCGCACGACCCGCTCGCGCTCCGACTCGGAATATTCCGGCAGACAGATCCGCAGATTGATCCTGGCCACATTGCGACGGTCGCGGGCAACCACATAGCCCAACCGGCCCAGACCCTGCCCCAAGGCCGCCTGCCAGCGAAACGGCAATAACGCGAGCAGACAAAACAGCCCGACCATGGACCAGGCCGGCCAGTATCGCGGACCGAGCAGCGGCATGGACACTAGCGCACACCCAATCGCTGACGCCGGCTATTCAAAAACAGCCTGCTCGATACGGCGCACAAAAGCCAACCGCGCAAGCTGATGCAGAACATCCCGAAACCCCGGTTGATGGGTATTGCCCAGCACCAGCCATTGCGCCTCGGAACAACCGATGCGCCCGGGCGAGCCGGCCATGACCCGCGCCGATGGATCGATGGCAAGCACCTCGTCCAGGGCCTGCTGATGGTTTGGAATACAGTATTCATAGTCGACAGCACGCTTGCCATCCTGTGGGCCGATCAGGCCATGCTCGTCGAGCGCGGCGAGATCGAAACCAATGACGGCAGATGCCGGAGTCGGTGCTGGTGTCGATAATGGCATCGCTATCGGCATGGTTTGATCGCCCGACTCCGCCACTGCAACTCGGTGTTGGATCGATAAGGCCGCCACGTGCAACAGCAGCAAGACTGCGGCAGGCAAGCCAAGCATGGATTGCATCGATAAACACCTTCATTGATTGATTCGACTGGACAACTGGTTACTGTTTATTCCCAAACATCCGCTATCATGGCACCTACTGGTCAATGCCGGTACTACATCCCTGCCGATCAATCAATAAAGCTATCAGTTCCGTCGACAGACAACAAGGACGGATGGGTGCAACCCGCCCAACGCGACTTGATTCGGAATCAGGATGGAAATCGAAAAGACATGACATCAGGGCATGAGAAACCTGAGGTTTACTGGGTACTGCCCTCACTCGATGCTGCCTTTAAAGAATGGAACGATTCACCGCACAGACGTAGAAGGGTCAAGGCGAATGCATTCCTGTTCTCTGCGTCTCCGCGGTGAATCAAACTTCATCCTGGGTGAAGATGATGAACATTTTATCAAGGCAGCGTCCTCCGTCGGCAAGGCCCTGTGCCTTGCCTTGCGTCCGACGTGCCAGCGTCATCGGTCTATTCGCCCGCAAGCGGGCTCCTACGGCGGCTTGTAGGAGCCCGCTTGCGGGCGACGCGCCGGCTACACGACAAGCATCGACCACGGGAAAACCGCCCAAATGCCAGAGCCGTTTCGTGGCCATACCTCAGCCCTTGATCCCGTTCTCGGCGTTGGCCTGCCGGGCTGCTCGTTCAGCATGCGCATAAACCAGGACAGGTCGTGCAGACGCGCCCGGTACGTCTCCGAGTACCCCGGACAGATGCCGCATCACCAACAGCGGCCCCGAAAACAGCCCGGGCGCAGCGGGCGAGCTGGCCTGCGCTGCAAGACTCGCTCTAAGAAATCCGCGTGTTTCCGCGCTTTTGCGGCGAAAAATTGCCCCGGAAAGCGCGGAGTGCAGGTTGCGCTGTTCATACGACCGGGACAGCCTGTTGATTTCGATCCCAGGGTATGATCGAAGAAATCGACCAGCAGTCGCAGCTTGATGCCCATCGCTTTCAGGCCATTCAGCAGCAAGGCTTCTGTGTAGTTGGGCTCGTGTATTCTAGGGCAATGTTCAACGGAGCGCTGGGCTCAGCTCTGGGATATGGTTGATGAGTTCGGCGCACAGCCTTGTCAAGGTCGCTGTCCAGCGGCCGACCGAGGGCAGCGTTGATGGCATGGGCGCAGGTCATCAGGAAATGCCGGCCGATCAGAAAGCCGGCGCCGACCGATGCACGGTCGTTGGTCGGCTGTCGCCACCGCACGATGGTGCAAGAATGCGGGCCAGCGCCGCGGCTGCGCTCCCGACTTTGTTGTCGGCATTCATTGCCAGCTGCGGGTCGCCAACTGCTTACAGGTCAGTCTTAGCCGGATGGATCGGCAGGCTCCTCATCGGCCGCCAGGATCGATGGGTTCTCCCATACCAGCTTGAGCTTGATGTTGGCATTGCTGTCGGTGGAGGTGAGGAAGGCGCCGATCTGCACGGAAAAGCCGATGCCGACTTCCATTTGGATCTGTTTCGGGGTGTTGAAGCCCTTCAGTGCTTCGAACACGGCATTGGCCGCAGGTCTTACCTGGGCGATACCGGCCCGAATCATCTCCGCACGCCGCTCATTGCCACGGCTGGCAAAGTCGAATTCGGCGTGACCGGCACCGCTGATGCGGATATCGGTGGTTTCGATCCAGACCTGCTCGCCATCGGCGAGTTCGAAGCGTTGCAGATTGGGCTTATCAGTCATGGTACATCTCGGTGATCATATTGAGCCTTGAGCGATAGTCTAACCGGGCGCCGGTCCGGGGCCAAGCCGCGTAAGTTGGGGTTAATCAAAGTTCAGCCTATGCCGGCTTGCATGGAACGCCGCCATCGCTGCCGAAGGAACGGTGGAAATTTAGCCAAGGCTTTTTGAAACGTGGCAAAGAGAGGGTGGCAAGGCTTTTGACGTGCAACCAATGGGAACGGTTGATCCCGGTCAGATCAGCGCCATTCTTCCTTTGTGAATCGAGAATGATTCAACTTTGGCGATTTCCGGATAGAAACAGATCAGCTGACGCCGTATACAGGCTAGGCGGTCAGTTGCTCCACTGGAATCGCCTTTTACCCAACTTTACCCCGAGGGCAAACAAGTGGAATCCGGAGCATTTAAAGGCCTTGAGTTCGTTCTGATCGTCGCCGTGGTCGCCTGGTTTTATTTTTCTCAGATGCATAATCTGAAGCGTCTGAAGCAGGAGCGCGAGGCAAAGCAGGGAGACGCGGCATCACCAGCCATGGGCACCGAGAAGAAGACCGATTGATCCGAGCTGCCTCGGTTTATATCAGAAGAATTGATCCGGGATGATTGCAACGACCAGTGGATTCAGATCTCGCACATTCTATTACGCGGCTGATCGTCGCGCACTGGGATTAGGGTCAGACGAAGATCGATGCCGATTTGACGTACATCGGTAAATTTAAGCGGAATGCGCTGCTGCATGGTATCGAGACCCGGCAGATGGAATAGACCGCGGGCGGAATCTCCCATCAGATGTGGCGCCTGGTAAATCAGTAATTCGTCCACCAGGCCGGCCTGTAGCGCGGCACCTGCCAGGGTTGGACCGGCCTCGATCAGTACCTCGTTGATCTCGCGCTCGGCCAGGTAGCAGAGGAGAACGTGCAGATCCACACCACCGCTCGGCGCGGCCGGGAAGACCTGAACCTCGGCACCGGCGGCATTGGCCCGGGCGATGGCTCGCGGGCTGTCTTCGCAGGTGGCGATCAGGGTTGCACCAGGTAATTGCAGCATGCGCGCCTCCACGGGCATACGCAGATGTGTGTCCACCACCACGCGCAACGGCTGGCGCGGTCGCTCATTCGGCCATAGAGCCGGGAATTCATTGGAGCTGAGCCGCACGTTCATGGATGGATTATCGGCCAGCACGGTGCCGATGCCGGTCACCACCGCCGATGAGCGCGCGCGCAGGCGGTGTACATCACGCCGGGCATCTGCGGAGGTGATCCAGACACTCTCGCCGCTGGCCATGGAGGTGCGCCCGTCCAGGCTTGCGGCAAGTTTGCAGCGAACATAGGGCATGCCGCCGCGCATGCGTTTTTCGAATCCGGGGTTCAATGCGCGAGCCATCTGCTCCATCAGGCCCGTTCGAACCTCGACGCCAGCCGCCCGCAGCCGCCGCAATCCGCGGCCACTGACGATGGGGTTCGGGTCTTCCATCGCGACCACAACCCGCGCAATGCCGGCTTCCAGCAGGGCATCGGTGCAGGGTGGCGTGCGTCCATGATGGCAGCAGGGTTCCAGCGTGACAAAGGCGGTGGCACCACGCGCCGCATCTCCAGCCAGATCGATGGCATTACGCTCGGCATGGGGCTCGCCGGCGCGGCGATGAAAGCCCTCCCCTACCACTAGGTTGTCACGCACTAGCACGCAGCCGACGCGGGGATTGGGGTCTGTCGTATATAACCCACTACGGGCAATACGCAGGGCGCGCGCCATGTAGCGCAGTTCATCATCCGGACTCACGGTTTGGGGTCCAGCTCCGCGAGTAGATCCAGTTGAGCACGCTTTGCCTCTGGGGATGGGTGGCGTTCCAGACGTTCGATTTCCTCGCGGAACGCGGCAACGTCTTCGAAGTTGCGATAGACCGATGCGAAGCGCACATAGGCGACCTGGTCCATCCCGCGCAGTTCGTCCATAACCAATTCGCCAATGCGTTTGGAGGTCACTTCGCCTTCGCTGGTGCCGAGCAAGTTTCGGTTGATGCGCGCCACGGCGGCTTCGATCTGGTCGGTGCTGACCGGGCGCTTTTCCACCGCACGCAGGATGCCGGAACGTAGTTTACGGCCATCGAAAGGGACTCGGCTGCCGTCGAGCTTGATTACGCGCGGCAGGTTCAGCTCGGCACTCTCATAGGTGGTGAAGCGCTCGCCGCAGACCACGCAGCGGCGGCGGCGGCGCACCTGGTCGCCATCGCCGGACAGCCGCGAGTCCACTACCTTGGTATCCTGGGCGCCACAGAAAGGACAGCGCATCTTGTTTCCGTGGGCTTGCCGATGTCGATGTCAGCCGATGGCCGGTGTCATTGGCTGCTGCCGTAGACCGGGTAGCGGGTACAAAGGTCTAGTACCTTGGCCTTGGCGGCATCGATGGCCGCGGTATCGCCCCTGGCGTCGATGATATCGCACATCCAGCCGGCCAAGTCGCGGACTTGGTCGAGGCCGAAACCGCGGGTGGTGACTGCCGGGGTGCCGACGCGGATACCGCTAGTGACGAAGGGCGATTGCGGATCGTTTGGTACCGCATTTTTATTGACGGTGATGTTGGCAGCGCCGAGCCAGGCGTCGACTTCCTTTCCGGTCAGGCCTTGTTCGATAAAGCTGACCAGGAAGAGGTGGTTGTCGGTGCCGCCGGAGATGACATCGTAGCCGCGCGATAGGAACATCTCGGCCATGGCCTGGGCGTTCAGTGTGACCTGGCGTTGATAGTCTTTGAAGTCCGGTTCCAGGGCTTCTTTGAAGGCGACTGCCTTGGCCGCAATCACGTGCATCAACGGCCCGCCCTGGGTTCCCGGAAATACCAGGGAGTTGAATTTCTTTTCCAACTCTGGATTAGCCTTGGCTAGGATCAGGCCGCCGCGGGGGCCGCGCAAGGTCTTGTGCGTGGTGGTGGTGGTGACGTCAGCGATTTGTACTGGGCTTGGATAGACTCCACCAGCCACCAGACCCGCCACATGTGCCATATCTACCAGCAGGTAGGCGCCTACTGCATCGGCGATGTCGCGAAAACGCTGCCAGTCGACCACCCTGGAGTAGGCCGAGAAGCCGGCAATCAGCATGCGCGGCTGATGTTCGCGAGCCAGCGCTTCGACCTGGGCATAGTCGATTTCACCGCTGGTCGGGTCGAGACCGTATTGAATTGCGTTGTAGATTTTGCCCGAGAAATTCGGCTTGGCGCCATGGGTCAGATGTCCGCCATGTGCCAGGCTCATGCCGAGTATGGTATCCCCTGGCTGGCAGAGCGCCATGAATACCGCCGCATTGGCCTGTGAGCCGGAATGCGGCTGCACGTTAGCATAATCGGCACCGAATAGGCGTTTGACGCGCTCAATGGCTAGACGCTCGGCGACATCCACGTTCTCGCAACCGCTGTAGTAGCGTTTTCCCGGGTAGCCCTCGGCATATTTGTTGGTCAGCACCGAGCCCTGCGCCTGCATGACGCGTGGGCTGGCATAGTTTTCCGACGCGATCAGCTCGGCATGTTCTTCCTGGCGACGTTCTTCGTCGCGGATTGCCTGAGCGAGTTCGTCGTCATATCCGGCAATTTGCATAGTAATGTCAAACATCAGAACCCCAGGTAGTGTGTGAGGTTCTATATGGTACCGCGTTCGCCGCTGCCAAGTCTTGTTGGCAATTGACGATTTTAGAGAGTAGATCCAGATGATGGCGGGCTGTCATGACCTCCAGTGGATGCTTGCGGCGGTCGATATCGCGTCGATTCCTGCGCTGTCGATCAGCATTCCAGCCTTTCAGCATCAGGTGCCGATCCCCAAGCCCGCGGTTTGCGGATTAAAGCGATCCTGGACGGTCCGTCAGATCGAACGCTGGCGAACGGCTTCGTACAGACAAATTCCGGCCGCCACCGAGACATTCAGACTTTCGACTCGACCATGCATCGGCAGTCTTGCCAGCAGGTCGCAGCGCTCGCGGGTCAGGCGACGCATGCCCTTGCCTTCACTGCCGAGTACAAGCGCCAGCGGGCCGCGCAGATCGCTCTGATAGAAGGTTGCGTCCGCATCCTCGGTGGCGCCGATCAGCCAGAGACCGCGCTGTTTGAGCAGATCGCAGGTACGCGCCAGATTGGTTACCTGCACAAAGGGCATGCACTGGGCGGCACCGCTCGCCACTTTGATTGCAATGGGGGTCAGCCCAGCCGCCTTGTCCTTGGGCGCGATCACGGCGTGCGCTCCGGCAGCATCGGCACTGCGCAGACAGGCACCGAGATTGTGCGGATCGGTCACGCCGTCAAGTACTAATAACAGCGGCGGGCCATCGATATCCGCCAGCAGAGCATCGAGATGTCGCTCCGCACGCGGTGCCGGCACCTGCACCCAGGCCATGGCTCCCTGATGATTTGCACCCTCGGCCGCGCGGTCAAGATCGGCACGCTCCGATAATTTGATCGATACGCCGGCCGCGCGCGCGAGGGCGGCGAGTTCCGACAAGCGCCGATCACGCCGCGAGCGAACGAGCCAAAGCTCGGCAACACCCTCGGATGCAAACCGCAGCACATTGCGAACGCTGTTGATCCCCACCACTGGTGTACATTCGCCCATGTCCGGACAGCAAAGGTCTCAGGCCGCCGGTTTGCGTTGGCGGCGCGACCGCGAGCGCCTTTTAGACGCGGCTTGCTGCTTGCGCGGAACCGGCACGAAGTCGATTTTGCGCTCGTCCAGATTGACTGCGGCGACTTTGACCCGCAATCGGTCGCCAAGGCGATAGACCTGACCGGTGCGCTCGCCGGTGAGTCGGTGACCGACCGGGTCGAAGTGATAATAGTCGTTGTCCAGCGCGGTGATGTGCACGAGACCGTCGACATAAATGCCATCCAGTTCAACGAACAGACCGAAGCCCTGCACACTGGTGATGGTGCCGTCCAGTTCTGCACCGAGCTTGTCGCGCATGTACTCACACTTGAGCCAGCCCTCGGCATCCCGAGTGGCCTCGTCGGCACGGCGCTCGCTGCCGGAACAGATTTCGCCGATTTGCTGCAGGTCCGCCTTGGAGTAGTCCAGGTCCGCGGCGGTACCTCCGGCCAGAATGTGCTTGATGATGCGGTGTACGATCAGGTCCGGATAACGACGGATGGGTGAGGTGAAATGGGTATAAGCGTCGTAGGCCAGGCCAAAGTGCCCTGCATTGTCGGAGCTGTACATGGCCTGCTGCATCGAGCGTAATAATACGGTCTGGATCAGATGTGCGTCGGCTCGCGTTCTGACCGAATCGAGCAGCGTCGCATAATCGCTCGCGGCCGGCTTGCTGCCGCCGGGGAGGTTCAGGCCCAGTTCCGCCAAAAATTCGCGCAGATCGGAGAGCTTTTCTTCCTTGGGCGTTTGGTGAATCCGGAACAGGGCCGGCATCTTTTTGCGCTGAAATAACCGCGCCGCGGCAACATTCGCGGCCAGCATGCACTCTTCGATGATGCGATGGGCGTTGTTGCGCTGCACCGGTTCGATGTTTTCGATGCGCTTGGCCTCGTTGAACACGAACCTGGTCTCGACGGTATCGAACTCGATGGCGCCACGCGCCTTGCGGGCTTCATGCAGGACTTGAAACAGCGCGTAGAGCTCGTGCAGATGAGGTAACAGGTCGGCATGACGTTCGCACAAGGGTCCATCATCGTCTTCCAGCATGGCCGCCACCTGATCGTAGGTCAGCCGCGCATGGGAACGCATGACGCCCTGGAAGAAGCGTGAACGGGTGACTTTACCTTCGCGATTGACGTACAGCTCGCAGGTCATGCAGAGCCGATCGACATCCGGGTTGATCGAACAGAGTCCGTTCGACAGCACCTCCGGCAGCATTGGGATGACCTGATCCGGGAAGTAGACCGAGTTGCCGCGGTTCAGGGCTTCTTTGTCTAATGCGCTGTCAGGCGTAACATAGGCAGAGACGTCGGCGATACAGACCAGCAGTTTCCAGCCCTTGGGCTTGCGCTCGCAGTACACCGCATCGTCGAAGTCGCGCGCGTCGGCCCCGTCGATGGTGACTAATGGCAGATCGCGCAGGTCGGTTCGGCCGCTTTTTGCTTCCTCGGGTACCTGTTCTGTCAGACCGGCAATTTGTTCCTGAACGGCATCTGGCCAGATAACCGGCAGATCATGGGCGCGTAATGCGATGGCGATCTCCATACCAGGACCCATGTGATCCCCGAGCACCTCTACCACACGCCCAATCGGTTGGGTGCGCGAGGTCGGTTGATCGGTGATCTCGGCCACGACGATTTGCCCTTGTTCAGCTCCCATCAGTCGATCGCTTGGGATGATGATGTCATGGCTGAGGCGTTTATTGTCCGGCGCTACAAAGCCAACACCGCTTTCAGAGTATAGGCGGCCGACGACGCTGCTGGTACTACGCTCCAATATTTCGACCACCGATCCTTCCAGACGGCCTCGGCGATCGCGCCCGGTGACCCGGGCGACAATTCGGTCGCCGTGGAAGAGTGCGCGCATTTCTCTTGGATAGAGGTAGAGGTCGTCGCCGCCATCGTCGGGTTTGACAAAACCAAAGCCGTCTGGATGCCCGATAACCCGCCCGGCAATCAGGTCGCGCTTGTTAACCAGGCAGAATGCATGGCGACGGTTGCGCACCAGTTGGCCATCGCGGACCATGGCGCCGAGACGGCGCTCCAGTGCGATTTGATCGTCATTGGTACTAAGATCCAAGGCCTTGACGACTTCGTCGAACTCCATTGGAGCGCCATGCTCGGTCAGGGTTTCGAGGATGAACTCCCGGCTTGGGATCGGATTTTGGTACTTTTTCGCCTCACGTTGGAGGTGTGGATCGAGATCTCTAACCCTTTGAGTTTTTTTTCTTCTTGCCACGGTACCCGTCTGCTTCGCTCGCGAAAGCTGAGTAGTTTACCGTTGACAGGAAGGCTTTGTCTCACTAATATGCGCATCCTTCGCTGTGCACTGATTGCGAGCGATCACCTGCCGAGGTGGCGGAATTGGTAGACGCGCATGGTTCAGGTCCATGTGGGAGAAATCCCGTGGAGGTTCAAGTCCTCTTCTCGGCACCAAATACTGTTTTCATTTATCTACCTATTCGACCAGACTTCATTAGGTCTCACCACGGGTGCTGACGATTGATTACAGCAATCCGTTTTAGCGTTTACTTGCGGACTTCGGATGTTTCGCGTCGAGGTGCTGATCTTTGGCTAGGATACGTTGGCGACGTGCCTCTCGCACCGCAGCCAGCTGCCATAGGCAGAATGCGAAAGCGCTGCCGAAGAAAAGTAGTATCTGTAACGCTTTGAACGTGGAATAATCCATACTTAACCTCTTATTTCAGGTTGCATGAGCGTTGGGTCAGCAAGGTCATGCACGAGTTACGCAGCCATTCCTTCGATCTTAATCATCATGTAGGTCATTTGCTGACTCGGTCCGACATTCGATTGCTCTGATACGCGTGCATCCTCACCTACTCTTAATAATTTGCTGCCCCATCCTGACAGCTCAACACTCTGCTAGTTGTGGAATCATCGCAGAACTAGGCTTTATGCATCCGCGATACGGATGTTCGGTCCTTGGCTAAATCCAGCTTTGTTTCCGGGGGTGCTGCCTGCGTAGAATATTCAGCCATTCAACCAGAATGAAGTTTGATTCACCGCAGAGACGCAGAGAACGCGGAGAAAAAGGCTGCATTCGCCTTAGCCTGTCTGCGCATTCTGCGGTGAATCCTCACATTCTTTGAAGGCAGCGCCCTTAAATATCAGGTAAACATCAGGTTTCTCACGCCCTGATGTTATGTCTTTTCGATCCCGATCCCAATCTCGATCAAGCCGTACTGGGCGGGTTGCACCCTGGGGTATCTTCAGTTCATTTGTCGAGAAGACAGTGGCCTACAGCCTTTCTCCCGGGTAAGGCGCGGCGCTCGCGTCCGATCCGCTGGCACCGCCGGCCGGTTCGCTCGCAAGCGGGCTCCTACGCCGACCAGCTTCCACGGCTGGTCAAGATCCGCTTGCGGGTGAAGCGCCTTGACCCCTCTGCGCACTCTGCGTCTCTGCAGTGAATCCTTACATTCTTTGGAGGCAGCACCCTTCCCGGGTCCTTCGGCAAACGCAAAGGCATGAACCAGTTGATGAGGCAATTCAAGGATCAGCCATCCGCACGCCGAGACCAATAAGCGGCCAACATCGATCCGGATAGGTTGTGCCAGATTGAAAACAAGGCGCCAGGCAATGCCGCACTGGCGGAGAAGTACTTAGCCGCGAGCGCGACGGCCAGTCCGGAATTCTGCATACCGACTTCAATGGCCAATGTGCGCGCGGTGCGGGCGTCTCGGGTCGCAAGCAAACCCAGCCAGTAGCCGCCAGCGAGCCCGATCGCGTTGTGCAGTATCACTGCCAACGCCACGGACAGCCCGGCTTGGGCCAGGTTCGGGCGATTCAGTGCGACCACGATCGCGATAATGAAGACAATCGCCAGCATCGACAGCAACGGGAACAGCGCGCGCAACGAGGCCAGACGACGACCCATGACAGAATTGACGGCCACCCCCAGCGCCACCGGCAACAATACGATTTTGAAAATCGAGATCAGCATGTCCAGCACCGGCACCGGCACCTGCCGCCCAACATAGATCCATGTCAACAGCGGGGTTGCGACGATGGCGAGCAAGGTCGAGGCCATGGTTAAAGAGATCGACAACGCCAGATCTCCACGCGCCAGAAAGCAAACTACATTGGAAGCTGTGCCTCCTGGACTGGCTCCGACCAATACCAACCCCGCCATGAGTTCCGGCGGCAGGTCAAGCAATAGCGAAACGACCCAGGCTGTCAACGGCATCACCAGGTATTGCAGACCAACCCCAAGCCCGATGCGCCCTGGCTGGCGCACGACCTCGACAAAATCCTGCCAGGTCAGCGTCATGCCCATGCCGAACATGACCAAGCCGAGCAACGGGACGATCGCTGGCTTGGCAGCGCTGAACCAATCCGGTTGCCACAGTGCAAGCGCGGAAAAAAGCAAGGCCCAAAGGGGAAACAGTGTGGTTATGCGGTGCAACATCGATGATCAGCCTGAACATTTGCCCCTGACTATTTGCCTTACGGAACTCGGCAATGGTCGCCGCAAGGCCGGCATAACCCGCTACAATGCAGCGCGAAGAGACCGCGCGGCAGGATGATGTCGAACCGAAGCCATGCCTCAGGTAACCGATCAGATTCGCCGCGTGCTCCAAGGTCAACCATCCGCGACCCGCTTCATCTGCGACCAGAGGACTTCTGATGTTCGATTCCAACACCGCCCCGCGCCTCGCCATTGCGCCCGCCTGTATCACCGGCGCCCTACTGCTCATCTGCGGTTGTGCATCCGACAGCGGTGGCGATCCATTCGAAGGCATGGAAAACCCGTTCAAAGGCGGCATCCAGAACCCCTTCAAGAGGCCTAGCGAGGACGGTTTTTTTGCCCTCATTCGCAATAATTGCGCATCCTACAGCATCGGCGGGCAGAACCTTGGCAGCTTGCGACAAACCGACGGTAGCATCGGCACCCTGACCGTAAAGCTGTATAAGGGCGACCTGTCCAACGACGAATACCTGAATCTGCTGTTGCAGGAATATCCGGCTGAAGATGCCAATGTCCCGGCCACTGGCTGCGTGGTCAACCAACTCGATACCTGTCTCAGCACCGACTGCCAGCTTACACCGAACTCATCTCCGGAGATGGAACGCGCCGATGCCATGGTGGCAGAGAAACAGTGGCAGGCCGAGGAGCAGGAGGTACCAATGGCTGATCGGGGCGAAGTGGAACAACTCATGGACCAAGCCGACAAACCAGCCGAAAGCGCCGCGGCAGGCCTGTCGAGCGAACCCTGAAGCAATTGAAAGGGATTGCCGGACCGATTGTACAGCCGACACCGGCACCGGCAAACGGCCATGCCGGGTCGCTTCAGTTTGAAACCGGTATATCCGATGATTGCGGATCAATTCCATCGACAAATCGGTCCCGCGCCGCCTTGGCGCGGGTGAAGATGTCCAACAGATGTTCCGCGTCGCCTTGACGAATGGCCGAAGCCAGATCCGACATCTCATCGCCGAAGCGATCGAACATCAGACTCAAGGCCTCGGCATTGGCCATGCAGATGTCCCGCCACATCACCGGGTTGGAGGAAGCGATGCGGGTAAAATCGCGAAAGCCTCCAGCGGCATACCGAAAGATATCGTCACTCTCCTGCATGCGCGTTAATGCGTCCACAAGCCCAAACGCAAGCATGTGAGGCAAATGGCTGGTGGCGGCAAGTAACTGATCGTGGCGGGCTACATCCATTTCGCTGACCTCTGCACCAGCGGCCTGCCACATTGCACGCACTCTTGCCAAGGCAGTAGCATCAGTCTGCGGTAATGGGGTTAGGATCACTCGCCGATTACGATACAGCCCCGGAAAGGATGCGGCGACGCCGCTGCGCTCGGTGCCGGCAATGGGATGCCCGGGCACCAGCCAGCTCGGCAACTGCTGAAACACCGCGATTGCGTCAGCGACCACGCTTCCCTTGACGCTACCGGCATCGGTAACAACGGCATCCGGCCGCAGAACGGTGCCGATCTGTTCGAAGATCGCGCGCATGGCTCCCAGGGGCACGGCGAGCAAGACCATATCCGCATCCTTGACGGCCACGGCGGGATCCTGGGTGCAATTGTCGATGACTCCTAGATCGAAGGCCAATTGCAGATTCTCCGTCGATCGCCCACAGCCGATAACCTCTTGCACCTCGCCTGCGGCCCGCAGCGCGCGCGCCAGGGAACCGCCGATGAGGCCGACTCCAATAATGGCGAGACGCTGGATCATGCTGCGAGTACCTGTTTCAGAGCGTCCAACAAACGGTCGTTTTCGTGCGCCAGGCCGATGCTGATCCGCAGATGGTTGGGTAGGCCGTAATTACCTAGGGTGCGACAGATGACGCCTAGGCGCAGCAGCGCTTGGTCCACAGGCGCGGCAGGCCGGCCCAAATCGACGCTGATAAAATTGCAGACCGACGGCATCCAATCCAGCCCCAAGGCGGCAAACCCCGCAGTCAGACGTGCTTTCTCTGTTTGATTATGGGCCACCGAGCGTGCCAGATGCGCATGGTCAGCCAAAGCCGCCAGCGCGGCTGCCTGGGCGGGGGCATTCACATTAAAGGGCTGCCGCACGCGATTCATTAACTCAGTTATGCGTGGATCGCTTAACCCATAACCAACGCGCAACGCCGCAAGTCCATGCACCTTGGCAAAGGTGCGGGTGACGATCAGATTCGGAAATTCGGCCAGCCAGGTACTGGTGTCCGGATAGTCCGGTTCGCCGACGTATTCAAAATAGGCTTCGTCAACAACGCAAAGGCAGTGCTCAGGCAAACTGGAGACAAAGCCCTCGAGCGCGGCGGCAGTGAGCCAGGTACCTGTGGGATTGTTCGGATTGGCAATCCAAACCACGCCAGTGCGCTCGTTGACCAGCGCTGCCATTGCGTCCAGATCGTGAGCAAACGCTCTGGCCTTGGCAACCCGCGGGGTAGCACCGACCGCCTGGGTCGCGATGGGATAGACGGCGAAGGCGTGCTCGGAGAAGACCGATTCCCTACCTGGATACAGAAAGGTGCGCGCGACCAGATCGAGCACATCGTTGGAACCATTGCCCACGGTGACCCAGGCGGCATCGACAGCATGATGCTCTGCAATGGCCCGGCGCAGTGCGAACGCACCACCGTCTGGATAACGGCCGAGTTCAGCCGCACAGTTCAGGTAGGCTGCTCGAGCCTGCTCACCACAACCCAGAGGATTTTCGTTGGACGCGAGCTTGATAGAATCGGCGATGCCGAGGTCGCGCTCCAATTCAGTCACCGGTTTGCCAGGAACATAGGGCGTCAGCCCGCTAACCTGCGGTGCTGCATGATGCAAGAAAAAAGAATCGGACGCCGTCATTGAAGGTCTCTGGTGGGAATAGGTGGCGATTGGGGCAGGCCAGATGGAAGCATGTCCAATGCCGGCGGAATCACCGGCCGGTTACAATACCGCCTCGGGATAAGAGCCCAATATCTTATAGAAGGTGGCAGTCTGCTGCAGTTCGCGCAATGCCGCGGCGATCATCTGCTCGCTGCGATGGCCGGAGATGTCGATAAAAAAAACATATTCCCAGATTCCCTGGCGCGACGGTCGCGACTCGATACGCGTCATGCTGATGCCCTGTTCCGCAAGCGGGGTCAGCAATCGATACAAACTGCCAGACTCGTTGCGACAGGATAACAGCATGCTGGTCTTATCACGCCCGCTCGGCGGTGCGTCTTGCGGACCGATCACCAGGAAACGCGTGGTGTTGCCAGGATCATCCTCGATGCGCCGAGCCAGAATACGCACATCGTAGAGATCGGCGGCCGCTTCGCCAGCCACTGCGGCGCTGTCGCCGGTGCGTGCCGCCATCTTCGCCGCCTCGGCGTTGCTGCCCACGGGAATCCGCTCGGCACTTGGCAGGTAGCGATCGAGCCAACCGCGGCATTGGGCCAGGGATTGCTGATGCGAGAAGACTCGACGCACGGCGCCGATCTCGGTCGCCCGGCTCATCAAGTGATGATGGATGCGCAGGGATACCTCGCCGGCAATGCGCAGCGGCGAACGAATGAACATGTCCAGGGTATGACTGACGACGCCCTCGGTGGAGTTTTCCACCGGAACCACGCCAAAGTCGCAGGCGTCGGATTCCACTTCGCGAAAGATGTCGCTGATTGCACCAAATGGTTGTGTCTGTACGGAGCGACCGAAATGCTTGAGCGCTGCGGCCTGGGTAAAGGTACCCTCGGGACCCAAGTAGGCTACGGTCAACGGCTTTTCCAATGCCAGACAGGCGGACATGACCTCGCGGAACAGTCGCGCGGCTTCCTCATCATCCAGTGGCCCAGGATTTTTTTCCTTGACGCGGCGCAGGATCTCGGCCTCGCGCTCGGGGCGATAATAATGCCGAATGCCGGGAGTGCGTTCGTCCTTGATTCTGGCAATATCTTGGGCGCAAGCAGCACGCTCGGAGATTAATCTCAGCAGATCAGCATCAATCGCATCAATGCGATCTCGAACCTGAATCAGGCGTTCTTCTTCGCTCATCGCCACAGTATCCCATTGTTGCCTGTTAATTGCTCTCGGCGCTGTTGCGGGTGCTGGCCCGACCGCCATGCTCTCCGCGCGAACCCGATGTTAGGAACTGCCCATGCTATCGAGGCAGCGTACCGACAGCACGCCTTCGATCTCGGCGATGCGGTTTGCGGTTTCCTCGGGGCAAGGCTGATCAATATCGATCAAGGTCACTGCCAATTCACCCCGCGAGCGATTCAGCATATCGAGGATGTTGAGCCCGGCCTCCGCGAGGTCGGTGGAAATTTGTCCCACCATATTCGGCACGTTGCTGTTGACCACCGCGGTGCGATAGCTACCATTGCGAGGCAGATTGATCTCCGGAAAATTCACTGAATTGGTCACGTTGCCGTCTTCGAGGTACGCACGCACCTGTTCGGCCACCATCACCGCGCAGTTGTCCTCGGCTTCCCGGGTGGAAGCGCCAAGATGCGGCAATGCAACAACGCGGGGATGCTCTTTTAGCAGATTGCTGGGAAAGTCGCATACATAGGCATACAGCCTGCCAGCGTCCAGCGCTGTTACCACCGCATCGTCGTCAATGATGCCGTCGCGGGAGAAGTTCAGCAAAACCGCATGCTGTTTCATATTCTGAATGCGCTCGGCATTGATCATGTGCCGCGTCTGTTCGGTCAGCGGCACATGGAAGGTGATAAAGTCCGAGTGCGCCACCAGGTCATCGACGGACAACGCAGCTTCGACATCCGACTCCAACTTCCAAGCACTGCGCACGGTGATGCTTGGATCGTAACCGATGACCTTCATGCCCAATGCACGAGCGGTATTAGCTACCTGAACGCCGATCGCTCCAAGACCGATAACGCCAAGTGTACGCCCCGGCAGTTCGAAGCCGACAAATTGTTTTTTGCCGGATTCCACCGCTTTGGTAATCGCCGCATCGTCACCTTCGAGAGAGCGCGCAAACTGCCAACCCTGGCCGATGTTGCGCGCGGCCAATAACATGCCTGCAATCACCAACTCCTTGACGGCATTGGCGTTGGCACCAGGGGCATTGAACACCACCACGCCACGCTGACTCATCGCCGCAACCGGGATGTTGTTGACCCCGGCACCGGCACGACCAATGGCTTTGACCGACATCGGCAATTGTAAATCATGCATCTTCGCCGACCGCACCAGAATTGCATCCGGATTGGACAATTCGGAGGCGACCTCGTAGGATTCTCGCGGTAGCCGGTTCAGACCGGCAACGGAGATGTTGTTCAACGTTTGAATTTTATACATCGGTAAACCCCTGACAAATCAAGTCGGTCAGGTAACAAGGGCGAGAAGCAAACCTGAATCCTGGGCGATCGTTACCTGGAGCCTCAACCATGCGTCCGCTCAAACTCCGCCATGTATGCGATCAGCGCATCGATGCCGGCTTCCGGCATTGCATTGTAGATGCTTGCACGCATGCCGCCTACGGAGCGGTGCCCCTTCAAGGTCAGCAAACCCGCGGACTTGGCGCCGCCTAAAAAGTCTTCATCCAGCGCGGCATCGGCAAGTGTGAACGGTACATTCATCCAAGAGCGCGATGCGACCTCGACCGGATTGGTGTAAAAATCGGAAGCGTCGATGGCAGCATAGAGCTTGTCGGCTTTACGCTGATTGATCTCGGCCATGACCGCAAGTCCACCAAGATCCTTCAGCCATTGAAAAACCAGCCCCGCAAGGTACCAGGCATAGGTCGGCGGGGTGTTATACATAGAGTCATTGTCAGCGTGTATTTTGTAGTCGAACATCGCCGGCGTGCCATTGCGCGGCTGTCCGATAAGATCATCGCGGACAATCACAATGGTCAGCCCTGCCGGGCCGATATTCTTCTGCGCGCCCGCGTAAATCAAACCGAATCGAGATACATCGATCGGGCGCGACAGCAGAGTAGAGGACATATCGGCCACCAGCGGCACGGTTGCCTCCGGCACATAGGAGAACTCAACACCCTCAATGGTCTCGTTGGGTGTGTAATGTAGATAGGCAGCATTGGCTGACAAGTTCAGCTCAGCCTGGGTCGGCGCACGAATAAATCGACCGTCTTCAGCAGTCGCGGCAACTTTTACATCGCAAAACTTACGCGCCTCGGCAATCGCTTTTTTCGACCAGCTTCCGGTGTTCAGATAATCCGCCATCGCGCTGCTGCCCTTGGACGCGGCAAGCAGGTTCATCGGCACCATTGCGAACTGGCTTGATGCACCGCCTTGCAGGAACAACACCCGATAGTCATCGGGCACCCCGAGCAGCATTCGAAGATCGGATTCGGCTTGCTCGGCGATCGACATGAACTGTTTGCTGCGATGGCTCATTTCCGCCACGCACATGCCGCTGCCATGCCAGTCGAGCATCTCTTCCTGGGCACGACGCAACACTGGCTCTGGAAGCATCGCCGGACCGGCGCTGAAATTGTAAGGTCGAGACATAGTATATGCTCCGTCTCTGATATCTATGAAGTTTTCGGATTGTGGGCGCATGCGGCTCGTTTAGTTTGGCGCCTGCGACGGACGCAATGCAGCATTCATGATCGTTCTGTGGTTTGCTCAATCGATGCCATCGGGCTCGTCCGCAGCGGATTCCGATCCGGAATCTGGGCTGTCATCCGAAACATCCCCCGGGGCCTGCCCCGAGCCGGCATCAATATCCTGGAGGTCGGCATTGGGCTCCAGAGCACTAGGAACAGGCGGGGCAACACTGCCCGTGACATCTGCTCCGTTGGCATCATCAGCCCCGCCATTGAGGGCGACCACACGCTCAATACCAGCCAGGCGCTGATGCTCACCCAGGTTGATCAGCCTGACGCCTCGGGTGTTGCGACCCAAAATCGAGATGCCGTCAACGCCGGTGCGCACCAAAGTGCCAGCTTCGGTGATGAGCATAATCTCATCGCCGGGTCGAACCAGTACCGCACCCACTTGCTCGCCATTGTCCTCGTTGATGCGCATGGAAATGACGCCCTTGGCGCCGCGACCACGGGTCGGGAATTCTTCCACCGGCGTGCGCTTGCCATAACCGTCGGTACCAACCGTCAGCACCGTGCCAGGCTCGGCGACCAGCAGTGAGATCACGCGCTGGTTCTCATCCAGCCAAACGCCACGGACACCATGAGCAGTTCGTCCCATCGAGCGTACCGTGCTCTCGTTAAAACGCACTGCCTTCCCGGCGGATGTAAACAACATCATGTCCTGACGACCATCGCTGACTGCAACACCGATGAGTCGCTCATCGGCGTGCAAATCGATCGCGATGATGCCGCGGGCAAGCGGACGCGAGAAATCCGATAAAGGCGTTTTCTTAACCGTGCCCTTGCTGGTCGCCATAAACACAAAGCTGCCTTCTTCATACTCCGGCACCGGCAGCGTCGCATTGATGCGCTCGCCCGGGTCCAACGCCAGCAGATTGACAATAGGCCGGCCGCGGGCGTTATGACCAGCCTGCGGCAATTCGTAAACTTTCAACCAGTACACCTTGCCCTGACTGGAAAAACACAATACGGTGTCATGGGAGTTAGCGACGAACAGCCGATCGATAAAGTCCTCGTCTTTGGTGCTGGCCGCGCTGCGGCCCTTGCCGCCACGACGCTGAGCCTGATACTCCGATAACGGCTGCGCTTTGACATAACCGGCATGCGACATGGTCACAACCACGTCCTCGGGTGCGATCAGATCCAACAGAGTCAAATCTGTATGATCGCGCACGATCTCGGTACGGCGGGCATCGGCGTATTGATCGCGTATTGAGACCAGCTCATCGCGAATCACTTGCATGAGCCGGTCAGGATTGCGCAGGATATCGAGCAACCCGCCAATCTTGATTAGGATATCCTCGAACTCCTTAACGATCTTGTCCTGTTCCAGCCCGGTCAGGCGCTGCAACTGCAAATCGAGGATGGCACGCGCCTGGCGTTCGCTGAGCCGGTATCGGCGGCCGTCCTCGGCTCCGTCTCGGAGCAGGCCGAACTCGGCATCGAGATCGTCCGGGCGAGTCTCGGCAGCGCCGGCACGCTCGAGCATGCCGGACAGGGCACCGGAAGCCCAGGTGCGTCTCATCAGATCCTCGCGGGCTTGCGCCGGACTGGCAGATGCCTTGATCAGCGCGATGACCTCATCGATGTTGGCCAACGCAACCGTATAGCCCTCCAACAGGTGAGCCCGATCGCGCGCCTTGCGTAATTCGAAGATGGTGCGTCGGGTGACGACGTCGCGACGGTGCCGGAGGAAATACTCCAGCATCTGCTTGAGATTGAGAATGCGCGGCTGGCCGTCGACCAAGGCGACCATATTGATACCGAACACAGTCTGCATCTGGGTATGCTGAAATAGGTTGTTCAGCACCACGTCCGGATAGTAGTCGCGCTTGATCTCGATGACCATGCGCATGCCATCCTTGTCCGACTCGTCGCGCAGTTCCGCGATACCCTCGAGTTTTTTCTCCTTGACCAGCTCGGCCATCTTCTCCAGCAGCTTTGCCTTATTCACCTGATACGGCAATTCATCAACGATGATCGCCTCGCGCCCGCTGCGCTTTTCGGTCTCGACATGGGTGCGGGCTCGAATCTGGATACGCCCGCGCCCGGTGAGATAGGCTTCGCGAATACCACGCACGCCGTTGATCGTCGCGGCGGTCGGGAAGTCTGGCCCGGGTACGATTTCCAGCAGCCGCGCCACATCAACCAGCGGGTCGTCGATGAGCGCCAAGCAGGCATCAATCACTTCGCCCAGATTGTGCGGGGGAATGTTGGTGGCCATGCCAACCGCGATCCCGGCGGAGCCATTAACCAGCAGGTTGGGGAAGCGCGCCGGCAGAACGCTCGGTTCCTGTTCCGATTCGTCGTAATTCGGCGTGAAGTCGACGGTTTCCTTGTCCAAGTCGTCGAGCAGGCTATGCGCAATGCGCGCCATGCGCACCTCGGTGTAACGCATGGCCGCCGGCGAATCGCCGTCGACCGAGCCGAAGTTACCCTGTCCGTCGATCAGCATGTAGCGCATCGAGAAAGACTGCGCCATGCGGACCATGGTATCGTACACAGCCGTATCGCCATGCGGATGGTACTTACCGATCACATCGCCGACGATACGCGCGGACTTTTTGTACGGCTTATTCCAATCATTACCTAACTCGTTCATCGCAAACAGCACGCGACGATGTACGGGTTTGAGCCCATCGCGCACGTCCGGTAATGCGCGACCAACGATCACGCTCATCGCGTAATCGAGATACGACTGGCGCATCTCGTCTTCGAGATTAACGGTGAGGACCTCTTTTGCGAAATCGGCCATAGAGAAAAATCGGTGTGAGGAGAATCCTTGTGGTGGCCTTAGTGGCCGCGATGGTGTGCCCTGGAAGGCGACTTATCAGACGCGGGCTAAGGCGTACAAAAAGAGTAGAATTATAGCACGTGCAACGATTGAACAGCAGCTGCCGATCGCAAGGCAGCCCGAATAACAGATACCTAACAGATACCGGTCAGCAAACCCGGAATTCCTGCACAGATGCGGATTCTGGGCATGCCCAACCGCCGGTAAATTCGCCGAGTATCGACAATCCAACTCATGCGCCCACGGGCTGCCCGTACAGGTCATGATCGGCGCTGGCGGTAATCTCTACTTCAATGAAGTCCCCGGGATCGATGTCCCAGGCACCTTCGATGATGACATTGCCATCGATCTGCGGTGCATCGCCTTGGCCGCGGGCAATAACAGCTTGCTCCTCGACTTCATCCACCAGCACAATCATGCGCTGGCCGACACGCCTGGCGAGCTTGGCCCGGCTGATCTCTGCCTGCTCAGACATAAAGCGTTGCAGACGCTCCTGCTTGATCGGCTCCGGCACCTCGCCGGGCAGCGCATTGGCGGCGGCACCCTGAACCGGCGAGTAGGCGAAACAACCGACGCGATCAAGCTGGGCCTCGCGCAAAAACTCAAGCAAGCATTCGAAGTCAGCCTCGGTCTCACCGGGAAAGCCAACGATAAAGGTACTACGCAAGACCAGTTCCGGACAAATACGCCGCCATCCTGACAAACGCTCCAGCACTCGCTCCGCCGCCGCGGGCCGGCGCATGGCCTTGAGCACGGGCGCACTGCCATGCTGCAACGGCATATCCAGGTAAGGCAGGATCAACTGGTCCGCCATCAGTGGGATCAATCGGTCCACCCGTGGATAGGGGTAGACATAGTGCAACCGCACCCAGGCCGTCAACTCGCCCAAATGGCGAGCCAGATTCTCGATGTCAGTGCGCAATGGACGCCCGCGCCAGAAATCATGCCGACAGCGGATGTCCAGACCATAGGCGCTGGTATCCTGGGCAATGATCAACAGCTCGCGCACCCCGGTCTCCACCAGTCGCTCGGCCTCCGCCAATACCTGGCCGATCGGCCGGCTGACCAGGTCGCCGCGCATGCTGGGGATGATGCAAAAGCTGCAACGATGATTACAGCCTTCAGAGATCTTCACATAGGCGTAGTGAGCAGGCGTCAATTTGACTTCCCGCGTCGGTAGCAGACTCGTGAAGGGATGTGCCGGGGGCGGCAGATGGGAATGTACCGCCTGCATGACCTCGGCATAGGCATGCGCCCCGGTGACGGCCAGCACATTCGGATATGCCTCGCGAATAAGCCGCGCGCGAGTACCGAGACAGCCGGTAACGATGACACGACCGTTCTGCTCGAGAGCTTCACCAATGGCAGCCAGGGATTCCTCCACCGCCGCATCGATAAAACCGCAAGTATTGACAACCACCAGATCCGCACCCTGGTAATCTGGCGATATGGCATAGCCTTCTGCTGTTAACTGGGTCAGGATGCGCTCGGAATCGACAGTCGCTTTCGGGCAACCGAGGCTGACAAAGCCAATACGTGGGAGATCCAAGCTCGCCTGTGACGTGACGGTATTCATGGCAAGTATCTACTATAAAGATGATCCGACCGCAGCGATTCGAGGCCAGCCGGCCGGGAAATGAAGACAGCCGGTAGAGCGGCAAATGCTTGGGTTAAGGTCAAAAAAGCACCGAGGACGTTATCCTGCTCAACGTATGCCTTCGAGTTCGACTGCATCATGCTTGAGGGTTGCCCCGGCACAGACGACATGAGCAAACGTGCGCTTACTCATGACATGAATAACCAATGACATGCATAAAAAATGCATATACAGCATGGTTTTTTTCTGCCATCGACTGATTACATTTTACTTACCGGATACGATTACAGTGCCCTTTTTACAACATGAATGCAGTTTGGTTGTGCATCCAGTGATGTGAATGGGTCAGGTGCTAATCGACTCACTGGGTCTTGTGACTTTTATAAAGACCAATATTGACCCTTGAAATATACAATTTAAGGAGTAGGATACTGGCTGGAGACTAGCTGAAAACCATAATACTTATCTAAATCGCGCTGGCGGTCCACACAACATCTCAGACTCGCAAGCAAATCGATCAACAATTCGTCGATACAGGGCGAAGCCTCCTTGGAGCAAATTCGGATGAAACACTGCAAACTGTGCAATCTCAGCCGCGTCTGCAACGACCTGCCGGGAGTCTGCATTTTAATACCCTATTTGACAGTAGCCGTGGTCGCCGTCTCAGTTGGCTACCTATTCGTAACTCAGGAAATCTTGGCCTAAGAGAAACGTTGGTCTGAGACAAATCTTGGTCCAAGACAACTCTTGGTCCAAGATAAATCTCGCTCTAAGAGCAATCTTAATCTAAGACAAGTTGCGCTAATTTTGGCGGCCGGATTTCCGCCAGCCAACCTCCGGTTCACATCAGCCGCCGATTGTTCCGGCGGCCCACCATCCAATACCACTCTATCCTGGTGCATATGAATGCGGATAAAGGCAGGCCCAATCGCATCAGACTAGGTTCACGAGTGCGGCTTCGTTTGTCGATTCATTTACAAGATGGCACCGAGGTATTCTCCAGCTTTGCAGGAGACCCTCTATGCTTTCGCGTTGGCGATGGCAGCATCGCACCCGGCCTAGAATCCCTGCTGCTCGAGCTGTCCATCGGCAGTGACACTCACGTTTTGGCTCGCGGTGCAGATCTCTTCGGCACACCGGATCCGACACTGATTCGCACCCTGCCGATGCAAGACTTCCCCGCGGACTTTGCCCCGAATGCCGGACACATCGTCCGATTCGACACGCCCGGGGGGCAGGAGACTGTCGGCACCATACTCGACAGTAATAACCAGGGTGTACTTGTCGATTTCAATCATCCGCTGTCAAGACATAGCCTGAACTTGCGGATGCAGGTGCTTGCAGACGATTAAGGCGATCGCCGGAGAGAAATCGCCTAAGCAGATACGCGATTTCGATCATTCGTCTGATATGTGATCGGTACACGATTGGCGCTTAATCAACCGAATCCGAAAAGATCATTTTCGTCGACGCCCGTCCAGGTTAGTCTGGCTGACATCATGTTCCAGTCCGACTTAACCTAAGGTCCAATCATGCCGGATTATGTTCCCCACTCCGATCTGCTGGTAAACCGCATCATTCTGATCACCGGCGCCGCCGAGGGCGTTGGCCACGCAGTCGCCCGCGCCTGCGCCCGCCATGGCGCCACGGTGATTCTCAGCGGCTTCGACGAGGCCAGGCTGGAAGCCGTATACGACCAGATCGAGGCCGACGGCTGCCCACAACCAGCCAGCCTGCCGCTCGATCTGGAACAGGCCGACGAACCACTGTACCTGGGCGTGGCCAGCACCCTCGGTGACGAATTCGGCCGTCTAGACGGCTTGGTCCACTGCGCCACCTATGCGCCATTCCTGAGCCGTATCGACGACTACGATGCCAAGGAATGGGAGCGCGTACTGCGCATCAACCTCAGCGCCCCATTTCTGCTTACCCAGGCCTGCATGCCGCTGTTGCGGGCGGCCGACGATGCTTCGATCGTATTCACGTCCGATCGCGTTGGTCGTCGCGGGCTTGCCTATTGGGGCGCCTTCGCCGCCGCCAAATTCGGTATCGAGGGCTTGATGCAAACTTTGGCAGAGGAAACCAGCGCCAGCACGGCTATCCGTGTCAACAGCCTCGACCCTGGCGCGGTCCGCTCGGCCCAGCGCCGACAGCTCTACCCGGGCGAGGATCCAAATACCTTGCCCATGCCGGACAGCATCGTGGCCATGTATCTGTGGCTGCTGGGAGCGGACTCCAAAGGCACCACCGGGCAAGCCCTGAATGCACAAAAGACTGCACAATAGGCTAGCGCAGTGGTGCGGATATCCCGCTACCGTTTCTACTGTTTGTTGTTGTCGTAATCGCTCATCTTGGGTTATCGATGACGACAATGACAATGACTGCAAACGGTCTCGCGACTTCCGCAGCAGAGCACCAGTCTACCTGACAGCTTGCCCAATCCGACCGAATAAATACCTCAGGCCAACTTTAGAACATCCGCATCGCCGGAGCGTCCACGCGGGCTGAAGTAGCCGCCCAATATGAATGAATTTGGAGACCTTCTATGACTACCAAGCATCGTATTACAAGCAATGAAAAAGCTAGACTAGGGGATTCCCTGCCCTGGACCGAGGTGCGTGCCTCGCTCAAGCTGAATACCGACGGCCTGATTCCGGCGATTGCTCAGCAGTATGATAGTGGCCAGGTGCTGATGATGGCCTGGATGAATCTGGAATCCCTGGACGAGACCCTGAGTACCGGCCGAGTCTGTTACTGGTCGCGCTCCCGCGGCAAGCTCTGGCGCAAAGGCGAGTCGTCTGGCCAGGTTCAGATGCTCAAGGAAATGCGCCTCGATTGCGACGGCGACACCCTGCTGCTGCTAGTGGATCAAACCGGTCCGGCCTGTCACACCGGTCGGGGCAACTGCTTTTATAATGCCGTGCGCGGCGACCGGGTCGAGGTCATCGCCGAGCCGCTGATCGATCCCGAAACCCTGTATAACAAGTGACCGGAACCCACGCCAAAGATCGAACAGTATCAGACCTGGAATAGGGCCGCGAGTGCGCACGGCGCATCGCGTCAGCTTGCCGGTACTCTGGGGTTGAGACTGTAGCTGCCGACAATCGAAGCCTGCGCCAACACATGGCCCTCGATTGCGGCCAACACCTGATTACGGTCGAAACGTCCTTCAACCGGGCAGCGTGGGAGATCCAGCGCATAGAGGGTGAAGTGATAGTGATGGACAATGGAATCGTTCCACGGTGGGCAGGGACCGTCATATCCATAATAGTCGCCGGACATGTCGCCATCACCAGAAAACCAATCGGTATAGCTGTTGATACCCTGCCGAGTGCCGTCGGCAGACTCCGGGCCAGGCTTACCGCGCGCGCTGACTTCAGAGCAAAATTCACCTTCGGCAATGCCGTCACGATTCGGTTGCAGGTCTATCAGCACCCAATGGGTAAAATCCACCCTTGGTAAATCTGCCGGAATCTCACGATCTTCTTTATTGACATCGTCGCCACGACTGGGAACGTCTGGATCATGACAGATCAGAACAAGAGATTGCGTGCCAGCAGGAAGATCGGACCAGGCAATATGTGGGTTCCGATTCTGCCCCAGGGTAACGTGCCCTTGTTCGGCAGGCACACAGAAGGCAAATTCGCCAGGGATGGGCTGACCGTTGACGATGGAATTAGAGCTGAGTTTCACGCCGTTTTCCTTACATTCTATGTTAAAGAGGGGAATGATGTAGATGCAGTCCCGAGGATTGAACAGTTGCGGGGCGAATCGGTTCCGGCCCTCTCCCTCTGGTGCCAGCTGATACCCAAACTAGGATGGGCTGATTTCCAGATTGGGGCCGAAAATCCTGAATCACTTGCAATCCCAACAGATCAGGATGTCACCCCCAAGGTCTGATGAATCTGCCCTACCACCAATGGATGCAACTGAGCGGCCTGCGCGAGTTGTTGCAGATACTGGCGTTCGGCTTCAGTATCAACCTCAATCGCGAGCAAGGATGCAGCATAAACTTGAGCCGCAACCTCTTGGTTAGGGATTTCAGCGGCAAAGGCATCAATATCAAGAGGCTGTTGCATCTGTTGCAATACCCATTGCTGCATACCTTGGTCAGCACCGGATTCCTGTAATTTGCTGACAATGCGCTGCATCTCATCGGGAGAAATCTGGCCATCGGACTTGGCAGCATTGATCATACCCTTCAAGACCAGTTGCGCGGTCGACTCCAATGCCTCCTGCTCGGCGGAATTTTGCGGTGCACGCATCCCAATGGGTACGTCACCGCCGGACCAAGAACCGGAATTGCCGGCTCCTTTGTCTCCGCCCAAAGCAGCGCCGAGCATGCCACCGATACCACCGCCTTGCTGTCCAGGTATAGCCTGGGCGCCCTCTCCTGCTGAAGACAGGGCCTTCATCGCAACGCTTGCCAGCACCGCCAGCATACCGCCCTGCACAGCCCCCTTGCCTCCACCAAGCAGTGAGCCGACTAGGGCACCAAGGCCACCGGCCTGACCCGGACTTTGGGCAACCTGACCCAGGCCGCCCTGCACAGCACCCAGAATACCGCCGAGCAAACCGCCGGCACCGGAAGAACTGCTACCGGCTGCTCCGATACCGCCGAATCCAGAGCGCTGCAGTTGCTCCAGCGCGCTGCCGATGCGATTGCCGCCCGATGGCGTCATTCCGTTTTGCATAAAGGCGCCGACAAGATCTCCGAAGTTGGCCATTGTATGTGTCTCCAAAGGTGTTTGTAAGATCGATTCCGATTGGAACGGTCAAGCCCAATACTCGGCTACAGTGGCAGATCGTCGCCCGCCGCAAGCTTCAGCACCCGATCCGCACGCCCCTGATTTACCGCAATCTCCAGCAAGCCAAATGCATTGCGATACCAAAAAGCGGTGCCCACGGGTACCTCACAGAATGTGCGAGCAAAACAAACCTGATGATGACCGATCCGCAATACCCTGTCAGTGGCCACCTCATCGGCACGCACACCACTGATCAGATTACCATATACATCGACATAACAAACCTTAGCCAATGCAAAAGGCCAATCGGAACCGACCAGAGTCGGGATTTGGGCAGGAGAAGAGTCGGGTAGATCTCCCTGTACTATTTGCGCGGCTAAGGGTGCAAAAAGATCACGGCCATGAAAGCTGTCGGACAGCGCGGGCGGACGCCATTGCACCCGAAACACTTGGACCGAATCACAACCGCGAAGACAGGGTACCAGCAATCCGTTGTCTGGTCCGATCAGCCAGTCATTGCCCACACGTGCTGCTAAGACATTACGCGACCCACCGACACCTGGATCGACAACGCACAAATAGAGCGTGGCGGACGGCATGCGCTGCATCAGGCTCGGTAAAAAAAAACCTGCCAGATCAGGCCGGAACGGCACAAGGTCCGATAATAGGGGAATAATCGGGACATTCTCGGCCAGTGCGGCCAATAGCAGGCGCAATTGCCCGGTGTATGGACCATCACCAAAGTCAGTGACCAGGGCAATACGTCGAGGCGGTTGTGTTAATTTCATCGCGGACTGATGAATATACGCGATAGAAATAGGATAGAAAAGGATTTCGAGCCGCGGAGCAGATTAAGTGGAATAAGGCGATTTCTGTCAAGATCAAGCAATGGGCCACCTGGATTGTCTTCTCGTCCAATCTCGACGGTCGCGATAACCCGTCCGTAGAGTTACTACGCGGGTTATCGCTTCGCGAAGGCGAACGAGCATCCGGCACCAGTTGGTATGTTTCTCTAGGGCAATCGCCTAAAAAGCCCGGCTCGGCCCAGCCATTTCATAGCTTTGTAAAAAAACCCTCACAAACAGGTGCAATGGTCAGTCGTCGTTTTCATAGACGGCTTCATCAAGCGGCCGATCAACCAACTCCACATAGGCCATAGGCGCAGCATCACCGGCGCGGAATCCGCACTTGAGAATACGCAGGTAACCGCCGGGACGAGATTCATAGCGTGGACCAAGTTCGCTGAACAACTTTCCTACTGCTTCCTTGTCGCGCAGCCTTGAGAAGGCGAGCCGTCGATGATGCACGGAGTCTTCTTTGCCGAGAGTGATCAAGGGCTCAGCAACACGGCGCAATTCTTTGGCCTTGGGTAAAGTTGTTTTGATCAGTTCATGACGAATCAGAGAACCCGCCATGTTTCGAAACATGGCATCACGATGGGCACTGTTCCGATTCAGTTGTCTTCCAGCCTTGCGATGGCGCATGGTTCGTCTTCCGCTTGTTTACTTGACCATCAGTTCTTCGATATTCTCGGGCGGCCAATTATCTAACCGCATACCGAGGGAGAGTCCGCGCGTAGCGAGTACATCCTTAATCTCGGTCAGGGACTTTTTGCCAAGGTTCGGGGTCTTCAGAAGCTCGACCTCGGTCCTTTGGATCAGATCTCCAATGAGATAAATATTTTCGGCTTTCAAGCAGTTCGCCGAACGCACGGTCAGTTCCAGTTCGTCTACCGGACGCACCAGGATAGGATCGAATGGTGGCTCCTCAGGAACATGGTCAACCGTTGTTTCTGTCCCGACCGCCTGATCGAGATCCACAAAACTTGCCAACTGATCCCGCAAAATGCCGGCCGATCGTTGAATGGCATCCTTAGGATCAATCGTGCCATTGGTCTCGAGATCGACAACTAAGCGATCGAGATCGGTCCGCTGCTCGACGCGCGCTGATTGCACTTCGATTGCAACTCGTCGAATCGGGCTGAATGAGGCATCTAGCGGCAATTTGCCAATCGGACAATCCTCGCCGAACTCTGCTTCACGCTGCGTTGCGGGTTCGTACCCCAGCCCACGACGTATTGTCAGTGACATGCTTAGTTCGATATCACCCGTCAGGTTTGCGATCACCAGTTCGGGATTCGCAATATCCGCAGTATGGTCGATTGCAATATCCGCAGCGGTGGCCGGCCCAGGTCCAACCTTGCTCAGTGTGAATGTTGCTTCGTCACGGCCATGTAACGTAATGGCGAGTTGCTTTAGATTCAGTAGAATCTCTAGTACGTCTTGTTGCACCCCTTCCATGGTCGTGTACTCATGCAATATTCCCTGGATTTCAACTTCGGTCACTGCATAGCCTTCCATGGATGATAGAAGAATCCTGCGCAGCGCATTCCCCAGCGTGTGCCCGAAGCCTCGTTCTAAGGGCTCCATGGAAACCTTAGCGCGGTGTAGGCTACCTTTGACCGGCTCCACCTTAACGATGCGAGGCTTTAAAAATCCGGTACTGACATCGACCATAAAAACGCCCCTGGACTACGCTTATTTGGAGTAAAGTTCGACAATCAAGGATTCGTTGATATCTGCCGGCAGGTCGGCCCGGTCGGGAATGCGTTTGAACACGCCCTTGAAAGCCTTGCTATCTACTTCGACCCAATCCGCGAAACCATACTGCTCTGCAAGGGCGACAGCACTCTGTATACGAACCTGTTTTTTCGCCTTGTCGCGAACTTCAACCTCGTCTTCCGGCGAAATGGTATAGGACGGTATCGATACAACTCGACCGTTGACAAGAATACCTTTGTGACCGATCAACTGGCGAGCCTCTGCACGCGTAGAACCAAAACCCATACGATAGGCGACGCTATCTAAGCGGGTTTCCAGAAGTTGCAGTAGGTTTTCGCCGGTCGCACCTTTTTTGCGCGCAGCCTCTTGATAATAATTACGGAACTGTTTTTCCATTACGCCATAAACGCGGCGTACCTTTTGCTTCTCGCGCAGCTGCAGGCCGTAATCGGAGATGCGGCGTCGACGGTCTTGCGACTGGCCGGGCGCTTTCTCCATCTTGCACTTGGTCTCTAAGGATCTCGCACGGCTCTTAAGCCCAAGATCGACACCTTCACGTCGAGCCAGCTTGCAGGTTGGTCCTGTATACCTTGCCATGTCAGTCTGTTCTCTCGTTACCTGTTCTCGTATCGGCGATCTGAAAATCGACAGTCGGCGACTTGAAGTCCGCGTTATGCGTTAGACGCGCCGTTTCTTAGGCGGGCGGCAACCATTATGCGGGATGGGTGTCACGTCAGTGATACTGGTCACCTTGAAGCCGGCGCTGTTCAGTGCCCGCACTGCCGACTCGCGCCCCGGACCTGGTCCCTTGACATTGACGTCAAGATTCATCACCCCGAACTCTTTTGCAGCGGCGCCCGCCCGAGATGCCGCTACTTGGGCAGCAAAAGGTGTACTTTTGCGTGAACCACGGAAACCAGAGCCTCCGGCTGTAGCCCAGGCAAGCGCATTCCCTTGACGGTCGGTGATAGTGATAATAGTGTTGTTAAAGGAAGCATGGACATGGGCAATCCCGTCCGCAACCTGTTTTCTAATCTTCTTTTTGGTACGAGCTGGCTTCGCCACTGGTTGATCTCCAAAAGGCCTATGTCATCTCCAAAAGGCCTATCGCTTGATCGGCCTGCGCGGACCTTTGCGGGTACGTGCATTGGTTTGTGTGCGCTGTCCGCGTAGCGGTAATCCACGACGGTGCCGGATGCCACGGTTACAACCAAGGTCCATCAGACGCTTGATGTTCATTGAGACTTCTCGCCGCAAATCACCCTCGACAGTGTATTGCCCGACCGCTACTCGCAATCGTTCGATTTCTTCCTCTGAGAGATCCTGCATTTTTGTGGCGGTTGGTACATTCGCCTGCTGGCAAATCTTCGCTGCCAGAGGGCGGCCTACACCGTAGATAGATGTCAGCGCAATGATCGTATGCTTACGATCCGGAATATTCACTCCAGCAATACGGGCCATGCTGACTAAACTCCTGAGGAATCGAGGTAAAAGTAAAACTGCAAGCCGGCTAGTATAACATTTTTCGATGGCTGGTCAAACAGAGTCATTATTAGCCTTGCCGTTGCTTGTGGCGTCGATCTTTGCAGATCACACGAATGGCACCGTTGCGCCGGATTACCTTGCAGTTACGACAGATTTTTTTGACGGATGCACGAACTTTCATCTGATTTCTCCAAAGATATGCAGCGAGGGCATTTTGAATAATCGGCGCACCAAACGGCCATTCATCGCAGCATCCCACCCCCAGGTGTTTTGAGGTTGGATTTTTTCATCAACCCCTCGTACTGATGAGGTGTTAAATGGGCAGAGACTTGAGCGATGAAATCCATCACGACGACGACAACAATAAGCAATGACGTACCACCAAAGTAGAATGGCACATTCCAGCCGACGATCAGAAACTCTGGAAGCAAACACACTGCGGTGATGTAAAGAGCACCCGCCGCTGTCAATCGCGTCATCACCTTATCGATGTAACGCGTTGTCTGTTCACCAGGACGAATACCAGGGATGATTGCTCCCGACCTCTTTAAGTTTTCGGCCATGTCTTTGGCGCTGAATACGAGCGCCGTATAAAAAAAACAGAAGAAAATGATCGCTGCAGCGTACAGAATCACGTAAACAGGCTCTCCAGGAGAAAGCTTACTCGTAATGTCGGCGATCCAGCGAAAATCTTCCGACTGGCTGAACCATTGCCCAAACAAGCCAGGAAAGAGAATAATGCTAGAAGCGAAAATCGGTGGAATGACGCCAGCCATATTCAGTTTAAGCGGCAAGTGTGAGCTTGGTGCCGCTAACATTTTTCTGCCTTGCTGTCGCCGCGCATAATTGACCGTAATGCGACGTTGGCCGCGTTCGACAAAGACTACGAATGCGGTAACTGCCAACGCCATGGCAAATAGAACCAGAACAGACAGCGCATTCATCTCACCAGTGCGCACCAAGTCCAGGGTACCGCCAACGGCCGCAGGCAGACCGGCGACAATACCTGCGAAGATAATCAACGAGATACCATTGCCCACACCACGTTCGGTGATCTGTTCACCCAGCCACATCAGGAACATAGTCCCGGTGACCAATGACACCGCCGCAGTAAATACGAAACCTGGCCCCTGCGTGACCACAAGCGCAGATCCCCCTGCGGTTTGTCCTTGCAACGCTACAGAGATACCAATCGCTTGGAAGCTCGCCAATCCGACTGTGCCATAACGGGTATATTGTGTGATCTTGCGACGACCAGACTCCCCCTCTTTTTTCAGTTGCTCGAGGCTCGGGATGACCGCGCTCATCAACTGCATGATAATGCTCGCAGAAATATAGGGCATGATACCCAGAGCGAGGATACTGGCACGCTCCAGGGCGCCACCAGAGAACATATTGAACATACCGAGAATCGAGCCCTGATTCTGATCGAATAAGATCGCCAATGCCTCAGGGTTCACGCCTGGTACAGGGATGAAAGTACCGATTCGGTAGACCAGCAATGCACCGACGACAAACAAAAGCCGCTGTCGCAGCTCGGTATACCTGCCCATACTACTGAAGGACTGTGCAACAGAGGCGCTGCTCTTTGCCATGTTTAAAAGCCGCTGGTTAGTTTACTGATTCGTGTTGGGGCGCAGAGAGATTGCTGCACCCTCACTCTTCGATTGACCCACCGGCCGCTTCGATCGCTGCTCGTGCGCCAGCCGTCACTCCAATACCTTGGACTCTCACAGCACGCTCGATCACCCCGGATTTGATCAGCTTTACTCTCTTGATCTTCTTATCGATCAGGCCCGCCGCATGCAAAGTCTGAAGATTGACTTGATCGCCATCAACCTGAGCGAGTTCGGCGAGTCGAATTTCATCCGTGCTGTTTGCTTTACGAGAATGAAAACCGATCTTCGGCAAGCGCCTCTGGAGGGGCATCTGACCGCCTTCGAAACCAACCTTATGGAAACCACCAGCACGAGATTTTTGTCCCTTATGGCCGCGACCACAGGTTTTGCCTAAACCGCTTCCTATGCCGCGACCAACCCGCTTGCGCTTACTTTTACTGCCTTGGGCAGGTTTGATATCATTCAGACGCATGTCAAGCTTCCTCTATCAATTCAACCATGTACGAGACTCTATTCAACATGCCTCTGGTGGCCGCAGTGTCCTCCACTTCAACCACCTGATGCATACGACGCAGGCCAAGCCCCCGCACACAGGCGCGATGTTTCTTGTTGCGCCCGTAGATGCTGCGAACCTGTTTTACTTTCATGATTTTCTTTTCGGACATATCGATATTCTCTATCCGTACATCAGCCCGGCCGTACATCAGTCCGGCCGTACATTAGGCAAGGCTTCGCCTCGCCTTTGGCGAAGTTGCGACAGGTTGCTAAACCAGCTGAACCCTGGAAGATCAGCCTAGGATGTCTTCAACGGTCAATCCACGCTTGGCGGCAACCATCTCGGCGTCGGCCATCCGAGCGAGCCCCTCAATCGTTGCCCGCACCACATTCATCGCGTTATTGGTACCAATGCATTTAGCCAAAACGTTCTGAACGCCCACCACCTCGAATACAGCACGCATTGCGCCACCAGCAATAATGCCAGTACCTTCAGAAGCCGGCTGCATGTACACCTTGGCCGCTCCATGACGACCAATCATTGGATATTGTAGGGTTGCCCCCTTAAGACGAACATCAATCATATTCTTGCGCGCCGATTCCATGGCTTTTTGAATAGCGACTGGTACTTCGCGGGCTTTACCCGTGCCGAACCCGACTCGGCCCTTACCATCACCGACAACCGTAAGCGCACCGAAGCCGAACACACGTCCGCCTTTGACTACTTTTGCAACTCGGTTGACGGAAATCAGCTTTTCTAGTAGGTCGTCGCCTTCGGACTTTGGGTTATAACTTGACATCAATGCGTCCTCAGAACTGAAGTCCATTCTCGCGAGCAGCGTCTGCTAACGCTTTAACGCGGCCATGGTATTTGAAACCAGCACGGTCGAAGCTGACGCGTTCGACGCCGGCTGCCCGAGCACGGTCCGCAATGATCTTACCGATGGCGGCAGCAGCACTGATATTACCGGAATAGCCGTCCGCAGCGTCACGAAACGTCTTTTCAATGGTAGAAGCACTTGCCACTACCTGGTTCCCATCGGGAGAGATAAGCTGCGCATAGATATGTCGCGGCGAGCGAAAAACGCATAGCCTGTAGGCACCGATTTCACGCATCTTTGCGCGTGAACGTCTTGCGCGACGCAAGCGCGAGTTCTTCTTATCCATTGTCTATCCCCCTACTTCTTCTTCGCTTCTTTACGTACGACCTGCTCATCTGTATATCGCACGCCTTTACCCTTGTATGGCTCCGGTGGGCGTTTGGAGCGAATCTCTGCGGCTACCTGACCCACCTGTTGCTTATCCACGCCTTTAACAATGATTTCTGTTGCCGATGGAGTCTCGATCTCGATACCCTGAGGAACCGGATAGTCGATCGGATGAGAATAACCAAGTGAAAGGTTTAGTACCTTACCTTTTGCTTGAGCCCGATAGCCAACGCCAATCAGGCTTAGCCTGCGCTCAAAGCCATTACTGACTCCCACCACCATATTATTCAGTAATGCGCGCATGGTGCCAGCCATAGCCCAGCAATCACCCTTGTCGGAGACCGGCTCGACCACGAGTGATTGCTCTTCGGCTCTAAGAAGTACGCTTGGATGTAAATGATGTGACAAAGAACCCTTTGGGCCTTTCACGGTCACGTCAGCTCCATTGATTTTTACATCGACGCCGGAAGGCAGACGGATCGGTGCTTTTGCAATTCTTGACATCGTCGATATAACCTCAGGCAACGAATGCCAGAATTTCGCCGCCATGACCGTCACGACGCGCAGCACGATCACTCATTAGGCCCTTGGATGTAGAGACTATCGCGATTCCAAGTCCACCCCATACTTGCGGGATGTCATTCTTACCACGGTAGATTCGAAGACCAGGGCGGGAAACGCGCTTAATGAATTCAATGACAGGTTTACCGCGATAATACTTTAACTTGACTTCAAGCTGCGGCTTTCCATTCTCATCTTGAATGGAATAGTCCCTAATGTAGCCTTCATCATGCAATAGAGCTGCAATTGCAACCTTTTGCTTTGATGAGGGCATATCGATTGTGACCTTGCCTCGCGCTTGACCGTTACGAATGCGCGTGAGCATGTCCGCGATGGGATCTGAGGTGCTCATGTTACTCTCCGGGGTCAAACCACCATATACGGCGCGATACCCGCTTGAGGTTTATTTATTGAGTATGGTTTGAAGCTTGGAGCGGTTACCAACTTGCCTTGACTACACCTGGAACATCACCACGCATAACCGCCTCGCGTAGCTTATTACGACATAGGCCGAATTTTCGATAGACTGCATGTGGTCTTCCACTGACCCGACAGCGGCG
Organism: Thiohalocapsa sp. PB-PSB1; assembly: GCA_016745215.1. Lineage (GTDB taxonomy): Bacteria > Pseudomonadota > Gammaproteobacteria > Chromatiales > Chromatiaceae > Thiohalocapsa. The sequence continues at coordinate 5,170,839 of CP050890.1, forward strand.
CTGTTGGCGTGCCGGGCTCGCATCACGCGGCAACTTCTGAATTGCTAGAAGGGCATTGTCGATCTGCTCCGCGGAGGCATTGCGATCTTTGATAATAGCTTTCAGTGCAGTACGCTTTTTCTCGAATCGTTGCGCGGTGCGACGACGTTTCGCTTCGCGCGCAATCATACTTTTTTTTGCCATGGTACCTAGCTAGCTTCTGAATGGGAACTTAAATGCATCAAGCAGAGCGCGACCCTCTTCGTCTGTACGAGCCGAAGTGGTGATGGTTACATCCAGGCCGCGCACGGTGTCAATCTTATCGTAATCGATTTCGGGGAATATAATCTGTTCACGCACTCCAATGGAGTAATTACCACGCCCGTCGAATGATTTCGGGCTAAGGCCGCGAAAATCTCGCACACGAGGGATGGCTATGTTGATCAGTCGATCGAGGAATTCGTACATTCGCTCCCTACGTAATGTGACTTTGCAACCAATTGGCCACTCTTCTCGGATCTTGAATCCGGCAACTGACTTGCGTGCCTTAGTTACGATCGGCTGCTGTGCGGCAATTTGCTTTAGGTCACGAACGGCAAAATCCATCAATTTTTTATCGTTGATGGCCTCACCTACTCCCATATTCAGTGTAATCTTCTCAATACGCGGCACCTGCATAACGCTGGCGTAACCGAATTGTTGTTGTAACTGACCAACAATTTGTTCTCGATAGATTTTCTGTAGTCTAGACATGCTTATTCGCTCAGACATCGACGACTTCGCCGTCGGACTTGAAAACCCGCACTTTTTTACCGTCAGCTAGGATCTTGAATCCAACCCGATCCGCAGCATCTTTACTTGGATTATATAACCCGACATTCGATCGGTGGATTGGCATTTCCTTATCGACGATACCGCCGGAAACATGACGCTGCTGATTACCCCGCTGATGCTTTTTAACGACATTTACATTCTCGACTACCACGCGGGTTGAACCAATGACACGCAGAACTCTGCCCCGCTTGCCCTTGTCTTTACCTGCGATGACCATGGCATCATCACCGACTTTTATTTTAAACATAACATTCAAACCTCAAGACGATCGCGCGGATGGAATAATCGAATCCTAGAAATCATTACAGCACTTCTGGAGCCAGCGAAATAATTTTCATGAATCGCTCGCCGCGCAATTCTCTAGTCACCGGGCCAAAAATGCGTGTACCGATAGGCTGTAACTGATTATTCAATAATACGGCGGCATTGCCATCGAAACGGATCAACGATCCATCGGCGCGACGAACCCCCTTCCGCGTACGTACGACGACAGCGCTGTAAACATCGCCTTTCTTCACTTTACCGCGAGGAATCGCATCCTTGACAGTGACCTTGATGACATCGCCAATACCAGCATAGCGGCGGTGTGATCCACCCAATACCTTGATGCATTGCACGGAGCGCGCGCCACTGTTATCGGCTACGCCAAGACGGGTTTGCATTTGAATCATTGTCTCGACCTACACCTCGACTTGTTAAATCCTGCAGCAAATGTACATGATCGGGGATTTGTCCTTTCCTCTCTATATACTCTGTACATATTCAGCGCGCCTTTTCTACCACCTCGACTAAGCGCCAGCATTTTGTCTTGGATAGTGGGCGACATTGCTCCACACGTACCAAGTCACCTGCATTGCACTCATTATTTCCATCGTGGGCATGTAATTTCGAGGAGCGGCGCATGAACTTTCCATACAGGGGATGTTTTACCCGACGTTCCACGAGAACCGTGACGGTCTTATCCATCGCGCTGCTGACAACTCGGCCGGTGGCAGTACGATTCGATTCTTGCCGAGGAATGCTCTGATCATTCGCGGCTTGTTCGCTCGTATCTTGGTCGCCCGTATTCTGATCGCTCATATCTTGCTCGCTCATTTATCGGTTACTTCTGACCTCTCATTCACTTGCTTCTGTGCGATCAAGGTTTTAATACGAGCGATCCCGCGGCGGATAACCTTGAATTGAGATGGGGCATTAAGCTGACCGCTTCCTTTTTGCATCCGCAGCGCAAACTGCTCTTTCAACAATTCGAGTAACTGCTTTTCCAAGTCCTCAATGGACTTCGTTCTCAATGCACTGGCTCTCAATTCACCGGTATTCATCACTGGTTCTCATTACTTGCTCTCAATTCACTATCTCTTATCGCCGGCTGTCAGCCGACATCTCTTCTACTGGACTCTGTTCGAACATGCCGATCAGCTTCGTGACGATTGAGCTGAGGCAATTTCGTTATGTCAACAGAGTAGGCCTGTTGGCAGAATGGATCTATTGCAGTCGTTCCATTAAAGCTAAGAGCATTCCAGCTAGAGCACCGTCCGCTTCTCAAATCGCGTTTGCACAGGCAGTTTTGCCGCTGCCAAGCGGAAGGCTTCACGAGCAAGCTCTTCGGTAACACCCTCGATTTCATACAGCATGCGTCCCGGCTGGATCAGCGCAACCCAGTACTCAACGTTACCTTTACCTTTGCCCATCCGCACCTCTAGGGGCTTCTTGGAGACCGGTTTGTCAGGAAACACTCGAATCCAAAGCTTACCGCCACGGCGAACTCGACGGGTAATCGCTCTACGCGCTGCTTCAATTTGGCGCGCTGTAAGCCGACCGCGACCGACCGCCTTTAATCCAAATTCGCCAAAGGAGACCTGTGCACCACTCTGGGCAAGACCACGATTTCGCCCTTTTTGTTGCTTACGAAATTTAGTTCTCTTTGGTTGCAACATGACTTATGCCCTTCGTCGACCGCGTTTTTCTTGTGGTGTTTCCGGCTGCACGTCATCGAAGACCTCGCCTCGGAAGACCCAGGTCTTTACCCCGAGAATGCCATAGGTCGTCCTTGCCTCGGCTAATCCATAGTCAAGATCAGCCCGTAATGTGTGCAATGGCACTCGTCCTTCACGATACCATTCGGAACGTGCGATTTCAGCACCATTTAAACGCCCAGCTATATTAACGCGTATGCCACCAGCGCCCGCACGCATGGTTGCCTGCACCGCTCGCTTCATCGCACGCCGAAACATAATGCGGCGCTCCAACTGCTGGGCAATGCCTTCAGCAACTAATTGCGCATCAAGCTCCGGCTTGCGAATTTCTTCGATGCTAATGTGCACGGGAATGCCCATGAGTTGGGAAACCGTTGCACGTAACTTGTCAATATCCTCGCCTTTTTTTCCGATGACCACGCCAGGGCGGGCTGTGTGCACGGTGATATGTGCATTTCGGGCCGGACGATTGATTTGGATTTTGCTTACAGAGGCAGCGGCTAGTTCCTTCTTAAGAAATTGCCGCACTTCAAGATCGTTGATCAGTAAATCCGCATAGTTCTTTGAATCCGCATACCAAATGGAATTCCAGTCCTTGACAATCCCAAGACGAATTCCGATTGGATGTACTTTTTGTCCCATATCGATGCTCCTGCGTTAACGTTCCGCAACCGTGACACGGATGTGACTGGTACGCTTTAGGATGCGGGACGCACGACCTTTAGCCCGAGGGCGAATGCGCTTCATTGTAGGACCTTCATTTACCTGCACCTCGACGACCTCGAGTTCGTCCACGTCAGCCCCCTGATTATTCTCCGCATTGGCGATTGCGGATTCCAGAATCTTGCGTAGAATTCCAGCGGCTTTTTTCGTGCTAAAAGTCAGTTGATTCAACGCGCGCTCGACGTGCTGCCCTCGAATTTGATCGCCCACCAGCCTTGCTTTTTGCGCAGAGATGCGCGCGTATTTTAGTGTTGCCTGTGCTCGCATCATTGCACCTCTATCGCTTCTTGGCCTTGCGATCGGCAGCATGTCCACGGAAAGTGCGCGTTAGCGCGAACTCACCGAGTTTGTGGCCAATCATATTTTCGTTAACCAAGACTGGCACATGCGAGCGACCGTTGTGAACAGCTATGGTTAGACCGACCATCTCAGGTAAGATCATGGAACGACGCGACCAAGTTTTAATTGGTCGCTTGCTGTTCTGTGCAACAGCGTCCGTAACTTTCTTGGCCAAATGATGATCCACAAAGGGACCCTTTCTGATGGAACGTGGCACTGACTCAATCCTCGCGTTACTTACTTACGGCCACGACGGCGAACGATCATGCCGTCGGTGCGCTTGTTCTTTCGCGTCTTATGGCCCTTTGTCGGTACGCCCCAGGGGGTTACTGGATGACGACCGCCGGAGGTACGACCCTCTCCACCGCCATGAGGATGGTCAACCGGATTCATCACGACGCCACGTACAGTCGGTCGAACTCCCCGCCAACGCTTAGCTCCAGCCTTGCCGAGCTTTCGCAGACTATGTTCGCCGTTGCCAACGACGCCAATGACAGCACGGCAATCCGAATGGACCTTGCGCATCTCGCCTGAGCGCAACCTAAGCGTCGCTTGCCGTCCCTCGCGTGCGATGAGTTGCACCGAAGCCCCAGCGGATCGAGCAATTTGTGCCCCCTTACCTGGGCGCATCTCCACCGCATGTAACTCGGTGCCGACCGGGATGTTACGCAGTGGCAAGCAGTTACCAATGCTGATCGGCGCGGTTTCGGAAGCAACTACAGTGCCTCCTTGGGCTAAACCCTTAGGAGCCAGAATATAGGTGCGCTCGCCATCGGCGTACTTTAGTAATGCCAAATTGGCACTGCGGTTTGGATCGTATTCCAGGCGCTCTACGACAGCCGGCACTCCATCTTTGCGGCGTTTGAAGTCGACAATGCGATAGCGTTGCTTGTGACCGCCGCCACGATGACGTACCGTAATTCGACCTTTATTGTTGCGACCGCCTCCACGCGTCTTTTTCGAGATCAACGCATCAAAAGGCTCCCCCTTATGTAACTCGGGATTGCGTAGCTTGACCTGGAATCGCCGCCCCGGCGATGTCGGTTTTGTTTTTACGATTGCCATTTTCGTGATCTAACTGCCGAATCCAATTGCTGGGTAAGCGCTGTCAAGCACCGCCGCCAAAGTCGATGTCATATCCAGGCTTTAAACGGACATAGGCTTTGCGCCAATTTGGACGCCGCCCTTGGCGAGCACCGAAGCGCTTACTTTTCCCTTTAACGTTCAGTACCTGAACGCAATCCACCTCAACATCGAACATCAGTTCCACGGCTCGGCCTATTTCAGGCTTGTTCGCATCTGGCATGACGCGAAATACGAACTGCAGGTTCTCGTCGCTCGCGCGCGTAGATTTTTCGGAGATTAGGGGACCAAGTAGAACCTTCATAAGACGTTCTTGGTTCATACTAAATGCTCCTCGAGACGACGAACAGCACCCTCGGTGGCAATAACATGTTCGAAATTGATCATACTGACCGGATCAACCTCAGACGCTGTCATCACGTTCACATGGGGTAGATTACGAGCGGCCAAATGCAATGTATCGTCGAATGTCTCGATTAAGATCAGAACGTCACTCACGCCTAACTCATTGAGTTTCTTTGACAGCTCTTTAGTCTTTGGAGCCGCTAATGTTATCTCCGCCACAATACTCAGCCGGTCGGTACGGACAAGTTCGGAAAGAATGGAGCGTACCGCACCGCGGTACATCTTACGATTCACTTTCTGCGTATAGTTGCGAGGCTGTGCAGCGAAGGTTACGCCACCACTACGCCAAATCGGACTGCGCGTTGTCCCCGCACGAGCCCGTCCGGTCCCTTTTTGCCGGTACGGTTTGGCGCCGCCGCCGTTTACCGCAAAGCGGTTTTTTTGCGCTTTTGTGCCGCTGCGCCCACCCGCCAGATAGGCGACAATCACTTGATGTACCAAAGCCTCATTATAGTCGGCACCAAAGACGCTGTCTGAGACATGAATGTCGGCACCATTTCGCATAGCCAGTTGCATGATCCACTCAACCCGTTGTGATGGTCTTGATAATACTCAGGATAACGATTGAGCCTTTTTCTGCTTGACCGATGGCGTCACCATCAGACGACCACCAGAAGCGCCGGGTACACCACCACGGACAAGCAGCAAATGTCGCTCCACATCAACGCGGACAACCATCAAATTCTGTTGACAACGGTTAACATTTCCCATTTGACCCGCCATGCGTTTACCCTTGAAGACGCGGCCTGGTGTTTGGCATTGTCCGATTGAACCCGGCGCTCGGTGCGACAACGAGTTACCGTGCGTATTATCTTGGCCTCTGAAGTGGTGCCGCCGAATACCACCGGCAAAACCGCGCCCTTTGGTAACACCCCGTACATCCACCTTCTGCCCAATCTCGAATATCGATATGTCAAGCACGCCTCCAGTCGTAAGATCTCCGCCCTCACCATCGTCGAGACGAAACTCACAGAGCGCGCTACCAGCCTCGACACCAGCCTTTGCGTAGTGACCAGACATGGGTTTATTTACCCGCGAGGCTCGCCGCTCCCCAGCAGCAAGCTGAACTGCCCGATAACCGTCACTTTCCTTATCCTTTACCTGGGTAATGCGATTCGGCGTTACCTCTATGACTGTGACCGGGATGCTAACGCCATCTTCGCTGAATACGCGCGTCATTCCGGCCTTCCGCCCAATCACTCCAATGGTCATTTTCGTTTCCTCAACTCACAATGGTGGCCATGCAAACTACACTGACCAACGTCATTATTCAGCTCAGCTTGATCTGCACATCGACGCCAGCAGCAAGATCAAGTTTCATTAGCGCATCGACCGTCTTGTCTGTCGGATCGACAATATCCATAAGCCGCTTATGCGTTCGCAATTCATACTGGTCCCGAGCGTCCTTGTTGACATGCGGGGAAATCAGAATCGTATAACGCTCGTGCTTGGATGGCAGCGGTACTGGCCCTCTCACCTGGGCGCCAGTACGCTTTGCTGTGTCGACGATCTCGCGTGCGGACTGATCGATCAGCCGATGATCAAATGCCTTTAGGCGGATGCGGATTCGTTGGTTGGCCATAGCGATTACTCGATCACTCGATATAGCTTATTCAATGATCTTCGCAACCACGCCGGCGCCGACGGTACGTCCGCCCTCGCGCACTGCAAAGCGCAAACCCTCTTCCATCGCAATCGGGGCAATGAGCTTGACGACCATTTTCACGTTGTCGCCCGGCATCACCATCTCGATCCCCTCCGGTAATTCACAGGCACCAGTTACATCCGTGGTGCGGAAGTAAAACTGTGGACGGTAACCATTGAAAAACGGCGTGTGCCGACCGCCCTCCTCCTTACTCAGCACGTAAACTTCTGCCTCGAAATGGGTGTGCGGCGTAATCGAACCAGGCTTGGCCAGCACTTGGCCACGCTCGACATCGTCACGCTTGGTGCCACGCAGCAAGGCTCCTATATTGTCGCCTGCCTCACCCTGATCGAGCAGCTTGCGGAACATTTCCACGCCGGTGCAAATCGTCTTTACAGTATCCTTGATGCCGACGATCTCCACTTCCTCACCCACCTTGACCACACCGCGCTCAACGCGCCCAGTCACCACGGTACCGCGGCCGGAAATTGAAAACACGTCTTCGATCGGCATAAGAAATGCCCCATCTACGGCTCGCTCGGGCTCGGGAATATAGCTGTCGAGCGCGTCCATGAGCTTGTCGATCGAGACGCCACCGATATCGCCTTCGTCTCCCTCAAGCGCTTTCAGCGCCGAGCCGGTGATGATCGGCGTATCGTCACCCGGAAAATCATAGCTGTCCAGCAACTCGCGGACTTCCATCTCCACTAGCTCTAACAGCTCTTCATCATCGACCATGTCTGCTTTATTCAGGTAGACGATAATGTAGGGCACACCAACCTGGCGCGACAGCAGAATGTGCTCGCGCGTCTGAGGCATCGGGCCATCAGCAGCTGACACCACCAGAATGGCACCATCCATTTGTGCGGCACCAGTGATCATGTTCTTGACGTAGTCTGCATGCCCAGGACAATCGACATGCGCGTAGTGGCGCTTACCCGTCTCGTACTCGACATGCGCGGTGGCTATGGTGATGCCCCGCTCGCGCTCTTCTGGAGCATTATCGATCTGGTCGTAGGCTTTCGACTCACCACCGAATTTCTTCGACTGATGAACCGTGATCGCTGCCGTCAGGGTCGTCTTACCATGATCGACGTGGCCGATTGTACCGACATTGACGTGCGGCTTATTGCGTTCGAATTTTGCTTTGGACATGACTCATTAGCCTCGAATCTGGACCCTTTGCCAGTCGCTGTTATTGTTTCTTGGCGACGGCCTCGGCGATGCTCGCCGGAACCTCGTTATACTTTGCGAATTCCATGCTGTAGGTAGCACGACCCTGAGTTGCGGAACGCAGATCGGTCGCATAGCCGAACATCGACGCAAGCGGTACCTCGGCTCGGATGATCTTACCGGAAGGAGCGTCTTCCATGCCTTGGATCATGCCGCGACGACTGTTCAGATCACCCATGACATCCCCCATATTCTCTTCCGGAGTGACAACTTCTACCTTCATGATCGGCTCGAGTAGAACTGGCTTGCCTTTTCCAGCCCCTTCCTTAAGCCCCATCGACCCCGCAATTTTGAATGCCATTTCACTTGAATCGACCTCATGGTACGAGCCGTCATAAAGCGTCACTTTGATGTCAACCATCGGGAAGCCCGCCATGATTCCATTACTCATGGCTTCCTGTATACCCTTGTCGACAGCGGGGATATATTCTTTAGGTACAGCACCACCGACGATTGCGTTGACGAATTCATAACCGGCTCCAGCCTCCTGCGGTTCAATTCGTAAATAGACATGTCCATATTGCCCACGACCACCCGACTGACGGGCGAATTTTGTCTCTTGTTCAACCGGCTTGCGGATGGTTTCCCGGTAACTGACCTGTGGCGCACCCACATTGGCTTCGACACTGAATTCGCGCTTCATTCGGTCGACAATGATTTCAAGATGTAACTCGCCCATACCAGAGATAATTGTCTGACCCGATTCCTCATCCGTGCGAACTCGAAATGATGGATCTTCCTGCGCAAGCTTCGATAGGGCGACACCCATCTTTTCCTGGTCGCTTTTTGTCTTCGGCTCAACGGCGACCGAAATGACCGGCTCGGGGAACTCCATCCGCTCCAAGGTAATGCGCTTGTCCACAGCGCACAGCGTATCTCCTGTGGTCACATCTTTAAGACCTACGGCGGCCGCGATGTCTCCAGCACGGACTTCCTTAATTTCTTTGCGATCGTTAGAGTGCATTTGCAAAATACGACCCACTCGCTCCTTCTTACCTTTAACCGGATTGAGCACCGTGTCGCCAGAGTGCAGCACCCCTGAGTAGACCCGAAAGAATGTTAGCGTACCAACATAGGGATCGGTCGCAATCTTAAATGCAAGAGCGGCAAAGGGCGCATCATCTTCCGGCGGGCGCGTTTCGATCGTCTCCGCGCCGTCATCAATTACTCCTTGAATGGCCTGCACATCCGGCGGAGCCGGCATATATTCCACCACCGCATCCAGCATCGCCTGTACACCCTTATTCTTAAAGGCTGAACCACAGAGCATTGGAACGATCTCGCTGCGTAATGTACGCAGACGCAATCCTTTCTTGATGTCATCATTTGACAATTCGCCACCCTCGAGGTACTGCTCCATTAGCTCTTCAGTAGCATCAGCCGCGGCTTCGACCATTTTTTCGCGCCATTCGGTACAGAGACTGAGCATATCATCGGGTATGTCACGCGCCTCGTAGGTCATGCCTTTAGAAGCCTCATCCCAATAAATCGCTTTCATACGAATGAGGTCAACGACACCGACAAAGTTTTCCTCAGCACCGATCGGCAGCTGAATGGGTATCGCATCGCCACCAAGCCGATCTCTGACTTGCTCTACAACACGCAGGAAGTTTGCACCCATGCGGTCCATCTTATTAACGAATGCTAATCGCGGAACACCATACTTGTCCGCCTGACGCCAGACCGTTTCGGACTGGGGCTCGACGCCTCCGACCGCACAGAACACCGCGCAGGCACCGTCCAGCACGCGCAGAGAGCGCTCGACTTCAATGGTAAAGTCAACATGCCCGGGAGTATCGATGATGTTAATTCGATGTTCCGGGAACTGTTTATCCATGCCTTGCCAGAAGCAGGTGGTCGCAGCAGAGGTGATGGTGATCCCACGCTCCTGCTCCTGTTCCATCCAATCCATCGTCGCAGCGCCGTCGTGCACCTCACCGATCTTATGAGATAGGCCAGTGTAGAATAGGATGCGCTCGGTGGTGGTGGTTTTACCCGCATCAATATGAGCCATGATGCCGAGATTCCGATACCGATCGATTGGTGTACTACGTGACACGACTGTATCCGCCTATGTTAGCGATGAGCTTCAGTTCAGTTGCGACTTGTTCGAATTCCGTGGGGATTTCGATTACATGGAGGTTTGAATCCATGGGAGTGGCCGAGCTTCAATGGTTCTACTTCCTACCAGCGATAGTGCGAGAACGCCTTATTTGCATCCGCCATTCGGTGTGTATCTTCCTTCTTCTTCACCGCCGAACCACGCGCATCGCCGGCATCCATGAACTCCCCAGCCAAGCGGAGCGCCATTGATTTCTCAGAGCGCTTTCGTGCCGCATCAATCAACCAGCGCATTGCCAGGGTGTTGCGGCGAGACGGACGCACCTCAATCGGAACTTGGTAGGTCGCCCCACCGACGCGTCGGGACTTAACTTCAACCACTGGACGAACGTTTTCCATTGCTTGTTCCAACCACTCGACAGGATCAGTATTTTTCTTGTCCGCAACCTGATCAAGTGCTCCATACATGATTCGCTCGGCAACCGATTTTTTACCGTCTTCCATCAGCATATTAATGAACTTGGCGAGCAGTTCGCTTCCGTGCTTCGGATCCGGCAGGATCTGGCGACGGGCGACAATGCGTCTTCTTGGCATGTTCTGAAGCTCCGGGTTCCTGAATGAGGCAATACGTTAGATTATTACGATAGACCGAAACATACGATGATTTCAGCTCTTCGGGCGCTTTGCACCATACTTGGACCGACCCTGTCGCCGCTTTTCAACTCCTGAGGTATCTAACGTGCCGCGAACGGTATGATAGCGTACCCCGGGCAAATCTTTGACACGCCCACCTCGAATCAGCACAACTGAGTGCTCTTGAAGATTATGGCCTTCACCGCCGATATAGGATGCAACCTCGAAGCCATTGGTCAGGCGCACCCGAGCAACCTTGCGCAGCGCAGAATTCGGCTTCTTTGGCGTGGTCGTATAAACTCGCGTACAAACACCACGCTTTTGCGGGCAGCTCTCGAGTGCCGGCACGTTGCTCTTGGCAATTTTGCGCTTACGCGGATTACGGACCAACTGATTGATTGTCGCCATGACAAACTCCACCAATGCGCATTGCGCAATTCAACACCTAAAACGAACGAAAGATAATACTGAATCAGCCCACAGCATCTCTGACCAGACCAGCCAGTAGTGCAGGCGCAGGATTCGATGTAGGTAAGCGGCTAATGTGAAGGCCGACGCCTTACGGCATCGGCCTTGGAAATCAGCGAGCCGACAAGAGTAACCGGCGAGCTAAGACGAGAAGTATATTTGTGCTTAACCGCCCTGTCAACAACTCGTACTATGTAAGCTGGCGTTCCAACGTCCCTAACGCGGATTTCGTACGATAGATCCCGGATCGACTGAGTAGACTCGTACCCTATTCCGCCTCGGACTCCGACGTATTCAACGCCTGTTTCAGCGCCTGCTCTAAATCCTCAGCCGCCATTTCCATTCGCTCGTCGCCTCCTCCGCCGAGATCGGCATGTCGTTTGCGGCGGCGCTCCGTATGATAGGCAAGGCCGGTTCCGGCCGGAATCAGGCGCCCGACAATCACATTCTCTTTCAGGCCATTTAGGCCATCATGAGAGCCGCGCACCGCGGCTTCGGTAAGAACTCGAGTGGTTTCCTGGAACGACGCGGCTGAGATGAATGACTCAGTTGCCAGCGATGCCTTGGTAATGCCGAGTAACAAGGGTTCAAATATAGCTGGATTCTTGTTTTCGGCAAGCACACGCTCGTTCTCCGCCATCAACACTGATTGATCCACCTGCTCGCCGCGTAACAGGCGGGTATCGCCGACGCTGGTAATTTCGACCTTCCGCAACATCTGCCGAACGATGACCTCGATGTGCTTGTCGTTGATTTTTACGCCCTGCAGTCGATAGACGTCCTGAATCTCTTTGACGAGATACTCGGCAAGTGCGGTCACACCCTTCAAACGCAGAATGTCATGAGAGTTGAGTTCACCCTCTGATATGACTTCACCCCGCTCCACGCGCTCGCCCTCGAATACACTGACATGGCGCCATTTCGGGATCAGCTCCTCGACTGCTTCACCGTCGTCGGTAGTGATGACAAGGCGCTGCTTACCCTTGGTGTCCTTGCCAAAACTGACGGTACCGGTTGCCTCGGCCAATAAGGCTTGGTCCTTTGGCTTACGCGCCTCGAACAAATCCGCAACTCGCGGCAGACCGCCTGTGATATCGCGTGTCTTTGACGACTCCTGAGGGATACGCGCCAGGATATCTCCAACGCCAACATCGGCACCATCGGCGACCGAGACGATCGCACCTGCCGGCAGAAAGTAGCGCGCGGGCAGATCTGTGCCGGCTAGCTTCAGCTCCTCGCCATCTTCATCCAACAATTTAACCATTGGTCGTAGATCTTTGCCAGCGCTCGGGCGCTGCTTCGGATCCATGATCTCAACCGATGCCAGGCCGGTGACATCGTCCGTCTTGCTCTGCACCGTTACGCCATCGAGAAAGTCCTCAAAGCGCAATTTGCCGGCAACTTCAGTTACCACAGGATGAGTATGCGGATCCCAACTGGCAACAATGGCACCGCCTTCCACGGCGTCACCGTCATTAACCGCCACGGTGGCACCATAAGGAATCTTATAGCGCTCTTTCTCCAAACCTTTGTCATCACTAATGGTCAATTCGCCAGATCGAGATACGGCCACCAGATTACCGCTGTGATGGCGCACGGTCTTGATGTTGTGCAGGCGTACTGTACCGCTCGCCTTTACCTGCACGTTACTAATCGCCGCGGCCCGAGATGCCGCGCCACCGATATGGAAGGTGCGCATGGTCAGCTGCGTACCAGGCTCACCGATAGACTGTGCAGCAATGACACCAACCGCTTCACCTTGGTTCACGCGGTGTCCGCGAGCCAAGTCGCGGCCATAGCATTGGGCGCAAACACCGACTCTTGCCTCACAGGTAATCGCTGAACGCACCATCACCTGATCGATCCCCATGGATTCCAGCTGTGTAACCCAGCTCTCATCCAGTAATGTGCCGGCTTCACAGATCACATCGTCACTGCCGGGCTTGTAGATGTCACTGGCTGTAACACGCCCAAGAATTCGATCACGCAGCGGCTCGACGACATCACCACCCTCGATGATCGGCGTCATGAGTAAACCTTTCTCGGTGCCGCAATCCACGGTCAGCACCACCATGTCCTGAGCCACATCTACCAGGCGGCGAGTCAGGTAACCTGAATTGGCTGTTTTCAGCGCCGTATCGGCAAGTCCCTTTCGGGCACCGTGGGTGGAGATAAAATACTGAATTACGTTGAGACCCTCGCGGAAATTCGCAGTAATCGGTGTTTCGATAATCGACCCATCGGGCTTGGCCATCAGGCCGCGCATGCCCGCAAGCTGTCGTATCTGAGCGGCGGAACCACGGGCACCGGAGTCGGCCATCATATAGATCGAATTAAACGAATCTTGCTCGGCTTCTTTGCCATCACGATCGATGACGATATCCTTACCCAGTTTTCGCATCATTGACTTCGCGACCTGATCATTGGTGCGTGACCAGATATCGACGACTTTATTGTATCGTTCACCGTTGGTCACCAATCCTTGGGTATACTGATCCTCGATCTCGCGCACCTCGTCCTCGGCGCGCGCTAGAATCTCGACCTTTTGGTCTGGCACTTCCATGTCCTCCAGGCCGATGGATACACCCGCGCGGGTGGCCATTCGGAAACCTAGATACATAATTTGATCAGCAAAGACGACGGTATCTTTGAGTCCAAGGATCCGATAACAGTGATTGATCAGTCTTGATATGGCTTTCTTCCCTAGGGTACGGTCGACCATATCGAACGGCAGTCCGGTAGGGACTATCTCCCATACCATGGCGCGGCCAATGGTCGTGTCACGAATGCTCCAGCGCTCTTCGCTGGAACCATCTTCAGCGCGGGTCAGCTCACGGATGCGTACTTTGACCTTGGCATGCAGATCCGCATGACCGGTCTCGTAAGCACGGCGCGCCTCTTCGATGCCGGACAATACCAAGCCCTCGCCCCTCGCATTGACGCGAGCACGCGTCATGTAATAGAGTCCAAGCACCACGTCCTGGGATGGCACGATGATCGGCTCGCCATTGGCAGGCGACAGTATGTTATTGGACGACATCATCAGCGCCCGCGCTTCAAGCTGGGCCTCCAACGATAATGGCACATGCACCGCCATTTGATCACCGTCAAAATCGGCATTAAAAGCAGTACACACTAACGGATGCAACTGGATTGCCTTACCTTCGATCAGCACCGGCTCAAAGGCTTGAATGCCGAGACGATGAAGCGTCGGTGCACGGTTCAGCATTACCGGATGCTCGCGAATGACTTCCTCGAGAATGTCCCAAACCTCCGGTGTTCCGCGCTCGACCATTTTCTTGGCGGCTTTAATGGTTGCCGCTAGCCCACGACTCTGCAGCTTGCTGAAGATAAACGGCTTGAACAACTCCAACGCCATACGTTTGGGCAAACCGCATTGGTGCAGTTTCAACGTCGGGCCGACAACAATGACCGAGCGGCCAGAGTAGTCAACGCGCTTGCCCAGTAAGTTCTGGCGAAAACGTCCCTGTTTCCCCTTTATCATATCGGCCAATGACTTCAGGGGGCGCTTGTTAGTGCCGGTGATAGCGCGACCGCGGCGACCGTTGTCGAGCAATGCATCAACGGCCTCTTGCAGCATACGCTTTTCGTTACGTACGATAATATCTGGTGCAATCAGGTCAAGTAGCCGCTTCAAACGATTGTTGCGATTGATTACACGCCGGTAGAGATCATTGAGATCTGAGGTGGCGAAGCGACCACCATCGAGCGGTACGAGAGGACGCAATTCTGGCGGCAACACCGGCAGCACCGTCAGGATCATCCATTCTGGACGATTTCCTGAAGCCTGCAAGGATTCAATCAGTTTCAAACGCTTCGACAGCTTTTTGATCTTGGTCTCGGAGTTGGTCGACTCGATATCCTCACGCATCTGTTTGACCTCAGCATCAAGGTCAATGGTACGCAGCAGTTGAAATACCGCTTCCGCACCCATGCGCGCATCGAACTCGTCGCCGTTCGCCTCCAACGCGTCCAAATATTGGTCATCGGTCAACAACTGGTTGCGCTCGAGATCGGTCATCCCGGGATCGACGACCACAAAGGACTCGAAGTAGAGCACGCGCTCAATGTCCCGCAGCGTCATGTCAAGCAGCAGCCCGATCCGCGACGGAAGTGACTTCAGAAACCATATGTGCGCCACCGGGCTGGCAAGATCGATATGTCCCATACGTTCCCGCCGGACCTTGGCTAGGGTTACCTCTACGCCACACTTTTCACAGACTACGCCGCGGTGCTTCAAACGCTTGTACTTACCGCACAGACACTCATAGTCATTGACCGGACCAAAAATCTTCGCGCAGAACAGGCCGTCTCGCTCGGGTTTGAAGGTACGGTAGTTGATAGTCTCCGGCTTCTTGACCTCGCCGTAAGACCAAGAATGGATCATCTCCGGAGATGCCAAACCGATACGAATGGCATCGAATTCTAGAACCTGGCCCTGCTGCTTGATGATTCTGAGTAGATCTTTCAAGATCTTACCTCCTTAGGGAGAAAGAGCCGAAGGCCGGGAGCCGAAGGCCAAAAAGCGAGTGTTCGAGACGCGGGAATGAAAGCCGGTAGGAATTGCATATCTATATTATCCTAGACTTCCAGGCTTGAAGCCCTGTCTGTTCTTCAATCTTGCTCCAGCTCGACATTGATACCGAGCGATCGGATTTCTTTGACCAAGACATTAAAGGACTCCGGCATACCAGCCTCCATACGATGGTCACCGTCGACAATATTCTTATACATTTTTGTACGCCCGTTCACGTCGTCGGACTTGACAGTGAGCATCTCCTGTAGGGTGTAAGCAGCGCCGTAGGCTTCCAGAGCCCAAACCTCCATCTCGCCGAAACGCTGTCCACCAAACTGGGCCTTACCACCAAGCGGCTGCTGGGTGACCAGACTGTATGGTCCGGTGGAGCGTGCGTGCATTTTGTCGTCGACTAGATGATTCAGTTTCAGCATGTACATGTAGCCCACCGTTACCGGGCGCTCGAAGGGATCTCCAGTGCGCCCATCATAGAGCATCGTCTGTCCTGTTTCTGAAAGCCCCGCGATGCGCAGCATTTGACGGATCTCATCCTCGCTGGCACCGTCGAACACTGGCGTTGCCAGCGGTACGCCCCCACGCAGGTTAGCTGCAAGTTCCAGAATCTCTTGGTCGTTAAAGTCGTCAAGCTGCTCGAGTTTGCCGCTGCTGTTGTAGACCTCGTTCAAGAAGGAGCGCAGTTCGTTTACGCTGGAGTGCGCACGAAGAGCGGCGTCGATCCGATCGCCGAGTCCCTTGGCAGCCCACCCTAGGTGCGTCTCCAGCACCTGACCGACATTCATACGGGACGGAACACCGAGAGGATTCAGCACGATATCCACAGGCTCCCCATCAGCGCTGAATGGCATGTCTTCAACCGGAATGACGCGCGAAATAACACCTTTGTTGCCGTGGCGGCCCGCCATCTTATCGCCGGGTTGAACGCGGCGCTTGACTGCCACGTAGGTCTTTACCATCTTGAGTACACCAGGGGCCAGCTCGTCTCCCTGGGTAATCTTGCGCTTTTTCATCTCAAAACGATCGCGGAATTCCTCGCGCTGCTGCTTGATTTGGTTGGCCACAGCCTCGAGCTGGGCGGCGGCCTCTTCGCTTCGCAAACGAATTTCCAGCCATTTATCTCGACCAAACTTGTCAGCAACTTCGCTTAGATAGATCTGTGTAATCGTGGTACCTGCTCTAAGACCATCAGGCCCGCCGTCGGCAACCTTATCGAGCAGCATTTTTTCCATACGCTGAAAGGTATCGTTCTCCACAATACGTTGCTGATCCGCCAAATCCTTGCGTACACGCTCTAATTCCAGCTCCTCTATACGCAATGCCCGTTTATCTTTATCAACCCCATCTCGCGTAAACACCTGGACATCGACCACAGTGCCTGCCATACCCGATGGTAGGCGCAACGAGGTATCCTTCACATCCGACGCCTTCTCGCCAAAGATCGCACGCAGCAGTTTTTCTTCCGGTGTCAGCTGCGTCTCACCTTTGGGCGTGACTTTTCCGACCAGAATGTCCCCGTCACGCACTTCGGCACCGATGTAAACGATGCCAGACTCATCCAGTTTAGCTAGGGCTGCCTCGCCAACGTTAGGAATATCGCCACTGATCTCCTCGGGGCCAAGTTTGGTGTCACGCGCCAGGCAAGTGAGTTCCTCGATGTGGATGCTGGTGAACCTATCTTCCTGGACCACGCGCTCGGAGACTAGGATCGAATCCTCGAAGTTGTAGCCGTTCCAGGGCATGAAGGCGACACGTAGATTCTGACCCAAGGCCAGCTCCCCCATGTCGGTGGATGGTCCGTCTGCTAACACGTCGTTGCGCGCGATGGCATCGCCAGGACGGACCAGAGGCCGTTGGTTGATACAGGTGTTCTGATTGGAGCGCGTATATTTGGTCAGATTATAGATATCAACACCTGGCTCCCCAGCCTCGGTCTCATTGTCGTTAACACGCACGACGATGCGCGCGGCATCCACCGAATCAACGATACCGCCACGCCGAGCCCAAACAACAACCCCGGAATCTTTTGCAACCACCCGCTCCATACCGGTACCAACCAAGGGCTTCTCCGCGCGCAGCGTTGGCACCGCCTGACGCTGCATATTTGACCCCATTAAAGCTCGGTTGGCGTCATCATGCTCGAGAAATGGGATCAGTGACGCGGCCACCGAAACGATCTGGCGCGGAGATACATCCATGTACTGAACTTCTTCAGGCGCCTTCATTGTGAATTCATTCATATGCCGGCATGACACTAACGCGTCGCTCAGACGACCTTGTTCGTCCAGCGTCGCGTTAGCTTGGGCGATGACAAAACTGCCCTCTTCAATAGCCGATAGGTGATCGATATCTGACGTCACCTGTCCATCGACCACCCGGCGGTAGGGTGTCTCGAGGAAGCCATACTTGTTCGTGCGTGCGTATACGGCCAGCGAATTAATCAGCCCGATGTTCGGACCTTCCGGCGTCTCAATCGGGCAGACACGGCCATAATGAGTCGGATGTACATCACGCACCTCGAAACCTGCACGCTCGCGGGCAAGACCACCCGGACCCAAGGCAGAGACGCGACGCTTATGCGTTACTTCAGATAGCGGATTATTCTGGTCCATGAACTGCGACAGCTGACTGGAGCCGAAAAATTCTTTGATCGCAGCAGACACAGGCTTCGCGTTGATCAGTTCTTGGGGCATCAGGTTTTCAGACTCAGCCAGGGACAACCGCTCCTTGACAGCGCGCTCAACGCGGACCAGCCCGACCCGGAACTGATTTTCCGCCATCTCGCCAACACAACGAATGCGGCGATTTCCGAGGTGGTCGATATCGTCGACCGTTCCGCGACCGTTGCGAAGCTCGATCAATACCCTTAGCGCATCAATGATATCGGAGGTCTCTCCATACTCTGCGCACAAGTTTTTCGCGAACGCGTCATTGCGCGCACTGAAATAGCGAGCGTCAAATAAGATACCTGGCCCCTCGGTCGACTCGCGGGCAAGGCGTCGATTAAATTTCATACGGCCAACTGCCGATAGATCGTAGCGATCTGGGGTGAAAAACAGGTTATGAAACAGATTTTGCGCTGCATCTTTCGTGGGCGGTTCACCCGGCCGCATCATTCGATAGATCTCGACCTGCGCCTCGAGTTCATTGGTCGTATGGTCGATCCTCAGCGTCTCGGAGAGGTAGGGGCCATGATCGAGGTCGTTGACGAAGAGTGTCTGTACGTTTGCGACCTGTTTCTCGCGCAACAACGCCAATAGCTCTTCGGTAATCTCACTGTTTGCCTCAGCGATGATCTCCCCAGTGTCTTCGTCGACCTGAGTATGCGCCAACGTGCGTCCGATCAAGAATTCATCCGGCACCTGCAGTTGCTCCACCCCCGCCTTCTGTAGATCGCGGATGTGACGCGCGGTAACTCGACGGCCTGCCTCAACCAAGACCTCGTCACCAATCTTGACTTCAAAGTTGACGGTCTCTCCACGCAGTCGTTCCGGCACCAGATCCAAGGCCAAAGTTTCGCCGAGATCGAACGTATCAGTTTCAAAAAAGCGAGCAAGAATTTCGTCCGCACTGTAACCAAGTGCCCGCAGCAGAATGGTTGCGGGCAGTTTGCGACGCCGGTCGATACGCACGTAAACGTTATCCTTGGGATCGAATTCAAAGTCCAACCAGGAACCACGGTATGGAATTACGCGCGCAGAGAACAGTAGTTTACCGGACGAATGGGTCTTACCCTTATCATGATCGAAAAAAACCCCGGGAGAGCGATGTAATTGCGATACGATCACTCGCTCGGTACCGTTAATGATAAAAGTACCGGTCTCTGTCATCAGCGGCAGATCCCCCATGTAGACCTCCTGCTCCTTTACGTCCTTTATCACCTTGCTGCCCGCTGGAGCATCCTTATCGTAAATCACTAATCGCAACAGGACGCGCAGCGGTGCCGCATAGGTAGCCCCCCGCAGATGGCATTCGCGCACGTCGAAGGCCGGCTCTCCAAGTCGGTAACTAACGTATTCAAGAACTGCGTTACCGGAGTAACTTTCGATCGGCAAGACCGATTTGAAAGCGGCATGCAGGCCGACATCCTCGCGATTTTTCGGTTTACTGTCGGCTTGCAGGAATCCTCTGTAAGAATCAATCTGCGTGGCCAACAGGAATGGAACGTCAAGAATGCCAGGGCGCTTACCGAAGTTCTTGCGAATCCGCATCTTTTCTGTGTACGAATAGGCCATGCTGCCTCTCCTCCTCGTTAATCTGCGGCCAAGTCAAGGACCTAGAAGCCGGCGCTGATCAGGATTCCCGGCAATCATGCCGATGCGCCATGTCATGAAAACGGAAAAGGCCAGCGACTCTAAGCCGCCAGCCTGCACAGCGCTTGAAACCTGCGCTTAAGCAACGATAGCGTTACTTGATTTCGACACTCGCCCCCGCCTCTTCCAAAGCCTTCTTCGCGGCTTCTGCATCGTCCTTGGATACACCTTCTTTGAGGGTGTTTGGTGCACCCTCGACGGCATCCTTGGCTTCCTTCAGACCCAACCCCGTCAATGCACGGACAGCTTTGATCACGGAAACTTTGTTGCTGCCGAAAGATGTGAGCACCACGTCAAATTCGGTCTGCTCTTCTGCAGCAGCAGCA
Organism: Thiohalocapsa sp. PB-PSB1; assembly: GCA_016745215.1. GTDB lineage: Bacteria > Pseudomonadota > Gammaproteobacteria > Chromatiales > Chromatiaceae > Thiohalocapsa. The sequence continues at coordinate 5,191,409 of CP050890.1, forward strand.
TCGTCACCGACAGCGGCCGCTGGAGCCGCGGCAACCGCCGCTGCCGCGGTAACACCGAATTTTTCCTCCATCGCACTGATGAGGTCCACAACCTCCATGACAGTCATGTTAGCGATGGCATCCAAGATCTCTTCTTTGGAAACAGCCATGAATTTCTCCTACTGCAAAATTTGATAAATGAGTCGCTTGGCATGGTAGGCCAGATTGCCACATCAACAATCGCCCCCTAAGCGGCCTCTTTTGCGTCCCGAACGGCAGCTAGAGTACGTACCAGCTTACTAGGCAACTCGTTCAGGGTCGTTGTCAATTGCTGTACCGGTGCTTTCATCACGGACATGAGCATGCTCACCGCCTCGTCGTAGGTCGGCATCTTGGCAACCTTAGCGAGTTCCGAAGGTGGTAGCAGTTGCCCCGACAGTGCGATCATTCGCACTTGGAACTGATCATGTGTTTTTGCGAAAGTCTCCATGACGCGAGCGGCAGAACCCGGGTCTTCACGTCCGAACGCCAGCAGCAATGGACCGCTGAGTTCATCCGCCATACAAGCAAACTCAGTATCTGCCAAAGCCCGTTTGGCGAGCGTATTTTTGATAACCCTGATGTAGACGCCAGCTTGGCGTGCTTGTACACGTAGATCGGTCATCTGGGCAACCGTCAGCCCGCGATATTCGGCACCAATAGCCGAGTAAGCACTCTTCGCAACTTCCGCGATTTCGGCAACGATGTTTTCTTTTGCGGCAAATGTCAGCGCCATTATCGCCACCTCCTGATCACAGATTACAGATTATGGCAGAGCTACAGCCCCGCCATCCCAGCCATCCCTCGATTTCCAATAAAGAGGAGGGAGGCATTTGCACCTAGCGTCAGGAGCCGGCTGCAAACCGGCCTGACTCAAGGGCACCATCTACGTAGGCATGGAATTAAGCCATGGTCCGATTTTCCCAAACCAGTGAAATGGCACCTACGGTCTTTGACGAACCTCGGCTATAGTTGGCCGATGCCCCAAAGTCGTCTGCACCGGCGACTGATGCGCAGCCCCGGGCTGTATTCGTTAAGATCAACAACTTTTCGGAATCTGATGAAACACCTAAGAGTAAGAGCTGGAGGCTAAATCGCGAGTGCGCCATGATCGATGGTCAGGCCTGGCCCCATAGTTGAGGAAACCGTAACCTTTTGCATATAAATACCCTTGGCCGCAGTTGGCTTGGCCTTGTTCAGATTCGCGAGCAAAACCTCCAGGTTTTCCCGCAGTTTCTCCGGCTCGAATTCAATTTTACCAAGCGCGCAGTGGATGATACCTGCCTTATCAGTACGGTACCGCACTTGACCGGCTTTCGCATTCGTGACCGCCTCGGCAATATTAGGAGTTACCGTGCCCACTTTTGGATTGGGCATCAAGCCTCGTGGACCAAGTAGTTTGCCAAGTTGACCAACCACGCGCATGGCATCTGGAGATGCAATAACAACGTCGAAGCCTAAATTCCCTTGCTTCATCTCTTCTGCGAGATCCTCCATGCCAATCCGGTCGGCACCAGCATCAGAAGCTGCGTCAGCATTAGCTCCCTGCGCAAAAACAGCAACACGAACCGCTTTTCCGATCCCATGCGGTAGAACTGCCGAGCCTCGAACGACCTGATCGGACTTGCGGGGATCTACACCGAGATTAACCGAAACATCGATATTCTCGATAAATTTCACGCTCGACAGCTCTTTCAGCAGAATGAATGCCTCTTCGGCGCTGTATATCTTGCCAGGCTCAATGCGCTCGCGAATCATCTTTGCCCGCTTACTCAACCTGGCCATTATTCTACCCCCTCTACGTTCAAACCCATGGCACGGGCGCTTCCGGCAATAGTGCGTACGGCCGCATCCATCCCGGCCGCCGTCAAGTCAGGCATTTTTGTGGTTGCGATCTCTTCCAGCTGCGCGCGAGTTACAGTACCGACCTTTGTCGTATTCGGCGTGCTGCTGCCTTTGTCTAATCCGACTGCTTTTTTCAGCAGGATCGCCGCAGGTGGAGTCTTTGTGATAAATGTGAAGCTTCGATCCGAATAGACCGTGATCACAACAGGAGTTGGCAAGCCCTTCTCGAGATCCTGCGTTTTTGCATTGAAGGCTTTACAGAACTCCATGATGTTTACGCCATGCTGGCCCAACGCAGGACCCACTGGCGGACTTGGATTCGCCTCACCAGCCTTGACCTGAAGTTTGATGTAGGCTGAAACTTTTTTCGCCATTGTGTTACTCCAATGGGTGCTGACGCCGGCAGAAATTCCGGCTCCCCTGGGTTGATAGTGCTTCTGTTTAGAATATCGGTGATTTGCCGGCGATCCGGGGCGTTGGAAGAATGCCAAAACTAAGATTGATTCTTCCCTGACTACCGCCTTCCCATGATAGATTAAAAGGAAGAATAGGCACTTAGGCAATTTTTATGGACTTTCACATCATCTGAGCTATTTTGATATCTGCCTTCTGCGCCAGGGTAACAACTGCACTGCTGGTTAGTTTCGCACCGATCTTTCTAGAATTTAGAATTCGGAAGTCAACCCTACTTATTCGTCCGATAGATTGCCGGCAATCATCTGAAGATATCCAGTGATGTATGCCGTTCAACCCTTTTCGACTTGCGAGAATTCAAGCTCGACCGGAGTTGAGCGACCAAAGATTAACACGGACACCTTAACCCGGCTCTTATCGTAGTCGACATCCTCGACTACGCCGTTGAAGTCGGTGAACGGACCATCGGTGACTCGCACGACTTCCCCAGGTTCATACATTATTTTTGGGCGTGGCTTTTCAACGCCATCCTGAACACGCTGAAGAATTGCCTTAGCCTGCACATCGGGAATCGGTGCGGGACGATCACCCTTACCGCCAATGAAACCCATTACCCTTGGTACGTCCTTGACCAAATGCCAAGTCTCATCTGTCATCTCCATATTCACCAGGACATAGCCAGGGAAAAACTTGCGCTCGCTTTTCCGTTGTTGGCCGTTCCGTATCTCGACAACTTCCTCAGTCGGCACGAGAATGTCCCCAAACTCGTCCTCCATACCAGCACGCTTGATGCGCTCGGATAAGGACCGCTGAACGTGGCCCTCGAAACCCGAGAATGCATGGATTACATACCACCGCTTCGCCATGCCTAGCCTCCTTGGCCAGTTAAAAACCGTAGCACTGCCATCAGCACCATATCAAATAGCCACAACAAGACACCTATCAAAAACACCATAACAACTACAATGAGTGTTGTTTGAATCGTCTCCTGCCGGGTAGGCCAAACAACTTTGCGTACTTCCATTCGTACATCTGTTGCAAAGCGCCACAGTTGGCGCCCAGGCTGTGAGGTCAGAGCAATCGCCACGGCACCGCCGGCAAGCAAAAGTAGGGCGATGACGCGCAATAGCAGTGAATACGCAGCAAAATAGTAAAAAGCCACAATGCCGGCGACGATAATCGTCACCGATACAACGAGCTTTGCGTTATCTAAACCAGTAAAACCAGCTTCAGCTCGTACGTTCATGAAACCCAGACGCGCTTGCGTCAATGTATGGCAGGCCAGGAGGGACTCGAACCCCCAACCTGCGGTTTTGGAGACCGCTGCTCTACCAATTGAGCTACTGGCCTAAGTAGAAATATGAGCGCGAGCTAGGCGCCGGGAAGATGCCACCAACAATCTGGCTCGCGAAACATAACCAATTATGCTTGGTAACCTTGTTACTCGATAATCTTTGCAACCACGCCGGCGCCGACGGTACGTCCGCCCTCGCGCACTGCAAAGCGCAAACCCTCTTCCATCGCAATCGGGGCAATGAGCTTGACGACCATTTTCACGTTGTCGCCCGGCATCACCATCTCGATCCCCTCCGGCAATTCACAGGCACCAGTTACATCTGTGGTGCGGAAGTAAAACTGTGGACGGTAACCATTGAAAAACGGCGTGTGCCGACCGCCCTCCTCCTTACTCAGCACGTAAACTTCTGCCTCGAAATGAGTGTGCGGCGTAATCGAACCAGGCTTGGCCAGCACTTGGCCACGCTCGACATCGTCACGCTTGGTGCCACGCAGCAAGGCTCCTATATTGTCGCCTGCCTCACCCTGATCGAGCAGCTTGCGGAACATTTCCACGCCGGTGCAAATCGTCTTTACAGTATCCTTGATGCCGACGATCTCCACTTCCTCACCCACCTTGACCACACCGCGCTCAACGCGCCCAGTCACCACGGTACCGCGGCCGGAAATTGAAAACACGTCTTCGATCGGCATAAGAAATGCCCCATCTACGGCTCGCTCGGGCTCGGGAATATAGCTGTCGAGCGCGTCCATGAGCTTGTCGATCGAGACGCCACCGATATCGCCTTCGTCTCCCTCGAGCGCTTTCAGCGCCGAGCCGGTGATGATCGGCGTATCGTCACCCGGAAAATCATAGCTGTCCAGCAACTCGCGGACTTCCATCTCCACTAGCTCTAACAGCTCTTCATCATCGACCATGTCTGCTTTATTCAGGTAGACGATAATGTAGGGCACACCAACCTGGCGCGACAGCAGAATGTGCTCGCGCGTCTGAGGCATCGGGCCATCAGCAGCTGACACCACCAGAATGGCACCATCCATTTGTGCGGCACCAGTGATCATGTTCTTGACGTAGTCTGCATGCCCAGGACAATCGACATGCGCGTAGTGGCGCTTATCCGTCTCGTACTCGACATGCGCGGTGGCTATGGTGATGCCCCGCTCGCGCTCTTCTGGAGCATTATCGATCTGGTCGTAGGCTTTCGACTCACCACCGAATTTCTTCGACTGATGAACCGTGATCGCTGCCGTCAGGGTCGTCTTACCATGATCGACGTGGCCGATTGTACCGACATTGACGTGCGGCTTATTGCGTTCGAATTTTGCTTTGGACATCGACTTCCTCTCCGCGAGCGTACCTGAGACTCTGGCGCTGCCGCCGGCGCGACAGACGACCGTTGATCAAATGGAGCCCATGACCGGATTTGAACCGGTGACCTCACCCTTACCAAGGGTGTGCTCTACCAACTGAGCTACATGGGCAGATATATATAGGCCGAATTCTATGGTCTGATTTTAGATGAGGTCTGACTTTAGACGAGGTCTGACTTTAGTTGATTTTTTCTTGAACTTCAGATGACTTTGACTTGATACCGAACTGACTACACGGCTGGGTGAGCAGAGCGATTAGCTTAGCGTACTAAATTTCACTTTGCAGGAAAGTGCATTCTAACCAGAATTTATGACAGACGATGCCTTTAAGCTGAGCATACTGATTTACCTGACTGAATCGAGTTAACGACCAACCATTTGAGGAGATCGATGTTTCTCGATTCTCGGTTAGACGATGAAATAATCTGCCGGTCTGTATTCCACTCTCTATTCTAGATCTGCAGGTAACTACTTCTAAGGGTAACTTTACTCGTTGCTCGTTGCCATCCCGATATAGACGAATCCTGACAGCTGGAAACAAGCATTGGAGCGGGTGATGGGAATCGAACCCACACCATCAGCTTGGAAGGCTGAGGTTCTACCATTGAACTACACCCGCTGGACTTGTACCCTTGCCGTTTTGACGCATACAGCATTGCGGTTCAATGCTCGTGATTCATACTCCTTGAAAAACTGCAATCCAAGTTAAGTATTCTTAGAAAATTTTTGGTGGAGGGGGGAGGATTCGAACCTCCGAAGGCTGAGCCGTCAGATTTACAGTCTGATCCCTTTGACCACTCGGGAACCCCTCCAGATTCATCGAGCGCGCCATAATACATTTTCCAAACTTCAAGGTCAACGAACATTCAACAGCTCGATGCAATCGTTTTTCAGCCTTCTCGAAATCCAAGGCGTTCCCGCGTAGGCAATCCCCACCCAAAACCTGCTAGAATTCCGCGCTTGCTTCCATACTCATTCTCACCTGACCGCTCAATGTCGGCGGACAAAAACGCTCACTGCAGGCGGATAACAAATCGGAGCTTGCAATGGATGTCACCATCTTCGGTAGCGGATATGTTGGCCTTGTCACCGGCGCGTGCCTTGCAGATGTCGGAAATAATGTTCTATGTGTCGATATCGATGAGCACAAAATCGCTCTTCTCAATCAAGGAAAAATACCTATTTACGAACCAGGCCTCGCAGGCCTGATAGCTAGAAATCGCGAGGCCGGCCGTCTTTCGTTCTCCACCGATCTCGCCGCTGCGGTGGACCATGGCTTGTTTCAATTTATCGCAGTAGGAACACCACCGGATGAAGATGGCTCCGCCGATCTTCGCCACGTCCTCAGCGTGGCTGGCACGATAGGCAAACATATGGATGCTTATCGTATCATTGTTAATAAATCTACCGTCCCAGTTGGAACCGCGGATCGGGTAATTTCGACCCTCAGAGACACACTGAATACACGCGGAGTACAACACGAATTTGACGTCGTCAGCAACCCGGAGTTCCTAAAAGAGGGGGCAGCCATTGACGACTTCATGCGACCGGACCGAGTCATCGTCGGCACTGACAATCCCCGCACTGGCGAACTGTTACGCGCACTCTATGCACCGTTCAATCGCAATCACAATCGCGTTATGCTGATGGACGTTCGCTCAGCAGAACTAACCAAGTACGCGGCCAATGCGATGCTTGCAACCAAGATCAGTTTCATGAACGAACTGTCAAACATCGCCGAAGCGGTTGGAGCAGATATCGAGCACGTTCGCGTCGGCATCGGCTCCGATCCGCGTATCGGCTACCAATTTATTTACCCCGGCTGCGGCTACGGCGGCTCATGCTTCCCCAAGGATGTACGAGCCCTGGAGCGCACCGCATTGGGCATCGGCTACCAACCAGAATTGCTACAAGCTGTGGAAGCCGTCAATCATCGTCAAAAAGAGGTGCTGTTCCGCAAAATCAGCGATCATTTCCACGGCCAACTACGCGGCAGGACAATCGCGCTGTGGGGTCTCGCATTTAAACCAAACACCGACGATATGCGAGAGGCGCCCAGCCGACGACTGATGGAGAACCTCTGGGATGCTGGCGCGAATGTGCATGCCTTTGACCCAGTAGCCACGCAGGAAACGAGTCGCATCTATGGCGCACGCAACGATCTAATCCTGTTTGAAGAACAAATGGCAGCGCTCGATGATGCTGACGCCTTGGCCATAGTCACCGAATGGGCGCAATTCCGAAGCCCGGATTTTACTGAGATCAAAGCCAAGCTACGACAGCCCGTTATTTTCGACGGACGCAATATTTTTTCTCCAGATCAAGTGGTTGCAGCGGGAATCACCTATATTTCCATCGGCCGGATTGATGCCATCCCACCCGCCGTTTAGCGGCAAGACGAAGAACGCCCGATATCCACCACGCCTGCTCTACATCTATTGTAACGATAGTTTTTCAGGTAAATCATTTCTCGGAATGACCGGATAGAGGCTCACGCGACGCCGGCGTTGGTGCGTCATTTCTTCATCACGCGGATAATTTTGGTGGCATCGTCGAGAGAGGTATGGAAGCTCCCTAGAACCGAGGCACGCAGTTCCTCGAAGGTTTCGAAGTACTTCAGATGAGTCGCCTCTTTCTTGGTGTTTCGCCAGAGCTTTTCGGTCGGATTGTACGCGGGCGAGCATGCCGGCAGGGGTTCAACCGATAAGCGCTGCGCGTGATCGGCTTTGCATTGGTTGACCTCGCCACTACAGTGGTAGCAAGACATAAATAGGGCTGCATTCTGTAGCATATTCACCCAAGCACCTAAGACGAAATTTGATTCAGCACTAAGACGCAGAGTACGCCGAGAAGAGGGTTTGTTCGCATCCAGCCCCTCCGCGCACTTTGCGTCTCTGCGGTAAATCCATTTTTCCGCCAAGCAAGGTGACAACCGCCGCGGGGTTAGAGAATCTTATGCCCTCGAGAATGTTGCTTTTTTTGCTGATCGGCCTCTGCTGCACCCATATTACGGTGGACCAGCAGGCCAGCGCGCGGCCTGCCGAGTTCGATGTCATCGAGCTAGGCATCGACGCAGCACATGACGCCCTGCGCACGGGGCAGATCAGCTGCGAACAGCTCATCGGTCGCTACCTGCAGCGTATCCAAACCTATGACCCGCCTCCAGACGGAGCCTTGGATGGGACTCTGAACCCGGCAACCTATCCATCTCGGCGTTCATCCCGGCCCGGCGTATCGGGCAAACTCAATGCCATCATTGCCGTTAACCCAAAAGCCTTGAATCGAGCGCGGCAGCTTGACCGCCAGTACGCCGAGACCGGGCAAATGCGAACCCTGCATTGCATTCCGGTGATCCTGAAGGACAACTTCGATACCGCGGATATGCCGACGGAGGCCGGCTCCATCGCATTGCGCGGATCCCTGCCGCCAGATGACGCCTTCATGGTAAAGCGCCTGCGTACCGAGGATGCCATCATCCTGGCCAAATCCAATATGGGCGAGTGGGCCTTCAGCCCCTATCAGACCATCAGCTCCACCCATGGCGAGACCCGCAACGCCTACGCGCTCGATCATGTGCCGGCGGGTTCCAGCGGCGGCACCGCCTCGGCCATCGCCGCCAACCTGGGCATCATCGGCATGGGCACCGATACCGGCAACTCGATTCGCGGTCCGGCCGCGCATCTGGCGCTGGTGGGCATTCGCTCGACCCTGGGCGCCACCAGCCGCGACGGCATCGTGCCGCTACTGGCGAACCGCGATGTCGGCGGGCCGCTGATGCGGACCGTGACGGATACCGCCATCGTCTACTCGGTGCTGGCCGGTCATGATCCGGCAGACCCGCTAACGCAAGCAGCGATCGGCCGCGTCAAGCCCGACTATCGAAGCTGGTTGCAACGCGATGGTCTGCGTGGAGCGCGTCTGGGGGTATTGCGCGCCCTGGTGAATCAGGGCGCCAGGGCGGACACCGCCGATGCGCAGGTCGTGGCGCATTTCGACAACGCCATCGACGCTCTTCGCCAAGCGGGCGCGGTCATCGTCGATCCGTTCCGCATTGCCGATTTCGAGCGCCTGACCAAGGCCACCGGTTTTTGCAGCCGCTTTCGTTACGATCTGAATCAGTATCTGCAGACCCTGGGGCCAAAGGCTCCGCTCCGTTCTCTAAGCCAGGTGATGGAAAGCAAACGCTTTTTACCGCAAAGCGCCAAGGCCATGCAATGGGCCATGAATGTGGATACGCATCCGCAATCGCGACAGCCTCCCTGTATCGATGTACAAGGCGACCCGCGGCGCAAGGCATTGTTGAATGCCGTGCTGGCGGCCATGGATCAACAACGCATCGATGCCATCATCTATCCCAGCTGGAGTAACCCGCCGCGGCGCATTGGCGATACCGACAGCCCACATGGTAATAACAGCCCGGTCATCGCGCCGCACAGCGGACAGCCGGCCATCACCGTGCCCATGGGCTTCACCCGCGCGGGCCTGCCGCTGGGATTGCAATTGCTGGCGCGTCCCTTCGACGAGCACAAATTGTTCCAGTACGCCTATGCCTACGAACAACTGACCCGCCATCGCCGACCGCCAGTTGGATTCGGCCGCATACCGGCGGCAATTTCGACGAGCGAGACCTCTCGCTGATCGATCCACCCCAATGATCTTGCCGGTTATCTTGGCGGCTCTCTCGCCGTTCAGGGTTGACCAACAGGTCGGTTGTCGCGACCTTGTTGCCAATACAGCAAAATCATTCACCCAGTCTTTATTAGTCTTTCAAATCCATGATACAGAATCCCATCGTCGAATCCCTTGTCGCCATTACCGCTGCCCTGCTCGTCGCCGCCGGCGTTGCCTGGGCCGGCAGCCAAGGCGGTCTATCCGTTGCGGGTATGCCGTTGTTCGCGCTGGCCGGCCTGGTGGCCTTTGCGATCCAATGGGTGGTGTTCGTTCCTTCCTATTGGGCACAAACCGAGCACTGGTACGATCTCACCGGCAGTCTGACCTATCTGGTGGCTGTGCTCGGCACCCTGCTGCTGGCCGGCCGCTTTGACCTCAGGTCGGTCTTGCTGACCGTTCTCGTCAGCATCTGGGCAATCCGGCTCGGCAGCTATCTGTTCCAGCGCGTGCGCAAGGCCGGTGCCGACACGCGCTTCGATGACCTCAAGCCATCCTTTGCGAAGTTCTTGATGGCCTGGACATTGCAGGGGCTTTGGGTCTTCCTGACCCTCGGCCCGGTGTTGGCTACGACCACGGCTGGCTCGGCCCCACCCATCGGGCTGCTCGGCTGGGCTGGCCTTGCCATCTGGGTAGCAGGCTTCGCCATCGAGGCAATGGCCGACCTGCAGAAGCAGGCCTTTCGCAACGAACCGGCGAACAAGGGGCGTTTTATCAATACCGGTCTATGGGCTTGGTCAAGACATCCGAATTACTTCGGCGAGATCGTGCTTTGGATCGGCATCGCGCTAATCGCATTGCCAGCCTTGAGCGGATGGCAGTATGTGACCCTGATCTCGCCGTTATTCGTGTATCTCTTGCTGACGCGCGCGAGCGGCATTCCGATTTTGGAAGCGCGCGCGGACGAACGCTGGGGAGATGACCCGACCTATCAGGATTACAAGGCGCGCACGCCGGTGCTCTTCCCGCGGTTTCCAGGTCGCGCCGAGGGATCCCAATCAGCGTAAATGCCCGCAATGCATCGCGAAATTCATTTCCGCGGGTAGCTGCTGGCATGGATCGGCGTTTGCCGGTCAGGCAGCTGTCGGCGGATATGATCCGTCCGCCGGGGCCTCGAGAAAGTAACAAACACGTGCTGCACAGCCTGGGGGTATCTCCGCGACTCTGGCCAAATCTAACAAAGCCTGATGCGCCCATAGAGGCGGCGCTGTCTGTAACCGATATGGCTTGACATGGCTGGGCCTGAATTCATTGACTTTGTACCAGCGATTTTGTCCCGGCAGATCAAGTCGCGCTAGGCGGATTGCACCCTGGGGTGTCCTCAGTTCATTTGTCGAGAAGACAGTGGCCTACAGCCTTTCCCCCGGGAAAGGCGCGGCGCTCGCGTCCGCTCCGCTGGCATCGCCTGGCCGGGTCGCCCGCAAGCGAGCTCCTACGCCCGGCTGCTACGGCGCGTAAAGGTCCGCGTGCGGGCGAGGCGCCTTGGCCCCTCTGCGCACTCTGCGGTGAATTCTTACATTTTTTGAGGGCAGCACCCCTCTTCTCAATGTGCTGCGTGTCTTTGCGATGCATCGAACTCAATGCTTAGTGATGGTGCAGAAACAAGCTAAACAGGTTTTTGGCTTGGGTGTCGCCTGCCGACTCATTCGGTACCGCTATCGGCGTCGGTATCGGCGTCGGTATCGGTATCGAACTGACCAACCCGATATCCGCCAAGCTCCTCGCTGACCGCATAGCCACGCTGTCCGAGCTTCGTGAGCATGGCCACACGACGATCGAGCAGTGCCTTTTGCTTGCTGTTGTCGTCTGCGGACAACGCTTCGCACACCAGCGAGCACGTCCTCAATCGCAGCGCACTCCAGCGCCGAGCCTCGTGCGATTTCAAACGACCGGCGTCGATCCCCGCTGGTCGCTTTTCCGTTACCCTCGGCAATGTTCAGCGCGATGGCCTGCGATACGCGCCTACGATGCGCACCTACGATGTGCACAGGCGTTGATCCTTCGCGTTACGCTGTCCTTTCACATGCTCGCAGTAGCGCTAGGCCCAGCCGACCTACTCGATGGCCGCACGCTAGACGTCGAGCTTCTCATGACCGAATGGCATAGGGCGTTTTCTCTCTCGATTCCGATTCCGATTTCGATTCCGATTCCGATAGCGACCCCGACCCCGATTGCACTCCGCCGATGTCTGGATAGCGTTGTATAGGTTATTCATGAACCGCTACTTAGGTGAGTAGACTGAGGCGATTTCTGTCGAGAAACAGATCCCCTGGCTCGTCTTCTCGTCCGGCCTCGATAGCGCGAAGGCGAAAGAGAATCCGGCGCCAGTTGGTCTGTTTCTCTCCGACAATCGCCTAACCTTCTACCAAGGCCGCATCCGCCGGGCCTGAGGCTCCCCAACAGAGCACGGCACCGCAGCCCGGAGTTTGATGCAGGTCGATACGGTCCAGTCGCGGCAACCGTGCACCGATGGTCTCGCGCATCCAGCGCGCCAGGCTGGCCGGGTCGCTCCGATCCAGCCCTGGCAATTCGTTCAGCAGATGATGATCGAGCTGTTTGTAGACGGGCTCGAAGCATTGCTTGACATCGCCATAGTCGACGGTCCAACCCAGCACTTGGTCCAGCGGCGCGCTCAGGTGCAGACGCAACAGATAGCTGTGGCCATGCAGCCGCCGGCGCCGATCGCCTTGAGGCGCCTGCATGAGCCGTAAAGCGCTCTCGAAACGCCGCTCCTTCCAAATGCGATAATGGGTGCCGTCGTAATGACAGCCGGCGGTGATGGTTTCGTAGACCGTAATCCAGCAGAGCGCTGGCAATTGCGGTTTGAGTCGGCGCCAGAGCCATCCGGCGATCATTTCGCTGGTTGGGTTTTCCAGGCCTGGGATGTCGTTCAGGCAAGCGTACTGAAGCTCCTCCTGTATCGGCTCCCACAGAACATCCAGAGCGTCCAAGTCGATCCCCCTGTCGGCGTCGCTCTGGGCCTGCTTTGCATGCAGGACGACCTCGAAGCCATGACCATGCATGCGCCCGCACGGATGTCCGCGCCGGACATTCGGCAATTGATGTGCAGCCTCGAAACGAAACCGACGCCAGATAGACGCATGTTCGTCGGCATCCAGATTCGCGCCCTGATCCCGCGTGCTCTGAATGCCGACTGATTTGATGCCGGGCACATGCAGGCAGCGCCTGACCCAGCGCGCCAGATTTTCATCGGTTGGAATCGCCAGATGCTGATTCAGGTCGGAATAGTCCAGTGTCGCGATGCAATGATCGAGCGCGGCTTTCAGCGCGTCCGTTTCGCCACCCGCAAAGGCTGCCCAGCCTGGGGGCAGCTCAGCCCGCAGGCGTGCGACAAAGCTGTGTCCATGCAGGCGATGCGCTGGATGTTGGTCTGGCACAGTCAGCACACGGCGCGCTGCTTCGAACGGGGCAGCGGCCACATGAAAAAGTCGTTCGCTCATCTTGTTGTTATTCCGGGCATGGAGCATGCCGGCCGTTGTTTTGTGTTGGCCATTGGGCCTGTGCATGGATCACAAGTTGCCTGCACTTTGGTTCGCTTAACCTGTTGACTATTGATCTATTTGACCTGTTGACCTCGACCCGATCGCAGGCTAAGTTTAATACTGCTCTTCGCTCAGTAAAGCAAGATCGTATCTGCCTGATCCATTTCCCGCTCATACCCCGACAATCCGCATCCAAACATCTCGACTGGAAAGACAATCTCATGTTCGCACAACACATTCTGCACATCGCGGCCATGCCGATGTCAGCTCGCAATGCCGTCCATGGCCTGGGGATTGTGCGCATGATCATCCTCGGACTGATCGCCGTTGCGATCTGGTCGAGTTCCGTTTTCTTCTCCGCTGCTCATGCCTGGTCCGATTCTGTACCCTGGGTGCAAGAATTCCCAGTGACCTTACCTAACGGCGACGCCGCCGATCTCTATGTGCCCAGGGTCTCGCGCTGGAGCAGGCCATGGCTCGAAGATGCCTTTCCGCTGGTGGCGGTGTTACAGGGCGCTTTGGTGGACAAGAGCGAGTATCAGCGATTGGGCCGCCGCCTCGCCGCACTGGGCTTCGTTGCGGTCATCCCGAATCATTTTCGCAACTTTCCCGGCATTCCAGTACCCGTACTGTTCAGCGAAGTGGGCGTGATCACCAGCATCTATGATGCCATGGTCACGGCCGACGCCGATCCCGACTCACCGCTGTATCTGATCGTCGATACCGAGCGCATGGGCATGGTCGGACATTCCCTTGGCGGTTTTGTCGGCATGCATGCGATCGCTGGCGTCTGCGACCCGCAGATCTGCACCGAGCCGGATGGCACCTACGAGCCCCCCGAGGCATTGCAGGCCGGCGCTGTCTATGGTGCCAATCTGATCGACTTCGATGGCACCGGAATCGACCTGGACACCTCCAGCGCCCCGGTGGCGCTGGTTCAGGGTCGTCTGGACGGCATTGCCATACCGCAGGAAGCTCAGGCGACCTATCCGCTCCTGGAGTCACCGCGGGCATTGATCAGCATCGACGGGGCCAATCACTACGGCATCTGCGATCGAAACAATCCACCCGGCGCAACACCAGACCCGCTGCAGCCGACGTTGAGCCAGTCAGCGGCCAACTTCAATAGCCTGCGCTGGATCGGCCTGTGGCTGCGCGCCTTCCTGAAAGACGACCCCTGGGCCGACATCTGGCTCTACGACATCGGCGGCTCTTTCAACGGCGTTGTGGATGCGATCGTCGATTAGAAACAGCCCGACTTCTGGACCGTTGTTCGATGCCAAAATACAGAGACAGCGGGTGGTTCTCGCTGGAGGCCTCGTCCATCAGCGGTCCAGTTGCCCGCGCGATCAACTCGTGGGACGCGCACGGCCCAGATGATCTGTGGGCCTGAGGCGATTGCCGGGGAGAGACATACCAACGTGCGCCGGATTCCCATTCGCCTTCGCGACGTCGAGACCGGACCAGAAGACAAGCGAGGTGGCCTATTTCCCCATAGAAATCGCCTTATTCCGCGATGTCCATCAGAAATGCCTGGAATATGGCTCGAATCTCGTTGGCCGACAGTAGAGTGCCATCTCTCGGGGCATCGACGATGGTAAAGCCATGCAATGGCGCACGTCCATCCGGTGCGCACCTGCTCGGCGATCACGGTGACGGCCTCTGGTGTCGGCTCGGCGGCCGGGAAAAGCGCACGGATTGCGGAACAGCACCGGCATCCTCGACCGGCTCGAAGACCCCGTCGATGACGCAGCAGTGGTAGTGAACACGGTGGTTGAGGGAGGCACCGAAGCGGTGGATGAAGCTCACCGCTTTGAGGCGGGCATGCGCGCCGGCGCCGCTGCCCTGGCGCACTTTCAGCGCCTTGGCGTTGTCGCGGCGGAAGTTGGTCATGCTATGGTAATGGTAGCCCGCACGCAGACCGCCGAGCAGCCAGATCAGCTCGATATTGCGCTGGCATTCCTGCTCCAGCCGATGGCCTGAGCGAATGCGGTTCATGTCGCCGTACAGAGACAGCTTCAGCAGGTCGCGCGGGTCGTACGCCGGCTGTCTGTCCGCGACCCGGACCGCCACTGAGTAAGTCAATCCCAGCCCGGCCAGATCGCAGCTGTGGACATAGGCGGCAATAGCGCGCAGCAGGTTGTCCTGATCGACAAAGTCCTCGACGCGCGGCGGCAGCAGCATCTCCTGGCGTGGGTCGAATGCGCCACGCTGCTAGCGGCGACTGCCGCTCATCGCCTTGCCAGCCGCGGCTGCGCACGCCGACGGCTTGCTCGCCGGTGGCGGCTCGGGCGACGGCGGCAGTTCCAGCAGCGGGATCTGTAATGGCTCGGTGCTCGGCATGGTCATCGCGGTGGGCTCAGCGGTGGTGCTCGGCGGCTGTTGACGGCTGATCGGTAGTATACCATCTGTGTCTGATTCTGATTTGGGGCTTGAATATTTTCACAATCTCAGGGCCTTGGCACCAGCAAGTATCCTGTGGCGAGCAAGTTTCCTGTGGCGGGTGTGCCGGCACCAGTCGCCAACCCCGTAGGAGCCCGCTTGCGGGCGACCAGTCCCGCTCATACCCATCGTGCATCCCAATGCGGATAATCGCCAACCGACTGCTCCAACCCCGCGCGTACCGGGTGAGCCACCACATACCGCGCGACCCTTCCAAATCCGCCTCCTGTCGTATCGCGTGGTCGTGAAAACCCTGCTGCCACACCCGTCCGCTCCGGCCAAGAGCGCAATTGATCTCGATTAGAACGAAACTTCACTCGCAAAACCAGCCGCGACAGATCGGCCTCCTTCAATGCCACAAGCCAGTGCAGATGATCGGGCATGACGACAAACGCCCAGGTTGTCGACCAAGCCAAGGCGTTGACAGCCCGAAGCTCATCGATCGAAAGACCTGCACACCAGAGAATTCGAAATACCGGCCGCCTTCGGTCCGTCACCGTCGTTATGAGGTATATCCGCCCGGTCTCCGACCAACGCCCCTTGCGCAGGTCACACCCGTGCGCTTGGCCCTGGGTAGGAGCCCGCTTGCGGGCGACCGTTGCGGATGCTATAGGCTCACCGTCGCCCGCAAGCGGGCTCCTACCGATTCCGTGCGCCAAGCGCCCCGGACGATTCCAGGAATGCCACCAAGTCGGGATTCATCCTCTGTTCAGCGTCTCCGAATCAATGAAAAACGGTATTGGCGGCAACGCGGCCAATGCGGATTTGGCGAAATAAACCGAGTTTTCGTTCAGTCACTATCTAAGTGCCATTCGGGTGTGCCCGGTTTTACCATCCGAAGACCAAAGTCCAAGGTCTGCGGGACACAGGCTCTTGTATTGGCGACGCTCAAACGCCGTCGCGCAACGCGGCGACCTCGCCGATGTCGAGGCCGGTGGCAGCCGCGATACTCGCATCGCTGAGCTCGGTGTCGCGGATCAGGTTTGTTGCGGTCTGGTGTAAAGCATCGTTGCGGCCTTCCTTACGGCCTTCCTTACGACCTTCCTTACGGCCTTTTTTGCGGCCTTCCTTGCGGCCTTTTTTGCGACCTTTCTCGAGACCTTTCTTGACGCCTATCTCGAGGCCTTCTTTGCGTGCCTCCAGCATAAACTGCGCCTCATCATGCAATGCGCGCTCGCGCACAAATGCCAGGCGGCGGGCCTCCTCGTCAGCGCTCAGGGTCTTGAGCTTGTCATAGGCGCGGCGGGTGGGCTGGTCGGTGATGGCGGACATGATGTTCTCCTCCTGCCAGTGCTCGAATAGGGTGATCCAGGCGAACAGGGCCGGCGGCAGCTGGCCAAGGCGCTCGGCCTTCTTCAGCTCGATGACATTAAGCTGGAGTTCATCGCCTATAGATTTTCAGAAAATTAATTTCCAGTGGCACATCAAAAACCCCCAGCTGTTTGGTAAAGTTGAGGGTCACCACACCTCATACAAACACGCCCAAATCAACAGGGGGTAACGCATGGTATCAGTGAGCTGTTCAAAAGCGATCATGGAGGAACTGGAAAAGGAGCTGGTTCGAGCGCACGCGCTGAATAATCTGCGGCTGTACAAGCTGGTCCAAGGGCTGGTGTGGATTGCCGAAGGCAGACCATGGCCGGAGATTGGGAAGCTGTTGGGAGTCAGTGTGAAGACGCTGGAGAACTGGCTGAAACGGTTTATGGTGCAAGGGCTGGCGTGGTTGCGAGGTCAACACTATCAGGGGCGGGGACGCAAGTCGAAACTGACGCCGGAGCAGAAGCGGCAGGTGCGCGACTGGGTGGAGAAAGGACCGCAGGCGAATGGATTCAGCTGCGGGGTATGGAACACGGCGATGATTGCGGAGCTGATCTGGCGACGCTTCGGGGTGAGCTACAACCCACGCTACCTGAGCACGTTGCTCAAGAAGCTGGGGCTGAGTTATCAGAAGGCACGTTTTATCAGCGACCGCAGCGACGAGGAGGAATACAAGCAGGCGCGTCGGCAGTGGGTGGAACAGACGTGGCCGCGCATTGTGCAGCAGGCCAAAGCCACGGGTGCGGTGATCCTGTTCACCGACGAGGTGTCGTTTGCGATGTGGGGCTCGTTGAGCCGTACGTGGGCGGTGCGCGGCCAACAGCCAGTGGTCAAGACCCGGGGGATACGCAAGGGATTGAAGCTGTTCGGGGCGATCAGTTTCTTCGATGGGGCGTTTGAGTACCGCGAGGCACTGGCCTATAGCCTAAAGCCGAAAGCCCTCAAGCAGCTCAAAGCCGACGGGGTGCCGACCGAGGTCGTCGCGCAATTAGCCCCTTTGAAGGGCCTGAGCTATCCGACGCAAGAGCGCTTTTATCAGGCCTTGGACGAGGTGCTCGGCGCCGCCTGCCGCGCCCGCTATCAACACCAGTTGCACACGGCGGCTGAAGGCAGCGGTCGTTTCAATAGCGCCGGCTACGTGGAATTTCTCAAACAACTCTTGGCGCGCTTCGACACGCCGATCATCTTGATCGAGGATAGCGCCCCCTACCACCGCAGTGGCGAGGTCAACCAATTCAAAGCCGATCACGCTCAGCGCTTATCGGTTGAACCCCTGCCGGCATTCTCGCCCGAGTACAATCCGATCGAAAAGCTCTGGCGAAACACCAAGAAAGAGGCGACTCATCTGAAGTACTTCGAAACCTTCGAGGAACTGCGTGCCTCGGTTCTGGGGGTCTTCCGTACCTATCTCGACGATGCCACCCAAGTGATCCGCGTGATGAAGAAATGACGCGCCAACGCCGGCGTCGCTTGAGCCTCTATCCGCTCATTCCGAGAAATTATTTACCTGAAAAACTATAGGCGGACATCCGGGCTATCGAGGTCGCGCATTTCGAAACACCAGGCCGCCTGATCTTGATAGTCCTGCTCGCGGAACAGGTCAAAGTCCAACAGGTGAATTCCGATGACCGGACAGAGCCTTTCATAGGCGTCCCCGGCGATCAGCTGATCGCAGATCATTTTCGCTAAATAATAGGTGCTGCGAGCGCTGTAGGCATGCTGGCGACGGATCTGCATTTCGATGTTGTAACGGGTTCCATTGCTGTCCTCGGCGAGGATGTCGAGGATGATGTATTTGCCGTGCAATTCCGGCGGGTCGATGTTGGGATTGCGCACCTGGATCGACCTGATTGGCGGCGCGCGGTAGCGCACAGCGTTGATCAAGGCGATGAGCAGTTCGGGCTCATCGGCGAACAGGCGCTTGAACACATAGTCGTTCTTCGGGTCGAGCAGGGTGGGCATGGCATTGACTGGGCGCTGAACTGCACTGCGTTGATCAGGCCGAAGCATAGCTCGTTGGCGGGCGAACGTACAGGACGAGGGTACAACCCGTTCAGCGCTACCTGATTCGGCTGATGCGGACTGGTGCCTGCATCAAGCGAAGCCGGCTGGAAAGCCGGCGCTCCCGATGGCCGGCTGGAAAGCCGGCGCTCCCAGTAGGCCAGCGCTCCCAGTAGGCCAGTGATTTTCTCGTCGATGCTCTGCAACACTGGTGCTTTCACCTGTGCTTGCACCACTCGCGATCTCCGTCAGCCCCGCCGCTGGGCGTTAACGGCGCCCCGCTGACCTCCTGTTTCAGAGCATGTCTGGACGCTCAGCGTGGCTTGGATTTACTATCCGCGTCCGCCGGCTCCTTGGCAATCCCTCAACTCAACAGGCGCCGGGCGGCTCGCTGTATGTAGGCCTTGTGCGAACCGGCGCAGGCTTTGATTTGCTCGCGATCTTCGGTAATGCCTATGGTCTTGAACAGACGGATGTATTCTTTGAATTCCTTGCGCAATGTGCCTTGCCGCAGCTGGCGCAAAAAAGTCTCGGCCAGACGGCGCTTTTGCATTTGTGTCAGCGGCACGTGGCATAGGCCACGCGCCAAACGCTCGCGGGTGTAGCCGGAACCCGAGATCATCACATCGGCCTCGATATAGGCCACAGCCAGTTCGATGCAGGCCGGATCTCCCAACCGGATGCCCTCCGCGACGCTGTCCATGATGCTGTAGATCCAGGTCCGGCCGCGCTGTGTGTGGGTGCGGGGTTGAAGCTCAAAACCCTGCACGCCGCCGAGTTGCTGGCGCAGGTTCAGATAGCGGGTCCGTACGCTGTCGGCAGACCAGCGTCCAGCCGGGTTGTAGTCGATTCGGCGGTTGGATTCCGGCACGTTGTTGTCCAGATCACGTTGCTGTTGCGCTGCCGAATGGGGCAATTCGAGTGCCGATGGCCAAGTGCTGTTTGTTTCAAAGTCGTTTGATGATGCGTTCGATATGCCGTCGATGAATGCTGTTGTGCACGGTCGCCAGGGTGTGCCATTGCGCGGCGGACAAGGGTCCAAACCAGGGGTGGGGATGACTGATGCCGGCGCGCAGGTTACCGAGCTTCTCGACGATATCCGTGTAGCGATCCACCAGCCGCACCAGATCCTGCATCTGCTCGGGCCCTGCCTCCGGCACTGGCTTGACGTCCTCGATCTGTACTTCGGCGTTGGAACCGCGACCGGAGTAGAGCCGCGGCAAGGCCGCTGCGATGGCGCTGTTGACGATCACTAGATGCTCCAGCACCATGAACACGGACCAATTCCGGCTACTGTCCTCGATACCGAATAAGCGCGGGATCAGCACACGGCGGCGGCCGTTCTCCTCGGACAGCGGAGCGGCCAGATTGATGGCACGCATGGCTTCGTCGTGAAATAGCGCGGTCAGGCGATCTTTGCTAGTGAAGCCTGCCGCGAGCCTGATACCGGTGCCGAGCAGGATGCGCTCGGCACGGGGTATGCCCGCGCCTGCTGCCGCGAGCCAGTCGTTGTCTTCACTCATCGTCGCCCTCCTCTACCCGATCGCCACCCAGATGTGGCATGTTCCATTTGTGTATTCATTTGCGAATGCCTTGCGCCTTTCCCCAGGTGTCTCTCAAGGTCAGGGTGCGATTGAACAGTTGCCGCTCGGGCGTTGAATCGGGATCGACGATGAAGTAGCCCTCGCGCTCGAACTGGTAGCGGTCGCCCGGCTTTGCGGACGCCAAGCTGGGCTCGATGACGCAGTTGGTCAGGGTGCGCAGGGAGTTGGGATTGAGGTCGTTGCGAAAATCGCGGCCCCCGGCACCGGGTTGCGGCACGTTGAACAGTCGGTCGTACAGGCGTATCTCGGCTCGCACCGCCTGTGCCGCATCGACCCAATGGATCACGCCTTTGACTTTGCGCCCCTCGGGGTTTTTGCCCAGGGTATCGGCATCCACCGAACAACGCAGTTCGACGATCTCGCCGTGCTCGTCTTCGATGACCTCGTCGCAGCGAATCACATAGGCATTGCGCAGCCGCACCTCGCCGCCCGGTACCAGGCGCTTGAAGCCCTTCGGCGGCACCCGCTCAAAGTCGGTACGGTCGATGTATAGTGTACTGCCGAATGGGATCTGGCGGCTGCCCATGGCGCTGTCTTTGGGATGATTCTGAGCCTGCAGCATGGCCGGAGCGTTCTCCGGCAGGTTGGTCAGCACGACTTTCAGCGGATGCAGCACGGCCATTGCGCGCGGTGCGTGCTGGTCGAGATCTTCCCGGATGGTGTTTTCGAGCAGACCCATTTCCACCAGATTGTCCGCCTTGGTGACGCCGATACGCTGGCAGAATTCGCGAATCGACCCAGGCGTGAAGCCGCGCCGGCGCAGTCCGGCGATGGTGGGCATGCGTGGATCATCCCAACCCTCGCAGATGCCCTCCTCGACCAGCTGGGTCAACAGACGTTTGCTCATCACGGTGTATTCCAGATTGAGCCGGCTGAACTCGATCTGGCGCGGTTTGCAGGGTACCGAAACATGTTCGATGCACCAGTCGTACAGAGGCCGATGGTCCTCGAATTCCAATGTGCACAGCGAATGGGTGATGCCCTCGAGCGCGTCGGAGATCGGATGTGTGTAGTCGTAAGTTGGATAGAGACACCATTCGCGGCCGGTTTGGTGGTGGATCACGCCGTGGCGGATACGATACAGTACTGGGTCGCGCAGGTTGATATTGGGCGAGGCCATATCGATCTTGGCCCGCAAGGCACGGGCTCCATCAGGGAATTCGCCGGCGCGCATACGCCGGAACAGATCTAAATTCTGATCGATGGAACGATCGCGGTAGGGACTGTTGCGGCCGGGCTCGGTGAGTGTGCCGCGATAAGCACGGGTATCCTCGGCACTCAGGTCGCAAACATAGGCCAGGCCTTTTTGGATCAACTCTTCGGCGAATTCATACAGGCTCTCGAAGTAGTCGGATGCGAAGTATCTGCGCTCGCCCCAGTCGTAGCCAAGCCAGCGCACATCGGCCTGTATGGACTCGACGAATTCGACATTTTCCTTATGTGGATTGGTGTCGTCGAAGCGCAGATTGCAATGACCGCCATAGTCTTCTGCCACGCCGAAGTTAAGCACAATGGATTTGGCGTGGCCAATGTGCAGATAGCCGTTCGGCTCTGGAGGAAATCGGGTTCGGATGCGCTGGTGTTTGCCGGTGGCTAGATCCTCGCTGATGATCTGCCGAATAAAATTGCTGCGTGCTGTATCGGACATGGGAAATGCTGCTGCTCCGTTTTCGGGTTCACTACCGGTATGGGCGTCAGAATATGCTCATCGGAGCCACGCCAAGGCCGCGGGCACCGGCTTCTTTCACGAACGCTTAGGCTATTACTCTTGATGGTGGCGCGCCAGCCGGACGAATCCAAACCTCACAGCATACTTTTTTTGTGCCTTGGCGTGGAAGGGCCGTAAGAATTCTAAACATGGGTTTGCCAGATTGGCCTACTGCCACTACCCTGTCGGCGCCAGGGCTGGATCGGCCGGCCAGCGCTATGCTGGCACTGCTCGACCGCAACCCTAGGCGATCGCGGCGCGCTCCGATTCCGATTCGGCTCGACCTTGATGCGTTTCGAGCAATTGGGGCGGCGGGCGCGATCAATAGTTAACCAAAGGCACGAGCCCGCTGCCTGCTGAACAGCCATGGCCGCGCCGATTCTCGGATTCACCCGACGGAGTTATCCCTATGCAGAAAGTCATCCCGATCGCCCTTCTTGTCCTGTGCGGTGCGGCCGCGACGCCGCTTGCACTCGCCCAGGACGAGCCGCCCGCGCCACCGCAGCCGTCATCATCACCGGAATCGGCAGGGCCGCCCGCGCAAAGGTTCATGCAACAATTCGATACCGACCAAGATGGCAAGGTCACCTTGGACGAGGTCAAGGCGCCGCAGACAGAGCAGTTCAAGGCAATCGATGCCGATGGCGATGGCGCCGTCAGCGCGGAAGAAGCCAGCAGTTCGTTCAAGGAAAAGGTGCCGCCGGAAATGCTCGAAGCAATGGAAGAGCGCGGCATGCCTGACCCGGGCGAAACCTTGATCAACAACCTGGATACCGACAGCAATGGCAGCGTCAACCAGGAAGAGTTCGAGCAACCCGCGACGAAATCCTTCGAAAAGATGGATAAAGACGGTGACGGCAGCGCGACCGAGGAGGAAGCAACGGCGTACTTTGATCAACTGCGCGAAAAACTGGAAAAGCAGATGCAGCAGATGCAGCAGATGCAGCAACAGCAGCAACCGCCGTCGGAGTGAGGCAATTGGCAAAAATTGCCTCAGCCGCAATGCTGATCGATCTGTCGAGGTCGGCAGATCGGTCGGCAGCCGATCCGGCCGGGGGACGATTCAACACCAGAGAATACCCAGGCTGACCTCACCGATATCGTGCCTTTGGCGATTTCTGTCGAGAAATAGACCACCTGGCTCGTCTTCTCGTCTGGTCTCGACGTCGCGAAGGCGAATGAGAATCCGGCGCCAGTTGGTCTGTTTCTCTCCGGCAATCGCCTCAAATCAGGCGCCGTAGGCCTGCGGGGGGCGGCGTTGCTTGCCGACCGTTTGCCAGATCGAAATCGTAGAGCATGTCGGCCCCCATCCGATAGATACGTGCACTTGGGCGCAGCGCCTGGGTCATGGCATCCGACGGCGGCAGACTCACGCCAGTACGGCCACCACCGATGATCACCGGTGCGACGGCGATCTGCAGCCGATCGAGCAGACCCTGACTTAGAAAGCGCGATACCGTCACCCCCCCTCCCTCGATAAACAGACGCCGCAGCCCACACCGCGCCAACCCGCCGAGCAGGCTGACCAGGTTAAAGCCGGCGCCGTTGACGGCGACTTCCAGCAATCGCGCCTGGCCTGGGGCAGCGCCGCCGATACCGGCCTGGCGGCACAGCAGGGTTGGCGCTACGCCATCGGTGAAGACGCGATACCCCGCTCCGAGTCGGGCCTGCGGATCGAGCACCACGCGAACGGCATGCGGACCAGCGACTAGGCGCGTGGTCAGTTTGGGATCATCGCTGGCGACGGTTCCAGCACCTACCACCACCGCGTCGCCGAGAGCGCGCATGCGGTGCAAATGCCGGATATTGTCCGCTCCGGTCACATGATGTGCATCGCCGTTGTGGGTAGCAATATAGCCATCGAGACTCTGTCCTAGATGGGCGACGACACGGCAACCGCTTGTTAGTGGCTGGCACAGCGGCAGGTAGAACTCGACGAACTCCCGCGCTGGGCCGCGCAGATGGGCCCCGCAACTCCAGCCCATATCAGGTTGCCAATGTAACCAGGCCTGCTCGCGGCTGTCCGTTAGCCGCGGTTGGCCTTCGGCGGTCAGCATGAAAGCGGCATCGGTATTCGGCATTTGCGCGGGATCGCGCGCCAACTTGGCGGCGGCGAGCAACAATCGCCAGCAATCGTCCAGTTCAGGCCTGCCTCTGTGTTGGTCCATTTGTTCGTATTTCAGGGCTTTGTCGAGCGCTTGGTTGCCTTGAACCACCAGCACAAACGCCGCCCTGAGCGCCGGTCTGCGCTAATCGATCGCAACCAATTCCAGATCGAAAATCAGGTCATGACCGGCCAGCGGATGGTTGCCATCCACGGTCACCTGCTGATCGTCTAAGGAGGTGATGGTAACTCGAATGGTTTGGCCGTCTGGATTCTGCGCGTGCAAGGTGACACCCTGAGCCAACTCGATGTCATCCGGAATCGCTTCACGAGGCACCGAAAGCAGCATGCCAGGATTACGCTCGCCATAGGCCTGCTCACAAGGGATGGTAATTTTCTTTTGTTCGCCCGGGGTCATGCCGACCACGGCGTTCTCGAAACCGGGAATCAGACTGCCCTGGCCGAGGGTGAATTCCAGCGGCTCATGACCGCGAGAGGAGTCGAATTCGCTGCCGTCGGCGAGCGCTCCGCTGTAGTGAACCTTGACGGTGTCGCCGGTTTTGGCTTCAGTCATAAGTGGTTACTCTATTGAGAATGGGGTGCCGCGACTTGGTCGCTGACCTTGATCGACTGGATGACGTGCATGGATCTGCCGTGAGTTTTTCACCAGTCAGGGTGGAACCTTAGAGTAGCATGAGGTTCAATGCAACGGATGGCGAACTCGATCAGCGCTGATGATCGGCGCCTGCGGTATAGTCAAAGGTGATTTCTTCACCAATGCCGATGTCGGTCAGCGCATACAGATCGAAGCCGTCGAAAACGGCATTCGGCCTGTTGCTGTGATTCAACCAACGCAACAGATTGCGCCCGCTGCGGCCAATCCAATGTTTGCCATCAGAGCTGATCCACAGCACATAGGTTCCATCTCGACGTGCCTCGCGTCCTTGATAGGTGCCGATAAAGTCTCCGGCACGAAATGCGACGCGGGCAAAGCAGCCTTGACCATGGAGCGACGACGGTCCCTTTGCGACCCGCTCGCGGAGCCGACCGATGTTTGGTTTGTTGTCAGGCGCTGTCATTGGATGCATCTCCTGGGGGTGATCGAACATGCATGACTGCCTTGCTGCCAAAAACTGTACCCTGGCAGATTCATGACCGTTCATTATTCCACCAAATGTGCGGCAACCTCATGTAACACTTGTTTATTCCAAAGCATGCAGGGATGACAGGCTGCCCAGATGCGCCGGTTGTGCGCAAGGGACCACACCGAGCTATTGGCAGGCAAAATCACCGCATCCAATGGCGTCCAATAGCTGTACAGACGCATGCCGTCCAATGCGGATGCGTTGCGTTGCAGCCGCTGTAATAATGGACTTCCGGGGCGCATCTGGCGCGCGCCCTGGCCCCAAAATACCCAAGACCAGAGACTGCCTGCCATCGGTGCGGACAGGGCAATAAACGGGTTCACGCGTCGATGCCCACCGAGTTCTTGAAGATAGATCCGGGCAATCAATCCACCCATGCTGAAGCCGATCAACGCAAACCGCACATCTGCTCCCCAGGCCGCATCCACCACCTGCCCGAGCTGCATTGCAAGCGGCTCCAGGCCGTGACGGCCATCGTTCGGGGTTAGGGATGGCGCCAGGCACTGATGCCCGCGCGCCTCTAGGAACGGTTGCATATGCCGGAACTTTCGGCCTGTATCGAGAATGCCGTGTACCATGACAACGCGCATCGAAAATGACCTCATCTATTCAATGACGATTTGACCCAAATGCATGTGACCTGCGATGTTAGCAACATCGACTTGAACTGGCGCATTCTGCTTCAAGCTACTCTTGCAGTTGGTACGCAGAGAATCCAAACCAGTTTCCTGCGAAATCTGATACGATGTTATTCGCCAATCGCCAAAGGTTCATCAATGCCAAATACGACCCTGCTTCGGCAGCGGCTCGCGGCGCTGTTTCTGGCCGGACTGCTGCTCTGGTTTTCACCGCTGGTGCTGCGCTTCGAACAAGCCGGTGATCTGTTCGGCGTACCATGGCTTTATCTTTATTTATTCGGCGTCTGGTTGCTGCTGGTAGGGCTGGCGGCACTGATTTTATACCGCCGCCATGGCTGAGCCCACAACCAGTTCGGGGCTCATCTCGGCACCGCTGGTGGTCGGTGTCGCATTCGCCTATCTAGGATTGCTGTTCGCCATTGCCTGGTGGGCCGACCGTCGCTCGGCACAGGGTCGCTCGGTAACCGCACATCCAACAGTGTATGCACTGTCACTGGCGGTCTATTGCACGGCCTGGACTTTCTATGGCAGCGTTGGGCGAGCAGCCGCGGATGGCCTGGGATTTTTGCCGATTTATCTAGGGCCGACATTGATCGTGCTCCTGTGGGGCTCGCTGATGGTCAAGATGGTGCGCGTGGGCAAGGCGCAGCGCATCACCTCGATTGCCGACTTCATCGCGTCGCGCTATGGCAAGAGCCGCGCCCTGGGCGGGTTAGTGACAATCATCGCTGTTGTCGGCGTGATCCCTTACATCGCATTACAGCTGGAAGCCATCGCGCGCAGCGTCACGATCCTGGCCCAGTATCCTGACTTGACTATCACCAGAACCCAGAGTCTGCCATTTTGGCAGAATACGGCCTTTATCGTCGCGCTGGTGTTGGCGGCCTTTACGATTCTGTTCGGCGTACGCCATCTGGATGCCAGCGAGCGGCATGAAGGCATGGTGGCCGCGGTGGCATTCGAGTCGCTGGTCAAGCTGGCCGTGTTCATCGCGCTCGGCATCTTTGTCACCCTCGGGTTGATGGGCCTCGGTGGTCCCGACCTGCCTTCGGCAACTGACAATGCCAGCGCTGCCGCGCTACTGGAGCCGAAAATGATCCCGTTCCAGGACTGGGCTGCCATCTCGCTGCTGGCAGCCTTTGCGGTAGTTCTGCTGCCACGTCAGTTCCAGGTCTCGGTGGTGGAAAGCAGCGGTGAATATCAGATCCGGCGAGCCATTTGGCTGTTCCCGGCCTACCTATTGGCAATTAACCTGTTCGTCATCCCGATTGCACTGGCCGGTTTGCTCACTTTTCCGGATGGCTCGGTGGATGCCGACACTTTCGTGCTGACCATCCCGATTGCCTTCAACCAGCCCTGGCTTGCGCTGGCGGTCTTCATCGGCGGCCTGTCCGCGGCCACCAGCATGGTGATTGTCGAGACCATCGCGCTGTCGACCATGATCAGCAACGATCTGGTTCTGCCATTATTGTTGCGTTACTGGCGCGGCCGGACGATGCATGCCGACGCCGGCCGAATCTTGTTGCTGGTGCGCCGCGGCGCGATCCTGGCCATCCTGCTGTTGGGCTATGCCTACTACCAAACCGCCGGCGCGGCCTATGCACTGGTCAGCATCGGACTAATCAGCTTTGCCGCCATTGCCCAGTTTGCGCCCGCCTTGATTGCTGGGCTGTACTGGCGTGGAGGGACTCGCGAAGGTGCTGCCGCTGGCCTGCTGGCCGGGTTCGCGGTCTGGGTGTACACGCTGCTGCTGCCGTCATTCGCCAAATCCGGCTGGCTGCCTACCGCGTTCCAGGACTCCGGCCTATTTGGCCTTCACGCATTGCGTGCCCAAGCGCTGTTCGGTTTCGATGGCTGGAACGAAATCACTCATTGTCTATTCTGGAGCCTATGCGCCAATGTCGGCGCCTTTTTGCTGGTGTCGTCGTTGCGGTCGCCAAATGCGGCAGAAGCCGCTCAGGCGAGCGTTTTCGTCGATGCATTGCGCCGACGCACCCTAACGGGTCTGCCCCTGTGGCGCGGCAACGCCGAAATCGACGAATTGATGCGCCTGTCAGAGCGATTTCTCGGTAATGAACGCACGCGCCAAGCCTTCGCCGACTACGCCGGCAAGCGCAACTGCGCCTCCGTCAACGACCTGCCGGCGGATGCCAAGACCGTTGAATTCGCCGAGAACCTGCTGTCTGGCGCCATCGGTAGCGCATCGGCGCGACTGATGGTCGCATCGGTGACTCAGGAGGAGGCTTTGGGCCTGAAAGAGGTGCTCGACATCCTCGATGAGGCTTCGCAAATCCGCGCCTACAGCCGCGAGTTGGAGCAAAAGTCGCGGGAATTGGAACAGGCCACCAATGAATTACGCTCCGCCAACGAGCGGCTGAAGGAGCTGGATCTGATGAAGGACGATTTCGTGTCTTCGGTAACCCACGAATTGCGCACCCCATTGTCGGCGATCCGCGCTTTTTCCGAGATCCTGTACGATGATCCCGAGATCGAAATCGGCGAGCGCAAACGCTTCCTCGGAATTCTGGTCAGCGAAACCGAACGGCTGTCGCGGTTGGTCAATCAGGTGCTGGATCTGGCTAAGATCGAGTCCGGCCATGCGGATTGGCAAATCCAGGAAGTCGCGCTGGTGCAGATCGTCGATCAAGCGGTCGCTGCGACTAGCCAACTGCTGGAGAAGCGCGGCATTCGGCTGCGGCTGGAACAGGGTCCAGATCCTCTTACCGTGCACGGCGACCAGGATCGGCTGGTGCAAGTGTTGGTCAACCTGCTGTCCAACGCGGCCAAGTTTGCTCCTGAGGGCAGCGGCGTGATCCGCGTCTCGCTCGGTGCCGATTCCGGCCGTGCGCTGGTCAGCATTGCCGACAATGGACCCGGCATTCCACCTGAGGATCTAGAGCGGATCTTCGAGAAATTCCGCCAGTCTGCCAGCGGCGGCGAGAAACCGATCGGCACCGGACTCGGTCTACCGATCTGCCGGCGCATCGTAGAGCATTTGGGCGGGCGCATCTGGGCCGCACCAGGTACTGACACGGGCGCTAACCTCTATTTCGAGCTGCCCCTGAGAGCACCCGATGATAAACCCTCTGACTTATCGGATCTGACCGAAACCACTTGATTGACGCATTCGGCACCGAGTTTGCCGCGGCAGCCGCTGGTCGCCAAACTCGAAATACGAACAAAAGCCTTCCAACAGAAGATCGCCCCAACAAGATCACCACCAAGAGCTAGCTTCATGAGCAAACGCGTACTGATCGTCGACGACGAACCGAACATCGTCATCTCGTTGGAATTCCTGCTCAAGCGGGCGGGTCTGGAGGTACTGATCGCGCGCGACGGCGAAGCCGGACTGGCTAGTATCCGCAGCGCCGAGCCGGATCTGGTGATCCTGGACGTCATGATGCCAAAGCTCGACGGCTTTGCGGTATTGGATGCGGTGCGTGCAGACCCGGCCGTGCGCTCCACACGCATCCTGATGCTGACCGCACGCGGGCGCGACGCCGACGAGAAAAAGGGCTTGGCCATGGGCGCCGATGCCTACTTGTCCAAGCCTTTCTCGACTTTCGAACTGGTCGACAAGGTACACGAATTGCTGGCATGAATACGAACTCGCATGAGGCCGGAGCTGCCCTCGGTCAGCCGGCTGGAAGCCGCAGCGATCGTGCGCCGCTGCGCGCTCTAGCGCGTCGCCAACCACTGGTGACGGCAGCGGACACCCCGCTGCGCGAAGTACTGTATCAAATCAGCCAGAGCCAGGAAGGCGCGGCCATCATCGCCGACGCAAACAGCGGTTTGCCGCTGGGACTGGCCACATTGCGCGAATTGCTGCACGTTATCTCCTTCGAGCAAGCCAGCCTGGATGATCCGGTGGCCGCGCACATGATCGGCGCACCGCTGGGGTTAGTGGCGGACGCATCCATCCACCGCGCGAAGGTTTTAATGGCCAAGCGCGGTATACGCCATTTACTGCTGATCGAACCGGATGGGCGCTTGTTCGGCCTGATCGAACACGCAGACCTGCTCGGATTATACGGCGATGGCACCGAGGCACTGGTGGAAACCATCGCTGCCGCCCGCGATATCGAAGCGATGCTGCTGGCTGCCGATCAGGTGCGCCAGCGCGGTGCCCAGTTGTTTCATGGCGGCATGGCAGTGGATGCATTGTGCCAGTGGATGTCGGGTCTCAACGACCTGGTCGGCATGCGCATTTGCGAACTGATCGAGGACGAGTTCGACTTGCCGCCAGTCCCCTGGTGCTGGCTCGTCTTCGGCTCGGAAGGACGTTTGGAGCAGACATTCTCCACCGATCAGGACAACGGTTTGCTGTTCGTACCGCCATCGCCAGAGGCCACCGATTCGCTGCGCGCTGCGTTCCTGCCATTCGCCCAGGCAGTCAATGATGCCCTGCATACCTGCGGTTTCGAACGCTGTGCCGGCAAGATCATGGCCGGCAACCCGCATTGGTGCCTGAGTTACCAGGAATGGCGTCAGCGTTTTGGCCAGTGGCTGAGAACGCCGACCCCGGAAGCCTTATTGCATGGCACCATTTTCTTCGACTTCCGCCCGTTATATGGCGACTTCGAGCCAGCCGATCAGCTGCGCGCCTGGCTGGCAACCGAGGCCCCCGGGCAGCAGCGCTTCTTTCGCGCCCTGGCCGAGCAGACGCTCGCCGTTACCCCACCGCTGGGCTGGGCTGGCCAGTTCAGCTACGACCGCAACCGCGAGTTTCCACAGAGCATCGACCTCAAACTCCGGGGTGCACGTCTGTTCACTGACTCAGCCCGACTGTGGGCATTACAAATCGGCACCTGGTCCACCAACACCGCCGAGCGGTTGCGGGCAGCCGGCAACGCTCGCTCGCGCCCAGTCGAAGAGACCGCCGCCGAGATCGAGGCATTTCATCTGATCCAGCGTTTTCGCATTCAACAACAGCTGAAAACCTCTCAGCGCGATGCCGTCAATCGTATCAATCCAAAACAGCTCAACGAACTGCATCGGTTGATGCTGAAAGAGTCGTTCCGGCAGGCTAAAAAACTGCAACTCCGATTAAGGCAACAGTTCGGGCTCTGAAGCTGCGATCTGCTCAGATGGAGTAACTTGTGGGGATTTGCCTATGCGTCGAGTCCGTTGTGCTGCACGTCGGCGGTCCGTCATCGGCGCGGATGCGGCCACGTCGATACATGCATGGTCAGTGTACGATCAAGGCCAATTCGGGATCAGCATGGATACCATTGACCTTGGCTGGAACAGCAATCGCGCCTAGGCTCCCACTCGGCTTGCATGGATGCGGCTGGATTTCCGCTTCCCGGCCTGACTGAAACAAAGGATATGGAAGTTCCGCCTGTATGCGAAAATCGGTATAGCCTCAGCACGCTGCCGCCAACGATAAACCGCTCGAGGGTTAATCGACACCTCCGTCAACAGGAGGGATACTCCACGCCAACAAGATCCCGCGAGGGTGACTCAAAACCGCCCGTTTTACAGTGGCCGGGCTATACATTCTTCGCTCATGGCCTCATCCAATTCAAAAAAGTCAGAAACCTAAAAATATCGTGAAAGGCTTCAGTGACTCATCACCTATCTATTATTTCCACTGCAGCTTTTTCATCCTGCAACCAGAACTTGATGCAAACCTCTTTTTTCAGACGAGCTTGAAGGAGTGCGGGAACGGCACGCCTTTGAACGAATGAAAGTCTGCCCATGCGCGTAATACTACACATCGGAGTGCACAAGACGGGCACATCTGCGATTCAGGAATTTCTTTACAAGAATTCTGCTCTTTTGCATGCACAGGGATTTCTCTATCCTCGTTCCGGTCGATTCCATCTAAATCACAATCCTATCGCCTGGCCTTATATCGATTCAGTCTTTTTGCCAGATCGGAGCAAACCGTTTTTTTCCGACTTTGGTCTTCCGCCCGCGTCGGAAATGTGGGAGAGCCTAAACAAAGAAGCGGCGCACGCGGAAATGGATTGCATGATCTTGAGCGGCGAAGATTTCTGCCTGGTGCGCGATCCATGCGTACTGCGCGAATCTATTGAAGGAGCCGAGATTCGCATTCTTGTTTATCTGCGCCGTCAAGATCATCTTCTGCTTTCCATATACAATGAAGATGTCAAGAACGCCGTGTTTGCCAGAACCGAAAAGTTTGCGGACTTCCAACGCGAAAACAGGCTCGCACCTTTACTGGATTACGCCACTCTACTTGGTAAATGGGAACAGGCCTTCGGTCGACATTCCATCCAGGTTGGAGTTTATGAAGGAAAGCTGGCAAGTCATGATTTACTGGGCGATTTTGCTGCACGGATCGGCTTGCAATGGAACGATGATTTCTGGCTTCCGACTGCTAGATCAAACCCAAGGATTGGACCTGTAGCACTCGAGCTGAAGCGCCGCTTCAATGTGCGAAAACCTTCATTTCAGCAGAATGATGTGCTGCTTGATGCTTTAGCAGGAATTCATGAAGGCAACTCGGCTGACTCCGGTGATTTCATATTCTCTGATCAAGCGCGCAACGCGTTTTTACGGCGATTTGATGCCGGCAACAGGATCGTAGCAGAACGCTATCTTGGACAACACAACAACAAGACCCTGTTTGACGAATCTTTGCCTGATCCGCAACTGCGACCGTCGGACTCTGACATTTGTATTCCAACCGAGGATACAATTTGGGTTGCGGCGGCCGACATCGTACATCATCTGGTTTCGGAACTAGCTGAATCGAGAAACACAGCAGCGCCCGAATCGGGGCCAGAACCTGATCCAATCCAATCAGATCCAGCAGAATCTGGACTGGCAAATGCGATGAATATCCGTGGAGAAGCCGATCTCTTTCAAAGCGGCGTTCCATATCGCAAAAATGCACTCACCGATTCAGCACGTGATTTACTCAAAATTCCAGAGACTGCACAGGATGATGCCAATCTGTATTCCATGGCAAATATCGCGCCGATCTACATGCCCTTTCTCACAGCGTTATCGCCAGATAGGATTGTAGAAATCGGCTCGGAAAAAGGAGGCAACACCGAGCTGCTGGCCAGATTTTCCAGTGAAATCGGAGCAAAACTCGATGTGGTCGACCCGGTTGCTCTCCCCGAGAACACCCATTTCGGTGATCAGGGCAAACGCATCTAAATTTCCCATTTTAGGCCGCCTGTAGGACATCTAGTAACTGCTCAAGATAATCTGTATCCCAGCCGGCACGGAGTCGCTTTAATTTAATGCTTTTCTTTGAGGTCGTATCTTTCCTGAGAATATTGAGTGCAATGTGCCGTAGGATGGAATAGTTTTCAGGTGCATGACCTTTTCGCGTTCGATTGGCATCTTCGGAAAAGGACACATCCAGAACCCAATGCAGTGAATTCTCAATTCCCCAATGAGAGCGAACCGCTTGGGCAAATCGTTTAACATCGCCTGACAGGCTGGCAATGAAATAGCGCCGGTCCGTGGTTACTTTTTTTCCATCATCTCGAATCGACTCTACCATCCCGATACCCCGGAAACCTTTCCATTGTTCGGCGTAATGCCCTAAGGAATGATCAGTGAAATAATAATACCGACGCGTCTCCAGGCGACCATGGTTTTTCTCTTTCGTTTCAAGAAAAACACTCGCATCCCGGCAGCATTGGTCGAGATCGACCGATTCGAACCAAGCGATGACATCTTGATGAAAAGTGCTCTGGTTGCCTTTCAATGAAAATACCCAATCTGCTTGTTTTTCAACAATTTTCTCCGCAATCTTCTTTTGGCATCCCATCGCGTCGATACTGACTACACAGCCTTTGATCTCCAGTAAATCCAACAATTTCGGTATCGCTGTAATTTCATTTGATTTTTCTTCGGTCTTGAGTTGACCCAATACGAGCGATGAGTGACAAGCCCACGCACTCACCATGTGAATTGCCTTATTTCCATTAGCTCTATCATGCGATCTGCGCACCGTTTTCCCATCGATCGGTATAATATCCCCATCAAACTTCGGCTCTATCGACTTCACCCAGGAGATGAAACAGGTTCGGAATTGATCGGGGTCAATACGGGCAAATACACGATTGAACGTGTCATGCGAGGGAATCCCATTGGGCAATTCCAAAAACTTCCGTAACCACTGTTCATGGGTTTGACCAAACTCCTCCATCGCATCCCAGCTCTCTCCCATACATAACGTCGAACAAATCGCTATCGTTATGATATCAGCCAGCTTATGCCTTTTTGTCCTGTCGATACGGGGGTCGTTCAGATCGGAAAAATGACCGGCGATTGTCGTATCTTTTTCCTCTTCATTTATAGGTCTGATCATTCCCATTTTAATAACCCTCTATTAAATCATATGATCTTCAATTTTCGCCATCATAACACATTGTTTTCTAAATATTTTTAGATGCGTTTGCCCTGTTTCGGTGATCATGTCATATTTCACCAAGTGACATCGGCAATCTATTTACGAACGGCTGAACCAGCGAATGTTTATTTCATCGATGGTGATCATAACTACAAAACGGTATCCACAGAACTTTCATTAATAGAATCCGCACGAAATATAGCCGCCACGGAGCCACCCATGGTGATTCTAATCGATGACGTCGGATGGCCGTGGGGGCGCCGAGATCTTTTCTATGATGTGAAAAGTCCAGAGATCAATGCAACGAACTATCGGACAGACGCCGGTCCAGTGCCTTGGTCGACGCAGATGCATACATTTGGTTTCGCTACGGGATATGCTGCTGTAGGCGAACAGGAAGCTGGCAAAAAGACAGGAGTTCTTTCAGCAGTAGAAGACTTTCTGCAGGCACACCCTGGATGGTGCTGCCTAACAATGCCAATCTTCTACGGTTTGGCCATTCTTTGGCGCCCAAACGCGCTTCCAGATCAGGCAAATCGATTTCTGGAACACCTCAGCAAAGCGGTGTCCATGTTCGAGCCTATTTTCGGCACGTTGGAATGGAATCGACTACTGCTGTATATCGACCGTGATTATGCAGGTAAGCTGTGGGAACGCCAGCAACATGAAATTTCCAAACAAGCCGAGAAATTAGAACAGGCTGGGCAGATTTGGAAAGCGCAGCAGGCAGAGATCGATCGCCTGAATGCGGAGCTGGATAGCGTAAAAAGCTCTCGAGACGCATACGAAAATGAAGCGATAAAACTGCGAAGCGAGCTTGCAGATGTCTATGCGTCGAAATCATGGCTTATCACCAAGCCACTACGGATTCTAAAGGGCATATTTTTGCAATTGAATTAGCATGACCTGTTTATGAATCCATTGAAATCTTCGAGAACTCAGGTGCACAAGCGACTTATTCTTCATATCGGCAGGCCCAAAACCGGAAGTACCGCCATTCAGTCCTATCTTGCAGCCAATGCCGTCGAGTTGCAGCCCTTCGAGATTACTCTAGCCCAAACCGGCTACTTCTGGGGCGCACATGGTCCGCTTGCTTGGTCTCTCTATAAAGAGGCGGCCAGCAGGTCCGGCAACGAATATTGGGAAACCTGTCAAGAATGGGCTGTAGCGTCTGAAATGCGAGCAGGTTTGTGGCAGGAATTAGTCGACGAGGTGTCGACCAGCCCTTATCGCAACGTTATCGTATCCAGCGAAGAGTTAGGAGTTCTACCAGCTACACTGGAATCGACGCAGGAAATCCTTGCAGAGTGGCTGAGGGGTCTAGCGGTGACCATCGTCATCTATGTTCGTCGCCAGGACGCACTGATAGAGTCTGTCTATAATCAGGCGGTAAAAGGTAAAGAGCAACGATTCGCAGGTTCAATTGAAGACTTCGAGCATACTGTTATAACGACTGAGGACAGCGGTTTTGATCATTATCTGATTTGTGAACGATGGGCACGGACATTCGGGCAAGAAAGTGTCATCGTTCGACCATTCGAGCGTCAGCAGCTGACAGATGGTCTGCACATTGACTTCTTCAAAGCCATAGGCATTGTATCCGACAAATTTCCTGCTCAGCCGATGCCGGATACCAATCCAGCGCTGAATCGTTCCAGCCTGGAGGCGATGCGGAGATTAAATTCCTTGACATTGGATGCAGAGATCCGAGCTACTCTGCTCCAGCGCCTGCACAGTATCGATGCTTCCCCACCCTCCCAGCATTCCATGCTTTCACCTGCGAGGCGCCTGCGTATTTTAGATCGGTTTAAAGAAAGCAATGCGGAACTCGCCCGGAAGTTCCTGGGGAGAAAGGATGGTCGTTTATTCTTTGATCCAGAACCCCGGGCGTCAGATCCTTGGGAGCCAGTCCCGCCCGAAGAAGTTGCACTTACATTGGAAATGCTGTCGGATATCGTCCCGGTCGATGCTTTGGTTTCCGAGATCAGATGCACATCACTCGCATCTGACATCACAGCAAAAGAAGCCCATGAGATGATCGACACCGATCCTCTCGCTACCGAGCCTCGCGAGGTACCAATTGGGCAATTCGCAAAGGTCATCTGGGCACTCCCTTCGCGCAGCGACGATTCGGCACGCGCGCACTTCAAGCTGCTGATGGAGCGTATCAAGTCATTCCAGGCAAATGGCGGGCGTGTTCTGTCTTTGGATGTGTTCGACACAGTTTTGCTGCGCGACGATAAGAGCGAGGCCCGAAGATTTTGGGAGTTGGCGCGTCTTACCGCAGCACAGGCAAGCGAAAACGAGCAACCTCTCGCCGACCGGCAACTTGATCACTACATCGCACGCAATATGGGCCTGGAATTGAGTTACCGCGCGCGACCTGCTGTTGACGGCTGCCGAGAAGGACACATCGACGAGGCATTCGAGGCATTGAACGCGCAGGTTAGACTGTTGAACCTTGCAGATCGCTTTACCGAAGAGTTTCGCCAAATCGAACTTGATCACGAGCACGAACACCTGCTTGTCAATCAACCCCTAATGGAATTGGCAGAACAATTTGCAGCAGGGGGAGGGAAGGTCATTTTTGTCAGTGATATGTATCTCCCAGCCAGAGACATTGCCCAACTCTGCAGGCGCATGCTGAAACAGATGGATTTTGTATACCGAATCTACTCGAGTGCAGATTGTATTGTCAGCAAGCGAAGTGGACTGCTATTCGGGCTCATCGAAAAGGAGATGGATTTCGACGCTCGAGAATTTCTGCATATTGGAGACTCCATACAAGGCGATTTCCGGATGCCAAAAATGCGCGGTTGGCATGCACAGTTGTTTCCAGTGGCGCGTGTAGAAACTTGTGCGCGTATCGAGGATCTGGCAGCAACAATCCAAGAGATCAGCACATACGGCTTCGATCCCAGCCGTTGGGCAAAAGTCTAGCATCCGAATGCACTGACAGGGGAATACAATCAAAAATGGCAGATACGCTCGGTCGCTTCACATTCGGAAGAAATATACTAGGCCCTGTGATCAGTGCTTACTTATTGCGATTACATCAGACAATCGACTATTTCGAGCGGGAACGACAAGGGAAAGTGCTGTTTGTCTCCCGCGCCGGCATCCGAATTCATGCCCTGTATCAACTATTTTGCGATGTCACTCATCTCCCACCTACATCAGGCGCCGAAATCTTCTGGATTTCCCGATTACTCACGGCGAAGGGGATCTTCCAAGCCTGCCCAGATCTTGCAATCCAACTATTCCAGAAAGAGTTTGCGTACAGCACCTTGGGCGAGGCTGTTGTAGCGCTGCTGCGTGATGTAAAACCATCTGAATCCCTTAATATTTCTGCACTTCAACAGCCTGCGGACCAATTGCCTGCGTTTTTATCCTCAAAACACCGTACGGCAAGGTTGCTGCGAGAGCACTTGACCGAGCAGAGTGCGCTCTTCGATTCATATGTGGGGGAATTAATTGGCGATGCTCCTGTCGTGCTCCTGGTTGATACAGGCTGGCAAGGAACCGCGCAGAAGCTGCTGACAAAATGGCGGCCTGACATCGATTGGTGGGGTGCCTATATCGGCCGTTTCGGATTTCCAGAAACCGATCGTTCGATTTGGCCGCAAATGCTCGGGCTACTTTTCGAAGCTGACGACTATGTGCCCGAAACTCCAGAAACCTGCTTGCGCTTACACCGCCATTTAATAGAACAGATGCTGGAGCCCAATGGCCGCAGCGTTGAAACATTGACGGCTGTCAACGGCAAGACTCGCGCAATTGGAGATACGCAGATTCTAGCGGATGCTCCAACACCCGAGTGTGACCCGATTTTTTGTGGTGTACGCACCTTTCTGTGCGGCCCAATGGCAGATTCGCCTACACCTGCATCCATTATGCGCGCGGCCCAGGATGCTTGGCCTAAATTGGCCAAAATGCTCGCGACACCCTCGAAGCATGAAGCCCGGTTGCTCGGCGATGGCAAGCGATCCGCTGATTTCGGCCGGGATCTCAGGGTGCCCATTTTGTTGCATCCCGAGGATCGACACGACGGCGACCACGCAGAGTTGCGGATCAGCCAATCACTTTGGCCACAAGGACAGATCGCCCTCGAGTATCCGGATCATATCGCATTCAAGGCTCAATGCCAGACATTTACCAAGGAGTGCGATCCGATCGTCATCACGCAACGCCCGCGACAACGAGCACAGGGTAAGATACAGTTGCTGCTCGAGCGGGCCGAGTGGATGCAGAATGGAGTTCCAAAAGTCGCGGTCATCACAAGAACCATGGACCGGCCATTGATGCTGAAACGAGCTTTGCATAGTATCGCTCAACAGACATTCGAGGAATACGAGCAAATCGTCGTTTGCGACGGTGGTCCTATTGAACCCATTATCGAAGCCATCGAAGAATCCGATGCAGACCCGCGCAAGGTGAGGTTAATCGATAACATCACTAATCGAGGCATGGAAGCGGCGTCGAATATCGCAATTCAACGGAGTACATCAGATTATCTTCTGATACACGATGATGACGACACCCTGGAACCTGACTTCCTGCAGGAAACGGTCCGTTTTCTCGAAGACAAGAATGCTGAGAAGTACGGGGCTGTGGTCACTCAAAGCACCTATGTCTCTGAAGAAATTATCGGAGATACGATCCACGAGCATCGACGTTCATCGTTTAACGAATGGATGACCCGGGTCTATATCGAGGAAATGATTCTAGGTAATTTTTTCCCGCCAATTGCCTTTGTTTTTCGCAGATCACTTTACGATGAAGTTGGTGGATTCTCGCAAGACTTGCCTGTACTGGGAGATTGGGATTTCAATTTACGCGTGCTGGAACGCGCTGATATTGGCGTCATTCCTCAGGCTCTGTCGAATTACCATCACCGTGATATTGGAAATGCGACGATTTATGGTAACTCCGTAGTCGCTGGCAATGATAAACATGCTGCATACGATGCAATCGTTCGAAATCGTTATATCCGAGGGCACCTGGGACAGGAGACCACTTCGATTTCTGCCGCGATTGCGCAGAGTCTGATTCTGAGCGAAATCAAAAAGCATGTACGGAATACGGCTTCGTCTATACAATCGTCCACTGCTCTTTCAGCAAATGGAGTTTCATTACAACAGCAGAACGCTATGCTCAAAAAAGAGTTGGAAGCTCTACTGACATCAACCTCTTGGCGTATCACATCGCCCATTCGCAGCCTGAAAAAGCTGTTAAATAGCTTAGGTTATTATAGGAGTCGTATCGCACTCTGGCTTTACTGGACACTGAGCTTGCAGCTGCGCGGAAAGCTGAGGGAGAGGGCAGAAGCACGGCGCGCGCTGCGATCTTAAGGCGATTTCTGTGGAGAAACAGACCACCTGGCTTGTCTTCTCGTCCTGCCTCGACGTCGCGGCAATTCGCCCATAGAGCGACAATAGGCGGATTGCTGCTTCGCGAAGGCGAACGAGAATCCGGCGCCAGCTAGTATCGTTCTCTCCGGCAATCGCCTTATGGCATCGCCGCCACCAGATACCAAGCACAGGTTCCAACACCAGTGGCTATGTTGGCTGATCAACCGTGAGTAGATCGAATGACGCGGACAACCAGACCCGGCGGCTCAGAACTGCCCAGCATTATGGCAGTGATCGTTACTTATTTCCCAGATTCCAAGCTCTTGCATCGGACCCTCGATGCCATTGCGCCGCAGGTCGATGGACTGGTGGTGGTCGACAACGGCTCCGGAGAGGATGCGTATGCTCATGTTGACGCAACTGTACATTGCCGGATGCACTGCATTCGGCTGGACGAAAACCTCGGCATTGCGGCAGCACAGAACAGGGGAATTACTTGGGCTCGGTCACAGGGCGCCGACTATATCCTGTTGTTTGATCAAGACAGCGAGCCTGCCGCGGACATGGTGCAGCATCTGTCGGCGGTTGCTCTGAAATTAGCCGCCGAGTCCGTGCCGGTTGCGTTGGTCGTGCCCAATTACACCGATGATCGGCAAAGCCAGGATATCCCGTTCATGCACATCGTGAATGGGCGTCCTCAATGGTTCGGTTGCAAAACGCCCGACGGCGTTGCGGAGATCACGACCGCAATCGCGTCCGGATCTTTGATCCCAATCAGCACCATCAACCGCGTCGGGCCGATGCGTGAATCCATGTTCAT
Organism: Thiohalocapsa sp. PB-PSB1; assembly: GCA_016745215.1. Lineage (GTDB taxonomy): Bacteria > Pseudomonadota > Gammaproteobacteria > Chromatiales > Chromatiaceae > Thiohalocapsa. The sequence goes on from CP050890.1 coordinate 5,231,995, forward strand.
CGATTTGGTAGATATCGAATGGTGTTTTCGCGCTCGCGCGGCGGGCTACCGCGCCTTCGGGGTTTGCAATGCGCGTCTGCGCCACAGCCTGGGTGAGCCCCCCAAACGCATCCTTGGACGGACCTTGGCGACGCATAGCCCAAGACGTAACTATTATTTCTATCGCAATGCGATCTGGTTGTTTCGGCAAGGGTACGTGCCTGCTGTTTGGAAGCGTGTCGTGGCCGGACAGATGCTGAAGCGCTACCTGATCTTTCCGCTTGGCGTACGTCCACGTTGGCAGTATCTGAAGATGATGACGCTCGGCGTGTGGCACGGTTTGATCGGCCGCAGCGGCGCGCTGTAAAGCGCATGCTCCTGCTGAAGCGCGACGTCGTTATGAGCGCCGGGTCGGCGTGGATAGAGCGCATGGTCAAGCCCATGAGCTCAAGTTTCAGGCGCTGGTTTGAGCGCTGGCCGCCGCTAGCGTCTTGCGTAGATCGCCTTCCATCCGGGTCAACTCCGCTGTGGCAGCAGCACGGGCACGCTTACCCTCGTCGGCAATCGCCAGACTCTCTTCAATGGTTTCGATCAGAGTCTGGTTGGCGCGCTTGACGGTTTCGATGTCGAACACGCCACGCTCGATCTGCTTGCGTGCTTCCAGATTGGCGACCTTCAGATTATCGGCATTGGCACGCAGCAGGTCGTTGGTCAGGTCGGTGGCGGCCTTGACGGTTTCTGCTGCACGTCCAGAGCGGTAGATGGTAATCGCCTGCGCCAGCTGCTGACGCCACAGGGGCACGGTATTCACTAGCGTGGAATTAATTTTATTAATCAGGCCCTTGTCGTTCTCCTGTACCAACCGAATGCTGGGTAATGCCTGCATCGACACCTGGCGGGTAAGACGCAGGTCGTGCACACGCCGTTCCAAATCGTCGCGCGCAGCGCGCAGGTCGCGTAGATTTTGCGCCCGCACCATGTCTGCATCCTGTTCCAGGGTTGCCGCCAGTGCCGGGATAATCTCATTGTCCAGCTCGGCCAATTTGAGCTCGCCGGCAGCAATGTATTGCTCCAGTTCGCGGAAGTAAGCGAGGTTGGCATCGTACAGCCGATCCAGCGCGGTCAGGTCAGTCAGCAGCCGGGTTTTGTGACGGTCCAGATCCAGCGTGATGTGATCGATTTGCTCGCGCACACTCTCGTATTCCTGTAAAAAGCGCAAGATGGGTTTGCCGGCGCCAAATAATCTGGAGAAAAAGCCGGACTTGGCATTCGGATCCAAGGCCGCGACGTCAAAGCCGCGCAATGTGCCGACCATCTCGCTCAGTGACTGCCCGGCAGGGCCGCTGTCCTTATTGCGAACACCTTCCAGCATCTGGTCCGATACCGCGGTCAGCTGCTGCTGTGCACTGGCACCAAAGTGCATAATGGAGCTGCTATCGGTCAAATCGAGTTCGGCAAGCAGACGTTTGATCTCGCCTTGCTCGTCGTCTGTCGCCAACACGTCTTGTGTCAATCCGGAGGCCGGCACAAGATCGGCCATGGAAGCGGATTGCGTTTGCGGCCGGGTAGAAAGTTTGGGGTTGATTTCTTGTTTGCTCATGGTCGGCTCCTCGGGGCCGGATGATAATGACTCACACATTGAATGATCCGGCAACCGATGTCGAATTGCGTACTCCCGCCGGGTCCTTGCGCCTTAGAACCTATCTGGCAAAAAAATGTTCATCAACGTCAAGTACTTTTTCTTCGAGGACAAGCCATGGGATACCCGAGTGACCTGACGGACGCCGAATAGGCACTGATCGATTAGCATATTCAACCCCGTGATCGACGTGGCGGTGCCAGCCTGCATCCGCGCAAACGGACTGTCGATGCCATTTTTTACGGCGTGAAGTGCGCTTGCCAATGGCGTATGCTACCCAACGATTTTCCGCCCTGGCAAACGGTTTACGATCACTTCAGCCGATGGAACAAACGCGCTGTATGGGAAGTCGCGCCAAATCAAGTGAATGCGCTCCATCGCCAAAACAACGGTCGCTCGGCATCGCCGAGTTATGGGATGATCGACTCGCAAAGCATCAAGACCGAGTAGGCGAGCGAAGAACGCGGGATCGACGGCGGCAAGAAGGTCAAAGGGCATCAACGCCATAGCGTGGTCGATCTCCTCGGCAACCTGTTGCATGTGTCGGTCCACGCAGCCAATTGCAGCGATACCGTGGCGGGTGCGGCGGAGAGACACCCGAGCATCGAGGCGTTTTCCGGCGATGCGGGTTATCGCGGGACAGCCGTGAGGGTTATCGCGGGACAGCCGTGAAACTCGTCGACGAGACAGTCGGACTCGTCTTGCACATTTCCACCAAAATCAAAGACGGATGGGCTGTCCTGCCGAAACCTTGGGTGGATGAGCGCAGTTTCGCTTGGCTCGGTCGATTTCGCAGGCTGAGCCAAGGATTTCGAGATTCTGACTGGGACTGCCGAGAATAGGATCCGTATCGCCATGCTCAAGAAAATGCTTGCAAATTGCGGCTGAACTTTTGCCAGACAGGCTCTGAGATGGCGTTGATGGATTCAAACAGACGCCGCGAGATACGTCGCGCTGCGCGTAGCCCGAGCAACAGGCTGCCGAAAACCGCCAAGCACATCACGCCGCCGACGATCAAATACGCCCTGCGGACATCCTGCTGTATCCAGTCAAATCTTCTCGTCCGGCCTTGACGTCGCGGCAATTCGCCCATGGAGCGACTATGGGCGGGTTGCCGCTGCGCCAAGATGTACGAGAATCCAGCGCCAGTTGGCCTGTTTCTCTCCGGCAAGCGCCTAATAGCGAAGGGTAACTGCATCCGGATCGACCTCGCTGAGCGGCGCCGGATCGATGATCCGCAGTAAATTTGGGATACGGGGCCGCACGATCAGGCCATCGTCGATCATCCATTGTGCCTCGAATTCCATCGCCAGCAGCATGGCCTGGTCAAGGGTGACATCGGTATGCCAACCGAGCGCAGCGTCCAGTAGCCGATCTACATCCGTATTCAGGAATCTGGCCACTAGACCAACCGCAGTTTCAGGATCATCCTCAAGCAGCCCATGGGCACGGAACAAGGCCCGCAGCAGCGCTTTTACCGCCTCGGGTTTAGCGTTCAAATAGGGACGTGTAACAACCAAAAGCTCATACTGCGGGAACAAACCCGGCTCGCTAAAGACCACGGCTCTGTCACCGAGCAGTTTTGCCGCTTGGCTAATGTAGGGCTCTCGCATCGCAAATGCATCGACCTCACCTGAAAGCAATGCCTTGGGGAGCTCCTCGGCCCTGAGAAAACGAACCTTCAGCGTTTCGTGACGCAGGCGATGCCGCTGCGAAAACAGGTGTAGGAAATACTGCACCGCCGATGCCTTCTGCATCGCAATGGTTTTGCCGTTCAGATCCGCCGGAGTTTCGATTCCGGCATCGCGGCGAGCAATCACACTGTACAGGCTGTCGGCGCGAAAGATGATGGCCACCACGGCGAAATCACGACGACTGAAGGCACTGGCTACCACCGGGGTATCGGCGGCACTGACCACATCCACCTCGCCGGTGAACAATCCCTCCTGCAGGGCGTGCTTGCCGCTCGGGTAGCGCGTCACGCTGGCAGCGATGCCTTCATCCTTCAGCAATCCGCGTTCCACGGCGATCTGCAATAATGCAGCCGAGGGTTGTGTCGCAATGCCAAGGGCCATGGTCTGCGCGATTGCTGAAGAATGCGCCAGGATGAGACCCAGCAAGAACAGGATTTTCATTGAATGCAGGTTGAGGCTGTGTGCGACGTTCATGCAAGTACTCCACTATGGCTCAAGCCTAGTTCGATTGCCGCCACCCTGGCCAAGGCGAAGAGCAATAAGGCGATTGCCGGAGAAAAATCTACCAACTGGCGCCGGATTCTCGTTCGCCTTCGCGCAGCGGCAGCCTGCCCATAGTCGCTTCATGGGCGGGTTGCCGCAACGTCGATGCCGGACGAGGAGACAAGCCAGGTGGTAGGTTTCTCGACAGAAATACCCTTATACAAGAGATTCGACTACTTGCACATTTTCAACGCATGAGATCAAAAGATATGCTTTCGCTCCTTCTTCCGGCGAACCCCTTACGCGTTCCTGTTGCACTCGTCCTGCTATGCGCACTGACAGCGGCCTCGGCCGCGCCGGTGCCAATTCAAACCCAAACCACTCCAGAGATAACACAACAAGAATATGCAGCCACCGCTCGCATCGAACGCAACCTGGAGCATGCGATTGCAAAAATGCAGCCTCTAGTCGAACGATATGGCTATGCCGGTGTGGCAGCGGCGGTATCGGTAGAGGGCTTCGGCCTGCCGGCACCCGGTCAGACACTGTTGATGGCAGCCGCTCTCGAGGCTGCTCGCGAGTATTTACATATCACGTTGTTATTCGTATTGGCAGTCGCCGCTGCTTTCATCGGCAACAGCCTCGGCTATCTGCTAGGCAAGCTTGGAGGCCGACCGTTACTGCGCAAATTACGCGTCAACCAGGCTCGCGAAGAAAAGATCGCCGCTCAATTCGAACGCTACGGCGGCGGTATTGTGCTGCTGGCGCGCTTCTTCGATGGTCCACGTCAGCTCAATGGCATCATTGCCGGCACCCTCGGCATGCGTTGGTGGGTGTTTACTGTTTTCAATTTGCTGGGTGCGCTGCTCTGGGTCGCGGTCTGGGGTCTGGGAACCTACTATTTATACGAACACCTGCAGGCGGTGGATACCTTTATCCGTAGTCTGAACCCTTGGGTAGTCGGCGTGGCCATCATTGCGGTCATGGCGCTGATCCTGTATCTACTCCGAGGCCGACCTAAGCCGCTGTCAACGATCAGACCGAATTGATACAACCGGAGACTCAAAATTCGGCACCCTCGAGCATCAGATCCGCCAGCTCATCGTAGACCGAAACCCAGGCAGCACGGATGGCTGGCGTGAAGTCGTCACCGAGCTGCTGCTCCAAGGTCCAAAACAAGGCATCGGCAAGCTTGGGATAATCTTCTTCCAGAACTCCATAGCCGGAATGACGGGCACCCATCATTTTGATCACCCGTTCCAATGGCTCCAGGTCTTCGAGGGCAGTGACCGCCTTGCCGATCATACGCATGATCTTCTCGCCCTGCTCGTCGATCTCGCCCTTGAACAGATGCCGAACCTCGGGATAGGTCTCAAACAAGCGGCGGTAGAAAATATCGGCAGCATGTTTCGGGGTTCGCGATAGTTCTGCCCAGGATGACCTGACCAGGGTAATTTCTTCAGCAGTCATGGATGTTTGATCTCCAGCATTGTGTGGGGCCAGCTGCGTCGATTCGGTTGACTTGAAAACCCCACGTCATCATGCGGCCATGATGCCGGCCGAATGATGCAGTTTGGTCGTTGTTTCTATCTGCGGCAATGTTCAGGTTATGTCTGCGGCGTTCTTCAGCGAATTCCTTCCTGTTCCAACTGTTTTTTCAATACCTCGATCTGCACATCGAGATCGAGCATATCGACTTCGCGCAAACGCTCGCGCTGCCGCACGAACTGTTCCTCGATGCTGACCAGCACATTGCGGAAGTTCTGCTCCAGTTCGCCGGACGCGGCGCGATGATGGGTTCGGACATAGCCGTCAGTGACCCGTTCGGCGCCTTCCAAGAATAGAGTTAAGAAGCGCCGCGCCCGGCGCAGGTCCGATGGGCGTTCGGCAATCTGCTCTAGCATGCCGCGACCCTGTTCTGCAATGCGATGCAATCGCAAGCGCAATTCCGGATTATCAATGTCGGCGGCAGCACGCTCGATGTTGATCAGCCGATTCTCGGCTTCGGCCAAGGCTTCAATAACAGCACGGGCTTCCTTGTCCGATGTGCTCACACGCACGCCTGGCAATATCGGCTCCAACCCATAAGCCAGATGATAGCCGAATACCGCCACGGCACCAAAACCGATGCCGATGGCTGACGGATATCCAACACCGAACACGGCGGCGACGCAGGTACCGAGTCCCAGGGCCGCAGCGGCCAGGTTGCGCAACGGCAACCGCAAGCGACGCGAAAAACGGCGTTCGCGGCCGATCCGCGCATCGTCGAAGCCAAGCCGGGTCAGCACCGCCGAGGTCGCAATCAGGCTCCAGGCCAGGGCATCGCTGAGAAAGCCGCCGACTTGTCCGGCAATCAAAGCAATCATCGAGGCCAGCAGAAGTGGAGCGGACAATGCCCACAGCAGCAGAGGTCGAAACGGCCGCGATGGTTTCCGCGACGCGCCAACGCGCGTTCCTGCATTGTTGCCGAACCGGACAGAAGTTTGAGTCTGAGGCAGATCGTCGTCAATGTGCAGATCCAGATCCTCCGCCCGCTGCAGTAGCTCTTGCAGCGTGCGTTTAGGGCGGGTCAGGGCGGGGGAACGATCTTCAGTCATGGTCGCTCAAAAAATGAAAATGGACTGGCACGATACCAGACCCAAGCTGCCAGTGAGCAAAAACCAGCCCAGGAAACGCAAACCAAGAGAAGCAGACGGCCGAGTCACCGCTTCGCCAGCGGTATGGGTACTGATCGGAGGACGATTCATCGGGTTAATGATATAAACTCACAAAGCCATGGACCACCTGCCTGGAAACAAGCGCTGCGATGGTCTTCCGGGGCTTGCTCAATCCCGCGTCATCTGCCGCAAGCGTCTCCGGCAATCGCCTGGGAGTCGTTCGACATTACGCTGTCAAGGCGATTTCTGTCGAAAAATAGACCCCTGGCTTGTCTTCTCGTCTGGCATCGACGTTAGCGGCAACCCGACCAAGAGCGACTATGGGCGAGTTGTGGCTGCACGAAGGCGAACGAGAATCCGGCGCCAGTTGGCATGTTTCTCTCCGGCAATCGCCTAAAATGCTACTACTGCGGGATGCGCCTGCCAAATTATCCTGCAGACGGACGAAAATGCAGCCTAATCCGGTGTGTTCTTTGCTGCCAACTATTTCAGCTGCCTTTGCGTTGGTCGAAGATGCAGCTCAGCGCTCGATCATTGGCCCCAGCAGAATAGAAACTGTTGATATTATTTGTGAAAGTTGCCTGATTAATCTGTCCGGCAGAGAGTTTACTCAGCTGATCGAGAAAATAGGCATCGTTGCTTTCGTCGCCGAGCAGATAATCGATCGGTTGAGCGCCAATGCTCAGGCGTCCACAGTTGGATTGGACCTGGTTGATAAACGCGTTGGGTTGCGGCCCCTCCGGTGCAACCAGACCCCCGCCACAGCCAAACAACGTGCAGGCGACGATAGTCAGCAATACGGCGGTGCCGGTCTGTTTCCAACGCATCGGAGACTGTGTCAGTATTCCGAATGCTTGCACGAATTGCCGCGATCGAGGGGCAAACGATATGCCCTGAATCGGCATCGGCATCGGCATCGGCATCGGCATCGGCATCGATTTTTTCATCATGGCGGCTCAACAGCTTATTGCAGAGCCTTATTATAAGATTGTAACCGCGAGATGCCGAGAAAATTGTGCCGAAAAGCAGATCCCGCTCACCAACTCGCACAAAATCGCAGCCCAGGTCGCTTCAGGCTGCTGGCACAGGCCGGGTCGACACCGCGATGATTAACTGTCGATCGCCAACTTGATTGCCATTCGAATCTCGCCTAGTCTTCACGCCATGGCATACCATGGCAGTCGGATTTTCCCGACCCAGCCAGCCAATCGATCGAAATCAGAGTATTCAAATCTTAAGGCACCAGCCAGAGAATCGACCATGAACCAATTGGAAAAAAATACCACCTTCAGCGGTCCACCGGGCCCCGTCGTGCTGGTCGTCATGGACGGCGTCGGGATCGGCAAGCACCCGGAAAGCGATTTTGTCAAGATTGCCAACACCCCAAATCTGGACTGGCTGCAGGAGCACGCCATCTATACCCAGATCAAAGCGCACGGCGTCGCGGTAGGGTTACCGGATGACAGCGACATGGGCAACTCCGAGGTCGGCCACAACGCCATGGGCTGTGGGCGCGTGTTCTCGCAAGGTGCGGCGCTGGTTGAGCAGGCCCTCGCCTCAGGCTCTCTGTTTGCCGGCTCGGTTTGGCAGGAACTGATCGCGAACGTAAAGAGCAACCAATCTACATTGCATTTCATCGGCTTGTTTTCCGACGGCAACGTGCATTCTAACATCGAACACCTGGAAGCGATGCTCAATCAAGCCAAGAGCGAAGGTATCGCAACAGCCCGCATCCATGCGCTGATCGACGGCCGCGATGTGCCTCCAACCTCGGCATTAGAATATGTCGAACGTTTTGAGCGATTTCTCGAAGAGATCAACGCGGATGGTTCGGTGAATTATTGTATCGCCTCCGGCGGCGGGCGCATGAATATCACCATGGATCGCTACAATGCCGACTGGAGCATGGTCGAGCGGGGCTGGAATGCGCACGTTCGCGCACAGGGTCGACGCTTCGCGAGCATGCGTCAAGCGATAGAAACCTTCCGCGAGGAAAAGCCAAACGTGCTTGACCAGGATCTACCAGCGTTCGTCATCGAACGCGATGGCACCCCGGTCGGGCCTATCGTTGACGGAGACAGCGTCATCTTCTTCAACTTCCGCGGCGATCGTTCGCTGGAGATCACCAAAGCCTTCGAAGCAGAAGAATTATCTGAATTTGACCGCGGCCCAAAACCAAACCTGCTGTACGCGGGCATGATGCAATACGATGGCGATCTGATGGTACCGGAAAAGTATCTGGTTTCACCGCCGGCAATCGATCGAACCATGAGCGAATATCTCTCCAATGCTGGCGTCAAGCAATTAGCGATTTCCGAAACGCAGAAGTTCGGCCATGTCACGTATTTTTTCAATGGCAATAATTCGGGTAAATTCGCGACCGAAACCTGGAAGGAAATACCCTCGGATGTCTGCCCCTTCGAACAGGCACCGCGTATGAAAGCAGACGAAATTACCGACGAAGTAGTCAAGGCGATCGAAAGCGGGGAGTATGGTTTTATCCGCCTCAATTACCCAAACGGTGATATGGTTGGCCATACGGGCGTGACGGACGCGGTCAAGGTCGCTATCGAAGCGGTGGATCAAGGCGTCGGCAGGATCATGCAGGCGGTGAAGCAAGCGAACGGCATCATGGTCTGCACCGCGGATCACGGTAACTCTGACGACATGTGTGAAGTGGACAAAAAGACCGGTCAATTGAAACTGGACGACGAGGGTAAATTCCTTCCTAAAACCGCGCATTCTTTGAATCCGGTACCAGCCATCATTTACGATCCCGGTAATCTGTCCCATGCCCGGCTCGCGGATCTGGGAAACCCCGGTATTGCCAATCTTGCGGCGACTTGCATTATGCTCCTCGGTTTTCAGCCCCCCGAGGATTACACGCCAAGTTTGGTGCAAGTCGGATAATAGCGGCTCACGCGCCCTTAGCTGGATTCGTTATGGTCGGGTAATCTATCAATCATTCTCATACCCGCTTGCAATCCAGCCTAATCTGATATGAAAATCTCGGGTAATGACCTAAAGCGTGCGCCTGAAATGCGCAAAAGCGGTGGCCGCCCGGAGACACCAGTAAGATCATCAATCTAACCACCCACCAGATCAATACGCCAAATCGAGGAGAGTCTGACATGAGCAAAAATTCCCTTAGCATCACCGACAATCGCACCGGCAGCACCTACGAGGTGCCCATCGAGGATGACTGTATCCGCGCGCCGGATTTGCGTAAGATCAAGATCAATCCGGAAGATTTCGGAATGATGAGTTACGATCCCGCTTTCGTCAATACGGCAGCATGCTCCAGTTCGATTACCTACATCGACGGGGAAAAAAGCATTCTCAGATATCGTGGATACCCAATTGAGGAACTTGCTGAAAAAAGTACTTTTCTCGAGTGTGCCTATTTGCTGATCTATGGCGAATTGCCGAATCAGCAGCAGCTTGAGCACTGGACCAGCCGTATCATGCGGCACACCTTTATCCACGAAAATCTAGTCCAGATTATCGAGTCCTTCCGTTATGACGCCCACCCGATGGGTATATTGATCAGTTCCGTGGCGGCCATGTCAACCTTCCATCCGGAAGCCAGGGAAGTCGGTGATCCAAAGATCCGCGAAAAGGAAATCTGGCGCATCCTCGGAAAACTGCCGACGATTGCAGCATTCGCTTACCGTGTTCGTATCGGTCGACCGCACAATTACCCGGATATCAGCCGTGGATACACTGGCAACATGCTCTATATGATGGACTATATGAACGAGCATGACTACGAGGTAGCCCCGGAACTGTCACGCGCCCTGGACGTTCTGTTTTTGTTGCATGCGGATCATGAACAGAACTGTTCAACAGCGACTATGCGTGCGGTGGGATCTACGCGCGTCGATCCATACAGCGCTGTAGCGGCTGCCTCCGCAGCATTGTTCGGCCCGCTGCACGGCGGCGCGAACGAGGCGGTGTTGCGGATGCTGACCGAAATCGGCTCAGTCTCGGCTATCCCTGCCTATGTCGAACGCGTTAAGAAAGGTGAAATGCGTCTGATGGGCTTCGGTCATCGCGTTTATACAAGCTATGATCCCAGGGCAAGCATTATCAAAAAAGTTGCCTATGACGTGTTCAAGGTGACCGGCAGCAATGAATTGATCGATATTGCACTGGAATTAGAGCGAATTGCATTGCAAGACGACTATTTCATTTCCCATAAACTCTATCCTAATGTGGATTTCTACAGCGGCATCATTTTGCAGGCGATGCGTTTCCCAACGGACATGTTCCCAGTGTTATTCGCCATCCCGCGAGCCGCTGGCTGGCTGTCTCAGTGGCTGGAAATGTTGGATGACCCGGCACAGAAGATCGCGCGTCCAAGACAAATCTACACCGGATACGACGAGAGGCCCTATGTACCGATCGAGCAGCGCTAGAGGTTAGAATAAACTTTGGTTCAGTATGGCCTGATCATTCGTTGGCCGGAGCCATACTCAATGCCAGTTAGAGTCCGAGTCATTTCATTGCAATCGCTTCCGAAATCTTAGACAAGCGCATGTAGTTACAAGGCAATGAATGCTCAGATACACCGCCGATCTTTCGCATCAACACCCCTTTTGCGGACATAGATCGATGACCACCTAATAGCAACAAGCGATGAATCCATGCTATAGCCTACTGCACCACGGCAGCTCATAGCCTATAACGTATATCGTTCTACATACCAATCGCTTCAACCAACCATCAAACCAAATAGAGGATAATCCAAATGGCTCAACTCAAACCTGGCGTTGTCACCGGCGACGACTACAAGACACTGGTATCCACAGCAAAAGCCGGCGGCTATGCATTACCGGCTGTGAATGTGACCGGTACCAACACACTGAATGCGGTTCTCGAGGCAGCAGCACAGGCGAAGTCCGACGTCATTATCCAGCTCTCCAACGGCGGCGCCCAATTCTACGCTGGTCAGGGTATGGCCGACGGCTTCAAGGCTAAGGTTCTTGGTGCAGTTTCTGCCGCTCAGCATGCCCACCTGCTTGCTGAGCAATATGGGATCTGCGTCGTGTTACACACCGATCACGCGAATAAAAAGCTGATTCCATGGGTCGAAGCCATGCTCACCGAAGGCGAGATGTACTACGAAAAGCACGGTAAGCCGCTCTTCAGTTCTCACATGCTGGATTTATCCGAGGAAACAATCGAGTTCAACCTGAATGAGTGCGCGCGCATCCTGGAGCGCATGTCGAAAATGGGGATGAGCCTAGAGATCGAGCTTGGCGTCACCGGCGGCGAAGAGGATGGCGTTGGCTCAGACTTGGACGAAAGCGCGGACAATTCCAAGCTGTATACTCAGCCTGAGGACGTGTTGCAGGCCTATGATAAGCTGACGCCGATCGGGCATTTCTCCGTTGCCGCATCCTTTGGCAATGTACATGGCGTCTACAAGCCCGGTAACGTCAAGTTGCGCCCGGAGATTTTGAAAAAATCTCAGGATATGGTCCAGAAAACGCATAACACGGAGAAAAATCCATTAAATCTGGTCTTCCATGGCGGTTCCGGCTCCGATAAGGGACAAATTACCGAGGCGGTCAGCTACGGTGTATTCAAGATGAATATTGATACGGACACGCAGTTCGCCTTTTCCCAGCCAATCGGTAAGTTTGTCGGCGAGCACCCGAAGGCATTCGAATACCAAATCGACCCGGAAGATGGTACACCCTATAAGAAGCTTTACGACCCGAGAAAGTACCTGCGCGCGGCAGAAGTAGGCATTGTCACGCGCCTGCAGGAAGCATTCGATGACCTTGGCTCCAAGGGGAAATCGGTTGCCGGGTAGTATACGGCCTAGATTTCTGATCTAAACATCAGCAACAGAGAAGGAACTAGCCAGGCGCAAACGCCTGGCTGGGGAAAACAGGCGGGAATTCGCCTTGATCCTCAGCCACAACCGAGCATTTCAGCAAGAATCCCTCCATACACATCTGATTGGCGCGGTCGGCGCAGCCGCTCGGCCATGATAATCGCCTGCAACTGGGCTGATGCCGTATCGAAATGGTCATTGGCTATCAGATAGTCGTATTCGCAGTAATGGGAGAGTTCATCCCGAGCACGAGTCATGCGCTTGGCGATCACCGCATCGCTATCCTGCCCGCGACCGCGTAAGCGCTGCTCGAGAGCGGCCAGTGATGGTGGCAAAATGAAGATCGACACAGTCTCCGGAATTCGTTCACGAACCTGACGCGCCCCCTGCCAATCGATCTCCAGCAAAAGGTCTTCGCCGCGCTGGAGTACTTCGCGCAAGCTGGACTCGGCGGTGCCATAGGCATGCTCGAAGACACGCGCATACTCAACGAATGCGTTATCTTTAATCATCGCATCGAAGGTGTTTGCATCGATGAAATGATAATGCTCGCCGTTCACTTCGCCCGGCCGTGGTAGGCGGGTGGTGTAGGAAACCGACAGATGCAACTGGGAGTCGACCTCGAGCAAGGCGCGCACCAGACTGGTCTTTCCAGCACCAGAGGGTGCGGAGACGACGAACAGAGTACCAGTGGCAGGTTGCGGTTGCTCAATGGTGGATTGGGTCACGATCACTCCAAGTTTTGAACTTGCTCGCGCATTTGCTCAATCAGCACTTTCATGTCCACCGCGGCGAGCGTAACGGCAGCATCCGAAGACTTCGAACCCAGTGTGTTCGCCTCACGATTGAGTTCCTGCATCAAAAAATCGAGACGGCGCCCGACTGGACCGTCGCCAGCCAGGACTTTGCGCACCTCAGCGACATGGACCTGCAAACGATCCATCTCCTCATCCACATCCAAACGCTGGGCCAGAAGAGTCATTTCTTGCTCCAGACGCATCGGATCAAGTTCCCCGCGTACCTCTGCCAGACGTTCGAGCAATTTTGCCCGAACACCGGCCAACACATCGGGCATACGCGCGCGAACCTCGGCAACACGTGCCAACAATTGATCGCAGCGTTGCAGCAGCAATAAGCGCAGACTTTCACCCTCACGCTCACGGGATGCGACTAAGGTATCCAGCGCGCACTCGAATAATGCTAAGGCGGCGTTGAAAACAGCATCCATGTCACGTTCAGGTTCCTGCAGTAAACCTGGCCATTGCAGCAATTCGAACACATGCGGCGTGGCGGGCTCGCCGATGCGTGTGGCGATCTGATCCGCCGCTGCCAGTAACTGCTCCAGTAGTCGCTGGTTGACATTGAGCGCACCGCCGGCTCCCGGTCGAGCCACAAAGCGCAACGTACAATCCAGCTTACCGCGGCTGAGCCTGGCCGCAAGACGCTCGCGCACTTTGGGATCAAGCCCGCGCAGTTCTTCCGGTAAACGCACGCTGGGCTCCAGAAAACGATGGTTTACGGCGCGCAGTTCCCAGGTCAGATCGCCGACCTCTAAGCCAGCGGCTTCGCGGGCAAATGCCGTCATGCTCTTAATCATTCGATCGCCCTCAGTCGACGATAACAGCGGCGCCGGCCGTTCAGGCAATGACAGCGCACGGCTTATGATGTGGATTTTTATCCGCGAAGTGTTTAATCGTCGCTATCATACCTGAGATGAAGACAAGGTCGGAATTGCATCTTCGCGGCGACCTAAGGAAAGTGTACATAAAATTTTTTAAATTAATCCTTGTATCATCGTATGGCAAGAGACCGACAACGGATCTGCAAGAGCATATCTTGATTTATAAGCACGTGCCCTCGCCCTGATGCAGCAACAGAACGCAACCCACAATCCATCGTGAGAGAACATTGATGCGCCCATCAACCCGCCAACCAGACGAATTGCGCCCCATCCACTTCGAGCGTGGCTACACAGACTACGCGGAAGGTTCGGTGCTGGTGAGCTTTGGCAACACAAGAGTGCTCTGTACCGCCAGCGTCGAGGATCGAGTGCCTGGTTTTCTGCGCGCAACAGGTAACGGCTGGATTACTGCGGAATATGGCATGCTGCCCCGCTCCACCGGTGAGCGTACACGAAGAGAGGCCAGCAGTGGTCGCCAGAGTGGGCGTACATTGGAAATCCAACGTCTGATCGGACGCTCGCTGCGGGCCGCTGTCGATCTCACGACCTTGGGCGAGCGCACCATCACCCTGGACTGCGACGTGATCCAGGCCGACGGCGGTACACGCACGGCGGCCATCAGTGGTGCCTGGGTAGCACTCGAGGATGCGCTGGCACGGCTGCAACAGCAGAGCACTCTGAGCAACTCGCCGCTGCGACATCAGATTGCCGCAGTGTCGGTGGGTGTCTACGAGGACATCCCCATACTCGATCTCGACTACGCTGAAGACAGTGCCGCACAGACCGATATGAATGTCGTGATGGACGGCGAAGGCGGCCTGATCGAAATCCAGGGCACCGCCGAGAACAAGTCATTTTCACGCGCCCAGCTGAGCGCGTTGCTCGACTTGGCCGAAGGCGGCATCGAACAGATACAAATCGCCCAGCGCGCGGCACTGGCGGCTTGAATCCGGTCAAGTGGACTCGAAGTTAAACGGTTGCCGGAGAAAACATACCAACCGGCGCCGGATTCTCGTTCGCCTTCGCGACGTCGAAGCCGGACGAGAAGACAAGCCAGGTGGTCTGTTTCTCTACAGAAATCCCCTTAAGTCGGCCCCAGGACAGTCTCTGCACGGAGATACCTAGATGCACCAGCATGCCAAACCTGAAATTATCGTCCTGGCCAGCAATAATGCTGGAAAGTTGCGGGAAATAAACCAACTCATTACAAATATCGGGATTCGTGTACAGCCGCAGCAAGAACTCGGCATCGGCGAGTGTGCAGAGACGGGACTGAGCTTTGTCGAAAACGCCATACTCAAAGCTCGCCATGCTGCAACAATCAGCGGCCTTCCCGCGATTGCCGACGACTCCGGGCTGGAAGTCGATGCGCTGGGCGGTGCACCGGGAATCTACTCGGCGCGTTATGCCGGCCCTGGTGCCAACGACAAGACGAATTGCGACAAATTGCTTAAACAACTCGAGGGCGTGCCAGAGGCAAAGCGTAGCGCACGTTTTCAGTGCATTATCGTTTATCTGCGTCATGCCGCGGATTCAACGCCGTTGATCTGCCAGGGCACCTGGCATGGTCGCATCCTGGCAGAACGCCGCGGTGACAATGGCTTCGGCTACGACCCGCTGTTTTATGTTCCAGATCAGGGGTGCAGCGCCGCTGAACTGGACGCAACGACCAAAAACACCCTGAGCCATCGCGGCCAGGCCCTGACACAACTGGTCCACAGATTCGCAGACGAGCAAAGAGTGAAGGGTGTCTGAGGCAGATCGCGACTCACAGGACATCGCCGCAAAGGTGGTGTATGTTAATGACGCTGACTTACTTGCGGTGGCCACCGGTCCCCTCGGGTTCCTCGATCTTCAAAATTCAAACGCCCCAACCACACCATGTCAATGACTCGAACGCACATCGCCTTCATTGGCGGCGGCAACATGGCTCATAGCCTAATCGCTGGCCTGATAGCCGACGGCCACGAGCCCTCGCGGCTGACGGTGAGTGAACCGTTGGCACAAAGGCGCGAGCAACTCGCCGCCAGTTTCGGTATTCAAACCTTCCCGGACAACGCCTCGGCTGTTGCTGCCGCTGAGGTGATCATGCTTTGCGTTAAACCGCAGATTGCAGCATCGGTCTGCCGCGAAATTGCCGGCATGCTGCCGAATCCAGCGCCACTGCTGATCTCTATCATGGCAGGTGTCACCGAAGACAACATCATGCGTTGGCTGGGCAGCTCGATCGCGCTGGTGCGAAGCATGCCGAACACCCCGGTCATGGTGCAATCTGGAGCGATCGGACTGCATGCCAATGCATCGGTTACAGCACAACAGCGTAATCTGGCCGAGGAAATCATGCGTGCCGGCGGACTGACGCACTGGGTCAAGCGCGAGACCGATCTGGATGCGGTGACGGCACTCTCGGGCAGCGGACCGGCGTATTTTTTGCTGTTGATGGAGGCGCTGGAGAAAGCCGGCATCGAGCAGGGATTGGACGCCGACGCAGCACGTCTGCTGAGCATTCAGACCGCACTGGGTGCCGCACGCATGGCAGTGGAAAGCGAGGAATCGCCACATCAATTGCGCGAGCGCGTGACCTCACCAGGTGGCACCACGGAACAGGCATTGCATCAATTCACCGACGGTGGATTTGAACAACTGGTAGGCCGCGCGGTCGCTGCTGCCCGCCAGCGCGCGCTGGAACTGGCGATGCTGCTCGGAGACGATCGATGACCGATGCTTACTTCACTAATCCGCTGATTTTCCTTGTCAAAACCCTATTCGGTCTGTACATCACGGTGGTCGTTATTCGCTTTCTGCTGCAGTGGGCACGAGCAGACTTCTACAACCCCATTTCGCAATTCGTCGTCAAGGTGACATCGCCCGCATTGCGCCCGCTACGCAAATTCATCCCAGGCTATGGCGGTATTGATCTGTCTGCCCTGGTACTCGCCTGGTTGTTAAAAGCGCTTGAACTTGCGTTGTTATCGCTCTTGTTAGGTTATGGCCACTTCGTCGCGGCGCTGGCCTGGGCTATCCCAGCATTGCTGGGATTATTCATCAGCATCTTTTTGTTCGCGATTCTTGTCCGCGTCATTTTAAGCTGGGTCAATCCCGACCCGTACAATCCTGCCATTGAATTATTGAACCGACTGACCGATCCCATCCTGATCCCGGCCCAGCGCATGATCCCGCCCATCAGCGGCATTGACCTATCCCCCATGCTGGCGATGATCGGTCTGGTGCTAACGGACATGTTATTGCTGCCTCCATTACGATGGCTAACCGGCAGTCCTTTCTAGCGAGCCGATCAATCACCGGCCGTAACGCACCCAATCCTGGCTAGGAGAGATGTCACGTACACAAAAAGGCCCACAGCCACTCCCTGCGCCGAGGGTATTCACACCAGCAACGTCGCTGCCGCCGCCTGCCTGGTTTCGCTGGGTCAATAATGTATTATTGTTAGATGTGCGTGTACAACCGCGAGCGCGCGCTGACGAACTTGGAGAACCAATTGGCGATGCGCTCCGGATTCGACTGCGTCCGCCGCCAGTCGATGGCAAGGCGAATGCACGCTTGATTGCATTGATTGCCGAAACCTTCGGTGTCTCTCGCCGACACGTGGCCATTGTCGCTGGTGCCCATGCGCGCTTAAAGCACTTGCGGATTGAATCGCCAACCAAGCTGCCACGATCAATCAAGCGCCCCTGACCAATCGGGCTGGACATAATCAATAACACCTGTCGCCGACGAATCGATCCCCTAGAAAGAGAATAACTGCAGTATCCCATAGAGGCCAAAGCCGATCACCAGCAAGCCGGCCAACCTGCGCAGCCATTGTTGTTCGGCATAGCGCGCGGCAGCCCCAGCCAGCAGGCCGATGCCGAGTAGATTGGGCAAGGTACCAAGACCAAAGGCGAACAACAGCCCGGCACCCTCGAGTGCATGACCGGAACTCAGCGCCAAAATCAACACACTGTAGACCAAGCCACAGGGCAGCCAAGCCCATATCAGACCGATACCGATCGCCTGCCACCAGGCAACGATCGGCAGCAGGGAACGACCGATCGGCTCCAACCGTCGCCAGAAAAACCCGCCGGCACGCTCGACCAGAATCAGCCCCCGCCACCATCCTGCCAAATAGAGTCCTAACCCGATCATGAACAAAGCAGCCAGCGCATAGAGCGCGCGCTGCGCCCATTGCAAAGCAAACGACTGCAGCAGCAACCCCCCAAGCCCACCGAACAAGGCGCCGGCCAAGGTATAACCAGCGATACGGCCCAGATTATAGGCAAGCTGAAAGGGTATCTGGCCGGCAATGCCGCGCCGACGTTCCGGCGGCAGGCCCATGGTCAACATGGCAACGATGCCGGCACACATGCTGACGCAATGGACACCGCCAAGCAGGCCGACCAAAAAAGCTGTCAGCAACGATGTGCTCATGGTAGGCCAGCACTGGATCTGTCGAACACAAAGCTCTGTTGCGGTGTCTGTTTACACAGCGTACTACTTTGCTTTCTGCTGCAACGGCGTATCATGACGAGTTTCGTTGGCATATTTTAATCACTTAAGCATTCATGCAGGACTACACGCAAGCGTTTCTCCAATTCGCAGTCGACACCGGGGTGCTGAAATTTGGTGAATTCCAGCTCAAGTCCGGGCGTCAGAGTCCGTACTTTTTCAACGCCGGATTATTTAACGAGGGCGCGAGTCTGGCACGCCTTGGCCGCTGTTATGCCGAAGCGCTGATGCACTCGGGACTAGCGCCAGATATGCTGTTCGGGCCAGCCTACAAGGGCATTGCGCTGGCAGCGAGCACTGCAATCGCGCTGGCCGATCAGCATTCTCTGAACTTACCCTACGCCTTCAATCGCAAAGAGGCAAAGGCCCACGGAGAAGGCGGCAGCACGGTAGGCGCGCCCCTGGCGGGCCGTGTCTTGATCATCGATGATGTGGTCACATCCGGCGCCTCGGTGCGGGAATCCGTAACACTCATCAAGGCTGCGGGCGCTATCCCTTGTGGCGTTCTGATTGCACTGGACCGTTGCGAGCGCGGCACAGGCACCGGTTCGGCCATCGACGAAATTCGCGAACACTTCGGGCTAACAACAATCAGTATTGCAACCTTGCATGACTTGATCGACCATGTTGCCAAAGAGAAAGTCTGGAACCGATTCGAAGTGGCCCTGAAAGCGTACCGAGACCGCTATGGTGTCGAGGCGCTGAACTAGCAAACTGTCACTAACGCATTCCCAATTCTTGTTGAAGCGCACGATTCAGGCGATTACCGTAGAGAAACAGACCAACTAGCGCCGGATGCTCGTTCGCCTTCGCCAAGCGGCAACCCGCCCAGAATCGCTCTATGGGCGGGTTACCGCAACATCGATGCCGGACGAGAAGATCAGCCAGGTGGTCTGTTTCTCCGCAGAAAGCGCCTTAAAACAGAGCACCATCGTGCCACGGCAATTGCGCCATTGCCTTGTTGCAAATGCGAATAAAGTACTTTATCAACGCCTGTCAAACGCAACCACTGGGTATCGACATCAAGGGAAACCGATGAACCAGCACACAACAGAGCAGCCCAGGACCCGGTCCACCACATTGCTGGTGTTTTTCCTGCTGTACACCATTAGTATAAATCTTGTCGCGGGTAACAACTCCGACCAAGGCATACAGCTCTACCGCTGGGTGGATGATCAGGGTAACGTCAACTATACCGACCGCATCCCCCCAAGCGAAATCAACAAGGAACGCACCGAACTCAGCGAGCAGGGTACGCGCGTGCGTACGATACCGCCGGCGAAGTCGTCGGAGCAGATCCAGCGCGAACGCGAACTGGTGCGCCTGCGCGCGCAACAACAGCGCCTGATTCAGAAGCAAAAGGCAGAAGATAATGTGCTACTGCGCACCTTCCGATCGGTGGACGACCTCACCATGGTTCGAGACGGTAAATTATCCGCCGTCGACGTCATGATCCAGGTGGCCAAAAGCAACATCCGACGCCAACAAGACTGGCTGACAACATTACGTACAGAGGCAGCGGAATTGGAACGGGCGGGAGAGCCAGTAACCGACCAACTCAAGAAACGCATCGCGGGCGCGGAACGCGCGCTCGACGAGGCATTGGCGACTGTGCTCGAACGAGAACAGCAAAAACAAGCAATCCGGGAGAAATTTGCGCGGGATCTTAAACGCTTCCAACAGCTTAAGGATTTCCCGGAAGAAGCCCCAACAATCGAGCAGGTGGAACAGCCGCCGGAATTACCAAATCTGATCAAATGCAATAGCGATCAAGAATGCGAGCAAGTTTGGCGGGCTGCACTCACCTATGTGCGCGAGCATACGACCATGCCGATCGAAACCTCGGGCGCTAATGTCATGATGACCAAAGCACCTGTCACCGCCAAGGACATCGGTCTGACCTTAACGCGTATCCAACAAAAAGAGGGCCAGGGCGCACTGATCTTTCTTGATCTGCAGTGCCGAAACTATTCAGCCAGCGCGAATGCCTGTAATACAGAATCAGGGCGTGCCGTGTTAGACGGTTTCCGTATTGCGCTCGGGAAAGGCGAAAAAACTGACCGCTGACATGATTCCCACCTGAGCAAGCTAACCGCATCATCAACACAATCGATCATCGTGCTCTGTTACCGCGGCACCATTTGCCCGGCGACTAGCGACGCTGAATCTTCGTGCCGATTCCTTCATCAGTGAACAGGTCGAGCAACAGCGCATGTTCGACTCGGCCGTCAAGAATATGTGCCGCCGCCACGCCTGACTGCATCGCCTCGAGAGCACATCGAACCTTTGGCAGCATGCCACCATGGATCGTGCCATCCATGATCATTGCATCCACGCGCGCCGCACCGATCTCGCGGATCAAGCAGTCATCCGCATCCATCAGACCCGGTGTATTGGTCAGCAGAATCAATTTTTCGGCCTGCAACACCTCGGCCACCTTTCCCGCCACCAAGTCCGCATTGATGTTGTAAGAAAAGCCATCTACGCCAACACCGATGGGAGCGATGACCGGTATGAAATCCCCCCCCACCAGCATGTTCACCACCCCGGCATCGATACTGTCCACCTCCCCAACATGTCCTAAATCGATGATCTCGGGTGCAGACAGCTCCGGCGCATCGCGACGCAGCATCATTTTTCGGGCATGGATCATATCGCCATCTTTTCCGGTGAGCCCAACTGCCGCTCCGCCATGACGGTTGATCAGATTGACGATTTCTTTATTGACGAGTCCGCCGAGTACCATTTCAACCACATCCATGGTCTCGCTGTCGGTCACGCGCATACCATCGACAAACTCACTGGCCTTGCCGAGACGCTCCAATAGTGCGCCAATCTGCGGGCCGCCACCATGCACCACCACTGGATTCAGCCCGACCAGTTTCATCATCACCACGTCGCGGGCGAAGCCATCTTTCAGACGCTCCTCGACCATCGCATTACCGCCATATTTGATCACCATGGTCTTGCCTGCAAAGCGCCGGATATAGGGCAATGCCTCAATCAGCACTCGGGCAATATTGCGCGCGCGTTCGGCAGGAAGGGACATCGGAATTACCTCTTCGAATTCGAGTCAGAAAGGAAGCTCAAGCTCTGGCGCCACCAGTTCCATCATACGGCGGAATAAGTCCTCGATCCGGTCCAGCGACTGTTGATCGTCTGCCTCGAAACGGAACACCAAACCCGGTTGCGTATTCGATGCACGTACCAGGCCCCAGCCATGCCCAAACTCCGCACGCAGGCCGTCGATGAGATTGACCTCGACGCCTTCAAGCCGGTTCGCCATGCCGAGCACCGCCTCCATCGCCTCCTGTGCCTCGTTCAGAGCTAAGGGTACATACAACTCGGGCGTGCCGAGGGCAGCCGGCAAATCGGCAAATACCTCGGCACTCGAATGCGGATCGAGTGCCAACAATTCCAGCAGGCGGGCGCCAGCATACAGAGCATCGTCGAATCCGTTCCAGCGCTCTCGAAACAGGATATGCCCGCTTAATTCTCCTCCAAGCGGCGCATCAAGGTTGCGCATGGTTGCTTTTAGATGGCTGTGGCCCGAGCGAGACATCACGGGACGCCCACCGCAGCGGACGATCTCGCGCTGTAGGTGGTGACTGCACTTGACATCGTAAACGATGGCGCTGCCGGGCAATCGGGCCAAGACATCGGCGGCCAGCAACATCAACACCCGATCAATGGAGACAAAACGCCCGTTGGAGTCGACCACCCCGAGTCGGTCGCCATCGGCATCAAACGCCAGCCCAATATCCGCCTCAGCACCGAGCACAACCTCTCCAAGCGCAGACAAGTTCGCGGGTTTCGATGGATCGGGCATGTGCGCGTCGGCGCGCTCCGGGTCGAGATCACAGTCGAACTCGAGCACTTCGCAAGACAGCGCACGGAGCATACTCGCGGCAACCAAAGACGTGGTGCCATAACCACAGTCGATAACGACCTTCATCGAACGGGCCAGAGCAATGTCGCTCTGCACCTCAGCGATGTAATCATCGAACACCATACCCTGGGCATAGGTGCCATCGCCACATTTGAAGTCACTCTTCAAGATGCGTTGATGCAACGCCTGGTTCTGCTCGACAGTTGCCGACTGTCCAGCGATCACCACTTTCAAACCATTATATTCACCAGGATTATGGCTTGCGGTAATCATCGCAGCCGAGCAATCGCCCCGGGCATGTGCGGCAAAATACAACACCGGCACGGGCGCGATGCCAAGGTCGATGACATTGCAACCGGCCTGACGCAATCCGTGCGCCAACGCTTCTGCAAACAACCCGCCAGACGGGCGTTGATCGCGTGCGATCACACAGGTACTACTACCTTCCTGAGAGGCTTCGCTAGCCACCGCCATACCCAGCAAGCGCATGACCTGAGCATTGATTTGCGATCCGACCAGACCGCGGACATCATAGCCGCGGAAGATCTCGGCAGTCACCGAATCGGCGTTTGTGGCAGCCTCTTCGGCTGGCGCGGGTGGCACTGCCACAAGCACGGGACTGGCTTTTTCGAACTCGACCTCGGACACCTCGATCGAGTCCGTCCGCTTCAAGACAGCGTCCCGACCCGACCCGAAGTCGATCTCTTCCTCGTCATCAATGTCCAATTCCATGATCTCCTCTGGTTCCTCTGATGCCGTGGGCTCGGCAACAGCCGCCAGCACCGCAGGATCGCCGCTCGGGCTCGGCCTGACCTTGGTGGCGTCGGCAAGATCCCGAAGAATACGGCGCAGCACATCCTGCACCGGTTTAAACTCGGCAATTTGGTTACGGGTTACCCGCAGCGGACGGCGATTCGCGGCATCGTTGGCCAATGCAACGATGCTCGCTAGATCCGCCTCGACCCTCTTTCGCATACGCCGACCTGAGAACCAAGTGACAAGCGCGAGCAACACTAGCGCGCCAGCATAGAGCCCCACTACCCATGGCAGCAACGCGGTTGCGAACATGCCGCGCGGCTCGCCCCAGGCTTCGATCAGCAAGCTGGTTCCAGGCACCGCCAGACGCGTCGCCGGCGCATCTGACGGCTGCGCCTCAAAATGTCGATTGTCGATCGCAACAAAACGTTGGCCGGCACGCTGACGAAACTGGAAATGCGCCATTTGCGTTCCCAGATCTCCAACCGTGGGAAGCAACGATAGGGGCAGCATCAAATGAATGACTCCCAACAACCGATCGCCATTTTCGTCCATGACCGGCCCTGCAATGGCAAGATGCTCATCGGTTTGATTCACACGATGCGCTTCTAATGCTGTAGTCTCGCCCGACTCGAAAACCCGGCGTACCATATCGAGACCGGCATAGCTCAATGAGCTATCCATTTCACTGCCAAACCCGGTCTGCCTAACGCCCAGCAACTTGACACCGATCACATTCGGGACTCTCTGCGCCAACTCTGTTTCCAGCGCACGAAGTGCGTTGTCAGAATCAGTCCGCAGCACTGCTCGGATCTCATGGTCGTCGCGCCAACGCTGAAGTTGATCACGTATAATGATTGTACGGTCGGCAAGCTGATCGGCCAGAATCCCTGCGAATGCACCTAGGTGACGCATCACAATCCGCTCTTCCTGAGTCGACACAATGATGACCAGAGCCAGTAAAACCGCAATAATGACCGCAGCGGCACCGGTATAAGCGACCCACCAGGAGGATACCAATCGTGAACCGACAGAGGCTGCCGATGACTTCACAAAATCCGGCTGCGGACTCTTTGGCTTGCGTACCTGCGTCATAGACCGACACCCACCAGGCAAATGGTCACTCGCGACCAGTCCGCGAATTGAAAATCTTAATTTGCAAGGGATGCTGCATAGCGGTCCGCAATAAGTTTCGCCAGCTCCTTGCCCAAGCGCACCTTCGGCATCATTGGAAAGACCTGGCGCCCTGCGTGCCAGAGAACAATCAGCGCATTATCGTCTGCACCGAAGCCGCCATGTTCGGCACCCACCAGATTGGCGGCAATCATATCGAGTCCTTTTGCCTGAAGCTTTTCCATTGCATGCTGCTCGACAGCATCGGTCTCGGCAGCAAAACCGACGGTGAAAGGCGCTTCGGGCAACGCCGCAACCTCGGCGAGAATATCAGGATTGCGCACCAAAGTAAGGGTCAGTGACGAGGCCTCTTTTTTGATCTTTGTCGCCACCACATCCTGCGGCCGGTAATCCGCGACCGCAGCGGTGGCGACAAACAGCGAACAGGTCTGCACCCTCTGCATCACCGCCTCATACAGTTGTCCGGCGGACTCGATGCTGACGCGCTCAACCCCCAGCGGACACGCCAGCGCCGTCGGCCCGGAAACCAGCGTAACCCGCGCCCCTAGTTCCGTAAACGCTGCCGCCAATGCATAGCCCATCTTGCCAGAGCTGCGATTGCCAATGTAGCGGACTGGGTCAATGGCTTCCTGCGTCGGTCCGGCAGTGATCAGAACATGCCTGCCTGCCATGCACTGCGGTCGTGGCGCAAGCAGCCGCTCGGCAATATCGAGTGGCTCGAGCATGCGTCCGGGTCCGATCTCACCGCAGGCCTGAGATCCACTGCCAGGCCCTAGCAAAACGCAGCCACGTGCACTGAGCAATTGCACATTAGCCTGGGTTGCCGGATGCAGCCACATTTGATGATTCATCGCAGGCGCGAGCCAGACCGGCGCGGTGGTCGCCAATGCCAGCGTGGTCAACAGATCATCCGCAAGCCCCAGGGCCAGGCGCGCCAGAAGATGGGCGCTGGCGGGTGCCACCAGAAGGTGATCAGCCCAGCGGGCAAGTTCAATGTGGTCCATGCCGGCCTCGGCCTGCGGGTCAAGCAAAGCGCTGCGCACGGAGCGCCCGCACACAGCTTGAAGACTCAGGGGCGTTACAAAGGATTCCGCCGCTCTGGTCATCACCACCTCGACCTCAGCGTTACGCTCGCGCAAGCGCCGGATCAAGTCGGGCGTCTTGTAGGCGGCGATACCGCCACTGATTCCGAGCAGAATTTTCGTCGCTGCCTGTTGAGTCACGATACAATCAGTCCGTACAGATTCAAGCAAAATAAACCGGTCACGATTGTAACGTAAAGAAGCGTCCGTGCTATCGAAAAGGACGCATCCCCGCGGGACCAAGCGGCTATCGAACCACCGAGGACACACCACAAGGAGCACAAGATGCCCATCACGGATTGGCCAGAAGATGAACGGCCACGGGAAAAACTGCTCAAGCATGGCGCCAATGCCCTGACACAAGCCGAATTACTGGCAATTTTCCTCAGAACAGGCGTAGCCGGGAAAAGCGCTGTCGACCTGGCCCGCGACCTGCTCGCCGAGTTCGGTGGTCTGGTCGGCCTGTTATCAGCAAGCAAGTTTGATTTCTGTCGGGCCAAGGGCCTTGGCGAAGCCAAGTACGCCCAGTTACAGGCCACATTGGAGATGAGCAAACGCTATCTGAACGAGGAGATCGCCGGGCGCGATGTGCTGACCAGCCCGGAAGCCACGCGCAATTATCTAAAGTCCCGGCTATGGGGCTATCCGCACGAGGTGTTCGCTTGCCTATTTCTGGACAATCGCCATCGGGTCATCGAATACCGGGAACTGTTTCGCGGCACCATCGACGGCGCCAGCGTACATCCGCGGGAAGTCGTGCGAGAGGCGATGCGCACCAACGCCGCAGCGGTGATCTTCGCGCATAATCACCCATCCGGCATCGCCGAACCAAGTCAAGCGGACCTGCGTATCACGCAACGGCTGCGCGAGGCTCTGGATCTGGTCGACGTGCGGGTGCTCGATCACATCGTAGTCGGCGAAGGCACGGGTACATCACTTGCCGAACGCGGGCTCTTGTGAGTGCTTCGTCAATGTCGTCGCCCATCGCAACTCCGACTCCCTCGGCAGCCGCATGCTGGTGGCAGTCTTCGACCAGCGCATCGTCGTCACCAGCCCGCATCAGCTATGCGGAACATCAGACCAGTCTTGCCGACTCAGGCATCGCCACGGGAGCGGCTTTCGCCGAGGTTCTGGATTCCGATCGGTAGCTTCAATCGGGTGCTGCCCGCATAGCCCGCATAGGTTGGGATGAGGAACGAATCCCAACACAGTCACTCGATGTACGTCTCTCTGTGCTTCGTTCCACCACCCAACCACCACGAACATAAAACGGCATTGCAGGATATGCGTTAGCGTCGGGCTCTGATCAAAGGCGCAACCTCTTTCTTCACGGTCGACCTGGCGGAACGGTCGAGTCGCCTGCTGGTGGACCGGGTCGATGAGCTGCGGGAGGTCGTGCGTGATGTTCGCGAGGGGCATCCGTTCGAGATCGTCGCTTGGGTCCTGTTGCCGGAGCATCTGCATGCGGTGTGGGCGCTTGCAAAAGCCGACAGCGATTATCCGATGCGTTGGCGCCTGATCGAAACGAATTGCTCGCGTCGGGTACCCAGCGGCGAGTGGATTCGCGAAAGCCGACGCAACAAGGGCGAGCGGGGCATCTGGCAAAGGCGATGTTGGGAGCATCTGATCCGGGATGATTTGGATCGACAGCGGCATGTCGACTCTGTGCATGACAGTCCGCTCGAGCAGGGTGATGTCCAACGCGCCATCGATTGGAGGTTTTCATCCTTTCACCGGGATCTTCACCGTGGGTGACGGCCGAATGGGGCTGTGTGGATGAGGTCGCAGGAGACTTTGGGGAACGGCGGTGACGTTGGGATTCGTTTCTCATCTCAAACTACGGGCTCAAGCGGCATGAATCAACAACTTAGAACGGCGTCGGCTGCGACACCGCCAGTTCGGCCACGTCGTTAAGTTTCTGAAAATATGGATATTGGAGGGGGACTAAACGGTTACCACTCGGGTGGAGCGAGTCCGGTAGCCATCATTTCTTGACATAGTCAAGCAATTGCGATAGAAATCTCAAAAATTCTATTATTATTGTACGCTTTAGATTTCAAACCATTTTTTGTGTGCGCAAGCCAGCCCTTTCAAGGTGCGTAAAGACAATATTATGAATCAGTCTCTTAGCGTCAAGGGCTCGCAGGCATCCGCAGCCGCTTGCCAGCTTGTAGGAAAGCAAACACTGCAATATCGTGCTGTTGCGATCTTACACGCATCAACACCCTGAAAGGGCTAGTGTACGCAAGCTAAATGGTTCTTCATGCATGTAACCCAATGCATTGGTCTTGCATGCAAGCGAACGGTTCGATTTGCGTGCATACGAATACACTTTAAGATTAAAACGCTATCGCGTTGGAAGAGAGCACACCCGAGACAAAGCAGCACCGGCGCTGAAATAAACACTCAACAAGAAAAAGAATAAGCACACGCAATGGCATCGCCATTCCTTTCCTCTCCAACTCCCCATCACAGAGCGGGACACACGCACTCCGGCTCCAAGCAGAGACCGACGTTCGAAGTCGCCGACATCCTGCGCGCGCATTTGCCCGACTCCCTGCACGAGCACTCCCATCCGCTGCACGTGCACAAGGTACTCAGTGCCATCCAAAACTGCCGCACCGCGGCGCTGGGCGGGCACATCGACTACTGCACTGACTGCGGCACCCTTTACAACAGCTACAACTCCTGTCGCGACCGCCACTGCCCGAAATGTCAAGGGCTGGAGAAAGCGCGCTGGATCGAAGCGCGCAAAGACGAACTGCTGCCGGTGCCCTATTTTCATACCGTCTTCACGCTGCCGCATGCGATCAACGACTGGGTGGGGTGGAACGACAAACTGATTTACGACCTGCTGTTCGCCAGCGCAACGGACACCCTGCAAGCCTTTGCCGCTCGTCATTGGAACGGAACCCTCGGCATCACCGCCGTGCTGCACACCTGGGGCCAGACGATGGAGCGCCACATCCATCTGCACTGCATCGTCCCAGGCGGAGCTTTAACGTTCGATGGCGAACAGTTCAAACCCTGCCCGCATCGTGACTGGTTATTCCCGGTCAAAGCGCTGTCCAAGGTCTTCCGCGGAAACTACCTCGAGCGCCTGGAGCGCGCGCATGCCGCGGGCGAGCTGAAGAGCCCGCCAGGGGTGCACTTCGCCGCGTTGCGCAAGGCACTGCGGGAATACGACTGGGTGGTGTACGCCAAACCCCCATTCGGCGGACCGCAACAGCTCATCGACTACCTTGGGCGTTACACCCAGCGCATTGCCATCAGCAACCACCGCATCCTGAGTGTTGCCGACGGCAAAGTCACCTTCACCTGGAAAGACGACAAACACGGCGCCAAGAGCAAGGAAATGACGCTGGACGCCCACGAATTCATCCGGCGGTTCATCCTGCACATTCTACCGCCGCGTTTCACCCGCATCCGCCACGATGGACTGCTCGCCTGCGGACACCGCGCCAGCAAGCGCAACCGCGTCAAAGCGCTGCTCGGCCTAGCGCGCGTGACGACGAACAAAGAGCGCGAGCCCTACGACGTCTTACTGCAACGCCTGGGCGGAAAAGACATCCACGTCTGCCCATTCTGCGGCGGACGGCTGCGACGTCATCAAGCCCTTGCGCCGACCATCGGACCCTCGCGCGGCCAGGATCCGCCGCTCATGCACGAGGCGGCCTGATGACCACCTCAACCACTCGATCCGCAACGGCTCGGGAAACTATCGCTGTGTTGCGATGTGGCCGAGAAGAGCGAAAATCCGTTGTGCTCTTTGCAACAGCGCTGCACTTCCGGAGCCAGGCGCGCACAACGGACCCTTGTTCCATCGTCCCCTCCAATAAAAGAGCGTGTTTCCACGCCCCAGTCAGGGACTGAATGTTGTAGAATCCCCATAGCGGTTTGCTGAAACGGAAAGTGAAGCGAACCAAAAAAAGGTTAAATATAACAAGTTGTTAAACCTGCCGAGCCCGCGCCGGTCGGGCATCGCGGCGCTTCGCGCTCGCGGCCCGACCGGCGCGGGCTCGGCAGGTTAACTAAACGTTGGCTGAGTAACTCACACATCAACACATGCAAAAATACGAACGCACCTGCCTCGACGAAATCGATTTCGAGAATGCAGCGCAGATGCACGCAGCCGCGCTTCAGCTAAGCCAAACGTGCTTTGACTTCAAGAAGCTATGCGTCTCACTGCTCGGCGCGAGCTCAGCTCTTCTAATCAAGTTCGGAAGCGGCGGTTTTAGCCACGCAGTATTTTTTGTTGGCGTGTTGTTGATTTTTGGCTTTTGGTTATCTGACGCGACATCATACTTCTATCAACGCAAACTACGTAGCGGCATATCCGCGAAGCATCGATCGATCGCCAAGCGAAATGGGCAAGAAATTGAGCTGCGCGACACCACAACATCTCCCATCCACGCCGCTTTTAATTCTTCTATGGCGTTGTACTATGTCCTTGCGGGAGTGTTCGCTGTTGGCTGGCTTGCCTACGGAGTAGGCGCACTATGAAGTCATCTATTTTTGTTTGTTACACCATGCGTGACGGACATGTAGACGCTAAGCGCCTTCTTGATATAGACCGTTTGGCGGGACCTACCGTTACCTTGTATATCGACTGGCTTCACAATGACTCAGTGGAAAAACAGCAACGGGTAGAAGACGAACTCAAGAGAGCTTGCGCAGTCCTTGTATTAAAAACCCCAGCACTCGAAGAATCGCCTTGGGTGCATCGCGAGATGGCACTGATTAGAGCATACGAAATACAAACGTCTGTAGTTGAATGTGGAGCCCAAATCTCTTGGGCCAGCGTGCTGCACCAGATACGCAAGTGCATCTCCACTATTTCAAATAGCCAACAATTGCCGTGAAATACTGGGAAATACTGGGGACAGACCACGATTAATTCGCCAGGCAAACAAATCGCCCAACTAGCGCCTCGGCCCGACCGCCCGTTGCCGCGCCGTCGCTTCGCTCCGGCGTGGCAACGGGCGGCGGGCCAGGCTTGACGTTGGGCTACACACATTTCGAGATCCGTTTACCATGAGGAAGGCACTATGCGATCGTTAATCAGCGTTTTTTCCCTAGCCATTCTTCTTGCGGTCACTTCATCCGCAGCCCAGGCAAACATCATCACAAACGGCGGGTTCGAAAATCCAGCCAATACCCCAATCGGCGGGTATGTAACGTATACCGGAGGCGAATCTTTCCCTGGATGGCAAGTAGGAGGAGACTCGATCAATGTTCACCACACCGGACATACTACCGCGCTAGCGGGAATACAGTCCCTCGATCTCTCCGGCGCCGCAGCAGGATCAATCACGCAAAGTCTATCGACTGTCTCAGGTCTCACATATCAACTAATCTTCGGATACGGTGCGCACTCCTACCATCCATATAGCGGTCCTGCTATGGCGCAGGTATTTTGGGGTGGCGTTCTGGCAGATACGGTTAGTCGCGTAGCTTCTCCAAACACAGTTGATATCAATTGGACGACAGCGACCTACTCGCTGTTGGCAACATCATCAACAACAGAGTTGTCTTTTGTCAGCCTTTCTCCAAATGGCGGGATTTTGCTGGATGAGATTAGCGCTAGTCCTTTGTCGGTTCCTGTTATTCCCTCTTTCTGGTTACTCGGTCCGGGCTTGCTCGGTATTCGCTATTGGAGAAGACCAAGAAATAATTAGAACCCCTATCCGGCTTCTTTTTGTATTTCAGTCGCAGCCCAACTAGCGCGCCACCTCCGACGCCCTACTGGCTGTCGGCGCTAACGCGCCGACAGCCAGTAGGGCGCGGGGTGCGCGTGACGTTAGATTAAAACGCTATCGCGTTGGAAGAGACCACACCCGAGACAAAGCAGCACCGGCGCTGAAATAAACAAGAAAAAGAATAAGCACACGCAATGGCATCGCCATTCCTTTCCTCTCCAACTCCCCATCACAGAGCGGGACACACGCACTCCGGCTCCAAGCAGAGACCGACGTTCGAAGTCGCCGACATCCTGCGCGCGCATTTGCCCGACTCCCTGCACGAGCACTCCCATCCGCTGCACGTGCACAAGGTACTCAGTGCCATCCAAAACTGCCGCACCGCGGCGCTGGGCGGGCACATCGACTACTGCACTGACTGCGGCACCCTTTACAACAGCTACAACTCCTGTCGCGACCGCCACTGCCCGAAATGTCAAGGGCTGGAGAAAGCGCGCTGGATCGAAGCGCGCAAAGACGAACTGCTGCCGGTGCCCTATTTTCATACCGTCTTCACGCTGCCGCATGCGATCAACGACTGGGTGGGGTGGAACGACAAACTGATTTACGACCTGCTGTTCGCCAGCGCAACGGACACCCTGCAAGCCTTTGCCGCTCGTCATTGGAACGGAACCCTCGGCATCACCGCCGTGCTGCACACCTGGGGCCAGACGATGGAGCGCCACATCCATCTGCACTGCATCGTCCCAGGCGGAGCTTTAACGTTCGATGGCGAACAGTTCAAACCCTGCCCGCATCGTGACTGGTTATTCCCGGTCAAAGCGCTGTCCAAGGTCTTCCGCGGAAACTACCTCGAGCGCCTGGAGCACGCGCATACCACAGGCGAGCTGAAGACACCGCCGGGCACGCACTTCGCCGCGTTGCGCAAGGCACTGCGCGAGCACGACTGGGTGGTCTACGCCAAACCCCCGTTCGGCGGACCGCAACAGATCATCGACTACCTCGGGCGATACACCCACCGCATTGCCATCAGCAACCACCGCATCCTCAATCTTGCCGACGGCAAAGTCACCTTCACCTGGAAAGACTATAAAGACGGCGCCAAGACCAAAGTGATGACGCTGGACGCCAACGAATTCATCCGGCGGTTCACGCTGCACATCCTGCCGCCGCGCTTCACCCGCATCCGCCACTACGGACTGCTCGCCTGCGGACACCGCGCGACCAAGCTCAATCGTGCCAAAGCGCTGCTTGGCCTAGCGCCGGTGACGACGACCAAAGTGCGCGAGCCCTACGACGTCTTGCTGCAACGCCTGACCGCAGGGCAAACGCATCTAAATTTCCCATTTTAGGCCGCCTGTAGGACATCTAGTAACTGCTCAAGATAATCTGTATCCCAGCCGGCACGGAGTCGCTTTAATTTAATGCTTTTCTTTGAGGTCGTATCTTTCCTGAGAATATTGAGTGCAATGTGCCGTAGGATGGAATAGTTTTCAGGTGCATGACCTTTTCGCGTTCGATTGGCATCTTCGGAAAAGGACACATCCAGAACCCAATGCAGTGAATTCTCAATTCCCCAATGAGAGCGAACCGCTTGGGCAAATCGTTTAACATCGCCTGACAGGCTGGCAATGAAATAGCGCCGGTCCGTGGTTACTTTTTTTCCATCATCTCGAATCGACTCTACCATCCCGATACCCCGGAAACCTTTCCATTGTTCGGCGTAATGCCCTAAGGAATGATCAGTGAAATAATAATACCGACGCGTCTCCAGGCGACCATGGTTTTTCTCTTTCGTTTCAAGAAAAACACTCGCATCCCGGCAGCATTGGTCGAGATCGACCGATTCGAACCAAGCGATGACATCTTGATGAAAAGTGCTCTGGTTGCCTTTCAATGAAAATACCCAATCTGCTTGTTTTTCAACAATTTTCTCCGCAATCTTCTTTTGGCATCCCATCGCGTCGATACTGACTACACAGCCTTTGATCTCCAGTAAATCCAACAATTTCGGTATCGCTGTAATTTCATTTGATTTTTCTTCGGTCTTGAGTTGACCCAATACGAGCGATGAGTGACAAGCCCACGCACTCACCATGTGAATTGCCTTATTTCCATTAGCTCTATCATGCGATCTGCGCACCGTTTTCCCATCGATCGGTATAATATCCCCATCAAACTTCGGCTCTATCGACTTCACCCAGGAGATGAAACAGGTTCGGAATTGATCGGGGTCAATACGGGCAAATACACGATTGAACGTGTCATGCGAGGGAATCCCATTGGGCAATTCCAAAAACTTCCGTAACCACTGTTCATGGGTTTGACCAAACTCCTCCATCGCATCCCAGCTCTCTCCCATACATAACGTCGAACAAATCGCTATCGTTATGATATCAGCCAGCTTATGCCTTTTTGTCCTGTCGATACGGGGGTCGTTCAGATCGGAAAAATGACCGGCGATTGTCGTATCTTTTTCCTCTTCATTTATAGGTCTGATCATTCCCATTTTAATAACCCTCTATTAAATCATATGATCTTCAATTTTCGCCATCATAACACATTGTTTTCTAAATATTTTTAGATGCGTTTGCCCTGCGCCTGACCGGCAAAGACATCCACGTCTGCCCGAGCTGCGGCGGACGGCTACGACGTCAGCGCGACCTTGCGCCCACCATTGGACCCGCTCGCGGCCAAGACCCGCCGCTTGCGTGCGAGGCGGCCTGATGCACATCTCCTCCACTCGATCCGCATCGGCTCGGGACAGTGCTGCTATGTTGCGACGCGACCGCGGTGAGCGAAAAACCGTTGTGCTCCATGCGAAATCGCTGCGCCCGCGGGACCGAGCGCGCGCAACGGAGCCTTGCTCGTGCAACTGCGCCAACATCAGCGGGAGTTTCCAGGCCCCACCCAGGGCTTGACTGTTGTAGAATCCACATAGCGGTTCGCTGAGACGGACACCGAAGCGAACCAAAAAAATGTTTTAATCTAACAGGGCGTTGAACCTGCCGAGCCCGCGCCGGTCGGGCCGCGAGCGCGAAGCGCCGCGGTGCCCGACCGGCGCGGGCTCGGCAGGTTAACTAAACGTTGGGCACGCAAAAATGGAGACTCTCACATGCGCTGTTTCGCTGTATCCATACTCTTGGCTGGGCTCGGCCTTTGTGCAACGAGCGTACAAGCTGGCTTGTTTCAAGGTGCTACTAGCGGCGTTTTTTCAGAACCGACGGGCGGCACAAGTGCTGTCTGGTCGGGCGTTGGAACGAACACATTTACAACAGGAAATGCGCAGTCGGGCAGTTCGCCAAATTCACTATCGTATAGTGCGGTTAGTTTCACTGCGGATGTTGACGAGTATGTTCGCTTAGGAAATCTTGAATACTATAACGGTAGAACGGATACCGGCACCGCTGTTGACTCTGTTCCGCTTGACTTGCAAGTATCTTTTGCTCAACCATTCAGTGACTCTTTCTCGCTAGACTACGGTTTCGACTTTTACGTCACACCGAATACGACTGGCGACAATACTCGGGATGCAGATTCTCTTTTTTTACTCCCGCAACTAAATCAAACGACGTTCGATTACAACTATTCACAATACAGCCTTGAACTAGTTGGATTCTCTGATAACGATGGTTCGACCATCTCCAATGTTTTTCTTTTGCCAGAAGATTCAACCGTCAATTCTGGCCTGTACGGCCGCATAACGACCGCGCCCACCGGCGGATCATTTCAAGGTAGCGTGGAAGGGCTCTTCGGAACGCCTGATGCTAGTTCTGGGGCCGTCTACTCCGGCGTCGGCTCTAGTGTGTTCAGTAGCGGAGACGCGATCGCAGGGAGCCTGGCAAACGAAGTCGAATTTAAGCCCGTCAATTTCTCGACTAACGTAAACGAATCCTTTCTTGTCGGCTATTTGGCATATACCAATGGGCGTACATCACTTGGCACGAACGTAGACTCCGTTCCTCTCGACATCTCCTTTGCATTTGACGACCCCTCGATTATCTCTGACATCTTTACATTTGCGTTCGATTTTGACATCACAACAAACTCGACTGGTGACCCGATTCTAGATGCCGATTCATTATTCCTCTTGTCACAGGAATCCATCGGAACGTTTACCCAAGACAATAGGCTCTACAGCCTTGAGTTACTCGGATTTTCGACTGACCTAGGACTGACCGCCGAAGATACATTCGTACTTCCTGAGGATCAGACCGTCTTCACCGGGCTATACGCACGAATATCGGCGGTCCCAGTTCCGGCAAGCGGCGTATTGCTCGTGGCAAGCGGCGTATTGCTCGTGCTCGGGCTTTTTCTCATGGCGCCCAGCTTCGTATTTCGCCGTAGAGCCATCGCTTACCAGTAGCGGCAGATTTGCTTTGATGAACGTAATTTAGAATGCCCAACCAGCGCGCCAGCCCGACCGCCAACTGACCAGCCGCCGCTGACGCGGGCGGCTGGTCAGTTGGGGGCGCGAAAACCGGGGACAGACCACGGTTTTCTGACGTGAAAACAGAGTGAAAACAGGAGAGGGTTTTCTTATTTCCACGTTAGATCGGCAACTTAAGCTGATCGTCGTCGGGTGCCTCTTTCCTCGGTCGTCCGGACTTGCCGGGCCAGGTACGCCGGCCGACCATCGAGGCAATTTGCCGCTGGAAACGCTCACTGCCGAGCGCGAACCCGCCGTTGGGTCGCATCCCGAATGGCTGTAAGGTCGCCTTCAGGGATTTCATCGGCGAAGAGGCTCAGGTAGCGAGCACGGCGCGCTTGCTCGCCCTCGGCGAGGGCGCAATAAATAGAGTGCGGAACGACCACCAGATCGCGGACGCCCAAAGCGTTGCAACGGTAGCTCGACCAAGGATAATCGCCCGGCGCTTGCACCACGCGCGCGCGAACCGGGTTCAGCTCGATGTAGCGTTGGCAGGCGAGCAGATAGCTGTCCGCCTCAATGACAGACGAGCGAAAGCGCCCTTCAAAAAG
Organism: Thiohalocapsa sp. PB-PSB1; assembly: GCA_016745215.1. Classification (GTDB taxonomy): domain Bacteria; phylum Pseudomonadota; class Gammaproteobacteria; order Chromatiales; family Chromatiaceae; genus Thiohalocapsa. Next base: position 5,268,019 of record CP050890.1, read on the forward strand.
CGTGCCGGTCCGACGGTAGGTCCGGTTGATATATTGCACGTAGCGTTGTCCCAGTCCCTTCATAAGCAGCGACGGTCCCCGATCGGTTGCCGGTGTCATGAGCAAGTGCAGATGATTGGTCATGAGCACCTAGGCATGGACCCACACCGACTCCGCTGCCGCTCGCTCGACCAGCATGCCGAGGAGCGCCCGATAATCGGCGTCGTCGAAGAAGATCGCGGACCGGTCGATACCGCGCAGAATGGCGTGCAACGGAAAGCCGGCTGCGACGATGCGTGCGTGTCGGGGCATAAGAATCCGCTTGCGTGAACGTTCGTTCTTGGCTAGTCTAACGCAAAACCGTGGTCTGTCCCCGGTTTTGCTATTTTGTTCTGGGCTTATGCTAAGCGTATGTCTCGGCTCCCACGCATCATCGTTCCCGGCATCCCCCACTATGTGACGCAGCGTGGGAACAGACGCCAACAAGTTTTGGCTCTCCCGGATTTCATGGGAACCAATAAAAATTTGAAAAACAACTACTTAAGCTCATTTTTTCGTACACATCAAGGTTAAAATGTAGTCGAGCGCAAACTCTGTAACTCATTGATTTATAATGTGTCAACCCCGAACCGGTCATATCCGTTGAGATCCAAGCATATCCTTATGATAGAGGCGTCCAAGGTTGGTGATGCCATAGCAGCGGCGTTTGATGACTTTGATCTTATTATTTAATCCCTCGACAAAGCCGCTGGTATGTCGACCAATAAAATAATTGGTCACTTCCTCAAAATGCGTATTCAGCGTACCGAGGAAGCTATCAAAGCAACTGAGCTTGCGGTTGGTGACACGTTTCATCCAGCCACGCAGTTTGCGCTTACCCTGACCTTTTGATAGGCGGCTTTCATAGATGGCAGTGAGTGATTCGCAAGCCTCATAGGCTTCTTGTAATTTTGGTGAATAGCGAAAGAGCCGATTCAGCATGCGTCGCTCATCTGCATTCAGATCGGCGCGACGCTGACGCAGCAGCCAATGCACGTTCTTGAACGACTTGCGCTCTTCTTTGGAGAGGATATGGCACAGCCGTTTCCATTCGCTTTTGCGCAGGTTTTCCAGTCCATTTCGGTACAGCTTGGCAACATGGAATCGATCCGCGCAAATGTGTATGCGCTTGCCGAACACGGCTTTAGCGGCACCGATGAAGCCTTGATAAAGATCTGAGCACACACTCTGGACGGTATTTCGCAAGCGCTTGGGAATGCTGAGAAAAAACTCCTGTACGCTGGCCTTGGTGCGGTCGCCGAGCAGGCCGATGACATGCAATGTCTCGTTAATGTAAGCGCTGACAACGACGACAAAATCACGATGACCTTTTTTCAACGCAATCTCATCAATGCCAATGACCTCCAAGCGTTCAATTGCGTTCCAATCGACATCGCACGCCATGTTTCGATCCAAAATACCCTGCAGTGCGTCGACACCAATGGCATGCTTGCGACTGACATCCTCGAGCGTACTGTTGATCAACTCCAGCAGCATCTGCTGTTCGAATGCTTTTGTCACTCGGGAGCGCCGCGTGTACCATGACAGCGTTTGGCTCGTTGTCGGACGCCCTTCGCAGAAGTGGCATTGATAACGCTTCGGCCTCAAAATAAGAACAACTTTATACTCGAATAATGGCAAATGGCGTAACTCTATCTCTTGACCATGGCCATACTCATGATCGATTGGCCGACCACAGCGATGACAGTTCGTACCCTCCAGTGTGCTATGCACATAGACTTTAAGTGTCTTGCGCTCGCCGAGCACCACGCGATCAACGGCGATATCAGGAAGATTTAAAAGCGTCTGAAGGGTCTCTTTATCAAATGTCATTATCAACAGCGTCCAGATGGGGTTTCAGCGACAGGCGGTTCTCAAGTTGTTGATCTACATGATATAACAGTCCCAGGAGATCCGGGAGAGCCCTAATTTTTGGCGCTAATTTTTGGCGAAGGTATTGCCGGGTGGCTTGGATTTCCTATCCGTTAAGTCAAACTACTCTGGTTTCGGTCTCCATAGCGCTTTTTCTGACTGTTGCTGCATGTTCTTCCCCTCAGGAACGCTGCGAGAATTCGGGTGGCCAATACTCTTGCAAGACAGTGTCAGGTCAGAAGCTTACTTATAGCCAAATTGTCGATCACTGCGCCTATGCGGCGAGCGTAGGAAGCCCCGGAGGGTATGCCGCAAGGCGCGACGACTGCGTTTACGAGATGAAAAGAAAGACCGCACCGCAGAAGAAATGCATATGCTCCCATAGGTGTTCGGGATATTTTTTCTTAAATTTCATGCAGTTATAAATTTTTTTAATAGACGGCGAAACCCTTGCTAACTTTCATAATAAAATAGTTGTGCCCACTAAATACTACAAAAGCAGCAAAGGTATCGCCATGACCGAGAATAGCATTCTTGATGTTTTGAAACAATGCTTCGAAAAATTTATTCCTGCCGAGGACGCCAGAACCACGATCACACCTTTGGAGTTTACAATCACTTTGGTGTTTTGCTATTTCGGAGATTCTAAGACATTTTCATTGGAGTCCATTCGCCGTTTCATGATAGGACACCTTAATCAATCGATCAGTCGCGGTGCGTTTTGGGAGCGGATGGCTGGAAACCGATTGAAACAGAATTTGCAAAGTGTCATTGCGGAATTGATGGGGCGTCTTGCGGCATCGGTGCAGGTGAGTGAGACAATTTTGAAACAACTCGGTGTCAACGCTATTGAGGTTGTTGATTCGAGTTAGATTACGCTGTTGCCGGGGGCGAAGAACGCATTTCCCGGTACCCGCACGAAGGCGTCGATCAAGTGGCATGCGAGTTTCGATATCCTGACCGGATTGCTGGTATGGTTTCAGTTAACGCCGGGGAAGAGACATGATAGCAAGTGTTTTCCGGAGATCACGTCCTTGAAAGGGAAGTTGGTGATTTTCGACCTGGGTTATTGGGACTATGCTGTCTTGCATGCCATTGAAAAAGCTGAAGGTTTTTTTCTTTCACGCGTGAAATCCAATGCTGTGATTAAAATCAAAAAAGTTATTCAAGGGCTCAGCAAAGAGGCTATCGGGCAATCGCTGCTCTCGCTGGATTTGAGCCGTAAAAAAGGCAACATCATTGAAGTGATTATCGAAAAAATTCATCAAGGTAATACCTTAAACTACCGGGCGATCGGGTTTTGGAACCCGGTCGAAAAGGATTATCATTGGTATATTACGAATTTAACCGCAGCCGCCTATTTGATTTATCCTTTGTATCGGCTGAGATGGCAAATAGAACTTATTTTCAAAGCGTGTAAGAATTCCCTGAATGCGAACCAAATTACCTCTTGCAACGCCAATATAATTGAAAACTTACTACTGGCCTCTATCGTGGCTCATCTGAGTACGCACACTGTATTTCAGATCGGTAGGGAACAGTTAGATGATGAGCAAAATTTAGCTATTTCGTTTCAAAGAATCGCTAAAGTAGCGGTTGTACTGGCGCGAGATTTTATCATGTTTTTGTTACATTCATCACAAGAATATTTTAAAATCCTAGTGAATAAGATAAAGTTGTTTGCGAACGAAATTTTTGATCCAAATTATAATCAAAGAGAGACATCATTGGCGCGCATACACAGATTATTATTAGAAGGTGGATAAAAAAATCCCGAACACCTATGCATATGCTCCACGAATCGCCTTCCACGTGCTTACACGGACCCTAGAGGTCTAATCGTCCCAGCGAGAGCGTTGGACAAGCGGAACCCGAACTGCAAGAAATACCACGCGATGCTTATGCGCTGCATCGATGAAGAAGGCCTATCGAGTACAGATTATGCCGTTATGGAATCTTTAAGGTCGAGCTTGCCCCGGAAGAGGTCTCAGAGGATTTATCAGAGCATTAGCTCGGTTTGTGGCCTTGACGGCCGGGAGTATATAGACCGGAATCTCGACCGTATGACTAATCTCTGTTCCTGCCTTTCTAAACAACCTGGCCAATTGTGTTGCCTCAACGGACCGTATATGTATCATCCAAAGATCGCACGCGCGTGTAAGGGACAGGGCTAGGGCATCAAGAAGCGCTAGTATCCAGCAGCATTTAAGCCCAGGAGGCCAAAACTGAATATGGTCATGCTCTACATGAATGCGAACGCCTAACCATCCAGCGGACCCGCCAAAGACGCGCGCCGTTGATCGTAGCCGTAAGCAGCGCCCTCCATGGCGCCGCTTATCGCGGAGCTGTGCGACACGTGCCATGATGATTGGAAGGTAGTTCCATCAGCCAATGGTGGTTTTCTGACCGGCGTCGCTGCGTAAACCGGCGAGGCCGTGCCAGCGATTTTTGATTGGAGATGTTGAGACTTCACACGTAAACGCACGGCGACGCCTATCAAGACGCTGGTGTCGAACCACGCTCAACCCCCATCCGTGGGGCTTGAGGGTGGTCGCACAGCTACGCGTTAGCGCAACGGCAGCGGCGGCCGAATGCAACGGTAGCGGTACCGCCTTGGGAAGAATAGAGATATGGAACACGATTATTTTGACAGCATCGCACTAGTCGTCTACCTCATAGTCCTCAGCTTAGCGCTCGGGCAGCACGTTACCAACGTTGGTCATGCTATTCGGGCAAGAAATAGGGTATCGGCATACTGGTTGCATTCGCTTTGGGCATGCTTGCTGTTCGTTGTTCAGATCCAACTTGCTGAGCATGCCTATGGATTCCGGTGCGTTACAGATTGGGGCAGTGGATATGTCCTACTTTTCCTTGCCGACGCCCTTCTCGTCTATTTTGCTGTAGCCCTCATTTTTCCGGATCTTACATCCCCTGATACATCTTTGTGTTTGAAAGGCCATTATTACTCTATCTATCGCCCATTTTTTGTTTCTATCTCTGCAGCCGTCGTTGCAAATTATTTGTCTACGGCAGTAATGATTGATAACTTTGAGATCTCTTCTCACGACGTATTTCTCCTGATCTTCCTCGGCTTAACTGTACTATTGGCAACAACAAAGCGAGAAATTGTTCATGAAGTGGGCAGCATTGTAGGAGCTATACTCTTCGTAATTTTCACCTTTCTTTTTGGCAGCAATCTATCTAGAGATGTTCCCCATAGCTGCATTCAAATTATCCTTGATCAATAATAAACGTTCGTACATGAATATATTTAGAACAACTCTCTTCATGATTACGGGTATTGTCGTCGCTTCTTGCTCGACCCATAATCCGAGAACTGGACAAGAAGAGAATGGATTTCCTGTTCATGGCAATTTTTGTGGGCCCTATATTCCAACAATTGCTTTTGATACTGCACAAACGATGGCGGAGCAACTCACATCTATCGCTCCCATCGACAGAATCGACGCTGCCTGCAAAGCGCATGACTTATGCTACATACGTCGTGGAATTCATGCGAGACGTGGAGATTTCGATAGGAGTTGCGATAAAGACTTTATGCGAACTCTAAGCGGACTTGAGCGTCGTTACGAAAATACTGATTGTTGGTTTATAGTGAAAGGGATGCAGGCATATTTCGGTACAGAGAATCCTTCTCTCGCTAAAGATCCCGGAACGCAAGCCGTAGACGTAGCTGGCACCATTGTCACTTCCGGGATCTTGCTGTACTACAAATCTATTGGCATGGCCGTTGGGATGCCAATCGCTGTATTGAGCGGAAAGAATCCTGTCGAAGCCGCAAAGATTGCTAACGAAGCGACCAATGAAGTGTTGTTAGTGTATCCTGGTCGTTACCATAAATGTCATTAGCTTTCATTTCTCGAACAATCCGCATTGAGAAAGAGGGGTCGATAAACAGTGAAACTGCAATATGTCCAGGTTGTATCGGCGTTTACTACCCTTTCTGCAGTCGTTATCGGTTCCAGCCTACTCAGTGGTTGCCTCACAAAAAACTGCCGTGTCTATAACGAAAATGATCCGAAGCTGATAGATATTGAGGATAGAGGACGGTTTTTGTATGAAAAAGAGGTTATTGTAGAGAAAGAGTACAGGAGTATCAACGCCGACGCAGCACGCCTTCGCACAGAGTTTAAAGAGCTATGTGAGAACCCGCCGGCGGCTCCGGAAAAGAACTATGAACGTCTGTCGATAGCCGTTCAAGAGAGAAAACGGCTTGAGGCCAAGCTTGCCGAAGAACTTTAAGTATTCTTTTGGGCGAGACCATGTGACGAGAACTGCGTGTGCGCAAAAAACCATAAATGAACTGCATTAAAACTACAAGAGATGTGGGTCAACAAGCATTGGCGCTAACACAAAGGTCATGCCGACCGCATGCCGCGGAAGCGTGGTCGTGTTTTGAAGGCTCCGCGGTCGCGGCATGCGGCGGCTTACCTTGCCGTTGGGCTGATAGGGTTCTGAGATCGCAGCGGTGCGCTCATTTTTTAGCTCAGCCTACCTTTTCCAATGGTCACACTGGATTGTCAACATGAAAAAGCTCTTATCCGTTGTATTGGTATCGTTTCTCTTGGCTTCTTGCGCTTCGCCTCCCTCTGATCCTGGCTGTTCGGGCACCAAGCGGCTAGCCTACGACTCTTGCCTGCGGAACACGTTTGATCCAGGTCTAACAATAAGCATTAATCAACTCAAGGCGTATTGCCGACAACGAACGGGCAGCACCTGCAGGCACAAGCTTCGCCGACCATCTATTCTTTAGAAAGCGATAGACCTGAGCGCAGAGGATGCGCTACATTTTTGTTGTGTCTAAAATGGAGAAGAGCCCTTTTCTCTATTGCTGAATGAAAAGAAAGCCCAACAAGAGCGCAGGCTGCGACGCCTTGCAGCAGCCTTCGCTCTGGCTCAGGACGTTCCAAGGCGCGCGTTTTGCGTAACGTTAACGCGACTATACATTGATGGTTCAATCTGACACCTTGCAGAAATTGGGGCGATAGCTCTGACGACGGACTGACATGGAATATTATACGACCAATGGTTGCAGCCCCGGGCCAATACGAAAGTTGCGGCAATCAATCACGTCAAACCGAGTGGCCTGCGGGTTCTTTGAAGCGCCGCGCGTCTTAGGACGCTACCATACGCAGAATTTTCGGGTAAGCGCGGCTGTTTCAGTGTCAGACTCGGACGCTGTATCTTTTTCTTTTCAATCATCGAGCCTATAGTGCGAGTGGCTAGAAGGTTTTCTGACACTTCAATAAAAGAAGGACACGAGTTCGGACCCGATTTTTTCACCACTTTTATATACGCCCAATCCATTAAACTAGCGATTCGTTTTTAGAGATGCAGAGGTAATGTATGAAAACCCTTATTTTCGTGCTCGCGGTTTTTCTCTTGGTCGGGTGCACGACGCAGAATCCGCAGAAAGAATGGTCTAAGCCGACGGCACGATACAGTAAGACACAATACACTCAGGAACAAACAGTTAGATTGCAGCGTTTCCTGAAAGAAGAAGGGTACTATGATGGGCGCATCACCGGCGTGTACGATTCCGAGACCCACAGCGCGAAAATGCGGCATAAAGCACAGCTGCATGACAAACTCATGAAACGAGCGGCTCCGAGTCGCACTACCACGTCTACTACGATATCAAGGCAGCCACGACCCCTATCTCCCGAGGGCGCAAAAGCAATTCAGCGCATGTGTCAGGAAACTATTAAGGGTCTAAGCGCTATGCAAGCTGTAGATGGGGTGTACTACGACCTCGATAATGAGTACCGTAAATGCATGCGCCAATATACCCGCTAACGGGCATCGTATTATTATGCGCATTTCTGCGGCAGTAGAAAGCAAGGAAACATCATAAACGTCGTTTCGGACGCGTGAAGAAACCATGCCCAACAAAAGCCTGCAGCCGACCGCCTACTACGGCGCGGCTTCGCTCGCGCCGTAGTAGGCGGCGGCTGAGGCTTGCGTTAGCCTGCACAAGAAATGAAGCGACCAAGATTACTGACTCATTGGACAGGTAAGGATATATGTACCGCGCGTGCAGACTTGAACACGCAAGCGCGAACGCAGTACCTAGAACGCCTAATGTCGCTACTCGAGCACGGATTCTGGATGACCCTACCACAGGAGCATCTCGTGGGCCTGGCTGAAGACGAAACGCAGCCTCGTCGCCTTTCATACCAAGCTCCGATGACCTGTTTTACTGAGCTTCGCCTTTCCACGGCGCGCATGCATCAACAAAGGTACGGACTACTCGGTGTTGTCGTTGATCGCGATTTTGTCCTCGCTCGATGGGGAGCACCAGTACACTATGTACGTTCCAACAGAGACGATCCTCTCGTCGCTAACGCGGTTATGCTGATGGCCTGGTTACAGAAGCAGAAAGAGAGCAAAATCGAGAATGCCGATACGATTATGACAAACATGAACTTCCTTGTTGGCTTCATGAAAGGTATGTCCGATACAGAACATGAAGATTTCCGCTATTTGGACGAGCAGGAATGGCGAATCGTCCACAGCCACGCCCAGGAGCAACGTGAGCGCCTATTGCCGACGAACAAAGACATGCCAAAATATCTTATCCCTTTTGTTCGCGAAGACGTGCAGATGCTGGTTGTCCCCGACGCTGATTTCCGAAGCAAAGTATACGAGTGTGAGATCTTCACCGATTGGGTCGGTAACTCACCGATCCCCGTGTTAACTACTGAGGAAATTGAGCATTTTTGATATTCGGGCTGCGCACAACGTTAGGCGCTCACGAACCGCATGGATACTCATCAAATAATTGAACACGCCCGGCAACTGAAGCAACGGATTCAGCCGTATGCACGGCGGCAGGGGGAAGGTGACCCTGGAGAGGCTGCACGCGCACAGGTGTGTGCGTTTCTCTCCCATTACGCTGGCCCACAAAGCGCGTTTACGAAGGAGGCAGAGGCGACAACGGGCTTTTCGGGTTATCGTGTCGCCACGCTTTCCAGTATTCTCGACTCGTTCACAGAGTATCTTGAGTCGGGACTGTCTACTGGACTTTCGCCAGAGCGGCGCGCCCAAATCGACGTGGTTTCGGACTTCCTTGGGCAAGCTCAAACGATGCTAGATGGGGAAGCTTTTCATCCTGGTGCGGCAGCCGTTTTGATCGGGGCGTCTCTTGAGGAGTTCTTGCGAAACTGGGTGGAGGCTGAAGGCATTCCCCTCAGTTCCAGTCGACTAGGCATCGATACTTACGCTCAAGCATTGAAAAGCGCGGGGCGTCTTTCAAAACAAGACATCAAAGACATCACGTCTTGGGCCGGGACGCGGAATCACGCTGCTCATGGTGAGTGGGACAAAGTAGGCGACATTCCGCGCGTACGACTCATGCTTGAGGGCGTGAATCTATTCATTCGGCAGAAGACTGGCTAGCTAGCCATGGCGACGCCTAACCTAAGGCTCGGCCCGACCGCCCGTTGCCGCGCCGTCGCTTCGCTTTCGGCGCGGCAACGGGCGGCGGGCCAGCCTTGACGTTGGGCAACCGAACCAAGGTTAATTGGGCTCGTTTAATTCCGCAGAGGCTCCCCTACGGCTTTTTATGCATGCTATCGACAGCATAGATGAACGCCTTGCCCGAAGTAAAGAAACGGTATTGCGTCTCACCTGCGAAAATGCGCATTGTACTTCGGATTCGCAGAAAAGCGGGTGGGTTTTGAAGTTGTGCGCTTGGTAAGGTAACGCTATGAACGAAGATACCGAAGCTCGACTGAATATGATGAAGCGCGAAATTGACGCGCTGCAAGTCGCTGTTACTGGTGTATCAAGACCTTGGTATCGCAACATCGCTACCTGGGTATCAATTATTGCGCTGCTGTTTTCTTTCGGAACTACGTATGTTTCATATCACCGAGCTGATGCTCAAGACGTTGCGAATATGCGGCAAGAGCTTCGCACGCTATTGCAGCGTTTATCGGCTCTTCCCAAGGAAAACGTCAGGGTACTGAAGGAATATGAGAATGATCCCGCATCACGCACAGCTATAGCAGGATTGGTAAATCAAGAGAACAGCTTCGTAGGGAGGAGTGCCGCAGACTTGGCACGACGCTTAGGACCTGGAAACGTGTCTCCCGCTGAATACCTTGCCATCGCGCAAGGCCTTCAGAACTCCTATGACCTTCTCGGGGCAAACGAATTCTATGAAAATGCTTTGGCTGCGAACCCGGGATTCAACACGCACATCAGCAGTTTGAGACTACTCGCGGATCTCCGCTTCATCCAGGGTGCGCCTCAGGCTGGCAGAGACATCTATCGTAAGTCGCTCGACGTGTTTTCGGAGTATCCCGAGTACGATGCATTTACAAAGACGCAGACAAACGTAATGACAGAGCTGGCCTGGGCATTTTCCGAAGCGAATATGGGCTTCTTCGACGAAGCCAACGACCATATTCAGAGAGCGGAAAGGTATGTTGCGCACCTGCCGGATACAGACGGTGTTGGTTTGCTGCGATCCAGCATCACGCAGTTACGAGATAAAGTGGCAGCAGCAGCCCAGGCTCCGGCCAGTGGTATGGGCAAAGGACAAGTCGTGCCTAGTAGCCTCGTCCCCGCAGCATCGCCAATAGGACCTTAAAGTTCGTCTCGAACATAGCAAGATCACACGTATCTTGCGCCACACCATTACCCGCAAGCCTCCCCGATGCTTCGCTGAGCGTCGAGCGCGAAGTGAAAACGGGAATAGAGGGTCAGAGCCCTTTTTTATAAACATTCGAATGAAATGGCCAACAAGCAGCCCAGCGCCGACGCCAAACTGCGCGGCGTCGCTTTGCTCCGCCCCGCAGTTTGGCGCGGGCTGTCTGTAACGTTAGCCGCCAAACTAAGGCGCGCATTTTCCCGTCGTTCAGAATTTTGCAACACAACATGACGAGGCAATAATGATGGACATGATTCAAAGCTTTCGCGCTGACAAACTACACCGTTTGTCCTCTGAAGTTTCAAGTGCGAAGAATGCACGCATTGACAATGATGGGGATGTTCTTCTGGATGTGCTCGATAGCGACGGAGACGCCACGACCTTCGTTTTAACAAAACTTGAACCAACAAAGCTTCTCACCTATTGTACATTCACGCTGCCAGAAGATTATGCTGGCGCAGCATTTCTAGCCACGCACATCTGGAACAACCGCCGAGACGCATACAACACATTCGCATATATCTCATCGGAAGGTAACCTGCGCCTCGAATCTCATTTATCTACTACTGGAGGAATTTCCGAAGATCACTTTATTTCCTGGATTGAGGACTTTTCTTCCAGAATACACCCGTTCATGTATGTGTTTGTAAAAACCGTCCAAGAGGTTGGCGAGGATGGTTCGCAAACCAGTGGATTCAACATAGCCGAAGAAATTCTTAAGGGGGGAGCCCGTGGGGCCGGGAGTGAAGTTGTGCATCGTGTGATCCGTAGCCTATTTGATAGTGATTGAGCGAGCATTCGCCGAGTGTCGGCTAACGAGCGCATCCAGTCGACCGCAAAAAGCGCCGCTCGTTCCTCGCTCTGCTTTTTGCGGCGCCTGATGCGTGGCGTTAGATTAAAACGCTATCGCGTTGGAAGAGACCACACCCGAGACAAAGCAGCACCGGCGCTGAAATAAACACTCAACAAGAAAAAGAATAAGCACACGCAATGGCATCGCCATTCCTTTCCTCTCCAACTCCCCATCACAGAGCGGGACACACGCACTCCGGCTCCAAGCAGAGACCGACGTTCGAAGTCGCCGACATCCTGCGCGCGCATTTGCCCGACTCCCTGCACGAGCACTCCCATCCGCTGCACGTGCACAAGGTACTCAGTGCCATCCAAAACTGCCGCACCGCGGCGCTGGGCGGGCACATCGACTACTGCACTGACTGCGGCACCCTTTACAACAGCTACAACTCCTGTCGCGACCGCCACTGCCCGAAATGTCAAGGGCTGGAGAAAGCGCGCTGGATCGAAGCGCGCAAAGACGAACTGCTGCCGGTGCCCTATTTTCATACCGTCTTCACGCTGCCGCATGCGATCAACGACTGGGTGGGGTGGAACGACAAACTGATTTACGACCTGCTGTTCGCCAGCGCAACGGACACCCTGCAAGCCTTTGCCGCTCGTCATTGGAACGGAACCCTCGGCATCACCGCCGTGCTGCACACCTGGGGCCAGACGATGGAGCGCCACATCCATCTGCACTGCATCGTCCCAGGCGGAGCTTTAACGTTCGATGGCGAACAGTTCAAACCCTGCCCGCATCGTGACTGGTTATTCCCGGTCAAAGCGCTGTCCAAGGTCTTCCGCGGAAACTACCTCGAGCGCCTGGAGCACGCGCATACCACAGGCGAGCTGAAGACACCGCCGGGCACGCACTTCGCCGCGTTGCGCAAGGCACTGCGCGAGCACGACTGGGTGGTCTACGCCAAACCCCCGTTCGGCGGACCGCAACAGATCATCGACTACCTCGGGCGATACACCCACCGCATTGCCATCAGCAACCACCGCATCCTCAATCTTGCCGACGGCAAAGTCACCTTCACCTGGAAAGACTATAAAGACGGCGCCAAGACCAAAGTGATGACGCTGGACGCCAACGAATTCATCCGGCGGTTCACGCTGCACATCCTGCCGCCGCGCTTCACCCGCATCCGCCACTACGGACTGCTCGCCTGCGGACACCGCGCGACCAAGCTCAATCGTGCCAAAGCGCTGCTTGGCCTAGCGCCGGTGACGACGACCAAAGTGCGCGAGCCCTACGACGTCTTGCTGCAACGCCTGACCGGCAAAGACATCCACGTCTGCCCGAGCTGCGGCGGACGGCTACGACGTCAGCGCGACCTTGCGCCCACCATTGGACCCGCTCGCGGCCAAGACCCGCCGCTTGCGTGCGAGGCGGCCTGATGCACATCTCCTCCACTCGATCCGCATCGGCTCGGGACAGTGCTGCTATGTTGCGACGCGACCGCGGTGAGCGAAAAACCGTTGTGCTCCATGCGAAATCGCTGCGCCCGCGGGACACCGAGCGCGCGCAACGGAGCCTTGCTCGTGCAACTGCGCCAACATCAGCGGGAGTTTCCAGGCCCCACCCAGGGCTTGACTGTTGTAGAATCCACATAGCGGTTCGCTGAGACGGACACTGAAGCGAACCAAAAAAATGTTTTAATCTAACAGGGCGTTGAACCTGCCGAGCCCGCGCCGGTCGGGCACCGCGGCGCTTCGCGCTCGCGGCCCGACCGGCGCGGGCTCGGCAGGTTAACTAAACGTTAGCGGTATCCTTAACTTCACCGATGACGGCGGGACAGCTGAATGACAGAACGCAACAAACCTCAATGGCGAATCTTCAAGGCCGACGATACACCTGTCACTTGGTGTAGCTTTTGTGGAGCCAATGTCGGTGATGAAAGCGAAAGGACTGGGGAGCTGACCACGGCCATGTACTACTGCGAGGGATGTTGGCGAAATTACTGTGATCAATGCAGTTACACCAAGAAAGCGGATGGCACGCAGCACTGCCTGAGATGCGAGAGTGAACTTGAACGCTTGATGTAAAAAACCGGCTGCAGCGGATGCTGTTACGCTCTCCGCTCCACAACATTACTGAGTTACAGTGTTAATGCTATAAAATATACTAATCTACGTTTTAATAACATTTATTGGCTTTGAGGATATAAAAGCATGGGAAGAAAATCCAGAGTAAAGAAAGAAAGGCGCATCCAAAAAGAAAAAGACAATGCAAGAATGATTGTTCAGGCTGAGAAGTTCGAAGAAGCCATTATAGAAGAGTCAACTGATGAACAATTAGATAGGATATTAAACATTCTCGGAGTTAAAAGTGAAGAGGATGCAGAAGTAAGTCAAAAAACTATACAGTACTATTATCAATTCTTATCAAATACCATTGAAATGCCATGCCTTGTAACAGGTATTGAAGATATGGGTTGTTTTAGCTGGGAAGAATATTATACGTTCGGACCTGGAGATGAACGCGAATATGAACAAAAAAGAAAAGATAACCCATCATTTAGAGATGAATATAAACTTATTTCATTTAATAAACAGTATGATGAAGAAAGCGGGATATTGGTTGATGTCGAGAGAGTGACAGATAAAAAGAAATTTACATTAACACTGTCTGATTTAAAAGCAGTCAACAAAAGATCAAAAAATCACCAACTACTTGATGATTATTCAGTATGGTTTGTTAACTACGCTTGGTAATTCAGTACACATATCAATTGCTAACAAGCGGCTAGAGCCGACCGCATACCGCGCGCCGAGCTTCGTTCCGGCTCTTCCGGATCTCGTGGGACTGTTGTATCATGTAAATCAACAACTTGAGAACCGCCTGTCACTGAAACCCCATCTGGACGTTGTTGATAATGACATTTGATACAGAGACCCTTCAGACACTTTTAAATGGCTCTCCCGGATTTCATGGGAACCAATAAAAATTTGAAAAACAACTACTTAAGCTCATTTTTTCGTACACATCAAGGTTAAAATGTAGTCGAGCGCAAACTCTGTAACTCATTGATTTATAATGTGTCAACCCCGAACCGGTCATATCCGTTGAGATCCAAGCATATCCTTTGATAGAGGTGTCCAAGGTTGGTGATGCCATAGCAGCGGCGTTTGATGACTTTGATCTTATTATTTAACCCCTCGACAAAGCCGCTGGTGTGTCGACCAATAAAATAATTCGTCACTTCCTCAAAGTGAGTATTCAGTGTCCCGAGGAAGCTATCGAAGCAACTGAGCTTGCGGTTGGTGACACGTTCCATCCAGCCACGCAGTTTGCGCTTACCCTGACCTTTTGATAGGCGGCTTTCATAGATGGCAGTGAGTGATTCGCAAGCCTCATAAGCTTCTTGTAATTTTGGTGAATAGCGAAAGAGCCGATTCAGCATGCGTCGCTCATCTGCATTCAGATCGGCGCGACGCTGACGCAGCAGCCAATGCACGTTCTTGAATGACTTGCGCTCTTCTTCGGAGAGGATATGACACAGCCGTTTCCATTCGCTTTTGCGCAGTTTTTCCAGTCCATTTCGGTACAGCTTGGCAACATGGAACCGATCCGCGCAAATGTGTACGCGCTTGCCGAACACGGCTTTAGCGGCACCGATGAAACCTTGATAAAGGTCCGAGCAAACACTCTGGACGGTGCGTCGCAAGCGCTTGGGAATGCTGAGAAAAAACTCCTGTACGGTGGCCTTGGTGCGGTCGCCGAGCAGACCGATGACATGCAATGTCTCGTTAATGTAAGCGCTGATCACAACGACAAAATCACGATGACCCTTTTTCAACGCAATCTCATCAATGCCAATGACCTCCAAGCGTTCAATTGCGTTCCAATCGACATCGCACGCCATGTTTCGATCCAAAATACCCTGCAGTGCGTCGACACCAATGGCATGCTTGCGACTGACATCCTCGAGCGTACTGTTGATCAACTCCAGCAGCATCTGCTGTTCGAATGCTTTTGTCACTCGGGAGCGCCGCGTGTACCATGACAGCGTTTGGCTCGTTGTCGGACGCCCTTCGCAGAAGTGGCATTGATAACGCTTCGGCCTCAAAATAAGAACAACTGTATACGCGAATAATGGCAAATGGCGTAACTCTATCTCTTGACCATGGCCATACTCATGATCGATTGGCCGACCACAGCGATGACAGTTCGTACCCTCCAGTGTGCTATGCACATAGACTTTAAGTGTCTTGCGCTCGCCGAGCACCACGCGATCAACGGCGATATCAGGAAGATTTAAAAGCGTCTGAAGGGTCTCTTTATCAAATGTCATTATCAACAGCGTCCAGATGGGGTTTCAGCGACAGGCGGTTCTCAAGTTGTTGATCTACATGATACAACAGTCCCAGGAGATCCGGGAGAGCCCTAATTTTTGGCGCTAATTTTTGGCGAAGGTATTGCCGGGTGGCTTGGATTTCCTATCCGTAGGTATTTCAGGGTGGCTTGGATTTCCTATCCGTTATCCGTATTTCCTATCCGTCGGATGGCAGAAACCCGCGCAACCAGGCCAACCTGTGGTTCTCGAACGCCGCCCGGGCATGCAGGGTGCGTCGCTCCGCAGTGCCTCGAATCGGCGCTTGCTTTAGCCCGGGGCGTCGGATGGGCTGTCGGCTCATACACCTCGTGCTAAAAGCAGCGCTGCTGCTCGATCGGTTCTGCATTTCTGACGCGTAACCCGAATGACTCGCAGCATTGACATCTTTTTGGCTTCTGCAGCCGCAGTGTCCCGCGGCATCGCCATGAGCCCGCGCAGCGCCAACGACAAGGAATACTTCCCGCAGGACTGGTTCGCCGATCGCGTCTCGGGGCTCGGCCTGCCGTTTCAGGCGCAAGGCAGGAACAGCTACCCGGACTTCTGGGTGGGAGACGACCAGACAACGCCGATCGAGGGCTACGAGATCAAGTCCTTGGCGTTCGCCAAGGGCAAGCCCGCCCGCCGGGACTACGACTCCAACAGCACCATCCCAGCCGGCCGCAAAGACGGCCACGATGTGTTTCTGGTCTTCTTTCTGTATACCGGATCAGGCGCTAATCCACGTCCCGCGCATTCGCTGTGCATCGCGCATGCAGACCTGATCAACATGGATCACGAGACCGCTGCCGCGCACGTCAACGAGGGCATCGATGGCTTCGGCTCCTATGGCGATGGCTTTATCCGCGACCGCAAGATGTATCGTTTTCCGCACCCGTTCAGCATCGATCCCGGTGGACTCGGGCGCTGTCGGCTGATCATTCCAAGCGAGTGGGCCGTGTCGGATTCGCGCTTGCGGCACTGCGGGCAGATCGGCCGGACCATCGCTGCCGGCGCATTGCGCAGCTACACTGTCCATCTCGACGGGCAGACACCGGCTACCAAGCAGCACGACCGGCGTCCCGACGCCGGGCAGCGACGGGAATTCGCGGTTTTCGAGGCCGGATAATCGCGGTGTCGTCGATCCGTTGCGCTAGAACAGCGATGCCTGAATCGGCGTTGTCCGGCTCGGGGCGACCGGCTGCCGGGCATGCGCGTCCTGGCGGTCGAACAGCCGCTGTGCAATCGTTTGGCAGTCCCCGAGCGCCGATGCAAAGGCATTCAGCGCATCCTCGGTGCCGCGGCCTGCGCAAAGCTCAACCAGGGCCTGGCTGAACACGATGATCCGCACGTCGTTCAGCGATAGCCGGCGGCCGGTGCGGTTGAACCGCAAGACCTTGTATCCGGCCTCCTGCTCCGCCGTCTTGAGGGCATCTGCTGACTCCGACGGCCGGCGCCGATCGCCAGCCGCCTTGCGGCAGACCATCAGCACGTCGAGGTCGATCGGCGACTTGGCCGCAAGCTTCGGCATCGCCACCGACATCTCGGCCTTCACGGGCTGCGCCTGCACCAGCCGGAAGCCGGCATGCAGCACGGCGGCCGCCACCGAGGTCCAGCCGTCGTCGCGCGAGTGGTGGTAGGAGAACACCATCAGCCCGTCGTCCTTCAAGACCCGGTGGCATTCGCCGAAGACGGCGCAGAGCTTGTCGGAGAAGCGCGCCTGATCCCTGTCCTGCACCTCCTGCTGCGACCGGGTGGTCTCCGATGGCGCGGCATCCGCATCATCAAACCAGAGCCGCTGCCAGACGTGGAAGAAGTCGGCCAGCTCGGAGTAGTGCACGTTGTCGAAGAACGGCGGGTCGGTCACGACCGCATCCACCGAGCGGTCCGGCAGGTCGGTAGCCGCGGAGTCTCCCACCGACAGGTAGACCGCGCCGGGCGGCAGCCCATCGGCCGGCCAGGCGTTCAGCACCCGTGCCCCCATCGGCTGGCTCATGCCGAACAGCTTGCGACCGGACGGTCGCTTGCCGCTCCGGCCCGATCCGGGCTCAAGCACGATCTCGAACGGCGCCGCCTTGTAGTCCACGGCCCGCAGCAGCCGCGACTGAAACAGGTTCAGAAACGAGCCGGAGGACTTGGGCGTGCCCCAGAGATTGGCCTCGATGGGCGTGCGCTCCGGCTTCAGCACATGGTGCGAGAACATATGGCGTACCGCGCCGGTGCCCTCGCCCTTGTAGCTGGCAAACAGGTTGTTGAACTCCAGCACGCCGGAGAGCAGCACAAACAGGGCCTCGCGCTCCGGCCCCGCGGGCAAGGCGCCGATGGCCTGCGCCAACAGGCCGATGCCCAAGAGCTGGCGCGCGTTGAAGAACTGGTCCCAGCGGCTGTAGCCGTAGTTCAGGCATTGGCGGGTGTTGTAGCCCTCGCGGATGGCGACCCGCGGGACCGGCAGCGACAGCGCCGCCAGCTCATCGGCGGCGGCGGTATAGGCGGCCTCGTCCGCCGGCGTTGTACGCAGATACTGCTTGTCGCCGTCGTCGCGCAGGACCAGCTTGGCATAGAGCCGATGCCGCGGCGGCTCGCCGCGGGCGCGGGCGGTCTTGGCGATGGGAAAGCGGGTGCCGCAGCCGTCGCAGGTCGCGTTTGCCCCGCGTGCCGCGCCCAGATGCAGCGCATAGGTACAGCCGCAGGCAGGGCATCGCGTCGACTCATCGCGATGGTCCGCCGCATGCACCTCCCCGCAGCGCGGGCAGCAGGCATGCACGCGCGGATTGCGCTTCACATAGGCATGCTTGGCAAACACCCGCGACGAGAACAGGTCCACCGAGCGCCCGCAGCTCGGGCAGTCCAGCTGCTTGACCCAGAACCAATACAAGACATCGCAGGTTGCGCCGTCGCCGTCGAGACTGCGATGCAACCCGGTCAGCCGCTCGGCGACCGAGGCCCGAAGCGCATCGAAATGCGCCATCAACCGCGCCCGATCCACCGGCTGCAAGGCGGTGCGCACCGCCCGCCAGGCGACCGGATTGATATCGCGGCCGATCACCGTACAGCCCAGCTTGTGCGCCTCGCCCACCGTCGTCCCGCTGCCCATGAACGGATCGAAAATCACCGGCGCCGGCAGCTTCACCGCGCTCTGATACAGATCCATCACCGCGCTGCCCCGCGGCACCGTACAGCCGAGCACCACGGCCCGAAACACGCTCCCGAGCCGCTGCGCCCACCACTTGTGGGTGTGATACACCGGCCGCCAGACCTCCTTGCGCCAGCTCTCCACCTCGGCGATCGTGCTCAAGTGCTCGAACGGAAACCCGTCCTCGATCGCCCGCTCCGCCGGGCCGCGCAGCACCGCCGCCCCATAGCTCGCCTGTTCCTCGGCCACCAGCATCCCGGCCAAGTCCGACAGCGCCGACGCCACCCGATGCGGCTCGCGCTCCAGCAGCCTGCGCAGCGACGGCGGCACCCGCCCCGCCAGGAGCAGCAACTCATCCACCGGCACCGCCAACACCTCGGCGAGCCGACCGAGCAACACATCCGACGGCGGCGTCGCGCCGGACTCGACGCGGGAGAGATAGGCCGGATCGACCTGGCAGCGACCGGCAACGGCGCGCAGCGACAGGGCCAGCTGCTCGCGGCGGGATTTGATGAGGGTGTTGATGTCCATGGGGGGAGGATAGGGGGTGTTGACGATCTTGTCAACGGCTGGGCTGGGTCGCTGTTTGCCATCCCGGTCGAAAACAGATTCGGTGGGCCAAGCCAGCTTCGGCGGCTTAGCGATGGACCCAGCAGCCCCTGACTAGGTAGTTCAATTTGCGACAGAATTTGCAACAGTGGGATGCAATAGCTGCAACAGCTGCAACAGCGGCCTGCAACAGCGTGCAACAGCGGGACACCCACTTTCCAGAACTCCAGCACAAAGTGGGTGTCTCGCAGTCGGCACGCAGTCGGCACAGGTGTCCCGCAGTCGGCACAAAGTGGGTGTCCTGCAGTCGCGGCCCCGGGCGCTTCGCGCGCCACCAACAGGACTGGGTGGTCCACATCGAGGCCCCCTTCGCCGACCCCGAGCCTCTGATCCGCTACTTGGGCCGCTACGTCAACCGCATCGCCATCGCCAACCACCGCATCGAGGCGATCGACGGCGGCCGGGTCACCTTCCGCTACCGCGACAACCGCATCAAGGACCCGCACGCCCCCGAGGCCGAGAAGCGCATGACGCTGTCCGGCGCCGACTTCATCCACCGCTTCCTCCAGCACGTCCTGCCGCCGAGCTTCCATCGCATCCGCTACTACGGCCTGCTCGGCGGCAGCCGCCGCCGGCAGAACCTCACCCGCTGCCGCGAATGCCTCGGCCTCGCCGACCCCGAGACCCCGTACATCCCCGACATGGACGCCTTCCTCGCCAAGCAGGCCCGCGACCCGAGCCTGTGCCCCGTCTGCGGCAAGGGCCACCTGCACAACATCCTGCAGGTCCTCTCCTTCGAGGAGCCCCCGGCGCCGTTCAATGCGCCGCCGCCCTCGCGCGCCCCGCCGCTGCCGGCCCCCGCCGCGCTGCCCGAGGCCGCCTGAGATGGCCGCCCGCTCCACCACCGCCCGCTCCATGCGCTGCGCCGGTCCCGCCGTGCCTGCCGTGGCCGAAGTCGCCCCGCAATGCCGGTCCAAGCCCGCAGGAACACCCCTGCCGCCCCGGAGAACCGCCCCGCCACCCGTCCGATCGGCCCCGCAGCACCGTGCACTCCGTCGCAGAATCCCCCTTGCAGCGGTTGACAGGGCCGCCCCGCAAACAGCAAAATGCATAGCACCGCCGCGCCGACCCGCCGCGGGCGCAAACCGAGCATCCCATCAGTCCAACAAGTGGATCAGCCTGACGCCCGCGGACCGTCACTGTCGGCACGCTCGGTAGGACACGCCGGCTCGGCAGGTTCTGCGAGGTTGGTGCCGGCCAGCGGGCGCAGGCTATCCAAAACGTTGGGCGGCGCTTTCGAAACGCAGGTTCTGAATGCATATCGTTTTTTTGGCGGAAGCAAGATGTCTGAAAGCGGGCGAGCCTATGGGAAGGTGCGGGATCTTGTGGAGCAGAAAGGCGGCACGATGCGCTTCCAACGGGAAGCATGGGTAATTAGCCTCGACGGAAAGCAAGCTATAGTGGAAGCGAAAGGCAATCGCTCTCTACCTGAGCTTGACCGACTTTACGTACCCAGGGTGAATCATCCTAGAACGTGGGAAGACTATATCCCCAATGCTGCTGCCGAGCCCTTAGCGCTGCTGAAGTAACGAAACATGAGCTTGGTCATGAATATTTCGGAGTATAGCGGTCATTGAGCAGCACATTCGATAAGATCCAGCACCTTGTAGGCTCTGCTGAGCTTCGGATCTCTGAACATGGCTATGACGAGCTTGCCAGCGACGAGCTGGCCGCCCGAGAAGTCGTTGAAGGGGTGCAAAGCGCTATACTCGTCGAGGATTATCCCGTGTTTCCGAAAGGCCCTTGTGTACTTCTGCTGCAACGAGATCGCAAAGGGAAACCGGTACATGTGGTATGGGGTATTCTGCAAGGGCACGAGGAGATCCGGGACACCCGTACTTCTCGGTCCCCGGCAAAGTATGGCTGTCCTGGCCCCGGTTCTCGACTTCGTGTCGTTGGATTTCCTATCCTTTGCTTGCGTTTGCCATGCACTTTACGTTGACGCTGTTCACCAACGACCCCGATTTAGCCGCGGCGGCTGATCGGGCCGGGGTTGATCGCATCGGTCTGGATCTCGACCACATCGGCAAGCATGAGCGCCAGCTCCAGCTCACGGGCAATCGAATCAACCGACATCGTCCCGAGCAACTGGAGGCCGTTCGCGATCGACTGACGAGCGCTGCCGCCTTTTGTCGGACTAACCCCATCCACCCCGGATCGGCCGACGAGATCGAGCAAGTCCTCAGGCTTGGCGCCCAGGTGCTGATGCTGCCGATGTTCAGGGCCACCGACGAGGTCCAAACATTCGTCGACCTCGTCGCGGGGCGTGCCCGGGTGGTGCTCCTGCTCGAGCACATGGACGCGGTTCGTGTACTGGGTGAGATTCTGGCCATACCGGGAATCGACGAGATCCATGTCGGGTTGAACGACCTGGCGCTGAGCCTCGGCGAGGCGGTGGCGGGGCGCTGGGACGTCCTCAATGGCGAGTTGCTGGCCAGGATCTCACGCCAGGTTCGCAGCACTGGCGTGCCGTTTCATCTGGGTGGGCTGGGGCGGTCGCGGCAGAACGACATCCCGCTGCCCTCCGATCTGGTCTACGCGCAATGGCCGAGATTGGGCGCGAGCGGAGCGATTCTGGCGCAGGTCTTTTTCCGTCCAGACTGGCGGGAGATCGACCTCTCGGCCGAGGTGGAGGCATCGCGCCGACGGCTGTCGGAATTCTCGGCCATGAGCTCCGAGGATCTGGAACAAGCGAGAATCGCCCTGCAGTGGTGGATACGACATGTCGCCAACCCCTGATCCGGCTCGGACCGAGCAAACAGGGTCTCGTCCTTTGGCTCCCCGACGTCCCACCGTGGTGGTCTGGGGGACCTACGATACCGGCAAGCCGCGTACCCGCAACCTTCTCGCCGGAATGCGCCGCTGCGACTGGGACGTCGTCGAGTGCCATGTCGACGTTTGGGGCGGGGTCGAGGACAAGACTCAGCTCAAGCGCCCGCTGAGCCGATTCCTCCGCCTGCTGCGGTGGATGCTCGCCTATCCCGTGCTGATCCTGCGTTATCTGGCCTTGCCGCGGCACGATCTGGTGCTCGTTGGGTACATGGGACAGCTCGACGTCCTGGTGCTGTGGCCCCTAGCACGCTTACGCCGAGTGCCGATCGTCTGGGATGCACTAATCTCGCTGTACAACACCACAGTCAACGAGCGTGGCTGGTACGGACCCCGGCACCCGGCCGCCCGCTTGCTCTTCGTACTGGAGTGGCTGGGCTGTCGCACGGCCGACCGGGTGCTGGCAAACACGGTCACCGCCACCCGCTTCTTCGTCGAGACCTACGCGATCCCGCAGATCAAGGCCCGGCCGCTCTTTGTCGGCGTCGAAAGCCACGCATTTCCGCCTCGATCGCCACGGGCATCGGTCCAGGGTCCGATCAGGGTGTTGTTCTACGGCACGCTGATCCCGCTGCATGGTGTGCAGACGATCTTGGAGGCCGCACGCCTCGCGCGAGACGAAGACATCGTCTGGCACCTGATCGGCAGTGGCCAGGAGGCCGACCTCGTCGAGCAGTTTCTGGCTCGGGATCGACTGGAAAAGGTCCGCTGGCGACCTTGGGTGCCCTACGAGGAGCTGGCTCCGGCAATCCACGCCTGCGACGTCGGCCTCGGCATTTTCGGTGATGGGATCCAGGCGCGTTGGTCGATCCCCAATAAGGTATTTCAGATGCTCTCGTGCGGCGTGCCCATCGTCACCCGCGACTCCCCGGGCGCGCGGGAGCTGCTGAGCCCGGAGATGCCGGGCATCTACCTGGTCCCACCGAAGGACCCCGACGCGATCGTGGGCGCCATCCACGCCTACGCCGCGCGGCGCGAGCAGCTCTCCGCGCAACTCCTGCACCGGGATGTGGTCCAGCGGTTCGACGAGGACGCCCTGGCCAGGCAGCTCGAGTCGATCACCGAGGGATTGCTGCCGTCGCGCGCTTCAGTCACAGCAAAACGGAAGACGACACCATGACCATCGGCGCCAAAGATGCACCCTCCGTCTCCTGCGATTTCAATCGCATCGTCAAGGATCCAATCCAGGGCGTGCAGATCAAGGAGGTCAAGCACATCGTCACTCGCAACAGCCTCACGACCGAGGTCATCCGCAGCGACTGGGGACTGGATACGGGCAACATCGAGCAGGCGTTGCTCGTCCGCCTGCGGGTCGGCACCATCAGCGGTTGGCACTGCCATCGCCACCAGACTGACCACATCTTCTGTCTGCTCGGTGCCATGAGGCTGGTTCTGTTCGACGGACGCGACGACTCACCGACCCGGAACCGGCTGATGGAGCTCTTTCTCAGCGATAGCCGCCCCACGCTGGTGGTGATCCCGACCGGGGTGTGGCACGGGGTTCAGAACCTGTGGCACCAAGAGACGATGTTCATGAACTTCTTCAATCGTGTCTATGAGCACGACGACCCCGATGAATGGCGCCTACCGTTGGAGAACGACACAATCCCCTATCGATTTCCAACGCGCTAGGCAATGGCCACGGAGCGCCTCCCCACCCTTCGCCAGTTGCCGGTGCGCGGCGATGCCGTCTAGACGACGCGTCGCTCAGATCACACTGGCCGTTCTGGTCTTGGGGACGGCCTGGTTCCTGTACCAGCACTGGGCAGACCTGCGTGGGCTTCAGCGGCTGACGCGACGGGACATGTTCGGGTTGATCGCGCTGCGAATCTTTGCCCTGGCACTTTTCATCCAGATGCACTTCCTGCTTTATCGGCGGCTGGCGCCGAGTCTGAGGTCGACGGAGTTTCTTGGGCTGTTTGCCACCTCGTTTTTCAGCGGGCAGCTCGTCCCCCTTGGCGCGGCGGCCCTACGCGCGGCCTATCTCAAGAGCCGGCACGGCATGCGGATACGCGACTACGGCATCGCCCAGACGCTGCTGGCGCTCAGGCTCATCGGCATCGGGGGCCTGCTGGCCATCATCGCCTTGCTGGCCTACGCCACCACAACCGGGGCGCCGGTCCCGTTCCTGCTCTGGGCCGGCGCGAGCGCCTGTCTGGCCGGCGGCGCAGGGGCCGTGCCGTTGATCACGCGCATCGGGCCGAGCGTCGGCGCCTTGCGCCGGGTGCATTCTCTGCTCGAGAAGGCCGATGCGCTGCGAAGGATTCCGCTGTGGCATCTGCTGGTGCTGCGGGGGCTGTCCAACATGGCGGTCGTCGGCTGGCTGTTCGTAATTCTGACCGGCGATCCGCACCTCCTCCTGCTCGGGGCGACGATCGAGAGCTTGAGCATCCCGCTGCAGGTGGTCCGGATCACATCGAGTAACCTCGGCGTGCTCGAATGGCTCTTCGGCGCATTGTCGTCGGCATCCGGGGAGACCCTGGCCGTCGGCATCGTGGTGGCGCTCCTGTTCCGCTTGCTGAGCATCGTCGCGATGATGGCGCTCGCCATTGTGAGCCTCGTGCTTTTTCGTCGCAGCAACAAGATGAAAGGAAGGATCGAGCCATGACCGACAACGCCGACCTGATCGACTATCTGACATCGATCGGGGCTGATGAAATTACCCATTCCAGGCGCACGCTGCTCACGCACCTGCGCGGGGTCCAGGGTCTGCTCGAAGACTGGGGGATGACGATGCCACTGTGCCAAGCCGGGCTCTTTCACTCGGTCTACGGCACCGAGTACTTCCACGGCAACCCCGTCGCGATCGATCAGCGGGACCGGGTACGGGATCTCATCGGGTCCGATTCCGAGCAGCTGGTCTGGCTCTGGCACGTCAGCAAACGCAGCGAATTTCGCAAGAACCTGACGGAACCGGGGCCACCCAAGGTAGTCAATCGGCTCGATGGCAAGACAATCTGCATCGATGACCGGCAGTGGACCGACTTGGTCACCCTGATGATTGCGGATCTCTATGAGCAGATGCCGCACCGCCACATCGCCTCCCAGCTGCGCACCCGCCACCGGCTGCGACCGTTTCTCGCGATGGCGCCAACCAAGGCGCAGCAGGAGTTGTCGCGCTACTTCGAGCGGGAGCTCGGGATGCGGCGACTCTTCGGCAATTGGCGCCGGCATCTGCGAACCCTCGCTCGAGAATGGCGAAAGACCTGAATGCAATGACTCTTTGAGCAAAGAACAAAGCAAAAAAGAGGAATCTTGGACATAGGGCATCCAGCAAAGGCATCCAGGACACCCACCAATACCTCAGGTAGAAAAACATCTTCTTGTGGCATGATTGCCAACAAAGGGCTCCACCTGACGGCAAGTCCACCAGCGTTGTTGCCAGTGTTGGTGTTTTCAAGGGCTTGCCGCAGGTGAGCCCCACGTTAGGTTCTCGAACCGCGTAATTACTGGTCCAATCTCATGAAGATTAGCCATCCACGACCGGGGAAAATTACGATTAGAAAGTCCCGTATAGGAGCGGCTGTTCAGTTGGCTTTCTTCCTAGTGTTTTTCGCTTTTTGGTACTCTGGCCTTCCTTCACCACGAAATTTCGAGGGTCAATCAGATCTCTTTATCCTGCTTTTTTGGGTCGTTCCGGTTTTTGCGTTACCCGATATGGTCCGTCAAGCGAAAGTACTTCTGCGTGGTGAAGTATTCTCTCTTGACAAAGATGTAGGCGTTATTGAAAGGAACGGAGCTCGACTAGCTTGGTTTCGTGATGTGGAGCGTATTCAAATTCGCACTATCAGAGATTCGGATGGTGATGACGAACATCGCCTATCTGTCGTGCTGAATACGGACGAGAAGTTAAGGATTCATCAGTCGTCGGACTCTGACGAAGTCAACAATCTAGCCGAAGATCTTGCTGATATTCTCAAGGTGGAAATAACACGAAAGGGCTAAATAAGTACTCCAATAGAATAGATTGTATTAATAAGAATGATTTAAAATGATAATATCAATAAATCAAGTCAATAGTATCGAATTGAGAACTAATTCTTTCTTTTAATCGGCCTCTATTTTTCTGTTTCGATATAGCAAAATAGGGTAAAATGCAGTTTCCTTGAAAAACAAAAGTTCACTTCAGCACAATAGAAATCCGAATCAATCCGATGGAATACGCAAACATCGAGAATCGCACATTGTCTCAAAACGATATCGATCAACTCACCAACATGATGAAAAGCGAAGCGCTTCCTCATGTGCGCAATCGCGCCCATGCGATTCTGCTTCTGTTCGAAGATCGCAAAAGGTTCGATGAAGTTGCAAAGATTTTAAGAGTACATACGAATACGGTTCGCAACTGGGCCGAGCGTTGGGTCGCCGAAGGAATCGACGGGCTATACGATCTCGAAGGACGCGGAGCCAAACCGCTCTTTTCCCGGGAAGAAGAAAACATCATATTGGAATGCCTCGAAAAGGAACCGCGTTCGCTACGCAAATTGGCCGAAGAGGTGGAAAAACGAACCGGTAAGAAGGCGCATGTCGAAACATTGCGAAAGATTCTGAAGAAACACGGTAAAGTATGGAAAAGACAAAGAAAAATACCGAAAGGGAAGCCCGATGAAGAGGAGCGCGAGCGGACGAAATCGGACCTGGAGGAGTTACGGAGCATGGCTTGCGAAGGCGAGTTCGACTTGTATTACTTCGACGAGTCCGGATTGAGCTTGGATCCGTATGTGCCATACGCTTGGCAAGATATCGGAAGAGACGGCACCTTGGGTATTCCCGCCTCCCGTTCGAAACGGATCAACATCTTGGGTTTCATGAATTCTACGGGTGATAAACTCGCAGCTTTCGAACAGGAAGGATCTGTGAATAGCGATGTCGTGATCGACATCATGGACGAATTCTGCGAGAGCCTCGAACGTCCCGCAGTTGTGGTTTTGGATAACGCTTCAATTCATAGAAGCAAGGCTGTAGCAGCTAAAATGGAGGAATGGGATCGCCGGGGCATGACGCTCTACTTTCTGTGCACATATTCACCGGAACTGAATTTGATCGAAATTTTGTGGAGAAAAATCAAATACGAATGGATACCCATTTCGGCTTATGAAAGCATATCCAATCTCAGGGCGGCCCTGAGAAATATCATTGATTCATTTGGACCGAATGAATATAGAATTGATTTTTCTAATTGAATTTTACAAATAATTCAATTGAGGTACTTAGAAAACCAGTTTTTCCGTAGGTGGCTTCCTGTTTTCTATATTCATAGCGTTCGACGGGTGCAGTTAACAAATGAACCTAACAAACGCATAAAGCCGAGGCCATACTGCGCCGCGGCCTTGTTCATAAGCTCGGCCAAGACCTAGGGTTAGCCTCGAACGCTCCAGTATTTTTAATTTAAAACCAATACTTTACGGAAAAGCCAACGCACCCGCTCGTCAGTTGGTCGGAGTTATGAACAAGGCCCTGCGCCGCTGAGTTCCTAGCAACGTGAAACCGTGTGGCAGGCGCAGTATGGCCCGGCTGATGCGTAGCGTTATGTGCAAAAAATACTGACCCCCATGAAGCGTCTTTCCTATGGCGTATTCGCCAATCGAGTGATCCGCAACAATCGGCATTTTTTCGATGAAGACGTACAAGGTTTCCTTGATTTTATAGCGAGGTCCTTCCCCGAGCGCGTGTGTACGCTTCCCAAAGATTATCAACTATGGCGGGCTCAGCTTGGCTACGATACTGAGCCGGAAATACATGACGGCGAGGAGTACGGCGAAGTGTCGGTGCCCTGGGGACCAACGCGAATGGTTCCTGACGCCACGAAGGTTCGGGAGGGACGAGCAAACCCCAGAGGCATTGCATACCTCTACTTGTCGAACAGCAAAGAAACAGCAATGCATGAAGTTCGTCCTTGGACAGGCTCTGTTCTTTCTGCAGCGGTATTCAAAACAACACAAGAACAAAAACTAGTAGATTTCTCTGTATTCCACGGAGAGAAACACCCGCAGATATCATTGTCCTCATTGTTCGAGGAACCCACTGAAGACCAAATTCAAAAAGACGTTTGGATAAGCGTTGATAACGCATTCTCTGAGCCGGTCCCCAATAACGAAGATCCCACGAAATATATACCAACGCAAATCATTGCTGAACTCGTCAAACGCGAGGGTTATGATGGAATCGCGTACAAAAGCGTCTTTTCCGATGGTTTCAATATCGTGTTGTTTGATGTGAATGCAGTTTCATTGATCTATTGTTCAATGTACAACGCCACGGACGTAAAAATGTCGTTTTGCCAAGAAGAAGGCACTTACGCGGAATATTGGGTGAATCAAAAGAGCACATAACAATTGAATAAACCCGACCCCAAACCGCGCGCCGAGCTCCGGCGTTTAATTTGCAGTTCGGTGCAAGCGCGGTTTGGGATCGGGTTATTCATAGCGTTGGACTAAATAAATAGAAAGCCCGGAGCGAACCAAAAGGCACTCCCATCAATACCTGTAGGGGTATACAGCATTCACGTCGCTAGACTATAATCTCTCGGCATGGACGCCCAAACTTGTTTGAGCCGTGAAATCAAGCGGGAATTCCCACCCGAGCCGCCGGACATCCAGTTCGAGGTCGCCGATGTCTTCCGCGCCTATGGCGACGACTATCGGCAGACGCACATCCTCACCCCCCAACAACACAAGGCCATGTCGGACATCGAGAAATGCCGGACCACGGCACTCGGTGGCCACGTCGATGAATGCGACCATTGCGGACACACCGAGATCAGCTACAACAGCTGTCGCAACCGCAACTGCCCCAAGTGCCGCGGGAGTCAACGAGCGGCCTGGGTCGACGCCCGCGAGCTTGAGCTGTTGCCGATCCAATACTTCCACATCGTCTTCACCCTGCCGCATGACCTGATCCCCCTGGCGCGCTACAACCCCGAGCGGGTCTACGGCCTGTTGTTCACGCTCGCCGCCGAGACCCTCCAAACCTTTGCCCAGAACCTGTGGGACGGCAAACTGGGCATCATCATGGTCCTGCATACCTGGGGCCAGACGCTGAACGACCACCCGCACGTCCACTGCATCGTCACCGGCGGAGCGCTCAAGAACGACGGCAGCGCCTTCGTGCGCGCCCCCAAGCACTTCCTGTTTCGCGTCGAAGCCCTGTCCAAGGTCTTCCGGGGCAAGTTCCTCGCCGCCCTGCAAGCACTCTACGATCAAGGCAAGCTGTGCTTGAGCGGACAGCCGGTGCTTGCCACCAAAGCCGGCTGGGAGGCGTTGCTTCAGGCGCTGTGCAGCCACGACTGGGTGGTCTATGCCAAGCAACCCTTTGACGACCCCGCCCACCTGATTCGCTATCTGGGGCGCTACGTCAACCGCATCGCCATCGCCAATCACCGGATTCTCAGCATCGACGAGGGGACGATCACCTTCAAGTATCTTGACAACCGAGAACCCGGCGCGCCGGTCGAGAAGATCATGGCGCTGCCCGCCGACGAATTCATCCGCCGTTTCCTGGCCCATATCCCGCCGCCGCAATTCCGTCGCATTCGCTATTATGGCATCCTGGCCAACGGTCACCGCAAGGACAAGCTCACCACCTGCCGCGCCCGCCTCGGTCTCGACGCCCCCCCATCTGCCCTTCATCGCCGACATGGATGCCTTTCTCACCAAACAAGGCATCGACTACAGCCTCTGTTCCAAGTGCGGGGAAGGCAAGCTGCGCCAGGTCTACGCCCTCCTGTCGTTTCACGACCCACCGCCCTGTTACCTCGAGGCCGCGTGACATGAATGCTTGCCAATCCGTGCACAGCCGCGGAGCTATCCCCCTGTCTCAGACACCGGAAAACACCCCGTCAAAGCCGCAAAAACCCGATTCTCCGCACGCCGACCCGCGACAAAACGCCCAAAAAGCGTGCTGTACACCCGAAACTGCCGCACGCATCCCGCCCCATCCCTCCTTGACACTCACCAGCCGATCCGCTGAAATTCCATAGACCGGCACGTCGTCTGAAAGGCCCAGGTCCAACAAGCGCGTTCGAGCTGACAACCGGCGGTCCGTACCATCTGCACCGCCGTGCCACAGGCCAGCCTCGGTGGTGCGGGTACCGCCGTGCCAGTCATGCCGGTTGCAACTCAACGCTAACGTTGGGTGCGTCGCCGGGGGGCGTGGTTGCCGCCGCAGGCGTCGTCAGAGATAGATCAATACCCGCAGCGACATCGCGGTGCGCAGCAGAGGGCGGAGGCAACTGAGCGAGATCAGCGACGTTGGCTGAGTTAGTGTCATCGATGAACTGCGCCGTGATATCAGAGAAACCTGTATCTGCACCCTGCAGTCGAGTGCAGCCCTAATTGATAACGGTCTATAGGTATGCTGGTATGCTGAGAACACCATCATTATCAAGACAATCGGAATGTAGTCGAGCCGTGCCGGTCGTTGTTGCTTTGCTTGTCTTGGCGATGCTCGGGTGCGCACCAATGTGGGTCAATGCGCGCTCCATGTACGCATTGGTCATTGGCAATGGTGCCTACCAAAGTGGCCCCCTGCGGAACCCGGTTAACGATGCCACCGACATGGCCGAAACTTTGGTAGGGTTCGGGTTCACTGGCTCAAGAGGCTGAGTCGGGCGAACGTGCTCGGCGAGCTGGTCTCGACGCTCGCCCATGAGCTGAACCAACCCCTGACCGCGATCTTGAGCAACGCCCAGGCCGCGCCGCTTCCTGAGCTCCGAGAGCCCCGATCTGGTGGAGCTGCGCGAGATCCTGGACGACATCGTGCGCGACGACAAACGGGCGAGCGAGGTGATTCGATGCCTGCGGCGCATGCTGCACCATGAACCTACCGCGCACCGGCGTTGTGACATCCGAGACATCATCCAGGAGGTATTGGCCATTGCGGCCGCCGAGCTTGCGACTCATGCTGTCCGCGTCGAGGTGGAGCTCGCCCAGGACCTGCCGCGGGTCACGGTCGAGCGAGTCGAGATCCAACAGGTCATCATGAACCTGCTGGTCAACGCGGTGCAGGCGCTCGCGCAGTCCCCGGTCGAGCAGCGTACAGTACACATCCAGGCGCAATGCAACCATGAGGGCCAACTCTTGATCAGCATCGAGGATAACGGTCCTGGGATCCCTGGAGAGGCGCTCGCACGACTATTCGAACCGTTCTTTACGACCAGGACCGAAGGCTTGGGGATGGGGCTTGCGATCTGCCGTCGCCTCGTCGAGGACCACGGCGGGCGCATCTGGGCCGAGAACACGGGCGATGGTGCCCGTTTCTCATTCACACTGCCATGCGTTCACGAGGAATCTCATGGAGGATAGGCAAGAGACGGTGTTTGTCGTCGATGACGACGATGCGGTGCGCAAGAGCCTGGTCAGGCTGCTGCGCTCGGCGGGGTTGTCGGTCGAGCCGTTCGCCTGCGCCAGTGCGTTCCTGGCTCGAGAGGCCTACTCGGGCGTCGGCTGCATCGTGCTCGATGTGCGCATGCCCGAGCTCGACGGCATGCAATTACAGGCGCAACTGGCAGAGCAGAGAGTCGATCTACCGATCGTCTTTCTGACCGGCCACGGCGATATACCGATGTCGGTCCGGGCGATCAAGCGGGGTGCTGTCGATTTTTTGACCAAACCGGTGGACGAGGACGTTGGCGCCGCCCCGAGCAGGTGGACCAAACGAGACTCAAGGCCGATCATGGCGACAAAGATGATCGGATGTGCGAAGATCAGGATGGACGTGGTGAGGTTAGGCTTAATGGGGTAACTGATGAATACTCTAGTCTTCGAGTTGAAAGTGGATTCCAGTCATCGAGTACAGCTTCCCGATGATCTGCCAGTTGGGACACGAGTGAGAATCACTATCGAGCCGCTACGCAATGATGAGAACCGTCCCGAAGATCCTCACACTGAGCTA
This sequence comes from Thiohalocapsa sp. PB-PSB1, assembly GCA_016745215.1. Taxonomy (GTDB): domain Bacteria; phylum Pseudomonadota; class Gammaproteobacteria; order Chromatiales; family Chromatiaceae; genus Thiohalocapsa. Next base: position 5,300,198 of record CP050890.1, read on the forward strand.
GAGCAGTTGGCGCTTGCCGCTCGGCAGGCCTATCTTAAAAGAGGAGGAAAACTGTTGAGCGCTGAGGAAATCAGCGAAGAGGTTGGACGCCGACGTGGCGGTGTCTTGGATGACTGACCGCAGAACCGGCATCGATGCCAATCTCTTGATCGCTGCTTGGTCCGGTCGCCCGCCATGGTTCAGGACCGCTCTAACGGTGTTAGAAGACCCCGCGCGGCTGTTGATTGTCAGCGACATCCTCTGGCTGGAGGTGATGCCGAAGGCTCTGTATCATGCCAACGTTGAAGAAGCGTCGTTCTATGAAGCCGTCTTCGCCAAAGCTCACTGCCAGCAGATTACTGTGGAGTTGATTGAAACTGCTAAGCGCCTCGCTCAGGTGTACGGTTTGGCGGCGATCGACGCAATTCACATTGCCGTGTTGCTTGCTGCGGATGCAGATGAGTTCGTATCCGGGGAACGAGGGACCAAGCCGATGTTTCGGGTTTCCGATCTACCCATCGTCTCGATCTGGGAAAGTGCAGAGGGATAGGGATCGGGTCTTGCATTCACGAGTACACCGGATCCTACTGCAATGCAAGGGTCTCGTGAAAAGGATCTGACCGATCTAAAAGCAGTAAAAAAAAAAGCAGTAAAAAAGGACACTCATTTTGATTACACGAAGTAAAGTGGGTGTCCTTTTCCAGCTTGAAGAAATGGGCACGCATATCGTTATCGATGCCGACGGTGTCGAAGCCTTTCGAGGCAAACAATCGGACCGATTCGAAGTGAAAAGAAGTGAAAAAGGAAAGAAGTGAAAAAGGACACTCATTTTGATTACACGAAGTAAAGTGGGTGTCCTTTTCCAGCTTTCATCCTTTTCCAGCTTTCAAGTGGGTGTCCTTTTCCAGCTTTCCTTTTCCAGCTTTCCAGCTTTTTCCTTTTCCAGTTTTTCCAGGATTCAGGTGTCCTTTTCCAGGCCTTTTCTAGGTCGCTTTTCTAGGTTATTTTCTAGGTTAAGGTTCCTTTTCTAGGTTGCCCTTTTCTGGGTTTTTTAGGTTTCTCCTGGAAATCGTTTTCGGGGCCGCCCCAGATCAGATCGACAGCTGCGGTCGATCGCTCGGTGGGGACGCTCCGTAGGCTGTCGAAATGTCCTGAGTTTTGATGCCAAACCGATCCCGGGTCTTGGATTGCTTCATCGAACGCACTGGGGAAGCCTAATCGGTGTCGGGGTCGCTATCGGAATCGAATCCGCTCATCGATCAAAGCAGCCAGCTCGATACTAGGGTGCTCAATTTGGCCTTCTTCACGCACTTTTCGCTCCTGCAGATCTGTGTGCAGCGCCTGGATAGACGGAGGGCGTAAGGCGTTGATATGTAGGTGAATACAGTTCAGTCGGTGATGCAAGGAAACTGTGTGAGTCGGGCCAGGATCGTCCAGATTGAACTACCTAGCTCGATACCAATCCCTCATTCCGACCTTGATACCGATCCCGACACCGACTAAGCATCCATAAACCGGGAAGCGCTTGTTTTAGTGAGACTGCAGATTTCGACAGCCTAGACACTCCGTCCGAACCAGCGAGGCGGCCTGCTGTTGCGGGGGGCGCCGGTAGCGGTCGGGCGCGACGCTGGAGGAACAGCGGGGTCATGGAGTTGAGCAGGTTGGTCAACAGCCCGCCGGAGTAGAGCACGATGGCACCGCCGACGCCCATGCCCAGCACCAGCACGGCGCCGATGCAGGCGACGCCGAATCCGTAGTTCATGACCTCGCTGGCGTTCATGCGCCAATGCAGATCGCGGGACATCCTGACCAGTTGCGGCATGTGCATCAGGTCAGGGGTCGTCAGCAAGATGTCCGCGGTGTCCTGGGCGATGGTGGCGGCGCCATGCAGCGAGACGGAGACATCCGCCTGCTGCAGGGCGACGGAGTCGTTGATGCCGTCGCCGATGAAGCAGACCTTGCGGCCTTGTTGCTGCAAGTCCCGGACGTGCTCTGCCTTGGCGGTCGGCAGCGTCTCGGCGAAATAGCGATCTACTCCTAAGGTATCGGCTAGATAGCGCGTCGGTCCCCCCTGATCGCCGGAGATAATGCAGGTGGTCAGACCAAGTCCGTGCAATGCGTCGATGGCCTCCTTGGCGTCTGGCCGCAGCGCCGGGATCAGCTGGAGGGCGCCGATGAGCAGGCCGCCGTCCTCGGCGACATAGACGACCGAGAAGCCTCGCTCCGCGGCCGCCGCCTGCAGCACATCGATGTCGGCGGGTACGTCGATCCCTCTACTTTCCATGAACCGGCGACTGCCGATCAGGATGCTCCTGCGAACGTCGGCCCGATCTGCATCCCCGAGCTGGACCTTCAGCCCGCGCCCGACGGCATAGTCGGTATCGCGCAGGGGCAGCAGCGCTATGCCGACTTGCCGGGCATGCCGGCAGATGGCCTGCGCGATGGGATGCCTCTGGCGTTGCTCGGCGCTCGCGGCGATGCGCAGCACCTCGGCCTGGTCATGGCCTGCGGTGGCGACGATGCTGCCGAGGCGCGGAACCTCCTCGGTCAGGGTGCCGGTCTTATCGAAGATGACGGTGTCGACCGTAGCGAACAGATCGAGCGCCCGGCCGTCCTTGACCAAGATCCCCTTGCCGGAGGAGATGCGCAGGTAGTTCAAAACCATCAGCGGCGCGGCCATGCGCATTTGATAGCCGAACCCGCTGTAGCTCAGGGCGACCGCCTTGCTCAGCCCGAGAATGGGCAACGCGGCGGCAGACGTAAGCATGGTGATGGAGGCGCCTTGTTCCACCAGTCGCTCCCCGCGTGACTGCATCTTGTGCTTGAAGGTCGCGGCGTGCTCCAGGGTGCGGGCGATCTGCCCGGTGATGCTGTCCTCGCCGGTGTGCTCGACGACCACCTGCAGGCTGCCTGCGATCACCAACGTGGAGGTCAGGACCGGATCACCGACGGTCTTCTCAACCGGTTGAGACTCACCGGTGAGCAGGTGCTGATCGAGCATACCTTCTCCGGCCGCCACGGTGCCGTCCACCGGCACCATCTCGCCGGCATGCACGGCGATCCTGTCGCCTGCCTTAAGGCGGGACAACGGGATCTCGATCTCGGTGCCGTCCTTGACCAACCAAACGGTATCGCTCAACTCGCCGAAGATGCGGCTAAAATCAGCGTGCGCCTCGCGCTCGGTGCGCGCCACCAGCCGGACGGCCGTGAAATAGACGGCCAACAGCAGGCTGGCGGTGAAGAAGTAGCCCATCGCGAGCGCGAAGCTAAGCGATAGGGCGTCCAGCGTCGCGACCATGATACGGCCCTTGCTACGGTAGGAGCGCCAAATGTGACGCATCATGCGGCCGTAGCTGTAGGCCAGTAGCGGCAGGCCGGCCAGCGTCAGCGCGGGCAGGCCGAGGAGGCCCAAACCCGTCAGCCCTGCGGCCGTCATGGACAAGCGCTGCTGACCCGCCGCATCGCGCTCCGCAGTTGACATGGCGCGCTTGGTTGCCACAACGACAGCCCCCGGCTTGGATCGCCCCTTGAGCGCCTTGGCCGCGGCCCTACGGCGCTGGCGTGGGGACAGCAGGACACGCAGATAGTTATCCAGTGGGATCATCGATATGCATTCGGCGGTGTCTTCGTCGGGCGTTGTTGTTCTGTGCATCGCTGAGGAGGTTCGGAGACTATCCTCGTTCCTGATCGAGATCCGCGTCGGGACGCCTCAGCAATGCTCAGGCGCTGCGGCATCCGCTGCAATCACCCGATCTGGCTTCCCAAGCCGTGCCTCGTCCACCATCACCCCGAGTCCGGGGGCATCGATCGCCATTAATATGTATGGTGCAGAAACAAGCTAAACAGGTTTTTGGCTTGGGTGTCGCCTGCCGACTCATTCGGTACCGCTATCGGCGTCGGTATCGGTATCGGCGTCGGTATCGAACTGACCAACCCGCTATCCGCCAAGCTCCTCGCTGACCGGGTAGCCGCGCTGTCCGAGCTTCGTGAGCATGGCCACACGACGATCGAGCAGTGCCTTTTGCTTGCTACCAGCGTCGATCCCCGCTCGTCGCTTTGCCATTACCCTCGGCAATGTTTTCAGCGCGATGGCGTGCAAAGCGCACCTACGATGCGCACAGGAGTTGATCCTTACCGTTACGCTGTCCTTTCACATGCTCGCAGTAGCCACTAGGCCCAGCCGACAGACTCGATGACCGCACGCTCTACGTCGAGCTTCTCATGACCGAATGGCATAGGGCGTTTTCTCTCTCGATTCCGATTCCGATAGCGACCCCGATTGCACTCCGCCGATGTCTGGATAGCGTTGTATAGGTTATTCATCAACCGCTACTATACTGCCATCGCGCGCCCGAGTGGGGTCGTTGGCAGTGACGCTGAGGCTAGAGTGATTGTGGATGTCGAGCGTTCTGATGAAGCGGTTCGGCAACGAAGAATGGAAATTTAACCGCCGGTAATCATACATCAAGTCAGTTGGTCGGAGTTATGAACAAGGCCGCTTGCCCAATTTGGCCTGCCCATTTAGCTTGATTCTCCTTGGCTGCTGCGAAAAGTGGGTGTCCTTTTTCTGTCCCCTTGGCTGCTGCGAAAAGTGGGTGTCCTTTTTCTGTCCTCCTTGGTGTCCTTTTTCTGTCCTCCTTTTTCTGTCCTTTTCTGTCCTTCTTTTTCTGTCCTTTTTTCTGTCCTTTCCTTTTTCTGTCCTTGTGGGGTGTCCTTTTTCTGTGGTGCCCAGCTTGGTTAATCAGAAACGAGCTGCGAAAGTTGGCCCTGTTGATGAGACAAACGTATACTCGACAAAATTTCGGTTTCAAACCCCATAGCATGAGGAGATAGTTCGATTCTCTCCATGGTTCTTGGAATGATCAGCGGACTCGATATATGCCGTTTAGCAATAGCGAACAAATTTCTCCCATTTTTTCTGAGATCAAGCGCAAACCAGTCCGTTCTGTACTTGATGTCGGATGCGGGCTTGGGGTGTACGGTATGTTATGTCGAGTACAACTGGATCTGTACAACGACGAGCAATTCTACGAAAAGCTGGAAGCGCCGAACCGAGACCGCTGGGAAATACGCATTGATGGGATTGAAGGCACCCCAGAGTACGTGCCGCTGATCCCGGATTGGGCTTACGATGATTTAGAGGTCGGTGAAGCACTGCAGGCACTCGAGCATAGAAGCGACGGACAGTATGATCTGGTACTGGCTCTCGCCATCATCGAACATTTTTCCAAACAAGACGGGGAACGCTTTCTGGACGAACTGATTCGCATTGGCGGACGCGTTATCGTCTCCGTACCTAAGCGCGTGATGCCCCAGGAGGTGCCAGGCAAGCCCTATGAAACGCATCGTTCCGACTGGTCGGACGTGGATTTCCAATCCAAGGGTTTTAACCGTTTTTTGCCTCATCCGGGCGTATGGATCGCGGTATACGATCCGGATGACCAGCCTATTGAGCCGCCGTCCGTAAACAGCAAGGCCAATCCCTCAACTGCCACTCTCTCACCCGGTGAAGAGCAAATCGTGGCGTTGCTCCAACAGCTGGATGGTCATGTGCAACAGATGCTCGAACAACAGCGTATCACGAACGAACGCTTGAGCCTGTCCATTCGAATACGATCATTGCTGGAGCGCCTGCGCCGGCCCTTCAGGTCAAAGCCTACCAGTTGAGCGGTTTACGCAAACGAACGAGTCGCGCCCAATGCAAAAAGCCCGCCAGATGGCGGGCTTTTATTTAGGTGACGAGTGCTCGAACAGATCGATCAAGGATACCTTCTAATCTGATCAGAACACAGGCTTTGTCGGGGTTCAGCACTCCAATTGCACCCGTAATTTGTTCATGGCATTTTTCTCGATCTGGCGTATGCGCTCCGCGGAGACACCGAATTGCTGAGCCAGTTCATGTAGGGTTTGCTTCTTTTCATTCAGCCAGCGCTCGCGCAGAATTGTTTTACTCCGCTCGTCCAACCCCTCTAAGGCGGCGAACAAGCGATCACGCTGGTAACTGCTGCTATCTTCACGTTCTAGGGCACTGGCAGGTTCCATGCTCAGGTCCGGCAGGTAGGTGGATGGGGCCGAAGGACCATCGTCCTCTTCATCGTCGTAGCCGTCGAAGGACATATCATGGCTCGACAGCCGCGACTCCATCTCCAGCACTGTCTCGGGCTTGACGCCTAGATCCGCGGCGACATCATCAACTTCCTGCTTGGTGAACCATCCTAGACGCTTTTTCGAGCTACGCAGGTTGAAGAATAGCTTACGCTGCGCTTTGGTGGTGGCAACTTTGACGATACGCCAGTTTCGCAGGATATATTCGTGAATTTCCGCGCGAATCCAGTGCACAGCAAAAGATACCAGGCGTACGCCAACATCGGGTTCGAAGCGACGGACGGCTTTCATCAGACCAACAGTGCCTTCCTGAATCAGGTCCGGCAAAGGTAGACCGTAGCCTAAGTAACCGCGGGCGATACGAATGACAAAGCGTAGATGGGATAGGACGAGCCGACGTGCTGCCATCATGTCATTGTTGTCGCGCAACCGCAGAGCAAGCTCTCGCTCTTCATCAAGGGTCAACACCGGAATCTGATAGGCACTCGAGATGTAGGCATCAATGGTTCCCGTCGATAACGAACCAATCGCGGCGATGTCAGTGGTCGTTGTATCAGTCATGGCAGCTATACCTAAGTAAATTTGTCGGAAAATATGTTAGCACTTACCCGGCACTTTGACAATGTTGATGACGGGGTTTTCGAGCGGGTTTTGAACGGATCTATCCTGTGGCAAAGGATGGACAAAAACCCTATGGACACATCTTAACCGTAGACCGGCCCGTTGCATAGACTTTTTCGCGTTAATTTTATAGTGGTTTTTACGAAGCTGTATCAGGGTAACACTTGACAAACCCTGGAAAACTCTGAAATTCGTTCGGCACAAACGTCCGATTTCATAAAATATATTTAGTATTACCAATGAATAGATCGAAAAAATCGAATAAAAAGCCCGACGCTTAAAGCAGACCGAGCTCGGCTGCACGCGATATCGAATGCTGGTAGTTACTCTGAGGCAAACTTCTCCGTCGAGTTTCAATGTGCGATTTCCTGACTAACTGCTTTCGCTCATCACCTTTCACGGAAACACAGATCTTGAGAAGAATTGCTGAGGAGAAGCTGGGATTGGGAACCTGAGATGGAGAAGCTGCGAGGAGAAACCGGTAGGAGAAGTTGGAAAGAGAAGCTGAGAGAGAAAGTCAGGGGGAGAGATTTAGGCGGGTTGAACCTGGCTCAGGTGCCGCCCCACCGCGAGCCAGCTTCCACATACACCAAGGGTAATACTCGCTCCGATTAAAACTAGACTCGAAACCGGCCCCAAGCCGTCAAGTATGAATTCTGTATGGTAGAGCGTTGCGAGACGATTCACCGATCCTTGCAGCAGGCTGGTGGACCAGCTGACGATAATCCAGGCGAAGATGCCGCCGAGCAGCCCATACCAGGCGCCGCTGTATAGAAACGGGCGGCGGATAAATGCCGCCGTCGCGCCAACCAGATCCATTACCTCCACCTCGGCACGACGGTTTTCGATCTCGAGACGAACGCTGTTGCCCACCACAAGCAATACTGCCAGACCGAGCACCGCCGCCAGCAATCGCGTTGCGTCGGTCAGTAGATCAACAATGGCGTTGAATCGCAATGTCCACTGAGCGTCGAGCCGAGCAAAATCCACTTTTGGCAAGGCTTCCAGCGATTTAGCTAAATTCTGTAGGGGGCCAGCCGCTCGTGCCTGCCAAGCCGGATAGACTGCCAGCACCATTGGCAGTGGATTGCGCCCGAGTTGGTCCAACGCGGCTCCCAAACCACTGTATTCCCGGAATTCGGCAAGACCTTGTTCGGGAGGGATCAGATCCACGCGTAGGATATCGGTCCGGGTGCGCAAGGTTGCCGCCAGAACCTCGGCGCCGGCTCGCTCAACCTTAGGATCGAGAAACAGTGACAAGCCCGCGCCACGCTGCCAATCACCGCCAAGCCGCTGCAGATTATCAAGCACTAGGAATAGAGTTGTCGGCAGCGCCAGCGCAATACCCAGGGCGGCGACGGTCATAGCCGTTGCTAGGGGTACACGAAGTAATCGATCGACGCTCTCGCTCATTGCCCTTTGGTGATTGCCGAGCCAGCAGCCGATTGCAAGTCGCACCCGATTGTGACTGACGTGACGCTTCATCTGCCTGACCATAAAGCAAATATCGGTCGAATGATCAAGAACCGTATCAGCACTTTCCGGAGTCTGCCACCAGTCGGCCCTGGTGCAAGCGCAAAGTGCGATGCCCCATGGCGGCCACAAGATCCAGATTGTGGGTGGCAATGAGCAAACTTACACCAACCTGATGAAAACGCTCAAACAACTGAAATATCTCCCGGGATAGGCTTGGGTCAAGATTTCCGGTGGGTTCGTCGGCCAGAATGACCAATGGTCGTCCAACCACGGCTCGTGCGATGCCTACGCGCTGCTGCTCTCCACTGGATAGCGACATCGGTAGCATGGCCTCGAAACGCAGCAATCCAACCTGGTCCAGGGCGGCCCGTACACGCTTACCAATCTCGCGCTGGTGCATGCCGGCAGCCATGAGCGGCAACGCCACGTTGTCGAAAACGCTGTGGCCAGGCAGCAGTCGGTGATCCTGAAAGACCATCCCGATCTCACGCCGATGCCCAGGAATCTGGCGCCGGGACAGCCGACCGAGGTCGCGTCCATTCACTGTCACTCGGCCCCGGGTCGGGCGTTCAAACAGCCCAATCAACCGCAGTAATGTGCTCTTACCGGCCCCTGAGTGTCCAGTCAAAAACACCATCTCGCCGGCCTTCACTTCAAAGTTCAGATCCTTCAGCGCATCACCGCGCTGCCGATAGCGTTTACTGACGTGCTCGAACTGGATCATGCTACGAGTAGCGGATCAGGTCGGGTACACCGAGGCTGGCCGCCAAGCGCTGAACCGCGTCGCGGCGCATAGTGCCCAAAGTCGTGGTATTGGTAGTCGCTGGCATGCGCGCATTTTGCTGCGTCCATGCCGGTAAAGCGAGCTTTCCAGCTCCTGAATGTAGTGTCGCTCATGGAGCAAATAATGCATTCAGGAATTCATCGGCATCAAAATGACGCAGATCCTCGACGCGCTCACCGACACCGATGAACCGAAAGGGTACATCTAGTTTCTCCGCAATGGCGAACAGGATGCCGCCCTTGGCAGTCCCATCGAGTTTGGTTAACGTAATGCCGGTGAGCGGCAGAATTCCGTTGAACTGCTCGGCTTGGTGCAGGGCATTCTGGCCGGTGGTCGCATCCAGTACAAGCATGACCTCGTGGGGTGCGTCCGGATCGATTTTCTTCATCACCCGACCGATCTTGCGCAGCTCTTCCATCAAATTCGTCTTGTTGTGTAGCCGTCCGGCCGTATCAGCAATCAGAACGTCGATGCCGCGCGCGGTCGCCGCCTGGAGTGCATCGAAAATGACCGATGCCGGGTCGGCACCGGCATGTTGTGCAATCACCGGCACATCGTTGCGCTCGCCCCATGCCTGCAGTTGCTCCACAGCGGCGGCCCGGAAAGTATCGCCAGCCGCCAGCATGACGCTGTTACCTTCGTCTTTGAGTTGGCGTGCCAGCTTACCAATCGTGGTGGTCTTACCGACGCCGTTGACGCCAATCATTAGAATCACCTGCGGCTTACCCGCCATGGGCTGTCGCACCGGAGCGGTGTTGCGCTTGAGGATTTCAGCTAGATGCCTGCGCACCGCCTGCAGCAACGCGGCAGGGTCCGACACCTCGCGTAATTTAACGCGGTAGCTAAGATCATCCATGATTCTCGTGGTCGCAGGGATACCAACGTCCGCGCTTAGCAGCAGGATCTCTAGCTCGTCCAATAGATCTTGATCGATCTCCTTGCGTCCGGTGACCAGCTCTCCAAGATCGGCGGTCAATACCTCGCGAGTACGGGCAAGGCCATTTCGCAAGCCAGCCAGAAACCGCTTGCCTTTTTCTTTATCCTGTAAACCTGCGGCTTGTTTGGCGATCGCGCGCGCAAGACGCCCGGGCTCGACGATCTGTTCAGTCGCGTTCTGCGCTGGCGACGGTTCAGACGCTTTCGTCGGAGGCATTCCCTCTGGGAGCGTTCCCTCTGGGAGCGTTGACCGCGTCATTTGCGCAGTGGGAGACTGCGCGGACGCTTCTACCACCTGTTCTCGTCGTTTCTTCTTTCCAAATCCAAACATAATGCAACCATTACTGAGATGGACCACAACCCGAAGATGCTACCAAAAGCTGGCCGTCATTGTCGGAACGGACATCAACGATCAAGGATATTGCATCGGTTCCATGCCGTCGCCATGTGGCCCAACGTCTAAGGAATTAGTTTTCATCACTTAGGTTACTCATGAAAAAGCTCTTTGTCCCAATCCTGTTGATTTTATCGCCGCTCTGCACATTACAAGCCGCGGTGGTCGAACACACCCTTGATAACGGCCTTAAAGTGTTAGTGAAACAGGATGATCGAGCGCCAATCGTCACCACCCAGGTCTGGTATAGGATAGGGTCCAGCTTCGAATATGGCGGCATAACCGGCGTCTCCCACGTGCTTGAACACATGATGTTCAAAGGCACTGAACATTTGGAGCCAGGCGAATTCTCACGCATCATCTCTGCCAACGGAGGAGATGAAAATGCCTTCACCGCTCGTGATTTCACCACCTACTTCGAGACCATGGCCGCTGATCGGCTGGCGGTCTCATTCGAACTGGAAGCCGAACGGATGCGTCGGCTGGCACTGCCGGAAGATGAATTTCTGAAGGAGTTGGAAGTCGTCAAGGAAGAACGGCGACTGCGCACCGACGATGACCCGAAGGCGCTGACTTTTGAACAGTTCAATGCCGCTGCCTACGAGGCATCACCATACCGAATCCCCGTCATTGGCTGGGCCAGTGACCTCGATTCGATGCAGATCGACGATGTCAGGGAATGGTACAAAAAATGGTACGCACCGAACAACGCAACTTTGGTGGTGGTCGGTGATGTCGATCCGGATGCTGTGTTGGCACTGGCAGAACAGCATTTCGGTAGTTTAAAGCCAGAACAGATCGATTCGCCGAAGCCTCGGCGCGAGCCGGAACAACGCGGTGAAAAACGTCTGGTCGTTCGGGCTCCAGCAAAGGAGCCTTATCTGATCATTGGCTACAAGACCCCGGCACTCGTCGACGCTGACCAACCCTGGGAGCCCTATGCACTTGAAATGCTGGCATCGGTGCTTGATAGCGGTAGCAGCTCGCGACTGAGTAAGGAACTGGTGCGAGGCCAACAAATCGCCGCATCTGTTGGAGTGAGCTACGATGCCTTCACCCGCTTGCCGGGCATGCTGTTACTCAGCGGCAGCCCGGCTAAAGGTCATGACATTCATGAGGTGGAACAGGCACTGATGGCGCAATTGAAGCGTTTGCAGACTGAGCCGGTCGGCGAGGAAGAATTGGCACGCATTCGCGCTCAATTGATCGCGTCTAAGGTGTATGAGCAAGACAGCGTGTTCTATCAGGCCATGCAACTTGGCAAACTGGAAACGGTCGGGCTTGGCTGGCAATTGGTAGATGACTATGTCGAACAGCTCTCGGCCGTGACTCCAGAACAAATTCAAGCAGTTGCAAACAAGTATCTGACAGCGCAGCGACGCACTGTTGCAATGCTCGAACCGCAGCCGCTGGACGACGACGCGAACAGTTCGATTGCAACCTACTCGGGAGCCGACATCCATGGCCGCTAAAAGCAGGTATTGGTCCCTGTTGCCCGCTTGCCTGTTGGCTCTCGTCACATCCAGCACCCTGATGGCAACGCCGCGGATCGAAAGCTGGCAAACAGACAACGGCGCCAAGGTCTTGTTCGTCGCGGCGCCAGACTTGCCAATGGTCGACGTACAGATCGTATTTGCAGCCGGTAGCGCCCGTGATGGGAACAAACCCGGGCTGGCATCCCTGACCTCAGCCATGCTGACCCAGGGCGCGGGTGGGCTGAACGCCGATGCGATTGCCGAACGCATCGAGTCACTCGGAGCCCAACTTGATAGCAGTGCCGAACGGGACATGGCATCGGTTGGTCTGCGCAGCCTCACCGAGCCTTCCTTGCTCGAGCCTACGCTGGACACACTAATCAAAATTCTGACGCAACCGACTTTTCCAGCCCAAGACTTCGAGCGCGTCCAGCAGAATCAACTGGTCGCCCTCCGTCTGGCCGAGCAGAACCCAGGCAGCATTGGCAGTAAAGCGCTTTATCGCGCTATCTTCGGAGAACACCCCTATGCATCTGATCCAAGCGGCACCGCAGACAGCGTCCGTACTATCCGCCGCGAAGATCTGATCGCATTCCACAAGACCTATTTTGTCGCTCAAAATGCCACCCTCGCCATCGTTGGCGCCCTGACCCGCGAACAAGCACAAACCCTGGCCAATCGCCTGACCGCTGGCCTGCCAAGCGGCAGCGCGGCGCCAGCGTTGCCGGAAGTTGTCGACCTCGAGAACAGCGAACTACAACAGATCGACTTTCCCTCGAGCCAAACGCATATCTATGCTGGCCAGCCAGGCATGCGTCGCGGCGACCCCGATTATTTTCCACTCTATGTCGGTAACCACATCCTCGGCGGCAGCGGCCTGGTATCCATCCTGATGCACGAGATACGTGAGAAGCGTGGACTATCCTATTCCACCTACAGCTATTTTATCCCGATGGCTGTGCGCGGCCCAATGATTCTGGGCTTGCAGACCAAAAATACACAAGCCGATGAAGCTCGCACGCTATTACTCGACACCCTGCAGCGATTCATCGATCAGGGACCAACGGATGAGGAACTGGAGGCCGCGCTCAACAATATCACCGGCGGTTTTCCGCTTCGAATCGCCAGCAATAGCAAGGTGGTAAGCTATCTAGCCATGATCGGATTCTATGACCTACCCTTGGACTACCTGGATCAGTTTACCGAGCGCGTCTCCGCTGTAACAAAAGAGCAGATCCGCGATGCATTCAGGCGCAGAATACATCCTGAGCGCCTGGCGGTCGTGTCGGTCGGTGATGATCCGACAGCGGTTGCCGAATCCATATCCAATGCCGAGTCTGCCAACACTGCGTCTGCCAATACTAATCCTGCCAACATTAACCCCAATAGAGAGGATCCGAACACCATACCAGAGACAACCCGGGCTTCAACAGCAGCGGAAACGCCAGCCGCGGCCCAGAATGGAAATGGCCAAAGATAAAGCTGCATTTCAGTGGGTCAGATTCGCATCATCGGTGGTCGCTATCGCGGCCGGCGTCTGCCGGTGCCCAGCACCGCTGGTCTCAGGCCAACCTCGGATCGCATTCGAGAAACAGTTTTCAACTGGTTGGCACCGTTCGTCGAGGGCAGCCGCTGTCTCGATTGCTTCGCCGGTTCCGGTGCTCTTGGACTGGAAGCAGCATCCCGTGGGGCCGGGGAAGTATGGATGATCGAATCCGCGGGCGCCGCGGTGATGCAACTACGCAGTAATGTGCAACTCATCAAAGCCGAGAAGGTCCGGGTCATCAAAGCCGATGCTCTCCGCTGGCTGTCCACGCAGGAGCCCAAGCCGATGGACATCATTTTTCTCGACCCACCATTTGCCAGCGGGCTGCTTGCGCCGGCGATCGATAAACTCGAGAGCAAAGGCTGGGTGCATCCCGGCAGCCTACTCTATCTGGAGACGCAAAGCAGCGGAAGCCCTCCCTCGTTGCCAGTCGCATGGTCACTGCTGCGTCACAAGCGTGCGGGGCAGGTGTGTTATGGTCTCGCACGGGTCGGCGGCGTAGAACTTGCACTCATTGGGCATGCATGATGTCGGAACTCTTGCTTATCGCCTTCGCTCCCGCATTGTCGTATTGTCCAATTCAAGTTTTGCACTGACCCCTCGGAGGCCCGCCATGCGCAGCGTCGTCTACCCCGGAACCTTCGATCCGATCACCAACGGCCATGCCGATCTGATATTTCGGGCTTCCAAGTTATTCGAGCGCGTAGTTGTAGCGGTGGCCGCGGACACAGCGAAGGCTCCGACGTTCGATCTCGAGCAGCGCTTATCGATGGCACGCACGGTCTGCGCTGACATCACTGGTGTCGAAGTGGTCGCTTTCTCAGGATTGCTGGTCACATTCGCACGGCAAATGCAGATCCATGTCATAATGCGCGGTTTGCGCGCAGTGTCGGATTTCGAATATGAATTCCAGCTCGCCGGCATGAACCGATGCATGGCATCAGACATCGAAACCCTATTCCTGACCCCGGCGGAACAATATACTTATATTTCTTCGTCATTGGTCCGAGAAATCGCCCGCCTTGGCGGCGATGTTTCGTCCTTCGTCGCGGCCCCTGTTCATGCTGCATTACAAAAAACGTTTGGATAAACTGCACCAGATCCCTATCTGCCCTTTGACTCGACAACTAACCTCTACAACTCATCCTGGAGTAACCCCATGGCTTTGATCATCACCGATGAATGCATCAACTGCGATGTCTGCGAACCGGAGTGCCCGAATGGCGCCATCTCGCAGGGCGACGAGATTTATGTAATCGAACCCGACTTGTGTACCGAGTGCGTCGGACATTTCGAAACCTCGCAATGTGTGGAGGTGTGTCCGGTAGACTGTATTATCACCGACCCAGATAATACGGAGACGGAAGAGCAATTGCGTGCCAAGTACGAAAAAATCACCGCCGAGGAATGACCTCGCGGATATGATGCACCAACCAAAGGCTCCCACGCGGAGCCTTTTTTCACCCAGGTGGCGGCTTCTGTCGCCAAAACTCGTTGGCCTGCTCGGCTGGCTACTGATCCTGGCGATTGGCGATTCGCCCGCGCTCCAAGTAGCAAAGGCCGAACGACCGCCGACTTCCGCCGTCGCCTCCGCACATCCAGCTGCTACCGCTGCCGGGCTGGCGATGCTAGCCGCCGGTGGCAACGCCTTCGATGCTGCCGTCGCAGTCAGCGCGGCGCTGGCCGTGGTGGAACCCTACAGTTCGGGGATCGGCGGCGGTGGTTTCTGGCTGCTGCACATTGCCGGCGAAAATCGAGATCTAATGATCGATGGGCGCGAACGGGCCCCGCTCGCCGCAACCCGCGATCTCTACCTAGATGAGGAAGGTGATTTCGTCCGGGAGCGCTCACTGAACGGCCCTCTTGCGGCAGGCATTCCTGGCGAGCCCGCCGCCTTGGTCCATCTCGCGGAAAAATACGGTCAATTACCTCTGAAAGTAACCCTGCAGCCCGCTGTTCGCCTGGCCCGCGAAGGTTTTCGGGTGGACCCTATATACCGCAGGATGGCGACCTGGCGCCAGCAGGTGCTACTGACATCACCTGCGGCAGCCGCGCAGTTTCTGAGCGACGGGGAGGTGCCTGCGGAGGGTGACCTGCTGCGTCAGCCGGACCTCGCCAACACCCTCGAACGGCTCGCCGAGCAGGGTCATGCCGGTTTCTACGCCGGACCCATCGCCCAAGCGCTAGTGCAAGGTGTGCGCGCTGCGGGCGGTATCTGGAGCGCAGAGGATCTGGCCGCCTATCACGTGATCGAGCGTTCCCCTATTATTGGTCGTTACCGGGGGTGGCAGGTGACCAGTGCCGCACCGCCATCATCAGGCGGTGTCGCATTGGTGCAAATGCTGAATATGCTCTCGCGGTTCGATCTTACCGAAATGCAACGCACCGAACGCATTCACCTAACGGTGGAAGTTATGCGCCGAGCCTACCGCGACCGAGCCCGCTATCTTGGTGATCCGGATCAAGTGGATGTCCCGGTGGAGCGTTTAACACATCCATTTTACGCAGCAGGCTTGGTACAGGACATCGATCTACAGCGAGCCACCCCAAGCCTCCCAGCGCCAGTGCACAGCGAGGGTAGGGATACCACACACTTCTCGATTCTAGACCGGCATGGTAACCGAGTCGCCGCAACGCTGAGTATCAACTATCCATTCGGGTCCGGTTTCGTTGCACCAGGTACGGGTGTGTTATTAAACGACGAGATGGACGACTTCTCCGCGCGGCCCGGAACACCCAATGCTTACGGATTAGTCGGCGGCGAGGCCAACGCCATTGCTCCCGGCAAGCGCATGCTCTCCAGCATGAGCCCGACCTTTATCGAATCAGCAGATCAGCTGGTTATACTAGGCACCCCTGGCGGCAGCCGCATCATTACCATGGTGCTGCAAGCCATCCTCGCCGCGCTGGATGGCGGTAATCCGCTTGACTGGGTTTCTGCACCGCGCTGGCATCATCAATATTTGCCGGATCAAATCCTGCATGAGCCCAACGCATTCACCGAGCCAGAGCAACAAGCGTTGCGCGCTCAGGGTCACCGCCTCGAATCTACCGCTAACCGCTATGGCAATATGCAGCTGATTCAATGGGATCGTGCCAAGAATCGTGTGCGCGCGATCAGCGATCCACGTGGCATTGGCGATGCCAGGTTGCTGCCCGATGCCACTCCTGCCGGATTGCAGTCCGAGCCGCCAGACCAGGAGATCAGGAAGATCACGGATGTCAGCCCATGAAGAGCTTGTTCATGCTGTGCATTGCTGCTTTGCTAGCCGGCCTCCTACTACTCTATCTGTCGCGCAAGAGAGCGTCCGCACTTGTCTCCATTGCCCGCGCGGGGCTGGGAAATGGATCGGGGAGCGCAGATGCTCCTCATTCTTCGATCAGCCCCGCTCCACTTCGCGGCAGAATCGGCGTTGACGGAATCGGCGGGGTCTTGCCGGTCATGGCCGATGATCCGAATGCGGAGGTACCGATCTGGTTTGACGATGCCGGCTTTATCGACAATGCCAAAATTCATTTCATGCGCCTACAAGCGGCTTGGGATCAGTCGGATCTTCAAGACCTGCGGGAGTACACGGCGCCCCAGCTTTTTGCCGAGATCAAACGCGAACGGGAGGCCCTCGGAGATGCGCCGGAGGACACCGAGATTGTGACTCTAAACGCCGAACTGCTGGCGCTGCGGCGCGATGCCGATCAGATCGTCGCCGAAGCGCATTTTCACGGCCTGACCCGAAAGCAACCAGGTGCGGCTGCCAAGCCCTTCGACGAGGTCTGGCTTGTCACCCATGACTGGGACAATGCCAGCGGCGACTGGCTGATCGCCAGCATCCGACAGACATCCTAATCCAGCACGCCCGTTACCATCTTTGCGCACCACTGCAATCTTTTTTGCCTATCTGCTCGCCTGCCTGACACTGGCCGCGTTGCTGACCTATCCGGTCATGCTAACCGGCTGGATCGACCATGATCCCCAGCGGGTCATGGGGCGCATCGCACAGATACTGATCCTACTCGGCTTATGGCCATTCCTGACGCGAATGGGTCTGGCTGATTGGAGCACATTGGGCTTTGGGATTGAGCGAAGCGCTTTTCTGCATTCCCTATTTCGGGGTTGGCTGGCCGGAGTGCTGATCCTGCTGTTG
Source organism: Thiohalocapsa sp. PB-PSB1 (assembly GCA_016745215.1). GTDB lineage: Bacteria > Pseudomonadota > Gammaproteobacteria > Chromatiales > Chromatiaceae > Thiohalocapsa. Next base: position 5,317,656 of record CP050890.1, read on the forward strand.
CTGGTGGCAAGCCTGCTGTTGCTTGGGGTGCGCGTGCCGCATCTGCCTGATGGGCTGCCTGGTCTGATTCTGGAAAAGGCGATCGCGGCATTCATCGGCGGCTTGCTAATCGGCCTATTGGAAGAGGCCTTCTTTCGCGGCGCTTTATTTACCGGCATCCGTCGCCGAAACGGACTGTTCTCAGCCCTCATCTGGTCCGCATCGCTGTATGCGCTATTACATTTCATGAAGCCTCATGAGCTGCCGGAAGGCATGGAATTCGACTGGACCGGCACCTGGTTCATGTTAACGCATGTATTTACAAGCGTTGCTCAATGGCAGCATCTGGACTCAATGGTCGCCCTGTTCCTGGCTGGCTTGTTGTTGGCACTGGTGCGCGAGCGCACCGGGCATATCGGCTGGTGCATCGGCCTGCACGCTGGCTGGGTGTTTGTGATCCAACTCACGCGCCGGCTCAGCAACGGCGACGATGCCGCTTCGCTGGCATTTTTGGCCGGCGACTATGACGGCGTCATCGGCTGGCTTGCGGCCCTTTGGATTGGATTTCTCGCCTTACTCTATTGGCGTTGGAGCGAGCCCATGGTCAAACCAGCGGACGCGGCTCCTCAGCCGGACTGAAATCTTGCTCCTGCTGGTTGCAATCACCCGCACCGCGTTGCTTGCAGCCGAACCACAACACCCGCTCCCCAGATACCGCCTGCAACGGCTTACCAGCCTCAATCAAGCGCACATTAGCGCGCGCGTCGATCACCAAGACCAGGATCGCCTTTGCCGGCAATGCATCGCGCAATTGTGCCACACCGAATTCTTCGGTCAGTTTACTGGTGTGAAAACTCCAATCCTGGTACCGATGCCGCTGCAGATCCTCGTATTGGACATCCTCGGCGATGGCGATGCGACCGCGGGCGCTCGGTGACAGGCGGCGGCGCTGCTCGGCCAAGTCGTCAGCGGCAAGCTGGAACACCTTCTGCCGGCCCAATTCCGGGGCATAGTGTGCACACACCAAAGCATTATAGGCATCGTTATTGCCGGTCGCCAATAAGCTGCCGTAGGCGCCGAGTTCCAATGCATTCTCCGCGTGCTCCGACAGCAGTTCGCCAAAGAACACCGGCACACCGGACAGCCGTGCCCTGCGCAGCCGGTGCCAAGCAGTATCGGCGATAATCACCGGTACCTGCTGTTTGTGCAAAGCCACGGCCAACCCGCTGCTCCAGGCCGTACCGCTGGAGATGATCAATCCACCCCGGTTTTTTGCACTTAAGTTCAGCCGGCGCGCCAACCAGCCCAGGCTGAAACCGTGCAGCACGACCGTGCTCAGGATCAACACAAACACCAATGGCAACAGCAATTCGGCGCCTTTAAAGCCCTGCTCGGCCAGGGCCGGACCGAACACACCGGCCACCGCTGCCGCCACCACACCGCGCGGTGCGATCCAGCCCACCAGAGCACGCTCCTGCCAGCTCATGCCGGCACCGATCGTGGCGAGCCAGATGGCCAGCGGGCGTACCAGCAGGATCACTGCGGCAATCAGGGCGCCGCTGCGCCAGTCCAGCGCCAGCATGATGTGCGGATCAAGATCGGCGGTCAGCATCAGAAAGATGCCCGAGACCAACAGTACGGCGATGTACTCCTTGAAACGGCGCAACTCGCCGATGCTGGGCAGATCCATGTTACCGAGCACCACGCCCATCAGCGTTGCGGCGATCAATCCCGCATCTTCCAGCACCAGATTGGCAATCGCATAGACGCCGAGCGCCGCAGCCAGCGCAACCGGCCCTTTCAGATACTCCGGAACCTGGCCAGACAGGAACGCTCGCCCCAGCAGCCAACCGCTAAGACCGCCGAGCACCAGCGCGGCACCAGCACCAGATGCCAAATGCAGCAGTGTATCGTCCAGCAGACCGGCATCTGCGCCGACAAAGTATTCGAAAATCACCACCACCAATACCGCGCCCACCGGGTCGTTGACAATGCCTTCCCATTTCAGATAGGAGGCCGGACGCTTCAGCAAGCGCGTGCTGCGCAACAAGGGCAAGATCACCGTCGGCCCCGTGACCACGGTGATAGCGCCGAAAATCAGCGCCACCGGCCAGGCAAGCCCGGCGATGAAATGAGCCGCTATCGCGGAAAAAGACAAAACCAATACCACGGCAATCGTGATCAGTCGGTTGACCCCGGCAGCGGCCTGCTTCAATTCCGATAGACGCAGGGACAATCCGCCCTCGAACAAAATAGCCGCCACCGCAAGCTTGATCAGCGCAGGATAGGCATCGCCAAGCGCTTCGCTGGGGCGCAGGATACCCAGCACCGGGCCGATGATGAGTCCAAGCAGGCTAAGCAACACGATCGCCGGGATCTGCAAGCGCCAACCGAGCCATTGTGCGCCAATGCCAAGCGTGATCAGCAGGGCGAGAATTTCTGTTAGGTGATGCACATCGAATCCAGCGTTATCTAAAAGGCGGTCAGTTTACCCGATCGACAAGCTGCGCATCGACGACATAGGTTTCAACTCGTTGCCGAAGGACGCGACAGCAGCAGCCTGCTTAACTGCCAAGGATGCAATAGAGTCCAGGGTGGTGCGGCGCCGAAGCAGACCTGGATGAGTCGATCCACAAGCTGTTGGCCTTGTTCGCCGCGGCCGAACAGTCGATCGAACACCCAAGCATTGAAGACATGGCGTTGCATCAGCTCCATCAGCACAAAGAGATTCCGGAACTGCTGATTCAATGCTCGCGGATAGGCGCGCAATGCCGCCTGAGGAATCATCCCACCGCCGCCGGAAAGTGCCGTGAAGATGACTGCGGCAGCCAGTTCAGCAGATTCCAGCGCATAATCGATGCCCTCGCCGGTGAATGGATTCACCAGTCCAGCAGCCTCCCCCACACACAACAGGCCGGGGCCAATCTTGGGAGCGCGTAGAAAATCGGTGCGAATTGGAAAGCCCAGCATCGGACCAGGGTCGTGGGCTTGGGCGAGACGCTGGCTCAGCCAGGGATGCGCACCGAGCAGGCGCGGCAGTTGTGCGGCAGCCGACAGCCGTTTCCGGCCGCTGTACCAGAAGCCGACATTAGCGCTGTTTGGACCGGTTGGGAACAACCAGGCATAACCTGGCAATGGCAGATGGTCGAATAAAAACTCCAGCTCCGGATCAAGATCGGCGATGCCATTGACATAGCAACGTGCGGCGGTGCTGTGCACTGGGCCAATCGGGGCCAGTGGCGTTTGTTTGAACAGGCCGATGGCGGCACCGGTAGCGATGACCAGCATACGTGCTCGAATGCCGATTTGCTGGAGCAGAATCTCGCCTTTGCTTCCGAAAGCCGGCAATGCACGGATATGCGCGACGCGAAAATGGGCACCAGCGGCAACAGCATGCTGCAGCAGCAGATGGTCAAGGTGCTGGCGGGGTATCACCAGCGTGCGATCCGGCAACCTACCGTTGCCAAAAATTCTGGCCTCGGCTCGCGCTCCCCCAGGGGCCTGAAAGCGGATGCCCGGCGCTTGATGAGCATGCGCGGCAACCCTATCGAGTAATCCCATGCGGCCTAAAACCTGCTGAGCACGGGGGCTCAGACAGTCACCGCAGACCTTGTCCCGCGGGAAGTCGGATTTATCAACCAGCAATGTTGGCACACCGGCACGCGCCAGATGCCAGGCAGTGGCACTACCGGCGGGTCCAGCACCGATGACAACGACCTCGACTTTCATGTCTTGCCCAGGCATGTCTTGCCCAGGCGCCAGCGAAAATGCGCCAGTTCGCCACCGCAAGGCTGATTGCGGGCCATAGCGATGATCCGGCCCTGCCCGTCGTCGAGCGTCCAATCGGCAACGCCAATCTCCTCACTGATGAAAAAATGCCGCACTGCAAGCCGTCGCAGACGCAGCAGCGGAATCCGATCCAGCACCCGGTTGTCGACCTGCAGACGCAGACCGGGTGCCTCAGCGCGAATACGTCGGCGCAGCGGCCGCGTAACGCCGAGCAGCGGATCGTATTTCTGCTCCGCCCATTCCAGCGACAGCTGCGCGGCATCGAAACGCTGAACCCGAGGCTGATCGCCATCGCGCCAGCAAACCTCCAGATAGCGCAGTTGCCGGCTTCCGCGGTAGGTCTGCATCACCACCGACTGGCCATGAAGCGCGTCCGGAATGAACAGGAAATCCCAACCATGCAATGGCAATGGCTGGATGCCAAAGCTATGCTCGTAGTAACCGGATGCCCGTTGCCAACGGAACACAGTCGGTCCGGTTCGAGTCATGTCCAGCAATGCCGGCGTCGCGGAGGCAATGGCGCCGGATTGGTTTGCACGCGATAAGGCGGCGTCGAAGCCGGGACCAAGCTGAATTTCACCACCGGTCAGGGCCACTGGGGATGGGCAATGCACGACCCAATGACAGCCCGGTAGTCGCCCCAGATCGTCTCCCATGACCGGTTCGATGGCGGTTCCGGCAAGGCCCGCGTGGGTCAGCTCCAGCCGCAAACCCGGGTCTAACTCCAAGCGTAGATGGATCTCTGCCGGCCCCTGCTGGCGCAAGGTCAGCCGGCAGTGCTGGTCGGCAGCAATCAGGGAGCCGACCTCGGGCTGGTCGAAGCGACAAGCCGCCACCGGAAACAAATGCATCCAACATAGATTTTGCGGTTCATTGCCCGCAGGCGGATTCACCGACTTGGTTGGTTGCTTTAGGTTTCCTGCCAGGATCACCAGCAGACCCGACTCGGCAATGGACCCGAAGCGCTGTTGTGGATTTACCAACGCCAGCCCGACGATGCCATGCAAGGCGTCAGAAAGGATAGCGTAATATCGCCACTCGATGTACGAAGCTGCCAGTACCGAGCGCAACAGCCAGGAAGTGTTTGCGATCGGAGCAGGTCCGGCGTCCACATCTGGCTCGCCGGCATACATCGGCCAGCGCCATGCGGGGCCGGACGAGAGCATTGCAGGTAGCATAAGCGAACTCCCCATCAGCTGCCCCAGGCCGTGTCGACGCCGCAACCGGCGAGCTGAAGTTTGGGTGTTTGTAGTTTAACGGACAGGAAATCCAACGCAGACCGATAGGATAGCCAACAGAGTCGGATGGGATTCGAATATCTAACAGCGCCTGCACTTCCAGCAACGCCCAAGCGTCGAGGTTAGAGGAGGATCGAGGATCGGTCAAGGCAGCATGCGCGCGCTCGATGGCATCGGGGTGGAGCGGAAAGTCGGTTTTGCCGAGGGCTCGAACGCGACCCTGCGGAACAGTGCCTCTGGACCCCAGATCGAGGACAGCTGTTTGGGCGATTTCTATCGAAAAATAGACCACCTGGCTTGTCTTCTCGTCCGACATCGACGTTGCGGCAACCCGCCATGGCCTGTGCCTTGTGACGCACGGCAGACGATGATGTAACCTCCAGAGAGAAACCCATATGCGCGCATCCGCGAATTCGACTCCATTCACATCGATACTTTTGGCCAGCACCCTGCTCGCGCTGCCGGCAATAGCATCCGGCGAGCCCGAAACCGGCATCGCCCCTGCGCCGGAGATGCGCGTGCGGCTCGACGCTGCGCTCGCCGCCAAAGGCCCGGACTACGAGCCCCGCACCGAGCACCTGCATGCGGATGGCCGGCCCAGGTTCACCAACCGGCTGATCCTGGAGAGTTCGCCCTACTTGCGCCAGCACGCCCATAACCCCGTCGACTGGTACCCCTGGGGTGCGGAGGCGTTCGCGGCGGCGCGCCGGGAAGGCAAGCTGGTGTTCCTCTCCATCGGCTATTCCACCTGCCATTGGTGCCATGTGATGGAGCGCGAAAGCTTCGAGGATCTGGACATTGCCCAGCTGCTCAACCGCCACTTCATCGCCATCAAAGTGGACCGCGAGGTGCGTCCCGACCTGGACGCGGTCTACATGACCGCGGTGGAATTACTCACGGGCCGCGGCGGCTGGCCCATGTCCAGCATCCTGACGCCGGACGGCAAGACCGTCCTCGGCGAGACCTACATGCCGCCGACACGCTTCACCGCCTGGCTCGATCGCATTCAGACCATCTGGCAGGCATCGCCGGAGCGCGTGCAGATGCAAGCCGAGCGGATCGCGGGCGCCGTGAGCCAAGCGCTGTGCGCACAGATCGCTGCGGCGGAGCTGGATGCGCAGGATATTGCGGTGCGCGCGAGCGAAGAGCTGCTCGCTGTCTACGACGAGATGCAGGGCGGCTTCGGCCTGGCGCCTAAGTTCCCAAGGGAAACACAGCTCTCGCTGTTGCTCGATCAGGCGCTCCGCGAAGGCGTCACCGAAGCGCTGGCATCCGCGGTCTTCACCCTGCGCGCCATGGCCCAAGGCGGCATCCACGATCAGGTCGGCGGCGGCTTCCACCGCTACGCCATCGACAACGCCTGGCTGGTGCCGCACTTCGAGAAGATGCTCTACAACCAGGCGCAGCTCGCGCCGCTTTATGTTGCCGCCTGGCGACTCACCGGCGACCCCTACCTGGCTCGCGTTGCCCGCGACACCCTGGACTTCGTGTTGCGCGACCTGACCTCCCCCGAAGGCGGGTTTTACTCCGCCACCGACGCCGACAGCCACGGCGAGGAAGGCCGCTTCTTCGTCTGGACGCCCGCCGAGATCGATGCCGCTCTGGAACCGGACGACGCCGAACTGGCGAAGGCACTGTACGGCGTCACGCCGACGGGCAACTTTGAAGGACGCAACATCCTGCATCTGCCGGTCGAGCCAGAGCGCTTTGCCGCGGAGCAAGGCATCGCTGTCGATGGGCTCTGGCAGCGCGTCGATAGCATCAACGACGCGCTCTACCGGGTGCGAGCCGCTCGAGCGCACCCGCATCGGGATGAGAAAATAGTGACTGCCTGGAACGGTTTGATGATTGCTGCCCTGGCCGCTTCCGGCGATGCGCTGCAAGAGCCCAAGTACGTCCGGGCGGCAGAGCGTGCCGCGCAGCTGCTTTGGCAGTATCAGCGCACCGCACCGGGCCAACTCAAGCGCGTCTACTACGACGGCCGTGCGACGCAGCCGGGGCAGCTGAACGACTACGCCCACCTCGGGCTGGGCCTAGTGGCACTCTACGATGCCACCGCCGAGCCGCACTGGCTGGCGCGGGCGCGAGAGCTGGCAGACGCCATCGGGAAACGCTTCGCGGATGCCGACGGCGGCGGGCTGTTCATGGCAGAGTCAAGGGAAGACGAGCCATCCATGACCAGGCCCAAGGATCACGCGGACGGGTCCATGGCCTCCGCAACGGCCAGCGCCCTGCACCTGTTCGCCGCCTTGGCACATCGAACCGACCACCTAGGCTACGCCGAGCAGGCGCGCGCCCTGGCCACCGCCGCAGCCGGCCGCGTCCAGCGGCAGCCAAAGGTCTATGCCAGCCTGATCACCGGGCTGCGGCGCCTATACGACAGCGAGACCGGACCATTGCAGTATGCCGCCCTGGGCGCGGTTCGGGTCAAGGCGCAAGCACGGCTCGACCGAAATCCGTCGGCGTTGTGCGTGGAACTGCGCATCGCACCCGGCTGGCACGTCAACGCCGCCAAGCCGCTCCAGGACTATTTGATTCCGACAGGTCTACGCATGACCGGAACCCCTGCGCCCTGGCAGCTTTCACGGCTGCGTTATCCAAGGCCGCAAGTGCTCAACCTCGGCTTCCAGCGCGAGCCGCTGGCGGTATTGCAGGGAACCGTGCGTATTCAGGCGACCCTTTTACCAGCGTCGGCGAACACCGCGACAGCATCGATGAGCCCTGAGGCAACCACGCCAAGGGCCGCAAGCGCCCCTGCTGCTGAGCGCGGGCCAGCATCAATGACAATAGAGCTGCGCCTCCAGGCGTGCAGTGACAAACGCTGCCTGCCGCCTGAAACCCTGCGCCTGCAACTGTCCGGTGCGAAGCCCTAGGCTGTCGAAATCTGCAGTCTCACTAAAACAAGCGCTTCCCGGTTTATGGATGCTTAGTCGGTGTCGGGATCGGTGTCAAGGTCAACATTAGGGATTGGTATCGAGCTGGCTGCTTTGATCGATGAGCGGATTCGATTCCGATTCCGATAGCGACCCCGACACCGATGAGGCTTCCCCAGTGCGTTCGATGATGCAATCCAAGACCCGGAATCGGTTTGGCATCAAAACTCAGGACATTTCGACAGCCTAGCGAAGCCCTCACCAAACCCTTAGGTTTCCGCTTGTCGTACAGCATTGAAGACTTCTGCCCCGACGCTAATCCAGAAATTCTCCAAGTGGGCGCAAGATCAGCGGCGCCGTGCACTGCGATTTAGGTAAACACAGTCGCCGCGCCTTCGCCAGCTTGAAAAAGACCTGCCGCAGGCTCGATCTGACCTCCAGGGACTCTTTGGACGATCGCATCTGATGGCAAGAAAACATCCCACCACTGTCCGAAATCGTCCGTGAGCGCGCCTTGGCCAAATGCTCTGCGCGCAGCTCGTCGCCAGGGACACCTATGAGTAGCTCTGATAGACTTGACGGTAATATCGTCAGAATAACCTTGCGATCTTACCCCATTCACAACGGCTTTTTTGGAAATCTCGAACATGAAATTCGCCTATTCTGGACTCACCGATACAGAAGTCGCGCAATCACGCTCCGAGCATGGCTCGAACGCAGTTGCGAGTCAGGAAACCGAGAGCTTTATGGACAAGCTGGTCGGTAACCTAAAAGATCCGATTATCATCATCCTGGTTTTCGCACTGCTGATCACTCTCACACTCTGGCTGTTTGGCTACGCCGAGTGGTACGAGAGCGTCGGCATCGCCTTCGCAGTCGTGATTGCAACCTTTGTTGCGACCTGGTCGGAGTACAGCAACGAGCAATCGTTTCAGCGCCTGTTAGAAGAGGCATCAATGATCCTGGTCAAGGTGTTCCGCAACGGCCACCTGACCGAGATCCGGATCAACGACCTGGTCGTCGGCGATCACATTCTTCTGCAACCGGGCGATACGATCCCGACCGATGGCCTGCTGATCGCCGGCCATGCCGAGATCGACGAGGCTGCGCTGACCGGTGAATCCGAGCCTGTCAAGAAGACCGCCCTGCACGACCAGGCAAATCCTGGCGAGGCCGACGAAGAGAACCGTCTGTTTCGCGCCGGACTCCTCGTCGACGGCGAGTGCGTGATGCGCGTGACCGCCGTCGGGGATCAAACACGCTATGGACAGACGATGCAGGAACTGGTCTCGGCCGAAGACCGCCTCTCGCCTTTACAGCATAAGCTCACGGTGCTCGGCGGGCACATCGCGATGTTCGGCTACATCGGCGCCACGTTCATCTTCCTCGCCTTCATGTTCAATAATATGTTCCTGCAGGGCGGGGGATTCGATGCCTATTGGGCGCAGGACGGTGGAATCATCGTCAAGGATTTCGTGACCGCCGCGATTCTCGCGATCATTGTCATCGTCGTCGCTGTACCTGAGGGACTGCCGATGATGATTGCGATGGTGCTAGCGATCAACATGAAGAAGCTGCTCAGCGTCAAGGTGCTGGTGCGCAAGCTGCTCGGTATCGAAACGGCCGGCAGCCTGAACATCCTATGCTCCGACAAGACCGGCACGCTGACCCAAGGCCGGCTGTCGGTCAGCACCTTTCTCGACGGCACCGGCACCGAATACGAGCGCCTGGAAGACATCCCACAAACGCTGCGTGATGATGCTGGGTTCGCCTTGCGCAACAACACCAGCGCCGTTATCGACGCGAGCGATCCGAACGACATCAAGATGGTTGGCGCGGACCGCACTGAGCAGGCCCTGTTACGCTTTGTCACCCCATATCTTGCCCAAGATGACACAATTGACATCGTCGACCTGATTCCCTTCAGCAGTACGCGCAAGTTCTCGGCGACACAGGTCACCGGAAAGCGATCGCTGACCCTGGTGAAAGGGGCGCCGGAGATCATCCTGAAAAACTGCCGCCACTACCTCAACGGCGATGACAAGCCGCACGAACTAACGGACACAAACGCTCTCCAACAGGCCATGAGCGAGCTGTCGGCGCGTGCCATGCGGCTGCTCGCAGTGGCCGTAACCGATACCCCAATCGACGACAGCAAGGCGCTGCCGGCCGACCTGACGCTGGTGGGCATATTCGGCATGCGCGACGAGCTGCGGGAGACGGCCTACGCCTCGGTCAAAACCGCCAAAGATGCCGGTATCCATGTGGTGATGATCACCGGCGATGCGAAGGAAACGGCACAGGCGATCGCCAAGGACGTCGGTCTACTCGAGGACGATCCCGAGGCCGTCATCATGACTTCGACCGAACTCGGCGGACTCTCCGACGATGAGCTGAAAACGATCCTCCCGCACCTCTATGTCGTCGCCCGCGCCTTCCCGACCGACAAGAGCCGGCTGGTTAAGCTCGCCAAAGAGCTGGGGCTGGTCGTCGGCATGACCGGCGATGGAGTCAACGACGCCCCAGCCGTTAAGAATGCCGATGTCGGCTTCGCGATGGGCAGCGGCACCGAGATGACCAAAGAATCGAGCGACATCGTCATCCTCGACGACAACTTTTCGTCGCTGACCAAGGCAGTCCTCTACGGCCGCACCCTTTTCAAGTCGATCCGTAAATTCCTGATCTTTCAGCTGACTGTTAATGTCTCGGCGATCCTAGTCGTCTTCCTGGGCCAGTTTTTCGGCTTCGACCTGCCGCTGACGATGACCCAGCTCCTGTGGCTCAACATCATCATGGATACCTTGGCAGGTCTGGCCTTCGCCGGCGAGGCCGCCCTGCAACGCTACATGCAGGAGAAACCGCTGCGCCGCGATGAGCCGCTGATCAATGCCGACATGTGGTCGTCGATCTTAATCAACGGCGGCATAATCGCCGCGCTCAGCATCCTGTTCCTCACCAGTCCAATCACCCAAGGCTGGTTCGACGGCGGTCATGCCACTGGCTCGGTGGAGGCCGAAGCCAAGTTCCTGACAGCCTTCTTCGCCTTCTTCGTCTTCGTGCAGGTCTTCAATACCTTCAATGCCCGCACACAAGGGTTGAACCTATTCGAGCACCTGCTCGACAATCGGCTGTTCTCGATCATCATCCCATCGATCATGGCCATCCAGGTGATCTTCATCACCTTCGGCGGCGAAGTCTTACGCACGGTCGGCCTGACCCTTCAAGAATGGCTGCTTGTGCTCGCGATGGCGGTCCTGATCATACCCATCGATCTTGTGCGCAAGGTGGCTCGCAACAGCCTGTTTGGCAACCCGATCCATCAGGCATCCTGATCGCCCCCTGAGATCGTCACTGGCCATAGACCTACAGTGGACGCGCAAAACCGGACAACAGTTCAGGCTTGTGCGAAAGCAAAAAGAGGCAATCAAAGACGACGCTCTGCGCTCCCATGGCAAGCCCGAGATTGGCAATATCGACCAAGGCTCGCAGTTCACCAATGATGCTCTCAAGGGAGTTCTGCTAGACGCCGGGATCGCCAGTCGTATGATTTGACGACGCGATGGCCTTGCTCGCCGCACCCGGCACCGAGATTGAGGCCTGCGAGCAACATGAGCGTGTAGTACGTAAGAGACTGTCTAGAAAGGGCAGTCTCTTAGACGCATCGGCCAGCGAACTTCTCCGATGACTTAACGCTGCGTGATGGACTGAAGTCAAAACTGGCTTTGTTGGATTAGTAGCGCAATCTTGTTTTCGAGGGAGTAGCCATCCATTGTCTTGTAAGACAAAAATAAGATCACAAGACCTAGACCGACAGTTATTGCTGCCGCTCTGCGGCTGACGTAGGCAAGCACGAAACCGATAACTCCCGCTATTAGGCCAACCAGGAAGGGATTCCCCAAACCGATCGTTCCAGAAAAAAACACACCAGCGGTCCCTGCAATGAGTGCCGCGAGGCTGCAAACTGCTTGCTCGAGATCAAAATTCTTGGATTGCTTATGCACGGATGTAATTCTCGGTTTGTTGCCCAATATCCAACGCAGCCCGCGCTTTGGAAGAGCCTGAGCGATAGCGAAGGCTGTTCCAAGGCGTTAAGTTGGCGCACTAGTGCAGCGGTGCGGATGTCCCGCTACCATTTCTGCTGTTTGTCGTTGTCGTAATCGGGATCGCTCATCGTGGGTTATCGATGACGACCACGATTACGACAACGACCGCAAACGGTCTCGCGACTCCCGCAGCAGAATACGAGTTAGCTGCTGCTAGAAAAGCGAGCCCTCTTCCCGCCAGTCCAAGCCGTCGCCGAGTGCCTCGGCGGTTTGACTTAATGCTTCTTCATGCGTCATGCCCTTGCCGTATAGACCGCAGTCTTGGCACTCACAGAGAAAGAAATCTTTGGAAATACGGTATGTGTTCAATGTTCTTAAACCGCACTGAGGGCAATCTTCGGTAACCAGCAAAGAGCGAGCTTTGATCTTCTTCTTTGCTGTGCTAATCATCCCGCGCAGTTCAGCATTTCCTTCTCGGTCTGCCTTCTCAAAAGCCGCTTCGCGTTGACGACTCAATGCTGCTGCTTGGGGGTCAAAACGCCCATTTATCCAGTTCGCGGGATTCTCTTCGGGGAAATCCGCAAAATATTCAGACCACTCGCCCATCTCTTCTCGTCGTATTCCGTAGCGAACTCACAACGCCTTTTTGGCGGCTAACGTGCAGCGCAGCCTGCGCCTTGGAGCTGCCTAAGCTGTGGCGAAGGCTGCTCCAAGGCGTCGGACTTGCGCTCTTGTTGGCAACTAATCATCTACGACCGTTTTTCCGCACCCACGCTGAACCCTAGACATTTTATCGTTGATACAGGATTAAATCACCAGCGGATGTCTGCCGAAATCCCTCGCTACGCAGGACATCATCAAGGCATGAAATACGGCTGTCTTTCAGCCAGAATGTGCCATCTAGTTTGTCGGGCGTCACCGCAGCAGACGATGAAGCTCAGCCTCAAACTGGTCAATTTGTTCAATGTCGTCGCGCAAATTTTCTACCTTCCCTTTTTGAATGCCTTCACATGCGACGGCACGAGCGGCTAGTGCTCTGCTGCGCAGGTCGCGAAGACTCTTTGTTGTCGTTGTCGTCATCGTGGTCGTCATCGATAACCCACGATGAGCGATTTCGACAACGATTACGACAAACAGCAGAAACGGTAGCGGGACATCCGCACCACTGCACTAGCTGTGCCGAAGGCTATGAGGCGTCATCTTTTTTTTATCCCGCAGGATTGCACCACCTTGGTCAACGCGCTCGGTACGCCAGCCAGCGCCAGCGGGCTCGGCGCCGCGGCCGCGCGCTTCAGCCCGCCCTTGCGGTGCGGAAACAACAGCCGGGGATGGCGGTGCACCGACCAACAACGTCGCAGCACCGCCAGCCTGGCATTCGGCAACGGCACCAGGCGGTCCCTGCCGTCGCGGATGTGCACACGCCGACGCGCCACGCCAATGTCGGCCACCGTCAACCCCAGCCATTCGCCCAAGCGCAGGCCCATACTGCAGAGGGTGAAGAACAGCACCCGGTAGCTCAGTATCCGTGTCGACTGCACCGGCCGCGCAATCTCCTCGATGGTGACGATGTCAGGCAGATGCCGCCCCCGCGGCGGCTTGACCAGGCCCACATGCCCCCGGGGCTTGCGCAGCACGTGCGCGTCGTAGAACTTCAACCCATACAGATCCAGCTTCACCGACGCCCACGAGCGGATCTCCAGCAGCCCGGCGAAGTAATCCGTCAGCTGCTCGGCGCTCAGGTCATCGATCCGCTAGTCGAAGTGCGCACCGATCCGGCGCACGCCCAGGACATACGCATCGATCGTCTTTGACCGCAAGCCCTATGAGGTGCAGGGGGTTTTCCAGGGTGGCGTAGCGGCGCTTGAAATCGGCCTCGAAAGATGCTGTCTTTACGATGTAACCTCATGATTCTGTTTGGAATATTCCCTCGCATGGCGAGGGCGTGAGGTTGCATTTTCGTTGCTGCGGGGCCGCCACGTCGCTGTTCTCCGCGTAGCGGCTCCGTCCAACAAGTGTCGGGCTGTGCTGAACGTTCACCCTTTGGTCACGCACTGCTCACCGAGCTGACATAATCTCCCGCTAACATGATCCTTTTCTCGGTTTGTTCGGAGTGACATCGTGGCAGTATACGCATCGGCGCTGCCCGCTAAGCGCGGGGAACGGTTATCCGTGGAGTTGGCCGCGCGGGCGGAAACAATTCGCGAAGCACAGGCACTGCGTTATCGGGTCTTCGGCCAGGAACTTGGCGCGAAGCTGAAAACAGCGCAATCCGGCCTCGACTTGGATGAATTCGACGATTACTGCCATCACCTCGTCGTTAGAGAAACCAAGACTGGTCAAATTGTTGGCTGCACGCGGCTGCTGCATGACATCAATGCCCGCCGATTAGGCCGCTGGTATTCAGAGAGCGAGTTCGACCTGGGGTCGATCCGGAACTTACCAGGTCGCCTGTTGGAGGTTGGGCGCACCTGTATTTCCGCCGAGTGCCGGCATGGCTCAGCCATTGCGGTGCTGTGGTCCGGCATTGCCAGCTATATCCACTTGCACGGCATCGATTATTTGTTCGGCTGCGCCTCCGTGCCCCTGGGCGATCAAGACCATTTAGCCGCGGCGGTCATGAGCCGCCTGCGACATCAAGCTATGGCAACGCAACATTTGCATGTAACACCACGCTCACCGTTGTTTAATAGTCAGGCTCCGGATAACCTGCTGGATACGCCGATACCAGCGTTACTGAAAGCCTATATTCGACTCGGAGCCAAGGCCTGCGGCGAGCCATGCCGCGATCCGGATTTCAACGTCGCAGATGTGCTAATGTTACTCGATGTGGACCAACTCAACCCAACTTACACCAGGCATTTTCTGGACCGTGCCGGCCCAAACTCCATGTATCGAGGTCCGGCTCATTTAAATTCAGCTTAAGCAATCAGATCTTTCCAGGCTCTGCCCATCTGGACATTGTCTGCGTAACCTGAGAAGTAAATGTCAGCCCTTGTTGTTGTACCACGCGCCCTGCGAGTCTGCGAACATGTGCTCACCGGCAGCCTACTTGCGTCCGTCGCCAGGCTAGCGCGCCTCTTGCATCTCCAGCACCTTTGGGTTCCCGCGGCGACCTGCTGGTGGCACCGGCGTCTGTGCTGGATTTTGCAATTGCAGGTGGAGGTTACCGGTGTGTTCGAACCAGGCGCATTGCTGGTCGCAAATCACGTCTCCTGGCTGGACATTCCTACTGTAGGTGCGCATGGCACCGTTGCCTTTGTGTCTAAAGAAGAGATACGCCATTGGCCGATCATCGGCGGCCTTGCTCAGGCAGCCGGAACCTTATTCATCAAGCGCGGCGGCAACCAAGCCGCGGACTTGATCGAGCAGATCGGCAAGCGCATCGACAGCGGCAGCAGTGTGCTGATCTTTCCCGAGGGCACCACCGGTGATGGATACGCGCTGCGACGATTCTACCCGCGCCTGTTCGCGGCGGTGCAAGCGAACGCGGGCGCCGTTCAACCGGTGGCGATTCGATACGGCAGCAACGCCGAGCCGGACCCGGTTGCGCCCTTCATCGACAACGATAGCCTGGCAATCCACCTGCTGCGCGTATTGCGTAACCCTGGCATTCACGTACATATCGCTTTCCTGCCGCCAATTGATCCGACGGGCCACGACCGCCGCTCTATGGCCGATGTAACCCGCGCCGCCATCGCCGCACGGCTTGGACTCGGCGAACAACCCGCGCAATATGTAAAATTGCCGCGTGTGCAGACCGCAAGCCGCACGTCCGCCTCGCGATGAGCCCTAATCACCAAGGTGCGACAGCATGCCGGACAACCCCACCGAAGCGCTAAGAATCGCCGTTGTCACGGAGACCTATCCTCCAGAAATCAATGGCGTTGCCAATACTATGCGGCAATTGGTCGAAGGACTGAGGCGCCATGGGCATCAAGTCACATTGGTTCGTCCCCGCCAGCATGGGGATCGGCGCATCGACCGCAAAACCACCGACGAGATGTTGGTGCCGGGACTGCCGATTCCTGGCTATCGCGGTCTGCGTTTCGGATTACCCGTTTACTGGCGACTGCTGCATCAGTGGAAACGCAATCTTCCGGATGCCATCTATGTGGCGACTCAGGGTCCGTTGGGACATGCCGCGCTGAATGCCGCACGCGCTCTCGACGTCGCAACGGTGACCGGCTTTCATACACAATTTGGCCAATACAGTCGGTATTATGGCCTGAGCCTACTGACTCGGGCAATCGTCAACGGGCTCAGGAATTTTCACAATCGTTCCGACAGCACTCTGGTACCAACTTCCGCTTTGGAACATGAGCTGGACGAACATGGATTTCATAATGTTCATGTATTCAGTCGCGGGGTCGATACCGACTTGTTTTCTCCGACCAAACGCTGTGCTGATTTACGCCGGTCCTGGGGCTGCGATGAATCTGCTGACAAACCGTCCATCGTCGCCCTCTATGTTGGGCGGATTGCGGCGGAGAAGAACATTGAATTGGCTTTGGATGCCTTCGAGGCAATCGCTGCGAAGCACACCTATGCACGTTTCGTGCTAGTCGGCGACGGCCCTGAACTCGCGCGGCTGCGCCTCACCCACCCCGAGTTCGTTTTTACCGGCGCCAAGATCGGCGAAGAACTCGCGCGACACTATGCATCGGCCGATTGCTTTGTGTTTCCGAGCCTGACGGAAACTTTTGGCAACGTTGTGCCGGAAGCCATGGCAAGCGCACTTTGCGTGATCGCCTTCGACTATGCCGCAGCCCATGAGCACATCCAGAGCGGACACAATGGGATTCTTGCTGCGACAGCGGATCGCACGACGTTCATTGACGCGGCGGTCGCGGCCGTGTCCGACCCAAATAGACTGCACCAGATGGGTGCGCGCGCACGTACGACGGCCGAATCGCTAAGTTGGGATTCTGTTATCGGCAACGTCGAACAATGTCTGCAAGAAGTCATCCGGCAACATGCCGATGCTCGAGACCAACATGAAACCATGGCTGCAACTATTAAATGAAATTGAAACACCGGTCTGCCGACGCTGGAGCCAGAACACCCGACAGCGCTGGTTTTTCCGGCCGTTTGCACTGATCAGCCGTCTTGGCAACGGTGTTTTCTGGTACAGCCTGATGGTTGTTTTGCCACTGGTGGACGGGTTGTATGGGCTGGAAACGGCATTGCACATGTTGCTCACCAGCGGCGTTGCACTGTTGCTTTACAGACGCGTCAAGGGTATGACCCAGCGCGTACGCCCCTGCCACTACGATATGGACATCACCGCCGGCACCCCGCCCCTGGACCGCTACAGCTTTCCATCCGGTCATACACTGCACGCAGTGAGCTTCAGCACCGTAGCCTTGTATTATTATCCCCACCTCGCCTGGCTGCTGGTGCCATTCACGATGTTGGTGGCGATATCCCGTGTTGTGCTTGGATTGCATTATCCAAGCGACGTGCTGGTGGCTTGCCTCATCGGTCTCGCACTCGGTTATTCGAGTTTGTTGATTGTGTCATGAGCCAGGTATGCCATACCGAGCAGCAGACATCAGGTTGCGCAAGAGCAGAAGTCAGGCCATGAAATACTGTCCGAAAAGCCGGGCACCGAACGGTGCATGCATGGAGGCTTTACGGGAAAAGAACGGCAGCGGCACGATCGGCCGCGGTTCGCACATCCTTGTGATTACGGCTTCCAAGTCATCGACGTGAGGAAACGATGACTTACTTTGCTTCAGTCTGTGCCGGGGCCTGTGCCGGGGCAGCAGGAGCCATCGGAGCACCATAGGGCATGCCATAGCCGCCGTAAGGAGCGCCATAGGGAACGCCATAGTAAGGTGCGCCGTAGCCATAACCGCCATAATAGGGATAGCCATAGCCATAGCCGTCGCCATAGCCATAGCCTCGACCGTAACCATAGCCACGACCGCGACCGTAACCACGCCCGCCACCGGACATGTTCATGTTGAAGTCGCCGTAGCCGTCGCCGAACATGTCACTGAAAATGTCGCCCAAACCGTCGCCCCAACCACCGCCGCGGCCGTATCCTGGGCCGCCATAACCAGGACCATACCAAGCACTGGCGGATGCAGACACACCGAGAAGAGCTGCGATGGCAGCAGAGATAGCAAGCTTTTTCATATTTTTCTCCAAAATCATTATTTAGACCGCAGGTCAATGCAGCAGCTGCTGGTCCGGCAAGCGTTGGCGCCGAGCAGCGACAACGTGGGGACCATAATATTAGAATTTTATTAAATTAACAATAACTAATTTCTATCATTCTCCCCGAACCGATAGTCGCATGGACAAATCCACGGCCTCGACACCTTTGGTCAGATCGCCGACCGAGATGTCATCAACCCCGGTCGCCGCGATGGTTTGCAGATGCTCGAGCGTAATGCCGCCAGATGCCTCCAGGCGCGTACGACCCGCGGCAATTGCAACAGCCTGGCGCAGCAGATCGGGCGTGAAATTATCCAACAGTACACGCTCGGCCCCGGCGGCGACCGCCTGGCGAAGTTCGTCCAACGATTCGACTTCGATCTCCACCGCCATCCCCACCCTGAGATCGCGCGCGGCCTGGATCGCCGCGGCGATGGAGCCAGCGGCCAGGATATGGTTTTCTTTAATCAGAATGGCATCGAACAGGCCCATGCGGTGATTATGGCAACCACCGCAAGCGACAGCATATTTCTGCTCGCGCCGCAACCCCGGCAGCGTCTTTCTGGTATCGAGGATGCGCACCGGCAGACCGCGCACCGCCTCGGCATAACGGTGTGCGCGGGTCGCGGTGCCGGACAAGACCTGTAGATAGTTCAGCGCGGTACGCTCTGCGGTAAGCAGCGAACGCAGCCGTCCGTGAAGTCGACACAACAATTGCCCCGGCTCGATCTGTTCGCCATCGGCAGCCTGCCATTCGATGGTCAGCTCGTCGTCGAGTAACCGGAACGCGGCATCGAACCAGGCTCGGCCACTGAGCACCGCCGGTTCGCGGGTAATCACCTCGGCGCGCGCGTACTGGTGCGCGGGCAACAGCGATGCAGTGACATCGCCACTGCCAATGTCTTCGTTCAAAGCCGCACGCACATGCGCATTAATCAACGCTGCCTCGGGCAGTAATTCGGCTAGCATGACGGGTTCGGTCAGGGGATGAGACATACAGGTTCGCTCCAGCGCGAGAAGTCTATAAAACCGAGGTTCAGGATTGTTCATCAGTGCAAGAGGCAGCACGCGGATGCCAGCTTGCAGATACAGTGCAACAGGGCAAACACCGCGGCGCTTTGCCAAAGTCCGCTCATTCCAACTCCAGCCTCATGCTGCCCCAGGCTTAGATTTGGTGCGATGCTCGCAGCGGCCTCGACACTGCCGCCATGCTGCATCAGCCCTCTTCAGGCAGTTCGGGCAAGGAAAATGCGGTGGCGGCCATCAGGGCGTGCATGAACATCAACCCGCCGTGTGGCCGGCCGATCTCAGCGACGTTGAAGATGGTCTCGAATAAATCGTCGGCCTCGGCCGCTGGCACGGCCACGGTCAGGACATCACGCTCGGAGGTCTCACCGATGCCGCGGTGGCGCAGCGGGGTAATACGACCGACCCCGCGGGCATAGTGGACATCGACAGTGGTAAAACCGTACTCCTTAATCAGGAAGCGGGCCAGGGGCATCGCCTTGCCCTTGGGCAAGATGCAGGTAATGACCTTCTGTGGCTCGGTGGGCTGCATCATCGGCTGCCCGAGGCCCTGCCGCCGGCTCGGTGCTCGGCCAGGCGCTCGACGATCTCGTGCGGGACAAAGGTGGCTGCCTTCTCCAGCGGCGTCACCCACATGAAGCCCATGCCTGGCGTGTCCATCTTGCCTGCCAAGTACATTTTTTCGAATACCCGGTCCACCTGGTCGGTGGCGACGACGATGTTGATGACCTCCTTCTCGGCCTCGACCGCCAATCCCCAGACGCCCAGGCGCTCACGCACGCCGCGGCCGTGGGCATAGTGAATGCTGGCGCCCTGGGCGCCAGCCTCCTGGGCGGCTTTGACAATCTCGTCGGCCATACCGCGCTGGACGCTGGCCGTGATCAAGGCCACGTCGGTCAAGACAACGATCTCTCTGGTGCTCATGAGGTCTCCCCAACGGCTGTTGGTTGCAGTTCCGACTCATCCACATGCATATCCCGGTCATAGCGGTTGCGCTTGCGCTTTACCTTCCACTGGATGTATAGCCCAGTGATGAGCACGGACAGGATCGGACAGATGGACGCCATCGACAAGATACCGAAGCCTTCGATCGCATCCATGGCGTTGCCGAAGCCCAGCCCCATCGCCAGTACCAGCGGCACCGTCACCGGCCCCGTGGTTACCCCGGCGCTGTCCCAGGCGATGTTGACGAACTCTTCGGTTGACAGCAAGGTTAACAGCACGGCGAGCAGGTAGCCCGGGATCAACAGCCAGGCAATGTTAAACGCAAACACGATCTTGGCCACGCCCAGCGCCAGCCCGAAGGCAACACCCAACGAGACGGCATACATCAATACCTGCTTGCGGAATGCACCGTTGGTCAGATTCTCGACTGTCAGCCCCAAGGCGTTCAGGGCCGGCTCCGCCAAGGTCGCGCCGAAGCCAAGCACCCAAGCAAAGCAAAAGGCGATGGACAGACCAAGTATCGGGCCGTATAGCGGATCATTTTGCACGCCTTGAATGTCGGTAAAAGCTGCCGGCACCAGTGCGCCGGACTGCCCACCGAGTTTGGTCAGCCCATAGGTCAGGCCGAGGTTGAAGATGATCATGCCGAGCACCGTTAATGTGATGCCATAGGCAATGTTGCCGGGATTCAGGATGCGCTCCTGAAGAACAAAGCGCATGACCAGAAACAGAAACAATACCAGCGGCACGATGGCCCGAAGGCCGCCGATGATCTCGACCCAGGGGGTCTGCGCATACCAGGCCGACACCTCGGCGGTGGCCGCGGTGCTCGCCGCTGCGGCAATGATCTCCGCCGGACTGCTCACCAGCGACAGGTAGATTGCGAGCACCTCGACGCTGATGATCGGAAACAGCGAGGCCAGCGTGACAATGCCGAAGCCGGACAGCGACGACTGCTCTTTGCCGGCCGCCCCGGCGATGCCGATCCCGAGCGACAATACCAACGGCACCGTCACTGGTCCGGTGGTCACCGCGCCGCAGTCCCAAGCGAGGCCGAGCGTCTTCGCAAGCTCAGGATCGGTCAAGATATACAGCATGAGGCCGATGGTCGGGATCAAAGTCAGGTAGATGAAGGGTTTCAGGCTCCAACCCGCCAGAAACCGCAAGGTTCCAAGCACCGCCGCAATGCCTACACCAATTCCAACACCGAGCACCAGCACCTCCGCCCAATCGTTCAGCAGGGCGTAGAGATAGGGCGCCGACTCCACCCGCACGATTTGCCCGGCGGCCTTCAGCGCACCGATGGCAGGTTCCGCGAAGGTTACGCCGATGCCGAGCAGCAATGCAATGGTCATCACCAGGCTCAGCGGCGCTTTCGCCGGCAATGTCGTACCAAGGGCCTCGCCAAAGGGCATCAGCCCCACCTTCAGCCCCTCCATGAAGAACATCAAGCCAATAATGACAGCGAGGAGCCCGCCGGCGATGATCCAGGCGTCAGCGACCTGCTGCTGCAGGATCAGCAATTGGAACAGCAGCAGATAGACCGCCAGCGGCACCACGGCCCGCACCTGCTCCATCAGCCGGACTTGGACATAGGGCTGAGTCAGCCGGTAGGCGTCGATCGGACGCAGCGCGATGCGCGGGGCGCGACAGGGCAGCGGATTGCCATCCCCATCGTACAGAATCTTGGGCATCAGATTGGTATACGGGATACGGTCCTGGTGGACCGTGATCTCGCGGACAAAGGCCCCAAAACGGATCGTTGTCGACATTTGCGTCTGCTCTCGATGACGTGACGAAGTCGGCGATGGTGGCCGACGATCGTTGCAGGCATGTAAGGCGATTTCTATGGAGAAATAGACCGCCTGGCTCGTCTTCTCGTCCGGCATCGAGGTTGCGGCAACCCACCCATAGAGCGACTATGGGCGGGTTGCCGCTGCGCGCAGGCGAACGAGAATCCGGCGCCAGTTGGTAGGTTTCTCTCCAGCAATCGCCTGAAAGGCGCGATCGGAACCTGTCCTGTACGGACAAAGGACATGACCAGCCGATCCTGATGCTAAAACGGATCAAGAGCTATTTTAGCATTGCAGCTGCAGAATTCTTGCCTTTAGGCGATTTCTGTCGAGAAACAGACCACCTGGCTTGTCTTCATCGTCCGCCTTCTTGGTCGCGGCAACCTGCCCATAGAGCGACTCTGGGCGGGTTGCCGCTGCGCGAAGGCGAACGAAAATCCGGCGCCAGTTGGTACGTTGCTCTCCGTCAATCGCCTTAAAAATCCAAGCCGATCGGCATAGGCATGCTATCAGGCCAGGGGTGCTGCCTGCGTAGAATGTTCGGCTATTCAACCAAAATGAAGTTTGATTCATATTCGTTGAAGGCAGCGCCCAGTAAACGTTCGCCCAGTAAACGTCCGCCCAGTCAATATCCTTCCAGTCAATATCCTCCAGTCAATATCCGCCCAATAAACATCAGGTTTCTCACGCCCCGATGTCATGTCTTTTCGATTTCAATCCCGATCCTGATCAAGTAGTGCTGGGCGGGTTGCACCCTGGTGTCTCTTCAGTGAATTCATCGAGAAGACAGTGGCCTACAGCCTTTCTCCCGGGAAAGGTGCGGCGCTCGCGTCCGCTCCGCTGGCATCATTTGCCGGGTCGCCCTAAGCGGGCTCCTACGCCGACTGGCGCCCACGGCTCGTTAAAATTCCGCTTGCGGGCGAGGCGCCTTGGCCTAGGCTGTCGAAATGTTCTGAGTTTTGATGCCAAACCGATTCCGGGTCTTGGATTGCATCATCGAACGCACTGGGGAAGCCGAATCGGTGTCGAGGTCGCTATCGGAATCGGAATCGGAATCGGAATCGAATCCGCTCATCGATCAAAGCAGCCAGCTCGATACCAATCCCTCATTCCGACCTCGACACCGACTAAGCATCCAAAAACCGGGAAGCGCTTGTTTTAGTGAGACGGCAGATTTCGACAGCCTAGCCTTAGCCCCTCTGCGTCTCTGCGGTGAATCCCGACGCTCTTTGAAGGTAGCACCCCGAGCCAGAAAGGTCGGGACACTCCAGAACTTGGTGCTGAAGTCGCGTTGGCCAGCCACATGTTGCCGCCATAGAGGATGGATCAGGTCCGGGTGCAATAGACCTTCGGCCGGCAAGCGGCGCCAATCCAACAGAACACGGATCAGCGGCTGCCGCGGCCATGGCTTGGACTACTTCGCATTTGGATGCGATCCAGCGCGCGGCAATTGCGACCCATGGGAAAATGGCGTAACAGGCTGGCACTGAAATTGCCAAGCACGAGCATCGATCATCGCACACGAGCAAAGGCTTCGCTGACGCGGCCCTGACGAAGATCGCATGGTAATGCTGACTTCAAACGCCATATCTGGCCATGCGCAACGATTAATTAGAGTAACAGCATCCTGATGACGACCGTAAACCACTCGGCGCCGAACAGCCGCGTCATCCGAAAACGCATGATCGCCCGAACCATCGGCATCCACATCAGCGTTCTGCCGCCCGAGCTGCGTGCACTGCGTATGCAAACCGACAGGCATGGCGATTCCTACCTGGCAAGACATCAGATCCCGGATCAGATTCGGATCATGGACACCCATGGAATGGCGCGCGTACTCTCTCGGGAACAGGCTTGGATGCTCGCCGAAGAGGCAGCCCAACAGCTCGAGCGGCATCAACTTTCCGGCACCGCCGGCAGAATTACGGCATTTTTTTCCACAACCGGGCAAGGACCTTACGCAGATTACGGTCGTCCAACAGTCGATTACAGCGGATTCTATGTTGACTACCTCAATCAAATGTCAGCGGCCGGCACGAGGGAAACATTTTGTGACCAACTTGCCTGCGTTGGTGCGGCAGGCCACATCGGTACATTGCACTTTGGACCGACACTCATCGCCCTGGACACTGCCGCCGCCGCCGGTCTTACTGGTCTTGGGTACATGGCACGCAATGTCGATCTGGCTGATCGGACCGTAGTGACGGACATCGCATCCACCGGAGTCTACGAGGGCAGTTCGGCATGGGTCTCGGCAAAGATCGGTGTCGTCGCTGGCGCCAAGGCCATGGCTGCTATGGCCGTATTGCCGATTCTGGGCACCACGGCAGCATCCCTGGTCATTGGATTCGTGGTCGGCGCTGCAGCGGCCGTTGTAACCAAACAAGCGGTCAACAGCGCCAAGAACATCGCCGTCGACAGCGCCTACAAGGCAATCGGCACTTCATCTGACCGTATCGGCGACAGACCCCGGTCAGATGATCCAGCTTCTACGCGCTAGTGGCCGCTTGTGGCTCACCATCGGTCTTGGGCTTTTTGCGCAGCAGCTGCGAGGCGCCGACGCCAAGCAGCACACCACCGGCAAGCGCCAGACCGACGGGATGAGTCAATGCAAATGCCTTGATGGCAGCTCCAACCGAACCGATGGAGCCGGTGACCATTGCAGGAACTTCGTTGAGCATCGGGAATCTCCTGAGAATGTACAAAATGGATGAAAAAGCCCCCGGTTGGTCGCCGGGCTGGCTCGGTCACCGATGGATGACCTCGTACATAATAGACCAATATAATTTATAGAGTGGCGTTGGAGCGCTGCGCCGTGGCGGTGTAAGGGATGTTTCTCGACAGAAATCGCCTTGATAAAACGCAAACTGCATGTTCGACCAAGCGTTTTACGTTTGACCAAGCGTTCAGACTGGAGATCGATCTGCGCCGTACCTCGGTACAATCTCGCTTGCAGGCCTCTCTGCCAGAGCCGCACTGATGCAATTCCCCTGCATTCTGATGCACGCTTCCAGCAACCCTTGCCCCCATAGCCGAACCGCTTGACCTGTGTCGTTAAACGGACTAGAAGATGTCGCGGTTTTCACCTCTGCATATTAGAATCTTGTAGATTCCTTCTGCTCCCTTCACGGACATCCTTATCAATGCAAGACCCTACCGTTCATTCTGATCGCGATCTTGGCCGAGCCGAGGTCAAAGAGACCACTTGCTACATGTGCGCGTGCCGTTGCGGCATTCGCGTCCACTTGCGAGACGGCGAGGTCCGCTACATCGAGGGCAATCCAAATCATCCGCTGAATCGTGGCGTCATCTGCGCCAAGGGCAGCTCCGGCATCATGAAACAGGTGTCCCCGGCACGCCTGACCAAGCCCTTGCGGCGCAAGGCGAACGCCCGGCGCGGTGAATCGCAATTCGAGGAGATTTCCTGGGATGAGGCCATGTCGATGCTGTCGGAACGGCTGCAAAAGCTGCGTGCCGAAGATCCGAAAAAATTCGCGCTGTTCACCGGTCGCGATCAGATGCAGGCACTCACCGGCATGTTCGCAAAGCAATTCGGAACGCCGAACTATGCCGCGCACGGCGGCTTTTGTTCGGTCAACATGGCGGCAGGCATGATCTACAGCATTGGCGGATCGTTTTGGGAGTTCGGCGGTCCGGACCTGGAGCGGGCCAAACTGTTCGTGATGATCGGCACCGCCGAGGATCATCATTCCAATCCACTGAAAATCGAGATATCCCAGTTCAAGCGCCGCGGCGGGCGCTTCATCTCCATCAACCCGATCCGCAGCGGCTACTCTGCCATTGCCGATGAATGGGTACCGATCAAACCGGGTACCGACGGCGCATTGTTTCTGGCCCTGATTCACGAGATTCTGAAGGTCGGCTTGTTCGACCGCGAATTCCTGATCCAGTACACCAACGCCGCCGAGTTGGTCATCGACGACCCGCAACGCGATGACCATGGTTTGTTCTACCGCGATACCTCGGCCGAAATCACCGAGGGCTGCACCGATCCGGAAAACAAGTTGTGGTGGGACCGGCACCACGGTCAGGTACTGACCCACAGCAAAGGCGCCGATCCGCGCCTGATGGGCAGCTACACTCTGGAAGACGGCACACCGGTGAAGCCGTCGTTTCAATTACTGAAAGAACGTGTCGAGCGCTACACGCCGGAATGGGCCGAGGGTATTACCGGCATCCCGAGGGAGACCATCCGCCGGCTTGCCCACGAGATGGGCGTTACGGCCCGCGATCAAAAAATCGAACTGCCGATCACCTGGACCGACTGCTGGGACAACGAGCATGACACAGTAACCGGCAATCCGGTGGCCTTTCACGCCATGCGCGGCCTCGCTGCCCATTCCAACGGCTTTCAGACCACCCGCGCATTGAGCCTGCTGATGACGGTGCTTGGCACCATCGACCGGCCCGGCGGCTTCCGACACAAAGCACCCTTTCCACGTCCGATCCCGCCCTGCCCCAAGCCACCGAGCGGACCCGAGGCAGTGCAGCCGAACACGCCGCTCGATGGCATGCCGCTGGGCTGGCCAGCACGCCCGGAGGATCTTTGCGTTGACGCCGCGGGCGAACCGGTGCGCATCGACAAGGCATTCTCATGGGAATACCCGCTGTCCGTACACGGAATGATGCACAATGTCATCACCAATGCATGGCGCGCCGATCCCTATCCGATCGACACGCTGTTCCTGTTCATGGCCAACATGGCGTGGAACTCGTCGATGAACACCAGCGAGGCGCGACGCATGCTGGCCGATAGGGACGAGAACGGTGAGTATAAAATCCCGTTCCTGGTGGTCTGCGACAGCTTCTCGTCTGAAACGGTGGCATTCGCCGATCTGGTGCTACCAGATACCACCTATCTGGAGCGGCACGACGTGCTGTCCATGCTCGACCGGCCTATTTCCGAGTTCGACGGCCCGGTGGACGCGGTGCGCCTGCCGGTATTACCACCAAAAGGCGATTGCCGTCCATTCCAGGATGTGTTGATCGAACTCGGCGCACGCATCGGTCTACCGGCCTTCGTCAAGGAGGATGGCAGCGCCAAATATCGCAACTACCCTGATTTTGTGGTCAACTACGAAACCTCGCCAGGCTCCGGCATTGGCTTCCTGGCCGGCTGGCGCGGAGAATTCGGCGAGAAATTCATCAAGGGCGAACCGAACCCGCGCCAGTGGGAGCAGTATGCTGCAAACAATTGCGTGTTCCACCACGAGATGCCGCGCAGCTATCAGTACATGCGTAACTGGAACAAGGGCTATCTGCACTGGGCGCGGGCGCACGCCATGACGCGCTGGGCCGAGCCCATCACGCTGCATCTGTATTCCGAGGTCTTGCAACGCTTCCGCGCTGCCGCGCAGGGCAAGTGGCCTGGTCGTCAGCCTCCCGAGCGTTTGCGCGAACGCATCGAAAAATACTTCGATCCACTGCCGTTTTTCTACGAACCCCTCGAGGGCCAGTTGATCGACAAGAACCGCTTCCCGCTGAACGCGCTAACCCAGCGGCCAATGGCCATGTACCACAGTTGGGACAGCCAAAATGCCTGGTTGCGGCAGATCCACAGCCACAACTATCTATTCATCAATCCGAAGATGGCCGTGGCACAAGGCATCGACGATGGCGATTGGATCTGGGTCGAATCGCATCTGGGCAAGGTCAAATGCATGTGCCGTTATTCCGAGGCGGTGGAGCCCGGCACGGTGTGGACCTGGAATGCCATCGGCAAGGCATCCGGAGCCTGGGCGCTGGCGCCGGACGCCGACGAATCCCGCAAGGGCTTCCTGCTCAACCATCTCATCGGCGAAGAACTGCCCGCCAACGGCGACGGCAGCCATTTGTCCAATTCCGATCCGATCACCGGCCAGGCAGCCTGGTTCGACCTGCGGGTGAATATCCGCAAAGCCGAGGACCATGAACCGCGCGTGACCGAGCCGCAGTTTCCAGCTATGCCGATGCTACTCGGACAAACCTTCCGGCAACGCTACAAATGGCAAAGCTATGTGGCCGGCCTATTCGGCAAACGCTGAAATGCCCGCATTACACACGCTCGAATCGACGCGCCTGAATTGAAATGTCCGCATCGAGATGCCTGAATCACAATGCATCCGTCAACAGGCGCTTCACTGAGATTCACGCCATAGTTGGACCCCAGCCCCTCCGGAAAGACCTATGACTCAATTGGCCCTTGTCATCGACCTCAACGTCTGCGTGGGTTGTCACGCCTGCGTGACCTCCTGCAAGCAATGGAACACATCCGGCTGGGCCGGACCAATGGTCGATCAAAACCCCTATGGTGCGGAACCGACCGGCACCTTCTTCAATCGTGTACAAACCTTTGAGGTCGGTCATTATCCCGACACCGAAACGGTGCACTTCCCCAAGAGTTGTCTGCATTGCGAAGAGCCGCCGTGCGTGCCGGTTTGCCCGACCGGAGCCTCCTACAAACGCGAGGACAATGGCGTCGTGCTGGTCGACTACGACAAATGCATCGGCTGCAAGTACTGCTCCTGGGGCTGCCCCTATGGTATGCGCGAACTCGACGAACTACAGAAGGTGATGAAAAAATGCACCCTGTGCATCGATCGTATCACCGATCAGAGTCTGCCCGAGGCCGAGCGCAAACCGGCTTGTGTGCTGGCCTGTCCAACCAGCGCAAGGCTTTACGGCGATGTGCACGACCCGCACTCGGAGGCATCCTTAGCCATCCGCGAGCGCGGTGGCTATCCTCTGATGCCGGAATGGGGCACCAAGCCAGCCAACCATTACCTGCCGCGGCACAAGACCCGCATGCACATCACCGAGGATGAACTCCAGCGCTCGGACAATCCGCTGACCAAGGAAGACATCACGGTCTATACCGGCGAGGAAACCTTAGACGATGTGACCTGGTAGCAAACAGCGCCGAAACCGAACATCAGGCATCTGCACCAGGCACCGGGAAAGATCGACAAGCACTCGCAGCTGTTGCTGAACCGATTCTTCCCGGCACACAAGCAACCCAACCGACTCATCCGACACCGCGGTAATCCCCATGCACCCCGCCTTCTCTGTGATCTTTCTCACCACCCTGATCGGCGCTGGCCAGGGGTTGTTTCTGGCCCTGTTTACCGGACAACTCTATGCCAGCATCAAACTGATCGCGCCCCAGGGCGCATCCTTCTATGCCCTCGGCAGCGCCCTGGCGCTGGTACTATTGATCGCCGGTCTGATGGCGTCGTTTTTTCATCTGGGCCGGCCGGAACGGGCCTGGCGCGCGGCTTCCAAATGGCGTACCTCCTGGTTATCGCGCGAGGTCATCGTATTGCCGACGATGATGGCCCTGGTGTTTTTCTACGGCCTCTGCCATTGGATGGGCTGGACCGAGCCATTTTTCATTGCCGGCAACGGCACCTTGCCGATCGACATCACCCTGCTGCTTGGCTTTGCCGGTATGCTGGTAGCCTTTATGCTGTTCGTCTGCACGGCGATGATCTATGCCTGCGTCGAGTTCCTTGAAGAATGGCACTCGCCCTACACGGTGGCCAATTTCCTGCTTCTTGGCATGGCCTCCGGGTTTATGCTCGCCGCCGCCTACTCCGCATATCTTGGCAACCATCTGGTCGGCTTTTATGGCACTTGGGCGGTGATCTTTACCTTGCTCGGCCTCGCCACTCGCGCCACATCGCTGCTCCGCAATGCGACGCTCAACTACAAAAGCAGCGTGCAAACTGCCATCGGCATTCGTCACCGCGCGATCGAGCAACAGTCCCAAGGCTTCACCGCCGGCTCGTTCAACACCCGCGAATTCTTCCACCACAGGAGTCCCGCATTCTTGAAGCAAGTGCGGCTCATCTTTCTGGTGCTGGTGTTTCCGCTGCCGATTCTGCTGCTCGGCCTCGCCTACCTATTGCAGTCGGCAACCTTGCCGATCGTCGCCTTCGCGATTCAATTTATGGGCCTGCTGGCCGAACGCTGGTATTTCTTCGCCGAGGCCAATCACCCGCAAAACCTGTATTATCAGAACATCGCCTGATGTTCTTCACCCGTGATATTCAACACCAGCACGCAACAGGCAAGCACCTCAGGGGTAAACTACTGACCTCACCACAGACGGCGATTACGTACCCTATCGCCGGAGGAGACTCATGACAGACAAGATCGGCTTCATCGGCCTCGGCATTATGGGGCGACCCATGGCCCTGAATCTCATCAACGCAGGGTACGGCCTGGTCGTACATGCTCGGCGTAAGGAGTCGATGGAGCCGCTGGTCGCGGCCGGAGCCACCGCCTGTACAAGCCCGGCTGCAGTGGCAAGGCAAGCGTCGATGCTGTTTACCATGGTTTCGGACACGCCGGATGTGGAGCAGGTGATCCTCGGCGACGACATGGCATCGAATGCGGTCATCGCGGGCTTGCAGCCAGGCGCCCTGGTGGTCGACATGAGCACCATCTCGGCATCCGCAACGCGGATCATTGCCGAGCGCGTGCGCTCGGCCGGTGCCGAGATGCTGGATGCGCCGGTCTCCGGAGGCGATGTCGGCGCCATCGCCGGCACCTTGTCGATTATGGTCGGTGGCTCGGCGTCCGCCTTCGAGCGTGCGCGTCCGCTGCTCGAAGTCATGGGCAAGAATATCGTGCATGTCGGCGATTGCGGTGCAGGACAGGTATGCAAGGCATGCAATCAGGTGCTCATCAGTCAGACCATCGCCGCTGTCGGCGAGGCCTTGCTGCTGGCCGAGGCCTCCGGCGTCGATGCCGCGAAGGTACGCGAGGCATTGCTTGGCGGCTTCGCCAACAGCCGCGCGCTGGAAATACATGGTCAGCGTATGCTCGATCAGCAGTATCAGCCCGGCTTCAAATCCGTACTGTTTCAAAAAGACCTGCGACTGGTGCTGGAAGCAGCCCACGAACTGGGCCTTGCATTGCCGGGAGCCGCGCAGGCGGCACAATTGGTCAATGCACTGGTCGGGCAAGACAACGGCGAGCTCGACTCGGCCGCCATGTTTCTTTCCCAGCGCCGGCTGAATGGTCTCTAAACAAGACCAACACAGCCGCCCGATATGCCGCCATGCGCCATCCGCGGTCCAAATGGACATCGACATCGATCTCCATGATCCGCACCAGCTCGACTCGCTGACCGCGGCGGAACTCGATCGCCTGCCTTATGGTGCGACCCGCGTTGACAGCGATGGGGTGATCCTGTTTTACAGCCGCCGCGAAACGGAAATGAGCGAGCGCAAGTCCACTGCCGTGCTTGGACGCAACTTCTTCACCGACGTGGCGCCCTGCACCATGGTGCCGGAATTCTATGGACGCTTTCGTCGCGGAGTATTGACCGGCAACCTGGACACCAGGTTTGAATTTAGCTTCGACTGCGATATGCATCCGGTACAGGTGCGTATCAGCATGCGCGCATCCGAGCGCGCCGGTGAATTCTGGATTATCATCGAACCCTTGCGCATATTGCCGCGGCGCGCCGACCGCAGGCCCGCGGAGCTGATTGAAAACAAGTTCCCCAAGAATACCGATGCCGCTACCGATCTGTCCTCGGCATCGTTCGATTTCTCCCGCCGCGATCAGGAACCCATCGCCTTCTGCGACGCCGTACAGCCATTCGGTTGTCTGTTGGTATTGCAGACAGACACACTCGAGGTATTGGCCTGCAGCGCAAACAGCGCTCAGTATCTCGGACGCGAGCCCGATGCGGTGTTGGGCCGTTCAATTGTTGACCTGCTGCCCTCGTGCGCCGAGCAACTGATCGCCAGTCTGGGAGCCATCAACACGCAACCGCTTCGTTATGCCAGATTTTTTCGTCTCCCGGCGACTACGCCGCTGGTCGATCTGGATCTGCACATTCGACTGCATTTGTGGCGCGACCGGCTGTTGCTGGAAATGGAACCCGACTGTCCTCCGCAGGCCGAGCTGGCGATGGACACCAGACTGCTCGGCTTCGACTTCAACGCCCTGCAATCACGCCTGCAAAAACTCACCGACATACCGTCAATATGCCAAGAGGCGATAGATGCATTACGTTATCTAAGCGGTTTTCAGCGCGTGTTGGCCTATCGGCTGGAGCCGGACGACGCCGGACTGGTGATCGCCGAGAGTCTGGCCGACGGCACCTGGCCCAGGGTGCTTGGGCTGCGCTATCCGGCCACCGATATCCCACGTCAAGCTCATGCACTCTGCATCGAAACACCGCTGCGCTATGCACCGAGCCGCGATCACTCCGATGTGGCATTATTGACGCGCTCGGTCCTGCCTGGAGCGAATCTGGAATCGGATCTGAACCCGCAACCCGAGGCCATTGACATCGGCATCGCTCATCTGCGTGCGCAATCGCCGATCCACCGCGCCTATCTGGAGCGATTTAATGTAAACGGCTCGATGTCGTTGTCGATTCTCAATGAAGGCCGACTGTGGGGGTTATTGATTTTCCATCACCGTGTTCCGCATCCAGTCACTCCAACCATGCGCCAGCGACTCATCGAGTTTGCCGGTTTTCTGTCGGCACGGCTGGCCTTGCTGGAAGAGCAGTCGAGTCGGCGTGCCCGCGATGCTGGCGTTACCGCGGTCAATCACATGGTCGGCTCAATCGACCTCAAGCAGCCCTTTCCGCTCGGCTTTCATGGCAAAGCATCACTCCTGCGCAAGTTGGTCAACGCTGACGCTGTACAGATCTTTCATCATGACAAACCTCTGTTCGCCGGTGGCACATTTGAGTTGTCCGGGAGCGAAATCAAAGCATTGCTTGGTTTTCTGCGCCTGCAATCCGGCCCCATTTGGAGCACGGACTGCTTATCCGGTGAATTCGAGCCAGCGGCTGCCTATCCGCGACGCCTGGCCGGAGTCATGGCGGTGTTCGTCGGCGCGGACAACACAGATCTTTTGCTGTTTGGCCGCCGCCGCACCCGGTATCAGGTGCGCTGGGGAGCAGACCCGGTCCCGCTGCCATTTTTCCGGCCCGAAAACGAACGGTCCTGCGGCTGGCCCAGTCGCGACTTTCAGGCCTGGAATGAGAAACGCACCCACCATGCCAAGCCCTGGTCCGACGTGGAAGTGGCCACCGGAATCGCGCTCCGTGCCTTGACCCAACAGGTGATCGTCACCACAGCAGCCCACTTCGAAAACCTGGCCTTGCACGATAGCCTGACCGGCCTGCCCAATCGCGAGTATTTTCGCCAATTGCTTCTGGAAAGTGTGCAGGCCTGCGCTGGCGAGCAGCATAGCGGGGATCAGAACGGCAATCGGGGTGGCGACCAAAACGGCAGTCAGGACAACGGCGGTATGCAGGATCGGGAACAGGAATCTTGCGATGGCCCGATCTTTGGCGTTGGCCTGCTGGACATCGATCATTTCAAGTCCATTAACGATACCCTTGGTCATGACATCGGCGATCGGCTATTGCAAATCGTCGCCGAACGGTTGGTTACGGCATTGCCGCCGGAGGCCACCGCGGCAAGACTCGGCGGTGACGAATTCGCATTATTGCTGCCACCCTGCTATGAAGACGTGCTCGATGGAATGCCGGAACAGATCATCACGGCACTGCGCGAACCGGTTATCATCGGTCATGATCGCTTTTCCGTTACCAGCTCCATGGGCCTATCTCTTGGACATGCTCGCTCAGAGCCCAGCGAGTTGTTAAAACAGGCCGATCTGGCGCTGTACCAAGCCAAGGAAGCCGGACGCAACTGCGTGCGCGGTTTCGATTCCAGCCTGCAACAGCGCGCGCGCATCGAACTGGAGACCAACTGGGAGTTGCTCGCAGGAGATACACAGAGCTGTGTGGAACTCTGGTTGCAACCGCAAGTACCGATCCGCGCGTCTTCGGGGGCAAGGCGCTTTGAAGTCTTGACGCGCTGGCGCACTGCCGATGGCCGCCTGATCATGCCCACCGACTACATCGCGGCAGCCGAGCGCAACGGTATGATCCGAGCGGTCACCGCGTCGGTGCTCCGCCAGGCCATCCTGCTGTTGCGCGAACAACTGCTTGCGGACAACAAAGGCGTTGAAATCGTTCTGGCGGTCAATGTCAGTGCCGCCGATTTGGACGATATCTGCTTTGCAAGGCGCTTGCTCGAAGATTTGCATGCTGCCGATGTACCGCCGGATAGCTTGGAGCTGGAAATCACCGAATCCATGCTGCTGCAGGTGACCCCGGCGTTGAAGAACTCCCTGGGCCTCATCTCGCGCGGCGGCGTCAGTCTCTCGCTGGACGATTTCGGCAGCGGCTTCAGCTCGATGGCTTATTTGCGCGAATTGCCGATTTCGTGCGTGAAGATCGACCGCAATTTCATCGGCGGTATCGCTGAGGTCCATGATCGCCGTTTGGTCGGAGGCATCATCGCGTTGGCCCATTCCCTTGATAAACAGGTGGTCGCCGAGGGTATCGAGCGCATCGATCAGTTAGGATTGCTGCGCGAGTTCGGATGCGACTGGGGGCAGGGGTATTTGTGGTCCAAGCCGCTGTTGCCGGAACAAGCGCTGGCGCTGGATCTAAGCCGCGCTTGCCAAAATTAGGCGATTTCTGCCAGCTTGCATCCCATCCGACCGTTACTCAGGAGGCTGTTCGACTTGGGCGATTGTCGGAGAGATCTGCGGCCGGCCGCGGCGACCCCTGCATGGCCCTATCGAAGAACAACGGATGTCCCGTCTCACCAACAGATCGCCGGGCTGAGTGCGATACATCGCGCCGGCGTGCAAACCGTCATGCACATCCCGCAGCGGTACCCTAAGCAGGGCGAGCAGCCTGAGTGTGTATAAAAGGCTGTAGATATGATGACAGGGCAAGGCGCGCAATATGCGGCGGCGATCGTGCAACAAATCGGCCCAGACCGCGGCCTCCTGCACCAAGCTCACCATGCTGTGGCGGCCGATGTTCGGCTGACCCGTAGAACCGGAGATCTGAAAGCAGATGCTCTCATCGCCGCGTTGCCGTCCCTCTCATATTGCATCGGCCCAGCAGCGCACGGAGCGATCCTGCAACAGCCGGTCGTCCAGACCTAGCTCGTGCAATTCGAATTGCACGCACATGGCGGTGGCTAAGGCGATGATTCCAGCGAGTCCGCTTGCGCCAGAATGCGCTGCACGTCCTTGCTGCCGGTGTCCAGAATCGAACTCTGCCGGTCATCGCCTTCGAACTGGAGGCAAGTCGGCTCCGGTTGACGATCTAAGGTCGCAGACAGATATGTCCTGCCGCGATCAGATCCTGGAGCAGATCCTCAACCGAGCCTCGTTGCCACCAGGGTGAAAGCATGCGCACGTGATCGTATTAAGAAAGGATTAGAGATCCTTATTGAAATACCGACGGATCACTCGCCATCGCCTTCGATGACCTTGCGCAACTCGGCCTCTTCGACCTTTGTCAGCGAGGTTTGCAGCACCTTACCCTTCCCTTGAAAGCTGTGTAATGCATCCAGTACCTTGTCATTAGTGGCCTTGCGTACCAAGACGAAGACAGCCGAGCAGCCAGGCTTGAAGTGGCTCGCCAATTCCTTCATGAATTGGTCGTTAACGCCAATGTCGGTGAGCTTGCCGGACAGGGCGCCAGCACCGGCGCCGACCGCGGCACCGAGCAGGGGATTCAGAAACAGCATGCCGATCAGCATACCCCAGAATCCACCGCCGATGGCGCCCATGGAGGTCAAGCTCACGGCCTGATGTAATTTCACCTTGCCCGCGGCATCCTTGGTGACAACCACGACGTCTTCCATATCGATCAGATACTCTTTTTGCAATTTGACGAGCTCTGCTCGCATCTCGAACGCAAGTTGCTCTTCTGGAAAGGAAATGACAACCAGGTTACTCATAACTGAATTCTCTTGAGTTAAGTGCTGAAGGGAAGGGATCGAGTGGTGTAGAGATGGATCAACAGCAAATAGCGCATGTTATCGAACCATCCAACATGTGAAACAAGGAAAAATGAACAACTCACAGGAGAACGGTGGGTCTTTTTCGTGCATTTCGCGCTTGTTGCAACTGTTTCTGTCTACCCTGACGTTCGGATTTTTTCTCAACCAGTGCTAGGTGCTGGAATCAGCCGTTTCAATCGCAGCCCGGAGCGCCTGTAAGATCAATTTCGCAGCCTCCTGCTCGTCAAGTTCCGGCACCTCCCAGCTCATGATGCGGCAGTATTTCTTCAACAGGTGCTGTACATCATGTTCCAACTCTCGGCGATAGCGATCGATCTCTACCTGCTCCAGTTCTGCCATATCCAGGCCTCTTAGGTTATTGCATTATTGTAGACGCGCGGAAAACTGCCGATACCACCGTGCGTGCTGGCCGTACATCAGGTTGGGTACCCTGTTAGCTGTGCACCCTGCTGATCGTATACTGGCCGATGATATCTTGCGTTCCGCTCGCTTGCATCAAATTAGTACTTTCGAAGCATCATGGCAACCGGTCAAGCCGACGACCACTTGGGCGATTGTCGCAGAGAAACCCACTAACCAGCGCCGGATTCTCGTTCCCCTTCGCGAAGCGGCAACCGGCCCACAGTCGCCCTATGGGTGGATTGCCGCAACAAAGAGGCCGGATAAGAAGATCGAGCTAGTGCTCTGCTGCGGAAGTCGCGAGACCGTTTGCAGTCGTTGTCGTCGTAATCCTGGTCGTCATCGATAACCCACGATGAGTGATTATAGCAGCGACAAATAGCAGCAATGGTAGCGGAACATCCGCACCGCTGTACTAAATGGTCTGTTTCTCGACAGCAATCGCCTCGAGGTGGATGAAAGTTAATTCAGCCGCAATACAGATGTAACGACCCGATCATCATCCTACTTAGCCAGATTATGTGCACTATGGCCTCATGGTTAAACGACAATAGGCTAAGTCAGATTTACAGGAACCTCATCACGATGACGCAAACAACGCACCACCCCATCCCAAACCAAACCGATCAACTCGAAACGACACCACAGACGACGTTGATCCAAGCTCCGCGGCAGCAGAGATTTCGGCGCGCAATCCTAGCCGGCTCCGTCGGCTTCGCATTAGCCCTAGGCACTGCCTTGACCAGCATTAATAACGCTAATGCAGCCAAACCAGCAGATAGCGAAACCTCACCGATTGCGATGCAACAGCAGCCGGTCGGCCCACCCGGCTTTGCCGATGTAGTGGAGCAGGTGACTCCGGCTGTCGTCAACGTCACCGTGGAACAGAAATCGTTCCAGCCGATGAACATGCCGAACAACATCCTGCCCGAGGGCTCCCCAATGTGGGAATTCTTCAAGCAGTTCGAGGGATTTTCTGACCGCATGCCTAGAGAGCGCGAAGGCCAGGGCTCCGGCTTTTTCATCAGTGCTGACGGCTATATCGTAACCAATAACCACGTTGTGGATGGTGCCGAGCGTATCGAAGTCACTCTGACCGATGGCTCTAGCATGGAAGCCAAAATCATCGGCCGCGATCCGAAGACCGATTTAGCCCTGATCAAGGTCGACGCGGACCGTCCTCAAGCCTATGTCGAACTGGCCGACAGCAGCGAGGCACGGGTTGGCGATTGGGTACTCGCGGTCGGCAACCCATTCGGTCTCGGCGGATCGGTGAATGCAGGGATCATTTCGGCACGCGGCCGCGACATCCAATCCGGGCCCTATGACGATTACTTACAGATCGATGCCCCCATTAACCGTGGAAACTCCGGCGGTCCGCTGTTCGATAATCGTGGTCGCGTGATCGGTGTCAACACCGCCATCTTCTCCCCCAGCGGCGGCAATATCGGCATCGGTTTTGCGATTCCCGCGGAAACCGTCGCCGACATCGTCGATCAACTACGCACCAGCGGTCGCGTGGAGCGTGGCTGGCTCGGAGTACAGATTCAGCCTGTCACCGAGGCGGTAGCGGGCAGCCTAGGGCTTGACGAAGCGCGCGGCGTGCTCGTGGCCGACGTGCTGGTAGATAGCCCGGCCGAGGCCGCCGGCGTGCGCAGCGGCGATGTGATCATCCGCGCCGCGGACCAAAACATGGAAGAATATCGCGATCTGACCAAACTCATTGCCAGCATAGAAGCCGGCACAGTGATCAAATTGGAAGTGATTCGCGGCGGCAAGGTGCGCACCATCGATGTCACGATTGGTCGCATGCCCGGCGAAGACCTGGCCCAGAAAACACCTGAAGCGGCTGACGACGACCAACCTCGGATCGGCATGTTACTGGCGCCGCTGACCCCCGAGTTGCGCGCAGAACATGGCTTTGCCGCCGACGCCGACGGGGTTCTGGTCGCGAAAGTCGAACCTGGCAGCCCAGCCGCGCTGGCCGGTATCGAAGCGGGCAGCCTGATCTCCATGGTTGGACAGGTGCAGGTGTCATCCCCTGACGAGGTGGCCGACGCCGTGCGCGACGCCGCTGATAAAGAACGCCCATCGGTGCTGTTGCGGGTGGAGAAAGACGGTGAGCATCGCTTCATCGCCGTGCCGTTCGCTTGATCCAGGGCCAAATCCGGAGCTGGAGCTGGGATCTGCCTCGGAAGCCAATGCCGCGGCAGCAACCCAGACCAGCGTCGACCCTTGGCCCCCGTCAAAGACGCCAGACCGACATCTCCGGCCGACATTCGCCCCAGCGCAACCCACAGCAACGCCGATGAAGGTTCTCATTATCGAAGACGACGCCCAACTGGCGGCCTATCTCACCAAGGCGTTCAGCGAAGTCGGCGCCGTCGCGGAGCATATCGCCGATGGCCGCGAAGGGCTACTACAGGCGGCTGGCAACGATTTTGACGTACTGGTGATCGACCGCATGCTGCCATCTCTGGATGGCCTCGGCATCGTGCGCACCTTGCGCGCATCCGGCGACAAAACACCGGTACTGATCTTGAGCGCGCTGGGCGAGGTCGACGACCGGGTCGATGGCCTGAGAGCCGGCGGAGACGACTACCTGGTCAAACCGTTCGCCTTCTCCGAACTGCACGCCCGTGTCGAGGCGCTTCTGCGCCGAGCCACGCCGGGCGATCAACCGGAGACCCAGCTTGAAGTAGCCGACCTAGAGATGAACCTGCTCACGCGCGAGGTCGCCCGCGCCGGTCAGCGCATCGCATTACAGCCACGCGAGTTCCGACTATTGGAATATCTGATGCGGCATGCGGGGCAGGTAGTGACCCGAACCATGCTATTGGAACAGGTTTGGGACTACAACTTCGATCCGCAGACCAACGTCATCGACGTACACATCAGCAGACTCAGAGGAAAGATCGACAAGGACTTCGATCCACCGCTGCTCCAGACAGTGCGCGGTGCAGGCTACGTTCTGCGTCCAAAATAGGAAACTGCGCAACCATCTGTCCAGATCCAGAGCACATCCTTTGCTCCTCGGCGCGGCAGGCTGCACAGGATGCTTTACTACCTGCACGATCTCTAGGCGAAAGATCACAGCATGACTCCAGCCGCGGCCATTGGAAAACGCCTGTTCGCTCGGTTTCGCATCGTTCTGTCCAGTTTTACTTTCCGGCTGGCATCTCTTTATGTACTACTGCTCGGGGTGTCCGTAGCCATCCTGCTGGGCTATCTCTACTGGTCTACAGCCGGCTTCATGGCGCGTCAGGTCGACGCCACCATCGGCGCCGAGATCCAGGGGCTGGCCGAGCAGTACCGTCGTCGCGGGCTGACCGGGCTCTCCACCATCATCGCCGAGCGGGCTGCCCGCGATCCAGCGGGCGACAGCATTTACCTGCTGGCAAACAAGGACTACCTTCCCCTGGTGGGAAACCTGGACGCCTGGCCCGACGCACAGCCGGACAGCGACGGCTGGGTCGAGTTCCGGCTATGGCAACCGCTGTCCGCCGACCGCGCCGGCCCACCGCCCGAGCACATCGCCCGCGGCAAGGTCTTCCGACTGCGCGCCGGACTGCGTTTGCTGGTGGGACGCAACGTACGCGAACTGGCCGCCACCAGCGAATTGATCCAAGACGCCCTCGGCTGGGGACTCGCGATCACCGCCGCACTGGCTTTATTCGGCGGCTGGTTGATGAGCGCCGGCGTGGTGCGGCGAATCGAGGCAATCAACGAAGTCGGCCGCGAGATCATGGATGGCGACCTATCGCGCCGAGTGCCCAGCGACGGCAGCGGCGACGAGTTCGACCAGCTCGCGGTCAACCTGAACCGGATGCTGGCACGCATCGAGGCCTTGATGGCCAGCGTACGTCAGGTCAGCGACAACATCGCCCACGACTTGCGAACACCGCTGAGCCGCCTACACACCAAACTGAGCCAGCTGCGCGACACCGACCTGCCTGCGGAATCCGCCGCCAATGTCGATGACGCCATCAACGACGCGGAAGAACTCCTCAGCGCCTTCAACGCCCTGCTGCGCAT
Source organism: Thiohalocapsa sp. PB-PSB1 (assembly GCA_016745215.1). Lineage (GTDB taxonomy): Bacteria > Pseudomonadota > Gammaproteobacteria > Chromatiales > Chromatiaceae > Thiohalocapsa. The sequence goes on from CP050890.1 coordinate 5,357,809, forward strand.
TGCCCGAGTCGAATCCGGCAGCCGCCGCGCCGCCTTCGCGGATGTGAATCTGGTGCCGCTGTTACAGGACGTCGCCGAACTCTACGAACCCCTGTGCGCCGACAAACATCAGATCTTGGATGTGCGCCCGGCAATGCCGGCGGCGGTCGATGCAGAATCCGCACAACAGGATCTTCGGGTTCACGGGGATCGCGATCTGCTCTTTCAGGCATTAGCCAATCTGCTCGACAACGCCATCAAATACACCCCCGAAGGTGGCCGTATTCTCCTGCAGGCGGCAGCCACCGAAGAGGCGCTGGAAATCACCCTCAGCGATACCGGACCGGGCATACCAGCGGAACTACGGCGCAAGGTGCTGCAACGCTTCTACCGAATTGACGCAAGCCGCTCCGCACCAGGTCATGGCCTCGGCCTGAGCCTAGTACAGGCGATCGCCCAATTGCACGGTGCAGCGCTCAGGCTGGAAGATGGCAACCCCGGCTTGCGCGTGGTGCTGAGACTCGAACGCATTGGCGAAGTACAACCAACCGTTGCCAAGGAACCAAAAACCAGATAGCCTGTCCATCTATTTACCTGGGGGCGACATGGCTTCGACGTGGGTCGCAAAACCCGAGGTGCATGCCGAGGTGCGGGTTACCTCGTAAATCCAACCGCAACTCTATAGTTGCCAACGACGACAACTACGCTCTCGCTGCTTAATCCCAGCGGGCCTCACACCGTCTCTTGCTCGTGGGCGGCGGATTCGTGGGGTAACATCACACGAGATCGCAGTGACGGGGGCCTGGACCTGATCTGCTAAAACCCCAATTCGGGATCGCCGACTGATCGCCCTGCCCTTCGGGCGGCAGAAGGTTAAACACAATAGAGCGGGCTAAGCATGTAGTACCAACGGCAGAGGGCTTGCGGACGCGGGTTCAATTCCCGCCGCCTCCACCACTCCAACTTCCAACGAGATCCAACACCATCTACAAGCCCGCATCTCAGCGGGCTTTTTTGTTGCCTACTCGTCCAGTGGCGTCTACGGGTTACCCCAGAGCATCCTGAATCTGGCGGGGGGTAACTATTGGGGTAACCCCAAGACCCACGAGGCAGTTACCCCAGCTGCCGCTGACCGACACCGCGATCCGGAAAGCCAAGCCCGAGGCCAAGCAACGCAAACTTTCCGGCCTGACTACATCGAGCACCAGCTCGCCCATGCGGTACGCGATCCCAACGGGCGCGCCCACAACCGCACCGCTCACCTCCCCGAACGGCGCAAGATGATGCAGGAATGGGCAGACTACCTCGATAAGCTGAAAGCGAGCGCGGAGATCATCCCGATTTACCAAAGTGCCTAGCCGGAGCCGCCGGGAGGCCCTTAGTAGGGTGCAAGCGGGGCGCGAGACAACCGATCTTCGCGGCCGCTTCGGCATATATCGCGCGATGATAGTCAAGGTAATGCGCATGCTCTGTCGCGAGCCAGCGTAGCCCCAAGTGCCGATCCACACCCAAGCGTTCGAGATCCTGATCGGATATCGCGTCCGAGACGAGTAGTCGACCTTCTGCGTCGAAGCTGATCAGGAAGCGGTCGAACATGGCGTCCAGATTGGCGGCTAAGAGAAAGCCGTTGTCGACGTCGAGCCGCTCCGTGTCCGTCGCGCAGTCGGCCCAGGGTTTTGCGTGGCTGGCACGGAGCACTTCGGGTAACGCGATGCCGGTGACCGCGCAGGCGCCGCCCCAGTAGTCGAGCATCGCGGAGCGGAAGGTCTGTTGGCCAACCCGCTGGCGCACCAGACGCTCCACCTCGGTGCCCTTGATCGCCACCGGCAGTTTGTCGAGCTCCACCGCCAGGGCAGTCTCGAAATCCGATTGGGCCTGATTTGGTAGTGACTGGGCCAACTCGGCTGCGCGGCGCAGTAGGGCGCGCAGTTGCTCGATGTTGTCGCAGCTGAAGCGGGCATGCTCCGCGGGAAAATGGCTGCGGAGCTCGCCGACCAGCGACGGGTTGCCTTTCACTACGCGGATACCGAAGAACCTGCCCACCAGGTCAACCTCCAGCGCCGTCGGATGACCGGCGGATGCCAAGATGAGCCCCGAGTTGGTCTCTGCCGTTACGTATTCGAAGCCGCAGTCATAGCCGCTCTTGGCGATCAGGGAGCGCGTCAGGATGCTCACGACCGACCCTCGGTGCTCACCCGGTTCCATTCGATGACGCGGCTGCGCCAATGATCGTCGATGGCCTGAGTGAACTCGGCACGGACCAGCTTAGCGCGGGCCTCGCACCAATCGGCGGAATCGCGGCGGATCACCACACCCTCCAATGGGCCATCGCGGAAACGGCTGTCAGCACTGTTGACCACCTTGGTCAATTTCCGCAGATCCATCTTGCCCCTTACCAATACCGGCACTAAAGCCAAGCCCAGGGATCGGGCCAAGGCATCGCGCCGGGCCCCGCTCCAGAAGCGCTGAGCATCCCGATCATAAACATCGAACAGCAGGAACCAGTCGGGCAGCTCGGCGTAGTCCAGGGAATGGGTGGCCGCGCACCACTCGCCAAACAGGATCAGATTGGGCGCCACCTGGCTGCGCCACTGCCACTCGTGCATCCCCAGCCAGCCGCCGAGGCGGGAGAACTGGCCGCTGTAGGGCTTCGTCAGGTACTGGCCTCGGTTCTGAGCACGCAGGGCGCCGTCTGGGGCGAAGGAAAGCCCCAAGTTCGCCCCGTCGAGCTTTTCTTCCACACACACCGGGCCTGCGAGAAGGCTGTCTGACTCGGAAGGCGACAACACCTTGTCGTCCCTTGGCGAGCCGTCGCCGAGCCAGGCGAGATGCGGGGTGTGGGGGAAGCGGAAGAAGGCCAACGCGCGCTAAGCCTCGGGTAAGGTGGGAACCGACTGGCTAGGGAATTTTTTCTGATAGAACCGAACGATATCATCGCGGCACAGGAAATCCACGCTGACGCCCTTGCATTCCAACGGGGGCCACCAGTTCAGCCATTTACAGTCTACAGCCTGCCAGATCGGCGGCTTGTCGGCGTGAGCGTTGGCAACCGCAGGAAATTTTCGGTCCGGTGGATCGAAAGACGTCTGAAGCTGAGGGTCTGGGAATTCGGCGTACTCATTCTTTCCGGTCGCAGTAATCCGTACCTGCTCGACAAAGACAGGATTGGCCGCGTTGCGCAGCAGGAACTTCAGGAAAACGTCGCCCACACCCTTGGGAGGGTACAGGCTGGTCTTGTTCTGATATTCACCCAGGATCTCGTATCCTGCGTCGATGACGGTCACGCTGCTCGCCTGGATTGCGAGCAGGCGATCGACGCACTGTTCGACGCACTTCGGAGATGCCTCTGCGTGTTGACCATTTGCCACCAAGAGCACGTTGGTATCGATGATGGCTTTCATCCCTCCGCCGCCTCACTGAATTCAGTACGCCGACGATGCATTGCCGCGAGGGTGCGTGCTGCGATGTCCGCCATCTCGTCGCCGAAAAAATTGTGCGGCCAGTTCTCGATCTCGCCGTACGCGTTGAGTCTCAACGGCTCCAACTCGGTATGCGCGCCACTGGGTTTGCAGAAATAGATCGCAAGGTCAGCGGGTTCCAGGGTGCCCTCTGCGACCCGGCGCAACAGGCGGTTCAGAAAGTGCTCGGAGTAGCTCTCTATGATCATCTGGGCATTGCGCGGCTTGCCGTTCTCGCGCGCCTGGATCGCAGAGATGAAGACATCCACCAGCTCGGCTTGCACCTGCGGGTGTAGATGAATCTCCGGCTGCTCGATCCAGACCGTGGCGTTGGGCTCGGTGTAAAAGGCTTGGACAAGGGCGGGCAGTAACTGGGAGGCGCCGAAGCCGACATCGGTCAGCTTCACCTCGCTGCCACCGGCGTGGGTCTTGAGCAGTACCTCGTATTCCTTACGTCCAGCGGCGACGGCCTTGACTGAGAAGTCGGTAATGATTCCGAGATCCTTCAGCCATTGGGCGATGAAGTTGTCGAAACGCTCGAACCGCTTCCTCGGCCCGCGATTCATTTTGCGCCCCTGAGCCGTTGCCGCAAGGATCGCCGGGATCGTGAGCTCGCCTTTGTGGCCGACACTCTCCGGTGTATCGCCCGCCCAGGAGTAGATCCGTTTCGGATACTCACGCAAGGGTCCGAGGTAGTAGATGCGAACTAGAGCCGCTTCGGTTTGCAGCGCCAGATCAGTCATGAACTCGGCATTTTGGAAGCGGGCGCGACTTTGATCTGACAGCCGATAGAACTTATCCGGATCGTCCAGAGGCCAACCCCGACCGACGTTACGAACGAATGTGTACTGGTCGGACGCGAGTGTCAGCTTGTTCTTGTCATCGCGTCGATAGTCGACGCCTTGAAATTGGTAATTCGTAGGTGCGTCAACATCCGCTCTGCTCCCCTCGCTCCAGTTGCTCTTAGTGATGGTGCAGAAACAAGCTAAACAGGTTTTTGGCTTAGGTGTCGCCTGCCGACTCATTCGCTACCGCTATCGGCGTCGGTATCGGTATCAACGTCGGTATCGAACTGACCAACCCGCTATCCGCCAAGCTCCTCGCTGACCGCCTAGCCACGCTGTCCGAGCTTCGTGAGCATGGCCACACGACCATCGAGCAGTGCCTTTTGCTTGCTGTTGTCGTCTGCGGACAACGCATCGCGCACCAGCAAGCACGTCCTGAATCGCAGCGCACTCCGGCGCCGAGCCTCGTGCGCTTTCCAACGACCGGCGTCGATCCCTGCTCGTCGCTTTGCCGTTACCCTCGACAATGTTCAGCGCGATGGCCTGCGATACGCGTCTAGGATGCGCACCTACGATGCGCACCTACGATGCGCACAGGCGTTGATCCTTCGCATTACGCTGTCCTTTCACATGCACGCAGTCGCGCTAGGCCCAGCCGACAGACTCGATGGCCGCACGCTCTACGTCGAGCTGCTCATGACCGAATGGCATAGGGCGTTTTCCCTCGATTCCGATTCCGATTCCGATAGCGACCCCGACCCTGATTGCACTCCGCCGATGTCTGGATAGCGTTGTATCGGTTATTCATGAACCGCTACCAGGAAACGACGCGATGAAGCCCGCAAGCAGGTTGCCGCTGATGCTGATCCCGGCGAGCACCGTAAGGCCGCAAAATCCGCACAATACGCAAAACAGGCGAACAGCTTCGAGGTCGTGGCGCGGGAGTGGTACGCCAAGCATTCCCCGAACTGGGCACCGCTCACCTCCCCGAACGGCGCAAGATGATGCAGGAATGGGCGGACTACCTCGACAAGCTGAAAGCGGGCGCGGAGATCATTCAGCTCCCGAAGAGCGCTTAGATCGCGTGATCGTCACCAGAATTCCGGGTCTTTCGCGGACTCTAGCACCCACCCGAGCGCCTCCATTTCCGCACGTATGGCGTCGAGATTGTCCTGCGGCAGTAGCCAGAAGTCGCCATTCAGGAAGTTCGACTCCCTTGTACCGTAGCGCTCTCTAGTGGAGCGGTACAGAAATCCCGAGGCGGTTCGTTGTCGTTGTCGTTGTCGTAATCGTAGTCGTTATCGAGCATTCGGCTAAGACGATTATGACAACGACAACGACAACGATAACGATAACGACCGGAGACTGTCTTGGAACATCTGCACCGAGGCACTAGGACCTCCTCGGGGACGACATGATCCATCTCGCGTTGCAGCCATGGCGGATAGTCTCCGTCCGACCATCCGGGGACCATTTCTCCAGAGAACGGATCTCGCCCTCTCGTCCTGGGCTCACCATTGTCGTCAAACGCTATCTCGAGAACCTCGGAATAGGCTTTGCGCGGCATCAGATGAGGGAACTGCTCCCAGTTCTCTGCGCTGGCGATCGCTTCATGGATGCGAGCGACGAAGCGTGCTCGGCTTGGCGGCGCGAAGACCAGTCCTCCATTATGGGGGGCGATGCGATACAGTAGCTTTCGTTTCGTTTTCATGAGCCATGCTTCCTACTGCGAGCCATTCGTGTCTGGCCTGCCTCGAAAGGTGCCAACCGGGCGATAGATCATCCCAGTTTCCCGGAGCGGTGGGCCTTAGCTACCCCCTGCGAAGCTACAGCGCAACCCCGGCCTGCTGGTCCCACTTCGCCAGTGCATTCTCATCCAGTCGCCGCGGCAACTCTGTCGGGTCCTTCACGACCAGGTACCGCCACAAGCCCCAGCTGCCGTCCTCGTTGACGGCGTTGACCCAGCGCTCAGCCGCCTTGGCTTTCAGATCCGCGTCGTCACCATACCGTCCCTTGGTCTCGATCACCAGCGTCAGGCCGATATCCAAGACGGCGATGAAGTCGGGAATGTAGCGCGCGGGGATGCCGTTCTTTCGATAGGGCATGAAAAATCCGAGGTGCTCGTTCTTGACCCAGCGCACCACACCGGGATGGGTGTCCAGCGCATAGCCCGCGCTCTGCTCCCATTGCTTGGTGTCGGCGACCATCGCGTTCAGATGGCAGCCGTTGACCGGATAGACGTCCTTTGTGGTGTGGTAGTCGACGAAGCGGGTGCTTCCCCGCCCGGCGGACCCCTTGGCGATCCGCGGTAGCTCTCGCGTGCGGGTAACGCCGCCCTTGCGGATCGCCTCGAATAGGATATCCACCGTCTGCTGGTGATACTTGCCAGCGAGCAGGACATCCCGCGGGTCGGCATTGCCGATGCAGATCAGCCTCTCCTGCAGGAAACGCTTCGCCGCAAAGGCGACCTTCGGAAACAGCATCGCCGTGGATGTCGCCGCCTCCGCGTCTGCGTCGGCGTGCTGCTCGCTCTCCCACCGCTTGCAGACCTCGCGGGCGAGTCGGAACGCCACCTGTTGAAGCCGAAACTGCCGGCGCCACTCCGCCAGGGTCAACACGGGCCGCTCGCCAGGACCATAGACCGCCAACGCGCCTTCGGGCGCCGTCATGGCATTCAGCTGGACCGAGTTCGGGATCTCCTTGGGATCGACGGTGACCTGAGAGACTTGGTCCCAGGCGATCTGCAGCTCGAACACCTGCGGACTGTAATAGCCGGCCACCAGCGGGAACTCGATCTCGTACTGCGATTTGTCCGGGTCGCTGAAGATGTGGTTCGGCTCCTTGGGAGGCTTGCTGTCCTGCGACTTGGAGACCTTGAACGGAATCAGCTCGAACGGCACCCCGAAGACCTTGGCCGTCTCCTCCTCGAACTGGTCGGTCTCTTGGTTGAGCGCATAACTGCGGCGTCGCAGCGCACGCCCCACCACCTGCTCGCACAGCAATTGGGAACCGAAGGGTCGCAAGCCGACAATGTGGGTCACGGTATTGGCGTCCCAGCCCTCGGCCAGCATCGCCACCGAGACGATGCAGCGGATGTTGCGCCCCGGAGGCACCCGCTCGTCGATCCATTTGTAGCTGCCGTCGTTGTCATCGGACGCGGCCTTCTCGTTGTTCTTGCGGACCAGTTCCGACCAGGCCTCGGGCACCTTGGCGCCCGGCCAGGTCTTCTTGCCGATGGTATCGAGGATGAAGCGCAGTCGTTGCGTCTCGTCTTTGGTTCCCCCGGCTTCCATGTCTTCCACCACCTTGGAATCGACCCGGACCGTGACCTCGTCGCCGGTCGTGTTGCGAAACCACGTCGGTGCAGGGCCGTACCCGCCGGACTCAAAGGCGAGCCAGTTATAAACCTCCGCCGCGACCTTGGTATCGCGGCAAACCACGATGAACACCGGCGGCACCGGATGCGGCTCATCGCGACTATCCTGCTGCCACTGCTCGAAGCGGGTATGCCAATCCTGCGCCAGTTGGTTGATCGGCGCGGTCGCATAGGTCATCACGATCCGCGGCGTGATCGACTTTCCCAGTCCATCCTGCTCCGCCCGCGCCTCGACCCAGCGCCAGACGTTGAAGTAACTGGCCTCGCTCGCGCCGCTGATGTCGCGGGTCGGCAGTTGCGGGATCTTCACCAGGCCCGATTCGATGGCGTCCAGCAGCCCGAAATCGGAGACGATCCAAGGGAATGGCTTGCCCACCTCGTTGCCGGACCCTTGGATATAGAAGGGCGTCGCCGACAGGTCGATACAAAACCGAATGCCCTTCTTGCGCCCGCCTGCCAGCCGGTTGATCCGGTCCAGACCCTCGATCCAGATGGTCGCCTCCTTGGCGTTCTTCTTGGCCAACGAGCGGTCCTCTTCCAGATCGATGACCGATTCGGTGTCGCCGCGGCGGTAGGCGTGGTGTGCCTCGTCATTGAACAATAGCCAGTGGGGGCTGCGCCCCTTGCCGGAGCCCAGCTCCTGACGGATACGCTGGAACCAGGCCCGGTCCGACTCGAAATACTTGGTCTCCACCGATGCGTTTGCCTTGCCCGCGTTCCTGACCACCTCGGTCGCCTCGCCGGTCTTGACCACCTTGGCCGAGGTGCCGTTGACGCTGCTGGTCTCCTTCTTCGCCAACCGATGCCAGTTGGCGATCATCACCTCGCCCCGCCGGAGGTCCTCCATCCGATGGGGCGGGACCAGCTGGCGCGTGCGATACAGGCTGCTGTCGCCCAGTGCGGGGTCGAGTTCCTGCAGCCGCTCGCGGATGGTCACGTTGGGACAGACGATCAAGACGGTGTCGGAAAAGCGATCGTCCGTCGGCGACGCCACCCGGTTCAGGATCGACCAGGCCGAAAGCATCCCCATCACCGTGGTCTTGCCGGTGCCGGTGGCTATCTTGCAGGCATAGCGTGTAAATGCCTTGAAGCCCGCCTCGCGCGCGCTCTCACCGGGCTGGTCGATGGGCAGCTTGGGCATGCCGTCGTGGTAGATCGGATTCGCCTCGGTCAGAAAGATGATTGTCTCTGCCGCCTCGACCTGGGCAAAAAAGAGCCGCTGCTTGCGCAACGTCTCGTCTCCGCGCCACAGGACCAGCAGCTCCTTGCTGATGCGCGATGCCCCATCGTAGGGGATGCCGGTCCGTGCCCCATCGCGCCACTCTTTCACCCGCATGCGCAGCCAATTGACCAGCGGCAGGTCCTCCTGCTCACCAACGTCGAGATCACCGCCAAGGCTGAGCTGTTTCTTGCTCTTTCGACCTCGCCCGCTGCTCTCGGGTACGCGATAGAAATAACTCGCCGGCCGCCGTCCGACGGCCTGCACCGGCTGCTTGCCGCGCTCGATCTGCCAATGGACCGCCGGCTCGGCGAAGGGCGAGTTGATGATGGGGCTCTCGACCTCGTTTGGGGCGGGCATAGATATTCCTTCAGCCAGAGCGTCTGATGGCGATTGGTGGTTCGAATTGGTGGTTCTAGGGGTCAAATCGAATCGTAGTGACCGCCGATGGCGAAGACATAGATTGCGGTGTCGTCGAACCTGTAGATCAAATGGTCCTTCTGGCTGATTCTTCTCGACCAGAACCCGGAGAGGTTGTGGCGCAATGGCTCGGGCTTGCCAAGGCCGGTGGTGGGGTCGCCGCGCAGCATCTCCTTGAGGATCGCGCAGAGATTCTTGTGCATCTTCTTGTCGCGCTAGCGCAGATCCTCGTATACCAACCAGGTGCGCCCCTCAAACACCAAGGATGTCATCCAACTGCTCTTGCGTCGGGCGATAGCCGGTCGCGCCTTGGTGAGTCGTGCTCGCCTCGGCGATCTGCCGCATCAGGCTGGAGTTTTGCAGCACATACAGGGTCTCTTGATCCCGCTCCCAATCTTCCGCGCTCATCACCACAAAGTCGGCGCCGACTCGGCGCGTGACGCGCAGCGGCGCGTGTTGCGCCGCCAACTGGTCTACAAAACCCTTCAAGCCTTCACGAAACTTGTTCACGGTGGTTGTGTTCACGGCTGTTGGCCTCTTCATGTACCGAGTTGCCGTACAGTTTAGGATAATCTCTCGAACGATGCCACGGCTGAACGAACACTCTGGGGCAAGCGCGACGCAATCGACTGGAGCTGTTCAAGCGCTGTCACAGAGACGCCGAGCAAGGGGGCAACAGGTCCGTGTTCTTCTCTCTGCGTCTCCGCGCCTCTGCGCGAGTCTCTTCTTGTTGCGTCGAAACAGCGACCAACCCCATATCGAGGCCACACCCCACTGGCACCCTTCACGCCGCCGCCTCGCGCACCACCATCAACTCGTTGCCGCGCTCGTCGATCACCTTGACCGCGATCCGGCGGTGTGTGCCGAGGACGAAGGGCTCCGAGCAGGTGCCGGCCAGGTGGTCCCAGACCGAATCGTCGAAGCGCGCCTTCAGCGACTTCTGCAGGTTGTCCCAGGCCGAGGTCTTCGGGAAAAAGACCTGGCGCGCCATGAAGACCATGCTGTTGTAGTCGGTGTCGAGCATCCAGCAGGGCAGGTTCTCGGCGTGGATGGACTCGGTCTCCAGGTCGTGGGGGCGGAAGATGTCGAGCCCCAGCAGCTCCACCTGGTAGAGCGGACGACCATCCGGCGTCTGCTCGCCGTTGGGCTTGAAGTCCACGTCGGGCAGGCCGGTGATGGAAAAGATCTCCGAAGTCTTGCTGGTCTTGAGCAGGTCGGACATCACCACGTCGGGGGTGACCGCGACATAGGTGCACGGGATCTTGAGCTTGCCGTGGTTCTCCACCAGCTCCCGCGCCTTGGCCTGGATGGCGAAGCCGAACAGGTAGAGGGCATCGAACTTGCTATACCAGGCCTCGCGCGCTGCCTCCAGCACGGTGGCGGAGCCGATGGCGCCGTCCTGGGGGCCGAACATCACCGCGATGCGACGGTCTTGTCCGTTCTGCTCGACGGCCTCGGCGTGCAGGTGCTCATAGTCCTCCGTTGCCAGCGGTCGAACCTGGGCCAGCTCCAGCGCCTTGTTCTTGGGAAGGCGCAGGGTCTTGCTCTGACGCAGCACCTCGATCATGCGGTCGAGGTAGGCGCGCGGGTTCTCGTAGGCCGCCGCCGTCTCCTTGACCCCGTCCTGCTCCTCCAGCATCGAGCCGGCGGCCTGCACCGTCGCCTCGACGCTGAACGGGCCGCAGACGCGGGTCACCTGCTTGTTCTGCTCCGGCCTGTCCACCAGGGTGACGGTCTCCGGCTCCTCGTCGTTGGCGATGGACTTCAGCGTGATCCGCGGCACCAGACCTCCGACCTCCTCGCCCTTGCGGTTCTGCTTGCGCCGGTAGACGAAGCCGCCGGCCGGGCCGGCCTTCGGCTCCTTCAATTCGTACCAGGGAAAGGTGGCGGTCAGCAGGCGCTGGCGGGCCAGGGCCAGCGGGACGCGGGAGGTGTCGCAGGTGATCCAGCGACGGCCCCATTGTTCGGCGACATAGGCGGTGGTGCCGGAGCCGCAGGTGGGGTCGAGGACCAAGTCGCCTGGGTCGGTGGTCATTTGAACGCAGCGTTCGATTACTCCGATAGCGGTTTGAACCACGTACAACTTTGCCGACGCGAAGCTTCCGACCAAAACGTCATCCCAGACGTTGCCAATTGCGGAAAGCGGAAAGTCATCGTAGTAGGTCTTCACGCGCAGCTGACGGCCGTATGGAAACAACCGCCCTGAACTTGCGAGCCTGCCCATCCCATCAGCCGATACTCGCCAGTGCCTGCCGTTGGGACACACGTAGTTCTGTCCCTGAAATAGGAATGGCCGGGAGCCAAGTTCAGTTTCTCCTTGGGATGTCAGGTTGTCAGAAAGAAACCGGCGACCCTCGGGTGTAGGCATTTCTCCTCGCAGTTGAGCCTTAGTAAGCTTGACGTCCCCGCTCTTGGTCTCGACGTATTCAAAGAAGTCCTTCCGATCCTCTTTGCTGGTATAGACCTGTGAGTACCGGGTGGACTGAATGTTCTTCGCATACCAAAGCAAGCTATCGAATGTCTTATCGATCAAATCAGCGCCACGTCCAGTAGTTGTCTTAAATGCAATCTCCGCGCAATAGTTCTCTGCCCTAAATACCTCATCGAGAACTTCACGGACGTGGTGACGGTTCTCATCCGAAATCTGCACAAAGACACTACCGCTCTCGGTCAACAACTCCCTCGCCAATAGCAACCTATCCCGCAGATAGGTCAAATAGGAGTGCAGCCCCAGCTCCCAGGTGTCGCGATAGGCCTTGACCATCTCCGGCTCGCGGATCATCTCGTCGTCCTGGCCGTGCTTGACGTCCCGCTTGCGCACGAAGGGCTGGAAGTTGGAGCCGAATTTCACCCCGTAGGGCGGGTCCATGTAGATCATCTGGACCTGGCCGCCGAGGCCCTCGTATTCGAGCAGGGAGTTCATGACCTGCAGCGAGTCGCCGAGCACCATGCGGTTGGTCCAGGGACCCTTGTGCTCGTAGGCGTCGAGCTTGTCGGCGATGTCCAGTTGCGGATCGCCGAACAGGTCGAGGTTCGTGCCGATCGCCTTGTAGCTGTCGAGGGTCTCCAGGATGGCCCGGGTCGCGTGGCGTTCGTGGACGAACAGCGGGATGGTCGGCACCGCGATCTCGCGCCGCTCCGCCTTGCCGGTCCAGTTGAGAAAGGGCTGGGTCAGGCTCTTGAGGCGGGCGACGCACTCGGCGATGGAGGCGAAGGTCTCGTCGGTACCCTGCCAGCGCTGGGGCGTGGAGAAGACCGCCTGCTCACCCTGTTCCGCCGCCTCGCTGATCCGCTCCAGCAGCCATTCGGCCATCTCCCGCTCGGCGTTCTCGTCCCAGCACAGCTCCGGGGCGAGGGAGGAGTCGTAGCGGTAGGTCTTGGCCCCCTTGCGCTCGGCGAACTCGGGCTGCACGCCCACGTCGGGGCGCTGCACCGCCTCCTGCGAGTGGGTGTAGGTATCCGCCTGCTGGGCAACAGCGTCTTGTTTGTTCTTGGGCATGGGTTCGTTTCTCTTGTCGTTCTCTGCGTCTCCGCGCCTCTGCGCGATTCATCCAGCTCTTGAAAAGGTCTCGCGCAGAGGCGCAGAGGCGCAGAGAATACCGGACGAGGTCTTGTTGCTTATCTTCTGTCGTTCTCTGCGTCTCCGCGCCTCTGCGCGATTTATCCAAAGAAATAAAAAAGGACACCAAAGAAATAAAAAAGAAAGAAATAAAAAAAGAAATAAAAAAGGACACCCACTTTGATGAAATAAAAAAAAATAAAAAAGGAAAAAAAATAAAAAAGGACACCCACTTTGATTGCGTTGATTGCGATTGCGACCAACATAAGGCGCGCAATTGCCCAACTGCTCGGCACCGGAGGCATGGGCAAGACCAAGGCATCCCGCAAACCAATGATCTGTTGCCAACAAATAAAGTGGGTGTCCTTTTTCTTCTGTTTCCTTTTTCTTCTGTTGGTGTCCTTTTTCTTCTGTTCTTCTTTTTTCTTCTTTTCCTTTTTCTTCTTTTTCTTTTTGGTGTCCTTTTTCTTTTTTTCTTCGTTGAAAAGCGGTTGCCGGATCGAAGCGCTGCAACTGGAGAAACGCGAGCGTCTTGAGCCGGCGCTGGCCTTCGATATGATCATCGTCTGGCGCGTCTTGCACCTCAGCATGCTCGGGCGTGAGTGTCCGGAGATGCCCTGCAACAGGGTGTTTTCCGATGAAGCATGGCAGGCCCTGTACTTGGTCATCCAGCGCCAGCCACCGCCCGATGAGCCGCCATCACTCGACACCATAGTACGCATGGTCGCCACCCTTGGTGGCTTCCTCAACCGCAAGCACCATGGTTTCCCTGGCCCGCAAACACTCTGGATCAGTCTCCAACGGACCGCCGACTTCGTGCTCGCGTTGGGAGCGCAGCGCAGCATCGGGGAGAGTTATGGGTAATGGTATGTAATCTTCATGGCTATCCGACATGGCTCCTAACGCCGAGGCTCAGTGGTGCGAGTTTATGCGCATCCGCTGGAGCCCTTTGTTATGTTTTCCTATTCGTAATGAGTCCATAGCCGAATAACTTTGACTACGTGCTCCTTTTCCAAAACTTGGTAAACGATGCGGTGCTGGATATTGATTCTTCTTGAGTAGGCCCCCGCCAGATCACCCACCAATTTTTCATACGGTGGCGGATTCTGATACGCATCTTCTTCAAGCACCCTGAGTAGGCTCTGTGCTTTCTCCTTCAGACCCGAGGCGGCGAGTTTCTTGGCATCCTTTTGCGCCTGCTTCGTGTAAACCAACTGCCATTTCACCAATCGAGTTCCTGGGCGCACTCTGATGGCGGGATTTTCATGCCTTCCTGAATCGATTCGCGCATTCCTGGGATAGCCAACAAGTTCAGAGTTTCAGATATCGCATTCCAATCTTCTTCCGAAATCAGAACGGCGTTACTTCTTTTTCCTTTAATGACAATTGGTTGATGGGATTCGGCAGCTTCATCAATCAAGCTGTAAAGCCTTGATCGTGCCTCGGTTGCGTTGAGAATAGTCATTTTGCAGGCCTCCTGGATAGAAGCGTACGATATTCCGTACGCAATCGCAAGACGGTTTGATCAAACATAACGCCACGAATCACCAGCCCGAAAAAGGGTTGCTCCTTGGTCGCAACCCTTTTTCGGGTCCGCGTGAATTCGTTAGTTAGCGCTGTATATATCCTACATTCCGCGCGAGCCCTGTCGCGACTTCGGACAGGAAAAAAAAGGACACTCTTTTTGGTTCATTTCATTTTGGTTGCACCCATTTTGATTGCACCACAACCCATTCAGGATCGGCTAGGAACTAGCAAGTAAAGTGGGTGTACTTTTGTTCTTTGAACATCTGGTTGCGCAGATCATCGAGGAGTCACTGTCGCGGACAGCAACTTCGCCACGTCGGGGTTGATCGCCTGGCTACCGTATTCAGTTGCCCGATGGAGACTGCATCGAAGCAACCTGATATCGGCTGGCGATTTTGCGCGATCTCGGTCTGGGACCGATTGCTGGCGCAGCACGGGGCATAACTGTCCATTATTCTGCAGTATCACGCGCCAACAGACGCCCGGTATCCTATACCTGCTCAGGACGCTGGTGCAGCGGCCGGTACCACAGGTACGAAGCTCCCGTGAAATCCGGGAGGAACATGGTGCGGCAGCCGATAGCGTGCCAGGGTGGCCAGGCTTGTTGCATCCAGCACATAGAACTCGCTGCGATGCAGTGCCGCGCTGTAGGCCAGCATCAGGATCCAGCCGGCGCCCTCTTGCCGGTTGTGTGGGTCGGGCACGAAGAGTGGCTCGCCGACGATATCCTGGCCGAAGTCCCGCCGTTGCTCCGTACGCCCAAGCAGGTCCAGGCATAGGATCTGGGTCTGGAAGGGGTCGTTGCGTTCGCTCGGGGCCGCCGCGGTCCAGAGGAACCTATAGTCTCGAGTGTGCTGACGCGGGTCGATCGTCGGCAGATCCCCGGCGGTGGCGAACAAGACTTCGCTGTCGGCCTGTTGCATACCCAGACGGAGCGTTGTGCGCACCAGCGCGGGCTGGGGATACATGCTGGCGCGGCCCTCAATAATTTCACGCACCTGCGCGGCACTTGGCAGATCCTCCAGGCGCAGGCCGTCCACAACGATGTCGTCGCCGGCTTGAAAGCCATTGCTGAAATGGAAAATGAAGCCTGGTTCGGTCAACCATGAGCCGACGACACGAAAATCGTCGCGGGAAACAGCAATTACTCGTGTCGGTTTGCCGCTGCCGTGCAGGGTGTCTACTGGCGTTGCCAGTCCGGAAAGCGCACGCGGGACATCGAACACGACCGAGGGCAGGAAGAACACCAGATAGTTTGGGGTCAGCACGAAGTCGTGTACGAAAGACAGGGCCTTTAGGGTGATGTGGCCAGGTGCCGCCATGCGTCCATCGGGCTGCACCTGATACAGCATGAGCCGAGGTTTGAATCCGTTGGCCGTGCCGAAATTATACAGCACGCCCGTCTCAGGGCAGATGCGAGGGTGGGCGCTGAAAGGCAGCTCTGTATTCAGCATGCGCTCCAGCGGCGAGAACGTATTACGCAGCCGACCTTGGAAATCGTAACGGCCCAAGGTGGCGAGGGTGTCCTTATCTAAGGCATGCGGCAAGCCGCCTTCCCACAGGGCCAACAATTTGCCACCGAACTCGATGACGCCGGTATTGGCGGCATTTTTGAATCGTAGCCGCAGGGCATTGCGTGCCAGCCCTCCCGGGAGGTTGGTGCCGAACGAGCGGTACAGAGGGCGGCCAGCGCGCAGCTCTTCAGTCAGCTCGCGTGTGCGCACGTAGCGGTTGCGATAATGAATGCCCGTGTCACTCAGTTCCAGCCGCAGGATCATGCCGTCACCGTCGAATGGGTGACCATAACGGTGGCCGCAGATCTCGTGTCGGCCGGGTCCGTTGCGATACAGCAGGCCGCGAAGTCCTGTGGGCAATTGTCCTTCCACAGGGTCCAGCTGTGTATCCAATTCGTCCTCCACGGTCTGAGTCGCGCGTATGTAGACGTCCAGCATGGGAGAGGGTCCAGTTGGATGAGTGCGCGCGCGTTGCGTGCCGTTGACTGCGTGCATAGGCTTAAGTTCGTATGGCGTTGGTGGCGCGGTTGGGATGGCCTGCGAGATGTTGTTTGCCGTCGCTGAGATGGCTTGGTGTCGAGGCGAGTTCCCTAGGCTGAGTATTTAGTTCACCTATATTAGGGCGTGCTGCGGGCGTGCCTAGGAGGCTGTCCGAAAACGGAGCGAACGGGTACAATCGCCGCTCCTCCCGGACAGGCAGGCGTTTAGCGCTGGTACAATCGCCGCTCCTCCCGGACAGTTAGGCGTTTAGCGCTCTGCCAAGCTCGCAGAGTGGAGTGGCGCACAACGATTATCGTCGTGTGCCAAGGCGAACGTGGCGCTCGGATACCCCGTTTCCCATTTTGGGCACGGCGACGCACGGCTGAGATGAACCGATAGCTAGGAGGTTGTCCGAGAACTCAGAGCACGCACAACATATAGCGCCTACAATCGAGTTGTGCACGCTATATCTTGTGTCTTATTTTCATTCTCGGACAGCCTCCTAGGCTGTCGAAATCTGCAGTCTCACTAAACCAAGCGCTTCCCGGTTTATGGATGCTTAGTCGGTGTCGGGATCGGTGTCAAGGTCAGAAATGAGGGATTGGTATCGAGCTGGCTGCTTTGATCGATGAGCGGATTCGATTCCGATTCCGATAGCGACCCCGACACCGATTCGGCTTCCCCAGTGCGTTCGATGAAGCAATCCAAGACCCGGAATCGGTTTGGCATCAAAACTCAGGTCATTTCGACAGCCTCGGACCGACCTGACCGTCCTGCTCGTCTCCAGCGACGGCAGCCGCAGCCTCGGCGACATCGGCCTGGCGTTCAACAAGACCCGCGATCAGGGCAGCAAGATCTGCTCGACTGGGCCGACGACCCTGATCTGGACCGGGCCCTGGTCCAGCCGCACATCGCCAATGGCAAGGCCTACGACCCAACCGGCCCGAGGACCTTCATGACCGTCGCGACGCGGATGCGCCTGGGCGGGCGCGAGCCGACGCCAAGCCGTCGTTCAGCGGCGACGATGCTTGGGATAGGCGCTACATTTGCGCCGGATTCGGGCTGCCGGAGGTGGAGTAGCCGGTATGGAGAGGACCTATGCCGATCCTCAGTCGAATCAAGCCAGCAACGCCGGTAAGGTTGGGCCTCAGAATAATGTGGTTGCTATCGGATGTGTTGTTTGAATGCATTGTGTCGCCTGCGTTACATGGCTCTTCCTTAGCGATTTTTCTCCGGCAATCGCCTAAGCCCTGTCGGCAGCCTGCTCGCCACGGAAGCTCGCGATCAACACAAGCAGAACGCCAACAAGAATGGCGCTGTCGGCCAGATTGAACGCGGGCCATGGGTTGAACAGCGCCAGCGGAATGAATGGCAGGTAAACCTGCACAAAGTCGATGACATGGCCAAGCAGAATGCGGTCGATCAGGTTGCCCAAGGCACCGCCGACCAGGAGCGCAAGCGCGGCGGCAAGCACCTTCTCGCCCGGCTCGAGCCGCAGCAGCCAGGCCACCAGGACCGCCGTGACCAGCAACGCAAAGCCTGAGAATAACCAGCGCTGCCAGCCGCCGGCATCTGCCAGGAAGCTGAATGCGGCACCCTCGTTGAACATCAGAGTCAGATTCAAATTGGGCAGTAATTGAATCGACTGATAGGGCACCAGAGTGCCCATAATCCACCATTTGGTGGCCTGATCGAATAGGACGATGGCAACAGAGAGCCAGAGCCAGGACTTCATGGTATGTCGATCCAATAGCAACGGAGTGACAAGTCGAAGAGTATGCACAGCGATAAAATCGCTCGGGGCTTGCGTCAGGCAAAGTATCGCGTTTCCCCAGGCCCGCGGATGTTGGATACACAGCGCCCACAGAGCTGCGGATGTTCACCGTCCTGGCCCAAATCGGCACGATGATGCCAGCAGCGCACACACTTGCCATGGGCGCTGGCCATAACGCGGACCGCCAAGCCCGGAAGTTCCGTGTCTGCGGCGTCCTTGGGACGGGCGGTGAGCGGATGCACGCGCGCATCGGAGGTGATCAAAACAAAGCGTAATTCGTCGCCCAGGCGCTCTAAATTGGCCTGCAATGCCGGCGCGCAATACAGATCCAGCTCCGCGTCCAGTGCCGCGCCGATCAGGTCCTGGTTGCGAGCGATCTCGATCTGTTTGCCGACCGCGGTGCGGGCGGCCAGCACAGTGGCCCAAAAGTCGCGATCGAAGCCAGGCGGCGAAAGCTGAAATTCGCCCGGCCCTTGCTCCAGTCCGAACAGACCGTCGTACCAGGTGGCGGTAAACACCGAATCATCCCGCGCGCCGGGGATATGTTGCCAGATCTCATCCGCGGTAAAGCTCAAAATCGGCGCCAGCCAGCGGCACATGGCTTCGATGATGTGATACATCGCCGTTTGGCAGGAACGTCTAGGCAGGCTGTCCGCGCGCGTCGTGTATTGCCGATCCTTGATCACATCCAGATAAAAGCCGCCCATGTCGACCACGCAAAACTGCTGAATACGGTGATAGATCAGATGGAATTGATAGTCTCGGTACGCGGCCACGATCTCCTGCTGCAATTGCAGGGCGCGGTCCACCGCCCAGCGATCCAGCGCGATCATGTCAGCGCCGGCAACCTGATGTTGCGCCGGATCGAAGCCATTCAGATTCGACAATAAAAAGCGCGCGGTATTGCGAATGCGTCGGTAGGCATCGGCGGTGCGCTTGAGGATTTCGTCGGAAACGGCCATTTCGCCGCGATAATCGGTCGCGGCAACCCAAAGCCGGATGATATCCGCACCCAGGGTCTTGATCACATCCTGCGGATTGACGACATTGCCCAGGGACTTGGACATCTTGCGGCCGCTCTGATCGACGGTAAATCCATGCGTCAATACCTGCTTGTAGGGTGCACGATCCTGCATCGCCACCGATGTCAGCAACGAGGATTGAAACCAGCCACGGTGTTGGTCCGAGCCCTCCAGATACAGGTCGGCCGGCATATGCAGGGTATCGCGTTGCTGTAATACGCAGGCATGGGTGACGCCGGAGTCGAACCAAACATCCAGGGTATCTTGCACCTTGTCGTATTCGCCGCCCTCGGACTCGCCGAGCAAATCCGGCGGTTGCAGTTCGAACCAGGCATCGATGCCCTGTTGTTCGATGCGCCCGGCGATCTGCTCGATCAACTCGTCGGTGCGCGGATGCAGCGCCCCGGTCTCCTTATGTACCAACAGCGGAATCGGTACACCCCAGGTGCGTTGCCGTGAAATGCACCAATCCGGGCGGTTGCGCACCATGCCGTCGATGCGCGACTCACCCCAGTCTGGCATCCAACGCACCTGGCCGATTTCGCGTAATGCCGTATCTCTCAGGCGCGCCTGATCCATGCTGACGAACCATTGCGGCGTGGCGCGAAAAATGATCGGCGTCTTGTGCCGCCAGCAGTGCGGATAGCTATGACGAAAGCGCGTGCTTAATAGCAATGCACCACGCTCCTTCAGCGTCTCCACCACCCGCTCATTGGCTTGGAACACATTTTGACCAGCAAACAGCGGGGTGCCGGCCACAAACCGACCGTCGCCGCCCACCGGATTGTCCACTTCGAGCTGATAGCGATTGCCGACGATATAGTCGTCCAAACCATGGCCAGGTGCCGTGTGCACCGCGCCAGTGCCGGCCTCCAGCGTCACATGCTCGCCAACGATGATCGGCACCTGACGCGCATAGAACGGGTGTTGCAATTGCAGCCCCTCGAAGTCCGTGCCGCGGCCATAGGCGATGACCCGATAAGACTCGACACCCCAACGGTCCATGGTGTCCTTGAGCAGGCCCTCGGCCACCAGCAGCCGCTCCGGACTTGGCGCGGACCCGGTTGTGGCCGCCGTTTGCACCAGGGCATATTCCAATTCCGGATTCAACGCCACCGCCCGGTTGGCCGGCAATGTCCAGGGCGTCGTGGTCCAGATGACCACCGACAGCGGACCCTCGCCTTGCACATCGGGAACCGAGTGGCAGCGGGCGAACAGCGCTTTCTCGTCACAGACCGCGAAGCGCACGTCGATGGCCACGGACTCCTTATCGGCATACTCGACCTCTGCCTCGGCCAATGCCGAGCCGCAGTCGATACACCAATGCACCGGTTTGGCGCCCTTGTGCACATGGCCACGAGCGATGATGCGGCCCAGGGCGCGGACGATACCCGCCTCGAAGCCGAAGTCCATCGTCAGATAAGGATGCTCCCAATCGCCGAATACGCCAAGGCGCTTGAAATCGCGCCGCTGGCCTTCCACCTGGCGCGCGGCATAGTCGCGGCAAGCCGCACGAAACTGGGCAGCAGAGATCTTCTGACCCGGCTTGCCCTTCTTTTTTTCCACCTGTAATTCGATCGGTAATCCGTGGCAATCCCAGCCTGGCACATAGGGGGCATCCAGGCCATCGAAGCCGCGCGATTTGACGATGATGTCTTTCAGCACCTTGTTCACGGCATGCCCGATGTGAATGTCGCCATTCGCATATGGAGGGCCGTCGTGCAGGATGAAGGTGCCGGCCTCGCTGCCGGCGCGTGCGGCACGAATCTGGCTGTAGATCTGTTGCTTTTCCCATCGCTTGAGCATTTCCGGCTCACGTTGCGCCAGATTGGCCTTCATCGGAAAGCCGGTCTTCGGTAGGTTAAGAGTCTGTTTGTAATCGGTCACGGCTTTAGGCTTCCAGGGAGTGCTGCGGGGCGCTGTCCGCTCATCGAGCGCCAGGTATCAGGGTACCAAAGTCCGCGGCCTGGCGTTGGTGTCAAGTAAGGCAAGGGCCAAGAAATAACCCGCACGTTGTCGCGGATGGAAGCCTGCCCAGGCAGGTTGTCGAACACAATTTGCTCTCTATCTGGGGCAATACCCGGCCCGACCTCTAAGGTCATCCAGGTAACCAAGGAATGACACCATGGAAAATACCAATACAAATTACGCAGATTATTTGCTTGGCATTACCCAAAGACTGAACTAAATTGTCGGTATTGCTGCGGTGCACAAAAAATGCGATCGGATTGGCTAATATGCAGGCCAACCGAATCGTTCGACGCACGGGAGGACAAGGTCCGCAGTGTTGTAAACAAAACTGGGGAAATCACCCAAGGAGTATATGATCCATGACAGTGTCCACCCGTTATGACTGTATCGTCGTCGGTGGCGGCGTGAGCGGCACCGCGCTACTCTACCAACTGGCCCGTTTCACCAACCTGAAGCATCTGTTGCTGGCGGAGAAATCCAACCGCCCAGCACAAGCCAACTCGCATGCCTGCAACAACAGTCAAACCCTGCGCCACGGCGACATCGAGAGCGAACGCAAGTTGGACCAAGCGCTTGCGGTCAAACGCTCGACTTCCATGCTGATCAACTATGCCAGCAAACGTCCGGCACACGAGCGCGACCAGATCCTCCACCGTATGCCAAGGATGTTACTCGGCATCGGTGAGCGCGAGTGCGATTCCATCCGCCAGCGCTACCAAACCTTCCGGCATGCCTATCCGGACATGCAATTATTCGATCGCCAGGATATCGCCGATATCGAACCCAACGTGGCTCTGGTAGACGGTACCTGGCGCCATGACCAGATCCTCGCCCTCGGCACCCCGAACGCCTACTCCGCGGTGGACTTCCAGGCACTGTCGGAATCCTTCTCCGGCCAATGTGTGCGCATGGATCGGGACACCAAGCGCTATGCAGACAAGCAAGTCACTCAACTTTACAGCACCGAGGTATCGAGTATTCGCAAACAAGCCGGCGACTATGTTTTGACCACCAACCGTGGCCCGCTGCGGGCGCGCTCGGTGGTGGTGTGCGCCAGTGGTGATTCGCTGCCGATGGCACAATCCATGGGGCTTGGACTCGACTACGCCTGCCTACCCGTGACCAACGCCTTCTTCCTGGCCCCCGAGGCGCTGAACGGCAAGGTATACCGATTGCACAACCCGAGACTACCTTTCACGGCAATGCACGGCGACCGCGACATCAAGCAGCATGCCAAGACGCGCTTCGGTCCGAGCGCGCTTCTTCTGCCTCTATCCCAGCTAGCTCGATCCTGCCCCCCGCGCGGTTCTCGCCAACGCCGACGCATCGACCGCAATCTAGCCGCAACCCTGTGGGATCTATTCCAGGTCGGTGAAATTCGCGATCACACGCTGCGTAATCTGCTGTATCGGGTACCCATTCTGAACCGGCGCCTGTTCGTACGGGAAGTGCAGCAGATCGTGCCGGATATCCAGGCCCGGGACATCGAATACGCTGAGCAGCTCGGCGGTATCCGCGCGCAGGTCATCGACCGCGAGGCCGGCAAATTAACCATGGGCGAAGTCAGGATCAGCGACGGCCAGGGCGTCATTTTCAACCTGACCTCATTGTCCGGCGGCAGCGGCTGTCTTGGCGATGCCGAACGGGACATGCGTCTGGTGACCGAACAACTCGGCGCGCGCATCGATTGGGACGCCTTCGAGCATGAATTGCTGACCAACGAAGACAGCCGAGAGGCGCCGCTCAGCGCATTTCCAAGCTCCGGCAGGGAACGCGAGCCAGCTTCCTGTAATGGGCATCCAAACAAAGTCTGGACACCGGCGCGGATTGAACTGGGGGTGTAACGATTACCGGAACGAAAGCGCACGCCAAGGCCATTCAGATTCGTTCCGGCGAACATCGCCCACCGACGCATGTCATTCCACAGGGGCAAGGCCTCAAACTACTGTGTATCAGGCAGAGGCATGTTACGAAGGCGACAGCATCCCTTCGAGCAGCACGTCCGATACCAATGGTGCTGCCTGCGTAAAATATTCAGCCATTCGACCAGAATGAAGTTCGATTCATATTCTTTGAAGGCAGAGCCCAGCAAACATCCGCTCGGTTAAACAAGAAGACAGTAGGCTACGAGCCTTTCTCCCGGGAAAGGCGCGGCGCTCGTGCCCGCTCCGCTGGCATCATTTGCCGGATCGCCCGCAAGCACGAGAAGGATCGCAAGTTGCTGCTAGACGCAAGCCGTTGGACGTGGTGCTGATGTTCAAGGTTCTGGTCCTGCAGTCGCTCTACAACCTGGCCGACGAGGCGATCGAGTATCGAATCCGCGACCGGCTCTCGTTCATGCGCTTTCTCGGCCTCGAGATGTGCGACAACGTGCCCGATGGCACCAGGGTGTGGCGGTTTCGCGAGCGACTCGAGGCGTTGGAGTTGATCAAGCCGCGGTTTGATCGCTTTGGCGATCACCTGGCGCAGGCCGGGTTGCAAGCGCGCAACGGGCAAATCAGCGACGCCTCGATCGTCCGCGTGCCGATCCAGCGCAACAGCCGCGATGAGAACCGTCGCATTAATGTGGGCGAGGTGCCCGAGGACTGGGATGAGCACAAGCGCCGGCAGAAGGATACCGATGCCCGCTGGAACAAGAAGCACGGCAAGAGATCCTTCATCTTCTTATGATCAACTGGTTTCTCAGTCGATCCATCTTGCTCTGCGTTTCATCGTGCATTCAGCCGCTTTGCGTTCGGACCAATACATTGATCACCCTCTGATAGTCGACCCAAAAGGCTTCTCAGCGCTCTTCAACCACGCGTGTCGATGGGATTGCATTGCTGGCGGTCGGCTCTGCGTACTTCAGCTCGTGCGGTTGAACTTCCTATCCATTTTGCGTCTCTGCGATGAGTACATGTCTAAGCCGGTGCAAGTGAAGCGGTTTGTCGCCCTTGAACCTTGGATGGGGAGATCGTTTCAGCTATCCTTCTTGCTGTCTCAACAGATCTTTGAGTCGTCGAAGTTCTTCAGCGCTCAGTCCGCGCAGCCGCTCCTCGGGCGCTAGCCCGCGCAACCGTTCCTCTGGCGGCAGTCTGCGCAAAAGCTCCTCTGGCGGCAATCCGCGCAGTCGCTCCTCTGGCGGCAATCCGCGCAAAAGCTCCTCTGGCGGCAGTCCGCGCAGCCGCTCCTCTGGCGGCAATCCGCGCAGCCGCTCCTCGGGCGGCAATCCGCGCAGGCGCTCCTCTGGTGGCAATCCGCGCAGGCGCTCCTCGGGCGACATGCGCTCCAGGAAGGCTTGTCGTTGGTCATCGGTCATATCGTCCATGATGTGCTCGAGGCTCTCGCGCATGAAATCGGCCATGGTGTAGGGCATGTCGGGAATCTCCAGCTTGTAGCGAAGGTAAAGCTCATAAAGCAGTCGTTCGGCCTCGGGTCGGTACCCCTGATAGTGCCGGGCGCCGTGTCGGACACGCTCGATGTCGGCGCTGAACAGTTCCCAAGGTGCGTTGCGCCGGTGTTTGGCGATGTTGCCGAGAACGATCAGACGGATATCGTGCAGGCCCCAGCGCAGGTCGAAGACGCCATCGAGTCCGGTCGGGCGGCAGTCTGCCCGGCGGCATAGCCCTTTGGGATGACGTGTGGCGACAGCGTAGAGCTGAAAATCGGTCTCGGGCGGTAACCGCGAGCCGGAAGCATCGGCCGCGTCGCCTTCTGTTGCCACTGCGGGGGTGGCGTTGAGCTTGCGGTAGTTAACGTAATGGCCGATCAGCTCGTCCAACGCCCAGGCGTCGAGCGCCTCGTGCCGGGACTTGTAGGTCAGCAGATTGTGCGCGCGCAGTCCCTGCAGGCCGTCCGGCAATTGGATCGAGCGGGTTGGGATTGCGGTCTGCTGTCGTTCGATAATGACCACATCGAGCAATTGACTGGTCAACGCCAGCTCCTTTTCCAGCTCGACCCGCCAACCGCTGTCGGCAAACAGATCGGTGAGGCCGATGCCGAATAATCAGTGCCATTGACGTCGATTCTCTGTCATCAGGTCTGTCGCTCGGGCATGTTTCACGGCGGATAACCTTGGCCGTGCGGATTCTCTGTCGTCAACCGACTGGCATAGCGTTTTTGTCAGTGACCATTTTACGGCCTTGATCATAATCTGGTCTATCCCGGTTAAACTTGCAGGTGCGCCGGTGCGCGTGCCGGCAGGTTGGCGGCGTCGGCGACGGCCTCCAGTCGGCGCCAGATCGCGCTCAGCCGTTCCCCCAACCGCTCCGGCGGTTGCGCCTCGCCGCGCTCAAGATCGAACGGGTGATACGCCTCGCCGAGGGCGCGCATTAACGTCTCGCCCTCCTCCTGGCGCGCCTGCGCTTGATCGCGCTCGCACAACGCGCGCGCCCAGCGCTGCAGCTGCAGGGCTTCCTGGATGCGCTGGGCAACGGCGGGGGTCGCCCCGGGCCGTGGCGTTGCCGGCGCTAGGCCTGTTCGGCCTGGCGCTCCCTCTGCCGCTGCACCTCAGCGGCAAGCCACCACGGCATCCGCCTCGCGCACGGCCCGTGCCAGTGACAGACCGGTCGCCTTGCCCACCTCGTGACGCTCTTCAACCACGCGTGTTGATGGGTTGCATTGCTGGCGGTCAGCCCCGCATGCTTCGGCCTGTGCGGTTGAACTTCTTATCCGTGTGATAGACATGGAAATTACGCCTGATCAATCCAGGAATTTCAGATTAGCGGCTGACTGACTTTCTACTATTGAATAGGTTCCTAAACAGCTCCTGAGGGAGCTACCTTCGTAGAATATCAAGCTCTTCACACAGGATTAAGTTTGATTCACCGCAGAGAAGATGGTGCATTAGACTTAGCCCTTTTGCGCCCTCTGCGTTTCTGCGATGAGTAAATGTCAAAGCCGGTGCAAGTGAAACGGTTTGTCGCCCTTGAACCTTGGATGGGGAGATCGTTTCAGCTATCCTTCTTGCTGTCTCAACAGATCTTTAAGTCGTCGAAGTTCTTCAGCGCTCAGTCCGCGCAGCCGTTCCTCTGGCAGCAATCCGCGCAGCCGCTCCTCGGGCGGCAATCCGCGCAGTCGCTCCTCTGGCGGCAATCCGCGCAGGCGCTCCTCGGGCGGTAGCCCGCGCAGCCGCTCCTCTGGCGGCAATCCGCGCAGGCGCTCCTCTGGCGGCAATCCGCGCAGGCGCTCCTCTGGCGACATGCGCTCCAGGAAGGCTTGTCGTTGGTCATCGGTCATATCGTCCATGATGTGCTCGAGGCTCTCACGCATGAAATCGGCCATGGTGTAGGGCATGTCGGGAATCTCCAGCTTGTAGCGAAGGTAAAGCTCATAAAGCAGTCGTTCGGCCTCGGGTCGGTACCCCTGATAGTGCCGGGCGCCGTGTCGGACACGCTCGATGTCGGCGCTGAACAGTTCCCAAGGTGCGTTGCGCCGGTGTTTGGCGATGTTGCCGAGAACGATCAGGCGGATATCGTGCAGGCCCCAGCGCAGGTCGAAGACGCCATCGAGCCCGGTCGGGCGGCAGTCTGCCCGGCGGCATAGCCCTTTGGGATGACGTGTGGCGACAGCGTAGAGCTGAAAATCGGTCTCGGGCGGTAACCGCGAGCCGGAAGCATCGGCCGCGTCGCCTTCTGTTGCCACTGCGGGGGTGGCGTTGAGCTTGCGGTAGTTAACGTAATGGCCGATCAGCTCGTCCAACGCCCAGGCGTCGAGCGCCTCGTGCCGGGACTTGTAGGTCAGCAGATTGTGCGCGCGCAGTCCCTGCAGGCCGTCCGGCAATTGGATCGAGCGGGTTGGGATTGCGGTCTGCTGTCGTTCGATAATGACCACATCGAGCAATTGACTGGTCAACGCCAGCTCCTTTTCCAGCTCGACCCGCCAACCGCTGTCGGCAAACAGGTCGGTGAGGCCGATGCCGAATAATCGGTGCCATTGACGTCGGTTCTCTGTCATCAGGTCTGTCGCTCGGGCATGTTTCACGGCGGATAACCTTGGCCGGGCGGATTCTCTGTCGTCAACCGACTGGCATGGCGTTTTTGTCAGTGACCATTTTACGGCCTTGATCATAATCTGGTCTATCCCGGTCAAACTTGCAGGTGCGCCGGTGCGCGTGCCGGCAGGTTGGCGGCGTCGGCGACGGCCTCCAGTCGGCGCCAGATCGCGCTCGCACGACGCGCGCGCCCAGCGCTGCAGGACTTCCCGGATGCGCTGGGCAAAGGCGGGGGGTCGCCCCAGGCCATCGCGTTGCCGGCGGTAGGCCTGTTCGGCTTCGCGCTCCCTATGCCGCTGCACCTCGGCGGCAGCCACCACGGCATCCGGCTCGCGCACGGCCCGTGCCAGTGACAGACCAGTCGCCTTGCCCACCTCGTGACGCTCTTCAACCACGCGTGTTGAGTTGACGGGTTGCATTGCTGGCGGTCAGCCCCGCGTGCTTCTTTTCGCGCGGTTGAACTTCTTATCCGTATGATAGATAAGGAAATTACGCCTGATCAATCCAAGAATTACAGATTAGCGGCTGACTGACTTTCTACTATTGAATAGGTTCCTAAACAGTTCCTAAGGGAGCTACCTTCGTAGAATGTCAATCTACTCACACAGGATTAAGTTTGATTCACCGCAGAGAGGATGGTGCATTAGACCTAGCCCCTAGCGCGCTTTGCGTCTCTGCGATGAGTAATGTCTAAGCCGGTGCAAGTGAAGCGGTTTGTCGCCCTTGAACCTTGGATGGGGAGATCGTTTTATAGTCCTCTCACGTGATATCAAAACTGTCCCTTTCGTTTAAGGCCAGCACTCACGCATCAAAAACAAAAGGGCATATCTGGTTATCATGTTGCGTGACTATAGCTATCCTTCTTGCTGTCTCAACAGATCTTTGAGTCGTCGAAGTTCTTCAGCGCTCAGTCCGCGCAGCCGTTCCTCTGGCAGCAGTCCGCGCAGCCGCTCCTCTGGCGGCAGTCCGCGCAGCCGCTCCTCTGGCGGCAATCCGCGCAGTCGCTCCTCTGGCGGCAATCCGCGCAGGCGCTCCTCGGGCGACATGCGCTCCAGGAAGGCTTGTCGTTGGTCATCGGTCATATCGTCCATGATGTGCTCGAGGCTCTCACGCATGAAATCGGCCATGGTGTAGGGCATGTCGGGAATCTCCAGCTTGTAGCGAAGGTAAAGCTCATAAAGCAGTCGTTCGGCCTCGGGTCGGTACCCCTGATAGTGCCGGGCGCCGTGTCGGACACGCTCGATGTCGGCGCTGAACAGTTCCCAAGGTGCGTTGCGCCGGTGTTTGGCGATGTTGCCGAGAACGATCAGGCGGATATCGTGCAGGCCCCAGCGCAGGTCGAAGACGCCATCGAGTCCGGTCGGGCGGCAGTCTGCCCGGCGGCATAGCCCTTTGGGATGACGTGTGGCGACAGCGTAGAGCTGAAAATCGGTCTCGGGCGGTAACCGCGAGCCGGAAGCATCGGCCGCGTCGCCTTCTGTTGCCACTGCGGGGGTGGCGTTGAGCTTGCGGTAGTTAACGTAATGGCCGATCAGCTCGTCCAACGCCCAGGCGTCGAGCGCCTCGTGCCGGGACTTGTAGGTCAGCAGATTGTGCGCGCGCAGTCCCTGCAGGCCGTCCGGCAATTGGATCGAGCGGGTTGGGATTGCGGTCTGCTGTCGTTCGATAATGACCACATCGAGCAATTGACTGGTCAACGCCAGCTCCTTTTCCAGCTCGACCCGCCAACCGCTGTCGGCAAACAGGTCGGTGAGGCCGATGCCGAATAATCGGTGCCATTGACGTCGGTTCTCTGTCATCAGGTCTGTCGCTCGGGCATGTTTCACGGCGGATAACCTTGGCCGTGCGGATTCTCTGTCGTCAACCGACTGGCATAGCGTTTTTGTCAGTGACCATTTTACGGCCTCGATCATAACCTGGTCTATCCCGGTCAAGCGGTCGATTGCGTTAGGTAGGGGGGGCCTTCTTCGCGCGCGCTCGTCGTCGGCGCGGTCGCGGTGGTAATGGCACAGGCTCAAGCAACTGCTCGAACAGCGGCGGTGGCGCACGACCATAGCAGCGCTCGGCAGTGGTGTGATCTGGACGGCGGATGTAGAAGTTGTGTACGGCGGTCAGGGCGGCGAGCTTGCGGGCACTGAGGCGATGGCACCCGTGGTGGAACACTGAGCGCTGGCCGTTACCGCCTTGCACGGCGGAGCTGGAGCGCTGAACAGATCGGCACAGTTGCTTGCCACCTGCTCGATCTCGGCACGCTTGTCCGCTGCCAGGGCCTGGAGTAGATGATCAGGTGCGCGTAACGGGGCGAGCATCTGCGTACTCAGCGCGGACAGGCACGCCTGTCTTTCGGCGCTGGTATGACGCGCAGCCATGCGCTCGAGATAGATCGCCGGGATGAGTTGCTGGAGCACGGCGGCCTCCAGGTCGGGTGCCAAGTTGAGGGCCTCGACACGCTGTTGTACGGTGGAAAAGAAGAAGGCGATCGTGGTCAGCATCGCGGTGGTCAAGCGTTGGGCCTTTTGCAGGTGTGCCGGTGCGCGTGCCGGCAGGTTGGCGGCGTCGGCGACAGCCTCCAGTCGGTGCCAGATCGCGCTCAGCCGTTCCCCCAACCGCTCCGGCGGTTGCGCCTCGCCGCGCTCAAGTCGAACAGGTAATACGCCTCACCGAGGGCGCGCATTAACGTCTCGCCCTCCTCCTGGCGCGCCTGCGCTTGATCGCGCTCGCACAACGCGCGCGCCCAGCGCTGCAGGGCTTCCTGGATGCGCTGGGCAAAGGCGGGGGGTCGCCCCGGGATGGCGTTGCCGGCGCTAGGCCTGTTCGGCCTCGCGCTCCCTCTGCCGCTGCACCTCGGCGGCAGCCACCACGGCATCCGCCTCGCGCACGGCCCGTGCCAGTGACAGACCGGTCGCCTTGCCCACCTCGTGACGCTCTTCAACCACGCGTGTTGATGGGTTGCATTGCTGGCGGTCAGCCCCGCATGCTTCGGCTTGTGCGGTTAAACTTCTTATCCGTCTGATAGATAACGAAATTACGCCTGATCAATCCAGGAATTTCAGATTAGCGGCTGACTGACTTTCTACTATTGAATAGGTTCCTAAACAGCTCCTGAGGGAGCTACCTTCGTAGAATATCAAGCTCTTCACACAGGACTAAGTTTGATTCACCGCAGAGAAGATGGTGCATTAGACTTAGCCCTTTTGCGCCCTCTGCGTTTCTGCGATGAGTAAATGTCAAAGCCGGTGCAAGTGAAACGGTTTGTCGCCCTTGAACCTTGGATGGGGAGATCGTTTCAGCTATCCTTCTTGCTGTCTCAACAGATCTTTAAGTCGTCGAAGTTCTTCAGCGCTCAGTCCGCGCAGCCGTTCCTCTGGCAGCAATCCGCGCAGCCGCTCCTCGGGCGGCAATCCGCGCAGGCGCTCCTCTGGCGGCAATCCGCGCAGGCGCTCCTCTGGCGACATGCGCTCCAGGAAGGCTTGTCGTTGGTCATCGGTCATATCGTCCATGATGTGCTCGAGGCTCTCGCGCATGAAATCGGCCATGGTGTAGGGCATGTCGGGAATCTCCAGCTTGTAGCGAAGGTAAAGCTCATAAAGCAGTCGTTCGGCCTCGGGTCGGTACCCCTGATAGTGCCGGGCGCCGTGTCGGACACGCTCGATGTCGGCGCTGAACAGTTCCCAAGGTGCGTTGCGCCGGTGTTTGGCGATGTTGCCGAGAACGATCAGGCGGATATCGTGCAGGCCCCAGCGCAGGTCGAAGACGCCATCGAGCCCGGTCGGGCAGCAGTCTGCCCGGCGGCATAGCCCTTTGGGATGACGTGTGGCGACAGCGTAGAGCTGAAAATCGGTCTCGGGCGGTAACCGCGAGCCGGAAGCATCGGCCGCGTCGCCTTCTGTTGCCACTGCGGGGGTGGCGTTGAGCTTGC
Organism: Thiohalocapsa sp. PB-PSB1; assembly: GCA_016745215.1. Lineage (GTDB taxonomy): Bacteria > Pseudomonadota > Gammaproteobacteria > Chromatiales > Chromatiaceae > Thiohalocapsa. The sequence goes on from CP050890.1 coordinate 5,388,783, forward strand.
GGTAGTTAACGTAATGGCCGATCAGCTCGTCCAACGCCCAGGCGTCGAGCGCCTCGTGCCGGGACTTGTAGGTCAGCAGATTGTGCGCGCGCAGTCCCTGCAGGCCGTCCGGCAATTGGATCGAGCGGGTTGGGATTGCGGTCTGCTGTCGTTCGATAATGACCACATCGAGCAATTGACTGGTCAACGCCAGCTCCTTTTCCAGCTCGACCCGCCAACCGCTGTCGGCAAACAGGTCGGTGAGGCCGATGCCGAATAATCGGTGCCATTGACGTCGATTCTCTGTCATCAGGTCTGTCGCTCGGGCATGTTTCACGGCGGATAACCTTGGCCGTGCGGATTCTCTGTCGTCAACCGACTGGCATGGCGTTTTTGTCAGTGACCATTTTACGGCCTCGATCATAACCTGGTCTATCCCGGTCAAACTTGCAGGTGCGCCGGTGCGCGTGCCGGCAGGTTGGCGGCGTCGGCGACGGCCTCCAGTCGGCGCCAGATCGCGCTCAGCCGTTCCCCCAACCGCTCCGGCGGTTGCGCCTCGCCGCGCTCAAGATCGAACGGGTGATACGCCTCGCCGAGGACGCGCATTAACGTCTCGCCCTCCTCCTGGCGCGCCTGCGCTTGATCGCGCTCGCACAACGCGCGCGCCCAGCGCTGCAGCTGCAGGGCTTCCTGGATGCGCTGGGCAACGGCGGGGGTCGCCCCGGGCCGTGGCGTTGCCGGCGCTAGGCCTGTTCGGCCTGGCGCTCCCTCTGCCGCTGCACCTCAGCGGCAAGCCACCACGGCATCCGCCTCGCGCACGGCCCGTGCCAGTGACAGACCGGTCGCCTTGCCCACCTCGTGACGCTCTTCAACCACGCGTGTTGATGGGTTGCATTGCTGGCGGTCAGCCCCGCATGCTTCGGCTTGTGCGGTTAAACTTCTTATCCGTCATTGCTGGCGGTCAGCCCCGCATGCTTCGGCTCGTGCGGCTGAACTTCTTATCCGTCTGATAGATATGGAAATTACGCCTGATCAATCCAGGAATTTCAGATTAGCGGCTGACTGACTTTCTACTATTGAATAGGTTCCTAAACAGCTCCTGAGGGAGCTACCTTCGTAGAATATCAAGCTCTTCACACAGGACTAAGTTTGATTCACCGCAGAGAAGATGGCGCATTAGACTTAGCCCTTTTGCGCCCTCTGCGTTTCTGCGATGAGTAAATGTCAAAGCCGGTGCAAGTGAAACGGTTTGTCGCCCTTGAACCTTGGATGGGGAGATCGTTTCGGCTATCCTTCTTGCTGTCTCAACAGATCTTTAAGTCGTCGAAGTTCTTCAGCGCTCAGTCCGCGCAGCCGTTCCTCTGGCAGCAATCCGCGCAGCCGCTCCTCGGGCGGCAATCCGCGCAGTCGCTCCTCTGGCGGCAATCCGCGCAGTCGCTCCTCGGGCGGCAATCCGCGCAGGCGCTCCTCTGGCGGCAATCCGCGCAGGCGCTCCTCGGGCGACATGCGCTCCAGGAAGGCTTGTCGTTGGTCATCGGTCATATCGTCCATGATGTGCTCGAGGCTCTCACGCATGAAATCGGCCATGGTGTAGGGCATGTCGGGAATCTCCAGCTTGTAGCGAAGGTAAAGCTCATAAAGCAGTCGTTCGGCCTCGGGTCGGTACCCCTGATAGTGCCGGGCGCCGTGTCGGACACGCTCGATGTCGGCGCTGAACAGTTCCCAAGGTGCGTTGCGCCGGTGTTTGGCGATGTTGCCGAGAACGATCAGGCGGATATCGTGCAGGCCCCAGCGCAGGTCGAAGACGCCATCGAGCCCGGTCGGGCGGCAGTCTGCCCGGCGGCATAGCCCTTTGGGATGACGTGTGGCGACAGCGTAGAGCTGAAAATCGGTCTCGGGCGGTAACCGCGAGCCGGAAGCATCGGCCGCGTCGCCTTCTGTTGCCACTGCGGGGGTGGCGTTGAGCTTGCGGTAGTTAACGTAATGGCCGATCAGCTCGTCCAACGCCCAGGCGTCGAGCGCCTCGTGCCGGGACTTGTAGGTCAGCAGATTGTGCGCGCGCAGTCCCTGCAGGCCGTCCGGCAATTGGATCGAGCGGGTTGGGATTGCGGTCTGCTGTCGTTCGATAATGACCACATCGAGCAATTGACTGGTCAACGCCAGCTCCTTTTCCAGCTCGACCCGCCAACCGCTGTCGGCAAACAGGTCGGTGAGGCCGATGCCGAATAATCGGTGCCATTGACGTCGATTCTCTGTCATCAGGTCTGTCGCTCGGGCATGTTTCACGGCGGATAACCTTGGCCGTGCGGATTCTCTGTCGTCAACCGACTGGCATGGCGTTTTTGTCAGTGACCATTTTACGGCCTTGATCATAATCTGGTCTATCCCGGTTAAACTTGCAGGTGCGCCGGTGCGCGTGCCGGCAGGTTGGCGGCGTCGGCGACGGCCTCCAGTCGGCGCCAGATCGCGCTCAGCCGTTCCCCCAACCGCTCCGGCGGTTGCGCCTCGCCGCGCTCAAGATCGAACGGGTGATACGCCTCGCCGAGGGCGCGCATTAACGTCTCGCCCTCCTCCTGGCGCGCCTGCGCTTGATCGCGCTCGCACAACGCGCGCGCCCAGCGTTGCAGCTGCAGGGCTTCCTGGATGCGCTGGGCAACGGCGGGGGTCGCCCCGGGCCGTGGCGTTGCCGGCGCTAGGCCTGTTCGGCCTGGCGCTCCCTCTGCCGCTGCACCTCAGCGGCAAGCCACCACGGCATCCGCCTCGCGCACGGCCCGTGCCAGTGACAGACCGGCCGCCTTGCCCACCTCGTGACGCTCTTCAACCACGCGTGTTGATGAGTTGCATTGCTGGCGGTCAGCCCCGCATGCTTCGGCTTGTGCGGTTAAACTTCTTATCCGTCATTGCTGGCGGTCAGCCCCGCATGCTTCGGCTTGTGCGGCTGAACTTCTTATCCGTCTGATAGATATGGAAATTACGCCTGATCAATCCAGGAATTTCAGATTAGCGGCTGACTGACTTTCTACTATTGAATAGGTTCCTAAACAGCTCCTGAGGGAGCTACCTTCGTAGAATATCAATCTCTTCACACAGGACTAAGTTTGATTCACCGCAGAGAAGATGGTGCATTAGACTTAGCCCTTTTGCGCCCTCTGCGTTTCTGCGATGAGTAAATGTCAAAGCCGGTGCAAGTGAAACGGTTTGTCGCCCTTGAACCTTGGATGGGGAGATCGTTTCAGCTATCCTTCTTGCTGTCTCAACAGATCTTTAAGTCGTCGAAGTTCTTCAGCGCTCAGTCCGCGCAGCCGTTCCTCTGGCAGCAATCCGCGCAGCCGCTCCTCGGGCGGCAATCCGCGCAGTCGCTCCTCTGGCGGCAATCCGCGCAGCCGCTCCTCGGGCGGCAATCCGCGCAGGCGCTCCTCTGGCGGCAATCCGCGCAGGCGCTCCTCTGGCGACATGCGCTCCAGGAAGGCTTGTCGTTGGTCATCGGTCATATCGTCCATGATGTGCTCGAGGCTCTCGCGCATGAAATCGGCCATGGTGTAGGGCATGTCGGGAATCTCCAGCTTGTAGCGAAGGTAAAGCTCATAAAGCAGTCGTTCGGCCTCGGGTCGGTACCCCTGATAGTGCCGGGCGCCGTGTCGGACACGCTCGATGTCGGCGCTGAACAGTTCCCAAGGTGCGTTGCGCCGGTGTTTGGCGATGTTGCCGAGAACGATCAGACGGATATCGTGCAGGCCCCAGCGCAGGTCGAAGACGCCATCGAGCCCGGTCGGGCAGCAGTCTGCCCGGCGGCATAGCCCTTTGGGATGACGTGTGGCGACAGCGTAGAGCTGAAAATCGGTCTCGGGCGGTAACCGCGAGCCGGAAGCATCGGCCGCGTCGCCTTCTGTTGCCACTGCGGGGGTGGCGTTGAGCTTGCGGTAGTTAACGTAATGGCCGATCAGCTCGTCCAACGCCCAGGCGTCGAGCGCCTCGTGCCGGGACTTGTAGGTCAGCAGATTGTGCGCGCGCAGTCCCTGCAGGCCGTCCGGCAATTGGATCGAGCGGGTTGGGATTGCGGTCTGCTGTCGTTCGATAATGACCACATCGAGCAATTGACTGGTCAACGCCAGCTCCTTTTCCAGCTCGACCCGCCAACCGCTGTCGGCAAACAGGTCGGTGAGGCCGATGCCGAATAATCGGTGCCATTGACGTCGATTCTCTGTCATCAGGTCTGTCGCTCGGGCATGTTTCACGGCGGATAACCTTGGCCGTGCGGATTCTCTGTCGTCAACCGACTGGCATGGCGTTTTTGTCAGTGACCATTTTACGGCCTCGATCATAATCTGGTCTATCCCGGTCAAACTTGCAGGTGCGCCGGTGCGCGTGCCGGCAGGTTGGCGGCGTCGGCGACGGCCTCCAGTCGGCGCCAGATCGCGCTCAGCCGTTCCCCCAACCGCTCCGGCGGTTGCGCCTCGCCGCGCTCAAGATCGAACGGGTGATACGCCTCGCCGAGGGCGCGCATTAACGTCTCGCCCTCCTCCTGGCGCGCCTGCGCTTGATCGCGCTCGCACAACGCGCGCGCCCAGCGCTGCAGCTGCAGGGCTTCCTGGATGCGCTGGGCAACGGCGGGGGTCGCCCCGGGCCATGGCGTTGCCGACGGTAGGCCTGTTCGGTCTCGCGCTCCCTCTGCCGCTGCACCTCAGCGGCAAGCCACCACGGCATCCGCCTCGCGCACGGCCCGTGCCAGTGATAGACCGGTCGCCTTGCCACCTCGTGCTGCAGATGGAAGAGGTCCGGGGAGTGATGAGCCTGATGATCCCGTTCGATGTGCCGGCGCAGCGCGCTGGCCTCATCCGAGGTGCCCGGCACCAAGGTGACCGGCAACCCCGCGCAGGCCGCCGCCAGCGCCTGTGTCCAGGTCGCGGCGGTGCGATCCTCGGCAGACTGCTCCAGCAGGATGCAGTTCGACACCGGCTCGAGCGCCACCAGGCAGATCGCCGCGTGGAAGGTCTCATCATTCGCAGACCGTGATCGGCTGTGGCCTCATGCCGACGGCCAGCGCCCGGCGCTGCTCGGTGGCAACCTCGACCACGGCCTGCTCCAGCGCCGCGTTCAACGCCTGCTGACTGCCGTAGGAGGCGCCCACGAACGCCGATAAGCCGCTCAGCTCCAAGACCTCACTGACCAAGCGCACGCCGCCACCGGCACGCAGCGTGATCACGAACTGGATCGCCAAGACTAACCGATGCAACCAGCGCACACCCGCTTCCGTGGCGATGAACTCCGCCAACGGCACCAAGGCATCCTCGCCACACCGCTTCGACCCCGACCAGGCGCGCAAGGTGCTGCGCGGGCAGCCGATCGCTGCTGCCGCTTGGCGTTCGCTCTGACCGGCGGCGCGACAGCTAGCCGCCGCCGTGAGCGTCTGCGCGCGCTCCAGACGCGTCGCGGGCGTCATCGCGGCGCATCTGGCGCGGCGGCCGGGATTGGGCTAAAGTCAGAAATGGCAGAACCTTCGAACATCTCTCGCGACCCTCGGTGAGCTTGCACTTCCAAGGGTACGAAATTTCGAGGGTTCTGCCACCTTCTTTCATAGCAATCTCGCAGCGCTGTGCTGGGTTTTGGGCAGAGTTATGATCAAGGCCGCCGAGACACTGCATGAGGTGCTAGAAGCCCATAGCGCGGGTAGTCCGACGGATACTGGTGTACGCTGGACCGACCTGAAGCCCATGCAACTGGCGCAGGAACTGAATGGCAGGGCGTGAAGATCTGTCGCAACACCGCAGCCGCTTGGCAGGACTCAGGCCGGCTTCCGCCGCCGTGCCCTTCGCAAAGAATCGACCACCGGCGCGTTTGACCCGCAGCAGCGCGACAAACAGTTCCGTCACATTGCGGCACTGCGACGACTGGCGCGCCAGCGTGGCGCGCCAGGGTTAAGCATAGTGTTGAGCATCGATACGAAAAAGAAGGAACTGCTCGGTACCCTGCACCGGCGTGGGCAGTGTTACAGCACGGGCATGCAGGACGTCTACGAACTTGCCCGCAGGCATCGCCACAGCGCGCTTCAGCGGGCGCTGGGCACGCCGTGCGGCGAGGGGGTGCGGGAAGGGTCAGATTTCCGAAGGCGCATCTCGGGATCGAGCCTAGCGAGGTCGCGCTCCAGACCGGTGAGGGTCTTGACGCTGTCGGCACTGGCACTGGCACTGGCGTTGCAGAAGCTGCCGTCAATGCCGACATACTCACCCCCGATCAGATCGAGCTCGCGACACAGCTTCACAAACTCAAAGTTCACCGCTTTCAGCGCCTTGACGTTGTCGCGGCGGAAGTTGACGATGCCATGGTAACCCGGACGCAGACCGCCGAGCAGCCAGATCGGCTCGATGTTGTGCTGGCATTCCTGCTCCAGCCGATGGCCGGAGCGGATGCGATTCATGTCACCGTATGGATACAGCTTCAGCAGGTCGGGCGGATCGTACGCCGGCTGTCCGCGACCCGTACCGCCGCTGAGTGAGTCAATCCAGCCCGGCCAGATCGCAGCTTTCGACATAGGCGGCAATGGCGCGCACCGGGTTGTCCTGATCGACAAAGTCCTCGATGCGCAGCGGCAGCTGCTTCTCATGATGTGGGTCGAATGCGCCACGCTGGTAGCTGCGACTGCCGCTCATCGCCTTGCCAACCGCGGCTGCGCGCGCCGACGGCTTGCTCGCCGGTGGTGGCTCGGGCGACGGCGGCAGTTCCAGCAGCGGGATCTGTAATGCTCGGTTTTCGGCTCGGTGCTCGGCATGGTCATCGCGGTGGGCTCAGCGATGGTGCTCGGCGGCTGTTGGGTAGTATACCGTCCGTGTTTGATTTGGGTCTTGAATATTTCCCTAATCTCTCCGACACATTTCGTGAAATCAGAGATCAATTCATTCGCCACGACCCGGTTCTCAGAGATTGGAACTGTAATGACCTCTGCTCGAGCCTGCTCTTGCCGCGTTGCAACCGAGCGCGCCCTCGACATCGCGTTGATCAGGTAGAGCCAGGTAAGGTAGGCGACACAATCCACTCAAATGGCACATCCGATAGCAATCACATTATCCTGAGGTCGAGTCCCTACTAGGGGACGCGGCCGGCGTTCACTCTTCCTAAACGAACCTTGCTCTCCCCTAAAAATCGAGTGGTAGCCGGGCTGGGGTGAACATGATTTGTCCATTGATTTTTTCTTTTTGAACAGCACTTGTTCACTGTACGCAACCAATGTAACGATCCCATCCACCATTAGGAAGAGAGTTCAGCTATGTCAATATCGAAATCCACCCTAGCTACGGCTGCTCTATTAGCCGTCGGTCTTAATGTCAGCGCCATCGAGTCTGCGTTCGCCGGAGATGGATGCAGCCGCATGAGCAAAGCCCAGGTCAACCCAGCTTACGGATTTCGTCCGGCGACAGGTTTTGGCGGCCATGGTCCGATGGTCTATTACCCCCTCATGATGCATGCTAGCGGCATGAGCCCAGCTATGTATTGGGGTACTCAATCACCAAGGGTAGTAAAGATTGGAACGGCTGAGGCCACGGACGCCGATTCTGGTGACATCGTTGATGTCGCAGTGGGCGCCGGCGACTTCGAAACTTTGGTAACAGCTGTGAAAGCAGCAGGTTTGGTCGAAACACTGAAGGGGGAAGGTCCGTTTACTGTATTCGCGCCGACCGACGAGGCTTTCGCGAAAATACCACAGGAAAAGTTAGAGGCCCTACTTGCGGACAAGGAAGCCTTGGTCGCTGTACTCACCTATCACGTAGTACCAGGTAAGGTGATGGCGGCAGATGTTGGCGGTCTTGATGAAGCCACGACGGTACAGGGTGGCATGATTACGATTGATACCAGTGAGGGCGTAAAGGTCGATGGCGCTACAGTCATACAAACCGATATCGAAGCCAGTAATGGAGTCATACACGTGATTGATACAGTCTTGATGCCTAAGTAGCTGAGTGACCGGTCAGGTAGCATCTACCAGCCTTCGTTGAATTCAGCTTGCCCGCTTGCTGCTTGCAACGAAGGCGATTGACAATCGACCCATAACTATATATCCGCACGAGAAAACCATTGCTATGGAGAGGCCTAAGGCGATTCCTGCCATGAAATATACCGCCTAGCTTATCTTCTCGTCTGGCCTCGACGTCGCGGCAACCCGCCCATAGAGCGACTACGAATAGATTGCCGCTTCGTAGAGGCAAACAAGAATCCGGGGCCAGTCAGTATATTTCTTCCCGGTGATCGCCTAAAGCGAGCATTCGCAGTAAAGTCCGATATGGGCTGACACGCGCTATTTTAGTAGATCAACCATAGTCACTGGAGTAATCCACCATGAGTGAAGAAATCACAACATGGCCCGAGTTAGCCATCTCACTGTACGACAAACTGACAGGTCGAGGCGCTGAAATCACCTATGAATTTGAGCAGCTTGACATCTATGTGCCATCCAAAGTCGAGGACAACCCTAAGATGGCTAAATGGACCCTGAATGGCATCTTGAAAATCCGCACTCGGGACACTGGTACAGCATAGGCGAGCAAGATGCCGGTGATACACCAGGTAACAACCGAGTCAAGGCGTCGTGGACTTCTATTTGACGGGACTGTCTCGCTTTCACAACCGACAGGCGGACACATCGTCATCCGCGGTGCAGGGGAGCGCATCGAAGTAGATGTCGACCGTTCGATATTAAGCATTTCGCTCCTCTCTAACCTCCCGCCGCGTGCAAAACGGCGCCACTGGATACGCACCAGCCAGCCAGCGCTCAGCACGGCAAAAGCGAGAATCGACCTGCTGGTAGATGGACATCCAGTCGGACGATATGACGGCAGGACGAAAGGAACTCTCCTTGCACACCTTCTCGGGCTAGGGCCAGTCGATCTCAGCCTGCGCAGTCTTTTAAGGGCTCTCGTACGCGGCTCTTCGAAACCCCTTGAAAAGTAGCAATACGGCTAAGTTCGAATCAATTTTTAATCTATCTGCCTTCAAATGGATGATGAGATAGAGATCGATATCCTTCAGTGCATGGCACAATCGCCTGCTGTCCAACTTCGGCAAGGATGTAACCGGATGCTGCCTGCGTAGAATGTTCAGCTATTCGACCAGCGTGAAGTTTGATTTATCTTCTTTGAAGGCAACCCCTAGTAATTTCCTGCCCAGCCAACATCCGCCCAGTCAACATCCGCCCAGTCAACATCAGGTTTCTCATGGCCCGATGTCATGTCTTTCCGATTCCAATCTCGGTCCCAATCCCGATCAAGTAGCGCTGGGCGGGCTGCACCCCGAGATATTCTCAGTTAATTTGTCGAGAAGACAGTGGCCTACAGCCTTTCTACTGGAAAAGGCGCAGCGCTCGCATCCGATCCACTGGCATCTCAAAGGCAACCATCTCGTGCCCTATGACATCACCAGCGTCTAATTTGAAGGTGAATACAAGGACAGCGAGTCGGTCAGGGTTGGCTACAACCGTGATCGCAGGACGTATGCGATGCTCGGAATGACATAAGAAGACTTGGTGGGGCTTCATCATTCGAAAGCCGAAGCAGCCAAGGAGATGAAGCCATGGCTCTGCGCGCGTGTGCACTGGCACCTTAGGGCGGATGCCCATCAGGGCGATCCGCCATTGCGCCATTCAACCCAGAACGACAACTGCCAATACACGCCTGACAGAATCGGCCGCATCAGCATCCACACCGAAGATGCGTAACACGCTATCGCGTTCTGCTCTGCGCGGGCTCAGGTCGAATTCTGAATACCTGCAGCAAAGTCTCTGCGCCTGGGAGTCAGGTACCGAAATTCCTGCCTTGCGTGACTCGAAACGCCCCAAGTACTGCCTAGCCCGCCGTAACAAAGGCAAGGGACAAGCTGAATCGCCCATTTTCAAACCGTTCTTTCAGTATATTGGCCTGTTTCAGCGCTCATTCTCCGCCAGCTTGGGGTATAGTTGCGCTACCCGATTCGCCCGGGACTCGGCTACGAGAAATTTGCGGATACGGCTTGGAGGAAACCGAGGCGTTCGTTGCCAAGCCGATCACTTGGGTGCATCGCCAGGTGTCCGGCCGCGACAAACAGTTTGAAAAGAAAGCCGCTGAAAACAAGCCGTGGAGTGGCTGCAGTGCTTGGAACCATTCGAGACAGTTGCGCGATTCATCCGTTGATGTTTGACGATCGCATGTCGGATGTCGACGATCGCATGTCGGATGCCATCGAAGATCTCCCGAACCTGATTGAGGATCGGCAGGAGGAGCGCGCTTTTTTCGCTTGCAATTTTGACCAGACTTTAGGGCTATTCGACAACCAAGGCTATGTACATAGATCACATCCGACTCAAGAATTGGCTTAACTTCCGTAATGTGGATGCGCCACTGTCCGAAACGACCTATCTGATCGGCTCCAATGCCTCGGGTAAATCGAACTTTCTCGATGTGCTTCGTTTCCTGCGTACCCTGGCTGACAATAGCGGTGGGGGCTTGCAGAAAGCTGTGAGCGAGCGTGGTGGCATCAAGAAGCTCCGCTGCCTTCAGGCAGGGCAGGACAATGAGGTCCGAATTGAAGTGCAGCTGTCGGATGGCGTCGGCGAAAATCGCACAGAATGGCGCTATGTACTAGGCTTCAAGAGCGAGGGCACCGGACGCCAAAGACCAATCGTTTGTCAGGAATACGTTGAGCGCAATGGATCAACGCTGTTGCAGCGACCCGACCAGGACGACGAGCAGGATAAGGAGCGTCTCACGCAAAGCCATCTGGAGCAGGTCAACTCCAACCTCGAGTTCCGCGAGCTGGCCAAGTTTTTGCGCACCACAACCTATTTGCATCTTGTCCCTCAGTTCTTGAAGTTTGCCGATCGATTCGGCACTAATCGCCTGGAGGAAGACCCTTTCGGTCAAGATTTTGTGGGCGAGCTTGCGCGCACGCCCGCGCAGACCCGTGACGCGCGGCTGCGCAAGATTCATAAAGTATTGATCCAAGCGATCCCGCAGTTCAAGGATCTGCGTTTCGCGCGCGACAAGGTGACAGGAGAACCGCATCTGGAGGCTTGCTGCATGCATTGGCGACCGCAAGGGGCTTGGCATCAGGAAGATCAATTCTCGGATGGAACCTTGCGTCTCATCGCATTGCTGTGGTCTCTGTTGAATGGCGAATCCATGTTGTTGCTGGAGGAGCCGGAACTGTCGTTGAACGATGCCATCGTACGGCGAACTCCGCTCATGATCGACCGCATCAAACGCCAAGCCAAGTACCGGCGCCAGACACTGATTGTCACGCACAGCGAGGCACTGCTGAACAACCCGATCGACGGCAATGACCTATTGATTGTGACACCAACCGAGGATGGATCGGTGATCCGGAGTGCGACAGCGGACGAAATGGCGATGTTGGAGGACGGCCTATCCCCTGCCGAGGTGCTACTGCCTCAGATTTGCCCCGAGGGTATCGAACAGTTGGGGCAATTTCGGTAGTTTTTCGATCAAGGCGCCGCGGCCGATCCGCCAAGCGATTCCAGCAACCGCGATGGTCCGCTTGCTTGCTCAGCGAATCCGGCAACCCCTGTCAAAGCCACCAAGGCTCATCCCTTGACCGTCAGTACCTGCTTGAGCCTGTGCACCACATCCACCAGGTCGCTCTGGTGCGCCATGACGGTGTCAATGTCCTTGTAGGCACCCGGGATCTCGTCGATCACGCCCTTGTCCTTGCGGCACTCCACGCCCTCGGTCTGCTGCTCCAGGTCTTTGCGGGTGAAGCGCCTAGTGGCCTCGCCGCGACTCATGCGTCGACCCGCGCCGTGGGAGCAGGAGCAGAACGCGCTGGCAACGCCCTTGCCGCGAACGATGTAAGAGCGGGCTCCCATGCTGCCGGGGATGATGCCCAGGTCGCCATCGCGGGCACGGATCGCGCCCTTGCGAGTCAGGTACAGGTTTTTGCCATAGTGGTACTCGCGGGCGACATAGTTGTGGTGGCACTCGATCGCCTCATCGGTAACTTCATGGCTTGGTAATTCGCGGCGCAGGGCGTCCAGGATCAGCCGCAGCATTTGGCGGCGGTTCTCCAGCGCATACTCCTGCGCCCAGCCGACCGCCTGCATGTAATCCTCGAACAATTCGCTCTCCTCCGGCAGGTAGGCCAGGTTCTTATCCGGCAATTGGATGTGCCAACGCTCCATCTCGCGCTGGGCCTTGGCGATAAAGTACTGGCCGATGCGGTTGCCGATGCCGCGCGAGCCCGAGTGCAGCATGACCCAGACCCGATCGACCTCGTCCAGACAAAGTTCGATGAAGTGGTTGCCGCCGCCCAGGCTGCCGAGCTGGCTTTGCCAGCGGGCATTGATCTTCGGATGCTTGTCGAGGATGGGCTGAAGCCCCGGGGCGACACGAGCCAGACCATCGTTGCACCAGGCATCCTCGGCGTGACCAGCCATGCCAACGGGCACGACCTTTTCGATCGCGGCGCGGACCTTGACCAGCGAGTCCGGCAGTTTCTCCGCCGTCAGCGACAATCGGATTGCGCTCATGCCGCAGCCGATGTCGACACCGACCGCCGCCGGCACAATGGCGCCGACAGTCGGGATCACCGAGCCGATGGTGGCACCCATGCCCCAGTGGACATCGGGCATCGCCGCAACATGGTGGTGAATGAATGGCAGCTGAGAGACGTTGGCCAGCTGCTGCAGAGCGTTCTCGGAGACGTCGTCGGTGTAGATCTTGACTGGGACACGGCCTGTGGTCAATACACGTTGGATAGGCATGGGATTGACTCCTATTTCGGCTCTATCTACTCTAAAGTTGCAAAGGAGAAGAAAACGCACAGGAATGACCGGCACATGTGCGGGCGAATCTCCGCCATTGGCGGTTATATGGCGCCGGCTAAAGCGAGTGCAGCGGTGCGGATGTTCCGCTACCGTTTCTGTTGTTTGTCATTGTCGTAATCGTGATCGCTCATCGTGGGTTATCGATGACGACCACGACAACGACTGTAAACGGTCTCGCGACTTGCGCAGCAGAACACTAGCGTGCCTTACTGGACGATGTCCGAGCTGACATGGACTGATCGACACAGTTGTCGATCTGGCGTCGCAGCTCAGCCCTGGCCCTTGCACGCTCACCGGAGATCGGTCGCTGATGTGGTCCGCCCTTGCGCAGCAGGGGCGAGCGCGCGACTGGATTACCTTTGGATTTCATTGTGCATGTCTCCCACGCCTGAAGGCTTACTACAGGCGTATTCTGTTCAATACCCCTGGGCCTTTACGGTAAAAAATCTTGCCAACGCCTGGATGATGGGCCGACCGAGCGGCCTTCCGTGGCCGCCGACAAACGGTTACGGGACATCAGTCCACCTTGATCTGCACCAGGTCGCGCAGGACCGATTCCAGCCCGCCGAACAGGGTTAGATTACCGACGCGCTCGGTGACCCGCTCCAGGGACTCCAATTCCTTCAGGCGCAGCAACAGCGGGTTTTGCTCCATCAATTTGGCGGTGTTGAGCAATGAGCGCGTGGCCGCGGTCTCCTCGCGCCGACGGATCAGGTTGGCCTGCGCCGCCTTTTCCGCCTGCACCACCTGATTCATGATTTCCTTCATGTCGCCCGGCAGAATGATGTCCTTGATACCGAGAGTCTCGATATCCAGCCCCTGGGCCTTGGCCTGCTCGACCATACGCTGGTGCATCTCCTGTTCCAGCGCCCCCTTTTCGACTAGCAACTCGTCGAGCGTGCGCCCGCCCACCGCTTGGCGCAATCCGAATTGCAGTTCGCGGTACAGCCAGTCTTTCGGCCGCGACAGCTTGGCGCGCAGGGTCACCGGATCGGCGATGCGGTAGTGCGCATTCAGGTTGATGCGCAGGCTCACCTTGTCGCGGGTCAGAATCTCCTGGCCCTGCACTTCCAGCTCCTGCAAACGCAGGTCGATCAACTCGATCTGCACATTGCGGTTGAAGTTCCAGAAGGCATGCATACCCGACTGCAATGTCTGTACAAGCTGGCCGTCGACGATCAGCAGACCAATGTACCCATCCGCAACCTCTTTCTCGTACACGGATTCGACCAGATCCGCCCCAGTCAGCTCCTTATCCATGGCCTTGGCGCGTTGGCGCAGTACTGCGGAGATGCCGGCCCAGCGCCCGATGCTGCGACGCAGCCGCTCGCGCAGTTCAGGCGCAATGGCCAAACCTGCGCTCAGATCGATACGCTCGACACTGACCTTGACCGGCCCCTTCCAGAAGAAGCGCCGGTCCTCCGGTGCCAGCAACAGGCTCGGTCGACCGTCGAAGGTGATGAGTGCAGCCTCTTCCGCACCGGTCTCGACAGTCTGCACGTTTGCTTCCCAGAGCGCGGCGGCTGCCCTACGGAAAACCTCAGCCTGGGCGTGCTTCAGCTCCGGGCGAGTCAGGTCGAAGATCTCGATTCGGATGCGGTTGAACGGGTCGAACCGACGGTACACGCCGGTGCCCAGAATCTGGGTCAGCACTCCGTCGTGCAGCATCAGCGCACGCTCGTGCTGGGCCACCACCTGTCGCTTGATTCCGATCATATTCATGGTTCTGCTCCTGCCATCGAGACGACGGGCGCGGGCCGAGGCTCGGCCGTCGTCGCTTCAATCTTTCGGCATGGTCTGTAAGGTTGATCCAATGAGTTTGGTGATTGGTTGAAAGACAGCTCGCCCCACGCTGGCGCGATGGGCCGTGGGTGCAGTCCGGGTGCGAGCCGAGGATTTCGTCTCCGTCCCTCCGTGGACGACTGTGGCTCCTACCTGAGCAGAGAACGGTTCCCAAGGCTCGGAACCGGATGCTTCCCCACCGCGCTGATCGTGCCAGCGCTGTCGCCCCGGCATCCGTGCCGACCCGTTCATGGACGGTGGTTATCCTGCTCCGACGGCTGGGGCTCGCCGATGGTGGTGTCTGCCGGAGATTGACCCCGGAAGACCAGCAGGCGATGAACGATCGCCTAGAGACATTGACGGGATTCGAACCCGCTACAGACTGGTTATGGGCCAGTTGCTCTACCAATTGAGCTACAACGTCCAGCTCTCCATGTTCCATCGCGCGACGGGTACGGACCACAGGGACGGTCGACCGCAGTGCGGAGACCGCTTGCGCCCGCCACCGGGGCTTGGAGCCCCTTGGCGCTGGCCGCTCGATGGAGATCGAGGAGTCTTGGACCGAGCGACCTTGCCTGTCGCTCGATCAGGATTCGGTTGTTGATCGAAGACTGCTCCCAAAAACGAAAAAACCCTGACCGGATGGCTCCGGTCAGGGTCATTTCACCTGTCCGGAGGGTCCGGGACGGAACCCTCCGAACGGACACGCAAAGGCGTGTCGGTGTGCGTTCAGGCCCGTCGCTGTTTCGCCTCGCTGCATTTGCCTTGGACCCTATAGGCCAGACGGAGCGCGTTATGCGTGAATATAAAGGCGGTCATCAGGACTCGGGCCTCGCTTGATGGAAAATGAATCGTAATCATTTGCTCGGAGCCGATGTTGGCTTCGAATGAGGGGGTAGTCTAGCGTGAAAAACAAGCTTGTCAACTGGAATTTCAAGTTTCTTGTAAACTCGACACAAACAGGCATTCATTGCGTTTGAGGACCAGCCATGCAAACGACCACCATTGCCGGCCGTATCAAATTGGCCCGCAAGATGGCAGGCCTTGATACCCAGGCTCGGCTGCTCGCGCTGATTCCAGGCTGGAAGCCGTCAAGGCTCGGCAACTACGAGGCGGGAATCTCGACACCAGGGCCGGAGGATATCCTGCTGATTGCCGAGGCCACCGAGGTCTCGGCTTGCTGGCTTACCTTCGGCCAGGGGCCGATCCGCCCAAGCGAGCGCGACCTGCAGGCGATCCGCCACCAGAATCTAAGCCATGCGCTCAATGGCGTCGAGCGGCTTGATGCCACTGTCAAGGCTCTGCGTATCTCGCGCAAGCGCCTGCGCGAGCATCTGGAGAATCCTTTTCTACCCATCGACGATGCGCTGTCTCGGCGCTTGGAACAGCTGCTGGAGGTGCGCCGCGGCTGGCTTGACGAGCAACATGTCGATCGCGATCCGCTTTTTCTGTCCTTTCCTGAGCCCATGCGCGAATTGATGATGACGTACTCCGAATTGCCCCCCGGACTACGCAAGGTACTGTTGGCCACGGCACGGGCATTACGCGATGCAGAGGCGGCAAACAGCCAGGATACATGAGCGGATAGTTGGTCAGAATCCGGTACCTCGTCAACGATATCGTCGAAGCGGCCGACCCCGAGCAAGCCGCGCGAGGTCTCGGCACGCTGGAGGCCAACCACGGGTTCCTGATGCGCGCGCGTCGCCCTCGAAGTCGAGCAAGGCCTGCGAGGGCCTCGGCACGGTCACCGCCGACCAGGTCGACGAAGGTGCCGCCTGCGTAGAATGTTCAGCTATTCAACCAGCATGAAGTTTGATTCCCTCATATTCTTTGAAGGCAGCGCCCAGTAAGCATCAGGTTTCTCGCGCCCCGATGTCATGTCTTTTCGATTCCGATCCCGATCCCAATCAAGTCGCGCTGGGTGGGTTGCACCCGATACCTCTGGGGTATCTTCAGTTCATTTGTCGAGAAGACAGTGGCCTACAGCCTTTCTCCCGGGAGAGGGGCGGGACTCGCCTCCGCTCCGCTGGCACCATCTGCCGGGTCGCCCTAAGCGGGCTCCTACGCCGACCGGCTCCCATGGCTGGTCAAGGTCCGCTTGCGGGCGAGGCGCCTTGGCCCCTCTGCACACTCTGCGCCTCTGCGGTGAGTCCTTATACAGTCTTTGAAGGCAGCACCCGTCGAAGAGGCACTCAGGCGATTTCACTCCGGCAATCGCCGAAGGAATTTCCTTTTACCTCAGAGCTGACCTTATCTTAACGTCTGGTTTTGGCCTGTCAGCATTGGCGATTGGATGCCGAGAGCTTTGCATTCAGCGTCGCTGAATAGTCGGGAACGGATTAGAAATCGCTTACCGGTTGGCCCTTCCAGCGAAAACATCCCACCCCGACCTGGCACCACATCTAGGGTCAAATGGCTGAACTGCCAGGCCTGAAACTGCGCCTTGGTCATATAGAACGGGCAGCCGTCGATTTCACCGAGCAGCACATCCGCGTCGCCGATCAACAAATCACCCAAGGGATAACACATAGGAGAGCTACCGTCGCAGCAGCCGCCGGATTGATGGAACATCAGCTCGCCATATTCGGCGCGCAATTCGCTGATCAGTTCCAGCGCCGCCGCAGTGGCGGCGACACGCGATACCTGATCGCCCATCAGAAGAACCCAAGCGCCTTCGGGCTGTAGCTGACCAACAGATTTTTGGTCTGCTGATAATGATCCAGCATCATTTGATGATTCTCGCGGCCGACGCCGGACTGTTTGTAGCCACCAAACGCGGCATGCGCCGGATAGAGGTGATAACAGTTGGTCCAGACCCGCCCGGCCTGAATGCCGCGTCCCATGCGATACAGCCGATTCGCATCTCGGCTCCACACACCGGCGCCAAGGCCGTACAGGGTGTCGTTGGCAATTGCCAAGGCATCCGCCTCGTGGTCGAATTCGGTCATTGCCAACACCGGGCCGAAGATCTCCTCCTGAAAGATGCGCATGCCATTGTGTCCGCGGAAAATGGTCGGGGCGATATACCAGCCTTCGGCACACTCGGGCTCCAATGCCGGACGTTCGCCGCCGGTCAGTATCTCGGCACCTTCCGCGCGGCCGATGTCCAGGTAGGCCATGATTTTGTCCATCTGCTCTGACGACGCCTGTGCTCCAATCATGGTGTCGGTATCCAGCGGATGGCCCTGTTTGATGGATTTGACCCGCTCCACCGCTCGCTGCATGAAGGACTCTGCAATCGAACCCTGTACCAGCGCACGACTCGGGCAGGTGCAGACTTCACCCTGGTTCAATGCAAACATCGCAAAACCTTCGAGTGCCTTGTCCAGGAAGTCGTCGTCCTCGGCCATGACGTCTGCGAAGAATAGATTCGGGCTCTTGCCGCCCAGCTCCAAGGTCACCGGAATCAGGTTCTGGCTTGCGTACTGCATGATCAACCGGCCCGTCGTGGTCTCGCCGGTAAAGGCGATCTTGGCAATCCGGCTGCTAGACGCCAGCGGCTTGCCGGCCTCGAGTCCGAGGCCCTGAACAATATTCAGTACGCCCGGTGGCAACAGGTCGGCAACCAAATCCAGCCATACCATGATCCCGGCCGGGGTTTGTTCGGCAGGCTTCAGCACCACGCAGTTGCCGGCTGCCAGCGCTGGTGCCAATTTCCAGGCCGCCATCAGGATCGGGAAGTTCCATGGGATGATCTGACCAACGACGCCCAGCGGCTCATGGAAATGATAGGCGACCGTGGTCTCGTCCAGTTCGGACAATGAGCCCTCCTGCGCTCTGATACAGGCCGCAAAGTAGCGGAAATGGTCGATCGCAAGCGGGATGTCGGCGGCCAGGGTTTCGCGCACGGGCTTGCCGTTGTCCCAGCTCTCGGCAACCGCAAGCATGTCCAGATTCGCCTCCATCCGGTCGGCGATTTGATTCAATAGTAACGCACGCTCGGCAGCCGGGGTGCGGCCCCAAGCCGGCGCGGCGGCATGCGCGGCATCCAAGGCGAGCTCGATATCCTCGGCTCCGGAGCGCGCAACCTGACAGAACGGCTGGCCGTTCACCGGCGATGGATTTTCGAAATAACGGCCCTTGATCGGCGCGACCAGATCTCCGCCGATAAAGTTCTGATAACTGTCCTCAAAACGGACCTTGGCCTCAGCGGCCCCGGGATTGGCATAACGCATGATGGAATAGCCTCAGTAGTGCTTGCTTGTCAGGAACTGTTGTTATAGCGGGCTGCCCGCGCAATGGCCGTGGATAGGGAATCCTGACGCCCGAGATCAACCCAGGCCAAAGGCTAGTCGTTGGTTGAGCCGGAGTCAAACCCACACAGCCCTCGGTTGTTAACGATAAATGACTCGTTTTGGCGGATCTTTTTGATCTCGTGCTCTGCTGCGGAAGTCGCGGGACCGTTTGCAGTCGTTGTGGTTGTCGTCATCGATAACCCACGATGAGCGATGACGACTACGACAAACAGCAGAAACGGTAGCGGGACATCCGCACCGCTGCACTAGTGCAAATCATGGCCTTCCACTTTCCTCAATTCCGCAAGAATGTCGAGCACCAGCTGCTCACCCTGGGTGTCCATACCTTTGCATAGCGGCTCCGGGTTGCGTTCGCCATTGATAAGTGGGCGGACGATGCCGGCTAACTGTGCCATGCTTCCGCCCACCTGGCTCATCTGTTCGGCCATATTACCCACCAGCACCAATGCCTGGGCGTTGCCGGTTGCGGCGGCATGAATCATGTGTGCAAGTCCCGGCGCTGCCAAGGCCGGATTCTGACGCTGCTTTGGATCGGGCAAGGTGGATGGATCCTGGATGCCGCGCAGGATCGCATCGACGATGACTTGATCTTCCTCGTCCAACCCGCTGAACAGGCTCGGACCACGCTCCCCGGTGGCCATGCGTTTCAGCGCTTCCACCAGTTTTCCCCAGCCGCTTTGCGCCGCGCTGGCAAGCAGGGCCTGAAACTCTGGGCGGCGTTCAGCATTGCCGCAGGTCTGGGCGATTTGGCAGATGAACTCGGCGTGTGTCAAGCGGATCTGTTCGTGACGATCGGGAAAATCGGACATGGGGTTGGCTCCCTTGGGTATTCGGCGGATTGGGAAAGGTTCAGAAACAACCTGTACGTTATCGCGGACGGCCAGAATAGCCAACAATCAGAGCAGAGTTTTGAGACGATAGAGCGTCTCCAGCGCTTGCCGCGGACTGAGTTCGTCCGGCTCCAGTTCGCGCAGGGCTTGCAATGCCGGACTCGGCGGTTCCGGTGGGAACAGACTCATCTGCGCCATCTCCGGCGCGGGCTCGTTGGGCTCGGAACTGCCGGCCGGCCGCATCACTGGCTGGGCAGCGAATTGGCTATGAGCCGCTTCTTCCAATTCCTGCAAACGCTCGCGGGCACGCTCGATGACGTTGGCAGGCACACCAGCCAATGCGGCCACCTGGAGACCATAACTCTGATTGGCCGGACCGTCGCGTACCGCGTGCAGAAACACAATGCGCTCGCCATGCTCGACCGCATCCAGGTGTAGGTTGGCCATGCCAGGATACTCATCCGCCAGCGTGGTCAGCTCGAAATAATGGGTCGCAAACAAGGTAAAGGCGCGCATGCGTGTGGCCAGTTCGATACAGCAGGCCCAGGCCAACGACAACCCGTCGAAGGTGCTGGTTCCGCGGCCGATTTCGTCCATCAGCACCAGGCTGTGCTCGCTGGCGTTGTGCAATATATTCGCAGTTTCTTCCATCTCTACCATGAAGGTGGAGCGACCGCCGGCCAGGTCGTCCGCGGCACCGATGCGCGAGAAGATACGGTCCACCGGGCCGATGCGCGCAACGCTCGCTGGCACGAAGCTGCCGGCATAGGCCATCAGCACGATGAGCGCGATTTGGCGCATGAAGGTGGATTTCCCGCCCATGTTCGGCCCCGTGATGATCAACACTCGGCGTTGCTCGTCGAAATGCACGCCGTTGGCGACGAAGGGATTGCCGCCCAGCGCGGCGCCAACCTGCTCCACCACCGGATGGCGACCTTCGTCGATCTCGATGGTTGGCTGTCCATGCAATACCGGCCTTGTCCAATTCAATTGCTCGGCGCGCTCTGCCAGATTACAAAGCACATCGAGGGTGGCAATCGCTGCGGCGCTGGTCTGGAGTGGCGCCAGATTCTCGGCGAGCTTTTCCAGCAGTTGTTCGTACAAGACCTTTTCGCGGGTCAGCGCACGTTCGCGGGCACTCAACACCTGATCCTCGAAGCGCTTCAGCTCGGGGGTGACATAGCGTTCGGCGCCCTTCAAGGTCTGTCGGCGTTGATAGTCGTCCGGCACCCGGTCAGCGTGACTGCGGCCGATCTCGATGTAATAGCCGTGTACGCGGTTATAACTAACCTTGAGCGTGCCGATGCCGGTGCGCTCGCGTTCGCGCTGCTCCAAGTCGAGCAGGAAGCGATCACCATGTTCGGCCAGATCGCGCAATTCGTCCAACTCGACATCATAGCCCTGGGCAATGACACCGCCATCGCGGATCAGCACGGGGGGCATTTCGATCAGAGCTCGGGTCAACAGGTCCAAGATCTGCGGATGTTCTCCGAGCTCTGTATCCAGACTGTGCAATAGTGGGCTGTCGAGTCCGGCCAACCCATGGCGCAGGACTGGCAGCCGGCCGATGCCGGCGCGCAGAGCGGTCAGATCCCGCGGCCGGGCGCCGCGCAACGCGATGCGCGAGACAATGCGCTCGAGATCGGCGATGGCGGCCAGTTCTTCGCGCAGGGGCTCGAAAGCGCGCGTCAAGATCAGCGCCTCGATGGCGTCGTGCCGGCATTGCACGTCAGCAATGGTACGTAATGGGCGGTTGATCCAGCGGCGCAATAGCCGTGCGCCCATGGCGGTGGCGGTATGGTCCATGACCCCGGCCAGGGTGTATCGGTCCGATCCGTCACCCCCGCCCATCGGAACGATCAATTCCAAGTTGCGCCGCGTGGCTGCGTCCAAGATTACCGCATCGTCGCGACGCTCGGTGCTCAGAGAGCGCAGATGGGGTAGAGCAGAGCGCTGCGTATCCTGCACGTATTGCAATAGACAACCGGCCGCACCGATTGCCAAGGGCAGATCCGCGCAGCCAAAACCGATCAGATCGCGAGTGCCGAATTGCTCGCATAACAGACGCTCGCCGCTGTCCGCGTCAAACAGCCAGGATTGACGGTGGGTGACGCCCCGCTCATGTTGCAGGCGTTCTGATAGTGCGCTGTCGTCGGCCAGCAGTAATTCCGCCGGCCGCAGTCGTTCAAGTTCCGCCGTTAATGCCTCGATATCGTCGAGCTGCACCACCGAGAAGCGCCCGCTGGCGAGTTCGAGCGCGGCGATCCCGAAACATCCCGAAGCTTCGGAAACCGCACAAAGCAAGTTCTCCTGGCGGTCATCCAGCAAAGCCTCGTCGGTCAGGGTGCCGGGGGTGATCACGCGCACCACCTCTCGCTGCACCGGACCCTTGGCTTTGGCTGGATCACCGATCTGCTCGCAGATGGCCACCGATACGCCCTGTCGAACCAGTTTGCCCAAATAGCCCTCGGCGGCATGATAGGGTACGCCTGCCATCGGGATTGGTTGGCCCGCAGACTGGCCGCGCTTGGTCAATGTGATGTCCAGCAGCGCCGCGGCGCGCTCGGCGTCTTCGAAGAACAGCTCATAGAAGTCGCCCATGCGATAAAACAGCAGCATCTCGGGATACTCAGCTTTGATGCGCAGATACTGCTGCATCATCGGCGTATGGGTGCTGTCCACAGGTTGGCGGTTGGCAGCGGTTGTGGCAAGTTTATTCATAGGTCAAGGGTATCATCGGACAACTGCGCTCAGCAGCGTCTACAATAGAGGCTCCATGAATCTAAAACTTCCTCGTATCTATAAGCTGTTGCTGTCACTGGCGCTGATCATTGGTCCCTTTACCTGGCTGATGTTCACTGAAGATGGCAGACGTCGCAGCGATCTGTTCATCTTGCATCTGCTCGGTGCACCCAGTTTCAATATTGGCTATGATCGGCTGCACGCGGGCGTGACGGAGACGGATATCAGTACGCAGTTCCCGCGCGTCGACTTCCAATGCGATGACCGGTCGACCCATTTCGGTGCCCGCGTCTGCGCCGCAAAGATTGCCTCCTTCAATGGTTTGCCGGCACGCGCCGCCATGCTGTTCTACCAGGGAGGTACGCTGAACGCGTTGCAGCTCGACTATCGCATGCGTTACCACAAGACACTGGTCAACAGTCTGCGCAACGGGCTCGGCGCGCCACTCGCACCTGTTGGCGGCAGCGCGCTGGTTTGGAATTTGGACCAAGGTGTGGTGATGCTGTCTTCCGAACAACCCGAACGCGAGTCTGATGCGGCCTTAGTCTGGTTGACACCCACATTGGCGGCGTCGCGGCAGTGACGTCTTGTCGATAGGTCGATGCAATCCCATTTCGCGTTCTTGCACAAAGCCTTGTGATGGAAAAACCACCTCTGATCAATTGTGCCGCCGGGCTGGCCATGAGTGGCAACGATATGCAGCTGTATCAGCGCATGTTGCAGACATTCCATACCATACATGGTCAGGATGACGCTGCATTGCGGCGTTGCATCGTTGAACAGGATGCCGCCGCAGCACAGGCAATCGCGCATTCGCTGAAGGGAATCGTCGCTCTCCTGGGAGCCGGTGCCCTGCAGCCGGCCGCCGAGCGCGTCATGCGGGTCTGTGCCGACGATGAGCAAACCGATGTCGAGGCATGGAAGCCGGCGGTGGAGTCGCTTGCCCGCGAACTGATGCCACTGCTGGCCGAGTTGGAGCAGTTGATCAAGGACCATCGCGGTGAAGCGAATATGAATACCGCCAACGAATACCTGACCGACTCCAATTTTTGAAGGTGGACCCGGAACTTGGCCGAAACCACCGAGCAACCACGCATTCTCGTCGTCGAAGACGAGGCCAGCACGCGCGCGTTCGTGTCCAGAGTGCTGGCACGCAAGGGCTATTTGGTATACACCGCGATCGACGGTACTGAAGCCCTCGCGCAGGCAAACCAGTATGCCCCGGACCTGATTCTGCTGGATGTGATGCTACCGCATACCGACGGTTATACGGTTTGTCAGGAACTGAAACGGACGTCGGCAACCCGCGATATCCCGGTGATCTTCCTGACAGCCATTGATGATGCGCAAGGGATGCTGCGCGGATTCGACGTAGGCGGTGTCGATTATATCGTCAAGCCCTTCGAGGTATCCGTTTTGTTTGCGCGGGTACGCACCCATAGCACACTTTACAGGCTTTCGAATAGGCTGAAGCTTGCACTTGACGAACGCACCGCGCACTTGGAGCAGGCAAATCGCCGGTTGCACGAGTTGAATGTGGAAATGACTCTGATCGAGGCGCGCCAGCGCCAGCGACTGGCTCAGGATCTGCACGATACTGCAATCCAGCAACTGGTGTTGGCGAGCATCATCGCTGATGACGATCGGAATCTTGTGGCGCGCAGACCGCAGTTACAGGAATTAATACAAGGCTCGCTCCAGCAGCTGCGTAGCCTGGTATTTGAACTCAGCCCTCCGATGCTGCGCCAATCCGGTCTGTATCCAGCCCTTGAATGGCTGGCCCAGCAGATCATCAGGCAATGGGGGCTGAATGTCGACTGCGATTTGCAGGGTGAGCCCGTTATCCTGCCAGAAGCGTTGGCAGTCACCTTGTTTCAGGGCGTCCGCGAACTGTTGATCAATGTTGCAAAGCACGCCGACGCTGAGAACGCCTGGGTTAGCGTACGTTTCCTGCCGCTGTTGCTGGAGATCGGCGTCGAGGACGATGGCCGCGGTTTTGCCAGATCGGATATCGATGTCGGTGGTTTCGGGCTTGACAGCCTGCGCTCCCGGATCGAACTCCTCGGTGGCAGCACCGAAATTGAAGGGCGGACGCCACGAGGTACGCGCGTACGCCTGCGTGTGCCCGTCGCGCAATTCGATGCATCCAATGGAAATCTTCACTGAACTCGCGCCGATTCGAGTTTTGTATGCTGATACGCGACAAGCGGAGGGCTTCTCTTGACTATTGAAGTGACCGGTATTCTTGGTCTGATCCATCTGGTTATCACCGTATATGCTCTGGTGCGGATCTTTCAGAGCAATGCGGGTACCGGCTCGAAAGTGCTCTGGACCGTGCTGATCCTGCTGTTGCCCGTACTCGGGCTGATTCTCTGGTTATTGTTTGGTCCAAAGGGATAATGCTTCCGACAGCCTGATCATACTCCGTCCTGACGAGAACAGCTTATGGAGGGCTGAAGATCAATTGCCGGGAACTCATGTCTACGCCAGAATTGCCAGAAAACATGATTAGGGTAAGCATGTGCAGGTACAGGGGGCCGATTCCTTGGCCCCTCCTGCCCGCTGAACCGAGATTCGACGCCAACGACTTGGGCAGTAAGACTCGGGCAGCGGGCATAGCAAGCATTAATACATGTGCTGACCGCCGTTCACCGAAATCGTGGAACCAGTGATGAAGCCGGACTCATCCATTGCCAGGAATGCGCAAACGCGAGCGATGTCTTCAGCATGGCCGATTCGCCCGACCGGGATGCGCTTGATGATCTTCTCCAGTACCTGAGGCGGAACTGCACGCACCATCTCGGTGTCTACGTAGCCCGGTGCAACTGCATTCACGGTAATGCCTTTTGGGGCACACTCTTGGGCCAACGCCTTGGTAAAACCGTGAATACCGGACTTAGCCGCGGCATAGTTGACCTGGCCGTACTGACCAGCCTGTCCGTTCATGGAGCCGATGTTGATGATGCGTCCAAATTCACGCTCGCGCATACCCTGCAGCACCGCATGGGCACAACTGAAACAGGAGCTGAGATTGGTCTCGATGACTTCATGCCACTCTTGGTAACTCATTTTGTGCATCACGCCGTCGCGAGTGATACCGGCGTTGTTCACCAATATATCGATCGGTCCCAGATCCTTCTCGATCTGGGCAGCACCGGCTTGAACCGCATCATAATCACTGATATCGAACTTGTAATGTGCGATTCCGGTGCGCTCGGTGAACTCCTTCGCGGCAGCATCGTTGGACGCATAAACGGCCGCTACAGTGCAACCTTGCTCTTTCAAAGCGATGCTGATCGCTTCGCCGATGCCGCGGGTGCCGCCGGTAACCATTGCAACTCTTGACATATTCATTCTCTCTTTAGTGGGTGGGTCGTGTCGAATGTTTGTTTGCGACGTTTGTTCGCCGGGCAGATGTTAACCCAGTCGGTTGCGATTTGCGTAGTACATACTATCCAGCTAGGTCGCATCTGTCGCACTGGGGTCGATTGGCTAGAATAAAAGGTGGTGACCCGGAATCCGAGCCATGGTAGCAACATCGATGTCCACATCAGTCGCCATAAGCCTGACACGAATGCGGCATCTGGCGCCAAGGTCGATGCAGAGGAGAAAAAAAGTATGTTGTCTCGAGAACGCTTTACCGCAGTGGTGACGACACTGTTCGTCTGGAGTCTGGCCGGCGCGCTGTTCGGTGGGCTCTTCATTGGTTTGTATCAGGTGCTGACGGTATTGGGTCTCAGCGACTGGCAACCAGTGGTGGTGGGGTCCGTGGCCGCGGCCATGACCACCGCTGCCTTCTATAGCGCGATGCCGGTGGCGATGGTGGGAGCGGCAGCCGGGGTGGTCGCATCCATCGGCTATCTGATCGTCTTTGGGCAACGGGTTGAGTTGTCGACAATCGCTATAACCGCAACGAGTGCCGGACTGATCGCCGGCTCATTCTATTCTTGGATGGTGCGGCGCAACGCGCGCCCGCTAGCAGAGACCTTGACCGGATTGCTGGCCGGGTTAGGCGCTGGTGTTATTCTGTCGGTGGTGCTGATGCTCTATCCGCAGCCGGTTGGCCCATTGGTCATGGCGGCGGGTATCGTCGCCCTGGTGGGCGCTTTATTTCAGCTCAACGAGCATTGGATTGTACAGGCCTGCCATGGCTGGCTTCCGGATGGGCTCGCGGCACCGCTGGTATCAGCGTTGATTGCCGGCGTTATCGGGGCAAGTATCTGGATTATGGGTGGTACCGCCGCCGCGGCCCTAGACATGGAAACCAAGGATGCAATCGAGCGTGTGTTGAACGACATTCCTCTAGGATTCCTGGGTGGCCTGCTGGGAGGGGTCGTGACCGGAATGGTTCTGGAACTGCTCGGATTCCGCATTGAGAATCACGAAATGGTCTGAATATCGATTGCTCTTCATCAAAAGTCCAGAGTTCGCGTCGAACTCTGAACTCAGGCAATTTCTATCGAGAAATACACCACATGACTTATCTTATCGTCCGCCTTCGCGAAGGCGGACGAGAATCCGGAGCCAATTGGTCTGTTTCTCTCCGGCAATCGCCTCATCACTCTCGGCTGATCGCCTGTGATTATTCAACCTTTACTTATAGGCTCCAACACCGCAAAAGAAACCGGCTTCATTGACCATCACGTAGCTGGTCTTGGCCTTGACCTCGTCACTGCCTGGATAGGGCCAGTTGTAGTCAACCCAGCCTTGCCCGGAATCCTGGGCGACATTGACCATCTCTTCGAACAACTCGTCGCCGTACTTGTTGAAGTCCAGCAGATTTTCGCCAACCAATTCCGGCTTGACGGCATGCGACAGCATGACACCGTCCATATCCATACAGAAAACATAAAGATCTTTTTCTTTAAAGCCGCCATCGTCGGCTGCAAAGACGGCAAAGGCCTCGTCTGGCCCCATTTCATCGACGGCGGCTTTCGCTTTGGCTGACATTGCCTTGGCCTCATCGGGGGTAGCCATGTCTCCAGCCATCGTGACGCCGGCAAACAGCAGCAGGGCCGCAACGCCTGCAAAGGCAAGCGCGGCAATGCTGACAAAAGTCAGCGCGGTGTTAGTAACGATCTTATTCATTATCTATCCTCTCTTTTGTTATGGTGGGCTGATGACGTTAACGCAATGCGTTGCCAGGGTCCAGCGCTGAAACTGGATGGCGACACGCACCCCGTGTGCCAATGTAGTCGCATAACCGCATTGAGCCCTGTCACAGCCCATGCACCACAGATGTGCGATTTGTCGTAGATTGGTGCGATAAACCAACGCCACCGGGCCGATTCATGCTCGTTAACCATTCCGCCGGCCTTAATCAACCTTTGCGGCAAGACAATCCTTTGGCGATCGCCATGGCCTGAAATTCAGGCTTCCCAGGGAAATCCCTCATATTTGGCATGGTTCCTGCTATAATAGCAACATTTGACCAAACAGGAGATCATAGTGGAACAGCTGCAGTCCGGTGCCGACGTGCTCTTTATCCTGATCGGCGCCATCATGGTGCTGGCCATGCACGCAGGATTCGCCTTTCTCGAGGTGGGCACGGTGCGGGCCAAGAATCAGGTCAATGCATTGTCGAAGATCATGAGCGATTTCGCGATCTCGACTATCGCCTACTTTTTTGTCGGCTATAGCCTCGCTTACGGGGTTGACTTTTTCAGCGGCGCCGATGTACTACAGCAAAAAAATGGCTATGAACTGGTCAAATTCTTCTTCCTACTGACCTTCGCGGCAGCGATCCCGGCGATCATCTCCGGCGGGATCGCCGAGCGCGCAAAGTTCTATCCGCAATTGATCGCCTCGATGCTGTTGGTGAGCTTGATTTATCCGTTTTTCGAAGGTATGACCTGGAACGGCAACTTTGGCATGCAGCAGCAACTGTCGTCGCTGTTCGGCGCCGATTTCCACGATTTCGCTGGCTCCGTGGTCGTACACGCGATGGGTGGCTGGATTGCATTGGCCGCGGTTCTACTGCTAGGACCACGCTCGGGCCGCTACCGCAAAGATGGCGGCATGACCGCGCATCCCCCGTCGTCAATCCCTTTCCTGTCGTTGGGTGCCTGGACTCTGACGGTGGGCTGGTTTGGTTTTAACGTGATGTCGGCCCAAACCATCGATGCGGTCAGCGGCTTGGTTGCCGTGAATTCATTGATGGCCATGGTCGGCGGTATCCTGGCCGCGCTGATCGCCGGCAGGAATGACCCAGGCTTCCTACATAACGGTCCGCTGGCGGGGCTGGTCGCGGTTTGTGCCGGCTCGGATATCATGCACCCGCTCGGCGCATTGATCGTCGGTGCCGTGGCTGGTGCCCTCTTTGTTTACGCCTTTACATTGACGCAGAACAAATGGCGCATTGACGATGTACTCGGTGTCTGGCCTCTGCATGGCCTCTGCGGGCTCTGGGGAGGGATCGCGGCGGGCATTTTCGGCCTGGAGATGCTGGGCGGCACCGGCGGAGTCACCTTTTGGTCTCAGCTCGTCGGCAGCCTGATCGGCGTTGCCATTGCGCTGATTGGCGGATTCGTCATCTACGGGTTGATCAAGGCTCTGATGGGATTGCGCCTGTCGGAGGAGGAAGAATATCAAGGCGCCGATCTCAGCATCCATCGCATCACCGCCGAGCCAGACTATAACCGCGGCGAGGTGTGACCGGCTCCAACACTGAACGAAATGCTCCAAGGCGATTGCCGGAGAGAAACCTACCAACTGGCGCCATCTTCTCGTACGCCTTCGCGCAACGGCAGCCCGCCCATAGTTGCTCTATGGGCGGGTTGCCGCGACGTCGATACCAAAAAGAAGACAAGCCAGTTGGTCTGTTTCTCGACAGAAACCGCCTAAAGCCGCGCCAGCCCCGCGGCCGGGTCAGCCGGATCGATCCGCAACAGCGGCGTTTGCGTGCTCTCGACGTCGACGGTCGGCTCAGCTGTCGCGATCAACAGCACACGCGGTTTCAGGCCCCATGCCTGCAGCCGATGGATCAGGTCTCTGCGCTGTTGGTCCCAAGCCAGCAGAACGCAGATGCAATTGCTCAGTTGCGCGGCATGGCTGTCGACCAATTCGCCGAGATCGGCGAAATGATTACCGCGATTTGGTTGCAGACAGGCAAGCAATTCCAGCATGGCCCGCGTGGACAGCAGACCACGGCCACCAGTGACCCTGTGAGCTTGGTCGGCAACGAACATTAGATCAAGCAGTGCATCCTGGGGCGCACCAGCCAGGGTCATAGGCTCCAGCAAGGAACCAGCTACCGAGATGGCACACTCGAACGCCTCCTCATAGGCTGAGGCTTCAGTGTCGGTAGCGATGAAACTGTCCAGGATCAGGGCTTGGCGGCTGAAGAATTCATCTTGATACTCCTTGACCACCGGCTCGCCGCTGCGTGCCCAAGCGGCCCAATGAATGTGGCGGGGAGAATCCCCCGGCAGGTAGTCCCGCAGACCCATGAACTCCCTCGAATCACCCACCGAAGAGGCCAGATTGACGCCACCCGGCTGCAAGCGCCGATGGGTGGGCCTTGACAGAGGTGGCACGGGATAGCGCTTGGGTAACACGAGCATACGGCCGCTGCCCGGCAGCCGCGTTTCGCATCGCATCAGACCGAGCGGGTCGATGCGCGCGGCCACTAGCGCGTCCAGATGCAACCAGCCACGACGTTTAGGAGTGATTTCAAGGGTTTGTTCAATGCGTTCGCCCGGGGCAATGACTGGTAGGCTTACGGGTATCTGCGGTTCGGCACGCCGTCCTCGCTGTACCAGCCATTCCCAGCGCGGATAGCCGAACAGACGCTCGATCGGGTTCAGGCGCGCCTCGATTGGTGCATATGCAGCAAGGAAAGTGGCGCGATCCGGGCGCGGATCGGGCAGTCGCTCAGCGAGGTCTAGCGTATGCATCGGTCGCTGCCCTAGATTGCGTATGCGCACCCGATAGGCGCACGGCTCGCCCAGCGTCGCATGGCGCGGCAGCCGACGCTCGCCATGGAGCGCGCGCGCGCCGCGCACAGTGCCGACCCCTGCCACCAGCAGCAAGGCGCTGCCAAGAGCGAATACCTGATATGCCGCTGTCATGCGCGTGTCGAGTCCGAACAGTCCGGCGCACAGGGTCGTCGCCAGAACGGCCTGACCAGCCTTGGTGAAGCGCCGCCGCAGCAGCTCCTGAACGCCACTGGCGATGCGCAGGTTTCGCCAGCTCCAGCTTTTGATCCAGGTTTCTGTTGCCGTGACGATGGATTTAACTCGGTATCGGTACCTGTTCCAAACAATCACGCACAATATCCTCTGCATCACGACCCGAATAGCGCGCCTGGGGTTCAAGTCCCAGTCGATGGGCGATGACCGGAATCGCGACTTCGCGCACCGGCTCCGGCGGCAGATAATCGAGGCCATCAAAGAGAGCCAGTGCCTGGCCAATTTTCATCAGGGTCAGCGAAGCACGCGGGCTGGCGCCGAGGGTAACCCCATCGGCACCGCGGGTGGCCGCCACCAACGCAACGATGTACTGACGGATCGCCGCACTGACCCGTACCTGCTGCATGGCTGCGCGCAAGTGCAGGATATCTTCGGTATCCGTGCAGGCGCTGATGCGCTCCAGCGGATGGGCGCCACGTTGGTCATCGAGCAATGCGGCCTCCGCATCGCTGCCGATATAGCCGAGTCCGAAACGCAGGGCAAAACGGTCCATCTGTGCCTCGGGCAACGGGTACGTGCCATGCAATTCGATCGGGTTCTGAGTGGCGATGACAAAGAACAGGCTGTCGAGGCGACGCAACTCGCCGTCGACACTGACCTGGGACTCCCCCATGGCCTCGAGCAATGCAGATTGCGTGCGCGGTGAGGCACGGTTAATCTCGTCGGCGAGCAGGATCTGCGTAAACACCGGTCCAGGACGAAAATGAAACACATGCTCCGCAGGGTCGAAAACCGACACCCCAAGGATGTCTGACGGCATCAGATCCGGCGTGAACTGCACTCGTTTGAACTGGCCGCGGATCGAGCGCGCTAGAGCCTTGGCCAGAGTTGTCTTGCCGGTGCCGGGGACGTCCTCGAGCAGCACGTGGCCGCCGATAGCCAGCGCGGCCAGCAACCAGCGTATGGCTTGCTCCTGCTCGCGCATGACCCGGCGCAGATTGCCGCCAAGCGCCATGACGGTGCGCAGGGCGCGATCCCGATCGGGTGCGGCTGCTGGATACAGCGGTGTGGACATACTTGCTTGCAGGGCTCGGTATTGATCAGAAAAGCGTCAGTATGGGAACCTTGAAAAATTGTGTCTTCGACGCGCCGATCACGCGCTCACGGCGCTATAAACACGATGCGGGTACGATCGATGCGCGCCGTTTTCATATTGTGTGCAAACTCAGTCGAGATTGGCGCAATAAGGCGTCTTTTGGCCGCCAAAGCGGCTTGTTTTGCCGCTTTGCCCGTTTTTCAGGCGAGCGCGGGCGCAGCGACCTTAGGTTTGGTGAGCTGCAGGTAGCGCATCAGGTTGTAGGTCAAGTTCATGCAGCCAATCTTGACCTCGGCCCGCGCCTTGCCAATGGTGCGAATGAGCTTGCCGCCCATGCTGTTCTGTTGGAAGCCGAAGATGTGCTCGACGCGCGAGCGCACCTTGGAGCGGCGACGATTGGCGGCCTGTTGCTCATCGCTGAGCGGTTGGTTGCTCTGGCCCTTCTCGCAGATGTGGCTCTCGTAGCCCGCCCCGCTCAGTGCCGCCTCGGTCGCTTCGCTGCGGTAGGCACTGTCGGCCCAGACCTGCGGGTCGGCGTTCTCGGGGTCGATGATGTCGTCGAAGACCTGACTGTCATGCACGTTCGCTGCAGTGGTCTCATAGTCGCGGATGAGCTTGTGCTCGGCATCGACGTCGATGTGGTTCTTGTAACCGAAATAGCTCTTGCCGTGCTTCTTGGTCCAGCGGGCATCGGTGTCTTTCTGCCGGCGCTTGTGCTCATCCCAGTCCTCGGGCACCTCGCCCGCATTGATGCGACGGTTCTCATCGCGGCTGTTGCGCTGGATCGGCGCGTGGACGATCGAGGCGTCGATGATTTGCCCGTTGCGCGCTTGCAACCCGGCCTGCGCCAGGTAATCGCCAAAGCGATCAAACAGCGGCTTGATCAACTCCAACTCCTTGAGCCGCTCGCGAAACCGCCACACCGTGGTGCAATCGGGCACGTTGTCGCATAGCTGAAGGCCGAGAAAGCGCATGAACGAAAGCCGGTCGCGGATTTGATACTCGATCGCCTCGTCGGCTAGGTTGTAGAGCGACTGCAGGATTAGAATCTTGAACATCAGCACCACGTCCAACGGCTTGCGTCCGGCCGCGGACTTGCGCTCCTTCTCGTGCACCTTCTCCAGCAATGGCCGGAACAGCTCCCATGGGATCTCCGCGGCGAGCCGCTCCAACGGATCGCCCATCCGGCTGATGCTCTCCAAGCGGCGGTCGATGTCGAAGGAACTTGGTTGTGGCATAGTGCGCTCGCCTCGTTGGTGTCTGACACACTCAAAGTTTACTGAACCCCGTGCCTTAGCACAATTTTTCAAGGTGCCCAGTATACCGATCCTTTCAACGTTGAGGCGGCTTCTGTGAGCGTAGTTGCTCGCCACGCACATCGCGCTGCTGCATGACGCACAGCCGAGCCTTACATCGCCGTTGGCTTGATAACACAAATGGGCGTCAGTTCGACCAGATATCTTCTGTTTGGTTTGAAGATGACCCGCTGTCGACAGCTGTTAAAGCCCAGATCGTAACCGATCTGGTATTCCCCGGGATCGATGTTGAAAGACCATTTCTGATTGTTGCGCAAGCCGTAGATTCGTTGACCGTTGATGATGAAGAACATGGTCGCCGGAAAGCCGACGATTGAACTTTTCCGATGCAGCGTGATGGTAACGGCAGCACCCGGCTCGGTGAGCCGCGGCGGTGGCGCGATGGGTCCGGATGCGCAACCGACGACAGCGATGCTAGCGCAAACGATAAGGATCGCAAGCGCGGCAGTGATCCGGCTGCGCATGGTGTCAATTCCAGTCAACCGTCCGCTTCGTGATGATGCACGTGCGGTGCCGCAGCCGGCAAGGGCTTTCCGGTTGCGACTATATTCAGTGCCGAAGCAATATCAGTCTCGCTGGTGGCCAGCACCTGGATGCCTTGGCGCGCCAGTCGCTGCACCAAGCCGCCGCCGGCACCGCCGGTAATTATGGCATCCAGACCAAGCCCGAACAGTGGATGATCGGTACCATGATAGTCGTGCAGCGACATCTCCTTGGGCAGGTCGAGCCGTTGCACTTCGATCGGTTCTTGATCCGGCGATACATCGAAGATGATAAAGCGGCGGCTCTTGCCGGCATGACTGGTGATTGAGCGATAGTTTTGGCTAGTGACGGCGATACGCATACTCTGGTCTCGTGCGTGCTGTGGTCTGGTGCGTGTTATGTAATTTCTTACGTACTAAGGCGATTTCTGTCAAGAAACATACCGCTTGGCTTGTCTTCTCGTCCGGCCGCGACGTCGAGGCCGAACGAGCATCCGGCGTCAGTTGGTAGGTTGCTCTCCGGCAATCGCCTAAGGTCTGATGCCTGCCATGGTTCGATGCCTGGATGCTGTTGGAATTCGACGGTAAGCGATGATTCTCATACGATCGAACTTATCCTATCGAAACCGCAAGTGCAGCTGCCATTGTAGGCTTTTCAAGCGTCAATAGTCTTGGTGTTCGTGACTGCATGATCAACCCCGGATTTGGGGATACGCAAACTTTCGGCCCAGTCCTCCATGGCCGCATTAGCGATGGGCATGGGCGCTTCCATGAAGGTGATCACGAAGCCTTGATCGGTTTCGGCAACCCCAATCGAGCGGGGACGCACGGCAAGCACGCGTGGGCTCGGCAATGCAAGACCAAAGCAGAAGAGGACGTTCTTGGCTGCGCGAATACCCTCCCCCACGCTCCCCTCGGGCAACGAGCAAGTATGGGCATAGTGGTCGAATACGCCAATAAATTGACCGCAACGATGTGCCTCGATACATTGCCGAAAATAGTCGCAGATGGCGTCGACCGAATCGAACCGCATCTCGTCGCGATGGAGTTCCAGGATGAACACCGGATACTTCTCTTGCAGCAGGGTTTGCTTCATCGGCGTGGATTACCGGTTCCAAATTTCTGGGATTGGGTTTCTGGGTTTGGGTTTCTGGGTTTGGGGTGCAGAACATCAGGTCATGCAGAATACGCTGCCGGGCTGAAAGCCACATTGAAAACAATCAATGGCAGATCGCACTGACGAATGTTGCCTTCCAAGCATGCAAGGATTCACCGCAGAGACGCAGAGTGCGCAGAGGGGCCAAGGCGCCTCACCCGCAAGCGGACATTTACCAGCCGTGGGAGCCGGTCGGCGTAGGAGCCCGCTTAGGGCGACCCGGCAAATGATGCCAGCGGAGCGGACGCGAACGCTGCGCCTTTCCCGGGAGAAAGGCTGTAGGCCATGTCTTCTCGACAAATGGACTGAAGATACCTCAGGGTGCAACCCGCCCAGCGCGACTGGATTGGGATCGGGATCGGGATTGGGATCGGGATTGGGATCGAAAAGACATGACATCAGGGCGTGAGAAACCTGATGTTTGCTGGTTGGATGTTTACTGGGCGGATGTTTACTGGGCGCTGCCTCTAAACATCAGCTGCAACAACCGGTCCGCCTCATCGTGCGTCAGCACCACCAGAACCTGCGACGCCTTGTTTGCCCACGCGGCATCGATCCGGCCTTCCAGCGGACGTTCCAACACCCGCTTGTAAAAAAAACACCAACGCGTTCATCGCCTGGTTCTGCGTCGAGGCCGCAACCTTGCGGTTTTCGGCGAGATGGCTCTGAAATTGCTCCATCTTCCCCGCGCTCGTCGCCAGCAACTGACCCCATGGACACATTTTGTGGTAGGGCGCCAACTGTATGATCCAGTCGCACAGGCCTCGCTCCGTATGGATCGAGTAACGCATCCGACGCACCCCCCACGCACCTCGTCCATCAGCCTCGGTTCCGCCATGTATCCCCATCCTCCGCTCAAACGCACAGATTCGGCAACTTTCGTGTCTGATTTTCCGGCCAATATCAACTTATCAGGGCAGATCGACGGGTATAACTTAAGGAATATCGGACTTATCAAAGCACATTTGCCTGACAACACTGAAAATCGGCACTTATCAAGGCGTATGTGCCTTGATTAAGTCGGCCAGGACAGAATTTCCTTGCAAACTTGCCGGAAAAGTCGGCTAATATCGACTTATCAGGGCGTTTGTGCCTTGATACTAACGGTTAGGGCACACAGAAGAAGGAGAAACCGTTTTGCCATCGACAGTTGAACAAAGAAGACTGTAGCTCTAAGAGCACCGGAGCTGAAAAGAAGGCACATTTTGGTCAGTTTCTTACGCCCGAAAGAACGGCAACATTTATGGCTGGCCTGTTCCCAGATGGAAAGGGATCTTGCCACCTTCTTGACGCAGGAGCAGGAATCGGCTCGTTGTCTGCGGCTTTTTTGGATTGATGGAGGAACGGAGACCTTCACTTTGAGCGCGTGGAAGTTCATGCCTTTGAACTGGATCATGGTTTGATTGAACACTTGTCGAAAACACTGGAGAGGTCGTGCTGGGCGGGGAGTCCTTTAGCGCCCTAGCAGAGGGGCTGCAGGCGGCCCTGTGGCGCCTGGGAGGGGCACCCTTGGAGCACCGCACCGACAGTCTCTCGGCCGCGTTCAAGAACCTCTCGCTGGAGGCGCAGGAGGATCTCACCGAGCGCTATGAAGCACTGTGTCGGCACTACGCAATGGTGGCCACTCGCAACAACCGCGGCCGCAGCCACGAGAACGGCGCCGTGGAATCGCCCCACGGGCACATCAAGCGGCGCATCGCCCAGGCATTGCTGTTGCGCGGGTCGGCCGACTTCGCCTCGCTTGAAGACAACCGCCAGTGGCTCGACGCCCTCGTGGGACGCTTCAACCGGCGTTGTAGCGAGGCATTGGCCGTCGAGCGCGAGGAGCTCCAGGCGCTGCCCGCGCGGCGCACCACTGACGACAGCGAGCAGGTTGTGGCTGTGACCACCTCCAGCACCATTGAGGTCAAGCGCGTGCTCTACAGCGTCCCGGCACGCCTGATCGGCGAACGGTTGCGTCTGCACATCTTCGACGATCGCATCGAGGCGTTCGTCGGTGCGACCCGGGCGATCACTTTAGCCCGAGTCTATGGCATTCACCACGAACGGGCACGTTGTATCGACTATCGCCACCTGATCGGCTCCTTGGCGCGCAAGCCTCAGGCGTTGCGTTACTCCCAACTGCGTGAGGATCTGCTTCCAAATGCCGCCTACCGCGCCATCTGGCAGCATTTGGACTGGCAGCATTTGGACAGCCACCTGGAGGCGCGGCCACCTGGAGGCGCGCGCGGCGTGCAAACGCATCGTCGGCATGCTCGCCTTGGCGGCCCGCGCCGATTGCGAGCAGGCCCTCGGCACCTACGTGCTCGCACGCATCGCCGCCGGGGACATCCCCAGCCTGCACGCGCTTGAGCAACGCTTCGAGCCCGAACGCAACCGCGGCGCTACCCTCGAGCGCGATGCCCTACAGGGTACGCAGCACCCGCTGTCGCTCTACGACAGCCTGTTGCCGTCTCACAACCAGTCGATGGAGCTGCACTGACCTGGTCCAGACCGCCACTTTACCCCTAATGCTCAAGCAATTGCGGCTCTCGAGCATCGCCCGACATTGGCAAGAGATTCTCGGCAAAGCCGAGCGCAACGGCTGGGACAGCGCCCAATACCTCGCGGCGTTGTGCGAGCACGAGCTTGCTGATCGCTACAGCCGGCGAATTGCCCGCTACAGCAAGGAATCCCACCTGCCCGTCGGCAAGAGCCTGGCGCGCTTCGACTTCGCCCAGGTGCCCGGTTTGGCCCGCGAACAGCTCGAGGCCCTGGCTGGCTCCTCGGACTGGACCCGCCAGGCGCGCAACGTCCTGTTGTTCGGTCCCAGCGGTGTGGGCAAAACCCATCTGGCCGCCGCCATCGGTCACGGACTAACCACGCAGGGTGTGCGCGTTCGCTACTTCGCCACCACCGCCCTGGTCCAGCAGCTGCAGCTCGCCCGCACACAGCTGCGCCTAGAGGACGCCTTGCAAAAGCTCGACAGATACGCCGCCCTCATCCTCGATGATTTCGGCTACGTGAAAAAATCTGAGCAGGAAACCCAAGTCCTGTTCGAGCTCATCGCCCACCGCTACGAGACCGGGAGTCTGATCCTCACGTCCAACCAGCCGTTCGCCGAGTGGGATCGCATCTTCCCAGACCAGATGATGACCGTCGCCGCCGTCGACCGCCTGGTGCACCACGCGACAATGATCGAGGTCGGCTGCGACAGTTACCGGCGCAAGGAGGCCCTCGGCCAGGTTGCTGGCAATGCGGCGACAATGACTGTGCCGGAAACGACAATGACCCCGCCGGCGACGACAACTCCATCGCCACCGTCGGCTGCCTGCGGTGACGACAATGACTCCCGGCCCATGCCCTCGGGGTGAGGAGCCGGGCGGGTAATTGTCGCTGTCTTTCGGGCTTCTGAGTCCGCGACAACTACCCTGTGGCGAGCCGCCGCGCCCCTGGCGGGGCCGAGCACTCCCAGTCGCCCTACGGGCTCCTTCCCGTGCTCGGCCCCGCCAGGGGCGCGCACAACCACCCTACAACACAGGAGACTTTGCCACTAAAGAACAGCGACTACAAACCCGCCAAGATCATTGTCGCCGACCTGACAAGATAGTTGACACCGGACACTCCGGGCCTTTCTGTGAGCCCGATCTTGATCACCATCTTGAGGCATTCCTCGCCTCCCTCGCCCAAGCCGGATATGCCGAGAACACCTTGCGCGACAAGGCGCGTCGGATTGCGCCGTTTGTCCAATGGACCCGCACAGAGGGGATTCGCCTGTGCGAGGTTGACGACCTCGATGCCTGTATCGAGGCCTTCTTGGCTTGTCCCAGTCGCCGTCTTTACAAGCATCGCTGCGCGCTGCAAGCGTTCGTGGTCTACCTGTGCGAGGCCAAGGTCTTGCCGCAGCGCCCGGTGCAGCCCTCGGCCGCCGCCATCCTCTGCCCAAGTGTCCTTGAGAACCTGCACAGCCAGCAAGGTCTCAGCGACCACTCGATAGCGGCTTACGCGGTTAGCGCACGCGACTGCATCGAAGCCATGCAGCTAGCGGAAGAGGCGGTCGGCGTGGACGCGCTGGCGATCCGCCGCTACATCCTGGATGTGAGCCAGCAGCATGCCGTTGCGACCGTGAAAGTGTACGCCGCTGGGCTGCGCTCGTTCCTGCGTTTCTGCCTCCTGAAACGCCTCATCAACCGGGATCTCTCGACGACCGTGCCCTGCATCGGACGCTGGCAGCCCAAGCCCATGCCGCCGGTCCTGACAGACGAGGCGATTGCGCGCGTGCTGGCGATGGTCGATCGCTCTTCTGTGCGTGGCTGTCGGGAGTTTGCCATCTTGCAACTCTTGGCAGGTTTGCGCCTACGAGCCAGCGAGGTCCTCGCGCTGCGCTTAGGCTGAAGTTCCTAAATTAATCAGACGCAATTTCTTTATCTATCAGCGGGATACGAAAGAAAAAAAGAGCCTGTTGGTGCTGCCTACATCTGGATTTTCTGCAGCAGATCGAGGGCGCGTTGCTGGGTGTGGTCAGGGGTGGTGACGATGTCGAACGTCGCCGTATCGTCAAAGCTTCCCGGAATCCTGACGGTGTTGAGAACGATGCCGCTGAGTGCATTCAGCAGTGACTGGAAACTGTGTGCCGGGGTGCCGTCGGCGAGCGTCTTGGAATGGATTTTCTCCAGGGCCGCATCCGAACGTTCTGCGGGAACAACAGGGTCACGTTGTGCCTTGGCTTCGATGTCTTCATCGCAGAACAGCAGAGGGCGCCATGCCTCGCGCATATGCCATTCGACGTAATAAGCGAGCATACAGAGAAAAATGTGCGCGCGCACCCTGTCCCCTAAGTGGTGATGAATGGGACGGACCTTGAGATCGACCGTCTTGAGCGAGCGGAAGGCACGCTCGACTTGGCTGAGGCTCTTGTAGCTGAGCACCGCTTGCGCGGCTGACATGCGGTTGCTATCGATGCTGGTGCGGATGATAGACATTCCATCGAGAGCCGCTTCCTCGGCAATTTTGCGCTCATCGCGTTGGAATGCAAAGCCATCCTCTCGGATGTCGAGGATGAAGTGCTTGCCGACCTTGTATTTGTCGATCACTTTGCCGAGGCGCACGCCGATCTTGTCGCGGCCGCCGTACTTGCCCTGCGCGACAAGGATGCGGATACGTTCGAGCGCTTGACGGAATCCGTCGACGGCCGCTGCAAGTGCCGTCTGCTGGTCGCTGATGTGATAGCTGAATCCAGCCTCACTGACGTCGAACAGCACATGGCTGTCGAGTTTGTATTGTTTGGCAATCGACCGCAGCCGCGCTTCAATCGCGCTGCGCCCCTTCAGGGTGGCGCAAGCGATGCGCTTGCGCACCTGCTCAAGGTGTTTGTCAAAGGCGTGCAGCAGCGCCGCTGCGGCGCGCTCGGGGTCATCAAGACGATAGGTGAACAGTGCCTCACCGATCTCCAGTGAGACCTGCTCGGTGAGCCCGCCGGAGGCGATCAGGCGCTCCACGCGTCGGGTGATTTGTTCGCGCCCGCGCAATTTGCCGCGTTCGATCAGGGCCGCAACCGCCTCAAGCTCCTGAGTCGTGGCTTGCAGCAGCGCTTCACGCTTGTTTGCACGGTGCTCGGCCAACGACGGATTGCGGCAGGCCACCAAGCGCTCGCCAGGATAATCCGGATGCACAAGTTCGAAATGACTGCGTTCGTCAAACAGATCCATCTGCAGCCGATCGTCGACCACCAAACGGCGGATGGCGCTGCTCTTTAGCGCGGTTAGCCAGTCCACACTTGGGTCTACCCCTGGTGTCTCTTTCAGCTCATCAATGCGTGTCTGCGAAAGCATGCCGCGGTCTCCGACGATGGCCAGGCGGGTGATGCCGAATTCTGCTTGGATGCGCTTGACTTGAGGCAGCAGGGTTTGTGTATCAACCCTGTTACCCTCGAACACCGAAACGGCAACCGGGCAACCGCTCTCATCCGTGAGTAAGCCACTTAAGAGTGCCGAGTTTCTTCTATTAAAATCAAAAGGGCAAGAGTTATCCTGGAATCGCTTCCAAACCAACTGTCGGCGCGATCGAAACGCGCCGTTAAGGCCGAGTCAGAGCTAAGCGGCGGCGCCAAGTAGCTTAGATCGATCCGGATCGAGCCTTTCGATGATGAATTTCGCCAGAATAGACCTCTGGCTCCAATCCAGGAGAAATTCCGGTAGGCTGTGGCGTAACGCCAGGGTGACCACGCGTTCGGATGGTGCCAGACCAGGGCGGATTGTGCGCAACCAGGAGGCATAAGGATTGCCAAACCAGCCGCGGATGGCATGCTGCCAGGTACTGAGCCAACCCTTGGGCAATGCATCCAGCTTGGACGAAGACATGGTAGGCATGCAGCTTGCGCTTCACGGCTTGACGGTAAGCCGCCGTTTCTCGGTGCAGGTATTGATCCCCATTACGCCGTTTCAGTGGCTTCATCGCCTTCATCCAGAAATGGTAGTGGAATGTCCCAAACACGTGGATCGCCTGCTTGAAGGTGACCTCGATCTTGAAACGCAGCCCATAGAGACGAATGATGTCGATGGCATCCAATGTGAGGTCTGTCGACATGAGGATGAAACGTCCTCGGTGCGGGTGAATCACAATGACGAAACGCACCAGCTGTCCGGCCGGTCGCCACAGCAGATCATGCACGGCATAGCGGAGTATGACCCCTTGTTCGTTATACACGGGGCTCGCTGCTTGCTCGTTCACCAGGCCCTCTTCGAACAACGAGCGCAGCTTGATCTTGCGGCCATACTTCCGCGGGCGCCCACGCCCACGAGGTTCTGTTGCGTCCTGAACGTAGGGCGTCCAAGCCACGGCATTCGAGCGCACGCGAACCACCAGATGATTGCCTTGCGCGAGCAGGCCCTTGACCATCTTCCGACACATGTCATAGCGATCGGCCACGAAGTAGTAGGATTGCTCCATGCCGAGCAGCCCGAGCAGAGCGATCATCTTGTCCATCAGCGTGCGCTTGTCTCGGTTCGTCTCCACAACGCCCTCATGAATCCGGGCAGTCAGTGGGAGCGCAAAGATGCTCTGTGCCGCCTGGATCAGAACCGCGACTGCCTGGAACGAATGGCCCATGATGTACTCGGGTTTGGTGTTCGACTCCGACTCCTGATGTAACGACTTCACTGCCGGCATCTTTCGGCCCTGCTTGCCGACCTTGATCCCATCGCCCACGAGCACCAACCGACCATTGACCTGAATCACCCCTGGGAACAGCTTCAGGACCACCTTGGTCCAGATTGCCAATCAGCGGTCCAGCTTCACTGCGCTGCTGTGAAAGCTGTCAAGCAGAGAATCGTAGCACTGCTCCTGCAGGCCAAGGGCGCGCACGATGCTCGTGACCCCAAGGTTGTCCGTGCGCACTGACAGACCGGCGACGCTGACAACGAACCAAAAGAACGTCTGATCGCGGGAAAACGCTGGCCGTAGCAACGAAATGATCTCCCACCAATAGAACCACAATTGCATGACAAACACCTCGAGTAGAGTCTACACAGGTGCTATAACTAGAGTCACTCAACACGATAACCAGATATGCCCTTTTGTTTTTGGTGTGTGAGTGCTGGCTCTAAACGAAAGGGACAGCTTTGATGTCACGTGAGAGGACTATAGATCCTTCCGGAATGTCTACCCATTGGTTTATCGATATGACGGACATCGGCAGCAGCAACCCCGCCACGACCGTATTTTCACTTGCACGGATGGGGCTGCTTCAAGGAACAGATTGCTGCCAGATTGCTGGAGAACTCGGTACTCTCAAGTAAATAGAAGATATGTTCATAATGCTTGCAGAAAGTGTTAAAGTGTTTTCTGTCCGTAGCATTCTTCTTGCTTAAGGTGTTGGCGAAACTTATGACCATCGTGATTCATAGCATTATTCCATGTGATATGGATGAAAAGGCGAAGCAGTTCTATGCCGAACTCTTCCCGAACTGGCGCTTCCAGTCCATGCCGCCCAATCAGTTCTGGGAGATAACGGACCAGGATGGGCATTACCCTCATGCAGTCTATCTGGCCATGATGAAAGGCCCCCGGACCCCTGCACAGCCGACCAATTACTTCACCGTTCCGGACATTGATGTCTATGCCGACAGGGCCGTGTCTCTGGGTGGGGAAGTGGTTGTTCCTAAGACCCCGGTTCCCGGTAAGGGCTATTATTCCGAGCTGCGGGACGTACTTGGAAACCCCTTCGGATTCTGGCAGGACGAGTAGGAAAAAGGCATGGCTGACCCCAAACCTATGGATACGAATACACTTTATAAGATTTTCACCTTCATCAGAAGCC
Source organism: Thiohalocapsa sp. PB-PSB1 (assembly GCA_016745215.1). Taxonomy (GTDB): domain Bacteria; phylum Pseudomonadota; class Gammaproteobacteria; order Chromatiales; family Chromatiaceae; genus Thiohalocapsa. The sequence goes on from CP050890.1 coordinate 5,431,649, forward strand.
AGTGGGGGACGTCCGATGGCGTCAGCGAGGATCAGTTTGAACTGATTGTCGGCTATAAGGCGAACTCCGATCCGGCCTATGCCTTTTACTATACCGTAGCCGTGGCGACTTACGAGGCACTGCTGAAAAAACTGGGTAACGAGGAAGCGGCCCTGACTGCCCTGTACCAGGAAAATCAACAGCCGGACCCGGCCAATCAAGACATCGCACAATACGTACTTGGTGAATTCCTGACCATGAACATCGCTTTTGGCGGCTTCAGCCTTTTTGGATATGAAAACTTCCGGGGCTGGATGGGCGGCGGCAGTTTCGAGGATACGCCCCCGCCTTACCGGACGGCCACCGGGGAGACTGAGTAATGAAAATAGTCATTGTCGGCTCCGGAGTCGTTGGCTCCGTGGTCGCGGAATCGATCCTGTCAGCCGGATTGGGAACGGTTACCATGCTGGAAGCCGGGCCTGAAATTCCCATGGCCAATGCGGCGGACTGGTTCAACCTGGTGACCGGAAGCCCCGCACCCTATGAAAAATGCTATGACCAGACCGGAGACTATGCCTCCGTCGCCGATACGCCGCAGGATAAATGGCAGATCACCGGGGGACGGGTTCTGGGTCGGGGCGGCTCCACCCTGCACTGGGGCGGATGGGTGCCGCGCTTCATGCCGGAAGATTTCCAGTATCATACCAATACGGGCCAGGGGCTGGACTGGCCCTATGGGTACATTGCCCTGGAACCCTATTACTGCGCCGCGGAGACCTTCCTGGGCGTCAGCGGTGATTCCAGCGACCAGAACCCGCCCAGAAGCCAGAACTATCCTTATTCTGCCGCCCCCTATCCCCTGATGATGCAACCCATCATGACGGCCATGGAGGCCCTGGGGATGACTTATGCCCACATGCCCGTCAGCCGTTATGGCAAGGGAGCGACGGATCGGACTCCCTGCCGTACGACGGGAACCTGCAAGTATTGTCCGATCAGTGCCCGCTATACGGGGGACCAGTCCCTGGACAGCTTGTCCGCACAGTCGGACTTCTCCCTGATCCTGAATGCCCCGGCGAAGGAAATCACCATGTCGGACCGCAATACGGTCAGCGGGGTGACATATGTGGATACAACCACGGGGCAGAGCACGACGCTGGAGGCAGATTACGTCTTCGTCTGTGCAGGAGCCCTGGAAACGCCCAAGCTGCTGCAGAACTCAACCTCCACATGGTGGCCGTCGGGTGTTGGCAATGACCATGACCTGGTGGGCCGTTACCTGATGGCCAGTCCGTATTTCTTTGCTATGGGAACGATTGCGCAGAATCCGCAGAAGATTCAGTCCGAACTGGGCTTTCCCACCCTGTCTTCCCGTTATTACGATACGGAGGAATACCAGAAAAAGGGTGGCAAGTTCTATTTCAATACGGACTATGCCCATCCCAACCTGAAAATCAGCGACCTGATGGCCCATGGTCAGACCACGGCGCAGATTCAGACAGCGGCGACGGGGGCCATGCAGTTCCAGATTCAGGGAACCATGGCGGCCATTCCCAACTATGATAACCGTGTAAGTTCAGAAGCGGGGACGACGCGCTTCGGTTTGCCGAAGACCTATATCGACACTCCGGTCCCCCTGTATGACGAGGCTCAGTCGAAGGTCTACCTCCAGGCCATGGAAAACATTCTGGAAAAAATCGGCTGCACGGGCGTTTCCAGCGGAGGCTACCCCCAGCGGGGTGACCATGCCATGGGAACCTGCCGAATGGCAGCCTGCGCCGATCAGGGGGTCGTGGATGAAAACTGGAAGGTCTTTGACGTGAATAATCTTTATGTCATGGGCAATGCGACCTTCCCGTCTATGGGGGCGGCCAATCCGACTCTGACTCTCGTGGCCGCAACCTTCAAGGCCATGAATACCTTTTTATCAGAAAAAAAGTAAACTCCTGGGAAGATCAATATGTGGGCGGTCAATTCAGTCAAGATCAATTCGCCAAGCGTCGGGCAGGTTAAACTCAGTGACGGTGGCGTGCTGGATGCGGTTCGGGGACCGGAAGGAGCTTCCTTCCGCCTGCTGACGGCCATAGGCTATCTGGACATCACAGATACGGGACATCAGACGGGCGGCCCCCATTACTGGCAGCTTGTCATCAACGGCACGATTTACTGGTACGACGGCCAGGGAGCCATTGATTTTACCTTTAACGGAAACGGTAGCTATACGGTGACCGGAGACGACAATAAATTCACGGGCCAACTCCAGCCTTTTCCCAGTGTCAGCCCGGATGATGCAAAGAACTTCGACTGGATGATGCAGGAAAAATACATTCCCTATCAGAACATTCCGGATGAGCCGGGCAAGACCACGGCGGAACTCAAAGCCCTGGGAAAACAGTATTTTCCCTTCAGCCCCTACAGCTTTGAACTGGCCATGTCCGTCTATGACTGGACGACGGCGGACTTTACCCGCATTGATTTCCTCAACATGTTCACCTACACGGGAGTCAGCGGGGAACCCCAGGACATGGACAGTATCGCCAATAGCATCTGGACGGCCAACTGGCCCCCCTATACGCCGCAGAGCGCCGACTATATGAATTCCTTCATGATTGTTCCGGCCAATTCCCTGCAGGAAGTCCAGTCAAAGCTGGCGGATAAAATTGACAGTCTGAAAACCAACAATGTCTCGGAGGTCAATATCATCCGCGCGGCCCTCAGGACTATGCCCCGGACAAGCGTGATCGCCAAGCCCGCCCTGTACAGCGGCCAGGTCGCCATCGCCAACCTGGGAACCAGCCACTTTGCCACCTATTTCAGCCAGCTTCCGAACAATTCGGACTCCTCTCAGCCGCCGCTGGAAATGGACATTTCCGAGGCGGTTAAAACCTTTATGGCACAGGGCGATACGATTACCTTGAAGTCTTTCATGTCCTTCACGGATTCTCGCGAAGATGCCATGCATTATTCCAACGGCATCCTGATTTCCGTCATTCCTCCCGACGGGGCAGTGGTGTGGGAGCAGGCGACCTATATCACTCCCCTGTCAGACGGGCCAGACAAAACCGAATACCTGTTCGACGTGGGCACGACCTTCAAGATTCTGGACGTGCAGGATACGACGTATGACGGCAAGGATATCTTCGCCTTTTCCCTGCAGGTGATCGCCTGAGTCTGAAATAGTGAGTCTGAAATAGTGAGTCTGAAATAGTGAGTCTGAAATAGTGAGTCTGAAATAGTGAGTCTGAAATAGAAGGAGGAGGCGTTTACCCCGCATCTTCCAGGGCTTCTTCCGATTCCATCGAGGCTTCCTCAGCTTCTTCTTCTTGTTTCGCTTTTACGTCGGCCAGTTTGATCTGAAGGTCGGTCAGTTTGTCGCTGCGGCCTTCAAAAAACTTGGGGTCGGCCATGGCTTCTTCCAGCTTTGCACACTCCGTCTGCCGTTTTTCAAGTTCCCGTTCCGCAGCCTTGGCGGCCTTGCGCAGGGGAGCCTGGGCGGCACGCTGGGCCGCGCGGTCTTTGCGGTTGGCTTTTTTCGCATCGACCTTGACGGTTTCCTGCTTATCAGCCCTTCTTGCTTCACGGCGTTTTTCCAGCAACAGCTTTTAATAATCGTTCAGGTCTCCGCCAAAGCTAGAGCAGGTTCCCTCATCCACGATCCACAGGCGGTCGCAGGTAAGCTCCAGCAGGTGGGGATCGTGGCTGACCAGGATCACGGCTCCTTCGTAGGCATTGATGGCCTGGATCAGGGCCTCGCGCGTATCCACGTCCAGGTGGTTGGTCGGCTTATCAAGTAGCAGAAGGTCCGGCTGGGAAAACAGGGCGGCGGCCAGGGCCACGCGCATCTGCCAGCCACCGGAAAAGTCTGAGCAGGGACGATCCTGGTCGGCGGCGGAAAACCCAAGGTCCAAGTTATGGGGTCAGGTCTTGTCTCTTGCGCGCTTGACCTCTTCATGCAAAAGACAAGACCTGATAATCATCTAGCCGACTCCACCCCGTAAGCTACAGTTGGGTTAACAGTATCCAACAACCACAGCCCCGAGGAGGAATCGACGATGACACTGTACGGCGGAATCGATCTTCATTCAAACAACAACGTTGTGGCCCTTATCAGATGAAACGGATCAGGTCGTGTATCGCAAACGGCTGAGCAATGATGTGGAGGCAGTCCTTGAAGCGCTGGCGCCGTATCAAGACGAGATCAGCGGCCTGGTCGTGGAGTCGATGTACAACTGGTATTGGCTGGTGGATGCGTTGATGGAGGCTGGCTACGAGATGCACCTGGCCAACACCGCGGCGATCGTGCAGACGGATAGGAAATCCAAGCCACCCTGCACGTCCAGGTTGGCCCGAGGAAGGAGGTTAGCGTGGGTGGGGTGCGGGGTCAACGCCCAACTGCGGGGCTGACGGGCGTCGGGGCGGTGCAGGCGCGCGCGTTCTGGGGTGCTGGCGCATGCATCTTCGGGGCAGGGTGACACCGGCAGACGAGAGGGGCTGCGCCGTTCCCTGCGAGAGACGGCGGCTACCAGGAGACGCGCTGATCGAACTCGAAGTCGGACTCGGGCTGCTCAAGGAGGTCCCAGTCCGGCATTGGCTCGGGTGCCTCGTCCCAGGCGGGCGGTCCGCGAGCGGGCGAGATCGGGGGTGGACGCGGCGGCTCACCGATATGGGTAAGAATCTGCTGGCTCTCCCGGATCTCCTGGGACTGTTGTATCATGTAGATCAACAACTTGAGAACCGCCTGTCGCTGAAACCCCATCTGGACGCTGTTGATAATGACATTTGATAAAGAGACCCTTCAGACGCTTTTAAATCTTCCTGATATCGCCGTTGATCGCGTGGTGCTCGGCGAGCGCAAGACACTTAAAGTCTATGTGCATAGCACACTGGAGGGTACGAACTGTCATCGCTGTGGTCGGCCAATCGATCATGAGTATGGCCATGGTCAAGAGATAGAGTTACGCCATTTGCCATTATTCGCGTATACAGTTGTTCTTATTTTGAGGCCGAAGCGTTATCAATGCCACTTCTGCGAAGGGCGTCCGACAACGAGCCAAACGCTGTCATGGTACACGCGGCGCTCCCGAGTGACAAAAGCATTCGAACAGCAGATGCTGCTGGAGTTGATCAACAGTACGCTCGAGGATGTCAGTCGCAAGCATGCCATTGGTGTCGACGCACTGCAGGGTATTTTGGATCGAAACATGGCGTGCGATGTCGATTGGAACGCAATTGAACGCTTGGAGGTCATTGGCATTGATGAGATTGCGTTGAAAAAGGGTCATCGTGATTTTGTCGTTGTGATCAGCGCTTACATTAACGAGACATTGCATGTCATCGGTCTGCTCGGCGACCGCACCAAGGCCACCGTACAGGAGTTTTTTCTCAGCATTCCCAAGCGCTTGCGACGCACCGTCCAGAGTGTTTGCTCGGACCTTTATCAAGGTTTCATCGGTGCCGCTAAAGCCGTGTTCGGCAAGCGCGTACACATTTGCGCGGATCGGTTCCATGTTGCCAAGCTGTACCGAAATGGACTGGAAAAACTGCGCAAAAGCGAATGGAAACGGCTGTGTCATATCCTCTCCGAAGAAGAGCGCAAGTCATTCAAGAACGTGCATTGGCTGCTGCGTCAGCGTCGCGCCGATCTGAATGCAGATGAGCGACGCATGCTGAATCGGCTCTTTCGCTATTCACCAAAATTACAAGAAGCTTATGAGGCTTGCGAATCACTCACTGCCATCTATGAAAGCCGCCTATCAAAAGGTCAGGGTAAGCGCAAACTGCGTGGCTGGATGGAACGTGTCACCAACCGCAAGCTCAGTTGCTTCGATAGCTTCCTCGGGACACTGAATACTCACTTTGAGGAAGTGACGAATTATTTTATTGGTCGACACACCAGCGGCTTTGTCGAGGGGTTAAATAATAAGATCAAAGTCATCAAACGCCGCTGCTATGGCATCACCAACCTTGGACACCTCTATCAAAGGATATGCTTGGATCTCAACGGATATGACCGGTTCGGGGTTGACACATTATAAATCAATGAGTTACAGAGTTTGCGCTCGACTACATTTTAACCTTGATGTGTACGAAAAAATGAGCTTAAGTAGTTGTTTTTCAAATTTTTATTGGTTCCCATGAAATCCGGGAGAGCCAATCTGCTCGACGGGCGCGGCCTTGGTGATGAAGGCGATGATGCGCATGTTCGCGCCGCAGTTGGGACAGACCAGGGGCAGCGACTCGAACAGCCGGGCGAGCAGCATGGCCCAGAGATAGCGCGCCGGCGAGCGGGCATTGGAGGCCGGCGCCTGGGGTGGCGAACTGACTGCGGTCGGTGAGCCTGTTGCATCCGCCACCTCGCGCCCGAAGGCGATGGCAGCCGCCCGCAGCGGCGCGTTTGGCGCGAGCACGCCATGGTAGCGATGGCGGTGGCGCCTGGGCGGGGGGATGAGTGCCGCGAGATGGTCGATCAGCTCCAGCGGCGTGAGCGTCAGCGCCGTGGTGCCATCACGCTGGGGCTTGGGTAACCGATAGACGACGCGCTCGTCGTCAAGCCGCTCCAGACGCTCGAGCGCGAAGGTTGGGCGGGCACAATAGCGCAGCAGCCGCTCCAGCCCGGCGCGATCGTGCGCGCCCACGCGCACCGCGGCATCCAGCGAGAAGCCGCTGTTCTCCCAGGCGAGCATCTCGCGCACGTCGTCCGGCTCGATCAGCCCGCTGCGGGCGAACCAACGCAGCACCCGTACGCGTACCTGCTCGGTGATGGCGGCGAGGGCCTCCGGTGTCAGCTCGGCGGCGGGGCGAAAGCGCACGGATTGCGGGACATCATCGGCCTCCTCGACCGGCTCGAACACCCCGTCGATAACGCAACAATGGTAATGGACGTGCCGGTTGAGGGAGGCACCGAAGCGGTGGATGAAGCTCACCGCTTTGAGGCGGGCATGCGAGCTGGCGGCGCTGCTCCGGCGCAGATGGGCCTCGATGACGCGCAGCAGGATATGCAGCACCGCGCTGATCGCCCGCGGCTCGCGCTCCAGGTACCAGCGCAGCCGTTTGGGCACCGAGAGGACCCACTGGCGCACCGGCAGCGGCGGGATGACGTGATCGACCAGATGCGCCGCGGTCTCCGCCATGCGCCGGGCGTTGCACGACGGACACAGGCCGCGACCTTTGCACGAGAAGGCGACCAGGAAGTCATGCCCGCAGTCCGGACATCTGGCACGGGCAAAACCGTAGGCGAGGATGCCGGGAAAACCGGGGACAAGGGAAAACCGGGGACAGACCACGGTTTTCTTATTTCCACGTTAGATTGGCAACTTAAGCTGATCGTCGTCGGGTGCCTCTTTCCTCGGTCGTCCGGACTTGCCGGGCCAGGTACGCCGGCCGACCATCGAGGCGATTTGCCGCTGGAAACGCTCGCTGCCGAGCGCGAAGGCGCCGTTGGTCGCATCCCGAATGGCTGTAAGATCGCCCTCCGGGATCTCATCGGCGAAGAGGTTCAGGTAGCGAGCGCGGCGCGCTTCCTCGCCCTCGGCGAGGGCGCAATAAATCGAGTGCGGAACGACCACCGGATCGCCGACGCCCAAAGCGTTGCAACGGTAGCTCGACCAAGGATAATCGCCCGGGGCTTGTACCATGTGCGCGCGAACCGGGTTCAGCTCGATGTAGCGTTGGCAGGCGAGCAGATAGCTGTCCGCCTCGATGACAGACGAGCGAAAGCGCCCTTCGAAAAGCGTGCCGGTCCGACGGTAGGTCCGGTTGATGTATTGTACGTAGCCTTGTCCCAGTCCCTTCATAAGCAGCGACGGTCCCCGATCGGTTGCCGGTGTCATGAGCAAGTGCAGATGATTGGTCATGAGCACCAACCCTTTCAAGGTCAGAAATTATCCACACAATCAGCAGATAATATGCGTGGCGGTTGACCGCATCGTAACGCATCGAATTTCAGTGGAGAAACGGAGCGGACTGGACATAGACCCGCCGAACCGAGATCATCGACCCCATTTATCGTATTCTTGGGGTAGAGGTCATGATGTTCAGCCAGATCTTCCAGCGGTTCATGGAACAAAGGCCCGTGCCGGTGATGGTTCAGGCCCTATTGGAACGGGTACTCAGCCCCAGCAAGCTCGATGCCTGGTTTGCGCGCACGGCGGTGGATCAATATACCCGGGAGTTGTTGTTCTCAACGATTTTCAATTTGATGAGCGCAGTGGTCTTCAAAACCCACCCATCCATAAACGCCGCCTACAAAGAGCAAGGCGAGTCGATCGGGGTTTCGATCACCTCGGTGTACAACAAACTCAACGGCCTGGAAAGTACGACCTCGGCGGCGTTGGTTCGAGACACGGCGCGGGAACAGGCCGCGATCGTCGAACAGATGGGCGGACAGTGCGCACCTTGGCTGCCCGGCTATCGGATCAAAGTCCTCGACGGCAACTGCATCGAGGCCACGGAGCATCGCTTGGAGGTGCTCAGAGAGACCAAGGCCGGAGCCTTGCCGGGAAAATCGCTGGTCGTTTACGATCCGTTGTTGGAGATGGCCACGGATGTGTTTCCTTGCGAAGACGGTCACGCCCAAGAGCGCTCGCTGTTCGCAGATGTGCTGCCGACGGTGCGGGAACATGACGTCTGGATCATGGATCGCAACTTCTGCGTGCGCAGCTTTCTGCTCGGGATTGCCGACCGGAAAGGTTATTTCGTTTGTCGCGAACATAAGGGACTGGCCTTTAGCATGCAGAGTCCGTGGCGAAAGATCGGCAGTACCGAGTCCGGAAAGGTCTACGAGCAGCGCATCGAGCTCGTCGACGACGAAGGCGAAGTCCAGCGCTATCGTCGCATCAAAGTCTGCCTGAAACAGGCTACGCGCGACGGGGAAACCGAACTCTTGCTGCTGACGAATCTGCCGAAATCGGCGGCCGATGCCAAGCTCGTCGCCGACATGTACCGCAAGCGCTGGCGTATCGAAACCATGTTCCAAGAGCTCGAGGCGCATCTGCATTCCGAGATCAATACGCTGGGCTACCCGAAAGCCGCACTGTTCGGTTTTTGCGTTGCGCTGGTCGCCTACAACGCATTGGCCGTGGTCAAAGCCGCGTTACGCACGATACACGGTGAAGAAACCATCGCCAACGACCTTTCCGGCTACTATTTAGCCGGGAATATCGCTCGAACCTATGACGGCATGACGGTTGCCATTCCGGAACAGGAATGGACCGTCTTTCGAACCATGTCGCTCGCCGAATTCGCGCAGATGTACTTGCAATTGGCCTCCAACGTCAATCTGGCAAAGTTCAAAAAGAGCCGTCGGGGACCGAAAAAACCACCGCCGAAGCGAAATCGATAGTCCAACCACCCTCACGTTTCGACAGCGAAATTGCTCAAGGGGAAGACACCGCGTGAGTAGTCACCTTGAAAGGGTTGGTCATGAGCACCTAGGCATGGACCCACACCGACTCCGCTGCCGCTCGCTCGACCAGCATGCCGAGGAGCGCCCGATAATCGGCGTCGTCGAAGAAGATCGCGGACCGGTCGATACCGCGCAGAATGGCGTGCAACGGAAAGCCGGCTGCGACGATGCGTGCGTGTCGGGGCATAAGAATCCGCTTGCGTGAACGTTCGTTCTTGGCCAGTCTAACGCAAAACCGTGGTCTGTCCCCTGTTTGTGTCGTCCCCTGTTTGTGTCCCCTGTTTGCCTGATGGAGTTCATCGCCCAGCAATGCGACATCGACATCGACCTCGGAGTCAAGGGGAAAACGGGCATCCTCGAAAGCATGGCCTCCCGAGCCGCCTTTCTCCAGGATCACACGCACCGCATCCGTTTTGTCTACACCCCCAAGCACTGTTCCTGGCTCAATCAAGTCGAGATCTGGTTAGGCATCCTGACACGCCGACTGCTCAAGCGCGGACGGTTCCTGTCTACTGAAGATCTCAAGCAGCGCATCCTCGACTTCATCGAGTTTTTCAACCACACTTTGGCCAAGCCGTTTCGCTGGACCTATATCGGTCAGCCGCTCATGGCGTGACTTATCTGGCGAATTTAAGGCGCGTAGTACTAGCCGATGCCGGGCTGGGACCTCATCAAACAACCCGAGTCCAACTTCGCGTTCGATCAGCGCGTCTCCTGGTAGCCGCCGTCTCTCGCAGGGAACGGTGCAGCCCCGCTCGTCTGCCTGTGTCACCCTGCCCCGAAGATGCACGCGCCAACACCCCGGAACGCGCGCGCCTGCACCGCCCCGACGCCAATCAGCCCCGCAGTTGGGCGTTGACCCCGCACCCAACCCTGGCAAACCTCCTTCCTCGGGCATATGCTCGCCAGGCGAGCTTGGTTTTCCTATCCGTATTCGTCATCCGTTGAGCGATGGTGTGACGGCTGGCAGGTTGGCGGGGTTTTCGGGCAGACGAGCTCTGCTGCTTGCAGGTCGAGCACATCGACGTCGTGGCGGGGTAGGGCATGGTGATCTATCTGCCCCGCTCCAAGAGTGATCATTCCGCGTGCGGAAAGGAATACAGGGCACCCGCCTTGTCGCGGCTGTGTACGGTGAATGCGTATTTGGATTGGATTCATCTCGCGCAGTTAACGGAAGGGGCGGTGTTTCCGCCGATCGATCGCTGGGGTAACGTGGGTGATGAAGCACTTCGGCCGGGGAGTTTGGTGCCGCTCGTAAGGGAAAGGTTTCGGCAGGCGAGGGTTTGCGACCTGGGCGAACGGCAACGAGTGGGATGTGAAGGACCTGATGGAGTACGTGGGGTGGAAGGATATCCGCTCGGCCATGCGGTATATTGATCGGGCCGATCCGTTTGCGAAGTATCGGATTGAGCCTAATGATTGCGGAGGACAGACGCATTACGCCTTGCCCCTGCAGGGGCGGAAAGAAGTAAAAACATTGCTGTGGTTCCGGATGAACGGCACCAGCGTTTGAAGCACTTGCAACAGTATAAGGAGACTAAGCCGTGTTTCCTCAGACGAACTCGTTCGCCGGAGTCTCGTGAGCCGCTTTAGCCATCCGTGTCGAGTGTCCCTGCCAAAGCGGACTCGACATAACCGGCGACCTTCGCGGGTCCAGACTGTCCGGCTTCTGCGCGTCGCCACACGCCCTTCGGATGGCGGAACGAGTGACCACCAGGGAAAACGGACCGCAGCGTAAATCGAAGCGGCCCACTCGCTTCTCCCACGCCAACCTAACCTCCTGATTTGCCCAGATAATGTCGGCTCACGGTTCTTTTGCCCGACAGAATCACCCCATGACAGCTGACAAGATACCACGCCGCACCGTCGGAGTACTCGAACGCCCGGCCGGGTGGGTGCTCTTTGAACGCAGGGCCGCCAACAAGACACTCTCGACCTACTGGAAGCTACCAGGCGGCAAGATCGACACGGATGAGTACGCACGCGAGGCGCTGATCCGCGAGATGCAAGAGGAGCTGGGTATCCATGCCACCCAGGTCCGCCCCTGGATCACCCGCACCTTCGACTATCCGCATGGCCTCTTCCTGCTGAGGATTTTCCGCATCACCGCCTGGGATGCAGAGCCAAGGCCGATGGAAGGACAGGAACTCAGCTGGCAGGACCCTAAAAACCTGCGTCTTGACCCTGTTCTGCCAGCACATCGGAAGGTGCTGAATGCGCTTAATCTTTCACCGATCTACGCCATCTCGCAGGCCGGCAAGCTTGGCATGGAGCTGTTTCTTGAACGTCTCCAGCTCGCATTGAATCATGGAGTCCGTCTCATTCAGGTACGCGAGAAGGGCATGCCCGTGGCGCAGCTGCACGAGTTTGCAGGCACCGTGGTCGCCATGTGCCGTCCGTTTGGTGCGAAAGTAATGATCAATGGCGACATCGAACTGGCTCGATCGGTCGGTGCCGATGGCGTGCACCTTCAGCCTGAGCACTATCGAAAGCTACACGCCCGCCCGGCTGGCAATCTGCTCTGGGCCGCCGCCTGTCATAACCGCACAGAACTGCTGCAGGCGGCGCGGCTGGATGCCGACTTCGCGGTGCTTTCACCCGTGCTAAAGACGCGCAGCCATCCGGGCGCCGAGGTACTCGGCTGGCACGGTTTCGCTGAGGCGATACGCGATCTGCCCATGCCTGTGTATGCGCTTGGCGGCATGAAGAAAGGTCTGCTCGAATCCGTTCGTTATCACAATGCGCATGGCATCGCGATGCTAAGCGGGATCTGGTGAGCGTTGTTCGCAGCCGAGTCAGCGGGGAGTCTGTTGTATCTGTCGACGAGTTTGCCAACAGTCCCGAAGACCAAATTTTAGGTAGGTGCAACAATGCGAGACCTTACCCTGCCTGGCAGCGCAGTACGCAAAGTCCAATCACGCAGACTGATTGCTCCATTAGAGTACCGCATCACCGATCTCAACCGCCGCGAGAATCGTAGCGACCCACAATCTCCTCCCACGCATTCGTAACACGCTGATTTGCGCAGCCCTTTGGTTTTACCCGAAACTTAACGCATTCATTTCTCAGACTTTTGGAAGGTCAACCCCTTGAGCCACCGTCCCAGGAAAAGGTTCGGCCAAAAGCGTTGCCCGGTGTGGTTTTTCTATGAATTCTGCGAAGTTAGCTAGATGGGAATATAGGCTGTCGACGATTTCGCAGACAGCAAACGAACTCAAGTTACCCGGCTTTCGCTCGATTGTTGATATATGATATCGCTATCAGACATCATCACAAGAGTGACAACACCATGCGCACCGTTTTAGACCTACCAGATTCTCAAGTCGAAGGATTGAAAAGACTCGGTGAACGAAACGGCCTGTCGCGAGCAGAACTCGTGCGTCGCGCAGTAGCCGAGTACCTAAGTAAACATCCTACTGACGACACGGATTCTGCGTTCGGTTTATGGCGTAATCGGGCCGAAGACGGCTTGAAGTATCAGCAACGTATAAGGGAAGAGTGGGACGAATGAAGGCCCTGCTCGACACGAACATTCTGATTGATTACCTCAACGGTATCGACATCGCCCGCGAAGAGATTCAGCGCCACGAACACAAGCAGATCAGCGCGATCACTTGGATGGAAGTGATGGTGGGTGCGAATGATGACGAAATTGCCAGCGTACGCGCCTTCCTGAATCGATTTGAGCAAGTGCCGGTCAGTGCCAAGGTTGCAGAAACCGCCGTGACAATTCGCCGCGAACACCGGATAAAACTGCCTGACGCCATCATCTGGGCCAGCGCAAAGACTGAGGGGGCCTTGCTGGTAAGTCGAAACACCAAGGACTTCCCAGCAGATCAGCCAGACGTGCGGATTCCATACAACATTTGATCAAACCGCCCTCCGGGCAGGCACATACAGCTACCAGGAAATCGCTGATCACTACCTGTGTCTTCTGAAAACTCAACCGACCGGAAGTCCTTGAAGTTCCTTGACGATTGTAAAAGCATCATTGGCACGCTGAATCGGGTCCTGGCAGTACTGAAAGCATTATGCTCGCTTTTCCAATCGCAGCGACGATTAGCCCTCGAGAATTTGGCATTGCGCCAGCAGCTCGCAATGCTCAAGTCGTCGACAAAGCGTCCACGAGCGGCTGCTCTTGATCGCCTATTCTGGGTTCTGTTCGTAAAGTATGTGAACGGATGGCGGGCGATGTTGCACGCTTTGCACCCTGATACGGTCGTACGCTGGCACCGAGAAGGCTTTCGGCGTCATTGGCGGTGGAAAAGTCGGCGTAGGAACGTGGGCCGACCGCCGATCGATCGCGAAATACGAAATCTCATCCATGAAATGCAGTCGGACGGATAGGAAAACGGATAGGAAATCCAACGGCTTGAGAGTGCCGAGTTTCTTCTATTAAAATCAAAAGGGCAAGAGTTATCCTGGAATCGCTTCCAAACCAACTGTCGGCGCGATCGAAACGCGCCGTTAAGGCCGAGTCAGGGCTAAGCGGCGGCGCCAAGTAGCTTAGATCGATCCGGATCGAGCCTTTCGATGATGAATTTCGCCAGAATAGACCTCTGGCTCCAATCCAGGAGAAATTCCGGTAGGCTGTGGCGTAACGCCAGGGTGACCACGCGTTCGGATGGTGCCAGACCAGGGCGGATTGTGCGCAACCAGGAGGCATAAGGATTGCCAAACCAGCCGCGGATGGCATGCTGCCAGGTACTGAGCCAATCCTTGGGCAATGCACCCAGCTTGGACGAAGACATGGTAGGCATGCAGCTTGCGCTTCACGGCTTGACGGTAAGCCGCCGTTTCCCGGTGCAGGTATTGATCCCCATTACGCCGTTTCAGCGGCTTCATCGCCTTCATCCAGAAATGGTAGTGGAATGTCCCAAACACGTGGATCGCCTGCTTGAAGGTGACCTCGATCTTGAAACGCAGCCCATAGAGACGAATGATGTCGATGGCATCCAATGTGAGGTCTGTCGACATGAGGATGAAACGTCCTCGGTGCGGGTGAATCACAATGACGAAACGCACCAGCTGTCCGGCCGGTCGCCACAGCAGATCATGCACGGCATAACGGAGTATGACCCCTTGTTCGTTATACACGGGGCTCGCTGCTTGCTCGTTCACCAGGCCCTCTTCGAACAACGAGCGCAGCTTGATCTTGCGGCCATATGTCCGCGGGCGCCCACGCCCACGAGGTTCTGTTGCGTCCTGAACGTAGGGCGTCCAAGCCACGGCATTCGAGCGCACGCGAACCACCAGATGATTGCCTTGCGCGAGCAGGCCCTTGACCATCTTCCGACACATGTCATAGCGATCGGCCACGAAGTAGTAGGATTGCTCCATGCCGAGCAGCCCGAGCAGAGCGATCATCTTGTCCATCAGCGTGCGCTTGTCTCGGTTCGTCTCCACAACGCCCTCATGAATCCGGGCAGTCAGTGGGAGCGCAAAGACGCTCTGTGCCGCCTGGATCAGAACCGCGACTGCCTGGAACGAATGGCCCATGATGTACTCGGGTTTGGTGTTCGACTCCGACTCCTGATGTAACGACTTCACTGCCGGCATCTTTCGGCCCTGCTTGCCGACCTTGATCCCATCGCCCACGAGCACCAACCGACCATTGACCTGAATCACCCCTGGGAACAGCTTCAGGACCACCTTGGTCCAGATTGCCAATCAGCGGTCCAGCTTCACTGCGCTGCTGTGAAAGCTGTCAAGCAGAGAATCGTAGCACTGCTCCTGCAGGCCAAGGGCGCGCACGATGCTCGTGACCCCAAGGTTATCCGTGCGCACTGACAGACCGGCGACGCTGACAACGAACCAAAAGAACGTCTGATCGCGGGAAAACGCTGGCCGTAGCAACGAAATGATCTCCCACCAATAGAACCACAATTGCATGACAAACACCTCGAGTAGAGTCTACACAGGTGCTATAACTAGAGTCACTCAACGCGATAACCAGATATGCCCTTTTGTTTTTGGTGTGTGAGTGCTGGCTCTAAACGAAAGGGACAGCTTTGATGTCACGTGAGAGGACTATAGATCCTTCCAGGATATCTACCCATTGGTTTATCGATATGACGGACATCGGCAGCAGCAACCCCGCCACGACCGTATTTTCACTTGCACGGATGGGGCTGCTTCAAGGAACAGATTGCTGCCAGATTGCTGGAGAACTCGGTACTCTCAAGTAAGCCATAGTTGACCTGCAATTTGCCTTTCTTACCATCGCGATTGTGCCCCAATGCCGCCAACGGACAATGCGAGCCCTCGAAGTCGCTTGAGCTCAGATCATAGAGCACCAGCGCATCGTCGCTCAGGTGACGCTTGGCAAGCCGCTGCTCGATCTGCGCTTGGCGCTGCAACAGCCAATCCATGGCGGCGTACAGATCGTCCTCATCGCTCTGGTCAAGTGCCAACAGTTGGGGTAAGGTCGTTGTCTCCCACCAGCGCGTGGTGGCCAGTTTACTTTCCGGGGCCAGGATGCGTGCGGCCACCATGGCCAGGACGCGCTCGCGCTGTGGGCAAGCGTGGGAGTTGACCAGTCGATCAAAGCGCAGTTTGCGCATCGCATCGATGACCGCCTGAACATGGCCATGGTGCCAGGAGCGAACAGACTCGAACGCTGTCTCGGCAGACACAAAGTGCTCGCCTTGGAGAAAGCGCTTGAGCAACGAAAGCGCCTCGTGCGGCAGTTTGCTGAGGTTGGCCAAGGTACGGGTCTTGACCTTTCCGTCCTCGCGATAACTCTCGCGCAGCAGAAACGCAGGCGGTGATGAGCGGTTTGGGATGCGGGCGATGTACATGTTTACAGGAATAGCTCATAAATCCATTATTGCAAGGAACTTTTTGCAAATTTACATGCCTACATTTTTTGCCGAGGAATTAGCAATTTTCCCATCTATTACAAAAGCTTATGTGCAAAAATGGGTAAATTTAGGGGGGAACTTCAGTCTAGAGTCCTGGGTCGGGAGTAGACTCGGTCTACCTCTAAGTGCTCTCTTTGAATGGTCACGGAGCTTTGCAGCCACTCGTTCCTTAGAGCTGATTCGACAAGGTCGCCAGCATCAGCCCGATCGCGGCGATCCAGCTCCCGAGCGCCCGAACGGCGATGGCGATCCAAGACCAACGCCCACCCAGATCAACGACCGCAGCGGCGATCAACGCCACCGAGACCAGGCCGGCGGTCGTGGTGCCGGCGATGAACAGCCAGGCGTCGGCGTCCAAGCCGACGCTCGATGCCTCGATCGGCGGCATCGGTGATGCGATTCCGGTTGCCACGAGGGGTTCGTCCCGCGGTAGGAGCGCGAATTCCATCCCGTTGGCCCGACCGATGACAAGGCCGATGAAGACCGCCACCAGGACCGGCACCAGGATCGGCAGCCGCACTGCGAGGACGACGAGCAGCGCGGGGATCATCAAGGCGAGCGCATCGATCCAGACGAGCTTGCAGCCCGGATGGGTAGTCGCGAGCAACCAGGGCGCGAGTGCTCCCACGACCAGGGCCGGCGGCAGCATCGGCAATGCCCACCGCGCCCGGCTCGGCCCCTGCTGTCCCAGCAGCAGGGCCAAGGCGATGAGTGCCAGTGCCTGGGCAGGCGTGGTCAGCGGATGCAGCAGACCGCCGTAAAAATCCCCAAAACGGAGATTGGCCAGGTGCGCCTGGGCCTCGAACGGCGCAAGCACGAGCACAAGCGCCCATGCGGCGGTCCGAGGCCGCCGACAACAGGCCATTAGGACATCCCGAGGGCGCCCACCAGAAACCAGGCGCCCACGGCCGCGACCACGCCGCCAAACGCACGGACGGCGCGCTCACCCAGGGGCCAAGCGATCAATAGGCCGAGGAGGATGCCGGTCAGATGCAGGAGCCCGGTGGAGGTCACGAAGCCGATGCCATAGGCCAGTGGGTCGGCCGCGCCGGGCAATTCCGTGCCGTGGGCATGGCCGTGGAACAGCGCGAAGGCGCCGACGACGCCCATCGCGCCCCAAATCGGAAGGCGGGTGCGGGTCAATACCAGCAGGCCGAGCACGACTGCCGACAGAGCGATGCCGAGCTCCACGGACAGCATCGGGACACCGATGATGCCGAGCATGGCGCCCACCGCCATCATGAGGGGGAAGGTGATGGGGAGCAGCCAGATTGCCGGCGCGCCGAGCTGGGCGCCCCAGAGACCGACGGCGACCATTGCGACCAAGTGGTCGAATCCGAACAGCGGATGCAAGAAGCCGCTGACGAGACCGCCCGCGACCCCGGTTTGGGCATGAGCGTGGGCGGCGACAGGGACAAGGATCAGGGCCAGAGGCAGCGCGGCGGCTCGGTAATCACGGATGATGGGCATGGAAGGAGCTCCCAGGTTGACGAAGGGACGGTTGCGAAGACCTCATGCGTTGGGCCAGATGGCTGCCAGGCGCTGGTAGAACCAGACCATCGCGATGGTGCCGACGGCGTAGATGGCCCCGGTCTCGGTCCAGCGCGGCGTTGGCACCGTGAGCACTCGAAGCGCCCGGCGAAAGGCCAGAATCAACAATACGAAGACGACCTGACCCACCTCGACCCCGAGGTTGAAGAACATGAGGGCCCAGGGCAGGTCGGTCCGCGGCAGCCCAAGCTCGCGCAGCGCGCCGGCGAAGCCGAGCCCGTGCAGGAGTCCGAAGGCGAATGCGACGAGCCAGGGCCAGCGTGCCGACCAAGGGACGGTGCCCCGTCGCACGCGCAACACCTCGACGGCGACGATGGCGATACTGAGCGCGATCACCGCGTTCAGGGGCGGCTCCGGGACCGCGAGGACCTGAAGCGTCGCGGCGGCCAGCGTCAGACTGTGGGCGAGCGTGAACGCGGTGATGGTCCAGATCAGCACGCGGGTTGAGGGGACGAGCCAGATCAGCCCCAGCACGAACAGCAGGTGATCGACACCCAGCAGGATGTGCTCGATACCGATGCCGAGATAGGTCCGCGCCAGCAACAGCCTGCCTTGGAGCCCAGCGCCGCCGCCTACCAGACGAACGCTTGGCGTGCCGCTGGTGAGGGTGAAGGTCGCCCGGCTGCCGTCGTGCCAGGCGAGGCGGAGGATCGCGACGCTGTGCTCGAGGCCGAGCCCGGCCAAGGTGACCTGGCCGGTCAGGCCTGCGTTGCCGCAGTGCAGTTGCGGCGGACGCAGGACGCAGCCGGACGGGAACAGGGGATCGAGCCTCCTGAAGGCATCCGCCGCGCTGTCGAAGCCTGGCGCGCGCTCCCAGCGCACCGAAAACTCGCCGGGCTCGATCTCCGACAGGGCGAGGACCGGCGTCGCCAGACCGTGTCCCCAGGTTGTGCCGCAGGCCATGATCAGCAGTGCGACCAAGACGGGGGTGGTCGTTGCGGCCTTCACTGTCTTGTCTCGACGACGCGATAGGAGGCCCGCAGCCCTCGGGCGTGCCGCGCGATCAATTCCAGGACGCGCGCGCGGCGCCAGTCGTCGAGCACGGCGGCACGCACCTGGTGGAAGTCGGGCTCACCGCCCCCGGTTGCTGCATCGACCCGGACAGCGTGCAGGCCGCGAGTCGAGTTCAGCAGGCCCCAGCGCCCCGGCTCCAGGCGGTCGAGTTCATCGACGAACGCCGCGCCGAAGATGCTTCGCAATTGCCGTCGGGAGCGATCGCGGATCGGCCGCGTGCGCAGATCGAGGTCTTCGGGCTTGGCCCCAGCCGCCAACCGCGCCAGGAGATGGTTGGCACCGGCACCATCCATGCCCGGCAGCGGCGCCTGAAGCAGGTCGAATCGCCGTGGCTCGCCGTATTCCGCACGTCGCGCGTCGAACCAGGCACGAAGCTCGGCTTCGGTGGGCACTGCCGGATCGACGTTGTCCCGCAGCAGCGCGCGCATCTTCTCGATCACCCGTCGACGGATCAACGGGTCATCGCGATCGAGCCCGAGCGCGAGACCCTCGCGAAACAGCACCTCGCCAATCACCCAGCCCTCGACCAGCCCGGCGAGCTCGTCCCCGTTGGGCGGGCGGCCGGTGCTGGCCTCAAACTCGGCGCCCAGCCCCCGTGCGACGCCGTCGTCGATCCGAATCAGACGCGCCTCGCCGTCGCTCCCGCCGACGAGGGCATAGAGACCAAAGACCAAGGCCCCAAGCAACGCGAACTGAACGAGGGGCTCGCTGATCAGACGCTTCATATGGCTGGCGGCGGTCGAGGGGATCATTTCACGTGTTCGAGTCGTAGGTGCCCGCGGCGGTCGTTGGCCGGCGGAGACCCCTGTGCATTGGACCGGCGCGCCGCGGCGGTTGGTGACGATGGGCAGCATGCTAGCAATTCGCCCTCGGTTCTGACAAATAGTCATCAGTTCGTCGCGCGACTGTGATGCGTTCGTCGTCTATTCGTCATGGGCGCGGCAGGCACATCCGACGACATGGGCGGGCGTTCGCGCATCCGAGTTTCCATGTTTCCCGCAATCAAGGGGCGACAACGGACCCGGCACGCTCGCCGCTCGGCGACCTTAATCACCGCGTCACATTGCTTCGGTACAGTTGGGCATGTTGCCGCATGTCCAACGGTGCGGCTCTGGTTCTAAGCTCGCCGCCCCCTTATCGCCCCAGGCTCCAACGAGGATTGCCGCAATGAGATTGCACCATCGACTCCTGGTTGCCGTGCTCGGCACCGCGCTGACCACGCTCGCCGCCGACGCGGCGGAGCTGTCCCGCTTCGACTTCGACGGCGGTTTGGCCGCCGACGCCGGCCTCGGTACCCTGTCCTACCTGAACGGCACCACGACCTCGGATGCCGTCACCTTCGGCACCGCCAGCGCCTTCAGCCTGCCGGGGCTTCCCGACGGCGATGCGGCCGTGATGCAGTTTCAGGCCTTCGCGCCCGAGCAGGCCCTTGCCTTCCTGCCGAACGTGCCGGCCAACGGCGGCGGCAGCTACATCAACCGCTACACCATCTTCTGGGACACCTACTTCCCGACCATCGACGGCTTCATGGGCCTGGTGCAGACCAGTCCGGACAACACCAACGACGCCGACTTCTTCATCCGCGGCGATGGTGCCATCGGCATCAGCGGAACCTACCACGGCAACCTCACCCAGGGTGAGTGGCACCGCATCGCGATGGTCTGGGACGGTGTGAACCTGCGCAAGTATATCGACGGCGCACAGGTCGGCACCCAAGACCTGCTGGGCGACGTCGACGGCCGCTGGGCGATCTACCCGAACGCCGACAACCCTACGCTGTTCCTGACCGACGAAGACAACGAGACCCTGCCCGGCTACATCTCGGGGCTCAGCTTCTACGACGACGCCCTGGCGGCCTCGACCATCGCCCAGATCGGCGGCCCGAGCGCCGGCGGCGTCGACCTGACCGGCATCACCATCGAGCTGGAGCCGCCAGCTAGCACCGGCGTCGAGCGCCCGGAATTCACCGGCACCTGCACCGAGAACCCGCAGCCGCTGCAGTTCAATGCCGACGGCAGCTTCAGGATCATGCAGTTCGCCGACATCCAGGACGACCACCGCATCGAGCCGCGGTCGGTGGAGTTGATGGAGGCGGCCCTAGACACCTATGCGCCGGACCTGGTCGTCTTCTCCGGCGACAACATCACCGGCGGGCCAACGAGCAACGCCGATGTGCGTCTGGCCATCGACCACATCGTCGCGCCCATCGAGAACCGCGGCATCCCGTTCTTCATCACCTTCGGCAACCACGACGAGGACAGCTGCGGCGGCGATGTGACCCTGTGCGAGCCCGAGCAGCTGGAGTACTACCGCTCCTTCGGCTGCAACATCAATCCGGCCGATGACCCGGACCTGCACGGCGACGCCGATGCCGTGGTGCTGGTCTTCGGCCCCGATCAGCCGGTGAACCGCCGCGACCCGAAGGCGGCGGTCTGGGTGCTCGACTCCGGCCGCTACGCGCCGAATCCGGATGAGGTGGGCGGCCAGCGCATCAACGGCTACAGCAATTCTTGGGACTACATCCGCCAGGAGCAGATCGCCTGGTACCGCAACACCTCGGAGCGCTTCGAGCGGGTGTTCGGCAAGAAAGTGCCGGGCTGGATGTTCTTCCACATCCCGCTGTTCGAGTTCGACATGATGTGGTCGGACGACTTCGGCCTGCCCGGCCCGGCCGAGGACCAGGACGCCATCGCGAACCCGGTGCGCCCGCCCGTTTCCGGCGGGGATCCCGACCCCTTCAACCGGCATGGCATCGCCGGCGAGCGCAACGAGTGCGTCTGCACCGGGCCATTCAACAGCGGCCTGTTCTCCGCCGCCCGCGAGCGCGGCGACATCGTCTCGATGTCGGTCGGTCACGACCACGTGAACAACTATTCCGGCAATCAGCACGGCATCCAGCTCTCCTACGCGGCCAGCGCCGGCTTCGGCACCTACGGCTTGAGCGGCGCCGAGACCCACCGTATGCGCGGCGTGCGCATCTTCGACCTCGACCTGGCACGCATCGAGGACGGAGAGCGGCTGCCGTTCGACACCTACATGGTCCTGGCCGGGACTGATCTCGACATTTGCCTGGAGCCCAACATCCTTGATTGTCAGAATGGCGGCAGCGTACTGGCCGGCCCGGCGGGCTTCGCGACCGCGGCCGTTTCGACGTCGGCGTCGGCCGCGAAGGCGAGCGGCGACGACCTGCCCACCGAGAAGGAGCTGCGCGCCCTCGAGCACGTCGATTGCGATGGCGACGGCGTCCTGACCGAGGCCGACCGCGCCTGCCTATTCGAGGTCAAGCACGGCGTCAACGTCAGCCTGACCCCGCGGGCACGCGAGATCCTGTCTCGGCAACGCTGATGCGCACGGCCCCGGCGATCGCGCAATCGCCGGGGCCTCAACCGGAACGCCTCCCCCCGAACCTCGATTCGAGTGGCGCGCTGCCTCAGGCGCGTCCCATCTCTCGGAGCCAAATCATGAACCTTCGCCATTTGCGCTTTATCCCGGCCAAGGCCGCGCTGCTCGCGCTCAGCCTTTGCGCGCCGCCGACGGCCTACGCCGGCGCCTTCTTCGATGCCTTCGCCGATCTGACCTTGACCATGACCGACATCCAGGGAAGCGACCCGGACAACCTGTTCGTCGATGTCACGACCAGTCGCGCGGCGTTCTCGTCCGGTGAGAGCGGAAACGCCTCGGCGAGCGCGCAGTCGACCTACGACCCGCAAGGCACGCAGGTCCCGCTCGGCCCCGGCGGGGTCGTTCGGCTGACTGCCGACACCGAGGGCAGCGCAAGCCCGGCCGGCAGTAGCGTCGGGGTCGTCGAGGTCGGCGCGGTCGTCGATATCCTCAACGGCTCGTTCGTCGGCGATGCGATCATCTTCTTCACGCTGGGCTACACCGCCAATGTCGACGCGGGCATCGATGTCGTCGGCCTTGAGTCCGCCCTGGCCGAGACCCTGCTCGACGTCGTGCTTGACTCCGATCCGCTGAGCCCGGTGCTGACCGGCGCCCTGCTCGCCGATCCTGCCACCGGCATCGATGCGCCCATCAGCGGCTCCGTTAACTTCCAGGTCACGGCACCCGCGGGGTTCGGCGGCGACACGCTGACCTTGACCGCTCGGGCAAGCGGCGGCGCGGCGACCGAGGCCGTCCCGCTGCCGGGAACCCTCTGGCTACTGGCGCCCCTCACTTTGGTGCTGCTGCGCCGACGGGGCTGACATGATCCAGAGAGTGCGCGCCGGGGAGCGGGCATTGGAGGCTGGCGTTGGATGCGGCGAGCTGACCTCGGTCGGTGCGCCGGTTGCCTCCGCCACCGCACGGCCGAAGGCGATGGCAGTCGAGCACAGCGGCGAGCTCGGCGCGAGCACGCCGCGATGGCGATGCCGCCTGGGCGGCGGCCAATCTGTGAACAAGCTACGCCGCGAGATGGTCGATCAGCTCCAGTGGCCTGAGCGTCAGCGCCGCGGCGCCATCGCGCTGCGGCTTGGGTAACCGATAGACGATGCGCTCGTCGTCGAGCAGTTCCAGACGCTCGAGCGCAAACGACGGGCGGGCACCATAGCGCAGCAGCCGTTCCCTGTTCCGAATGGGGGTTCCGAATGGGGCGCGCACGATCGTGCGCGCCCACGCGTATCGAGGCATCCAACGAGAAGCCGCTATTCGGTTGGGTGGGGCTCTAAGGGCTCGCATGTCGCGGACATCGTCCATCTCTCTCCCCGTGCCGTCAGCGCGCCTTGTGGGCGACGAAATCGCCGATGACCAGATCATCGATGCGCGTCTGCGCAGCGACGCTGACGGCACCGACCGCCAATGCGCGGATCGCACCGACGCCGGTGCTTGAGCGAGCCTCCTGCTCAATTGCGCGCGACACGGTGGTCAAAGCCCGTCTCCTGCATGCGCCTGGCACACCAGGCATCGAACCTGTCGCTCTGCTCACGCGTAAAGCGTCCGTTCCCGGCCCCTGGTTGTCCGCCGCGGTAGTATTGCTTGGGTGGGGCCGTCTTGCCCGGATCGGCATTTTTCATGTTGGTCAGGTCGTGATCCCGCATGCTGCTGTACGTGGTTGCCTGCCTGATCCACGCCAACAGCTCGCCCGATAACGAATACCCAGCGAAGTCGGCGATCTTCCGAACCTCGGTATCGAAGTCCGCCTTCATGTCTTCGTACCACAAGCACAGGATATTGCCGCTGTCGCGTCGGGCCCACCAACTCTGCACATGATCGAACCAATCGCCGAACCAGACCTTACCCTCCATGAACAACCGCAGAAAATCCTCCCACGGACCTGCATAGGTATCGAAATCCCTGGCATAGTTGTAATAGGAGCTGAGCACGCTCCGCGGTTGTCGGGCCATGTAGATGTATTTCGCCGGATTGTCGGCAGGCACGCCGCCGACTGCCAATTGATACGGCATGTGACTGCGGAACAGGCGCGGATCGGGGGCCGCGTCGAGTTGCTCATTGGTCAGCATGTAGTCCGCCCCCCAGTCGGGCCACCAATAGGTGTCGGCCAGATCCTTCTCCTTCGGCATGTCGCCCTGGCGCGTCAGCAGCAGCAGGATGAGCGTCAGCCAGGTCGAGCCTGACTTGGGGTAAGAGGCAATGCAGATGTCACCATGGCGCATCCTGACCTGGCGCCTGCGCACCCCAGAACAGCTCGACGGCCAGGAACTTGAAAGGGAACAGCAGCACCCAGCCGGCGGCACCGAGGCTGAACCGGCGCGCCAGGCGTGCGTTCTCATTCAGGCTCAGCTCGAACCCGCTGGCCAGTGCCCACAGCAGCCGCATCTGCCGCAGGTCGTTGTCCATCAGGACGATCTGGGCCGCATCCGTGGCCACCGTGGTCGCCCCGCTCAGTGAAATGGAGACATCGGCCTGGCGCAGTGCGATGGCGTCGTTGATGCCGTCGCCGATAAAGCACACCCGGGCGCCTTGTTGCTGCAGCGCCTTGATCCTCTCGGCCTTCTGCGCCGGCAAGACATTGGCGAAACAGTCATCCAGACCCAGGGCCTTGGTGAGCGCCCGGGTCGGCGCGTCCTGATCCCCCGACAAGATGTAGCGCTTGAGCCCGAGCCCCGCCAACCAGGCGACGGTCTCGGCGGCCTCCGGACGCAGGCCGGCGGCAAGCTCGACGGCGCCGATGACGGCCTGGTCCAACGCGACATACACGAGCGTGTGGCCCAGCGCCGAGACCCGGCCCCGGGTCTCGTCCAGATCGTCGCCCGGGTCCAATCCGAGCTCGCGCAGGAAGCGCTCGCTGCCGACGCTGACGCGGCTGCCGCCGATGTCGGTGGTCAGGCCGCGTCCGACCTCGACCGCGGCATGTCCGAGCGCGGGCAGCGCAAGCCCCAGGCGAGCCGCCTCGGCCACGATGGCCTGGGCGATCGGGTGGCTTTGATGGGCCTCCGCGGCGGCGGCATAGGTCAATACCGCATGTGCGTCCCAACCCGACACCGGATGCACTGCCGCCACGGTCGGGACCTCCAGGGTCAGGGTGCCGGTCTTGTCGAAGACGATCGTATCGACGCCCGGCAGCCGCTCCAGCGCCCGGCCGTCCTTGATCAGCAGGCCACGCTCGGCAGCGCTCTTGAGGCCGTTCAGGAGCGTCAGCAGGCGCAGCGGAATGAGGCTCATCAGATAGTTGCAGCCGAACATGGCCGCCATGGCGGTGGGCCCCCCGACCACCCAGCCGAGTGCGCCCGCCGGGAGCATGACCCACTTGGTCTTCTCCAGGCGGCGGAACTGGTCGCTGAACCGCACCTGTTGCCGCCGCACCGTGTCGTCGAGCACCAGCGCGATCTTGGCCGCGACCGTCTCGCTGCCGGTCTTTTCCACGCGCACCTGGAGCCGACCGGCCAGGACCAGGGTGGCCGCCAGAACCGGGTCGCCGACGGACTTGTCCACCGGCTGCGATTCGCCGGTGAGGCGGTGCTGATCGACCACAGCAGCACCGGCGACGACCACGCCATCCACCGGGATCGGCTGCCCCGCGTTGAGCACCAGCACGTGGCCGGCGCCGAGCCGCGTGAAGGGGATCTCGACCTCGACCCCGTCCATGAGCACCCACACCCGTTGCGGCTGCTCGCCGAAGAGCTGGGTCAGCTGCGTCCGGGTGACGGTCTGGGAGAGGAGCTCGAGCTTGCGGTTCAGGGCGATCAGGATCAGGCCGAGGCTGCCGATCAGGAAATAGCCGCTCAGCCACATCGCGCCGAGATAGAGCACCAGCAGGTGCAGCAGGCTGAAGCGCCGCTCGTGGACCGCCAGGTACCAGGATTGCTGCAGCAGCGGCCACATGGCGTAGAGCGCGATGCCCCAGACCCCGGGCAGCAGCCACGGCAGGTGCGCCAGGTAGGACGTGCCGGTGAGCACCGATGCGGACAGGCTCAGCGCGAGATTGCGGTTGCCGCGGCGCTCCTCGGCGCTCAGGACGCGGGACTCGCGCCCCGACAGCCGAGCCATCTGGTCCGTGCGCGTGCGCCCGACGATCATCGGATCAAGCCGTTTCTGGACCCAGTCCTGGTAGCGCTCGTCCAGGCGCTCGACCAGCCCGGTCGAGCGCGACTCCGGCGCCTGATCTGTCCGCCGCACCGCGCGCCCCAGGCGCTTGGCAGCGGCCTTGGAGCGGCGCGAGCGGGAGAAGCCGGCGGCGCCCACACCCATGCCGGCGCCGATGACGGTCAACAGCAGGCTCATTGCCCTCCTCGCCTCGCCGGCAAGGGATCGCCCCCATGGAGGCGAGTCCGCAGCAGGTCCGCCAGGGCGCCGACATGGGGCTCGACCATCATGGTTTCGTGGTTGCCGGGTACGGAGACAATCTCGATGGACGCGGTGGTCGCCTCTCCCCAGCCGAGGTCGGCTTCCGCATGATCGAAACCGCTCTCGTCGGCGGCCCGCACCAGCAGCAACGGGCGGTCGAGACGACCGGGCAGCCGGTAATGGCGGTGTGCGGCCATGGCCTGTCGATAGCCGCGCACGACCGCCGCCAGCGCGTCCTGTCCGGCATCCGGAGTGAAGAAGAGCTGATGGCGCTTGAGCGTGGCGAGCACCAGCTCCCGGGTCGCCTCCGGGCCGGGCTGCGCGCGCAACCGGTCCTCGTTGAGGCCAAGGTCCATTCCCGTCGCCTCCTCGGCCCCGGCGACCAGTTCGAGCAGCCCCGCAAGCTCATCGCCGGGGCCGGCGTCCTGGCCGCGCACGACGCCGGGACCGCCGGCATCGAGCAGTGCCACGAGGCCCGGCTCCAGGCCCTGCCGGCGCAACTGGTGGGCCATCTCGAAGACCACCGCGCCGCCGAACGAATGGCCCACCAGGTGATAGGGGCCTTCCGGCTGATGGCGGCGCAGGCGCTCCACCAGGTGCGCGGCGAGCTCGGGGACGGACCGCCAGGGCCGCGCGCCGTCGGCGTCCGGCGGGCGCAGGCCGAAGCAGGCCCGACCCACGCCCAAGCGCGCCGCCAACGGATGCAGGTACATCACGAAGCCGAAGGCGCCGGGCACCAGGTAGACGGGTTCCCCGTCGCCCTGGCCACCCCGGGGTCCTCGCACAGCACCGCCTCGATCTCACCGAGTTCGATGCGAAAGCCGCGAATCTTCACCTGGTGGTCGCAGCGGCCGCGGTATTCGAGGCGGCCATCGGCGTGCCGCACGGCCAGATCGCCGCTGCGATAAAGCCGCTGCTCACGCCCCAGCAGGGTGCGGATGACGAAGCGCTCAGCGGTCAGCTCACCGCGGTTCAGGTAGCCGCGACTGACCCCGCCCCCGCTCACGTACAGCTCGCCCGGCACGCCGATGGGCTGCACGCGCCCGACGGGATCGAGCACATAGGCACCGAGGTCCGGCAATGGCCGGCCGATCGGGCTGGCGCTGTCCTCGCCCCCGGCGCGCAGCCGGTGGTGGGTCACGTGGACGGTGGTCTCGGTGATGCCGTACATGTTGATCAACCGCGGGGCCTCGTCCCCGTGCCTGGCGAGCCAAGGCTCCAAGGTCGCCGGGCTCAGCGCCTCGCCGCCGAAGATGACGTAGCGCAGGGACAGGGCATCGCCCTGCTGCCCGCCTTCGCCGATCATATCCAGGTCTACCGCCAGCAGTTGCTGGAATGCCGACGGGGTCTGGTTGAGCACGGTCACGCCCTCGCTGCGGAGCAGCCGATGGAATGCCTCCGGCGTGCGGCTGACCCAGTACGGCACCACCACCAGCCGACCGCCGTAGAGCAGCGCCCCCCACAGCTCCCATACCGAGAAGTCGAAGGCGTGGGAATGAAACAGCGTCCAGACATCGTCGGCCGAGAAATCGAATTATGCCTCGGTGACCCGGAACAGCCGGCAGACGTTGCGATGGGTCACCAGGCAGCCCTTGGGCCGCCCGGTTGAGCCGGAGGTGTAGATCACATAGGCCAGCTGATCGGGCGCTACCTTGGGTAGCGGCGCCTGCTCGTCGTCGCTGTCTTCGGCAAGCCGATCGAGCCGCAGCACCCGGCGTGACGCGATGCTGTCCGCGGGCAGGCGCTCGATCTGTGCATCGGCCACCACCACCGGGGCGGCGCTGTCGTCGAGGATCCAGCGAATGCGCTCCAGCGGCGTGTCCGGATCGATGGGTACATAAGCTGCGCCCGCCTTGAGGATGCCGATGAGACCCGCCACCAGGTCCAGGGAGCGCTCGGCATACAGCGCGACCAGGGCCTCGGCGCCCACCAGCCGCTCCCCATCGTCGCTGCGCAGCCCGCGCAGCGTCCGGGCGACCCGGTCGACACGCCGGCTCAGCTCGCCGTAGCTCAGGGTCTCCCCCGCACAGACCAGGGCGATGGCCTCCGGGGCCGCGGCCACGCGCTGGCCGAGCCAGTCGACCAGGGACAGTACCGATGGCGGCTCGCACGCCGGGTGACTCGCGGCGGCCAGCCGGCGTTCTTCCTCTTCGGTCAACAGCGCCAAGGCGCCCAGGGCGCGCTCCGGGTCGGCGGCGAGTGCCTCCAGCAGGGTCGCCAGGTGACCCCAGAGGCGCTCCATGGCCTGCCCGTCGGTGCGCCTGGCGTCGTAATCCAGGCGCACGGCAAGCTCGTCACCGCTGGGGTCCACCGCCAGGGTCAGCGGGTAGTTGGTGCGCTCCACCGAGTGCATCCCGGTGATCCGGTAGCCGCCGTCGTCTTCGTCCGCAAGGGCATCCAGCGGATAGTTCTCGAACACCAGCAACGTATCGAACAGCGCCGTGGCGCCGGTCAGCCCGCTCGCGGTCTGGATCTCATGGAGCGGCAGCGACGCGTGAAGCTGGTCCTCCTGGTGGCCGCGCTGCAGGTCCCGCAGGAAGGACACCACCGGCGTCTCGTCCGCGAGCCGGGCGCGCAGCGGCACAGTATTGATGAACAGGCCGATCATGCGCTCGATGTCGGCGGGGCCGGCATGGCGTCCCGAGACGGTGACGCCGCAGCAGACATCGGTCTCGCTCGTGTAACGGCCAACCAGCAGGCACCAGGCGCCCTGGAACAGGGTGCTCAGGGTCAGGCGATGCTCGCGGGCGAAGTCCCGCAGCCGCGCCGACGCGGCGGACCCGAGCCGATGGGTAACCGACACGGGCGCGGGCCGGCCAGCGTCGGTCGCTCGCCAGATGGGCAGCGCGCTCGGCTGCTCTAGCCCGGCCAGCCGCTCGCGCCAATAGGAGCGGGCCGCGCCGATGTCCTGGCGCGCGAGCCAGGCGATATGCTCCCGGTAGGCGCTTGCCGGGCCGGCGGGCAGGGCCTGCCCGGCGCGGATCAGCCGGTAGGTCTCGCGCAGCTCGGCCAGGATCAGCGGCAGCGACCAGCCGTCCACCAGGATGTGGTGATGGTGGCAGACCAGCTGCCAGCTGCCGGCGGCGCGGATCATGTCGAAGCGCACCAGCGGCGGGCGCGACAGGTCGAACCCGTGGGCGCGCTCCTGCGCCAGCAGCGCGTCCAGCCGCTCCGCGCAGGCTGCCGCCGGCAGATCGGACCAGTCGTGGCTGCGCCACTGGAGCTCGACCGCCGGCAGGAACACCTGCAGCGGCCGCGGGTCCCCCGCCACGAACAGGGTGCGCCAAATCGGATGACGTGCGATCTGCTGCTGCCAGGCCGCGCGGTAGGCGTCCGGATCGACGTCCTCCAGCGCCAGCACCAGCTGCTCCACGTAGACGTCGTCCGCGGGCTCGTAGAGTGCGTGAAACAGCATGCCCTGCTGCAGGGGACTCAGCGGATAGACATCCACCAGACCGGGATAGGCCGCCCAGAGCCGATCCAACTGCGCCTGCGCCAGACCGGCCAGGGGCACATCGCTCGGCGTCAGGCCGCGCGGCGCCCCGCGGCAGTGGTCGATCAGGGCCTCGAGACGGGCGGCGAAGCGCTCGGCCCAGTCTGCGAGTTTGCCGGCCGCGACGCGGCCAGCGTCATAGGACCAAGCGAGACGCAGACAGCCGCCGCTGACCATGCCGTTGATCTCGATGCGGTGATCCATGGGGCCGGGCGCGGCGGTCGCCGCCTCGGGGGCGAAGGTCATGAGCCCCGCGCCGACCCCTTGATCGAGCTGGCCCAGGTAATTGAACAGCACGGCCGCCGGCGCCAGAGACTCACCTGCCTCACGGGTAACACCAAAGCCGACGCCGTCGTTGGGTACGGCGCGCAGCTGCTCCTTGACCGCCTTGATGGCCGCGCCCGGCTCGGCAGCGTCGCCCGGCGCCCGCGGCAGACGCAGCGCGACGGGGTAGACCGTGGTGAACCAGCCCACCGTCCGCGACAGGTCCAGGTCATCGAACAACGCCGCCCGGCCGTGGCCTTCCAGGTCCACTAGCAGCTCGGGCTGGCCGCTCAGGTCGCGCCAGGCCAGCGCCAATGCGGCCAGCAGCAGATCGTTGATGCGCGTGCGGTACGCGCCCGGCGCCTCCTCCAGCAACGCGCGGGTCGCGTCGCGATCCCAACGCTGGTGGTAGTGCTCGATGGCCGGCGCCGCATCGGCGGTCGCATCGGCGCCGCCGCCGGCGCCGATCACGCCCTGCCAGTAATCGCGCTCGTCGGCCAGCGCTGCCCGCCCGCGCTCGGTCAGGCGCCGCGCCCAGTCTTGCCAGCTACTCGTCTTGGGCGACAGCACGATCGGTTGCCCGGCTGCCGCTTGGGCGTAGGCCTGCTCGAGGTCGGCCACGAGGATGCGCCACGACACCCCGTCCACGCCCAGGTGATGGGCGCACCAGTACAGGCGCGCCTGGTCGCCGGCAACCAGGAGTGCTGCCGCGGTCAAGGGGCCCCGGGTCATGTCGAGGCCGCGCGCCAGGCGCTCGCTGGTCGCCTGCAGCCAGGCATCGCCGAGGGCGTTACCGGGCAGGTCCTCGCAGCGCAGGACGACCTCGTCGCTCGCCGGCGGCGGCGCGAAGCGTGCCTGCCAGCGACCGTCGCGCTGCGCGAAGCGCAGACGCAGCGCATCGTGATGGGCGAGCACGGCGGCAAAGGCGCGGCGCAGCGCTGATCGGTCGATGTCCGCCGGCACCCGCAGCAGCACCGCCTGGCTGAAGTGCCGCGTCGCCTGCGTGCAATGGGTTAGGTACCAGTCCTGGATCGGGGTCAGCGGCGCGTCCCCGCTGACCGACCCCTGGAGCGCCCGGGTGGTGGCCGCGAAGCGCACCGCGCCGGCCAGGGCGGCGATGCTCTGGTGCTCGAACAGGTCGCGGGGCTCCAGGAACAACCCGCGGCGGCGTGCCGCGGCGACGATCTGGATGCTCAGGATAGAATCCCCGCCGAGGGCGAAGAAATTATCGTGCACGCCGATGTCGGAGCGCCCGAGCACATCCTGCCAAGCCTCGGCCAGCTGGTGCTCCACGGCGTTGCGCGGCGCCTCGTAGTCGTGCGCGCGGGCCGGCAGCGGGTCCGGCAGAGCCTGGCGATCGACCTTGCCGTTGTGGGTGAGCGGCAGCCGGTCGAGCACGACGAAGGCGCCGGGCACCATGTAGTCCGGCAGCATCCCATGGGCATGCTCGTCCAGGGCTGCCTCGAACGCCACCGGCCGCTCCCCGGCCGGGGTCACATAGGCCACCAGGCGGCGCCGCGCGCCATCGCCCCGCACCACGGCCACGGCCTCCTCCACCGCGGGGTGCTGCGCCAGCACGGACTCGATCTCGCCGAGCTCGATGCGGAATCCGCGCAGCTTGATCTGATCGTCCAGGCGGCCGAGGAACTCGATCCGGCCGTCGGGGCACCAGCGCGCCAGGTCCCCGGTCCTGTAGATGCGCTCCCGGCATCCGCCCAGATCCAGCTCGACGAAGCGCTCCGCGGTCAGATCGGGACGGTTCAGGTAGCCGCGCGCCAGACCGCCGGCGATGTAGAGCTCACCGGGCAGGCCGGGCGGGCGCGGCTGACCCGCGGCATCCAGGATATGAATCCGGGAGTTGGCCCGGGGGCGACCGATGGAGACGTAGGCCCCGGCGTCGTCCACCGCCTCCGGCAGCCGGTACACGGTCTGCGCGATCACCGCCTCGGTCGGGCCATAGGAGTTGCAGCAGACCAGGGCCGGGAAGCGCTCGCGGGTCGCCCTGGCCAGTGGCACCGGCAGCGCCTCTCCGCCCAGGATCAGCACCCGCAAGCCATCCAGGGCGGCGACCACGTCGTCCGCGGCGAGCATCTGCTGCCAGTAGGCGGGCGCGAAGTCGGCGATGGTGACCCGCTCCGCGCGCATGATCGCGAGCAGCGCCCCGGGGTCCATCAGGTTGGTTCGGATCATCACCGAGCAGGCGCCGGTGGTCAGGGCCAGCAGGCATTGCTCCAGTGCGATATCGAAGCTGAAGGAGGCGAACTGCAGCACCCGGTCGGCGGGTGTGACCGCATACTGGTGCACCATGGCATCGACATGCAGCGCGAGCGCCCCGTGCTCGACCGCGACCCCTTTGGGCCGCCCGGTGGAGCCCGACGTGTAGATCACATAGGCCAAGTCCCCCGGCCCGGCCTCGGCCACCGGCACGCCGGCGACACCGCCCGCGGGCTCATCCAACAGGACGGCGGGACAAGGCGCTGCCAGGCGCTCCGCGAGATGCCCCTCGGTGACCACCAACAACGCATCGCTGTCCGCCAGCATCAGCCGGATGCGCTCGGCCGGGTACTCGGGGTCGATGGGCACCGCGGCAGCGCCGGCCTTGAGGATGCCGAGCAGGCCGACCACCAATGCCGGCGAGCGCTCGGCGCAGAGCGCCACCAGCCGGTCGGCGCACGCGCCGGAGCGGCCGATGCCGGCGAGCAGGCCGCGCAGGTGTCCGGCCAGGCGATCGGCACGTGCCGCCAGCTCGCCGTAGCTCAGCGTTTGTCCATCGCACACCAATGCAGGAGCAGCGGGTGTCGAGCGCGCGGCACGGTCGAACAGGTCGACCACGGTCAGCGCCGCCGGGTAGTCGCGGTCGGTCGCGTTCCAGGCCGCGAGCGCCGCCTGCTCCGCCGCGGTCATCAGCGGTAGCGTGGCGATGGGCCGCGCCGGGTCGGCGAGCATCGCCTCCAGCAGGACCTCGTAGTGGCCCGCCATGCGGGCGACGGTGGCCTCGTCGAACAGGTCGGTCGCGCACTCCCAGACGCAGTGCAGCCCACACGGGCGCAGCTCCACGCCCAGGGTCAGGTCGAACTTGGCCACCGGGTACGCCTGCTCCAGGCGCGCGCTGGCCAGCCCCGGCAGCGTGAAGCCCAGGTCCGCGCCGTCGAACAGCGCGAACATGGCCTGGAACAGGGGGCCGTGGCTGGTGCTGCGCTGCGGCTGCAGGTGCTCGACCAGCAGGTCGAAGGGCAGGTCCTGGTGGGCGTAGGCGCCAAGGCAGGTGGCGCGCGTCGCTGCCAACAGCTCCGCCGCGGTGGTCGCGGGCGACAGGCGCCCGCGCAGCACCAGCGTATTGACGAAGGGCCCGACCATGTCCTCGGTCGTCGCATCACGGCGATTGGCGATGGGCGAACCGATGCAGAGGTCGTGCTGCCCGCTCCAGCGCGAGAGCAGCGCCGTGTAGGCCGACAGCAGGGCCATGAACAAGGTCGCGCCCTGCCCGCGTGCCCAGTGCTCCACGCGCTCGCGCAGCGGTCCCGGCAGCGCGCGGGGGAGGTGGGCACCGCGGAAGCTCTGGTGGGGCGGCCGCGGGCGGTCGCCCGGCAGCTCCAGCAGGGCCGGCGCATCCGCCAACTGCTCGCGCCAATAGGCCAGCGCGCCTGCGATGCGCTCGCCGCCCATGACCTGGCGCTCCCAGGCCGCGTAGTCGCTGAACTGAAGCGCCAGCGGCGCCCGGGTGGGCCGGTCGCCGGCGCTGAAGGCGGCGTAGGCATGGCGCAAGTCGTCCAGCAGCATGCCCCAGGACCAGCCGTCGCCGACGATATGGTGCAGCGTCAGCAGCAGCCCGTGGCGGGCCTGCCCGTCCAGCACCAGCAGCTCGGCGGCCAGGAGCGGGCCCCGCTCCAGGTCGAAGGCGGTCAGCGCCATCGCGCGGGCGCGCTCGGCGACGGCCCGTGCCGCATCCTCGCCGGCCAGGCCGGTCAGGTCGCGCACCGCGAACACCTGCTCCAGGCGCTCGTCGGCGACGGCCGCGACGCGGGCCGCGCCATCCACCGCGGGGAAGCACTGGCGCAGCACCGCGTGGCGCTCGATGACCCAGTGCAGCGACCGCCGCAGCGCGTCCGGGTCGAGCGGGCCGGTGAGATCGAGGGCGAGCGGCATGTTGTAGGTCGCCCGGCCGGCGCCCTCGCCCACGCCCTCCCATTGACTCAGGAACCATAATCGCTGCTGGGTAAAAGAGAGCACCCGCGGGGCATTCGGCGGCTGCGCGACGACGGCCGGCAGCGCCACGGCACCGCCGGCCCGGGCGATCACGGCCGCCATGTCGCCGAGCCGTGGCTGATCGAAGATCGCCTGCAACCCGACCTCGACGCCGAGCTCGGCGCGGATGCGGGTCGCGAGCTGGGTGGCGCTGAGCGAGTGACCGCCGAGGGCGAAGAAATCGGCATCGCGGCCAATCCCCTCACAACCGAGCACGTCGGACCACAGACGCGCGAGCAGGGTTTCGGTGGGGTCCAGCGGGGACCTGTCCGCCACGACACCGGCGCCCGCGCCGGTCTCGGGGGCAGGCAGCGCCGAGCGATCGACCTTGCCGTTCGGCGTCAGCGGGAAGCGGTCGACGACCACATAGGCCCGCGGGATCATGTACTCCGGCAGGCCGGCCTCGAGGTGGGCCGTCAACCCGGCGCCGAGCGACGTCGCGCTGGCGCCCGGTCCCGGCCGGACGTAGGCCACCAGGCGCTCCGGGCCGTCGTCCCGGCGGACCACGCAGACCGCCTCCGCGACCGCGTCGTGGCGGCTCAGCTGATGCTCGATCTCGCCCAGCTCGATGCGGAAGCCGCGCAGCTTCACCTGGTGGTCCAGGCGGCCAAGGTAGTCGATGCAGCCGTCGGCCCGGAACCGGGCCAGGTCGCCGGTGCGGTACAGGCGCTCGCGCCCGCCGGGGAGGTCCAGGGTGACGAAGCGCTCCGCGGTCAGCTCGGGGCGGTGCAGATAGCCCCGCCCGACCTGGACGCCGGACAGGCACAGCTCGCCCGCGACCCCCGCCGGCAACGACTGCCGACGCTCGTTAAGGATATGCACCGTCACTCCCGGCAGGGGCCGACCGATCGGCACCGGGCCCGGCGCGTCCGCGGCCTGCGGCAGCACGTGGTAGGTGCACACATCGGTGCACTCGGTCGGGCCATAGGAATTGACGATCTGTGCTGACGAGCGTGCACGCCACTCCGCCAGGCGCTCGAGATCGATGGGCTCGCCGCCCAGGATCACCCACTTCAGCGAGGCCAGCGGGCGGTAATCGTCCAGCCGCGCGGCATCCACCAGGGGGTAGAACATGCTCGGCGTGCAGTTGATGCAGCTCGTGGCGGTGCGCGCGATGGCCGCACCGATCGCTGCCGGATCGAAACGATCACCCGGCGCCAATTGCAGCGTCGCACCCGTGACCAGCGGCGTGAACAGGTTCTTCTGGGTCAGGTCGAAGCTCGGCGAGGTGATCATCATCACCGTATCGGCCGGCCCCAGCCGCAACAGGTCCTGGTACCAGTCGAGCAGATTGGCGAAGCCCGCCTGGTGACAGGCCGCCCCCTTGGGCCGTCCGGTGGAGCCCGAGGTGTAGATCGCGTACAGCGTCGCCGTGGCGGGCGGCACCTGCAGATCCACCGCGCCGCCCTCGCCGGCGGCCGGATCATCGAGCAGCAGGAGCCGGCAGTCGCGGCCGAGCGCCGGCAGGCGCCCGGCGAAGCGCCGGCAGCTCAATACCACCGGGGCGCGGCTGTCCTCAAGCAGAAAGCCGATGCGCTCCGCCGGATAGCCGGGATCGACCGGCACGTAGGCGGCGCCGGCCTTGACGATGCCGAGCACGGCGACGACCAGATCGAGGCAGCGGTCCAGGCACACCGCGACCAGCGTATCGGTGCCGACCAGGGCCTCGCCGTCCGCGTCGCGCAGCGCCCGCAGGGTTCCGGCGAGCGCGGTGGAGCGCGCGTCGAGCTGGCGCCAGCTGAGCGACGCCTCGCCGCAGACCACCGCCGGCGCATCGGGCCGGCGCATGGCCTGTTCGGCGAAGCGCTCGGCCAGAGGCCGATACGCCGCGCTCGCCTCGCCGCCGCTGCCGAATTCGCGCAACAGCCGGCTGTCCTCCGGGGTCAGGATCGGATCACGGTCGTGCGGTGCCTGCACATCGGCCGCCATCAGGCCGAGGATCATGCCGTAGCAGCGGCCGATGTGTGCCACCTGATCGGCGCCCAGGACGCCGGTATCGCTGACCAGATAGAGCCCGAGCTCCCCCGTCGACGGCTTGATCAGCGCATTGCAGGACAGCGTGAAATTGGTCTGCTCGAACCATTGCTGGCCGAGGATCGCGGCATCGTCCAAGCCATCCAGCGCCTGGTAGACATGGAAATGCGTGTAGTTGAACAGCGCCTCGAAGACCGCGCCGCCGAAATCGCGCTGAATCTCCGCCAGCGGAAAGCGCCGGTGGGCGAACTGGGCCTCCTCGGCCGCCGCCGCCGCCTGGATCAATGCCGCCCAGCTGGCACCGGCCGCCAGCTCCAGGCGCACCGGAAGCGAGTTGAGGAAGAGGCCCAGCACCTGCTCGCCGCCGACCTCCTCGGGCCGGCCGTTCACCACCGCGCCGACCACGACGTCGTGCTGATTGGCGAACAGGCCGATGACCCGGAGGTAACCGGTCAGCAGCACCGCCTTAAGCGGCACGCCCAGGCGCTGCGCCAAGTCCCACAAGGACTCGCCCAGGCCGGTCAGCGGGATGTCGTGGCGGACCCGCCCCGGCGCCGTGCCGGCAGCCGGTCGCGGCAGGCGCGTGGCGGTGCAGCCGCGCAGGCGTTCACGCCAGAACGCGCGGTGGTCCGCGGCGCCGATCGCCTCTTGCTCCAGGGCGATGAAATCGCGGTAGCACAGGCCCGGCGCCGCAGCCGGGCGCGGCGCCGGATACCCCATGCGCGCCCAATAGTCGCCGAGCAGCTCGGTTACCGCCCTCGCCAGGCTCCAGCCGTCCAGGATGGCGTGATGGAAGCTGAGCGACAGGTTGAAGGTCTCGGGACCGCGGACGTGCGCGAAGATGCGTGCCAGCGGCGCGACGCGCCAGTCGAAGGTCCGGCGCTTTTCCTGCTCGATGAAACCCTCGATGGCGCGCTGCTGTGCCGGCCCGTCGAGATGGTCGATGTGTGCCACCACCAGGGGCAGCTTGGCCTCCGCCTGCACCCATTGGAGCGGCCGGCCGGCGCCCTCCAGATGCAGGCTGGTGCGCAAGATGGGATGGCGCGCCACCAATGCCGCGAGCGCCGCGCGCAACTGCGTCGCGTCGAGGGGCGAGCGCAGGTGATAGGTGAAAACGTCGTGGTAGACCGCGTGCTCGCCGTCGAGCTGGGAGTGGAAGACCATACCGGCCTGGAGGGTGGCCAGCGGATAGGCATCGACGATGCCGGCGGGAATCCCGGCCCGCTCCTGCGCGTCGAGCAGACAGAACGGCGTGCGCTGGCGCGCGACGGACTCGTGCGCGACCAGGGTCCGCGCCAGGTCGCACAGCACCGGCGTCGCGAACAAGTCCTGCACCGCCAGCCGGTACCCGGCCTGCTTGACCCGCGCCACGACCTCGATGGCGCGGATGGAATCGCCTCCGCGCTCGAAGAAGTGGTCGCGGCGGCCGATGCTGCCCGCCTCGAGCACCTGCTCCCAGGTCTCGGCCAGCAGGCATTCTTCGTGTCCCACCGGCGGTTCGAAGGCGCGCCGGTTCATGGCCGTCGGTGTTGGCAAGGCGTTCTGATCGAGCTTGCCGTTCGACGTGCGCGGCAGCTCGGCAATGGGCATCCAGTGCGTCGGCACCATGTACTCGGGCAGCCTGCGGGCCAGGTCATCCCGGATGTCGTCCAGCGCGTCCGCGCCGTCGCCAAGCACCAGCCAGGCGGCGAGCGCCGGTGCGCCGGCGACGTCGATCAGCAGCACGACCGCCTGCGCCACCGCGGGATGGGCGAGCAGCGCTGCCTCGATCTCGCCGAGCTCGATGCGAAAGCCGCGCAGCTTGACCTGGCGGTCGATCCGGCCCAGGTACTCCAGCTGGCCATCACTGCGCCAGCAGCCCAGGTCCCCGGTGCGATAGGCACGCTCCCGCCGTCCGCAGCAGTCGATCTCGATGAAGCGCTTGGCGGTCAATTCCGGCCGATCGAGATAGCCCTGGCTGACGCCGCCACCGACCACGTGGAGCTCGCCGGGGACACCGAAGGGCGTCGGGCGCCCGGCCGCGTCCAGCACATGGACGCCCAGGTCCGGAATCGGGCAGCCGATGCGGTTATGGGCGCCGGTATCGGCGGCCGTGAGGGGATAGTAGGTCACATGCACCGTGGTCTCGGTGATGCCGTACATGTTGACCAGCCGCGGTCGCGCATCGCCGTGACGACGGAACCAGGGCGCCAGGTCCGCGGCATTGAGGGCCTCGCCACCGAAGATCACCCAGCGCAGTGCCAACTCGGCCGTGCGGTTCCGATCCACCTGGATCAGGCCCTTGAACGCGGTCGGCGTCTGATTGAGCACCGTCACGCGCTCGCGGATCAACAGGTCGTAGAAGTCGTCCGGCGAGCGACTGACCCAGTACGGCACCACCACCAGCTGGCCTCCGTAGAGCAATGCGCCCCACAGCTCCCAAACCGAGAAGTCGAACGCGGTGGAATGGAACAGCGTCCAGACATCGTCCTGGTTGAACCCGAACCAGTGCTCGGTGGCGGTGAACAGTCGGCAGACATTGCGGTGCGTGACCCGACAGCCCTTGGGCTGCCCGGTGGACCCGGAGGTGTAGAGCACATAGGCCAGGTCATCGGGCGCGGGCGTGGGCAGGCGCGCCGCCGCGGGCGCGCCCGCCGCCAGGTCGATGCGGTCGAGGTAGACGGCGGTGGCATCGCCCAGAGGTGGCAGATGCTCGGCGAGCGAGGTCTGAGTCAGGATCAATGGCGCCTTGCTGTCCTCGAGCATCAGCGCGACACGCTCGGGCGGATAGCTCAGGTCGATCGGCACATAGGCCGCGCCGGCCTTGAGGATGCCGAGCAGCCCCACCACCAGGTCCACCGCGCGCTCCAGGCAGACCCCGATCAGGACCCCGCCGCCACCCGTGCGGGCGAGCAGCTCCGCGGCCACCCGCTCGGCGCGCAGGCCGAGCTCGGCATAGGTCAATGCCTGGTGCCCGTCGCCCACCGCGATGCGCTCGGGCGTCCTTGCCGCTTGGGCGTCAAAGCCTTGCACCAGTGTCGTCTCGGGCCTGTGCTGGAGCCGGGGGCGCGCAAGCGCACAGATGCGCGCAAGCTCGCTCTCGGGCATCAGCGGCAG
The DNA here is from genome assembly GCA_016745215.1 of Thiohalocapsa sp. PB-PSB1. GTDB lineage: Bacteria > Pseudomonadota > Gammaproteobacteria > Chromatiales > Chromatiaceae > Thiohalocapsa. Next base: position 5,471,271 of record CP050890.1, read on the forward strand.
GGCGTCGATCGGCGCGGTCGGGGAGGCGAGCACGCCCTCGAGCAGGATCGGCAGGCGCAGCGCCAGGGCCTCCACGTCCTCGCGCTCCAGGTAGGCCGGGTTGTGGGAGAGCAGGATCTGCGGGTCGTCATCGACATGGAAATCGTTGAAATAGATGGCAAGCGGTGTCTGTTCCCAGCCGTTGAGCAGCAATCGCGCCCTGCCCTGCGCAGCGCCGAAGCGGGCGCCGTAGTCGAAGCGCTGATAGGAGAGCGTGATGTCGTAGAGCGGCGAGCGGGTGCCGGCCGCACCCGCGTGCCGCGCCACTTCCTCGACGGGAAAGCGTGCATGCGCCCGGTCCCGCCTCAGGTCATCGCCGATGCGCCCGAGCAAGTCCAGGAAGGTCAGGTCGCGCCCGTAGGCGAAGCGGGCCGGATTGATGCTCGCACAGCAGCCCGCCATCTGCCGGTGGGCGTCGCCCGGCCGGTTGAGCATGGGCAGGCCGATGGCCAGCTCATCGCGGTGGCCACAGCGCGTGAAGTACAGGTAGAGCGCCGCCAGAAAGACGTGCAAGGGACGACTGTCGTTGGCGCCCGCGAAGGCCTCGACGCGGCCCCACAGCTCACGCGGGAGGCTCAGGGATACTTGGCCGCTGCTGGCCACATCGCTGCCGCGTCGGCTGTAGAGCGGTGCCGGCGGCGCGCGATGCTTGTCCAGCCAATAGGCCCGATCGGCTTCGAAGGCGGGGGATTCGCGATAGGCCTGGTCCTCGACGATGTAGTCGCGACAGCTCGGCCGCGGGCCGGCATCGCCCTGTCCGTCCCGGTCACCGGCCCCCGCGAGCCCGCGCTGATAGAGGTCGGCCAAGGCACGGGTCAGATAAGCCATGCTGTAGCCGTCCGCAATGAGGTGGTGATACTGCATCAGGCAATACCACTGCCCGGCGCTCAAGCGCACCAGATCAATGCGAAACAGCGGCCCGTCCAGCGCGAAGGGCTCGGCAATGCGCTGCCGCATCCAGGACAGCGCGGCTGCATCCGGGTTGCGCTCTGCCGACAGGTCCCGGATGCCGACGCCGGCGCCGACGGATGCGCTGAAATCTTGCCAGGGCAGCACTTGTTCGCCGCCAAGACCATGCAGGCGCGTGCGCAGCGCATCGTGGCGGCGGACCAGCGCCGCAACGGCCGACTCGAAGACGGCGATGTCCAACGCCGCGTCGATCGCGATATAGACGCCGAGGTTGTAGAGAGGCAGGTCGGCATGGAGGCGTTGGTCGAGCCAGATGCCGCGCTGGGGGGAAGCGAGGGGAAGCTGTGTCTGCATGTCGGTATCCGAGTTGCGGTCTATGGGAGCGGCTGATCCCAAGCCGGATGCGCCGCGCACTGCTCCACACTCAGCCCCCGCGGCGCGTCCGCGGCGTAGTGCAGGACACAGAGGTACTCGTGGCTGATGCCGCTGGCCTGCAGCTCGTGCGTCGCCGCCGTCATGGCCGCCGCGGAGAGACCCTCGGGCAGGTGATGGGCGAGGTCGTCGAAGGGCAGCCGCAGCGGGTCCACCACCAGGGTCGCGGCACCGCGCAGGTGGCGCTCGAGCAGCTCGATCAGCGCCGTCGGCAGCTCGGCGTCGCCGGGCGCGGCGGTGACGAACTGGGCACGACCGCCCACCGCCAGGTGATCGTCGAGCCAGGCCAGGATGCGCTCGAGGAAATCCATGCCCAGCAGCCCGCCGCCGCCGGAGTGGAAATAGTGCTCGGCGGCACCCGGCGGGCTCGGCATGAACGGCGGGTTGGACAGGATGAAGTCGAAACGCTCCCCGGCCACCGGCGCCCACAGGTCGGCGCGATCGCCGTCGCGGATGCAGAGCCCGTCGGCGACGCCGTTCAGCAGCGCGTTGAAGCCGGCGAACAGCTTCGCCCGCGGGTTGATCTCCAGCGCGTCCACGCGCGCGGCGCCGGCCTTCAGCGTGCCGATGGACAGCACGCCGGAGCCCAGGCCGAACTCCAGCGCCCGCGCGCCGCGGAGGTCGGTGCGGCGCAGCTCGTCAAGGAAGAACGGCTGCTCCGGATACATCGGGAACACCTGATCGACGCCGGCGTAGTCCACCGGATCGGTCAGGACGAGCAGGTCATGCACGCGGCTCAGCAGGCGCCCTGCCGGAATCTGTGCCATCACTTCCGCGAAGTCTGTCATATCCATCTCCCGCTGCCCTCAGCGCGCCTTGTGGGCGACGAAATCGCCGATGACCAGATAATCGATGCGCGTCTTCAGGAAGGTCTTCACCGCATCGGCCGGCGAACAGACGATCGGCTCCTGGTCGTTGAAGGAGTTGTTGAGCAGCACCGGCACGCCGGTGCGCTTGTCCATCTCCGTGAGCAGCGCATGGAAGCGCGGGTTGGTCTCCTTGCGCACCGCCTGGATGCGGCTGGTGCCGTCGAAATGGACCACGGCCGGGATCTGCGCCGCCTTGTCCTTGCGGGCGCGGAAGGCGCCGAGCATGTAGTCGGCGATCTCCGGCATCGGCTCCGGCAGCTCGAACCAGTCCGCCGCCTTCTCCGCCAGCACGCTGGGGCAGAACGGGCGGAACGCCTCGCGGTGCTTGACCTTGAGGTTCATCAGGTCGGTGACCTCCGGGCGGCGTGGGTCGGCCAGCAGCGAGCGGTTGCCCAGTGCGCGCGGGCCGATCTCCATGCGCCCCTGGAACCAGGCGATGATGGCGCCGTCGGCGAGCAGCTGCGCGGTGGCCGACTCCACCTGCTCCACCCGGCTGTAGTCCAGGCCGCTGTTCGCCAGCACGGCCTCGATCGCGTCGTTGCCGTAGGCCGGCCCCAGGTACGGGCTCTTGGTGATCGGCTGCCGCGGGTGGCCGAGCCTGTGGTGCCAGATCAGGTAGGCGGCGCCGATGGCGGTGCCGGCGTCGTTGGCGGCCGGCTGTACGTAGATGTTGTCGAAGATGCCCTCGTAGGCGAGATAGCCATTGGCGACGCAGTTCAGCGCCACGCCGCCGGCCATGCACAGGTGGCGCCGGCCGGTCTCGGCGCGCAGGCTGCGGCCGAGCTTGATGAAGACCTGCTCGGTGGCGAGCTGCAAGGCCACCGCGATGTCGGCGCAGTGCTGGTTGTCCGGGGTCACCGCGCTGACCGGTGCCGCCAGCTTGGGCGCGCCGAACACCTCCTCCAGCGCGCTGAGGTCATCGTTGCGGGTGCGCACCAGGCGGTCGTCGACGTGGAAGCGCCCGTCGTCCTCCACCCGCAGCAGCTTCGACAGGGCCGCGTCGTAGACCCCCGGTTCGCCTTAGGACGACAGGCCCATGGCCTTGGAGGCGTCGTAGATGCTGAAGCCGAGATAGGCCGATAGCTTCTCCCACAGGAAGCCCAGCGAGTCCGGGTATTCATAGTGCCTCAGCCGGTGCAGCCGCGTGGCCTCGCCGACATAGAAGCTCGACGACTCGAACTCGCCGATACCGTCCACGACCATGACCGCGGAACTCTCGTAGCCGGAGACGTAGAAGGCGCTGGCGGCGTGGCAGTCGTGGTGGTCCAGATAGAAGAAGCGGCCGTCATAGCCCCGGGCGCGCAGCTTGCGCTCGACGTTCAGGTTCTTCTCGTAGAACAGCCGCTCGCCGGCCTCGGTGCCGTAGTCGCCGTCTGCAATGGGGTAGCCGTGGTCATGCGCCAGGTTCTCGCGCAGGCGGTCTTCCGGCTCGAACGAATAGCCGATGAAGTCCACCTCGGACAGGTCGGCCAAGCCGCCGCTTTCGAGGCAGAAGGCGATGGCCTGCTCCGGCAGCTCGTCGGCCTTGTCCACCCGCGCCGGCTTGCCGTGCTTGACGCGGTTGAAGCGCTCCTCTTCGACCGCGGCGATCAGCTTCCCGTTCTGGATCAGACAGGCCGAGGATTCGTGGTAGGCGCAGTTGATGCCTAGGATGGAGATGGGCTTGGTCATGCTGTCGCTACGCCTCGGTTGTCGCGTTGGGGGTGGGTCTGTCGCGCCCGGGCCGCCTGGCGGGCGTGCCGCTTACTGCCGCGCTCGAGAGCGACCGTTAAGATCCGCAGGCGGCGCGGCCGTGGCGTCCAGGTGCCGGGCCAGGGCCTGGATGGTCGGATGATGCGGAAGATCAGGCTTGACATGTCGACCCGCTGTTACTGAGCGGGGTGCGCGGCGCGCAAACAGCGCCTCACTCGCAGGTGCCACCTCACTCGCAGGTGCCACAGTAACAGGCCGGCATCCCGCGCGGGCGGCCCTTACTTGGCTTCTCCAAACAATGTATTCGCATTGCCAAGCGCAGGTCGGCGACGACTGCGGGCGCGGACCGATCTAGTGGAGCGGTACAGAAATCCCGAGGCAGTTCGTTGTCGTTGTCGTAATCGTGGTCGTTATCGAGCATCCGGCTAAGACGATTACGACAACGACAACGACCGGAAACTGTCTCGGACCATCTGCACCGAAGCACTAGGAGGCTGTCCGAGAATGAAAATAAGACACAAGATATAGAGTGCACAACTCGATTGTAGGCGCTACATGTTGTGCGTGCTCTGAGTTCTCGGACAGCCTCCTAGGCCGACGACGCCGGCAGGTCAACCGTCAGACACAGGGCTCTGCCGACAGGGCAGCATAGGGTGCTATTACAGCAACAGATTGTCTAGGGATACCTCGGGGTGCAGCCCTATTTTGCGCGCTTTTTCTGGCCCCCTTTTTCTGCGCCTCTGTTGTGGCTTTGAACTGTCTTTATGGTTAGTTCCATCCAATCTCGCAAGCCTGCGTGGACGACGACCCCAGGACCTAATGCCGCGGCGCAGGCATCCTTCAGACGAGGGCAATACTCATGCCATATATTTCCGCAGCATCGCCCGCTTGGATAACGCATCAGGCGGCCTGTGAAAATACCTGGGTAGCCACTTGAAAATTAATTGCAAATTTCTTTTTGCTCTGAGTTTGCCACCCGATTAGGCCGGCCAAATGGCTTCCATATCCGCTTTAGGAAGCCGTTCGGGCGCATAACTCAGCTATCGTGTAAGAAAACAAACGACCCAAACCCGTTGACATGCCATGGGTTTTCTGGTTTTCTACGCAACAGGTGGCGGCTTTATCAACCCGTTGGGCCGTCGAATTGTAGTTGGGCGAACTGTGCGCACTGAATTACTTGACGCTAAACTCGCAGCCATGGTTTGTGAAATGGCAAGATGTTAGAGATTCTATATATATCCGCCGCACTTGTTTCGCTTATTGTCGGTATACCCACGCTTTATCTACAGATTCGAAACCTCATCGTAAATTCTGCTGATAGACTGCCGCGCACCGATATTTCATTGAGCCGTTTTCAGCAATACATTGCTCACCATCAAGCATCCCGCCTTGAGCTGACGCTAGACCACCTTTCGGTTCCCAAATCCATTGAAAGCCGTCTTGTAAAATCATTGGTCCGGTTACATCGGTGAAAGCGAGATCAACTTGTCTTATTGTCAGCGTCTTGTTTTCAGCTAGTGCTAGCGCTGCGGAAAGTACGATAAGGGACATGGGTCATGGATTTTTTCAAGAATACTTCGGAAAAGAGACCGTCGATGCATACGTCGTCGACACGACGGCTCAGATTTGCTATTTCATCGGCTACCGGGAACCAGCCGTCGTTCCTTGCAAGAGTTTGGCGAAGAGACCCGCTTGGCGTTCTGTCATAACCTGGATAGGCGATTAAGAGCTAGAGGACGGCTCCCTTTCTCATCGTCGTACCTCTGTCAGCCCCAAGAGCAATGATTCAGGAATTGTTGTGGCCCGAAGATCGAATCGCGCATATAGCGAGGCACGATGTCTCGCCGGACGAGTTCGAGGAAGTTTGCTTCCACCGATCCTTGATTCTCAGAGCAAAATCACAAGGCGAGAATCCTGTCTATCACGTGCTTGGAGAGACCTTCGCGGGGAGACACCTGCTCTGCATCGTCATCAGCTTTCCTGACGGCAAGGGCTATCCTGTAACGGCGCGGACCATGACGGCCCGCGAGAAAAGACGCTACCAGAACTGGAAAACAAGATGAAGCATCTACCCAAAACCGATTCAATCTCGGCACTTGCTGAGTTCTGGCAGACCCATGACTTAACAGACTTCGAAGGTGAACTCGAAGAAGTCACAGCGCCTGTATTCCAGCAAGTCGACCAACTTCAAATTCATCTGTCTGCGTCAGACGCACGAGCGTTACGATCCCGAGCTCGCCAAGCGCACATTTCCGAAGGGGAGCTTGTTTCGCAATGGGTACACGAGCGTCTCGGTAGCCGCTAGAAGTCGCCAACAATAGCGAACGTTAGCCGGACCGAGAGACATTGATCCGAATCTTACCTAGTGGAGCGGTACAGAAATCCCGAGGCAGTTCGTTGTCGTTGTCGTAATCGTGGTCGCTATCGAGCCTCCGGCTAAGACGATTACGATTACGAATACGACAACGACAACGACAACGACAACGACAACGATCGGAAACTGTCTCGGAACATCTGCACCGAAGCACTAGGGCGGATGCCCGATAGGGCGATCCGCCAGCGCCCCGTCTAAAGTCGAGAACCGCCCGAACGCCACGGAACGAGACGTCAATGTAGCGGACGCAACCGGCGCACCGACCGCGGTCAGTTCGCCACCGCCGACGCAGGCCTCCAAGACGCGCTCCCCGGCGCGCACTCTCTGGGCCATGTTGCCCCGATCCGAGCGCAGCCCCGGCTGTTCGAGTCGCTGCCCCTGGTCTGTCCCAACTGCGGGGCGGATAGGCGCATCATCGCGTTCATCACCGAGACCGCGCCCGTCGAGCGCATCCTCACTCACATCGGTGAGCCGCCACGCCCACCGCCGCTCACGCCCGCACGCGATTCCGACCGGACTGCTTGGCACGATAGAGGGCGTCGTCGGCTGCGGAAAGAAGCTGGCGATGAAGCGATTTCCCCAGTAAGCTCTTTGGGTGATCTCGATTCGTCATCGCCCGACACGCCCGAGGACCAGGTGAGCTCTCGCCGCCCGCCCGCCCTCCAGCAGCGGGAAGGCGTGCGTGCGCAAGAGCCGGGCGTGGGCTCCACGGCCGCAGGCCCACCGGAACCGGGGCGCCCGGCTATACTGTATATCAATACAGTCAAGCGCCGAATTCCAGCCGGATACCGACATGGCCGTCGCGTCACCGGGATGCGGAACTGCCCCATACTGCCGCCGCCATCCCGAGCAAACCGCCCTCTACCAGATCGTCCAGCAGCACCTGGAGACCTATCTCGCGCTCGCAGGGGAAGACGACTGGGACGGGCAGCGCGTGCCGGCCTACGTGGAGCGCGAGTTCCGCCACTACCTCGAATGCGGCATCCTTGGCCTTCAGCTTCGCCCGGGCCAGATGTCCCCAATTGTTCACACAGGGGGCGGGCATGATTTCCTGGTGGCCTTCTCATGCAAAGGGCGCGGGCTGTGTCCGTCGTGCAACGCCCGGCGGATGGCGGAGACCGCGGCGCACCTGGTCGATCACGTCATCCCGCCGCTGCCGGTGCGCCAGTGGGTCCTCTCGGTGCCCAAACGGCTGCGCTGGTACCTGGAGCGCGAGCCGCGCGCCCTCAGCGCCGTCCTGCGAATCCTACTGCGCGTCATCGAGGCGCATTTGATCCAAGGCAGCGGTGCCGGCGCGCGAGCCCGCCTCAAAGCGGTGAGCTTCATCCACCGCTTCGGTGCCTCCCTCAATCGCCATGTTCACTACCATTGCTGCATCATCGACGGGGTCTTCGAGCCGGTCGAGGAGGCCGGTGATGACCCGCAATCCGTGCGCTTTCGCCCCGCGGCCGAGCTGACCCCCGAGGCCGTCGCTGCCATCGCCGAACAGGTACGCGGGCGGGTGCTGCGCTGGTTCGCCCGCAGCGGCCTGATCGAGCGTGATGACGTCTGCGACATGCGCGCCTGGGAGAACAGCGGCTTCTCGCTGGATGCCGAGGTGTGCGTGGGCGCGCAGGATCGCGCCGGCCTGGAGCGGCTGCTGCGCTATTGTGCTCGCCCACCGTTCGCGCTCGAGCGCCTGGAGCGGCTTGACGACGAGCGCGTCGTCTATCGGTTGCCAAAGCCACAGCGTGACGGCACCACGGCGCTGACGCTCACGCCGCTGGAGCTGATCGACCAGCTCGCGGCGCAACTTGTTCACAGATTGGCCGCCGCCCAGGCGGCATCGCCATCGCTACCACGGCGTGCTTGCGCCCAACGCGCCGCTGCGTGCGGCTGCTATCGCCTTCGGGCGCGAGGTGGCGGACGCAACAGGCTCACCGACCGTGGTCAGTTCGCCGCCCCGGGCGCCGGCCCCCAATGCCCGCTCACCGGCGCGCTATCTGTGGGCCATGCTGCCGGCAGCGGCTGTTCGAATCGCTGCCCCTGGTCTGTCCCAACTGCGGCGCGGCTAAGCGCCGCATCGCGCAACATCGCCGAGGCCGCGCCCGTCGAGCAGATTCTTACCCATATCGGTGAGCCGCCGCGTCCGCCGCCGATCACACCGGCACGCGGCCCGCCCGCCTGGGACGATATGCCCGAGTCGGAACCCGACTGGAACCTCCTCCAACAGCCCGAGTTCGACTTCGAGTTTGATCAGCGCATTGCGTGGTAGCCGCCGTCTCTATCCCGCAGGAAACGCTACAGCCCCGCTCGTCTGCCAGCGGCGCGCTGCGGCGCAGGTGCTCACCCCAGCACCCCGAAACGCGCGCCCCCACGCCGCGCGCGACGTCCATCAGCCCCGCAGTCGGGGGTTGACGGCGCATCCCACCCCCGCTACCCTTCTTCCTCGGGCCAACCTGGACGCTAAAGGTGGCTTGGATTTCCTATCCGCCGGCGACGCCCGCGCCGGCTTCGAATGGTCCGGCGAGTGGACCATCACCTACGAGACCTTCCGCGACCTGGGGCTCGCATTCGCCGCCGCCCTAGTCCTTATCTTCATCCTCCTGGTGTGGGAGCTGAAGAACTTCATCCACCCCATCATCATCATGAGCCCGATCCCGCTCACCCTGATCGGCATCATCCCCGGCCACTGGCTCATGGAAGCGGAGTTCACGGCCACATCCATGATCGGCTTGATCGCGCTCGCCGGCAAGACCCGCATGCGCCCGATCTGGATCACGGACCTGACCATGATGGCCGGCGCCGTCGCCATCCTGTTCGCCCCGATCTTCGAGGGCATGGCCATCTCCCTGCTGTTCGGCCCGATCGTCGCCGTGCCCGTTCCGCGAGCCGGTGGATGAGGACGAGGGGCAGGGGGTGGTGGTGACCGGGTCGACTTGAGCGAGGGGCCAGCATTCCATGCTCGTTCGCCTGGGCTTGAGCGGCAAAGTAGCGCCTTGCCAAACCTCCGATCAGGGGCTACCCTAGGCTCATGTAGAACATCCCACGTAGATTGGAACAGCCCACGGAGATTCGGTCATGCAAGAGCTAGTCTCTATCCGCGACGCCAACCAGCACCTCTCTCGTTACCTTGAGCGCGTGCAGGACGGCGCCGAGTTTGTGATCACCCGCCGCGGCAAGCCGATTGCCCGCCTCTTACCCATCCCGACCAGCGGAAAGACGTTGTCGGACGCCCAAAGCGCGGCCCGAGAGCGCCTGCGCGCACGCATGCGTCGCGGCTACGCCCTCGGCGGCCTAAGTGCCGTCCGGGATGAGCTCCACGAGCGCTGAACCGATGCCCGAACGTTTCAGCATCGACACCAATGTCCTGATCTACAGCATCGACGCCGATGCAGGCACGCGCCATGAGCAGGCCGCTGCACTGATGGACGCCATGGCCGAGCGCGACTGCGTGCTCACCCTGCAAGCCCTCGCCGAGTTTTTCCATGCCGTCACGCGCAAGGAGAAGATGTCGCTGGAAGATGCAAGCACCATGATCCGAGACTGGATGACGCTGTTCCCGACCATCGCCGCGGAAACCGGCACCCTCCCCGCCGCCATTACCCTTAGGGCCGAGCACGACTTTGCCTTCTGGGACGCCATGCTGGTGCAGACCGCCCGCGGTGCCGGCGTTACCCGGCTGCTGAGCGAGGATATGCAGGATGGCCGACGGGTTGGACCGATGCGATTGGAGAATCCCTTCTCAACCGGCTTTGTGCTCTGAAGGTCGAGTCCGACGTAGCCTTTTGGGGCCGCCCCTCCATCCACCGGCAGCGAATCGACCATGAGCCCGGCGCACGATCTACCTAGCCCTGACCTGTTGACTGACCCCTGGGGCTTTGTCGCTGTTGAATTACGGTAACACTTTACCATTTACACCAATTTTCGTTGTTTCGGGTCATTCTTTTGCGAAGCGGGCCGACCTCGCTTGCCTTGACGTAGCGCTCGGCCAAGTTGCTTTTCAAGCTCGCCAAGCTTTTGATCGTCCATCAGTGGACGTCCGATGGTTTGGCCCTTGGTGAGAGCTGCCAAGTGTTCAGGATCTTCCGGCATCTCCAAGAATTCCGCTAAATTATCGACGCGATTCAGCAGGGGTCGAACAGTGACTAATCCATCGTCTTCGCGCCGGAAATGTGCTGGCGTGCTGGACCAGGGCCAGTCGGCAGGCGTCGCAGCTCGTTTGGCCTTCACGGGATTCAAAGCCACGTAGCGGAAGGCTGCCATCAAGTGAGCTTCATCCATTGCCACGCAGCCAAACCGCCCTTGAAACAGGTGGCCGGTTACCCGCAATCGCGCGTTGATGTAGCCGCTATATCGACGATGCGTCTCCCCGACGGCGCGGGACAGGCCGGTCTCGTTGGAGGGTGCGAGAATCAAGTGCACATGGTTCGGCATCAGGCAGTAGGACCAGACTTCCACGCCGTTTGATCGACACTCGTTCGCTAGCCAATCTCTATAAAGCGCATAGTCGTCTTCCTTCATGAAAACTTGTTGGCGTCTGTTCCCACGCTGCGTCACATGGTGGGGATGCCGGGAACGATGATGCGTGGAAGCCGAGACATACGCTTAGCATAAGCCCAGAACAAAATAGTGTAAATGGTAAAGTGTCACCGTAATTGAATTCGTTGAATTCGAAACCACCGGGGCCATCCTGCCCAACCAGCATGCCGATGCCGAGAAAGACCAGCAGGATGGGCGCCCCGAGGCGGGTCGCCAACGGACTGACCAGCACACTGAGCAGCACCAGTCCTGCGCCAATCAGCAGGGACAATTCCAGGGATTCAATCATAGGGATTCAATCATACGGTGAAGGTCACAATCGCTCGCGTTATCTTGAGGATTGCATCCTGTTGGCGTGCAAGCAGACAGAATGTACTTGCGTCCGGCGGCGCTTAGATGGACCATGCAACGTGCAAACAACATCGCAACTGCGCAAGCCTGAGCCCCGTCATGCTGCCCCGTCATACCTCAGCCCAAGCATAGCATCCATGCCTGATCATCTGCGCAAACCGCTCGGCATCCTGCTCATCTTCATTGCCATCGGCGTCGCCTCCACGCAGGCGCTGCTGGCCTCCTGTTCATCCCCGGCGATGGCTGCTAGCGCAGGCCAGGCCGTCGTTGTTCGGCACTGAAGGCGCCAGCGCATGCCACGCCTGCTACTCCTGACCGCCATCGCCCTGATCGTCGCCAGCTTGTTGATGCTGCTATGGCGACGGTTGCTGCAGGGTGTTCGCAGGCAGCAGGCCGACGCTGCCCGGCCATCATCCGCGTCTGCATGGCTGTTGTTCTTGCTGCCGCTGCCGGTCGCGGTGGCCGCCGTGGTCTCGCTGGCACAGGGGCAGCTGCTCGCGTTGCTCGGCAACAGCATCGGCTATGGACTGTTTCTTGGCGGCGCGCTGCTGGTGCGGCGCGGCGGCTTGTCCGCCGGCAAGGCCAGTGTTGCCGCCTGGCCGATGAAGACCTTGGGCGCTGTACTGGTCGCCCTCGCCACCGGCATGACCGCTTGGCTCGGGGTCGGTCACCACCCAGCCATCGCCGTCGTCTTTGCGCTGCTGGCACTGCTCGGCTGCTATCTGACCTACGGCTTCGAGCTAAAGCACGGCCGGCATTTCCCCGGCATCGGCAAACAAGGCATCGGCAAACAGGCGCGCCTGACGCTGTCGCATGCCGAGCACTCCATCGCCGCCATCGAGCAAGCGAGCCGCGATATCGAGCAGCCTGAACTCGCGGACCAGCTGCGGCGCATCGCAGAGCTGGCCAGCGCCATCCTAAACCGGCTGCAGGAAGACCCACGGGGCCTGCGCCGGGCGCGCAAGTTTCTCAACGTCTACCTCGACGGTGTCAAAAGCATCGTCGAGGGCTATGCCAAGACCCATGGCCTGGTCATCGCGCCCGAGCTCGATGAACGTTTCCGCCGCGCCCTGATCACGGTCGAGGACGCCTTTCGCGAACAGCAGCAGCGGCTGCTGGACAGCGACCTGGACGACCTCGACGTGCAAATCGAGGTGCTGACCCAACAGCTCGAGCGCGAGGGCATCGTCTGATCGGCCGCGCTTGCCCGATTTGGCGGGGCGGGTTGCCCCGACACCGCGTCAAGCCGAGGCACCGCCGGAACGTGCAGCGATACGCGGCTCGCCGACATGCGCCTGCACCTGCGCCAGCAGGGTCTCGGCCGGGGTACCTAAGATCCGCGGCGGTGAGGGTCAGGGGATCGATCTGGGGCATGGCGTGCAGCAGTCGTACTGTGCCCCGTTACGACGGATAGGAAATCCAAGCCACGTGAGCGCCCAGGTTGGCTCTCAAGAGGACGATAGCGGGGGCGGGATCTGTGGTCAACACCGAACAGCGGGGCTGACGGGTGTCGGGGGCGGTGCAGGCGTGCGCGTTGTGGGGTGCTGGGGATTTCAGAGGCGGTGCAGCGTGGCGCAAGTGGGGCTGCACCGTCTTCTTTGAGAGACGGCCGCTACCAGGCAATGCGCTGATCCCAATCAGAAAGGGCTCGAAGTTGGACTCGGGCTGTTGGAGGGGGTTCCAGTCCGGCGCCGGGTCGGGCGCATCGTCCCAGGCGGGCGGGGGCGAGCGGCAGTGGCTCGGTGGGCTCCCCGATATGAGCAAGGATGCGCTGCACTGGGACGGCCTCGGTGAGGAAGGCGATGATGCGCATGTACGCACCGCAGTTAGGACAGACCAGCGGTAGCGACTTGAACAGCCGGGCCTGCTCGGATCGGGGCAGCATGCCCCAGAGAGTGCGCGCCGTGGAGCGAGCATTGGAGGCTCGCGCACGAGGCGGCGAACTGACCTCGGTCGGTGCGCCGGTTGCTTCCGCCACCTCAGGGCCGAAGGCGATGGCAGCCGACCGCGGCGGCGAGTTCGGCGCGAGCACGCCATGGTAGCGAAGGCACTGGGTGCCTCGGCTGCGCCAGGAGGCGCGGCAGCCCGCGACGTGCGTTCTCCCCCCACCGAGGGCGACACCCCGAGGTCGGCGGAAATCGAGCCGGCGGTGATCGCCCTATAACGCAGCCCGACCGAAGACGCGGCGGAAGGAAACGCCTTATGCTGTTCGCCGACGGTTCCCCTCGCCGTCGTCGAACCGCCTACCCATGGCGCTATTGCGGAAGCGCGGCAGCGGCCGCTTAGTTGGCATCCGCGCCGACCGAAAGGGTCGCGAGTTCCGCGATCGCCGGAGGGCCGCTGTGCGCCGGTGCCGCGCTACTCGGCAGGGTCTCTAGCTCAAACAACGAAGGAGGACCGCTCCCCGGTGCAACGACAGACGTCGGCACACCAGCCATTGCCTCAAGCTCCACCAGCGCCGGTGGCCCGCCCTCCAGAACTTCAGGGGCTGTTAATGAACCGGCCAAGGCCCCGCTCGACAACAAGGGCGGCGGGAGACCTGCCTCAGGGATGGCCCCTGCGGCGAATGGCCCGGTCGCACGTTCCGCGAGCGGCGGAGGCTGCGCTTCACCCAATTCGCCAAATGGGCGCTGAGCCGCCGCCGCGCCCAACTCCGACAACGGAGGCGGCCCTCCCTCCTGCGCACTCATGGGCGACGCGTACGCGGCATGGTCGGACGTGGGCGCAGCCGGAGGCCCGGCGTCCCCGAGCGCGGCCTCCACGGGGACGCCCGCGTCTGCGGCCTGCGGATGCGCCGGGGAACCAAAGGTGGATCCCTCCGGGATCGACGCGTCACTGCGCCGGATCAAAGCGGCCACCCCTTCGATGGTATCCGCTGCAAGAGAAACGCTGAAGAACGCCATGATTGAAGTCTCGCTGATGTGCACTACAGTCCACGCCACCCAAGCGGCAATTCTACCGGTGTGCGGGTTCCTACGCGCGATCACAGCCGGACGGAGGCCCTCCTCGCAGGCATCCGTCGCGTGATCGTCACGACTAGCCGAAATACGCCGCCTCGATCTGGTTGCTGCTGGAATTGATGTAGACGTTGACGCGCTTGTTGTTGGCTTGGGCGACTGCCAGCACATCCAAGACATTCGAGACGCCGTCTACCGACGTGGGCGCAATGCGCTTCCAGCCGTCCATTCCCTCGATGATGGCATAGGCTTGCTTCGTATTGACGTGGGCGTACACATACTGAACGAGCTTGTTGTTGCTCCACATGATCTTCTCTCTCCGCTTTCGATTACTTGCTGTCGATTGCGCCCGGCCGTCAGACATTGTCCCGAACGGAGCGCTATTGTTTCGGGCGCTATAGCATGACCGCCGCATGGATCTGGCTGTCGGACCCGATGTAGACGTTCACCCGAACTCCGTTGGCTTTGGCCAATTTGAGAATCTCCAGCACATTGGCGACTCCGTCTTCGGAAGTCGGCGCTATCCTTTTCCAGCCCGGCACGCCTTCAATGATCGCGTAGGCAAGCTGGCTGTTCGCGTGACCATAGACCCACTGCACGAGCTTGTTGTTTTCCCATCCCGCCTCCACCGGCGAGGTAAAGGTCATCGTCGCGGCCGATGCGGAGATCTGAGCGATCTTCAGCCCCGAATTGCTGCCATCCCACCATTTGGCGTCGGGAGTGGTGCTGTCCGAGAAGTCGGTGTGGCTCGGCGCGCCGAACAGATCGTCGCCGTCGCCTGCGTTGGCATTTTCTTCGAGATCGTAGCGATTGTCCGCTTGCTCCAGAGAGCATTCGTAATGTTGCGCGGACGTTCTCTGCTCGTTGTTGTTAGAGCCCTGTTCGTCCACGTGGAAGATCGCGAGTCCAGCGTCGGGCAAATAAGTGTCGCGGCCCGTTTTCTGCCGGTTCTCGACGATGAAGTACTCCGTCGAACTCTTCGCGTAGATGTAGAAGTCGTTGTCTCCCGCAGTGAGATTCGCGGTGATTCCCGGTTTGATCTCCGTGAGGCTCGTGGCCCAGCCCGACTCGTTCTTGAGGTAGGCGCACACCTGAACCGGGTTCCTGTTGTTTCCCCCGTAGCACATCAGGCAGTAGTGGCCCACGCCGGCGGATTCGCCGCCGTAATCGTAGAGGTCCGGATAGTCGCAGATCATATGTCCGTTTTCATGGCAGAACGTCCTCAACGTGAGGGCGCTACCCATGTTGGTGATCTGGTAATCACGGAATTTCTTCCCTCCTCCGACGCTGTACGGCGTCGCCAGGCCCCAGCTATGCGGCCAAAGGCCTTCGGACCAATTGTTCACTGTCGGTCCGACGTAAAACACATTCAGCGCGTAGATGTAGCCTGAGCTGTCGCTGCTGAGCTGCCCAAAGTCGAAGCCTTGTGCCTTGAGATGATCCAATGCCTCGACGATGAGTTGTCTCGCGCGAGTGCCGTATGAAACCCCAGGGTCGGTGTAGTACGACCGGTTATTTGAAGCCGTATAATAGTCTGTCACGACGTTGGTATAGGTCAGCTTCCCGCGGGAGACGTCGGTAAAGTAATCGCGGACCGAGCCGTTGTTTCCGAATCCCGTATAGCCTTGCTTGTTGCAGTAATCCGAAACTTCTGTTCGGGAGATCGTCGGGGAGACGTCGGGAAATTCCACCAGTATGCATAAACCGACGTAATTCCCGACGGTCGTCGTGGACCTTGGGCGATCTCCCGGACCCGCAGCGAGCGCCCGCGCCTTCAGCTCATCCCTTTTTTTTTCTCGACGCTGTTGCCAACGCGGGCGCTCGCCTTGCAGCATTGGCGCGCTCATCGCCTTGCGCTTCGCGCTGTCGCGCCGAATGCGAAGATGCGGCTCTATCCCAAATGCTGCGGGTTCTGCCTTGCCGACATCGGCATCGGAGGGAATCAGATCGTTACCGTCTTCGGACAGTTTGGCATACTTGTAATAGCCGGTTTCAGGATCCTTGACGATGGTGAACCCATCGAGGGTTTCAAACACCGCATAGTGCTGATTGCCCCAACCCCTTACCCGTATCGAACTCCCGTCTGGATTGGTAAAGGTAAACTCCTCGTCAAAAAAAGGCGTAGGCATCGTCGTACTCTCCCGATCATGGAAAACGGCTTCTGCAATACCGTCAATAGGCCCGCTCGATTCAGAGAACTGCCGCTGCGGTGAAGCTCGCTCTTTATTCTTCACGCAGGTGAAAAGTAGACTATGGCGACGGCTTGTTCTTTGACCTAGCTCAATGGTTAACGGAATTATTGCTTGGGAACGCGGGGAGCGAAGCTCTGCTTCGTGGCAGTCACTCGGCAAGCAGAGCTGGACTAGGTTCCCAAGCAGAGAGCCTGTGCAAGTATTCGCCTTACTCGCCGAAATCGAGTCCGCGGTAGGTCGGGTTAGCGATAGCGTAACGGGACAATCAACGACTGACGGACGCGTGTTGTCCGGTTACGCTGCGCTAACCGGACCTACGGCGAATACTTTCACGGTCTCAGAGCCTCGGCACGAGGGTTCTGTGAACGTTAGAGTCTGTCTGGCAAAATTTCAGCCGCAATTTGCAAGCGTTTTCTTGAGCATGGCGATACGGATCATATCTCGGCAGTCCCAGTCAGGATCTCGAAATCCTTGCTCAGCCTGCGAAATCGACCGAGCCAAGCGAAAGTGCGCTCAACCACCCAACGTTTCGGAAGGACAGCCCATCCGTCTTTGATTTTGGTGGAAATGTGCAAGACGAGTCCGAGTGTCTCGTCGACAAATTTCACGGCTGTCCCGCGATAACCCGCATCGCCGGAAAACGCCTCGATGCTCGGGTATTTCTCCGCCGCACGCGCCATCACGGGACCACCCGCCACGGTATCGCTGCAATTGGCTGCGTGGACCGACACATGCAACAGGTTGCCGAGGATATCGACTACGATATGGCGTTTATGCCCTTTGACCTTCTTGCCGCCGTCGATCCCGCGTTCTTCGCTCGCGTACTCGGTCTTGACGCTCTGCGAGTCGATCATCCCGTAACTCGGCGATGCCGAGCGACCGTTGTTTTGGCGATGGAGTGCATTCAGTTGATCCAGCGCGGTTTCCCATACACCGCGTTTGTTCCATCGGCTGAAGTGATCGTAAACCGTTTGCCAGGGGGGAAAATCGTTGGGTAGCATGCGCCATTGGCAACCGGACTTCACGACGTACAAAATGGCATCGACGATCCGTTTGCGCGGATGCAGGCTGGCACTGCCCCGTCGATCACGGGGTTGAAAATAGTGTTCGATCAGCGCCCATTCGGCGTCCGTCAGGTCACTCGGGTATCCCATAGCTTGTCCTCGAAGAAAAAGTATTTGACTTTGATAGACATTTTTTTGTCAGACAGGTTCTTATTCTTCGGCAATGCGGCGCAAATTGGGAATATCCAGCACGAAGACACTGGGCCGGGATTCCAGAAGCAGGCTTTCGCGCTTGAAGCCAGCGATGGTGCGACTCGCGGTCTCGGTGGTGATACCGAGCATGGCGCCCATGTCCTCGCGGCTGAACAAGGTACATTCGCTGGATTCACGATCGCGCACCAATCTGAGTAGCAACCTTGCAATGCGCTGTCGTGCTGAGCCAGTGGACAACTCGGTCAGCCAGGCATCAGCCTCACTCAACGCGCGTTGCCAATGGGTCATCAGCTCATGATGCAATTTTGGATTGTCGTGCGCGAGTTCTTTGACGATTCGCGTTGGGAAACGACAGACTTCGGTGTTCTGCAACGCAATGGCATCATGGTGATAGGTATCACCCAGTAAGGCCTCCAAGCCGAGCACATCCGTGCTGCGGGCAATGCGTACAATACGTTGACCGCCGTCGGGGAGATATTGCACCAGCTTCATTGCCCCGCTGCGAACGGTGTACATGAAATCACCCTGATCGCCGGTTTGGTACAGCGGCATGCCGGACTTGAGATCGAATTGGTCGATCGGATCGTGGATGCGATCGAAATCCTTTTCCTCGAGACCGCCGAACAGAGCCGTGGTGCGCAGCGAGCAGTTGCGGCAGTCTGCCTCTCCGGACCATGCCTCGCGCAATGTAACCGTTTTGACCATGCGGTTTGTTGCCCCTTTAGTAGCGGTTCAAAAACAAATGTCCCAGTTTGCCCGGGACGAGCGGCTTATGGCGATTTCTGTGAAGAAATAAATCACCTGGCTTGTCTTCTCGTCCGGCCTCGACGCGGCAACCCTCCCATACAGCGACTCTGGGCGGGTTGCCGCTTCGCGAAAGGGAACGAGCATCCGGCGCCAGTTGGTACATTTCTCTCCGGCAATTGCTATACCCAATCTGCTGAATCACAGAAAATGTGCGGTTTGTTTCTGAAGCGTCACCTACCCGTTCAACTCTCTTACGATGAGTAAAGGATGATTGTACTCGATTTGGCTTACAATCAACGAACGTCTGCAGACCTGGGTTATCATTCAGCGTCATGAGTCCAGACCAATTCGCAAATCCAGACCACCACGTAAGCGCCATGAACTCCGCCTCGACAGGTTCGCAGCCATGTCATTGATCTCATTACGTGGCATTTCTTTATCCTATGGGCTGCCGGCATTGCTCGAGAAGGTCGATCTGGACATCGATTCCGGCGAGCGTGTCTGTTTGGTCGGTCGCAATGGTGCCGGTAAATCTACGCTGTTGCGAATAATCAACGGCGAACTGGAAATGGATGCCGGAGAACGCCGCGTTGGTCCCGGTGTGCGCATCGCCTGTTTAGCTCAGGAGGCACCGACCGGCGACAATCGCAGCGTGCTGGATATGGTCGCGGATGGACTCGGCGAACTCGGCGCACTGGTCGGGGAGTACTACCGACTCAGTCACCGTGTCGGCACCGATGCTGACAGCTTCACGGATCTCGAGCGTATGGCCGTGATCCAGCAGCGTTTGGAAGTAGACGGAGGCTGGGATATCGAGCAGCGTGCCGAGCGTGTGATTTCGCGCCTTGGGCTCGATGCCGAGTCGCGCTACGCGACCTTGTCCGGTGGCCTTCGGCGACGCGTCATGCTGGCGCGCGCGCTGATCATCGAGCCGGACCTGCTGTTACTCGACGAGCCGACCAACCATCTCGACATCGACACCATCGAATGGCTGGAAGAGTTTTTGCTCAACTTTCGCTGTTCACTGCTGTTCATCACCCATGATCGACGCTTCCTGCGACGTCTCGCCACACGTATTCTCGAACTCGACCGAGGTCGGCTTACCGACTGGCCGGGCGATTACGACAATTATCTGCGCCGGCGCGAGGAGCGCCTGAACGCCGAGGCTAAGGAGCGAGAGCGTTTTGACAAGAAGCTTGCTGATGAGGAGATCTGGATTCGACAGGGTATCAAAGCACGCCGCACTCGCAACGAGGGCCGTGTGCGCGAATTGCAGGCCATGCGCGAGGCGCGCCGTGCTCGGCGCGAAGGTCCAGGCCAGGCGCGCATTCGGCTCGATACCGCGGAGCCTGGCGGTAAATTAGTGATCGAAGCTGAGAACCTGACCTTCGACTGGGACGGAATGCCGCTGATCTCAGGTCTCGACACATTAATCCTACGTGGCGATCGGGTTGGCATCATTGGCCCAAATGGCGCTGGAAAGTCGACATTGCTGAAATTGCTGCTTGGGCAGCTCGAGCCCAAGACCGGGCATATCCGTCGAGGTACGAATCTTCAGGTGGCCTATTTCGATCAGCTCCGCGCCCAGCTCTCTCCGGAGCTCAGTGTGCGCGACAACGTTGCCGGCGGTAGTGATCAGGTCGAAATTGGCGGTGCGTCCAAGCATGTATTGTCCTACCTGAAAGATTTCCTGTTCACGCCGGAGCGCGCGCAACAGCCCGTATCGGCCCTTTCCGGTGGCGAGCGCAACCGC
Organism: Thiohalocapsa sp. PB-PSB1; assembly: GCA_016745215.1. Lineage (GTDB taxonomy): Bacteria > Pseudomonadota > Gammaproteobacteria > Chromatiales > Chromatiaceae > Thiohalocapsa. The sequence goes on from CP050890.1 coordinate 5,491,324, forward strand.
TTGCTGCTGGCACGGCTTTTCACCCGGCCTGCGAATGTGTTGGTGCTAGACGAGCCGACCAACGATCTCGACGCCGAAACCCTGGAATTGCTTGAAGAACTGCTGCTTGGGTTTGACGGAACGCTGTTGTTGGTCAGCCATGACCGAGATCTGCTGGACAACGTGGTTACCTCGACGCTGGTATTACAAGGCAACGGTCAGGTCGGTGACTACGTGGGTGGTTATTCCGACTGGCTGCGGCAGCGCCCGTCGCCTTTATCCTCGCCAACATCTCAACCGGCATCCCAGCAGGCATCCAAACAGGCGAAAAGGCCTGGCTCCGAATCCAAGCAGTCAGCCCCCCGCAGCCAGTCCTCCGGCAAGCCGTCCAAACCCGGCACCAAACTCAGCTATAAAGAGCAACGCGAGCTGGAGCAACTGCCCGAGCAAATCGAGAATCTGGAGGCGGAGCAGGAGAGCCTGCATCGACAGATGGCAGACCCGGCCTTGTATCGGGGCGACGGCAGTGAAGCAGCCGCGGCCAAGACTCGATTGAACCAGATCGAGGTCGAGCTGTCAGCGAACTACGCGCGTTGGGAGGCGTTGGAAGAGAGGCGAGGCGGTTGATCGATGAAGGTCTTTTGCGTCGGCTTGTCGAAGACCGCTACCACCAGCTTAACCCAAGCGCTGCGTGTACTGGGGCTGGACGCGGTGCATTGGTATGCCACCAAGCATGCTTTTCGCTACCTTGAGTTTAACGCACAATCCGACTCGGCCTCGATCGCTGAAGAGGCGGAAATCGACATCGACTGGGCGTTGTTCGAACGCCACGACGCCTTTGCCGATACCCCAATCGCGCGGATTTACACAGCACTCGATGACCGATTTCCCGACGCACGCTTCATCCTGACCCTGCGTGATCCCGAGCGCTGGCTCAAATCCTTTGCCGATCAGTTCGCCGCTGGTGGTCTCGATCCATTCTCATCGCGCCTGCATCGCGATCTTTATGGTACCGATCACTTCGATCACGCACTGTGCCTGGATGCATTCCAGCGCCATCGCGATCAGGTGCGCGCACGGTTCGCCGAGCGTCCTGACAGCTTGTTGGAAATGGATATCGGCGCCGGTGATGGCTGGGCGGTGTTGTGCGATTTTCTTGAACTGCCACGACCGCGACAACCCTTCCCATACCGGTTCAGTCGAGGCGAGCGCAGGCAGACGCCGATATACCGTTTACGCCAGGCATTACGCCGACGACTGCCCCGCTGGAGTTGAGATGTGGCCGGGTTCAGGGACTTCGTCGTTGTTTTCGTTCGTGGCCATGTTCGGGTTGTTTCTGAACCGCCCATCAATGTCGGTTAGCCTCGAAAGCGAGCCTATCAGATACCTCTGACACGTGAAAAGCTAACCGTCTGCGCGGTGATTTCACCGGCAGCCATGCGCGCGACCTTGGTCAATGTCTGTTGCTCGAGTTCGCGCTTGAACTTGGCTATACGCTCGAGGATCTTAGGGTCCGCAGTACCCAGGATCTGAGCCGCGAGCAAACCTGCGTTCCTGGCGCCATTAATGGCCACCGTAGCCACCGGCACGCCATCCGGCATTTGTACTATGGACAACAGCGAATCCTGGCCAGACAGCGACAGGGTCTTGACCGGCACGCCGATGACCGGCAGTGGCGTCAGAGCGGCAGCCATGCCGGGCAGATGCGCGGCGCCCCCAGCACCGGCAATGATTACCTTGAGCCCGCGATGCGCCGCGTTCTCGGCATAGTCGAACAAGCGCTTTGGAGTGCGATGCGCCGAGACGATGGTCATCTCGAACGTTACGTTGAGTTCGGACAGGATGTCGGCAGCGGGCTGCATCACCGGTAAGTCCGAATCGCTACCCATAATAATGCCGACGCAGGGTTTGTCGGTGGTACTGTTCATATTCGCTCCTCGCCCTCAATACGGATCAGATCGCGAACCTGTTCCGCCTTGTCGCGGGCTTGCTCGATATCGTCATCAAGCACAGTGACATGACCCATCTTACGATAAGCGTGGGTGGTGGATTTACCGTACAGGTGTAACGAAACGCCGGGAACAGCCAGCGCTGCGCGCAGCCCGCGAATCACGGGCCTGCCGCCAAAACCGGGTACACCGAGCAAATTGATCATTGCAGCCGGCGCAAGCAAGTCGGTGGAACCAAGGGGTAATCCAGTGATGGCTCGCAGATGTTGTTCGAATTGATCCGTCATACAGGCTTCAATAGTGTAGTGGCCTGAATTGTGGGTGCGCGGCGCCACTTCATTAACCAGCAGCTCCTGATTTTGCGTCAGAAACAGCTCAATGCCAAAGATGCCAACCCCGGCCAAAGCCGCAACGGTATCGATGGCTAATTTGCGCGCGGCCTCCGCTACTTCGGCGGAGATGCGTGCAGGCGCCAGCAATAGGTCTAGAATATTCTCATTTGCGTGTACGCACATCTCCACCGGCGGATAGCAGCGGGTATCGCCGTCCTGCCCGCGCGCCACCATCACTGCGAGTTCCTTGTCGGACGGGATGAAACGCTCAATCAGAGAGGGCACTGGCAGATGATATTTGAAGTCATCTGCACAATGCATGACCTGCACACCGCGACCGTCGTAGCCACCACGGCGGGCCTTTTGCACCAATGGATAACCAAAACGCGCGAATTCCCCAGCATCAGGGCGATCAGCAGCAACGAATTCAGCAGTTGCAATACCTGCTGCACTCAACGCTCGCTTCTGACACAATTTATCCTGGATGTCAGCCAACAGACTTGGACAGGGGTAAATACGACGCCCAGCGCGAGATAGTTCAATCAGCGTGTGGGTATCTACATCCTCGATCTCGAAGGTGGTCACATCACAGGACTCGACCAGCTCACGCAGCGCCACCGGATCATGATAATCGCCGACGATTTGGTGACCGGAAACCTGACCCGCCGGTGAGTTGGGAGTCGGATCGAGCACCACGCAGGCGCAGCCAATGCTCTTTGCTGCACGCACCATCATGCGTCCGAGCTGGCCACCGCCGACGATACCGATGCGTGCGACTGGATAGGGATAGACATCAGTGTCCTGTTGGTTCACGCCTGATTCGAGCATCTAAGGATATTTTTTCTTGATCAAATTTGTGCGGGTATGCTCAAAGGCAGCCTCGGCCTGCGCCAGTCGCGCCCGGATCTCGGGTTCATACTCGATTGCGAAGTCAAGAAAGGTGCGTGCCACCAGCGATAATTCACGACCGCGCCAGTGCACCAGATGCCAGCGGCGCATGATCGGAAACCCCTGGACGTCGAGCAATGCGAGCTGGCCGGCGGTGCTGTCAAGGGTGAGAGAATGCAATGACAGCGCTGAAATACCAAGTCCACCGACAATAGCATGTTTGATTGCCTCGGTGCTGCCGAGTTGCATGCGCACGCGTGGCTGCAACCCTGCCTCGGAGAACTGCTTCAGCACCGAGTCGCGCACGCCGGAACCTGGTTCGCGCAGCAGCAGATTCTCTTCCGCCAATCGGCTTATGGGGATGTTGCGCTCAATCGCCAGCGGATGGTCGGCACGCACCACCATCACCAGGGGATTCGGCGCAAACGGCAGCGATTCGATCTGATCGTTCTCATCGCGCGGCTGCCCCATCAAATAGAGATCGTCGTCATGTGCTCTGAGGCGTTCCAACGTATTTTCACGATTGGTCACCTGCAGATGAACATCAATGCCAGGGTAGCGCCGGCAAAAAGCGCCCAGAATCTCCGGCGCAACATAGGCTGCCGTGGTCAGCACGCCGAGGCGCAGACGACCGCGCTTGAGTCCCTTCAGGTCCGCCAGCGTGATCTCCAGGTTTGCCAGCGTGTTGAGAATCTCGCGACATGCCGCGTGCACCTCAAGGCCAGCGTCGGTGGGCTCGACGCTGCGACCTACTTGTCGGAACAGCGGCGTACCAAGGGCGTCGGCCAGCTTTTTGATCTGCATCGACACCGTGGGCTGGGTTAGGAATAATTCCTCGGCAGCACGCGTGAAGCTTCCAAGGCGCACAATGGCTTCCAACAATTGAAGCTGGCGCAAGGTCGTATGTCTGATCAGATAATCTGAGCTGCCACCGGCGGGTATGGCGCGAACGTCGTTAGATTCGGCCATGACTAGCTGGCCGCGGTTGCCGGTCGATTCAGACTTAGGCGTTCGCCCGATGGATTTACGAGTCTGCGTTGATGCAACCAGATTGGATCAATCCGTGAGCCAAGACCGACAAAGGCTTTCTCCATAACAGCTTTCCCCTTAAAAGCTTCCTAAAGCAGGGCTTTCCCCGAGGTCGCTTGGCGTTGGAACCCTTATGGTAAGAGTTGAAGATTCGCCACACCAGTGATGCGATCGCAGGATGCAGGAAGCAGGCATCGGCTATTGCTAATGATATTGCGGCCTAGCGCCTGTTGAGCAGGGCGTTGGCTAATCTGGCCAAATTCGCCTAGCGGCCTGAAACACATCGGCACGTTCGGGCTTGAGCGCCGGCCCTGCTGCCGGACTGGATGAGCCAGCGCGAGCGCGGCGCGCGGCTGCCGCGGCTCGCGAGGTGCGTGACGTGGCGGATCTGGTAGTGTTGGCTTTTGTCGCGCTCACGGGCTTGGCCGGATTGCTTTGGCCGCTGGTTGTGCTAGTCACTGTTTCGGTCGCGACATTCGAGGTGCTATCAGAAGCGTCGGGGGTGGCATTATCTTCGCTCATGGCATGGGCTCCTCCGGGGGTTCGACCAAGTTATCGATACGCAGCGCGAAACGCTCGGACTCGGCAGTCAGCTCACCGCTTTGTTCGTCGGCGAACAGCGTTAGGTTCACATAGGTTCGACCGAAACTCAGATTCGGATAGATGCCCGTCTCTTCGGACAGGTCACCGGCACGCTGCAAAAATTCGCGCAACAATTCATAGTCTGCAAAGACCAGCTTTCTCTCCAAGCGCAGAGGTCGTTCACGTCGACGCCAAGGATACCCAGCGGCGGTTCCTGAAACATCGGCCTCAGAAATAGGCACGCTCATCCTCCGTTGTACGCCTTGCCACACCGAGCGATTCCAGCCAGGTCTCGATCTCGGCGGCGTGCTGCAGTTCGTCTTGCAGCAACGCGTTAAAGAACTCAGCGTTCTCAGTATCGGCAATGCGGCGACAGAAATTGGTTGCCTCATCGTACAAGGCTACGATTTCCGCCTCCAATGCGGCATCCTGAAGCAATAATTCCACCAGACCGTACGCCAGGCCCGCTGGTCGTAACTGCGACGCATTGGGCGCCACCCCGAGACCAAGCATGCGTTTGATCAATCGCTCCGCATGCTGCATCTCTTCAACCGTTTCATGACGGAAGCGATCGGCGGCATCGCGCAGGCCCCAAGCCTCCGCCAGCGCCGCCTGGGTCATATATTGCTGCACCGCTGAATACTCCAGGCTTAGGGCTCTGCCCAGATACCCTAGTGTTCGCGGATGGATGCTGGCATTGCGCATTGGTCGAGTCAGACGATGACAGGTCTCAGTGGTTTATCTCGTGTTGCCAGTGACGACCCAGATTGGACCGAACCGGATTGGATTGGACTGCATTGAACTGGACTGAATTCAACTGGACTGAATTCAATTGGCAGCGCCACAACCGGAAGCTGAGCCTGGGCTTGATGTCCAGATCTGAAGCCTTGGGCCGGAAGTCGTTTGTCGATTGGCAATTGCTGGGGTCGCATTGCTGGGAATGAACGAGATGGCAGCATACGGACCAGCGATCAGTCCTATTGCAGTTAATCAGTCGAACCGCTGCCGGTGGGCAGCACCGGCTCCACCTCGCGGTGCGGGCGAGCGATGATATGCGCTGCCACCAGGCCATCGCCAACACGTTCGCAGGCATCGGCACCGGCACGCACGGCAGCGTTAACGGCACCGGTCTCTCCGCGCACCAGTACCGTAACATAGCCGCCACCGACAAATTCACGGCCAATAAGCCGCACCTCGGCTGCCTTGGTCATCGCGTCCGCCGCTTCGATCGCCGGTACCAGACCGCGTGTCTCGATCATGCCGAGGGCAATGCCCATGACTTCATTTGCCATTTGTGTTCTCCACTCAGGGTTGTGCCGGGCATAGTGATGACCCGGATCGCGGTCGTTGGTATCGTAGGGCGGCGCGTCACAATTTCGGTCAAGCGACGCGGCGGCGGCCCCAGATTAAGTCGGCTGCTGGCGATCAGTCGGTGCTGCCGCTGCCGGTGGGCAGCACCGGCTCCACCTCGCGGTGCGGACGCGCAATGATGTGTGCGGCCACTAGACCGTCACCGACACGCTCGCAAGCATCGGCGCCAGCGCGCACTGCGGCATTGACCGCGCCGGTCTCTCCGCGCACCAGCACGGTCACATAGCCGCCACCGACGAACTCGCGTCCGATCAGGCGCACCTCGGCGGCTTTAGTCATGGCGTCCGCTGCTTCGATTGCCGGTACCAAACCGCGCGTCTCGATCATGCCCAGTGCAATACCCATGGTCTCGTTAGCCATTATTTCTCTCCGTCTGTCTCGGTTCGTTGACTGTTGATTCCGTCGTCACCAGGCCGTGGGCCAAGGTGACTTGATTGGTTCGACCGACGCCTCTGACGTCGCTCAGCGACCCGGCTGGCCGGGTGCAAAGGCGGCTCCGGACTGTGCGAGTACCGGCTCCACCTCGTTGTGCGGGCGAGCAATGATATGGGCCGCCACAAGGCCGTCTCCGACTCGCTCGCAGGCGTCCGCACCAGCTCTCACGGCAGCATTGACCGCACCGGTCTCACCGCGCACCAATACTGTCACATACCCACCGCCGACGAATTCACGCCCGATCAGGCGCACTTCGGCGGCCTTTGTCATCGCATCCGCGGCCTCAATCGCCGGCACCAAGCCGCGCGTCTCGATCATGCCGAGGGCGATGCCGATTCTGTCGCCTGCCATCTATCGTTACTCCCAACTATTGCGATACCCGCGATGATCGCGACTCGCGTCATTGCCAAAAACATTGGTACTCGGATTCCCGCCTTGTCCCAATCGAGTTATGTTCGGCTCAAGCCGCGCGCGCTTCGGCGCTTTGCATCTCCGCCGTAGACTCAGGATCGGCGCTGGCCCGGTCTTCTCGCTGCGCATCGGGTCGGCTGACTTGCTCCGGGGCCCAGTCGTCGATGATCCCGCCGATGGTCAAATCAGTCAGTATCTTCGGGTCACCCATGGCATAGCGTCCAGCAGATCCGCTGACGGTAAATACCCAGTTCCCGGGGCGCACGCCAACCGGATCTGTCGCAACCAGCAGTTTGCCCTTACGATCGGCCAGGATGCGCAATGCACAGTGATCCAAGCCGGAGATCCGTTCGGTACAGACCAGAGTGCCGACTACCTGATTGATTTCCATGATTTTTGCTCAGCCTGGCGTGATCTGTGCTCAGAGTGCATCTGGATTCCAATCGTCGATGATGCCGACGATGGTCAGATCACTCGGGTACTCCTTACTGCCAGCGGCTTCCCGTGCAGCGGAGCTGCCGACACAGATGACCCAGTCGTCAGGCTTCGCGCCAATGGCGTCAACCGCCACCAATTGTGAGCTGCCGTCCTGGACCACCTGCAAATGCTTATGTTCGAAGCCAGGAATGCGATAAGTGGAGACCAGCGGTTTGACCACCTGACAGATCTTCATCAGTGCATACCCCCGGTCACCGGCTCCAGCGAGGAACCTACTAATTCGATTGGTGTACCGGCATCGCAATCGCGCACCGCGCGTAAACAGTGCAACATGCCGTCAGAACAAAGTGCTGGATAACGCGCCTTCAGGGCTGCCGCGATGCGCTCGCAGTGGGCCACGGCTCGCTCCCTGGCCCCTGGGACATTACCGTGATAGTCGTAACGGACCACGATCGGTACCGGCAGGCTGCGGCTCACATTGAGCCCGGTAAAAATCTTGATGCCGACGTCCAGATCTGCCGCGCCTTCCTCTACTGTACTGAGATAAGCGAAATAGGTCAGGTTGCGCAGTTGGATCTCTTCGAAGCCAATGCCCGTTCCGATGAATCGCTCTGCGTGGCCGATATCCTGGTAATGACCGTCATGGAAATGCCGTACATAGTCGATCTGCGACAGATTGTTCTCGATCAAGCGAGCGATCAACTGCAGCATGCCCTTGTCAGAAAGGCCATCGGTAGAAGAGGCTCCCATGCCGTTTGCTTGTGCGCCACCAGCATGCGAACCAGGCATATGAGCCTGAACCAGCTCGGCGATTCGCGTGCGCGCTTCGGCAGCGCTCAGCCCGCGTGTAATTTCATGCACCTTGGCCACATCCAGCCATTGATTTAATTCACAATAACCGTTGGTATCCGGAACATGCACGCGGATCGCATCAGTATCCGTATCCATGCCGATCAGCAACAGGCCCACCGACGCGCCGCAGCAGAAACCGTTCTCGATCGCTTGGCGCAAAGCGGCCAAGCGCTCCCAACCCTCACGCGCTGCAGCCTCGTCGTCCGAGCCGTGGGCAGCGCACCCCTGATGGGCCGGATCCACCGAACTGAAGTGATAAATCACGACTTTTAGATAGCGAGTCGGCTCGTCAGCCCTGTTCGGGATTCCCTCGCGGAAGCGCATCAATTCGGTTTCGATCCATTTCTCCACCGTGTTCTCGATATCAAACAGCGAGCCGGCATAGGACTTACGTCGCACCGCGCCATAAGGCAATCGCAACACATAGCTGATCGCGTGGGCCAGACGACCGTCCGCGCAGGGCGTGATATCCATCAGATGGAAGCCGCACTGCTGCAAAAACGCTTGAAAGTCATTGCCAACACGCCCGCCAAGCGGGTCCGCGTTGAAGAATTCGTCACTGACCCGCCGATAGGTTTCAAACACGCACCAGGCAAACAACCGCCGCATATCCAGCCCGGTCGCCCATGCCGTGTCAAGGATATGCGCGGGGAGTTCAAAGCCGAACTCCTGCGCGGTAATTTGCTGCGCGCGATCCACAAAGTCCGGGTCACAACGCTCGCTGGCGATTTGTTTCAGCACCGGAACAATGTTGTCAAACGCCTGCTTCACGGAAGATTCGTAGCGATACAGCCGTTCATTGGCCGTGGTATCGGTCAGCGGATGCAAGTCTGCCGGCGCCTTTGCCGGCCTGTTCAATGCCTTACCTGCCGCTGACTGGCTGGTTCTTGACCGGCTGGCTGTTGCTTGGCTGGCCCCTGCTCGGCGCGTCTGCGAACGGATGTTCTCCGGCTTGGCCGCAGGTGTGGCATGCGGCCGGGTTTCCAGTTTGGCCTTGGATATCGGCGCTGCCGGACGTGGTGGGCGCGGCGGGCGCGTCGGGCGCGTCCGCTGGCCTTGTTGTGCGCTTTGTCGTGCGGCAAGCGCTTGCTGGCGGCTGCTACGCGCCGCTCTCGTCGACTGTGTCGCGTTCGCTTGCGTCTCGGCTACCGGCATACCAGGATGCTGCATAGGCGTCGGCATCGGTGCCGCCGCGGGTAGTCCGCGAGAGCGCGGCGAGCCGGGTGCTCGCCCATGCGCGGCTCGATTGCCGTTTCCGCGTCTCACGTTAACCCCGTGCTCCGCCAGAGTAGGTTACCAAGGAGCCTCGGTCCGTGCTGCCGCTAGCACCAGTGACACGACTGACAGGCTTTGGGACTTCCTCGTTGCGCTTGGCATCCAAGCTCGGCATTGCGCTCATTGGACCTGGACGAGTTGGATTACGGCGACGCGCCGACGTACCTTCTGTGCCAGTCACGCGATTGCCGCGCTCCCAGTCATCGCCGGTAATCTTGGACCCCGCGGATTGGCCTTCGCCGGTGATGCGCGAGGTTTGTGCCAGCACTTCGGCTGCCTGGTCGTTTCCCGCATCCGCCGATTCTGCCGCTGCAATCCTGGTCGCATCCGCCAGCGGTCGCCTGGCATCGAACCGAAATTGCTCCGTGCCAGTAATCTTGCCGCTGCCCATACCGAACGGGCCGGTGATATGGTGCGAGGATTCATACCGGGTTCCGGTCACGGCTTCAGAGCGCGCGTTGGAGCGAGCCTCGGCAATCTCGGCGGACTGACGCGCCGGAGAGGTTACGCTGAAACCCTGCCATGGTGCCGAACCATCCAACAGCCGCGGAAAATCCGCATCCCCGGGCGCCGCCCCATTGCCGCCGCAGGCCGCCTCGAACTGATCTGCGCCTACGTAGGGTGTGCCGGTGAGCGGCTCACAGGCACCTTTGGAAGCACCGGTGATCCGTCCCCCGTCGTTACCAGCATTGCTGTTTGCGGGATTTCCGGGCGGATTGTTTGCGGGCGGATTGTTTCTGGGTGGATTGTTTCTGGGCGCATCGTTTCCGGGCGGATTGTTTCTGGGCGCATTGTTTCTGGGCGCATTGTTTCTGGGCGCAATGCCAAAGGGTGCCATTTTGCTGGGTGCAAATTTGCCTGGCACATTCCTATTAGGAGGATCGATGCCAGGCTGGATGCCAGTCAGCTTAGGTCCCGGGGTCGCCGCTAATACACGGGTACGAGCCTGAATTTCCTGTTGATGCGAGGGCTCGCAATAGTCAGCAGCTTGCTCCAGCCCGGCGTAGGGCGTACCGGTAATGGCTTTGCAGGTACCAGGCTCATCGCCGGTGACCTTGGCCGATCGTCCGGTCTGGGTGCCCGATACGCGCAATCCCTTGTTCGTGATCGACAGACCCGTGCCGGGCGGCTCGGGCTGTGGATTGATTTCGCAGGCCAGATGGTGTTCGCGATCGATGTATTGATCGCCGGTGACCAAATGACAATTGCCTGGTTCGTCGCCGGTGACACGCTCGGAACGGCCGACGCGGTTGCCGGTGACAGTGCCACCGCCCAGGGTGGTTGAGCGACCAACCTTTGGCGGCACGATCTCCGTACCGATATCAGAGGGTGCCGTGTACTGCGTGCCAGTGGGACGCACATTGGCACCCTGCTCGTCACCGGTGACCGCCGCTGAGCGCCCGACGAGATTGCCCGACACTTGCTTGCCGCCCAGAGTTTGCGTAATGCCGACCTTGGCTGGATTCGGACGGACAGCAGAGCCCGTGCCCGGGGCGGTTTGGCAAAATGCTTGGTAATGATCCGCGGACAGGTATTCGGTACCGGTGATCTGTTTGCAAGTACCCGGCTCGTCACCGGTTACCTTGGTTGAACGCCCCACCTCGTTGCCGGTAACGCGGTTGCCATGACCGGTCGAGCTAACGCCGAACTTGGGTACTCCCGGCGCCTGTTCCGTCTGGCAGAATTCGCGAAAGATATCGGCGCCCATATACTCGGTGCCAGTGATCGTGCGACAGGTGCCCGGCTCATCTCCCGTGGTGCTGGTGCTGCGACCGACTTTGGTGCCAGTAACGCGCTGTCCCATTGCGGTTTCGGTCACTGCGACTTTCCACGGCTGATCCGCGGCACCCTGTAAATCCACAGTCGGACGCACTCGACCGGTGGGCCTGGATTTGCGCTCGCCAGCACCGCCGCTGTTGCTGCGGTGAGCACGGACCTTCTGCGCCAATTCTCGGCCGCTCAATTTTGGGTTTGCCTGACGCGCCAAGCCGGCAGCAGAATTAGGTGTCTGGCTGGCACTTTTGCCGCGGCCGGACAGCGCCGCGCGCCGCGCCAGCGACAGCATACGCCCGGTGGGTTTTGCAGCCAGTGCGGCATCCGTACGCTTGCTGCGCGGTTTCGGCTTGTCGTTACCGAGGCCGGAGGCTAGTGACAAGGTTGCTGATTGCTGATTTTGAGCCTGGTTTTGAGCTGAACTCTTTTTGCATTCGCCATTGCATTTGCAGCCGCGGTCCTTTTCCTGCGCGGCGGCAGAAGCAGCGCGCTTGACCTGATCGGCAGCGCGAACCCGATCGCCGCCGCGCACGGCTTTTCGCCCCGACTGAGCCAATGCGCCCCGGCGTTGGCGTGCCAACGCTCGGCTGGTCTGCGCCGGGCTGGGCGGTGGATTCGAGGTCCGCCGCGCCATCTTCGGCGCATTGTCGCTCAAGGGCATCGCGCTGGAGCCCCAGCTCGACCCGGATGCAGGCTGCGCTGCTGGGGTACTTAGTGCTGAATTAGGCGCCACAGCGGACGCGATTGGAGCCGATTCAGGCGCAACTGCCGCAGCACGCCTGACCCTGCCCGTGCGACCGGGGCTGGAACGCTCGGGCGAGCTGGTGCCGACGCCTTGCTTGCCTTTTGTCGACATCGCTCGCCGGCGTGCCAGCGCAGCCTCTCGGCCACTTGATTTCAGGTTCGCTTTGCTTGCCATGTTTTTCGCCGTTGGGTTCGTATCCGTAGACCGGTTCGTGATCGGTGCCGCGGGATACTGGAGTTCCCACGTTGTCAATGAGTTGAGCGCACTACCCGCCAGGTGCTCGAATACCGAAAAAGCGGTGAACGGCATCAGCGGTCTCTGCCCCATCCGCGCGCATGTCAGCGCGCGACGGTTCGGGCTGCGCAAATCGACCGATCAGACGCGGCCCTGGAAAACCACAAAGCAAGAACCTTGACTCTGCGTGTAGTTGTCGTAGCCGGTCAGGCGCACATGATGGTCCGGATAGGATCGATGGCAGGCTTCCAGCTCGGCGGTAACATTGCCGAGATCGGTCTCGCCGAAGAATGGCAATTTCCACATAGTCCAATAGTCCTTCATGGAATTGCTCGGATGCACATGTTCAATGGCCGGGGTCCAGCCCTGGGCGATGATGTAGGCGATCTGGTCGTAGATTTCTTGCTGTGACAGCGCCGGCAGAAAGCCGAAAGTTTCCAACGTAACCCTGGTCTGATAGTCACCGGCGGTGCTCTGGAAAGGCATGATAATTGCTCCTCTGTATGACCTGGCAGGTCATTGATCTTGATGTTCGGAAATAGGTCGCGAGCTGGTCGGGCCGGCGCGCGTGTTACGCTTGGCCCTGGGCCGATAGCACAAATACCGCGGTCCCCAGACTGGCCCGGACCTGGCCGGGCGCGGGCGCCGCGTTATTTCACATCGAGCTTGTCGACGGTATCGAACTCGAACTTGATTTCTTTCCAGGTCTCCATGGCGATGGCCAATTCAGGACTGTGCTGCGCGGCCTCGACCATGATCTCGCGGGATTCCTTCTCCAACTCGCGACCTTCATTGCGAGCCTTGACACAGGCTTCCAGCGAAACGCGGTTGGCCGCGGCGCCGGCAGCATTGCCCCAAGGATGGCCCTGGGTACCGCCACCGAACTGCAGCACCGAGTCGTCGCCAAAAATGGTTACCAGCGCCGGCATATGCCAAACGTGAATACCACCTGAGGCTACTGCAAAGACGCCGGGCATAGAGCCCCAGTCCTGATCGAAAAAGACGCCACGCGAGCGATCCTCAGGCACGAATGCCTCGCGCAGCTGATCGACAAAGCCGAGGGTGGAAGCGCGGTCGCCTTCCAGCTTACCGACCACGGTTCCGGTATGCAGATGGTCGCCACCGGACAGGCGCAGGCACTTGGCCAGCACGCGGAAGTGGATGCCGTGCTTGGGATGGCGGTCGATTACCGCGTGCATGGCACGGTGAATGTGCAAGAGCATACCGTTTCTGCGGCACCACTTGGCCAAACCGGTATTCGCGGTAAAGCCGCCGGTCAGAAAATCATGCATGATGATCGGTGCGCCGACTTCCTTGGCGAATTCGGCACGCTCGTACATATCTTCAGGCGTGGCAGCGGTCACATTCAGGTAATGACCCTTGCGCTCGCCGGTCTCCTGCTGTGCGGACTGCACCGCCTCGGCAACGAACTCAAAACGGTTCTGCCAACGCATAAAGGGCTGGCTGTTGACGTTCTCGTCGTCTTTGGTGAAGTCCAGACCGCCACGCAAACATTCGTAGACGGCACGACCGTAGTTCTTCGCAGACAGACCCAGCTTCGGTTTGATGGTTGCGCCCAGCATCGGCCGGCCGTACTTATTCATTTTGTCGCGTTCGACCTGAATACCATTGGGCGGTCCATTACAGGTCTTGATGTAGGCGATCGGGAAGCGGATGTCTTCCAGGCGCAGGTGACGCAGAGCCTTGAAGCCGAATACATTACCAACCAGCGAGGTCAGCACATTGACCACGGAGCCTTCTTCGAACAGATCGATCGGATAGGCGACGAAGGCATAGAATGACTCGCTATCTCCCGGTACATCCTCGATGCGATAAGCACGACCCTTGTAATATTCCAGATCTGTCAACAATTCCGACCAAACCGTCGACCAGGTACCGGTTGAAGATTCGGCAGCAACCGCCGCGGCAACCTCTTCGCGTGGCACGCCCGGCTGGCCGGTCACCTTAAAGCAGGCTAACAGATCCGTGTCCAGCGGAACGTAGTCCGGCGTCCAATACATGTCCCGGTATTCTTTAACACCGGCGTCGTAGGTCTTTACGCTCATACTCAGCTCCTATGGGTCTGTTCTGCGTCTGCTTCGCCTGCTTTAAATCCAAGGCGGAAGCCGTGGAAATTCGGTGCGCAACATTAAACCCGCATGTCACCTAGGGGGAAATCGATTGTTTCAATTTCAAGCATAGATTTTTATCTATACACCTCAGATCTGCGCGGACAATTCTGGTGCGGTCGCGGATAATGAACGACCTAAGCCAGTGCGCGCAACCACTTTCCGCACAAAAAGACAGTTTTTTGATCCTGGACTAAAAAACCTAGATATTTCCGACCCGAGCCTGGGTGATCACAAGTATGCCAAGCCTGCAATTGCTTTTTGTGTACAACGCCGACAGCGGCCTTTTCAACAGCATGGCCGATGCCGCACACAAGATCTTTTCGCCAAGCACCTACCAATGCACGCTTTGCCAGGTGACCTACGGCTGGTTCACGCAGCGGACCAAATGGCGATCCTTTATCGAATCGCTGGATGCGGAGTGCCAATTCCTGCACAGGGACGAATTGCACCGGCTGCACCCCGAATTGCAGACCACGGCTCTCCCGGCGGTTTTTCAAATGGTCGATGACCAGCCGAGACCCTGCTTGGATGCCGAAACGCTGAATAGCTGTGACGATCTCGACTCGTTGATGCGTTTGGTTCGACAACGATGCGAGATCGGCGCCGCTGGAACAGCGGCTTAGGCCGAGGCGCTTGGATTTGGTTAGGCTTAGGCGATTGCCGGAGAGAAACGTACCAACTGGCGCCGGATTCTGGTTCGCCTTCGCGAAGCGGCGATCCGCCTGTAATCGTTCTATGGGCGGGTTGCCGCGACGTCGAGGCCGGACGAGAAGACACGCCAGGCGGTCTGTTTCTCGACAGAAATCGCCTTAGGCCGGGGCGAGCCTGCGAACGTCAGTAATCGTAAAGCCAGGATCGTTTGGACGCCAACAGTGCAGAGCAACAGCCTAATCAGCATACTGCTGCCCTATCGGAACGCTGTTAATACTTTACCGGAGTGCCTGGAATCGATCCGCGCTCAGACCCACGCCGACTACGAATTGCTTTGCCTTGATGACGGCTCCAACGACGGCAGCACCGAACTGGTCGCACAGCAGGCCGCCCAAGATCCGCGCATGCGCCTGCTGTCAGCACCGACGCGCGGCCTGGTCGCCGCATTAAATCATGGTTTGGCTCAGGCGCGCGCGCCGCTGGTCGCACGTATGGATGCGGATGATCTGATGCATCCCCGCCGGCTGGAATTGCAATTCCGCGCCATGCAGCGCGACCCGGAGATTGCCGTGCTCGCGTCTCGCGTCAAGGCATTTCCTGAATCGGCGCTCAGCGACGGTTTCCGCGCCTATATCGATTGGCAAAACGCCTGCATTACGGCCGATGCTATTGCCAACGATCTGTACCTCGAGGCACCGCTGGCGCATCCATCGACGATGCTGCGACGCGACCTGATTATCGCCGCCGGCGGCTATCTCGATGGTGATTTTCCGGAAGACTACGAGTTATGGCTGCGTCTGCATCATATCGGCCACCGCATCACCAAGTTGCCGCAATGCCTGCTGAACTGGCAGGATCACCAGGATCGCTTATCGCGGCAAGACCCGCGCTACGCACGCGGCGCCTTCGACCGGTTGCGGGTGCGCTATCTAAGTACTGACCCGCGCCTGCTGGCTGCCCGCGACCGACTGGTAATCTGGGGTGCCGGACGCAACACCCGCCGCCGAGCAAGGTTGCTGGTACAGCAGGGCTTTCGTCCGCTCGCCTGGATTGATATCGATCCGCGCAAGATTGGCAATCGTCCCGACGGCATGCCGGTCGTGGAGCCAGCCTGGCTGGCCGGGCGGCAACCGAAGCCCCTGGTATTGAATTATGTCACCGTGCATGGCGCCCGCACCCGCATCGAAGCGGAATTGGCCCGGCTGGGCTACTTCAAAGGCCGCGACTACCTGCATGTGGGCTAGCGTAATTAGGGCAAGGTCACATCCCCGGGCTTGGTGCCGGGCTTGGTGTAAAGATACCAAAGGCGGGCGTGAAAACATTCAACATCATGAAAGGTTTGCACATTGAAAAAAGTAATCAGAACATGCCAGCCATGCACGGGCTGCTGTGATGGCTGGGTACAGATGGTGATCGACAAGGTACCAATCTATCCTGGCCAGCCTTGCCCCCACAGCACCGGGAAAGGCTGTGATGACTACGAAAATCGGCCCGTCGACCCTTGCGATCACTTTAACTGCGGATGGATCATTCCAAACAGCCCGCTCCCCGAGTGGATGAAGCCAGACAATGCGAGAGTGATCGTGCTCTTCAATAAATTCAAATGGCATCAGGTTCCCGTAGATCTGGCCGTACCG
The DNA here is from genome assembly GCA_016745215.1 of Thiohalocapsa sp. PB-PSB1. GTDB lineage: Bacteria > Pseudomonadota > Gammaproteobacteria > Chromatiales > Chromatiaceae > Thiohalocapsa. Next base: position 5,508,037 of record CP050890.1, read on the forward strand.
GTTGGAAAGAGAATTCCTCCCCGGTCACTGGCATGGTTAAAAAATTTTTCCGAAACGCACTTGCGGCCCCTTGTTTACACCGAGCAAATCGTAGAAAACGGTAAATTTCAAAAACAGCAGCGGGTACTCGCCCACGGACCTACCGCTTTTCAACAAGACATGCTGCGCTGGCAGCAGGAAGGAAAGAAACTCTGGTAGGACCAGCGGCATGCCGAAGTCAATCCAGGGTACAGGTCCTGTGCAAAAGAAATCGCCAAAACAAGCATAAAACCGCTTCCAATCTTCGCCAAATCATGTATATTGGATGGTTTTACTCATGCCCCGTGATGGGGCGTCGAGTCGCCATTCCACCGTTTGCATCGGAACAGCACATGGTCAAAATCCGTTTATCCCGCGGGGGCGCGAAAAAGCGCCCGTTCTACCACATTGTCGTCGCCGACATTCGCAAGGCGCGTGATGGGCGCTCAATTGAACGGCTGGGTTTTTTCAATCCGTCCGCCACTGGCGGCGAGACCCGACTTCGGGTGAATCGCGAGCGGGTTGAACACTGGCTGAAGCAGGGGGCACAGCCCACCGATCGCGTATCTCGCCTGCTGAAAGACGCCGCAAAAGAGGCGGCCAGCCGGCTGGAACCTGTCGCCGAGGCCTAATACCCGAAACCTGATATCTATCGCCGATCTATCACTAGTGCTCTGCTGCGGAAGTCACGAGACCGTTTGCAGTCGTTGTCGTAATCGATAACCCACAATGCGTGATTACGACAACGACAATGACAAACAGCAGGAACGGTAGTGGGACATCTGCATCGCTGCACTAGTATATCGGCGGACATCGGCTTTTCCGCAGCAATAACGTAGAGACTGAACAAGTATGGCGAATCCAGCCTGGAAACGGTAGATCGAGTAGGCTGAGGAAAGCTTGCGCGTCCCCATACCCAGCGGCCCCCGATGCCATGCAAGTCGAGATTGATTCCTCACCCCAACTTACGCAGGAGTCTCTCCACAGTCTCACATGACCTCGGCTCGGCATCACGGATGCGCGGCCAAGGTTATACCCATGATGCTTGCGTGCATCGGATTTCGAATCGATCTGGTGTTCAGCCCGCCGGAAGTTCAGGATATGCTGAACCCGCGCCAGCCGCCAAAGCCGAGCCAACTAGGCTATTCAGACATGCCCTCGATTAACCAACGCAAACGGATCGTACTGGGTCGGATCAGTGGCGTCTATGGAGTGAGAGGCTGGCTCAGGATATTTTCGGAAACCGTCCCGATAGACAATATCCTAAGCTACTCGCCATGGTTACTGAATGACGAACCGTATACCGTTGCCGAGGGACGTAAACATGGCAAGGGCCTGGTGGTGCGGCTGGCGGGTCATGGCGATCGCGACCAAGCGGCAGCGCTAGTTGGACAGAGGATTTTGGTGTACCGGGATCAACTTCCACCGCCGCGTCCGGATGAGTTCTACTGGGCTGATCTCGAGGGACTAAGCGTGGAAACCCTGGATAAGACCCTGCTGGGCCGCGTCAGTCATCTATTCGATACCGGCGCCAATGATGTACTGGTTGTGATCGGCGAGCGTGAGCGATTAGTGCCGTTCCTGTGGGACAGTGTAGTCAAAGATGTAGACTTCGATGCGGGCAGGATCCAAGTCGATTGGGATCCAGAGTTTTAGGCATTGCCGCAATAATGGCCAAATTGGCTTTGGGCTCCAATGCGCTTCGATGTCATCACCCTGTTCCCGGAGCAGTTCCGAATCCTACAAGAAGAGGGCGTGATCGCCCGCGCACTGAAGCAGGGCATCGCTGACCTTCGGCTATGGAATCCACGGGATTTCACCACCGACACACATCGCACTGTCGATGACCGGCCTTATGGCGGCGGCCCCGGCATGGTAATGAAGATCGAGCCGCTGGTGTCAACCCTGGATGCCGCCCGACAGGCCGCACGGGCGGATGGCGTAATCAGCCGGGTTGCCTACTTATCGCCACAAGGGCTGTTGCTGAACCAGGCCGGTATTGTTCGCATCGCCGCGCAACCTGGATGGATACTGATCGCGGGGCGCTACGAGGGCATTGACGAGCGCCTGTTGACCAAGTACGTGGACGAGGAATGGTCCATCGGCGATTATGTCTTGAGCGGCGGCGAATTGCCGGCGATGGTGGTCATTGATGCTACCGTGCGATTGTTGCCTGGCGCCCTGGGGCACGCAGACTCGGCGCGGCAGGACTCGCACATGAACGGATTGCTGGATTGCCCCCATTTTACCCGCCCGGAAAGCTTCCGCGGACAACCGGTTCCGGAGGTCTTGCTGAGCGGTGACCATGCTGCCATCGCCAAATGGCGCTTGCAACAATCCTTGGGCCGCACCTGGTTGCGGCGCCCGGACATGCTGGCGAATCAGGCGCTCAGCGCAGCAGAACAAGCACTGCTGGATGCATTTCTCCAAGCACATCACGCGGCCGAATCCCAGGTCGCGCCAGAAGTTGAATCAGATGCCGAATCAGATCGGGAGTCATAAAGCCGTGAGCAACATCATCGAACAACTCGAAAAAGAACAAATGACCAAAGAAGTACCGGCATTTTCGCCCGGCGACACCCTGGTCGTGCAGGTCAAGGTCAAAGAAGGCGATCGCGAGCGCCTGCAAGCATTCGAGGGCATTTGTATCGCGATACGCAATCGTGGCCTGAACTCCGCGTTCACGGTACGCAAAATCTCCCACGGGGAGGGCGTGGAACGAGTCTTCCAGACCTACAGCCCAGCGATCGCCAGCATTCAGGTCAAACGTCGCGGCGATGTGCGTCGGGCCAAGCTCTACTATTTGCGCGGACGTACCGGCAAGGCCGCGCGTATCAAGGAAAAAATCTAGCACCAGGATCGCCGCGCGCAGAACATGACTCAGAGCTACTACTGGCACGACTACGAAACCTGGGGAGGAACCCCGGCCAAGGATCGTCCGTGCCAGTTCGCCGGTATTCGGACCGATACCGAGCTCAATCCCATTGGCGAGCCGATGGTGCTTTTCAGCCGTCCCGCTGACGACCTGTTGCCCCAACCCGATGCCTGTCTGATCACCGGCATTACCCCGCAGCGCGCATTGCGCGACGGGATGCCAGAAGCCGAGTTCGCGCTTGCCATTCAAAGCGAATTGGCGGCGCCCGCCACCTGCGGAGTTGGCTATAACAGCCTGCGCTTCGACGATGAGGTCACCCGCTACCTGTTCTACCGCAATCTGCTCGATCCCTACGCCCATAGCTGCCGCAACGGCAATTCCCGCTGGGATCTGATCGATGTGTTACGCCTGGCCCACGCGTTGCGCCCGGACGGCATTCAATGGCCCGAGCGCGAGCCCGGCGTGACATCGTTCAAACTGGAGCATCTGAGCGCCGCCAACGACATTCCCCATGCTGACGCCCACGACGCCTTGGCCGATGTGCGCGCCACCATTGCCATGGCGCGACTGTTGAAACGGGCGCAGCCGCGCTTGTTCGACTACACCTTGAGCCTGCGCGACACCGAGAACGTGCGCAAATTGCTGGACCAGGGCAAACCCGTATTGCACGTCTCACAACGCTACCCGGCGATTCGTGGCGCGATTGCACCGGTGACGGTCGTCGGTACCCATCCCAACAATCCCAATCAACGTCTTTGTTTCGACCTTCGCCAGGATCCAGCCATCCTGCTGGATCTGAACGTCGAGCAAATCCGCGAACGCCTGTTCACGCCATCGGCAGACCTGCCGGCAGATGTGGAACGCATCCCGATCAAGGGCGTCAAGGTGAATGCCTCGCCGATACTGGCGCCCATCGGTACCCTTGGCAAGGATGCCGCCGAGCGCTGGGACATTGATCAGCAACAAATCAAAGTACACGCCCGGCGCATCGACGAGGCCAAGAGCCAGATTGCCGACAAATTACTGAAGGTCTATCAAGGCCAGCAATGGCAGGAGGTTACCGATCCCGACCTGATGCTCTATACCGGCGGTTTTTTTTCCGACAGCGACCGGCGCCGTATGCAAGAAGTCCATCAGCTCAGTCCCGCGCAACTGAGCACTGGGCATCTGCGCTTCGACGACCCACGCCTGCCAACCCTGTTATTTCGCATGCGCGCACGCAGTTGGCCGGAGACACTGACCGAGGCAGAGCGCGAGGACTGGGACGCCTGGCGCCTGGAACGCCTGACCGACCCCGATCCCGATGGCTTTATGAACATCGACGAGTTCGAACAACGCATTGCAGAATTGCGCACACAACCGATGCAGAATACCGCTCGCTTGGACATTCTCGACCAGCTTCAGCATTGGGCGGAGCAAACCATGGATGCCGGCTGCTGACAGGCAACCTGTTGGCGATAGGTTGTCGGGTTATTTTCGGCTGAGGACGACGCGCAGAACAAACACCCGCCGCACAAAGCTCGGGACCGCCATGTGCCGGTCATGGCCATCCCGCAGTATGTGACAAAGTACCTTCTCCCCCAGTGTCCTCGCAAGGCACACTATTAACAAAGCAGTGTATTGATCCAGGGTTCTCTGGTCGTCGTCCGGCTGCTGTCATCCTATTGTTACTCAGTGTATTGAACTTTGGGCGGCCGACTTCGACCTGAGCTTTGGGAGTGTTGAGGAGGAAGTAAATAATGTTTAGACGGCTTTCTAAGCCCCTTCCCGGGGAACAATCGGTCTTACTATTTTTTTTATCTCTGGGACTCATGACCCTATGGGTCGTTATACAGGTCGAGATCCCGATGCTGCTGGGCATGCGGCCAGATTGGGAGCAAAGGGTCGCGCCCTATATCACATTGCTGCATCTGCATGCGGGCGTCAGCATGCTGGCCTTGCTGGCTGGGCCGCCACTTTTTATCAGTGGCTTGCGAGCATCCCATCCGCACTGGCATCGGCGCATCGGATATGTATATGCTGTATCGGTCGCGATAGCCGCGGTGTCGGCCATTTGGATTGCGGCCTGGCATCTGCCTCCAGGTGAAAATCTGGCGCATATTGCCACTGGTTTGGTATGGCTGTTATCGACCGGGGCCGCGGTACAGGCCGCCATCCGAAAACGTTTCAACGCGCACCAGCGATGGATCTATCGTAGCTATGCTCTGACCACGACCTTTGTCATCAGCCGGATGCTGGTCGATGTCGGACAATGGCAATTGCCAAGCAGCGTTGGCGGCAACACCAGTGCACTGTGGATCTATATCCTGCTGGCGCTGGTGGCCGCCGAATTCATTCCATATCAACCTGTAAAGGCTGGCAGCCGCTCGCCAATCAAGACCTCGACCACCGCTCGACCGATCGATGATGCTGGCGTTGGCATATCCAACCGGCACATTGCTCCGCTGTTCGCAACCCGCAGGCGGGCATGGCTTGCAGGTGTCTTATTACTGGCCGCGGCTTTTGTGCCCAGCGCCGTGCTGGTCTCCACCGCTAACCACTTGCATCGGCAACAAATGGACAGCATCGCCAGGATCGACAACGAGATCGCCAGCACGCGGGCGATGCTGAAGGAGCTGCCAAGCGATCCCGTTGCTCACCTTCCGCTGTTGGCGCCATTCTTCAGCACCGCAATCAATCGCCAACCGAGCGCGACGCTAACCGTGACCCGCGCCAAGGAGCCCGATGCAACGAACCGAGTGCCACTGGGCGAAGAGCTCCCCATCGACAAGTTACAACGGCGCCTCGCGGCACTTGGTTATAACCCTGGACCAGTAGATGGCCTGCTGGGGGCTCGCACCCGTCGTGCGTTGCTGCGTTTTCAGCGTCAGCAGGGCCTCGACGCCACCGGTGGCATAAACGCCGCTACGGCAACTGCATTGATGCATGCCGATAGGTGATGCGCGCCAGCAGGCAGTTCGACTTTGAGCGGAGGGCGAGGTGCTGCCTGCCTAGAATGTTCGGCTATTCAACTAGAATCCTTGCATTCTTTGAATTCAGCACCCCTTCTCGTCCAGCATCGACGTTATCGCAACCCGCCCATAGAGCGGCTATGGACGGGTTGCCGCTTCGCGAAGGCGAACGAGAATCCAGCATCAGTTGATCTATTTCTCTAAGGCAATCGCCTTATCTGACGACGGGTCTGCCTACACGCGCGATAGTTCCATAGTGATGGTGCAGAAACAAGCTAAACAGGTTTTTGGCTTGGGTATCGCCTGCCGACTCATTCGGTACCGCTATCGGTATCGGTATCGGCGTCGGTATCGAACTGTGACCAACCCGCTATCCGCCAAGCTCCTCGCTGACCGCGTGGCCACGCTGTCCGAGCTTCGTGAGCATGGCCACAATACGATCGAGCAGTGCCTTTTGCTTGCTGTTGTCGTCTGCGGACAACGCATCGCACACCAGCGAGCACGTCCTGAATCGCAGCGCACTCCAGCGCCGAGCTAGGCTGTCGAAATCTGCCGTCTTACTAAAACAAGTGCTTCCCGGTTTATGGATGCTTAGTCGGTGTCGGGATCGGTGTCAAGGTCAACATGAGGGATTGGTATCGAGCTGGCTGCTTTGATCGATGAGCGGATTCGATTCCGATAGCGACCCCGACACCGATGAGGCTTCCCCAGTGCGTTCGATGATGCAATCCAAGACCCGGAATCGGTTTGGCATCAAAACTCAGGACATTTCGACAGCCTAGCGCCGAGCCTCGTGCGATTTCAAACGACCGGCGTCGATCCCCGCTGGTCGCTTTGCCGTTACCCGCGGCAATGTTCAGCGCGATGGCCTGCGATGCGCGCCTAAGATGCGCACAGGCGTTGATCCTTCGCGTTACGCTGTCCTTTCACATGCTCGCAGTCGCGCTAGGCCCAGCCGAAAGACTCGATGGCCGCACGCTAGACGTCGAGTTTCTCATGACCGAATGGCAGATGGCGTTTTCTCTCTCGATTCCGATTTCGATTCCGATTCCGATTCCGATTTCGATTCCGATAGCGACCCCGATTGCACTCCGCCGATGTCTGGATAGCGTTGTATAGGTTATTCATGAACCGCTACTAGGTATGAAACGGAGTCTCTTGGGTGGATTTACTCAGGCTTGTGAGCTCAGGCGCGCAGCACGCGACCGGTGCGCGCGTCTCGGATAGTGGACGGGCGTGCGTTGACATCGCAGGTACCGGTGACGATCAGATCCGGGGCATTGGCGAGCTGAAGACGCACGCCGAGGGCATTGCGGCTGGGTTGCCGATTGCTGAGATTGGCGCTGGTGGAAACCAGCGCACCCGCACGAGAGCCCCACAGAGAACCGGAACCTGAAGTCAACCGCGCATGGGCACGGCAGAGCGCTGCCGCCACGGGATGAGCAGTAACACGAACGGCGATGCTGTCATGTGCACCGGTGAGCCAGGGCGGAGTCTCCGGTCGGGCAGGCATCAGCCAGGTGTTGGGGCCGGGCCAGGTGGCCTGGATAGCGGCCATTCGAGTGTCATCGAGGGGTTCGACGAAGGGTACAAGGGCATCGAAGTCCGCGGCAATCAGTATCAGCCCCTTGGTTATATCGCGCTGCTTGATGGTGAGCAGCCGATCGACCGCCGCGGCGTCGAGCGGATCGCAGCCCAGCCCGAAGACCGCCTCGGTGGGATAGGCGATGACGGCACCGGATGCGATTGCACGTGCCGCGACTCGCAATCCATGCGGCGAGGCTCCGACAATCCGCATTCTGTTTGGGCCACGCCGCATCATGTTTGGGCAAGAACCGCACTGACTTGATGGAACGGCCCAGAAATCACCTGAACATACCGCAAATGGAAATCAACTCGATCAAGACTCGCTCTCCGCCGTCTCCTGCTGTTCCGCCGAGGCGATGTAGTTGCATTCTTTTTGCGGGCATACTTTTTGCGCGCCCTTGGTCTTGGTTACCTTGAGGGTTAAGATGGGCCAGTTGCATTGCGGGCAGGACTCGTCGATGGGTTCGTTCCAGACTGCGTAGTTGCATTTGGGATAGGTGGAACAGGAATAAAATATTTTGCCCCGGCGGGACTTCTTTTTTTGCAAGGTGCCAGCGTTGCACTGGGGGCAGACGATACCGGTATCCTCGGGTTTTTCCAGCGGCTCGATGTATTTGCATTTAGGATATGCCGTGCAGCCGATGAATTTGCCGTAGCGTCCGCGTTTGATCGATAGCTCGGAGCCGCAATCCGGACAAGCGCGGTCCTGGATGATCTCCGGTGTGTCGGCCTCGGATTTTTCGGCGTTCAGATCGCGAGTGTAGTCGCAGTCGGGATAGTTGGTGCAGCCGATGAACAGGCCGTTGCGGCCCAGGCGCTTGGATAACTGGCCGCCGCATTTTGGGCACAGCTCGTCAATGATTTCCTGGGTTACGTCGCTGCGCTGCACGTTGTCCTGAGTATGTTCAATACGGTCTTTGAACGGCCGCCAAAAGTTTTCCAGCAATGGAATCCAGTCTTCTTCGCCGCGCGAGATGGCATCGAGTTCATCTTCCAGCCGAGCGGTGAAATCGTAATCGACATAGGAGGTGAAATGTTTGGTCAGGAACTTGTTCACGACTCGCGCCACATCAGTAGGCGTAAAGCGTTTCTGCTCCAGCAGCACGTATTCGCGATCTTGCAATGTGGAAATAATGGACGCGTAGGTGGAGGGCCGGCCGATACCTAATTCTTCCAGGGCCTTGACCAGCGATGCCTCGGTATAGCGCGGTGGCGGCTCGGTGAAATGCTGTTCAGGGCGGATGGCAATCAGATCCACCTGATCGCCCTGCTCGAGTTGCGGCAGCATGCGCTCTTCATCGTCGTCGGCTGACTTGGCGTCATCACGGCCTTCTAGGTAGACTGCCATGAAACCTGGTTTGGCGATGGTGGAGCCGGTAGCACGAAAGCGATTGCCAGCACCAGCGCCGAGATCGATCGAGACCAGATTCAACAGCGCAGGAGCCATTTGGCAGGCGACGGTTCGCTTCCAGATTAGCTCATAGAGTCGGAATTGTTCCTTGGTCAGGTGCGCCTCGATCTGTTTTGGTAGATTGCGGATGGAAGTCGGGCGTACCGCCTCGTGTGCCTCCTGGGCGTTCTTGGACTTGGTCTTGAAAGTGCGTGGTTCGGGAGGCAGGTGATCAGAACCATAGCGCTCGGCGATGTAATCCCGCAGTTCAGCAAGTGCTTCTTGGGCCAGATTCACCGAGTCGGTACGCATGTAGGTGATTAGACCCACCGCTCCGCCTCCGATGTCTATACCCTCATAGAGCTGTTGGGCGGTGCGCATGGTCCGTTGCGCGGTAAAGCCTAGTTTGCGTGCGGCCTCCTGTTGCAGTGTAGACGTGATAAATGGCGGCGCCGGATTACGCTTGCGCTGCTTGCGTTCTACCCGATCGACACTGAGCTTACCGTTGGCGGCAGCGTTCAGGGTCTGTTCCACTAATTGGGCGCGCTGTTCATTTGTAATGCTGAATTGTTCGAGTTTCTCGCCGTCGAATTCAACCAGTTTAGCCGAAAAGAGTTTATTTTCGGAGCCGTTCTCCGTGCTGATTTCAGACTTGACATCGGCCTCGACGGTCCAGTATTCGCGCCGCTCAAAGGCTTCGATCTCTGACTCGCGCTCAACGATGAGTCGCAGCGCTGGACTCTGCACTCTTCCAGCAGACAGTCCGCGCCGGATCTTTTTCCACAGCAGCGGCGACAGATTGAAGCCGACCAAATAGTCCAGAGCTCGACGCGCCTGCTGCGCATTGACTAGATCCTGGGACAATTCCCGCGGATTGGCCACGGCATCTTGCACTGCGCGCTTGGTGATCTCATTAAAGACAACTCGATAGACAGGTCGATCACCGATCTGTTTGCGCTTGGCAAGCAGTTCGAACAGGTGCCAAGAGATCGCCTCACCTTCGCGGTCCGGGTCAGTGGCTAGATACAGGGCATCGGACTTTTTCAGCAATTTAGAAATGGTTTGAACGTGCTTTTCGTTGCGCTCGATGATCTGATATTTCATCTCAAAGCCGTGCTCCGGGTCGACGGCACCTTCCTTCGGGATCAGATCACGCACATGACCGTAGGAAGCAACGACCTCAAAATCGGGGCCGAGATATTTCTTGATAGTCTTGGCTTTGGCAGGAGATTCGACGACGACGAGATTCATGGCAGCCCTTAGCAAGCAAATCAGCGGGGCTGTGACAACATACTAACCCCTGGGTCGCGTCAAGGTAGGGATGGTTAGGGGTCGCAGTCAAGGGCCAAATGAGGTAAATTCTGATTAACGTTTTGTGTATATCGACCTCAAATCGCCCAGATGCTGTTGTTGCCCGTGCATTTTCGCGCACGCAACCTGGCTTATTGTCGCGCTGTCGATGTCGACCCCTTTAGCCTAAAGCTGGAACCGCTGGAAAACAGCGGCTATGCTTGCTGACATGCGCGCCATAACAGTTCGTTTTTTCACTGAGATTCACTAACGAGAACCGGCTATGAACGCTTTAATCCAACCCGAGATTGCATATCAGGCTTACCCTGGGCTGGATGCAGTGCGTGACCAATTTCCGATCTTGCAGCCCCAGCCTCGAGGTGCCGGTGAGTCTCTGGTATTTCTCGATAGTGCTGCCAGCACTCAGCAACCGGAAGCTGTAATCGCTGCCAGCGCTGATTATCATCGTTTCCATCACGCTAATATTCATCGCGGTGTCTATCAGCTTTCGCAGACCGCGACCCGGCTCTATGAGCAAGCGCGTGCTTCGGTTGCCGATTTTATCAATGCTGCCGAACCAGCGGAATGTTTGTTCACGCGCGGGACGACCGAATCGATCAATCTGGTCGCCTCCACCTGGGGCAGAGCTAACCTGAAAGCTGGTGATGAAATTATCCTATCGATGTTGGAACATCATTCCAATATCGTGCCCTGGCAGCTGCTGGCTCAGGCTACCGGTGCTATCATCAAGGTAATTCCGATCAACGATGCCGGCGAACTGCTGCTTGATGCGTACCGCCAGCTGCTATCCAGCCGCACCCGACTAGTAGCCATCAACCATGTCTCCAATGCACTCGGCACCATCAATCCAGTGCAAGAAATCATTGCCGAGGCGCACGCCGCAGGCGCTCTAGCACTCATTGACGGGGCACAATGGATCGCACACGGTGTCACCGACGTGAGAGCTATGAACGCTGACTTCTACACCTTCTCCGGGCATAAGCTGTACGGCCCGACCGGCATCGGTGTGCTCTACGGCAAACGTTGGCTGCTGGATGCCATGCCTCCTTATCAGGGTGGCGGCGACATGATCGAGCAAGTCACCTTTGCCGAGACCACCTATGCCGGGTTGCCGAATAAATTCGAGGCCGGCACGCCGCATATCTCCGGCGCCGTGGGGCTGGCGGCGGCCATCGAATGGGTGCAGTCGATTGGGGTCGAGCAGATCGGCGCGCACGAACAGGCTCTATTGCACTATGCAACCGAGCGTTTGCTCCAGATTCCGGGCTTGGAACTGAAGGGCACTGCGCAACATAAAAGCGGCGTGCTGTCCTTTGTAATCACTGACCCACCGGTCTCCACACTTGATGTGGGCACGCAGCTAGACCTGCGCTCGATCTGCGTGCGCACCGGTCACCACTGCTGCCAGCCATTGATGGCACATCTTGGCATCGCCGGCACCGCGCGTGCATCCTTAGCGGTTTACAATAACCGCAACGATATCGATCGGCTTGCGGATGCACTCGCCGATATCGTCGAGCGCGCCCGGCGAACGGCAACGGCCAAGTCCGACAGGGGGGCGCGCAAGTCGGACAGCAATCGCGATCTCCCTGTAGAGATGCCCGACAGGTCGATGGAAAGCGTTGATGTCGCCTATCCGGCGGCAACGGCAGACTCACCTGAGGCAGCTGCCGATGAGACCGCGGATTTATTCTCATTATTGCCCGATTGGCCGATGCGCCATGAGTACCTAATCGAGCTGGGCGATAAATTGCCGCCAATGCCCGAAGCACTGAAGACCGACGCAAACTACATACGAGGTTGCCAGAGCACCGTACACATGGCTGTTCGACGCAAGCCTGGATCGGCCGATATCATCGAGTTCCTGGCCGACAGCGATGCCAACATCGTTCGTGGTCTGATTGGATTGCTGCAACGAATCTTTTCGGGTCAATCCGCATCTGCAATTCTGGCTTTTGATGTAGATGCCTACTTTGCCCGGATCGGGCTCGATCGCAACCTGAGCCTGTCGCGCCGCAATGGCTTGGCCGCCATGATCCAGCGCTTGCGTGAATTGGCGCGTCAATCCATAGGTTGACCTGTTGCTGCCACGATGAGTACCTGCGTTGCGCCTGACGAAGGTCATCTTCAGCACGATCAGATGGTACGAAAGTCGACCGAAATGGGTATTGCCTACAAAGATAAGAATTTACCGCAGAGAGCGCAGAGGGGCCAAGGCGCCTCGCCCACAAACGGACCTCGTGGGAGCCGGTCGGCGTAGGAGCCCATTTGCGGGTGACCTGGCAGACGATGTCAGCGGATCTGACGCAAGCGCCGCGCCTTCCCCGGGAGAAAAACTGTAGGCCACTGTCTTCTCCACAAATGAACGGAAGATACCCCAGGGTGCAACCCGTCCATAGAGCGACTATGGGCGGGTTGCCGCTTCGCGAAGGCGAACGAGAATCCGGCGCCAGTTGATAGGTTTTTCTCCGGCAATCGCCTCAGACCTAGGACCGCTGCAGCAATAGACATTCCTTTGCGTTCAGATGCAGTCGCAGAAAACCCGCTTCGGCCTTGTGTTCAGCGCCTGTCAGCAGATCTTTAAAGTAGGGCGTGGCCGAGTCGGGCAGTGGCGCAAGAGCAAGCTGAATGTCCATGGCAGGTTGCGTGGATCGATTCAGGATCACAATCAGCTGCTCGGGATGGTTCAGACCGGCTGCCGGCTGAGTATCGACAGAAACGTCGAACCGGGCAAATCCGAATAGGTCACCCTGGGCCAGCAGAGTTTGGTAAGCACCCCTGCATAACGCGGCGTGGTCGCGGCGCACTTGCGCAAGGGTGCGGACAAAAGTGCGCAAGCCCTGGTCCCAGTGCGCTTCATTCCAGTCGAAGCAAGCGCGATTGTGGGGATCGTGCTCACCGGTCATGCCGATCTCATCGCCATAATAGATACAGGGCACGCCGGGGTAGGTGAACAGCAGCAGCAATGCGATGCGCATCAGCGAGCGGTCTTCGCCAAGCAGGGTTAGAAAGCGGGTGGTGTCATGCGAACCCAGTAGGTTCAACTGGCAGAGTTGGTGGGCGTATGGGATACGCGAGCGGGCATCGGTAAGCCACTGATCCAGTTCGGCAGCATCAATGCTAACCGCATGGTAGTTGACATCCTGACCTGCCAGAAAAGCGCGCACTGGGTGGGAGAAACCATAGTAGTTCATCGCGCCGTCTTCTTGATCGCCTTGCAGCCAGCGCGTGGCCTCGAAGAAGTGCTCGCCCAGGATATACGCATGCGGGTTTTCTTCTCGGGCGGCACGGCGCAGCGCGCGCACATGGACGTCATTGTTGGCAGCGCCGGTGCCCTCGCCAAGCATATGAATCACATCAAGGCGCCAACCGTCGATCGCGTAGGGCGGTCGCAACCAGCGGCGTACGATCGCATCATGGCCGGCATAGAAGTAGTCCTGCACTTTCGGGTTGGCAAAGTCGAGCACCGGCAGCGTCTTTGCTCCTTGCCAACAGTGATAGCTGTCGGGATCATCCGCATTGTGGAAGATGAAAGCATCACGAAAGGGTGCATTCCTGCTGGCGTAGGCACCAGGCTCGGGGTGAGTATTCCAACGATTGAACCAGGGGTGCGTGTCGGAGCAATGATTGAAGACCGCATCCAGCACCAGGCGCATACCACGCTCGAGGGTCGCCGTGCGCAATTCCACCAGAGCCTGGTCGCCACCCAGAAAAGGATCGACGTGTTCGAAGTCCTCAATATCGTATTTATGCACGCTTGGCGATGTGAACACCGGGTTCAGATACAATGCCGTGATTCCCAGATCGGCTAAGTAATCAAGCCGTTGACGAACGCCGACCAGGTCGCCACCGTAGAACTCGCTGTTGCAGCGTTGCGGATCGATCGGCTCGCCCCATGCCTTGGCGCGGATCGGACCCTCACCGCGCATCCGATAAGCGCCGTTGTGCGGCCCAAGGCTTGGGTCGCCGTTGCAAAAACGTTCGGGAAAGATTTGATAAAAGATCTGATCGGGCACCCAGTCCGGGGTTGCCGAGCAGTGGGGCAATCGGAAGAAGCGCTCACGCGGCGGCATCCGCGGGCTGATGCCGGCCGCGTCCAGCCACCATTGTCGGTCCGCGTAGAGCACCTTGAAGGCGTAGACGGTCGGTTCAGTCGTGGTGTCGATGATCAGCGGCGCCTCGAACACGCAAAAACGCCCGCGCGGAGCACCCGGCATCATCGGCACCAATTCCTCCTCATTATCCGGCTCCAGGCGCAACCAAATCTTGGGTTGTTCGGAGTCGACGGATATCCAGAGCTGGACCCAGATCTCTGAACCGCTCTGGCGTAAGAAAGGCGAAACCTGATGATGTAACAACAATGGCGGCATGAGTGACCTATATCAGGTGGCGTGAAGTCCACGGCGATGGATGAAACAGCGCGGACGGTGGTCTCCTGTCCCGCTTGCTCAGTGCTGAATTCCCGCGTTGGAGGTCACTTGCCGACATGCTGTCTTAGGCGTTGATGGACTACCCGGCCCTGCGTTGGCACGATAACATCGCCAAAACAGCAGGTTACAGCCTTTTGTCTCTGCGTAATTCAGGCTTTGGGCCAAACGACGATCAAGGCCCTGTCTCAGGCCGAGCAGTATCTGAACCAAAGCGCTGTCGTGCGTACACAATGGGCCGAAGGTCAAAGCGATGTCTGTGGAGATGCACGCGTTTGCAAGCATGGACAGCGCCGCCAGGATATCGCCAAACCGGCCTCTGGGGCGCATCGATCAAGCGTAGCTTGCTCACTCAACGGAGATGAGTTCTTCCGATTCCGCGATCAAAACCGGCTCGGTCAAATCCGACGGCAGATGGCTGAACTTTTGCACCAGGCCAGGCCAGAGCAAGTTGTAGTAAAGCTCGCCGCGCACCAAAACGACCCCGGTGGCCGGAATCTGATAGTCCAGCGTACGCTCCTCATGGGGCTTTAGCCGGGTATCATCACCGGGCTTGGTGGCCGTCGGCGGCGCTGCCGGCATATCGTCGTCATCGCTTAAACCATAAGAAAAATAGGCCTGCGGATCCTCTTTGCCCGGATGGCCCTCGGCATTCTGCCAGACCGGATTTCCGGATTCGTCATAGGCGGTCAGTTTCAGATACAAATTTCGAAACGGTGCGCCAGTAGGCATCGCATGGGGCTGCTGATTCTTCAGATACACCGATGTCTTCAGCACATCCCCGACAGACTCGGTATCAATATCGAACACCACCGAGCGTTTAAGGATGGAGTGATTATGTCCACCGCCCATGGTGTGGTCGGCGATGCCGCCGCTGACCGGCATGTGGCAGGACAGACAGTTGACATTGCTGCCGCTGGCAATGTATTCATTACCGGTTTGGCATAGAGGCACGCCGTGGGGATTGTTGCGTTGATCGTGGCAGCCCATGCAGGCATCCGAGGTTTTCATCAGGCGCGGGTTGCCTTGCATCGGCAGCGCTGGAATTGTTTGACCATCCAACTCCACCGGCTCACCGAGATGCGGATTTGGCTTTTGCGATGGTTCGCCAATGCCAGCGCCACCAAACAAATCATCCGCCGCGCTCGCAAGTTTGGCGAGACCATTGTTGATGCCGGCTGGAGCCTGAAGTTCGTCGCTGATGTCGTAAGACTTGAGCCCGAGCTGTAATTTGCCGCCTGCGCCTTGGATGCCGTTGTACGCTTTCAGCGTGTGACAGGCGACGCAGTTCACGCCCTCGCTGTAGGCAGCCATGGCGTCGAGCTTTGTGGTCTTGTCCTTGGCCGCGTTTGGGGCATGGCATTGTAGACAGATCGGGTATTTGCCGGAGGCTTTATGCAGTACACCCTCTTGGGTCGGATCGCCGACGACCTTTTTATAAAAAGTGGCATGAATCGGATCATCCAGCGCCGTGCTCTGGGAATGCATGGACTGCTTCCACTGCTTATAGATGGCCTGATGGCAATTGGCGCAGACCTCAGCCGAAACATGGTGAATGGAATTGCCGGGTTCGGTTGCCGCCCTGACCGTGGACATGGCCAGAGTGGCGAAGACAAACAGGGCCATGATCAGGACCGCGGCATATGCGCTTTGTTGGCGCTTTGTCATTGGATTCTCCAACGGTGTTCGTAAGGAATATTAGCGGCCGCTATTGTTCCGGTTATGCCCGCGCGCGAACATGAGCGGAGTCAACGATACTAATTGCTGCCGAAAGCTGTAGTAGATGAATGCTGTGCTAACGGTTATTTTACCCGACTCCCGGGTCGCCGCTTGGCGAAACTGCTCCATAAACGCGAACAGGATCGGTCAAGCTCTGCAGCGGGCATGAAGTTGCTGCCCCGACTCAATGGTACCCCGTAATTTATGAGGAATTAGAGGCTTGACCATTCATTTCATCTCATCCAATCAGGGTTCAACTCAGGGTTCGATTCAGCGTTCAACATCGCTTGGTCGGATGCTTTGCACGCTGCTTTTACTGACCATCTGCGATGTCGGTAGCGCTGCCAAGGTAACCCTTGACCCGAGCAGCTGGGGCCATTCGGCAGGGTCGGGCTGTGTCGGTTGTCATGACAAAGCATCTCCCGGACTCGCCCGGCAATGGCATCAGAGCGCGCACAAGAGCGCCGGGGTCAATTGCATGGATTGCCATCGGGCGGATGCTGCGGAACCCGATGCGATCGAGCACGAGGGGCAGGTGATAGCGACCATTGTCTCGCCGCAAGACTGTGGTCGCTGCCACCAGGTCGAGTATCGGGAGCAGGCCGGTTCGGTGCATGCCGAGGCCTACGCCCTGATCGCCGAGCGCGTGCCGGCATTGGCGCATCAATTGACCGGTGCCGCGATGCAGGCCGCCGGCTGCGATCAGTGCCACGGCTCTGAAGTCAAGGTGCGTGGCGACGGCACACTGGACCCAGCCACCTGGCCTAACTCGGGTATCGGCCGCATCAATCCGGACGGCTCCAAGGGCTCCTGTTCGTCCTGCCACGGCCGACATCGGTTCTCCAAAGCGCAAGCGCGCGAGCCCGGTGCCTGCGTGCGCTGCCATTCGGGACCCGACTCGCCAGATAAAGAGATTTTTGAGGCATCCAAGCACGGCATGCTCTATGCCGCCCAGCGCGAGGCCATGAATCTGGATTCGGATACCTGGATCGCCGGCAAGGACTACACCGCCGCACCCACCTGCGTAACCTGCCATATGGGCGCTGCCGGCAAGATCCCGCCTACCCACGACGTCGGCATGCGCAATGTCTGGAGCCTGAATACGCCAGTCTCCCAACGCCAATATCTGGTTGTGCTGGAGGACGATGCAAAAATCGAGCTGCCGGCCACCGAAAAGGCACCGAAACGCGGCAGCGAAATCGAAAAGCCGGATGGCAGTCGCGGTAAAGTGAAAGTCGTGGCAACGCCGGATCGCAGGCGCTCGATCATGTCTCTGGTATGCCTGGAATGCCATTCCAAGAGTTTCACCCAGGGCTTCATGACCCAGTTCGACAATGTTGTCGAGCTCTACAACGCCAAGTTCGGCGCGCCCGCGCAGGCGATCATGGCCGCTCTCTACGAACAGGGGCTGCTGACGCCGCTGCCCTTCGACGAACCGCTGGAATTCACCTACTGGGAACTGTGGCACGACGAGGGCGCCCGCGCCCGCCACGGCGCCTCCATGGCAAGCCCAAATCATGCTTGGTGGGAAGGCATGTATTTGGTCGGACGCAATTTCTATAGCCGCTTTCTGCCCGAGGCGCGTGCCGCCGCCGGTGAGCGAGCGGCCGAACTGGTGGAGGTCCAGGGCAAACGCATCTAAATTTCCCATTTTAGGCCGCCTGTAGGACATCTAGTAACTGCTCAAGATAATCTGTATCCCAGCCGGCACGGAGTCGCTTTAATTTAATGCTTTTCTTTGAGGTCGTATCTTTCCTGAGAATATTGAGTGCAATGTGCCGTAGGATGGCATAGTTTTCAGGTGCATGACCTTTTCGCGTTCGATTGGCATCTTCGGAAAAGGACACATCCAAAACCCAATGCAGTGAATTCTCAATTCCCCAATGAGAGCGAACCGCTTGGGCAAATCGTTTAACATCGCCTGACAGGCTGGCAATGAAATAGCGCCGGTCCGTGGTTACTTTTTTTCCATCATCTCGAATCGACTCTACCATCCCGATACCCCGGAAACCTTTCCATTGTTCGGCGTAATGCCCTAAGGAATGATCAGTGAAATAATAATACCGACGCGTCTCCAGGCGACCATGTTTTTTCTCTTTCGTTTCAAGAAAAACACTCGCATCCCGGCAGCATTGGTCGAGATCGACCGATTCGAACCAAGCGATGACATCTTGATGAAAAGTGCTCTGGTTTCCTTTCAAAGAAAATACCCAATCTGCTTGTTTTTCAACAATTTTCTCCGCAATCTTCTTTTGGCATCCCATCGCGTCGATACTGACTACACAGCCTTTGATCTCCAGTAAATCCAACAATTTCGGTATCGCTGTAATTTCATTTGATTTTTCTTCGGTCTTGAGTTGACCCAATACGAGCGATGAGTGACAAGCCCACGCACTCACCATGTGAATTGCCTTATTTCCATTAGCTCTATCATGAGATCTGCGCACCGTTTTCCCATCGATCGGTATAATATCCCCATCAAACTTCGGCTCTATCGACTTCACCCAGGAGATGAAACAGGTTCGGAATTGATCGGGGTCAATACGGGCAAATACACGATTGAACGTGTCATGCGAGGGAATCCCATTGGGCAATTCCAAAAACTTCCGTAACCACTGTTCATGGGTTTGACCAAACTCCTCCATCGCATCCCAGCTCTCTCCCATACATAACGTCGAACAAATCGCTATCGTTATGATATCAGCCAGCTTATGCCTTTTTGTCCTGTCGATACGGGGGTCGTTCAGATCGGAAAAATGACCGGCGATTGTCGTATCTTTTTCCTCTTCATTTATAGGTCTGATCATTCCCATTTTAATAACCCTCTATTAAATCATATGATCTTCAATTTTCGCCATCATAACACATTGTTTTCTAAATATTTTTAGATGCGTTTGCCCTGGGTGGAGGTCCACCTGGCCGACGGTAAACATCATGCCTGGCTGACCCGCCCCGGGCAGCATAATCCGATCCTTGGCTCGATGCCGTCGCGGCCAGCTCAACCAAAGCCCGTGATCAAACCGCCAGCAGTAACCGATGCGCAAACCACGCGCGACCATACAGGCGCTGCGCTACCCGCCGCAGCGAACGCAGCGCGGGCAAGCACAGAATGATCAAGTTCCAGATATCTTCGTTTCTGACGCGTCCCATGCTGTTTGCATTGGCCACGGGCGGGGTTGGTGGCATCCTGTTCATGTTCTCGTTGCTGGAATTCGATCGGTTGACCAGTTCGAACAAGTTTTGTATCAGCTGTCATTCGATGACCTATGCCGATGAGGTCTATCAGCAATCGGCTCATTACAACTCTGCCTCCGGCGTACGCGCCAGCTGCGCTGACTGTCATGTATCCGAGGGTCTGATCATGGCCACCTATGATCATGCCGTTGGCGCCAAGGATCTCTTCAAGCAATGGTTTGGACCTGACTACGATGACCCGGTGGTGAACGCCCTGCACTTGCCCGAGGCCGCCTTTGCCGCTCGCGATTGGTTTCGTGCGCGCAACTCCGCTCCCTGTAAGCGCTGCCACACCCTGGAGGCCATCCAGGGCATCCGCGCCAACACCGCGGCTATCCATCGTGAGGAGACCGAAGGCAAGACCTGTATCGACTGTCACTACAATCTGGTGCACCGCAAAGTACCGGCCAAAAGCACCTTCAAGCGCCAGGCCTGGAACGCCATGGTGGAGCAAGAGTTCGGCCTGGAAGCGGGGACCGCAGCCGCGATCTTGAGCGAATAAGGAAGGTTTCAGAATGCATTACGTTTCCTAGAGGGACCGAGTTGGCAGCATCTTCCTGGTTCGCCAGCAACTGCACCTAAGCCCCGTCGTATCCGACAACAAAAAAGACGAACAACGCACATCGCATGACTGATCTTGTCGCCGAGAGCCAGCTTATCGCACCGATCCCCGCGGCCGCTGCAACCGCCTACAACTCGGCGCTGCAGAGCCTGGTGCAACAGGTGGCGCGCCGATTGCTCGCCCACCCGCGACGCGACGAACTGCTCGGCGGTAATCCGCCGACGCTGTTTGCCGACAATCACTACAATCATGCGACCTTCATGTCCAAGGTGTTCGAGCATGGCGATTATGAGCTGCTCGCGACCATCTTGCCCTGGGTCTATCATGCATACCATTCGCATGGTAGCGGTTCATGAATAACCTATACAACGCTATCCGGACATCGGCGGAGTGCAATCGCTATCGGAATCGGAATCGAGAGAGAAAACGCCCTATGCCATTCGGTCATGAGAAGCTCGACGTATACCGTGCGGCCATCGATAGGCTGTCGAAATCTGCCGTCTCACTAAAACAAGAGCTTCCCGGTTTTGGATGCTTAGTCGGTGTCGGTGTCGAGGTCGGAATTAGGGATTGGTATCGAGCTGGCTGTTTTGATCGATGAGCGGATTCGATTCCGATAGCGACCCCGACACCGATGAGGCTTCCCCAGTGCGTTCGATGAAGCAATCCAAGACCCGGAATCGGTTTGGCATCAAAACTCAGGACATTTCGACAGCCTAGATTTGACCTCCCTGGGCGCCAATTTACCGAACCCTGCTTTACTCGCACGGATCGAGAAGGAATGCCCCGACCTTCTCGCCCTGTCGGTATCGATGCCCTTTAATCTTCGCCCCGCCCGCACCTTGATCGCCGAACTGCGTACCCGAGTTCCGGAAGTCGCCATCATGATTGGTGGCCAGGTGTTTCAAATGCTCCCATCACTGGCTGCAAGCATGGGCGCGCTTGTTGAGCAAGGGGCATACCGATGCGCAACGCTGACACATCTGAATTCGCTGCCGCGTTGACAGATTTCGCGCTTTGCTCCGGCCACTTGATCTTGATCGAATTGCTTCGTCATTGCAGTGCGCCCAGTCGGCGAAGCTCGTGGACAGTCGCTCTTCAAGTTATTCTCCACGTTGGAGGGCAACCCACCGGAACTCGTCGCCGGGCTTCCAGGCGGCGCGCCGGTGCCCTATGCCTTGCGATCCTGGACCGGGGATGAGCTGATTTTTCATGCTTACGCATTACCTTGGGACTGATTATCGCTGATCGGCGAACAATTCAAGCCTTCCGAGCAGCAAGTAGTGCATCGCATGGGCCGGATGAACACCAAGATGAGCAACCTGGTCCGGGGACTGCACCGCTCCAACCGTCGTAACCAGGAACTCGCCCAAACCGATCCGCTCACCGGATTGGCCAACCGCCGCTGCTTTTTTGATTTGCTGACCCAGATGCGCGAGCATACCGAGCGCCAGAGTCCGCCCTGGGCGGTTTTGATGGTGGATATCGACCACTTCAAGCAGTTCAACGATCGTTTCGGTCACGAGGGCGGAGACAACTTGCTGAAGGCGTTTGCCGATTTATTACAACAGAGCTCCAGATCCGGCGATCTGGCGGGACGCTTGGGCAGGGAGGAGTTTGCCCTGCTGTTGTCGGACACAGGCTTGCAGAGAGCAACCCGAGTAGCGGAACGTATTCGCCACGACATCGCCGAACTGCGACCACTCGCATCGAGCCAATCAAACCATGTCAGTATCGGGGTTGCAGAGTACCAACTTGGCGAGAGCTGCGACGACTTGATGCGCCGCGCCGATCAGGCGCTGTACAGGGCGAAGGAAAACGGGCGCAATCGGGTCGAGATTGCGTTCGCCTCTGGCCATCCAGGGATGCATACAGCCGCCAGCCCCGGGCAAACCTCCAGCGAAGCGTTCTGCTCGGCCCAAGATCCAGCCCTTTCAAGGTGTTGATACGTGTGCGACCGCAACCGCATGATTTTGCGGTGTTTGCTTTCCGACAAGCTGGCAAGCGGCTGCGGATGCCTGCGAGCACTTGACGCTAAGAAACTGATTCATAATGTTGTTTTTACGCACCTTGAAAGGTCTGGCCCAAGATCCCATCCACGGCTACTTCGCCGCAATAGCGAGAATTGTCCAAACTTGGATCGGGTGCTCATTTATCCGCGCTCGGCCGTCCTATAATGACCTCCTTCATTGACCGACCAACGCCGCCTACAACCGCGTTATGCAGACGCAAACGCCAAATCAACTCATACCAAGATATCTCGCGCGCCGATGGCTGCTTGGCACATTGATCGTGCTGCTGCTGTCTCTGGCAACGCTGTACACTGCACACCTTTGGATACGCCAAAATGCGCCAGACCAGGTGCAGGCTTTGGCGGAGATCGCCGAGCTGCGTGCAGAGCAACCAGTGCGGATCGATCGCGATGAAATCCTCGTCGCGGCTCACAGCGAATACTGGTGGCTTGCATCGGTGGGACTGCTCTTGGTGTTGGTTACATTGCTTGCTGCGTTGACTCTCTGGTGGCGATACGTCAGCAACGAGATCCAAGCCCAGTTCCTGGACGAACGCCGTCGCCGCAAGATGTCCGAAGCTCTGCGGCAGAGCGAGATTCCCCTTGCGACTTTCTTCAAGGAGTCTTCCATCGGCATGGCCATTGTGTCCCCGGATGGACACTGGGTGCGTTTCAACCGTAAACTAATCGACATGTTGGGCTACCGGGCCAGCGAGTTGGAACTCATCAACCCGGCTGCGCTGATCCACCCCGACGATCTGGCGACGAATCAAGCCCGGTTCGAAGAACTTCGCAGCGGCGACAGAGATTTCCACAGGCTCGACGCACGACTGATCCGCAAGGACAGCGAATGCCTGCATGTGCAGCAAACAATGCAGGCTGTCCATCGGGCCAATGGCGATCTGGATTTTGTTTTACTCCAGATAACAGACCTGTCGGATCGCTATCACGTGGATGCATTGTATACAGCGCTAGTCGATAGCAGCATTGATGGCTTCTGTGTCGTGGACAGTCGCAATGGCCGTTTGTTGGAGATCAACGCCGCCTATTGCCGGATGCTCGGCTGGTCACGCCCGGAACTGCTCAACATGACGATCTTCGATTTGGCCGCGGTGATCCCCGCCTCGGAAAACGTTAACGACGGCGGCTCCATCATTACGCCTGACAGCACGCGTTTCGAAACCTGCCAGCGAACAAAAGACGGGGAGACGATCAATGTTGAAATCAGCACAAACGTATCGGATTTCGCTGGTGGGCGCATCTATGCCTTCGTCCGCGATATCACCGAGCGCAAGCGGATCGAAACTACCCTGGCCGAAGAGCGCGAGCAGCTTAATTCCCTGTTCGACGGCGTGGATGCGGTCATCTATGTGGCGGACCCCGAGACCTATGAGCTGATCTACGTCAACGAGGCCTTTCGGCGCCGCTGGGGCAGCAGTCCGCCGGGACAGAAATGCTACCAAGCGCTGCAGAATCGGGATTCGCCCTGTCCATTTTGTACCAATCAGTACATTTTCGGCGAGCATTTGGGCACTACTCATGTTTGGGATTTCCAGAACGAAGTCACCGGCTTTTGGTTTCGTTGTGCCGACAAGGCAATTCGTTGGCCGGACGGTCGCTGGGTCCGATTCGAGCTGGCCTTGGATATCACAGAGCAGAAATTGGTCAGCGATCAGCGCGCCCAGCTGGAAAAATTCGGCGCCCTCGGCCGGCTGACCGCCGGCATTGCTCACGAACTCAACAATCCGCTCATGGGTATCATCAACGGCGTTCAGTTCTGTCTGGAGAGCCTGGAGCCGGAACATGAATGCCTGGAGGTGCTCAGCGATACCGAGCATGCAACCCGGCGCTGTATCAATATCGTGCAGAATCTGCTGGCCTTCTCCCACAGCAGTCCGAACGGTCGCCAAGATCGCGTTGGGTGGGACCCGGTGCCGGTGATCGAGCGCGTGTTACGCCTGCTCGATTATCGGATTCAAAAGGAAAACGTGGAAGTCACCACCAGTTTCACCCCCAGCCTGTGCCTGGACAGCTTGCAGCCGGAACCTTTCGAACAAGTGCTGATTAATCTGCTCAGCAACGCGCTGGACGCGCTGGCCGACAGTGTGGTAAAAAAGATTCACATCAGCACACTGGAAAGCGCGGAGAATTTCGAACTGCATGTGGCAGACAACGGTCCGGGTATCGACCCACAACAGCGCGATCGCATTTTCGATCCGTTCTATACCACCAAGCCCACCGGCAAAGGTACCGGTCTCGGGCTATCCACCAGCTGGTCACTAGTGACCGCTGTACAAGGTCATATCGAGGTTCTATCGCGCGAGGGTCGCGGTACGACGATGATTATAAAGATCCCGATCAAATCGCCGGAAGTATGAACAAACGTATATTATTGATCGACGACGACGAATCCGTGCGCAACGCCTTCGCGCTCGCGTTGCGTAGCCAACCCTATGACCTGGACCAGGCAACCTGCGGCGATCAGGGTGTGGAGAAGATCCAGCAGGCCGACTACGACCTGGTTTATCTCGATTTACGCATGCCAGGCATCGATGGCGTCGAAACTCTGCGCCGTATCCGCGCTGTCAAACCGGATCAACTCGTCTACATCGTGACTGCCTTTCACCGAGAGTTCCTCGCTGATCTGGTCTCTGCCCGTCACGCTGGCCTGCAGTTCGAGCTGCTCAGCAAACCGCTGGAGCGGCGACAGATCATCGATATCACCCGGGGTATTCTGGGTTCCACCGCAGCCGTTATTTCCGACCCCGACCGCACATCCTAAAATCAGGTGCCTCAGTGAACCACTTACGCCTCTATATCAGCGGCAACACGCCCACGGCGGCTGCCCAGATCGATCGGCTTCGGACGCTGCTGAAGCAGACCCATGGTGACGATTACACGCTCGATGTACTGAACATCTTCGATCACCCGGAGGAAGCTTACGAAGATGCGATCGTCGCCACCCCGACATTGATCAAGCGACTGCCGCCGCCGGCTGTTCAAATCATTGGCAATCTGCAAAACATGGAGCGGGTGCTGGTCGGCGTGAAATGCGATTGGCAGATAAAGCAATAATTCGACGAATTTTGCCCCGGTTGGCATTCAGTATCACTCCATCCATCCGCGCCGGGGCTTCGCCCTCTCGAACCTGACCGCAAACAATCGCTAACGCTCCGTGTTGGCCATCCTGCTGTTTTCGGGGTTGTCCAGCAGCGCATTTGCATTTGTAGCGATTAAGTCAGTGCATGGAATTCTGTATTTCCGTTATGATGGGCGATTTTATTTCATTGAGACTTCCAATATGAGTCGGGAGCCAGCCCCATCGGCAAGGTTCCGCTGGCCGGTGCGCGTGTATTACGAAGATACCGACGCACTTGGCGTGGTGTATTACGCAAACTATCTGAAGTTCATGGAGCGCGCCCGGACCGAGTGGTTGCGAGCCTTGGGTTTCGAGCAAGACCGCTTGCGCGACGAACTGGGCATTGGGTTTATCGTGCGTCACTTGGAGATCGAGTTCCTTCAGCCCGCACGTTTCAACGATCAGCTTGTGATCCTCAGCTCATTAATCGGGCCCAGCCGTGCCAGCTTCGATTTTGCCCAGACCATCCTGCAAGGCAGGGATGAGGCGGTCTGCTGCAATGCCGAGGTCAAGGTTGCCTGTGTCGATCGCCTGCGCCTGCGCCCGGCACGCATTCCACGGGCCATCCTAACGGCCATCGATTCGGAGATTGTCCATGGGCTCTGAGCTTTCGCTGCTGGATCTGGTGCTGAACGCCAGCCTGGTTGTGCAACTGGTGTTGCTGATACTGGTACTTGCTTCGGTGCTTTCCTGGGCTGCCATCTTCGACCGCTCACGGGTGATCACAAGGGCGCGCAACGCCGCCGACGACTTCGAGAGCAAGTTTTGGTCCGGTGGCGACCTGAGCGCTCTCTATCGCGAGCTTGGTCAAGATGAAAAGGCGTTGACCGGGCTGGCCGCGATCTTCCGTGGCGGCTTCAAAGAATACGTGCGGCTACGCAAAATTGAGCCCGACGATACCATGGCCGTGATCCAAGGCGCGGAGCGTTCCATGCGCGTTGCGCTGAGCCGCGAGATGGACCGTCTGGAATCCAACCTGGCCTTTCTGGCAACCGTGGGCTCGACCAGTCCATACATCGGCCTATTTGGAACGGTTTGGGGCATCATGCATGCGTTCCATGCGTTGGGCAATGTGCAGCAAGCGACATTGGCGTTGGTGGCGCCTGGTATTTCCGAGGCCTTGGTGGCCACCGCGATTGGCCTGTTCGCAGCAATTCCTGCGGTAATCGCCTACAACCGATACTCCAATCTGATCGAGCGACTGAACAACCGCTATGAGGAGTTCATGGAAGAATTCTCCACCCTGTTGCAACGCCAGGGTCGGCGCGGCGCGGCCGTTGCGGCCTGAGTGGGCAGCGGAATGCGAATCGCACGATGCACGATGCGGCGCCTTGATCATGATCTGTACGCAGAACAGTCCGGCAATATGCAACAACCGACAAGATGAAAAAAAAAGAACGTCGCAATCGTCGCAAACCGATGTCGGAGATCAACGTGGTGCCCTATATTGACGTTATGCTCGTGCTGTTGGTGATCTTCATGGTCACCGCACCCCTGATCACCCAAGGCGTCAAGGTGAATCTGCCTCAGGCCGAAGCCCAGCCGCAGCCGGGGGAAGGTTCGCCACCGGTGGTCATTCACATCGATCAGTTCGGCGACACCTATGTCGATCTGGGCAATGCCGATCTGTTACCAGTAGATCAACAGCTGCTCTACGAGCGGCTGCGCGATGTCTTGTATAACGCCCCGGCAACCCCGGTGATGATGCGCGCCGACGCCTCGGTGGACTATGGGCTGGTAGTGGATGCAATGGTCGCGGCGCAGGCCGCCGGTGCCGCGAGCGTTGGGCTGGTGACACGTCCGCCCACGGCTGGGCGGCGCTGACAGGGCAGCCATGTGGCAGATTTTCAAGCGCTATCCCAGGGCCTATTTGTGGTCGGTACTGTTGCATCTGGCTTTGTTGGTGCTGATGCTGACTGGTGTCGACTGGCTAGTACGCAATCAGAACGTCGGCGGATTTGAAAATATGATCCAAGCGCAGATGAACGCGTCGCCGGAGATCGAGCGCCGGGTCGAGGCGTTGCGAGCCGCGGCAGCGCTGCGGCCAGAGCCAGAGCCAGAGCTGCGCCCGGTCCCCGTACCCGAGCCGAGATCCGAGCCGGAATCCGAACAAGCCGACGCTGAAGCGGCAGCAGCGTTGATCACTGAACAGCAAATGGCCGAACACGCGCGCCTGCATGCAATACGCCAAGCCGAGCTGGAGGCCCAACGCCAAGCCGAGCTAGACGCTCAGCGCCAGGCCGAGCTGGAGGCCCAGCGCCAGGCCGAGCTGGAAGCCCAGCGCCAGGCCGAGCTGGAGGCCCAGCGCCAGGCCGAGCTGGAGGCTCAGCGCCAGGCCGAACAGGAGGCCAGATACCAGGCCGAACAGGCGCGCCGCGAGGCGGAGGATAAGATTCGTCGCGACATCGCTGAACTGGCCGAACGTCGGGCTGCCGAAGAAGCACGTCGGCGCAAAGACCGGGAAGAGCGTCGCCGGCAAGCTGCCGAGGCTCAGCGTCAGGAGCGCGAGGAACAGGATCGCCTCGAGGCCGAAGCCATTGCCCGCCGCGCGGCGCAAGAAGCCGAGCGCAGAGCTGCCGAGGAACAGGCGCGCCGTGACGCGCAGCTGGCACGACGACGCCAGGCCGAGCAACAACGTCGGATGGCCGAAGAACGCCGCCAGGCAGAGGCCCGCGAGCGCGCGCTGGACGCGGCTCTGCAGGCAGAACTGGAAGCACAACGACATGCCGCGGAAACCATCCCCGGGCAACAAACGGCCGCCGCACGGGCACAGATTGCGAGCAAATGGGTGCCCGCCATTACAAGCCGCGTAAAACAATTTTGGGTGCGACCATCCGTGTCGCGCGCTGATTTGCAGACCACCGTGAATCTGCGTCTGCAACCGGGCGGCGCGGTGGTGCAGGGGAGCGTGCGCATCATTGAGAGCAGTGGCAACGCAGCCTTCGATCAATCCGTGGTGGTTGCGGTCAACCAGGCATCGCCACTGCCGGTTCCGGACGGCAGAGAATTCGAGCTATTCCGGGATTTCAATTTCAAATTCCGACCCTGAAGGGCCGCTGTCATGAAACCGCACAACCAGATCAACGTCCTATTCATCATCGTCCTGTTCGGCGCGGCCCTGTTCAGCCCACACTCCGAGGCCAAACTCACCATCGAGATCACCGGTGGCGTGGAAGGCGCCCAGCCCATCGCCGTCGTACCATTCGGCAATCTGGACAATGCCAAGCCCAGTGTCGATGTCGCCGCCGTGATCGCTGCCGATCTGGCCCGCAGCGGCCGCTTCGCGCCCCTATCGCGGCGCGAAATGTTGGTCACTCCACACCGCCAGGAGGACATCGACTTTCGCGAATGGCAATTGCTCTCGGTGAACAACCTGCTGGTGGGCGAGATCGCCAAGCATGCCGGCGGCGGTTATCGCATCCGTTACCAGTTATTCGACGCCTTCGGCGGCAAGAAACTGCTGTCGAACTCATTGCCCTCCACGGAAAAGGGCCTGCGTCATGCGGCGCATCGCATCGCCGATGCCGTTTATCAGCAGTTGATCGGCGAACCCGGCATCTTCGCAACCCGCATCGCCTATGTCACCTCGTCCGGGCGCGGGCGGAAATCACGCGTGAGCTTACGCGTTTCCGACTCCGATGGGTATAACCCGCAGACCATCGTCGATTCCGCTTTCCCGATCATGTCGCCGGCCTGGTCTCCGGACGGTCGGAAATTGGCTTACGTGTCGTTTGAGAACCGCAAGTCTGCAATTTTCATACAGGATCTAGCCAGCGGCCGGCGCGAGCGTATTGCCAGCTACGACGGCATTAACGGCTCGCCGGCATTCTCGCCGGATGGCGGTAAGCTAGCCATGACCTTGTCCAAGGGCGGCAACTCGGATATCTACGTGCTGGATCTCGGCACGCGTCAATTGGCTCAGCTCACGGATCATTATGCCATCGATACCGAGCCCGCCTGGGCGCCCGACGGCAGTCATTTATTGTTCACCTCCGACCGTGGCGGCAAGCCACAGATTTATCGCGTATCGGTCGCTGGCGGAAGCGCCGAGCGGTTGACCTTCGAGGGCGATTACAACGCTGCCGCATCCTATGCGCCGGACGGCCGCTCGCTCATCATGGTGACGCGCGCAGGCAATGGTTTTCAGATCGTGCTGACCGACGTTCGCGGCGGATCGCGACGCTTTATGAGCAAAGGCTCGCTGGATGAATCTCCGGGTTTCGCGCCGAATGGTAGCATGGTCATCTACGCCACGCAGAACAATGGCCGCGGCGTGCTCGCCGCCAAACCAATCGGCGGTGGCGCCAGCCAGCGGTTGTCGCAGGACGCAGGCGAGGTACGCGAACCCGCCTGGTCGCCACTGCTGCAATGATAACGAACCGATCGGTAGCGGCCTTGCGACCCATCCACAGCCCGCCCAAATCAAATGTTTTGTTGCGCCGTTCCCCATTTCCGTATTGCATCCCAGGAGCAAAGCCGTGATCCAGCGCCCGCGTTCGCCCATCTTCTCGCTCACCGCCACGCTTGTCGCGGCACTCGCCGCCGGCTGCGCAACCACGCAACCGGAGCCGGTATACGAGCCCAGCGCGGCCGCATTGGAAGCCATGAGCGCCCCGTCTGGGGACGTTGCGACCAGCACGCAGCCGCTCGAGCCTCAGCCCATATCCCCGCTTGACGACCCATCCAGCCCACTTTACCGCAAGGTGGTGTACTTCGATTACGATACGGCGCAAATTCAACCGCAATATATCAATCTGCTGCGTGCCCATGCCGGCTATCTGTATCGCACGCCCGGTGCTGCGGTCACCCTCGAGGGGCATACCGACGAACGCGGTACCCGCGACTATAATCTCGCGCTCAGCGACAGTCGCGCCGACTCGGTGAAACGCTTCATGATCGCCGAGGGCGTGCCCGCCGACAAACTGACCACCCTCGGTTATGGCGAGGAACAACCGGCCGATCCCGGCCACAACCAACAGTCCTGGGCGCTGAATCGACGCGTCGAATTGGTCTACTGAGAATAACGCCATGCACCCAAGTATCTCCCCCACCCTCGCGCGCCTCGCCGCTGTCCTGCTGATGTCGGCCACGCCTTTGCTGCTTGCGCAACCATCGTACGCACAGACCCTGAGCGCCCAGACCGCGGGCAGCCTTGCTGGCGGCGGTCTCGGCGACGCCAACACCGAGGTCCGGCTCGATCGCCTGGAACGCATGCTCAGCGAGCAAAGCCTGTCTGACTTGCTGCTGCAAGTCCAGCGCCTGCAACAAGAAATGCAGGAACTGCGTGGCCAGGTGGAATTACAACAGTATCGGCTACAGCAAATGGACCGCGGTCGCTTTGCCGGCTTCAGGGTTGGGTCAGATGAACCAGCAGCAGCCGATGGCGAGAACGCCGCAGCGCCCGACACAAGCCCGTCCAGTGCCGCCTCCGGTAACGCACCTGGTGCCAATCAGGATGCCGATGCCGCCGCCATTGATGCATCAACCCCAATTGTGGCGCCGCCACCGCAACAGGGTCTTGGTGCATTGGGCAGCGGCAGCGGCAATGGCGGCACGCTGGCGTTACCGTCGCCGGAGACCACCGTCGGCAGCGAACGCGATGCCTATCGCGCCGCGTTCGATTTACTCAAAGACCGCGACTACGCGCAAGCCAAACAGGAGTTCACGTCCATGCTGGCCCAATACCCAAGCGGCCAGTTCGCCGACAACGGCCTCTATTGGCTCGGCGAGATTGGCTATGTGACCAAAGATTATGCAGCGGCAACCAACCACTTCAGCCGATTGATCAGCGATTATCCGCTCAGCCCGAAATTGCCCGGCGCAATGCTCAAACTCGGCTATGTCTACTTCGACCAGCAGGATTTGGAGCAGGCCAGGCGCATTTTAACGGAGGTCGCAAAACGCTTTCCGGAAACCACCGAGGGCCGTCTCGCCAAGGGACGACTGGAGCAAATGACGCGCGAGGGTGGGTAGTCGGTTGCCTCGGCTGACCGGCGATCTCTCCAGTGCGATCGTTCCCGGAGGCGAATCAGGTGCTGCGCAGGGAATCCCAAATCAATGCCACAGCCATGAACCAGAGCCCGAAACGCAGCAACTTGCGGTAGCTCTCCGGCTGGATGCGCCGGCGCACGGCGATTCCGACCAATAAAGCGCCCAGCACCAAAGGTAATGCCCAGAATGCCTGCATCAGCAGGCTGGCGTCTAGCGCCTGATTCAGCGTGAAGCCAATGAGTTGGCCGGTCTTGCTGGTAAGAAAGCTGAGATTGAAAGCCGCCACCATCAATTCCGGGCGCATGCGGGTGTAGAGCGCAAAGACAATCAATACCGGCGCAAAAATATTGATGACGCCGGCCATCAAGCCCAGGCCCAGCCCAAGCAGGGCCAGCGCCCACTTGGGCAGGTTACGCGTGCGCTCGACGCCGTGCAATCGGTCCACTAATAGGTAGGCCACCAGCACCAATGCCAGCAGTAAACGAAACGGCTCGCTGTTCACCGACAGGAGCACCTGGGTACCGATCAGACTGCCAACAATAGAAAAGGCGGGAATCGGCCAAAATATCCGCAAAGCCTCAAGCCGATGCTTCTCACCCAGAATGCTGACCGCATTAATACAGATACAGGGAATCAGAATGATCAGAATCGCCGCTCGCAGATCCATCATCAGCGCCAGCAAAGGTGTGGCTACCATTGGAAAGCCGAAACCGAATGCGCCATGGATGAATGCGGCCAGCAGCAGGACGGCAAGTGCGGAAATATCGGGCATCGGTTGCGGGCGGTTGCCGGATCTACTTGAAAATCTATAGCCTAAAGGTCAACAGTAAGCATGATTTGCGTTATTACAAACACCCCGGCAATCGCCCTGGTGTCGGACGTGCTGCTCGAAGGGATTCTGTCGCTTGCGTAACATGCCGCTTCCTGATGCACAGTATTTTGAGGCCGCATCCGTTTGTAGACGCGGAATTCCCGATCCAGATCCCGAGCAGGAATGTACCCTTCGCTCTCTGAGCGCGGCATCCTGCGCACAAGGCCTGAATACTTTCGCAGTCTCAGCCCCTAGCGTCTTTACACCTGATTGGAATAGAATGATTCTTTCGCCTCATCGTGCCACCAGTCTTCGGTTCGCCTGGCGGCTGAGACTCATCGTCTGCACTCTGTACAAGCGCCGGCCAGCGAGCGGTACTGGTTGGATCAGCTCAATCGATTGGGTCCGCATCTTTCTACCCATCCTCATCCGCAAGCGCCGAACAGTGCTTTACAAGCAATCCGGAATCAGCAACCATTTGCGACATAAGGATGTCACGACCGCCGAGCGTTAGGCTGCACAGCGGCGCAATTCGGAGACCGTTCCATGCAGCTACCGCGACAATACCGAACCTTCTTCTCCATCGACTCCGATCCCACCCCTACAGCAACACGCGGACTGCGGGTTGGAAACACCGGTGAAGCCTTTCGCGCGGACGCGCTCGCGGCACTTGGCTTGATTCGTGCTTATGCTGACACCGAGGCTGAGGGCGGCCATCTCTGCGTGGCCCGCAAGTCGACCGCCGCGGTCATCTCGTCCGACTGCCGAAGCCATCGCATCAAGCTCCAGCCAATGCCGTGCCGGAAAGAGTCGCAAGCCTGTGACTCCTATTACCGAGCGATACGATCCATCGCCAAGGCCCATGGTCAGCTGCTCGTCGGCCGGCCAACAAAGATGAATTACGCTGGGCTTCAGGACTGGCTGACGACGATGGACATCCGTCGCAGCAAACGGCCTGGGTTATTGATACCGGGCGCGCTTGCCATGGCGCTCGCCTTGATCGCGCTTCTCCTTACGTTTCCTAGGCTTCTAGGCGACATCGACCCGATCTACGAAAAGGATCGGAATACGCTGTACGTTCTCGACACAAGCGAGTCGATGGGTGCCGACTGGGGCGACTTCGGCATGCAGTTCATCGATGCTGCGCAGCGCATGCTGATTGCCAACCTGCGGGCAATGCCGGAGGACGACACGACAAACATCGTTGTATTCGATGATGTTGCGAAGCCCCTGGACGCGCAGCGCACAACGATCGAGACGCTCGATCAGGACGAGCGCCAGGCGCTTATCGAAAAGATCAAGAAGATCGAGCTTGGCAGGCACAGCAACCTGGAGGATGGGTTATCCAAAGCATTCGATCAGCTTGCAAACGTGCCACAAACAACCAAGGTCACCATCGAGCTCTACACGGATGGATTACCGACGCGCGGGCAGGCCAATCTCGCGCAACTGCGGGATTTCGTGCGTCGACGAAACCAAGCACCCAAAGCCAAAATCAATGTCTACGGATTCGGCAAACTCCGCGAGAAACAGCCTGAGTATGCGAAGTTTCTGGAGCAACTGGCAAGCGACACCTCGGGGAGCTTTACGCAGCTCGATGACCCACGGCAAATCGGAGTCAAGGTTACGCCCGTCGACTGGCTGCGCCACCAGTTCGATCGGGTGAGGTCATTGTTCATCGGTGGCCCCGGGACTCATAGCCAAAGCTCGGCCGCTGTCAGCCAGACGCCATTCGATGGCGACCGGCCACCGTTTGACCCTGGTCTTGCGTCCGTCGACGAGCGCCGACCTGCCGCAAACAGCCAATCCAACCGTGGGTCACGCATTGGCACCGCAGCGTCCCCTGGCGGCGAGCCTTACTCCGCTCGTCCACTCGGCCGGTTGCATCAAACGCCTGCAGCAACCTACCCATATGCCGGCGTTCCAATCCCAAGCATGACTGCGTTTCCCAACAACGGCCGAGGCATGGCGCTGACCTATGTCGTAGGCGCCGAGCGCGAGTAGCCGTTCGACTCCCATGGCAATCCCGTTGGAACCTAATTGAAGCCGATGGCTATGGACCTTTTGAATTCCGATCCTGGACTCGAGCGGCTCCGCACACTGCGTAAAGAAACCCTGGAAACGCTGAGTACGCTGCTGCACGACCGCCATCTCGCGATGTTGTCCGCTCGCTTTGCGGAGGTCAAAATCCTGTTCGAGCCATTGCAAAGACTGCGTCATCGCATCCAGCGGCGACCGGTCGAGCCGTTTTTCAACCTGGTGATCTATGGCGCGTCCGGTTCCTACAAGACCACGGCTCTGGGGGAGGTCTTCCCCGAAATCCGCGATCCTTGGCTGACCAAGGACACCAAGGAGACGATGGCCGTCGCCCTATCCATCGAGCCATCGCGCACTCAAGGGCCGGTCGCCTTTGCCCACTTTTACGACCCAAACAAGCTGCGCGCGCTGGTCGAGCGCCCAATGGTGCAGCAAGCCCACCAAGGCGTCGCTATCCAAGTCGAAACAGAGGCCGACAACGTCTGGCGTTTACAGGATTCCGACGTTGACTCGGTCAAGCTCTGCGCGCCCGGCGGCGTGGCGCTGCTCGACGGGGAATTGGCACGCAAGCTCACGCACAAGCAGCATAACGACCAATGGATTGAACTGGACGACATCGGGAGCTTTCGAGCTCGCGATCTGCGGTTCCTCGTTGAGAAGATACAGATCAAAGGTCGCCATGCGCACTTCGAACGCCTGCTGGGGGAGCACCGCGAGTTGGCGTCCCGTCTTCATGTCATCGATCTGCCCACCCTGGAGACCGCCCACAAAGACCGCGATGACATCCTGCGCGTCATGGCCCAGCGCAAGCCCACGGAGATCTTGCACCATATGCTCGAAGACGACACCTTGGATGTTCTGGTGCTGTTTGTCCGCACAGGAGATGAGGCCAGACTGAACAAGCTGTGGGCCGAGTTCAACGAAGTCGGGGCCGAAAACGTCGGCCTCGACAATCGGCTCTTCATCGCCCTGACCGGCATCCACAGGGTCGTGGATAGCAGCATTGCGCAAGCCGACAAGCCAATCGAAAAGCTGGTCCGAGGCAATATCCTGTCCAGCCTGGGAGCCACTTGGGACGTTGAGCCGGCCGGTGTATGCTTCATCCAATCGCTGGAGTTCATTACTCAATCCAGGAATCTGTCGTCGCCGGAGCGTGGCAATCGCTGGAACAAATGGTGGTCTGAGGTCGAGCCCGTGATCGCGAGTTGGCGAGACCAGCTTGCCGCTCTGTACCCCGGCGGCGGAGACGACCATGACGCCAACCTGCGGGCATTGGCAGATCCGGCGGACGGCGGTATCGGACATCTGTTGCGGATGATTGCGCGCCACTTGGCGCGCTATGGATTCCAGCAGAAGTTGGATAAACACCTTGTCCGCGGAGGCCTGCGCCGATCCATCGACCAAGCGCTCGATCTGCTTGACGAGGTATTCGATGAGAACGGAATGCCGCGTCGCTATCTGCTTCTCGGCCCTGCCCATCGACTTCGGGAGCTGATTGCAAAGCTGAAGCTCGAAGAAAGCGAGCTTGCGGGCAGCATGCCCGATGTGGAGATGGAACGGCCCTTCTCCGATTTTTTGACGGGTGAGCGGGCGTCTTTGAGGAGCGCTCTTGTGGAACTGCTCGCGTCACGTCTTCAGGACGACACGCTGTTCAAGGCAGACGCGCTCGATGCCTTGGTCAAGAGCGCGCTGAGCGACTACTTAGAGGTCGCAGGACCGGCAGAGCCACCGAGGTGCAGCACGCGCGCAGAGAGTCGTCACTGGGCCATACTGACACGGCGCTATGCAGCCGGCGAGATCCTGCACCAGCTCGCCGGTGGCGGCGCGATCTCCGTCGGCCCTGCCGATGACCCCACCGACTCGGCTCAGCCCATGGACCCGCAAGCGGTACGTCAGCTGCGCATGCGACTGACCCATCTGCGCGCGCGTGCCGCCGAACTCGCGGACAGCATCCTGGAGGAAAGCTGAGAAGCATGCAGAAGCTCTACGTGGTGCCAAACACAGGATTGGCGATCTTCCGGGGTATCAAGGTCATGAGTGGCGCAAACAAGATCGGCACGCTCGATTACCTGCTTCGTCGCTATCTGGCTCAACATCGCCCGACCCAGCGCTCCGGGCTGCTCGATTGGTGTCTGCGCGATGACCGCAAAATCCTCGGTGATCCGAAAACAACGAGCACCAAAAGCGCCAAACCCAAACCAGGCCAAGGCAAGCATCCGACAGGCACAAAGCACATGACGCGCTGGCTTCCCATTGGAGAGGACCAAGTCGACCATCAGTGCTTTGTGCGCCCCTACAGAGAAGGCGATACCCTGCGTACCGACGTATGCATCGACACCAGTGATGCGAGCCCAACCCAGGGTGACTCCGGTTTTGTTCTCACCTTACGACTCCGCCGGGAATGGTGGCGTCGAATGCTGCGACTGAAATCTCGGAACCTCCTCCTCGATCTTTGTGAGGTTGTCGTGCTGGGCGAAGGCGGCAGCCAGGGCGAGGCATCCTCCGTTGTTCCGGTCCGCGAATATCATGCCGCGCTGGACTTTGGCAACACATCATGCGCAATCGGATTGCAGAGCATTTTTGATGACGAGGACGAGCGAGTCGTGCCCCTCGAAGAATGGCTCGGCGCGGAACCTATGAACTTGCATGATGATGACGCAGATGGTTCTGCATTCGATGAAAGCGGGCTCGGGAATTTGGATACGAACATCTCGATCCTTTCCGGCGGCGAGCCCGTTTGGGCCGCCATGGGCAGGGCCAGCCGGGATGTAAAGCGCGCCTTTCCGTCGATAACGCGGGTGTCCAATCCCAAGAAATACATCCGCTGCTACGAGAAGCGCGAACATGAACGCTACATCACGTTTCGAGGCATGGATGATTCAAGCCCCCGGGAGCCCATCAGCATCAGTGTTGGTATCGCCCTGAGACGGCTCCTGCAGCTCCTGTTCGAGTATGAGATGAGACCCTCCGAGGGCGAAAATCATCCTGGGTCGCTACCCCTGGTGCGTCGCATTCACGCCACATTCCCGCTGTTATGGAGGGAACAAGAACGTGAGCTATTCGCCACCAAGTTACGCCAGACCGTCGAGGAAGCGCTGCAAGATTTGGGCATGGAGCCGCCGTCCGTCGAGCTGGTTGCATCGGAACCCGAGGCGGTCGCCGCCTACTTTTTCAGCGAGCTGTCCCGCGGTCTGGATGCCGAAGGTCGTCGTTCTGTGCTCGGCTGCCTTCGCCTCGGTGATCCGAACACGGAAAAGCTCCGAGCGCTGTTCGTCGATCTCGGCGGCGGCACGACCGACATTTCGCTGGTGGAATGCGATTTCGTCGAGGATGCAGGGAATACACGGCCGGCAACGCGGGTTTGCGCGTACGATCGCATCGGGCGCGCCGGGGATCGAGTAACTCACCTGATGGTCGTGCGCCTGCTCGCATACCTTTTCGGACCGCAGGGCCGGATTCCAAACCTGGAGCTGCGAAGCCGAGCCAGTTCCGAGCTGACCGCCGACAACAAAAATCAGATCATCAGCATACTGCTGGATATCTGCGAGGTGCTCAAGAGGGAGCTGTCGACCAACGATGGGCAAGCCGTTTTGGACCCTCAACAAGAGCCCTGGAAGCTCCGTCTGCAGCAGCTCCGGGAGGCGGGCTTATCGTTCCGTGACAAGCTCGATCAGAACTTCAAGATCGACTCCAGGGAACTGCTTGACAGCCTGGCGCAAGATACCCCGGCCGCTCGAATCCCCGGGCGCCAGGGGTTCGGCGATCTCTTCATGGCGCTCGGGAGCCTGCATGCGGAAGCCATCAGCAGCGCCCAGCCAATCCATCTCTGTATTCTATCGGGGCGCACAAGCCGTTTGCACGGATTGGCGGATGCCATCAATCGCCATAGCGGCATCCCAAGGCACCGCATCTTTCGTATCGGAGAGCTGCTGCCTCAGGCCGGCGATGGTGCTGATAAGTTCTCCGTGGTGCGTGGAGCGCTGCGTTTTGCCAAGGGATCGGTGGTGCATTCGGATATGGAAGGCGGCGTGCAGCGGCTGTCATTCGACATCGGCCTGCGCTCGGAAGGTGCAAAAGGCTTGTCGCCGATCTGGGCACGGCAGGGAGAGATCCCGGGGCACTACGAATTTACCCTGGATCCGCTCAGCTATGCGGTGATTGCCGCAGGTGCGAGCGGGCGTAGGCCTTATGGGGTTGCCCGAGTGTATAATTCCAGCGCCCGACGCCAGCAGGTTCAGGTCGAGGCCATCGACGCCTACAGGTACCGGTTGATCGAGCCAAGCAACGGCGACGTCGAGCTTTCGCATCTGTTTCCGGGCGGCATTTACGGAGGCGACGACTTGGCGGACTCCGGCTCTATAGATCGTGAGGAAGGCCTGCATGGTTTCCTCGCTCAACTGAGGTGAAAACCGCGTCATGTGGACCGTTCGCATCGCCTTATTAGCGATTTTTGTCGTGCAGCTCGCGGTGCTTGCCGTGAGCCTGCAAAGTTATTCTGTGGTTTCGCACCGGCTCAATGAAGTCGAGCTTGTCCTGGATGAGCCGCGCACAACCGAGGCAGAGGCTAACCATCGAACGCAGGAGCTTGTTCGGGCTCTCGCGGACGCCGGGCGGCGCGTGGATGAACTTGAAGCCGATCTGCAGCGCTTCGAGCAGCAGCTCGGGAAGCTTGCGGTTCGGCTCCATGACCAGGTAGAGCCTGGAGCAGAACACTCTCCAGCTCCTGCTTCTGAGACAGCGGAACATGCCGATTCGATGACGCTCGGTGATGACGCGGCGCGTCAGGACAAGACGGGTCCAGCACCTTGACTCTCGGCGTCATCGCTTTCAACCTCCTTTGCGTCCTGTTAATCGCATGGACAATGGTCTCATGTTGGAAGACAGACCGGGCTTGGTGGGTACACGCAGCCAAAGGACTGGAACAGCGCGCCCTCCGCCGCTTTTTCAGACAGCAGCTTGCCGCCTTTGGAGAAGCTCAAGTGCCGCTGCTTCCGTTTCCGCATGCCATTGTTGTTCATCTCTACCAACGGGGCGGCTGGGTATCCTATGATCCCGACGATTTGCGTGAATTCCTCGCCCAAGAACAGAACGACCAGTTGGCGACCACCTTACGCGTCATCGATGTCGCCTATCAAATCGCCGGGCAGCTCGATCGAGGCGCAGTACATCGGTTGTTGGCA
This sequence comes from Thiohalocapsa sp. PB-PSB1, assembly GCA_016745215.1. GTDB lineage: Bacteria > Pseudomonadota > Gammaproteobacteria > Chromatiales > Chromatiaceae > Thiohalocapsa. Next base: position 5,547,280 of record CP050890.1, read on the forward strand.
CAACTTCCAGACCAACAGGAGTTAGAGCTTTACCTGCCGCAACCAGGCGATGCCGTTCGCCGCGACATGATGGAAGCCGTCGGTCAGGGTTTTTATGTTCGGCGAGCGCTGCGACCGGGATTTCGATATGCATCAGGGGAGATGCTCCGCCAGGCCACGGTGGAGGTGGATTCATGACGCATTCCTTGGCTGATCGAATGGAGACATTCTGTCTTTATATTTAGTCATAGGCCGTTGCAGCACCTTTCCATGCGTCATGCTTCATTGTTCTTGAAAGTCAAGCAGCTCAGGCGATTATCGGAGAGAAACAGACCAACTGGCGCCGGATTTTCGTTCGCCTGCGCGAAGCGGCAACCCGCCCATAGTCGCTGTATGAGGGGTTGCCGCAACGTCGATGCCGGACGAGAAGACAAACCAGAGTGACTCGAATCCGCGGAGAAGATGCGCGGCAGGCGAGCACGCGACCGCATCAGCAAAATGGAATGAAATTGTCCATGGCTCGAAACGGCACACTCATCGCGCCGGTGTCGGTGGCCATATTGCCAAGGCTTGGTCGTGGCGCTTACCAGGATACCTGTTATGCCTCCATCCAAATCGGGATCAAACTCGAAATCGCCCCACTCGTCTCCGCGTATCGCTCCATCCTCTTGAACTTTCTTGAACTTGGTATTCGCCTCCCCCGCCGACTCGGCATTGCGACCATGCCATCGGGCTGTACCCTGCGCTTGCCTTTGGGCAATTGCCTAGTGCAGCGGTGCGAATGTCCCGCTACCGTTTCTGCTGTTTGTCGTTGTCTTGAGATTTCGACAGCCTATCTACAAGCTAACGGCTACGGCCGACGTAGGAGCCCGCTTGCGGGCGAACAAACCGCGATGCCGGCAGATCGGACGCAAGGTACAGGGCCTTGCCGATAGAGCAGGAAAGGGTAACGGGACATCCGCACCGCTGCACTAGCACGATAAAACATGCCACTAAGCGCGAAGCTCGATCTTTGTCGGGTAGCCGGCACATCGCCCGCAAGCGGGCTCCTACAAGCTAACGGCTACGGCCGACGTAGGAGCCCGCTTGCGGGCGAACAGGCCGCGATGCCGGCAGGTCGGACGCAAGGTACAGGGCCTTGCCGATAGAGCAGGAAAGGGTAAGGGTAACGGGACATCCGCACCGCTGCACTAACCCAATAAAATATGCCACTAAGCGCGAAGCTCGATCTTTGCCGTGTAGCCGGCACATCGCCCGCAAGCGGGCTCCTACAAGCTAACGGCTACGGCCGACGTAGGAGCCCGCTTGCGGGCGAACAGGCCGCGATGCCAGCAGATCGGAAGCAAGGTATACGGCCTTGCCGATAGAGCAGGAAAGGGTAACGGGACATCCGCACCGCTGCACTAACCCAATAAAATATGCCACTAAGCGCGAAGCTCGATCTTTGCCGTGTAGCCGGCACATCGCCCGCAAGCGGGCTCCTACAAGCTAACGGCTACGGCCGACGTAGGAGCCCGCTTGCGGGCGAACAAACCGCGATGCCGGCAGATCGGAAGCAAGGTACAGGGCCTTGCCGATAGAGCAGGAAAGGGTAACGGGACATCCGCACCGCTGCACTAACCCAATAAAATATGCCACTAAGCGCGAAGCTCGATCTTTGTCGGGTAGCCGGCACATCGCCCGCAAGCGGGCTCCTACAAGCTAACGGCTACGGCCGACGTAGGAGCCCGCTTGCGGGCGAACAGGCCGCGATGCCGGCAGATCGGAAGCAAGGTATACGGCCTTGCCGATAGAGCAGGAAAGGGTAACGGGACATCCGCACCGCTGCACTAACCCAATAAAACATGCCACTAAGCGCGAAGCTCGATCTTTATCCGATGTCAATTATCTTGTCCGGTCAGCGACAACTATCTTGGCCGGTTAGTTGTCGCTGTTCTTTGGGGTGGGAGCCTCCTGTGTTGTGGGGTGGTTTGGGGCGCCCCTGGCGGGTCCGAGCACGGGAAGGAGCCCGAAGGGCGACTGGACGTGCTCGGACCCGCCAGGGGCGCGGCGCCGCGCCGTGGGGTTGTCGTCGCGCGCCGTGCGGGCGCGCTCGCGACGACGATTACTCGGCCTCGGGGTTGATGGCCGACGCGCGCGGTTCGTTACGCCGCGCGCTGTCAGCGCTGCTTGTCGTCGACCTGTTCGCTGGCGCCGGATATGCGCTCGCTGGCTCGCTGCCGCGCTGGCCGAGGGCGTGCTTGCGCCGGTAGCTATCGCTGACGATCTCGATGATGCTCGCGTGATGGACCAGGCGGTCGACGGCGGCCACCGTCATCATCTGGTCGGGGAAGATCTGATCCCAGTCGGCGAACGCCTGGTTGGAGGTGATGATCAGGCTGGCGCGCTCGTAGCGATGGGCGATGAGTTCGAACAGCACCTGTGTTTCCTGTTGGCTTTTCTTGACGTAGCCGAAATCGTCCAAGATCAGTAGCGGGTACTTGTCGAGCTTGTGCAACGCGTCTTCCAGGCGCAGTTGCTCGCGGGCGAGTTGCAACTGCTGCACCAACGCGGTGGTGTTGGCGTAGCGCACGCGCACGTTGCGCTCGGTGAGCGCATGGCCGATGGCGGCGGCCAGGTGGGTCTTGCCGACGCCGCTGGCACCGAACAGCAGCAGGTTGCGCGCTTGGCGGGTCCAGTCGCTGGAGCCGGCCAGGGCCTGGATCTGCGCGCGGGTCGCCTCTGGCAGTTCGGCGAAATCGAAGCTGGCCAGGCTTTTGCCCGGGGGCAACTGGGATTCCTTGCTGTAACGCGAAATGCGTCGGCTGTGACGATCGGCCAGCTCTTGCTCGCATCGCGCACTGAGGTAGCGCGCGCCGTCCCAGCCGTTGCGCTCGGCTGTCTCGAGCTGCGTCTGCCAGTGGCGGGCGATGCTGGTGAGGTTCAGTTGCTTGAGCATCAGCGCTAATGTGGCGGTCTGGACCATGTCAGTGCAGCTCCATGGATTGGCCCTGCGCGGGCAACAGGTGGTCGTAGCTCGCAAGCGCGTGCTGGGTACTGGGCCGGTCGCGCAGCTCAGCCTGCTGTGTGGCTGCGTCGCGGGCGTCGAAACGGCTTTCCAGCGCCGTCAGCGTGGGCACGCTACCCGCGGCGATGCGCTCGAGCAGATACGCGCCCAGCGCCTGCTCACAGTCGGCGCGCGCGGCCAGGGCGAGGATGCCGACGATGCGTTTGCATGCCGCGCGTGCTTCTAGGTGGCTGTCCAGATGCTGCCAGATCGCGCGGTAGGTGGCGTTGGGCAGCAGGTCGTCGCGCAGCTGCGAGTAGCGAAAGGCCTGCGGCTTGCGTGCCAGCACGCCGATGAGGTGGCGGTAGTCGATGCGCCGTGCCCGCTCGTGGTTGACGCTGTACACCCGCGGCAGCGTGAGCGCCAAGGTGGCGCCGACGTACGCCTCGATGCGGTCGTCGAAGAGATGCAGGCGTAGCCGCTCGCCGACCAGGCGTGCGGGCACGCTGTAGAGCACGCGCTTGACATCAATGGTGGCGAAGGTGGTGACCACGACCACCTGCTCGCTGTAGTCGCCGGTGCGCCGCCGTGGTAGGGCTTGCAGCTGCGCGCGCTCAATGGCGAGCGCCTCGCTGCAACGCCGGTTGAAACGCACCAGCAGCGCGTCGAGCCACTCTCGGTAGTCCTGCAAGCTGGCGAAATCGGCCGAGTCACGCAGCAACAACGCCTGCCCAATGCGCCGCTTGATGTGCCCGTGCGGCGATTCCACGGCGCCGTTCTCGTGACTGACGCCACGGTTGTTGCGCGTGGCCGTCATGCCGTAATGCGCGCAGAGCTGCGTGTAGCGCTCGGTGAGGTCCGCTTGTGCTTCGCTGCTGAGGTTCTTGTAGGCCGCCGAGAGGCTGTCGGTGCGGTGCTCCAACGGTGCCCCACCAAGCCGCCACAGCGCCTCCTGTAGCCCTTCGGCCAGCGCACTGTAGGATTCCCCTCCAAGCACGACCTTGACGTGGCTCCAGCCGCTGTAGGCGAGGCGAAAGTGGTACAGCCGGTGGTCCAGCTCCTCGCCAGCGATCGTCACGACCAGCCCTTTGAGTTCGGTGAAATCCCATAACCCCTGCCGACCTGGTTCCTGCACCTGGCGGAACATCACCTCCTTGTCCGCTCCGTGCAGCGCCTTCCACGCCTTCACCCGACGCTGGAAGGTGCGCTTCTTGCCGTTGCCGTACTCTCCCGGATGGCGTTCCTGCAAGTCTTCAAACAGGGTCGTCGCATCCAGGCGCGGCTGGCGCTCCAGACGACTGACGATCTCCTCCTCCCAGACCCCTGCAAACGGGTCCGCGCGCGTTCGCCAGTGCCGCTCCTTGCGCTGTAATACGCCAACCTCCCCGTGTTCGATCCGCCGTGCACTGCGCTCGGATACGCCCGTCTTGGCACTCGCCTGCGCCTGCGTGCGACTTTGCTTTCTGTTGCTCATGTAGAACTTGACCTGCTCAATGGTGATCCGCTTGCCTGACATTCACGCGCCGTTTGGTTGCGAAAATGCCAGCTACCTTAGCCTCTAAAATCGGCCAAGTTAGTTGTCGTCGACCGGCCAAGTTAATTGTCACCTAACAATCTTTGTCGGGTAGCCGGCACATCGCCCGCAAGCGGGCTCCTACAAGCTAACGGCTACGGCCGACGTAGGAGCCCGCTTGCGGGCGAACAGGCCGCGATGCCGGCAGATCGGACGCAAGGTACAGGGCCTTGCCGATAGAGCAGGAAAGGGTAACGGGACATCCGCACCGCTGAACTAACACAATAAAACATGCCACTAAGCGCGCAGCTCGATCCTTGCCGTGTAGCCGGCACATCGCCCGCAAGCGGGCTCCTACAAGCTAACGGCTACGGCCGACGTAGGAGCCCGCTTGCGGGCGAACAAACCGCGATGCCGGCAGATCGGAAGCAAGGTACAGGGCCTTGCCGATAGAGCAGGAAAGGGTAACGGGACATCCGCACCGCTGCACTAACCCAATAAAATATGCCACTAAGCGCGAAGCTCGATCTTTGTCGGGTAGCCGGCACATCGCCCGCAAGCGGGCTCCTACAAGCTAACGGCTACGGCCGACGTAGGAGCCCGCTTGCGGGCGAACAGGCCGCGATGCCGGCAGATCGGACGCAAGGTACAGGGCCTTGCCGATAGAGCAGGAAAGGGTAACGGGGAAAGGGTAACGGGACATCCGCACCGCTGAACTAACACAATAAAACATGCCACTAAGCGCGAAGCTCGATCCTTGCCGTGTAGCCGGCACATCGCCCGCAAGCGGGCTCCTACAAGCTAACGGGTACGGCCGACGTAGGAGCCCGCTTGCGGGCGAACAGGCCGCGATGCCGGCAGATCGGAAGCAAGGTATACGGCCTTGCCGATAGAGCAGGAGAGGGTAACGGGACATCCGCACCGCTGCACTAACCCAATAAAATATGCCACTAAGCGCGAAGCTCGATCTTTGTCGGGTAGCCGGCAGATCGGAAGCAAGGTATACGGCCTTGCCGATAGAGCAGGAAAGGGTAACGGGACATCCGCGCCGCTGAACTAACACAATAAAACATGCCACTAAGCGCGAAGCTCGATCCTTGCCGGGTAGCCGGCACATCGCCCGCAAGCGGGCTCCTACAAGCTAACGGCTACGGCCGACGTAGGAGCCCGCTTGCGGGCGAACAGGCCGCGATGCCGGCAGATCGGAAGCAAGGTATAGGGCCTTGCCGATAGAGCAGGAAAGGGTCGCGGGACATCCGCACCGCTGCACTAGCCCGTCTTCGCCTATTCAGCCGAAATTGCAGCGTAATCTATTGATCCGTCGTCTCCGGACCCGAATGGTCGGCACTACAGGTCGTCTCGCCAACTCGCCAGGATCGTTGCTGCGGTGCTCTTTTTCCGCCAGTTTCGCGGTTCGAGACGCTTAGTGCAACGGGTAAGGTCGGCACTACAGCGGGTTTCGGCACTCGCCCGCCAATAAAAACAACGCGTTGAGCGTCTCATGAGGCCCAGAATCAAGAAATTCCGGGTCGAACAGTCGAAGTCGGGCTAGAAACACTCTTTCGAGCGTGCTGGCTATGCCCCCTCAGAGGCATCGTTTGCTCATGCGAACCTCTCGATATCTCAGGGCGCCGCTCAGGGCACCGGGCGCGCCGTTGCGGCAGGTTCGCGGACGCTGTCAGGCCGCCGTTCGCGCCTTCCCCCAACGATTTCCGCCCCGACGAACGTCTTTGCGCCCTTGCCCGAAGCCTCGCTCCGATGGTACCTTGGCCATCGTACAGCCTGTAATGTGGTTGAATCGCCTATGCTTAGGTGCTACCCGGGAATGAACTCGAAAACGATGGCGTATTCAGAGCCTCCTAACGTGACCGCGACCGGCTTCCTGACCCGCGTAGTGCTGCGCAATTACAAGAGTATCGCCACTTGCGATGCCCGCTTGGGACCTTTGACCTACCTGGTCGGAGCCAACGGCTCGGGCAAGAGCAATTTCGTGGATGCGCTGCACTTTGTGCGCGACGCCTTGTCAGGATCGCTCGACAACGCTTTGAACGAAAGGGGCGGATTATCCGAGGTTCGCCGACGATCATCCGGTCATCCGACACACTTCGGGATGCGCCTGGAGTTCCGCCTGCGCAACGGCCGATCAGGCCACTATTCGTTCAACGTCGGAGCTTTGTCCGGCGGCGGTTATGAGGTGCAGACCGAAGAGTGCGTGCTCGACGGGATCGGTAAGGGACCGTACTTCCGACTAATGCGTGGGCAGCTCGAGGCGACAAGCGAGCCAACCTTTCCGTCCGTGACATCGGATCGCTTGGCGCTGGTCAGCGCCTCGGGTCTCTCTGCATTTCGTCCTGTGTTCGATGCCTTCACAGCCATGGGGTTTTACAACATGAACCCCAAGCTCATCCGGGAGCTGCAAAAGCCCCAGGATGGACGCCTGTTGAAACCTGCAGGGGAGAACATCGCCAGCGTGATCGGTCACCTGGAGCGCACGGCACCGGAAGCAATGGATGTCATACGGGAGTATCTCCAGAGCGTGGTGCCGATGGTGCACGGCGTCGAGCGCGAGCCTGTCGGCCCAATGGAGACCCTGGAGTTTCGTCAAGACATGGCCGGCGCCAAGCACCCTTGGCGTTTTCTCGCCCAGAACATGTCGGACGGAACGCTGCGCGCGCTGGGTGTGCTGACCGCCTTGTTTCAAGGTAATCGAGATTACTCCCCAACCGTTATTGGTATCGAGGAGCCCGAAACCGCGCTCCATCCGGCTGCCTCTGCCGCGTTGCGGGAAGCCCTTCAACGTGCATCCGAGAAGACCCAGGTCATTGTTACCAGCCACAGTCCGGACTTGCTGGATGACCCGAGTTTGCCGGTCGACGCCTTGCTGGCCGTCGTGTCTATCGCCGGCGAGACTCGGATTGCTCCGCTGGACGAGGCATCGCGGACCGCCTTGAGGGATCAGCTCTTCACCGCCGGCGAGCTCTTGCGGCTCAACCAGCTGGCACCGGATCCGGAGGTTCTCGCAGCGGAAGATCAGCGTCAGCCCGATCTATTCGGAGAGCTGGGGTCATGAAGGTTGTTGTCTCGATCGTCGAAGGCGATGGGGAAGTCGCCGCTTTGCCAGTGTTGCTGCGCCGGTTATCTGCGTGGCTTTCGCCAGACGCTCACATCAGCATCCCGCAACCGATTCGCGTGAGACGAGATCGGTTTTTGAAGCGCGACGAGGAGTTTCGTCGCTTTCTCTTGTTGGCAGCCGCCAAATCTGGTGACAACGGTTGGATATTGGTGCTGTTGGACGCGGACGACGACTGCCCGGCCGAGCTGGGTCCGGAGATCCTGGAGCGGGCTCGAGGAAGCGTGCCTCACAGTTCTGTATCCGTCGTGTTGGCCAATCGCGAGTACGAAGCTTGGTTTCTCGCTGCCGCAGAGTCACTGAACGGCCATCGCGGATTCGCGTTCGAAAGTCCGCCAAACTTCGAACCGGAGCGCCCGCGTGATGCAAAGGGATGGTTAGGTGAACGAATGGCCGGCGGAAAGTACCGCGAAACGACCGATCAGCCCGCGTTTTCTGCCAGGATGGACGTCGAACAAGCCTTCCGTTTGAGCAGGTCTTTTCGGAAGCTATGTAGCGAGTGGTCCAAGTATTTCGCATGATCTTTCCAAGCCCATCACCCCTCCCGCAGGCCAAGTTCCAGCCCGAGGACAGGCGCAAGCCGATGTAGCTCGGCAGCGATGTAGAACCGGACTCGAACCCTGAGGCATCCCCAGATAATCCGCTGCTTTAACCGCCCGCAAGCGGGCTCCTACGTTGGCCGTCACTGTCGTCGGCTTGTAGGAGAACGCGGGAAAAAGGGGAAAAAGGGGACAAGGGGAAAAAGGAAAAAGGGGACAGACCACGTTTTCTACAATGCAAGCTCACCTTGCGCATCCGCATCGATTTCCTTTAGCGGCCGTCCCGGTGCTCCCTTCCAGATTCGTCTACCGAGCATAGCGGCGATCTGCCACTCGAACTTTGGGCTGCCGAGCACGAAGCCGCCGTTGGTGCACTCGCGGAAACGTTGAAGCAACTCGGCGCTGAGCATACCCTCGAACAACCTGCGATACGCAGCAAAACGAGCCTGATCAGAGTCTGCCAAGCCTTGGTACAGCGGGTGCGGTGTGACCACGGAATCCTGGCGGCCAAGCGCATTGGCCCGATGGCTCGACCAGCGATAATCACCAGGCACACTGACCATTGAGGCACGAACCGGATTGAGCTCGATGTAGCGCTGGCAGGCCAGCAGATAGGTGTCGGTCTCAATCAGCAATGAGCGGAACCGGCCCTCGAACAAGCCGCCCGTGCGACGATAGGTCCGGTTGACGTGCTGGACATCCCGCTGCCCAACGCGCTTCATCACCGCCGACACGCCATCATCGCGTGCGGCGGTCATCAGCAGATGAAGGTGGTTGGTCATCAGCACATACGCGTGCACAGCAACCGATTCCTCCGCAGCAACCGCGGCCAGATGATCCAGAAAAAACTGGCGATCATCATCCTCGAAAAACACCGCAGCCCGGTCGATCCCGCGCAGGATCACATGCATTGGGCAGCCGGCGGCGATGATCCGTGCGCGTCTAGGCATGGATAACAGGATCTCAAAGACAATAGCAACATAGCGCCGAACCAAGTCTAGCAGAAAAACGTGGTCTGTCCCTGTTTTCTCTGTTTTCTCTGCCTGGGGTCCGACTACCGGGTGCATCTGATCGAAAGCCTGGACCCCAAGCTGGCACATATCGATACCACCTTGGCATTGCTGGATTCCGGTAAGCTGCTGGTGAATGCCGAATTTACCGATGTCAGTAAATTGCCCGAGATCTTTCGCGACTGGGACTTGATGATCGCGCCCGAGCCCGTGCCCTACAAAACCCGGCCACGCCTGATGAGCGACTGGATCAGCATCAATACCCTGGTACTGGGGGAAGGACGCATCATTGTCGAAGAACGCCAGGAGCCCCTGATCCGGGCACTGAAGGAGTGGGGCTTCAAACCCATCCCCTGCGCGTTTGAGGACTATTACCCCTTCATCGGTGGATTTCATTGCGCAACGCTGGATGTTCGCCGGAGCGGGTCAAGCAGCTACTGACCCCGCTCCAAAGAACCAGGGCTGGACTTGCACCAGTTGGCCATCTTCTACAGCAAGTGCGTGCTTGATGCAGAAGAGTGCGCAGCGAGTGAACAGACTTGCTTTACAGGATTAATACTGCGATCGTGCCGCAATGTGCAAGATAAAGGGTTCGGCCACCCGCTCTTCGGCACGCAGTTCGAAACCGGCATCAGCGAGCATCTGGCGCAGATGATCGGGGCTGAAATAATGGTCGGTAACCTGCATGACACCCGCGCTGGTCGGGATATAGCTCAGATAGGCAGCACCGCGGTTCGGATGTGCCGGCGGCGTCGAATGAAAGTCCGGAAACTGCCGACCCAGGGTTGTAGTATCGGTGTTGGCGAGGCCCAGCAACGCGCCGGGGGCCGCTGATGCAAACAGCATACGCAGCAATGCATCGGCCCCTTCGGCATCATTGCAGAGCAGCACCATAAAACAGAGGATGCGGTCGAAAGGGGCCGCCGCGAGCAACTCCTGCTGTCGGTCGATATAGCGAATGCCCCGCCCTTGGTCCAAAGCGCGGGCATTGGCAATCTCCGCCGCGGACGTATCGAAGGCGGTCACCTCGCCACCGGCGTCGGCCAGAATCCGGGCGAAGCGGCCCTGGCCGCAGCCGAAATCCAGCACACGCAGCCCATGCAGGTCGCCAAAGTGCTCGACCAGCCGGGGAAAGACCCTGGTCGCGGAGATGCGATCGGGGTTGTCTTCAAAATAGGCGAGATAGGCATCGGCCTGCTCCTGCCAGTCGTTGGATTGGCTCATCGATCGGTCTCCACGAGAAAGCGCAGCTCTGGGCGCAGCCGCAGGTTCAAAGCGTACACATAGTAACGCAGCAGCACCGCGGCCAGCTCGCCATGCTGGTGGGTTGCATGATGGTATAGCAGGTGCTCGTCGGAAAAGCGCGGCAGCAATCGGGTCAATGCGTCATAGGTCGACGCCGTGGGCAGCGTCGTGTCTGTATCCAGTAATCCTAGCTCGGCAAAGGGTCCGTTCCAGCGAACATGATGGCATGCAAAGCCCTGATGCAGCAGTGCGGCGAGCATGGCATTGCCTTGCACCCTGCCATGGGCTTCCAGTGCATTGCGCAGGCACATCCAATCCCGGTTCGCTCGTTCCCAACAGCGATGTGCCCGTGCATACCACAGCCGAGGATGGTAGTCATTCAATTCGGGATGATCCACCCAAGGCGGATTGGCGATCGGCTCCGGGGCGATCGGTTCGAGCAATGCTGCGATCTCTGCTGCCGGGCGTTGCAGGCTCCAACCAAGCCAGTCGCGCGTGGCGCGATAGTGGCGCGACAGCAGCGTCTCGTGGGCATAGAACAGAAAATCGTGCAATCGATCCACATCCGCGAAGTGCTCCAACAGCTCGCGACTGTAACTAAAGGCGGGATGGATGATCGACCTTGGCGTATCAGGATCGCCGGTGACCACCTCGGTGCGTTGTGGGGTGTCCTCGGGAAGATTGCGCAATCCCTCGTAAACGCGCAAGGCCGGATAACCTTCGGCGGCATCGTAGTGCAGATCCAGCCCAAGGGATGCGAAGGTCGCGAGGGTTTCACGCACCGATTGCCGGGTCGCATAGGGGTTTGCGAGCCAGGACCAGAGGATCCAGCGCTCCATCTTACGGTGCGCAAATTCCGGCTCCTCGTTCAATTCCATCAGATCGCGGATATGCGCCAAAGCGTGTTTGACCCGATAGGGCTCGTGCATCTGCGCCAGCGTATCATTGCTAAGATCCGAAAATGGGCCATTCTGCTCCAACATCAGGCCCGAGCGTAACAGGATGCGGAACTCGTCCTTGTTGAACTTGACCGGCAGGAAATAGGCACGCCAGTAGATTGGCAGGTCCAGATCCCGGTTGATGCGAATCAGACGCTCCGCCAGATCCAAGACATGCTCCTTGGTGAAAGTCAGCTCGGAGCAGACGAACCAGAAATAGCGCAAACCGAAGCGCAGCAGGTTCTTGACCTCGGCCTCGACCACGTCAAGATCGCGCAGTCGCAATGTACGACCTTTGACCAGGGGTTCGCAGCAAAAGGCGCATTGGCAGGGGCAACCGCGGGAAATCTCCACCGCGATCGCGCGTCCGGTGTCGTCCGCTGTATTCAGCCCCGGCACCGGTGCGAGATGCGTCTCGCGTAGCGCGCGCTCGCCGTGAAAGGCGACGATCTCGTCAACGATCTCAGGGGTGTACTCCAATGCATCGAGCGGGCCATGGTACAGGCGCTGGTTCTGCTGCCAGCGACCATCCTGGCGATGGAGCAGGTTCGCAATGCCCTCGGTACGGCCGGCCATGACCTCGTTGAAGTGTTCAATCAGATCGTCCGGCTCGCCGACGATACCCAAGTCTGGCTCCAGGTACTCGGCGGCCGAGACTGGATTGACGCTGAAGGTGAAGCCACCGACCAGGATCTTGGCAGTCGAGATTTTCCGCACACGCTTGATGGCGGTATGGGTGTCCTCCAGCGGAAACCAGCCAGGCAGAGTCAATGTTTTGGCCCCGATGTAGTCATCGGCGATGGTAGAGTCCGCCTGGCGCACCGTAAAGCCGACTGCGCGCGGTCGATGCTGCTGCACCAGATCGGTGATGCAGGCGAGCTGCTGCGCACGGCGCAATCCCAGGCCATCCCAGCGTCGAATCGACAGGCCAGCGCGACGCGCCAGCGCCGAGACCTGCACAAAGGCATAGGGATAGACCGGGTTGCCGGGCCAGTTGGACAGATTCAGGAACAGGATGTCCAGCGGCGCATCGGCGGCGATGTTCGTGTTTTTGTAGGCGGGCACCATGAAGGCTGGTCCTCAGGGAAAATTGCCGACGGTTTGGGGCTGGTGGAGAAAAGCTGGTGGGACCAATTTGGCGCGGTTGCTCTGGTGCAGCCGATTTAGTGTATGAGCCGGTTAGGCAGGGTGGGCTCTAGCCATACCGACTGCTGGTTGCTTGATGGCAGGTACAGTTGCCGCGGCCATACAGGCCGGCATGGTGCAACAGGTCCAGCAGCGAGGCTCGGGTCTGATACAGTAGCAAACCAGACAGATCGTGCCCGAACGCATTGATGCTGATCGATGGGGTTAGCGACTGAACACGATGCCACCAGCCGCGCGGGATGAACAGCATCTGACCTGGCTCCAACGTCAGCTCGGCTGGGCGTACGTTGGCAAACAGCGGGTGCTTTGCCGCGTCCCAAGTGTTTGGCTCGATCTCGCTGAGCGTTGAACGATAGTCGTACTTGCGGCTCGGATACATGGCCCGCGATGCCTGCGGCGACACCAGCCAGACGCGCTTGCGCCCGCTGATCTGGGCGAGAATGTTGTGCACCCAGTCAATGTGGTAGCCGGTCAGGGTTCCGGCTGGACCCAGCCAGGCGAAATAGACTTGGCGCAATGTCGCCGCTTCTAGCAGAGAGAAATCAACGTCGGAGCGCAACTGCGGGAACTGCTCGAAAACACGGAACATTGACAGATAGCGTTTGGCGGCTTCGCCGGGAGCCGGTAGGGGTCGCTCGTTGGAGCGGAGCGACTCGCTCGCCGGGGCATCCGACAGTTCGGTCAAGTACTCGCCCAGGGACGCCGATTCAAGGGCTGTTTCGCCCTGTAGCACATTGCCTGTCTCCAAGGTCACCGCGCGACCTGGATCGAGCGCCGCAAAAAAGTCGAATGACCAACGCCGGCAGGCTGGCCAGTATGTCGCCATGTCGGTGATCAGAACCGGACGACGAGGCCCGAACCAATGCGTCCTGAACTCGGCTGCCTCCAGCCGCGACACACGCTCGACGGTGGTCGTGAACAGGGACTCGGCGGTGGCGGCGGGTACAGATGCTGCCTGCTGCGCTGGTTGCATAAGGGGCTCCGACTTAATGGTTATAGACTGGCAGTGCCACCGGCCGATTCTCCACCATCGATGACGAGGTTCGAACCGGTGATAAAGGGTGCTTCATCCGAGGCGAGAAAGGCGACCAGCGCGGCAATCTCGGCCGGGTCGGCATGCCGCTGCAGCGGTATGCGGGCGTTCAGCGCAGCCATCCGATCAGCGGTGTACTCGGCCTCCTGCATCGGTGTCAATACATAACCTGGACTGATGCAGACCACGCGCACCGCTGGTGCCAGTTCCAACGCCAGCGTGCGGGTCAGTTCGATGACCCCTGCCTTGGCTGCGTTATAGTCGGCATAGCGCGGCATGCCAAGCAGGCCGCTGACCGAGCCCATGTTGATGATGACTCCCTGAGCCATGCGCCGTGCCGCGGCCTGGGCACAAAGAAAAACGCCATCAAGGTCCACCGCCATGGTGCGCCGCCACTGCGTGACCGAAAGCTCGAGAAATGGGCTCGGTGCGCTGATACCGGCATTATTGAATAGCACATCCAGGCCGCTCAGGATCTCGGCGATCTCGGTGAAGGCTTGCTCCAGTTGGTCTTTATCGGCGACGTCGGCGCAGATGGTCAGGATCTCGGGAAGGGCAGTCTGCAAACCCCGGCAAGCATCGGCATCCTGGTCGATGACCGCAACGCGCGCACCCTCCTCGAGCAGACGCTCCACGGCAGCACGCCCGATCCCGCGCGCACCGCCGGTTACTATGGCCCGCTTGCCCTTCAGACCGCGCATGCGCGGTAGCTCCTGCTTTGCCGACCCATGGCCAGGGCATTGCTCGGCGGTTGGCGATGGTCGACTCGGCGAGGGTTGCGGTCCAGCCGAAAAGGTTCCCGATACACTGTTTCGGAGAGAGGGAGAGGGCGTTGGTGCATGATATTGGGGTGGTCGCTGGCAAGCAGGTTCTTGGGAATCAAGTGTTGTAATCCGCCTGGCACGAACGATACCGAACGCCGAGACGGACAACAGGGCGCATGATACCGATTTGCCGCTTTGAAGCAAATGCCGATCGATTGACACTGCCAAACGAACTTGCGTTATTACCAAGCATCCGTGATTGGCTGAGACTGACAGGCTCACCGACCATCGGCAAACCCTGTCAACCTTGATTCAGCGCCATGTCGCGCGCGCACTGCTTTGCACAGATCATCGTAATCGGAAAACCCTGTTCTTGGCTCGATTTGATTGCGCCAAACCGCATCGAACGCCGCATTGACCTGATCGGAAAGCCGATAGCGATTCTTGTCGGCCCCTGGAGTGACTTTGGTGGCGTCGCTGCTGGGGGGCAGGCCGAGCTCTTTTTCCGACAGACGGCGGACGCCGCGCTCGTCAAACCGATCTGCATGTGCCAGCATGAACGCCCGGGATGATTGACGCACGACGATGTCCAATACGTCGTCTGCGGGAGCAATCTCCATCAGTGCAGCGACTTTACGCACGGTTCCGACCAAATCCTGCAGCATATCCTCATAGGTGAGAAGCAACACCCTTGGGTTGTCACGTTGCTCCCACCATGAAATCGTATGCAGCCACCAGTCGTCCAATTTGCTTTCGGCCGGTACAAAGACCTGGGCAAAGGCGTTCAAGTCGATCGCATCGGGCTCGAAAAACCAGTTTTCCAGGAATCTGTAATAAGAAACGATGACATCCTTCGGGTTGCGGAAGGCGCAAATGTAACGGCCGCCTTTGGGAACCTCGTACCAGTTGGCATGGGACATAAAAAGGCGTGGCTCGAATTGTTGAGACGCGTTCAAATCAATCCCCATCGGATGGGGGAAGTCGAGACAGGGCACAACAAAACCGATCTCCTCAAAACCCATGTCCCCCCGAGAGCGCAGGCCATGCGCAATATGCTGTAGCCAGGTCGTTCCGCTCTTGGCAAAGGGTGCGATGAAAACATCACTGGCTTTAGGTTCAAACGGGGCACTCTGGCTGAAGTTGCCCGGTGTAAAAAGCAAGTCATGCAGAGCGATGAATTGCTCCAGGGTGGTCGCACGACCCCAGGGACGCTCGGCAGGCTTGTTTGTCATGTCATTGTTCGTTTGTTTCATAACCTGTGTGTGCCAATGCTGGTCCGATCCCTATTGGCCTGCGCCCAGAGTAAAGCTCGGAACAGCGCCGCGGCCTGGGGCGATCAGCGCGGAGCTCTAGCCCAGAGGAACCTCCGGCGATGGATAGATTCTGTCCGACCAGAGCGTCTCGACCCCCGAGCCCTGCCTCTGGTAATGCAGCACGCAGAGGAACGAGCGCTCGATGCCGGCCTCGCGGGCCAGGTGCTTGAGGTGCTCGGTCTGTGCCGATGTGAACAGGCCTTTCTCCGGCAGCCAGTCGAGGGCCTCGTAGTAGTTCAGGCTCGCCTTGCTGACCACGATGGTGGTTTTACCCTGCAGATGCTTGCGCGCCAGGTCTGCGAGCATGAACGGACCCCGATCATCGCCAGGGGCGGCAGTGACGATCTGCAGATGGCCTTCAGGGGCGAGGATCATGTCGATACCGGCAAAAATCTTGTCGATAAAATCAAGCCCGAACGGCCCGGCCGCGGAATGGTAGAAAAAGTCCTGATCCGGCGGCGTGGGCTCAAAGGGAGGGTTGGAGAAGACGTAGTCGAAGGTACGCCCAGCAACCGGGCGCAGCACATCATCGTCGCCGTCGAGGATCGCGATGCGGTCCTCCAGGCCATTCATCACGATATTGAAGCCGGCGGTATTCTTTGCTCGCGGGTTGATCTCCAGAGCCGTGACCCGCGCGGCACCCGCGCGGGCGACACCGATGGACAATACCCCGGAGCCGAGTCCGATTTCCAAAGCCTCGGCACCCCGAATCTTGTCCAGCACCAGTTCATCAAGGAAAAACTGCTGCTCGGGGTAAAGGGGAAAGACCTGATCGATGGCCTCATAGTCGAGCCGGTCGGTGACGACGGCATAGTCGTTGATCCGGGTGAAGCGCTTGCGTGCGAGCACCTGTTGCAGGCTTTGCTCCGGGTTTGGCTCTGGTTGCATCTCTGCATCTTGTTTGAAGACAAGATAATCGCCAATGGCCAGCACATCGATCTGGGTCTTCAGAAAGGTGGCGATGGCATCCTCTGGGGTGCAGACGATGGGCTCGCTGTCGTTGAAGGAGGTATTCAGCACCACCGGCACACCGGTCAGTTTCTGAAACTCGCTGATCACAAGGTGGTAGCGGGGATTGGTTTCCCGACGTACCGCCTGGATGCGGCAGGAGCCGTCCACATGCACCACGGCCGGGATGCGCTCGGCCTTCCCGGCGCGCGCCGGATAGGTCATCAGCATGTAGTCGCCGGCACTGGTAGGCTTGGCGATGTCGAACCAGCTCTCCGCCTCCTCGGCCAATACACTGGGGGCCAATGGGCGAAAGTATTCGCGGTGCTTGACCTTGGCATTGAGGATGTCGCGCATCTGCGGATGGGTCGGGTTGGCCAGCAGGCTGCGGTTGCCCAGCGCCCGCGGGCCGGTCTCCATCCGGCCTTGAAAGAACGCGACGATCTTGTCCTCATTGATGAAGCTGGCGACCTCTTGTTCGAGCCGGTCGCTGAGGCGATAGCGCAGGCCTCGAGCCGCCAGCGCCTGCTCGATATGTCCGGCCGAAAAGGCCGGTCCCCAGTAGGCGTGATCCATGCTGCCGCGCTCGGCCTCGCCGAGCACATTGTGCCGAATCCAATAGGCGGCGCCAATGGCCGTGCCTGCATCATGCGAGGTCGGCTGCACAAAGAGCCGCTTGAATGGCCCGTTCTCGAACACAAAACTGTTGGTCACGCAGTTCAATGCCACTCCGCCGGCCAGGCAGAGGTTGTCCGAACCGGTCGTCTTGTGCAAATGCTCGACCATATGCAGCACCAGTTCGTTGGTCACTGTCTGCAAGGCCGCGGCGATGTCTTCCTGGTCGCGGGTCAGTCTCTCTGCAGGTTGACGTCGGGGCAGGCCAAAGAGCTGCTCCAGGCCGTCTAGGTAGGCGTTGGGCGGATAGTATTCCAGACGACCGAAGCGCACCAGGTTGTGGTCGATGACAAAGGTACCGTCCGGCATCGGCTCGAAGATACGCCGCATCTGGCCGAGAAAGCGCTTCGGGTCGCCGTAGCTGGCCAGGCCCATGATCTTGGCCGCATCGTAGATGCCAAAACCCAGATACAGCGACACGACCTCCCAGAGCAGGCCCAACGATGAAGGATAGGGGATGCCGGCGAGCCTTGCCAGCCGCTGTCCGTTGCCCTGGAAATACACCGCCGTCTCATCTTCACCGGTGCCATCGATGGACAAGACCGCGGCCTCGTCGAACGGCGCCGGATAATAGGCCGAGGCGGCATGGGCGCCATGATGATCAACCCAATGGAATTGGGCATCGAAACCCAGCTCGCGCAGAGCGCCCGGCACCCGTTCCAGCGCCTGCTGGCCCAATTCCCATTCTGCGTTATCGAGCCATTCCTCGCCGAAGGCGCCGGTGGCCAGCCGTTCCTTGCGGCGCTCGAACTTGGCGGGCACAGCAGAGTAGCCGATATGGGCGATGTCGCCATGACCGATGCCAGCCTCGTTCAGGCAATAGGCAATGGACTGCAGAGGAAACTCGTCCGGGTTGTCGACCAGAACCTTCTTACCGTGCTTGATACGGTTGAAGCGCTCCTCTTCGGCGATGGCGACAAGCTGGGCGTCCTTGAGCAGACAGGCCGCCGATTCGTGGAAAAGTGCATTGATGCCGAGTATGTACATGACGCTGATATCTTTGTTGGTTAGTTAGGCAGAGCGAGTCTCGGTTCTTCCGCCGCAAAGCGCTAGAGTCCGGCCTCGCCACTGTCCAGACAAGCGCGTAATTGCTTGGCAAGCGTGATGACCTGCGGTGGATAGGTCATGGTCGTGTGCGTGCCGGGGATGATTCGGACCCGCGGGCGGCCGAGCTCGGACCAGCCAGCGACCATTTGCTCTCGCTCGGTGGCCGGTGCCTGTTCAGCCAGCAGCAGCTCGAACGGGCGCATGATGACATCGTGCGGGTGATATTCGGTCTGGTTGTTGACCCGGAAGACCTCGAACAGGCCTTGCACCTGGGCGGTGGTCGCCCCGGCCGGCAGGGCCTCGATCCGCTCCAGGGCCTGGCGCAGGGCATCCAGGCGTTGTTCCGGGTCCAGGGCCTCGAGCTGGGCAACACGCAACGATCTTGGCCGATCGTACTCCTCGGCGAACAGGCCCTCGAAAATGGTCATCAGCTCGGCATCGGTGGCCTGCGGCAGGGGCATGGACGGGGGCAAGGTGTCGAGGATCGCGAGCATGCCGACCTCGGCACCGGCACGGGTCAGCTGTTGGGCGATCTCAAAGGCGACCAGACCGCCGAAGGAATGCCCGACCAAGTGGATCGGACCTCGCGGCCAGCGGGCACGGATTTGCTCGATGTGGTGGGCAGCCGCGGCCTCGACTGTCGCATGCGGGGGCTGCTTGCCATCCATACCCAGGGATTCCAGTCCGTAGCAGGGTCGATCCCTGCCCAGCGCCCGCACCAGCGGATGAAAATAGAACACATTGCCGCCGTCGCCTGGAACGCAAAACAAGGGTGCGCGCTCGCCATGCGGCTGCAGAGCGACCAGGGTCGACCAGGTACGCTTGGGATGGATCTGCTCCAGGAAGCCGGCCAGTTGAGCGACCGTCGGATAGCGGAACAGGGCCTGCAGAGGCAACTCGGTGGCAAAGGCATCTTCGATGCGGGTCGCCAGCCGGATGGCCAGCAGGGAGTGGCCGCCAAGCTCGAAGAAATCGTCGAAAATGCCAGCCTCCGGGTTCTCCAGTACCGCGCGCCAGATGGTCAGCAGATCCTGCTCGGTGATGCTACGCGGATGGCGCGTCGATGCACTCGCCACTGTCTCGGTCGGCTCGGGCAGAGCCTTGCGATCGATCTTGCCAGTCGGTGTCAATGGCAGGCGATCCAGCAGGACGAAAGCGCCGGGGATCATCCAGCCCGGCAGATGCGCACGCAGGTGATCGCGTAGCTGTTCAGGCAATGCGCTCGGCAACGCGGTAGATGCAAAGGCGGCGGCATTGGCGACCCCGACGGCGACCGTCTTCTCCGCCGACTTATCGACCGAGTCCGAAGAGGGCACAATGTAGGCAACGAGACGCTTCTGGCCCTGTTCATCCGGGCGTGTCAGGGCAACGGCCTGCTCGACGCCTGGATGCGTGGCAATCGCTGCCTCGATCTCCCCAAGTTCGACGCGGAAGCCACGCACCTTCACCTGGCGGTCCATACGTCCGATAAACTCCAACCTGCCGTCGGCGCGCCAACGGGCGCGGTCGCCGGTGCGGTACAGCCGCTCGCTCTGTTGCTCTCGGCTCTGCTCCGGAGCGCGCCAGTCGATGAAATGCTCCGCGGTCAATTGCGGTCGGTTCAGATAGCCGCGACCGACCCCGGCTCCGCCAATACAGAGTTCACCGGGCACGCCGATCGGCACCAGATTACGCCGCACGTCCAGCACCAGGGCACGGCTATTGGCGAGCGGGCGACCGATCGGCAAGGGATCTTCGCCAGGTCGGACCCGATGGCTGGTGGCGGTTACCGTGGTCTCGGTGGGACCAAAGGAATTGGTCACCTCAATGCCGCGAGCCAGCAGCCGATCGACGTCTTCGGCCCGCAACACATCGCCACCACTGGCGATAAAACGCAAGTCGGGAAGATCCTCGGCGCGGCTGTTGCAGTAGTGCACCAGCAGCGGAGTGGCGCCGATCAGGGTAGCGCGATGGCGGATGGCCTCGGCGACAATGGCATCAAGACCGACCGGATCCGTGCAAAGTACGACACTGGCACCGATACTCAGTGCCGGAAAGATCTCCTCGATGCAAAGGTCGAAGGCGATGCTGCCATGTTGCAGCACGCGGTCCGCGGGGGTCAGCCGAGCCCAGGGGACAAAGGCCCTGATATAGCTGGCGACATTGCGATGCTCAATGACGACACCCTTGGGCGTACCGGTGGAGCCAGAGGTGTACATCACATAGGCAATGTCGTCGTAACGACTACGGCATGGCAGATCGGTGTCGACTCCGGCGCGGGTTTCGCTCCAGGCGCGCGCGGGATCGATGCGCATCGGATCATCGTTCAGATCGGACCCCAGCAGGCCGGGCTCGGCAAGAATGGCAAGGGGTCGGGCATCGGTCAGGATGGCGGCGATGCGTGCCTGTGGCCAGGTCGGGTCAACGGGCACATAGCCAAAGCCGGCCTTCAGAATGCCGAGAATGGCAGTGACAAGATCGGCGGAGCGCCCCATGCAGACACCGATCAATGGCCTCCGGTGGGGATTTCCATCGGCTTCAGGGCTGGTCTGGATCTGGGTCTGGATCTGGGTCTTGATCTGGGGCAGCTGCAGACCGAGCAGCCAATGCGCGAAGCGGTTGGCCCGCGCATTGAATTCAGCGTAAGTCAGGCGCTCGCTGTGCACTGGGTCGATGCCGGGGCGAGCGATGATCAAGGCTGTCGTATCCGGCGTGCGCGCCGCCTGCTGCTCCAGGATGGTCTGGATCGCGTCGTCCGCATCCCGGAACGGATCGGATGGATTCCAATCCTCCAATAGCAGGCGACATTCGGCCTTGGTTAGCAGCGGCATGGTCGAGATGGCTCGGTCCGGATCGGATGGGACCGCCTCGGCGAGCATGCGCAACTGTTCGACCATGCGCTCGATGGTCGCTCGATCGAACAGGGCGGGGCTGTAGTCGAGCCAGCCGGCAAGGCCATCGCGCGTGCGCACCAGCTCCAGGGCCAGGTCCAGCTCGGTGCTGTCGCGCGCCGTGTCCAACCATGCGCCTCGCGCCTCGCCCAGTGCATAGTCGCGTGCGGCTGGATGCGAGTCGGCATATTCCACCGTCAGCATGACCTGGAACAGCGGCGCATGACTCAGGCTGCGCTCGGCCGCGATAACATTGACGATCTGCTCGACGGGGATATCCTGGTGGGCATAAGCCTCCAGGGTGGTGTGCCGCAATCTGCCGAGCAATGTGACAAAGGAAGGATCAGCCCCGAGGTCGGCGCGCAATGGCAGAGTGTTGACCAGGCAGCCGACCAATTGCTCCAGCCCCGGGTAATGACGATTGGCAACCGGGGTGCCGATGACCATGTCGTCCTCGTCGCTGTAGCGCCGCAACAGCAGGACCCAGAGGGCGAGCATGACCTGAAACAGCGTCGCCCCGTGCTGACGACCGAGCTGCTCCAGATGCTCACTGGTCTCCAGGTCCAGGCGCAACGGTAGGCTGGCCACGCTAGCGTCCTGGACCGAGGGCCGGGGACGGTCTGTCGGCAGACCGATCAGCGTCGGCACACCAGCGAGCTGCTCCCTCCACCACTCGAGCTGGCATTGCCAGTCGGCACCCTCGGCGCGGCGGCGCTGCCACAGGGCAAAATCCGCATATTGCAGAGGAGTCCTGGGCAGATCCAACTCGCGGCCGTCGATACGGGCGCGGTAGATGGTATCCAGCTCGCCGATCAGCAGGCCCAGCGACCAGCCATCGGCGAGAATGTGATGGGTGCCGAGCAGCAGCACATGGTCGGCGTCGTCAAGCCGTGCCAGGGCAGCCCGCAGCAACGGCCCGCAGGACAGATCATAGGGTTCCGCAGCACGCTCGGCAAGCACCGTGCGGGCAGCCTCGAGACGCTCGCCCCGGGGCAGATCGCCGAAATCGAGCTGCTCCAGCGGAATCTCGATTTTGGCGTCGATGCATTGCTCCGGAATGCCGTCGGTGGCCGGGAAGCGAGTCCGCAACAGCTCGTGGCGGGAGACGACGATGGCCAGCGCATCGCCCAGCGCAGTGGCATCCAGGGGGCCCTGCAAATGCAACAGCAGGGTCAGGTTGTAGGCGGATACGCCCTGCTCCAGTTGGGCAAGGAACCATAGCCGCTCCTGCGCGAATGCCAGCGGCAATCTGGCCGGGCGCGACAGAGGCGGCATGATCGGGCCTGCGGTCGTCGATGCCTGGGTACGCAGCAGGGAAAGGATCTCGGCCTTGTGCAGGCGCAAGGCCTGGGTATCGCTTGCGTCGAGGGCATCGCGCGGTCCACGCACCCGCAACCGCTCGCCATCCGGACTGAGCCGGACGCCGCGCTCGGCGAGTTTGGCCAACAAATCGGTGACGGCGCTCACAGCAGCAGGTCGATCTCGTCGCTGTCCGCAGAGCCTGGCTCGCCGAGCACGGCGTTCAGTTGTCGCGCCTCGATGTCCTGGGCCAATGCAGCGATGGTAGGATGATCGAACAGGTTACGAAGCGGCAGATCGATACCGAGCTGGCCGTGGATGCGGGTGGTGATCCGGGTCGCCAGCAATGAATGACCGCCAAGCAGGAAGAAATCATCGTCGCGACCGATCCTGTTGCGACCGAGAACCTCGGCCCAGATCGCGGCTAGAGTCTGCTCCAGCTCGGATGTCGGTGGCTCAGGGGCGCGCTCGGGCGTCGGCTCTGCTGGTGTCAACCCCGAGAGGGCCTGGCGGTCGACCTTGCCGTTGGGCGTCAGGGGCAGCCGGTCCAATAGCACGAAGCCGCCCGGAAGCATGTAGCCCGGCAGGGAGCGGGCCAGGAACTGGTGCAGATCCCCAGGGCTCGGCCGCGTCGGCGCGGCAATGTAGCCGACCAGTCGCGCACCGCTCGGATGCTGCGCGAGCAGCACCACCGCGTCATCCACCGCCGGATGCGCGCGCAGACCGGCCTCGATCTCGCCAAGCTCGATCCGAAAGCCCCGCAATTTGACCTGGCTGTCGCGGCGGCCGAGGTATTCGATATCCGGCCGATGTTCGGGTTCGGCCTGTATATCCTGGCCCACGGCCTCGGCAATGGGCCGCCAGCGCGCTCGATCGCCAGTACGGAACAGGCGCCCCGGCGCAAATGGGTTGGCGATGAAGCGCTCGCGGGTCAGCTCTTGACGTCCGCGATAACCGCGGGCGAGACAACCGCCGCCGATGTAGAGTTCGCCAATGATGCCGGGCGCGACCGGTTGCAGCTGCGCATCGAGGATGTAACAGCGCACATTGTCGATCGGTTGGCCGATGGGCACCCGTGCCGGTGGCGGTGCGTCGGATTCTGCCAGTGCCGTCGCATCGTACCAGGTCACATCGGCGGCGACCTCGGACGAGCCATACAGGTTGATCAGACGCGCCTGTGGCAGCGCGGCCTGGAAGCCTTGCACCAGTTCCAGGGGCAGGGTCTCGCCGCTGCAGACCCAGTGGCGCAGCAATGCCAGCCGGTCCCCGAGCCCGCGTCCGGCATCCAGCTCGGCATCCAACAGGGCGCGCAATAAGGATGGCACCAGCACGATGCGCGTCACCCGATAGCGGGCAAGGGTTTCAATCAGGCGCGGTATGTCCTGGACTAGCCATTCTGGCAGGATGACCGATGGCACCCCCCGGAGCAGTGGACCGAAGATCTCCCAGACCGAGTCGACAAAAGACAATGCGGTCTTGTGCACGCAGACATCGTCTGCATCGAACGGCTGGGTGCGCCACATCCAATCGAGTCGATTCTCGGTTGCTCCATGGGTCGCCTCGATCCCCTTCGGCTGTCCGGTGGAGCCCGAGGTATAGATGACATAGGCGATGTCGTCCGGCCGAACGGTCGCCGCCGTCAGCGGATCTGCCGCATTTTCTGCCTTTGCCATACAGTCGGCGAGGCGAATCAGGGTTGAGTGTGTGGACGGCAGGCGCGACAGCAATGCGTCATCGGTCAGCAACAAGGCGGCACCGGAGTCGGACAGCATGTATTCCAGCCGCTGGGTTGGATAGGCCGGGTCCAGCGGCAGATAAGCGGCCCCGAGCTTCAGGATGCCGAGCAGACCGGCGACCATGCCTATGGAGCGCTCCAGCAACACCCCAACCAGGCTGCCGGGGCCGGCACCTGCGCCACTCAGCCGCCGAGCGACATGATCGGCGAGGATATCGAGTTCGCGATAGCTGATGCTGCGCTCAGCCATAGCCTTCTCATTGTCAGTCCGATCGGATTGGGCCTCGGCACAGGCGATCAATGCAATGCCTTCCGGTGTCGCCGCCACCTGACGCGCGAACTGTCGATAGAGTCCACCCAGCTCTGCGGATGCATTTGCCTTGGGATCGGGCGGAGCAGCCCAGCGCTCCAGCACCATGGTGCGTTGCTCCGGACTCAGCAGCGGCATTGCCGAGATGGGGCGGTCCGGATCGGCAATGGTCTCGCACAGCAGCGTCTGTAGACAGCCGACCAAACGTCGGATGCTGTCGGGCAGCAGGCGGCTGGCATCATAGGTGACCTGCCCGCTCAGCGCGCCGGCCATGTCGAAGACCGACAATGACAGCGCCTCCGGGGTTCCGCGCTGGCCGATCGCAACGGTCTCGGAGAACAGGCTCGGCGCCCGTGCCGGCTGATGCGCGGTATCCAGAATGAAGCCCACCGAGGGTGCTTCGGCGGCACCTGTCCCGCCGCCTGCACCGGCCTTGACCTGGAGCAGACGCAATACCTCGGAGTAAGGGAACAACTGGTGCTCGAAGCCGTCGGCGAGCTGCTGGCGGGTACGCTCCAACAGCTGTGCCATGCTCGGGTCGCCGCCGAGATCGGCGACGATGCAGAGCGGGTTGATCAGATAGCCCGCGGTGTATTGCCAGCCCGCCAGGTGCCGGACCGAGGTGGGCGTGGCGATGACAAACCGCTGCGTGCCGCTGAAGCGCCCGACAACGACCTGAAAGGCGGCCAGCAGAAGTGTGAACAGCGACAGCTGATGGTTTCGACAAAACGCCCGCAATGCTCCGGCCAAGTCGGGCTGGATGTCGAAATCCAAGGTTGCGGGGCGATAGGCATGGTTGCCATCATCGACCGGCGCGAGATCGGTGGGCAGGGCGGGTGCCGGCGGCCATTGGTCCACGACTCCCTGCCAATAGGCACGCAAATGCTCCCCCTGCGCAGCCAGATTGTCCTGCTCCCAACGCACGAAATCGCGATAGCGCAGGCTCTCGGTCGGGCTTCCAGCCTCTCGCGGCGGGCTCGTCGCGCCGGAGCGGGCAGCGCGATACAAGGCCTCGAGATCTTGGATCAGAATCTCCTGGGTCAGGAAGTCGGATGCGATATGGTGCAGGGTCCAGTGCAATAGCCGCTGGCCAGATCCGGTACAAAGCACTGTGGTGCGCATCACCGGGCCATGGATCAAATCGAATGGGCGGTCCGCTTCCCGCGCGATCCAGCCCGCGATCTGCGCGGGGGTCCAATCCGGCTCGTTACGAACCGGCAGATCGATCCTGAGTCCATCTTCGACCTGCTGCATCGGCACCGGGTTCTGCTCGTTGTCCGCTAATGGATAGCGCGTGCGTAGGGTTGGGTGTCGGTCGAGCAGCCATTGCAGCGCAGATTGCAGGGCATCCAGATCCAGGTCGTCGCGCAGCCTGGCGACCAGAAACAGGTTGTAGATGGGCGTCTGAGGGTCGAGCCTCCAGGCCATCCACAGCCCCTGCTGGCCGGCGCACACCGGATAGATGCGAGGTCGCTCGGCCTGTTCGGTGAGCCAGTCGACCAGCCTGTCCTTGTGCTCGCGCAGGATCTGGAGATAGTGCTGCTGCGGATCGGCACCGGGCGTTCGATAGTGTAATTGGCCATCGACCAGCTCCAAGCGCTCGCCGCGCGCCAGCATATCGGCGAGGAATTCGACGATGTTCAGATGACGACTGTGGTCCACGTCTGTTCTCCAGCATTATCGCCTGTAGAGGCTGTGGTTGCGGCCGCATCTTCGCTTGGCGCCATGTCGAACTGCGCGGCGGCCTCGGCAGCCATGGCATTGATGGCTATACCCTCGAGCATGCGCGAAAGCGGGATCTGCACGCCGAACTCGCCGCGCAACCGATTGCGCAATTCGATGAGCAACAGGGAATCGAAGCCGACCGACAGCAGGTTGGCGTCCGCATCCAGGATGCTGGCGTCGGGGTGGCCCAAGACCTCGGCGACTAGTCTCGACAACTGCATCCGCAGCAGGGCCTGGCGCTCGTCCTGTCCGGCCGCTGCGAGTGTTGCCCTGGGATCCCGCGTGGCCGCAACTGGGGATGCCGGAGCGACAGCATTTATTGTCGCCTCGTCAATGCAGTCGGCAAGCAGGGCCTGGTGGGCCTGAAAGCCGGAGCGGAAGCATTGCCAATCCGCCTGCAATACGGCGACCTGCCCGCGCTCGCCGAGCAGTGCGGCGAGGGCCGTGCGCGCCTGCGTTACTGCTAGGGCACCAAGGCCGGTCTGCTCTTGGGCATCGGCTGGACCGGCGGCAGCCATGCCGGTGCCAGCCCAGTCGCCCCAATTGATACTGAGTGCCGGCAGGCCCAGGCGCAGACGCTCGCCGGCCAGGGCATCGAGAAAGGCGTTGGCCGACGCATAATCCGCATGGCCGGCAAGGCCCAGCAGGGACGATGCCGATGAGAACAGCACGAACAAATCCAGCGGCAGTCCGCGGGAGTGTCGATGCAATGCCCAGCCGCCGGCGACCTTGGCCCGCAGGATTGACGCGATGCGCGTCCAGTCCGGCCGTGCCGAAGGCTCGGCGGCGATAGTACCGGCGGCATGGACGATCCCCCTTAGGGGCGGCAGATCCGGCTCCTGATCGTCCCCAGCACCAGGCCAGCGAAACCGCGCGAACAGCTCGGCCAGCGCTGTCTCATCGGCGACATCCAGCATTGGGGTTGAGGTCGCGACGCCGCGCCCGCGCAGCCTTTCCAGGCGCTTGTGCTGATCTTGGGTACGCACACCACCGCGGCTTGCCAGTACCAGATGCCGCGCCCCGAGATCGGCCAGCGTCTCGGCGATTTCGAACCCGAGTGCACCGAGTCCGCCAGTGATCAAATAGGCGGCGTCGGCGTGGATCGATGCCGGCGCCAGGGGTTGCTCGATGGCCTGTTCGCATTTGGGCACCAGCCGCGCGACCTGGCGTGCTTCGCCATGCAGCAGCACCTGCTCGCCGACAGCGGTACCACGCAGCTCTTGCCACAAGGCTTCGGCGCAGGTCTCCACA
Organism: Thiohalocapsa sp. PB-PSB1; assembly: GCA_016745215.1. Lineage (GTDB taxonomy): Bacteria > Pseudomonadota > Gammaproteobacteria > Chromatiales > Chromatiaceae > Thiohalocapsa. The sequence continues at coordinate 5,574,736 of CP050890.1, forward strand.
TCCTGCTGCTGGCTTAAATCAATCAGGCCGCCGAAGCCCGGCGGCTGCTCCAGCGCAAAGCTACGCCACAGACCCCAGAGGGTCGCCTGCACCGGATTGAACCGCGCTGATGGACCATCCGCGCTGGATTGCGTCGTTGTATTGTAAGTCGGCTGCGCACCGCGGGTGACCAACCAAGCACGCGTACCCTCGCCGTAGGGCGAGGTCATAGCATCGAGCAGGGCTTGGATGCGCGGGTAGACTGTCTCCAAGGCATCCAGTAATGCCGTACCTGATGCGTCCTCGGCGACCATGGCATCCAGACCCCACAAACAGATGACGCGCAGCGGTGAAGAGCCCTGTGCGGAGTCGGCCGACGATTGCAATAAGGGCCGGAGCTGGTCTGAATCTGGGTCTTGCCTGCCGGCATCGTGGAGGATGACATCCTGACCCACGTCCTCGATGCGGTTGGCCAGGGCCGCGCCAATGCCGGCTCGATCGGCCAGGATGAGCCAGGAAACCCATGGCCCGGTCTCGGAGGCCGCGGGTAGAGAGCGCCAGATCGGGGTGTAAACAAGCCCCTGCCAGGATGCCGCTTGCTGTCCGCCGGATGCTTGCTCGTGAAGCGCGGTCATCAGCAGCCCGACCAATCGATCCGCATCGCCCGTCGGCAATTCGCCGCGCTGCTGGAGATGGCGGACGGCCAGCAGCAGCCGATCATGCAATGCCTGCTCGGATGTGCCTAGATCGGCTGACGATACAGCCCCGTCCGCCGGATCGAGCCAGTAGCGTTTGTGCTGGAAGACCGTGGTCGGCAGCAACAGGCGCTGCCAGTGCTGACCGTCGTACAAGCCGTGCCAGTCGATCTCGGCGCCGGCCGTATAGAGTTGCCCGAGGCTGTCGAGGAGTTGCGCCCAGTCGTCCTTGTTCCGGCGCAGACTCGGCAATCGCAATGGCTTCATATCCGCTGCTGCGGCAATCTCTGGGATCATGCCGAGCAGGGTCGGCGATGGCCCGATCTCGATCAGAGTGCCGGCCCCGGCATCCAGCAATGACCTGATGCCGTCTGCAAAGCGCACCGCCGAGCGGGTGTGCCGGATCCAATAGTCGGAATCGGTCAGCTCCGCCGCGACCTGCGTGCCGGTGACGTTGGAGATCAGCGGGATCTTCGGCTCAGTCCAGCGCGCCCTGCCCACGATTTCGGCGAAGGGTCCGAGCATCGGCTCCATCAGCGGCGAGTGAAAGGCGTGCGAGACCTTCAGATAACGGTGATCGATGCATTGCTCCGCCAGCCTCTCGGCCAGCATGTCAAGAGCCGTCGATGAACCGGAGATCAGGGTGCGCGCCGGCCCGTTGATGGCCGCGATCACGGCGCTGTCGTCTATCTGTTCGGCATGGGCGGCAAGCAGCGCATGGGCTTGCGCCTCGTCGAGTTCGACGCTGAGCATGCCGCCACCGGCAGGCAAGGCCTGGATCAGCCGGCCGCGTTCGGCAACGATGCGCAATGCATCCTCCAGCGGGATGGCCCCGGCAACGCAGGCCGCGACATACTCGCCGACGCTATGGCCCATCACCAGATCGGGCTGGATGCCGAAAGACCGCCAAAGCGCGGCGAGGGCGTATTCGAGCGCAAACAATGCCGGCTGGGTGTAACGCGTCTGCGCCAATTCCTCATCGGCCTGTGCTGTTGCATCCGCCGCGCAGAACATGACCTCGGTCAGAGGTCGTGGCAACAACGGCTCCAGCACCTCGGCACAGCGGTCGATGGCAGCGCGGAACGGTGCGCAGCTGTCGTACAACCCGCGGGCCATGTTCGCATACTGGGCACCCTGCCCGGTAAACAGAAAAGCAATTTTGGCGGGTGCCGAGTCATCGTTGGAGATCTTCACGCGCGGTATTGACAGGGCCGCCAGCCGTTCGCGCAATTCCGCGACCGAGGAGGCTATCAGCGCGCAGCGCTGACCGAGATGGCGTCGGCCGACGGCGGCTGATGCGCACAGCGATGCGAGATCGATCTGCGGCGTTGCGTCGAGCAGATCCCGATAGCCTGCTGCCAAGGCATGCAAGCCCGGACCGCTGGCGGCGGACAGGACGAGCAATTGGTGCGAGGGATTTGTGGTCAGTGCGGCTGGTGGTGCAGCGGGCGTACGTCCAGCGGGTGCCTGTTCGAGCACCAAATGGCAATTGGTGCCGCCCATGCCGAAGGAGCTGACCCCGGCTCGGCGCGGCATCCGTGGCGGTGTCGGCCAGGGTCGCAATTGGGTATTGACCTCGAACGGCCCCCGGTCGAAGTCGATTTCCGGATTCGGCTTATGATAGTGGAGGCTCGGAGGAATCTGACGGTGCATCAGTGCCAGCACGGTCTTGATAAAGCCGGCGATACCGGCCGCCTCGTCCAGGTGGCCGAGGTTGGTCTTGACCGAGCCGATGGCGCAACGCATTGCCGGCTCGGGCTGCTGTTGCCAGCCCTGTTGCACAAAGGCGCGGGTCAGGGCGGCGATCTCGATCGGATCTCCCAGCCTTGTACCGGTGCCATGGGCCTCGACATAGCCGATACTGTGCGGGTCGACCCGCGCATTGTGCAGGGCAGTGGCGATCACTGCCGATTGTCCGGCCACGCTCGGTGCCGTGTAGCCCACCTTGTCGGCGGCGTCGTTGTTGATTGCAGAGCCCTTGATGACAGCGAGGATCGGGTCACCGTCGGCTTGCGCTCGCGCCAGCGGCTTTAGCAAGACAATGCCGACACCACTACCGAACAGGGTACCTTGGGCGTCGGCATCGAAGGCTCGGCAGCGCCCATCCGCTGAGCGGATCATGCCTTCCTCGTATAAATAGCCGGCCTTCTGCGGCACCCGCAATGCAACGGCCCCGGCCAGCGCGGCGTCGCACTCGCCCGTACGCAATGCCTGGCAGGCCATATGAACGACCACCAGTCCGGTTGAGCAGGCGGTTTGCACTGTCACCGCCGGCCCGCTTAGGGAGAGCTTGTAGGCGATGCGCGTTGCCAGGAAATTGCGGTCATTGGCAAGATTGGCCTGATACTCCCGCAAGGTGGCCTCGGTGACAGGTCGGGTCGTGGCGACCTGGTTCACAAAGTAGCCGCTTTGACTGCTGCCGGCGTAGACGCCGACGCAACCGCCAGGCACCACACCGGCACGCTCCATCGCCTCCAAGGCGCATTCCAGCAACAAGCGCTGTTGCGGGTCCAGCAGTGCTGCTTCTTTGTCCGTATAGCCGAACAATTCGGCATCGAAGCTGGCGATATCTTCAAGTACGGCGCCAGCCTTGACATAGTCCGGGGCGTTGCGGAGCGCTGGGTCCGGTTGTTCAAGCTCCTGGTCCGGGAAGTCGGAGATCGAATCCACGCCGTGGCACAGGTTGTGCCAGAAGTCCTCCGGGGTTGAAGCACCCGGAAAGCGGCATGCCATGCCGATCACGGCGATCTCCGCAGCCATGTCCCGACCCTCGCTGGAGCGCGGTCGTATCGACACAGCAGCGGTCGGGGTACGCTCCAGATAGGCGGCCTGGGAGCCGATAGTGGGGTATTCGAGCAGCTCGGCCAGGGTCAGGTCGTAGTGCGGGAAGGCCATTTGCAGTCGGCGGTGGAGCTGGGCCAGCGCGAGGGAGTCGCCACCGACATCGAAAAAACCGTCCTGCCGGCCCACCGCATCGCGCAATAGCACCTCGCGCCATAACTGGGCGACTCGCACCCGCAGGTCTTCATCGGGGGAAACCGCGGCTTGCATGTCCAGGCTTGCTAGAGATGCGAGTTGCCGGCGATCGAGTTTGCCGCTCGCGGTCGTTGGCAGACGGTCGAGGGCGATGATCCGCTGGGGCAGCAGGTGTCGCGGGGCCTGTGCCCGGAGCTTGGCCAACAGGGCCGTGGCATCGATGCTTCTCGGGATCACGAACACAACCAGGCTGCGGTTCTCGGCCAGGTTCGGATCCTGCTGAACGACGGCTGCAGCAGCCTCAATGCGATCATCGCCGTCGAGCACGGCAGATTCTACTGCAGAAAGCGCAATACGATGACCACGGATCTTGACCTGATCGTCTTCACGTCCTGCAAAGCGCAGCAGGCCATCGGCATCGAGCCGAACCCGGTCACCGGTGCGATGGAGTCGCCCGCCAACGCCAAACGGGTTGGCGATAAAGCGATCGGTTAGGTGCCCTGGGATCTCGGCATTGCGCCCGAGATAACCGCTCGCCAGCAAGGGTCCGCCCACCAGCAATTCGCCGATCTCGCCTGGAGCAACTATCCGCAGATCCTCATCGACAATATACAGCTCGGTACCGGGAAGAGCCTGGCCGATGGGCGCACCGGTGTCGTCGAACAGGGTATCGGCAGTGATCGCAGCCCAGCTGACCTCCGGAACCTCGCTGCAGCCGTACAGGTTGATCAGTGCGGTGTCGGGCAGTGCACGCCGATAGGTTTCCACCAGATCGGCAGTCAGCCGCTCGCCGCTGACGATGCACAGGCGCAGTCGGGGTAATCGGTGCCCGAGGTCCGGAGCGGCGAGCAACAGCGTACGCAATTGCGAGACCACCAATGCGATCCGCGTCGCGCCATGCATGGCCAACAGATCGATAAAATGCGCGGGGTTCGCGGTATGGGAATCGGGCGCGATCAGCAATGGGCGGCCGCATAGCAAGGTTCCGAAGACCTCCAGGCTAGCGTCGACGAAGTGCAATGCGGTCTTATGACAAACCAACTCGTCATCGGCCAATGGAAAGTCCTGCCAAAGCCACGCAAGACGTGCGCGCATCTGGCCATGGGTGCCGCACACACCCTTGGGCGTCGCCGTGCTTCCCGATGTGTAGAGTACGTGGAACAGGCGATCGGCCGCGGGCACGGGCGGCCATTGTGTGAAAGCCTGAGCTTGCCGTTCCAGATCCGCCAGGGTCAGAACCTGGTCGCAGCAACAGGCAAGCGCCTCGGCAGATTGCCGGCTATCGGTCAGCAGCAGCCTTAGACCGGCCTCGCGGATCATGCGCTGGCGCAGCGCGGATGGGTATGCGGGATCCACAGGTATATATGCGCCGCCCGCCAGCAAAATGCCGAGCATTGCCGCGACGGCATCGGCGCCGCGGGGCATGCAAAGGCCGACCAGCGCAGCCTGGTCATGCCCGGGGTCGACACCGAGTTCTATCAGGCCGCCCGCGATGCGCTGGCAATGCGCTCGTAGTTCTGCGTAGGACAGATTGCCGTCCGGAGTCACCAATGCAAGCGCATCAGGCGTCCGCTTGGCATGCTCGAGGAACGCGGCCAGGAGATGGGAGTCGGCATCTTTTGTCATCCCGGTCGACAGGCCTCGGTCGTGGTATTGACAGCGTCACTGTAGTAGGCGCGAAGGTCGGCCAGTGCATTGAAATCCAGATCGGCAACCAGGAGTCCCTCGGTATGCGCGATCCGATGCCGGACTCCGAGCGGGTGACAGATCATGGACTCGGACAGGGTATCGTCTGCCACAGCGTCACAGAGCACAAAATACAGCACGTTTTCAAACGCCCGGGCCAATGGCAATGCACGCAAGGGCTCCGCATCCAGCTCGGCATCGACCAGCCGACTGGGGCAGAGAACCAATTCCGCGCCTCCCGCGGCCAACGCGGCGACAGTGTTTGCAAAGGCCATATCCCAACAGCAGACGATCCCCAGCCGGCAGACTCCGATATCGATCACCCGCGCTGGCGCCATGCCGGCGCAAAAGAACTGCCGCTCGCGCCTCCACAGATGGATCTTGTCATAGCGCTCGCGTATCTCCCCATCGGGTCCGATCAGCAGGATGCTGTTGCGCCTTGTCTTCCGATCGCCGGATTCTGCACCAATCACGGCCCAAATCCGTTGCTCCAGGCAGGCCGTGCGCAGCGCCGCGATGGGCTGGTCGAGGTTGACCCAATGCTCGATCACCGGATTCAGGCAATATTCGGGAAAGCAGATCAGCTGCGCGCCAACATTGCTCGCCTCGTTGATGCGCTCGAGCAAATGTGCCAGATTGCGCTCGGGATCGCTCCCGATCCGCAAGGATGCCACGGCCATGCGCAGGCGCCGTTGCGGAGTTCCAGCCATGGATCAGCCCGCTCGAAGGCGCGACAATAATGTGCGGTCCAGGTTGGCACCGCACAGCAACAATGCCACCGTTCTGCCCTTGAACCGGTCTGGACATTGGCGCAATGCAGCGAGCGCCAGTGCGCCCGATCCTTCGACGACGATGCCATACTGTTCGTCGAGCAGCAGCATTGCATGCGCAATCTCCGCTTCGCTGACCAGGATGTAATCGTCCACCGCATCACGGCAGAACGGGAAGGTGATCGCGCCTTGCTCGACCCCCCCTGCCGTGGCGTCGGACAATGTGGGCAAGGATGGGATCTGCAGGATTTCGCCAGCCCGGACCGACAGGGCCATGATCGCCGAGTGCTCTGGCTGCACGCCGATCACCTGGCAATGCGGTTCCACCAACCGCAGATAGCAGGCGATACCACCGATTAAACCGCCACCACCCACGGGTACCAGGATCGCATCCAGCCGTTCTCCGATGGCGTCGAGTTGCTGCAGAACCTCGCGAACGATGGTTGCCTGCGCGATCATCGCATCCCTTTCGTTATAGGGCGAGCGAAAGCTAACATTATGCTCTGCAGCAAAGGCGCGGGCCGCGACCTCGGCCTCGACGATATCGTCGCCGCTGAAGATCACCTCGATCGGATGTTGCCGGATGATTTCGACCTTATGCGGTCTGACACTGCTGGGCAGAAAAACGGTGCCGGGAATGCCCAGTTCATGCATGGCCCAGGACATCGAGATGCCGTTGTTGCCGGTGGACACGGTGACAACATGCCGTCTCTGCTCCGGCGTCAATTGCGACAGCATGAAATAGGCACTGCGCGCCTTGCAGCAGTTTGTCAGCTGCAGATTCTCCTGCTTCATAAAAACCCGTGCGCCGACCTCTTGACCCAGCTCGAGCGCCGGGGTCAACGGCGTGTCCCGAATCACACCGGACAGAACCTGTGCAGCCTGTTTGGTGCTTTCGGCAAACTCAATCATGTCTGATACCTTAAAGTGGCGTCGAGTTGATGGGCGGCCTGCTGGCTTATTCGCAGTGGCCATTGTTGGCAGGCCGCAATGCCCTTGTGAAGGCGAGCCGCCGATCAGTCGATAGAATACCTCAATTGCCATCACTGGCTTGGTTGAATCCGTTTGCTCTGCCAAAGGCAATGTTCTCTTTGCCAAATGCCGGGCGCGGTGTGCCCGCTCGCGCGCCAGCCAGTCTGCTACCCTTGTCCGCGGCAACGCGTTCGAGTTGCTTGAACCGGCGCCTGCGCCCCTCGCTTTGCAACGGCATTGCGGCGGCAATGCCATCCTGGTTTCCAGTCTTGTTAGGTGCTAATGTAACAGGACGCAGGGCGTTGCCGATGCCGGCCCAAAGACTCAGCTCGAACAGCACCGCTGCGCCGAGCACTCCGAGATGCAAGAATAGCACGCCACCCCAGATGGCAAACACCGGCAATGTCGCAATCGACAGGCCACGCGCGAAGTTGCGCTCCAGGCCCTCGGCCAGTTCGAACAGGGCGGGAAGCTGGCGCAGGGTGCCGTCGATCAAGACGATTTGTGCCGTATCGGTCGCAATCCGGGTCGCGCCGGTCAACGAAACAGACACATTTGCCTTCTTTAAGGCAATGGAATCGTTGATGCCGTCGCCGACAAAGCAGACCGAGCGACCCTGATGCTGCAGCTGCTCGATCAGTGCAGCTTTGTCGGCGGGCAATGTATCGGCATGATAATCGGCAACCTCCAGGGTCTGTGCCAGCCGACGGGTGGGCGCCTCCTGGTCCCCCGAGATGATGTAGGGCTTCAGACCACGACGGCGCAATGCGGCCAATACCTCAGCTGCTTCCGGGCGCAATCTGGCCTCCAGCTCGATTGCGCCGGCCAGTCGACCATCCACGGCAAGCATAACCATGGCACGCCCCTGGTCGCGCGCCTCGCGTTGCCGGGCCAGTGCCTCCGGCGGCAGCGCAACGCCGCTTTGGAGCATAAACCGCTCGCTACCCAGTTGCACCAATTCGCCCTGGACTCGGGCCTGAATGCCGAAGCCGAGTTCGCACTGGGGCTCGGAAATGGATGGCAACCACAGTTCTCGCGACGCCGCATGGGCGAGAATCGCGCGCGCCACCGGATGGGACTGGCGCTGCTCGACCGCGGCGGCCAAGGTCAACAGGTCATCCTCGCCGCGGTTGCCGAAGGCATCGATGCCGACCACCTGCTGCTCGTCCAGCGTCAGGGTGCCGGATTTGTCGAACACGACCGTGTCGATCGAGTTCAACAGCTCCAGCGAGCGCCCGTCCTTGATTAAAATACCGGCGCGGGCGGCACGGTTCAGATAGTTGAGCAACGCGATCGGACCGCTGATCCGCAGACTGATCCCGAGCATGGTGCTGGCAATGGCGACCATGGCTTGATAGCCGACGGTCAGACCGGCAAAGCCAGCGACCAGAAAGGTCGGCAGCACTGAACTGTCGGCAAACTGTTCGGCCCTGGTGGTGACCGCAAGCTGATAGCTGGCGGTGTTGTTCAGTAACTCGCCGATCTTGGCCGCCACGGTCTCGGCACCGGTCCGATCGGCATGGATATGCAGCAAGCCTGCCAGAACCAACGTGGATGCCAGCACCTGATCGCCGATGCCCTTGTCGGCCGGCTGCGCCTCGCCGGTCAGTCGGTGTTGATCGACGCTGGCATTGCCCTGGATGATCTTGCCATCGATCGGGATCATCTCGCCGGCATGCACGACCACGGTGTCGCCGATCTTCAGATGCTCGAACGCAATTTCCAACTCGGCACCATCGACCGCGACCCAGACCGTCTGCGGGTGCTGGCCGAAGGCGTCGGCAAGTCCCTTCTGCGAGCGATCTTCTGCGATGGACGAGATCTTGCCGCCAAGCGTATTCAATACAAACAGGCCCGCGCCCAGCACATAGTAACCGCCGAGCCACAGGACTGTTTGATAGAAGGCATTGAGTAGCGCAAGCGAGAGCCGCCGCTGCTGTAGCAGGGTGCGAAACGCGAGCACGAATTCTCCGCGGACCAGATAAGCAGCCATTGGCAGGCATACCAACGCGCGCGGCCAAAACGCCAGGGGCAGGGAAACGATGCTGACAGCCAGCAACAGCGTCGAGTAGGCCAATCGCAGGTTTTTCGCCCGCTCTTCATCCCCGATCTCCAGTTGGTCGGACTGTCCGGCCAGCTCGCGCAATTGACGCTGCCGGGTCTGGCCGAGCAGCGGATCGATATGGACTCGAATCATCCTGTGTAGCTGCAATTCCCAGGCGCCGGGTTTATTCTGCCCAGCCTCGGAGCGCGCGCGCCCTGGACCAGGATCGGCGGCAATCGCCGCCTGCTTGAGCCGGCGTATACCTTGCCTGCGCTTGATCCTCAGAGCGGGTGTGATGACAATGAGGCCGGCGGGGGCGAGCGCGAGTGCTGAGATCGGGATAGACATGGGTACTCTGAGCTGCTTGGTCTTGTATCTGCTGGGGGCTTGTATCTGTCGGAGGCTTGCTTCTGTTTCGCAAACGATCAGCATACGAGAACGCGATGCCGGAAGTTTAGCCCATATGGCCGTGGTGGCACAGGGCTCTGGGTAGAAGGCTCTGGATAGTACTCTGAGAATGCCAAGAGTTTATCTGGAACGGCCTAGGGATTGCATTGCCGAACCTGATTGCGCGTGCGAACATTAGAATTTCGGGAGAAGTAGACTAAAACTACGATTATTGTGGCCGCGGACGTCTTGCTCCCAAACGTCCCGATCCCAATTATTCCGATATTAATCGTCCAGATTCCGGACCACCCCAGCTCAATCCCCATTTTCCACAGGCACCATGATCGCTTTTGAACAGCTCAGTGATACCATGAGTTAACCCCTGTTGATCAACCCTTTCAAGGTGACTACTCACGCGGTGTCTTCCCCTTGAGCAATTTCGCTGTCGAAACCTGAGGGTGGTTGGACTATCGATTTCGCTTCGGCGGTGGTTTTTTCGGTCCCCGACGGCTCTTTTTGAACTTTGCCAGATTGACGTTGGAGGCCAATTGCAAGTACATCTGCGCGAATTCGGCGAGCGACATGGTTCGAAAGACGGTCCATTCCTGTTCCGGAATGGCAACCGTCATGCCGTCATAGGTTCGAGCGATATTCCCGGCTAAATAGTAGCCGGAAAGGTCGTTGGCGATGGTTTCTTCACCGTGTATCGTGCGTAACGCGGCTTTGACCACGGCCAATGCGTTGTAGGCGACCAGCGCAACGCAAAAACCGAACAGTGCGGCTTTCGGGTAGCCCAGCGTATTGATCTCGGAATGCAGATGCGCCTCGAGCTCTTGGAACATGGTTTCGATACGCCAGCGCTTGCGGTACATGTCGGCGACGAGCTTGGCATCGGCCGCCGATTTCGGCAGATTCGTCAGCAGCAAGCGTTCGGTTTCCCCGTCGCGCGTAGCCTGTTTCAGGCAGACTTTGATGCGACGATAGCGCTGGACTTCGCCCTCGTCGTCGACGAGCTCGATGCGCTGCTCGTAGACCTTTCCGGACTCGGTACTGCCGATCTTTCGCCACGGACTCTGCACGCTAAAGGCCAGTCCCTTATGTTCGCGACAAACGAAATAACCTTTCCGGTCGGCAATCCCGAGCAGAAAGCTGCGCACGCAGAAGTTGCGATCCATGATCCAGACGTCATGTTCCCGCACCGTCGGCAACACATCTGCGAACAGCGAGTGCGCTTGGGCGTGACCGTGTTCGCAAGGAAACACATCCGTGGCCATCTCCAACAACGGATCGTAAACGACCAGCGATTTTCCCGGCAAGGCTCCGGCCTTGGTCTCTCTGAGCACCTCCAAGCGATGCTCCGTGGCCTCGATGCAGTTGCCGTCGAGGACTTTGATCCGATAGCCGGGCAGCCAAGGTGCGCACTGTCCGCCCATCTGTTCGACGATCGCGGCCTGTTCCCGCGCCGTGTCTCGAACCAACGCCGCCGAGGTCGTACTTTCCAGGCCGTTGAGTTTGTTGTACACCGAGGTGATCGAAACCCCGATCGACTCGCCTTGCTCTTTGTAGGCGGCGTTTATGGATGGGTGGGTTTTGAAGACCACTGCGCTCATCAAATTGAAAATCGTTGAGAACAACAACTCCCGGGTCTATTGATCCACCGCCGTGCGCACAAACCAGGCATCGAGCTTGCTGGGGCTGAGTACCCGTTCCAATAGGGCCTGAACCATCACCGGCACGGGCCTTTGTTCCATGAACCGCTGGAAGATCTGGCTGAACATCATTACCTCTACCCCAAGAATACGATAAATGGGGTCGATGATCTCGGTTCGGCGGGTCTATGTCCAGTCCGCTCCGTTTCTCCACTGAAATTCGATGCGTTACGATGCGGTCAACCGCCACGCATATTATCTGCTGATTGTGTGGATAATTTCTGACCTTGAACGGGTTGCCCCTGTTGATTTGGGCGTGTTTGTAGAGGTGTGGTAACCCTCGACTCTACCAAACAGCTGGCGGTTTTCGATGTGCCGCTGGAAACTAATTTTCTGAAAATCTATAGTGCTCCATCATCAGCCATTCCAGCGCCTCGGTTGAGTAGGGCGATAAGTCCGCAAGCTGGGCCTTGGCATCACCAATAAAGTCTTGATTGTGGGCATCGATGACACTTGCAAGATCGACGGGGATTCCTCTCGTTGTCAGGTGTACGGGCGTCTACCCGGTCGGATAAAGAATGTTGGAGATCGGCGGTGCGCCTTGACGCTTGTATTCCGTAGCAAGGCTCGCGGACAAACAGGGCGCACGCTCCATGCGCCTTATACTCTTATCGCGCATGAAAGCGCACGATACGCGGATGTGTTGGGTCTGCCAAGCTTTCTGTTCGCATTTGCAAATCCAGAAGCGCCATTGGATAACAAAACGACTTGCCCGTGACTTTCCAGAGATATGGATAGCATGCACCTGGCTCTCTGCGCACTCTGTGCATCTTTGCTGTGATTTAGAGCTTGGATCATGGCGATAACGGATTTGGATAGCAGAGGCATAATCCATATGACCAGGGTTGGCACAGGACGCTGGGCAGAACTCTAGGGAATGCCAAGAATTTATCTGGCACAGCTTACGGATTGCATTGCCAAGCCCGCTCGCGTGTGCAAATATTAAGACCTTGGGAGAGAAGACTGAAACTGCAATCGCGGCCTCGGATGTCTTGCTCCCAATCGTCCAGATTCCGGACCACCCCAGCTCAATCCCCATTTTCCATAGGCAACCATGTCCCTTGATTTCAACTCACCGGCAGCTCTGTTCGAGGCACAGGCCGCGCGGAGCCCCGAGCGGATCGCCGTGTCCTGCGGTCTGTACGATATCAGCTACCGGGAGCTGAATGCCAAGGCCAATCGGCTTGCGCACTTTCTCGCGCAGCATGGCATCGGACCAGAGCAGCTCGGCGCCGTTTACCTGGAGCGCTCCGTCGAGCTGATCATCACCTTGTTGGCCATCGCCAAGGCGGGGGGCGCCTATGTGCCGCTGGACACCAGCCTGCCCGCGCAGCGGATCGATGCAATCCTCGATGACTGCCAGCCGAGGGTATTGATCACCAGAGGGGCTCCAAGGTTCGACATCGGCCATCGAGGCGCGAAACTGATCGACCTGGATGCGGATTGGCCTGTGATCGAGCGCCAGCCGCCGCACAATCCAGGCATCGAGGTCGATGCCGAAACACTGGCCTATGTCATCTATACCACCGGTCTGACCGGTCATCCGAAGGCCGTACAGGGGATCTGCCGGGGTATTGTCAATCGGCTCCGATTCGCCTGGGACCAATTCCCCTTTGAAGCCCAGGAGATCAGCTGTCAGCGTGTATCCATCAGCTTTGTCGATCACGTCGCCGAGCTCTTCGCGCCACTGCTCGCCGGCATCCGATTGGTGATCCTGCCCGGCCGCCAGGCCAACGACCCCGCTGAGCTGGTCACGGCCCTGGCGCGCAAGCACATCAGCCGGGTTGTCGTCGCCCCATCGCTGTTGCGCTCGATGCTCTGCGTGCGCAAGGACACCCTGTTCCATCTGCCGCACCTGCGCTATGTCTTCTGCAGCGGCGAAGCCCTATCCACCGCACTGGCCGGGCTCTTTCATCAGCGCGTCAAGCATACCCGGCTGATCAACGTCTACGGGGCGACCGAGACCAGCGCGGATGCGACCTGGTACGAGGTGCGGCGCTCGGATGTCGACCGCGTTTTCGCTTATTTCTCCCGGTCCGCCAGCATCGGCACATTAGCTGCCACAACGGGCGATGACGGGCTCGCGGTTGCGGGCGATATCACGGCTGCGAACGTGCCCGTGGACGCATTGGCGACACGCTTTCAGGGCACGCGTATGGCGGATTGTCCAAGGCCCCTGTCCAATTATCTGGACTGGCTGCACGAGCGGGTCCTGCCCTACTCCATCGATACCGCATCGCCGCGCTATATCGGCCATATGACCTCTGCATTGCCGGATTTCGTGCATGATCTGAGCAAGCTGATTTCGGAGTTGAATCAGAACCTGGTCAAAATCGAGACCGCCAAGTCGGCGATCTTCATGGAACGCGAGGCGCTGGCGATGCTGCATCGCTGCTTTTATAATTTCACCGACGACCATTACGCAACCTATGTCCAGCAGAAAAACGCGAACCTGGGCCTGGTGACCAGCGGCGGAACCCTCTCCAACATCACCGCCCTGATGATCGCGCGCAACCGCGCCCTGGCAAAGCTCGCCGGCGATGCCGACTGGTCGCACCAGAGCATCTACACCACCCTGCAGGCCAGCGGCTACCGCGACCTGGTAGTGCTCGGCTCGCGGCTGATGCACTATTCGATGAAAAAGGCCGCCTCCGTGCTCGGCCTCGGCATGCGCAATCTGCTGCATGTGGAATCGGCAGCCGACGGTGCCCTCGACACCGAGGATCTGCGCCGCAAACTCTCCTGGTGTCGGCAGGAGGGCCTGCTGGTGTTCGCCATCGTCGGCATCGCCGGGGCCACCGAAACCGGCCATATCGATCCCCTGGCACAGATGGCCGCTATCGCCGAGGCCAATGGCATCGACTTCCACGTCGATGCAGCCTGGGGCGGCAGTGGCCTGTTTTCGGCCCAGCATCGCGGACGCTTCGACGGTATCGAACGCGCCCAGTCGGTAACCTTCTGTGCCCATAAGCAGCTTTATCTGCCCCAGGGAATCAGTGTCTGCCTGTTCCGCGATCCACACGCCCTGGGCTACGGCGCCACCACGGCGGCCTATCAAGCCACGCCGGATTCCTATGATGTAGGACGCTTCAGCATCGAGGGCTCGCGTTCGGCCATGGCATTGTTGGTGCATGCCGCGCTCCAGGTAATTGGGCGCAAGGGCTACGAGGCCCTGTTCAATGCCAGCATGGACAAGGCGCGCTTCTTCGCCGACATCGTCGCCGCATTGGATTGCTTCGAGCTGCTGTTCGACCCACCGCTCAACATTGTCAACTACCGTTACATCCCCGCCGCCTACCGCGGGAAGCTCAAGGATGGAGCGCTGGATGCCTCCGACAACCAGGCCATCAATGCGTTGAATCGACGCATCCAGGAGACGCAGTTCGAGCGCGGATCGAGCTTCGTCTCCAAGACCACATTGAGCAATACCCGCTATGGCGCGGACAACCCGATTGTGGTGTTTCGGGTTGTGCTGGCCAATCCGTTGACGACACAATCGGATATTCATCAGGTCTTGGAAGACCAACTGGCGATCGCACGGGAGATTACTGGCGATCACCCGGGTCCGGACGACAACCAACGCGCCACCGGTCTGTCGTTGGCCGACGCCTTTTCCGAGACCCTGGTGCTCAAGGAGATCCTGGGCGGGCCGATGATCCCGATCGGCAAGCCATTGCCGCATTGTCAGGTGCATATACTGGACGATCGCCAGCAGCCGGTCGCACCCGGCGCGATCGGTGAGCTTTATATCGGCGGTGCCGCGGTGGCAAGGGGTTATCTGCATCCGCCTCGGGACGGCCGCGATCGCTTTATCGCCGACCCCTTCGCGTCACATCCCGGTGCGCGGCTGTTTCGCACCGGCGATCGCGGTCGCATACTCGAGGACGGCACGATCGAATACCGCGGCCGCAATGACGATTTAGTCAAGATCCATGGCTTTCCGGTTGAATTGTCCGAGCTGGAATCGGTGTTGCACGAAATTGCCCCGATCAAACACTGCGCGGTCATGGTGCGCGGCGACACCCACGGCGACCGTTTTCTTGTCGCCTATGTCGAGCTGGACGGCGCCGAGGAGACCCTGGAAGCAGGACAACGGGCGCTTGCATCCATCGAGGCCGAGATGCGTGCCCGATTGCCTGCGCACATGATTCCGCGCAGGCTGCGCCTGGTCGCGCGGATGCCCTTGACATTGAGTGGCAAAATCGACCGAAAACAGCTGGATCGATTAGCCGCGGCTTGACGCCATGTCCTGGCTTTCCAGCAGCATCATCCATCCGCGGGCGACGTCTTCCCGCCAGCTTTGATAGAGGAGACTCACATGCCGGATCCCCACGCCTGCACCTCGCCAGTCAACGTCCACAATGAGTGGGATGTACTTGACGAGGTTGTCGTTGGAACACCCAAGAACGCCTTCTTCTCGTTTTGGGACCCCTTCTATCAGTTTATCTACAGCCGCGAGGAGATCGCGGCAATTGAGCGCTACTTACCACTGAACCAGCCCTACCCTACAGACTATATCGAAGCGGCCGAGCGGGCGATGGAGCGCTTGATCGGTATTCTTGAGGCGGAAGGCGTCAGGGTACGGCGCCTGGAAGAGCTGGATCATAGCCGACCCTTTGCGACCCCGCATTGGGAAACTACCGGCGGCTTTTGCGCGGCCAATCCGCGCGATGCCTTTCTGGTCATCGGCAACGAGATCATTGAGGTTCCCATGTGCTCGCGGTCGCGCCATTTCGAGAACCTGTCGTATCGCAAATTGTTCGACGAGTACTCGCGCCAGGGTGCCCGCTTTGTCGCTGCGCCCAGGCCACAACTGAGCGATTCACTCTACAACCCGAACTTTGCCGCCGAAGACTCTCCAACACCCTATGTGCTGACCAACCTGGAACCCGTGTTCGACGCAGCGGACTTTGTGCGTTGCGGTCGCAATATCATCGGCCAGCTAAGCCATGTCACCAATCAGGCCGGCGTCGATTGGCTCAGGCGACACCTGGGACCCGACTACCGGGTGCATCTGATCGAAAGCCTGGACCCCAAGCCGGCACATATCGATACCACCTTGGCATTGCTGGATTCCGGTAAGCTGCTGGTGAATGCCGAATTTACCGATGTCAGTAAATTGCCCGAGATCTTTCGCGACTGGGACTTGATGATCGCGCCCGAGCCCGTGCCCTACAAAACCCGGCCACGCCTGATGAGCGACTGGATCAGCATCAATACCCTGGTACTGGGGGAAGGACGCATCATTGTCGAAGAACGCCAGGAGCCCCTGATCCGGGCACTGAAGGAGTGGGGCTTCAAACCCATCCCCTGCGCGTTTGAGGACTATTACCCCTTCATCGGTGGATTTCATTGCGCAACGCTGGATGTTCGCCGGAGCAGCTCAAGCAGCTACTGACCCCGCTCCAAAGAACCAGGGCTGGACTTGCACCAGTTGGCCATCTTCTACAGCAAGTGCGTGCTTGATGCAGAAGAGTGCGCAGCGAGTGCACAGACTTGCTTTACAGGATTAATACTGCGACGGTGCCGCAATGTGCAAGATAAAGGGTTCGGCCACCCGCTCTTCGGCACGCAGTTCGAAACCGGCATCAGCGAGCATCTGGCGCAGATGATCGGGGCTGAAATAATGGTCGGTAACCTGCATGACACCCGCGCTGGTCGGGATATAGCTCAGATAGGCAGCACCGCGGTTCGGATGTGCCGGCGGCGTCGAATGAAAGTCCGGAAACTGCCGACCCAGGGTTGTAGTATCGGTGTTGGCGAGGCCCAGCAACGCGCCGGGGGCCGCTGATGCAAACAGCATACGCAGCAATGCATCGGCCCCTTCGGCATCATTGCAGAGCAGCACCATAAAACAGAGGATGCGGTCGAAAGGGGGTCGCCGCGACAGGGCAAACGCATCTAAATTTCCCATTTTAGGCCGCTTGTAGGACACCTAGTAACTGCTCAAGATAATCTGTATCCCAGCCGGCACGGAGTCGCTTTAATTTAATGCTTTTCTTTGAGCAATACCTTCGCCAAATGACCCGATCTCATGCTGCACTAAGTTCTTGATTAATCCGCCCCAGATTTGCAGCCTGCTCAAGGGCTTGGTCAATACTATTTGCTTCGGGCATTTCCGGAAGCATTTTTAACACCTCCAGGACGTATTTCCGGCCGCGGAAGTGGGCTTTGAGGTCATTGACGCTAAAGCTCGGACAGTGCTCGCGCACCGGTCGCATCAGGATCTGGGACAGGTTGATCATCAGCATCGCCAGGTTGGCACTGTTGTAGACCGGCGTTGGCTTGATCACCATGAAGTCTTCCAAGCCCCAGTACTGTTTGGCGTCTCGGAAGTTGAACTCGATTTGGAAGCGCAAGCGATAGTAATCGATGAGCGCTTCGTAGCCTAACTCAAGATCACTACTGAAAAGGATGACATGGGCCTGGGCACCGGTGCGTTGGTTGGTCTTGACGAGGATCACGACATTGAGCCGGTCGGGGAATTTTTTGTGCCAAACGGGCAGTTGGTAGATGGCCGTATGAACCTGTCCTTCCACGGAAGTGGCTTTGAGAAAGCACGGCGGCAAGTGTTGATAATCGAGCTTGCTGCCGTACTTGCGCCGCGGGCCGCGCCCGGCGTAGGGGCCGTCATAGGGCAGATACAGCGCGCTGTTGTGGCGCAATTTGCTGATCAACTCTAAGCCCGTGCGACAGACCATTTGCAGCGCTTGATTATGGCCGAAGGCCCCGTCGAAGACGAAATAACGCACCGTCAGCGTCTGGCACACCAGTGCCAGCACCTGGCGCAGAAGGTCTTGAACGAACTGCAAATAGGGCGACAGACTCACCTCCCGGCGATTGCCATTGCGGCTACCTTTCGGCCGCCCTCGGTCCTTACCCCGACCCGCTTTGGACGCTTTCGGGCAGCTCGCGGCCGTCTCTTTGAGAATCGGCTCCAGGCGCAATGGGTACGAACAGCGCCGTTGCACGCTAATCAACGACAGGCTCAGAAAACACAACCCCGGGATCGTCTTGCCAACCACCGAGGAGAAAAAACGATCCAGACCGTGGGTCTTCTTGCCCGATTTGCTCACCACCACTTCATCGCCCGCCAGCAACCAGTGCGTTTCGTCGCCCAGCAGGTGCTGGCGAATCACCAGCCAATGCACTTGGCCCCAACTGAGCGTGGTGTTGAACAACCGCTGCAGCGTCCGATCGCTTCCCCCGCGCTCGGTCCAGCGCGATAGCCCCCGCATCGTTACCCGCCCCGTCATCGCCAACAGCCCTTCCACAACGCAACCCAAACGGCCAAGGCTCGTCTTATCTACGCTCTGGCTTAAGCAGCTCAAGATCAGCATAATGTCGGGCATGGGCGATAGCCTCCTGAGGGAATAGGTCTTCGGATTAGTAACTGGATAACCTATCACCTCGGGCTGTCGCCCACCTAATTTTTGGCGCTAATTTTTGGCGAAGGTATTGCTTTGAGGTCGTATCTTTCCTGATAATATTGAGTGCAATATGTCGTAGGATGGCATATAGATTTTCAGAAAATTAATTTCCAGTGGCACATCAAAAATCCCCAGCTGTTTGGTAAAGTTGAGGGTCACCACACCTCATACAAACACGCCCAAATCAACAGGGGGTAACGCATGGTATCAGTGAGCTGTTCAAAAGCGATCATGGAGGAACTGGAAAAGGAGCTGGTTCGAGCGCACGCGCTGAATAATCTGCGGCTGTACAAGCTGGTCCAAGGGCTGGTGTGGATTGCCGAAGGCAGACCATGGCCGGAGATTGGGAAGCTGTTGGGAGTCAGTGTGAAGACGCTGGAGAACTGGCTGAAACGGTTTATGGTGCAAGGGCTGGCGTGGTTGCGAGGTCAACACTATCAGGGGCGGGGACGCAAGTCGAAACTGACGCCGGAGCAGAAGCGGCAGGTGCGCGACTGGGTGGAGAAAGGACCGCAGGCGAATGGATTCAGCTGCGGGGTATGGAACACGGCGATGATTGCGGAGCTGATCTGGCGACGCTTCGGGGTGAGCGACAACCCACGCTACCTGAGCAGGTTGCTCAAGAAGCTGGGGCTGAGTTATCAGAAGGCACGTTTTATCAGCGACCGCAGCGACGAGGAGGAATACAAGCAGGCGCGTCGGCAGTGGGTGGAACAGACGTGGCCGCGCATTGTGCAGCAGGCCAAAGCCACGGGTGCGGTGATCCTGTTCACCGACGAGGTGTCGTTTGCGATGTGGGGCTCGTTGAGCCGTACGTGGGCGGTGCGCGGCCAACAGCCAGTGGTCAAGACCCGGGGGATACGCAAGGGATTGAAGCTGTTCGGGGCGATCAGTTTCTTCGATGGGGCGTTTGAGTACCGCGAGGCACTGGCCTATAGCCTAAAGCCGAAAGCCCTCAAGCAGCTCAAAGCCGACGGGGTGCCGACCGAGGTCGTCGCGCAATTAGCCCCTTTGAAGGGCCTAAGCTATCCGACGCAAGAGCGCTTTTATCAGGCCTTGGACGAGGTGCTCGGCGCCGCCTGCCGCGCCCGCTATCAAGACCAGTTGCACACGGCGGCTGAAGGCAGCGGTCGTTTCAATAGCGCCGGCTACGTGGAATTTCTCAAACAACGCTTGGCGCGCTTCGACACGCCGATCATCTTGATCGAGGATAGCGCCCCCTACCACCGCAGTGGCGAGGTCAACCAATTCAAAGCCGATCACGCTCAGCGCTTATCGGTTGAACCCCTGCCGGCATTCTCGCCCGAGTACAATCCGATCGAAAAGCTCTGGCGAAACACCAAGAAAGAGGCGACTCATCTGAAGTACTTCGAAACCTTCGAGGAACTGCGTGCCTCGGTTCTGGGGGTCTTCCGTACCTATCTCGACGATGCCACCCAAGTGATCCGCGTGATGAAGAAATGACGCACCAACGCCGGCGTCGCTTGAGCCTCTATCCGCTCATTCCGAGAAATTATTTACCTGAAAAACTATAGACGCAGCGATGCTCCGGGTCAAATCCAGGCCTGCAATCTCCTGCATGGGCAAGAAGCGCAAAGATCAAGGACATTGCGCATTCACTGAATAATTTTGGGTGTAAGCATGCGGGATTTCTTCCTCAGCCAGATGGACTACGTATTCTTCCTCTACGGATTGGCCTTTTTATTGCTCGGTGCCGCCTGTCTAACGGTGCGATCCGTGGCATTTCCGCGGCTTCCCTGGGGCTGGCTTGCCAGCTTTGCCTTCGTCCATGGTGCGTCGGAATGGCTTGATCTGATATTGCTGAGTTTCGAGCGAAATCAAAACCTGCTGGCAATCAAGACGATCGCCATGATTGCCTCGTTTGCGTTTCTGTTGCAATTCGCCCTCAGCGGTTTCCACCAACTGAATAAGCGGTCTTCGCTGGGCTTTACCCTGGCAGCGCTGTTGCTGTCATTGGTGGCTTCTGCCGGCGCTTGGGGCGGTCTGTTGTGGTTCGACGTGGCTGCCCGCTACCTGCTGGGTCTGCCGGGTGGTCTGCTGGCCGCCATGCTGATCTATCGTGCCCGCAGGTCGAGCCGAGCGGGCGCCCGGCCCTGGCTGCTGGCCCTTGCCGCCATGATGGCGCTGTATGCGCTGTTGGCCGGCGCGGTTGTGCCGCCTTCCGACCTGTTTTTATCGCAGCTGATGGATTATCCGCGCTTCCTGGAGATCACCGGCATCCCGGTGCAGGTATGCCGTGCACTCGTCGCATCAGCGATGGCGGTTGTCCTGTGGATTGGCTCCGAGGTGCCTGGGACCAAGACCGAGCAGATCCCGTTCCACTACGCCCTGGGTTTGGTCGCTGTGATGTTGATTCTGATCCCCGGCGGCTGGGCCTTGACCGAGGGCCTGTCCCGGCAAACCCATGACGATATCGCCAAGCGCGGAAACCGACAGGCGCGGGCGCTGGCCAGGATCGTCGACAAGGATACCGAGCGCATCAACCAGGCGGCTCATTTTCTGGCGGTCAACAGCGCCATTCGAAACCTAGCCGTGAACCCAAGCGAAGCAACCTTGCAATCAGCCAACCAGGTGCTTGACCAAATCGTCATCGCCTTCCAGCTCCAGATTGCCTATATTCTGGATCGGTCCGGAACCGCGATCGCATCCTCCAACCGCAATTCGCCGGAAAGTATTGTTACCGCGAACTATGCTTTCCGACCCTATTTTCAGTCGGCCGTCAATGGCCATGACAGGACCTATCTGGCGCTTGGCGTCACCTCGAACATCCTGGGACAATACAGCAGCGCACCGGTACAGGATGCCCACGGAAAAGTCGTTCTGGTGGTGGTGCTCAAGTCCGTTCTGCCATCCTTGGCAAGCGCTGCACTGGAGGTCAATGACTGCCTGCTGCTGAGTCCCGTCGGCCTGGTGCTGGATGCCTGCGATCAGCACGCAGATCTTCACAGTCTATGGCCTCTTGGGGAACAACAAACTCGAACGCTGATCGAATCGCGCCAATTTGGCCCTGGCCCCTTCCCGCCGCTGATCGAGGCCAAGCCCGAACCCGGCCAGGTGCTGCGCTGGCGGAACCAGAATACGATCTATATCGACGAGCCACTGTCCATCGAGGGTTGGTCGGTGGCCTTGTTCCTGCCTCTCAAGGAAGCTCGTATCTATCGCCTGTTCAGCATCGGGGTGACCCTGGTCATGAGCTTGCTTGCGATCGGTTTTTACATCCTGTTGAATGCGCAGGAGGTATACGCGGTGCGGCTTGGCGTGCTGATGCTCCAACTGCGGGATCAGGCGCATACCGATCCGCTGACCCGGCTGGCGAACCGGGGTTGGTTCCAGGAGAGTTTTTCACGCGAACTGAAAAAAGCCACGCGTCTGAATCAGAATTTGGCCCTGATCATGTTCGACATCGACCACTTCAAGAAGATCAACGATCGGTTCGGCCATCAAGCCGGCGACCGGGCGCTGGTCAAACTGGCCGAAACCGCACGCCTGGCCATGCGGGATTATGACCTGATCAGCCGCTGGGGCGGCGAAGAATTCGTTGCCCTGTTGCCGGATACGGACCTGGAAACCGCACGCCTGATTGCGGAGCGCCTGCGCGAGCAGATCGCCGCCACGGACCTGCCCGAGATCGGCCAGGTTACCTGCAGCTTCGGCGTCGTCGAGCGTCGGAACAACGAAAATGGCGACAGCCTAATCAACCGCGCGGATGCTGCCCTGTATCAGGCCAAGGATGCAGGCCGAAATCGGGTGATTTGCGCTTGAGAGGGCCTCTGGGTCCAGGCAGCAAGGGACGAGCAGCAGCCGCGATGTGGTACCTGGGCATGCATCCGCAATGCTTTGCCCGGCACGGCCCAAAGCCGTGCCGGACGGCATGCGACTGCGAAACCAGATGCGATCCGAGGCGAAGAGCGATTCACCATGGAAAGCACGGAGATTTCAAGTCTTTGCAAGAATGAGAGTCATTATCTCTGTGTACCCTGTGGTGGAAATCTTGTGCAGCGCCAATTCCCGCACTACTTGCACAGCCTTGCATGCATGCATTCAGGACAATAATTCTGCTTCACGCCATTGCTGAATCCCGCCAGAGATCAATGCAACTCCCAGAACCAACCCGAGCAACATCGCGGAACCGAGGGCACCCATCGCAATTAGCAGAACGCCGAGCAGGATGCTTGCCCACAACCCGAGCTTGCGCAGCAATGGCGGGTTGACGACCCCGGCGTCGCGCAATGCGGCCAATCCAATGATGCCGCTCAGAATGAGCCCTCCGCCCAGCAGCAGGGCCACCAGCCAGAGGGCAAGTTGCGGCCAGAACAGCACCACAACGCCGGCGATGATTTGTGCCCAGGGACCGAAGACGCTGACCGGTAAGCCTTGTTTGCGCACATCGATGACAAAAAGCAAAGAGGCAATGCCGCTGGCCAGCATCACGCCACCGAGCACCAACACTGCCAGTGTACCGAAGAAATAAGGCAACGCAATCGCCGCCACCCCAAGCAGCATCGAGACCACAGCAAAGAGTTTGGTTGAGCCCACGAGATCGCTCCTGAGTTTGACGAACGCGTCTGATGTCAGCCCCCGCGCAGGCGCGCCCATGCGATGATGATCAGTGCTTGCGGGGTGAGCCAATTCTATTACATCGATCGATGGTATTCGAGCGATAACCCCAAGCAGCGATGATCAGCACCACCCGCAGGTCCAGTATCAGCCCCCGCTCGAAACAATAATCTCTAATTTAATCAGTAAGTAATATTCTAATAAACGAGTGCTGCCTTGAAAAAATGTAGGGATTCACCGTAGAGACACAGCGTGCGCAGAGGGGCCAAGGCGCCTCGCCCGCAAGCGGGCCTTTACGCGTCGTGGCAGCCGTTCGGCGTAGGAGCCCGCTTGCGGGCGACCCAGCAATAATGCCAGCGGAGCGTACGCGGGCACCGCGCCTTTCCCGGGAGAAAGGCTGTTGGCCACTGTCTTCTCGACAAATGAACCTGAGATACCTCAGGGTGCAACCCGCCCAGCAGGACTTGCTCGGGATCGGGATCGAAAAGACATGACATCAGGGCGTGAGAAACCTGATGTTTGCTGGGGGGATGTTTGCTGGGGGGATGTTTGCCGGGCAGATGTTTGCTGGGCGCTACCTTAAAGAATATGGGGAAATCAAACTGCATTCTGGTCGAATAGCTGAATAGTCTACGCAAGCAGCACCCTGATGCATCATTTGGCCGAGACCCCTTGTTGTGTTTTTAAATGAGAATGATTCCCATTTGTTATATTATCCGATAGACTGTTCAAGCATACGAACGCCGTCTTAGCCGCCATGTTTAGCAAGTCGACCCGGAGAAAATCATGACCATGAACAACACCCATCGAGCAAGCGCCATTGCGCTGCTCGTCGGAGCCAACGCGACCCAGGCCTTCGACGTCAATGATCAATTCTCCATCGGCGGGCTCATCGCTGCCGGCGGTCAATGCCAGAACGTCTCCGCCCTGCTGCCATCGGCGAACTACGGCTTGGTGGAAAGCACCGACCCGTTGCAGTACAACAGCGACCTCGACAAGTTCGACAACCAGTGCCGCGGCGGTCTGCCGGTGCAGATCGAATTCGACTACCAGCCCACCGATCGCGATCAGTTCTTCATTGCGCTCGGTTGGGCGGTGACAACGGTCTGAACGAAACCTCTCCGTGGAAGCTCGCCCCCTGGGCGGCAGACCTCGAGGACGACGTCAAAGACATCAACGGCAGTTCCCGAAACTATCTATTGCAGGCCTGGTACAGACACCGCTTCGACTTGCAGAACGGCAGCAGCATCGCCGGCACCTTCGGCATTCTGGACTCCACGAGCTACCTCGACGCCAACGAATACGCCAACGACGAATACACCCAGTTCATGAACGAGGCCTTTGTCAACTCCGGCAATTACAACCTGCCGTCCTACGATGCGGGTATCGCGCTGGAAGCCGAGTTTGGCGGATCATTCTCCGCCAATGCCGTCGGCATGAACATCAACGAGAATGACGACGGCAACAACTATAACTTCTGGGGCGTTCAGCTCGGCTGGCACCCGACGTTTGCCATCGGTGCCGGCAATTACCGAGCCAACATGGTCGGCACGAGCAGTGAATTTGCCGCGCCTTCCAGCTTCGAAGAGCCGGATTCCGACCCGAACGCCGAGCAGGATCTGTACGACATCGACGGCCAAATTGGCGCAGGTGCCCGGCGAAAACGAAGCGCTGCTCGCCTGGGGACTCTCCTTCGACCAGGCAATCGGCGAATCCTTCGGCCTGTTCCTGCGCTTCGGCTGGCAGAATACCGACGCCGAGGTCGACTACCGGGCCCTCTACTCCGGCGGCTTCAATATCACCGGCAACGCCTGGCGGCGACCCGACGACAACATCGGCATCGGCTATGCCTATCTGGAAGGAGGCAACACCGACGTCAATCGCAGCAATGTCTTCGAAGCCTACTACCGAGCACCGCTGAACGACTCTTTCGCGATCACCGCGGATGTGCAGTACATGGACGACAGCCTGGAGCAAGTCGACCCGCTGCAGGAAAACCCGGAGGGCTGGATTTTCGGATTACGCGCCGTGGCCGAGTTCTGAGCGCATCGTCCGATGTCTAAAATCCGCTAGTACGGCGGAATCGCTCATCGCAGGTTATCGATGACGACCACGACAACGACTGCAAACGCTCTCGCGACTTCCGCAGCAGAGCATGAGTCCGAGCCGAATCCGCCAAGAATTGCTGGCCAACCAGCTTGACCTGTTGACCCTGCAGCCGCTATAGCGTATGTCATAGTGGAACACTCAACTACTCGGAGACAAGCGATGGGTATTGGTTGCTGCAGTTCGGGCTGCTCGGTCACGGGAGCGGTGAACGCCGGCTTTCGCAAGGTTCTTTGGATTGCGCTGATCGTCAACACAGTCATGTTCGGAGTGGAAATCCTCGGTGGCCTACAGGCCGGCTCCATGGCGCTGCTGGCGGATGCCGTCGATTTCGCCGGCGATGCGGCCAACTACGGCCTATCGCTGGCCGTGCTCTCCATGGGACTGCTGTGGCGTGCCCGGGCGGCCTTGATCAAAGGCCTATCCATGGCCTTGTTCGGGCTGTTTGTGATCGGCAAAGCATCCTGGGCCGCCCTTGACGGCGTCCCGCCGGAGCCGATGGCCATGGGCCTGATCGGCTTCCTGGCGCTATTGGCCAATGCGGGCGTGGCCCTGCTGCTCTACGCCTTCCGCGAAGGCGATGCCAACCAACGTTCCGTGTGGCTATGCAGTCGCAACGACGCCATCGGAAATATCGCGGTGCTGTTGGCGGCAGCGGGGGTGTTCGGCACGGGCAGCGCCTGGCCGGATCTCAGCGTGGCCTTCATCATGGCCGCGCTGGCGGTATCGTCCGCTTTCACGGTTATGCGCCAGGCACTTGGAGAACTGCGGCAGACGAGCATACCCACCGTCCACCCGTATGCGGCAGCGCCGTTGGTGACGCTCCAAATGCCGAACAAATCCTGAGCTATCCGCACAAACCGGCCCTGGCATTTGGACGGTTTGCTCATGGTCGATCCTTAGTCCTGTCGCCAGCGCGTCGCCCGCAAGCGGGCTCCTACAGGCCGCCGGGTGCAGCCGACGTAGGAGCCCGCTTGCGGGCGAATAGGCCAACGACCCTGGCAGGTCGGACGCAAGCCACAGGGCCTTGCCGACAGAGGGTGCTGCCTTCGAAGACCATGAGGATTCACCGCAGAGAAGCCTTGGCACCAGCAAGAGCGCAAATTGCAGGTTGGCAATTGCCCCCAAGCACTGTGAATAAGCTGTGTGTTATTCGATCCCGTGCATTTATCCACGGATTATCCACAGAACCAAGGCATTCGGACTCACAGTCTGGAAAATTCATAAATTTTTGAATAATCTAATAAAATAAAGCAATATTTGGTTGTGCACAGAGATTATTATTACTACTGGTTGAAGCTTTTTGATTCGTTATCATGCAGTTTTGTGAATAACCCGGAGCTTGCCAATCAGTCAGGCAAAGGCGCGGCGCAGGCCGATATGCCTGTTCGGGGATTTCAGGCATACTCGTAGCATCTGGAACAGCATCTGGAACAGGATCTGGAAGTTCGTTGTCCTGTCAGCCGGTCTTTGCCGTCATGGAGTGTGCGTTATGTCGTCGTTTTTGATTGTCCGCCATCTGGATCAGGACAGATTCCAGATCAGCCGCATGGATGGCAAGTCTTCCACGCCGGTCACCCTGGTTGCCCCCGATGCCATCCAGGTGCCGGGCCGACCGGATCGCCATTTGTTGCAGGATCTGGCCTGGTATCTGGAGGAATTCCTCGGCTATCCCTATCCGCCCCATACCGATGCGGCCGAGCGCATTCAGCAGGCGCTGAAACGCTGGGGCGAAGACTGCTTTACGCGGTTGTTTGCCGGTCAGGCATTGCTCTGGTACGACCAGGCCCGCCAGCAGGGTCTGCAACAGCTGCATTTGAAAATCGCCAGCGATGATCCAAGGGTGCTCGGCTGGCCCTGGGAGGCCTTGTCCGATCCGGATGGCACCACCCTGGCGCATACCTGTCGCATCGAGCGCCAGTTGAGCCGATTGCATGATCCGCTGCCATTGCCGGACAATCTGCCCAGGGATCGGATCAATATTCTGTTGATCATCGCCCGCCCCTACGGCGACCGGGATGTCGGCTATCAGGCGTTGGCTCGGCCCTTGCTGGATCGATTGCACACCGAGCGCCTGCCGGTGCGCATCGATTTGCTGCGCCCGCCCAGCTTCCGGCAATTGCAACGGCACCTGAGCCGCCGGCCGGGGTTTTACCATATGCTGCATTTCGACGGCCATGGTGGTTATGGCGAGGCCGGTTACGATCAGTCCGGACATCATTTCTGCGGCGTCGAAGGCCGCCTGATGTTCGAGACCGAGGATGGCGACGAACAGCCGGTGGGCGCGGCGAAATTAATCCCGTTATTGACCGATCATCGCATCCCGATCATGCTGCTCAACGCCTGCCAGTCGGCGCGCATCGACGCGCGCGCCGATGATCCGTTTGCATCGGTGGCCGCGGCCCTGCTCAAGGCCGGATTGCGCGCCGTGGTGGCCATGGGCTACAACCTGTATGTCAGCGCCGCGCAACAATTCGTGCCCGCCTTTTATCAGCGCCTGCTGACCCTTGGGGATGTCGCCGAGGCCACGCGTGCCGGGCGCCGGGCGATGTTGGAACAGGAGCAGCGGGATGGCCCGCGCGGCGAATATCCATTGCAGGACTGGCTGGTGCCGGTGCTCTATCAGCAGGAAGCCCTGAGCTTGCCGGTCGCGGACCTGCAATCCCAGGCCGCCCCAGCGGACCCGGATTTGCTGCCGCCGAACCTGGCACCCCTGGGCGAGCATGGTCTGATCGGCCGGCAGTGGGCCATCCAGGCATTAGAGCGCGCCCTGTTGCGACAACCTCAGGCGGCAATCTTGATCCATGGCATGGCCGGGGTCGGCAAGACCACCTTGGCGATCGGCTATTTGCACTGGTTGCAACAGACCAACGGCCTGAGCCGTGCCGCAGAGACCGCGGCGCCAAAAACCGAACCCGAAACCGAAGACGGCAGTCTGTTCATCGGCGCGTTCTGGTTCGGCTTCGATGACATGCATAACTTCGAATACCTGGTCAACCGCCTGGTCGAGCGCCTGTTCGGTCACCAGGCCACCGCGGCCAGTCTGGAGCAGAAACTACCGGCATTGATCCAGGCTCTGCGCCAAACTCCGCTGCTGATGGTCTGGGACAATTTCGAGTCCGCCGCCGGCATTGCGGGCACGGAGGTCAGGCCATTGCTGGCGGACGCCGACCGCCATCGGCTCGAGACCCTGCTCGGGGCCTTGCGCGGAGGCAAAAGCAAAATCCTGATCACCAGCCGCGCATCGGAGACCTGGCTCGGCCCGCTGCATGCCTACCGATTGCCCTTGAGCGGCCTGCAGGGCGAGGAATGCTGGGCCTATTGCAATGCCCTGGTGCGCGATCTGGGCCTGCGCATCGACCGCGCTGATCCCTGCTACGACAAATTGATGGAGCGTCTCGCGGGCCATCCCCTGGCCCTGCGCGCGGTGTTCTTGCGTCTGGCCGATACCCCGGCGGAATCCTTGTTGGCGGAACTCGAGACCGCCTTTGCCGGAATGCCCGGCGACGCCAGCACCAGGCGCATCTTTGCCGCATTGCGCCTGCTGGAGCAGAGCCTGCCGGCGGACTTCGGCCCGGCGTTGGCGTTGCTTGGATTGCATCGGCGCTATGTCCACATGGATCTCCTGGCACAGATCGCCGAATCCGCCGGCAATCCCATCGAGCGCGCCACCCTGGAGGCCTGCTTCAACGCGTTGGAAGCCGGCGGCCTGCTGCATCGGCATAGCAATGGCATTTACGCCATGCATTCGGCATTGAGCGGCTTTTTGGCGCAGCGGCATCCGGCGGATAGCAGCGAGCAGCGGGGTTTTGTCGATTGGATGGGGCGTTTTGCCGATCAGTTGGCCCCAAAGGAATTACATGAACAGCGCGGTCCGTTTGCCCTGCTTGGTGCGAATTTTCACCAGGCGTTGGCATTGGCGGTGCAGCTGGGGATGGATGCCTATATTTTGGCCCTGACCCAATCCCTGGCCGCCTTTGCCAAGAACCGGCGTGAATTCGAGGCTGCCCGGCAGTTGTTCGAGGATCTGGCTGGGCATGCCGAGGCGATGGATAATCAGCACGGGGCGGCGATCAGCTACCACCAACTGGGGAGGATCGCCGAGGAGCAACGGGACTTCGCCGGCGCCGGCGCCTGGTTCCTGAAGGCCATCGGCTTGTTCCATAAGTTCAATGATCCGCATTCTCTGGCCATGGCGATGCGCAATTTCGCCCGCACCCTCCAGTCCGCGGACCAGCCGACCCGGACAATCCTGCGCCAACAATGGCAACAGGCCGGTCTGGATCAGCTGAGTTCGCTGGATGCGTTGGAGCAACAGTTGGCGCAGTCATCGACGGATAAGTGATGGTGCAGAAACAAGCTAAACAGGTTTTTGGCTTGGGTGTTGCCTGCCGACTCATTCGATACCGCTATCGGCATCGGTATCGGCATCGGCATCGGCATCGGCATCGGCATCGAATTGACCAACCCGCTATCCGCCAAGCTCCTCGCTGACCGCGTAGCCACGCTGTCCGAGCTTCGTGAGCATGGCCACACGACGATCGTGCAGTACCTTTTGCTTGCTGTTGTCGTCTGCGGACAACGCATCGCACACCAGCAAGCACATCCTGAATCGCAGCGCACTCCAGCGCCGAGCCTCGTGCGATTTCAAACGACCGGCGTCGATCCGCGCTCGTCGCTTCACATGCTCGCAGTAGCGCTAGGCCCAGCCGACAGACTCGATGGCCGCACGCTCTAAGTCGAGCTCCTCATGACCGAATGGCCTAGGGCGTTTTCTCTCTCGATTCCGATAGCGGCCCCGACCCCGATTGCACTCCGCCGATGTCTGGATAGCGTGGTATAGGTTATTCATGAACCGCTACTAACGACGTAGGAGCCCGCTTGCGGGCGACTCAGCGGACTGCACGCGAGCGTGGCACCTCCCCCGAGCGACTTTCGATTCACCGCAGAGACGCAGAGAACACAGAGAAGAAGGCTGCATCCGCCACGGCCCCTCTGCGCACTCTGCGTCTCTGCGGTGAATCCTGACCTTCTTCGAAGGCCGTACCTAGGCTGTCGAAATATCCTGAGTTTTGATGCCAAACCGATTCCGGGTCTTGGATTGCATCATCGAACGCACTGGGGAAGCCGAATCGGTGTCGGGATCGCGATCGGAATCGGAATCGAATCCGCTCATCGATCAAAGCAGCCAGCTCGATACCAATCCCTAATGTTGACCTTGACACCGATCCCGACACCGATCCCGACACCGACTAAGCATCCGACGCGGGAACCGGCGGATCATCCATGTCTTGGTGCTCTTCCCCCCGTCAGCGTCGGCCCAGGCAATGGGCGATGCCCTTGCCGCTGCATATCAGGCGGCCACCGCGATCATAGGCGCTGTAGGCGATGGGAACCGCGCCGCGACCGCTGCAATTGTAATAGAGCCCGACGCTCCAGGTGGTGGCATTACGCTTGTGCAGACGGCAGTTACGGCAGCCGCGATTATCCGAGACGACCTTGGCGATGCGCGCGTTGGCCGGTGCCGCAATGCGCACGATATGGCGCACGCGGTCCTGATGATAGCCGCTGGCCGGCGCGATCGTCAGACTGCCGTTGCAGGCGCCGCGCAGGGCATAGGCGCCGGCACCGCGCGCCCCCGTTGCCTTGTTTGGCTTGTTTGGTTTGGGCTTGGGCACGCAGGGTTTGAATGCCTTGGCCAGGCGTTGATGGATGCTTTTCAGATAGCCCGCGGATTCGCGCTCCAGATCACGCCGCAGTTGCTTCAGGCGTCCGCAGTGGGAGCCGGCCTGGGTCAGGCGCCTGGCGTAGCCTTGCAGTTTGGCGCATTGGGTGCGCTTGGCGGCGAATGCCCCCCGCGCTCGGTCGAACTGGGCGCCCTGGGTTGCGCTCAGGGTGGATTCCAGCTCATTCAGGGCGTCGCACTGCAATCCCAGACCGGCGATGCGTCGCTCCAACGCTTCGGCCCGGGTGCAGATGGCGCGCGCGTCCAGGGTGCGGGCACGAATGTCGGCAAAGCGCAAATTGTCGCGCCAGCCTGCCAGCTCCTCGGCAAAGGCTGCCAGCTCGGGGCAATCGTCCTGTACCTGGGCGAAGGTCGCCTCCAGCTCGCTCAGCGCCGCACATTGGCCGAGCGCCTCGTCGATGCGTGCTCTCAGGTCGGCGAACGGCGGCGCGGCATCGCCTTGTCGGGCCATGGTCGCGCGTAATGCGCTGAGTTCGATGCAGTCGTCGTTTGCGGCAACCAGCCGTTGCGTCAGATGGTCCGCCAGCTGGCAACGACGCAGGCCCCGATCCATCTGCTCGCGCAGCGTATTCAATAACGGGCGGGACAGGTCGAGCGGAGCCGGCCTGGGCCGGGACATCTGCGCATCGGCGGCCAAGGATTCCACCAGATCGGCCTGGCCGGCGGCCGCCAGGCGCTGTCTGAAGTCGCGGTCGAGTTCGCGCAGCCGAATACAGTCGCCGGCGGCGGCTTGCAGCAGCGGCATCAGCTCGGCATGCAGCCGGCAGGCAGCGGCCTCGGCGGCGATTTCCGCAATCGGGTCCGCCAACGGATAGGTTGCGGCATCCAGGGCGCGGACTTGCCACTCGAGCTCTGGCATGGCATCGCAGTCGCCGCGCGCGTCGTCCAGGCGCCGCATCAGCTCATCGGCCGTTGCGCATGCGGACAGGCGCGGGCGCAAGCGCGCGTCGATGGCCGACAAGGGCGGGCGGCTGACATCCTGATCGAACAGCGCATCGGCAACCGCGGGCAGAGCGGCACAGTCGTCCCATGCCGCGCTCAGCGCTGCATCCAGGTCGGCGGCATCGGCGCAGCGGTCGAGCTCGCGCTGGGTGTCCAGACGCACCACGGGAAATCGCTTGCCCTCCGGGTCGATCTGCTGCAGCCGGGCGTGCAGCGCGCGCAATACCGCCGTGGAGGTGCAGTTCGCGGCCAATCCGGCGGTCAGATCCTGTTGCAGCTGGGCGCCGACGCGCTGTTGCCAGACTTGCCAGGCGCCCATTGCCAGCGCGCCGATCATTGCCATTGCCACAAGACCCAGCAATGCCGGGCGCCATCGCTGCCAGGGCGTTGGCGGATGCGGCGGCTCGGCAATCGGTCCGGGGTCCGCGCGCCTGGCCGGCGGTGCATCCAGCCCCCAATAGGTGAGCACCGGCTCGCCATCCACCAGATAGACGCAGTTGGGATGCGGATAACGGGCCGCGCGTTGCAGCAGCGACCAGGCCTCGGCATCGGCATCCGCGGCGGTTGTCGGATTGCGTTGCTCGGCCAGGCGCCGGATGCTGTGCAGGCGCTGTTCGATCCGCCGCAGGATTTCCTGTCGCTGATCCTCGGGCAGTTCTGCCAGGACGACGGGCTCGCCGGCGAGGTCGCTGTACCAGTCGATGCGCCCGGGCTGGGCGGCGACCGGCTCGGCGCGTGCAAAGAGGGCTGCGGTTGTCGCGGGCAGATGGCGCCGCAGCAGCTGGCGCAACAGCTCGACCCGGCGCCAATCCTGCAAGGCCCGTGCGGCCTGCCGTTGGAGCGGCGGATAATGAAGACTTGCAATACGCGTTGCATCCATGGGTCGATCGTCGCTATATTCGTCTGCCCTATTGCCGGGAGCGCCTTTGCCGGCAGCACGCCAAGAGAGCCGCATTCGATGCTCCTCGGGTCAACAGCAGCGCCGTGCAATCGGCGCTGGCGGGCGTCGCGGGGGGAAGCGGAGCCGATGCAACCCAATGCGCTTGCCGGGCCGGTCTGCGCCAGCAGTTGGAATGATACCGTGCAATGTGGCGCAAATGAACCGGAGGCTCGAGTTGCGCCCAGCGATGCTTGTTCTGGGCAATTGCTGGACAATCCATGGTGAATACACCTTACGATCGGCCACCGAAAGACGATTTTTCGAAGGAGATCAGGACCGATGACAAAGATGCGTACCGCGATCGCTTGCGTTGCCTTATTGCTGCTCGGCATCGCTGCCGGCCAGGCCGCGCAGCGGGCGCCGTTGTTGCAGGATGGCAAACAGACCCTGCATCGGCGCGTGCTAACCCGTCCCGGGGCCGAATTGGTGGCGCAACCGGGCATGGCAGGGGGAACCCCGATCGACGCCTTTACCCGCTACTACGTCTATGCGCAGCGCGAGCAGTCCGCCAAGCAATGGCTGGAGGTCGGCGTGGACACAAAAGGCAAAACGCTGGGCTGGGTGGAAGCCGCGAGCACGGTGCCCTGGCGGCAGCAATTGGTGGTGGCCTTCACCAATCCCGGGGCCGAGCGCGAGCGCGCCCTGTTTTTCGATTCCTGGGACAGCCTCGAGGCCTTGATGGCCCGCGATGATCCGGCCTCCGAACTCGAACCGCTGACCCAGCGCATTGCCAGCGGCGGCAACGACCCGCGGGTGCTTGCCATCGAGCCGGATCGGTATATCGATATCAACCAGAATTTCTATCTGCTGCCCATCCTGGACAGTCGGGAGTATTTTACCGACGCCGGACATCTGTTGCGCGGTTTGCAGGTGGCCTCGATTACCAAAACCGAAATGCCGGCAACACCAGTTCCGGCAACGCCATCGGCAGAGGCCGGCGAGGTGCGCAAATTGGCGCCGTTTCGCGCCGCGGTGGTGTTCGTGATCGATTCGACCATCTCCATGCAACGCTATATCGACGAGGCTCGGGAAGCCGTTCGAAAGGTGTACCAGGAGGTCGTTCGATCGGGGCTTTTGGATCGGGTTTCCTTCGGCCTGGTGGCCTTTCGCGCGCGCAGCGAGAATCCACAGCGCAATCGACAGCTGGAATACGTCGAGCAGGTGTTCGTGGATCCGTCCCAGGTCGCCTCTCCGGAGGAGTTTCTGGCCAAGGCCGCGGCCTTGAGCGAGGCGCGCACGACCACCGACCACTTCGACGAAGATCCCTATGCCGGCATCCAAGCGGCCCTGGAGCAGATTGCCTGGGAGCGATTTGGTGCCCGCTTTTTGGTCTTGATCACCGACGCCGGCGCGCTGGAAGGCGATGCTTCCACCACCGGTCTGGGCGCCGAGCAGGTGCGCTCGTTGGCCGCCGAAGAGCAGGTGAACCTGCTCGTACTGCATCTGAAGACGCCGCAGGGGGCAGACAATCACGCCAGCGCGGAGGTCAAATATCGCACCCTGGCGCAAAACCCGGCGATTCAGGATTCCACCTATATCCCGGTCAACACCGGTTCGGTGCCGGCTTATCGCAACGCGGTCAGAGCCCTGGCGGAAACCGTGACCCGAACCATCGAGCGCAGCGCGCGAGGCGAGCTCGGGCCGGCGCCGAGCGCCAGCGATGCCGGGGCTGACCCGGCCGCGCGCGTGCGCGAGCTGGTGGAGCGCCTTGGCTATGCCATGCAGCTCGTCTACCTCGGGCGCATGGAGCGCACCGCGGCGCCCCAGGTCTTCGAGGCCTGGATCAGCGATCGGGATCTGGCGCAACCCACGGTGCGCGCCGTGGATGCCAGGGTGTTGCTGACCAAGGACCAGCTGAGCACCCTGCATGGCATCCTGAAGCAGGTGCTGGACGCGGCCGAGGCCGGATTGCTCCAGCCGGACGCTTTTTTCGACAACCTGCGTTCCCTGGCCACGCGCTACACCAGAGATCCGAACCTGGCCGAGCGGGCGGATGCCCGCTCCCTGGCCGATCTGGGACTGTTGGAAGAGTATCTGCAAGGGCTGCCCTATCAGAGCGAGGTCATGCGCGTCGACCTCGACACCTGGTCGCGTTGGGGCGTGCAAAAGCAGCAGGCATTCATCGCACGCATCAAATCCAAACTGCAATTGTATGAACTCTACAATGCCGATGCCGACCGCTGGGTCAGTCTCGCGGCCGGCAGCCCGGTGGGCGAGCAGGTTTATCCGGTGCCGCTGCGGGATCTGCCCTGATCGCGCCGGTGCCCATGTGATCGGGGAATCCTCAGCGCCAGCCGTTACCGATGCGGTACAGGGCGACCCGGATCGGCGCCGACCGGTCCCAGGTCCGCTGTTGCTGGATATCGCCGGACTGCAATGCCGACGTGGCAGCGGAGCGCGCGCCTACCGCGTGGATCTGCCGCGCCTGCGCCTGGGCGCTGGCGAGGTGTTGGCGCTGACCGGACCCAGCGGCAGCGGTAAAAGCACCCTGTTGGAGGTGCTTGGGCTGGCCGCGCCGCCAGCTCCCGGAGCTCGCTTTCTCTGGTGTCTGCAACAGGATGCCATCGACCTCGCCGCGCTCTGGCAGCACAAGGCCGAGGGCCGCCTGGCCGGCCTAAGAGCCAGACACATAGGCTTTGTCATGCAGACCGATGGATTATTGCCGTTTTTGCGCGTTCGCGAGAATCTGACCATCAATCGCCGCCTGTTACGGATGCCGCGGCAGGATGATCATCTGGCGCGCATTCTGGAATGCCTGGAAATCGGCCCGTTGTTGCAAGCCTACCCGGCGGCATTGTCGGTGGGACAACGCCAGCGGGTCTCCATCGGCCGCGCATTGGCTCATCGACCGGCATTATTGCTTGCCGACGAGCCTACCTCCGCCCTGGACCCGCGCCTGGCCGAGCGGGTATTGTCCTTGTTGCTCGATCTAGCCCGGCATGCCGGAACCGCCGTTGTGCTCGCAACCCACGAGCACGAGCGCGTGCGCAGCCTGGGCCTGCGCCGACTGGTGGCGGGGATCGGGCCGCACGCCCAGGGCGAGGGTGCCAGCGCCTGTTTCCTGGAGCCGAGTGCATGATGTCGCCCAATGTTCATGCCGATTCTGATTCCAGAGTCCGCGCCGAATTGTCCGAGACCTGGCAGCTTGCCTGGCGCGATCTGCTGCACGATCGTCGCAGTGCGCTGGTGTTCATCTTGACGGTGGCGGCGATCGCCGCGCCCCTGTTGCTGTTGCTGGGGCTGAAAAACGGTTTTGTCGATCATCTGCGGGAAACCCTGCTGCGCGACCCGCGCAATCTGGAGATCGTGGTGTTCGGCAGCGCGCGCCTGTCGCGGCCCTGGCTGGACGCATTGAGGGCGCGCCAGGATACCCTGTTCGTGGTGCCCAAGACGCGCACCATCAACGCCAGCGTCGACCTGCTCGACAGCCGCCGCCGCTTGCATACCGCGGTGGAGGTCTTGCCCAGCGGCAGCGGCGACCCCTTGTTGCCGCCCGGGCTGGATGCGCCGCGCAATCCGCAGCAGGTGCTGGTCAGCTCGATCCTGGGCGAGCGCCTGGGGCTGGACATGCCGGGCTCCGACCGCCAGGTGGTGGCCGTGATCAAGCGTCGGCTGAACGGCCGTGCGCAGCATGCGCGGGTGCCGTTGCAGGTGCTCGGCGTCGTGCCGGAGCGGTATTTCGCCCGCCCCGCGCTCTTTGCGCATCCGGCATTGCTGATCGCGGCCGAGGATTACCGCGATGGGCTCAGGGATTTGGGCGAGGATCAGCCGCCGCGGGTGCAAGATGCCGCGCGGCGCGACACCTTCGCCAACGCGCGCCTGTATGCCCGCGACCTGGAGTCGGTGGCCGGATTGGCAGCCGATCTGCGCGCCCAGGGCATCGAGGTGCGCACCCAGGCCGAGCGCATTGCGTCGGTCCAGGCACTCGACCGCACCCTGTCGCTGGTGTTTCGGATGCTCGCCGGCATCGGCATGACCGGCTGCACCCTGGCCTTGGGCGGGGCGCTCTGGATCAATACGGAGCGCAAGCGACGCGCCCTGGCGATGTTGCGCCTGTTCGGCCTGCGTCGGCGAGCGGTTGCGGCAATGCCCGTGATCCAGGCCATGCTGATCTCCGCTGGTGGTCTGCTGGTGGCGCTTGTACTGTTCGCCATCGGCGCATCCGTTTTCAGTCACCTGTTACGGGATCAGCTCGGCGCTGCCGGCGTTGCCAGCCATTTGGGACTGGAGCAGCTGTTCGCCGCCGTCGTTGCGACATTGCTGGTCGCGGCCATCGCATCCGGTGCGGCCGCCTGGCATGCGTCACGGGTGGCGCCAGCGGAGGCGTTGCGTGATCAATAGCCGGAATCCCATACCCGCTCTGCGCAGGTCCGCGGGATTCTGCCGACGGCTTGCGTCGGCATGCTTGCTGGCCGCCCTGTGTGCGCTGGCGATGGCGCTGCCGGCCGACGAGCAGCCGCCAATGCCGGCTGATCGACCGGCTGATGGCCCGGCTGATAACCGGGCCGATCGATTGGCCGGTAAACCGACTGGCAACGCGGCGAGCGCCGTGGACTGGCCGGCAACGCTGTACAACCCGCGTCCGGCCGACGGCGATTTTCTGCTGCCCATGCCCTGCGGCGGGGCCATGACCCTGCGCGTGGTCGGTATCGAGGGCGACGGCAGCGGCTTCGGTCCGCTGCGCGACCGCCTGGTCGAACTCGGCAGCGATGAGCAGGACATGGGCTTTGCGGAGTATCGGCGCATGGAGCCCATTGCCGGCAGCTTCGATGCCGACAGCCTGGGCATCGATGCCGGCGCCAACAGCCTGCTGATGGGAAAATACGAGGTCAATCAGCTGCAGCTGGATGCGGTGAATGCCGCGGCCCTGGACGCGCCCTGCCCCAAGGTATCAGCCCGCGGACGCATGCCCGCCGGCGGCATCGGCTGGCATGCCGCGCTGGCATTCACGCATAATTGGTCGCTTTGGCTGCGCAAGCATGCCGATGCCATCGGCGACTGCGCCGACGGCGAACAGCCCTGCCTGCCGCGGGTGGACGGCGAGCCCGCCTTTGTGCGCCTGCCCACCGATGCGGAATGGGAATATGTCGCCCGCGGCGGCGATGCGGTCAGTCCTGCGGAATTCCGCGAGTCGCACTTTCCGATGCCCGAGGGCATGGCGCATTTCGTCTGGTTCGCCGACAGCGCCGATGGGCGGATCAGACCCATTGGCGTGCTCGACCCGAACCCGGCCGGGGTGCATGACATCCTCGGCAACCTGGAGGAGATCGTGCTCGATCCGTTTCGATTGCGCCGGCTCGACCGCCCCCAGGGACTGGTCGGCGGCTATGTGGTGCGCGGCGGCAGCCTGCATTCCGGGCGCGATGAGATCCGCTCCGCATTACGCCGGGAGGTTCCCCTTTACGACCATCGCGGTGCCGTGGCCACCGCCGATACCGGGCTGCGCGTGCTGCTGTCGACGCCGATCCTGACCAGCGCCGAGCGCCTGGCCGCGGTGCGCCAGGCCTGGTCTCGGCTCGGCAGCGATGCGAGCCGCGGCGATCCTGGCGACCAGGAGCGGGCATCCATTCGGCAACCGGCGTCGGCAGACCCGCCGCCGAATATGGCATCGCCATCGCAGCCGATACCGGTGCAGGATACGGCTGCCGAGGGTAGCCTTGGCGAGTCGAGGCCGAGGTTGAGCGAAACCCCTTTCGCAAACCCGATGACCGAGCTGGACCATCTGGCCCGGGTCAGCGCCGATCCAACCCTGGCCCTGCGTCTGGAGCGCCTGCGGGAGGTGATCCGCAGCAACGCCGAGCGCTTGCACGAACAGCGCGGTCGCGCCGCCCGTGAGGCCCTGCGTTTTGGTGGCCTGCTGTGCCAACGCCTGGCCACCGAGGACCATAATCTGGGCCTGCGCGAGCAGCAGCTGCACTTGTGCTTCCAGGGCAGCGGGCGCGATCATCCGCGCTGCATGGCCAAGAATCGCGCGCTGGACGACGACCGCAAGGCAATGGACAATAACAATGCACTCTATGCAGATACCGTCATCCGCACCGCGCGCACCTATCCGGACGATCTGGCCGTGCTGGAGTCCGCGTTCGACGCCCTTGCGGGCGAGCGGATTGCAGTCGGCGCCGACCAGCGGCTGCTTGCATACAACAGGCTGTTCCTGCAGCAAGTCAGCGCCTACGTCGGCAATGGTCGCGTGCGTCGGAGCCGATGGCGTGATGCCTGCGCCGCGCTGGGTCAGGAATTACTGAACGATTGAGCCTGAGACTGCCGCGCAGGAGCGGCGTTCTGTCATCGACGAAAGTGAAGGATGAGGATATGAAGCGAACCATGGCAACAACCGATTACCCCTGCACCCTGCTGCGCGGGTTCCTGCTGGGCGCCCTGCTGAGCGGCCTCGGCGGCTGCACCAGCACATTGCCTAAGGCCCCGACCGCTGCGGCCTCCGGCAACAATGGCGCTGTCTACGCCTCGGCCTATACGCCGGCCGAGCAGCAGCTGCGCAAGGAATCCAACCAGTTTGCCAAGACCTCGCTTCAGGGCTGCCTGGCGGGTGCCGCCGCGGGCGCGCTGGTCGGACTCCTGGCCAGCCGCGACCGCAACAAGGGCTTGCTGATCGGCGCCGCTGGCGGTTGTGCCGCCGGCTTTGCCACCAACGCCTATGTACAACAAAAGCGCGGTCAGTATCGCAACAACGAGGCGCGCGTTAACGCCATGATTGCCGATGTGCGAGCCGATAACCAAAAACTTGCCGGGATGATCTCCACCACGCGCCAGGTGATCGCCGATGATCGGCAGCGGATTGCGAAAATCAACGCGGGCATCCGCAACCGCGAGCTGTCCGCGTCGCAGGCGCGCGTCGAATTGGCGCGGGTCAAAGAAAACCGCCGACTGTTGGGCAACAGCATCGAGCAAGCCGAAAAGAAGTACGAGGATTGGAACCAGATCGCGGCGATGGAGCGTCAGACCGGCGCAAACACCGCGCGGCTCGACAGCGAGATCCAGCAACTGAAACAGAAAGTGGTGGCGCTGGAGAAAGAGGCCGAGCTGATCGATCGAGAAATCGCCGCGGTTTCGGCACCGGCATGATGGAGTACCTATGATGAAGCGATTCCCAAGCCTTTGGCTGCTGCCCGCGGCGCTGTTACCAGTGCTGAGTGCAACCGGTTGTGCCACGACCCCCGGCACCTGCGATCCGACCCGGGCGGATTTTTTCAATAATACCCGTTGTCTCGCATCCGGCTCCTACCGGCAGCGTCAACGCGATCTCGAATCCGAATTGGCCGCCGAGCGCAGCCGCAACGATGCTTTTCAGGCGCTGCTCGCTGACCTGAAGCTCGAGCAGGACGCGGTGCGCTCGGATCTGCGCACACGCCAAGCCGCCCAAGCTCGTGCCGAGGCCAACTGGCGACGAATCAAACAAAGCCTGGCCGCGGAGCGAGCCAAAAACCAGGCGCTGAATACGCGCATCGGGCAGATCGACCGGGACTTGGCGCGCGCCGAGGCTAGCAAGCGCGGCGAACGCGATGCCCTGGTCAACAAGGTTCGGCTGCTGGAGCAGGAGCTGGACGCGGGTATTTATGATTGAGCCCATGTCCGACGATTACGACAGTCCTTGGAAAGACATCCTGGAAGCCTATTTCCCGGATTTCATGACCCTGTTCTTTCCCGCCGCGGCCACCGAGATCGACTTTATCCGCGGCGTCGAGGCGCTCGACAAAGAGCTGGCTCAGGTGGTGCAGGATGCCAAGCTGGGACGTCGGCTGGCCGACAAATTGCTCAGGATTTGGCTCAACGACGGTGCCGAGACCTGGCTGCTGGTGCATATCGAAGTCCAAGGTCAGCGCGAGGCCGATTTTCCGGAGCGCATGTTCGTCTACAGCTATCGGATCTACGATCGCTACCGCCGCACCGTGGTCAGCCTTGCGGTGCTTGCCGACGAGACCCCTGGCTGGCGACCGCGGCGCTTTCAGGTCGGGCGCTGGGGCAGCCGCATCGGCATCCGTTTCCCGAGCGCCAAGCTGTTGGACTGGGCCGGCCGCGAGGCGGAGCTGCAGGCGAGCGGGAATATCTTCGCCACCGTGGTCCTTGCGCACTTGGCAACAAGGGCGACCCGTCATGATGCGCGGGCGCGCTTCAATCAAAAGCTCCAGCTCACCCGTCGGCTCTACCAGCGCAATCTGCCGCGGCAGACCATCATCGATCTGTACCGATTTCTCGATTGGCTGATGCGCCTGCCCGAGGATCTGGAATTGCAATACACCAACGCGATCCATCAAATCGAGGAGCAACTAAAGATGCCTTATTTGAGCTATGTCGAGCGGCGTGGCGAGCGGCGTGGTGAACGACGCGGCGAGCGGCGCGGCGAGCGGCGCGGCGTTTACCGCGTGGTTCGTGGTCTGCTGGAGAGGCGCTTTGCTCCACTGCCGACGGAGGTGGTGGAGCGACTCGAGCAAGCCGATCTGGATCAGCTGTTGGCCTGGAGCGAGCGGGTTGTCGAGGCGCCATCCCTCGACGCTGTTTTCAGCGAGCACGAGCAAGCTTCCTAGGTCGGCCTTTTGCAGCTGAATCAAGAGAGTCCACCATGCCGACATTTGCCGGGCACCACCGCGTCCTTGCTCGCCATGCCGGTTCCGACGCAGCACGCTACTCTGGTGGATTGGTACCGCAATCTGCCGCGGCAGACCATCATCGATCCGTACCGATTTCTCGATTGGCTGATGCGCCTGCCCGAGGATCTGGAATTGCAATACACCAACGCGATCCATCAAATCGAGGAGCAACTAAAGATGCCTTATTTGAGCTATGTCGAGCGGCGCGGTGAGCGACGCGGTGAACGACGCGGTGAACGGCGCGGTGAACGGCGCGGCGAGCGGCGCGGCGTTTACCGCGTAATTCGTCGTCTGCTAGAGAGGCGCTTTGCTCCACTGCCGACGGACGTGGTGGAGCGACTCGAGCAAGCCGATCTGGACCAGCTGTTGGCCTGGAGCGAACGGGTTGTCGAGGCGCCATCCCTTGACGCTGTCTTCAATGAACATGAGCAAGCCTCCTAGGTCGGCCTTTTGCGACTGAATCAAGAGAGTCCACCATGCCGACATCTTTGAGAATCGCACGCGTCGATGTCAGCGCTTATCGTCTGCCGAGCGCAGACTTCGCCGGACTCAACGCCCTGCATCGCGAGCTGGATGCTTGTATCCGCCATCATTTGCCGGCCACCACCGCGTCCTTGCTCGCCATGCCGGTTCCAGCGCAGGACGCTACCCTGGTGGACTGGTACAGCGACCTGGCCGGCGAGGCCAGGCCGCTGTCCGCGCTGCCGCCGTCGACCCGTGCTCAGGTCAAACAAAAGCTCGCCGATCGCCTGGAATCGCTGCAGCGCCTGGCTGACGAACTGCCGCGGCGGGTGCGCGGGTCCGAGGCACTGGCTGACGCATTGCGGGCGGCAATCCAGTATCCGGGCGACCAGCATGTCTACGCCGTCGGCGACGAGCCGGTACTGACCCTGTGGGGGTTCGTTCGAGCGGGCTCCGGTGGTCGTTTGGCCACGCCAAGCGGCGCATTGCGCACCGGACGCGCCCGCAACCGGCTGCTGGCGCTGATGCTGGCGATGCTGACGACGGCCGCCGTGGCTGCCGGCGGCTTTTTTTGGTGGGCGCAGGACCGCGAGCAGAATCTGCGCTCCGGGGTTGCCGAGGTACTGGCCAGCGGCTGTCAGGACATGGATCGGCTGGCGTTGCTGGATCATCGCATCCAGCAGTTCGATTCGAGCGGCCAGCGCCTGGGCGCATTGCGCCAGCAGATCGCCGACGAGCAGCGGCGCTGCGCCGAGGCCGAGCGCCTGAACGCCGATCTGAACCAGGCGGCGTGGAATTGCCAGGCGATCGCGGCATTGTCGGGGCAGATCGACCCAGGGGATGCGCGCAGAGCACCCATGGATGCGCTTGCCGCACGGATCGACGCGCGCATCGCGGTCTGCCGCGAGGCCGATCGCCTATCCAGGGCCTTGGCCGATGCCGGCGGCGACTGTGCCGAGGTCTCCGCAGTGCGCGCGCGGCTGGAACCAGATGCCGATTCGGCCTCCGGGGCCGCAACCGATCATGCCGAGCCGGCACGGGATATGGCGGATCTGCCGGAGCCCTTGGCCAGGGTTCGAGATGGGATCGACCAGGAGCTGACCCGCTGTGCCGAGGCCGATCGGCTCGGGCAACAGCTGGATACCATTGGCGCGGACTGCGATGCGCTCAACCGTCTGGATGGTCAGCTCGCCAGTCAGGACGACTCGCGTCCACCCTTGGCCGCATTGCGCGAGCGCCTGGACATCGGGCTCGACCTGTGCCGAAGAGCGCGGGCATTCAACAATGAATTGCTCGACACACAACAGGAATGCAGTCGCATCCGCGCCCTCGACAGCCGCATGCAGGGTCCCGACATGCGCCGCCCGCCGCTGCTGGAAGTCCGCGAGCAGCTCGACCAGCTGCTGGACGCCTGTCAACAACAAGACGCGCTGGAGCAGGCGCGTCGGGATGCCGCCGGCGACTGTGCGCGGCTCGCCGCATTGGCCGAAGAGATCCGCGACCGGTATGGCGACAATCTGCTGTTCGTCGACCTGCGCCGACGCATCGCCGGCGATACCGGCGCCTGCGCGCTGGCCGAGCGTCTGCGCGCCGAGCTGGCGGCGGCCGCCGGCGATTGCGCTGCCCTGAATGCGCTGGCGCCGCGTATTCGCGACGCCGATGCCGCGGCATCGGCATCCGTCCGAGACCTGCTCGCCACCGAGCTGGCCCTGTGCGAGGATGCACAGCGCTGGCGCCAGCGGCTCGCCGCCGCCGGGGACGACTGTAAGCGCATCCATGCCCTCGGCGGCGAACTACCGGCCAGCGCGGCGCGCACCGGCCAATTCACCGCTATCCGTCAGCGCATCCAGAGCGAACAAAAACGCTGTCGCATCGCCAGGTCTAAGGCAGCGGCAGCGGCAGCGGCGCGCAGCGCCGCGGTCAAGCCGCGTGCATCGTCGCCTGCAGCATCGCCGCCACCCCAGGCCTCCTCATCTGCCAAGGCGCGCTGCCCCGGCGTGCGCAACAAGAGCGAGGCGCCGCAGTTGGTCATGGTATTCGATGCTTCCGGCAGCATGAGCTATGGCATCAATGCCAGCCCGGCATTGCTGCGGCAAATGCAGCAAGCCGGCGACAGCCCGATCGGTGCGGCGCTGGCCTTGCTCGGCGGTGCCCTGAGCTCGGCCATGCAAGGTCCGAGCCGGATGCAGACCGCGAAGGAGGCCGGCCGGCGCATTGTCAACGGCCTGCCCGCGGACGTCGACATCGGCCTGGTGAAGATCGAGGACTGCCCGAGCGCCACCGATGCCGGCTTTTATCCACCCGTGCAGCGTGGCGCCTTGCTGGCACGCATCAACGCATTACGGCCGCGCGACAGCACCCCCCTCGCCAGCGCCATCGCCAAGGCCGCGTCCATGGTCGATGGAGTGCGGCGACCGGCGGTGATTGCGGTGATCAGCGATGGCGAAGACACCTGTGGCGGCAATGTCTGCGCGGTGGCCCAGCGCATCGCCCGATCCCAACCCCTGCTCAAGATCAATGTTGTCGACATCGCCAGCACCGGCGCTGCGGACTGTGCCGCAAGGGCCACCGGCGGGCGCGTGCTGCGCGCCGGCAATGCCGCCGAGCTGGGTCAGCAGATGCGCCGCGCGACCGAGGAGGTCGCTGGGCCGGCCGAATGCCGGCGCGGCTGACCAAGGGGCTGATGACAGGAGATAACCGGCATGACAGGTGCATTGCTCAAATCCGCACGGCTGACCTACTATCACGCGGTGGGCGCGGTCGGCAACCCGGTTTATCTGGCCGCATCCCAGCTGCGCGCGGCGATCGCCCGGCGCCTGGGGCCGGAGGTGGCCGATGTCTTCGCCGTGCCGCAGCGCAACGAGGACGGCGACACGGT
Organism: Thiohalocapsa sp. PB-PSB1; assembly: GCA_016745215.1. Lineage (GTDB taxonomy): Bacteria > Pseudomonadota > Gammaproteobacteria > Chromatiales > Chromatiaceae > Thiohalocapsa. The sequence goes on from CP050890.1 coordinate 5,619,642, forward strand.
GGACTGGTATGCCCCCAAGCCGGGCACTGTGGTCCCCTGGAGCGCGGCCACCGAGTCGGAACGCGACCAGGCGCGGCAGCAATTGCTCGAGGTGCGCGAACGGATCGAGACCCTCGCCCGCGCCATGCAGGCCGAGACATTGCCGGAGCGACAGGTATTTGGCCGCCTGTTGGCGCAGATGGTGCAGTTTCCGGACGATCAGGACGTGCACCTGGTCGACGGCCGGCCGGTATTGACCTTCTGGGGCTTTGTCAAGGACAAGGCGGCGGTGGGTTCCGACCCGCTGCGCAATCTCGATCGCCATCGAGTCACCCCGTTGGCCCCGGCGCGTCGGCCCTGGTGGCACTGGCTGCTGTTGGCGCTGCTGCTGCTCTTGCTGCTGATAAGCCTGCTGTGGGCATTGCGCGCCTGGGATACCAGCGACATTCAGAGCCTGGAAACACCGCCATCGACCCAGGCCAAGGACGAGCGGCGTTTGACCGGCGCCGAATCCGAGGACGAGCCGATGCCGGCGACCGGCTTTGCGGATCGGGACGCAGCGATCCCGGCCGATCCTGAAATGCCGAGCGCACCGGATGCTGTCGACCAGGGCAACCCAGATCCCACGCGCATCGAAATACAGGGAGACCGCACCCTGATCGATCGGGATGGCGAGCGGCTGGTTGTCGATGGCAATTCGGATGTGCTCGGCGACGGCAGCGCAATTGCGCCCGCCGCGGACGAAATCCTGCTCGACGACGCGATTGTGGAGGATGGCGCCGCAGTCGGCGATGCCGTCGCCACGGATGTCGATCGGCTCGATGCCGCCGAGGTTGATCCTGCCGAGGTTGATCCTCAGGCCGCCGAACAAGGCGAGGCCGATCTATCCGGCGCGGAGGGGCTCGCCGACCTGGCCGAGCTGGAGGCGCCCGGGGATGCCGACGAGACGGCTGCCGCTGACGCAAACGCCCAGCCCGCGGATACCGACAGGGCCGATGCGCTGGAGCCCGCGGACAGCGCCGACGCGGCCACCGAGGACATGACGGATACGACCGCCGCGGACGCATCGCCGCCCGCGTCCGAAGCCGACAGGGCCGGCGAGCAGGACGAGGATAGGGCAAAGCCGAATGCTGCTGCCAGCGCAGAGTCCGGAGCAAAATCCGGAGCAAAATCCGGCGCAGAACCGGAAGCAAAACCGGCCGTGGACCAGGCTGCCGCATCCGATGCGCCGCGCGGCATCCGGGGTCCGGCGCCAGTGCGCATTCCGCGCCAGCAGTTGTTGAACAGTGGCTGGCGTACCTCGATGAACCTGGCAGACCCGAAGGACGGCAGCCCGGTGCGACTCGGCTATCGTTTGCAAGACGGCCGCGGCACAATCCAATTGACACGCAAGGACGGCAGCGTCTGCGAGAGCGACATCAGCGGCGACGCCCGCGCCGACGGTCGCCTGGTGATCGATACCAAGCGCGCCATCCTCTGCGATGACAACACCAGCTTTGGTCGCCCGCGCATCGAGTGCATGCCCCAGCAGGGCGGCCAGGCCCGCTGCGTCGGGCGCTATGCCGATGGCACCAGCTTTCCGATCGACATGCAGCGTGACGCCGACGTGGCGCCGGGGGCGCCGAGATGAGCCGTCCAAGCCCCGGCTTGCGGGTCTGCCCCTGGCCGCCCGAGGCGGCCTCCTGCATTGTCCAGGCGCATGCCTGCAAACCGCCTGCGGATCGCGCCGGTCAAGCCGTTTCTCACCCAAATACCACCCCGATTCCGCCGGAGGCAACGCCATGCTCGCCAAGCCCATCGACACCGAGCGCAAGGTGACCCTGATCGCCGACAGCGGCGTTCAGTTCCTGGATTTCGCCTTGACGCTGGATCTACGCAAAGAGCCGGCCGGAGAATTCATCCCGCAGGAGAGCAATCGGTCCCTCGGCCGGCTGGTCTATGACGAGCATCAGGATCGCTATTATTGGCCGGATCGCCCGGATGTGCCGATCAAGTCCGAGCTGAGCGTACCGGTGGATGAATCCGCCCGCCTGCTCGATGGGCTGTGGCTGCCGCTGCCATTGTTGCGCATCAACCCGCCACGCCGCTTCGCCCCCGGACCCGAGACCTGGGCGCGCGCGCGCCTGGTGGAATTGACCGAACGGGAAACCGCCGACGGCGGGCAGACTCACCAGCTGACCCTGGCCATCGACACCAGCGTATTCGAGGATGCCGATGACATCAAATACCTGGCCCCGACCCAGGCCGATGTCGCCGCCGGCGTGTCCTATGCCTTCGCCCACCGGGCCGACGAGATCGGCTGGTTTCCGGAATTGCCCTGGGTCGCCGGATGGATCGAGGAGATCTTTACCGAGCGTGCATCCAGCGTATTGCGCCTGCCTGCCGAAGATCTCGAGGCCGAGCGCAAGCGGCTGGTCCATCATGCGCATTATCTGAATCTGCTGGCCATCGTCGGCCATCATCTGTCGATCCCGGAGATCAAATTGCGCGGCAACGGCCGCGACCAGATCGATCGATCGGTTCCGGTGGACATGGTGCTGGACGTCGGCAACTCGCGTACCTGCGGCATTTTGATCGAGCAGCATGCCAAGGAGGGCGATGTGCTGGGCCGTCGCTACGAGCTGGTGCTGCGCGACCTGAGCCGCCCGGAGCGGGTCTGCGGCGAGCCCTTCGAGAGCCGCGTCGAACTGGCCCAGGTGACCTTCGGCAAAGAGCATTGGGCGCACAAAAGCGGGCGCGCCGATGCCTTCCTGTGGCCAACCATCGCCCGCATCGGCCCGGAGGCGGCAAGGCTCGCCGGGCGCCGCCGCGGTACCGAGGGCGCCACCGGTATCTCCAGTCCCAAGCGCTACCTCTGGGACGAGGAGCGCTTCGACAACGGCTGGCGCTTCAACAACGCCTATGTGCGCAGCGAAATCGAACCCATGGCCACCGCCGCGCCACTGTGCAATCTGATCAACGAGACCGGCAGCGCGCTGTACGAGCTGCCCGAGGCCGAGCGCATGCCGGTGTTCATGCCGCATTACACCCGCAGCGCCATGATGATGTTCATGCTTGCCGAGGTATTGACCCAGGCGCTGGGTCAGATCAACAGCCCGGCGCAGCGATTGCGTATGCCCAACGCCGACCTGCCGCGTCACCTGCGCACGCTGATCCTGACGGTGCCGCCATCCATGCCGATCCAGGAACGCGAGATCTTTGCCGAGCGCATGCAGCAGGCGATGGGCGTGGTCTGGAAGGCGTTCGGCTGGCATCCCGAAGATGATCCCGTGGACGGCGATGGCGGCTCTTCCGCCTTTCCGCCCTTTCCGACCATCGAGGTGCGCTGGGACGAGGCCACCTGTTGCCAGGCGGTGTATCTGTTTACCGAAATCCAGAACACCTTTGCCGGTCGGCCGGAGGAATTGTTCCGGCATGGGCAGGCGGCGCGCAGGCGCGATGCCGAGCGTGACGGCTGCCTGATGCTTGCGACGGTGGACATCGGCGGCGGCACCACCGATTTGGTCATCAACGAGTACCGGCTCGAAGGCGGCCAGGTGGGGGGTAAACGCATCATCGTGCCGCGTCAACGCTTTCGCGACGGCTTCAAGGTCGCCGGCGACGACATCCTGCTGGAGATCATCAACCAAAGCATCGTGCCCGCGTTACAGCTTGCCCTGGCCGCGGCCGGTGTGGCCGATCCCACCAGCCTGTTGTCGCGCATGATCGGCAGCGATCCGCTGGATGTGCAGGAGAGCGTCCAGCGCCAACAGCTCGCCTTGCAGGTGCTGTACCCAGCCGGTCTGTCGGTGCAGCGCGCCTATGAGGGCTATGATCCCATTGCCGATCCCCAGCCACGCACCGCGAGCCTGCGCGACCTGGTCGCCGAGAGCAGCACCGACATGCCGACAGCACCGGTGCTGAACTGGGTTGCGGACAATGTCAAGGCGGCTGCTGATGCTGCCCTGCCCGCCTTCGATCTGCTCGATGTGCCGGTGCTGTTGGATCTGGCGCGTCTGCACCGGCTGTTCCAGGACGATCGGCTGGAGCTGGTGCGAGCAGTCAAGTCCCTGTGCGAGATCGTGCATCTGTACGACTGCGACGTACTGCTGCTGACCGGGCGACCCTCGCGACTTCCCGGCGTGCGTAACCTGTTCCAGACCCTGCTGCCCTTGCCGCCGGATCGCATCCTGACCATGCACGACTATCGCACCGGCGCCTGGTACCCGTTCAACCGACGCGGGCGCATCGATGATCCGAAATCCACCGCCGCGGTGGGCGCCATGCTGTGCCTGCTCGGCCAGGGTCGGCTGCCGAACTTTTTTCTGCGCGCCAACGCCTTGCATGCCTACAGCACCATTCGCTATCTGGGACCGCTGGATCGAAACATGATGATCAAGTCCGACGAGGTGGTGTTTGCCGATGTGGATCTCGACGACCCGGATTACCAGTTGCCCGACACCCCCATCGAGATGCGCGGGATCATGCACATCGGTTACCGCCAGCTCGCTGCCCAGCGCTGGACCGCAGCACCGCTGTATCTGCTCGACTTTGCCGATGACAGCGCGCGGCGCGCCGTTTACGACCAGGGTGCCGTCCTCGAGGTCAGACTGGAGCGCACCCGTGGCCGCAGGGCGGCGCGTTTTCGCGTCGCCGGGGTCGAGGTGGAAGGCGGGCGCTCGGTGTCGCGCAACAGCGTGGCACTGAAGCTCAACACCCTGAGCAGCATCGGCTTCGATCAAGACAGCTACTGGCTGGACAGCGGCAGCGTATTGCGCTGAAATCGGCTGCATTGATTTCGACTCAATCGCTGGCCCAATCACTGATCAGATCACTGGCCCGACCACTGGAGCGCATGCGATGCCCGACCCCAAGCACCTGACCGAGCGCTGTCAGACCATCTTCGCCGGCTGCGGCGACGCCATCGACTGGGTGCGCCAGGTGCGCGGCGAATCGGCGCGGCTGGACCGCGAGTCCGACAGCCTGATCGACAAAATCAGGCGCACCAGAAACCATGTCCGGCGCCTGGGCCGAGCCGCGTCGCGCCCGGTGTCGGTGGGCTTTTTCGGCCTGTCCCAGGCCGGCAAGTCGTACCTGATCTCGGCATTGGCCGCAGGTGCCGACGGCGAGCTGGAGACCGATCTGCAAGGCCGTCATCTGAACTTTATCCAGCATGTGAATCCGCCCGGGCATGGCAAGGAGGCGACCGGCCTGGTCACGCGTTTCACGCGCCAGCCGGTGGCAGCCCCGCCGGGCTATCCGCTGGAACTGACATTGCTCAGCGAAGCAGACCTGGCCAAGGTGCTCGGCAATGCCTTCTTCCACGATTTCGACCGCGAGCAGGTGGATTGGGATCTCGGCTCGTTTCACATCCGTGCCCATATCCGGGCGCTGGAAGCGAAGCGCCAGAGGCAGCCGGTAGCCGGCCTGGATGCCGACGCGGTGGTGGACCTGTTGGAATACTTCGAACACCGCTTTCCAAAAACCACGGCGCGTCTCAAGGGAGACTTCTGGCCGTCGGCAATCGAACTCGCGCCGCTACTGGCGCCAGCGGATCGCGCCACATTGCTGTCGGTGCTTTGGGGCGAGGTGCCGGAACTGACCCAGACCTATCTGCACCTGCGCGCAGGTCTGGCGACACTGGGTCATGCCTCGGCGGTGTTCTGTGCGGTGGACGCATTGGTGCGCGAGGACGACCAAGGCCGACTGACCCAGGCCGACAGCATCATGAATGTCGACATCCTGGAGCGGCTGGGTCGCGATCATGCCGACCGCATCGGCTTGGTGCCGCGGGATGGGCAAAACGCGGATGGATCAGCGGTCGCGCTGCCGCGCTCCTTGCTTGCGGCATTGACCGCGGAGCTGCGTTTCGTGCTCGCCGGACCCGCCAGCACCGGGCTGCTGGACCAGGTGGATGTGCTTGATTTTCCCGGCTATCGCGGGCGTCTCGCGGTTGCCGACCTGGGCGAGGTACGCCGGCAGCTGGAGGACGATCAGGTCGATCCGGTCGCGCAGCTGTTGTTGCGCGGCAAGGTGGCCTATCTGTTCGAGCGCTACACCGACGATCAGGAAATGAGCCTGCTGGTGCTCTGCGCACCGTCGCACAAGCAAAGCGACGTCAAAGACCTCGGCCCGGTGCTGGAAACTTGGGTGCATGCCACCCAGGGCGCCAGCCCCGAACAGCGCGCGCGCCGACCTGCGGGCCTGATCTGGGCTCTGACCATGTTCGACATGCGCCTGGCACCCGCGCCGGGGCAGACCGAGGATCTGATGCGCAAGGGCTGGGAGGGCATGATGAAATTGGCCCTGCTGGAGCGCTTCGGCGGCTATGACTGGCTCAACGAATGGACCCCGGGGCGAGCGTTCGACAACCTGTTTCTGGTGCGCAAGCCGCGCATGGCCAACGCCGTGATGGAGACCGACGACGCCGGCGAGGGGCCTCTGTTGCCAGCCCAGGTCCAGCGCCTGCAATTGCTGCGCCAGACCTTTTGCGCCGATCCCGCGGTGCAAAAGCACCTGGCCGACCCGGCTGCAGCCTGGGACGCGATGCTGCTGCCCAACGATGGCGGCATCGGTCGGCTGGCCGATTATCTCCACCAGGTCGCCTGCAACCAGGCCAAGCTCGAGCGTATCGCCGAGCAGCTCGACGCCATCGTCGACGACCTGGTACAGCATCGCTTTGCTGCCTATTACCGCGGCGAGGGCGCTGCCGAGGTGGCCGCCAAGCAGCGCCTGGCCGAGGGCGTGATCGCCGCATTGAAGCCCTGCGCCAGCCGTTTCGGCGATCTGCTGAGCATGCTGCCGCCGCCGCGAGACGAGCTGCGCGGTCTCTATCTGCGCACTGACCGCAGAGCGCCAGTGGACCGCAGAGCGCCAGCGGACAGCCCCGAATCCGTCGCCGGGGCCTTCCCGGACCAGCCTCCGGCGGACATCGGCGGCGGCCTGATCGACCTGGACGCCGTGCTCAATGCCGCCTCCGCCGGCGCCTGCAACAGCCGCGACGCCGCCCCCGACAATGCAGGAACAGCGACCGGCAGCGATCGTTTCGTGACGGCATTGATGCGCCATTGGATCGCCCATTTGAAGGCATTGGGCGAAGACCCCGCACGCCTCGCCTATCTCGGTATCGAGCGCGCGCCGCTGGACGACCTGGTCAGCGAATTGATCATCGGCGCCGACCGCATCGGCCTGGAGGGCGCATTGATCGAACTGCTGGCCGAGGCCGAAGCCCAGGCCGCCGCCAAGCGCGCGGGGCTGGCCGAGCGTCAAGTGCATGTCAGCCATGCGCGGATTGCGCGCTTTATCAACTACCTGGGCTACGACGACCTGCCGATGGACGAACGCCCGCGCTCCCTGCTCGGCAAGCAGCTTGGGGTGTTCCAACCACCGCCGGCAATCGCAATCGGCAGATTGCCGATCCTGCCCGAAGCCCCGTCGAACTATTCCGCGCATTACATCCTCGACTGGCTCGAAGCATTTCGCGCCATGGCCATCGGCAATGCCGGACATGCAGCCGGGCAGGACATTTCCGCCGAACAGAATGCGCGCTTGGGTGCCATTCTTGGCCGTATCGAAGGACTTGCGGTGCAATCTTGATGCGATCGGCGCGGCGGCAGTTTCCGGGGGTGCTGCCTAGGCTGTCGAGATGTCCTGAGTTTTGATGCCAAACCGATTCCGGGTCTTGGATTGCATCATCGAACGCACTGGGGAAGCCTGATCGGTGTCGGGGTCGCTATCGGAATCGGAATCGCATCCGCTCATCGATCAAAGCAGCCAGCTCGATACCAATCCCTCATTCCGACCTTGACACCGACACCGACTAAGCATCCATAAACCGGGAAGCGCTTGTTTTAGTGAGACGGCAGATTTCGACAGCCTAGGGGCTGTCTGCGTAGAATATTCAGCCATGCAACCAGCATGCAGTTCGCTTCACCGCAGAGACGCAGAGAAGAGGGATACATTCGCCTTGGCCTTCCTGCATTTCTGCGGTGAATCCTTGCATTGCAGGCCCCTTTCTGATGCACAATAGGTCGAGGCCCTGCTCGATTGGGTTAGGCTCGAGACCTGGGGTCGAGCGCGATCCCGAAAAAAAGCCGTATTTGCTGTTCGCTTTTGTGTTCAACTGCCCATGTATTGTTCTTGCCCTCATCCTCATCATCAGCGGCCTGCACCGACCCTGGTCTCCGCCGCGGGAGGCATTCCATGCCGCTGAAGCTTTCACTCCAGTCCAATGGTCCGGGTCGCGGGCTGCTGCTGGTGCAGGGCCAGTCGCAGCCGGTGGAGTCGGTCAACCTGGCATTGCGCCGCAATGACGGTCAGTACCTCGGCAGGGACGGCGCATGGCAGCCTACTGCCTTCTGGCATCCCCAGTTCGGCGTGCAGCCAGGGTCGGAGGGGATGCAGATCGAGCTCGGTGCCGCGCTGATGGACCCGATTGTCGCCCTGCATGGCCAGCCGTTGTTGCTGACATTGCGCCTGGACGACCACGAGGACAGCGGCGTACCGCGTATCCGCGGCGCCCTGATCGGCTCCGACGCCGCGCCCCTGACAAAGACCGTGCTGGTCAAACGACCGCAACCCCCGGTCGCCGAGGAACAGCAAGCCACGCCGCCAACCGAGCAGCAGAAGCCGCCGCAGCAAGTCCCGGCCAAAGCGACCCCGCCCGCGCCCCGCTCGCGCTGGGTGCTGCTCGGCGCTGTGCTGGTTTTATCGCTGATCGGCGGCGGCTTGGGCACCGCCTGGTCCCTGGGCTGGCTGGACGCATGGATCGCTCTTCTGCCAGGCGGAGCCGCCCAGGAGCAGTCGACGCGCTTCTCCCCAGCTCCTGACTCGGCACTGACCGGGCGCGCCTTCGCCACCGAATTGCTGGCCGGTTCGCCGTCGGCAGAGCGCCTGCTGAGCGCCGCCGAAGCGCGTCTGCAAGCCGGCGACTGCGACGCTGCACTGATCCTCTATGCCCGCGCCGTGGATACCGATGCAACCCTGGGCGTACAGGTTGCGCGGCGCTATGATCCGGCCAGTTTCACCGCCGGCGGCTGCATTGACCAGCCCAACGAGGACATCGCCCTGGGCTATTTGCGCACCGCCGCCGAGGCCGGTGTTCCGGCGGCCATGCAGCGCGTCGGCGAGCTTCTGATCGAGCGCGCCGACTCCGGGCCGGTGTACGACGAGGGTCGCATGTGGCTGCAGCGCGCCAGGGCTGCCGAATCCGAGACGAGATAAGTAGCGGTTCATGAATCACCTATACCACGCTATCCAGACATCGGCGGAGTGCAATCGGGGTCGGGGCCGCCATCGGAATCGGAATCGGAATCGGAATCGAGAGAGAAAACGCCCTATGCCATTCGGTCATGAGAAGCGCGACGTCTAGCGTGCGGCCATCGAGTCTGTCGGCTGGGCCTAGCGCGACTGCGAGCATGTGAAAGGACAGCGTAACGCGAAGGATCAACGCCTGTGCGCATCTTAGGTGCGCATCGCAGGCATCGCGCTGAAGATTGCCGCGGGTAACGGCAAAGCGACCAGCGGGGATCGACGCCGGTCGTTTGAAAGCGCACGAGGCTCGGCGCTGGAGTGCGCTGCGATTCAGCACGTGCTTGCTGGTGTGCGATGCGTTGTCCGCAGACGACAACAGCAAGCAAAAGGCACTGCTCGATCGTATTGTGGCCATGCTCACGAAGCTCGGACAGCGTGGCTAGGCGGTCAGCGAGGAGCTTGGCGGATAGCGGGTTGGTCGGTTCGATACCGACGCCGATACCGATACCGATAGCGGTACCAACTTAGTCGGCAGGCGGCACCCAAGCCAACAACCTGTTTAGCTTGTTTCTGCACCATCACTAAGGATGCGACAACCAGCGGTAAAGGCTGAATGCGTTGCCGCGGTGGGTTCCCAGTTGCCGTCGAGCAGATTGCACCGCAGAGACGCGCGCGCTGTAGAACAACCTGCGCTCGCCCTGGCACCTCTGCGCCTCTGCGGTGGAATGCTGCGGCGACTGTTGCCTGCGCGGCCCATGAAGAGCCTTCCCCAGCGATCGAGTTCGATTGTCAATGGGAGGTGGTTTCAGCAACAGATCATCGATGCTTGAGCAGCGAACGCACATGACTCCCAATCGGTATTTCGCGGCGGGAGCACCGCCGCTGGCCTTGTATGTGCACCTGCCCTGGTGCCTGCGCAAGTGCCCCTATTGCGATTTCAACTCCCATGCCGCGTCTGGAGCGATCCCGGAAACGCGCTATTTGCATGCATTGCTCGCGGATCTGGACGCGCAGCTCGCGCTGTCGGGGGCTGAACGGCCCCTGATTTCCGTCTTTATTGGCGGCGGCACCCCGAGTCTGTTCTCCGGCTGGTCGATTGCGCGCCTGCTCGACGGCATTCGCTGCCGCTGCCAATTGGCCGCCGATGCCGAGATCACGCTGGAGGCAAATCCAGGCGCCGTCGATGCCGGCCATTTCGAAGCCTATCTGCGCGCCGGCGTAAACCGACTGTCCATTGGTGTGCAATCCTTGTCGGCCACAGAGTTGCATGCCCTCGGCCGCATCCATGATCCGCAGCAGGCGCGTTCGGCCCATGCCATCGCCCGGCGGGTCGGCTTCGACAACATCAATCTGGACATGATGTTCGGATTGCCGGGACAATCCCTGGCGCAAGCCCAAGACGACCTGATGCGGCTGCTCGAACTGCAACCTCGGCATGTCTCCTATTATCAGCTCACGCTGGAGCCGAACACCGCCTTTGCCCAGGCGCCGCCGCCGATTCCGGATGAAGACCAACTCTGCGACCTGCAGGAACAAGGCACCGAACTGCTGGCCGCGGCAGGATACCGGCGCTACGAGATTTCCGCCTATGCCCGCGCCGGGTACCGCTGCCGGCACAACCTGAATTATTGGCGCTTTGGGGATTATCTCGGCATCGGCGCCGGTGCCCACGGCAAGATCACCGAGACCGCCGCGGCCAGCGTCGAACGACGCACCTGCCCAAGCCATCCAACCGCCTATCTGACCGCACAGGATCGCATCGATGGTCGAAGCTATCTGAGCGATGACGACCTGGTGCTGGAATTCGCGCTGAATGCATTGCGCCTGATCGACGGCGTCGAGACCACCTTGTTCGAGCGCCATACGGGCCTGCCCCTGCAACGCATCGAACCCATGCTCGCAAGGGCGCATGCCGACGGGCTGCTCGCGGCGTGGCCGAACCGCATCCGTGCCAGCGAGCTGGGCCTGCGCTTTTTGAACGATTTGGTGCAGCGGTTCGACAGGCTCGGGGGCTAACGCGAATGCACCCCTTCTCCGCGTCTCCGCGGTGAATCGAACTGCATGGGGTGAAGCCGCACATGCTGGGCATCAGGTCAACGCTGTCGCCACAGGCGTCGTATTAGCCAAACCAATCCCGAAATCGCGAGTAGAATCGGCAACAGCAGGATCAGCAGTGCGACCAAGATCCAAAAGATCAGCGGATGCTGCCGGTGCAGTTTGGCGAAAGCTGAACCGCCACTCCAGGTCTGTTCGACAACCGCGCTGAACCCGTCAACCTCGGCCGCTGCTTGCTGCCTCCCCAACGACCGCAGCCCATCGGCGATGCGCCGGATCTCGGCCAGATCCCGAGCCGCAAACTCCGGTCCCAGCACGACGGCGCGATGATGATAGACCCGAGCCAGATCCACCCGCAATGGCGCGCTCCAGGCCGCCTCATTGCCGCTCGCGCACAGGGCGTCGCGGATGCCCTCGCAGATGGCGACGGCCGCGTCAAAGTCGGCGATGGCGGCGGCGAAGGCGAAGTTATCTCTATGGGCGAGGCCGCGATTTTGCAGCACCCTGGCCAGGTCGTTGCGCAGCGGCAGGCTCCAGTGCGCGTCATGGCCGCTCGCGCGCAGGGCGTCGCGGATGTCATCAAAGATGGCGACCGCCGCGTCAAAGTCGGCGATGGCGGCGGCGAGATCGCCGTTGTTATGATGGGCGACGCCGCGGTTTTGCAGCCCCGCGGCCAGGTCGTTGCGCAACGGCAGGCTCCAGTGCGCGTCATGGCCGCTCGCGCGCAGGGCGTCGCGGATGTCATCAAAGATGGCGATGGCCGCGTCATAGTCGGCGATGGCGGCGGCGAGGTCGCCATTCTCTTTATGGGCGAGGCCGCGGTTTTGCAGCATCCTGGCCAGGTCGTTGCGCAGCGGCAGGCTCCAGTGCGCGTCATGGCCGCTCGCGCGCAGGGCGTCGCGGATGTCATCAAAGATGGCGATGGCTGCGTCATAGTCGGCGATGGCGGCGGCGAGATCGCCGTTGTTCCGATGGGCATTGCCGCGGCTTTGCAGCACCACGGCCAGGCCGTTGCGCAGCGGCAGGCTCCAGCCCGCGTCATGGCCGCTCGCGCGCAGGGCGTCGCGGATGTCATCAAAGATGGCGACGACCGCGTTATAGTCGGCGATGGCGGCGGCGAGGTCGCCGTTGTTCGCATGGGCGATGCCGCGGCTTTGTAGCACCACGGCCAGGCCGTTGCGCAGCGCCAGGCTCCAGCCCGCGTCATTGCCGCTCGCGCGCAGGGCGTCGCGGATGCCCTCGCGGATGACGATGGCCGCGTCAAAGTCGGCGATGGCGGCGGCGAGGTCGCCGTTTTTCTGATGGGCAACGCCGCGGTTTTGCAGCACCCTGGCCAGGTTGTTGCGCAGCGGCAGGCTCCAGTGCGCGTCATTGCCGCTCGCGCGCAGGGCGTCGCGGATGTCATCAAAGATGGCGACGGCCGCGTTATAGTCGGCGATGGCACCTATCGGATTGGCCAGCTCATAATGGTGCCAGCCGCGTGCGAACCAATCTCCCGCCTGCGCAAGCCGCGCGTCCTGGCCCGGATCATCAAGCCGGCGCTGCCAAGCCAATGCCAATGTTCGCCAGCGGATGCCCTCGTGGTGTTCAGCGGGCAGGGCTTGTTCCGATCGAGCTTGGTCTTGGGCTCGCAACAGCGGCAATAGCCGAGGGTGACGGCCGATGCGCTCGAGCCAAGCGCCAGCGGCGGGCACCAGCATGACCTGCGCAAAGGCGGCGTGCAGCAGATAGCGGTCCTCGGGACCGGGGGCGAAGGCGTCCGGATCTTCGGCACTGGCCGCGGCATCGAGCAGGTCGAGGGTGGCGGCAGCGAGCCGGGTGTGGGTGAGGTGGAGGTCGTCGCGCCAAGCGGGCTGGTTGGCGATGGCCTCGGTCAGGCCCGCGAGTCCGATGCGAAAATGGCGGTGGCAATGGGCGTCGCCGCGCCAACTGCCGAGGACGGGTTTCAGGCGATACAGGCAGTACACCAGGTTCGGAGTCGGCAGGCCGGGGTCGGCGCCGGGGGCGTTGGCCTGGAGCAGGCTGAGCAGCAGATCCAGCGGCAGGCCGTGGAAGTCCCGATCCACCGGCGCGGGCTCGAGGTCGAGCGCGCGGTACTGGTCATGAACCCGCTCGGCAGCCGCCAGCAGCAGCAGCACGCGCCGGGCCAGGTCGGCCTGTTTGGGGCCGAGGTTGGCCAGGCCATTGCTCAGATAGTCGCGATAAAGTTCGTCGCCTTTGACCAGTTGCGGCACCTCGGCCAGGCTGAGTTCGCGCTCGGCGAGGCGGTCCACGAGCAGGGCTAGGTACAGGAAGCGGCGGTCTGCCTTGAGATAGATGGCGTCGAACAGGGCATCGAGGGCGCGCGCCTGATCGGCGAGCAATGCCGCCGGCGGGCTGGATGCGCTCTTTGGGTCGATGGTCTCGGGCTGGATGTCCAGCCATTGCTGCTCCAAACGCGCGCCGATGCGCTCGCCATGCAGGTCGCGCAGGGCGCTCAGGGCGTTGGCCTGGGCGCTGTCGTCGGCATGCTCCGGGCGGGTTTCGCCGTCGAGCCAGCGCTGCATGGTGGGTCGGATGCCCTCGGCGATGGGCGCGGCGAGGCCGCGGCGCAAATAGTCGCGCAGCAGGGCCTGGTAGCCAGGGTGGTCGAGGGCGATCGGCAGGCGTTCCTGGTCCGGGTGTTGGCCGAGGCGCTGGTGCAGCCTGGCGGCGATCCAGTGCGGGCAGTCGCGGTCGTCGGGCGGGCGCGAGGTCAGCAGCAGGAACAGGCCGGGGGGCAATCGGTCGGGGCTGGGCAGGAAGTCGAGGATGCCCTGGGCATGGGCGGCGGGCTTGGGCAATTCGTCCAGGCCGTCGAGGCAGATCAGCAGCGGATCATCGGGACCGAGGCCAAGCGGCGAGCGGCGGCGCAAGGCGGCGATCCAGTCGATGAAGGCGCCGGGGCGATCGTCGGCCTGCAGATCCAGCTGGGGCAGGCCCGGTTGCCGTTGCGGGTCGTGCTCACTGGCCAGATTCAGGGCCTGGGCCAGGCTGTCCTGGAGTTGGTTGCCGAGGGGGCCTGGACCAGAGCGGTATTCGCGCCGGATCAGCAAGGCGGCCACCGGGACCGGCTTAGGGAAGCCGGTCGCGGCTGGATCGAGCGGATGATCGAAGGGCTGTTGCTGGCCGATGATCCGCGCCACATCGTCTCGCACCAGGCCGCGCACGAACAGGGTCTTGCCCAGATGGGCCGGAGCGCTGAGCCAGAGGATGCCGCGGCGATGGCGATGCAAAAAGGCGCGCAGGGCCTGGTTCAAATAGTCGGGCGGCAGGAAGCGCCGCTCGAACGCGATCTCGTCGAGCAGTTGGATCAGATCGCGGCGGGCGCAGCCGACCTCCGCGGACGACAGCTCGGCGTTCGGCTCGGCCCGGTCTGGCGACTTGCTGGAACGCAACAGTCGGTGTTCGGCAACCAGGTCGCGGGCCTGGTGCCAGCGGCGCTCCAGCGGATGGGCGGCGCGATAGTCGAGGAATTGGTAGCGATGGCTGGCCGCATGCTCGTTGTTGCCGGCACGGCCGTTGTAGAAAAAACAGTCCTGCTGATGGCAGATATCGCAGCGCCGACCAGCGGCGTAGGGCGCCAGGTCGATGCTGCCGGTGGGTCCGCTCAGCACCAGAGGGGCATCGACCGCCGGATGCTCGGGGCCGACATACTCGGGACGGATGGCATCGGCGCCGATCAACAGCCGCGGCGGGCCATGCTCGGGCTGCATTTGCAGGGTCAGGCCCTGCCAGGGATGCGTGTCGATGGCCTCGGCCAAGGCCCTGGCCAGGCCGCCAGGCAGGGTCGGGCAACTCGGATAACCGGCCGGGCGGCCGAGCAGAATACGTTCCAGGCAGTCCAGCTGCTCGGCCGGATCGGGGCGGAAGCCGCCATGGCCGATCTCGCGGTTACGCCAGGTGATCAGCTGGTCGAGCAGGTTGAGCAGCCGGGTCTGTCTCGGCTGGTTCGAACAATGGCCGTCCGGGGTTTGGTAGAACAGCCGGATCAGACCCGGGGCGAGCAACCCGGCTGGCGGCGTCGGCAGGGTCTGGCACAGCGCCTTCGCCAGGTCGCGGGCCAGATCCCGCCAGTGGCCGAGGGACGGCGAGCCGTCCAGCAATTGCTTGCGGATCAGCTCTGCCGCCGGCAGGCCAGATTTGCCCAGCGGAAATTCAGGGGCGTGGTCGAGCAGATCCCGAGCCAGAATCAAGGCCGGGAGCTTGAACATCACCTCGATCGGATCGCGCAGCTGGTAGAAGGCATCCGGGATCTTGCCGCTGGCCAGCAGGGCATGAAAGGCGTCCAGCTCGTGGGCGATCGGCGCCGGCCAGCGCGCGGTGAGTTCATCGAGACGGGCGACGCGGTGCCATTCCCCGGCCAGCTCCGCGGCACGCCGACGCAGCGGCGCATCCTCGTCCGGATCGAGCTTGAGCGGCCGATCGCGCACAGTCCCGACCGGGCCGGCATAGCCGCATTGCTTGCAGAACAGGGTGCCGCGTCCGATGTGCAGCTGGACGTCGGTGTGGTTGCAGTCGGGGCAGCGCGGGGCGGGCATGGGGTGGTTCTCCTGACAGTGGCGAGCCGCCGTTGCGATTCGTTGCAGCCGCGTGGTGCCGCGGTGCTTCTCGCCCTTTCGGGCAACATCCAGCTCGGGACAGGGCTAGTGTAGCGCATTGCCGGCGTGCAGCAGCGGCATCTCGCCGAAACACGCCGAAACGCGGCGGCAAACCGCAACAGCACGCCTCTTTGCCTTGACAAGACCGCGGTTGCTTTCCCAGCAATCGGGATTGCGCATGGGTGCACCGCCCACGCGCTGCGTTAGCCCCACCGCTGCATGTTGACAATGCGGCTAGTCTCCGCTAGCGTCCCGTCTCGGGTTATCCCAGGCGCTACAGGGTGGGTTGGATTGCCTATCCGTATCCGCGGTTTTTGCGTACAAGACGATCATCGACACCCGCTAACGAGATGAGCGAAACCAACCAAGCGGTCTATCTGAGCTCCGTTTCCGTGGCGAACCTCGCGTGCTTCGGTCCGCGGCAAACCTTGGACCTAACCGTTGCTGATGGACAACCGGCGCGCTGGACTCTGATCCTCGGCGACAACGGTACCGGTAAGACGACATTGTTGCAGGCGATCGCGGGGTTGACGCCCGTGGCCAAGGGCAATCAGAGCTCGCCTTGGATCGTGAATTGGCCCCCGGCCTTTTCACTAATGCGTGGACAGTCCAAGGACGCCTTGACGATTATGGCCACTTTCCTGATCGGACCCCGATTGCATGCCCAGTCAGTTGCTCGCAAGGGTTTTGCAGCCAGTATCGCAATCGATCCCCCAGGGAGCCCGAGCGACTTTATCGTCAGAAACGCTGGTCGCTACCAGCAAATAAACAACTTCCTTTGCTACGGCTATGGAGCGACACGCCGACCTGGTGCTGCCAGATTGGGCTGGCGCGAACTGCTGGAGTTCGAGTCCGCCACCCTATTCGACGACCAAGAGCAGCTGATCAGTCCGGGGGAGTGGTTGTTGCGGATGGACTATGCAGCCGCCAAACAGGCCGCTGGGGACGATTCCGAGTACGGCGCACGCAAGGAGCGAGTGAAAAAGCTGTTGATCCGCATTTTACCCGACGTCGAAGCGGTCGATATCCAAATCCACGACGGACCCGGTGCCGAGGTCTTTTTCAAGACCGCCTACGGCAAAGTCCCATTCGAGCGCATGGGCCTTGGCTACCGCACCATGACAGCCTGGGTGATCGACTTGGCGGCACGCATGTTCCGGTGCTGGCCCGATGCCGAGGATCCTTTGTCGGAACCCGCCGTGGTGCTGGTGGATGAGATCGACCTGCATCTGCATCCATCCTGGCAGCGGCACCTCATGGGCTGGCTGTCCGAGCTGTTTCCAAACACCCAGTTCGTCGCCACGGCTCATAGCCCGCTGATGGTTCAGGCTGCGCAGGATGCCAGAATTGCGGTACTCAAGCGTGAGGGAGATCATGCGGTGGTCGACCAGTCGTTCTCGTCGGTGACCGGTTGGCGGGTGGATCAACTCTTGACCAGCGACCTGTTCGGTCTGCCGACGGCACGTGCGGCACGTTATGACGAGATCATCGCCGAGCGCACCGCGCTGCTGTCCAAGTCGGCGCTGTCGGACGCGGATGAGCAACGCGTAATCGAGCTGGATGCCCACATGGCCGCTCTGCCGGCCGGCGAGAACGCGGTGGATATCGAAGCCATGGACATTATCCGGCGCGCTGCCGATGCGCTGAAACGGGGAGGTGATGGCTGAAATGATCCGGATTCGACGCCGGACATCGGCCCTGGACATTTTGCTGACCAAGGGCAAGAATAAACGATGCGCGCACTCGCGGAGCTACACGGCGAATCCCGATGACTATGACAGCGGCGCGCGCAAGTTCAGTTTCGATCGCGATCTCTATGCGCACGACAGCGTCAAGGACAGCTTGCAGAGGATGCAACAGGACTAATGCGCATTTTGTGAGTCCAAGGTGTCGCACATTGCCTACGGGGATGTGGAGCATTTTCGACCAAAAGGCGGGTTTCGCCAGCACCAGGACGACGCGCTGGGCCGCCCCGGCTATTACTGGCTCGCCTACGAATGGGAGAACCTGCTGTTCTCCTGCCAACTCTGCAATCAGCGCTTCAAAAAGAACCTGTTTCCGCTTGCCGATCCGGCCCTGCGGGCGCGCAATCACAAAGATACCCTCGGGCGGGAGACACCCCTGCTGGTGGACCCGTCCAACGAGGATCCGTCGCAGAGCATCGGCTTTCGCGCCGAGGTCGCTTATGGACTGGATCGGGCAGGGCGCGGCGAACGGACGCTCAGGGCTTTGGGTTTGAACCGCATCGAACTGGTCGAGTCCCGGCGTGATTACCTAAAGGATCTGCAAGCTTTTCGTCAAATCGTCAGCCTCGCGGAGGCCAAGCCGGACAACGCACCACTTCAACAGGCAGCGCAAGCCGCAGAACAGCGATTGATGCGGGCAGTCCAGGACTCCGCCGCGTATGCGGGCATGGCGCGCTCCATGATGGCAGCCGATGGCAGCTGAGGTTTTTGACCGCCTGCATCGGACCCTGCAGCACCCTAATCGTCAACAGCCTCGGCTGGCAACGCAGAGCATTGGCGCGTGGGCATCGGTGAGAGCCGTCCAGCACGTCATCCGCGACCATGCGTACCTGGCGGCTGTCCTGCGTTGCATCTTTGGCCTAGCCCGACTTCGACCGCCGGCTTTCCAGCCGGCCCGGCTTTGGCGCGGCTCAATGCCGTGCCAAAGACCTGGGAAATCGCTAAAATCCTTTAAACCCGAGCCAAATCCATCCGAGCTGAACATGCGGAATGGGACGTGCCAAGTCGCTCTGGAAGATCGTCTGATATGGGCATCGAGCGCGCATCAGGCGAAGCCGGCTGAAAAGCCAGCACTCCCAGTAGGCCGGCGCGGTTGCTGGCTGCGTAAAATGTTCAGCTATTCAGCCAGAATGAAGTTTGATTTACCGCAGAGACGCAGAGAAGAGGGATGCATTGGCCTTAGCTTCTCTGCCACTCTGCGGAGAATCCTCATATGCTTCGAAGGCAGCGCCCAGTAAACATCAGGTTTCTCATGCCCTGATGTCATGTCTTTTCGATCCCGATCCCAAGCAAGTCGCGCTGGGCGGGTTGCACCCTGGGGTATCTTCAGTTCATTTGTCGAGAAGACAGTGGCCTACAGCCTTTCTCCCGGGAAAGGCGCGGCGCTCGCGTCCGCTCCGCTGGCATCATCGGCCGGGTCGCCCTAAGTAGCGGTTCATGAATAACCTATACCACGCTATCCAGACATCGGCACAGTGCAATCGGGGTCGGGGTTGCTATCGGAATCGGAATCGGAATCGGAATCGAGAGAGAAAATGCCCTATGCCATTCGGTCATGAGAAGCTCGACGTCTAGCGTGCGGCCATCGAGTCTGTCGGCTGGGCCTAGCGCGACTGCAAGCATGTGAAAGGACAGCGTAACGCGAAGGATCAACGCCTGTGCGCATCTTAGGCGCGCATCGCAGGCCATCGCGCTGAACATTGCCGAGGGTAACGGCAAAGCGACGAGCGGGGATCGACGCCGGTCGTTTGAAAGCGCACGAGGCTCGGCGCTAGAGTGCGCTGCGATTCAGGACGTGCTTGCTGGTGTGCGGTGCGTTGTGCGCAGACGACAACAGCAAGCAAAAGGCACTGCTCGATCGTCGTGTGGCCATGCTGACGAAGCACGGACAGCGTGGCTAGGGGGTCAGCGAGGAGCTTGGCGGATGGGTTGGTCGGTTCGATACCGACGCCGATACCGATACCGATACCGACGCCGATAGCGGTAGCGAATGAGTCGGCAGGCGACACCCAAGCCAAAAACCTGTTTAGCTTGTTTCTGCACCATCACTAAGCGGGCTCCTACGCCGAGCGGCTCCCATGGCTGGTAAAGGTTCGCTTGCGGGTGAGGCGCCTTGGCCCCTCTGCGCACTCTGCGTCTCTGCGGTGAATCCTCATATTCTTTGAAAGCAGCGCTAATTAAACATCAGATTGTCGTTGTCGCAATCGTAATCGCTCATCGTGGTTTATCGATGGCGACCACGATTACGGCAACGACAGCAAACGGTCTCGCGACTTCCGCAGCAGAGCACGAGTGTAGCGCATTGCCGGCGTGCAGCAGCGGCATCTCGCCGAAACACGCCGGCAAATCGACAGCGGGCGCTCACTCCTGCGCACCTTGGCCTGGAAACGGAATGCCTAGCTTTTTCATTTTGTAGCGCAGCGTATTTGGATTCACGCCGAGCAACTGGCCTGCGCCGCCAGGTCCGTGGATCTTGCCGTTCGCAATGCGCAGCGCCTGGCGGATGTGCTGCCGCATGAAGCTGTCGAGACGCAAATCCTCCGGGCTCGCTTGCGTCGATGTACCGGCATTGGTCGGTGACGGCAATCCAAGGTCATCGAACCGAAGGGGTTGGTCGCGATGCAGGATCATGGAGCGTTCGATCAGGTTCTCCAGTTCGCGCACGTTGCCGGGCCAGTGATAGGTCATCAGGAATTCGATGGCTCCCTCGGCGAGCCGCGGCGAATCGCCGAGCTTCAGCTCGCGTGCCTTGGCATCCACGAAGTATTGCACCAGCGCCGGAATATCGCAGGATCGCTGGCGCAATGGCGGCACGGCGATCGGGAAGACGTTGAGACGGAAGAACAGATCCTGGCGGAACTGCCCTGCCCTGACCATGGCCGCAAGATCGCGGTTAGTTGCGGCAAGGATGCGGCTGTCGACGCGGATGCGATGGCTGCCTCCCAGGCGCTCGATTTCGCGATGCTGCAATACGCGCAGCAGTCGCACCTGCGCATCCAGCGGCATCTCGCCGATTTCGTCAAGCAGGATGGTTCCCTTGTGGGCGCGCTCGAAACGCCCGAGCTTTTGCGACAGCGCGCCGGTGAAAGCGCCCTTTTCGTGCCCGAACAGCTCGCTGTCGAGCAGGGATTTGGGAATGGCACCGCAGTTGACCGCGATGAATGGTCCAGCATGGCGCGGCGAGCCGAGATGGATGGCGTTTGCGATGATGTCTTTGCCGGCACCCGTCTCGCCCGTGATCAGGACCGGGCTCTCGGTCGGGGCCACATGGCGCACTCGATGCATGACTTCGCGCAAACCGTTATCGGCGCCGATGATGAGGTTCCCGGATCGGCGCATCAGATCCCGCTGCAAGTGCAGATTGTCATACGCCAGGCGGTCGCGCAATTTCAGGGTCTCCCGATGCCGAAGCGCGTTCGACATCGCAATCGCGAAGGGCTCTTTCAGCATTGACAGCAGATCGGCATGCTCCTTGGTAAAGCGTTGGTCGCCTTCTGTGGTCAATACGATCGATCCGCGGCCCACCAGTTCGAACGGTGTGCTCAGGCCAAGCGGCATGACCATGATCGATGTCATCGGCAGGGCGTTGAACTCGGCAATCTCCCTGATCAAAGTCTGAGCGCAGGGGTTCTCGGCAAACAGCCAAACGTGACGGCCCTGGCGCTGGCGCAATTCCTCGGCAAATCCCCACATTTCCTCCCGCGCCGCAGCGGACAGCGGCGTCATGCGGTCCAGCATGACCCCCATTTCCGCGGATGCGATGGCAATGATGCGCATCGCGTTCAGATTCAAATCGAAAATCTGCAAGAACGCCTTATCGACCGGCATCAATGTGCGCAGGAAGCCTACGCAGGACCACAGGGCGTCTTCCAGACGCAGGCTGCTGCAGAGCTTCAGGGTCGCCTCGCGAAAGAATGCGTCAGGATCCTGCATCGCGCCTCCGCCTTGCCCGTCCGAAGGGGATGCCGAGCTTGGACATGCGGTATCGCAAGGTATTAGCATTCATGCCCAGCACCTCGGCAGCCCCCCTGGGACCGTGGATTTTGCCATGGGTCAGCGCGAGAACGCGGCGGATGTGACCAGCGACGGCAAGCTCTAGGTCCATGGCGCAATGATTGGAATTCGGTCGCGCTAGTGGGGCCTCCTGGGGCGCTTCGATCGGCTGCAAGTCGTCGAAGCTGAGGGGGCCGGAGCCATTCAGGATCAACGCGCGTTCGACGAGATTCTCCAGCTCGCGGATATTGCCCGGCCAGTGGTAGGCCATGAGCGGTTCGATGGCCCCCGCAGCCAGCGTCGGTTTCTTGCCGAGCGCGAGCTCGCGGGTCTTGCGTTCGACAAAAAAATCCACCAGGGCCGGAAGGTCGCAGGTTCGCTCGCGCAGGGGCGGCACAGCGATCGGGAAGACGTTCAACCGGAACAGCAGATCCTTTCTGAAACCGCCGTCGGCCACCATCTGGGCAAGATCCCGATTCGTGGCGGCGATGATGCGTATATCCACTGGAATTCGCTCTGTTCCGCCAACCCGCTCGATTTCTCGATATTGCAGCACGCGCAGCAGTCTGACCTGGGCATCCAGCGGCATCTCGCCGATCTCGTCAAGCAAGATGGTCCCTGTATTGGCCCGTTCGAAGCGCCCGAACTTGCGTGACAATGCGCCCGTGAAGGCACCCTTTTCGTGACCGAATAGCTCCGAATCCAGCAATGCGTCAGGAATGGCGCCGCAGTTGACAGGAATAAAAGGCCCATGCGCGCGCCGCGATGCCAGGTGGATGGCGTTTGCAATCACGTCCTTGCCGACCCCGGTCTCTCCGCTGATGAGCACTGGGCTTTCCGTCGGCGCGACCTGTCGAACTTTCTGGATCACGGCTTTCAGGCCAAGCCCCGCTCCGACGATCTGATCGCCGCTGGGATAGCGCAGATCCCGATGCAATGCCTTGTTTTCCTGAGCAAGCCGGTTTTTCAGGGTCACCGCCTCTTCATGCTGTAGCATGTTAGACATGGCGATAAAGAAGGGCTCCTTGAGCAAGGCGAACAGTCGAGCATGGTCAGCGCTGTATCGGTCGTCGCCCTCGGCAATCGCGCCCAGGGCGCCCACCAGTTTGCCCCCGATCAGCAACGGCACGCCGATGTAGGAGGAAAAAGGCAGGTTGGTCGCCTCGAAGAATCGCGCATAAATCGGTTCTTGTCTGGGACGATTGATAAGGATCACCGGCGGCAGCCGGCCTGCTTGACGCGCCTGTTCCTGCGCCTCCATGGACATCCTCGCCTCGCCCGTCAGTGGAATGCACAGATTACGCCTGCGTCCGCCCTGCGCATCGGCCTCGGCAAGGATGCGCAGGCTGAGATCAGCCTCGTGCTTCTCCAAAAACAGCCGATCGACGGGTAGGTGTTGGGAAATGTACCGATAACAGGCGTGCATCGCGACTTCGATGTCCAAACTGCCGCAGATCCGCAGCGTAGCCTCCCGGAAGAACAGATTTTCGTCGATCAAGGGCGCCTCCGCGTACGGTATTCCGACACTAGGTGATGGTGCAGAAACAAGCTAAACAGGTTTTTGGCTTGGGTATCGCCTGCCGACTCATTCGGTACCGCTATCGGTATCGGTATCAACGTCGGTATCGGCATCGGCGTCGGCATCGAACTAACCAACCCGCTATCCGCCAAGCTCCTCGCTGACCGCCTAGCCACGCTGTCCGAGCGTCGTGAGCATGGCCACACGACGATCGAGCAGTGCCTTTTGCTTGCTGTTGTCGTCTGCGGACAACGCATCGCACACCAGCGAGCACGTTCTCAATCGCGGCGCACTCCAGCGCCGAGCCTCGTGCGCTTTCAAACGACCGGCGTCGATCCCCGCTCGTCGCTTTGCCGTTACCCTCGGCAATGTTCAGCGCGATGGCCTGCGATGCGCGCCTACCATGCGCGCCCAAGATGCGCACAGGCGTTGATCCTTCGCGTTACGCTGTCCTTTCACATGCTCGCAGTCGCGCTAGGCCCAGCCGACAGACTCGATGGCCGCACGCTGTACGTCGAGCTTCTCATGACCGAATGGCATAGGGCGTTTTCTCTCTCGATTCCGATTCCGATTCCGATAGCGGCCCCGACCCCGATTGCACTCCGCCGATGTCTGGATAGCGTGGTATAGGTTATTCATGAACCGCTACTGGGCCAGGGAATTACGAATAGTTATAATTTTGTGCCTTTTTACGAAATACCACAAACCGGATTCTGAACTGCCACAATCATGGATTGGGGTTGCTGGATAGCGTGCTGTTATTTCAGCTTTTTCCGATTTGGCGCGGAGCTTGCTTTATTAACTTATGGTGATCAGCAGTGATCGAGCGCATCGACCGGCTGTCGCAGTCAATCGCATCGATGCCATACTGATCGTTAGCAGCGCGGGTGCCGCACGCTCCAGGCTTTGGGAGCGGGGCACGAGAATCGTCGTTGATGGATGCAGACTGCCGGTGTACAACGCCTGACCCGTGTCGATTTTCGCTTGGCGTCGGATCATGCTGGGGCAGTTTGTCGACGGATTTGTTTTCTGTGGGCACCTGAAGTTTCCTGTCAGAGGTTGCCTATTCGGGTTGCATATGAGGAGTTTGGTATTAGCGCTTTATTGTGGGGCTTCCTATTAACAGTAAACGGAGATGGGCCGTGGCGATTCGTGAAAGTGCACGCTTTGGCCCAACATAGGATTCATCTAATGATACGTATCATATTAATTACGACGCTCGCCGTCGTCATCCTGATCGGTTCCATCGTCTACACCAAGCTCACGCAGTTTGCGGCAATGGAAGAAGCGGCCGAGTCCATGCAGCAGTCGCCCGAGACGGTCACCGCGATGACGGTGGAACCCGCGTTGTGGGAGCAGACGATCCCGGCGATCGGCACCCTGGAGCCCGTGCAGGGCGTCACGCTGAGCGCCGAGGTCGGCGGTCGGGTAACCGCGATCGGCTTCGAATCCGGTGCGACCGTCGACGTGGGCGATGTGCTGCTGCAACTGGACACCGCCAGCGAGGAAGCCCAGCTTGCCTCGGCGGAAGCCTCCGCGGCCCTGGCCAAGGCCGATCTGGCTCGTACTCGCACCCTGGGCGAGCGCAAGCTCGCCGCTCGCGACGCACTCGACAGCGCCGAGGCGCGCGCCAAGGAGACCCTGGCGCAGGTCGGCAATATACGTGCCTTGATCGCGAGGAAGACGGTCCGCGCTCCCTTCAGCGGGCGCCTCGGGCTGCGCCTGGTCAATCTCGGCGAGATCGTGCGTGAAGGCGATCCGATCGTATCCTTGCAGACCCTGGACCCGATCTATGTGGATTTCTCCATCCCGCAAGGCCAGCTCGGCCGTTTGCGCCAGGGCATGCAAGTGCGCGTTCTCGCCGATGCCGCCCCGGAGAAGATCTTCACCGGCGCGATCGTCGCGGTGAATCCGGAGGTTGACGTGATCACGCGCTGCGTGCGTGTACGCGCGCAGGTGGCCAACCCCGACGAGCAGCTCTATGCCGGCATGTTTGCCAGGGTCGAGGTGGTGTTGCCGGAGCGCCAGAGCGTGCTGCCGATTGTCGCAACGGCGGTGCTCTACGCTCCCTACGGTGACTCGGTGTTCGTGATCGAGGAGAAAGAAAACGCTCACGGTGGCAAGACCGAACAGGTGCTGCGCCAGCAATTCGTCCGCCTGGGCCAGGCGCGCGGCGATTATATCGACGTGGTCGATGGACTGAAGGCCGGTGACCAGCTGGTGACCAGCGGCGTGTTCAAATTGCGGACCGGCATGCAGGTGGAGATCGACAATCGACTGGCCCCCCGGGCCAGCCTAACACCGAGTCCCAGGGATTCTTGAGGCAGGCCATCATGAAGTCCTTTACCGATCTTTTCATCCAGCGTCCGGTGCTTGCGATCGTGGTCAATCTGTTGATCGTCATTGCGGGTCTGAGCGCCTGGAACACCTTGAGCGTGCGCCAATACCCGGTCAGCGAGAATGCCTCGGTGCAGATCACGACGGTGTATGTCGGCGCCAGCGCGGAGCTGGTCAGGGGCTTTATCACGACTCCGTTGGAGCGCGCCATCGGAGCCGCAGAAGGCATCGACTACATCGAGTCCAAGAGTCTGCAGGGCATTTCCATCATCACGGCCCGCTTGAAGCTCAACTACGACTCCACCAAGGCCCTGACCGATATCTCTGCCAAGGTGGACCAGGTGCGCAGCGACCTGCCCATCGAGGCGCAGGTGCCGGCCATCAGCGTGCAATCGGCGGATTCGGAGTTCGCGGCGGCCTATCTCAGCTTCGCTTCCGATATCCTGTCGCCGGAGCAGATCACCGACTATCTGACGCGTGTGGTGCAGCCGCGCTTGTCATCAGTTGCCGGCGTGCAGCGCATCGAGATCTTCGGCGCCCGCACCTTCGCGATGCGCATCTGGCTCCAGCCCGAGCGCATGGCGGCGCTTGGCGTCAGCCCTTCGCGAGTGCGCGATGCCCTGGCTGCGAACAACTACCTGGCCGCCATCGGCAGCACCAAGGGCGCCCTGGTGCAGACCAATCTGGCGGCGAACACCGATCTGCAAACCCCCGAAGACTTCCGTCGCCTGGTGGTCTATCGGCAGGGCGACACCATCGTGCGACTGGAAGACATCGCGGATATCGAGCTGGGTGCCGAGGACTATGACACCATGGTGCGCTATTCCGGTCAGGCGGCGGTCTTCGCCGGCGTCTTTCCGCAGCCCAACGCCAATATCATCGAGGTCATGCGCGGCGTCAGCGCGGAATTATCCACCCTGCAACGGGACATGCCGACCGGGCTGGACGCCAGCATCGGCTATGACGCCTCGGAATACGTCCGCGATGCGATCCATGAGGTGACCATCACGTTGAGCGAGACATTGCTGATCGTGATCCTGGTGATCTTTTTGTTTCTCGGCTCGATGCGCTCGGTGCTGGTGCCGGTGCTGGCCATTCCGGTGTCCTTGATCGGCGGTATCTTTTTGATGCAGCTGTTCGGCTTCACGCTGAACCTGCTGACCCTGCTGGCCATTGTGCTGTCGGTCGGGCTGGTGGTCGACGATGCCATCGTCGTGGTCGAGAACGTCGAGCGCCATCTGCGCGAGGGGCGCACCCCGCGTGAGGCCGCCTTGATCGGCGCGCGCGAGCTGGTTTCGCCGATTATCGCCATGACCGTCACATTGGTTTCGGTCTATGTGCCGATCGGCCTGCAAGGCGGTTTGACCGGGTCCCTGTTCCGCGAGTTCGCCTTCACCCTGGCCGGTGCCGTGACCATCTCCGGCCTGGTGGCGCTGACCCTGTCGCCGACCATGTCGGCCAAGCTGCTGCGCAGCGCGCAGGACGAGGAGCGCGGCCTGAGCGGCTGGCTCAACCGGCGTTTCGACAATCTGCGCGAAGCCTACGGCCGCGCGCTCGGCGCGACCCTTGCGGCCAGGCCCGCGGTCTACCTGGTGTGGGTAGTGGTGAGCTTCTGCACCATCCCGATGTACATGTTCTCGCCCAAGGAACTGGCCCCGACCGAAGACCAGAGCGTGCTGTTCGGCATCATCAATACCGCTGCCAACGCGACCACCGACCATAATGCGCTGTATGCCAAGGCCGCGGAGCAGATCATGCTGAATGTGCCCGAGAGCGAGCTGACTTTCCAATTGTTGTTCCCGCCCTCGGTTGGTGCCACCATCGGTGCCGACGGCTTCAGCGGAGTGGTGGTGAAGCCCTGGGGCGAGCGCGATCGGACGGTATCCCAAATGATGCCGGAGGTGCAGGAAGAAATCTCCAAAATCCCCGGCATCCAGGTCTTCATGGCAACGCCGCCGGCGCTGCCAGGGGGCAGCAACTTTCCCATCGAGTTCGTCATCACCTCCACCGGCGACGCCGAGCGTCTGCTCGAGTTCGCCAAGGAATTGCAGTCGCGCGCCGAGCAGAGCGGGTTGTTTTTCTTTCCGCCCAACATCGATATGAAGCTAGATCAACCCCAGGCGAACCTGGTGTTCGATCGGGACAAATTGGCCGCCCTCGGCATGAACCTGTCCCAGGTCGGTGCCGACCTCGCCGTCGCCACCGGCGGCGACTTCGTCAACCGCTTCAACATGGACGGCCGCAGCTACAAGGTGATCCCGCTGATCAAGCGCGCCGATCGGCTCACCAGCGAACAGCTCGGTTTCATCCATGTGGCCGGGCCGGACGGCCAGATGATACCGTTGTCAGCCATTGCGCACATCGAGCACAAGGTCGTTGCGCGCTCATTGAATCGGTTCCAACAGCTCAACTCCGTCAAGCTCTCGGGGATGAGCGCGCGTACCCTGGACGAGGCGCTCGGCTTCCTGGAACAGGCCGCGCGCGAGATCCTGCCGTCCGGATACAGCATCGACTACACCGGCGAGTCGCGCCAACTGCGCACCGAGGGCAACAAGTTCCTGCCGGCCTTCTCGTTGGCCGTATTGATGATCTACCTGGTGCTGTCCGTGCAGTTCAACTCCTTCCGCGACCCGGTCGTCATTCTTGCCGGCTCGGTGCCCCTAGCCCTGTTCGGCGCATTGATCTTCACCGTGCTGAAGATGCCGGACCCGAACATGCCGCACTGGACCAGCAGCTGGACCACGACCATGAACATCTACGCCGAGATCGGCCTGGTCACCCTGGTGGGGCTGATTGCCAAAAACGGCATCCTGATCGTCGAATTTGCCGGCAAGCTCCAGCAACAGGGCCTGAGCAAGCTGGATGCCGTGCACCAGGCGGCGATGATCCGGCTGCGTCCGATCCTAATGACCAGCGTCGCCACCATTGCCGGCCACTTCCCGCTGGTGCTGGTGACCGGCGCCGGCGCTGCGGCCAGGAATTCCATCGGCCTGGTGCTGGTGGGCGGCATGACCATCGGTACGCTCTTCACGCTGTTCGTTGTGCCGGCGCTGTATGTGCTGTTGGCCAAGGACAGGAGCCGGGAGCGGGAGCTTCCGGCAGTGCGGGATGTGGCGGTTGGACCTGCTTCAGGAGTCTGAATCCAGGCGATTCGGATCAGGGCGGATTTGGGTCAATCGAACTTCATCTGGACTACTTTCGCAGTCTCAGAGCCTCGGTACCAGCAGAAGTTCGTGGTGTCGCCATGCTGGACATTGACCATGCGGTC
This sequence comes from Thiohalocapsa sp. PB-PSB1, assembly GCA_016745215.1. Taxonomy (GTDB): domain Bacteria; phylum Pseudomonadota; class Gammaproteobacteria; order Chromatiales; family Chromatiaceae; genus Thiohalocapsa. The sequence continues at coordinate 5,648,388 of CP050890.1, forward strand.
GATAAAGGCTATTCCACCCTCGAACGCCATGCAGAGCCGCCCATCGGTCCGGATTTGCGCATGCTCTGCTGCGATCCTGAAACCAGTCTAGCCGGGCTTACGTCCGGCGATGGTTGCCGACACCACATAGTCCTCGACCCCGCGCCCTGGAACCCAGTCGCGAATAAACGCTTTGGACTCATCCTTGGGCGCGATTTCCACGTCGATGAAGCCCGCCGCCGCGAGCATCTGCTCCAGCTCATCCACCTGGGATGCGCCGGCAACGCAGGCCGAGTGCAGATAGGGATCATCGCGCATTGCCGCCGGCAGTTCTGTAGTCGCCACCACATCCGAGATCGCCAGCCGTCCGCCGGGCTTCAGCACGCGAAATGCCTCGCCAAATACTTGCGGCTTGTCCGGCGACAGATTGATGACACAGTTGGAGATGATCACATCGACCCTGGCATCCGCCACCGGCAGGTGCTCGATCTCGCCGAGGCGGAAGCTGACGTTCCGATAGCCGCCGCGCGCGGCATTTGCCCGCGCCTTGCTCAGCATGTCCGGCGTCATGTCCACCCCGATCACATGCCCTGTAGGGCCGACCTCGGCTGCCGCCAGAAAACAGTCGAAGCCGCCTCCGGCACCTAGATCCAGCACGGTCTCGCCGGGCCTCAATGATGCGATGGCGCGTGGGTTGCCGCAGCCCAGGCCCATGTCCGCCCCATCCGGCACCATGGCCAGATCAGCCTTGGTGTATCCCAGTCGCAGGGAGATTAACTGGTTGATTTGGGCGTCTTCCGATACTCCGCAGCAGCTGCTCGCCTCGCCGCAGCAGTCGTTGGCATCGCTGGCTTGCGCCACCTGGCCGTAGGCGGTGCGCACGCGCGCACGCTGGGCATCCTTGGTATCGACGCTCGGTGTTCCCGTTGCGACGGGCAGTTCTGAAAGATCGGACATGTTTCGACTCCTGGTTGCGGTTGGCGAATCTGATTCGTTCGCCATGTAGATGCGAACGACGACTGGACTATTCAGCAGCGCCGGCCGACCTTCTTCGAGGGTTAGTGATGGTGCAGAATCAAGCTAACCAGATTTTTGGCTCGGGTGTCGCCTGCCGACTCATTCGCTACCGCTATCGGCCTCGGTATCGATATCGAACCGACCAACCCATCCGCCAAGCTGCTCGCTGAGCGCCTAGTGCCTCGGTGCAGATGTTCCAAGACAGTCTCCGGTCGTTATCGTTGTCGTTGTCGTTGTCGTTGTCATAATCGTCTTAGCCGAATGCTCGATAACGACTACGATTACGACAACGACAACGAACCGCCTCGGGATTTCTGTACCGCTCCACTAGCCAGGCTGTCCGAGCTGCGTGTGCACGACCACACGACCATCGAGCAGTACCTTTTGCTTGCTGTTGTCGTCTGCGGACAACGCATCGCACAACTGCAAGCACGCCCTCGATCGCGGCGCACTCCAGCGCCGAGCCGCGTGCGATTGCAAACGACCGGCGTCGATCCCCGCTGGTCGCTGTGCCGTTACCCTCGGCAATGTTCAGCGCGATGGCCCGCGATGCGCACCTACGATGAGCACCTACGATGAGCACAGGCGTTGATCCTTCGCGTTACGCTGTCTTTTCACATGCTCACAGCAGCCCGCTGGCGCGATCCTGAATCAGTGGCTCATCAAATAGTCGGCCACGGCTTGATAGGCGGGCAGCGAGGTTGGATCGATTTTTGCGTTCCCAGCCGTGGGGAAGGATGCGAAGCGTACGATGACCATGTTAGCCGTTGGATCGATATAAATGGTCTGCCCGTGTACGCCGCGTGCGGCAAAGGCGCCATGCTGGTTATGCAAAACCCACCACATGCCGCGGTAGCTGCCGCCCTCGAGAGTCTCGTAGCCGGCCTTGGCAAACGCATCCTTGTCGCCGCCGGAGCGGATATTCTGCACCGCCTTTTCCGGAAACAGTCGCTGGCCATGGAGCGTACCGCCATTCAGCATCAACAGGCCGATGCGACCCAGGTCGCGCAGTCCGGCACTGAGCCCCCCGCCGGCGAAGGCTGTGCCCTTGGCATCGACGGTCATATAGCCATCTTGTTCCGCACCCATCCGGCTCCATATGCGCTCCGACAGCAGCTGCGCAAGATCCTTGCCAGTAACCCGCGAGATAATCCACCCCAGCGCATCCGTATTGATCGTCCGGTAGCCGAATGCTTGACCATGGACAGCATCCTGCTTGACGGTTTGCAGGTATTCGAAATAGCCGTTCGGCCCCGCGTAACCCTTGGGCTTGGGCAACGGACTCGCGGCGGCCGAGTAGACCCAAATGTCGGCATTCGGATCGGAATAATCTTCGCTGTAATCGAGCGCTGTGGTCATATCCATGACCTGGCGCACCTTTGCATTGCCAAATGCGCTGTCGGACAGCTCGGGGACAATGGACGACACCCTGGCTCGAGCGTCCAGCACGCCTTCTGCGACCAGAATCTCGGCCAGCAGTCCGGTCATTGATTTGGTCATGGACATCGCGGCGTGCTTGCCCATTTCATCCAGGCAACCGAAGTAGCGTTCGTAGACGATTTTACCCTCGTGAAGGATGAGAATGCCGTCGGTGTAGTTTGCCCACAACGACGCCTCCCAGGTCATGGGCTGGTCACCACCGAGCGGCATGAAGCGTACATCATCGATGCCTTCATCCAGCGCATAGGTCAGCGGCAATGGCGCTCCGAGACCGCGACTCACTTGTTTGGTCGGCATCAGCTGGCGAATGTGGCAGACTGTCCAGCGCAATTTCGGAAAGCTGAAAAAGTCGGATTCCGGCTGCATGATCAGCTTGTCGGCTGCTGGAGGAAACCCTGTCATCCAACCCAGTGCTGCCGGATCTGACTCCTGTGCGCTCAGTGGGTCATCGGTTTGCGCCCAGGCGCCGCCTGCGAGAGCGAACAGCGCGAGCCCGCCGATGACTCGCAGTAAAGACTTTTGATCTATCAGTAACATATTGTCTCCGTCGGGGGGTTCTGCCTGTAAGTAACCTCACTTGCCATGGCTGCGTGGTAAAAACCCTGTGTTCACCGCTGAGGCGCAGCGGATGGCATCGGCAAGCCGCACCACCCAGGCGTCGATGTCGGCCGCGCTGAGCAGCTGGTCCTGGCGGATTTCGATCATAACATGAGGAATGCCGCGATTCCGCGCATGGGTAGGCAGGGTGTAATCGATCTCATGGTCGATATCGTAGGGCCTGTTGTCACCGACCTGGAGGTCGCGGTGGCATCTAAGCGCGCGGATCAAGGGGTCGGCCAGTCGCCGGTCTGCACCGCAGGCAATGCCAATATGCCAGGGACGTAGTTGTCCGCCCAATCTGGGGGTGAAGCTGTGGATGCCGATCAACTGGATTGGCAATGCGGCACGCGCCTGGAGCAAGGCGGCAATAGCACCATGGTAGGGCTCGAACAAGGCCGACAGGCGCCGGGCGCGGTCCGCGGCGGTCAATCCCTGATTGCCCGGGATGCGCAGGTTGTCGCTGATCTCGGGGATCGATTCGGGGCTTGCGGGCGAACGGTTCAGATCGATGACAAGGCGCGACCAGTTGCCCAGAACCAGCGTTGCGTCGAGCCTGGCGCCGAGGCCACGGGCCACCTCGGCCGCCCCCGCATCCCAGGCGATATGGCGCGCGCGCTGCTCCGCTTGCAAGCCCAGATTCGCCAGGGAGCGCGGGATGCGGTTGCAGGCATGATCGCAGACCAGCAAGGTGCTGCAGCGGCCGCTTGCATTGACCTGCTCGAATGGCGGCGGCTCGTCGGCCGCAAGCAGGCCCGCGCCCTGGCCAAGGGGCGGCGATGCTGGGGATCGGCCGGCGGTCCGTGGCGGGCTCATGCCGCGACGTTGGTCTCGTCTGTCCATACCCTGAACCCCTTGAGCTGTGCCGGACCGAATGCATTGCTTAGCGCGACATCGGCCGCATCCCGCCCCTGGGCGATCAGCACGCGCCCGATGCGCGGTATCCGGTTGCGTGGATCGACCACATGCCAACGTCCGCCGAGAAACACCTCCATCCAAGCCGAGAAGTCCATTGGATCGGCGGATGCCGGCACCCCGATGTCCCCGAGGTAGCCGGTGCAGTAGCGTGCCGGAATGTTCATGCAGCGGCAGAAAGCGATGGCCAGGTGAGTGTAGTCGCGACAGACTCCGGTGCGCTCATGGAAGACCTCCAGCGCGGTCTTGGTGGAGCGTGCATGCTGATAGCCAAAAGCGATGTGTCGATGCACGAAATCGCTGATGGCCTGCACCCGCATCCAACCCGGCGGCGTCTGTTCGAACAGGGACCAGGCGCTTTCGGAAAGCCGGTCGGTCTCGCAGTAGCGGCTGCCGAGCAGGTAAACCAGGGCATCCGTGGGCAGCTCGTTTACCGGATGCTCGACCGCCGTCGGGTCCACGGCATCCGGCAGACCGCTGTCTTGAATGGCGGCATTGGTGGAAATACGGATCTCGCCGGCCGGGGCTACCAGGCGGCTGCACCAATTGCCGAAGCCGTCCCGATAGCCGGTGACCGGGACGCTCGGTTGAGTCCGGAGATGATCCGGTGTCAGCAGATCCGAGACCCGACTGTAATGCACATTGAGGTTTAGAATCATCGGTGTGGGCTTGGGGCAGTCATAGACCAGCTCGAAGCCGATGCGAATTTGCATATCCGGTACCTGGTGAGCGCTCGACCCCGGAGGGCCTGAGCAGTGATGGAAAAAATCCTGGGCTTGTCCCTGTCCAATCGCTGGACGCAGAGATTGCGCTACTGTATCCGCATTCGGCTGGGTGAGACAACGGGAATTGACCGGCGCCGCCGATTGACCTGACTGATGCCCGCTGCAATGCGCTCAGGGTTGCTCGAACAATGCGAAGTCCACATCAGGCGGATGCCGCGGCGGGACCGAGCGTGGTTGCGACTGGGCCAGCGGCCAGGCGCACTCTGCGTCTCCGCGGTAAATCCAACGCGTCGCCCGCAAGCGGGCTCCTACAAGCCAACGGGTGCTAACGACGTAGGAGCCCGCTTGCGGGCGACCCAGCGGATGGTGCCAGCGTACCGCACGCAAGCGCCGCGTCTCCCCCAAGCGACCTTCGATTCACCGCAGAGACGCAGAGAACGCAGAGAACGCAGAGAAGAGGCTGCATCCACCATGGCCCCTCTGCACACTCTGCGTCTCCGCAGTAAAATCCAACGCGTCGCCCGCAAGCGGGCTCCTACAAGCCAACGGGTGCTAACGACGTAGGAGCCCGCTTGCGGGCGACCCAGCGGATGGTGCCAGCGTACCGCACGCAAGCGCCGCACCTCCCCCAAGCGACCTTCGATTCACCGCAGAGACGCAGAGAACGCAGAGAAGAGGCGGCATCCACCATGGCCCCTCTGCACACTCTGCGTCTCCGCGGTGAAATCCAACGCGTCGCCCGCAAGCGGGCTCCTACAAGCCAACGGGTGCGGACGACGTAGGAGCCCGCTTGCGGGCGACCCAGCGGGTGGTGCCAGCGTACCGCACGCAAGCGCCGCACCTCCCCCGAGCGACCTTCGATTCACCGCAGAGACGCAGAGAACGCAGAGAAGAGGCGGCACCCACCATGACCCCTCTGCACACTCTGCGTCTCCGCAGTAAAATCCAACGCGTCGCCCGCAAGCGGGCTCCTACAAGCCAACGGGTGCTAACGACGTAGGAGCCCGCTTGCGGGCGACCCAGCGGATGGTGCCAGCGTACCGCACGCAAGCGCCGCGTCTCCCCCGAGCGACCTTTGATTCACCGCAGAGACGCAGAGAACGCAGAGAAGAGGCGGCACCCACCATGACCTCTCTGCACACTCTGCGTCTCCGCGGTGAAATCCAACGCGTCGCCCGCAAGCGGGCTCCTACAAGCCAACGGGTGCTAACGACGTAGGAGCCCGCTTGCGGGCGACCCAGCGGATGGTGCCAGCGTACCGCACGCAAGCGCCGCGTCTCCCCCGAGCGACCTTCGATTCACCGCAGAGACGCAGAGAACGCAGAGAAGAGGCTGCATCCACCATGGCCCCTCCACGCACTCTGCGTCTCCGCGGTGAAATCCAACGCGTCGCCCGCAAGCGGGCTCCTACAAGCCAACGGGTGCTAACGACGTAGGAGCCCGCTTGCGGGCGACCCAGCGGATAGTGCCAGCGTACCGCACGCAAGCGCCGCACCTCCCCCGAGCGACCTTCGATTCACCGCAGAGACGCAGAGAACGCAGAGAACGCAGAGAAGAAGGCTGCATCCACCATGACCCCTCTGCACACTCTGCGTCTCCGCGGTGAATACTTGATTTGAAGGCAAAACCCGACATAAAGCCAATAAGACATCGAAATTTATATCTCTCCTTCGTGCCCTTCGTGTACCTCATGGTGAAAATCAACTTCTTCTGCACTTTGCCGCGAATACTTGCACAATCTCAGCACCTTGGCGCCAGCAAAGAGCCTCGGGCTCTGCTGCATGGCCGCATCCCCGGCAGATCAGACGGAGCTGGACTTCAAGGCCGAGGAGCAGGCCATCCTGACCGCCGTCGGCAGCACCGCGCTGGATCTGGAAAGCGGCGGCAAGGGCATCGCCCATTGCCTGGGCCGTCGTTGACGCAAGCCCGCAATCGTCGAAAGCGCTGTCGGCATCGTCGTCTTGCGGTTAAAATCCAGGGTTTGCAACAGCGATATCGTCGATTCGATACCGAGCCAACCATCTGACGAACGACGCCCACTGGACCTATTCCGACAGAGGCAATGCACCCTGCGACCTCCTAGGGTCGGGGATGTCCTAGAGTGCGCGAAACAGTCAAACCGAGTTCCACCATGCCAAACGACAGCGACCTGCCAACGATCACCCGCTTTTATCGTGTCTGCGAGCCTCTGGAGTCGCTGCATCCGGATGACCCGCGCTGGGTGGACTTCGACGACGTCCGCGGGGACGAAAACGTTGTCCAACTCTATGCGCGCAGTCTGCGCCGAGCCGCATCCGATCGACCCGACTTCAAGCTGTTCACCGGCCATCGCGGGGTCGGAAAAACCAGCGAATTGTTCCGCCTCAAAGCATTGCTGGAGGAACCCGTCGGCGCCAGGCAAGGCTTTTTCGTGGTGTTTTGCGACGTCAGCGATCGTCTCGACGTCAACGATCTCGACTTCCCCGACTTGTTGGTCTTCGTCGCCTCCCAGCTCCAGCAACAGCTCAGCGAGCGCGCGCTGCCGGGCTTCACCCCGCGCACCCTATACCTGAAGCGTGTTTGGGATGACATCCGCAGCATGCTGAACAGCCAGGTGGAGCTGAAAGATGTCGAGGTGGATGCCGGCTTCGGCAAGCTGGCGGTGGAGCTTCGCAATCGACCGAATTCCCGATCGGAGCTGCGTGACGCGGTGGAGCGGCACAGCACTTCCCTGCTGAACGCCGTCAACGATCTGCTCGGCGCTGCCGATGTCGCCGCCCGAACTGCCGGCCATGCGGGACTGATTCTAATCATCGACGGCCTCGACAAGCTGGTGCGGCGCGACCTCGGCAACGGCAACAATACCCACGACCGTCTGTTTCTGGACCGCGCCGAGCAGCTCGCCTCGCTGCGGGTGCATACCGTTTACACCGTGCCCATCTCGTTGATCTACTCTCCGCGCTTCGGCCAGGTGCAACAGTCCATCGGCGAACACAATGTTCCGGTCTCGATGATCCGGCTCAGGCCAGGCCGCGACACCCCAATCACCCCAGACTCGCCGGGTATGGCGAAGATGCGCGAAATGGTGGAAAAACGCTGCCATGCGGCGGAGACAACCCTTGACGCCACATTCGATTCCGAGGACACGCTGAATCATTTGTGCGCAATGAGCGGCGGGCATCCGCGCCACCTGCTGATGTTCCTGCAAGCTGCCTGCAATGAATTGGACGAACTCCCCATCACGCGCCGGGCAGCTGACAAGGCCGTGCGCAAATACGCCAATGCCCTGCAGCGCGAAGTACCTGATGCCGCCTGGCCTGCTTTGCCGGCATTCGACCAGCCTCGACCAGATATCCCGAAGGACGATTTACACCAGCAGATGCTGTTCCTGTTGTTCGTATTCGAATACATGAACGGCGAGATGTGGTACGAGGTCAATCCGGTGCTGCGAACCCTCGAGCGCTTCAATGTCTGACTCTGATCAAGCGTCGAAGCTCGCGGAGGTTGCCGCCGCCTTCCGGGCATTGCGCCGAGGCATCACTCGCGGCCGCGGATTCTCGTTGTATCTGTGTGCCTGCAATGCCCCGCCTGCCCGTGACAAGCTGATCGAGCAACTTGCCGTTTCTCTCCCGGAGTCGATGGTCCACCGCCACGAACCGATTGCCGGGGAGGACGATCTGCTGGAGACCGTGGCCGGGCTGCTGGCTGACGGCGACCCTGGACCCGTCATGATCGTCGGTCTGGAGCAGGTGCTCGCCGAGCCCGATTGGGCCGAGCGCTTTCTCAGCGCACTCAACCTCCGCCGCAGTGAATGGCCGGCACGGGTTCCTTACCCAGTCGCCTTCTGGCTACCCGGCCATCTTCTGGGGCGGCTCACCAGCGGCGCCCCGGATTTCTTCGACTGGCGCAGCGACACCTTGGAGTTCCCGGAGATCAGCATCGGTCAAACCCGGGTGTTCGCAACGCGGGATTTCTTTTTCGGCGTCGACCCACGCTTTTCCAAACAGGAACAAGACGAGCGCGTCGCGGAACTCAGGGCCCGTCTCGCGGCAACGCCGAACTCGGAAGACGAACAAGTCTGCCGGACGCGCCTGCAATGGTGGGACGAACTCGCTGACCTGATGCGAACGCGCGGTGAGGTCGATGAGGCGCTGCGCATCCGCACCGAGGAAGAACTCCCGGTCTATCAGCGGCTCGGCGATGTGCGCGATATGGCCGTCACCCAGGGCAAGATCGCCGATATCCTGATGGCCCGCGGACAGCTCGATGAGGCGCTGCGCATCCGCACCGAGGAACAATTCCCGGTCTTTCAGCGGCTCGGCGCTGTGCGCGAGATGGCCGTCACCCAGGGCCGGATCGCCGATATCCTGATGGACCGCGGACAGCTCGATGAGGCGCTGCGCATCCGCACCGAGGAAGAACTCCCGGTCTATCAGCGGCTCGGCGCTGTGCGCGAGATGGCCGTCACCCAGGGCCGGATCGCCGATATCCTGATGGACCGCGGACAGCTCGATGAGGCGCTGCGCATCCGCACCGAGGAAGAACTCCCGGTCTATCAGCGGCTCGGCGCTGTGCGCGAGATGGCCGTCACCCAGGGCGATATCGCCGATATCCTGATGGCCCGCGGACAGCTCGATGAGGCGCTGCGCATCCGCACCGAGGAAGAACTTCCGGTCTATCAGCGGCTCGGCGCTGTGCGCGAGATGGCCGTCACCCAGGGCGATATCGCCGATATCCTGATGGCCCGCGGACAGCTCGATGAGGCGCTGCGCATCCGTACCGAGGAACAACTCCCGGTCTTTCAGCGGCTCGGCGATGTGCGCGATCTCCTGATTTGCCGCGCCAACATCGCCGTCGCATTGCTAATGCGCATGAACCAGACCAAGGACCAAACCGACCGGACGCAGGCCAACCAGCTGCTCTGTGTCGCCCTGGCCGACGCACGCCGTCTGCGCCTGCCGGAGGCGGGTCAGATCGAGCAGATCCTGCAACAGGCGGGCATGGACTGCTCGGGCACCGACGCCTTGCCCTGAAATTCCTGCGCCGATGATGATCCAACCCCTGGAGCCTATCCCATGACCGATATCCTGCTGACCCTGACCGGCGCCGACGCCGAGGCCGCCGCCGCTGAATTGGCCGCGGCCCTCGATCTGCGGAGCCTGCCCCGGACAACCCCCGGCGATGCCGGGGTTCATGCTCCCGAGGTGCCCAGAAAACCGACCCGACGCTGGTGGTCGCCGGTGTCGGTCTCGCGCTGTCCATTCCTGGCGCAGTGTTCGCGGCCATGGGCATTGCCGATCGGCTGGGCAAGCGTTCCAAGGCGCAGGCGCTGATCGCCACCGCCGGTCGGCTGCGCATCGAGCGCCGCGTCGAGGTGTTGACCATCGGCGTCGACGGCGAGATCCCGCTGGCGGACCTGGACCCGGACCATCTGCTCGCGCTGGCAGCCGGCGGGCAGGCTGCGGACAAGGAGGCGGAGTAGCAGGGTCGCGGGATGGCTGGTGCCGAGGCGCGGTTTGATTTACCGCAGAGACGCAGAGAACGCAGAGAAGAGGCTGCATCCACCTTGGCCCCTCTGCGCCCTCTGCGCCTCTGCGTTAAAATCCAACACGTCGCCCGCAAGCGGGCTCCTACGAGCCGACGGGTGCTAACGACGTAGGAGCCCGCTTGCGGGCGACTCAGCGGACCGTCCGCGAGCGCGGCATCTCCCCGAGCGACCTTTGATTCACCGCAGAGACGCAGAGAACGCAGAGAAGAGGATGCATCCACCACCGCCCCTCTGCGCACTCTGCATCTCTGCGGTGAACTCCAACACGTCGCCCGCAAGCGGGCTCCTACGAGCCAACGGGTGCTAACGACGTAGGAGCCCGCTTGCGGGCGACCCAGCGGACCGTCCGCGAGCGCGGCATCTCCCCGAGCGACCTTTGATTCACCGCAGAGACGCAGAGAACGCAGAGAAGAGGGCTGCATCCACCACAGTCCCTCTGCGCCCTCTGCGCCTCTGCGGTGAACTCCAACACGTCGCCCGCAAGCGGGCTCCTACGAGCCGACGGGTGCTAACGACGTAGGAGCCCGCTTGCGGGCGACTCAGCGGACCGCACGCGAGCGCCGCGCCTGCCCCGAGCGACCTTTGATTCACCGCAGAGGCACAGAGAGCGCAGAGAAGAGGCTGCATCCGCCATGGCCCCTCTGCGCACTCTGCATCTCTGCGGTGAACTCCAACACGTCGCCTACGAGCCAACGGGTGCTAACGACGTAGGAGCCCGCTTGCGGGCGACCCAGCGGACCGTCCGCGAGCGCGGCATCTCCCCGAGCGACCTTTGATTCACCGCAGAGACGCATAGAACGCAGAGAAGAAGGCTGCATCCGCCATGACCCCTCTGCGCCCTCTGCGCCTCTGCGTTAAAATCCAACACGTCGCCCGCAAGCGGGCTCCTACGAGCCAACGGGTGCTAACGACGTAGGAGCCCGCTTGCGGGCGACTCAGCGGACCGCCCGCGAGCGCGGCATCTCCCCGAGCGACCTTTGATTCACCGCAGAGGCGCAGAGAGCGCAGAGAAGAGGAGGCTCTTTAGGATTTCATTTAATGAAGATTTGCAATATATATCAGTGAGTTGCGTGCGTCTCTAAGCAGTGGTATCAGTCTAAAACGCGGCTGAGTTTCGAATTCATAACTTATTGATTCTTCAAGAAAAGCGAATATCCTTCCAGGTCCAACCAAAGGCGCTGAAACAGACGCTTTATATTGGTCAGGCCGTAGCAACGTCGCTTGATTACTTTTATTTTGTTATTCAGTCCCTCGACAAACCCGCTATTGTTCTGATCGATAAAATAGTTTGTGATTTCCTCCATCCAATTGCTAAGCGTCTTCAGAAAAGCGTCGAAGCAAGTTAATCCGCTGTTCTTGACACGCCTCATCCAACCCTTGATTTTTCTTTTCGCTTGACTAGGATTGATGTCGCTATCGAATATCTTCGTCAAATCGAAACACAAATCGTAAGCCTCCTTCAATCGAGGAGAATGCTTGAAGATCAACTTCATCGTTTTCAGTTCCTCCTCGGTCATTTCCACGATCGGCTTCCGCAAAATCCACATCGCATTTTTCAGTTTCTCATAGTCCTTCTCGGACAATTCTTCCTTCAATCTCTTCATTTCCTTTTTACGCAGTCCGTCCAGACCTTTCCGGTATAGTTTCGCAACATGAAATCGATCTGCAACAATCGGTACTTTCTTTCCGAAGACCTCCTTTGCAGCATTAATATAACCTTTGTATAGATCCGAACAAACTGCTTTGACGGTTTTGCGTAACCTCTTCGGAATACTCATGAAAAATTCTTTGACCGTCGCCTTCTCGCGGTCCTTAAGCACTGCGATTACCCGGAGCTTCCCATCGATATAAGCGGTAACAATCGCCAAGAAGTCTTTGTGCCCTTTCCTATTCGATATTTCATCGATACCTATAATATCCAGTTTTTCAATCTTCTCCCAATCCGCAGCGGTACGGATGTTTCGATCCAATATCCCCTCGATCACATCATAACCAATCCCTTCCCGGATGCTCACATCTCGAATCGTACTGTTTATCAACGACAAGAGAATGTGGTCTTCATACGCGTTGGTCCCGCTGTGCCGCAATTCATACCAATCCAACTTCTGCGTGGTCGTCGGGTTTCCATCACAATGTTCACATTGATATCGAAGGGGTGCGATCAGGATGTAGGTCGGATATCCACAGACAGGTAAATGCCGCAATCTGACTTCCTTACCGGGATAATACGGCTTTTTAATCCGTCGACCACAGTTGTGGCAGACTGCTCCTTCGGTAATACTTTTCACTCGAATTTCCAGTTCGCCCGCAGAGTTGAGCGAAACGGATTCTATTTCTATATTCGGTAGTCCCAAGATAGTAAGTAGTAATTCGGGGCTGATTCCCATATTCGTGTATACTCGTGTCAATGTTGGAGTCGATAACATGTTGTTTTTATTATACTATACTTCGAAATGAAATCCCAAAGAGCCGAAGAGGATGCATCCACCACCGCCCCTCTGCGCACTCTGCATCTCTGCGGTGAACTCCAACACGTCGCCCGCAAGCGGGCTCCTACGAGCCAACGGGTGCTAACGACGTAGGAGCCCGCTTGCGGGCGACCCAGCGGACCGTCCGCAAGCGCCGCATCTCCCCGAGCGACCTTTGATTCACCGCAGAGAAGAGGATGCATCCACCACCGCCCCTCTGCGCACTCTGCATCTCTGCGGTGAAACCCAACACGTCGCCCGCAAGCGGGCTCCTACGAGCCGACGGGTGCTAACGACGTAGGAGCCCGCTTGCGGGCGACTCAGCGGACCGCCGATACCGATACCGACGCCGATAGCGGTACCGAATGAGTCGGCAAGCGACACCCAAGCCAAAAACCCGTTTAGCTTGTTTCTGCACCATCACCTAGGGAGGAGGTGAGGAGGGGGTTGACTCCGCTGCGGTGGGTGCCCGTGCCCCCAAATCCCGCAGCGGTACCTCCAGGGTCTGCCCAACCACCGGGAGTCTTAGCCGCAAGATACCATCGCGCGGCGGTTTATGATCCAGCTTTTCGTAGATCAGCAATGAGACCCCGGCGAGCGGCGGCCTGGTGGATGGTTCCCCGGTATCCACAGGAATCGTTTGGACCAGGCGATAGCGACTGTCATTTGCCAACATCGACCGCAATACATCGTGGATCGGAATCCGAATGGTGTTCAGATCTTCTACGATGATGAATTGCGGACCGAACTGGTCCAAGATGTCGTTGATGTCGTCGGTATCTTGCGCGTGCACCTCCAGCTGATTCTTGCCGGCAATCGATGTGGAAGACAGCAGCTTGTCTCCGCGCAAAACATACATGGAGCGCTCGGGGTCGAGAGCGCGCATGAAGTAGATGAAATACCCGTTGTTGTAGCCATCGAAAAAGACCGTCGGAGACTCGCTGTGTTCAAGCACATAGGCGGCCGCCTGGTCATACCCGGTCGCAAAGCGTGGGGTCAATAACCAGATGGCAATCAATTGCCAACCCACCACCAGCATGATCAATCCCGAGTACCCCCGGAACCAATATCCCGCGGTTCTTGTTAGATAAGCCAGCGGAACACTGGCGAACACCAAAAAAGCTGGAATCCAAAAGATGGGATAGCGCGCGTTTTGCCCCTTGATGTAGGTGAAGAAAACATAGACCACCAGAATGAAACTCAACCAAAACCAGGCCCTGAAGTCGCGGAACCAAAGTGCCCACAACAGGCCGACGATGACCAGACCAATCGCGGGAAGACTCAGATGGTGAGTGATAATCTGTCGCAAATGGCTCAGCAGGACGTCGGTCTGTAATCTTTCCCCGATATGTTGCGCCAGGCCAGTGTCGGCATATGCTGGCTGGGTCATGGATGGGAGTGCGCCAATCGATTGTCGAATGTTTTGATCGCCAAGCCACACTGTGATGATTGCCAACGGAATCAGCACGAGGATGACGGCAGCGGTTGCAGCCAAAACACGTGGCTGGCGCAATTGCTTCAGCAATGTTCCAATGGAAAGCTGATGCAGGAACATCCAAAGAAGCAAAAAGACCGCCGTTTGCTTGGTCCAAACAGCGAGCGCGGCAACAAGCGCCGTTGCCCAGAGATCCAAGGATCTGCCCTCGGCAACATACCGAGCGTAGAAAAACAGCGTCACGAGGGCCATCGACAGAACCGGGATCTCGCCCAAGGTGTACCAGCTCAACCTGACTAAAAAGGGCGTTGATGCAAGCAGCGCAGTTGCCGCGAGCGCCGTCGCACCCCCATACATGCGTCGGACGGTGGCGAAAAATGCGGTCAATCCAATGACGCCGAACCCAATCAGGACAATGCGGCTGCTCCACATGTTCACGCCGAACAGCAGATTCGACAAACCTTCGAAAAAAGGAAAAAACGGTGGACGGTAACCCAGACTCAATGCCGGGTACTGTGCAAAATAGTGCTTGACGTAGCCGTATGGATCGGAAAAAGGCAGATCAACAAGAAAATCCCGAAACAAGACACCATCCATCAGAATACGGTCGGCGTCGGGGTAGCCAAGGGAGGTGTCGAATAGGTTACGCGCCATCAGCACGGCGAAGGAGGCGGCGATTGCGATGAAAAAGTACCAATCGCGCCGACTGAATGCCACATTCCAGGGTCTATCGATCATCATCACCTCGTTTATTGATCGGCACCTGCCCATTCGTTTCGTGAACACGCAAAACCAGCAATGGACCGCCGACAACATAGGCCGACGGCATGGCCCAGGAAGCGGACTGGTAACCTTATAGCAAAGCGACGCATGATACCCGAGTGCTGAGTCCAGCGGGGAATCTATGGTGGGTGAAAGCGTTCTTTTGTCGCGCAGCGGCCGAGCGGTTGAGCCGACATTCCCTGGCACAGTTTGCGACTCGCTTTGGAGATTCTCGATCTTACGGTCGTAGAACAGCATATGGTTATTGTGGAGCAGGCTGGAGATGCCGAATGCCGGGTTCTGCACGCTGAAGCCGTGCGCATGGCCCCCTGAGCTGGAAGCATGCAACGGCAAGGAGCCGAGAAAAGGGTTGGGTTCGAGCTGGCAGCGTCGCCATCCATGTGCAACCCTGGATGAGTCAATGAACATTCTGAAGACAGGCTCGGGATGCAGCCCATGCGGTCGCGTGCAACCCCGGCCAGATTCCCAGGCGTGCCTTCTGCGCGGCGGACCGAGATTGGATGACCTCGGCATCAGGACCAGGGTACGCTCTTCTGCCCTTGTCGAGCCGCTTGCATTTGAGCAAACTGACTCTATGCTGGCGTGCGGCTGGACTGACCCCGCTGGAGTACCGCAAATGACAAGATCGAACGACAAGCGCGTTAAGCAGAACATTCCAGAAGATGATCCGCGCGCGGACAAGCGCCAGGGAGATCCTGCGGCCGCTCCTCGCGACGCGCCGCAAGCCGAGCGCACGGCAGCAGATGAGCGGCTGTTGCAGGCCGTCCTTGCGCCCAGGCGCCCGGGTGCCATTCGGCAGATCGCGGACGCCTGCGCCGCGGGTGCTGATCCGAACGGCCTTATCCCAGAAGCATGCGATGCCCCCGGGCCGGTGCGCGTCGGCAGCACCTTGCTGACACAGGCGATACAGGACGACGCGTTACGCGCGGTCGAACAATTGCTGGAACAGGGTGCAAGCCCTAATCTGGCCGACGACAACGGCTGGACACCCTGGATGGCGAGCACCTTGGCCGCCGAGTCCAAGCGCGCGCGCATACAAGCGCTGTTGTTGGAGCATGGTGCAGACCGGGACGGCGAGCACATCGGAGAGCTCGCGCGGGCGATCTATGCCGGCGATCTGGACCGAGCCGCCGCCGCCATCGATTTGCACAGCGATTTGCACATCCTCGCCGGCTACCGCGTCGATCTACTCGGCCACCAGATCCTGCATGCCAACCTCGACATGCTGGAGTGGCTGCTCGAACAGGGCATGCCCTGCGACTCGGCGCACCTGATCAGCGCGATCCGTAGCGACGACCTGCAGGCCGTGGATCAACTGCTGCGTCATGGCGTCGCGCCGGAGCAACAAAGCGACAACCAGACGCCGCTGATGCTGGCCGCGGGCATGGGGGCTCTGGCGATCGTCCAGCGCCTGGTGGAAGCCGGAGCGGACGTAAACCGCGGCATGTGCGGCAATATCGAATGGACGGCGGCCTTCGCCGCTCGGTCTGCCGGCTACCCGGATGTGGCGGACTGGCTTAGCCTGCGCATGGATACAACCCTGCTGGAACAGCAGCGGCGGATCATGCAGACTCGCAATCCCAAGTTCCGCGCGCTCTACCAGCAGGCAACAGCCAGCGAGTATCGATCCACCGATGAACTGGTCGGACTCCTCGAGCAATGGGACCAGCGCTATGGTATCCAGGTCCGCGACGTTTCGAGGCAAAGCCTTGATCTGGAGCTTGCGACGGTGCCGGAGGACATGGACGCCTTCCTGGCCGAGCTGATCGATCTTTGTCCGGACTTGGTCGAGTCTCGGGCTGCACTGCGCAAGGCGGTGCAGAAAAAGCGAGTCCTGCATCTCTGGTGGGACTGAAGCGCTCCGCGATGCTTTTGCTCTGCCCCCGGCATCAAATCCTTTGGCTGTGCGAGGCCAACATCTTGGCACTGGGTGCTGCCTGCGTAGAATGTTTAGCTGTTCAACCAGAATGAAGTTTGATTCGTGTTCTTTGCAGGCAGCGTCTAGCGAACATCGGGTGTTTCGCGCCCTGATGTCATGTCTTTTCGATTCCGACCCCGATTCCGATTAAGTCGCGCAGGGCGGGTTGCACCCTGGGGTATCTTCAGTTCATTTGTCGACAAGACAGAGGCCTACAGCCTTTATTCCGGGAAAGGTGCGGCGCTCGAGTCCGCTGCGCTGGCATCATTTGCCGGGTCGCCCGCAAGCGGGCTCCTACGCCGAGCGGCTGGCCAGGGCTGGTCAAGGTGCGCTTGCGGGCGAGGCGTCTTGGCCCCTCTGCGTCTCTGCGGTGAATACTTGCATTTTTTGCAGGCAGCACCCCGCCCGCATGCCTCTGAACGGGCTCGGCACCTCTGGAAAGCGAAGCAGCGTCCGATGGAAGCGGCATCGCGTCGAGATCTCCGCTGGCTTCTGGCTTGGGCGTTACCCGGTAACCTTCCACGCGTACGATTCTTTTTTGAATCAGGAGCTGAATCGGCATCGACATTGACGCAATCCTCCGGGACCGCCAGCACCTGCTAGCCGCGCTTGGCCTCGAACACCTGGGTGTCCGGATGGAACGCAAACCAGGCGAACCAGAAGGCGGTCATCGCGGGCAGTTGGTTGCCGGCTGTATCCAAGGCGCGGGCGCTGTCGTTGGCCCAGTCGAAGCGGATGAGGATTTCCTTGTCGCCGACAAGATCCCTTATCTCACCGCCGGTCTTGGACAATTCCGCGAACGGGTAGGCCTTGTGCACGCCATTGACCTCGATGCCGAGCACCCGCTCCTTCGGATGAAAGCGGCGGGACTTGGCGCTGACCGGGAAGTAGAGTCCGCGCTCGGTCTCATAGCCGCCATAGGGATAGCGGGTATAGTCGCGCCGGTAGCCGGTGTCTGTCGACAGGACTTCGGTGCCGGGGTGCTCGCGCAGCCAGGCGCGCCAGTTGGTATGGGTCAGGGGCAGCATCTCCAGGCGCCGTCCTTTCATCGGACCCGTGATGGCCTGCTTCTTGATCTGGCTCCAGAGGCTCTCGGTGTCGCGATCGTAGAGCAGCATGTCGCTGTTGTAGAGCAGGCCGGAGACGCCGAAGCCGAGTTCCTGACTGCCGGCTTGGGCGCGGAAGGCGACGCCGGTGCCGCACAGCGGACAATAGGTGACCGCGATCGGCGTGCCGCCGAGGCGGTCGTTGACGATCTCGTGCCAGTTCATGATGCGGATCGGGTAAGCGCGCGCCTGGCCGTTGCGGATCAGGCCCAGCACCCGATCCTCGGCGTCTAAGAAATCGGCGTCGTGCGCCGGGACGAATTTGGGCGCGTCGATGGATGGGATGCCGTCGCGCACCGGACCGCCGCCGCGGATCTCGTGCGCGGGCACCAGGCTGCCGCTCAGGTCGAAGCCGTTCTTTGTCGCGGCGGGTGCCGCGACGGCGACCAGCATGGCGGTCAACAGGATCAGGGATGCGGGGGGAAAGCGTTGAGTCATCGGTTGTTGCCTGCGTTATTTACCTCATTTACCCATAGACCGTCAAAAAATGGCTCTGGTTTGCAGGGTGCTGCCCGCAAAGAATGTAAGGATTCAGTGCAGAGACGCAGCGTGCGCAAAGGAGCCAAGGCTAGGCTGTCGAAACCTGCAGTCTCACTAAAACAAGCGCTTCCCGGTTGATGGATGCTTAGTCGGTGTCGGGATCGGTGTCAAGGTCAACATGAGAGATTGGTATCGAGCTGGCTGCTTTGATCGATGAGCGGATTCGATTCCGATTCCGATAGCGACCCCGACGCCGATGAGGCTTCACCAGTGCGTTCGATCAAGCAATCCAAGACCCGGAATCGGTTTGGCATCAAAACTCAGGACATTTCGACAGCCTAGGCAGCACCCCTCGAACCTAGACCCAACCAACGGAGCGCGCAACATGTTTCATCGTCATACGACCCTGGCCATCGCCCTGCTGCAGGGGCTCTTGATGGCAACTGCATTGCGGGCCGGCGAGTTGCTCGATCTGAGCGTATCGCAACAGAACGGCGTCTATCGGCTGTCCGCGGATGTGATCATCGACGCACCCGCAGCGGCGGTTCTCGAGCGGCTGACGGATTATGATCATCTGACCGCACTGAACCCGTCGATCCTAAGCAGCGAGGTGCTCGAAGCGCCTCCTGCGTTCGATGCCAGGGTCAAGACCCTGATCCGCGCCTGTGTGCTGATGTATTGCCAGAGACTCCAGCGGGTGGAGGATGTGCGCGCATCCCCCAATCGGCTGCTCGCGGTCATCGTGCCCGAACAGAGCAACTTTTCCGTCGGGCGCACGCAGTGGCTGCTCGAACCACAAGGCACGCAAGCGCTTGTGCGATATCAAGCCGAGTTGGCGCCCGACTTCATGCTGCCGCCCGTTATCGGCACCGCTCTGGTAAAACAGGCGTTGGCGCGCGAACTGCGCACAGTGCTCGAGCACCTCGAACGCCTGGCACAGCCATCACCTCAACCACCGTGAAGCGGTGCAACCCACCCAGCACCGCGTTGTCAACTCACACTTCAGTATTCATAATTCGATAACAATGCAAATTCCACCAAACTCATCCACGCAAAACCCAGGTAACCTGCGCTCAGAAATCCGCGCCTTGCAATCACGGTTAATTGAATGGAGAAGACATATTCACCAAGAACCGGAATTAGGTTTTAAAGAAAGATTAACAGCAGAATATGTAGCCGAATTATTACAGGGCTGGGGAATAGAACATCAAACAGGCATAGCAGAAACGGGAATCGTCGCTATGATCAAAGGCGAAAAACCCGGGGATGATAAAGTACTGGGAATCCGCGCCGATATGGATGCTTTACCGATTCAGGAAGAAAATCAAGTTTCCTATCGTTCTCGACACAAAGGCGTGATGCATGCTTGTGGGCATGATGGGCATACGGCAATCGCATTAGGTACGGCATATTATCTGAATCAACATCGCCAGGATTTTTCAGGAGGGGTAAAAATCATTTTCCAACCCGCGGAAGAAGGCCCAGGCGGTGCAAAACCAATGATAGAAGCGGGGGTGCTTGAAAACCCTGCTGTGGATGCAATAATTGGTTTGCATTTATGGAACGATTTGCCAATTGGAAGCGCAGCAATCAAACCTGGTGCGTTTATGGCTGCCATATCGGTTTTTAACTGTACGATTTTAGGCCAAGGCGGACATGCTGCACTGCCACATCAAACCATAGATTCCGTAGTGATTTCGGCTCAGGTGGTCAATGCTTTGCAGACAATCGTATCTCGCAATATCAATCCTTTGGATTCAGCAGTCATCAGCATTGGAGAACTTCATGCGGGAACAAAAATGAATGTCATAGCCGATACGGCCAGAATCGCCGGCTCGATTAGATATTTTAATGATGATGTCATAAAACTGATCGAGCAGAGAATCGAGCAGGTGATTGATGGAATTTGTCGCGCCCATGGTGCCAAGTATACATTCGAATGCAGTAAGATTTACCCACCATTAGTGAATGATCCAGAGATCACTGCGCTAGTAACAAGCAAGGCAAGTCAATTAATAGAGAATCCGGAGAGCATACTATCGGAATATCAAACATTGGGCAGTGAAGACATGTCTTTTTTCCTACAAGAGGTACCTGGTTGTTATTTCTTTTTAGGCTCTGCGAATGCAGCGGAAAAATTAAATTATCCCCATCATCATCCCAAATTTGATTTCGATGAAACAGCCTTGGCGATGGGGGTGGAAATGTTTGTCGGTTGTGCGGAGAACTTTTTGGGCTGACAACAGATGCCCATGTCCATGTGCCGTCGCCTGCCGAGCAGGAGCCATCTTGCATCGACGATGAGGCACTTTCACAACGCGTGTCGAGGCTCCGAGATTGTGCAAGTGTTGCGAGAAGTTGTGCGGCACAAGATGTTCACCACAGACACTGTTGTGGATCGCTGTTCGCCATAGATCGCGACTACTGTCACAGTGTCTTCGCCTTGGTATGCCGTCTTGGCAGCTCTGCCGCCCGCGATCGCTGGGTGGCAACAGCCGCGGGCTCGGTCAGCATCGCCGCAGATGGCAGAGCCATTTGGCAGTAGGCGTGATCTAATCTTTCGTATAGATCTGCTGGATATAGACGAAGATCAGCGCGGTCGTCCATCCGAAAACGATCACGCCGTTTGCGGCCTGAATGGATGCCAGTGTCCGCCAGTTGCCGGTAAGCACCACATCGCCATAGCCCAGCGTCGTGAATGTCACCATCGAGAAGTAAAATGCGGTTTCCAGGTTCGGCAGCGATGTGATCATCGGGTTATACAGGTAGAGCGAGGCCCAAGCCGTAGCCTCGACAACGATGGCCAAAAACATCCAGGCGGTCAGCCCAGAGACCCGGGCGGCCTTCGCCAGTTGGCCTTTGGCATGACCATGGTGAGACAGACGCCATTCCGCCAACCTCATCCCGGATACCATGAATGCAGCGTGGATCATGGTGGTCAGGATCATCATGCCCAAGCCCAAGACGATTTCGTTTAGCATCGGCTTCAGTCTCGCGAGTCTGGAGTCTGGGCTCATTGTCTGCTCAACCAGTCGCGCTCGGTCCTGTGCCGGAGCGCTCGTTCTCCAGCGCCTTTTCCGTGATCTGCCCGTACAGATCGACGACGCGCGCGTACAGGCTCTGGTAGTCGGGTCGCTTATCCACGTGGGGCTTGATGGCTTTGGCATCCTGCATCACCTCCTCGAGAAAATCGATATCGTACTGGTCGAGCTTTTCGCCTCGATCCACCTTGGCTTTGATGTCCAGCGCGCGCGGCAGGCGCCACTGCTCGAAGCGCTCCATCAGCGCTGCGATGACGCCTTCTTCATGTTGTTTTGACTGGTCGATCATTGGGTTCTCCTGTTGCATGGGTTGACGCTCGGAAAACGAGGCAAGTCATGGGTTCTGCGTCGAAATCGACACATACTTGCATAATCCTCGGCGCGTGGGAACCATCTGGCGGTTGCTTGGATTTTTGCGGTCGGAAGGATGATCGAGATTGCTGCTTCTCCCTGCGCGAAGCCTATTGCGGTGCCCGTGGTACCGGCGGGGCCTCGGCATCGTCCATGTCCGCTCCGGTCATGGCCAGCACCGAGGCGGTGGCGCCCACGCGCAGCGCGACCTCTTCTGGCACCTCCTCGAGGTGCACCCGCACCGGCACGCGCTGGGCGAGGCGAATCCACTGAAAGGTGGGACTGAGATTGGGGAGCAGATCGGGTCCTGCGCTGCCGTCGCTCTGGTGGATGCCCCAGCCGATGTTGTCGACCACGCTCCGCAGCGGGCGGTCCGAAGTGCCAGGTTGGTAACTTAGCCATCCACCGAAGCGCGGACCTCGGTGAAGCCGAGATTGAGCTTCGCCGTTTGCAGCGCCGCCTTGGTGGCCCGCAGCTGGGCGTTGTCCTCGCCCGGCGCACCCAGTTCGGCCTGGGCCTGCAGCAAGGCGGCACCGGCCTGGAGACGTTGGGCCTGGGCCTTGTCCAGATCGGCTTGGGCCACCTCGTAGCTGGCCTGGCCTGGTCCAAGGTGCGCTTGGCCACATCGCCCTTGGCGACCAGATTGTTGGCCCGCTCGAAGTCCCTGTTGGGATACTTTTCCGCAGCACACTTCGGCTTGGGGAGCTGTCTCCATCCGATGTCTCGCCTGGTTTACAGAATTATTTCGCGACGTTGGGCAATGTTGACATCGTCGTCTTCGAGGGCAGACGCACCGATTTCTTCGGCCACTCCTACTTCGAGAGCAATCCGAGGGTGAGCGCGGACCTCGTCAAGCTGATGCGCAACGGCACCCTGCCAGGACAACCCGGCCGGCCGCTGATCCGCAGCGGCAAGATCACTTGAGAGTTTCGGGATAGCCCGGCGCCTTGCCTTGAACAAGTGTTTTTTTCCAGCTGGCGTGTAGCTGCTATGCCGCGCCTTGCCCGCCAGCGTGAAGAAAGCAAAATGGCAGCAAAATGGCTGTCCTTTTTCATTTTTTTTCATTTTGCCCTTTTTCATTTTTTGCGTGAAGAAAGCAAAATGGCTGTCCTTTTTCATTTGTCCTTTTTCATTTGTGGTCCTTTTTCATTTGGTCCTTTTTCATTTTTTCACTTTTTCATTTTTTCAGCTTGGTCCTTTTTCAGCTTGGGTTGACGACGGGCGTCGATTGTAACCGCGGCGGTGGTGTCGCTGTCGGTCGCCGTCGCCTCCCGGGCGTCCGGCGTGCCGCAGGCGCTCTCCACGGTTCAGCGTCTCAGCGGCGCTGTCACCGGAGCGTCACGCAAGGGTCACGATGTCTTCACGCCGGCGTCGCCGGTTCGTCACGACAGGTTGGTAGCTTGCCGCATGTCGCCGACCGGCGGCACCGCAACACCGATTCACCCGTTTGCACGACCCGGAGAACTCTCGATGCTCGGCCCGATCCCCGTTCAACTGGCCATCGCCGTGGCGCTGGCAGCCGCTCTGACGGCGCCCGCTGCCCTCGCTCAGGATTACAGCGAGTACCGCCGTACCAATGTCACCGCCCAGCTCGGCTCGCGACCGACCTTCCTGGTCGATCAGCTCATCGACGGCGATCTGAAGGACGCCCTGCGTGCCTGCCGCACCCGCATCTTCCGCAAGAACGACTTCTCCATCGGTCACCGCGGTGCCTGCATGCAGTTCCCGGAGCATACGCTGGAGTCCTATGTCGCGGCGGCGCGTCAGGGCGCCGGCATCATCGAGTGCGATGTCACCTTCACCGCCGACGGCGAGCTGGTTTGCCGTCATTCCCAGTGCGACCTGCATACGACCACGGACATCGTGGCCATCCCCGAGCTCAACGCCAAGTGCACCCAGCCCTTTGTGCCGGCGGTCTACGACGCGAACGGCAACCTGGTCACCCCCGCCGCGGCCACATGCTGCACCAGCGACATCACGCTGGCCGAATTCCGCACCCTGAAAGGCAAGATGGATGCCTCCGACCCCGGTGCGACGACGCCCGAGGAATATCTGGGCGGCACCGCCGATTGGCGCACCAACCTCTACGCTGGCCCCAGCAGCGGCACCCTGATGACCCATGCCGAGAGCCTGGCGCTGTTCAAGACCCTGCGCGTCGGCGTGACCCCGGAGCTGAAGGCCCCGAGCGTGGACATGCCGTTCGAGCTGGTGGACGGGACCCAGTACACCTACGACATGTACCGCCAGCAGCTCATCCGCGAGCTTGAACTCGGCGGCATCCGCCCGCGCGACGCCTGGGTGCAGTCCTTCGTGCGCGATGACATCGACTACTGGATTACCGAAGCGCCCGAGTTCGGTGCCCAGGCCGTCTACCTCGACGATGCCAATGAGGTCGCGGACCTGCCCGATGCCGTGACGTTGGCCGGCTACAAGGCCGCCGGTATCAACTACTGGGCGCCGCCGATGTGGGCACTGGTCGCGGCGGACGGCGCCGAGATCGTGCCGTCCGCGGCGGCGCTCGACGCCAAGGCCGCCGGCCTGAAGCTCATCACCTGGACCCTCGAGCGCAGCGGCATCCTCGCCGACGGCGACGGCGGCTGGTACTACCAGAGCATCCAGGACGTGCTGGCGGATCGTGAGAACGAGGGGGTCATCCTGGAGCTGCTCGACGTGCTCGCCAACGAGGTCGGCGTCGAAGGCATCTTCTCCGACTGGCCCGCCACGGTGACCTTCTACGCCAACTGCCTGATGGATCGCTGACCGACCCGCACCGCGCGCCCGCCGCGCGCCGGCGATTGCCTCGCCGCGCGCGATCGGGCCGGATCTTGTTTCGCCTTCGGCCCCGCTCTCTTGGAGATGTCCCCATGTTTGATCGCACAGTCTTCCGTCGGTCCCTCGCGGCCGGCCTCTGCATCGTCGTCGCGGGCCTGACCGCGACGCCGGCAAGCGCCGGTGTCTTTGCTGCCGATGCCTCGGCGCGTCTCGACCTGACCGGTCTGGTCGGTGCTAGCGCCGGCCTCGACTTCACCGTGGTCGATACCCTCAGCGGTA
Organism: Thiohalocapsa sp. PB-PSB1; assembly: GCA_016745215.1. Classification (GTDB taxonomy): domain Bacteria; phylum Pseudomonadota; class Gammaproteobacteria; order Chromatiales; family Chromatiaceae; genus Thiohalocapsa. The sequence goes on from CP050890.1 coordinate 5,673,221, forward strand.
CTGAGCGCCGCGCGAGCGGCAACGGCGGCGCCGATGCGAGCCTGAGCTACACGGACGACCCGCTCGGGCTCGGCGTCGGATTCAATGCCCTCCTCGCCGCCGATGTCGCCGGCGGCGGCGATGCCGATGCAGATGCCGAAGCGACCAGCCAGCTACTCTTTGAAATCGCCAACGACACCGGCGATTTGGTCCAGCTGAGCTACGCGCTGGTCTATGCCCTCGACGCCAGCGCCGACGGCCCCGGCGCCTACGCCGAGGCGCTGCTCAACCTGTTCGTCGATGGCGTCCTGATCGACGGCGACGCGCTGATCGACGGCGGCGGGGTCTTCCGGCGCAATCTCATCGCCGATCCGGATGGGGGCATCGCCTCGAACCCCGTTGATTCAACCCTGGCCTTCACGCTGGAAATCGAAGACGGCGACTACGCCGAGATCGAGCTGGTGCTGAACGGCTACGGCTACGGCAACGCCGTGCCGGCGCCCCCCGCGCTGCTGCTGTTCGCAGCCGGTCTCGGCCTACTCCGGCTGCGGCTTCGGCGCGCCTGAGCACTACCCGGAGAGAGGCGACAGCCACCCTCGGACCTCCCCCGTCATCAGCCGACGGATACAGAGCGCAGCGCCGCGCGGATGATCTCCTCGGAGGTCTCGGCGTCGGCGCCCGCTGCGCGCGCCATGCGGTTTGCGTCGGCCGGTTTATAGCCGAGGGCGACGAGAGCGCTGACGGCCTCCGCGATGGGGGCGTCGCCGGTGGGCGCCCCGAGCTCCCGGGCGGGGATCGGGGCATCCGCCGACGGCGCCACGAAACCGCCGACCCGATCTTTCATCTCCATGACCAGCCGCTGCGCGGTCTTCTTGCCGATGCCCGGCAGTCGGCTGAGGCCGGTGATGTCCTCTTGCTGCACGCATTGGGCGAAGCGCCGGGCGTCCATCCCGGAGGGGATCGCCAGCGCCATCTTGGCACCGACGCCGGTGACCTTGAGCAGGTCGCGGAACAGCGCCCGGTCGCGCTCGTGCAGGAATCCGTAGAGCACATGCGCGTCTTCGCGCACGGCCAGGTGCGTGATCAGCGTCACCGGCTCGCCCACCGCGGGCAGGTCGTAGAAGGTGCTCATGGGCGCCTCGACCTCGTAGCCGACGCCGGCCACGTCGATCAGCACCCGGGGTGGGTGTTTGGCGATGACCTCGCCGCGGAGACGTCCGATCACGGTTGCTGTTGTCCAAGCATGTTACAGGTTCCGGGTGCGCTGTTGGGCCTGCGCCCGCGTAGCGATGCAGCTGTCCGTGTGCCGGCCTCGATGGTTGCTGTTCTGCCGACCGAACGGAGTCGCTGCTCGAAGATGATCCCCATGACGACGACAACGAGCACAAACCGCGTCGGTGTCCTTCGACGTCGGTCACTTTAGGCGATTGCCGCAAAGACGCCCACCTCTCTGAGTCGCATACGCTGGTGGCGGGTTGCTCCCCTGCGGTTGGTTGCCGGTGGACTCGGGGGCTTGCCGCATGAGCTTCCGCCGGCGCTCGCCGCGGGGACGGCTCGGGGTCGCTGCGAAGGGTCGCGCGCCTTGCACTCGGCGCTGGAACAGCCGAATCTCGGCCGTTCGCCGACGAGCCTGGGCAGGTGACAGCCGCCACCCCGCGACGCTAGCCCGTCTTTAACATTTCGCAACCCCGGTTTCCGGTAAGTGTCTGATCGATAGTACACGCAGTTTGGGTGCACATCATGCAGATCAGGCACTTGGAATTGCTCGGTGCCGTGTAGTGCCATAATCGACTGTTGGACCATTGACCCTGACGGCAATCCGTCGCAGCATGGTCGGCATGTACATTCGCCGTACCACGATCAAGAGCCGGCGCAGCGGGGAGCCGTATTTCACCTATCGGTTGGTGGAATCCGTGCGCGAAGCCGGTCGGGTGCGCCAGCGCACGGTGCTCAATCTCGGGCGGCATTTCGACGTGCCGCGGGCGCAATGGCCGGCGTTGGTGCAGCGCATCGAGGCGCTGCTCGGCGCCCAATCGGATCTATTCGCCGATGCATGAGATGCGCGCTGGGAGCAAAAGGCGCAGCATGATGCGGCACAGGTCATTCGCCCGCGTGCAAGCCGCGCCGACGGCGACACGGCGCCGAAGCAGTATCACAGCATTGATGTCGGTGCGGTTGACGTGGTGCGCCCGCGCAGCGTCGCGGTGGAGCAGGTCGCCTTATCGGCGTTGCGCCAAGTGGGCTTGGGTGAGCAATTGACGGTGTTGGGCTTCAACGGTCCGCAGCGCGCCGCAGCCATCGGCACCTTGATCGGGCGCATGACGGCACCGGGTAGCGAACTGGCCACCCACCACTGGCTGCAACAACGCAGCGCGCTGGGGGAATTGATTGATTTTGATTTCACCACGCTGGATTCGATGGCGCTGTAGCGGATCTCCGACCGGCTGCTGGCGCACAAACCGGCATTGGAAGCCTTCCTGTATGAACGCGAGCGCGACCTGTTCGACCTCGACGAGGTGATCGCGCTCTACGACCTGACCACTACCTACTTCGAGGGCACGGCCCATGCAAACGCCAATGCCGCCTTCGGCAAATCCAAGGAGAAGCGCAGTGACTGCCCGCTGGTGACCCTGGCGTTGGTGCTTGATGCCAGCGGCTTGCCGAAGGGTGCAACCCGCCTCCCGCGCGCGATGAGGCCATTTGCCGGTGTTAAAATTGAGGTAGACTCCGCCATTAATCAAAAACCCCGGGGACTTAAGTCCCCAAGTCGGAGGAGTCTACCAATGAACAGCATGAATGAAAGCGCACTGGACATCAAGGGCCAAGAGATCGTGGATCAAGCCTATGAACTTGTCGAGCTGGTGGAGTTGGCCTATAGGGAGGGCACGGCTGCTCATGTGGTGGAAAAAGGGCTATTCCAGAAGCTGCTGGAGATGGGCTACCAAGCCTTGGGGTACTTGTTTGCGCTCCATGGGGCGTGTGACGAGGGAGAGCGGGTAGAGTGATCAGATGGAGCGGTGGTAAAACGGCTCCCGCAACCGCATGCGCGGGCCTATCAGTCGGTGTTCGGTGCCTATGAGTTGGAGCGCTATGTCTATGGGAGCCGCGAAGGCCAGAAGCTGGAGTCTATTCCGCTGGATGTACGACTGCAGTTGCCCGAGAGCAAGTTTTCCTACCTGTTACAGGATTGGGATCAGTCCTTAGCGGTGGAGATTCCCTACACGGAAGTTAACGCGATTCTGCAGCGCATTCTGGGGTTGTCGGTCTCGGTGCAGAGTCTGGAACGCACGAACCGAAGTCTGGGGCAATCGGTAGAGTCCTACTGGGACAACCAAGTGGAAGTAGAACCGGCGCAAGGTACCCAGCTTGTCGTCGGCACGGCCGATGGTAAAGGGGTGGTGATGCGCAAAAGCGCCGAAGAGAAGGCGGTCGATGAGCCCAATGATCAGGATACCTACAAACCGGCGTGTATGGAGAGCAAACCGCCAAAGAGCCACAGTGGCAAGCAAAAGATGGCCATTCTGGGGGCCGCCTATAGCATTGAACCCAACCCCCGCACCCCGGAAGAGGTGTTGGAGTCGCTGTTTCGAACCCCGGATGGAAAACGCCCGGAACAGACCGCCAAACCTCGCCCCAAGCCACTGTGCAAACACCTTCGCGCCAGCCTGCAGCGCGATGAGGCGGATACGCTACAACCGGCTCGGGAAGAGATTTGCCATTGTCTGTTCCGCTGGCATCCCTGCCAGGTCGCCCGCAAGCGGGCTCCTACGTCGTGCGGCTCCTGCGGGTCGTCAAGTTCCGTTTGCGGGTGGGGTGCCTTGGGCGCTCTGCGTACTCTGCGTCTCTGCGGTGAATCCTTGCATTCTTTGAGGGCAGTACCCTTCTCCTGGGAAAGGTGCGGTGCTTGCGTCTGATCCGCTGGCATCCCTGCCAGGTCGCCCGCAAGCGGGCTCCTACGTCGTGCGGCTCCTGTGGGTTGTCAAGCTCCGTTTGCGGGTGGGGTGCCTTGGGCGCTCTGCGTACTCTGCGTCTCTGTGGTGAATCCTTGCATTCTTTGAGGGTAGTACGCTTCTCCTGGGGAAGGTGCGGTGCTTGCGTCCGTTCCGCTGGCATCCCTGCCAGGTCGCCCGCAAGCGGGCTCCTACGTCGTGCGGCTCCTGCGGGTCGTCAAGGTCCGTTTGCGGGTGGGGTGCCTTGGGCGCTCTGCGTACTCTGCGTCTCTGCGGTGAATCCTTGCGTTCTTTGAGGGTAGTATCCTTCTCCTAGGGAAGGTGCGGTGCTTGCGTCTGTTCCGCTGGCATCCCTGCCAGGTCGCCCGCAAGCGGGCTCCTACGTCGTGCGGCTCTTGCGGGTCGTCAAGGTCCGTTTGCGGGTGGGGTGCCTTGGGCGCTCTGCGTACTCTGCGTCTCTGTGGTGAATCCTTGCATTCTTTGAGGGCAGCACCCTTCTCCTGGGGAAGGTGCGGTGCTTGCGTCTGTTCCGCTGGCATCCCTGCCAGGTCGCCCGCAAGCGGGCTCCTACGTCGAGCGGCTCCTGCGGGTCGTCAAGGTCCGTTTGCGGGTGGGGTGCCTTGGGCGCTCTGCGTACTCTGCGTCTCTGTGGTGAATCCTTGCGTTCTTTGAGGGCAGCACCCTTCTCCTGGGGAAGGTGCGGTGCTGCTTGCGTGCGTTCCGCTGGCATCCCTGCCAGGTCGCCCGCAAGCGGGCTCCTACGTCGTGCGGCTCCTGCGGGTCGTAAAGGTCCGTTTGCGGGTGGGGTGCCTTGGGCACTCTGCGTCTCTGCGGTGAATCCTTGCGTTCTTTGAGGGCAGTACCCGTGGCGGTGGTTCGGATCGAGCTCTTTATAAAACCGGACTTCGCGCCTGCTCCCGCATTCGGCGAAGCGCATCGAGCAAATCGTCGACAACGGTGTCGCGTTGAAACCGTGCGACCGCCTGGTGCGGGTCGTCGATCGCTGTGGTCTGGGTCAAGACCTTCAGCATCGCATCCGACAGGGCCTGTACGTCGCCGACCGGTACCAGTTCGCCATAGCGGCCATCGTCGAGTATCTCCCGGGGGCCGCTGCGGCAGTCGGTGGCGACACAGGGGGTTGCAAGCGCTAGAGCCTCGGCCAGCACATTGCCGAAACCCTCGAAACGGGAGGACAGTACGAATAGATGCGCATGGGCCATGGCCGGGAAGGGATTCGCGGCAAATCCCGGCAGCTCGACCTGCCCGGCAAGACCCAGGCGGCCGAGCAGACGCTCCAGCCTCGGGCGCTGGCGACCTTCGCCAAAGATCAGAAGCCGGGCTGGCTTGCGCAGGATCAGACGTTTGAAAGCGCGTAACAAGGTCGGATAATCCTTGGTGCGCACCAGACGCCCGGCGCTGACGATAACGGGTAATTCCCGCTGCACGAGCCAGGGATGGGTCGGCGGCTGCGCTGCCAGTTCTGTAATGCGATCCAGATCCAGCGGTGCATAGACGCGCGCAATCGGTACGCGTCCATGACCTCGCATAAATCGCCTGAGATCGGCGCAGGCACCGTCCGATACGCAGATCAGCCCATCGGCCGCGGACAATTCGGCGGCCAAACGCCGGCGTGCGGTCCAGCGTGCAAGCAGATGTTTTGCTTTGGTCTTTTCGACCACATTGGTGCCGTTGCGCATGACCCTGAGCGTCAGTTCGGCGGGTACTTGCGCCAATGCTGCACCAGCCCGGTCGCGATTGCTGAGCATTACATCCGGCCTGTTTTGCTTGGCATAGTCCTGCAATGCGGCGACGGCGGTGGGCTCGTCCGATAGGTCCAGCGGATAGCGGCCAACGCGCGCCCGGATGTCCAGCGGAGCATTGCACAGCTGCGGCGGCAATAACAGATCGACCTCGACGCCGGCCTCGACCAGCCCCTCGATCAATGTCGCCATGTCGCGCGGCACCGGTGGCGTGTCGCAGATGAAGCCGAGCACCGCGAGCCGACCTGGCCATGCCCGCGGGTCGGCTGGCGCGCTTGTCCGCTCGCCCAGATCGTGCATCAGGATGCCATGGTTCCTGGCAATCCCTGCATACTGTCCGCGGGCAGCAGCCGCTGGGCATCCATGGCCATGATACCGGCATGCCAGTCCAGATGATGCAGTGCGCGCCAGCCGCCCGCATCTTCGCCGTTTGTGTACCAGATGCGGTGTTCGCTGAACGCTGTCGGCGATAATTGGTTGATTTCGCTGATGCCGAGGCCGAAACCGTAGCGCCGCACGCAATCCTGCACGGGGCGCAGCAGTCGGCCTTGGTCGGTGCGAAATACGCGGCCTCCGGGGCGTGCCGCGGCGAAGTCCCGAAGCAGCGGATTGCGCCGGTGAGGGGTCCAGTGCCGACTCAGGGGGTGATCGGCATGGAAGCCCAGCAAGGTCTCGTTGATTTTCGAATGACGCGTTCTGGCGGCACAAAACAGCCACCAGCGCCCAGCGTGCTCGAACAGATTCGCATCCACGATGCTCGGCCCGTGCATCAGCGTTCGCTCCAGCACCCAGTGCCGTGGAAAGTCCGTGCAGCGGTAGACGTCCAGGCGGCCAGCTTCTCTCTTCTCCGGCATCATGTAGAGTTCGCCCTCGACCTCGAACAAAAAGGGATAGGACAGGTGATAGGGTTCGGCAACGACGACAAACGCCTGGGCAATCGGATGCGCTCGATCATCCAGCTCCAACGCCGCGATCCGTCCGCGTCGCGTTGCATGGCAAAATTCCTCGAAGAACACATAGGAGCGTCCGTTGCGAGTCCAGACAAAGGGGTCGGCCCAGAACACGTCGGCTGGCGGAAAGATCGGATGCAGGTCTGCTGGGCGCGGCGTCAAACGACGATCATCCGGGGTCCGACCCAACAGCAAAAACCATTGCTGCACCTGGCCGATTTCCGCTCGTTCATCCTGACGACGCCCAGCCGCGCGTGCGCGCAATTGTCGCCATCGCTGCCAGCGGAACATGTCAGCGACCGCCCACGCCGGGTGTGGCAGCCGCATGCCAAGCAGCGCCGGTACCCTCAGCCGCCATCGCCGTCGCCAATGCTGGCATGGAGATCCGCAATGGATAGGCCGCGCATGATCAACGGCTGTGTCCGCTTGGATTGTTTCTTCAGCCTGGGTCGGAATCCCAGCCGGCGCACGATGCCATCCACCAAGGTGCTGGTCACAAAACAGCCGATCCGATCTGCCCCCTCGCGCCTAGCCGATCGCAATGCGGCAGCGAATAGCGCCTGCACGGCGGTTTCGTCATCCGGGTCGGCGCCCAGATCGACCACGTTGGCGCGCAGCCGCGACCCGTGATGGTACAGCGAGAACACCAGAAAAGCGCGTATCTCGTCCGCATCCGGGATGATCAGCACAAGGTATCTGGTCTCCGGGTGCGCGCGATAGCGCCAGTCGAGCACCGCCGCATTGCGCAAGGCGATGGCGCCGTAGGCCGGCTTCAGGCGCTGCCATAGGCGGTCGAATCGCGCATCGAAAGGCCCATCCATGGCTTCCACCGCGAGGGTCGGCCGGGCCGTCGGCAGCAGGGACAAATCCAGGGCCGCGGAAGCGAATGCGCCAAACCGGGGTCCTAGCGACCCCTGCAAAGCCTGACGAAAGGATAGACGACGGGAAAAGCTGCCGCTGCCAGCCAATTCCTGGAACCCGATGCGCATGCAAATCGCCTTCATCGGATCGGCGATGTACTTGGCCAGTTGAATCGGCCCGGCACTCGGGTGATCCAGCAATGCCGCGGCAATGCCATTGGCGAGACCATCGTCGGCAATCGTCCGCTCTCGCTTGCGCTCGCGCAACGCTTGCTTGGTCAGGCCCCAATGCGTCAGTACGTCGACGCACCAATGCGCTTCCACCGGTTGCCCATGGACATACAGCGCCGCTGGAATACAGCTCAGATTGGCAATGATCCGATCGCGCCAGACCGCGACCACGCCGCGATAGCCGGGGGCTTGCAAGCGCGGGTCCTGGTGCCACTGCCAATGCCATTGGCGAGCCACGCGTTGCGCCTGACGAGCACCGAAAACCTGCTCGATCAGGCCAAGGATTTGCTCGCGGTCGGCGTCTTTACCTGGTCTGATTTCAATGCTGGACACGGTCTGTCAGGCTCTGCTGTTTGCTCGATGTCACTGGGCTCGGGTAGGCGGTGGAGGGGATCATGGATGTGTTTTTGCATCCATGCCGGCTGTTGTCGTCTGTGGCGCCGGATCGATTTCGCGCCGGAATCCATCCAAGGATAATCGCTTGTCATGGTGCAATTTGCGGTGTTTGTAGATGCTTCGGTAAAAATCGCAGGATCGGCAGATGGGATTGAATCGACCGGACTGCTGATTGTCGATCAATTGCATGTAGGTCGGGTTGGCGCTGGAGAGGATTGTTCGCAACGAGTCTTTGCGCAGATCGCCGAGACACAAGGTGGCATCTGCATCGCGACAGGCGCAGGCGTTGACACGCCCATCCGCCATGATCTGCTGTTTATGGAAAATCAATACGCAGGCACCGTTCTTGGGTACATGGTCAGCAGCGCTGACTTCGATGCCCAGTCCGGCGACATCTTCGTCGGTGACCATGCCGCCCCAGTTGTTATAGCGTCGGGCAAAGAAAACCGCTATGCCTTTTTGTTGTTTCAGCCTTCGGACCCTGTCCACCAGCGCGCTCTCAGGGTGATCGAACACACGCACATCGCTTTGCACACGCCAATGCAGCTGGACACGATCGCGAAATTGCTCGGCGGTATCGTAAACCGCATCCAGATTGTTCAGCAGCCGCCGATAGCCGATCGGGCTGCCCTTGGTCATCGCCTCGAAGCTTTGCTGGTCGTGACCATAGAGGCTGATTCCGAGTTCGTGCAGTTTATCGAACTGGGACAGCCGCAGTACGGTATCGCGCTCTGGAATGATGAAGTTGGAGTAAAAATGATAACAGGCCACCTTGGGATGCTGCTCTAGAAATTCCATTTTTTCCATCACATGTTTATCCATGAACAGATCGCCGGTGATGGGAGTCAAGCCGAAACGATCGTAACCCATCTGCGTCGCCTGTTCCACGACATTGAAGAAAAACTCATTTGTCATGGTCGTTTTTGGACTGGACTTTTTGCTATATGCACAGAACGCGCAGGCCAGATTACAAAGACTCGAAGTCTCGATGTACAGAAACTGTCGCGGATGCGGCAAAAAGACTCTGCCAAGGGCTCGATTCAAGCCGATTTCAGCTTGATGCCTACGTTGCCTGATGCGCTCGCCGAATTTCATTTGCTGGCCTTTTGGTCGTGTCGTTTTCAACATGCGTTTGCGAGTAGAGCGAAGCGAAACCCATCGCTCAGGGATTCGGGCGCTTCGCCGGAGGGGTTCGCCGCGCTCTTCCCTGCTAAAGCGAATCGTTGCACAGTCTCGGAGAGACTGCGAAAGGATTCAAGCCCTGTGCGCAGGATGCCGCGCCCAGAGGGCGTAAGGATGCGTTCTCGATCGGGATCGGGATCGAGCATGCTGCGTCTACAAACCTTCGGTTTTGGGCTCGGGACGCCAATTTCGCTACCGATACCGACAGCGATACCGAATAATAATTTCCACGCAGGCTTTACACAGTCTCGGCAGAGAGTGGATTGGCACGCGGCGGCTCGCTCTGCTACAGTCCATGCAAACCAGCCTGACAGCCCGGAGCTAGGCTGTCGAAATGTCCTGAGTGTTGATGCCAAACCGATTCCGGGTCTTGGATTGCTTGATCGAACGCACTGGGGAAGCCGAATCGGTGTCGGGGTCGCTATCGGAATCGAATCCGCTCATCGATCAAAGCAGCCAGCTCGATACCAATCCCTCATTCCGACCTTGACACCGATCCCGACTAAGCATCTATAAACCGGGAAGCGCTTGTTTTCGTGAGACGGCAGATTTCGACAGCCTAGGTTGACCCTCTGGGGCCAGGCTGACGCTTTCCTATCTGGACTCCAGGGTTTACAGGAATCTGGCCCGGCTGCATCGCTGATGAATATCGGCCTTTTCAGGGCGGCTGGAGGGAATCGACGGGGGCCAAGGTGCCTCGCCTGCAAGCGGACCTTTACGACTCGCAGGAGTCGGTCGGCGTAGGAGCTCGCTTGCGGGGGGCTCGGAAGGCGATCAAATTTGTCTGAGTTGAATGGGCGGAAGGTGACGTGGCTAGTGGCTGCGGTCGCAAGATCGCCTGATGCGGGCATCGAGCCCGCATCAGGCGAAGCCGGCTGGAAAGCCGGCGCTCCCAGTGGGCCGGCTGGAAAGCTGGCGCTCCCAGTGGGCCGGCTGGAAAGCTGGCGCTCCCAGTGGACTGGAAAGCCGGCGCTCCCAGTGGACTGGAAAGCCGGCGGTCCCAGTGGACCGCCGCTCGCCCAGGGGCATACAATGGCGCCCATGAAGAATCGACAAAGAATAGAATCGATCACAATGCCCGTCGGCACAATGCCGAAAGCCAGGCGCCCGGCACGGGCGAAACCATGTCGAGACCGGCGCCAACCGCTATCGATGACGGTCCTGCACCCGCTATGCACCGGGGCATGAATAGGGGCAGAAACCAATGTGCGGCATAGCAGGCTTCATGTGCCGCAACGGGCAGCAGCCCGAACCTTCGCTGCTGTGGGATATGGCACGCCAACTCGGGCATCGCGGACCGGACGACAGCGGCATCCATTGTCAGGGTGCGGCAGGTCTAGCGCAAACCCGTTTGTCCATCATCGGTCTTGCCACCGGTCATCAACCGATGAGCGCCGACAACGGCCAGCTGGCCCTGGCAGCCAACGGCGAAGTCTATAATTACATTGAATTGAACCAGGAATTTCGCCGATTGCAGCGGATGCCGGCGACCGATTCGGATTGCGAGTCGATTCTGCATGCCTATGCGGTCTATGGCGATGACTTTCTGACCCATCTGCGCGGCATGTATGCCTTTGCCTTGTACGACCATGCCCGGCAACGTCTGCTGCTGGTGCGTGATCGACTCGGCATCAAGCCTTTGTTCTATCTGCGCCTGGCGGATCGCATCGCATTCGCATCCGAGATCAAGGCGCTATTGCCATTGCTGCCGGCACGCCCGGAGCTGTGCGCCAGCGCATTGCGGCAATTCCTGTTGCAGCAGTTCAGCAGCGGCGAGCAGACCATCGTCAACGGCATCCGGCGGGTATTGCCTGGCGAGATGCTCGCCATCGACGCTCGGCTGCAGATACGACGCCACCGCTATTGGTCACCGCTGGAGATCGCACCGCAGCGCCTCGGTGCCGACCAGGCGCTGGAACAGCTGGACGGCTTGCTCGCCGACTGCATGCGCGAGCATATGCGCTCGGACGTGCCGTTCGGGTTGTTTCTGTCCGGCGGCCTGGACTCCGCCTTGCTCGCTTGCCAGCTGCATGCGCGGGGTGCCGGGCGCATCCACAGCTTCTCGGTGGGATACAGCGCGACTTCCATGCCCGACGAACTCGACGCGGCACGCCGGGTCGCGGACTGGTTCGGCTTCCAACACCACGCATTGCAGCTGAGCCCGGCGCGGGTAGCCGCGCGCATTCCGCACAGCGTCTGGGCCGCGGACGAGCTGATGCGCGACTATGCCAGCATGCCGACATCGATCCTGGCCGAGACCGCGGCGCGCGATCTGAAGGTGGTGTTCACCGGCGAGGGCGGCGACGAGGTATTTGCCGGCTATGGGCGCTATCGTACAACTCGGCTCCAGCGTTGGGCCAAGTCTCTGCTGTTCCCCGGCAGCGGCGGCCTGCGCAGCCGCCCGCAATGGTCCCGGCACTGGATGCGGCAACTGCTCGGACCGGCGCTCGTCGACGCCAGGGAGCAGGCCAGACAGCCGTTTGTCGACAACTGGCAATCGACCCCGCCGACCTGGTCGGACCTACAGCGGCGCCAATACATGGATCTGTCCACCGCATTGCCGGATAACCTGCTGGTCAAGACGGACCGCATGCAGATGGCCTTCGGACTGGAAGGCCGGGTGCCTTTCCTCGACCATCGGCTGGTGGAATTCGGGCTGTCCCTGCCCGACCATCTCAAGGTGCGCGGGCGAACCGGCAAATGGCTGCCGCGGCAATGGGCGGCGCCCTATTTACCGCCAGGCCATCTCGATCACCGCAAGCGCGGCTTCCATGTTCCGATTGGAGACTGGATGACCGGCGAGGTCGCGACCCACATCGGCCAGGCGCTATTGCACAGCCGCGGCGTTGCGCAATGGTTCAAGAGCGACGCCATCGAGGCGCTGGTCGGCGCCTATCGCGCCGGTCGCGGCGGCGGTCGGGAACTGTTTTGCCTGATGCAGTTCGCGATCTGGCACCGAATATTCATCGAGCAACCGGGACAACGACCGCAGATCGACGATAACCCGCTGGACTGGATCGCATCGGATGCCTAAGCCACACATGACCGACCCTAAGCACATTGCGGTTTTTCTGTCCACGTCTGGACATAGCGGCGTCGATCGGCTGGCGAAGCATCTGCTGCCAGCGCTGGGACGCCGCGGTTATCGGGTGGATCTGCTCAAGGTGCGCCGCCATGGTCCGGAATTGAATGACGACGAGCCCTCTGTCCGTGTCGTCGATCTGGGCCATCGCCACACCTATGCCTGCGTGCCCAATCTGGTACGCTATCTGCGCCGCGAGCAACCAATGCTGATGCTATCCGATAAGGATCGCGTCAATCGCACCGCATTGCTGGCCCGCGCGCTCGCTGGTGTCGGCACGCGTTTGATCCTGCGCTCGGGCACCACCATCTCCATCGACCTTGCAAGCCGGGGGATATTGGAGCGCTGGCTGCAGCGCACATCGATCCGATTGCTGTATCCCTATGCCGATCGGATCATCGTGCCCAGCCTCGGCGCCGCTGAGGATATGGCGCAGTATACCGGGCTGGCGCGACGTCTGATCCAGGTGGTTCCGTCACCAGTGGTGCCAGAGTCCTTGTTCACCGCGACCTTGCCGGCACCGCAACACCACTGGTTCCACGAGCCGGCAATCCCGCTGATCCTGGGCGCCGGCGAACTTGGCGTTCGCAAAGACTTCGAGACCCTGTTGCGGGGCTTTGCACGGCTGCGCATCACGCGCCGATGTCGGCTGATGATCATCGGCCGCGGTCGCGAACGAGATCGGCTGCTCGCCCTTGCCGCACAACTGGGTATTGCCGAGGATGTCGAATTGCCCGGATTCGTCGCCAAGCCCTATCCTTATCTGGCCAATGCCGATTTGTTCGCGTTCACCTCGCGCTGGGAGGGACTCCCGCTGGTGCTGGTCGAAGCGCTGGCTCTGGGCACGCCGGTGGTAGCGACGGATTGTCCCAGCGGACCGCGCGAAACATTGCAGAACGGATATTATGGGCGACTGATTCCGGTGGGAGACGATCTCGCCCTCGCCGATGCCATGGCCGCCACCCTCGACTCGCCTTTGCCCGCGGAGAAACTGAAGGAAGCGGCGCGCCCCTATGCCATCGAAGCCGCCACCGACGCTTATCTGAAGGTCATGACTGGCGGAAAATAGCCCTTGTGCCAAGCTGCCCGCCAGGCTATAAACAGCGGTTTGGCAGTCGGCAGCAGCAGCGTTACCCCTCGACTCACGAACCTTCAAGACATGGCCAATACAATCGAAATCGTACACGAAGTGCTCTGCATCGGCTTCGATGCCACCGAGAGTAGCGTCAGGATGCTCTCGATGTCCAACATGGAACTCGGTTTTACCATTGCCAACAGCCTGCCCTACGAGAACCTGGTCTATCCGGGTTGCTTCAGCGTCGCCGTCGATGCGAAGCGCGAGGACTAAGGGTCCAGGATCACAGGGACAGTCGAGCGCGGGCGCGGCGCCATGGCACATTCCCGTCGTGCTGACAGTCGCGGCATTGCTCATCGGCCTGAGCGTCCGCCTCCTGCTGAGCCTGCCAGGGGTACCCGATAATCTACGCACACTGTTCTGGAACGGCGGCAGTCTGCTGAATATCTTCTGTTTCGGTTTGTTCATCGTTGGCCTTGGTTCCGGCGGTGCCTGGATGGGCGCCCTGCTCCGCCGCCTGCCATTGCCCTGGCTGCTGCTGCCGCCGCTGGCGCTGGCCGTTTCGATGATCGCCTATGTCTGTCTGTTCCTGAGCGTCACGCCGGAATCCCTGCACGATCTCATCGGTGTGCCGCTGGTCGATCAAGCCGCGCGCCAGGCAGAGCTGAAGCCGTTGCTCGATTTCCTGATCCCGCTGCAGCAGGTGCGTCCGGGCGTTGCCAAATGGCTGGAGTCGGCCATCCGCTTTGCTGCGCTTTATGCGCCACTGCCGATCCTGGTCGCGCTGTTCACTGTCCTTATCAGCGATGCCCTGACCTTGTCCGCGGGCACAGCTCGGCGCAACCTTCCTCTGTTGATCTGCGCCGGACTGCTGTTGGTCCTGTGCCGGAGCCTGGTTGTCGATTATGCCGCGACGGACAATCTCCAGGAACTGCTGGCCGAGCGGACCCTCGTCGGCCTACCCGGATCGGTATTGATTTACGCAGTTATTGCCACCCTGGCGCTCAATGCCGTGGTGCTTTGGGCAGTCCTTGCGCGTCTTGTCAATCGTTGGGCCGGGATGCTTGCTGTGGCGATACTCATGGCTTTCTGCTATTGGCTCCTGGATGCCTCGCTGGCGCCGGCAGTGGAAAAGTACGGCGCCACATTCAGAGCCATGGATTTCCTGATGACCGGGGAGCGCAGAGTACCCGCGGCGAACGCCCTGCGCATTGTCGTCGGCAGCACGGCGCAGGCGGTTGTGTTGTTGGTGATTGCTCTTGGCATTTACACCATGTTGCCGGCGCGAGCGCTGTTCCATCGGCGATCGAACGCGTGAGCACTGTGCCGCGGGAAGTGCTGCCATGAAGGCCGCCTTTGCCATCGTCTGCTGTCTCATCGCCTATGGCTCTTTGTATCCGTTCGGATTTGCCTGGCCCGGCATCGACGGATTAACGCTTCGGGCCGCAGGGCTGTTGAATCTGGTGGCGACAAGCCGCGGGGACTTCATCGGCAACATCGGATTGTTCATACCCTTCGGGCTGACCGGAGCATTGGCCTTGCTGGACTCGAAATGGCGCCCAAGGGCTGCCATGCCATTGCTGCTGGGGGGGGCCGGTTTTGCCGCGGCCCTGCAGTTGCTGCAGCTGCTGCTTCCAAGCAGAGCGCCTTCCATCACGGACCTGTTGTTGAATCTTGCTGGCATCATTGCGGGTCTGATCCTGGCGCGTCACCCCCGCCTGAGCGCATTTGCCGAGCACGACCGTTCAGCACCGTGGATCTCACCGGAGTTATTGATCGGCGCCCTGTGGCCGCTCGCGCTGCTGATCCCGATGGTGCCGACCATTGATGCGGCAAACCTGCAAGCCGTCTTCAAGCCGGTGCTCACCGCTCGCGCTCTATCGATCATCGACACCGCCTACTACCTGATCGCATGGCTTGCGGCCATGCATCTGTTGACCCGCCCACCTACCCCCAGTCGCTACCTGATTCCGGCCGTCTTGCTGCCGCTGGCAGTATTAGCGGTGCAGCCGCTGATTCTCCAGGCCCGACTAACGCCTGCAGAGGTTGTCGGAAGCCTGGTTGCCGTTGGCATTTGGTTGTTCGCCTACCGGCGCCTTGACAGCGCGATGCTCGCCATCGCATTGCTGCTTGCAGTCCTTGCCACAAACCTACTTCCGTTGCCAACAATCGGCGGCCATTCGTCCTTCTCTTTCGTGCCCTTCAGCGGCTTCTTGGATGGCAACATGCTGCTTAACTCCGTGGCCCTATTCGAGAAGCTCTTCGCCTATGCTGCGGTGCTACTGTTGTTCCGTCGGGCCGGCATCGGCATGACGGCCGCAACGGTTGTGACGGTGGCCGCGCTGGCGCTGCAGGAAGCGGCGCAGGCCTATTTGGGCACCGGTACTCCGGAGATTACCGACCCGCTGCTCGCCCTTGGCATCGCCGTACTCCTGATGTACATCTTTCCATCGCATCAACCTGTGACCGCGCGGATTCAGATAGGTCAACAGGATGCCGCCACCCCCCCTTCTGGAACAGGGCGCACTGACTCTTCCGCGGCGACGCCTAGGGAGCAGATAACGAGCCATCTGCCGGGGCTCGACGGACTCCGCGCAGTCGCCGCACTCGGTGTATTCCTCGTGCACTATCAACAGATCGTCAACCTGGAACTGCACGTCGGTCCCTTCGATCTCGATCGCTGGCTGACCAACGGGAATACCGGTGTGGCATTGTTCTTCGTGTTGAGCGGTTACCTGTTGTCGCTGCCATTGCTCAATGCCGGAAGTGGGGGGCTGCGCGCGCAAGACCTGCGAAACTATCTGGTGCGACGCTTAGCGCGAATCGTCCCCGCCTATTATCTCTGCTTGTTCGGCTTGATTGCCTTGGCCCTGGCTCGCGGCAATCCACCGAGCATCAACAATACACTGTCGCATATGCTGTTTCTGTATAACTTCAACGATGGACAGATTTTCAGCATCAATCCACCCTTCTGGACCCTGGCCGTCGAGGTTCAGTTCTATTGTCTGCTGCCCTTCATCATCCTGGGATTGGTGCAACTGCCGCGTCCGCTGACCATCATTGTTGCAATCGCTCTGGTACCAATCGCCCAGTTCCTGAACCAAGCCGTCCTGACAGCGCTTCGGTCCCATGCACAGTGGCCAATGCAGTCGGTGCTGGTTTGGCCTTTCGCACTTCGCATCCAGGGTCCAGACAGTCCAGTGTTGGTCTATTCGACGCTGGGACATTTGACCTTTTTTCTGTTCGGCACAGCCGCGGCGGCTACAATGCCATTGATTGGAAAGGGACTGGCTGGGCTTGGACATCTCGCCAAAGCCGTTCCCGAGTTTCTTGTCTGGCTGTCGGCCTTGATCATTTTCATCATTCTCGCGACGCCCCTGGATGATTGGGCGCAACAAACCGACGGACGCTACAACTGGCCGCTGGTGCCTTTGCTGCTGACCAGCATCGTGATACTGACGCCCTATACCCGAGGAGCAGCGCGGCTGCTGGAATGGACCCCACTGCGCATGTTGGGCTTGATATCCTACGGCATCTACCTGTTTCATTTACCGGTACAAAAGGCGAGCCGGTCGGGTCTGAGTCGCCTGGGGCTCGATACACAGGATCATCCGCTGCTGTTTGCCGGCGTTGCCTTCACAGGCACGCTGCTGCTCTCGTTCTTATCCTACCGGCTGCTGGAGCAACCGATCCGGCGCTGGGTGCATGCGCGATTTCGCGGGCCGGCCGTTGCCGAAACACCGCGCAGACGATCCGCGGCAGGCGCCCGATGGACATACCCATCCCAAGACAAAGCCTCCCGACCCCCGGAGCACGCGGGTGCGGATACTGTCTTCCAAGAACGGGTGTCAGCGCTCCTGCGCCTGTTTGGATTGCGACGCGAGCCGAGGCGACCGTCGCGGCAAAGGTCTTGGCTTCAGGTCCGCATCCGTCTGTCGGAGCGGAACTGGGCCAGCCTGCAGGGCCTGGCCGAGCAGCAGGACGCGAGTCCATCAAGAGTCGTGCGGCGGATGCTCGACCAATGGCTGGAAGGGCGCGGCGCGGACGAGCATCAGCAAACCCCGCGGACAGACTGCGCATCCCCTGCACCAACCGTCCCTGCGTGCTGGTGCGTGGTCAATTTGAGGCGATCGAGGGCAGCCGCTATTGAAGCGCAGCTCGAGCACCTAGGCGTAGATCTCGAATATCTGGTTGCGCAGATCATCGAGGAGCAACTGTCGCGGGCAGAGACTTCGTCGCGTCGGGGCTGAGCGCCTGGTTAGGCTGTCGAAATCTGCCGTCTCACTAAAACAAGAGCTTCTCGGTTTATGGATGCTTAGTCGGTGTCGGTGTCGAGGTCGGAATGAGGGATTGGTATCGAGCTGGCTGCTTTGATCGATGAGCGGATTCGATTCCGATTCCGATAGCGACCCCGATTAGGCTTCCCCAGTGCGTTCGATGAAGCAATCCAAGACCCGGAATCGGTTTGGCATCGATGACGCGAGCAGTAAGGTTCGATTAGACTCGCGAGACAACGCTCGCTGCGCTAGGCAGCGACCTTGATGAGCTGAGTCTGAGGCGCTCGGTTTCGTGTTGGACGATGTCCGCTGCATCCATGATGGCGCCCAATGGCACGCGCTTTTCCATTCTACCGATCTGCTCGGCGAGCTCGGTGCCGAGCTTTGCTCGGCGCGATAACGTAAACCGCAGCCCGCGCCGAACTGCGGCCTGAGCGATGGCGAAGGCCGCAGTTCGGCGTCGGGCTGGCGGGCTCGTTAGGCGACGTCTTGCAATTGATTGACAAGGTCCCGGCCCGCTGTGGGCGGTGGAAGTTCTTTGCCGTCTTCTCTATAGAGTTGTACGATCTCTTCCACAATCTCGCAGAGTTCTTTGAAGACGGACATTTCGTTGTCTCCGTGGCATCCGCCTAGCATCAAGCCAGGACAACTGCCCACGTAACATTGGTCTTCCTCCGACCATTCGACAAACTTGGCGTAGCGATCACTGTCTTTCATTTTTGGACTCTTCGATTGCGCGCAGGACGGCACGAACAATGTACTGCTTGGCGTCGTCTCCCGGCTTGCCAGGAACGGTAATCGGTTTCACGACATTGGGATGAACAAAATTACGGTGACTTCCCTTCCCTCCGCGATTGGCGAAGCCTGCCTTTTCTAGCTGACTGATCAGTTCCCTAACCTTGGGCGGCATTGGCCGGACCTATTTCTTGCGTTTTGCGCTTAACAGTTTGTTGTAACTGTATATTTTTTGGTTCGCTTCGCTTTCCGTCTGAGCCAACCGCCATATGAATTCTACAACATTCGATCCCTGAGTGGGGCGTGGAAACACTCGTTGCTGTCGGGGAGACGATGCAACAAGGGTCCGTTGCTCGCGCTCGGCCTTACGGGTGCAGCGATGTTGCCCAGGGCATCACGGGTTTTCGCTCCCCTCGCTCGCATCGCAACACAGAAATACTGTCCCGAGCCGATGCGCATCGAGTGGTTGCGGTGGTCATCAGGCTGCCTCGCGCGTAAACGGCGGGTCCTGCCCGCGCGAGGGTCCGATGGTGGGCGCGAGGTCAGACGTAGGCTGTCGAAATCTGCCGTCTCACTAAAACAAGCGCTTCCCGGTTTATGGATGTTTAGTCGGTGTCGGTGTCGAGGTCGGAATGAGGGATTGGTATCGAGCTGGCTGTTTTGATCGATGAGCGGATTCGATTCCGATTCCGATAGCGACCCCGACACCGATTAGGCTTCCCCAATGCGTTCGATGATACAATCCAAGACCCGGAATCGGTTTGGCATCAAAACTCAGGACATTTCGACAGCCTAGGTTGACTCTAAGTCTTGGCCGAGCTTAATGAATGAGGCCTGAAGCCATCGTTAGGCCTTCATAATAGATTCCGGTGGCTGCTTCCACTCTACATGTATGTTTCCTTCTCTCATCCCGCATACAACAACAATTCGCTTGTCTTCTGGATAATTCTCGTTTTTGTACTGTATAAGCTCATTGATCAACGCCTTCCAGTCTCGTGACCGAAGTTCGATCCAAAGACTTCGTCGAGACTTCTCGAATTTTCTAATGATTCTCTTACATTCATGGTCAGTGAACTCCTCTCCATTTGCTCGGTTCCAGGCAGCATTAGCTAATAGCAATGCTGTATGAGCCGCTTCACTAGAAGGTATCGATTTTTGATCCTTCATTACAGTCAGAGCCAACTCCTTGAAGATTTGTGACATTTTCTTTTGTTTCTTTCGCATATGCTTTTCTACGTTCATGACTCGATATTTCGTGGCCTCGGGCTTAGGGACTCTAGTTACCCGGAGCCCCCGCCACAGACCCGGACGTGCAGTTTTCCCGCATCCGGTCCCTCGGTTGTACTCGCTCACCAGGCGAACAAGAGCGGTCATGCAAACACCAGTTGCGGCTGGACGATTCCTTTGAGGAGATCCGGGCCTTGATCCGAGACGATTTGCTCCGGCTCCCCCACTGCTTGGCTGAGCTTTTCCAGGCGTTCCAGAACCTTCTCACCCGTGCCATGCTCAACGACTTACAGCGTCAAGCGTTGCATGGACTTGTGGCTCGGGCTGTAGCTGCACTTGGCCAACTCCGAGTGGGCAATGCCGAGGATGACCAGGCATTTCGTCACCCCCCTTTCCAAAGGCACTCGACTTGGGTCCGAACCGACAGCTGGAGAGTCGATACCGGATAGTGATGCTCGATCGGTGGGGTCGAAGGGGAAACTTCCGCTAAGGATGTTCCCGTCTCCTGTTCCCCATCCCGCTCCCTAGCCTGTTCAGCCTGCTTCTCCTTACCAGCCTTGTCCATGGGCGGCTCTTGTGCCTTTGCCGCTGCGGCCTTTGCCTTCTCCTTCCATCTGGCCCGGCTGAGCTCGAGGTCGCGAATCTTCAGTTTGAGTAATCGGTTCTCTTTTTGACGTGCAATCGCTTTCGCGCGCCACTCATCTCTGGATTTCTTGAACAACCGCGCTAGCCGACTGTAACTGCTCTTGAATCCCATCTCGCCTCTTCTCGCTTGCTTACTGCATTTCTCTTACAAGACAGCGATTATGCAGTAAGTTCATGGTCGAAAAAAGACCGATTTTCGACAGCCTACCCCAACGGTTGATACGCCCAACCCCGGTCGGGGGTTGGTCCATCCAAAAAACGGCGCGGATGAGCATTGCGCTCATCCACTCGATTCATCCCCTGTTCATCGTCTCCGAATCAATGCAAAACGGTATTGGCGGCAACGCGGCCAATGCGGATTCGGCGAAATAAACTGAGTTTTCGTTCAGGCACGACGTCACATTGATCTTCCTCTGACCATGCGACAAACTTGGCTTAGGGATGACTGTCTTTCATTTGTTGGACGCTTCGATTGCGCGCAGGACGGCACGGACAATGTACTGCGTAACATGCCTCTTCCGGATGCACAGCATTTTCAGGCCGCACCTAGGTAGTTTAATCTGGACAGTCCTGGCTTGGCCCGACTCACACAGTTTCCTTGCATCACCGACTGAACTGTATTCAGCTATATATCAACGCCTTACGCCCTCCGTCTATCCAGGCGCTACACACAGATCTGCAGGAGCAAAAAGTGCGTGAAGAAGGCCAAATTGAACACCCTAGGCCGCACCCGTCCAGGAATTGCGACTTGGCGAGCTGGTTAGGCGATTCCTTCAGCAAGGGTTGGCGCGAGCACGGCAGGCTTCAGCGTAGGCGTATCAGGGGCGCTCCGGGGCTGGCTGCGCTGGGGTTGTATTATTCTCGGCCAGGCTGCTGGATGTGGTTTGTCGGGCGGAATTCTTCCTTGAAGCCAAAACCACGGCTGTTGTCGATCATTCGGACCTGCTCGGGTGCAAGCCTGTAAAGCGACGCAATGCGCAGACGCTCGGCAATTGTGCGTTCGTTGTCGCTGGTCGGTTGCTCATATAGGCGGCGGATCTGTGGGAATTTGTCCAGGTAAGCGTCGAGCGCGGCAGCGCGGTGGTCACCCTCGAGAATTGTGACCGTCCCTTCCATCTGCACCCCGCGGATATCTCCCCAATGATCGCAATCCGCGTGTACTGCTACGGCGGCGCGTCCGCTTCCGGCGAGATTGCGGCCATGACGCGTGCGCGCATCCGAGACGAAATATAGGTTCAGGCTGGCATCGCTGGCAAAAAATACCGCCGCTGCCCAGGGGCCATCATCGCCACTGGTCGCGAGGGTCAGGGTGTTTTGCGCATCCAGCAAAGCGTGCACAGCCGCGAGAGTTTGGGGCTTGCTGTCATTCGTGGCCACGCGATTGCCCCATCGCGGTCTGCGGTCCCTGCCAGCGATCGACAATGCCGATATCGATGCTGAACAGATCCAGGATACGACCGACCGTGTGGTTAATCAGGTCATCGATCGTGCGTGGGCGGGTGTAAAATGCCGGCGCCGGCGGCAAGATAATGGCTCCCAACTCGGCGGCGGCACTCAGCATGCGGGTGTGCCCCAGATGCAGCGGTGACTCCCGCGGCACCAGCACCAACCGGCGCTGCTCCTTGAGCACCACGTCTGCAGCCCGCACCAGCAAGTCGTCCGAGAACGAATGCACCACGCCGGATAAGGTCTTCATGGAACATGGCGCGATTACCATGCCGCTGGTCAGGTAAGAGCCGCTTGCAACGGAAGCAGCCTGGTTACGGTTATCGTGCAGTACATTTGCCAAGGCCTCCACATCGCGCACTCGCCAGTCTGTTTCCAGCGCAATGTTGAGCTTTGCAGTCTTGCTTAAGATCAAATGAGTCTCGATTTGTGTTTGATCTTGCAAGAGTTCCAGCAGACGGATGCCATAAATGACACCGCTGGCGCCGGAAATCCCCACAATTAACCGCATCGACAAGCCTCTCTTGATGGAATCTCACGCCGGATTGGCGCTACAGATAGGTCAAGGTCAGAATTTAACATGTTCCTTGTCCGCCTCGCGTTTGAGCAGTTCCGCGAAACGTTTCATCAGCTTCGGGCGTTCCAGCATCATTTGCATGCTGCGCTTACGGGCATTTTTCGCCAATGCGGAAGGATCGAAATAGGCTTTTGCATTCTCCACCGACAATACGAATGGCGGCTTACCCTCGAGCGCAAGCATCCAGCTCATCAGCAATGCGCCCGTGCGATGATTGCCTTCGATGAAAAGCTGTGGCTGGCTCAGCATATGGATATAAGCACTGGCAACTCGTCGCCAGACAGATTCGGCGTATAACGTCTTCATCCGCTCCAGCAGCGCTTCAATGCCGCCATCGCCTTTGACGTAGTATCCGGTTCTGGTTGCTTTCACCAATTGCGCGCATTCGGACATCTGGGTCTGGTCGTCGCCACAGAGGACTAATAGGTTCAATTCCAGTAACGCCGCCGAATTGCCTATCGCGTAGGGATCTACTCTGGCGCGTACCAACGCATCCACCCGCTGGTAGCCGATCATCATCCAGTCCAGAACCTCATCGCTCAGTGGATCTCGAGGGGTGCTGAGCGTTGTATTGATGACATCGAAGTCCCGCTGGACGGTTCGCAGAGAGTTTTCGATTGCCTCGAGGTTCAGCCGTCTGGTCCGGGGCATAGTCTACTCCAGCGATTGTGACCATGCGCCGGAACCAGGCTGGATGGCCACATGATCTCTGGATCAGGCGTATCGAAAGGCATCCCAATGTGTGGGAACATAGGAGATTGGTGGAATTCCATCACTTCACGACTTTACGGAAGCAAGTGCAAAACGAATCTGAAGCTTGGCCTATTGATTGGTGGACAATAACGAGCCAACCTCGAGAATGGTAAGCCAATTGCTGGAGCACATTCAGCAGGCTCAAGGGAAATTCAGCTTATCCACGCCATTTCCAAACAGCTGTCAATCGATCGCCGCAACCTTCGCTCGGGCCAAGGCGACCATCTGCTTCGGCAGGGGAATATAGCCCATTTCCCAGGCAATCGACTGTCCCTGGGTCAGCCCCCAGATCACGGCATCTTTCAACACCTGCGCCTTTTTACTATCGGGATAATTGCCGTAGAGCAACAGCCAGGTATAGCCGACGATGGGGTAGGCACCGGCACCCGGCGGGTCCGGTACGAATACCCTCAGGTCTTCTGGGATGGACTCGGCAGACTCCAGAGCGGCGGTGCCAGCGTCGGGTGCCGGAGACACGAACTCGCCAGCTTTGTTCTCCAGGATCATGATCGACAGACCGAGGCGTTGAGCGAATTCGTATCCCATGTACCCAATGCTGCCCTGGCTTACTTTGACGCGTTGGGCAACGCCCTCGTTGTGGTTCACTTCCATCGTATCGCCGGGCCAATCGATACGTTTGCCCGCTCCTGGGCCTTTGGTGCGCCACCAATTGCTTATCGCACTGAGATGATTGGTCATGATGAGCGTCGTACCGCTGCTATCTCTGCGCGCCACCAGAGTCAGGTTTTTATCGGGTAGTACCACGCCCGGATTGGTTTCTTGGATTCGCGCATCGTTCCAGGAGCGAATTTCTCCGCTGAAGATGCCGACGACCGCCTGGCGGGATAACTGCAGACCTTCGAATCCAGGCAGATGATAGGCAAGCACGACCATACCTGCGGTTATCGGCACCATGACCGCGCCGCGCTCCCCCATCAGGGCCTGATCGTTATCCGATAGCGCCGCATCACTGGCCGAAAAATCGATGTCCTGGGCTAGGAATCGATCGATCCCAGCGCCGCTGCCGATACCCTGATAGCTGAACGAAACCCCAGGATACTGTTGGCTGTAGGCACCGATCCAGCGTTCGAAGAGAGGCTGGGGGAACGTTGCGCCCGCCCCGGCGATGCGGAGTTCAACGGGGGCGGTGCCCGGGTCGGCGTTCCCCTTGGCTTGTTCGGAATCCGCGGTACAGGCTGCTGATACGATCGCCAGAAGGAACGTGCCGAGGATGTGCGCCAGGATGCCGTTCATCGACATATGACTATTCTCGGGCGATTTCTGTGGAGAAACAAACCGCCTGGCTTGTCCTCTCGTCTGGCCTCGAGGTTGCGGCAACCCGCCCATAGAGCGACTAGAAGCAGGTTGCAGCTTCGCCAGGGCGAATGAGAATCCGGCGCCAGTTGATCTGTTTCTCTCCGGTAATCGCCTCAACGTCGACACCTGGAGCAACTGAGTCGAGCCACTGAGTTCGTCCATCAACTGAATTCCCCGGACACATATTCTTTCGTCAAGGTCTGCTTCGGATCATGGAATACCTGCTCGGTGGGACCCATCTCCACCAAATAGCCGGTGCGCCCGCCCTGGGAAATGTCCACCGAAAAGAATGCGGTGGTGTCGCCGACCCGAGTAGCCTGTTGCATATTATGCGTTACCAGTGCCACCGTGAAACCGTCGCGAAGCTGCAGCATGAGCTCTTCGACCTGGCGCGTGGCAATAGGATCTAGGGCAGAACAGGGTTCGTCCATCAACAACACATCTGGGTCCGTGGCAATGGCGCGGGCGATGCATAACCGCTGCTGCTGGCCGCCGGACAGGGACAGGCCGCTGTGTTTGAGCTTATCCTTAGCTTCTTTCCATAATGCCGCGCGTTCCAGAGCCTTTTGTACCTTTTCTTCATAATCGCCCTTGAACTTATTCAGCCGTAGACCGAAGGCGACATTGTCGAAGATGCTCATGGAAAATGGGTTCGGCTGCTGAAAAACCATGCCGATATAACGACGCACCACAACAGGGTCGACTTTTTTGGCATAGATGTCCTGACCGTGATACATCACCGAGCCTTCGAACCGGAATATATCGATCAGGTCATTCATACGGTTCAGGCTGCGCAGCACGGTGGATTTGCCGCACCCGGACGGGCCGATGAAAGCGGTAATTTTGTTCTTCTCGATGGGTACGTTGCTGTCTCGTACAGCCAGAAAGTCACCGTAATAGATCTTCTCTATATTACAGTCGATCACTGTGGATCCCTGCGGCCTGAAGGCATCGGCGACGAAGGTGGATTCAGTTGCAGTGTCGATGTTCAAATGTGCGTTCATGTTCAAATCGATCGGGGTAGGCTAAAAAACAACGGGCTGAAGGGTTGGAGAATTACACTTTCGGTTGACCGAACAGCCGTGCCAGGATATTGAACATCAGCACGATCAGCACCAACACTAAGGATGCGGTCCAAGCCAGTTCAATCTGATTCTCGAATGGCATGCCGGAGAAGTTATAAATCAAAATCGACAGCGAAGCGGTGGGTTCCATTAGTTCGCTGATGTAGTAGTTGCTGAAAAGGGCCGTGAACAGCAGCGGCGCGGATTCTCCCGCGGCGCCGGCGATGGCGAGCAAAACGCCAGTGAGAATGCCGGGCAGGCCGGTTGGCAACACCACTTTCCAAATCACTTGAGTGCGCGTACAGCCCATGCCGTAGGCGGCGTCCTTTATGCGTTGCGGCACTTGCCTGATCGCTTCCTCGGCAGCCAGTACCACGGTTGGCAGCATCAGTACTGCCAGCGCGACACCGCCAGCCAGGGCCGAATAGCCGAAGTTGATGACCAGTACCGCATAGACGAAAACACCAGCCAAGATGGACGGGAAGCCGGTCAGTACCTTGGCCAGGAAGCGCGCGGTGGAGGCCATCTTGCCGTTCGGCTCGAGCATGGCCAGATAGATTGCAGCAAGGATGCCGACTGGTACGCTGATCAGGGAGCCGATGCCGACCATCAATAGGGTGCCGACAATGGCAGGCCCGATGCCACCGCCCATCTCGAAGCCCGCGGGGGGCAAGCTGGTCAGAACATCGACCAAGTCGCTGCCGAACAGGCGCGTGCCGCCGCGCACCAATAACATGTAGATTACCGACAGCAGCGGGATTGCAGCCAGGATGGCGGCCAGCCAGGTCAAACCCGTCAGCAGGTTGTTCTTGATCGCCCGTCCCTCGAGCAGACGACGATCTAGGCTGGGCGTATCGAAGATCTTGGCATCGGTCGCGGTCAAATCGATGTCACTCATTTCTTACCCTCGAATTTGCGCATGGTGTATTGCTGTATGCCGAGACCGAGCACATTGACGATGAAGGTGATTAATAATAGTACCAGTGCGGCATACATTAATGCCTGAACCTCGATGGGACCGGCCTCGGGGAAACTCGATGCCAGCAGCGAGGCCAGGGTATTTGCTGGGGCGAACAATGACAGGCTGATCTGGTTGCTGTTACCGATCAGCATCGCCAGCGCCATGGTCTCCCCTAGAGCGCGACCGAAGCCCAGCACCAATGCGGCAAGGATGCCGCTGGAAGCGGTCGGCAGCATGACCTTCAGAATCGCTTCCCATTTCGTGGTTCCCATACCGTAGGCGGCTTCTTTGACCTTGTAGGGTATACGCCGAAAGGCGTCCACCGAAATCGCGGCCACAGTGGGTAATATCATAATCGCTAGCACCAGCGCGGCAGGCGCCAAGCCGGGGCCGCTGAGGTCAGTGCCAAACAGCGGAATCCAGGAGTACTCCTGGTGCAGCCATTCGGCAACTGGACGGATCAGCGGAATAAGTACATAGATGCCCCATAGGCCGTAGACCACCGATGGAATCGCTGCCAGCAATTCGACGGTGGTGCGAAATACCATCGCGAGGCGGTGATGAATAAAGTCCTGGGTCAGAAAGATCGCAATGGACACGCCGAACAGACCGCCTAATAGTAACGCCAACAGAGAGCTGTAGAGGGTACCCCAGATCTCCGGTAAGACGCCAAAGATGCCTTTGTTGACGTCCCAGGTGGTGCCGGTCCAGAAGCCGAACCCGTGCTCGCCTATGGCCGGCATTGCCTTCTGGCCAACCTCGAACAGGATGAATGCTACCAGTAGGATTATCAGCAGCGCGCAGCTGAAGGCAATGGTTCGGAAGAGGCTGTCGGTGGCAAACTCGCCGGATGACGGCGGGCGAGTGATGGAGCCGGAAGATGCCGCCTGGGCAAATGAATTGTTGGGCACGGTCAAGACCTGCTGATGCTGATGTAAAGACTTGTGGATAAGGTCAAAACTTTGGGGTTTGGCAGTGGATTGCCGCTCGGCGCGAACGAGGCGATTGCTTAGGGTGTCGAGTGCCGGAGCTTAAACTAGGAAAGAATAATTGTTGGATAGAATCTGCTGGCTTAGTTGTCTAGCTGGAATTCATGCCGTTTCACTGTTTGCAATCGATTTGTTGAATATGAATTTAGTATCCGATTTCCACAAATGTGATGTCAATAAAGAAAACGCAAGGGCAGTTCGGAATTGAAATTCCAAACTGCCCTTGCGGCGATGAGTGAGACGCTGCCAGCCTGAGCCAGCGGCCAGCGGCCTTATTGGACGAATTCAGCCGCGGCGCGAACCTTTTCAATCACCGGTGCGGGCAGGGGAACATAGCCCATCCCATCCGCCAGCCCCTGGGCTTTCTCGCTGGTGCAGTACTCGACCAGCTTGCGCAATGCGGCGGCCTTGTCGTCATCCTGATCCTTATACAATAACAGCCAGGTCATGGTGGCGATGGGGTAAGCATCCTCGCCGGCTGGATCCCAGACCCAGGCGATCAGGTTTGGCACGTCGCTGTTAGGCAATGTGCCCTCGGGGAATTCGGCACTGGCAATCGCGGCGGCTCCGGACTCGGGACCTGGTGCAACGAATTTGCCGGACTTGTTCTCCAGCATTGCGGTGGGCTGTTTGGTCAATTTGGCGTAACCGTACTCGATATAGCCGATTGAGCCCGGAATCTGCTTGATCTGGGCGGTCACCCCGTCATTTTTCGGCGCCTTGATGAACCTGCTGCTGTCCGGCCAGTTTGGAGCCTTGGCCTGACCAATTTCTTCCTTGAAAGTCTCATCAATGGTGCTCAGATGACCGGTAAAGACATAGGTCGTGCCAGAAGAGTCAGAGCGAACGACGACTGTGATGTCATCGTCCGGCAAGGTCACATCCGGATTGGCCTCGGCGATCTTGGGATCGTTCCACTTGCTGATCTTGCCCGCGAAAATCTCCGGGTACACATCCCGGGGTAGTTTTAACTCGTCGACAGTGTCCAAATTGTAGGCCAGCACCACCTCGCCGGCGGTCATCGGCAATAGCACGACGCCCTGTTCCACCTTGGCCATCTCGCTGTCTTTCATCGCCGCATCGGAGGCAGCGAAGTCAACCACGCCGTTGATCAGATCCTGGATGCCAGCACCGGAACCCTTAGCCTGATAATCGACGCGGATGTCACGGTTCTCCTTGGAAAAATCCTTGAACCACTTGGAATAGATCGGAAACGGGAAGCTGGCGCCCGAGCCGTTCAGCTTGACCTCGGCCTGAGCGGCCGGAGCCAGCATCAGGGCCGACACACAGCTGGCGATGGCCGCTGACTTGACGATGTACTTGTACAGCATGGATCTAGAAACCCCTTGTGTTGCGATGATTAGAAAGTAACTTCCGGTTTGGTGTCTGAGCTTTTCTATTCTGACAGAGCAGATCACTATTCTCAGTGAAAATTTGATGACAATCTTGGAGTAGAGCCGATTTTCAGTGAGCAGGGCGGCAATGTCGCTCAGGCTTCGATGCATTGCCGTTGCGCATGTGCGAGAATTCCCGCCCTGTTCGAACAGTTCAAACCGACCGGCCACCGTCGTCTCATGCAGTCCATGTCGCCATCCGCAGTGCCACAAACCTTGCCCACATCTGAACCTGACCATTATCACTCGCCGCTGCATCCACCATTGCCGACGCGGCCCGGCGAACGTCTGCTCTGGGGGCGCCTGTATGGTGCCGCGGCAGCACTGGCCATCGCCTCGGCAGCACGCGAGGCGCATCGCCCGCTGATCGCCGTGGTTCCGGATATGCAGGCGGTCATGGCTTTATGCGCGGAACTGAATTTTTTTCTGCATGGCGAAGACTTGCCGGTGCTGACCTTTCCGGACTGGGAAACGCTGCCCTACGACGTTTTCTCGCCATTGCCGGAGCTGATATCCGAGCGGCTGCTGACATTGCATCGGCTGCCGCAGCTCACCCGCGGCATACTCGTGGTCCCGGTCAGTACATTACTACAACGGCTGCCCCCACGAGACTATGTCGACGGCCACTCCTTGGTGCTGGAAGTCGGCGATCGGCTGCACCTGGAGGGCACGCGTCAACGCCTGGAGCGCTCCGGCTACCAGTGCGTTTCCCAAGTGATCGCGCATGGAGAGTTTGCGGTGCGTGGTGCATTGCTGGACATCTTCCCGATGGGCAGCGAACAACCCTTGCGTATCGATCTGTTCGATGACGAAATCGAGTCCGTCCGCACCTTCGATCCGGACAGCCAGCGTTCGATCGACAAATTGCAACAGGTCCGCATGCTGCCGGCGCGGGAGTTTCCCTTCACCGACCAGGCGATCAGCGGTTTTCGCCAACGCTGGCGTGCCGCCATCGACGGCGACCCGAAGGTCAGCCTGATCTATCGTGAGGTCTCCGAGCGACGCATGCCCGGTGGCATCGAATACTACCTGCCGCTGTTCTTCGAACAGACCGCAACGCTGTTCGACTATTTGCCCGACGCAACGCTGATATTCGAATTCGTGGACGCCCGCGACGCGGCTCATACCGCGCTCAACGCCATTCAGGCCCGCTACGAACAGCGCCGCCACGATCCGGAACGTCCGCTGCTGCCGCCACGCACTCTGTATCTGGCAGCGGACGAACTCGCCAGCCAGCTCAACAATCCGGCTGGCGTCTGTTGGCAGACTGCCGAGGTGGCAGAACGACGCAAGGGCTACAACGCGGTGTGCAATTTTGCCACCGACAGTCTGCCGGCACTGGCGATCCAGGCGCGCGCCGCCGAGCCCGCCGCGGCATTGCAGGCGTTCCTCGACCAACCCGGACGCTGCACCCTGCTGACCGCGGAAAGCACCGGCCGTCGCGAAATGCTCAACGACAATCTGCGCGGCTTTCGCATCCAGCCCGCGGCGGTCAATGATTGGCGCGCCTTCAGCACCGGCAAGCAACCGCTGGCCATCACCATCGCACCGCTGGAACAAGCACTGTTGCTGGAGCGCGAGGGCCTCGCGCTGATCACTGAAACACAGCTTTACGGTGAGAAAATCCGCCAGGAGCGCAGGCGCAAGGCGCGCGAGCGCGATGGCGAAGCGGTGGTACGCAATCTCACCGAACTGCACGAGGGCGCACCGGTAGTACACGAGGACCATGGCGTCGGTCGCTTCCTGGGCCTGAAGACCATTGATGTCGGCGGCAGCCGCACTGAATTCCTGGCCTTGGAATATGCGCGCGGCGACAAGCTCTATGTGCCAGTCAGCTCATTGCATCTGATCTCCCGCTACACCGGCGGCGCCGAGGAGAATGCACCGCTGCATCGCTTGGGCAGCGACCAATGGGATCGCGTCAAGAAAAAAGCCGCGCAAAAAGCGCATGACGTGGCCGCCGAATTACTGGATATTTATGCCCGCCGCGCTGCCCGCCAAGGCATCGCGTTTCCGGATCCCGGCGCCGACTACAATGCCTTTGCCGATGCCTTCGAATTCGAGGAAACGCCGGATCAGCAGCGCGCGATCGAGGCCATCCTCGCCGACATGGCCAATCCTAAACCGATGGACCGGGTGGTCTGCGGCGATGTCGGCTTCGGCAAGACCGAGGTGGCAATGCGCGCCGCCTTTGTCGCCATCACCGGCGGTCGTCAGGTTGCGGTGCTGGTGCCGACCACCCTGTTGGCGCAGCAACATTATGAAAACCTGTCCGATCGCTTCGCCGACTGGCCGATCAAGGTCGAGAGCCTGTCTCGTTTTCGCAGCGCCAAGGAAGTCAAGAGGATCGTCGAAGGGTTGGCCGACGGCACGGTGGATATCGTGGTCGGCACGCATAAATTATTACAGCCGTCGATCCGCTTTAAAAATCTGGGCTTGGCCGTGATCGACGAGGAGCACCGCTTTGGCGTTCGCCACAAGGAGCAGCTGAAGAATCTGCGCAGCGAGGTCGATGTGCTGACATTGACTGCCACACCGATTCCGCGCACCCTGAATATGGCCATGTCCGGCATGCGCGATCTCTCCATTATTGCCACCCCGCCGGTGGAGCGCCACCCGATCAAGACCTTTGTCTCGTCTTGGAACGACACCCTGATCCAGGAGGCCTGCCAACGCGAGATCAACCGCGGTGGGCAGATCTATTTTCTGCACAACGAGGTCGAGACCATCGAGAATATGGCGCAAAAGCTCGAGGCGCTGGTGCCGAATGCGCGCGTCGACTATGCCCACGGCCAGATGCGCGAGCGCGACCTGGAACGGGTCATGCGCGACTTCTACCACCGCCGTTTCAACCTGCTGGTCTGCACCACCATTGTCGAGAGCGGTATCGATGTGCCGAGCGCCAACACCATCGTCATCAATCGCGCCGACAAGCTCGGCCTGGCACAACTGCATCAGTTACGCGGGCGCGTCGGGCGTTCCCACCATCGCGCCTATGCCTATCTGATCACACCACCGCCAAAGGCGATGACCGAGGACGCAAAAAAGCGCCTGGAAGCCATCGAATCTCTGGAAGACCTCGGTGCAGGCTTCACACTGGCAACGCATGATCTGGAAATCCGCGGCGCCGGCGAACTGCTCGGCCAGGAGCAATCCGGCCAGATCCACGAAGTCGGCTTCACCTTGTATATGGACTTGTTGGAACGCGCCGTGCAGGCGCTGAAATCCGGCCATACACCAGAAATCGATCGCCCGCTGGACCATGGCGCTGAGATCGATCTGGGTCTTCCTGCCCTGCTGCCGGACGATTATCTGCCCGACGTACACACCCGACTCATCACCTATAAACGCATTGCCAGCGCCGCGGATGCCGCCGAGTTGAAAGATCTGCAGGTGGAAATGATCGACCGCTTTGGCCTGCTGCCGGAGCCGGCCAAGAACCTGTTCGCGATCACCGGTCTCAAGCTCGAGGTTCAGCAGCTCGGCATCCGCAAAATCGAAGCTGGCCCCAAGGGTGGTCGTATCCTGTTTGGCACGCAGCCGAACATCGACCACATGCGCCTGATCAAATTGATTCAATCCCGACCCAAGGATTACAAGCTGGACCAAGCCGCCGGCGCATTGCGCTTCTCAATGGACATGACCGATCCGGCCAAACGCAATGCGCAGATCCAGACCATACTCGGGCAGTTGGTGTAATTGCCAATGGCCCAGCTGAAGCGGCGTCTTGCTTTGGGGTGAATCGTACGACTCAGTAGCGAAGGCTCCTGAAAGCGATATTTCGGCCGGGTTGGTCGCAGCAGCGCAGTTGCTACATGGTGTTTTACCGCTATTCTTTACCATCGCTCAACGCCCCCTGGATTCAGAGTTGTCTCTTGCCTATCGCTGCTGCGTGCGATGCGAACCCTTCGTATTCTGCAAATCTGCGAGCGATATCGCTGATTTCCGGATACCCTTCCTTTGTTACATACCCGATTGAAGTCCTCTTCAGGAAATCGTATACCGTTACACAGGAAAACGATCGCGCGAAACCTCCAGTAGGCAGAATCGCATTGACCCCTAGAGAAAAATTGCCGATGGTGATGGGCGAATAGGGACCAAGCAGCATCTCGCCGGCATTCTTGATCTTCGCTGCTGCCGCCATCGGTTCCTCCACGAGGACTTCCAGATGCTCAGGAGCAAACCGGTTCACGAATTCGATCGATTCTTCCAACGAGCTTGTTTTCACAATCCCTCCGTACTGCGAAAGCACCGTCTTGCAGAATTCTTTTCGCTGATCTGGTAGTGCTTCGACCATATCAGGGATTTCTGCCATCACCCCATCCACTATCTCTTGGCTATGGGTTACCAAAAGCGCGGCAGAATCCGGCCCATGTTCTGCTTCGATCAGTAGATCCAGCGCAGCGATCCTGGGGTCTGCTTTTTCATCGCATAGTATAATCGATTCGCTTGGGCCGGCCGGTGTCCCGGGATCTATTTCGCCAAACAATTTCCTTTTCGCGGCGGCCACATAACCGCTGCCGGGGCCAAGCGTCTTTACGACCTTGGGAACCGATTCCGTACCGAAGGCCATTGCCGCAATCGCTTGCGCTCCACCAACGCGGTAGATATCCTTGATGCCACAGATGTCCGCCGCAAACAAAGTCGCGGGGTCCAGGCTCCCATCCGAGCGTGGCGGGGTACAGACGATGATTTCCCTGACCCCAGCGATCACAGCCGGGGTTCCCAGCATAAGCATGACCGAGGGAAACGACCCTTTGCCGCTTGGCACATACAATCCCACAGAGGTTATCGGGGTGATTTTCTCTCCTGCCATGATTCCCGGAGCCACCTCCGTGAACCACATTTCCTTTGGCATTTGCTCTTTATGAAACTTACGGATGTTGCGCGCCGAGTATTCGATTACCTCCTTCACGCCTTCATCGAGGTTGTCCTTTGCCGCTTGAATTTCGGCTGCCGATACCTTTAAACCTCTATCTGATGTGTCAGCGCCGTCAAACTTACGCGTATAGTCAATAAGGGCCGGGTCGCCGCGTTTCTTGACATCGTCGATAATCGGCGAAACTGTTTCAAAAAGCTCGGAAATATCTGTTTCTGATCGACGCAGCACTTTTTTAATGCTTGCATCTGACAACGCGGCCAAATCAAAGATGTTGATCTTCATCTCTCTGTTACCTCCAGATCTGCTTGCAACACGTTCCAGCGTACGACGTGTATTGTAATAACGAGAATTTAATGATGAGAATTTGCGCTGGATACTTTTCGCGCAAACAGCGTTCCTTTTGCGGACTGCCGAAGAGAAACCTACCAAGTTCATGCTGCTTGGGTGCTGCCTTCGTAAAATGTTCTTTTATTCCCCCTGGATCAAGTTTGATTCACCGTAGAGATACAGAGAACGCAGAGAGGAGGATGCATTCGCCTTGACCCCTCTGCACGCTCTGCGCCTCTACGGTCTATCCTTGGTGATGGTGCAGAAACAAGCTAAACAGGTTTTTGGCTTGGGTGTCGCCTGCCGACTCATTTGGTACCGCTATCGGCGTCGGTATCGGTATCGGCGTCGGTATCGAACCGACCAACCCATCCGCCAAGCTCCTCGCTGACCGCGTCGCCACGCTGTCCGAGCGTCGTGAGCATGGCCACAAGACGATCGAGCAGTGCCTTTTGCTTGCTGTTGTCGTCTGCGGACAACGCTTCGCACACCAGCGAGCACGTCCTGAATCGCAGCGCACTCCAGCGCCGAGCCTCGTGCGATTTCAAACGACCGGCGTCGATTCCCGCTCGTCGCTATGCCGTTACCCTCGGCAATGTTCAGCGCGATGGCCTGCGATGCGCGCCCATGATACGCACGGGCGTTGATTCTTCGCGTTACGCTGTCCTTTCACATGCTCGCAGTCGCGCTAGGCCCAGCCGACAGACTCGATGGCCGCACGCTAGACGTCGAGCTTCTCATGACCGAATGGCATAGGACGTTTTTTCTCTCGATTCCGATTCCGATTCTGATTCCGATAGTGGCCCCGACCCCGATTGCGCTCCGCCGATGTCTGGATAGCGTTATATAGGTTATTCAGGAACCGCTACTTGCATGCTTTGCAGACAATACCCGGTGAAGGCCGTACCCGGCAAACGTCAGGTTTCTCATGCCCTGATGTCGTGTCTTTTCGATTTTGATCCCGATCTCGATTAAGTCGCTCTAGGCGGGTTGCATTCATCGCCTATCATCCTGTCCAACATCGCCATAAAATCTGTCATTATTTTGATAGGACCTATTCCGATTCTCATCGAGTCCGCGATCATCGGATGGCGCTGCGGCGCAACGAGTACACCTTGCTCACGGAGACCCTTCACTATGCGGTCTCGATGTTTCATCCTTGCAAGCAGGAAATTTCCTGAACTTGGAAAAACGCATATGCCTTTTGCTCGCAAAGAGCTTTCGACAAGCGGCTTGGACCGCTCCATGACCTCTTCCACATAATGATGCATGTGTGCCGGATTTTTAAGATGCTCCGCCGCAGCAACCAATGCGAATGAGTTAACATCAAAAGGTTGTCTCAGCTTTTTCAGCTCGCTTACGATATCGGAATGACTGATCACATAGCCCAGCCGTAGACCCGCCAAACCAAAAGCCTTAGAAAAGCTCCTTAGGATAATCAAATTAGCGTAATCCGGCAATAATCCCGAAGCGGTTTCCCCGGAGTATTCAAAATACGCTTCATCCACGAGAACCGGCCGATTTGGATGCGCTTGTAATATCTTCTCTATGTCGTCGAGTTGGACCCGCGTTCCGGTCGGGTTGTTGGGATTCACGATGACCAATAAGCGAACCCGGTCACTGACGTTCTCCAAGTAGGCGTCAACATCAAATTCCATATCAGTGGTCAATGGCACTTCTTTGGCCTCTGCACCGAGTGTTGTCGCGATATGTGCGTACATTGGAAATGTCGGAGCCGATGTCAGCACCGAATCGCCAGATCCCACAAAGGCACGCATAACAATTTGGATTGCATGATCCGATCCGTTGGTCAACAAGAGATTGCGCTCTGGGACTGCTGTATATTGACTCAGCGATGAATAGAATGCCGTTTCGTTCGGATAGCTGGTGAAGCCAGTCGATGCGGCTAAGGATGAAAGCGCTTCCACCACATTATCCGGCGGCGTCACGAGTGCTTCGCTCAGGTCCAGGCGAACATATCTGGAGCGGTCTTTGCCGTTCCAGGGAAGTGGAAATTCTGTCGCGTCAGCGACATCAGGAAGCACTGAAACAGCCATCGGATAATCCACCTCATTTCGTATTGCCTGCAAGTGAAGACATCAGGAAAGAGTCGCTTTGACACCTGGCGGCACGCCTCGCCTGTAGGGATTGGGAGAGAACGCTTCCTTTATTGCCATGCCCAACCCATCGAAAATCATAGGCCATGCCGTATTTGCATCAACCGCTTTTCGCAGATGGATCATGATACTGGCGCTCAACCCCCCTGACAGTCCGTCAATGAAGTCGTCCAAATCCTCTGATCTTACGGAATTGTTTACGTTTTGACCGATCAACAATTCGCGACGAAGAGCTGAATAGGACTGTCCGAATGGGACAAACGACCAGAACTTACGACCTTCTACGCTTACGCCTACACCAACGGCGTTATCCGAGAAATCGGAGGCAGAGTGGATATTACTTCCAGCGCCTTGGGCTCCAGTCAGGTTCATGCGTGCCATCAGCAATTCGAGCAAGGCGCGACCGATTACCAGGGCGGCATCTTCAAAGACAACATGGGAAGAGGACAAGAAAGTGGCAGCGAATTTCAACTGCAAAGAAAAACCCGCAAGCTCGGCAAAACGACTCAGTAGAGGAGCGATGCCATCCACGCTGATGGAGGAACCGACATCGAAAACGATGGAGTTTTCAGACTGTCGAGTGTAATCAACGCGCACATAGACATCGCTTTCTGCTGTCGCACGGCTTACTTCACAAACATCAAGCCCGGTTCGGCGAATAGAGATATCACCCTCTTTGGTTGCGATGTCGCCGTCGACGGCAGGGGGGCACTCCGGAAAAGGGGTATATAGGCGTGACAAACTGATGCCAACAGAACGAAACACGCCTTCCCAAGTATGATGCGGATCTTCGACGCTGCATACGCGCACGAGGAGCCGTGCCGAGAGCCCCGCCGCCAACCCTTCGAGCAGTTTGACAAGCGGCTGACCGTTATCGATCTGCTCGCAACGCAGCCCTAAGAACCAGTCTAGAGAAACATCTCCGACTGCTTCCAGCTGCAGCGATCCGGTGGAAGTAGAATAATCGATCAAGACTTCTGCGCTACCATCGTCAATCATCCCCAAGCATGCTGAGGAGTCCGCTTTTCGCGGATGCGCGCTGATTGATTCAGCGAGAAGAACTCCTGCTTGGAAATAATCATCATTATTCCACGAAAAGTCTATGGCCGAGCCTATACGCCAAGCGATATGCTCGATCATGTGACTGACGAATTCGTTCGGGGTGGCAATGTGCTTTTTTCTCACATCACCAAAATTTGCAATAGCGTTGTTCGTGGAAAAGGCCGTGTAGACCGCATCGGCATCTGTACCGGCAAGGGTCGCAAAATTTGCGCTTCCAGTGGCCACAGCCAGGGTGTGGTATCCAGAAGATTTGCCCGCTGAGATACCAATTAGAGAGTCCTCGATCACAGCGCAACGCTCTGGACTCAGGTCGAGCAGGGAAGCTGCGTGAAGATAAGTATCCGGTTCTGGTTTTTTGCGCAGATTGCCATGGTCATTACCGACAATGACATCGAAGTAGTCGCGCAACTTGCAGTTGCTGAGAATAATTTCTATCGCGTCCTTTGGATTATTCGAAACCAGCGCGCACTTTATACCTTTGGAATGCAAATCAGAGAGTAGTTGTGGAATCCCTTCATGAACCGGAAATGGCACCTGCAGGCGTAGGGAAACATACTGGTCACTCAGATCACTGGAAGATATTCCAGTTTTATTAGAGTACCCTCGAGAATCAAGGCGCGCAAAGATCTTCTGCCAGAATACTGGCGGATCGAAAGCGAATATGGATTGAATGAATGCTGGATCAAGCTCGGCTGAAGAACTAAAATGTTCTTTGACCAGCTTTTCGGACGCGGACATTGCGAAACTCAGGGAGTCGATTAGAACGCCGTCCATATCCCAAAGCACCGCTTTGATGGAATCCGGAAGATAGAGACGATCGGCAATATTCATTGGAAACCCTTAGGTCAGGAAAAACCAGCCGATGAAAGCGGTTTGGTTGTTAACATGAACAATCAGGATTCGCAGCTGTTACAGCAACGACCTTGGCAGCGGAAAACATTTGATTCTCGCACAAGAGCAAGCGTAATGGGAGAACCTCGGCCTGAGTTTGTTTCATCCCCATCCGATCGCAAGGCAGGATCAGGCAATTGATTCTCTCATGATGAGACCAGGCAGGTCTGTACCTGAGGGTTCCCCACAAACCGGCCCTGGCATGTGGACGGTTTTCCCATGATCGATCCTTGTCCTGTAGCCGGCGCGTCGCCCGCAAGCGGACTCCTACAAGCCGCCGGGGACGGCTGATCTAGGAGCCCGCTTGCGGACG
Organism: Thiohalocapsa sp. PB-PSB1; assembly: GCA_016745215.1. Lineage (GTDB taxonomy): Bacteria > Pseudomonadota > Gammaproteobacteria > Chromatiales > Chromatiaceae > Thiohalocapsa. The sequence continues at coordinate 5,711,663 of CP050890.1, forward strand.
AATAGGCCGACGACGCCAGTCGTTCGGGGTGTCAAGGTCAGGGTGGGCAGAATGTGCGTCGAATACCGCCAGCGCTCGACATGACAAATGCGCCTGGATTTCCTCCCCGTCAATGCCAGCTCAGCCCGGCATATGCGGCGGGTCCAGATCAGTCTGCTGGTCGCTGACTCTGGGGCGTTGTTGTGCGATCAGTTCGCGCAGTAAATTTCGATGCTCCTCCTCCTCGGCGCGCATCTTTTCGGCAAGTCTGCGCACCTCCGGATGGGTGGATTCGGCGGCGGTGCGAGCATAAAAGGCTTGGCCGCGGGTTTCGTTGTGCAATGCGAGTTCCAATGCCTGCAATGCGCTCATCTGATAATTGACATCCGCATCAAGGGAATGGCCAACATCCGAACCCTCGGGGAAATTCCATTTGAATTCCCAGGGCGCGATCTGTGGTAAAGCAATGCCGCTGGCGCGCTTGCCGATGCGCGCCGCATGTTCGTCGCTGAGACGCGCCAAGCGACGGAATAGGGTGGCGACCTCTTGATTGTGGTGAACCTCCATGCTATCCGCCAATTGTTCGTAGCGTGCCGCGGATTCGTGTTCTAGTTCCAGCGCGTGGAGCAAAAATTCGCCGACGTCATCAATGCGCGCGCTCGCTGCTGCTGGTTCGCTCGGGTGATTGGCATTTGGATCGTTCATAGACAGAATTCCGCTTCGATCTGGTCGAGACCAACTCGATCGACTGGCGGGTTAGCAAACACTGGCAGTGTCTGAGAGTAGAGCATGCCAAGCGCCATGCCATCGTCGCGCTGGATCAGCTCTGCCGCACGTGCGGCATCATGGGTTGGCGCAAGCCGGCAAGGGTGAACCATGTGCTTCCAGGCCTGCTGTTCCGGACGGAAGGTCTGGCAGGGGCTCAGTACCTGCAGGAATGCGAAGCCAGGATGCTCAATTGCTCGAGTCAGCAAATGCACCAGGCCATTCGGGTCGCCGGAGAAGCCGCGCGCGATGAAGCTGGCGCCAGCGGCCAATGCGATGGCGGCCGGCTGGAAACGACGGATGCCGGTGCCGTGGGGCGTCAATTTGCTGTGATCCCATTCCGGCTGTGTGGTCGGCGATGCTTGCCCCTTGGTCATGCCATAGACCTCGTTGTCCATCACCACATAGGTTAAATCCATATTGCGACGGCAGGCGTGCAGGAAATGATTGCCACCAATGGAAAAACCATCGCCATCGCCGCCGGCGACGATCACGGTGAGATCCGGGCGTGCGGCTTTCAAACCGGAGGCCAGCGCGAGGGCGCGGCCATGCACACCGTGGAAGCCATAGCTGGCAATGTAGGCCGGCAGCCGCGACGAGCAACCGATACCGGAGATGATGGCCACGTTCTGTTGGGCTAAGCCGAGATAGGCCAGGGTCTTGGTCAACGCCGAAAGCACCGCGAAATGACCGCAGCCAGGACACCAGACGGGTTTGATGTCCGACCTGTAGTCTTTGGCGATCAGGCTGGGAATCTGATGCTCGTCCATCTTGTGCCTCGGGGTTATGCCTCGGGTTGGAATGTCGGTTCCGGCCGCCGTCCGGATGCATTCGGGGTTTGTTGTACAGGCTCGATCCGCTTGCAGGCGGCGACGATCTCCGCCGGGCGCAGCGGCAGCGGACCGGGGCGCGCCAATGAACAGGCATGTGCAGGCAACGCGCGTTGGGCATGCAGATAATGGAACAGTTGAGCCCCATGGTTTTGCTCCACGACGAGCAAACCGCCGTTGCCGATGGCATCGACCAGCGCCGCATGACACAGCGGTGCCAGCAGCCTCAGCGTCACGACGCGCACCGACTGGCCTTGTGCGCGCAGCCGGTTCGCGGCCTCGGTGACGGCGCCGTGGGCGGAACCCCAGGTCAGCAGGCACAGATCACCAACGCCGTCGATCTCGGCCCAGGCGTTGCCGTAGTCGAAGGTCTCCAGTTTGCGGCGTCGTTTGTCCAATTGCGCCAAGTGATCCGAGGCGCTGCTAGATGGCGATCCGTTGCTATCGTGTTCCAGTCCATCCGCGGTATAGGCGCAGCCCGGCTGTCCAGGCAATGCCATCGGCGAGACGCCGTCGGCGGTCAGTGCGTAGCGCTGATAATGGTCGTCGCAGTTCGCGATGGCACGCGTCGCGCCCGCGGCGGAGATTGCGGCTGGCGGATCGATGACAGCGCGCGATTGTGCCAGCGTCTGATCGGACAACACAATGGCCGCGGTTTGCAATTGTTCGGCCAGTCGCGTCGCCCAATCGAAGGTGAATACGCAGTCGCCTATGCCGAGCGTGGCAAGCACCAGATGTGGCGCATCGCCATGCAACCCATACAATGCGATTTGCAGGTCCGATTGTTCGGACTTGGTCGGAATGCCAGTGCTTGGGCCGCCCCGCATCACGTCTGCTACCACCACTGGCGTTTCGCTGGCAACGGCCAGGCCGATGCCTTCCATCATCAGGCTCAGTCCGGGGCCGGAGGTAGCGGTCAGCGATGGCACACCGCCGAAGGAGCTGCCGATGATCATGTTGATGGAGGCCAACTCGTCCTCGGCCTGCAGCAACGAGCCGCCGACCTGCTCCAGCCGCGGTGCAAGCCACTCCAGCATCTCGCTGGCGGGCGTGATTGGATAGGCGGCGACGAAGCGAACGCCGGCGCGCAGTACACCGAGCCCGGCCGCCTCGTTGCCATTCATGCTCCAACGCCGAGCGGATCGCAATGGTTCGGCTGAAAGCTGTCTGACGCGCGGCAGCCCGTCCTGCATCGACCTGCTGTTGGCGTCCGTATTGCGGCAATCGTCCGCATGGGTATTGTAGCCAGCCGCGATGCAGGTCTTTGCCGCGCTGACGACCTGATCGCCCTTGCTTGCCAGGGTGCGCATCGCGCCAGCGAGCAGCGCCTCGAGCGACAAGCCGATGTAGGCACCAACGGCGCCGACAGCAACCATATTGGCACGCCCTCCCCTGCGCTCTTTTGCTTTTGCGCGCAACTCGATCATGCACTGTTTAGCGCCGCTGTCGGCGACCGCGGAAGGGATGCCGCCGACGTCCGGATCGGCCAGAATCAAACTGTCGCTATCGAGGGGAATTTCATCGGCAAAGCGATGATGGTTGCCCCAGTCAAGCGCTGCCAGCAGATCGAAGCGGTCTGCCGGGCAGTGCACCGGAGTGGGGCCGAATCGCAACAGCGTCGCGGATTCACCACCGCGAATCTGTGGTCCGGCCGAGCGGCTCAGCAGACCGTAGAAGCCGGCGTGAGCGACGGCATCAAGCAAGATCATGCCAGCGGTCACCGCGCCACTGCCGCCTGAGCCGGTGATGGCGACGGCCAGCGGTTGTGCGTTCTCGACCGGGGCGATTGTTGACTGCTGCTGTGTCATTGTTCCATGCTATGTTCGCACTGTGTAAATCAGATGCAGCGCCTGCAAGGCTGACTGATCCGGTTGCGTCAGGTTGGGTTGGAATCGCGTTGGTATGGCCGGTATCACGGAACCGCGACAAGGTTCCACCCAAGGAATCTCTCCGGCTGTGGTTCAAGCCGGTAAGCTCGGACTTAAAAAAGGTTTCAGCCGTTGCACTAAGGCGCCATGCACCTTGAGGCCGCCGGCAACCACATTGCCGGTGTCGAAAAAACGGTCGCCGCCGGCCAGATCGCTGACCGTACCGCCGGCCTCCATGACCAGCAACGCGCCGGCGGCAAAGTCCCAGGGCGACAGCTGCAGCTCCCAGAAGCCATCCAGCCGGCCCGCGGCGACATACGCAAAGTCCAGCGCCGCCGAACCGGGACGGCGAATGCCGGCGGTGTCTTCCACCATCGCGCGCAGCATATTCAGATAAGTATCCAGGTGGGTCTGATCGCGAAATGGAATGCCAGTGCCAATCAGCGCCCCTTCCAGCCCGGGCCGACGGGTAACGCGCAATCTGCGGTCGTTGAGCTTGCTGCCACCGCCGCGCTCGGCGGTAAACAATTCTTCGCGCAATGGATCGTACACGACAGCCACCTGCATGCGACCGCGCTCGCGCAGACCGATGGAGATGGACCATTGCGGAAAACCGTGCAAATAGTTGGTCGTGCCGTCCAGCGGATCGATGATCCACTCGAATTCATTGCCGGAGTAGGCGCCGCTCTCCTCGGCCAGGATCGCGTGCTGTGGAAACTTGCTCCGCAGTTCTGAGATGATGGCATTCTCGGCGGCGCAGTCGACGTCGGTGACGAAGTCGTTGCGGCTCTTGCTGCCGACCTTAACGGTGTCGATGCGGTCAAAATAACGCATGGTCACGCGCCCGGCGGCGCGCGCTGCACGAATAGCGATGTTCAGCATGGGATTCATGCGTGCACAATAGCCTAAGCGCCGTGCGCTTGAAAGATCTGTCATAGACCGGGCCGCTGAACAGCCAATCATAATGATGCATCCAATCTCGAACAATTCCCCGCAACAAACCGATCTCTTGCTCCGGCGCATTCGCTTCGTGTTGGTCGAGCCTACCCTCGGCGGCAACATCGGCGCGGTCGCACGTGCAATGAAGAACATGGGCCTGTCGCGGATGGAACTGGTCCGCCCAAGACAATTTCCAGATGCAGACGCGCTTGCCCGTGCCTGCGGTGCTGACGACCTATTGCTTGCCGCGGGAGTGCATGAAAATTTGGCCTCCGCACTCAGCGGGTGTCGACTGACAATCGGCTCCAGCGCCCGCCCGCGCAGCGTACAATGGCCGCAACTGGATGCGCGGCAATGCGCCAGCATGCTGCTGGACGAGGCACGCGACGGCGACGTCGCGCTGGTATTGGGTCGTGAGAGTTCCGGGCTCACCAACGACGAGCTCGGCGCCTGTCATTATCTGGTCCGCATTCCATCGGTTGCGGATTTCAGCTCGTTGAATATCGCCGCCGCAGCGCAGGTGTTTGCCTACGAATTGCGCTGTAGCGCATTGCAGCGCGGTGCCTCGGATACGAGCACCCCAGGCGCGCCACAACGCAAGGATTTGGCCACCGCCGAGGAGATGGAGGGCTTCTACGATCATCTGACCAGCACGCTGATCGCCATCGGTTTTGCCGATCCTGAGCAATCGTCGAAATTGCAGCGGCGCCTGCGTCGGTTGTTCAATCGCGCGCGCCCGGACCGCACCGAGATCAATATCCTGCGTGGCATGCTGTCAGCGGCCGCAGGACGCAAGCGTCCGGATCGTTTCCGGCATGAATGAAGCACGCGCGGGCAGAGCGCGCTAGAATGCCCTCATTTTGGCGCTTGGGTAACCGGCCCTTGGCCACTCGCCCAAGGCCCTTGACTGGCCAACCGGGCAGACCGCCGCAGTATCGCGGTATGGGGAAAGCAGCATGTTCGAAAGGCTCCGCGAAGATATCAACAGTGTATTCGACCGTGATCCGGCGGCGCGCAACGCATTTGAGATCGTTATCACTTATCCTGGCCTGCACGCGGTGTTGCTACACCGGGCTGCGCATGCGCTTTGGCTACACGGCTACAAATTGCCGGCAAGAATGTTATCCAACGTCGCCCGCCTGTTCACCGGCATCGAAATTCATCCCGGCGCGCAGATCGGCCGACGTTTTTTCATCGATCACGGCATGGGCGTAGTCATCGGCGAGACCGCGGTCATCGGTGACGACTGCACGCTTTATCATGGCGTAACCCTCGGTGGCACCAGTTGGCAAAAGGGCAAGCGTCATCCGACCCTGGGGCGTGATGTGGTCGTTGGCGCCGGCGCTAAAGTGCTCGGCCCAATCGATATTGGCGAAGGTGCGCGCATCGGCTCCAACGCGGTGGTCGTCAAAAGCGTACCGCGCAGCGGCACGGTAGTCGGCGTGCCGGGACGCGTGATCGAATCAAGCACGGACCCCACCAGCCAGCGGCGCGCCGATACGGCCAAGCGTATCGGTTTCGATGCCTATGGTGCCGTCCGCGATGCCCCAGACCCGGTCGCCAACGCGATCAACCGGATGTTGGACCATATTCACATCATGGATCGACGCATGGAAGCCATGTCCCGCGCGCTGGAGGAGCATGGGATCACGCGGCACTTCGAGCATCTAGACGATCTGGATGGCTGCGGAATCGATCCCGTGCTGCCGGATTCCGGGCAATCGAAACAGGCGTACACAAACACCACCGGAATGGCCGAATCCGAGTAGCGCAATCAGCGCCAGCGGGATTTTCCATGCATTCGCCGTGATCTGCGCGGCAAAAATAACCATAATTAATTGATGGTCCGACTCAGGTATCGTACGATTCCACATTAACCCAATGACGCGCTTGGAGGCATCATGCGACTGACCACGAAAGGCCGTTATGCGGTCACCGCTGTTCTGGATCTGGCTCTGCACCAAGGGGAGAGACCTATTTCGTTAGCCGATATCGCTGAACGCCAGGACATTTCACTGTCCTATCTGGAGCAGTTGTTTTCCAAACTCCGCAAACGTGCACTGGTGATCAGTGTGCGAGGTCCCGGCGGCGGCTACCGTTTGGCGCGCGAGCCATCGGCCATTTTTGTTGCCGAGGTCATCACCGCCGTGGACGAACACATCGACACCACACGCTGCAAAGGCGTCGGCGACTGCCAGGATTCCGGCCCTTGCCTGACGCACCGTCTGTGGCTCGATCTCAGCGACCGCATCTACTGTTATCTCAATTCCATCAGCCTGCAAGATCTGGTCGACCGCGGACCGCCGGATGCAGACCCTGGCGACTTCTCGGTCGATCCTGCATCCGCCTTCAAACCTCCTCATGGCGGCCGGTCCGACACCAACAGCTCCCATTCCTCAGTGCCCAGATCCCAATCTGTGTCCGAATCTGTCTCTGGTTCAAAAACAGCTCAGCTCGACGGACCAGCGCGACAGGCCAGGGCCAATTCCAGAGCAGGCGCCGATTCATGACCGGCGCCGTTGGCGCGCTCGCCTCAGCACTGCTCCCAAGGCAAACCGCGGAAGCGCCAACCGCCGCTTGTGCTGCGATGATGGTCGTCGTCAAGATCACCCTCGAAGCCTTCGTCAACATGATACACATTTCGAAAGCCTTGTTTGAGCAGTTCTTTACCCGCCTCCAGCGAGCGTTTGCCGCTGCGGCAGATCAACACCACTGGAGCGCACGGGCCTTCCGGCGTGCACACCGCCCCGCCCAGCAGCAACTTTCGGATCTCGCGAACGAATTCCGGGTTCACGATCCAATCCGGTTCATCGATCCAAGGCACGTGTACTGCGCCCTTCGGATGGCCGACAAACAAAAACTCCATGGTCGAACGGATGTCGATCAGCACTGCTTGGGGATTGTCTTCGGTCAATTTCAATGCCTGCTGTGGAGTCAGGCTTTTTGGCAGAGGTTCGCTCACTTGGTGGTACCTGCGTATGCTTGTTGGTATTGGATTGACGAGCCCCGGCGAGGCTCGGCAAGACTAGTCTAGCAGCCGCATCGAAAACCGTATCCTGAATGCAATATCCTGAGCCTGGCGAAACATGAAGCGTCAAGGACCAATAACAGCGCCCCGCGCTGATGCAAGGACAATGCAGGAGCGCGTTATAGTTGGCTTGATGTGGTTACTTTCCAGGTTACCGCTGAGCCTGTTGCACTGGATCGGACACCTGGTTGGCTGGCTGGTGATCCTGTTCCCGAATCGACAGCGGCGCAATGCGCTGATCAACCTTTCGCTGTGTTTTCCGAACCTGACCGCGCGCGAGAAAATTCGCCTACGTAATCGCTGTTTATGCGAATTCGGCAAGACCTACCTCGAAATTGCCCACCTCTGGCTGCGCCCAAGGCAGGAGATGCTCGATCTGGTGCGCGAGGTGCGTGGCGCAGAACTGCTCGAACGCGTTGACGGCCATGGGTTGATCGTGCTTTCCCCGCACCTTGGCGCTTGGGAGCTTGCCGGCATGTATTTAGTGGCACAGGGGCCGACCACCATTTTTTACAAGCCGCAGAAATATCTCGACCAACTGATTATCGATGCCCGTCGTCGGGGCGGCGCCACCTTGGCTCCAATCACCGCCCGCGGTATTCGTGCGCTTGTGCAATGCCTAAGCAGTGGCGAGTATGCCGGCATCTTGCCAGACCAGGAACCGCGTGCCAACAAAGGCGCGGCATTCGCACCCTTTTTCGGCATTCCAGCCTGGACCATGGTGCTGGTCAATCGGCTGGCGAGGAAAAGCGGTGCGCGGGTAATCTTCATGTTCGCCGAGCGCTTACCCCGCGCGGCCGGATTCCGTATTCACTGCCTGTCCGCACCGGATGACATCGACAGCGACGACGACAGCGTCGCGGCAGCAGCGCTGAATCTCGGCATCGAGCAATGCATCGCTCTCTGTCCGGAACAGTATCTTTGGCCTTACCGTCGTTTCCGTCGGCGTCCGGACGACGGGCCGAGTCTCTACCGAGGTGGCCTGCGGGACTATGATGCCATCGAGACCGCGGCGCGCATCCGTCGACCGGTGGCGCATTGATCGATCGCTATCTCATGACGAAAAACATCGAAAGAGGCTTTATTCCTTGGCGGAACTGACGCATTTCACCCCGGCCGGCGATGCACATATGGTCGATGTCGGCAATAAAGACAGCACGCGCCGATGCGCGGTTGCCGAGGGGCAGATTCGAATGCAACCCCAGACCTTGGCCATGATCGAGGCTGGCAGCCACGCCAAAGGCGATGTCCTGGGTGTCGCACGGATTGCTGCCATCATGGGCGCCAAGCGCACGGCAGAACTGGTGCCGCTCTGCCACCCGCTGGCGTTAACGCGAGCCGATGTGCAGCTGGTCGCCGATGCCGAAACCCGTTCTGTACACTGTACAGTGACAGTGGAGACGCATGCACCCACCGGGGTTGAAATGGAGGCGCTGTGCGCGGTGCAGGTGGCCCTGCTGACCATCTATGACATGTGCAAGGCGGTGGACCGCGGCATGCAGATCGACAAGGTCAGGCTGGTGGAAAAAATCGGCGGCCGATCGGGGCATTGGAAGCGCACGGGCACGTCTTAAACCGCGCCGCGGCGCTTCGGGAGGTGGACTTTGAATACTTTTGTGACATGGACCGACGCGCTCAGTGTCGGAATTGACGCGATCGATGCCCAACACCGGGTGCTGGTCGACTTGGTCAACGAAATGCACGACGCGATGGTGCGTAATTATGGCAATCAGGTGGTCGATGACATTCTGACCCGGCTTGCCGAGTATGCGCGAATCCACTTTGCCTTGGAAGAGGGGCTGATGCGCATGCAAGGCTATCCCAGATTAGAAGAACACAAACAGGAACACCTGGATCTCATCTCGCGCCTGAATGACTTGCGCGCGCGCTTCGACAGTGGCAACACCAAGTTGAGCATGGAACTGATGGACCTGCTCAAGTTTTGGCTGACGACCCACATAATGGAGAGCGATCAGCATTACGCGCGCTTTTTCGTCGAATCCGGCGCCCTGTCTTCACAAGCCCAACGATCTTGGATCTTTCGCATATGGGATCACCTCAACGACTAAATAGCGGTTCATGAATAACCTATACCACGCTATCCAGACATCGGCGGAGTGCAATCGGGGTCGGGGTCGCTATCGGAATCGGAATCGAGAGAGAAGCTGGAGTGCGCTGCGATTCAGGACGTGCTCGCTGGAGTGCGAAGCGTTGTCCGCAGACGACAACAGTAAGCAAAAGGCACTGCTCGATCGTCATGTGGCCATGCTCACGAAGCTCGGACAGCGTAGCTACGCGGTCAGCGAGGAGCTTGGCGGATGAGTTGGTCGGTTCGATACCGACGCCGATACCGATACCGACGCCGATAGCGGTACCGAATGAGTCGGCAGGCGACACCCAAGCCAAAAACCTGTTTAGCTTGTTTCTGCACCATCACTAAGCATGATAAAAGCCCCTCCCCAAGCCGCTCCCAGGACGACCGCGCCAGACCTACCCGACACCCCGCCAGGCGTTGCCACGCAAGCGTTCTTCCAGCGCGCGACTTTCCAAATCGCCGCGGCTCGACTGCGCGATGCGCCGGCAGATACGGGCTTCGAGGTAGCTTTTGCCGGGCGCTCGAATGCCGGTAAGTCCAGCGCCATCAATGCTCTCTGCCATCAGCGCCGGCTTGCGCGGACCAGCAAGACGCCCGGACGCACCCAACAATTGGTGTTCTTCCGGCTTGATGACGAGCGTCGATTGGTCGACCTGCCAGGCTATGGGTTCGCCCGCGTATCGCTGGCACTGAAGGCCGACTGGCAGGCGCTGATGGGCCATTATCTGGAACAACGACAGTGTCTGCGCGCGCTGGTGGTGGTGATGGACATTCGCCATCCACTGACTGAATTCGACCGCCAAATGCTGACCTGGTGTATCGCCGCACGGCGACCACTGTTATTGCTGCTGACCAAGGCCGACAAACTCGGCCGCGGCGCCGTACATCGCACCGTCGAACAGGTAAAGCGGGCTGTGTTGGAACTCGGAACAGGCGCCGCCGAATGGATCGACGTACAAGCATTTTCGTCGACCAGGCCTATTGGCCTTGAAGAAGCCCGGCTCCGGCTGGCGCTGTGGCTGGAATTGCCAATCTGATTTCGTCAAGGTGCAACGATAAGCTCAACAAATGATTGGCCTGGGCATCATTATCCAGCTAATGGGTATCGAACCGGCCGACCCGATGTCTGCGCGATGGCCCGCGATGCGCGCGGCATGTGGATCTTTCGCGTGACGTTATCCTTATCATCTTCTCGCAATACCGCTAGGCCCAGACAGACTCGATGGCCGCACGGTATAGGTCGAGCTTCTGATGAGCGAACGCCCAATGGCGTTTCCCCTGTCGATTCCGACCGCGCTTCGCCAAAGAATGGAGTCAGACTCAGCTCGCGCTCGACAACGTTGAAGATCTGCTGAGTCAGGTTGACCATCGCGCTGATACGGTCATCCGCGTTGTCCGCATAGCGGCAGGTCGGGTTAGCGATAGCGTAACCCGACCTAAGGCTGGGGAGAGACAGGCTTGCTCAGTGAATCACAGGCTGACCATCAAATCGGGGTGAGGCAATTGCCGGAGAGAAACGTACCAACTGGCGCCGGATTCTCGTTCCGCCCTCGCGAAGCGGCAACCCGCCCATGGTCGCGCTATGGGCGGGTTGCCGCGACGTCGAGGCCGGACGAGAAGACAAGCCAGGCCAGGCGGTATGTTTCTTGACAGAAATCGCCTTAGGAAGCCTCTCCGCTGGTAATACGTCCGTGTTAGGCTATACTTGATTAATGGAAGTGGTTAACTTGCAGGAGAATTCCGATGGCAAAAAACTTCAAAGAAGTCCTTGAGTCCTTAGTGAACGAACGGATCGAGGATGGGGAAGACCCAAAAGACCTGTTCGACGAGCTTGCCCGCGAGGCGAATCTGATATTCGGGCGCTACAACCTGGAGTATGAGCTCGGAATCTTTACCAAAAAAGCCGAGATTGCCTAAGCCTCGGCCGGCCCGACATGAGTGAAGACCCCCGCGCGGCGGTCGCTCACTCTGCCGCACCCAAAATGCGCGGAGCACCAATGAATCGCTCCGCGCTTCCATATCAAAAGCAATCGCAATCCTAGCGACCGTCTGACGTGTCGACAGCGGCCTGTATGCGCTACCAAGTTGCTCCGCTCACGCTCGGACATCAGAGCCCGTAGGTTGGGATGAGGAACGAATCCCAACGCTACCGCCGTTCCCCAAAGTCTACTGCGGCGTCATCCACACAGCCCCATTCGGCCGTCACCCAACCACGATAAAGATCCCGGTGAAAGGATGAAAACTTCTGCAAGCGCCCACGCCGCATGCAGATGCTCCGGCAACACGACCCAAGCGACGCTCTCGAACGGATGCACCTCGCGAACATCACGCACGACCTTGCGCAGATCATCGATCCGGTCCACCAGCAGGCGACTCGACCGTTCCGCTAGGTTGACCGTGAAGAAATAGGTGGCGTCTTTGATCAGAGCCCGACGACAACGCATGTCCTGCAATGCCGTTTCATGTTCGTGGTGGTTGGGTGGTGGAACGAAGCACAGAGAGACCTACATCGAGTGACCGTGTTGGGATTCGTTCCTCATCCCAACCTACGCCGGCTGCCAATAATTGCGCCTGGCCCCTTTTCTGCTCTTTTCTGCTTTTCTGGCCCCTTTTCTCTCGAAATGTGGGTCATCCACCTTTTTTCGTTACATTATCGGCGAGCCAGCGAGCGAACTCCTAGGCTGTCGAAATCTGCCGTCTCACTAAAACAACTTGAGAGTGCCGAGTTTCTTCTATTAAAATCAAAAGGGCAAGAGTCATCCTGGAATCGCTTCCAAACCAACTGTCGGCGCGATCGAAACGCGCCGTTAAGGCCGAGTCAGAGCTAAGCGGCGGCGCCAAGTAGCTTAGATCGATCCGGATCGAGCCTTTCGATGATGAATTTCGCCAGAATAGACCTCTGGCTCCAATCCAGGAGAAATTCCGGTAGGCTGTGGCGTAACGCCAGGGTGACCACGCGTTCGGATGGTGCCAGACCAGGGCGGATTGTGCGCAACCAGGAGGCATAAGGATTGCCAAACCAGCCGCGGATGGCATGCTGCCAGGTACTGAGCCAACCCTTGGGCAATGCACCCAGCTTGGACGAAGACATGGTAGGCATGCAGCTTGCGCTTCACGGCTTGACGGTAAGCCGCCGTTTCCCGGTGCAGGTATTGATCCCCATTACGCCGTTTCAGTGGCTTCATCGCCTTCATCCAGAAATGGTAGTGGAATGTCCCAAACACGTGGATCGCCTGCTTGAAGGTGACCTCGATCTTGAAACGCAGCCCATAGAGACGAATGATGTCGATGGCATCCAATGTGAGGTCTGTCGACATGAGGATGAAACGTCCTCGGTGCGGGTGAATCACAATGACGAAACGCACCAGCTGTCCGGCCGGTCGCCACAGCAGATCATGCACGGCATAACGGAGTATGACCCCTTGTTCGTTATACACGGGGCTCGCTGCTTGCTCGTTCACCAGGCCCTCTTCGAACAACGAGCGCAGCTTGATCTTGCGGCCATACTTCCGCGGGCGCCCACGCCCACGAGGTTCTGTTGCGTCCTGAACGTAGGGCGTCCAAGCCACGGCATTCGAGCGCACGCGAACCACCAGATGATTGCCTTGCGCGAGCAGTCCCTTGACCATCTTCCGACACATGTCATAGCGATCGGCCACGAAGTAGTAGGATTGCTCCATGCCGAGCAGCCCGAGCAGAGCGATCATCTTGTCCATCAGCGTGCGCTTGTCTCGGTTCGTCTCCACAACGCCCTCATGAATCCGGGCAGTCAGTGGGAGCGCAAAGACGCTCTGTGCCGCCTGGATCAGAACCGCGACTGCCTGGAACGAATGGCCCATGATGTACTCGGGTTTGGTGTTCGACTCCGACTCCTGATGTAACGACTTCACTGCCGGCATCTTTCGGCCCTGCTTGCCGACCTTGATCCCATCGCCCACGAGCACCAACCGACCATTGACCTGAATCACCCCTGGGAACAGCTTCAGGACCACCTTGGTCCAGATTGCCAATCAGCGGTTCAGCTTCACTGCGCTGCTGTGAAAGCTGTCAAGCAGAGAATCGTAGCACTGCTCCTGCAGGCCAAGGGCGCGCACGATACTCGTGACCCCGAGGTTATCCGTGCGCACTGACAGACCGGCGACGCTGACAACGAACCAAAAGAACGTCTGATCGCGGGAAAACGCTGGCCGTAGCAACGAAATGATCTCCCACCAATAGAACCACAATTGCATGACAAACACCTCGAGTAGAGTCTACACAGGTGCTATAACTAGAGTCACTCAACACGATAACCAGATATGCCCTTTTGTTTTTGGTGTGTGAGTGCTGGCCCTAAACGAAAGGGACAGCTTTGATGTCACGTGAGAGGACTATAGATCCTTCCAGGATGTCTACCCATTGGTTTATCGATCTGACGGACATCGGCAGCAGCAACCCCGCCACGACCGTATTTTCACTTGCACGGATGGGGCTGCTTCAAGGAACAGATTGCTGCCAGATTGCTGGAGAACTCGGTACTCTCAAGTACATCGAAACTTGCAATAAACTCAGTATCTCCTCCTGCTCTGGTGTTGGCGTGCTGTTCTGATCGAACTCGACACCATTGACGGCAACTCTGTTACACGTGATCTGAGCTAAGCAATCGATCACTCCTCGGAAGGTCCAACGCCTCTCCGAACCCTCCTCATCTGCTGCGAACAATGGTGCCAGGCGCTGTTCCATATGCCATTGCAGGTAATATGACAGCATGCAGAGAAAGACATGGCTGCGAATCCGTTCATCCGTTTTGTGGTAAACGGGACGGATCTCCAGCTGTACGGTCTTGAGGCTGCGAAAGGCGCGCTCAACAAATGTCAAACGCTTGTACGCGTTGACAACCTCCAGGGTATTCATCGCCTGCTGATCGACGTCGCTCGCACAGGTGCACGCGGTAGTCGGGACCCAACGTGGTCTGCAGCCACTGGGCGCCGAAGGCGTTGCCGGTGTTGGAGCGCAGGTACAAGAGATCCCGGCCCATGCGCAGGACGTTGGCGGCGTCGAACACCGGCTCGTGCTCGAGCAGGCCGGGCCGGTCCGGATCTTCGAGGTTGTAGAGGGTGTCGGCCAGTTGCGGGCGCGGGGCGGCGATCCAGCGGCTGCCGGCGCGGATCGCCTGATGCATCAGGTGGCGGTAGGCGCGCGCCTCCAGATAGCGGGCGCGCATGGGCGTGGGGCATTCGATGACGGTGTCGCCGAGCGCTAGCAGCAGGTCGCGCGGACAGTAATTGTAGAGGTCGTCGCTCGCCCAGTCGGGGGTGCGCGTTGTTGCGGCACAGTCGACGGGCTCCGGGCGCATGACCTGCACGCCGTTGGCGCTGAGCAGCGCGGCCAGGGCGTCGAGGTCCTCCTCGGCCTCCGCCAGCACCTGCTCCGGGAAGGGGCCGCTCGGCACCTGGTGGCGCGGCAGGTCGTGGTAGAAGGTGGCGTGGAAGCTGCGGTCGTAGCGCGGGAAGCGCGCGCCGCGGGCGGTGCCGACGATGATCGCCTCCAGCGCATCCCATTCGTTGTGGACCGAGACGGCGGCCGGAGCCGCGGCGGCCTGCGGCGCGGGGGCGGAAAGCGCCGACACGGCGGAGATGTGGGTGTTCTGCATGGCTCGAGGTCGCGGTGAAGGCCTGTGAGAGATGCGGGTAACGCGCCGGCGGACTAGGAAATCCAAGCCGTCCTGAGGGTCCAGTTTAGCTCGGAGCGAGGACTGTAGCGGCGGCTGGGATGCGTTGTCAAGGCGAATTAAAGGGGCTGACGGGCGTTGGGCGCGCCACGGGCAAGCGCGTGCCGGAGTGCTGGGGCTCCCATCTTCAGCGCAGCGTGCCGCCGGGAGACGAGGTGGTCCGCACCGTTTCCTGCGGGAGAGGCGGCGATTAGCGTCTTGCCTGCGACTATGTCAGGGTTGGAGAAACGAAGAACGGGCTGCCGACCGAGGCCGGAAGCCCCTTAGTAGCGGTTCATGAATAACCTATACAACGCTATCCAGACATCGGCGGAGTGCAATCGGGGTCGCTATCGGAATCGGAATCGAGAGAGAAAACGCCCTATGCCATTCGGTCATGAGCAGCTCGACGTACAGCGTGCGGCCATCGAGTCTGTCGGCTGGGCCATAGCGCGACTGCAAGCATGTGAAAGGACAGCGTAACGCGAAGGATCAACTCCTGTGCGCATCTTAGGCGCGCATCGTAGGCGCGCATCGCAGGCCATCGCGCTGAACAGTGCCGAGGGTAACGGCACAGCGACGAGCGGGGATCGACGCCGGTCGTTTGAAAGCGCACGAGGCTCGGCGCTGGAGTGCGCTGCGATTCAGGACGTGCTTGCTGGTGCGCGAAGCGTTGTCCGCAGACGACAACAGCAAGCAAAAGGCACTGCTCGATCGTCGTGTGGCCATGCTCACGACGCTCAGACAGCGTGGCTAGGCGGTCAGCGAGGAGCTTGGCGGATATCGGGTTGGTCAGTTCGATACCAATGCCGATGCCGATACCGATACCGACGCCGATAGCGGTACCGAATGAGTCGGCAGGCGACACCCAAGCCAAAACCTGTTTAGCTTGTTTCTGCACCGTTACTTAGGTCGTGTTTTCGATTTGCCCGATCCGATGATCGCGACAAACTCGTGGTATGCAGGCATGTGTGTCACCTCGCCTGTGCTAGACTCGAGCGCCATGGGCAAACGCCGTGGCACCGATGCCGGGTTGTTTCAGCGCAGGCATGATGGAGAGTCATTCCACAACGACCTTCGAGTGTTCGTTTCCAGACAACCGACACCACCGGGCGCGACCCTTTGCTTGATGCCGATGGATCGAGTTTATTCACCTCTTTTGCTGGTCACTCACCACCGAGCTATTGACAGTACGTCATGATTCTTAACACTGTTGCCTTTATGGGTGTTTTGGCTTACGGCATCCGAAAATACAACCGCACCAGAACAGGTCGGCTAAAAAATCGGCTGATCGATGAGCGATCTTGGTCTTCCACCACCGTATCGCGGGATATAAAGTACCTTGCGAAACAGGGTCAGGCGAATGCCTGCGAATCGACGGGTATCCAGGAAACCGACAATCGCAAGGCCACAAAATCATTAGTCTATTCCGTCACGCTTGTTGCCTCTGGGCTGATCTATCGACCACTCGGTCTGCTTAGTGTGCCGTTTTTACTCTATGCCATCAACGAGCCGTTGCGCCACAGCTACCGATTGCTCAAAAGGGGCAAAACCGATGTCAATACTCTGATGAGTATTACAATGATCGGCTGTTTGCTTCTTGGGAAATTGATTGTCGCAAACCTATTAGTCTCACTCTACATGGTTGCATTGACGCTTACGGCCAAATCGCTGGATCGGGCGCAAGACCAGCTGGTAAACACGCTCGACCAACATCCGACACATGTTTGGAAGGTGGTCAATGACGTCGAGATAAGCATTCCCTATAACGAAATGCGCGTTGGAGACATTGTCGTTATACAGGCTGGCGAGATCATTCCAGCCGACGGCACGGTCGTATCCGGTATGGCTAGCGTCGACCAGCATATTCTCACCGGCGAGGCCAGGCCCGTCGAGCGCGAGGTCGGCGAGCAGGTATTTGCTTCAACGATTATCTTGTCGGGCAAGATTCAAGTCAAAGTCGATAAGGCTGGCGAAGATAGCACCGCTGCGAATATCACCCGTATCCTGACTGAAACGATCGATTTCAAATCCAGCACACAATTACGCGCTGAACAACTGTCAGAAGAATTGGTTAATCCGGTTTTGGTTGCCGGGGGCGTCGCCTTGCCACTCTTGGGATTCAGCAGCGCATTGGCGGTAATCAGTGCGCACCCCAAGAATAAGATCATGCTGGTCGCGCCACTGACGATACTCAATTATTTAAGGATGGCATCGAGTGCCGGCATCCTAATCAAGGACGGACGTTCGCTCGAATTGCTCAACCAGGTGACAACACTCGTATTCGACAAGACCGGCACATTGACCGAGGAGATACCCCATGTTGGTCTGATTCATACTTGTGCGGTTACCACTTCTACCGAAATCCTCGCGTTTGCAGCGGCGGCGGAATCCAAACAGACACACCCGCTGGCTCAGGCAATCCTTCAGGAGGCGAAGGTCCGTGACCTGGAGTTACCCTCTGTCAAGGATAGTGAATACCGGATTGGCTATGGCCTGACGGTGACGATCGAGAACCGAGTCGTCGATGTGGGCAGTGAGCGCTTTATGCGATCGCTCGACATTCCGCTACCCGAGGAGATCCAACGGCAACAAAAACGCGCACACGAGGAGGGCTACACACTGGTGATGGTTGCAGTCGACCAGCAACTTGTCGGTGCCATCGAGTTGTTGCCGACGATACGACAGGAAGCAAAAGCCGTCATCCAAGCGTTGAAGCGGCGTGACCAGATCACAGCCACATACATCATTTCTGGTGATAACGAAGGACCAACCAAGCAATTGGCGGCGGCCCTGGGCATTGACCATTTCTTTGCCGAGGTTCTGCCCCAGAGGAAGGCCGAATTGATCGAGGAACTGCAACAGCAGGGCCATTGCGTATGCTACATTGGCGATGGTATCAATGACGCTATTGCGCTAAAAAAGGCGCATGTCTCCATCTCTCTGCGAGGCGCCTCGACGATTGCAACGGACACTGCTCAGATCGTGCTCATGGATCAGGGTCTGTCCCACCTTGGCAATCTATTCGACCTGGCCAAGCGTTTCGAATCCAGCATGAACAGAACCTTCGCTATCCTGCTGGCTCCGGCACTGCTCGGCATCAGCGGAGCCTTCTTTTTGGGCTTTGGTGTCGCGCATGCCATTGCCTTGAATATGCTTGGGCTCTTTTTAGGTATCGCAAATGCTGCTATACCCGCGCTGCAGCCACCACGACAGCATCTCGGCTCTGGCGGTATCTCTGGCAAGACCGCTGCCAAGGAGTCCATCGATCTTGACAATACTCAGGTAATTGCCGAAGAGAAACGGACCAACTGGCGCCGGATTCTCGTTCACCTCAGCAAAACGCGGCAACCCGCCCATAGCCGCCCCATGGGCGGTTGCCGCGACATCGAGGCCGGACGAGAAGACAAGCCTGTGGTATGTTCCCCCACAGAAATCGCTCAGTAGCGGTTCATGAATAACCTATACCACGCTATCCAGACATCGGCGGAGTGCAATCGGGATCGGGGCCACTATCGGAATCGGAATCGGAATCGAGAGAGAAAACGCCCTATGCCATTCGGTCATGAGAAGCTCGACGTAGAGCGTGCGGCCATCGAGTCTGTCGGCTGGGCCATAGCGCGACTGCGAGCATGTGAAAGGACAGCGTAACGCGAAGGATCAACGCCTGTGCGCATCTTAGGCGCGCATTGCAGGCCATCGCGCTGAACATGGCCGGAGGTAACGGCAAAGCGACGAGCGGGGATCGACGCCGGTCGTTTGAAAGCGCACGAGGCTCGGCGCTGGAGTGCGCTGCGATTGAGGACGTGCTCGCTGGTGTGCGATGCGTTGTCCGCAGACGACAACGGCAAGCAAAAGGCACTGCTCGATCGTCGTGTGGCCATGCTCACGAAGCGCGGACAGCGTGGCTAGGCGGTCAGCGAGGAGCTTGGCGGATAGCGGGTTGGTCAGTTCGGCCTTGTTCACAACTCCAACCAACTGACGAGCGGATGTTTGTGGCTTTTCCGTAAGACATTGGTTTTAAAATTAAAATACAGGGGCGTTCGAGGCTAATCCCAAGCCTTGGCCGAGCTTATGAACAAGGCCGTCAGTTCGATACCGACGCCGATACCGATACCGACGTTGATACCGATACCGACGCCGATAGCGGTACCGAATGAGTCGGCAGGCGACACCCAAGCCAAAAACCTGTTTAGGAATAGAAATTTATTAACTTGTGCACTCCTGAGAAGCAGCAGGAACGGCGCGATAATTCCATGCTGGCAAAAACGTATCAAAGAGGATGCGCATGTTTTGCTTGAAATCTGCCGCCACTTTTCGCCCCGTTTCATAGACCTTATCGATGACATGAACGAACGCCTTGAGTCCCGTTGAAGTGTGGGTGTTTTCCATGAGTTCCTTGACCAACTCGGTACTGGTGAAAATCACGCCTTGGCAGGCACGGGTCACATGGGGAAAGAGACGGTGTTCGATGGGATTGTACTTAGAACAGTAGGGCGGATAATGAGCAATGCGAATTTCGATCCCAAGCTCATCGGCGAGGCTCTGCAAGTCCTGTTTAAAGAGGTAGTGACGGGAACTGTTACTCCCGCCCCCATCGCACAGCACCAGGATGGAGGTAGCGCTGGGATAGTGTAGGCGACCGTGGTTATACCACCAATGCCGAAAACTGTCGCAGGCAAATTCACTGGTATCGTGGCTATTCCCGAGTTGGATGTAGCCGACATTATGCTTGATGTCATAGAAGCTATGCGGAATGATGACCCCTTCAGCAAAGCTGTTGAAATCATGGTCGTAGGTGTGCAGGGCTTCTAAGGTATACAACTGCCCGTCACGGTAAAAATTGCCAAGATTTTCTTTCTTCTTGGTATCCATGCTGACGATCGGATTGCCCGCGGCCTGATCGGCGGCTTTGAGTTGCGTGATCTTCTCAAATTGGGCATCGCGGTGTTTGATCTCGTCCTTCATGGTCGTTTTCTTCTGCGCTTTGCGGCGACGGTAGCCATGTTTTTTTAACAGCTTGCGCACGACCCATTGGCTGATCTGGATCTGATGATCTTCTCGCAATGCCGCGACAATCTCACCCAGGGTGAGGTTCGTCCAGCGGACCTTTTCATCCATCGGATCGCCCGCGGTATGATGGCGTAGAACCGCCAGGAACTTCTCGTCCAACGATGGCCCCCACGTCTGCTCATAGGGGCGACGACCACCACCAGGTTTGCGCACCCGGGGCTTGGTCCCGACTTTGTCCCCGCGAAGCTGCTCGTGTACCTCGCGCTCAGATAAACCGCTCATCTCGCGCGCGCCTTTGCTTACGGTGTTTCGGCTGCAACCCAGTACCTCCGCAATATACACGCGACCACCGCGACCATACTTCAAGGCTTCTAAGCCTGCATACAGACGGCGATCTTTCTCATTCAGGCCCATATAGAAACGACGCATCGATTCCTCTACTTGGGGGGAATAACGCTCCATTTAGGTCTCCAGAAGTTTGGCTTGGTTGCAGAGGCTAAAATGATACTATACCTTCTCCCTTCTGATGAGCTGCACAAGTTATCTAATTTCCGTTCCTTAGCTTGTTTCTGCACCATCGCTTAGGGCTTTGCTCGATTGTCGATCAATGGCAACTGTATCTGTTGCCGACGCTTGGCTTTGCATCGCAGCGCTTTTTAACCTTGCCTGAGGGCAAATCCGCGTAGACCAATCCAGGAGAATACGATTTATGTTTCGTCGATACCCATTTATCTCGTTCGTTAGCATTATCCTGCTGCTTTCGGCCAGTTTTTATGGTCACGCCAAGCCAGATAAGTCACTTGCCGAATCACAGCTCATTGTCACGACTTCCAGCGGGCCGGTTGTCGGCATGCGCGACGGCGGTGTTCGGGTGTTCCTCGGTATACCCTATGCGACGCCGCCTGTCGGGGAATTGCGTTGGCGACCGCCGCAACCCGTCAAGGCTTGGAGCGAGCCGCTCCAGGCCAACGAACTCGGGTCCGCTTGCTATCAGCCCGAGCGTGCGTCTGAACCGCTCAACATGGAAATGAGCGAGGATTGTCTCACCCTGAATGTTTGGTCCGGGGCATCCGGTTCGGCGGAAAAAAAATTGCCGGTCATTCTTTGGATCCATGGCGGCGGCTTCAAGCGCGGCAATGGAGGGCTGTTTGTTGGCAAGCACCTCGCGGAAATGGGTCATGTGGTCGTCACGTTCAATTATCGTCTGAATGTATTCGGCTTCCTGGCACACTCGGCACTCAGCGCAGAGGATGACGCCTATCCTGCTTCCGGCACCTATGGCTTGATGGACCAGCAATTGGTCTTGAACTGGGTGCAGGAGAATGTTTCCGCCTTCGGCGGCGATCCTGAGAATGTTACCTTGATGGGCGAATCAGCTGGTGGCATCAGCGTTTGTACACATTTAGTGATGCCATCGAGCTTTGGCAAGTTCCACCGCGCAATCATGCAAAGCGGCCCATGTGAGCTTGATGTTCCGCTGGCAGTGGGCGAGCAAAGTGGCCGTAAAGTCGCTGCCAAGCTCGGCTGCGCCGACGCTGAAGATCGTCTCTCCTGCATGCGTTCCAAGACGCCAGAGGAGTTGCTCTCCATCGGTATGTCCTTCTATCCGGTGTACGATGGTATTATCTTACCCGACGCGCAATCGAAGCTCCTCGCCCAGGGCAAGTTTGCCAGGGTTCCAGTCCTACTAGGCACAAACAAAGACGAACATACCCGCCAGACTTTGTACTTCGGGGACATGTGGGATCTCGACGATGCTGGGTACGAAGCACAAGTGGAATCGACTTTTGCCGGGACGGAGATCGATGCCGAAGCAGTGATGACCCAGTACCCCGCGGCGAAATACAAGAGCCCCGGCTGGGCTCTATCGACCGTGCTGGGAGAATGGACGTTTAGTTGTCCCGTGCGCCGAAATGGGCGTGTTTTAGCAAAGGAGAATCCGATTTATCTCTATCGCCTGACCTATGAAAGGCCTACGTATATGGGCGATGTCGGCGCCTTCCATACCGAGGATCTGGAGTTTGTCTTCCATGAAACCAAGCGTGCAAACTTGCAGCTAAAGCCAGATGAGAAGGCTTTTTCGCGCAAGATGATGGGTTATTGGAGTCGCTTCGCCAAGACCGGAGACCCGAACGGTGGCGACGGAATCGCTTGGCCGCAGTATACGTCGGCTGAGGATCAGTACATGGATTTTGCCGATCTCGACAGCATCGAAGTCAAATCCGGTTTCTTGCCGCAGTGCGACTTCTGGGATCAGTGGTTCACTTACTACTAGTAGAGCGGTACAGAAATCCCGAGGCGGTTCGTTGTCGTTGTCGTAATCGTAGTCGTTATCGAGCATTCGGCTAAGACGATTATGACAACGACAACGACAACGACAACGATAACGACCGGAGACTGTCTTGGAACATCTGCACCGAGGCACTAGAATCCGCCAACGCTTGTTCGCATGCCGATGCCTGCGAACGAGCACGGATTGCCGTGGTGCCAAACCGATCCTGCAGATCTCAACCATCGCTGGGTACACATGAGTAGACCGCACATTATCATTTTGGGAGGTTCCGGTAATACAGGCCGAATGATTGCGGAACTCTTATTGCAGCAGGCCGATGTCGATTTGACACTCGCCGGCAGGCGGCTGGCCAAAGTGCAAGCTGTTGCAGATGAGCTGCGCCAGAAGCACGAGAACAGGCAGATCTCAGCAATTCAGGTCGATGCCGGCGACCTGGCAGGTCTCGAAAAGGCATTCGCTCGAGCCGACTTCGTTGTGGTCTCCTCGAGCACGATCGAACATACTCGATTTGTCGCCGAGGCAGCATTGAAAGCGGGCATCGGCTATTTCGATCATCAACCGACAAGTCGGGACAAGATAGCGACGCTGAAGTCTCTGAAAACTCGCATTATCGAGGCTGGTTGCTGCTTTATCACCGAGGGCGGCGTGATCCCCGGTCTGCCTGCGATGCTAGTGCGTTACCTCGCGCCCAGGTTCGACCGTCTCGAGAGCGCACAAGTCGCCTTTGTGATGCAGGATGATAAAGCCCCCTCCCCAGAGACACTGATCGAACTGAAGACGCAGTGGAAACAGTATCAGCCACTGGTATTCAAACAAGGAACATGGCAGCTTGCCGAACAAATGGTCGAATTCGATTTTACCGAGTCCTTTGGCACAAAGCCCTGTATGGCATGTTACCTGGACGAACTTGAATCGTTGCCGAAGGAGATCGCGTCGCTCCGCGAGGTCGGATTCTATATCGGCGCCTTGGCGAGCAACTGGTTCATGCGTTGGGTTGCACGACCGATTACTTCTCTCATTCCAACGCGGTCTCTAGGTTTTCGCCGGTTGTCGGCCAGGTTACTATCCTGGGGGATTCGCTTCAATCCGCCCCCCTACCTGATGATGATCATGGTCGAAGGGCGCGGTTGGTGTAATGGCGAATCTGTGTTTATGCGCCTCAGGCTTTCGCATCCCAGCTCCTATTTCGTCACCGCCGCTTCCTCGGTGGCTTGCCTGCTGCAATATCTCAGTCAGGATATTCCCCCTGGACTCTGGTATCAAGCCGATGCGGTGGATGATGAGCGCATGTTGAGCGACCTACAACGTCTTGGCGTCAAGGTCGAAATCGAGACTGTCGCATCCCACTGATCTGTCGATACGCTCTGCTCATGCATCATCGACACAACGCGAGCTATTCAACACCAAGCCGACAGGAGACAGCATGTCCGAACCACTCGACCTCACATCAGGTCAACAAGCCTATCTTGACGCCTTTATTAGCCGATTCGCGCAGCGTACCCAGCAGTCGAAGGCGTATAAAGATAAATACCGCGTACCCTTTGCAGATATGCGAGGCATGTTAGTCTTCAACCCCTTGACCAAGGAAATCAGTTATCCGATCGTCGCGCGAGATGCCGATCAGGCCTACATCTGGGATTTGGATGGTAACGAATATCTCGACCTGACGATGGATTTTGGTGCAAATCTGCTCGGCCATAAACCCCCTTTCCTGCTTGAAGCACTTCATGCGCAGATCGATGCGGGGATGCCTATTGGCCCCCAGTCAAAGCTGGCCGGAGAAGTCTCGGTCTTGGTCAGCGAACTGACCGGGATGCCCAGGATCGCCTTTTCCAACTCCGGCACCGAAGCCGTCATGACGGCCCTCCGTCTAGCGCGTGCAAGCACAGGACGGAACAAAGTCGCATTCTTCGAGACCTCGTATCACGGGCATTCAGACGCGACACTGGCTATACCTGGACCGGACGCTATCGGTGTGCCTGCATATCCAGGCGTGCTAGACAAGACCGTAGAGGCAAGCTATGTGTTGTCCTATGGCGACCCTGAGGCACTTGATTTTATCCAAGCCCATGGCCGAGAGCTGGCAGCGGTGCTGGTCGAACCCGTCCAGAGCCGCAACTCGACCCTCCAGCCCGTCGATTTTCTCAAAGAACTCAGGGAGATAACCGAACGCCACGGCATCGTCTTGATCTTTGACGAGATCATGACCGGCTTTCGCGTCCATTCCGGCGGCGTCCAGGCAATGTTCGGCGTACAAGCCGATATCGTGACCTATGGCAAGATTATCGGAGGCGGTCTACCGATTGGTCTCGTGACTGGCCGTGAACGATTCATGGATCAGATTGACGGTGGATACTGGCAGTTTGGTGATGACTCTATGCCCGGCGTCGAGATGACATTCTATGCCGGCACCTTCTGCAAGCATCCGCTGGCCTTGGTGGCGGCACGTGCCGTGCTCCAACACCTGCGACAACAGGGGCCGGACTTACACCTGGCCCTGAATGCGCGCGTCGACAGATTCGCGCACAAAGTCAACGCCTATTTTGAAGAGAACGACTTATTACCGCGAATCCAAAACTTCGGCTCGATCTTTCGCTTCAATTTACCACGACGCCGGTCTCGTGCCTTTGTCAAAGGTTTCCCCCTCGAGATGGAGCTTTTGTTCTTTAACTTATTGGAGCGCGGTTATTATCGTTGGGAAGGGGGCATCTCGTTTATTTCTACCGCGCACACCGATGCGCATATGGATGGGTACTTTGCGGCAATACAGGAGAGTATCGAAGCGCTGCAGGAGGCTGGCTTCTCATTCAGGGATCTGTAATGCAAAGCCTAACAGACAAGGTTGTGTTGATCACCGGCGCCGGGTCCGGCATCGGACGAGCTACTGCCCTCAAAATGGCCCGAGCGGGTGCGACCGTGGTCGCTGCTGACATCGTTGTCGATACGGGAGAGGACACAGTCCAATCGATAAGAGCGGATGGCAAGCATGCCACTTTCGTTCGCTGCGACGTCGGCGACAGCGATGACGTCCGGCGTTTGTTAAACATCATCGTCGATCGCTACGGTCGACTGGATTGCGCGTTCAACAACGCCGGCATCGCAGAGACCCAATATTCACCTGGCGACCATGGCTTTTCCGAGGACAACTGGCACAGGATCATTCGCACCAATCTGACAGGAACCTGGCTATGCCTGAAATATGAAATCCAACAAATGCTCCAACAGCGTGCCGGCACCATCGTCAATATGTCGTCCATCGTCGGATTGGTCGGTGAGGCGGGAGAGACCGGTGCGTATAGCGCATCGAAGCATGGGATCATCGGCTTGACCAAGACCATTGCGCTCACCTACGCGAAGCAAGGTATACGAGTGAATGCGATCTGTCCCGGTGGTGCGGAAACCCCCAAACTTACCCAGCTCGCATCTGATCCCGATACAAGTCGATTAGTCGACGCATTTGTCGCTCAAACACCTATGCAGCGATTGGCCCAGCCGGAGGAGATCGCCGATGCCGTGATCTGGCTGTGCTCGGATCATGCCACCTATGTGACCGGACACACATTGGTCGTCGACGGTGGTTATCTCGCGCAGTGATAGTCAACCACTGGTTCCGTGCAGGGCGATGAACGCCGTTGAGGATGCTAACCTGTTCGTAAACCCAGGCGATATCTCAACGGCGTCAAAGATGCGGCTTTCTGGCTGTGCTGATCGCTTGATTCGACACAGGTGGCGCTAGGTGATGGTGCAGAAACAAGCTAAACAGGTTTTTGGCTTGGGTGTCGCCTGCCGACTCATTCGGTACCCCTATCGGCGTCGGTATCGGCGTCGGTATCGGTATCGGCGTCGGTATCGAACCGACCAACCCATCCGCCAAGCTCCTCGCTGACCGCCTAGCCACGCTGTCCGCGCTTCGTGAGCATGGCCACACGACCATCGAGCAGTGCCTTTTGCTTGCCGTTGTCGTCTGCGGACAACGCATCGCACACCAGCGAGCACGTCCTCAATCGCAGCGCACTCCAGCGCCGAGCCTCGTGCAATTTCAAACGACCGGCGTCGATCCCTGCTCGTCGCTTTGCCGTTACCCTCGGCAATGTTCAGCGCGATGGCCTACGATGCGCACCTACGATGCGCACCTACGATGCGCACCTACGATGCGCACAAGAGTTGATCCTTCGCGTTACGCTGTCCTTTCACATGCTCGCAGTCGCGCTATGGCCCAGCCGACAGACTCGATGGCCGCACGCTCGACGTCGAGCTGCTCATGACCGAATGGCATAGGGCGTTTTCTCTCTCGATTCCGATTCCGATTCGGGTGCAACCCGCCCAGCGCGACCTGATCGGGATTGGGATAAGCGATACCGTCGAACACCATGAATCGCAGCGGTCGCCCGCAAGCGGGCTCCTACCCAGGGCCGAGCGTATGGTTGGTGTGCACATCTTTCGATCGATGAGCTTGGGGCTGTTGGCAGAGATGACATTGCCGCGCCGGGATCGGTAGGAGCCCGCTTGCGGGCGACGGAGAGCCCGAGGCCATCGCGACGGTCGCCCGCAAGCGGGCTCCTACCCAGGGCCGAGCGCATGGGTTGGTGTGCACATCTTTCGATCGATGAGCTTGGGGCAGTCGGCAGAGATGACATTGCCGCGCCGGGACCGGTAGGAGCCCGCTTGCGGGCGACGGAGAGTCCGAGGCCATCGCGACGGTCGCCCGCAAGCGGGCTCCTGCCCAGAGCCGAGCGCATGGGTTTTGGTCTGCACGTCTTTCGCTCGATGAGCTTGGGGCTGTCGGCAGAGATGACATTGCCGCGCCGGGACCGGTAGGAGCCCGCTTGCGGGCGACGGAGAGCCCGAGGCCATCGCGACGGTCGCCCGCAAGCGGGCTCCTGCCCAGAGCCGAGCGCATGGGTTTTGGTCTGCACGTCTTTCGCTCGATGAGCTTGGGGCTGTCGGCAGAGATGACATTGCCGCGCTGGGACCGGTAGGAGCCCGCTTGCGGGCGACGGAGAAGCCCGAGGCCATCGCGACGGTCGCCCGCAAGCGGGCTCCTGCCCAGAGCCGAGCGCATGGGTTGGTCTGCACGTCTTTCGATCGATGAGCTTGGGGCTGTCGGCAGAGATGACATTGCCGCGCTGGGACCGGTAGGAGCCCGCTTGCGGGCGACGGAGAGCCCGAGGCCATTGCGACGGTCGCCCGCAAGCGGGCTCCTACCCAGGGCCGAGCGCATGGGTTGGTGTGCACATCTTTCGATCGATGAGCTTCGGGCTGTCGGCAGAGATGACATTGCCGCGCTGGGACCGGTAGGAGCCCGCTTGCGGGCGAC
This sequence comes from Thiohalocapsa sp. PB-PSB1, assembly GCA_016745215.1. Taxonomy (GTDB): domain Bacteria; phylum Pseudomonadota; class Gammaproteobacteria; order Chromatiales; family Chromatiaceae; genus Thiohalocapsa. The sequence goes on from CP050890.1 coordinate 5,739,479, forward strand.
GGAGAGCCCGAGGCCATCGCGACGGTCGCCCGCAAGCGGGCTCCTACCCAGGGCCGAGCGCATGGGTTGGTGTGCACATCTTTCGATCGATGAGCTTGGGGCAGTCGGCAGAGATGACATTGCCGCGCCGGGATCGGTAGGAGCCCGCTTGCGGGCGACGGAGAGCCCGAGGCCATCGCGACGGTCGCCCGCAAGCGGGCTCCTACCCAGGGCCGAGCGCATGGGTTGGTGTGCACATCTTTCGATCGATGAGCTTGGGGCTGTTGGCAGAGATGACATTGCCGCGCCGGGACCGGTAGGAGCCCGCTTGCGGGCGACGGAGAGCCCGAGGCCATCGCGACGGTCGCCCGCAAGTGGTCTCCTACCCAGGGCCGAGCGCATGGGTTGGTGTGCACGTCTTTCGATCGATGAGCTTGGGGCTGTTGGCAGAGATGACATTGCCGCGCTGGGACCGGTAGGAGCCCGCTTGCGGGCGACGGAGTGTCCGAGGCCATCGCGACGGTCGCCCGCAAGCGGGCTCCTACCCAGGGCCGAGCGTATGGTTGGTGTGCACATCTTTCGATCGATGAGCTTTGGGATGTCGGCAGAGATGACATCGCGTGTTGCCGCGCCGGGGTTTGCCTCATCGACGACGGTCGTCTTGTCGGCAATCGGGCAAATCACAGTCACATCGGCCCCGACGGCTTGCAGACTCGAGCCCAGGTGCCGCAGGTGCTCGGCGCCGTTGGGCGTCATGGCTTGGCAAATGGCGCTGGAGATGATCTTGCCATCATCTGCCTGCACATTGATGGAAAAGGCGCAGATCATCGCGGCGAACAACGCCGGTACCTTCGATTGGTTTTGACGCCTATTTCTATCCTCGAGGTCGGGTATTTGCCTGCTATCGGCAATCCCTAACCTACAGATCGGATGGAGAACAACATGTGAAGGGATGCATCGAACGATCGCGACATTTTCCCTTGTAAGGACCGCATGCGCTGTATCTCTGACCTCTGATCCTCTGGATCTCGATAACCATATGAATTTTAATTGAAATAGAATCCAATGCCAGCGTTCGGAGACCTTCCGTCGAAGAATAGGGATGCTGAAAAACAGCAACCAGTAAACGGGGACAGATCCTGAGACATGCGCACAAAAATACCCTTTACTACAAGCGCAGATCATGAGATCCGAACCGGCAGCAAACCGTTTCCGTGCCGCACCATCGTCCAGCACGGGCGGCAATTTTGCAGCATGACTCCGAGGCTAAAAAAGTGTGTCGAAAAAACGGGTGCTACCTGGGTAGAATGTTCAGCTATTCAACCAGAATGAAGTTTGATTCATGTTCTTCGAAGGCAGCGCTCAGCAAATAGCTGCCCAGCAAACTTCAGGTTTCTCACGCCCTGATGTCATGTCTTTTCGATCCCGATCCCAAACCCGATCAAGTCGCGCTGGGCGGGTTGCACCCTTCCGATTCCGATAGCGACCCCGACCCCGATCGACCCCGGCCCCGATTGCACTCCGCCGATGTCTGGATAGCGTGGTATAGGTTGTTCATGAACCGCTGCTAGGCGGGTTGCGCCCCCACCAGGTTCCACACGACGGCCCTGATCGATGCCTAGGCGGGCGAACCGACAACAGGTTGATACAACTCTTCCCTGCGGTCCTGATGTACCTTTATCTCGCTTCTTACCGTCTGGATGAATTCGAAGTCGATCTCCGCGGAGATGATGCCCTCATGCACCTGCGTCCCGCTCGCCATCAGGTTACCATAGGGTCCCACAATCATACTCGTTCCGGCAAAAGGTACGCCGGTGTCATTGCCAAGTCGGCCTGTCGCGGCAACATAGACCTGATTCTCGATTGCTCTCGCTAGCACCAAGGTGCGCCAATGCATGAGTCGCACCAGCGGCCATGCCGCGGGAATCACCAGAATCTCTGCACCGGAGAGTGCGAGGGCACGCGCAATCTCGGGGAAGCGAATCTCATAGCACGTCATTAGGCCGAATACGTGCCCTTCCAGCCTGATTATCCCCAAAGCGGAACCAGCCTTCAGGTACTCGTGTTCTCGCATCGGTTCAGCGGTAATTAAATGTGTCTTACGATATGTTCCAACAATCTCACCGTGCCTGTCGATACAGACCACAGCGTTGAAGACATCCTCCCCCACTCTTTCGGATACACCCGCGATGACACCTATGGCGAGTTCCTTTGCAGTCTGTCGGAGCTGCGGAACGGCGCCTCTCGACCAATCGCAAGCGGTACGCAAGATCTCTGGCATGTCATATCCGGTGTCGCACATCTCGGGCAATATGACGATCTCGTGGCCGGCCTCTTTCGCTTTCTTTATGTAAGCGACCATCCTGGAGACATTCTCGGTGACGTCTCCGGACTTTAGGTCAATCTGTGCCAGGGCGATCTTCATGCTGGCTTCGACCTGTGGCTCATTCCAAACCGTTGCATCTGCTTGTCCAGATACTCCGCTGTTCCATTCATCAGCTTTTCGGCTATGACGTCTACATGTCGTTTTTGCCAGCTTTCCAGCTCCGTTCCTTTCACCCACTGATTGAAAGCGCCTAAAGCTGGTCCACAATGAATCTGATAGTCCACCTTCTGTTCTGTACTACCATGCATCGCTAGCCGCATGCTATGAATAAAGTACCATCGAAATACCAACGCCATCTTGTGCTTGGGGTTGTTCTCGGCTTTCTCGATTTCAGAGGCTTTCGTCTTCAAATAGTAGGCCTTGGTTTCGGAATAGACCTCATCGAAGCTACGCCTAAAGTATTTTTCTTGAATCTGTGTTCTCGTTTTGATATCGATCTCCTCCCAAGAATGGTGTTGCCGGTAGAGTTCGAACAGCTTGTTGGCTCGAGCCGGAAAGAATAGGCCCTTGCGCACCACTTGTATCTTGGCTCCCAGTTCGAACATGTCCCCGGCCGGGGCGTAGTCCGTATCCTGCACATTGATCTGCTGTAATAGATTCTTCGCTGCTTCACTGGTACCGGCTTCGACCGTACATTGATTGATCGAACCGGTCAGTATAAAGTCAGCACCGAGCGTAAAGGCACTGGCTGCGGCTTCCGGCGTACCTATTCCGCCGGCTGCCCCCACTCCCACCGGTTCGACATAACCCTGTCGCCTTACCAGTTCGTTTCTCAGGCGAATAATCGTTGGGAGCACCACCGACATGATGCCCATGTCCGTATGCCCTGCCGAATCCGACTCCACGCATAGATCATCCGCCATCGGAATGCGTTTCGCCAGATCCGCCTGCGCTGCGGTGACCTCCTGCTCCTGAAGTAATTTCCGCACGAGCTTCTCCGGGGGAGGACTCAGAAACAGCTGGGCCACTTCCGGCCGCGAGATCTTCGCAATGATTCGGTTTTCGATCACGACCTTGCCGGCCGGCCCAGGTTTCAACCCTTTGAGACGGTATTTGACCAAGGCCGGGGTCATCTGCATGAAAGCTGCAGCCTCTATGGTTCGAATCCCATACCTCAAATACAGGGAAATGACCTCGTCTTCTCTTTCCAGGTTGTCTGGCGAATGAAGAAAGTTCATTCCGTATGCTTGACCGCTTGCCAATGCGCCCTGGATACAGATGATCGCCTCCTCGATCTCGGGCAGCCTGACTCCTCCTGTACCGAAGAACCCCATCAGTCCGGCCTTGCCCATCTTGATCACTAGATCCGTCGACGCAATTCCCTTGACCATTGCTCCTGAAAGATAGGCGTGCTTTAGGTTATACCGTTGTCGAAATGCCTCACTTCCAAGGTTCTCGGCCCGGACTGCAGACGCTGAACCAGCTTGCTTGACTTCACCGCGAGGGCTCTGCACATCTTGCACCAAGACTTCCGGCTTCGTCTCCTGCTTGATCTGATTAACCAGCCTGGTAAGCACCTGCCCAGGACCGACCTCGATGAATTCGACTTCTCCTTTGGTCATCAGATACTGAATCGTTTCCACCCACCTTACCGGCGAGTGTATTTGCGATACCAGGTTGTCGGCTATCTTGGCTTTTGCATATGCCCGCGCATCGACATTCGCGATCACCGGTATTTGCAGCTCGCTGAAACGAGTCGGTTGCAAAGAGTTTCTGAACTCTTCTGCCGCATTGGTCATGTGACGCGAATGAAAGGCACCGCTGACATTGATCTGCGCGAACTGTGCCTCGGACTTTTCGAAGACTTTCGCCGCCTTTTGTATATCCTCCGACAAACCGCTGATAACGGTCTGTGATGGCGTATTGTAATTCGCGATATCAATTCCGACTAACCCAGCTTTTGCCAGCATTTCGGCAATTTCCTCCGCGGGAATCTGCAATATCGCTGCCATGGCACCGCCAGATGCTTTACTCATCAGCCTCGCGCGTCGCTGAACGAGCTGCAATCCAGTCGCGAAATCGAATGCACCTGCCGCCAGCAGCGCATTGTATTCCCCCAAACTGTGGCCAGCCACAAAATCCGGCTGTTTGCCGGTCTCCATTAATCTTTTGAAATAATGCAGCGCGTTTACCGTATAGATCGCTGGTTGGGTATATTCCGTTTGCTTGAGTTTTCCATTTGGGTCAAGTAAACATAATTCGGCGATCGAGTATCCCAAAACCCCATCGGCTTGCGATACGAGTTCTTTGAGCTCATCGAAGAGTCCCTTGCCCATCCCTGGGTATTGTGAGCCTTGGCCAGGGAAAACCCATGTTGTCATCTCGTTATAACTCCTCACCAGAATCGCGAAAGGCTATACGCCCGATCCGCAGCGCTCAAGTCGATCAAGCAAGATAGTCATGTAACACTTCGCCGCTGTTCAGCTCGAGTGCACAGTCCGCCGCATATAATCCACCAACGATCTCCAGCACGGGTATGGCATCAGGCTGCCCCTTCGACAGTTCCCCAAGACGCATGCTGATCTCTTCTACGGTATAGCTTTCGTTCAGAGTCTGGATAACTGGAACTGCTGCGAGCTGTTTCACTGCGAAGTTGGCATCGCCTGTCACCGTCGGGATCAACTTCAGCACAAAGTCTTCAGCATGGATTGTCTTGCGCGGCCTCGCTGTGCCCAATCGCATACTGGCTTCGATCAGGGTCAGGCCGTCCTTGACGACTTTGGTTTGGAGTCTCCCACCCTCCTCCGTCAACGAGAAGTCATCCGCAGAGATCTTCGGATAGCCCCAAATCTCACGGCCGATCGTGATCGGCATCGAACGATCCAGGTACAGTGCCGGCACATAAAAACCTTCCCGACGACCAAAGCTTGCGGCAAAAAAATAACCTGCCTCATAGTAGCTGATGTCCATCGGTGCCACGATCCGGAGATCCCCTACGAAGGCATTGATCAGCGAATCGCTGTTGGGTACTAGGCCGTCCGGCACAAGCCTGCCTAGAAACTCTGGCTCGGTCCGAAATGTAACCACCAGCATACGATTACCTGCGTAGCTGTATGGCGGAAGCGAATAAGGTAGCTGCATGGGATTGCCCTTCTTGCGTTGCTCTTGTTGCGATCCTCGAGCACCAAAGTGTACTCGACAATACTGCCTACACTGTTGTCAAAACCTGCTCATCGTCCTGTGCCCATCCTTCGACTTCACCAAAGATGGTTCGCGCGTTGTCGAACCAACCGTCGACGAATGCTCGGATGGTCTCTTCCCGATAGATTTCTTTCGAGTAACGCACAATGATCTGCAGATCACGATCACCCGTTCTCGCAATGATATCAAGGAGATACGCGCATTCATGTGGTGGTGGTTCGAAAAGCCGATATTCCAGCTCCACGCCATCTAGCTCCGGCATCAAGTGCATCGGCTGATAATTCAGACGCACCGCGCCCACCGCATGCGCCCTTGGTAGCCTGCCCTGATTGCTCAAAACTTCGTAGGTCAAGCCTCCCATCGGTAGCGCCTTGATCTGTGCCTGGAACTCGGCTAGTTGCCCCTCCAGTGGTTTAGTCAGGTCCAATGAAACAGGCACATCCCCAGCAAACCAGCCGACTACGCCCGCGTATTGCCGTTTGCAGTCCAGGTTTCTCCGATGCAGCCTGTGTGCCAGCACCGGATTGCTGGTTTCCGTCCAAACGCCCAGCTGCCGATACAAAGCCACCGCAATACAATCGAAAAGACGAACCTTCAGGGCAGCCATATCGATATTCCAATCGCACCACTGCAGCGAGCGCTCGAACATGCTTTGCGTTGCGATCCTGTTGTCACCTTGCGGGTTATCCTTGGGGCAGCACATGCTCGTCTTGCTCAGCCGTTCCGACCAGAACTCGAAATGCTTGTCCAGCGTGCTTGTGTCACCCAATAGATCGACTTCTCTCACATAGTCCCGACAGTTCTCCTGCGCTCCTTGCAGTTCCTCCTGGCGTCCCCGGTAAAGCGAGAAAAGGTCGCGATCCATCACCGTCAAGGCCACACCATCGGCAATCAAATGATGTACGACCATCAGCATCCGATATTCCTGCTCCGTGAGCTTCAGAATAGAACACGCGAGTAGCGGCGCCCGGTGAATATCGATTCGGGCATTCAGCTCTCGCTCGACGGCGGACAAACGTTCCGCCTGTGCCGCTGCATTGTAGGAGGAAATGTCTTCGAAGTCGGGCTGTACCAGGACTTGCCGATATTCTCGCTGCACCCAGACCGAATCGTGCAAGGCAAACGCTGTCCGCAAAGCACCATGATGGTCCACGACCATTTGCAGACAATTTGCAAGTCGCTCTACATCGAATGCTGGGTCTACAATCTTGAAGATTTGAACAATATGCCAGACCGGGTCGTCACCAAACCGCTGCATAAAGGCAGTCTGCGCTGGATTCAGAGCGTACTCGACATGCTGCTGCTCCTCCTCCAGCCCCTCCGGCACTCCCGCCGACACCCCCGCCAGCTTATAGCCTAGTCTTTCTGCTAATTCGACAGTATCCGGCCTCATTTGCCGGACCTTGTCCTTGTGCTTTTCCCAGGCTTTGGCCAAGCTTGCATCGATTGCGGCATGACGGGTGAAATTCGGGTCGCCGCAAGACAGGGTGCCGTCGAATAAACCCACCGTCATACGATCCCCTTCGTACGGTCGACACATGGCTGCTTGGAACGACACGCCCAATTTTTGGCAGAATTCACGCATGGTCTTCTCCGGTTCCTGTACCAACTCCTCATAGCAGATCGAGAATTGGCGCTCATCTGGAACTCCGGAAAGAAACCCGAGAAGGTTACTGTTGTAAGTGGACCACAGGCGTTCGGAGTACACCCAAGGATCATCCTGGACATCCATCAGCTTGCCAAATTCGTTGCGGACAAAGGACTCCATCACTGCCAAGGGATGCCGAAACAGGAAAATATAGAACGGCTTGCCTCCTAGTTCCTCTGCCCGCCTCAAAACCGAAAGATCTACCGCATAGGAAGGCGATTTATCGACTAAATAGCGATCACCCACCAGTGTCTGCAGCCATTCATAGGTCTGCTTGATCGTGAACCCGCTTGCCTCCAGAGACTGCACCTTGTCAAATGCCTCGCTCGAACCGAGTCCCTCCAAGCTCTGAATGGTCTCGACTAACCCGATCTTTAAGAATTCCATTCTTGCATCTGCCAACACCTCTGTTCGGTGTTTGAGCGTATCGAATGGTAAGAGGTGCAGTTCTGGCGGTGCGAAGATCTCCGAGTGGCCCATGAGCATGACGCGTAGCAGCGTCGAGCCTGCCCGCGGCGTACTGAGGAGATAGATCAGCGGCTTGATCCCTGTTTCTGGCGTGTCGGAAAGTGCTTCCAGCCGAAGTGCCAATTCGGCTATCGTCGGTGTATCGAGCAACTGGTTCAGCGGGAGTTCGATTTCAAATCGCTCCCGGATATAGTAAATAAGCTGCACCGCCAACAACGAGTTTCCGCCGACCTCGAAGAAGTTGTCATGCATACCGACTTCCGGTAGATGAAGGGTCTTGCACCACAGCTCGGCCAACCGTTTTTCCATCTGCGTCCGCGCGGCGACGTACTTTTCCGTTGTCCCGCGCCGCTTCCCGACCTTTCCGCAGGCTTCCACTTGTTCCAAAATCCGAACCGGATGATATAGTTGCGTCGCAATTTCGCTCAGCAGCTCGGAATCCGCTGCTTGCAACAGGGATTCTCTCTGCGGCACCTGGCTTACTTCCACAGGCGTAGCGTCCGTTGCCTCGAGGTGTGTCTGCACAATGCCGCGACAACGATCGATCGGGAACACGAAATGCTCGATCTCGTCTTCGGTATGGCGGAAATCTGCACCCACGGCGATCAGGAACCGATAAACCGGCTGGTTCCTATCGGTCGGGCGATACGCGATATCGACCCATTCGAGGCCCTGCGCCCGGGCAATCTCGCCTAATCTCCGTAGCATTCGATGCTCGACACCGCGGCCCAGGACACGGCAGCTCAGCAATAGGCTATCGACCTCCAGCGTCGTTCCTCGCGTCGCCGAGATCATGATGCCGACCAAGCCGTAATCTCCGAACCTGTCTTTCACGCTCACCGCAAGACAAGCGATTCCATCCAAGCCGATCAGCGTCTCGATGTCACTCTCCGAACGCCGAATCGTTGTGCTGTTGAACTGGTTTGTGCGCTGTGTCAATTGCGCCAATCGACCGACCTGTTCGGCAGTCGCCGGTACGATTTCGACCTGTAACTCCAGCCCCTCCAGGAAATCCCTCAGGCCTGTCGAATCTTGCCGTAATTGCTCCCGTTTTCGGTTCTGCTGATAGTATCCAGTCCGCTGTTTGTCCTCCTCGGTTACCCGTGGGCGATCAAATGCCCAAAAGTGCTCCAGGAACAACGGAATCGACTGGGTATCGGATGGCAGCTGTACGGTCAGTACTTCAGGACAATTTGCCTTGACCTCAGCGCACTCGACGGGATTATCATCAATGAAAATGAAACTATCGGGGCTAAGGCTCAGTTCTTCTGCCAACGAACGTATATTCCCGGACTTTGCGCTCCAGTTTATCCGCCAGCCCACCACATGGTCCAAGCTCAACACCATGTCCGGATGTTCTTCAAAGACCCGCAGCACATCCGCCTCGCTGTTCTTACTGCACAGACACACCAGCATGCCCTTGTGCTGTAGATCGACGACGAACTCCTGGAGCGCTCTGAATTCTTCGGTGATGACAACGTTCTTGGCACCATCTTCTCCACAGACACCCTGCCACAGGGTGTTGTCACAATCCAGTACGATCACCTTGTACAGCGGATGCGTAATGGCGTACACCCGACGCATTAGCATTGTCCCCAAGGCCATGAATGCTAGCGGGGTGTAGGGCACATGACCCGCCTTGTCTCCGTGACGATCGTCTATGTCCGCCACGGGATACAGCGTCTGAAGCTCCTCGCTGGATATGGCATATGCCCCGGCAATGGCGGCCAGCTCGGAGAGGATAAGCCCTTCGATGTCTCCCAAGAATGCAGCATGCCAGGATGCGGACGCTATGGTGGCCGAAGCCGGTGTGATACAGAGTATGTGCGGATGCCCCACTCGTTCGATCGATTGCTTGAATGCGGATACCAGATCGTCCGCAAAACGCCTTGTCTTATCGACAAACCGCTCCCGATCCGTCAAAGCTCTGGTATCGAAGCGGGTCGCGTCTTCTAAACGAATCAACACGACAGTGATAGCATGGGCATGCTTCGCTGGTCCTCTGTCTGCCGCAAGCAATTCCTGAAAGACCTGGCTGTAGTCGGCGAATTCCAAAGTGTATTTCAACCCGAGCTTTTGCAGCCAAAATCGAATGGAGTCGGCAACCGGCTCCGCCGTAAAATTCGCCAAAATACGAAGCGGTGCGAACTCCTTCCCAGCCCCGACCCCTGTAAGATCGGTCAATTGATTCAGCCCTAAATCGGGTTTTTCCACTGCCTGGGTCAGGATGCGCTGGTAATCCGCTATGAGGGAACTGATGGTATTGGCATCGAAGACGTCCTTCTGGTAACTAAAATCCCCCTGGAGTCGACCATTGACGAGGGATATCCTCACCGCCAGGTCCACTTCCGTGGGGGCTTGAAATAGGTCTGGTCTCGGCTTGACGATCACATCCGGCAGTGAAATCTCGCCAAATTCTCCCATGAACGTGAAAACGCATTGAATGATCGGGTTGTACTCCGCCGTTCGTCCACGGACCACATGCTCGACGAGTTTGTTGAAGGGAACCTTTTCAGTCGACGCCTCCAATAAGGTTCTGTGCGTGCGCAGCGCGATCTCCTCGAACTTCGGGTTACCCGATACATCGGTTCGCAAAACCAATGGATAGGCAAAGCACCCCAGCAGCGATTCCACCTCCGGTATGACCCGTCCCGAGTACAGGTAACCAACGATTAGATCCTCAACGCCCGAGTGCTGATGCAGCAACGCATTGAACCCCGCAATCAGGGTGGTGAACAACGTCAGGTTTCGTTGTTCACTAAAAAGACGCAGGTTTTGACTCAGCGATGCTGATAACTCGAACGCCTCGTGTGCTGACACGAACGTGCGCGTCTTCGGACGCGGCCGATCCGTAGGCATCTCGAGCAGCGGTGGCGCACCTCGTAACCGTTCTTCCCAAAATGCCAGCGCCTTCCTTAGCCGGGGGCCTCGCAGATACTTCTGTTGCCATTGCACAAAGTCGCTGTACTGGAACCTCACCTCGTGCAGGGGGGATGGCTTATCCTGACAAAATGCCGAGTATAGAGCCTGCAATTCCTGCAGGAATAACACGACCGACAGCGCATCGAAAACGATATGATGGGCACTGAAAAGGAACACATATTCATGATCGTCCGAGCGCAGCAACTTAAAACGCCAAAGCGGTGCCCTGGTGAGATCGAACGCTGTCGATGTCTCCTCTTCCACCAACCGCCTCGCCATTTCCCGTCCGTCGTCTGTACGGCAGTCCAATACCTCCAGGTGCGCATCGAGATGTGACGCGATCCGCTGCATTGGAACGCCCTCGACCATGATGAAACTGGCGCGCAACACTTGGTGGCGCCGAACAATTTCCCCCAGAGTCCGCTGCATGGCGTGCAGATCGATCTGTCCACTGAGTTCAAAGCCCATGCTCATCACGTTCAGCGTGGAACTGTTGCCACTCAGCTGCTCGACAAGCCAAATTCTTTCCTGCTCCACTGAAACGGGCCAATCAGCAGAACTGGATGAGCCTTTGTCAGCTGGCCCACTGGAGACGTCGCCTGTCGCATCCGCATCCAATGTCGGCGCTGCCACAGGATCTTGCATCGCCGCTTTCACGGCAGGTTGTGACAGCAGGAGTTCTGCGATCGCATCGACCGAGCGCCCATCCATGAGTTCTCCCAATGTCATACTACAGCCATAGGCTTCATTGATACTCCTAACCAATTCCATGACGATAATCGAGTCCATTCCATACTTCGCCAGGTCTTCCTTCGGATCCAATTCTTCCACGTCGAGCTTTAATGCTTGGGCGATTATTTCCCGCAGCCTCTCGTGGATCTGCACTTGTGCGTTGTCGTCCCGCATCCCCTGCCGGGCAGCCTCCTGTTGACCCACACGCGGTTGTGCGTCCAAGGCACCACCGGAATCCTGCATCTCGATTGCTTCCCCGGCTCGAGTCAAGACGGCTTCGGCATCACCCTCAATGGACTTTGCTTGGATCGATGCTCTGATTCTGGATTTATCCCCGTAGGTCACTATGAGCTGATTGATCTCATGCCATGCGAGTGCCTGCTCGAATGCCTCGATTCCGGCATCTGCCGGCAGGGGGAGCATACCTACCGTATTCACCAGCCGTGCACGCGTCTGTGCATCGACCTGCATCGTGCCGTCCGCCCACAGTGGCCAGTCCAGTGCGATGGTTTGCCCCTGACGTTGCAGCCTGCTGCGAAGCCCTTCCCGCCAAGAAACAAAATTGTCCATAAAGGCATTTGCGTATGAGTAGTCTGTTTGGCCGATATTGCCACCAATTCCGGCCAAGGATGAAAACAGCACAAAAAAATCCAATTCACAGTCTTTGGTCGCCCTGTCCAGATAGTAGGTGCCGTACACCTTTGGCGCCAAAACCGCTCGAAACTCTTCTGCCCTTTTGGACGCGAGCAAGCCATCCTGGATAACGCCTGCAGCATGGATGACGCCATGGATTCGGTCGTAACGTTCCAGGGTCTCGGCGACCAGTGTTTCCACCTGCGCCGCATCGGAAATGTCTGTGCGACGGTAAATCACCTCTGCCTGGCCTTGATTCAGCTGATCGATTCTCTGACGCTGGCGCTCATCCAATTCCCGTCGCCCGATCAGAATCAGTCTTCCCCGGTGCTTTCTGGCCAGGTAGTCGGCAATGATCAAGCCGATCCCTCCGGCCCCGCCTGTGATCAGGTAGACGCCAGCCTGCCGCAACCTCAGGCCGGAATCCGTCAACTGCTGCTGATCGATCTCCCTGAGCCGATGTACCCAGCGCAGACCATTGACGTATCGAACCTCGATATCCTCGGGGGCGTTGAACTCATCGATCGCAACGTCGACCAGGGCAACGTCGGCAAGGGTGTCCAAATCTGCAATGGCAACCGATTTATATCGCAGCGTCCCATTTTCCATGCGCGCCGACTTGGCAAATCCACTGACCCCGGCATATTGAGGCTGAGGGCAAGCGTCAGTGTCGACATACATGTAGACTAGATCGATATCCGGACGCGGTTGTCTTGCCTGAATCGCCTGTGTCAGGTAGAAGAGCGAGAAGACGCCCATTGCCAGGCCTTGTTCCAGCAACGCCTCGGTTGATATACCGTCACTTGCTGACCAAATGTGGGCGATTTGGTTCGGGAGGTTGTCTAGCCTCTCGACGATCGCATCCATCAGCTTGACGTACTGAAGTGGCTCGCGAGGGTCGATGACGTATCGATCTGGACCCAACACCTGATACTTTTCCCCTGGTGTCACCAGGATCGTGTTGGCACCGAATTCGTCCTTGAAAGCCTTATACCGATCCACGTCCCTGTCAAAAAGCAGCAGGGTGCCAGATGCCGAAGAGCGTTCGGATGCGAAAACTGCACTTTGCTCCCACAGCTGCCTGAAGTACAGCAACCCTTGCATCGGTCGACCGGAGGCCTTTGCCTTGACGACGAAGTCCGTCAGTCCGACTAGAACCTTCCCTTGTCGATCACAAATCGACAGATTGAAACGAATAGTCTCCGGATCGGGGCTGTGTGACCTTGTTGCATATACGTAGACTTGGTCGCCGAGTGTCGCAAAGGGCTCCAGCATTCCCAGCGCATAGGGTAAGTATGTGACCCCATCCGACGTATCCGGCCTTAATCCCAACGTAGTCTGCAATGCGCCATCGACCAAGGATGCATTGAGCGTCCAATCGGTCGCTGCCGAAACGGGCAAGCGCAGTTGCGCCAAGGCTTCGAGCGGGTTTCGGTGGAGTATCTGTATCGGCTGAAACAGCGGGCCGTACTGCATGCCAATCTGGCGAAATTTCTCATAGCATTGTTCGCCGGACCAGGTGGTCGTGCAGCGACTCCGCACGGCGTCGATATCGATCGCCTCCTGTTCCACCTTTGCCGTCGCCGACCGCGCAGCAAACGTAAGGTGCCCTTTGGCGTATACCTGTTTCGCTGCGTCGTCCAGCCCGCCACTGCTCACCTCGAATCTTATCGTCTCTGTACCCTTGTTCTTCACATACAGCGAGACGTAGAGATCGACCGGCTTATCCGATATCAGCAGCGGCTTCAGCCATACCACGTCGTGGATGCTGGTGACGCCAGGGCGCCGCTGCACCAAATTGCCAGCGGCGAGGGCCATCTCCAGAAACATGACACCCGGTGCCAGCACCTGGTTGTCGAGCCTGTGGTCGACAAGAAACGGTTCTCCCGGGGCTAATCTTTTCCTGAAGCGCAGGCATTCCAGGGTCGATTCGTTCGCGTCCAACAATGGATGCAGCGCTCCGAAGGCGCCAATGCGCGCATCGCCTGTCGTCCGCTCAACCGGCGGACTTGGTATCCAGAACCGCCTTCTCTCGAATGGATAGGTCGGAAGCGGTACGCGTTTAGGACTATAACCGCGATGCAATAATGCCCAATCGACATCCAATCCAGCCACCCACAGCCGACCCAGCTTGTCCAGCTTGCCGTCGTCGACGACAATCCGAACAAAGGCTTCGCCTTCCCGGCCATCGACAAGCAACCCAGTCGACCCCTGTCCCATCGACACATTCGCTTGAACAAGCTCCGCAATCTCCGCTTCACCCACCAGGTACCTTGACAGTTTGTCTTGCAACTCGGAGAAGCTGCGTACAACCACGGCAAGCCGCTCTTCCATCGGGGATCTCCCGACTTGCAAGCTGTAGGCTAGGTTACGCAGGGTATAGTCGATGGTCTGTCTTTCCTCGCATGGTTCTCGCACGCTGTCTGGCGATCGCCCTGCCGCGACCAGGTTCGCCAACGCCCACAGGGTCACCTCAGTACCCAACTCCCCCGGTGTCAGCACCAGCGAATAGCGTTCGTCGATCGCCTGACAGATTGCGCTCAAGGCAAGGGGGTCGCATCCGAAGTCGGCCAAGGGTTCATGGACATCGATCTCATCTTCCCACACATTCAGTACCCGCGCGGTCATAGCCATGAGCGCTCTCGCTATGGCTGGCATCGCGCTGGATTGCTCCTCGCGCTGCGCGGGCTTTATGTCGATGGTATCGATGAACTCGGCGATCTGGCTAACATGCCGATTCAGCCGTTCCTTGTTTTTTCCTGACAACACAATCAACTGGGGGGCATCATCCAACAGGGGTGCAGCATCGCCTGGTATCACCGTCCCTTCCGCCTCGGCCGAATACTCCTCTACAATCACATGCGCATTCGCTCCCCCAGCTCCAAACGAACTGATACCGGCGCGACGTGGATACCGCTGCTCTTCGCCATCGACCAGCAGTATCGGTTGCCTCCATTCAGCCAAGTCCTGTTGGACGTGAAACGGACTTTCTCCGAAATCGATGTAAGGATTGAGGCCCTGGCTGTTGATTGATGGAACCAGCTTCCGATGCCGTAGACAGAGTAGTACTTTAGTGAGGCTCGCAATTCCAGCGGCCGACTCGAGGTGACCGATGTTCGACTTGACTGAACCCAATGAACAGGATGCAACTCCTGCTCCACGCGCCGGAAATGCCTTCTTGAGTCCCGCGATTTCGATTGGGTCTCCCAGAGACGTGCCCGTACCATGTGCTTCGATATAACTCAGGGTAGCCGGATCGATTGCCGAATTCCTCAGGGCGGCCTCGATCAAAGCAGCTTGCGCACCTGGGTTCGGCACCGTGTATCCACTCGTCTTTCCATCCGAGTTGATCCATGATCCTTTGATGATTCCGAGAATGGAATCTCCGTCCGCAATCGCCTGATTCAGCGGCTTGAGCAAGACTGCCCCGACGCCTTCGCCGGGGACGAATCCATCCGCTTCTTCTCCAAAACTCTTGGTGCGGTCATCTGCCGCAAGCATGTTGAACGAGCACAGCCGTGCATAATGCGTTGCGTCTAAAATGAGGTTGACGCCACCGGCGATCGCGGAATGACACTCCCCACGTTTCAGGCTTTCGCACGCTAGGTGTAGTGCCGTCAATGAGGAAGAGCACGCAGTATCGATCGCCATACTCGGCCCGGTCAGACCAAAAATGTAGGAAACGCGGTTGGCGATGGACCAGCTGGCCGCATTTGCAGCTGTCTGTTGTCCCTTTGCGATCGCCGTAGCAGCCAAACGATCGTAATCCGTGCTCATTGCGCCGACAAAGACGCCGATCTGCCTTTGTGACTGGGAGAATTTCTTCGCGTCATAACCGGCCGTCTCGAATAAGGCCCAGACCGCTTCCAGGAAGATCCTCTCCTGGGGGTCCATCGCCTCCGCTTCCCTCGGGGAGATGGCGAACAGCAGCGGATCGAACTTGTCGATATCCCTTACAAAACCACCCCATTTAGTATAGCTTTCGCCTGGTCGTGTCTCGCTCCGTTCATCCCGGAAGTGTTCCCGCCAGTCCCATCTCTCGCTTGGGATTTCGCTGATGCAGCTTTTCCCAACCTGCAAATTCTCCCAGAACTCTTCCAGATTCTGCGCATCTGGATAACGACCCGTCATACCGACGACGGCGATTTCCGGGTCCACCGTGGCGGGTTTTTCCGTCAGGCCAGTCTCCCGGGCTTGCACAGGCGGCGCCAGGTCTCTCTTCCCCACTGAAATCGAAGAGTGGGCAGGCTCCAGAGCCACAGCAACCGCGTCCTGGCGACCTTGCTCTGACGCCCCTCCAAGCCGCTTTCGAAGCGTCTCGATCAGGCGATCCTTATGTTCTTGGACGAAGAACTCCGTCAGCGCACCAAGGGTATTATGCTCGAATAGCGTGGTCGCCGGGATCTCACCCAAATCCTGCGCGAAACGCTTGTTCAGTTCCAAACTCACCAAGGAATCGACGCCGTAGCGCTCGAGCGTGGACTGAGCATCGAGTTTCGCCTTACCGATCTTCAGCACCTCGGCGAAAACATCTTTGACATAGTCCAGTGTCTGCTGATTCAACTCATCCATGTCCTCCGTGTCCTCCATGTCCTGTGCGTTTGTTGGTGTTATCGATCGCCTACCCTCGATTTCGGATACCGATTCGAACTCCTTGATGAAGTACTCTGCCAACGCCTTGATCGTATTGTGCTCAAACAGCAAGGTGGCGGGCAGGTTGCCATAGTCTTGTTCGAAACGCCTATTGAGTTCGAGTGCCACCAGAGAATCTACCCCGTAACGCTCCAGCGTGGCCTCGAGTTCCATCCTCTCTTTGCTCAGCTTCAGCACTTCCTGGAAAACACCTTTGATATAGTCGACGGTCGCTTCGAAAACCTCATCCGAAGGTCGTCCTGTGCCCTCCCCTGCATGCGTCAAACCGGTTTGCCCGCCTTGCTTGACGCGCACATCGGTCAGATCCTGGAGCCCTTTGGTATGTTGTACTGCGCTGGGTCGTACTTCCGCTGCCAGGTCTCTGTATTGGTCTGCCAACTCTGCTTCTGGCACATCCGGCACTGCTTTTCCAGTGACTGGCGCAGACTCTACCCAGACCTCTCCATTGCTTTCTGCCACGATCACACACTGCTGCATCGCGGCTTTCGGGCAACCGTCCCGGCCGAAAGACCGTACCCCCTGAAAACCCGATTCGTTCAGAACCTGGTCCCATTGTTCCACACCCAATAGAGGGGCATGAGGCAGACGCATCGCTGCATCTTCGTAGAGCCACCAACCATCGGTGAAGCCGAACGTCAACGTCGCAAAATCCTGGCGCTGAACGACCTCGTTTAGAACCAGCAGACCATGCCTCTTCAACAAACCCTTGGTGTGTCGCAGTGTGAGTTCGAGTCGTTTTGTCGCATGCAGGACATTGGTTGCAAAAATCAAATCGATACGATCTGGCACAAAGCCTTGCGCAACCGGATCCTCCTCGATGTTCAATACGGTAAATTCCACGAATGGATAGCGCTCGGCGTACCCCTGTCGTCCGTGCTCTGTGAATCTTGCCGAGATATCCGTATAGCAGAATCGCACATTCGTGGCGAAGGGGGCGATTGCATCGAGCACAAATCGGCTGCTACCCCCTGTACCGGCCCCTATCTCGAGTATCTCGACGATCGCATTCGGGTCACGCTCGACGCGTTGACGTACATAGCTTGCAATCACCGAGCTCAGCAGTTGATTGAAGTAGTTCGTAATCGGATCGCCTTGGTAGATCGGCTCCACCAAATCCATCGTGCCACCGGGGAACAGCACCTCCGGGTACTGGATCTTACCGCTCAACAGCGCCATGCACGCCTGCAGACAGTCCCACATCAGTCGAACGTGCCCGGCCAAGTTTGGCCAACGTTCACAAAGCGATTGCCTATGGTCATCCAGATTCTCCAGAACCCGGCTCGAGGAAGGATCTCCGATCTTCTCGCTCACCCGTAGGATGTGTTGATCGACGGTTACAAAACCAGCTCGTTCGAGAATATCGATCAGCGCCTCGTAAAGCCGCCTGTACCTTGGCATCTGCACATTCAAACGCACCGCCAGTTCGTCGAGCCGATAGCGCTCAGACGGCTTCTGCAAGACACCTGAACGATGGAAAGCATCGAGCAGTAGTAGAGTTCCGAACTCCGTGACCCTAATGAAGCCTTCATCCTGAGACGAAAATAACCGCGCATCGACTTCCAGGCGATGGAGATCGGGTGTGACAGCGGTTGCCAGCTGGGGTATGGTCGCAGGATAGAACTGCATGTAACCATGCTGGTCCAGGCCCTCGCTGACCAAGACATCCGCATCCAGCTTAAGCGGAATGACCTGCGTGGCCTCTCGGCTCTGTAGCATCCGTTCCACCACGGCCATGCCTTCCTCGGGCTCGATCGATTGTATTCCTTGGGCCGCTGTTCGCCGACGATAGTCATCGGTCGCGACGATACCGACATTGCCCCAATACCCCCAGTTGATCACCTTCGCGGGGTAGTCATCACGGCTATTCAGCGCTTGCGCGAAGGCATCCTTGAAGGTGCTGCCAGCCGCATAGTTCGCCTGCCCTGCATTGGTCGAAAACGCCTGCACAGAGGAGAAGAACAACATGAAGTCCAGATCTTCGTCCTCAAGCACCTTGTGCAATATCACGCTACCCTGGACCTTGGGCGCCAACGCCTCGCGCAGCCTGTCTTCGTCCATGTTGGCGAAGACCCGATCACGCAGCACGATGGCCGAGTGGATCGCGCCGTCGATGCGACCAAACCGCAGCTTTGCCCGGTCGACCGCTGCCCGCATGCTTGCCATATCCGTTGCATCCGCCTGGATGTACAGCACCTCGCCACCCTGCGCCTCGATCTCCTCCAGCGCCGCCTGCTGCCGATCCGATAACTCACTGCGTCCAAGCAACAGCAAACACGCCCGGTATGTTCTCGCGAGGTATCTTGCGAGCACCAGCCCGATGCCGCCTGCACCGCCGAGAATCAAATACACACCTCGTTGCTTCAAGAGTGTGTCGGCGAAATGGGCCAATCGGACCCTGGTCAACTCACGAGTGTATCGGCGCCCGTTGCGTATCGCTATATCCTCGCCATTTTGCCCCGCTTCCGTCATCACCGGACGGATCAGGTGGCACAGTGCCTCTTCGTCCACCTCCGCTGGAAGATCGCCCAGGCTCAGGTCGATACATCGTACCCGAAGATGTATATACTCCTTCTCGAGCGCTTTGATGAATCCATACTGACTGGCTGCAAAGGGCTGAGCATGTCCCCGTTCACCGTCTTGTGTCACCACAAAGACGTCGTTGGTCACCACCCGGACCTCGAGCGGGCGCTCCAGCAGCCCACGATGACGCATCGCCTCGAGCATGCGGAACAGCGACAACACACCGCGTTCCTGGCTCAGTGCGAGCGCGTCGAGGTCGTCGATAGCGATCGGTTTGCTGGTGATTCCGCCGAGGTAGTATATAATCTCCGGCTCACCCAGCAGCTCCGGCTGCATTTGCCATACCTGGCGGTCGGTGACATCGATTTCCCAGCTGGCATCATCCACTCGCCGCGTTTGCGAACCCAGATAGACTATACGCGGCTCGTACTTGTGATGGCATAGCCTCACCACCGCCTCGCCCCATTCCCGGCTCGGCGCGACAATCAACAGGCGCTGGGCATGAACGGGGTAATCCGCGCCGCTGTGCGCGATTGGCCGCGCGACCCACCGTGGGTAATACAGCATGTCCTCCAAGAGATCGTCTGGGCCAGCCACGGCTTTGAGCGCTAAGTTGTTGAACCCCACGCACAGCTTGCCGTGCTTGTCGGTGAGAAGAATGCGGAACTTCAGCCGACTCACCTGTTGGACATAGGCGAACATCTCGTCCTGCAGCGGAGCAAGCAGCTCGATCTCATCCACCGAGAAGGGCACCAGGGTCTGGTTCGAGTGAAAGTGCCGCCCCGTTCCCACCGCTGCTATGGTCTGTATCGCGCTGTCCAGCAAGCT
This sequence comes from Thiohalocapsa sp. PB-PSB1, assembly GCA_016745215.1. Classification (GTDB taxonomy): domain Bacteria; phylum Pseudomonadota; class Gammaproteobacteria; order Chromatiales; family Chromatiaceae; genus Thiohalocapsa. The sequence continues at coordinate 5,759,389 of CP050890.1, forward strand.
GAGATCCAGCTTATACGTCGATAATTCCCGAGCGAATTGTACAGGCCTGACCAGCCTGGCGAGCGCCTCGTCCTGCGCACCCCAGATTGCGGCGATTCCTTGGAACAAGGGGCCATGCTGTATGCCGTTGCCACGTAATGCGCTGTAAATGGTTTCTTGGTCTCCGAGGTAATTGCAACGGTTGCGTATTTCATCGATGCGTATGTCTTGCGCCGCTAGTTCAGCCGCTTCGAGGGTGCCCGTCGCATGCACCAGAGTGCGATTCTCTTGCTGGCTTTGTACTGTATAGCGCAGGCGGTCGCCTTCCGGTTCGATCCTTACCTGGATGTTCAGCACGCTGTCGGACAAGACAATCGGTCGCAACCAAAGCACCTGCGTGAATCTGGTCGGTGGCTGGTCTTGCAGTAACAAGGCCGCCGCGTAGGCCATCTCCAGATAGGCCACCCCCGGCATGACCGGGCGATCAAGAACCTTATGCTGCCGCAGTAGTATGTCTTCTGCCCCCAGCGTTTTCGAAAACACGACCCCTCCGCCCATGCTACCCTGGAGGTCGATCGAATCGATCAATGGATGCAGACGCCCCGCGGGCTCGTTCGCCTGCGCAGCGGTTGGCTCCATTCGATGCTCGTAATGTTCATCGGCAAACGGGTAGGTTGGCAGCGATACCCTTCTTGGCATTGCAACATCCGACCTTGGGTGCAGCAGCTGCCAATCCACCGGCAAGCCTGAGACCCATTGCTCGGCCAACGCGTCGAGTTTGCCATCTGCCATCAACTGCGTCACAAGGGTCGCAGCGTCCTCCACTTTGCTCCAACGTTTGGGGTGTCTATTTGCACGCTTGGTGTTAGCTCGGTATAGCTCGGCAGCGGAGTCTTGTCGTTCGACAAAGGCGCGCAGTTTCCGTTTGAGCCCATCCAGATCGTCTACTATCACCGCCAAGCGTTCTTCCAGCGCCTCGCGACCGGTCTGCAAGGTGTAGGCTATATCCCGCAGGGACACATGCTGCGCAGGGTCGGTCTCCAAGAATGCACTCAGTTTGCTTGCGTATCGGACGAGTTGCATCTCGCTGTTGGCCGACAGAACGATGAGCTGCGGCTGGTCCGATGGGCTGCTCGATACCGGCGCGACATACTCTCCTACCACCAGATGTGCGTTCGTGCCGCTGAAGCCGAATGCGCTGATCGCAGCGCGCCTGGGGATCCCAGGTCGTGATTCCCAGTCGCAATAGTCGGTATTTACATAGAAAGGGCTGTCATCGAAGTCGATATGCTGGTTGGCTTCGCGGTAGTGCAGGGAGGGCACCAGCTTCTGGTGCTTCATACAGAGTAGGATCTTGATCAGGCCCGCGACACCCGCGGCCAGTTGCGTGTGCCCGATGTTGGTTTTTACCGAGCCGATCGCGCAATAACCTGTTACAGACGTGTAGTGCCGGAAGGCATCGGTCAGCGCCTGGATTTCGATTGGATCGCCCAGTGCGGTACCGGTACCATGCGCCTCCACGTAGCTGATCGTCTCGGGGTCGATACCAAAGCGGTCATAGACCTCGCGCTCGAGCTCGGTCTGCGAGGGCGCGCTGGGAGCCGTGATCCCATTGGTCTTGCCATCCTGGTTGATGCCGCTGCCTTTGATCACGCCATAGATGTGGTCGCCATCACGTTCTGCATCCGTCAAGGTCTTCAGCACGAGTACGCCCACAGCCTCACCGGGCACAAAGCCATTCGCGCGCTGATCGAAAGCAAAACACTTGCCGTCCTTGGATAGCATGTTCGCCTTGCTGGCCAGGATGTGGTATTCGCGGGTGGTTTGCAGGGTTACACCGCCGGCGAGCGCCATGCGGCTGTTGCCTAGCCACAGGCTCTCGCAGGCCAGATGGATGGCGACCAAAGACGAGGAGCATGCCGTATTGATGGCAAGATTCGGGCCTTTGAGATTGAGCAGGTATGAAATTCGCGCCGCCAGAATCGGTGCCGCATTCCCGGTGAAGTAATAGGCATCCGGATGGACATGATTCGCATCCAGCTTGGAGCGGTAATCACCGTCGTAACAGCCGACGAATACGCCGCATTTGGCGTTTTGTAGCGAGTTGGGTGCATATCCGGCGTCTTCCAGCGCGGTCCATGCCGACTGCAGGAAGAGGCGCTGTTGCGGATCCATCAATTCGGCTTCACGCGGGGAGATATTGAAAAACAACGGGTCAAAGCGATAGACATCGGACAAGAAACCGCCCCATTTGCTGTAACTACGGTTGGGGATGGACGGGTCGGGGTCATAGAATCCATCCAGCCTCCAGCGTTGGGCCGGTATCTCGCGAACCGAGTCGCGCCCTTGGCATAAATTGTTCCAATAGGTCTGAACGTCTTCGGCATCCGGGAAGATTCCGGACATGCCGATGATTGCGATATCCTCGAACGGGCGGGCAATCCTGGATTCGCCGGTGCGATTGGGCAAGCAAGAAGCGAGGATCTGCTCGACCCGCTGCGTCGAGCGCTGGGTGTCCGGGTCCTGGCCGGGGTCTTGGCTGGTTGTGGCTGCCTGTCGAGCTGCATCCTGACCCTTCGAAGACGTCCTCATGGCTAAAGCTATTTCCTTTGGGAACCGATCGCCAATGTGATCGAACAATTCCTGGATGCTGGGGTAATTGAATAGATCGGTCGCGCGCAATTCGATTCCCAAGCCTTGGTTCAGATGCCGGATCAATGCGACCGAGAGAATCGAGTCGACACCGAAATCGGTGAAGGGCGTATCGAAGTCGAGCGCATCCTGTTCGAGTTGCAGCACCTCGGCAAAGGTATCGAGCAACTGCTCGCGAAGCCAAGCCGGCAATTGGTCGGAGTCGTCGGTGGATGGCGTCGTCTGCGGTTGCGTCGAGTGATCTGGCTGATGGGTATTTTCCAGTGCAGAGATCCTGGTGTGTTGCCGATCGCAGGCCTGGGCGGGCGTTTGCTGGGTTGCGTCGCTTTCGGCGATCAGAATGTGCTGTGGAAAATCGCAGCAGTCGTCCGGCGGACCGCTCCAGGCGACATTGGCGAACCCTTCGTCCCGCAGCAGGTTCTCCCAGGTTCTGGTAGACAGCAGCGGGCTGTGTGGCAGACGCAGGTCGGGGTCACGATACAGCCACCACCCCTCCAGCAGGCCGAAGGTCATGGTCGCGAACGGCTGCACCCGAGTGACTTCGTTCAGGATCAACAGACCCCGCGGTTTCAGCAATGCCCGGGTATTGCGCAGGGTCCGGTGCATGTCCTGGGTTGCATGCAGGACATTGGCCGCTATCACCACATCCATGCTGTGCGGCGTATAGCCTTGGGGTTGGATGTCGCGTTCGATATCGAGCAGGCTGAACGCGACGAAGGGATAGGCCGCGCCATAGGTGGTCTTGCCATAGTGGGTAAACCCTTTGGAGATGTCCGTATAGTGATAACGGATGTGGGTGGCCCAGGGTGCCAGCGCTGCCAACAGACTTGCCGTGCTGCCGCCGGTGCCCGCTCCGATCTCCAGGATTTCGATCGGCGCTGCCGGCGGCGCAGACGCTAGGCGCGCGCTGACATAGGCGCGCAGCTGTTCCACCACCAGTGCATTGTAGTGGTCGCTGAGCCGATTGCCTTTGTATACCCTTTCCACCAGGTCCATCGAGGCGTCCGGAAAGAGGACGTCGGTAGCCGCCCGCTGGCCGCTGAGGAGCTGTGGATAGGCGCGTACACAAGTGCGCAGGAGCTGGATGTGGGCCGCGATGTCGTCGCGGTAGCGCCGCTCGAGGGCATCGCCTCGCTGTTCCAGCTCGTGCAGGGCTGTCTGCACATCGGCCTCCTCGAGCCGTGATGTGCCGCGCAGGGTGGCGCCGTCTCGGACGATGTAGCCGGCCTGCTCGAGGATCTCCAGCAACGCCCGATACAGCCGATCATGGGTGCGATCCAGGCGGAGCTGTGCCGCCAATTCGTCGATCTCATAGGTCGCGCCGGCACGCTGGAAGACGCCCATGCGCTGGAATGCGTCCACTAGCAGGTCTTGGGCGTATGCGCTCAGCGCCTGGATTGCTGCCTCGCTGCCGGCCGGGTTGTCCAGCCTGAGCGCGCTGTCGGACAGCCGGGCCGCCAGGGTGGCGAACAGCGACGGCAGTGGGGCGCAGGGTGGGGCGCTGGCGAGGGCTTGGGCAGCGCGCTGCGGCGCTTGTTTGGACGCACCGATCCAGTAGCGGGTCTTGGCAAAGGGGTAAGTCGGCAAGGAGAGCCGTGGCGGCGCGCTTGCGCCATAGAGTAGACGCCAGTCGATGGCTGCACCTGCCACCCATAATTGCGCCAGTTTGGTGTATTTCTTGTTGTGCAAAATGCGCTCGAGGTAGGCCTCGCCTTCTTCGCCTTCCAGCAGTAGCAGCGATGCCCGGTGCGCGGCATCCGCACCCTGGCCGCGCTGCGCTTTGAGCGTACCGCGATACCACAGGTCTTGCTCGCTGCGATCCTGGCCCGTCACATAGGCGCTGAGCGCCTGTTGCAGCTGGTCCTGGGTGGTCACCACCAGGGCCAGGCGTTCGTTCAGACTCTCGCGACCGACCTGGAGGCTGTAGGCCAGGCGCGTCATGGGCGTGTCCGGGTGGCGCTCCAGGTACGCGAGCAATTGACTGGCCTGGGCTTGCAGCCGATCCGGCGCCTTTGCCGAGAGCACGATCAGCTGCTCGCCTGGCTGGCTGGGCTCACTGGGCGTGTGCGCCTGGTCGTAGGCCTCCAGGATGACATGCGCATTGGTTCCGCCAAAGCCGAACGAGCTGATCCCGGCCCGGCGCACAATGGGATTGCCCTGGTCATCCTTGGATGGCCAGGCCTGGTTGTGCTCGACGATGTAGAAGGGGCTGTTGTCGAGGTCGATGTAGGGGTTGAGCGTCTCGAAGTGCAGGTGCTTCGGCAGGCTCTGGTGCTGCATCGCCAGCACGATTTTGAATAGCCCCGCCATGCCCGCGGCGGCTTCCAGATGCCCGACGTTGGTCTTCACCGAGCCGATACCACAGTGCGGCGTCTGCGGCTGCGCCTTTCCGGCTTGTGCATAGAGTTGGCTGAAGGCCTTTTTCAGGCCGTCGATTTCGATCGGATCGCCGAGGCCGGTGCCGGTTCCGTGTGCTTCGATGTAGCTGATGCTCTCAGGCGCGATCTGCGCGTCTTGTACCGCCTGCACGATCAGCTCGGCCTGGGCGCTGGGATTGGGCGCGGTCAGCGAGGCGGCATGCCCACCGTGGTTCTCCGCGCTGCCTTTGATCACCGCGTAGATCGGGTCGCCGTCTATCTCCGCTTGTTGCAGGGGTTTGAGCCAGACCGCCCCGACACCTTCGCCGCGGACATAGCCATCGGCGCGCTGGTCGAAGGTCTTGCAGCGCCCATCGGCACTGAGCATCCCGGCTTGGCTGAACGAGAGGGTCAACTCAGGGGTCAGGATGGCGTTGACTCCACCGACCAGGGCCGTGTCGCAGCTGCCATTGCGGATCGCCCAGAGCGCTCGGTGCAGCGCCACCAAGGCGCTCGAGCAGGCGGTGTCGATCGGTTCGCTCGGGCCGCGCAGGTCGAGTAGATAGGAGATGCGGTTGGCCAGCATGGAGTAGGCCATGCCGGTGGCGCTGTGCGCTTCGCTGCCAGCAACATGGGCACGCACCAGTTGTTCGTAGTCGTGGGTGGCAACACCGACGAATAACCCGGTTTTGCTGCCCGCCAGGGCGCTCGGTCGGTAACCGGCGTCTTCGATGGTGTGCCACACCGTTTGCAGGAACAGGCGGTGTTGCGGGTCCATCAGTTCCGCCTCGCGTGGCGAGATGCCGAAGAAGAGCGGATCGAATTTGTCGATGTCCGGTATGAACCCGCCCCATTTTGCCCGGGTCTTTTGGGTATCTTCTGTCGGGTCGCCGTCGTAGGCTCGCCAATCCCAACGCGCTGGCGGTATTTCGCTGATGAGGTCGTCACCAGCGTGCAGGTGTTGCCAGAATTGCTCCAGGTCGGGCGATTGTGGCATCACGCCGCTCATGCCGATGATCGCGATCGCTTGTCTGGCCGATGGCTCGGCCTGTGCGGCTTGCTGCACCGCCTCGATGCGCAAGCCTTGGCGCAAGCTGGTCGCTGTCGGCTGTGGCTCGGGCGCTTGCCTGTGCTGCACTGGCCTGTTAGCGATCGGTACACCGGCTGCGCCATCGGCAATGCCATAGTGATCACGCAAGCTGTCTGTATACTGGCTGCTCAGGTGCGCGGCACAAGCCGCTAGGCTTGGGTATTCGAAAAAGAGGGTCGGCGTGACCTCGAGTGCATAGGTGGTGTTGATGCGGTTGGCGAATTCGGTGAAGCTGATGGAGTCGAAGCCGTAGTCGCTGATGTCGTCGCTGGCGTCGATGTCGTCTCGATCGATCTTCAGGATCGCTCCGGCGAGCGTCAGTAATGTCGCTTGCACCTGTTGCTGTAATTCGCCGTGGACCTGCGCGCGCTCTGCGCTATGGCGCTCAGGCGCGCCGGTCTGCGCTCGGGTGTCGCCGCCCTGGCCCAGGGCTTTGGCGATCCGATGGCGATCGCCATGCAGGATCGCGATCTGGGCGCCGTCGTGCTGCTCGAGGCTGGTGCGCAATGCCGTCATGCCCTGATCCGTAGCAAGGGGGTGCAGGCCGAGGCTGTTGCGTATCCAGGTGGCGGTCTGGGTATCGACTTGCATGCCGCCGCTTTGCCACAGCGGCCAGTTGATCGAGAGGGTTTTGCCTTGGCGCTGGTGTTGTGCCACGCGCTGCCGACGCCAGGCCGCCAGGTTGTCCATGTAGGCGTTGGCATAGGCGTAGTCGCTTTGCCCGACGTTGCCGGTTTCCGCCGTGATCGAGGAGAACAGGATGAAGCACTCGAGCGCCTCGTCGCGGGTGGCCGCGTCCAGATGCACGCTGCCGTAGACCTTGGCGGCTAGGACCGCGGCGATGTCCTCCGGCGTCTTGTTCGCCAGGCGGGCGTCGCGCAGAACCCCGGCGCTGTGGAAGATGCCATCGAGGCCGTTGTACTCGGTTTTGATCGCCGCAATCAGGTCGTCGACCGCGGCGCGCTGGGCGATGTCGGCCTGATAATAGCGTACCCTGGCGCCGTTGCCCTCGAGCGACTCGATGCGCTGTTGCTGCGCCGCCGTCAGGGCCGAGCGTCCGCTGAGCATCAGCCGCGCTTGGTAGTGACGGGCCAGGTAGTCGGCAAACAACAGGCCCAGGCCACCGGCTCCGCCGGTGATCAGATAGATGCCCTGTTGTTTCAGCGCACTGGAGGCGGCGTCTGCGCTCTGCTGCGGGCATTCCCGCAGCTGTTTGCATTGCCGTCGGCCCTGGCTGTAGCGCACCTCGGGCTCGGGTTGGTCGCGCTCGCCGAGGGCGATCTCCACCGCCTCGCTCAGGTCGCTCAGGGCGATGCTCTTATAGTGCAATTTGCTGCTTTCCCGGCCCAGGGTTTTATTGAAGCCGCTCATCGCTGCATACACGGGTTGGTCGCCTGGCTCGGCTTCCAGGTAGTGGTATTGCAAGTGGATCGCTGCTGAAGGCTGCTGCGCCAACAGCGCCTGGCTGAGGTAAAACAGCGCATAGAGGCTGTGGCTCAGTTGCTCTTCGATGTGCTGTGGCTCGCCCGTGTAAGGGCTTTGTGACCAGGCGTGTACGATGTGTGTGGGCAGGCCGTTGGCGCCTGCGCTTAGTTCGCCGATCAGTCGGCTGTAGTCTTGCGCGCTAGTGGGGTCCAGGGTGTAGTGCTCGGCGCTGTGTCGCGCATAGCGCTCGCCCGGTTGCACCAGGATAACGCGACCGCCAAAGGCGCTTTGGTAGGCCGCCTGGCGGGTCGGCTCCTGATCGAACAGCAGCAGGTCGCTCGCGCTGGCTGCGCCAGGGGCCGTGACGCGTGCGGCCTCTGTCCACACCGGTTGGTAATAGAGGGTGGCGAGGCTTGGGCTATGCAACGCTCGCGCCGATAGGTGGGTCAGGCGGGTGTGCTCTCGGCCGCTGTCATCGAGCAGAGAGACGTTGAATTTGATCGTCCCGGCATCCGTTGCCGGCTGGCCCTCCGCTGCCCGGCGCACGTAGGCATAGCCGGTGGCGCCCAGCGGGCCGAGGCGCTCGATGTGTTCGAGCGCGAACGGGAGATAAGGGGTCGGGTCGGTGCTTTGGCCCATGTAGCCGGTCACGGTTTGCAGGGCGCCGTCCAGCAGTGCGGGGTGGAAGGTGAAGGACGCAAGCCCGTGTTGGACTTGGTCCGGCAGTTGCAGTCGCGCCAGCGCTTCTTCGTCATTGCGCCAGAGCCAGTGGATGGCCTGGAAATGCGCACCGTAGTCGAGCTGGGTGGTGGCGAACCGTGCATAGCAGCTCGCCTGGGACACCTGTTCGCTGCTGCGTGCCCGGATCGCTTCCAGATCGAACTGCCGTGGCTCCGGGGTAGCGGGTCCAGCGTCCGCCGTGGCGTACTCCAAGCGCCCTTGGGCGTGGATCTGCGCCTGGCCCATGGCGTCTTCGGTGGTGATTTCGAAGGCGACTTGGCCGCTCGCCAGTGGGTAGAGCTCGATCCGCGCCGTGACCGCCTCGTGGTCGACGCTGATTGGGCGCGCCCACACGATCTGGTGCAGACCGCGAATCGTCGTGCCGGGTTGTGCCAATTCGCCCGCCGCCCAGGCCATTTCCAGATAGGCCACCCCGGGCAGCGTCTTCTGCCCGGCGATGCGGTGGTCGGTCAGGTAGAATTCGTCGCCGCGCAGGAGCTTGCTGTAGCACTGCGCTTGCAGTGTGGAGTCGTTGCGATCAAGCAGCGGATGCAACCCACCCGGGCTGCCCGCCGCGTTCTGCCCCGCAACCGTTTCCACCAACCCGTCGGCCTGCGCCGCCCAGTAGCGTTGTCGCGCAAACGGGTAGGTCGGCAGCGAAATACGGCGTACCTGCGCGCCGCGTGGTAGCAATGTCCAGTCGATGTCGACTCCCGAGACCCAAAGCTGGGCCAACCTGTCGAGTCTGCCGTTCGCAAGTATCGTTTCGATGACTCGACTCTGTTCTTCGTCATCCAGAAACCTTTCCTCCACCAACGCACGGCCTTGTTTGATATTCTTGCCAAAGAAATTTCCGATGTCTGTTTCTCCCGCCGCGAATCGAGCCAGCTTCGTGCGCGTCTCGGCGATCGTGTCGACCAGCATTGCCAGACGTTCCTGCATTGCCTCTCGTCCCGTCTGTAGGGTGTAGGCCATGTCCGCCAACAGACCCGCAGGTTCCCAACCAAAGTCCATTTCGTCTCGATCGGTATTCTGGTTTTCGCCCCGCCGACTCGCGATATTGGACGCCAACTTCTCCAGCGAAGGATACTCGGACAGCAGAGAGAGATTGGCCTCGATCCCATGGTTCTCCGAGACCTGGTTTGCCAACTCCGTCAAGCTGACGACATCGAAACCATATTCGCCGAACTCCTCCTGCAACGAAATATCGGCTTCATCGACACCGAGTATTTGCGCGGCGATTGCCATCAATTCGTCCTGGATTGCCGCATCCTTCTTCGTAACGGCCTGCCCTGCGCCGGCGTGGTCGACTTGTCGATCGATAAAGTCGCATAGCCTTCGGGCATACGCCTGCAGGCGAGGTTTGGATCGGGCCGATAAAATAATGATTTGAGTTTCGTGCGCTCCTCTGTCCAATGGTGGCGGGGCGTACTCTTCGATTACCAGATGCGCGTTCGTGCCACTAAAACCGAATGCGCTGATTGCAGCGCGTCTCGGTTCCCCGGAGTGTGCCTGCCAGTCTCGATACTCGGTATTGACGTAGAATGGACTATCGACGAAGTCGATATGCCCGTTTGCCTCCTCGTAATGCAACGAGGGCACCAACTTTCGATGTTGCATGCACAGCAGAATCTTGATCAAACCGGCCATACCGGCCGCCAGCTGCGTGTGCCCAATGTTGGTCTTTACTGAACCGATCGCACAATAACCCGTATCAGAGGTGTAGCGTCGAAAAGCATCCGTCAACGCCTGTATTTCAATGGGGTCGCCAAGTTGCGTACCCGTACCATGTGCCTCGATATAGCTGATACTCTCGGGGTGAATGCCAAATCGGTCGTATACTTCGCACTCCAGCTCCGTCTGTGAAGGCGCGCTGGGGGCGGTGATCCCATTGGTTTTACCATCCTGATTAATCCCGCTACCCTTGATCACGGCGTAAATATGATCACCGTCGCGTTCGGCATCCTGAAGGGGCTTCAATAAAACAGCCCCAACGGCTTCGCCTGGTACGAAGCCATTCGCACGGTGATCGAAAGCAAAGCACTTGCCATCTTTGGACAGCATGTTCGCCTTGCTCGTGAGTATATGGAATTCTTTGGTGGTTTGCAGGGTCACACCGCCGGCAAGTGCCATTCGACTGGTGCCTTGCCAAATGCTTTCGCAGGCTTCGTGAATTGCGACCAGAGAGGCCGAGCAGGCCGTATCGATGGCCATGCTCGGACCCTTGAGATCCAATAGATAGGAAATGCGTGCTGCTAGAATCGGCGCGGCATTGCCGGAAAAGAAATAGAGATCCGGTGGTATCCGCTGCTCTGATACGATATTGCGGTAATCACCCCCCCAGCAGCCGACAAATACGCCGCATTTGCTGTTTTTCAGCCTCTGTGGTGAATAACCCGCATCCTCCAATGCCTGCCAAGCGACCTGCAAGAATAGACGCTGTTGCGGATCCATCAATTCCGCTTCACGCGGCGAAATGCTGAAAAACAGCGGATCGAATTGGTCGATACCGCTCAGAAAACCGCCCCATTTGCTATAGCTTCGATTCGGGGTGCTCACATCGGGGTCGTAGAAACCCTCTAACCCCCATCGCTCAGCCGGGATTTCCCTGACCGAGTCACGCCCCTGACGAAGGTTGTCCCAATAGGCATGGACGTCGCCTGCATCGGGGAAAATGCCCGACATACCGATAATCGCTATATCGCGGGCACGCTGTCCGTTGCCCGCCGGGGTCGGCATATTGATCCGAGGACATGTTTCCGAGCGTTTTGGCGGTCGATGCGCCTGATTCCGTCGCAGACCTTCTAGTAACTGCAACCCCTCTTCACGCGTGTAGCTTCGATCGGCTATGCGTTGCAGGATATCGCGTACCGTCAGATCAGCCTTCATTGATTACCCCCATTATACGTCGCTCTGCTTCTTCGATATCCAGCACACCGGATATCAGCCAGCGATCTAGAATGTCTGATAGAGATGCGTCGGGAACCGCCGACACATCCTCGTTGTTGTCATCGCCGCCGATCACCAGCGAGTCGCCAAACTGGTCGAGCACATGCTCAGCCAACTGACGGATACTTGGGTAATTGAATAGATCGGTGGTGCGTAATTCGATCGACAGGGCCCTGTTCAGGCGACGGATCAGCGCGACCGAGAGAATCGAATCCACACCAAAGTCGCTAAAGGGGGCGTCGAGGTCAAGGTGGTCTGCCGTGATCTGCAAGACTGCCGCAAACTGCTCCATGAGCAGCGCCTGAATCTCGGCGGATGCTGGGGTGCGCCTTGTGTCAGCAACGGTCTGCGAGCCTGCGGCCACTCTGTCTGGCTGCGTTGAACGCGCATCCATCACGGCGTCGATTGGGGATTTCTGGAGTAGCGATTGTTCTGGCAATGCTGCGGGTTGCCAATTCGCTTCCGCAACCATTACCCGTTGCAGCGAAGAGACCATTGTATCCTCGAGACCACCCGAATCGACCTGGTCGAACCCTTCGTCCCGCAGCAGGTTCTCCCAGGTTCTGGTAGACAGCAGCGGGCTGTGTGGCAGACGCAGGTCGGGGTCACGATACAGCCACCACCCCTCCAGCAGGCCGAAGGTCATGGTCGCGAACGGCTGCACCCGAGTGACTTCGTTTAGGATCAACAGACCCCGCGGTTTCAGCAATGCCCGGGTATTGCGCAGGGTCCGGTGCATGTCCTGGGTTGCATGCAGGACATTGGCCGCTATCACCACATCCATGCTGTGCGGCGTATAGCCTTGGGGTTGGATGTCGCGTTCGATATCGAGCAGGCTGAACGCGACGAAGGGATAGGCCGCGCCATAGGTGGTCTTGCCATAGTGGGTAAACCCTTTGGAGATGTCCGTATAGTGATAACGGATGTGGGTGGCCCAGGGTGCCAGCGCTGCCAACAGACTTGCCGTGCTGCCGCCGGTGCCCGCTCCGATCTCCAGGATTTCGATCGGCGCTGCCGGCGGCGCAGACGCTAGGCGCGCGCTGACATAGGCGCGCAGCTGTTCCACCACCAGTGCATTGTAGTGGTCGCTGAGCCGATTGCCTTTGTATACCCTTTCCACCAGGTCCATCGAGGCGTCCGGAAAGAGGACGTCGGTAGCCGCCCGCTGGCCGCTGAGGAGCTGTGGATAGGCGCGTACACAAGTGCGCAGGAGCTGGATGTGGGCCGCGATGTCGTCGCGGTAGCGCCGCTCGAGGGCATCGCCTCGCTGTTCCAGCTCGTGCAGGGCTGTCTGCACATCGGCCTCCTCGAGCCGTGATGTGCCGCGCAGGGTGGCGCCGTCTCGGACGATGTAGCCGGCCTGCTCGAGGATCTCCAGCAACGCCCGATACAGCCGATCATGGGTGCGATCCAGGCGGAGCTGTGCCGCCAATTCGTCGATCTCATAGGTCGCGCCGGCACGCTGGAAGACGCCCATGCGCTGGAATGCGTCCACTAGCAGGTCTTGGGCGTATGCGCTCAGCGCCTGGATTGCTGCCTCGCTGCCGGCCGGGTTGTCCAGCCTGAGCGCGCTGTCGGACAGCCGGGCCGCCAGGGTGGCGAACAGCGACGGCAGTGGGGCGCAGGGTGGGGCGCTGGCGAGGGCTTGGGCAGCGCGCTGCGGCGCTTGTTTGGACGCACCGATCCAGTAGCGGGTCTTGGCAAAGGGGTAAGTCGGCAAGGAGAGCCGTGGCGGCGCGCTTGCGCCATAGAGTAGACGCCAGTCGATGGCTGCACCTGCCACCCATAATTGCGCCAGTTTGGTGTATTTCTTGTTGTGCAAAATGCGCTCGAGGTAGGCCTCGCCTTCTTCGCCTTCCAGCAGTAGCAGCGATGCCCGGTGCGCGGCATCCGCACCCTGGCCGCGCTGCGCTTTGAGCGTACCGCGATACCACAGGTCTTGCTCGCTGCGATCCTGGCCCGTCACATAGGCGCTGAGCGCCTGTTGCAGCTGGTCCTGGGTGGTCACCACCAGGGCCAGGCGTTCGTTCAGACTCTCGCGACCGACCTGGAGGCTGTAGGCCAGGCGCGTCATGGGCGTGTCCGGGTGGCGCTCCAGGTACGCGAGCAATTGACTGGCCTGGGCTTGCAGCCGATCCGGCGCCTTTGCCGAGAGCACGATCAGCTGCTCGCCTGGCTGGCTGGGCTCACTGGGCGTGTGCGCCTGGTCGTAGGCCTCCAGGATGACATGCGCATTGGTTCCGCCAAAGCCGAACGAGCTGATCCCGGCCCGGCGCACAATGGGATTGCCCTGGTCATCCTTGGATGGCCAGGCCTGGTTGTGCTCGACGATGTAGAAGGGGCTGTTGTCGAGGTCGATGTAGGGGTTGAGCGTCTCGAAGTGCAGGTGCTTCGGCAGGCTCTGGTGCTGCATCGCCAGCACGATTTTGAATAGCCCCGCCATGCCCGCGGCGGCTTCCAGATGCCCGACGTTGGTCTTCACCGAGCCGATACCACAGTGCGGCGTCTGCGGCTGCGCCTTTCCGGCTTGTGCATAGAGTTGGCTGAAGGCCTTTTTCAGGCCGTCGATTTCGATCGGATCGCCGAGGCCGGTGCCGGTTCCGTGTGCTTCGATGTAGCTGATGCTCTCAGGCGCGATCTGCGCGTCTTGTACCGCCTGCACGATCAGCTCGGCCTGGGCGCTGGGATTGGGCGCGGTCAGCGAGGCGGCATGCCCACCGTGGTTCTCCGCGCTGCCTTTGATCACCGCGTAGATCGGGTCGCCGTCTATCTCCGCTTGTTGCAGGGGTTTGAGCCAGACCGCCCCGACACCTTCGCCGCGGACATAGCCATCGGCGCGCTGGTCGAAGGTCTTGCAGCGCCCATCGGCACTGAGCATCCCGGCTTGGCTGAACGAGAGGGTCAACTCAGGGGTCAGGATGGCGTTGACTCCACCGACCAGGGCCGTGTCGCAGCTGCCATTGCGGATCGCCCAGAGCGCTCGGTGCAGCGCCACCAAGGCGCTCGAGCAGGCGGTGTCGATCGGTTCGCTCGGGCCGCGCAGGTCGAGTAGATAGGAGATGCGGTTGGCCAGCATGGAGTAGGCCATGCCGGTGGCGCTGTGCGCTTCGCTGCCAGCAACATGGGCACGCACCAGTTGTTCGTAGTCGTGGGTGGCAACACCGACGAATAACCCGGTTTTGCTGCCCGCCAGGGCGCTCGGTCGGTAACCGGCGTCTTCGATGGTGTGCCACACCGTTTGCAGGAACAGGCGGTGTTGCGGGTCCATCAGTTCCGCCTCGCGTGGCGAGATGCCGAAGAAGAGCGGATCGAATTTGTCGATGTCCGGTATGAACCCGCCCCATTTTGCCCGGGTCTTTTGGGTATCTTCTGTCGGGTCGCCGTCGTAGGCTCGCCAATCCCAACGCGCTGGCGGTATTTCGCTGATGAGGTCGTCACCAGCGTGCAGGTGTTGCCAGAATTGCTCCAGGTCGGGCGATTGTGGCATCACGCCGCTCATGCCGATGATCGCGATCGCTTGTCTGGCCGATGGCTCGGCCTGTGCGGCTTGCTGCACCGCCTCGATGCGCAAGCCTTGGCGCAAGCTGGTCGCTGTCGGCTGTGGCTCGGGCGCTTGCCTGTGCTGCACTGGCCTGTTAGCGATCGGTACACCGGCTGCGCCATCGGCAATGCCATAGTGATCACGCAAGCTGTCTGTATACTGGCTGCTCAGGTGCGCGGCACAAGCCGCTAGGCTTGGGTATTCGAAAAAGAGGGTCGGCGTGACCTCGAGTGCATAGGTGGTGTTGATGCGGTTGGCGAATTCGGTGAAGCTGATGGAGTCGAAGCCGTAGTCGCTGATGTCGTCGCTGGCGTCGATGTCGTCTCGATCGATCTTCAGGATCGCTCCGGCGAGCGTCAGTAATGTCGCTTGCACCTGTTGCTGTAATTCGCCGTGGACCTGCGCGCGCTCTGCGCTATGGCGCTCAGGCGCGCCGGTCTGCGCTCGGGTGTCGCCGCCCTGGCCCAGGGCTTTGGCGATCCGATGGCGATCGCCATGCAGGATCGCGATCTGGGCGCCGTCGTGCTGCTCGAGGCTGGTGCGCAATGCCGTCATGCCCTGATCCGTAGCAAGGGGGTGCAGGCCGAGGCTGTTGCGTATCCAGGTGGCGGTCTGGGTATCGACTTGCATGCCGCCGCTTTGCCACAGCGGCCAGTTGATCGAGAGGGTTTTGCCTTGGCGCTGGTGTTGTGCCACGCGCTGCCGACGCCAGGCCGCCAGGTTGTCCATGTAGGCGTTGGCATAGGCGTAGTCGCTTTGCCCGACGTTGCCGGTTTCCGCCGTGATCGAGGAGAACAGGATGAAGCACTCGAGCGCCTCGTCGCGGGTGGCCGCGTCCAGATGCACGCTGCCGTAGACCTTGGCGGCTAGGACCGCGGCGATGTCCTCCGGCGTCTTGTTCGCCAGGCGGGCGTCGCGCAGAACCCCGGCGCTGTGGAAGATGCCATCGAGGCCGTTGTACTCGGTTTTGATCGCCGCAATCAGGTCGTCGACCGCGGCGCGCTGGGCGATGTCGGCCTGATAATAGCGTACCCTGGCGCCGTTGCCCTCGAGCGACTCGATGCGCTGTTGCTGCGCCGCCGTCAGGGCCGAGCGTCCGCTGAGCATCAGCCGCGCTTGGTAGTGACGGGCCAGGTAGTCGGCAAACAACAGGCCCAGGCCACCGGCTCCGCCGGTGATCAGATAGATGCCCTGTTGTTTCAGCGCACTGGAGGCGGCGTCTGCGCTCTGCTGCGGGCATTCCCGCAGCTGTTTGCATTGCCGTCGGCCCTGGCTGTAGCGCACCTCGGGCTCGGGTTGGTCGCGCTCGCCGAGGGCGATCTCCACCGCCTCGCTCAGGTCGCTCAGGGCGATGCTCTTATAGTGCAATTTGCTGCTTTCCCGGCCCAGGGTTTTATTGAAGCCGCTCATCGCTGCATACACGGGTTGGTCGCCTGGCTCGGCTTCCAGGTAGTGGTATTGCAAGTGGATCGCTGCTGAAGGCTGCTGCGCCAACAGCGCCTGGCTGAGGTAAAACAGCGCATAGAGGCTGTGGCTCAGTTGCTCTTCGATGTGCTGTGGCTCGCCCGTGTAAGGGCTTTGTGACCAGGCGTGTACGATGTGTGTGGGCAGGCCGTTGGCGCCTGCGCTTAGTTCGCCGATCAGTCGGCTGTAGTCTTGCGCGCTAGTGGGGTCCAGGGTGTAGTGCTCGGCGCTGTGTCGCGCATAGCGCTCGCCCGGTTGCACCAGGATAACGCGACCGCCAAAGGCGCTTTGGTAGGCCGCCTGGCGGGTCGGCTCCTGATCGAACAGCAGCAGGTCGCTCGCGCTGGCTGCGCCAGGGGCCGTGACGCGTGCGGCCTCTGTCCACACCGGTTGGTAATAGAGGGTGGCGAGGCTTGGGCTATGCAACGCTCGCGCCGATAGGTGGGTCAGGCGGGTGTGCTCTCGGCCGCTGTCATCGAGCAGAGAGACGTTGAATTTGATCGTCCCGGCATCCGTTGCCGGCTGGCCCTCCGCTGCCCGGCGCACGTAGGCATAGCCGGTGGCGCCCAGCGGGCCGAGGCGCTCGATGTGTTCGAGCGCGAACGGGAGATAAGGGGTCGGGTCGGTGCTTTGGCCCATGTAGCCGGTCACGGTTTGCAGGGCGCCGTCCAGCAGTGCGGGGTGGAAGGTGAAGGACGCAAGCCCGTGTTGGACTTGGTCCGGCAGTTGCAGTCGCGCCAGCGCTTCTTCGTCATTGCGCCAGAGCCAGTGGATGGCCTGGAAATGCGCACCGTAGTCGAGCTGGGTGGTGGCGAACCGTGCATAGCAGCTCGCCTGGGACACCTGTTCGCTGCTGCGTGCCCGGATCGCTTCCAGATCGAACTGCCGTGGCTCCGGGGTAGCGGGTCCAGCGTCCGCCGTGGCGTACTCCAAGCGCCCTTGGGCGTGGATCTGCGCCTGGCCCATGGCGTCTTCGGTGGTGATTTCGAAGGCGACTTGGCCGCTCGCCAGTGGGTAGAGCTCGATCCGCGCCGTGACCGCCTCGTGGTCGACGCTGATTGGGCGCGCCCACACGATCTGGTGCAGACCGCGAATCGTCGTGCCGGGTTGTGCCAATTCGCCCGCCGCCCAGGCCATTTCCAGATAGGCCACCCCGGGCAGCGTCTTCTGCCCGGCGATGCGGTGGTCGGTCAGGTAGAATTCGTCGCCGCGCAGGAGCTTGCTGTAGCACTGCGCTTGCAGTGTGGAGTCGTTGCGATCAAGCAGCGGATGCAACCCACCCGGGCTGCCCGCCGCGTTCTGCCCCGCAACCGTTTCCACCAACCCGTCGGCCTGCGCCGCCCAGTAGCGTTGTCGCGCAAACGGGTAGGTCGGCAGCGAAATACGGCGTACCTGCGCGCCGCGTGGTAGCAATGTCCAGTCGATGTCGACTCCCGAGACCCAAAGCTGGGCCAGACGATCGTATTCCTGTTCCTCCAGGGCGGCACGCAGAAACGCCTCGCCTGCCTTGCCCTTGATGAGCCTGTCTGCGCCGAAGGAGGATTGCTTGGCGCTTCCGGTGTAGCAGCCGGACCCCTCGGCTCCCCGCTCTTTGTACCTGACGAGCCTCTCGATGGCCTGCGGAATACTCTGCGCCGTGAATGCAAGGCGTTCCGCCATGGCCTCGCGCGCCGTTTGCAGGGTATAGGCCAAATTCGCCAAGGATAGATTCCTCGCCCAGAGGGTGCGGCCTGCCTGCGCGTCCTCAGGCTCCTGCCAATGGCGCGATAGAAAGTCGATGAGCCGGTCGACGACCGCCTCCAGGCGCTCTTGGTTTCGCGCAGATAAGACGATCAGCTGTCTATCGCCCTCGATCTGGGAACATCGCTCGTCCGGCGAGTGATATTCTTCCAGTATCACATGCGCATTCGCTCCTCCGGCCCCGAAGGAGCTGATTCCGGCACGCCTCGGGTGACGGATTTCGCGACCGTCTTCGCGGATGACTGGCTCATGCCAGGGTGCCAGCTCCTGTTGCACATAGAACGGCGATTCCTCGAAGTCGATATGCTCGTTGCGACGCTCACTATGTAACGACGGTACCAACTGCTGGTGCTGCATCGACAGCACCACCTTCGTCAGCCCAACCAGACCCGCCGCCGACTCCAAATGCCCGACATTCGATTTGACCGAGCCGATGGCGCAATAGTGTCGATCGCTGGTAAACGCCCGATATGCCTGGGTCAGACCGCTGATCTCTATCGGATCGCCTAACGCTGTACCCGTCCCGTGCGCCTCGACGTAACCAATCGTTCTCGGGTCTATCCCTCCGATGCGCAGCGTTTCCTCGATAAGTGCGGCCTGGGTGTTCGGATTCGGTACGGTATAGCCGCTGGTCTTGCCGCTGGCATTGATATTCGATGCCTTGATCACTCCCAGGACATTGTCGCCATCGGCCAGCGCCTGTGCGAGCGGTTTCAACAGCACGGCACCAACGCCCTCGCCGTCGACGAATCCATCGCCCCCTTCTCCGAAACTCTTACAGCGATCATCCGCAGCCAACATTTTCATTTGGCACAATCGCAGATAGTGCTTCGGATGCAATATGAGATTGACAGCACCGACGATGGATACATCGCATTCACCCCGCTTCAGGCTTTGACAAGCGAGATGCAACGCTGTCAGTGAAGAGGAGCAGGCGGTGTCCACGGCCAGGCTGGGACCCGTGAAGTCATAAAAATACGATATACGGTTCGCTATCGACCAGTACGCCGAATGGGCATCGACGTAGGTACCGCCCGTCGACGCCTTCGCCCCGACCCACTCGTAATCATTGTTCATTACTCCGACGAAGGTACCGACCTTCTGATCCATCTCGACAACTTTGTCTCGGGTATAACCCGCGTCTTCGAGCAATGCCCAGACCGTCTCCAGAAACAGACGTTCCTGCGGATCCATCTCCTCCGCCTCCCGCGGTGAGATACCGAAGAACAGCGGATCGAACTTATCGACATCGTCGATGAACCCGCCCCACCTGGTATAGCTGCCCCCGGACCTGGACTGGTCGGATTCGCCTTCGTCATACTCCTGCCACCTCCAGCGTTCCGTTGGAATCTCCCGAATGCAGTTCTTCCCCGACCGCAGGTTCTCCCAGAATTGCTCGAGACTCTCGGCCCCGGGATAGCGCCCGGTCATGCCGATGATGGCGATGTTCATGTCCGACTGGACTGGGTTCGATTGGGCGGGGTTTGACTGGGCTGGGTCTGATTGAATCGGGCCTGTTTCTCGCTCCTGGTGGCAAGGCTCGGATACCGAACTACCCTGACGTGCCATGTTATCCTTAACAGGATCGCTGACATCCCCAACGGGGTTCGCTCTCTCCCCCACTGCATGCTTCAGGATGTTCCCGCCATCCAGCATGCTGGCTTGCGGACTCGGTCCCAGTAGCAACTGGAGCTCCGCGGATTTTGCCTTCAACAAATACTCGCTCAATGCCTGCATCGTATTCTGTTCGAATAACAGGGTCGAAGGTAACCTGCCGAGCCCGTCTTCCAATCGCCGGTTGATCTCCAACACAACCAAAGAATCGACGCCATAGACCTCGAGAGTGGTATCGACATCCAATTTCTCTCTGTCGATTTTCAGAACATCCGAGAATACCGACTTGACATAGTCTAAAGCCTGCTCGGACAAATCCGCATCATCCAGCTTTTCGTTATGGCGGCCCCTTTCCGCGCATGTCCTCTCCTCGATTGGCTGTGTATGCACGCCGGACGATTCGATGTCCGGAGATCGATGTCGCTCCTCCAGTACAGAGCGATGTTCCGATACCAGATAATCGGCTACCGCGGCAATTGTCTTGCGTTCGAATAGTAAAGTCGCCGGCAGCCGTCCGAAATCCTGCTCGAGCCGTCTGTTGAGTTCCAGTACGACGAGTGAATCCACGCCGTAACGTTCAAAGGTGGACTCGACATCTAATCGATCCCTATCGACTTTGAGCAAATCCGCGAAGACCCCGCGCACATAATCCAGCGTTTCTCCGGTTAGATCGACCCTGTTCGTTTCCGCTGCCACGGGTATTGCCGGCATCGCCGGAGCCTGCGGTACTGGTTCTACATCGACATTCCCCTGTAATCTATCCCGTGCCTTTTGCAATCGGACTTCACCATCGCTTTCCGCGACGATGACGCACTGAGGCTGATCCTCCTGCGTGTGATCGGGTAAACCGACGGCATGTATGGAGCCTAGCCCGCAATCCTGCAGCACCCTGGTCCACTGCTGAACGCTCAACAGCGGCGAACCCGGGCAACGCACCTCTTCGTCTTCGAATAGCCACCAACCATCGGTCAAGCCAAAGGTGAGCGTCGTGAATTCCTGGCGCCGCGTGATTTCGTTCAGGACCAGCAAGCCGTTCCTTTTTAATAGACGTTTCGCATTGTTGACGGTGTTATGAATCCGTCTTGTCGCATGAAAAACATTCGTGCCAAATAGAAGATCGATACTACCCGGCGAAAATCCCTGGGCCACCGGATCTTTTTCGATGTCCAAGGGCTTGAATTCGACAAAGGGATAGTCCTGGCCAAAACACCTTTCACCATATTGCGTAAACCCAATGGAAATATCCGTATAGATGTAGCGAACCTGCTGAGCATGCTTGGCAATTGCAGCTAACACCAGGCTGCTGCTACCCCCGGTACCCGCACCAACTTCCAGAATCGAGATCGGTGTATGTTGGTCCTGCTGGAGACGAAGTGGAATGAATTGCTGCACCAGAGCGCCCAAAAGCCGATTGTAATAAATCGATAATGGATCGTCCTTGTACACCCCCTCGACCAGCTCCATCGAACCGCGTGGAAACAGTGCTTCCATATGTCCCACACGGCCTGTCAATACGTCCGGATACGCCGATACGCAGTTCCACAGCAGGTCGATGCGGGCTGACATACTCGGATACGCCGCTTGTAACCGCTGCTTGGATTGTTGCAGTTCGCCTGTTTTCCGTTTTGCTTCGAGGCTGACCACTTTGTCGGTCGTCACCAAGCCATCATCGGCAGCAACATACTCGATGAAGCCTGCATCGAGCAGCGTCTCCAGCAGCACCTCCCATAGCCGGTGATAGGCCGGAGCCAAATTCAGTTGCTGCGTCAAAGTCGACCGAACATAGTGCTCGCCCGAGCGTAAAAACACACCCATGCGCTGCAAAGCATCGACCACGAGATCATGACCGAAGCGAGTCAACTCCCCGGATGCCCTATCATTTTCCAACAGCTGTTCGCTGGAAATTGCCGGGCGATCAAGCCAAGGCACGAGTTGATCGAGCAACGGGTGATCGAACAAAGAGGGCTGCATGCGCGGATAAACAACGATCTCATCGCCTAGCTGCACACCCATGTCGCTCAAAATGTCATCAGAGGCATGGATGGCCATTACTTGCTGCACGCCATGGTGCAGCACCCGTCGTACCGCATCCATACCCTCTTCGCTGCTGATCGATCGAAAACCCTGGGCGGCTAGCCGCTTGCGATATGCGTCCTTGGCAACGATGCCGACATCTCCCCAGTATCCCCAATTGACGATGGCGACCGGACAGGGGCTGGCTTGTGCCAGCGCATTTGCAAACGCATCCTTGAAGGTACAAGCCGCAGCGTAATTGCTCTGACCCGCATTACACCAATAGGACTGCGATGACGAAAAGAACAGCATGAAATCCAAGGGCTCGTGGCGGAGCACTTGGTACAGGACTAGGCTACCCTCTACCTTCGGGGCCAAGGCTGCCCGAAATGTCTCTTCGTCCATGTTGTCCAGCGTTCGATCATGCA
Source organism: Thiohalocapsa sp. PB-PSB1 (assembly GCA_016745215.1). Taxonomy (GTDB): domain Bacteria; phylum Pseudomonadota; class Gammaproteobacteria; order Chromatiales; family Chromatiaceae; genus Thiohalocapsa. Next base: position 5,781,361 of record CP050890.1, read on the forward strand.
ACGCGATCGCCGAATGCACGACGCCGTTGATGCACCCAAACCGCGCCTTCGCCTGGTCGATCGCCGCCTGCATGCTCGAGCTGTTCGTTGCGTCCGCACTCAAATAGAGTACCTGCCCCCCATCCTGCTCGATCGCTTCCAGATCGGCGCGCGGAATCTCGGATAATTCTCTGCGTCCGATGAGAACCAAACGCGCCTCGACCGCGTTAGCCAAATAGCGCGAAAACTGAAGCCCGATGCCACCCGCACCGCCCAGAATAACGTACACTCCTCGCTTGCGAAAAGGCACATGCTCTGTCGCCGATAGCCGCGTCTGTATCAGGCATTGGGTGTAGCATTGCCCATCTCGCCAAGCGATCGCTCTGTTATCGGCAGGCAACTCCCGCGTCGCCGGCAGAAGCGCAGAAACCAGCTCGTCTCTGTCACTGGTTGCGAGCTGACTCAGATCCAGATCGATGCAGCTGACATCCAGGTTCTGGTACTCCTTCTCCAGCGCTCGGCTTAGTCCATAGAGACCCGCTGCAAAAGGTTTGATTCGATCGCCTGCCCTGACTTGAAAGACTTCGTTCGTCAGCACTTTCAATTGCAGGCGTCGCTTGATCAAGCCGTGACGGATGAGCGCCTTGACTAAACGGAATAGCGCTAATACCCCGCGTTGCTGAGCGACTTCGAGCGCCGACAAGTCGTCCAAACGGATTGGTTCGATCTGGATACCCCCAAGAAAATAAATGCAATCCGGTTCGCCCAACGCTTGCGGATGCTGGTCGAAAGCGCCCGGGTTCGTCACTTCGATTTCCCAATGTCCCTCGGCAAGGGCCTGCGTCGTGGTTCCTAAATAGAGGTAGCGCACATCGGCGCTGGGAAGACAGGCCGAAATCGCCCTTTCCAGGCGCAGTGGAGTCACCCCGGTCACGATGAGTACCGACTGAGGTGACCCCATGGGCATCTGATCCGCCCCGGTGGTTCCTCGGGCAATCCAACGCGGGAGATAGAAAAACGACGACAAACGGTCAGGCAAGGCGCGCAACACAAAATCGCGACAACTCACACAGACCCGACCTGCATTATCCAGCAGCAACACCTGGAAGCGTTGTTCTCCGTCGACCTTCGCATACGCGTACATGTCTGCCTGCAGCGGCCCAGAAAGCTCGATTTGTTCCATGGAAAAGGGCACCAGCGGCCCGCTCGACCGCGGCCCCTCCCCAATTGCCATAACCGTCTGCAATGCCGAGTCCATCAGGCTTGGATGAAGCCGGTAAGCTCTCGACTCACGGCTCGCTTCTATCGGTAAAGCCAGACGCGCCAGAGCCTCACCCGCATTCGCCCAGACCTCCTGGACCCCTTGAAAGCGTGGGCCAAAATGAACCCCTGTCGCTGCAAAACGACGATAAAAAGCAGCCTTGTCCAACCTGTTCCGACAGCGGGACCGTACTCCTTCGATATCCATCGATCCTGCAATCGGCTGCCGATTTGCAGTCAACAGGCCAGTGGCATACAGCTTTTCTGAATCGCGAATCGCATAGCGCATCTCTCCATCCTGGTCGACGATATGCACGCGCAGCGTCTTGGGTTCGGTGTCGATCACCAGAGGCTGTTGCCACAGAACTCGTCGGAACCCGAGCCTGGCTTGTGCGTGGATCGAAAGGGTTGCTGCTAGGGCCATCTCCAGATAACCCACACCGGGGAAAGCCGGGGAACCACTCACGATATGATCGTTTACGATCCAGTCGTGCGGTTTGATTGTTTTTATGAAGACTAGACCCGGATTTGCGTAACTCAGGCTTGGCTCGATATGGTCGATCAACGGGTGTCGGCGCGCCCCTGCGATCTGCCCCGTGATCTGCCTCGTGGTCTGCTGAGCCGAGCCCCCTAAAGGTGCAATCCAATAGCTTTCGCGGGCGAATGGATAGGTAGGCAAAGAGATTCGCCGGGGCCTGTTCTCTCCATACAGCAGCAACCAATCGATGTCGACACCGGACACCCACATCTGCGCCAGTCTTCCCAGTTCTCTCTGCTCCAGGGCCACCTGCAGAAATGCCTCACCCGCCGCACCATCGAGCAGCAGACGCGTCTGCGTCGCGTCCTTTGCCGCATTGCCCCTGAACCCCTTCACATGCGCTGGATCTTCGACAAAGGCTGCGAGCGATTCCACCAATTCGTCGACGCTGGACGCGACAACAGCCAATCGTTCAGTCATCGCCTCACGTCCCACCTGCAACGTGTAGGTCAATTCTGACATTGCCGTTTCGGGTCTGAGTACCAGGAAATCGCGCAGCTCCCTTGCGTAGTCTTGCAATCTCTCTGCATCCTTTGCCGATAACAGGAATAGATACGGCTGTTGCGCCGAGTCCTCCGCAACCGGGCCAGGACGCGTAAACTCCTCGATGACCAAATGTGCGTTCGTCCCGCTGAAACCGAAAGAGCTCACCGCCGCACGTCTCGGCTGACCGACCGAGTCCCAGGATCTCAGCCTGGTATTGACATAGAATGGGGTCTTTGTGAAGTCGATGTGTTCGTTCGGGTGCTGGTAATTGACTGCGGGCGGCAGTTGCTGCCGTTCGAACGCCAACAGCACCTTGATTACGCCGGCTACACCTGCCGCATATTGCGTGTGCCCAATATTGGCCTTGACTGATCCGATCGCGCAATACTGGGTGGCATCCGTGTACTCCTGATATGCCCGTGTCAGCGCCGTGACCTCGATCGGATCGCCCAATTTGGTGCCCGTCCCATGCGCCTCGACGTAGCCGATCGTGGTTGGATCGATTCCCGCTTGTCCATAGACATCAAGCAGCAACCGACTCTGGGACAGAGTACTAGGTGCAGTGATACCGTTTGTCTTACCATCCTGATTGATACCACTGCCTTTGACGACACCATAGATGTGATCATTGTCTTCGATGGCTTTTGCAAGGGGTTTCAATACCAATACCCCGACCCCCTCGGCAGGCACAAAGCCATCCGCATCTCGATCGAAGGTACGGCACTGGCCGCTGGGCGAGAGCATGCCGGCCTTGGATGCCATGATATGTATTTGCGGTGTCGGCATGACCATCACACCGCCCGCTAGGGCCACGTCCACTTGCCCCGTTCTGAGCTGCTGACATGCCTGATGAATTGCAACCAACGACGAAGAACAGGCCGTATCGATTGCCAGAGCCGGGCCATTCAAGTCCATGAAATAGGCCAATCGAGCGGACAGGATTGCGGCATCGTTGCCCAGGAAGACATGGGCGTCCATCTCGTATTGGCTTTGGACGATATCTGTAAAATACTCGGAATGCTTGATTCCAACGTAAATATCGACTCGCTGTCCCGACAACCCTTTTGCCGTATAGCCGGCGTCCTCGATCGCCCTCCAGCTATGTTCGAGGAACAACCTCTGTTGCGGGTCCATCAACTCGGCTTCTTTGGGGGAAATACTGAAAAACAGCGGATCGAACTTGTCGATATCTGCTAAATACCCGCCGTGCCGGCAGTAGGTCTTGTTTGGTGCGGACCAGTCTGGATCATAGTACTCATCAAGACTCCAACGGCTTGCGGGAACCTCCGATATGCTGTTCTTACCCGCAGCGATGATCTCCCAGAACTCCAGGACATTGTTCGCCCCTGGAAATTGTCCAGACATACCGATGACGGCAATATCGTCTTCTCTCCGCAAGCGGGTCTCATGCGCTTGCGTTGTCGGTTCCAGGGTATCCTGGGACCGCTCCTCGCTCCAGAACTCCTGTGCTGATTCTTGTGCTGACTTTGGTGCTGACTTCGGTGCCTGCGCAGTCTCCGGCATTGCGTGCTCGAGAGCACGCGGCGACTGATCCAAAATGTAGTCGACAAGCCGTCCCACGTTTGGATAGTCAAAAATCGTGGTCGGATTCAGTACCAGCTCGCCTAAGCGCTCATTGATCTTATTCACCAACTCTACGCCCAGTATCGAATCGACTCCCATTTCTGAGAAGCGCTCGTCCAACCCGATATCCTGTTCCGAGACATTCAGTGCCTCGGCGGCAATGCCGACCACCATGTCCAATAGCCGCTGGCGATCGGGTTCCTGTTCGCGAGTCAAATCTGGCTTGCGCTGCTGTTTTGGTGTCCCCGGTGGTTGCCTTGTCATGCTGTTTTCCTGGCTAAGCGCGTTGATCTGCTTGCTCGTACTCTGTTTGATGACTGTATCTGCTGGGCAGGATGCAGTCCAAGTCTGACCCAATCTGGCCACCATCACTTGAGTTTCCTCACCTGCCAGCACAGCGCTTAGACCAGCTAGCCCCTGCTGGGTCGATAATGTGTCGACATCGAGCTTTTCGATAATCTGCTTGAACCTGGCATTCGCGGCGATCCCGATCTCTCCCCAATGGCCCCAATTGATGACAAACCCGGGTCGTCGGCAGTCAGTTCTCAGATAATGGGCGAATGCATCTTGAAATGCGCATCCCGCGGCATAGTTCGCCACTCCCTGATCACCCCTGAATGTGATAAAGGATGAAAAAAACAGCAGAAAGTCGAGATGCTCGCCGAGGGTGGCTCGGTGCAGCGCATAGCTCCCTTTGGACTTTGGTTCCAAACCCTGGCGGAAAATGGCTTCGGTCATATCCTCGAGCAGGCCACTCGCCATCACCAGGGCTGAGTGAATACACCCGTGGAGTGCTCCAAAGCGCTCCTTGGCTGCTTGCACGGCACGCGTCATATCCTCCAGTTTCGATCCATCGCCATTGACGTATAGCACCTCGCCACCGAGTTGCTGGAGGGTTTCGATCTGTTGCTCTTTCTCCCGATTCAGGAGGCTGCGGCCTACCAAGACCAGGCGCGCTCGATAGTGTTCGGTCAGATAGCAGCTCAGTGCGAACCCAATGCCACCCAGTCCCCCCACAATGAGATAGACGCCTCCGGGTTTGAATACGACGGGTTCTTCTTCACTCGCCGGGAGCCTGGAGCTCGTCGTAATCGTCTTGATAAATCGTTTACCATGGCGATAGGCGATCTCGTGGAATGGCGGGCAACTGGTTTCTCGAGCCAACAGATCAATGTCGCGAGGCGTCCAGCTCAGCGGGATGTCGATGCACTGGACGTCGATTAGAGGGTTTTCCCGCCCAAGTACCTTTGCCGTTCCAAGCATCGGCGCCGCATACGGAAACAGTGTCGATTCGCTCCCCGAGACCTGGTGTAATTGTCGGGAAACAACCACTAACCGCAATGGCTTCGAGTGTCTAGCCAATACCCGGCAAAGCCGGAACATCGGCATAATGACATGCTCTTGGTAGGCTGTAAAAGCACCGAGGTCCTCTATCTCGTATCGAGTGATGCCCCATAGGTAATATACAACCTCGACATCCAAAGCCAGGATACGCGCATAGTCCTGCTCCTTTACAATATCGATCCTGTAGGAATCTTTACCTACCCGGGCATACGCCGATGCTGGCTTGACGATGGCGGCCTGCACATGCTGTTGCGCAAGTGCCTCTGCCACTCCCTCCCGATCTGAAAAGATCAGCGCCCTTGGTCCTCGAGATCGATCGTCCATGAGTGGTTCGGGTTGTTCGCGCCAGAATAGCCGGTGATAGAGTGCGTGACTCTGCGTCTCTTCGATCGGCTCCGATTCTGTTGTTTGTCGTGCTTCCTGCTGATCCTCATCGCGCTGCATGGTCTCGATCCAAAACGCCGAACGCTCAAAGCGATAGGTCGGCAGAGGCAGCTTACGAAAAGCACCTGTCGGATAAACCAGTTGCCATTCCACAGGTACACCATGGAGCCACAATTTCAACAAACTTTCAGGGACATACGCCCGAGGCGACAGGACCAGTTGCACCCCAACCTGTTCGACCACATCTTGCTCAGACCCGGCATCACTGAGCACGAGTCGATTGGTAGATGTCAGCGACGGCAGCCGGCATTCCGTGTCCAGTGCCCTTGCCAACCATGTCTCGAACTCGGGGATCACAGGGCAATCCCGACTATACTCAGCGATCAAACGATAGGGCCTGTCGGCACTCATATGCCCCTGCCGCTCGTTCAATATCGCCCCCGCTGCATCCAAGTCCGTTTCGCCACTTATCGAGAAGAGCTCGATCACCATCTCTTTCGGCAGGACTCCATCCAGAATCAAGTCCAACAGCTCCTGGAACGCTTCGCTCTGAACATCGGGCCGGGAAGTCAGATCCCATTTCTTGTCCAGTTGCTGTGAAGCGCTTCCCAGAATCAACATCAACAGCGCTTTATTCTGTTGGCTATCGTCCTGCGCCGTATGCACGAGCGTATCGAGCATGTCATCGAGACTTTGCTCGCCAAACTTTGCCAGCAGCACTGACCATTCGTCCAGGTACTTCTTGAATGTAAACTGGCTTTCCTGCAACAATCTGGCTCGTTCCACATTGCGAATCAGGTTGGCCTGATCTATTTTCAGGCCATCCAGCAACAGAGCCAGATAGGTCGCGTCGAACTGGTATGGCAAAAGTGTCTGCTGGGTAACCGGATCGAGGAATGGCAAACACGGCCGGCGAACGACAAGTTGCGCGATGGGTCTACTCCCGCTCAGTACAGCTAACGCATCATCGATGCAGAGCATTCCACTGCATACCAGGGCTAGCCATAAGCCGTCCTTTTCTCCACTCACAGACACGGGCTTGAAGCCCAGACGCAGCAGGGCTTGCAGGTATGCGTAAGTCCAAATGAAGGCCGACGGCATAGCGTCGTCGCCGGAGACACGGAGAAGTTCGACCAGCGCCTTGTCCCCCAGCGACTCCAGAACCGCTTTGTGTCTGGCAGGCGGATCATCTGCGACCTGCTGCGGATTGTCCCCCCAGGCATCGAAATGGATTTCCCATGGGCGATCGTTCAAGCTTGTGGAGCAGGCCTGCTGTATCGACTCGGCGATTTCCTGGTGGTTGTTGACCAATGCCCCAAAACGATGAGAAAACGCGCTTCGTGTCGTCGCCACAGTGGCGCATATGTCGCGCAATTCGCGGTTCTGGAAGTCCGTCTCATGAATGAATTGGTGCCAGTGCGATAATGTGCTTTGCAGAGCGCTCGCCGACTTTGCAGACAAGACGAAAACGTAGGGTGGCTGCAAAAGCGGTGTATTGAAATGCTTGCTTGTAGGGGTTTGTTCGTCACAGGCCGCGATCACGACATGCGAATTGACTCCGCCAAACCCAAACGAACTGACGCCGGCACTGAGTGGTCCATCACTGCTCCACTGTTGCAGTTCCCTCGCCAGGATAAATGGCGATTCATCAAAATCGATCACCGGGTTTGGGGTTCGAATATTCAGGCTCGGCACAATCTGCCGCTGCTCCATCATCAGCAACACCTTGATGACACCGGCGACTCCGGCGGCTGCCTCGAGATGGCCGATGTTGCTCTTGACCGACCCGATATGGCAAAAGTGATTGGCTTGCGTGTGTGCTCGGAACGCCCGGGTCAGCGCCTCGATTTCGATGGGGTCGCCGAGCGAGGTGCCGGTACCGTGTGCTTCGACATAGCTGACCATGGTCGGCTGCAGATCGCCATCCGCATAAGCAGCCAAAATCACATCACGTTGTGCCTCGACCCGCGGAGCCGTAATCGAAAGTGCTCGGCCGACATGGTTTACCGCAGAACCCCGGACAACTCCGTAGACGTGATTTTCTGCCTGCAGCGCGTTCTCCAACGGCTGCAGGAGCAGCACCCCAACCCCATCGCCGGGCACGTAACCATCAGCGTCCTTATCGAACGTCTTACAATGTCCGTCAGGGCTCAGCATCCTTGATTTCGAGAAACTGATGTACTTCCAGGGATGGATATTCAGATTGACACCGGCAACGATTGCATAATCTGCTTCACCCGCACGCAGTGCAGCTTTGGCTTGATGCAAGGCCACCAGAGAGGCTGAGCATGCAGTATTGATGGATTGGCTGGCGCCATTCAGTCCGAAGGCATAGGAGATCCGATTAGCCAGGATGCTATGGTAATTGCCCAACGCCGCATAACTGTCTGTCGGAATCGTCGCAGTGCAGGATGCGATCTGATAATCATTCCCCATGACGCCAACATACACTGCGGTTTTGGCTTGCTGTAGTGTCGTCAACGCAATTCCCGAGTCTTCGATGCAATGCCAAGTCTCTTCCAACACGATGCGCTGTTGTGGATCCATATTCTTGGCTTCGCGCGGCGAAATACCGAAAAAGCGCTGATCGAATTGATCGATGTCTTCGATCAATCCGCACCATTTGCTATTAGCCTTATTTGCCTCACCGATGTTCGGCGAGTAATACCGCCGCGTATCCCAGCGTTCCGGCGGGATTTCGCGAATAGAGTCGACCCCTGCTACAAGGTTGTTCCAAAAATCCCGTGGGTTGTCGGCTCCTGGAAAACGGCAAGCGATGCCGATTATGCCTACACGCATTAAAATCACCTAAGTTACAGTCAACCAAGGGTCCAGCCACCGACCATTTTTCGGCAAAATTTTCAATGACTTATGTAAAATTGAGTGAACTCGGAAAAGTTCAGAGTCAGACATATCACCTGGCATTCCGCGCGCTCAGTTAGACTATTTGCTACGTTGCTACGTTGGGCCTTGTTCATAAGCTCAGCCAAGGCTTGGGGTTGGCCTCGAGCGCCTATTTTAACCTTATAACCAACGTTTTACGGAAACGCCACAAGCACCCGCTCGTCAGTTGGTCGGAGTTATGAACAAGGCTCTACGTTGCTACGTTGCCCGTAGCGCGGGAAAGCGAAACGCATCCCGCAATTCACGATAGCATCGACACGCTGCCCCCCCCCCCCCCGGGGGGGGGGGGGGGGGGAAAGCTCTGTGTGAGCCATTAAAGGTTTGAAAGTTAAGGTGTTAAAGGATACCCATACAAAGGTGTTAATGGACGCCCATACAAGGTGTTAAAGAGGTGTTAAAGGACATCCATACAAGGTGTTAAACAAGGTGTTAAAGAGGTGTTAAAGGACATCCATATAGTTATTGATTGTTATTGATTGAACTGGAGACGACGGTTGAACAATGGCGTTCCTGATCGGCATCAACCTCTTGCCCGAGGTGAATAACCTATCGGATGCGCCGATGGTAATCCATGGCCTGCTTGCCGCCAGCGCACAGGTGCAGTTCCGATTAGATGGGATGCGCTTCGCTTGCCCGCCCTTCGTCGCTGTCGATAAATAGACCACCTGGCTTGTCTTCTCGTCCGGTATCGACGTTGCGGCAACTCGCCCATAGAGCGGCTACGGGCGGGTTGCCGCTTCGCAAAGGCGAACGCGAATCGGGCGCCAGTTGGTAGGTTTCTCGCCGGCAATCGCCTCAGAACTCGCCAGCAGCGGCTCCCAGCATGATCTCGCGCAATTTATCACGCACGCCGATTGCATCCTGTTTCAAATCCGTCGGTAATGCGCGACCGCCGTGAATCATCAAGTCCAGGTTCATCGAATATAAATTGAGTTTTCCATCGTTGTCCTCGACCAAAGCGATGCGGCAGGGCATGAAGCCGCTGTACTGATTGCGGTATTCGAGCAGTCTCATGCCCACCTGCGCATCGCAAAAGGACAGAAAGTTGACATAACGATATTCCTCGCCGGTAATAGCCTGCACCTGTTTGTAGAACGGCGATTCGCCAACGAACAACAGGTTGCTGGATGTGGCCAGGCTCTTCAATGATTCCACGACATCATCGGTGCTGAGCCCTTCCTGCACCGGAACGGACCACATCATAGCGACGCCGGGGTCGCCGGTTTGCAGCAGCTTTTGGGCAAACCCCGCATAGACTTTCGGTAAGCTGGGATCGAATTCTGCCAATCGGGGGCCAATGGTGACGACACCGACCAGGACAACAGCCAGGGCCAGCAGGCCAATGATGGCAAGCAGGTTACGAATCAGGTTCATATTACCTCCTCATCTCAACGTTCGGCAAGCGCCCGTCCATCGTTCATCTTGTTGGCAAGCATCCTAACGCCGCCCGATACTGCCTAAACCAACGCTGTTCCTTAGGATGCACAAGCAAAGGCCGAATCTTGGTTTTGTCGTGGTCAACCACCGGATTATGTCCGACCGACGGCTTTTGTCCAGCGCTGCTGACAGACCAAAGGCGATGTGACGCTGGTTGCTGGAGCATGACGCATCGATTTGCTCTGACTGACTGCTGGATGCTAAAGCCTGTGAAGCACTCCATGATCGATCCATTCTGACCTCGGATCGCCGGAACTGGGGAAGCTCCGGCTGGGCAGGCACTTTGCCCGGCTCATCATCTAGGGTCCTTGCGGTGCTCCCTGCCTATCTACCGGCGGCAGGGCCTAGTGGCCTGACGCCGATAGATAGCAGTCCGGCAATTTCAACCAAACATGCGTTGCAGACGATCAGCCGGCTGGTTCAGCGGCCGCTGGCGGCTGGTTGGGATTTGCCGCGGGCGGGCTGTCTTCGGATGCCGGCTCAGAGGGCATTGGCTTCATCTGCGGTGGATAGTACGGCATCATGCCCATGCCGCGGCGCATGTGCGGATACATTTTTTGGCGGCAGCCTCCACAACGGCCATAACCAGGCATGCCGTACGGTGACATGGTCGTACGTGCGCGACCAAATAACGCGGAAATGGCTTCCTTTTGTTCGTCGGTCATGGCCTCGATGATCGCCTTGTACTCATTGTAACGCTCCAACATTTCCTGACGACGTTGCTCGGCCGCCTCCCAAGGTGGAGTCTCAGGAAATTCCATGCCCTGCTCGGCGGCCCGGGCGCGCATCTCTTCCCAACGCTGCTCACGCAGCGCTTTGCGTTCTTCCGGCGTCATTGTTGCCAGCGGTGCGGGAAGTCCTTCCGGCATGCCCATCGCATCCGGCATGTCTGGCATGTCCGGCATGTTACCGAACGGGCCATAAGGGTACGGACCATATGGTGTCCAAGCCGGTGTCTCAGGCATCTCCATACCCATCTCGGCGGCCCGCTGGCGCGCTTCTTCGTAGCGTTTTTCGCGCTCGGCCATGGCCGCGGCATAGCGTTGTTGCATTTTCTCGCGCAGCGTCTGCGCTCCGCCAGCGGCGGCATTCGGCGTCGCGGTGGATTCAACCTGAGATGGCGGTGCGGGCGTCTTGTCGGCTGCAGGCGCTGCTTCCGTCTGCGCGCTGGCCTGGCCCAACGCCAGGCTGAGTGCTGCCGCGGAGGTCAGGGTAAAAAATCGATGTTTGACTATCATCGGGTCGCTCCATTGTCAGTTGTCGTTTTCTATTCAGGCAAGCCAGCGGCGTTGCCCAGTGCACAAGTCGTTTTCACCGGCCAGATTATCCGGTGATGTTCATCGGTCAGCTTTGCAGATCGGCGATTTGTTCCAGTGCGCTGACCAAGCGTGGCCGATCGCAGCCGCGACCATAGCACGGTTGGCGGGTACGGAAAAATCGAACCTGAAATGCAATGGGCGTTTCGTATCGGCTTGACCCAAGATCCGGCATGGCCACAGATGCGCGACCTACAGAAGGTTCAGGATTGGTACACTAAGGCATCCGCTGGCGACGACACCGGTCAACCCAACTTGAAGTCAGATCGCCCGCGCTGTCTTTCTACTATGCCTGCATGTCTCTCGCCCTCGCGCTCCGCGCGCTGGGCGTGGACAGTCACGGGTCTGAACCGACGAGGTGAAGCATGCGAATCGGCGATTTGATGTCGGAAACTGGAGTCAAGTTCGGAACCAGCGGAGCGCGTGGACGCGTGCTCGATATGACCGATCGGGTCTGTTATGCCTACGCGCTGGGGTTTATCCGTTACCTGATCGGCAAAGGTGCATTGCATGCCGGCGAGGCAGTCGGCATCGGCGGTGATTTTCGCGCCAGCAGCGAACGCATCATGACAGCCTGCGCTCGCGCCGTCAGCGCAGCCGATTGTGTACCGCGCAACTTTGGGCGCATTCCAACTCCGGCGCTGGCTGCATATGGGATCGCCACGGCGATGCCGACCATGATGGTCACCGGCAGCCACATTCCCGAGGATCGCAACGGCATCAAGTTCAATTTGGCCAGCGGCGAGATCCTGAAGCAGGATGAAGCGTGCATCCGTGCCGAGGATGTGCCATTGCCGGATGCGTTGTTCGACGCTGACGGCGCTTTCAGCGACAACGATCATCCATCCTCCTCCTGGTTGCCTGCCGAAGAGCGGGACGCTCACGATGCCTATGTTGCAAGCTTTCTGCATTTTTTCCCGGCAGATTGCCTGGCCGGCATGCGCATCGGTTTATACGAACACTCTTCTGTGGCTCGCGCGGCATTGCACGAAGTATTGACCGGGCTCGGCGCCGAGGTCGAGCGCCTGGGCTTTTCCGAGACCTTTATCCCAGTGGATACCGAGGCCATTCGCGCCGAAGATGTCGCCCTGGCGCGTCAGTGGGCTGCGGGCGGTCGCTTCCACGCGCTGGTGTCTACCGACGGCGATGGCGACCGACCGCTGGTCGGCGATGAGCAGGGCACATGGTTGCGCGGCGACATCGCGGGCATCCTCTGCGCTCGCGCCCTGGGCGCCGCGGCGGTAGTCACCCCGGTCAGTTCCAACACCGCCCTGGAAAGCAGTGGCTGGTTTGCCGATGTGGTCCGCACCCGCATCGGCTCGCCGTACGTGATTGCCGCGATGCAGGAGCTCAGTGCCCGCGGCATCGCACCCGTGGTCGGCTACGAGGCCAATGGCGGTTTTCTGACGAACAGCGACATCATCCGCGACGGCAGGCGGCTGCCCGCATTACCAACCCGCGACGCGCTGATTGTCGCGGTAGCCATTCTCGCTGCCGCCAACGCCACCGGCAAAAGCATCTCGCGTTTCTCTGGGGAATTGCCGCCGCGTTTCACCGCGAGCGACCGCGTCAAGGCCTTTCCGACCGAACTCAGCAAACGGCGCTTGGCCGAATTTGCGAGTGGCGATGAGGCCGCTGACCGGCGCGCCCTGGACGCCGTGTTTAGTACAGAGTTCGGCCCGGTGGCAACGGTCGACCGTACCGACGGTCTGCGTATCACCTTCGACAGCGGCGAAATCGCGCATCTGCGCCCATCCGGTAATGCGCCGGAATTGCGTGCCTACACCGAGGCTGGTAGTGTCGAGCGCGCCCGTGAGATGAACCAAATCTGTATGGCAATCCTCAACAATTGGCGCGAGTGAACGTCGGCAGGTCATGTCTGGCGGAATGACCCGTCGTATCGGTTGCAACGACAGACTCGGCTGACCGTCAAGCGCCTGATCCGGCGGCGCAATAACTTAACCCTTGTTTTCTGGTAATTGCCTTAAGCTTTGGTTTTTGGTAAAGATTGTAACTGGCATATCATACTCAGACCCGCCACGCGGTCATTCCATTCAACGAGGATGTCAACATAATGCAGCCCCCCCTACTCTTTTCACGCCTGGTTGCCCCGACACTCGCCATTCTGGGCTTACTCTTGCTCGTCGGCTGTGCTGGCGGCGGTGGCAAAAAGGCCGATCTGTCCGAGCAACCAACCTGGGCTTCCTCCAGCACCTTCCCAGTGCCTCCGGAATTGCGCGACAATGTTGATTTCTGGCGCCATGTCTACGGTATTTGGGGCCGCGGACAGGTTGCGTTTCACGACAATAAACACCTTGGCGTGATCTACGAGGTGGCCGAATTGCCAGGACCGGTGGGCAATGGTGCCTACAGCAAGCGCCAGCGTGCCTGGGTGAACATGCGTACCGATGACTATGCGGCGCGCTTGAAGGTGCTCGAGCGCAATTTGGCGGAAGGCAGGCCATTGAGCTCCGACCAGAAACAATTGCTGGCCAAGTTCGACCGAGCTGGCGGACGAGCGGCCCTGATCGGCGCCGAACAGCGTGTGCGCGGCCAGCGCGGGCTCCGTGAGCGCTTCCGTGCCGGTATCGAGATCAGCGGACGCTACGATGCCGTCTTTCGCGACATCATGCGCCGCAACGGCGTCCCTGAGGATCTTGCCTATTTACCGCATGTCGAATCGTCCTTTCAAACGCATGCCCGCTCCAAGGTCGGTGCCGGCGGTGTCTGGCAGTTCATGCCGGCAACAGCGCGCCAATACATGACGCTGAACAGCGCCGTCGACGAGCGTTTCGACCCGATCCTGGCCGCCGACGGCGCTGCCCGCTATCTGTCGCAGGCGTACCGCAAACTCGGCAGTTGGCCATTGGCCATCACTTCTTATAATCATGGCCAGGGCGGTATGGCAAAGGCCAAGGCAATCTATGGCGACGATATCGGTCGCATTGCGACCCGTTATAACGGCCGAGCATTCGGTTTTGCATCGCGCAATTTTTATTCCGAATTCGTTGCCGCGCGCGAGGTGGCGAGCAATCCCGAGCGCTATTTCCCCGAGGGAGTGCAATATGAGCAGCCTTGGAACCACGATCGGCTGGTGTTGCGATACCCGTTGCCAGCCAGCCACATCGCCCGTCATTATGGCACCTCGACCGCACGGCTGAGCGGGCTGAATCTGCATTGGAACCAGCACGTGCGCGCCGGCGACAAAAGCCTGCCCGCCGGTTCCACCGTATGGCTGCCGGGCGGATCGCTGCAGCGGGTCGCGAGCCAGCCACCGCCGATGCCAAAACCAGTGGTCATCGCAAAGACCGAGCCCAAGGCGCACCTGACATTGGCCAAGTCCGAAAAACCGGCCGCCGAAGACAGATCCGCTGCCAAGCCAAAACCCAAAGCATCGGCCACGCGCTATCATGTCGTACAGCCGGAGGAAACGCTGTATCGCGTTGCATTGAGCAACGGTATTTCAGTGACCGAGTTGCGGCGGTTGAACAAGATGCGCCCCGGCGATTCGACCATTCGGCCCGGTCAAAGGTTGAAGGTCGGCATTTAGGCGATTTCCGTCCATCGCCTCAACGAGCGTCGAAAACTCCAGGGGCAACGTAGCGTTCGCTTTGTTCAATGGCTGATGCGTTCTATACTGTTGGGTTTTTGCTCGAAGTCGAACCATCATGAGGCTGATTCGAGGCCTGCACAATCTGCGCGATCGGGACCGTGGCTGTGTGGCCACCATCGGCAATTTCGACGGAGTACACCTGGGGCATCGCGCAGTATTTGCGCGCCTGAAAGAGCGCGGTCAAGCGCTTGGGCTGCCAGCCACGGTGATTACTTTCGAGCCGCAACCGATGGAATATTTCATCCCGGACGCTGCACCCGCAAGGCTCACCCGGTTACGCGAAAAAATCGCCGCGATCGCCTGTACCGGCATTGAGCGGATCATGCTGTTGAAATTCGGAGCACGACTGGCGGGTATGGACGCGCGCGGCTTTGCCGATCGCTTGCTGGTGCAGGGGCTTGGGGTGCGTTTTCTGCTGGTGGGGGACGACTTTCGCTTTGGTCACCAGCGTAGCGGCGACTTCCAGCTGCTGAGCCGCATCGGTGTCGAGCAGAACTTCGCGGTGGAGAACTTGCACACCGTCAAGCAAAGCGACGAACGGATCAGCAGCACCCGCATTCGCGAGGCGATCGCCCGCGGCGACCTGGAACAGGCGCGCCGTCTGCTAGGCAGGCCCTACAGCATCCGGGGCCGCGTCGCACACGGCGACAAGCGCGGGCGTACCATCGGCTTCCCGACCGCAAATATCCATTTGCATCGGCGCGTGAGTCCTCTGACCGGTGTGCATGCCGTGCTTGTGCATGGTCTTGGCGAACAACCGCTGCCGGCGGTGGCAAACGTCGGCAGCCGGCCGACCCTGGGGGGGACCGAGCCGCGCCTGGAGGTCCATCTGTTCGACTTCGAACGCGAGATCTACGGTGCGCATCTGGAGG
Source organism: Thiohalocapsa sp. PB-PSB1 (assembly GCA_016745215.1). GTDB lineage: Bacteria > Pseudomonadota > Gammaproteobacteria > Chromatiales > Chromatiaceae > Thiohalocapsa. The sequence goes on from CP050890.1 coordinate 5,797,078, forward strand.
TAGAGTTCCAGCTCAAGCTTCGCGAAGAACAGCGGTTCGAGTCCTTCGATGCCCTGAAACAGCAGATCGCCCGCGATGCCGCGGCGGCAAAGCAGTATTTGGCGGATCGCATGCGAACCAGCCAACAGTAGACGAGATTTCTACAGTGCGGACACCAGCGCGGACGAGACAGGTGCCAACTCAACCAGGCTCGTCTTTGCCAGGCTGATCGCTTGCTGGCTGCTCATTGCTCGGAACGATTTCTGCTGTCGTCGAGTCGCCATCGCTGAGCTTGAAGCCCATCGCACGCATGAAGTTTTTGTGCGCGTCGGCCAAAATCTCGAGGTTGCGCTGGGTCACCCGCCCAAGGGCATCGAGCGGAACTTCACCCCAGGTTTCAACCAGTTGCTTTTGATGTTCCGCAAATGAATCCAACGAGTGTTTCATATAATGGGCGAACACGCCATGCAGGGTGCCGCCATAGAAGCGAATGATCTGAGACAACATTGCGGCGGAGAACAGCGGTTCGCCACCGCTTTCCTCCTCCAGCATGATCTGCAGCAAGATGGTCCGGGTTAGATCCTCGTCGTTGACCGTGTCCACCACCCGGAATGGCACGGCTTTCATGACTAATTCGCGCACATCCATCAACGTGATGTAGCGACTGATTTCAGTGTCATACAGACGACGGTTGGGATACTTCTTGATAATGCGTTGTTTGGACATGGATGGCATCCAGACAGGCAGCGCAAGAAGCAGACGAGCGCGGTCCAGCTCCCCCGCTTGTCTACAGCTTCACACGCGATTGTGTTGCGTGGTGTCTAGCACCCGATGTTGCAAAGCACTGCACGGCTGCAGGCCAGATGCACGGTAGGGCGCACAGCGGGGCGCGTGGGGGTAGGCAGCAAGCGGCTGCTGGTGGCGGTGATTCGGGTGGCGGTGATCAAGTTCTCGCTCATGGCGATCTCCTGCTGACATAAGGATCCGCGAAACGCACGGCTTGCGTGCACATGCGCCCGATTGCCCATTGTGTTCGGCTTCGACAGACCTGTATGCTCAGCTCGTTTGTGCGCGGACAGAGTGCAGTCTAAGCCCTTTTGTTGCAGTGCACAAATTTCCATGCTAGGTTTTTGGCAACACTACTTTAGGAGCGCGACTTCTGCGACAAACCGATGAGCGACAACACATTCTTTAACGACGACTGGCTGAAACTCCAACAAAGTTATTGGCAAGGCCTCGCCGAGATGGGGCGCCAGGCCATGAACATGAACGCCCCGATGGCTGCGCCCTGGAACTCCACTCCCTGGGCCTCGGCCCTAAACAACCCCTTGGGTAACAACCCCTTGGGTCCGGCCATGAACCAATGGTGGCAGGCTTTGTCACCGGGTGCATCGGACCAAGCGAAGATGTTTCCGGCGCAGATTTTCATGGACCGCCTGCTGGAGCAGGGCAAGGCTTACTTTGACACGGTGGGGCGCTTTACACAGGGTCTTCCCAAGAGCATGTCCGACGCGGGAGCGGCCGGTGACGGCTGGCAAATGCTGAACAAGACCTTCGACGAACTGCAAAAAGCCTTCGCTGGCGGCATCAAAGGCGACAACGACAGCCTGCGGCGGATGTTCGGCTTCTGGGAAATGCCAATGGATACCTGGCAACGCATGATGTCCGCAATAACACCGATGATGCCCGGCGACATGTTGCGCAACATGCCCAACGATCAGGTCAAAGACAGCATGAATCGGGTTCTGTCGGCGCCCGGGCTTGGTTACACTCGCGAAGAACAGGCCCAGTACCAGGAACTCGCCCGTGCGGTCATGGAGTTCCAGCAGGCAATGCAGGAGTACATGGGCTTTTTCAGCACACTCGGGGTCAAATCCGTCGAACGCATGCGCGATGAGATGCAGAAATTGGCGCAAAGCGGCAAAAGCATCGATTCTGCCCGCGCATTGTTCGACACCTGGGTCATGTGCTGCGAGGACATCTACGGCGAGCAGGTCGCAACCGAAGACTATGCGCGTATCTACGGCCGCCTGGTCAACACACAAATGGCGGTGAAAAAACGCATGTCCATCATGGTGGACGAGAATCTGGGCGCCATGAACATGCCCACACGCAGGGAATTGCGCACATTGCAGGAACGATTGCAGCAAACACGTCGCGAAAACAGGCAATTGAGACGCGAACTCGACACCATCAAACGGCGTATTGCCAGTCTACCCAGCGGCGATTCCCTGCCGCGCAGCGCACCGCCGGCGGCGTCGAAAAAAACGGCTGCAAGCAAGAAAACAGCCGCTAAGGCGGCGCCCAAAGCGGCTCCCAAGCAATAAACCCCGGGGTGGCGCCACGAGCGGGCTCGGCCCCAGGCCAAGCCGGCCGGCACACCGCAATGCCACTCCGGAATGCCACTTCGGAATGGGTGCTCAAAATGGCGCATCCAGCATGATGCCCTGGCGCTGACAGCCTATTACCAATCCCAATCAATACCATCAAGAGGACATCGACGTGTTCCCCATCGAAATCCGCCCCGACAAACTCAGCGAGGAAATGCTCGACTACAGCCGCAAGCTGAGTCAGGGTATGCAGAACCTGCTTGACGCTGGTGAAATCGACACCGGCGTTTCGCCAAAAGATATTGTCTACAGCGATGACAAGCTGGTTCTGTACCGTTACCAGAGCCCGCCCGACGTGGAACGCCAGCCAGTGCCGTTGCTGGTGATCTATGCATTGGTCAACCGCCCCTACATGACCGATATTCAGGAAGATCGCTCAACCATCAAAGGCTTGCTCGAAACCGGACAGGACGTTTACCTGATCGACTGGGGCTATCCGGATGAAGCCGACTGTGCGCTGACATTGGATGACTACATCAATGGCTACATCGACGGCTGCGTCGACTATCTGTGCCAAACTCACGGCATGGACAAAATCAATATCCTGGGCATCTGCCAGGGTGGCGTGTTCAGCCTGATGTACACGGCTCTGCATCCAGAGAAGGTACGCAATCTCGTGACCATGGTCACGCCGGTGGATTTCCACACTCCCGGCAATCTGCTGGCCTCCTGGGTGCGGCACATCGACGTCGATTTAGCCGTGGACACCATCGGTAACATGCCAGGTGAAATGCTGAACTGGACCTTCTTGTCATTAAAGCCATTCAGCCTCGCCGGCCAGAAATACATCAACATGGTCGACTTGCTGGATGATCCCAAGAAGATCAAAAATTTCCTGCGCATGGAAAAATGGATCTTCGACAGTCCAGACCAGGCCGGCGAGACCTTCCGCGAATTCGCCAAGGGCTTCTTCCAAAACAACGGTTTCATCAACGGCGGCATCACGGTGGGGAATGAGCCGGTCGATCTGAAGCAAATCACCTGCCCAGTGCTGAACATCTTTGCATTGCAGGACCATCTGGTGCCGCCCGATTCGTCCAAGGCCATGAGCGGCTTGATCGCGAGCAATGATTACACCGAATTGGCCTTTCCCGGTGGCCATATCGGTATTTATGTCAGCGGCAAAGCGCAAAAAGAAGTCACGCCCGCCATCGGCAACTGGCTCAACGAGCACGGCTGATGCAGACGACGCCAAGGATGGCGTCCGTGCGGTCGAAAAACAGTTCCTTCCCTGTCCTTGCCCTCAACCTGTCCGACCAAACTGCTCCATCGCCGCCGCCAACTCTGGTCGCTCCCGGGCGTATTCGTTCACATCCACGCCCGCCGCAATTGCTTCCCAGGCCTGTCGCAGGCTGGCAGCACCGCCGCGCGGTCCCATCGCATGGCCGAACACACCTCGGCCAGGTACAAAGCCAAAGTCGACATTCCCGATGTTCTGATACACCCGCTCCAGGGTCGCGGCCGAATCACTGCCACCGGGCACTGGCAACGCCGGCTTGATGGGACCCATGGGATCGACACAAGCGGCAACATTCTCCAGCACCTCGGCCTCCGTGACGCGCATGCGGCTGCCAAAGCCTGGCATGATGATGACATCGAACCCCGCCAAACGTTGCAGTCGGGTCAGCACGCGCGTGTGTACACCGAAATTCGGCAGTCGGCTTACAGCGGCAATGAACGGAAAGTGTGCAATCAACGGTACCTTGGCATGTCGACGCAGCATGCGTACGGCACTCAAGCCCACCGGTAATGCATTCACCATGACCGCATTGGCACCGTTACCCACCGCGATATCGTGCAGTTCCAACAACCGATCGACCTCATCGGTGATATTCGCCAGATAGACCTTGGGGACGCCGGTTGCCTGCTCCGCGCGAGCGCGGGCTTCGCCCAGCAATGCCGAGCGCTGCCTCAACGGCGACCAGTCCGGATCTGCCAGCATCTCATCGTCCTTTGCGATATCCAGTCCACCGAGCCAGGCCTGATGGGCGAGCTCGGCAAAGGGCTCCGGCGGCAACCCGATGTTGGGCTTGATCACGCCAAAAAAGAACGGCCGGCCATGAATACCCCAGCGCTTCCGTAATCCGTCAATGCCGAAGCCTGGACCCTGGAAGGCAGCCAGAAAAGACGCCGGGAATTCGATGTCGAGCAATTTCACCAGCGGAATGTCCGGCGCGAAATACGCACCCTCCCCAAGCACCGCGCTGATCAGATTCGGTAGCCGCGGACCGAAATTCCGATGCGGATGCGCTATGCGTACCCGGCAAGCGCTGACCGGTCCGGCCACCGGCGGGTCGAGCAAATAGCTGGTGCTGGACAACTCCGTCTCCACTTCCAGATCGATCACCTTGGCGGCGAAGCGCGGCCGGTAGTCCTCGTCCACATCCACGCGCTTCCATTGTGCCGTGGATTGTTCGCTGCACAGATGCGCGGCGGCGATCTTGGGATCACCGCTGCACTCGAAGTAATAGTCCAGAAGCAAATAATCCTCGGGGTCCAATTCCGACGCCCGGGCGAAAAAACCTGAAATATCCTGCTGCCGCATGATCTAACCCTCCACACCTTTGCCCAGGAACTGCAGCGTGACCTCGCGATGTTCCCGCGGTCCATCCAACTCGATGAAAAAAATCGATTGCCAACCACCCAACAGCAACTCGCCCTCCACCACCGGAATGCTCTCGGAGGCATTCATAAACAGCCCCAGCAAATGCGCGTGGGCGTTATCGCGATCATCGACCGGGGCCAAGTTATGCCGATAATCGCCATCCCGCGGCACCAGTCGCTTCAAAAAGCTGACCATGTCCCGGTGCAACTGGGCTTCGTTCTCGTTCAAATTTACCCGCGCCGTGGTATGGCGGGAGATCAGCGTCAGCAGGCCAGCGCGCAGGCCGTTGGCCGCCAGGCGCTCGCGCACCCGGGCGGTGATGTCGATCACCTGAATCGGCTCGACGCTGGTCAATGCTATGGTGTCAAGGGTACTGTGCATAGAAGCGAATTCCGGCAGTAGGTGGATTAACTCTCGAGACCTGAACACTTGGGTGCTGGTCATGTTGGGCGCGAGTATCGAACAATGGCCGAACGAATGGCCAAGGCGTTCATTGGGACAATTGCATTGCGACCGCGACTTCGACCTGGATTGGATGCAGCCCGCCCAGCGCGCTCTGCAGAACCTGTCGCGCTCAAACAGCACATCTTCCTTGGCAACAGCGATGTGCATGCGGCTCGGGTGCTGCCTGCGTAGAATGTTCGCCTATTCATCCCAGGATGAAGTCACCCAGCATGACGTTTGATTCGCTATATTCCTTGCAGGCAGCACCCAGTAAACCTCGAGTTTCGCATGCCCCGATAGCATGTCTTTTTGATTTCGATCCCGATCCCGATAGCCTCGAGGTCGGGTTTCGCTGCGTCAAAATGGCCCTGAAATGGTATTGATTATTTTCCATCCTTTACCCGAGAGGCGAACTCGGCGCTCTCGAATTGGGCGCTCATTGCTTTTCGATACAATGCATCTCCGCGCCAGCAGAGCCCCAGGTGACCATGGCTTGCCCCTGATGTTCCCAAAAAGACTCATTGCGCCCCTGGTATTTGGCCCCGCTGGCGCTTGGTTGTCGATACATTAACGAGGACTGGTCGCCGCGCTCGGCGATCAGCACCGGCGGTTGGCTAGCGAAAAAAGTCACAACGATCGCATTGGCAGGATGATTGTCGCAGGCATAGAACACTGGGCCAGTGCTGGGAACAAGTCGGTATCTGGCCTGCAACTCGGCGATGCGCCGTTGATACAGATCCTGCACGCAGCCCTGCTGATCGTCGCTTTTCCAGCATTCGTCACGGCCCTTGATCCAGCCGCGTTGCCGCGCTTTCAGCATCGGTGGGTGCTCATTGCTGGCTTTCTTCAGTGCCGCCGTATACACCTCGGCGAGTTGCCGATCCAGGGCGGACAGGCCTTCGTCCTGACAAATCAACTGCTCCACGCTGCCAGCCTCCACCTGGTCGCAGGCGAACGAGGGAGACGCAGCACTCGCAGTGCCGAAACCGTGCCCGATAAATAGAAACAATGTGCCGGTAACAAGCATCTGGCAACGATGAAATCCAAGCATAGTCGATTCTCCTGACAGCACTGTTTGCGACACGCGCATTTCCAGTCGCACTTTATCAATGATTGCCCCAGCCCGCCGCGGAACTCGGGGTAGGTTGACTGCCATCAATGTGAAGCAGCACCTGCTGTGGGAACTTGGTATATGGCTCGAATCGCATCAACACCCTGATCTGTCATTCACCCATTTTGCACATTCACATCTCACTCATTACAGATTGCTGACGACATGGCGCTGTCTGATCTGGTCAATACCTTTGGCACCGACCTGCTGCACCGTTATGGCGCGCGGGTACATAAACTGGCATTGCATGCCGGCTTCACCTGCCCGAATCGTGACGGCAGCAAGGGGCGAGGTGGCTGCACATTCTGCAACAATGTGTCCTTCAGCCCCGGCGCGACCGGCGCGCCATCGCTGGCGGAGCAGATCGCGGCGGGCCGGGCGGTGGTGCTCAAACGCACCGGGGCTCGGCGGTTTCTGGCCTATTTCCAGGCCTACACCAATACCTACGATGATGTGCAGCGTCTTGGCGCATTGTACAGACAGGCACTGACGGAGCCGGACGTGATCGGCTTGTCCGTCGGTACCCGCCCAGACTGTGTGCCGGATGCGGTGCTGGATCTGCTCGCCGGATTGCGCGCCGAGGGCTACGAAATTTGGCTCGAGCTGGGCCTGCAATCGGCCTTCGACCACACGCTGGATCGGGTCAACCGCGGCCATCACTTCAGCGACTACCGTCGAGCCGTGCGCGCCGCACGGCTGCGCGGGTTACCGGTCTGCACGCATCTGATCATCGGCCTGCCAGGCGAGGGTCGCGATGCAGCGCTTGGCAGCCTGGAGCGAGTGCTTGATCTCGGGACCGACGGGCTGAAATTGCACCCGCTGCATGTCGTCCAGCACACCTCGTTGGCCCACCAATGGCGTCGCGGCGGCTACCAACCCCTGAGCTTGGATTCTTATATCGGGATAGCCGCGGACCTGATCGAACGCACACCCGCCGACATCGTCTACCACCGGGTCACCGGCACCGCCAGCCGCGATATCCTGCTCGCCCCGGAATGGTGCTCGAAAAAATGGATTGTATTGAACGGCATCGAGCGCGAGCTGGCGCGCCGCGGCAGCCGCCAGGGCACACTGGCGGGAGAACAGCCGAGGCTTGCTTGCGCGGGTCTGATCGGCTAGAACGCACAACGAGGCAATTGCAGCACAGCAGCAGCATCCCAGTGCTGCCGGCGATTTTGTCATTTTCGTTGGCGCTTTTCACTGCTAGCGATGAATTGGGAGGGTGCTGCCTGCAAAAAATGCAAGGATTCACCGCAGAGACCCAGCGTGCTCAAAGGGGCCAAGGCGCCTTGTCCGCAAGCCGACCTTGACCAGGTGATGGTGCAGAAACAAGCTAAACAGGTTTTTGGCTTGGGTGTTGCTTGCCGACTCATTCGGTACCGCTATCGGCGTCGGTATCGAACCGACCAACCCATCCACCAAGCTCCTCGCTGAGCGCGTAGCCACCCTGTCCGAGCTTCGTGAGCGTGGCCACAGGACGATCGAGCAGTGCCCTTTGCTTGCTGTTGTCGTCTGCGCACAACGCTTCGCACACCAGCGAGCACGTCCTGAATCGCAGCGCACTCCAGCGCCGAGCCTCGTACGCTTTCAAACGACCGGCGTCGATCCCCGCTCGTCGCTTTGCCGTTACCTTCGGCCATGTTCAGCGCGATGGCCTGCGATGCGCACCTACGATGCACACAGGCGTTGATCCTTCGGGTTACGCTGCCCTTTTACATGCTCGCAGTCGCGCTATGGCCCAGCCGACAGACTCGATGGCCGCACGCTCTACGTCGAGCTTCTCATGACCGAATGGCATAGGGCGTTTTCTCTCTCGATTCCGATTCCGATAGCAACCCCGACCCCGATTGCACTCCGCCGATGTCTGGATAGCGTTGTATAGGTTATTCATGAACCGCTACCAGCCGTGGGAGCCAGCTTAGGGCGACCCGGCAAATGATGCCAGCGGAGCGGACGCGAGCGCCGCACCTTTCCCGGGAGCAAGGCTGTAGGCCACTATCTTCTCGGCAAATTAACTGAAGATATCCCAGGGTGCAACCCGCCCAACGCGATTTGATCGGGATTGGGATTGGGATCGAGAAGACATGATATCAGGGCGTGAGAAACCTGATGGTTACTGGGCGGATGTCTACTGGGCGGATGTCTACTGGGCGGATGTCTACTGGGCGCTGCCTTCAAAGAACATGAATCAAACTTCATTCTAGTTGAACAGCTGAACATTCTACGCAGGCAGCACCCAACTGGAACGTTAATGACCTCATCAACGTCAAATCAATAATCAATCCAATCCCTCTAACACACGCCAAACCTTGCGGTAGACATCGCCTTCGCGTTGGCCGAGAGCTTCCTGCCAGGCACCTTGATCCAGGCCGCGTAGCCGGGTGCGAACCTGTGCTAGTGGCTTAATGGCGATGTTGCCCATACTGTCCGCCAGCCGGGGGGCGGCAGAGCGCGGAACCCCAAGCAGACGTAAGGCAACGGCATCATCGCTGCCAACGCCGTAGAACACTCGTGACGGAAGATTGCTCAGCGCATTCAGCTGCTTCTCGGGCAAGTCGCAGCCAGTGATGGAGAGCAAGGCTCCCAAACCCCAGGCTGCCGATTGCGTCAGCTTGCCGAACAGGTTCTGTCCGCAGTTGGTCAGCGCCGCGGTGAGATCGTCGTCTCCGGTCTTGAACCAGGTTTCGGCGATCTGCGGCAGTGTCGCTCCATTAACCCAGTCCTTGACAATCATGGCCAACTTGTCGCCATCGCCGTCGCCCCCTCCAGTCGCCGCCTTCAGGTTCTCTCGCAGCTCGGGAACCCGCAGTAGGACGCCCATCATGTTTTGGAGCTCGTTGTCCTGTTTGCTGAACAGCCTGTCCTTGTCCCAGGAATCGGCGGAGACATTACATTCGCGTGCGGCTTTCAGAACCGTTTTGACGGTTTGCAGAGAAAATCCAGTGCTGTCGACTAGTTTCAGCGGCTGCCCGGGCTCCCCGAGATAGGCGGAGTAAGCATGCACCCCGTCCAACAGCCGGCTCGCAAGGCCAACATGCTGGGCTCGCAAGCGATCGAATCCGAAGGTGCCGCGCAGAATCTGCTCGATCTCGTCGGCAAACCCTTCTGGCTGCCCCATCTGCCGGTAGGTGTGTGCAAGATACTGGACGAAGGCAGACCATTTCGGATGGCTGTAAACGATTCCCCTGAGATCGCCGAGCTGGTCGGCGGCATCAGTGGCGAGCGCGATCAGCGCCGAGTTGAGATCGCCGGTTTGGCGATTAATGAAGATGCGCAGCCGGTCCGCTTTCGCTTGATTGGCTGCAACCAAAGCGACGACACCCAGAGAGCCTTGCCCGATCCGTCCAGCCCGTCCCGCGATGTTCCAGAAGTCCTCGGGCGGCATATCCATTCCATAGGGGTACTGATGTGAGGCCAGTACGACGCCGGTCACCGGAAAGTTTACGCCTTGTGCGATGGTCGTGGTGGCCACTAGGAAGCTCAGCTCGTCCTCCTCGAATAGCCACTCCATGAGTGCACACACATCTTCAGAAAGTCCCGCGTGATGGATGCCGATGCCGTGGGCCAGGAGATCCTGCAGGGGAAAGTCCGTCCCCATCTCCAGATCCAGAAACGCAAGGACGAGCCCGATCCGTTCGCTCATTGCTTGGCGCCTGTTGGCGTCGATGCGGAGCTTGTCCGCCAATGACCAGACCCAATCGGGACGTTGGTGCATGACGATGACAGGACCCCGGCGCTGCATCTGTTGCGCGGTTACGGCGGCGAGCGTGCCCTGATCGCTGACCTTGCTGAAGGTGGCTGCTATCTGGTCGGACTTTGGGAATCGCAGCAGCTCGTCTACGGTCAATGTCTGGCGCGTGGTGTGTTGAGTCTTCATGCGCAGGCTGTAGTTATAGCTTCGTCCATTGATCCGCTCGCCTTTCTCTGGTTCGACGATGCCGATGACGCGATCATTCGGCTGCCAATCCAAGGCAAGGCTGACGTCCTCGGAATTGGCCCCGCCGAGCCAGCGGGCAACCTCCCGCGCGTTGCTGATGAAGGGGGTGAGCAACAGGAACTGGGCACGTTGGCACTCGCTGTTGATGGTCGCGAGCAGCAGCTCGAGCTTGAGGCCGCGATTGAAATGGCTCAGGTTGTGGGCCTCATCGACGACGACGAGCGTCAGGGGACGATCGATCTCGGCCTCCCAGCCCTGCCGGAGCATCAGGTCCAGCTTCTCCGGCGTGGTGACGAGCACTCGGAATGCCGCCGAGGGGTCGCTCTGCCGGAGTAGCTCGGCCTCGATGTTGTCGACCTCGATGGCGGGGCTGACTTGCTCTACGACGATGTCGAGCGGCTCGAACTCCTTGCGCAGGCGCCGGGCAATCTGGTTGACCAGGGTCCGGGTCGGGGCCAGATAGGCAACCCAGCCGCGCTCCATCTCGAACTGGTTCAGTGCTTGGAGGATGCGGAACTGGGCAATCAGGGTCTTGCCGCTCGAAGTGGGCAGGCTGACGACGACCGCACGCCTGCTGGAACCAAGCAACCCCCTCTCTGCGAGCGTTCGGCGCTGGGGCGGCAGCACGTCGAAAATGGCTCGGTCGCCTCGCCCACGATCAACCAGGGTTCGAACAAACTGGGTGACCCGAGAGTTGACGGCCCGGGTGACAGTCCAGATCGAGTTCTCGGCCATTTGCTCGGCTGACGCAGCCAGGAGCCGACTGAGCGGTTCCAGATCAAGCATCTGAGCGTGCTGGCAGATCGTGAGGACCCGGTCGAAGTGGGTCTCCAGCAGCTGTTGGATCTGGTACTTGCCGTCCACCACGCCGTCGGTGATGTAGAGGGCAAGGATCTCTGCGGCCTTCGCCAGGTGGTACAGGCCGATCAGCTCCAGCGCGGCGGCCTTGGCCATTGCGGGATCTTGGCCTTCGAGATACTGCTGCTCGAATTCGGTCTGGGCGTCACGCAGTCGGGCCACGCCTTCGAGCACCGCATCCCGATCCGTCCATCCCCGCTTGCGAATCAGACGGAGCCAGACGTCCAAGATGGTCGACCAGGTCTGGGTACGCCAATCGGCGGTTTCCGGCGCAAGCTCCGGCCACGGCTCCTCGCTGAGCCAACGGGCGGCGTCCGCGCCTTTGTCGCCCAAGACGGCGAGCGCACCGCCGCGCAGCAAAAAAGCTGCTGCCTCCACCGAATCTGTCGGTCTAGGAAGCGCCCGTAACAATCGGAAGGCGTCGGCAGCACACAGCCGGAGATCCCGTTGCGCTTGCTCATCGTCGTTGTCTGCTGCCGACAGCAAATCGAGAACCGCAAGCTCCAACGCTTCCGCGGCTCGTGCAATGAGCTGCGTGTCTTCGTCGAGGGACCGCTCGAGCAGTTCACGATGGATCTGAGCCCGACTGGCCTGCCGCAAGGCATCCGCTCTGGTCGGGGCAATCAGATCGAGCAACCGCCCGCTCATGGCTTGCCTCCCGACATGCGCACCGGCAAGTCAGCGATGGTGCAAGGCAAGTAGAGCGCAATGAGTTGGTAGCGGGTTGGCTCTTGTAGGGAGCCGGCCAGCGTCTTGGCGCGCGCGCTTAGATCAAGCTCGTCCGGCTGAATGTCACGAATCAGGACTCCAAAGAGCGCGACCGCTCGATTCCCTGATTCCAATAGCAACCCGACCGCCGAGTCAAACGATGCTTCGTGCTCCGTACTGTGGCACCTGGGCTGGAGCCATTTGAGTAATTGCCCAATGAGCGTCAGGTTGTGTGCAAGCTCGTCGAGCTGGTGTTTCATGCCACTTCGCCCGCTCATGGCATTGGGCGGAGTGTTCTTGTCACTTGATGTCTTGACCTCTCCCAGGGCCAACCGGACCACGTCCCCTTCTACTTGGAATCCGACCAGATCGGCGCCTGGCAGGCTGGCCTTCGGGGTACGTTTGTCCCGCTCCATGTTCCATGGCCAGACGACATTATGCGCCTGCTGTAGATGCGCCTCCGCCATGGCTTCACCGATCGCCCAGCCCCGCTCTTCCGGCACCTCGGCCGCAAGAATGGCACCCAGGCTGTCGCGCTTGAAACCTGTGTTGGCCAAGCCTCGCAGATGGGCCTCGAAATCGTCCGCGCCTTCGGTGTCGTGAAGTCTAGCTTCGACTTCGCTGCACAGAAAGGCATTGAATGCATCGTCAGCCTCTGACTGCAACCCTCGCCAGCCGACCTGACCTTGCGCTCCTTCATAGCACAGACTGCTGAACGCGATGCCGGTCATGATTCGAACATTGCAGATTGATGTTTATTCATTGCAGATTAGAACACCGAATTGTCTTTATCAATTATCAATCATAAAATCAGCAATCAACAATGACGAAGTACGCAATAACCTCGAAGCCGTCGATACCCTGGAAGTTGTCGTTGCTCAGAATGCTGCCATTTACTCGCGTCCGCGCAGCTCGGCGTGCTCGATCAGTTCTGATTCCAGCGGCGCTGTCGCCGCAGCGGCGCAAGCGCGGGTTTGGTCGTTTATCAATTAGTAGAATGCAGCTCTTAGCGATTAAAAAATCAAGTTTTTTTGGGGATATATCAGGGTTTGCCCTTGGGTATACACAGAACTTCTACAGCAGAAACAGCGACTTGCCGAAGCGCAACGTCTCAGACGCCTGCCACAGTGGAGATCGAATCTCTAACCCGCTGATTGTTAGAGGCGATTCGTGGGGATACCTGAGGGTCTGTCCCGGTTTTCCTCGGCTTTCCTCCTTTAATCCAGCCCTTTCAAGGTGCGTAAAAAAACATTATGAATCAGTCTCCTAGCGTTAAGGGCTCGCAGGCATTCGCAGCCGCTTGCCAGCTTGTCGGAAAGCAAACACCGCAAAATCATTGCTGTTGCGACCGTACACGTATCAGCACCTTGAAAGGGCTGCTTCTTTAATGCTGATCGTCGAACCGCGCGTCGGTCTGCGGCCGGTTCACATTGAACCGCGGGCGCAGAAACACCAATCAGATGCTTAGTCACGGTGCAAAAACAACCTGGACAGGTAGGGTGGAACAAGCGCAGCGGTTCCAGCTCTTCCACGAACAGCCCGTTCACGTTGTTTTTGAACTGTTACTTAGCCCCTAATGACCAAGCCGAGATACGAAGCTACGAAGCCCAGGCTGATGTCCATAAGAACAGTCACCCTAAGAAACTTATTTGAACCAATGGGTTAAAGAAAAATGCCAGTAATATGTCTAACTTATTCAACATTCTGGTCTTTCCCCATATTCCCTGCTATATCCCCTTGCTGATCCGTACAAGGAGTAACGGCAACGATGAACGATAGCAATCCTCCGGTCTTGTACCGCAATGATGTTTGGTCCCTGGACGACGACTTCGGCCTCGGCGCCGCCGGCGATCAGGTCGCGCGCATGGCCTTGGAGGTCGACCCACCCTTCACCGTCGGCGTCACCGGGAAATGGGGCTGCGGCAAGACCAGCGTCATGCGCCGCGCCTTCGCGACCCTAGGCGGCGAGCCGATCCAGCAGCCGTTGATGTTCAGCGACAGCGCCGGGCTGGAGAGCCATGGCGAAAACTGGGAGTAACTATTCAGGGGTACTTCGCTGACCCACCCGGCGGAACCAAACCAGAGTCACACCCACCGAATCTCCCCCTACATCCGCTCTTGACATCATAGAAAATCCTGCCTATGCTGTGATCCATCCTCAGTAGCATGTGACGCAGTCATGAGCAACTACTTCGGTTCCAAAGCGACGTCAGGCCTGTGTCAGCCGATCATTGCCCTGATGCCGCCGCACGACACCTATATCGAGACCCATCTCGGGGGTGGGGCGATCATGCAGCGCAAGCCACCGGCGTTGCGCAACATTGCCATCGATCTCGATCCTGCGCCACTGGCCCGGTTCGCGTGTGGCTATCCGGTCGAGAAGGTACATGGCTGCGCGCATCGGTTTTTGCGGGAGTTCGACTTTCACGGTCGTGAACTGCTCTACTGCGATCCGCCGTATCTGCAGCAAACCCGCCGCTCCGCGCGCCGTTATCGGTTCGACTATGAGGAACACGATCATGTCGCGCTGCTGGACCTGCTCAGGTCACTGCCCTGTTCGGTGATCCTCTCCGGCTACCCCTCGGTGCTCTACGACGAGTTGCTGGGGGACTGGCGTACCCTGGAGCTACAGGTGATGAACCAGGCCGGGGTCAGAACCGAGAAGCTGTGGTTCAACTTCGCCCCGGATCGGGTGCACTGGCCCGCCTATGCCGGGCGCAACTTCACCCACCGCCAGAGCATCAAGCGCAAGGCAGCGAGTTGGGGGCGACGCTATCAGGCCATGCCTCCTGCCGAACGCCTGGCCGTACTCGCCTCGATCATGGCCGTGGAGGCAGGTGAGCGCTTTGAGTCGCCCGACCCATGAAGATCGATAACATCGAGGTCGAACAGACTCTCGCGCAGGTCAAAAAGCAGATCGAAGAGGAGAAAAACCTCTCTCCAACACTGCGTGCATCGTTGGAGCTGTTGCTGACCCTGGTCAGGTTGCTGTTGAACCGTTTGGGACGCAACAGCCGCAACAGTAGCAAGCCCCCGTCCAGCGACCCCAACCGCAAGAAGACGCGCATAAACGGCAACAACCACCCCGGCGCTCAGCAAGGCCATACCGGCAACCACTTGGAATTGGTCGATGATCCAGACCAGGTCGAGTTGCTCGAGGTGGAGCGTGCCACGCTTCCTCCTGATGGCAACTTCCAGTGTATCGGTTTCGAGCGCCGCCAGGTGTTCGATATCCGGATCTCCAGAGTGGTCACGGAGTATCAGGCCGAGATTCTAGAGGATGAACGCGGACGTCGCGTCGTCGCCCCCTTCCCGGAACAGGTGAAGGTCAAGACCCAGTATGCCTGCGGGGTCAAAATCCACTCGGTCTACATGTCCAACTTCCAGCTGCTCCCCTACAAGCGGATCGAAGAACACTTTGCCGATCAATTCAACATCCCCTTGCGTGCCGGTAGCATCTACAACTTCAATAAAGAGGCGTACGAGCGGCTGGACCCGTTTGAGCCGTGGGTCAAGCAGGCGTTCGCGAAAGAATGTCTGCTCCATGCCGACGAGACTGGGATCAACATCGGCGGAAAACGAAACTGGTTGCATGTGCTCTGCAGCACCACGCTGACATGGCTGATGCCCATGATAAGCGCGGCGGTGAGGCCATGGCGGCGATGGGTGTCCTGCCCGAGTATACCGGCACCCTGGTACACGACCATTGGAAGCCCTACTACCAGTTCCCTTGTCATCACGCGTTGTGCAATGCCCACCACCTGCGTGAACTCGAACGTGCCTGGGAACAGGATCAACAGCAGTGGGCCAAACACACGCAGGCGCTCTTGGTGGAGATCAACAAGGCCGTTGATGCGGCAGGCGGTGTGCTCGACACCCCGGAAGCCGAAGCCTTCAGGGAGCGCTATCGACAACTCCTGAAACAGGCACAGATCGAGTGCCCTCCACCGCACGAGTCACAACGGAAAAAGGGGCAGCGCGGTCGGCTGAAACGCTCCAAATCCAGAAACCTGCTGGAACGGTTGATTCAGTTCGAAGACGATGTCCTGCGCTTCATGGTGGAACTGGACGTCCCCTTTACCAACAATCAAGCAGAACGGGATCTGCGCATGAGCAAAGTCCAGCAGAAGATCTCCGGCTGCTTTCGCTCCGATTTAGGGGCCAAAATGTCTTGCCGCATCCGTAGCTATCTCTCAACCTGCCAGAAAAATGGGGTCTCTTCTGAAGAGGCACTGCGGCTCCTCTTTGAAGGTCGCTGGCCCGGGTTCATGGGGATAGCCCCTGAATAGTTACCCGGAAGGAGAGGCAACCTCATTCCGAATGGCTGTTCGATGTGAAGAAAACCAAACAGTCGTGTTTTCGTGGATCATTTGGCCAAGCAAGCAGGTGAGGGATGAAGGGTGGAAGCAGATTATGGAAGATCCACGAATGAGCCCAGAGAATCATCCTATGCCTTTCGATGGGAAATGATTGATCTATGGTGGTTTTGAAAATATCGTGGACGCATAGCGCATCATCGGAAACTAGGCGACCTCTCCGCCAGTCCCGTCGCCGGCAAGCCGGCTCCTACAGCTCGAGAACGAGTCGCCGCCTACGAGGCCAGCCACGCAAAGGCCCGGCTCGGCGTCTCCGAGGACAGGACCAAGTCCATCCTGTGCAAAGACCCGCTCACGCGCTGCTAAATCCTCGACGCCGTAGGAGCCCGCTTAGGGCGACCTCTCCGCCAGTCCCGTCGCCGGCAAGCCGGCTCCTACAGCTTAGGAAAGCGTCGCCATCTACGAGCCCAGCCACGCAAAGGCCGGGCTCGGCGTCTCCGAGGACAGGACCAAGTCCATCCTTGCAAAGACCAGCAAACCTGTCCAAACCACGCGGTACCCTCTGAATTCCACCTCGGGGAATCCACCTTAGGAGCACCATCTGGTCTACAATCTGGTAACACAACTGCCAAACCGCCAACCCAGATTGGTCATCTGGGCGACGCGAAGAGGCCATACGCGCCAGATTAGGAGACCAACCATGGGCCAGAACCGCTCCGGCGCGGCATCCGCGCGCGCCTTCGTCTCACCCCCCTCGATCGATCTTGTCGCCCTGCTGCGGGCGTTGACTGTTTCGGTTGCGCAGCGGACGCAGGACACGGCCGATCGGCCGCTGTTCATGCAGTCTGGTGGAAGGATCGTTATCGATACCGGACCACTGATCAAGCGTTTATCGAAGACGCGCGAGTTTGGCAGCGGTTTTGGCGCTAGAGACGGCGCCGGATTTCTGCGTGACATCGTGCAGCCAAGCAAAGGGCAGTCAGAAAGGATCGGCGGGCACATTCACGGCGAAGGTGCGGTTGCGCTGACCGCGGCCATCCGTGGCTTGGAGAAGGCAGTCGGCACCGCCCTGGATGCGGCGCTACCGAATCAGGAACAAGCGGCTAAAGGTAGGCAGCTTCTCACCGCAAAGCGCTACCTGAGACAGCTGGCTCAGACCCTTGATCTACCCTTCCAAGACGACGAAGCACCGTCGTTTCAGTCGCTGATCACACCACTGGAGTTCATCGACAGCACGCGGGTACGACCAAAGGGCGAGCGCGAGCGCGACGTAGCGCGGGTGATTGCAGCCATTGAGGAGGTAGATTCCAGCGACTGGATCGAGCGTCTCTGCAAACCGTTGTCGCGTCAATTGGAGCGGGCGGATCTCGACCAGGACGAGATCGAAGGTATCCTCGCTGGCTTGCGCGAGGAGGCTGGTCGCGAGGGGAGCCAAGCGCACCGCATGCAACGCTTCATCAGCGACGATGCGCTGTCTCGGTCCCGTATCGATGTGGGTCTGGCGATCATGGGGGCGATCCGGGATGCGGTTGGCGCTTGGCGTTCCGATCCCTCGGCATCGCTGCTGGCTGATTACATCAAGCGGGTGACGCAATTGCGAGAGAGCGTTCTGTCCGGTGCTGCGGAATTGCCGATCGACGCAAGCGCCGCGCTCGGTAGCCGGGCTCGGACGACCCTGTACGATCAGCTGGTCAAGGTTGGGTTTCTGCGCTGCCTGCCGGTCTGGCCGGAGCCGGTGACGCAACTGTTCGAACTGCGCTCGGCCGTTCCCCAAGGCGAACGGATGGTGCGAGACGTCAGCTACCGATTTCGCATTAACGGCAACATTCCGGATCGCGGGCTGACCATCTTCGGCGACCGTATCGCGAGACTTCGCGATCTGCTTAATGCTGATGATGGAGGCAGCCATCCACGACTGGAGCGTCATCTAGCCGAGTTGGTCTTCCTGTTGGCCGTCATTCCAGGTGGGTCGGATGCGTTGGAGGATGTGCCAGCCTTAGCCGGTTCTCTGATTGCGCGGGTCGCGTCTGGCGATCGCTCCACGCTGCGGCAGCTCGTCGATGAGCTGGCTTCGCGCGAGCGCACCGTCGAGCGGATCACCAACTGCTTGATCAAAGTGCTGCGGGAGAAGGGAAGCGTGATCGTCAACCGCGCCCAGCAGCGCTCGCAAGCGCTGTGGATCTGCGTCAAGAAAAGCATTATCGACTGGGAGCGGCTGTCGGCTTCGGCCGATGGGCGCGATGTCTTTGCGCGGCCCGAGGGAGGCTCGTTTCAGGATGAACAGGCGCTCTGGTACCGCTCGGTTGCGGTGACCCAAGATCCTGCGTCAGAGCCCGATGTGCTGACTTCGGTCAAGGCGAGCTACAGCTTGCGTGAGCGTACGCTCAGTGAGGCGGTTGGCTGCGAATCCTGGACGCTGCAAGGCGCGCGTGATTTGACACAGCCCCTGCTCCCGATCCTGATCGGTCCAACTGGCCTCGAAGGGGCGAGCAAGAAGCGGCTCAATCGTTGGGCGAAGGGTGCCGAAGTTGTCGTCGGCATTGATGAGGCTTGGCTGCGGCGCCAGCGCGGACAGCAGAAGGGGCCAGCCGCTGATCATCAGTTTGCCGCATCGGTGACCGCCACCGCGATCATCGTTTACGTGGTGCTTCGGTTGCTGCTCGCGCGTTTCGCCGACGGCAAGTCGGCGCCGAGGATGCTGATCCTGCGGATGCAATCCGAGGGCAGGGGCGCACGGCGAGACGAGGATCTGTTTGCCGGCAGTCACGGCCTGTTCGCCGTTATCCAGGCAGTGGCGCAGGTGCTTGGTAGCGATGCGCCGGTGTTCATGCAGGGACTGGCCCTCGATGTCCCCGCATCGCAGCTGCGATGGCAGCAAAACGGCACCTTCTCCGCGTTGCAGAGTGCCTTCCCGATCCGACTCGCGCATCCCACCCGGGCATCCGATGGCCCGGTGGCGTTGCTGAGCTACAGCACTCGCCCCTGCGGTCGCGATCCGGCCGGTCATGACCGCGACCAGCAGGTGTTCAGCGCCAGGACTTATCTTGCTACTTCGAACGCTGCATCGGGCGAAGATACCCAACCTGGGCTCCACCTTGCCCATATGCGTAATCTCGTGCATGTACAATCGGCCCGTGAGTTCGAGAATCCGACCATCCTGTTCGACGAGATTGCCAGGCTCTATGCCGATGGTTGTCGCCACATCATGCTGCTCTGGAATCACTTCGGGGCACGCAGGATCGGTCGCGGGGCCAATCGACACGCGCCGCATGCCAATCGGCGCTTCCTCGGCCGGCTGGCGCAGGATTTTCCGGACGCCACTGTCTACACTCTCAGCCTCGATGTCTTCCAGGCGACCCGAGTCACCAGCCGACGGAATCTGGTTGATCGCCATGCGTTCGAGGTCTTCAGGGTACGCGAACATGAAGCGTTCTGGAATGATGCCGAGCCGAACTTAAGGGACGAATTGATCGCCTTTTACACCTTTGCAACGCTGGCGATCGTGGGTGACGAGCAGCGACGACCGCAGTCGGGGTTCTGCACCTACTTTCTCGAGAGCTCGGCGCGCGCCAGCGATGATCTGGAGTGGTCGCTGGCAGCACAGACCAACCTGATCGGACAGAAGCGCGACTCGGCGTTGCGGGATTTACTGCTCGCCGTGCTGCGCGGCATGCACTACCTCCATGCCCAGCGCGAGCCAAAGAAGAATGGACAGTTGCGCCCCTGCCTGGCACCGCATCACTGGAGCGATCTCGCCAGCGCCGAGGCCGCGGGTGAGCTGGTGGTCATGCACTCGCGTCGACGCGGCGACGTGGTGCTGTCGCTGCCGGCGGTGCTGGCACGGGTCGGGGCGGTACTGCGCGCGCCGGCGACGACATGAATCGCATCATGCAGCCGGCAGAGGCCTGGGGCCACGTGTTCGAGATCGCGGTCAAGCGGGGCCTGCTTGCCTGCCTGATGCACCTGAAGCTACTGACAGCCGATCGCCCCGAGATCCAGCCCTGGAGCACTTTGCGTACCGCCAAGCTTTATAAAAGCGTGCAGCGCGCCCTCGACTATCAGGATGCGGCGCGTTGCGAGCTCTGCGATGGCGTTGTCCGCCACCTGCTCCTGCTGGGATACGGGATCGGCTGGACCTGCATGCGAGAGTGGCTGAATCAAGCGCCCAAGCGCCCCAAGCAGCTCTGCTCGCTGTGGTGCCCGCTGTCGTTACCGGGGGAAAACGGACAGGACGACCCGAGCCAGGCGTTCTGCGCGGCCTTCGGCATTGATATGCGCACCAATGGACTGACCCAGCAAGGCGGCCCAGCGCGGTCGGATTTTACCGCCTTATTCAGCGCTGCGAAGGGCCGCCACCAGCAGCTGTTGGTGCTCGAGATCTCGTTGAATGCGCCAATGAGCGCGCCGGACTTTTCCGATGAGCGGGCGCATGTCGATGAGCTTGGCCGCTATGCGCGCCTGCTGGATCTGCGTGGCGTGTTTTCACACGTGCGCGCAGAGGTTGACGGGTTGGATCTCGCCCTATCGCCGAAGCTCGCCAATCATCTAACCGCTTTTTCCGGCCCGGACAAGCCCTTTCTGAAGCTCTGCCAAGGGGCATCCTATGCCTGCCGAACAGCCCGATTGCTCCCGCGCCAGCCGCAGGGCCAATCGCTGCATGCCCAGGTATTGGCTGTCACCGCGGCGGGCGTCGAGAGCCTGTCGGCGGACTTGACCCTAGGGTCGGATGATCCGCGGGCGCAGTTCATGCAGAAGCTCGGTGACGCCTACCGCCGCAAGCTACGCGTGCCCGACACCGATGCCGAGGACCATCTGCTATCCGAGATCCGCGCTGCGTTTCATCGCCTGATCAGGGGCTTGCCGAAGGCGTTCCGGCGCCAGCTCAAGGAAATGGAGCAGGTGCCAGACCCCGGAGAACCGATTGCATGGTCATTCGAGGAATCCCTGACGGAGTTTCATCGTCCAACCGACCGCTTTACCATCGACGCGGCGCTGAAGCAGGTTCCCGATGACCCGGAGGTCGCCGCATTACTGGGTGAGAACGCCCGCTCGATCCTTGCCCCCCTACTGCGACAGCGGGAAACGCACGGCTTGGTGACGCTGCGGGATCTGCATGGTTCCGCCGTCGAGGCCGGACTTGCGACGGCGAGACCAGGCAAGCTCAATCTGCTGGTGCTGGAAGGGAATCCCGGCATTGGCAAGACCACCGCGGTGCAACGCTATCTGACCAATCGGGACCGCGATGGATTTTTGATGCTGTACTTCAGCCCGCGCACCCTGATCAACCGGGATGTCACCGACAAGTTTGCCCGCGACCAAGACCAGAGGGCAACCGGCATCCTGACCGTCACCACCAACGGTAACCTGATAGTTCAAGCCCCGAACGCCTTCCGCGAGTTTTGTCCGGACAGAGCGCCTCATCGAAGAGTCGATGCGGCGGTCGTCGTCGACGGCATGGACCAGGCGATCCTGCCCGAGAACACCAGCATCTGGTTCATCGGGCCGGAAATCGAAGCGCGGCTCAAGGAGCGTTGGCACGCTCGCGGGCCGCGCAAGCGCGGATTGGATGAGCGCACCGAAGAGCTTCGCGACAACCAGCCGCCCGGTGTCCTGCGCACGCTTGCGGGGGCAGCGGCTGCCCTTTTGGAGGCGAATCCAGGTGCCCGGCGTCTGGTCTTGACCGCCTCGATTCAGAGCTATCGACGCACATCCACGGGCAGCACGATCAAAAGTCTGTCCCGGATGTTTCGGTCCGCGGCGAATACCCGGCCGGGTCTGAATGAGCGCAGGCGATTCGCCGAGCGTTTTCCCTCCATTCTCGTGATGGTCGACGAGATTGCCGGCGATGGCGCCGGGGCTTTGTTCGTCAAGGATATCTGCCGTTGGCTCAGCGAGCAGTTCATCGAGCCGTTCGAGCAATCCGACACCCCGCCATTTTGCGTCTCGCTGGCGATTGCCGATGCCAGCCTGGGTAACCACAAGGTTCTCAACAGCTACCTCGAGGCGGCACCGGAGGCACCGCAGAAAGTGATGGTTTCGCCAAGTGCGGGTCAGGAGCCTTTTCGTCTTTCCGCGGCGCGGGTCGCCGGGCTCGGGGTCGACAATCAGGCGCTGCACGTCATGACCAACAGCTATCCGGCAAGCCGCCTCGACATCACCTATCGCGTCAAACTCCACCGGATCGAGCCGGAACAAGACGATCATGGTCGGGAAAAGACCTTGCGGGCGAGGATACGATCGCAAGGCGAAGGCGCACTCCTCGGCAGCGCCCGTACGGAGATACTCGAAGCGGTGCATGCCGGTGCTGATCAGATCATCTTCTTTGCCCAGGACAAGGCGTTCCTGCGCGAGCTCAAAACCGCTGTGTTGGACAAGCGCGAGGGTGATGCGTCGGGACTCGCGGCGGACAATGTCTCTGTGTTGGACTCCAGCGTGCCGGAGAAGGAGCGTCGGCGTTTGATCTCAGCAGAGTATCGGGATCGACAACGGGTGTTCCTGATGACCTCATCCGGTGCACGAGGAGTATCCTTTCCTCGTGCGACACAGATCATCGCCATGGTTCCCCGCTTCGATGTAGCCTCCAACCTGATGGAACTGGCCCAGCTGATCTATCGCGGGCGCGGGCACTATCGGGACGCGGACAGCGGCGAGTATCGATCTGGCGACGACAGCCCGCGTCGATTGACCCTGCTGATCGATGACTGGCTCCCGACCGAGCTGGACGCAAGCGACCGCCGCGCCTGGCTGCGGCGGGTGAGCGACTTGCTGACCTTGGTGATGATGCTGCGAGCCACAATCTTGACCCGGATCACCGGGGATGCAGGCTTGCGCAGACCGCTTTCGTTGGTTCCGGTCGGACCGATCGCCAGCGATGAAAACACGGCATCGATCGGCGAGCCCCTGGGAATCTTCCTACGCGAAGCAAAAATACACCTTGGCGGAGCGAAGAACGAGAAGATCAAGGGCTTGCTCAAGCATGCGTATGACCAGGCCATGCGCGTTTTCAAGGAATACCGATTGGAAGGCAAGGCCGACCCCGGCTTGGCCACCGGGTTCCGAAGCTGGACGGATGTGGCCAGCCGACAGAATTTCGTGGCGGCGGTCATCGCTCC
This sequence comes from Thiohalocapsa sp. PB-PSB1, assembly GCA_016745215.1. GTDB lineage: Bacteria > Pseudomonadota > Gammaproteobacteria > Chromatiales > Chromatiaceae > Thiohalocapsa. Next base: position 5,820,538 of record CP050890.1, read on the forward strand.
GGGCAATGCGCTGCTGCCCGGTATCCACGAGGATGCGGTGCTCCCGCAGCATTGCCACTGTATCGGTCCGGTGTGGCTGGAAGACTGGTCTGCACTGCACAACAGGGAGCATTTTCGGTTCGAAGGCGCTGCCAGTACGGGCAGCACCGAACAGCAGCTGCTTGGACAGCTGTGGGTCATTGCCAATAGCAGCGCCGTCAGCCTGCACATGCAACATGCCGCGCGCGACCTGTTCCAGGTGTTGCAGTCTTCCCTGTCGCAGAGGCATGTCACGCAAAAAGAACTCGGGCGAACCAACATCTGGCTCGCCTTGCCCCTCGACTGGCCCCTGGGCGGGGACAGCGCTCGACTATCGGCATCGATGCGCGGACCAAAGTATGCCGAGGACTGGCATGCGGGTCTGTGCCGGGTCTTGGGCGGGCGCGGACAGATCTTCCCGATCGTTCCGGACTATGAGAATGTCCCGTTCGCGGCGAGCATCTCCAATGCAGCCCCGGCGTTGTTCGCGCAGACGCTGCAAAGGCATTACTTCATGGCTTCGAACGAACTCAACCTGCTCAACACCTTGTTGCTATCCAATGCGGACGAGACAGAGCGCCAAGACTGAAGCCAGCGAGAGTCATTGCAGAGCTGATCATGCTGAGAGACTGCCCTTTCTAGACAGTCTCTTACTGGGAGCGCCGGCTGACTGGGAGCGCCGGCTTTCCAGCCGGCCCGTCTTTGGCACGGCTCAATGCCGTGCCAAAGACGTAAGAAATCGCGAAAACCCTTCAAACCGGAGCCAAATCCAACCAAGCCGAACATGTGGCAGGGGACGTGCCAAGTCGCTCTGGCCGCAAGATCGCCTGATGCGGGCATTGAGCCCGCATCAGGCGAAGCCGGCTGGAAAGCCGGCGCTCCCAGTAAGCCGGCTGGAAAGCCGGCGCTCCCAGTAAGCCGGCTGGAAAGCCGGCGCTCCCAGTAGGCCGGCTGGAAAGCCGGCGCTCCCAGTAAGCCGGCGCTCCCTGTAAGCCGGCTCAGGGAATTTCTTCGTGGTTCGATCTTACTGCTTCAGGCCTCGGCGCAGCATGCGTCGGACCAGGGCGCTTGCGCGGTTGGAGACCGCTGGGAGGCTGGTGAGGAGGTTCTTTGCCCGGTGCAGCCAGCCGGCTTTGGCCAGTCTGCGTTCCAGCTGTTTCTGCCTGGCCTCCGGTGTGGCGCGGACGATGGCTTGGTACAGCCCTTCCAAGTTCCAGGCGCGGCGCTGCGGCGGGATGGCGATCAGGGCGCTGCGCTCCGGAGGTATGCCCAGTTGCTCGCTGGCGGCGCGGCTTGCTGCGCGCATTTGTTCTTCTTTGCGCCGGTTGCCCTGCTCAATGTCATAAGGCGGTGCCCACTCCAGCGGCGGGTCGAGGCGGTCCGCATGGGTCAGCACCAGGATGCGCGGCACCGGACGCAGTTCCGGCCGTCGCTCGGTCAGGGCGTCGAGCAGGGCCAGTGCGCGCTGGTCGCCGGCGCGATCGGCACGATCCGCCGCCGCAACCCAGAGCACCAGATCGCTGCGGATGGCCTGCTCGAGCCAGGCGGCCTTGGCGTCCGGATAGGTGTCGCTGCCGGGGCAATCCACCAGGATCAAGGCCCCGATCTGCTCATTGTCCAGCAGGTAGGCGCGGCAATCCGCGGCGGGCGGTGTCAGTAAGCCGACGGGCTCGCGGACGCGGCCGAGCAAGGCGTTGAGCAAAGCCGACTTGCCGGCGTTGCGGCGACCGGCAAGCAATACAGTCAGTGGCTCTTCCGGCAGCTCGGCGAGGGCCGTCGTGGCCGCCGGCGGCAATTCGTCGGCGCGCTGGCGGTAGGCGCCTGCATAGAGCTTGATGGCGGTCTCGCCGGCCTCTTCCACGAGCATGGCACCGAGCTGTGCCTTGGCCCCTTCGCTGACGCCGCCCAGGGCCTCGCGGAACAGGCCGCCGCGCAGCTCCGCCAGCAGAGCGCTGCTCGGGTTGATCCAGCGCGTCAGCCGATACAGATCGAGCAGCTTGGACGTGGGGCCGCTGAGGGCGACCAGGCTCGCGGCCCAGGACAGCTCGATGTGCTGCAATACCGGAAAGTCGCGCAGCAGAGTGTCGCGCAGTCGTCGCGCGAAGTCCTCCGTCATCAACAGCAGCTCCGGCAATGTGAAGCGCCACAGGGCCACCGGATCTTCCGGCGAATAGGCGCGCGCGACATCGTCGAAGGCCGCCTGGACCAGCCGCGACAGAGCGTCGACGCTGGCGAGATCCGCCGCACGCACGGCCGCCGCGCGCTGGCGCAGCGCCGCGCGTGCCTTCTGCTCCGCCTGCGAGGCGCCCGGGGTCGCCATGGGCAGCGCCGGAACCGGCGGTTTCACCCGCAACAGCCAGCGCAGCAACAGCAGGGCAAGCAACAGCAGCAGCATGGACCCCGCCCACCAGGTCCAAGCCCAGCCCTGCTGAAACATGAACCACAGCCCGGCGCCCATGCCCACCAGCCAGGGGATCAGCACCAGCGTGCCGATCAGCGCCAACAGCGCCAGCTCGCGGCGCTGCTGGCCGAGCAGTGCCCACCAACGGGGGCTCATGGCTTCGGCTCTGCTGCGTGCATGCGCGCCTGGCGCCGCTTGGCGTCTTTGTAGCGCCTGCGGGCGTCCCGCAGCGCCTGGCGATAGCGTGCGTGTAGAACTAGGGCGTCCAAAAGCCTAGAAATCCTTGACCGATTATTGAACCTGCCGAACGCCGCCTTTGTCTCGGTCGAATCCGCATGTCTCGCCCAGTAAAGGCGCACAAACCTAGGTTCGTTAGTCCGATCAATCGGTTACGAACAGACACGTCGATATACAGTCCTTCGAAATCAGTCCTAAAGCAAGCGGAACAAGCTGGAACTGGAGCTTGCTCATGCGCCAATTCAGGGTTCAGTATGATTTTCATAACACACGGATTTTTCTTTTGAAATCGGTGTTTTTTGACCGGCTTTCGAACCCAGGATCAGCTCGATCGTTTGGGGTTCACCCTGGTTGGCGAGTTTTTCGAGGTCACCACCATTCGTCAATACGTGACGGCGTTGCTTGGTCAGAGACGACGAGCAATCACTCCACTCGCGTTGCTCATCGACGCTAATCTGAAGACTGTTTTCGGCATCTTGCCGGGTGAGCGGACCACACAGAACCGGGATGCGTGGTGCAATCCGATTGGCATCCTTGATCTCTCCTGTGCCGTGGGTTTTGGCAACGCCGAATAACGATTCGATGGTGTCAGAGCTGATCGGCATGCCGGTCTCGCACAAACCGAGCAGGCTGGCAATCGCGAGCTGTTTCTCAATCCAGTCGGTCAAACCGCGGCGGATCGATGGCGTGGGAATTCGCTCGATCATGGGCCAGCATTCATTAGCGCTGTCTTGACTCAACCCTTTTGTCTTGAGTAGGGCCTGGCATTCCAGGATCGGCTCGACATCCTGTAGGAAGGCGTTGATGAAGGCACGACACTGTGGCAGTCGATCCAGACGCTCGCGCAGTTTCTGCAGTAACGAGCCGTTCGCTGCTCGGCCTCTGGGCGACTGTTGGAGTACCCGTGCTGCCCATTTGACCAAACGATGAAGATTCATGAAGCGCGCTTTTGTCGAGACCTTCGGTGGTGCCAGACAAGCCAGCACGGACTGCTTGAGCATGCTGGACACTTTGCCGCAGGTGCTGAGAAAGACATCGAACATGGGATGCGCGCGATACGCATGTTTTACCAAATTGGCAACCACATGAGAAAGATCGTCGATCGACACGCCGCCCAGCCCTTTTTCCTGCAACAGTCGTACGGCCTTGCCAAGATCGGTTCCGCCATCTTTCAGATAGGCAACGGGGCGGCCGATCGTGGCGATGACGCGCTGCAGCAAAGCCGCGATGCTTTCACCGGTCCAGGTATCGGCCACCGAGACAGCGACACAGCTCACATGCTGTAACGAAGGTGCACCGGCGTTGCACGCGTAATGCCTGGCATCCAGTGCGAGGACCGTCATGATCTTGCCCTGGCCGAATCCGATGGTGGCATCCAGAAGTAGGATAAAGCCTTGTGAAAACCGCTGCATACCAGTGTCAGGGTCAACACCAAACCGGTCCTCTTTCATCCTGGCGATAGCCAGTCGTGTCACCCAGTTGATGATGGTTTGTGGGCAGGGCGCTTGCGCTAATCCAAGCTGAGATGCCAGCACGCCCAAGACCCTGGAGATCGCCCGGAAGCCGATCCGGGCGACAACAAACAGTTGCAGTGCGAGAAACACGGTGGTGGTCTTGTCGCAAGCCGCTAACGCCGTGTTGCGTTGCTTCAGTTCGTCCAGCTCCTTTTTCGTATCGCGCCATGCCCGCCGATACGCATCGCGCTCCTTCTTGATCCGCTTGTTCTCCTTCTTGTGGTAACGCAAATCTGCCCCTGTTGCCACTGTTTTCTTTTTCCAGTGATCGCGCCGTTTCTTCATTTTGTTGTAGGTGCTCATCAACGCGCTCTTGCCAGGCTGTTGTTCATGTTCAAGTTGTGAAGACCGTCTCCCCGTGTCCTGTCTCAGAGCGATGGCGTGTGGTTGCGTGTCAGCACCTCATCCTGATCCTTGCCGAGGCGCTTCGCGGGATCGGGCACTTTCCGATACACTCGGCATCTGCCAGGAAAACAACCAACTCACACAGCAGGTGGATCTTGTGAACAGGCAACGACTGAAGCCAGAGAGGTTGCAATGACAGACAATCGGATGGAAGCCAAACCGATCCCAGGTGAGCGCTGTCGTTTTTGCTGCGACACCTCCTACCTTTCTGTCGCGGGGGAGGCTGTTGTCAGTTCGAGCACGAACAGCACAGCATCTGCCACTTCCATCATAATGAGCAGCACCAAGGAAGATAGCGGGGAAGATGGCAGGAGTGTAAAGCATGCCAGGACGTTTTTGGGCAAGAGGAATGCAACAGCTTGGCCCAAGACCCGATGAATACGCCACGCTACTCAGCATCGGGAATCTCAGGATGGCGGGGTGGGACGGCTGTTCGAATCCGCCCAATTCGCTGCTGATTCGCCATCGGGCAAGTAATCGTTTGGGCTGGTTGCGTCGTCGGGAAAAAGCGTTCCTTGCATGTTTCGCGGTTCAGAAAGCGGTCAAAAAAAGGGCGTGCCAGCACCCTGTGCTTGAGCTGTCATTGTATGCTTGATCGGGTGCGATTTTAAAAGGGTAAACAAGTGGTTGCAGGAGCTGCGCATGGAAATGGGGGCAGATTGAAAAAAGAGAGAAAAATGAGCGTTTGCCGATTAATATAACATATTGATTAGATTATTATTTTCTTCCTTGGGAGTCAGTTTGAGGGTAAAAACATCACGATGGGACTCAAAATGCTTTATGAATATCAATAAGTTATGATTTAGACACCCTAGTGTAGAACCTGTGGCTCCGGCCTGTGACCGGCCGCCTTCTCGCCGAAGTAATAGAGCGCCGCCTCGCCGATAGCCCAGGTGACGGCGAAGGTCCAGGAAGCGACGACAGCGGTGCCCCAGCCCAGCTCCAGCTTGAGCACCTGTTGTGCGAGCCAGCTGCCGCCGAAGCTGGCGAAAAACCCTGCGCCCAGGGCACCGATGAACTCGGTCCAAAGCTGTCGCCAGTCGCCCGCGCAGCCCAGCCGATGGGCGATCTGCACCACCAGCGCCGATTGCATGCTGGCCGAAGCGAGCCCGCCGGCCACCGGCACCGGCACCGCGTTGGCGGCGGCTGCGGCAGTGGCCCAGGGCAGGATGACCTTGGTGCGGATCAGCTGCGGGTCGCTCGGATTGCGGCGCAGTCGGTCGGCCACCTTCGGCAGCGTCTGGTCGAGCAGATCCCAGAGCCGCTCGGCGCCGTAGTCGGCCGGTGCGATGCCCTGCTCCGGGCGGGTAAAGTCCAACGGCAGATACAGCGGCGACTCGCCCCTGATGGCGGCGAACATGCGCCGCTGCGCAAACAGCGCGCGGCCGAGTGCCTCAGGTATGCCGGCGCGGCGCAGATCCTCATCGCTGCCGTCGAAGGGATAGGGCTGCGGGTGTCGGTCCTGCGCGCCGTAGCAGTGATGCAAGCAAGATTGGGCGACGATGACGGGCAATTGCCGACTGTGCCGCCGAGTGTCGGCGACGATGTGCACCAGCTCGCCGATGTCGAGGTCGTCCACGCGGACCACGACCAGCAGCAGGTGCGCCTGCTCGCGTGCCGGCTCCAGGTCGCCGGCGGCATCCTCATCGACACTGTCCGCCAGGCCACGGGTATCGAGAAAGCGCAGCACCGGCTGCCCGACCGGGTAAGAATAGAGACGGCTCTCCCGGGTCATGGGCCGATAGCCGCGGCCCACCTCGTCGCGTGCCTGGCCGGTGATCTCGGCGACGATGCTGGTCTTACCGGACTGGGTCTTGCCCAACAGCCAAAGCACCGGGGCCTCGGCATCGACCTGGTTGCGCACGGATTCCGTATCTGGGGCTTGGCTCATCGCATGACTATTCGGAGGGGGCAACGCCGGTTCCGGCCCGAAGGTTTTCCGGTCGGACATTACGGTGACGGAAAATGACGTCGATAGAGTATGGCGACAATGACGGTGGCAGTTTACCGAACACATGAGTGCAGCGGTGCGAATGACCCGCTACCCTTTCTGCTGTTTGTCGTTGTCGACATGGTGATCGCTCATCCTGGGTCATCGATGACGACAACGACTGCAAACGGTCTCGCGACTTCCGCAGCAGAGCACTCGTGGAGCGGTACAGAAATCCCGAGGCGGTTCGTTGTCGTTGTCGTTGTCGTAATCGTAGTCGTTATCGAGCATTCGGCTAAGACGATTATGACAACGACAACGACAACGACAACGACAACGATAACGACCGGAGACTGTCTTGGAACATCTGCACCGAGACACTAGATACCCCACAGACAAGAAAACCAACCGCATCTGCGCATCCAGTCATCTGGCATTGCCTAGGCTAGAGGAGGATCGAGGTTCGGTCAAGGCGCCATCCGGACGCTCGGCAGCCGCTTGCAGGAGCCGAATGATCTGAAAGCGACGGGCACGCATTCACCTTGCCATTAGGCTGTTCGTGCGGTTTCCGCCGACCGACCGCGGGCGCCCGAGCCGCCAAACCGGCATGCCGAGGCCGAGAAACTGTGCAAACATTCCGGATCGCGCCCCAAAACCCTGATCCGCGTGGATTCGATCTGGCTGGCGATTTCGGTGCCACTACGGCCTATCTGTCCCAAGCCGAGCTGATGCTGCCGAGCGATCACCCCCAGATCGCCCAGACGCAAACCGCGCGCCGCAAAATCCTCGACGCCGTAGGAGCCCGCTTGCGGGCGACCCCTCAGCTAGTCCCGTCGCCGGCAAGCCGGCTCCTACAGCTCGCCGAGTTTTTGCAAACTGCGCGACGGGCTCAGGCGATCGATCGGGGAGATCGCCTGACGTGAGCGCCGGAAGTGATTTGAGTGTTGCAGGCGCCAAGGCTCCGTCATCTGCGACGAGGTGGAGCTGAGGCGATTGCCGCAGAGAAACCCGCCAACTGGCACCGGATTCTCGTCCGCCTTCCCCCTGGTCGACAATGCCGAGCGCTTGTAACGCATGCGCGCAATGCTATACTCCGTGCCCTGAGCCTCGACTCCATCCGTCCTGAGCGGAACCTTCGTCGAGGCGCCGTCAAAGCAGAAATCGGAGGACTCTGCCATGGTTTCAGGCCCAGCTTGGCTGCGTTTGCGGTTCGATTTTACCGCGGACGAGCCCCTACTGATTCCCGGTTTCAGCGGTTCGGCCTGGCGCGGTCTGCTCGGCCATGCCCTGAAGCGCAGCGCCTGTGTCACCGGGGCCGCGCATTGTAAGGGCTGTTTGTTGGCCTCCAGCTGCGCCTACCCGGTGCTGTTCGAGCCGACCCCCAGAACCGCCCCGGATGCCTGGCACGCGCGCCGCTACCAGCATCTCCCACCACCCATGGTGCTAGGCATCGATCCCACCTGGAACGGCGCTCTCCCCCCAAGACCCGCCCCGGCGCGCCATCTGAGCACAGGCGACAGCTTCAGGCTGGACATCGCGCTGATCGGCCCGGCCTGCGAACGGGTGCCCCATCTGATCCATGCCTTGATCATCGCCGGCGAGCTTGGCATAGGGCGCGACCATGGCCGCTTCAGGCTCGCCGAGGTCGCCATGGAGACCGAACCCGGAAACCAGACCTGGCAGACGATCTACCGGCCGGGAGCCCCGCTGCAGCAGGTGCAACTGGTCAGCCCGCAACCGCCGCCCATGCAGAGCGACGCCCTGGAGATCTCGCTGACGACGCCGACCAGGCTCAAGCGCCACGGTCACCTGCTCGGTCCCGAGGATCTCGATGCCGAGACCTTGCTGCTGACATTGGCGAACCGGCTCGGCCTGCTGGCGGAGCACTATGGCGGCGATCCCGCGGACTTTGCCTGGAGTCGTCTCGCGCCAGCGACGCAAACCTTGACCCTCGAATACTCGGAACTGGCCTGGCAAGACTGGTCGCGCTACTCGTCGCGGCAGCGCAGCCGGATGCAGCTCGGCGGACTGGTCGGCGCATTGCGCCTGTCCGGCCCCGGCTTGACCGAACTCTGGCCATTGCTCTGGCTTGGCCAATTCGTACACATCGGCAAGAATACCAGCTTCGGCCTCGGCGCTTACCGGCTGACGATGGCCTAGAGCGCAATGCCGGGGCAAAGCGACTGTGAAATAACCCCGCGCAGAGGCCGCGATAGGTTATGGGCGGAGCGACTGAGTCGCTGGCTTTGCTGGTGTCGAGGCTCAGCACAAACTGCGAGGATTTGGAGATGCCGAGATGCCGCACCTGCAGGATACCGAGCGGCTGCCGCACATTCGGCAAACTTTCCGAACAAAGCAAAACACCGCGTCTTGCGTCATGCTTCTCCCCAGCCGACAGCGCCAGCGCAATCCTGTGCCACGCGGACAGGAATGCACCGGCATCATCGTCATCCGTATCCGTCAGATAAGCCAAGCCGCATCGAACCAGGGAGCATCGTTCATGAACAGCCCGCAAACAAACAGCAAACAGGCCGCTCTTCGGAGCGCGACCTCGCCGCACCAGTTTCCCCGCCGCATCCTGCTGATGGTGACCGGCCGCACTCCCCAGGTGGTCACCGAAACCCTCTACGCTCTAACCGTCGAGCGTACTGGCGTCCGCGAGCCCTTCCTGCCGACCGAGGTGCACCTGGTCACCACCGCCGAGGGCGCTCAAGACGCCCGCCTTGCGCTGCTCGATCCGAAAGACGGCTGGTTTCGCCGCCTTTGTGCCGACTACGATCTACAGGGTATCCAATTCACGCAGGAGCAGATCCATATCATCCATGACGAGCAGGGCAATGCCGTAGACGACATCCGAAACGCCGCCGAGCATGAGGCCTGCGCCGACCTGATCACCGACCTGGTGCGCCGCTTCACCGTTGCCGACGATGCCGCCCTGCATGTATCGCTGGCCGGCGGACGCAAGACCATGACCTATTACCTCGGCAACGCCCTCACCCTGTTTGGCCGCCCGTGGGATCGGCTCTCCCATGTGCTGGTCAATCAACCCTATGAGTCCAACCGAGAGTTCTTCTACCCGACACCGCGCACCCAGAGGATCTATGTCCAATCTCTGAACCGCTATTTCGACGCCCGCGAGGCCGAAGTCACCCTCGCCGACATCCCTTTTGTGCGCCTGCGCGACAACCTGCCGAGCCAACTGCGCTCGCTGGAGCAGGGCTTGGCTCATTTCACCGATGTGGTGACCGCCATGCAGCAGGCGCTGGAGCCCGCCGCGGTGCGCATCGACCTTGACGGCGGCGCCATCGAAATCGCCGACGGTCGCCGCGTTCCGCTCTCCGGCGCGGATCTGGCATTCTACCTGTGGGTGGCTCAGCGCACCCGCCAAGGTCGCGAGCCGCTGCGCATCCCGGGCAAAACCCCGAAACGCTGGCCTCCACAGCAGCGCGCCCTGTATGCCGACTATGCCGACGAGTACTTCGAAGCCGCCGACCACGCCGGTGCCCGCGAAGGCACTGGCATCGAACTGCGCGCCGAGCGCGCCATGACCAACGGCTTTTTTCATCAGCGCAAGCACAGCATCCACGACCTGCTCGAACAACACCTGGGTCCATTGGCCGATGCCTATGCCATCCGCGCTATCAAACCGGGAAGGCCGGCAGGCTATGGGTTGAAGATTGCGCCGGAGCGGATCGAGGTCGTTGGGGCACCGACAAGCACACCGGTTGGCGCGGCTAGCGGGGCTTGATCGCCCGAGTTTTCCAGTTCAGTATTTATTGCGTACCATTGGCTGCCGTAGACGCCGGGTCTGTCGTGGTCGGTGGATAAAGCGATGCGACAAAGGCACGCGCAACAACTCATGGTTCGTGGCTTTAATGGTATAAAATGGAGAGGGAAATATGACAATAAACTGCTTGTGCTTCGAAGCAAAGTCCATTCAGGACTACCTGCTTCAGTCCGGCCGATTGCGCGATGTCATCGGCGCCAGTGAGCTGGTCGATTCGCTGACTGGCGAGCTGCTCGACCAAGCCATCGAACAGCTCGAGCTCCGCGTTCCTGAAGATGTTGCGTTTTCCCGGCGGGCTGGAGGTGCCTTCTATGCCTTCAGTCACAACAACAGCGTTCTGGACCATCTGACGGACCTATGGACCTTGCTGGTGCAACAGTTCGCCCCTGGCATGTCCTACGACCTTGGCCGAGGTGAGGATAAAGGATCGGCTCTTACCGCGTTCGATAAGGCACGCGAGAGCATGCACGCAGATGGTGCCCGACGTCGTCCGCGGCTGCCATTGGCCGCGCCAATCACGTTGCGCAGCCGGCGGACCGGACTCGCGGCCGAGGCGCTGGATTCGGACGAGGTCGCGATGGATGCCGCGACCCTGCGCAAGAGACGGCTTGACTTCAGTCGAGCGGACTTCATTGGTCGTTTCGCGCCTGAGGACGCTGAGTTGGATTGGCGCGACTGGCCTCGTGACCTGGAGCCCGGAGAGGACGGTGCCTTCCCGTTCGTCGGCGATCGCCGCACGCTGGCCCTGATCCATGCGGACGGCAACGGACTTGGCCAACTGATGATGAATGCCCGCCAGGCAGCAACTAGGCAGCCGGATGCTTTTATGGCCATCTTCTCCTGTCTGTCGCGAATCATCAGTGAGAGCACCGAGCAGGCTGCGAAGCAGGCAACCAACGAGATTCTGCTGCCCCACCGCGCAAACAACGGGTTATTGCCGGCCCGGCCGATCCTCCTCGGTGGTGACGACCTGACCATCCTTGTGCGCGGAGACCTTGGCCTGTCGTTCCTGACCACTTTCGCCGCTGCCTTCGAGGCCGAAAGCCGCGCACGGCTCCCGACATTGGCCGATCTTGGCCTGACAGACCTGCCCCCGCGGCTGAGCATCGGCGCCGGCCTGGTCTGGCTGCGTGCAAGCCAGCCGTTCTATCTAGCGAGTCAGCTCGCCGAGTCGTTGATTACTCTGGCCAAGCGCAAGGCCAAGGCCTGTTGTGCGAGTGACCCGCCCAGTGCGGTCGCCTTTCACCGCGTCACCACGGCCCTGGTCGACGATTATGACATCATCGTCGAGTGGGAGCGGACCCATCATGATGGCGGGAACTGCTACGTCGATACCGCTGGGCCTTACCTGCTGGGTGACAACCGATCCGCACAGGAGGTCGGCCCTTGGCTCGACGACCTGCTCGAGTTGCAACGAGTCTTACAGGCCGATGGCATGGCCCGCGGCCCAACCCGCCAATTGCTGACTCTGCTCGGCCTGGACCTGCGTCAGGCGCGCGCCAGTTACCAACGCTGGCGCCAATTGATGGTCGAGCACCAGACGAAGCGATTGAACAAACTCGACGACCTGCTCGGTCGACTGATCGCATGGCCGATGACCGAACTGCCGTTCGGGCATCCGCTGGACCGTCCCGACGACGACGGTCTGAGGGTCAGCCCGCTCGGTGACGCCATTGCGTTGATGTCCGTCGATAATCAGCTAACGACAGCCCCCACCGACGATGCCGATGAGAAGGAGGCCGAATGAACGCCCAACGTCTGACAATCGACCTGCGCGGTTATTGGCATCCAGGAGGCGGCCGTGGCGGAGGCGCGGTGCTGGACGCGGTCACCCACCGCGACAGCAGCGGGCTTCCGGTACTCGGCGGGCGTCATATCAAGGGTCTGCTGCGCGACGCCCTGGAAAGTGCCGCGGCGTTCGGCTGGGATGGCTATGCCGGGTTGGCGCAACAACTGTTCGGCGAACGTTTTGTTGCCCGGTCGCGCATGGACCAGAATGATGTTGTCGAAGCTGGTGATGATATATCGGAACAAAGGTCGGTTTCAGCCGGCGTAGCCAGTGAGGCACCCGGGTGCGGACCAGCACCGGGCCTGCTTCGAGTCACCGATGCGACCCTACCGGAAACCGTGCAAGCCTGGTTAGCCGACAACAGCCGGCGCAAGCGGCTGGTTCCGCATCTGTATCGTGCGCTCTATGCCACTGCTGTCGATCCGACGACCGGCACGGCAAAGGATAAGAGCCTGCGTGGGATCGAGGTGGTGGTTCCGCTGCAACTCGCCGCGACCGTGGAGCCTATGCCGGGTCCAACGTTACCGCCGACCGATTGGCCCGAGCGCCTGCGTGCCGTCCTGCCGCTGATCGATGCGGTCGGGGCCTTGCGAAACCGCGGGCTCGGCCGGGCAGTGTTCAGTCTAGAGGATGTTTAATGATGCACCAAGCGCTTGCAATTACATTGATCGAAGATGCCGTTTTCAGCGCCCGCTCCGCTACCGAGGGAGGTCATGAATCCCTCGACCGCATCCCCGGAGCGACCTTGCTCGGTGCCGCCGCGGCCAAGCTGTATGCCAAGCTGGACTCGACATCCGCTTTCACCGCTTTCCACTCTGGTCTGCTGAGCTTCGGCGATGGCTTGCCCTACAGTGGTGATTCGGTCGCTTATCCAGTGCCACTGTCTTGGCATCATGCCAAATCAGAGCAACCGGAACTGACGATAGCGACAGCCGACAGCAAGGTATTCGACTTTCCGCATTGCCAGCCAAACAACACCGGGAACAGCGGCATTGAATCCCTGCGCAAGCTGGACGGACACAAGATCTACAATTTCCAGCATTGCCGGCGTATCGATGCCGTTGAGGGACTGACCGAGCCCCAGCCCAAGCAGCTGCGCGCCGGGTTTGTCCGCCCCGGGGATGGCGCTTGGCTGAAGCCGAAGCACGAACTGCGTTTGAAGACCGCCATTGATCCGGCCACTGGTCGCGCGGCCGAAGGCCAGCTGTTTGGCTACGACGCGTTGGCCCGCGGCCAGACCTTCGCGACTCGGATCGAGGCCGATGACGATCTGGATCCGGCACTGTTCGAGCGAGTCATCGATGCCCTGACTGGTCCATTGCTGCTCGGGCGTTCCCGCTCGGCCGAATACGGACGCGCCGAGGCGCGCCCGATCAGCCTCGCCCCGCCGCCCCTCGGAGCAAGCCAAGGCGACTTGTTGACGCTATGGCTATTGTCAGATCTGGCCCCGACAGATCGTTTCGGCCAGCAGACACTGATGCTTGACCATCAGAGCTTGGGCCTGCCCGACGCTGAGATCATGTACGGCCAGAGCTTCCTGCGCACTCGCCGCTGGTCGCCCTGGAATGGTGCCCGCCAGGGCTATGATCGCGAGCGCCTGGTGCTTTCCGCCGGTGGTGTGATTACGCTGAAACTCGAACGTGACCTGACTCCGGAAGAAACCGATCGCTTGTGTGCTGGAATCGGTCTTCACCGGGAGGCCGGACTCGGCCGGCTCTGGATCAATCCGCCGCTGCTAGCCGGCAAGCATCCGCATTTCGCCGACTTGAAGTCCGTCAAACCGGCGATGCCGCGGATTGCTCCTCAACGCCCCAATGATCCCTTGATCGCCTGGCTCGAGGACCAGTCCGGCGACTGGAAGACCGAAGCCGAGCAGACCGCGCTCCAGCTGGCCGATGATTACCGCAAGCTGATGCAGCGGGCACGCCAAGCGGCCGGCGTTGTCACGGAACTATCGTTCGGACCATCCAAGTCCCAGTGGGGCAGGGTCTTGGAGGCAGCCCGCGAGCGTGATGGCCAAGCCCTTTTCGACACCCTGTTCAATGGTGATTCAGCCATCGTCAAAAGCACTGGCGAAGGCTGGGATGAAGAGGTGCCGGTAAAGACCGGCAACTGGCAGCGACTTGCCGACTGGCTGAAGGAGAGACTAACTGAGCAACGCACCGACCGCGGCTATGCCCACAGCGTGCGCCGCCTTGCCCGTCGCATCCGCGACGACATCGACAAACGGAGGGTCTGACATGCCTCGCCATCTTCCCGTCATCTATCTGGCGCGGGCCGTCCTGGAGGCGGTTACGCCGCTGTCCATCAGCACTGGCAGTCCGGACGGAGCCTTCGACAGCGCCTTGGTACGCGATGCCAATGCCTTGCCTACCATCCCCGCGACCAGCTTGGCCGGGTGCTTGCGTCAGCTCTGGCGTGAGATCCCGGACGTCACTGACGTCGATACCCTATTCGGCTTTCAAGACGGCGACGACGGCACCCCGTCCCGGCTTGCTGTCTCCTGGGGTGCATTGCTCGACAGTCGAGGCCGGCCTGCCGAGGGCCTGCTGCTCAGCGGCGAGGCAGAAAGGCTGCAAGACCCGCTGTTCGCCAAGGCCCTAGCGACCCTGGACGCCCCGGACTACCGCAACCGGGTCCGCCTCGGCCATCGTGGTGCGGCTGCCGACACCGGCAAGTTCGATCGGGTCGTGCTGCCGGCCGGCAATCGCTTTGCCGTCGAGTTGCGGCTGCATGCTCCCGCCGACGATCCGGGAACCGACTGGGATGCGTTGCTTGCACTGCTGGCCCATCCCGGACTGCGCCTCGGTGGCGCCAGCCGGGCCGGCCTCGGGCGCATACGCTGCGTCGAACTGCACCAAGGCCGCTTCATGCTGAGCGTCCGCGATCAGACCCAAGCCTTCCTGGGGCTCGGCCGCGGGCTCGACGACTACGCAGGGCTCGAGCCTGAAACGCTTGCGCATGCTGGGGTCGACGGTTGGCTGACTGGCCGCTTGACCCTACGCCCCCGCGGCCTATGGCGTTTCGGCCAGGGCAACGCCGACCTGGAGGACAGGTCCGACAAGGCCGCTGACCTACTGCCGGTTACCGAGGAGCAGGTGATTTGGAACGGCAATCGTGGCGAGCGCACCGGTCGGATGCTCCTGATCCCTGCTTCGTCGATCAAGGGCGCACTGGCCCACCGCATGGCCTTTCATGCCAACCGATTTGCCGGCAGCTGGGCCGATCCCGACAGCGATGCCCCGGCCGAGCCCGAGTTGCCGGCGGCCGTCTCGGCCCTGCTTGGTGAAATCAAAGGCAATACCGATGCTGACGAGCCCGCGGAACGCGTCGGCTGTCTGTTCATCGACGACGCATTCATTGCTATCGATCCGTCCGCCATCGCTCGGCTCATGCACAACGCCATCGATCGCTTCACCGGCGGAGTTCGTGATCGGGTACTCTACGAAGAGCAGTCCCTGCTTGGTGGAACGCTCGCGATCGATATCGCCCTCGACCAGCGCCGGCTCACCGACCGCGACGGTGCCGATGCCGCCCGCCGAGCATTCGAGGCCGCCATCGATGATCTCTGCCGCGGCCGCCTAGCGCTCGGCTCACGCACCACTACCGGCAACGGTTTCTGCGACGGCGAGTTGACCGGGCCTTTGGCGGACTGGCTGATAGCCACCAGGACATCGCAACCGATCGAGGAGGCAGTCTGATGGACGTGCTCGATGCCTACAACCGAATTGCTCGCAATCGCCGTTTCAAGCTGCCAAAGATCGACCGTAGCGGTCTTGTCATCGAGACCAATCGTCTGTCAGAGCCCGCCGATGTCTGGCCCGCGCTGGCCGCCCATGCCCCAACCCAAGGTTGGCTGCAGTTCCAATCGGCGCAGATGGCCTTCGACGATGGTCTGCCGGAGCCAGCTACCGAATGGGGCTTGCTGCTCGCTGCCGAGGCGGTGATCTCCTATGACCTGTCCATTTCCCTGAGCCTCGACGGCGCCGGTGGCTGGACCCTGATCAGCTACCGCAAGGAGGCCGCCGGCGACCTGCTGCATGACGTGGTTACGCAGCCTGCTTACGACCGCAGGAACGGGGTTCTGCGCTATCGCCGCTGGTGGCGACGCGATGATCAGCAGGGTTATTTGCAGGTCGCGGCCTGCTTTATCGGATACGAGTGAGGTCTTTTCCCATGACCGACGGAAAGCAACGGCAGCACGAGCAAGACGGCAGAAGTCGCCGCGGGCAGCGTGGCGGTGAACAGCACCAAGGCCAGCACTATGGCAGGGGTGGACAAAAGGCCATCGGCCCCTGCCCAGAGGGCATCACCAAGCACGGGATGCAGGCCATCTCGGCACCCTACAATTTCGTCCCGCTGTCAACCTGGGTGTACCGGCCGAAATGGGGTCGACAGGTCTCGCACGACCTGCCGTTCAAAGAGGCACTGAGCGGCCAGATCGCCTACCGGCTTACGGCGGACACCCCGCTGCTGGTCGGTGGCCATCAGGACAAGAGCGTCTCGCCGCAGCGGGTCACGCCGTTTCGCCTCCCCGGCGGCGGCTATGCCATTCCCGGTTCCAGCATCAAGGGCATGCTTAGGACCTTGATCGAGATCGCCGGCTTCGGACGCCTGCGGATGGTCGATGACGGTCGGCCGGGGCTACGCGACATCACCGGTCGGCATGTCAAGGACGCCTACACCGCCAAGGTTCGTGATCGTGTCCGCACGGGCTTTTTGCGGCATGCGCAAGATGGCGGACTGGAGATCGTTCCGTGCAGGATGGCGCGGCTCGACCATCGCGATCTGGAGGGCTTTTTCGGGATCGGGGCGCCAATCTTCCGCGCGCGCATCAGCGTTGCGCGGAAATTCTCGCGCTGGCAGACGCTTTGCCGGCAGAAAGACCGCGATCCGGGTTTGCTTGCCTTCGACCTCGACGGTCGCAACGCCAAGCCTCGGGGCGGCGGCTTGCTGCAAGGCATCCCGGTCTTTACCGGACAGATTTCGGACAGCACGAGGCCCCATGGCAAGCGCCGCGATTTCGTCTTCTACGATCGCGACGACGAGCGGCCAATCCCGGTTCCGACGGATAGCTGGCGGGACTTCCTGCGCATCCACGGCAACGACGAGACCGGCAAGCGCGGCGAGGAGATGTCCTGGCCCGGCTACTGGAAGCGCATTCATCGTAACGGCGGGGATGTCCCGGTATTTTACGTCCAGGACAGCGCCCTCTTGCGCATCGGACTCGCCTACATGCCCAAGCTCGCCGGCGACTTCTCGATCCAGGATATGATCGGCCATGCCGCCGAGGACCACAACCTGCCACCCGGGCTGGAGCATGGTTACGACCTTGCCGACCTGCTCTTCGGCGCCGTCAATGGGGAGCGGCAAGCGGATGCATTGCGCGGGCGGGTTAGCTGCGAAACAGCCCAATCCGAGGGCAATCTGGTCACCAAGACCCAACCCGACACCATCCTCAATGGTCCCAAGCCGACCTACTTTCCCAATTACATCCGCCAGGATGCAGACAACCGCGACTGGACGCTGCGCGGCGGGAAGAACGCGCAATACGCCACCTATGTCGAGACCCAAGGCTCACGCCGGCCGACATTGCGTGGTTTCAAGCGCTATCCAGCCCGCCCCTTGGAGCAGTCCTTGGTCCAACCGCTGACTGAGGAACAGAAGCAAAACACCAAGGTGCAGGTCAATCTGACCACCTTGGAACCGGGCAGCAGCTTCGCCGGCCTCATCGTCTTTCACAACCTGGTTCCCGTCGAGTTGGGAGCCTTGCTGTGGGCGATGACTTGGGGCGGCAGCAATGAGCTTCGCCATGGGCTCGGCATGGGCAAGTCCTTTGGTTTCGGGCAGATTAGCATCGCCATTGATGCCGATGCTAGTAGGCTGATCCCCAATGATCCGGATGCCCCGGCCGAGGTCTCGGGTTTGCCCCCCGAGCGCGCCACCGAGCTGGTGAATACCTTCAGCGAGCACATGGAGCTTGTCTGCTCCGCGAACGGTCATGGCTGGGCCAACAGTCTCCAGGTCGCAAACCTGTTGGCGATGGCCGATCCGAACGCGGCACGAGATCTGCCGACGGGAATGGAGTTGCGCCACATGCAATTGCAGCAATGTCGGCGGGATGGACGCAATGAGCGCATCAATGAGTTCCAGTGGGCCAAGCAGCCGCCGAACGGACCTTTTGTGCTGGCCGACTATGCAATGGCAAGCGGACGTGTGGCTGCAACTGGAGGCGGAACCTTGGGCGCGGACGGCGGCTCCGCTGGTGCTGAACCCGCGAGCGATCTGCATCCCTGGGTGCGTGAAAAGGTCTCCGAGCTGATGCAAAGCACCAAGGCGCCGGAAGGCGACGTCATCCGCAGCAAGGGCCTGGCCAGCGCCTGGTCGGCGATCGACGAGGCAGAGCTGAAGGCCGCAGCGCTTGCGTCTATCCGCAGCCTATGGCAGGCGAACGACTGGTGGGACGAACCGCCGGGAAGGTCTGCCCGCAAAGCCAAAGCAATCTATCAACCGGGAGACTGAGCCATGCCGACCCTGATCTTATCCACCTGCGGGACCAGCCTGTTGACCAACCTAGCCGGCGACCAGCGCGGCTTGGTGATCCGTTATGCAAACGTTGCGGACTCGGCGGACGTCCCCTACAACGATCGCAATTGGCTGAGTGAGCTCGGAGCACACGCTCGGGAGCAGTTGAGAACCGCCGATGTGCAGCAACGTGAGCGGCTGTCGGCCGAGTTGAACGGTCTGCTGCGACTCTACGACGGCCAGTTGCAACGCAGCCGCGACAATCACTGGCTGGTAGCCACCGATACTTGGCTGGGTAGCATGACTGCCGAGCTCCTCGCCGAGGTCTTGGAGACGGCCGGCCATGTAGTCGAGGTCAAGCGCATCACCGACCTGCGCACGAATGACCTCGGCGAATTTCGCGCAGCTATGGCCGAGCTTGCGCGTCTTTGCGCTCAGGATCTGCGCGGCATGGCCGCAGGTGGTTGGCGGATCGTCTTCAATCTGACCGGCGGTTTCAAGAGTGTGCAAGGCTTTATGCAGGCGCTCGGAATGCTCTACGCGGATGAGAGCGTTTATGTGTTCGAGCGCACCAGCCAATTGCTGCGTCTGCCCAAGCTACCGATCTCGCTCGATGCCGACGCCCTGGTGCGCGAGCACGAATTGGTCTTTCGACGACTCGCGTTCGGGCTGCCGGTTTCGGTGGATGCGGCAACCGATTTGCCCGAGACGCTGATTATGGAAGACGATGGCTTCGTAACCCTTTCGGTTTGGGGTGACGTGGTCTGGAATCAGGCAGGCCCGGAATTCCTCGCTGAACAATTATGGTCGCCCCCCGATGCAAAGGTACGCTATGGAGACCGTTTTGCAGGTAGCGTCGATCGGTGCAGTCGAGACGAGCTGCGCATGGTCAATGAGCGGATCGGCGATCTCGCCCGCTGTCTGAACGACACCCAGTACAATCCCGCTCGACTCGACTTCAAGCTACTACGCGGACACCACGCACACTACACCCACGAGTGCGATGCATGGGCGAAGGGCGCTGCAAAGCGGCTCTTCGGCCACTTCGGCGAAGGCGTGTTCGTTGTGGATCGTCTGGGCGACGCCCTGCACTGAGCACAAAACAGTACGGCGAGCGGTCTCGATACCAATCACTTCGGGTTACTTCAGATGCCTGCTGGTGCTGAATTCGAGCGAAAGCGATCAAAGCTGATTTGGAGTATCCGAAGCTCGGCATCCTCATCGTGGAACGATGGGAGACCGAGGGCCTGCCCGTAATCGAGTCGAGCATTTCAGCGATATCATCGATTCGGCAAGCTTTCCGAACAACGCCAAGTGCCGCGACTCGTGTCAAGCTTCTCCCCAGCCGACGCGGACTGTGATAGTAGTCGTCGGATTGCCGGATTACCTTTCCACGATAGCGTAGAGCGAGTGAAGCAAAACCCACCAATCGGCGACTTGGATATTCCCCGGAAGGGTTTCGCTGCGCCCTACCATCATACGGCGAACAGACGGCGTCTCGGGCAGCCCCGAGAGCCCACGAACAGTAGGAGATGAAGAAGCCATGCGACGAGCCAACGCCGCGACCGACCCCATCCAAGCCAAAGCCGCCTGGGAAAAGAAGTGCAAAACGACCGCAAAGCTGCAGCAATACACCTACGGCTGCAAACTGCTGACGCCGCTGTTCGCCGGAGGCGTTCAAACCGGCCAAGTAGACCCGTTCATGCCGATCCGGGTTCCCGGCATCCGTGGCCAGCTGCGATTCTGGTGGCGGATTGCCTGTGCTGATCCTCATGCCCCGTCGGCCGAGACCTTTTGCCGTGAGCGCGATTTATGGGGTGGAATCGGCAACAGCGAGCCAAGTGCAAGTCAGATACGCATTCGAGTCCTAGCCAAACCGGTAAACCCATCCGAACTGATCTCGGCGGACGCTACCCTCGGCGGCGTGGAAAAGTATGCCTATGGTCCCGGCATCATTGACGGCGCCACCGCTTTGCGCGCCGGCTATGGTTTTCAGCTTGAACTGAGCTGCCCGGACGCCATCGCCGACGATGTTCAGACTGCATTGCGTTGGTGGGCGAGTTTCGGCGGTATCGGTGCCCGCACCCGTCGGGGCCTGGGGGCCGTCCAGGTCGAAGGCATCGAGCCGATCGATGAGCAGGCGGTCGCCCGGCGTGGCGGTTTGCTCAAATGCAGGAGGGAGCCCTTCGACGCGCCGCAGGATGCCTGGACGTGTGCCGTCACCATGCTCCACCAGTTTCGACAAGGCCGCGGCACCGGCCGCAATGCCCAGAGCACCAATGATCCCAAAAGGCCGGGCCGCTCGTTTTGGCCCGAGCCCGACCAGCTACGCCGTTTTACCGGCAAGAACGACCTGCGTAATCATCTGCCGGTTCATCCGGTCACGGATGTGTTCCCTCGGGCCGCCTTCGGCATGCCGATTTTGTTCGATTTCCGCAAGAAAACCAAACCGGACACCCTGGAGCTGGTGCCGGATGTTCTGGATGGTGAAAACAAGCCGGCCAAGCGCATGGCCAGTCCGCTGATTCTGCGTCCCTATTCGGATGGCGAGGGCTGGCGCTCCGCGGCGCTGCTGCTGCCCGCCTGGCGAGATGCCCTGACCACGCCACTGCGTTTCAGCCAAGGCCTCTATAACCCGTTGCCCTGGCCAAGCGATCAGGCCACACAACAGCATCTCGCATCCCAGATCGACCCGATGGCCGGTTTGGGCGACGATCCC
The DNA here is from genome assembly GCA_016745215.1 of Thiohalocapsa sp. PB-PSB1. Classification (GTDB taxonomy): domain Bacteria; phylum Pseudomonadota; class Gammaproteobacteria; order Chromatiales; family Chromatiaceae; genus Thiohalocapsa. Next base: position 5,841,863 of record CP050890.1, read on the forward strand.
CTGACCGCCTTTATGGCCTTCTTCACCAAGTAACGACAATGACGACCTACCTGATCACCGTTTCCCTCGGCCCGGTTCAGGGCATGATCGCCGCTGCTCGGCGTACCCGCGATCTCTGGTGTGGCTCCTGGGTGTTGTCCGAGGCGGCGCGTGCCGCCGCCCTTGTCCTGCACAATGCGGACGCCAAGAACAAGCCGCTGATCTTTCCGTACACGGAAAATCCAGACTCGGATTTGAAGCCCAAAGAAAAACTTGGCGACGAGGCCAATATCGCCAATATCCTGCGAGCCCAGATCGAGCTGTCCAGTCCCGGGGCCGCGGCCAAACTCTGCAAAAAAGCCAAGGATGCAGCCAATCAGCGCATCCAAGATCTTGGCAAGCGCGCCATCCAGCAACTCGGGCGACTCGACACACCGCTGCGTATGGAGGTCTGGAACGCCCAGATCGGCGACATCCTCGAATGCTACAGCGCCTGGGTGCCTATCCATCACAACGGCTACCCTGATGCCAGTCGCAACCTTGGCCGGGTGCTGAACGAGCGCAAGGCAACCCGCAACTTTGCCCCGGCCTGTGAGCTGAAGATAACAGGACTTCCGAAATCCTCCCTGGATGGCGCCCTCGAGACCGTACTACCGAAGGAGTGGCCTTTGCAGCATCCGGCGCGGCGCAAACTTGGCCTCGGCAGCGGCGAGCAGCTCGATGCACTGGGCGTGATCAAACGCATGGCCGTGGGCGCCGATCAGTTCACGCCCTATTCGCGCATCGCTGCCGACGCTTGGATTCGCGAACTCGCGCCCGAACAACGCGAGCGTATCAATGAGCAGTACGAGCCCATCCGCGAACTGGATTTGGCCACGAAATGCACCGGCAACGGAGGGATCTACACTGATTTGCCCTTCGATGGCGAGCTGCTGTTCGACTTTCGGTTGCAAAACGCGATCAATGAGTATCAGCGATGGTTCCCCGAGGGTGTCGCACGTCTGCAACGCCTGCGCGAGGTGCTCATCGCCATCGGCAGGCAGCTTGACCCGAAAGGCCAGACCATCGGCGCTCCGGTCCCTTATGCCGCAATTCTCAAGGGCGACGGCGATCACATGGGCCGATTGCTGTCCCAAGCGCGGACCATCGAGGATTCCAAGGCGATCTCCGAGGCGTTGCACCGCTTTGCCTCATCGGTCCGCCTGATCGTCCGTAATTGCAATGGCCATGCCATCTACGCCGGCGGCGACGACGTGCTGGCGATGGTCCCGTTGACTTCGGCGCAGGATTGCGCCAAAGCGCTGGCCGATGAATTCCGCGTCCAGATGCAGGACGTCATTACAAGGCTGGATCTGAAGATCCCCGCCGATGAGAAGCCAACCTTATCGGTCGGCATTGCCATCGGCCATGTCATGGAACCCCTCGGTGCCCTTCGCCAACGCGCCGAGCAAGCGGAAAAACTGGCCAAGGGCGATGAGCAGGAGCATCCGCGCAACGCACTCGCGATCCAGCTCGGTATACGCTCCGGCGGCGAGTACCGCTGGCGTGCCAGCTGGGACGACGAGGATGCCAGAGCGGCGCTGACTCGCCTGACCTCGGGATTCCGTCACCGGCAGCTTCCAAGCCGCGTCGCCTTCGACCTCGGCGCCATCGACCGCCGCCTCGGTTGGCTGCGTGATGACAACCACGCCGATGCCGGCGGAATGCGCAAAGCAGAGGTTCTACGCATGCTCGACCGCGCCCGAATCGATGGCGGCAGCGCCAAGGTAGCGCCGGACCTGCAGCAATTGTTGCTGGAGTTGTCCAGCAAGCTGAGCCTGGGCAAACTCGCCGATACCCTGATCATCGCGCGCTGGCTCGCCGCCCGCCGCGCAGCCGACATTGGAGACAACTGATGGTACGCCGTTCGGGTAGCTTACCCAAGAACAAAAGCAATCAACAGACCGGCAATCGGATCAAATACAGCCGGAAAAGCAACAACAACGATCCGAACAGGCCCAAGTCGAACCACCAGGAGAATCATGCGTCGCCTAAAACGCAGCCCAAGCGCGGGTCTGCGGTATCTCAAACCGTACCTGTTGCCGACACCTTGCTTGGGCTGACCCCGCTCGCTCCGCTGATCGTTCGCAGCGGCCGCCCGTTCGACGATCAGGCCGGCGCCGATCCCGCGCGTTTACCGCCACCGTCTACGGTTGCCGGTTGCCTGCGCACGGCCCTGGGACGACAGCAGGGCGAGCATTTTCGACGGCGAATCAGCGCGGATCAGGAGGAGCAACTCAATGCCCTCGGCATACAGGGTCCGCTGCTGCTGCGCGAGAATCTCGACGGCAATGCCCACATCCTCGTGCCCAGGCCCGCGGATGCCCTCTACAGCAGGGACCAAAAAACCAAGAACATCCACCTGCTGCGCGCTGCCCCGAAAGCGCCAGACGCCGACGAGCATGTCGGCAGCGATCTGCCTACTGGTCTGCTGCCGGTCAGTTTCCTTGAAGAGGTATCCGGCAAGCCAGCACCCGGCCCGGCCTGGTGGACCCTCGAACACCTGCTCGAATTTCGCAAGCCTGGCGTGCTGAAACTCGATTACGCCAGCGTCCAGAAGGCCGGCTGGTCACCGCCAAGCGATGACCTGCGCACCCATGTTGCGATCGACCGAGAGCGCCAGGCATCGAAGAGCGGCCAGCTCTTCCAAACCCGCGGATTCGATCTAGAGCCCACCTGGACCTGGCGCAGGCGGCCAAAAGAAGACCAGCCACCACCAGCACTGTCTATGCGGTTATTGGTTCGAACCTCCGAACCCTTACTGGAAGACTTGGTGCACCTCGGCGGCGAACGACGCCTCGCAAGCCTGGCCCCAGAGCCTGCCGAGCATTGGCCAAAACCTCAGCAGGAATTAGGCGAGGAGATCGCCGACGCCGGCGGCCTGAGCCTGACATTATTGACCCCTGCCCTGTTCGACCAAGGCTGGCGGCCTGGCTGGCTCGACAAACGTTTGTCCCAGCCACCACCAGGACTGAACGGATGCAATCTGCATCTGCGCGCAGCCGCCCTGGATCGCTGGCAATCTCAGTCGGGCTGGGATCTGGCCCGGCAGCAGCCACGGGCAGCCAGGCGCATGGTTCCGGCCGGGGCCGTCTACTGGTTCAGCTTGAAGAACGCTGCTCGTGCAAAGGACCTGAACCTCTGGCTCCAGAGCATCTGCGATCGAGAGCAAGATCGCCGTGACGGCTTCGGTCTCGTGCTGCCTTGTCCCTGGACCCCACCCACCGCCTCCAAGTGATCCCAGCAAAGGATAGAACTATGCAATCCCACCTTTACCTGCTGCACGCTCTTTCCGCCCTCCACTGCGGTACCGGCCAAGCCGCTGGCGTTGTCGACTTACCCATTGCCCGGGCACGCGCCACGCAATTACCCATGGTGCCGGGATCATCTACGCGCGGTGTATTGCGTGAGCATCTGACCGCCACCGGCAGCGGTGCGGCCCAGGACGTGCGCACGCTGTTCGGCCCCGACAGCATCCGCTCCGACGCTGACGCTTTTGCAGGTGCCCTGGCTGTCGGAGATGCCCATCTATTGGTCTTGCCAGTACGTGCAATCAGCGGCATCGTCTGCTACGCCAGTTGCCCGTTCATCTTGCGCCGGTTCGCCCAAGACTTGGGCCGTGTCGGTTTGCAGGCGCCGGACCTACCCGCTGCACCGCAGGACAACCAAGCACTGGTGCCGAACGGCTCGGTCAACCAGCGCGACAATGTCCTCGGACTCGAGGATCTGGATCTGACAGCGCAGACCCAGCCGCGCGCCTTGGACTGGGCAATCGCCATCGCCATGCGGGTCCATCCAAACGATCAGACCGCCCAGAATGACTTCAAGATCCGCTTTGCCATCCTGCCTGACGACACCCTTGGCTTTCTGGCCGAGACCGCCACCGAGATTCGCACCCGCATTGCCATCGACCCGAAGCGCGGCACGGTCAAGCAGGGTCAACTCTGGAACGAGGAGAACCTGCCTGCCGAGACCCTGCTGTGGGGTATCTACGCGTTGAACGATTCGATGAATCGAGCCGACGATGACAGTCGCAATGCCGATCTCCTGTCTGGGATCTTGCCCGACAGCGACACGCTGTTGCAGCTCGGCGGCAAGGCCGGCGTCGGCCGTGGCCTAGTCCGTTTTTTGACCCCGAGGGCCTGAGTGATGAGTATCCGATCCCATGATCTGGCTCGCGCTGCCTATGGTGTCGTCAGCGCGCGCCAACAATTGCCGGACGACGAGCGCAAAAAATACGGCGCCCTGGCCCACAAATTGCCATCGCTGATCCTGCAAAACGGGCTGGCCCAAGCCACCGGGTTCCTGTTGGCCAAAGGCAAGAACATCCAAGCGACCGACAAGGACGCCGAAACGGAAACAGCAGTCGACAACCCAAGCACACGCCCGAACGAGCACTATGCACTGCTCGACGACCTGCGAGAGATCCTGCACGCCGTCAGGGTCATCAATAGCAATGTCACCGAGCGCGACGATCTGCACAAGCAGATCATTGATGCGGACATGGCTACGACCATGCGTTTGACCCGTCATAGCCTAGCCGCCTGCGGTTGGATCAAGCGCTATGTTCAGGGCATTCTGCGCATCGATTCGACTGGCGCCGTAAACGATGCAAACGACGCCAAGGAGGACGATCATGCCGATTGAATTAATGCGAACAGCCCTGCGCCCGTTGTATCGAGGTTCGCGCAGCATCCACCCCGGGCTGATGATCCAGCGCGGATTGGAGTACTTCGAGGCCGATGCCGATCGCCAGAACTGCGAGGACAATCAGGGAAACCGCAAAAAAACACTGAAGCAGCAACACATCGAGGGCATCTGCGCGTTGCCGGTCAATGACATCTACCGCAACGCCTACCAGCGTTGGCTCGCCGCCACCGCCGATGAAATGCGTTTTCGCAGTCTCATCGTCGCCATCGACGGCCGCCTGCTCATCGGCCTGAATGGGGGTGGTGCCCTGGAGACCGGCTGCGCCATCAGCCATAGCTACGGCGTGCCCTTTCTACCCGGTTCCAGCATCAAGGGCATTGTCCAACATCATGTGCGCGGCACCGTCTTCGGCAAGGAGCATCGGGATGTCTGCGACGACCTGTTCGGCGCCGGTCCCAGCGAAGCCGATGCCGACCAGGCCACGGACCAGGGTTTAGCCGGTCTGGTCAGTTTTCACGATGCTTGGTGGGTGCCCGGCTCGGCGCCGAAACCTCAGGTCGACCGACCCTTTGCCCAAGAAGTCGTCACCACCCACCATCCAGGTTATTACCAGCACGAGGGCCGGTTCGCCGCGAGCGACTTCGACAGCCCGATCCCCAACGCGCAGGTTGGCGTGCACGGCAGCTTCTTGATCACTCTGGAGGGCGATCCTGCTTGGACCGAGCTGACCGAGCAGATGCTCATCGCCACATTGGCCGAGCGGGGGATCGGCGCGAAGACAAGGGCAGGCTACGGCTATGCCAATGTTGACCAAAATGCTTTCAAGCGCATGGAAAAGACCCGCGCACCCCTCGCCCAAGCCCGCCGCACGCGCATCGAAGCGCAAAGGAAGGAACGGGAAGAGGCCATCGATACTCTGCTAGAGCGGAATCTGCCTCCCCAGCAGCAGGTTCTGAAGGCGGCAAGCAAAGCCATCTCGATATTGGAGAACGGCCCGGATATGGGCGGCAAACGCGAGGCCATCCTGAGCGAAATCAACACGCTGCTGCAAACCGCCGCGGCATGGCCAGACGCCGCTGATCGCAACGCCGCCGCCGATCTCGTGACCGAGACCTTCGATAGAATTGGCTGGATGGACAAAGCCGGCAAGCAGAAGCAGAAGGAACGGCGCGAAAAAAAGATCGCTCAGTTGCGCAACGGCGAGGCCCAGCCATGATCCAACTCATCCAAAACGCCTTCCGCCAACTCTGGCACCGACTGTTGCGCCTGGCCCATCATCGACCGTGGATCAGCGGGCTGGTCGTGATCGCCGTACTGATGCTGGTCAGCGGCCTGATGGGCTGGGCGATGCGCGGTTTGGAGGAATCCCTGGTCAAGTGGCTGGACAACGCCTTTATCGTGTTGGGCGGCCTGTCGCTCAGCGTCGGCTGGGCGGTTGCGCTGGTCGTTTATGCCGGCCGCAAGGACGCGGCCTTGAATTTTCGCCATGCCGGTACGGACATCCAGTGTCCGGACTTCAAGGCCGCATTGATCCTGGCCAGCAACCGCGAAGAACTGATGGAATGGCACCTGCGGCACATCCCCCACGAGCGGGTCGAATGCGTCTGGACCGCATTCACCCGCGATGCCACCGCCAACGTCATGCAGCGTTTCCCGCGGCTGAGATCTCTGCACGCACCCAACCAGCGGCCGGACGCCGCCGACTGCAAGGATGATCCCGACTGTCTGGATGATCCCTTCGACCTGATCGCCGTCAAGGCCCACTGCCGGGCATTGCTGCTGGAACTGCTCGCGCGCTATGACCCGGGGCAGATCTGCGTCAACATCACCGGCAGCACCGCGGTGATGACGCTGGGTGCCTTCCAGGCCGCCGAGGAGCTGCGGATCACCAGCCTCTATCTGCTCGGTACGCACCGCGACGAGCGTGGCAATCCAAGCATCCGTCGCAGCCATGTCGGCGAGTCTAGCGAGGGCCAGATCAAGCTGATCTCGGACCACAGCGCCGAGTCCGGGGCGGGAACGGCAGCGCCCGAGGAAACCGCGCCATGACCGATCGCCGGGAGCGGGTCCACAAGCCCTACTTACTCAATACCCCGATCCTGACCAGCTATGGCGAGTTTCGCTTCAGCGGCCCGCTCAACCCGGAGCAGGCGCGTGCGCGTCTCACCGACGGCTTCGTATCCGCCATCGGCCATGCCGACTCGGCGCGATTTCTGTCCGATCTGCTTGGACTCGCGGTGCCGGTGGATCGCATCAGCATCGCCATGCAACCCGCCGAGCAAGCGCTGGTCCTGCGTTTGCGCACGCGGCTGCCGGAAGGCAAAATACTGACCAGCGACGAAATGGCCCAGATTCCCTACGAGTTGGGCTGGTTGGAGCGATTGCGTTGAATACCGGCGCTCCATACCCTGGTACCAGCCCATCGAACCCAAGGCACCGCGTGAGGCCGAGGGCAGCCAGCCGCCAACGCGCGTCACCATGTCAGGTAACGACCCATTGCGCGCCAAAATCCATGCCCATCAAGCGCGTGTACACAGCCAAACCCGTTGCTGCTTGGGTAGATCGACAATCTATTCGAACCCAGAACAGCGCGAAGAAGGAACGGAGATTGAAATTTGCTCTTGTCTTCCCCGCATCCCGCGTGCTCCTCGCGGTGAACAATAATGAACCGCAGATTTTACAAAATACGTGTACAGCCCAAGGTCAAGGGACGCGCAAAGGGCTCGTTAGACCCTGCGATGGGTTTCAGCACCGACAAGGGTCTTGCACTTTTCTGAGTAGCGATTACAATCACGAAGCTGAGATCCGAACTGGCAGCAAGCCACTTCCGCACGGTCTAAATACCCAGTACAGACTACGACTGTGCATACTAACTCTGAGGCCAAAAAAGTGTGTCGAAAAAACAACATGCAACAGGTTGATCTTTATGGGTTTTTCTGTCGGTAGGCTCTCGCATTGATGACCCGTTCTAAAGGGGATTGAGACGAGGGGCAGGAGCGCGAGATCAAGAAGCTGCGGGAGCTCGCATTGATGACCCGTTCTAAAGGGGATTGAGACCCTCCGGGATTGGTGCGTCGGGGTCGCCGTCAAACCTCGCATTGATGACCCGTTCTAAAGGGGATTGAGACGTCGGCGTTTTGCTCCATTATGTCCTGGACATAGGCTCGCATTGATGACCCGTTCTAAAGGGGATTGAGACGTATTTCCAGTCTGCGTACTCCGCACCACCATTGTTTCTCGCATTGATGACCCGTTCTAAAGGGGATTGAGACGGCCTCCTCGTGTAGTCCACGAAGCGAGTTTTCACTCGCATTGATGACCCGTTCTAAAGGGGATTGAGACGTTTCAAGAGCGACGGCAAAACTAGCACCACTACTCGCATTGATGACCCGTTCTAAAGGGGATTGAGACGATTCAAGAACGTGCACATGACGGAGAATGCCCACTCGCATTGATGACCCGTTCTAAAGGGGATTGAGACGTTGTTCACCACCCCGCCTACCAATACTTCCACGCTCGCATTGATGACCCGTTCTAAAGGGGATTGAGACTTTAAGGTCGTCTTTGTCATTGCGGTGCTCCGTCCTCGCATTGATGACCCGTTCTAAAGGGGATTGAGACTGACGTTGATGTCGACGTAGAACTTCATCGGTCTCGCATTGATGACCCGTTCTAAAGGGGATTGAGACGTGAAAGCGTGAGCGTTTTTTGCACTCATGAGAACTCGCATTGATGACCCGTTCTAAAGGGGATTGAGACGGCGGCAGGTGGTTGCAGTTGAAGATGGTGTACGCTCGCATTGATGACCCGTTCTAAAGGGGATTGAGACCCGGCCGTTCTGTTCTCCCGACCCTACGCTACGTCTCGCATTGATGACCCGTTCTAAAGGGGATTGAGACGACGAAAAGATGGCATCATGTGCCCATCCGCCCCTCGCATTGATGACCCGTTCTAAAGGGGATTGAGACTTCTCGGGTCGGGTGGTTGCTGTGTCCCATTATGCTCGCATTGATGACCCGTTCTAAAGGGGATTGAGACCTGATGCCGTGCGGTTACTTGTACGCAGCATCCCCTCGCATTGATGACCCGTTCTAAAGGGGATTGAGACCTTACCACACATCACCAACCCAACACCTACTCTAACTCGCATTGATGACCCGTTCTAGAGGGGATTGAGACGCTTCGAGGAGAAATGTCTTCTCCTTCTCGTAACCTCGCATTGATGACCCGTTCTAAAGGGGATTGAGACGATCTCGACCCGCTCCCCCTCAGGAGAGCGGAGTGCTCGCATTGATGACCCGTTCTAAAGGGGATTGAGACGACGATGCAGGTACGTCTCAGAAAATACGCATACTCGCATTGATGACCCGTTCTAAAGGGGATTGAGACGCGCCTCCCCGTTCTCACGCTGCTTCCACGTCTCCCTCGCATTGATGACCCGTTCTAAAGGGGATTGAGACGCACAAACAATTTAGACCATTTTCCGACGTACACTCGCATTGATGACCCGTTCTAAAGGGGATTGAGACGTCCGTCGTGGCACCGCCTTGTTTCGCATCCATCTCGCATTGATGACCCGTTCTAAAGGGGATTGAGACCTTCATACGAGTACCACCGCATTCCCTGCGTTTCACTCGCATTGATGACCCGTTCTAAAGGGGATTGAGACGGTCACCTAAAAACTATCCATTCCTTATGGACTACTCGCATTGATGACCCGTTCTAAAGGGGATTGAGACAATCAGCCGCACCGAACACGAAGGTGCGATCGCTCGCATTGATGACCCGTTCTAAAGGGGATTGAGACTACAGATCTGCGTACAACATGGTTGCACTCCTCCTCGCATTGATGACCCGTTCTAAAGGGGATTGAGACAAACCGTTGGAGACATCCTTGTCTCCAAAACCTGCTCGCATTGATGACCCGTTCTAAAGGGGATTGAGACGGTTCCGAGGCGGATGAGTCGCTCCCAAAAATACTCTCGCATTGATGACCCGTTCTAAAGGGGATTGAGACTGTTTGAAGGGTGTTGGGCCCCACCCCGTGGCGCCTCGCATTGATGACCCGTTCTAAAGGGGATTGAGACGATGAAGTATCCGACGTCTTCGGGTCCCTTGCTAATCTGCTAATCTGCTGCTAATCTGCAGAATCTGCAGGACACCCATTTACTTGACCTTCTCCTACATTTCGACTAGGCTTTCCTCAACACCATAACGCCCGGAATCTCCCAATGACCAGTCCGCGCTCGGCCCTCGTATCCGTTGAAGACACTCCTTGGTATCACTGCGTGAGCCGGTGCGTGCGGCGCGCTTTCCTGTGTGGGGAGGATCCGTTCTCCGGCCAGAACTTCGACCACCGTCGCGGCTGGATCGCCGAGCGCATCATGCAGCTTGCTGGCATCTTTGCCATCGACGTAGCCGCCTACGCCGTCATGAGTAACCACTACCACGTCGTGGTGCGCATCGACCGGGAGCGGGCGCTGGGTTGGTCGGTCGAGCAGGTGCTACGACGCTGGACGGAGCTGTTCTCAGGCCCGCTGCTGGTGACCCGTTACCTGTCCGATGCGCGCGCCGAGATGTGCGACGCGGAGATCGCCAAGGTCGAAGAGCTGGCCGACACCTATCGGGCGCGTCTGTACGACTTGTCCTGAATCTGTAATCTGTAGGACACCCATTTACTGGATCGAATCTGTACGAATCTGTAGGACACCCATTTACTTGACCTTCTCCTACATTTCGACTAGGCTTTCCTCAACACCATAACGCCCGGAATCTCACAATGACCAGTCCGCGCTCGGCCCTCGTATCCGTTGAAGACACTCCTTGGTATCACTGCGTGAGCCGGTGCGTGCGGCGCGCCTTCCTGTGTGGGGAGGATCCGTTCTCCGGCGAGAACTTCGACCACCGTCGCGGCTGGATCGCCGAGCGCATCATGCAGCTTGCTGGCATCTTTGCCATCGACGTGGCCGCCTACGCCGTCATGAGTAACCACTACCACGTCGTGGTGCGCATCGACCGGGAGCGGGCGCTGGGTTGGTCGGTCGAGCAGGTGCTACGACGCTGGACGGAGCTGTTCTCAGGCCCGCTGCTGGTGACCCGTTACCTGTCCGATGCGCGCGCCGAGATGTGCGACGCGGAGATCGCCAAGGTCGAAGAGCTGGCCGACACCTATCGGGCGCGTCTGTACGACTTGTCCTGGTTCATGCGCACGCTCAACGAGCACATCGCCCGACAGGCGAATGCCGAGGACAAGGTCAAGGGCCGGTTCTGGGAAGGTCGCTTCAAGAGTCAGGCGTTGCTGGATGAGCAGGCGCTGCTGGCGGCGATGGCATACGTCGATCTCAACCCGGTGCGCGCCGGGATCGCCGAAACGCCGGAGGCATCGGACTACACCTCCATTCAAGCCCGCATCGAAGCGGTGCCGGAAACCCTGGATGCCGAGATCAGCGCCCCAGAGGGCTCGCCGGCAGACGGTTCTCCTTCAGCCGTCCTGGAGGGAGAGACCTTGCGCTCGGAGGATGAGACACGGGCTTTGCCGAAGATCCCGCTCATGCCGTTCGACGCGACCGCGCAGACGCCCTGGGCGGTGCCATTCGCCTTCGAGGACTACCTGGAACTGGTCGACTGGACGGGCCGGGCGGTGCGCTCGGACAAGCGCGGCCATATCGAGGCGCGGTTGCCGCGCATCCTCGATCGGCTGAACATCGACGGCGAGCGCTTCCTCGGCTATGCCAACCGGCTCCTGGAGGCGTTTGGCACGGCGATCGGTGCACCGCAAGCCATGACCAGTCTGTGCGCTCGGCGGCAGACCAAATACCTGCGCGGCATACGTGCCGCACGCGAGTTGTTTGCGCCTAAACTAGCTGCGTGAAGCGGGTAGATAGCACAAGAAGCAAGAGGCTCGGCAGGAAAGTAAGCCAGTGCTGCCTGGCAAGGCCGCGTGCTCTAACGGGTGCGAGTTGCGCCTGCGCGCAATTTAACACCTACTCACCTAACAACTCACCTAACACCTAAGGGACACCCATTTACCCACCCCACCAACACCTAAGGGACACCCATTTACCCCCATTTACCCACCCCATTTACCCACCTAGGGTAAATGCTTGCACGGTCTCGGGGCCTCGGCATCAATGGCCAGCCCCTGGAATATCCGCAACAGCCAACAGGGCAAACTTGCCGAAAGAATATCTTCCCCCTCCCTGCCGTTAGGCTGCCTCCCATCGCAATAACTCTGCCTTGGGAGGCAATCGATGTCCAAGTGGTTTTATCCTGTTTCCTGGTCTCTGCAGCTGGCCGGCGGCGTTGTGTTGTTCGGCGTCGCAGCCGTGCTGGAGGCACTCGTTCTGCACAGCTACCTCGGCTTGCTCTGGCTTGCCCTGCTGCTCGCCTTCGCCCTGGAGGCGCTGAAAGTGCTGGTAATCGTCGTGCATCGCTTTCTGGTGGAACAGCGCACGGTGCGCTATCCCGTCAGCGTCCGCACTATTGTTCAGGTCTTCCGGCTGACGCTGGTGCTGCTGTCGGCAGCGTGTTCCCTGATGTTCCTCGCCGAGCGTCTGGATCGCCCACACCTGGCGGCGGTGCGCGCCGCGGATTTGAGCAGCATCGAACGCCGCTATGTCGAGGACAGCAAAGCCGCGCGCGCCGAGCACCAGGCGCGGGCGCAAGCCGCCCTGGCAGCACTGGACGCCAGCGAACGGCGACAGCACGCGGCGCTCGCCCAGCGCTACTTGTCGACCATAAACGAACTGGAGGCCAAGCTCGACGCCGAGATGGACAACACCGGTACCGGCGGTGGTTTCATCGGGCCGCGCTACCGCGCCCTCGAGCAGCGTCTGGCAGATGAAAAAACCGCCTACCAAGCCGCACGCACCAAGCTGGAGCAGGCCATTGCCGCCAATCGCGCTGCGCTCATGGAGCGCCTGCAGCGCGAGCAGCATGCGGCGCTGGCGGATCTGCAGCAAACGCGCGACAGCCGTTCGGCTTTCATCCGCGCCAGCGATTACCAAAACGACGAACGCGTCGAGCACGCGCTGGCCAGGGCCTTTGTCAATACCCTCGGCGCCGTGATCTCGCAACCGCCGGGCACCTTGCAGTTCGTCTTCGTCTTTGCGCTGTTTATCAGCCTGTTGATCGAGCTCGGCATTTGGGTCAGCTTCGAGCACCTGACGCTGGCCCGGCTGCCGGTGTTCGAAGCTCACCACCGCGCCGAGCTGTTTGCCGACGGCAAGGCGGTGGAAACGGATTCGGCGTTGCGCGGTTTCGAGCAGGAGCGTGCGTTTGCCGAGGAAAAGGCGCGCCGGGCGCGGCGCGGTATCCAAGACCTGCTCGACGACATGGAGTTCGACAAGATTGCCGAACACCCAACGCGGCGCCGATCTCAGGCTAAATAGCACCGATGCCGGATGCCTCGCCGGTGCACGCGGAGCTCGCCTCCGCGTTGCACGGGCTGCGACAGCCGCGCGTCATACCAACCAAGATCATTCAACACAGGAGCCCCACAGATGAGCACCGAGCAAGCACTGACCAACACCCCGATCATCGAACGCGAGCCAGCCAGCCTGGCCCCGCACATGGACCAGAATCGTATGCTGGTCAACCGTGCCATGCAGCGCGAGCAGGACAACTTCCTGGTGCGGCTGTTCCCGAACGAAAGCGAACGTCACGTCCGCCAGCACGAACTGGAGCAGCTCCAGGCCGGCTTCGACTACCGTCGTCGCGCATTGCACCTGGCCGTCGAAACCAAATTGCAGGCGATCGAGGAAAGCTGCAACCACGTGTTGGTCACCGGCAAGGCCGAGATCCGCCGCCAGCGCCAAGAGTTCTTCGCCGAGGAAAAGCTCAAATTGCAGCAGAGCATGAATCAGACCATCGACCGCTTCCACGGCGAGATGGAGCGCCGCTTCGACGCTCTGGCCAAGCTCCGCCACGAAGTGCTGCGCGAGCGCGAGGAACAGCGTCTGCTCCAGGCCGTGGACCGCTTCCACGCGATGCTCGACGACCTGGAGGATGGCTTCGTCAGCATCATCCACGAAGGCGTCAGCAGCCGGGGCTGATCATGTCGCGCCGACCCGCCGTCATCGCCTACGACATCGGCGACAACCGCGACCGCCGGGCCGCTCTGCGCATTCTGCGCGAGTGGCGGCTCGACGGCCAGCGCTCCGTCCACGAATGTCTGCTCAGCCAAGAAGAGGCCGCCGAGCTGTTCGTGCAGCTCGCTGGCGTCATGGACCCGGACAACGACCGCCTGCTGCTCGCCTGGCTCGACCGCCGAGGTCAGGCCCAGGCGCGCGGCAAGGGCCGCATCGGCGGCGGTCATCCGGGACTGCTCGGCCTGCGCTGAGCGTCGCTCCGACCATCCGCATCGCACTGCGACAACATCGAGGCCCACAGAGATGCAGACACAAGCCTGGTACCTCATCGCCTATGACATCGCCGATCCGCGCCGGCTGCGGCAGGTCCATCAAGCGCTGCGCCGGGACGGCGTACCGATGCAGCAGTCGGTCTTCCTGGTGCAGCGCGACCGCCGCGGCATCGTCAAGCTCATGGACGAGATCGCCCGCCTGATGCACCGCCAGGAGGATGATCTGCGCGCCTATCCCATCCCTGCCCCGGGCAAGATCTGGCTGCGCGGAAAAGGCGTCCTCGCCGGCGATCTGCTCGCCCCTGGTACCGAACCTCGGCCGCAAGCCGAAACTCCGCCCAAGCGCGGCTGGTGGCGGCGGCTTGCCGGCAGCGCGGAAACGACCGCTGCGGTCGCCGACCAACCAGGCCGCAAGAGCAAGAACAAGCGCAAGAACAAGCGCGGCAAACGGCCCATATCCACAAACCCAACCCCAGGAGACCCCCGATGACCGACGACCTCATGCTCATCATCGACCGTCGTGAGACCCAGGTCCGCATGGACGGACGCGCCATGCGCGTGCAATGGCCCGACGCCGCCACCGAGCACATCCCCCTGGGCGTGCTCGGCCTGGTGATCGTGCATGGCAGCCCGCTGATCGGCTGCGAAGTTTGGCGCGCGCTGGCCGAGCGTTGCATTCCCGCGGTATTGCTCCCCGGAACTGGCCGTGGCGCTGCAGTCTGCATCGGTGCAGCCCTTGGTAACACCATCGAGCCGCGCATCGCCCAGCATCGCGCCGGCAACGATCCGACCGCGGCGGTGCAGATCGCGCGCCAGCTGGCCGCAGCCAAGATCCGTGCCCAAGCCGAATTGCGCGCGCGCCTCGACCCCAACAGCCCCGCCGCAACGCGCTTGCAGCAGCAACAGGAGCAATCCCTCGAAGGCCTGCTCGGGGCATCGAGCAACGCCAGCGTCATGGGGCTCGAAGGAGCTGCCGCTGCGGCCTGGTATGCGTGGCTCACCGAACGCATCCCATCCCAGTGGCGCTTCAGCGGTCGCAATCGCCGCCCGCCGCGCGACCCGGTCAATGCGCTTCTGTCGCTCGGTTACACCCTGCTCGGCAGCGAAATGTTGCGCGCCGTTCAGGTACGCGGCTTGGACCCTGCCATGGGTTTTCTGCACGGCGTCCGGCCCGGGCGCGAATCTCTGGTGCTGGATCTCATCGAACCGCTGCGCGCATCCGTCGATCTGATCGTTCTCGGTCTGCTCGATTATATACTGCCAACTCAGTTCAGCTACAGCGCCAAAGCCGGCTGTCGACTCAATAAGCATGGCCGCGGCCGCTTTTTCCGCGCCTGGGCCAACGCCCGCGGCGACTGGCCTGACCTGCACCAGGTTCTAAAGGTCGCCGAGCCCAAGACGAACGATGCCGACGCCGGCACCGCACCACGCACCACCTTGCCGCAGCTCTGCCTGCGTCAAGTCGAGCAGTTGCTCGACTGGCTGCGACCCTACCGAGCCGATGTCGCCAGCGACGACAAAACCGAGGAGACTTCTAATGGCTGAACGATTCGAGCAATTGCTCCTGCCCGAGACCATCGATCGCGCTTGGCGCGAGCTGTCTACCGATCGCGCCGTCTGGGATCTGGGCTTGCCCCGCAGTGAGATGGAG
Source organism: Thiohalocapsa sp. PB-PSB1 (assembly GCA_016745215.1). GTDB lineage: Bacteria > Pseudomonadota > Gammaproteobacteria > Chromatiales > Chromatiaceae > Thiohalocapsa. The sequence goes on from CP050890.1 coordinate 5,857,543, forward strand.
CGCCATCTATTGCTGCATATCCTGCGACTCGTCGACGAGGTGCGTAACGCTCATTACCGACCGGCGCCCTTGCGCCGCTTCGCCATCGCCAAGGCGGACGGTCGCCAGCGGGTGCTCTCCACGCTGTGCCTACGCGACAAGTTGTTGCAAAAGGCGGCGCAAATCGTGCTGGAACCAGCCGCGGAGCGCATCTTCCACCACGACAGCTTCGCTTACCGACCCCGGCGCAGCGTCGAGCAAGCGCTGCGCCGCGCCCGCGAGCGCATCGGCTGCGGGCTTTGCTGGCTGGTAGATGCCGACATCAAGCGCTTTTTCGACAGCATCCCGATCAAACCCCTGCGCGCTCGTCTGAAGGCCTTTGTCGCCGACCGCGAACTGATGCGGCTGATCGACCTCTGGTTGGACCTGGGTGTATCCCACGGCAGTTTCTTCAGCGCCCCGCGCGGCATCGCCCAAGGCGCCATCCTTTCCCCTTTGTTCTGCAATCTGTACCTCGATGACTTCGACCAGGCCATGGAGCGCAACAAGGTTCCACTGGTTCGCTACGCCGACGACTTTTTGTTGTTCGCCGCCGACGAGGCCCAAGCCCGCCGAGCCCTGGCCTATGCGGGCGACGTCCTGCGGCAACTCGACCTGGAGCTGCATCCGGACAAGACCAGAATCACCCAAAGCGGCCCGCACATCACTTTTCTCGGCGAATCTCTGCCCAAATACAAGCCCGCCAGACACAAAGCGTCGTCGAAGCCGAGCACCGCCAGCCGCCAACGCGCGCTGCTGCGAAGGAAGCGCCCCGCCACGCGTCAGGCCCCCGGCTCGTGAGGCCCTGCGGGTATTTGTAATCATGAGCTGAACATTGGTTTTCTCACCAAGAGCACGCAAGGTGGAGATTGGGACTGAAATCGGGTTTGCCGGGTCTGCCGAAGAATGCAAAGATACACCGTACAGACGCAGAGTGCGCAGAGGACGCCCGCAAGCGGACCTTGACCTGCCGAGGAAGCCGCTCGGCGCAGGAACCCGCATAGGGCGGCCAAGCAAATGCTGCCAGCGGAGCGGACGCAAGCGCCGCGCCTTTTCCGGGAAAAAGGCGGTAGGTAGCGGTTCACGAATAACCTATACAACGCTATCCAGACATCGGCGGAGTGCAATCGGGATCGGGGTCGCTATCGGAATCGGAATCGAGAGAGAAAACGCCCTATGCTATTCGGTCATGAGAAGCTCGACGTCTACGATGCCGACGCCGATACCGACGCCGATAGCGGTACCGAATGAGTCGGCAGGCGACACTCAAGCCAAAAACCTGTTTAGCTTGTTTCTGCACCATCACTAGGCCACTGTCTTCTCGACAAACGAGCTGAAGATACCTCAGGGAGCAGCCCGCCCAGCGCGACTTGATCGAGATCGAGATGGAAAAGAGATGACATCGGGGCGCGAAACACCTGATGACGGTGGGGCTTATTGAAACAGATGGCAAATTCCCACTTCTCGCTGTTGGCTGCATGACCGGAACAACGGGAATGCGCCATGCTTTTCCTGATGCACAGTATGTACGAGCGCGCCTCCCTGCTGACTCTACGCCTCTGCGGTACATCTTTGGGCGAATACCTGCCCTATCTCTCATGCGGCGCTGACAGATACTCCGCAGAAGGCAGACATAGGACTCTTTGGAACCTTGCTGTGGGTTCAGCACCTCCAACCGGCTTGCGCTTTGCTCAGGAATGACTACAATTGCAGATCGTGAGATCCAAACTGGCAACAAACCGTTTTCGCGCGGCGCAATTGACCAGCAAGCGTGGCGATTCTGCAGTATAACTCTGAGGCCGAAAAAGTGTGTCGAAAAAACAACATCCAACAGATTGATTTTCGGAGGTTTTTTTGCTGGCAGGCTCTCGCATTGATGACCCGTTCTAAAGGGGATTGAGACGGTCGTGCCACGCTGAGCACACCACGTACTTCCACTCGCATTGATGACCCGTTCTAAAGGGGATTGAGACGGCTTCCTGCCCGTCATCAAGCACGATGCAAGCCTCGCATTGATGACCCGTTCTAAAGGGGATTGAGACGCGACTCCGAAAGCGGCCCCTTGGAAGTGCTTCCTCGCATTGATGACCCGTTCTAAAGGGGATTGAGACTGTTCGCGATGATCTGGGCGGACATGGGGCTGGGACTCGCATTGATGACCCGTTCTAAAGGGGATTGAGACTCGTCCGCTCAGGACCACCAGGCGGCCCAGGTACTCCTCGCATTGATGACCCGTTCTAAAGGGGATTGAGACGGCTCGCCACCGTTGACATAGCACGCCTCGATGACTCGCATTGATGACCCGTTCTAAAGGGGATTGAGACGGTTAGGTTGTCGACTTCCCAGCCGGTAGTGCTATCTCGCATTGATGACCCGTTCTAAAGGGGATTGAGACTCGATGCAGATCCTCGACATAAGGGAACCTTGAAAAATTGTGTCTTCGACGCGCCGATCACGCGCTCACGGCGCTATAAACACGATGCGGGTACGATCGATGCGCGCCGTTTTCATATTGTGTGCAAACTCAGTCGAGATTGGGGCAATAAGGCGTCTTTTGGCCGCCAAAGCGGCTTGTTTTGCCGCTTTGCCCGTTTTTCAGGCGAGCGCGGGCGCAGCGACCTTAGGTTTGGTGAGCTGCAGGTAGCGCATCAGGTTGTAGGTCAAGTTCATGCAGCCAATCTTGACCTCGGCCCGCGCCTTGCCAATGGTGCGAATGAGCTTGCCGCCCATGCTGTTCTGTTGGAAGCCGAAGATGTGCTCGACGCGCGAGCGCACCTTGGAGCGGCGACGATTGGCGGCCTGTTGCTCATCGCTGAGCGGTTGGTTGCTCTGGCCCTTCTCGCAGATGTGGCTCTCGTAGCCCGCCCCGCTCAGTGCCGCCTCGGTCGCTTCGCTGCGGTAGGCACTGTCGGCCCAGACCTGCGGGTCGGCGTTCTCGGGGTCGATGATGTCGTCGAAGACCTGACTGTCATGCACGTTCGCTGCAGTGGTCTCATCGTCGCGGATGAGCTTGTGCTCGGCATCGACGTCGATGTGGTTCTTGTAACCGAAATAGCTCTTGCCGTGCTTCTTGGTCCAGCGGGCATCGGTGTCTTTCTGCCGGCGCTTGTGCTCATCCCAGTCCTCGGGCACCTCGCCCGCATTGATGCGACGGTTCTCATCGCGGCTGTTGCGCTGGATCGGCGCGCGGACGATCGAGGCGTCGATGATTTGCCCGTTGCGCGCTTGCAACCCGGCCTGCGCCAGGTAATCGCCAAAGCGATCAAACAGCGGCTTGATCAACTCCAACTCCTTGAGCCGCTCGCGAAACCGCCACACCGTGGTGCAATCGGGCACGTTGTCGCATAGCTGAAGGCCGAGAAAGCGCATGAACGAAAGCCGGTCGCGGATTTGATACTCGATCGCCTCGTCGGCTAGGTTGTAGAGCGACTGCAGGATTAGGATCTTGAACATCAGCACCACGTCCAACGGCTTGCGTCCGGCCGCGGACTTGCGCTCCTTCTCGTGCACCTTCTCCAGCAATGGCCGGAACAGCTCCCATGGGATCTCCGCGGCGAGCCGCTCCAACGGATCGCCCATCCGGCTGATGCTCTCCAAGCGGCGGTCGATGTCGAAGGAACTTGGTTGTGGCATAGTGCGCTCGCCTCGTTGGTGTCTGACACACTCAAAGTTTACTGAACCCCGTGCCTTAGCACAATTTTTCAAGGTGCCCATAAAAGCCGGCAATACTCGCATTGATGACCCGTTCTAAAGGGGATTGAGACTTCGTGCTCCACGCCCAGAAGGCGAAGAGTCGACTCGCATTGATGACCCGTTCTAAAGGGGATTGAGACATGTCCTTCCTGGACAGGATGTTCGGGGGGAGCGCTCGCATTGATGACCCGTTCTAAAGGGGATTGAGACACCTCTGCATTGCTACGGCAACAGGCGGGAGTCGCCTCGCATTGATGACCCGTTCTAAAGGGGATTGAGACCGCTCGTGAAGCGCCTCCCGAACGTCGTGCCACCCTCGCATTGATGACCCGTTCTAAAGGGGATTGAGACCTCCCTCCTCGGTAGAACTTTTTCCGTCATTCCAGCTCGCATTGATGACCCGTTCTAAAGGGGATTGAGACTTCCTGTCTTCGTAAAACTCGTTCGAACACCGCCCCTCGCATTGATGACCCGTTCTAAAGGGGATTGAGACCGAGGCCGTAGACCGTCTTCATGAGCGTCGTCATCTCGCATTGATGACCCGTTCTAAAGGGGATTGAGACCTTACCACACATCACCAACCCAACACCTGCGTCCGGCTCGCATTGATGACCCGTTCTAAAGGGGATTGAGACGTTACGATCATCATTCTCTACCTTTTAAGGTGACCTCGCATTGATGACCCGTTCTAAAGGGGATTGAGACGTTCAAAGCATGCTTCCATGCCGTCTTGGGAAAACTCGCATTGATGACCCGTTCTAAAGGGGATTGAGACGACACGGACCGTTTCGCCAAGGTGAAAGATCTTGCTCGCATTGATGACCCGTTCTAAAGGGGATTGAGACATCACTCGCCATCCTGGCCACATTCCGCAGGATGCTCGCATTGATGACCCGTTCTAAAGGGGATTGAGACCCAATCCTTCGGCTTCCATGCCGGCTCAGAGGGCTCGCATTGATGACCCGTTCTAAAGGGGATTGAGACGATACTCGCTGTAGTGACCACCGCCGGCGCTCATGCTCGCATTGATGACCCGTTCTAAAGGGGATTGAGACCGCCGATTGATGGTTGCCATCCGCGTCCCAATGGCTCGCATTGATGACCCGTTCTAAAGGGGATTGAGACCCTGCATTGACGCCCTCCATGGCGCGTGGACAGCTCGCATTGATGACCCGTTCTAAAGGGGATTGAGACCTGCCTCGCTTATCCCCGCAAGGCAAAAGAAAGCTCGCATTGATGACCCGTTCTAAAGGGGATTGAGACCTTGCAGCACGCAACAGCACGGCATCATGCCGTTCTCGCATTGATGACCCGTTCTAAAGGGGATTGAGACTCGCGCTGTTACGCGGCGTTGCTCGTTGTTGGGCTCGCATTGATGACCCGTTCTAAAGGGGATTGAGACGGGGAAGTTGTCGACAGGGATACCCGCGCTTCGACTCGCATTGATGACCCGTTCTAAAGGGGATTGAGACTCTTGCACTTTAGGGTCGCTATATTCGTATTTTAAATCTCGCATTGATGACCCGTTCTAAAGGGGATTGAGACAGCGAAAGGGGTTCCAGTTGACCATTAGACATTCTCGCATTGATGACCCGTTCTAAAGGGGATTGAGACGTCCCTCAAGGCAAGAACATTCCACGCCATCGAACTCGCATTGATGACCCGTTCTAAAGGGGATTGAGACGGGCGAACCTCGCCCGAGTACACCACCGCGGGCCTCGCATTGATGACCCGTTCTAAAGGGGATTGAGACTGCAGACGGCCAACGGTTTGATGACGGGGCTTTCGAAGATCCTTTTTTCGCTCAGCAAATGTCGGACGGGACGCTGAAGATCTTTGCCGGCCTCCTGATGCTAGAGGACCTCGATCCACCGCCGTTCATCTGCATCGAAGAGCCGGAGAACGGGCTTTATCACAAGCTGCTGGAGGCCCTCGCCGAAGCGTTTCGTACCCATGCCACCAGCAAGAAAGGCGCTCCGCAGATCTTCGTTACGACCCATCAGCCCTACTTCGTCGACGCCTTGACTCCGAAGGAGGTCTGGATTCTCGAAAAAGGACAGGACGGTTTCTCGCGCATTCAGCGCGCCTCCGCCCTGGAAGACGTCAGGAACCTGGTCGATCAGGGTCTGGGACTCGGCGGACTCTGGTACAGCGACTATCTCGATGCGAGGTAAGGATGCACATCGAGAGACTGATCGAAGACACTTCAGGCAAACGATTCCTCCAGAGCCTGTTGCCGCGGATTCTCGGCGCATATGGCGAGCCACACACTTGGCGGTTGCACGCGTACAAAGGTATCGGCCGCATCCCTCCGGGGCTAAAGACAACCGCGGATGCGGCTAAGCGCATTCTCTTGGATCGGCTCCCCAAGCTCTTACGCGGCTACGCGAACTAGGATCGAGCAGTGCCTTTTGCTTGCTGTTGTCGTCTGCGGACAACGCTTCGCACAGCAGCGAGCACGTTCTGAATCGCAGCGCACAGCAGCGCCGAGTCTCGTGGGATTTCAAGCTACCGGCGTCGATCCCCGCTCGTCGCTTTGCCGTTACCCTCGGCAATGTTCAGCGCGATGGCCTGCGATGCGTGCCTACGATGGGCTCAGGAGTTGATCCTTCGCGTTACCCCAATATTTCACATGCTCGCAGTCGCGCTATGGCCCAGCCGACAGACTCGATGGCCGCACGCTAGACGTCGAGCTTCTCATGAGCGAATGGCATAGGGCGTTTTCTCTCTCGATTCCGATTCCGATTCCGATAGCGACCCCGACCCCGATTGCACTCCGCCGATGTCTGGGTAGCGTGGTATAGGTGATTCATGAACCGTTACCTATTCTGTTCCACCCAACTCGCTCGACGGACCACCAGCTATTCTCGCATTAACGACCCATTCCAAAAGGATATTGAGATGCCCTCGTATCGATAGGTTGTTTTTCCCTCGGCAAGATCCTAATTCGATCTTGAAAATCCATGAAAAAACAAAGTGCCTGCAACCTCATAACCGAAATCCGCATCCATGCCTCATACCCTCCAATTTCCCACCGATACGATCGAAGTCACCATCACGGCAATCCGGCCCGAGTCGCCGACAGTCAAGTCGCTGCTGCTCGACTATGGCGATGCGCCATTCCGATTCCATCCGGGGCAGTGGATCGATCTGTTCGTCGAAATCGACGGTGAGTGGCAGGTGGGCGGCTACTCCATGACCTCTACGCCCCAGCTGCGCGGGCGCATCCAGCTGGCCATCAAGAGCGCTGCACAGCATCCGGTGACCCGGCATCTGGTCGAAGACGCCCGGGTGGGGGACCATCTGCATATCTCCAACGGTCAGGGTTCCTTTTACTTCCGCCGCGGTGAGGCACAGCAGCTGGTTCTGCTGGGCGCAGGGATCGGTGTTACGCCGCTTATCAGTATCTATCGCTTCATCGCCGAGGCCGTCCCCGAGGTCTGGGCGACCTTGGTGCACAGCGTGAGTGCCCCCGAAGAGTTGGTGTTCCGAGACGAGCTTCAGGCTCTTGCCGACCAGCGGGAAAACCTGCGTTATCTGCCCAGGATCACCGGCGAGCATGCCGGTTGGCACGGCCAGCAAGGCCGCATCGACCAGGCATTGCTGCGCACTCTCGACGCTGATTCGGATGCCCACTGGTTCTACTGCGGTGCCCGGGAGTTCAACGAAACCATGACCGCCCTGCTGACCGGCATGGGAGTGTCCGAGGGGCAGTTGCATTACGAAAAGTGGTGGTGACCGATGCCTAGAGGCGATTCTTCGGGCGTGCGCCCGGCTTTGCATGCTGGCAGGATTCCTCTGCGCGGGCTTGGATGCTGCCAAAGCTCTGCTTCCCGCAATGCCAGCGCGGGACCAGCTTGCCGATGAATAGCACCGACATCAGCAAGTTCTGCAGGAAGGCAGCTTAGGCGCACCCAGCCAGGAAGCCGATTCCGAGGCCCTGTTCCTTGCGTTCGATCTGTTGGCATCCTCGGCCTGTTCGCCCGCAAGCGGGCTCCTACCCCCAGGGCTGAGCGCACGAGCGTGATCTGGGCAAGGGGCGTTGGTCGGGGTCCGGGCGGAGATACCTCAGCGAGGTGACGGACCGAAGGCGGCCGGTATTTCGGAATCTCTGATTGATCTGAGGGGTATTCACCGCGGAGACGCAGAGTGCGCAGGGGAACGGGGCGAACGCTTTCTCTTCCTCCGCGTCCTCCGCGTCTCTGCGGTGAGTCAAGCTGAGGCTCTGCCTATGGAATCCTCCGCTGCGCTTGGCGCGCCGGGAGCGGTAGGAGCCCGCTTGCGGGCGACGGCGGCCCTGTCGCGGTCGTGACGGTCGCCCGCAAGCGGGCTCCTACCCCCAGGGCCGAGCGCACGAGCGTGATCTGGGCAAGGGGCGTTGGTCGGGGTCCGGGCGGAGATACCTCAGCGAGGTGACGGACCGAAGGCGGCCGGTATTTCGGAATCTCTGATTGATCTGAGGGGTATTCACCGCGGAGACGCAGAGTGCGCAGGGGAACGGGGCGAACGCTTTCTCTTCCTCCGCGTCCTCCGCGTCTCTGCGGTGAATCAAGCTGAGGCTCTGCCTATGGAATCCTCCGCTGCGCTTGGCGCGCCGGGAGCGGTAGGAGCCCGCTTGCGGGCGACGGCGGCCCTGTTGCGGTCGCGACGGTCGCCCGCAAGCGGGCTCCTACCCCCAGGGCTGAGCGCACGAGCGTGATCTGGGCAAGGGGCGTTGGTCGGGGTCCGGGCGGATATGCCTCAGCGACGGTGACGGACCGAAGGCGGCCGGTATTCCGGGATCTCTGATTGATCTGAGGGGTGTTCACCGCGGAGACGGAGAGTGCGCAGGGGAACGGGGCGAACGTTTTCTCTTCCTCTGCGTCCTCCGCGTCTCTGCGGTGAATCAAGCTGAGGCTCTGCCTATGGAATCCTCCGCTGTGCTTGGCGCGCCGGGAGCGGTAGGAGCCCGCTTGCGGGCGACGGCGGCCCTGTTGCGGTCGCGACGGTCGCCCGCAAGCGGGCTCCTACCCCCAGCTGAGCGCACGAGCGTGATCTGGGCAAGGGGCGTTGGTCTGAGGCCGGGCGGATATGCCTCAGCGACGGTGACGGACCGAAGGCGGCCGGTATTCCGGGATCTCTGATTGATCTGAGGGGTATTCACCGCGGAGACGCAGAGTGCGTAGGGGCACTGGGGCGAACGCTGTCTCTTCCTCCGCGTCCTCCGCGTCTCTGCGGTGAATCAAGCTGAGGCTCTGCCTATGCAATCCTCCGCTGCGCTTGGCGCGCCGGGATCGGTAGGAGCCCGCTTGCGGGCGACGGCGGCCCTGTTGCGGTCGCGACGGTCGCCCGCAAGCGGGCTCCTACCCCCAGCTGAGCGCACGAGCGTGATCTGGGCAAAGGGCGTTGGTCGGGGTCCGGGCGGATATGCCTCAGCGACGGTGACGGACCGAAGGCGGCCGGTATTCCGGAATCTCTGATTGATCTGAGGGGTATTCACCGCGGAGACGGAGAGTGCGTAGGGGCACTGGGGCGAACGCTTTCTCTTCCTCCGCGTCCTCCGCGTCTCTGCGGTGAGTCAAGCTGAGGCTCTGCCTATGGAATCCTCCGCTGCGCTTGGCGCGCCGGGATCGGTAGGAGCCCGCTTGCGGGCGACGGCGGCCCTGTTGCGGTCGCGACGGTCGCCCGCAAGCGGGCTCCTACCCCCAGGGCTGAGCGCACGAGCGTGATCTGGGCAAGGGGCGTTGGTCGGGGTCCGGGCGGATATGCCTCAGCGACGGTGACGGACCGGAGGCGGCCGGTATTCCGGGATCTTTGGCTGATCTGAGGGGTGTTCACCGCGGAGACGGAGAGTGCGCAGGAACCGTGGCGAACGCTTTCTCTTCCTCTGCGTCCTCTGCGTCTCTGCGGTGAATCAAGCTGAGGCTCTGCCTATGGAATCCTCCGCTGCGCTTGGCGCGCCGCAAGCGGTAGGAGCCCGCTTGCGGGCGACGGCGGCCCTGTTGCGGTCGCGACGGTCGCCCGCAAGCGGGCTCCTACCCCCAGCTGAGCGCACGAGCGTGATCTGGGCAAGGGGCGTTGGTCGGAGGCCGGGCGGATATGCCTCAGCGACGGTGACGGACCGAAGGCGGCCGGTATTTCGGAATCTCTGATTGATCTGAGGGGTATTCACCGCGGAGACGCAGAGTGCGTAGGGGCACTGGGGCGAACGCTTTCTCTTCCTCCGCGCCCTCCGCGTCTCTGCGGTGAATCAAGCTGAGGCTCTGCCTATGGAATCCTCCGCTGCGCTTGGCGCGCCGGGATCGGTAGGAGCCCGCTTGCGGGCGACGGCGGCCCTGTTGCGGTCGCGACGGTCGCCCGCAAGCGGGCTCCTACCCCCAGCTGAGCGCACGAGCGTGATCTGGGCAAGGGGCGTTGGTCGGAGGCCGGGCGGATATGCCTCAGCGACGGTGACGGACCGAAGGCGGCCGGTATTTCGGAATCTCTGATTGATCTGAGGGGTATTCACCGCGGAGACGCAGAGTGCGTAGGGGCACTGGGGCGAACGCTTTCTCTTCCTCCGCGCCCTCCGCGTCTCTGCGGTGAATCAAGCTGAGGCTCTGCCTATGGAATCCTCCGCTGCGCTTGGCGCGCCGGGATCGGTAGGAGCCCGCTTGCGGGCGACGGCGGCCCTGTCGCGGTCGCGACGGTCGCCCGCAAGCGGGCTCCTACCCCTAGGGCTGAGCGCACGAGCGTGATCTGGGCAAGGGGCGTTGGTCGGAGGCCGGGCGGATATGCCTCAGCGACGGTGACGGACCGAAGGCGGCCGGTATTCCGGAATCTCTGATTGATCTGAGGGGTATTCACCGCGGAGACGGAGAGTGCGCAGGGGAGCTGTGGCGAACGTTTTCTCTTCCTCTGCGCCCTCCGCGTCTCTGCGGTGAATCAAGCTGAGGCTCTGCCTATGGAATCCTCCGCTGCGCTTGGCGCGCCGCAAGCGGTAGGAGCCCGCTTGCGGGCGATGGCGGCCCTGTTGCGGTCGCGACGGTCGCCCGCAAGCGGGCTCCTACCCCCAGGGCTGAGCGCACGAGCGTGATCTGGGCAAGGGGCGTTGGTCGGGGTCCGGGCGGATATGCCTCAGCGACGGTGACGGACCGAAGGCGGCCGGTATTCCGGGATCTCTGATTGATCTGAGGGGTGTTCACCGCGGAGACGCAGAGTGCGTAGGGGCACTGGGGCGAACGCTTTCTCTTCCTCTGCGTCCTCCGCGTCTCTGCGGTGAATCAAGCTGAGGCTCTGCCTATGGAATCCTCCGCTGCGCTTGGCGCGCCGGGAGCGGTAGGAGCCCGCTTGCGGGCGACGGCGAGTCTGTTGCAGCCGAAATCGTCGCCTGCAAGCCCGGTACGTGCGGGGTTGGAGCAGTGTCGGTCGGCGATTATCCGCGTTGGGATGCGCGATAGGTATGAGCGAGTCTGGTCGCCCGCAAGCGGGCTCCTACGGGGTTGGCGCCTGGTCTTGATGGCTCTGCCATCTGCGACGACGTTGTGGAGCTAAGCCCCCCTCGCCGCGCGGCCTGCCCAGCGCCCGCTGAAGCGCGCTGTAGCGATGCCTTGGGGCGAGTTTTCGGGCGCGCGCCCGGCTTTGCATACTGGCACGATCTATTTGCGCGGGCTTGGACGCTGCTATCGAGAATTCGTCGCCGGTCGCGGCCAGAGCTGGGTCTGCGCCAGCATCCAGATGTAGATGAGATCGAACAGCGCGCAGAACAGACCGATGATTAGGATGAAGGAGCTCGGCCCTTCGAAGGTGGAGGTCCCAAGGACACCGAAAAGGATGGTCGGAGCTAGGGTTCCGAGCCATTTGCTGACGGCAATCGTCAAGCTCTGTCCCCCGCGATGCCCGCGCCGGACCAGCATACCGATGAACAGCACCGACATCAGCAGGTTCTGCAGGAAGGCGGCATAGGCGCGTCCAACCAGGAAGCCGAATTCGAGGATGAAGGCCAGCTGTAGCACCAAAGCGACCGCGATCGCAAGCAGCGTCCAGGGCAAAAACCATGAGGACGGCAGGCGTTCGGGGAACTCCCGCCGACCATAGCGCAAGAAGGTATAAAGGATGCCGAGATCGAGCAGCAGCCAGATCGAGCTGATCCAAACCTGAGTCACGAGTCCGGACTCTCGGAATTCGATGACCGCGTTCAACAGCTCCCACGCAAGGTTCAGTGCCAACGCGCAGAATGGGATCGCGTAGGTGCGATCCCGCAGACCAAGCCGAATGCCGTCGAGATAGACCAGGGTCCAGCAGGCCCCACTAAAGATCATCAGGAAGAGCGGGAAAGGCTCCTCGGTCATGTGATATCCCCAGTGGTTGTAAATGCGTTATGCGCCCCGTTGTGTAACGAACGGTCCCGTAACCAGACAAAGTAGACGTCGGGCGCAGGCCATCGAGATCTTCCCGGCTGGAAGTCGCGCTTGATCAGCGTTTGTCCGCGCGCGTCGAATGCGGTAATTGATTCGCCGATGTCCACAGGCGGGGTCAGGACCCACATTTCCAAATTCGATCAGCAGCGCTGGATTGGGTTTGAATGGATTCACGTTGCATCATGACTATTCCCCGGCAACCGTCATCCGTTCGATCAACCAGGAGCCTGTTCTGGTGCTGCCGGGGAAATCGCAATCATTGCCGATCGCGACCAGGCCGCGGTACATGTCCAGTATGTTGCTGGCGATGGTGATTTCCTCCACCGGGTATTGGATAACGCCGTTCTCGACCCAGAAGCCGCTGGCGCCGCGGGAATAGTCGCCGGTGACCTGGTTGACGCCCTGCCCCATCAGTTCGGTTACGAATAATCCGGTGTCGAGTTCGCGCAGCATGCCGGTGCGATCGAGTTCTCCCATGCTGACCGCCAGATTGCGGGCGCCTCCGGCATTGCCGGTGGTCTGCAGGCCGAGCCTGCAGGCGGAGTAATGACTCAGCAGGTAGCTGGTCAGCACGCCGTCGGTAACCAGGTCTTTGGCACGGGTGGCGACGCCATCGCTATCGAATGGGGCGCTGGACAGGCCGCGCGCAAGATGCGGCTGCTCCTGTATTCGAACGAATTCGGGCAGAATCTGTTCGCCGAGCTTGTCGAGCATGAAACTGGTTTTGCGATACAGGCTGCTGCCGCTGATGGCGTTGGTCAGGCTGCGTAATAATCCCACCGCAAGCTCGGCGCGGAACAGCACCGGGACTTCTCTTGTGGACAGACGCCGGGCGCCAAGCCGGGCAAGGGTGCGTTCGGCGGCTCGCTGGCCGACGACCAGCGGATCTTCCATGTCTTCCGGCGCGCGGGCGCTGGTCCACCAGTAGTCGCGCTGCATGGAATCGCCTTGTTTGCCGACCACCGCGCAGCTCAGCCCGTGGCGCGTGCTTGGATAGCCGCCGATGAAGCCATGGCTGTTGCCGTAAATCTGCAATCCGGCATGGGTGCTCAGGTTGGCTCCCTCGGAGTTGAAAATGCGCGCGTCCGCGCTGCGCGCTGCATCCTCGCAGGCGATGGCCATTTGCGCGGCGCTGTCCACGTCGATGGACCAGGGGTGATTCAGATCCAGGTTTGGAACTTCGCGCGCCATCAGTTCTGCCGGTGCAAGACCTGCACACGGATCTTCCTGGGTGTGTCTGGCGATGCTGCAGGCTTGCTCCACCGCGTCGCGCATGGCCGCCGTGCTCAGGTCCGATGTGCTCGCGGAGCCCTTGCGCTGGCCGAAATAGACGGTGATCCCGAGACCGTGGTCACGGGTGTGCTCCACTGTTTCCACTTCACCCAGACGCACCGAGACCTCGAGTCCGGTATTGAAGTTGGCCGCGGCCTCGGCGGCGCTGGCGCCACGGCTCTTGGCTTCGGCAAGCAGGTTGTCGATGGTTTTCTGCAGGTCGGCCAGCTGATCTTGCGGGTCCGTGATGGCGAGTTGGGCCATAGTATTTCGTGTTTGGTCTTTCGGTGAGAAGAATGGCTGTTGTGCGGCCCGCTCAGCTGAATTCAGTTGCCGGGAATCGGCTGATCAGCGGGCCGCGCGATCTATCCAAGGGATTCGGGGCAGTACAGCGGTTGTTCGTGGATGGTCGCCGCCTAGGTGCTGGTGCCGCCAACGGTCAGCCCATCGATACGCAAGGTCGGCTGACCTACACCGACCGGCACGCTTTGTCCTTCCTTGCCGCAGGTGCCGATGCCGTCATCGAGCTGGAGATCGTTACCGATCATGCTGACGCGTGTCAGCACGTCCGGGCCGTTGCCGATCAGTGTGGCACCCTTGACGGGACGGCCGATTTTGCCGTCTTCGATCAGATAGGCTTCGCTGGCGGAGAAGGTGAATTTGCCTGAGGTGATATCGACCTGGCCGCCACCGAAATTGACCGCGTACAAGCCTTTGGGAACGGATGCGATGATTTCTTCGGGGTCGCGCTCGCCGGCAAGCATGTAGGTGTTGGTCATGCGCGGCATGGGCAGATGCGCATAGGATTCCCGCCGCCCGTTGCCGGTGGCGGGCATGCCCATCAGGCGAGCGTTCAGCCGGTCCTGCATGTAGCCGGTCAGAATGCCATCTTCGATCAGCCTGGTGCATTGAGTCGGCGTGCCCTCGTCATCGATGTTCAGCGAGCCGCGGCGGCCAGGCAAGGTGCCGTCGTCGACCACGTTGACGCCCTTGGCCGCAACCCGCTCGCCAATGCGGCCAGCAAAAGCCGAGGTGCCTTTGCGGTTGAAGTCTCCTTCGAGCCCGTGGCCGATGGCCTCGTGCAACAGCACGCCTGGCCAGCCGGCACCGAGTACCACGGTCATGCTGCCGGCAGGCGCGGCTCCGGCTTCGAGGCTGACCAGGGCCTGGCGTACGGCTTCTCGGGCATAGCCCAGGGCGCGATCCTGTTCAAGGAAGAAGTTCAGCTCTTGCCGTGCTCCACCGCCGCTGTGGCCCTGCTCGCGACGCCCATCCTGCTCCGCTACGATGTTGACGTTGAGCCGAACCAATGGTCGCACATCGGCGCTCATGCGCCCATCGTCTGTAAGCACCAGAATGGTGTCCTGTACCGCCACCAGGCTGGTCACCACCTGGCTCACGCGCGGGTCGGCGCGACGCGCCTCGGCATCGACTTGATGCAGCAATTCGACTTTGGCCTCGTCGGTGAGACTGAGGATCGGGTTCAGTGGTTCGTACAGGCGTTTGGTCACCGGGGCGCTGTTGATTCGTACCTGTCCTTCCTGGCCGCCGCCGGCGATGGCGCGCGCCGTCGATGCGGCCTGTTCCAGCGCCTCGAGTTGCAATTCGTCGGAATAGGCGAAACCGGTCTTTTCCCCGGCGATGGCCCTGACTCCAGCTCCCTGGTCGATTTGGAAGCTGCCGTCTTTGATGATGCCGTCTTCCAGCACCCAGGATTGCAGCCGGCTGGACTGAAAATAGATGTCCGCGGCATCGATGGCCGGGCTGCGCAGCGCACCGATCAGACGATCCAAGTCGGTATCGCCGAGGCCGACCGGGGCGAGGATGCTACTGCGGGCAAGCGCTAGGGTATCGTTCATAGACAGATGATGCTGATTGGATAGGTGGTGAATGTCATAGTATTCTTCTGTAGTTGCCGGTGCGTTATCGACATTTCAAACGCCGGTGCTGCAAGGCCGGGAAGGTGCGCCTCAGGGAGTCCTGGAAATGAGGGTCGATCGGACAGCAGACGTAGCCGGTGCCGCGCGGCAATTGGGCCAGAATGGCTCCCCAGGGATCGACAATCATGCTCTGTCCATGGGTCTCGCGCCCGTTGAGATGGTAGCCGCCTTGTGCGGCGGCAATCACGTAGCAGAGATTCTCGATGGCGCGCGCTCGCACCAGGATTTCCCAATGCGCTTTACCGGTTTGTGCGGTGAATGCGGACGGCACGGCCAGAACCTCCAACCCGCTGTCCAGCATGTGCCGGGACAATTCCGGAAAGCGCAGATCGTAACAGACCATGATGCCAAGGCGACCAAAGGGGCTGTCGATAACCGGAATCTCGTTGCCGGGTTCGATGGTAGCCGACTCCTGGTAATGTTCGTCGGCATCGGGAAGTTTGACATCGAACAGATGGAATTTGTCGTATCGGGCAACGCGCATGCCCTGATCGTTGAACACCAGGCAGGTGGCGCGCACCCGCCCGGGGGTTGCCGAGCGCAGCGGGATGGTTCCGCCCACCAGCCAGATTCGATGGCGCAGCGCAAGCTTGGACAAGAATATTTGCAGCGGGCCGTCCGTGTCGTCTTCGGCAATGGTCAGAATATCTTCCTGCCGACCCATGAAGGCAAAGTTTTCCGGCAATATGACGAGTCCGGCACCGGACTCGACGGCGTCGCGGACCAAATTTTCCACCTCGATCAGGTTGGCGTTGACGTTTGGTCCGCTGGCCATCTGAATGGCCGCAATCCTGGGTAGTTTGTTCATGGGCACTGTTTATTCGCAGCCGATGTTGGTGATGTATCGATCGGTGATGGAATCGCAACATAGCATGCTCTGTTGCTGCGGATCGAGCCTGTCAATGCCCTCAGAAGGGTGCTGGCTGCGTGGAATGTTCGGCTATGCAACCAGAATGCAGTTTGATTTGTATTCTTTGAAGGCTGTGGTCAGTCACTATTTGCCCAGTCACTATCTGCCCAGCAAACGTCAGGTTTCTCACGGCCTGATCTTATGTCTTTTCGATCCCGATCCCGATCCCGATCCAGTCGCGCTGGGTGGGTTGCACCCTGGGGTATCTTCAGTTCATTTGTCGAGAAGACACTGGCCTACAGCCTTTCTCCCGGGTGAAAGTGCGGCGCTCGCGTCCGATCCGCTGGCATCACCTGCTGGGTCGCCCGCAAGCGGGCTCCTACTGGTCGCCCGCAAGCGGGCTCCTACTGGGTCGCCCGCAAGCGGGCTCCTACTGGGTCGCCCGCAAGCGGGCTCCTACGCTGAGCGGCTCCTACAGCGGCTGGTCAAGCTGCGTTTGCGGGTGGGCGCCTTGGCTCCTCTGCGTACGCTGTGGCTCTGTGGTGAATCCTTGGATTTTTTGAAGGCAGCACCCCTCAGAATCCTTCTAAAAAGGGATTGTCTATGATCGGCTCGACTGGATCAGCAGCCTCTTGCCTCCCTTGCGTGCGGCTCGGCTCGCCAGCTGCCGAGGACGGAGTCGACGGCTTGAGACGGGAGCGAGTTCCAGATGCGGCCGGGGTGCTGTCCGGCGCGTCCGCATCCGAGGCGAAACCCGATAGCCTTTCGATGTTGGGTTGCGCCCAGGGTCCGGTCACGCGGTAATCCTGGCGGCCGATGCGGTCCATGGCACCACCGGATAGCTTGTCTGCCAGCAATACGGCAGCACCCACCAATGGCCCTCCAGCTACCGCGCCGGCAATGGCCACACCGGAGCCGACCTTGGGCGTGACCTGTACGGTTTGATCCAGAGTTTGGTCGACCAGGTCGGTGACTCCGGAAATGCGAATGTCTGCGGTTGACGAGAGCAGTTCCAATCGATTGATGCGTGCCTGACCAGCGCCAATACGGACGCTGCCGCTGAGCGAGTCGAAGCCGAATCCTGGATCGAGCACATCCGTGAAGTCTAATTCCACGCGTCGCGTTAGCGCCGACAGATTCACCAGCCCCAACATGCGCCCGACGCCCGGGTCCACCGCCAACAACCGACCGGCTCCCAGATCCATGCTCAAGGAACCCCGCGCCTGCTGCCGGGAGAAATCGCCCGGACCGCCAGGCCAGGTCAGCGCCAGCTGCGCACGCGCCGGCGCAGCCTGGATCTCGCTGTAGTAGTCCAGCGCATGCAGAAACCGACCGAAGTCTTCTATTTCCGCGCTGGCGCGGATCTCGGTGCTGATGTAATCGGTTGCATCAATGCTCCAGCGGCCGTCGCCGATGACATTCAACAGCGGCCCCTGCAGGCCGAATCCGGTGAAACGGACGCCATCGGCGGTGGGTTCGACGCTCAGCGATGCCTGCCCCAACAGATCCTTGCCAAAGCGCAGGGATTCTACGTTCAATTCCAGCTGTCCGATTTCCCGCGGATCTGTACCTGGATTCGCTTGCGAAGACTCGGGATCGGGCTCGGCGAACGGCTGCAAATCCAGATCCTGCAGATGCACGCGCAAAATGCCGTCGCTGCCTGCCCGAGGCAGGGTCACCGAGCCGCCATTGCCAGCTCCGTTGAAATCGATCAACCAGTTGTCGGCGCTGGGCGAGAAGTCAACATCGAGATCGGTAAGCTGCAGGGCGCCGAATTGAACCTTGGCAACCCGGAGTCGGGATGGCAGCACGGGCAGCCGATCATTGTTACCGGAATCCAGCCATGTCCGATGCTGTCGACTCCAGTCGATCCAGGAGGAGAGATCGAGTGTGTCGATCTGGCCATCAATCCGTATGCCGGGGGAATCTGGCAAGGCCGTCGGATCGGCACCGATCGCCACCGCGACTCGCTCCAACTCCGGTAGTTGCGTACCGGGCTGGCGCTGCAGCTGTAGCAGTGCGCCATGCTCGCCGTAGTGCAGCCGAACGCTGATGGGCCAGACGCCGGTCAAGGTGGTCATGGCATCCAATGTGCGCGATTCGGCGGCGTTTTTGCCCAAGGGTGCCGGCGGTGACAATGCCAGTCCGCGCAGATCCGATTGCATCGACAGGCGCAAAGGCGGGCTCGGCAGATGCAGATCGGCGTTGTTCAGGCTCAGCTCCAGAGTCCAGTCCGCGTGCCCCTCGGCGATGGACCAAAGCGGGCTCGGATAACGGTCGGATAGATCCCGCACCTTGGAGCGTCCGGCGATATCGATACGGGTTTTGCCATGCGTCCGGTCAGAGGATTCTGTATGCAAGCCGATCTGCACGCGCTGTTGGTCGATCGATGCGTCGATGCCTTCGGCACGCACGCCGGCAGCGTCGAACGTCAAGCGACCCTTCAGGCCGATCGCCGACAACGGCAGGGCGCGGGGAGTCACGGATGGCGTGCCGTCGAACTGCAATGCGCCCTGAAAGCCGACCGGTCGCGGCTTGGATTTGTCGACTGGCGGTTGCAGCGGTATCTGCAATGCCAGTTCCAACCCGGCATCGCCGGTTGTGTCGAAGGCATCTGCGACTCGCGCCAGATTGAACGCCAGGGGCGTGTTCTTCATGACCCATAGCCCATCTGTCATGGGTCCGATGGCTTGCCCCTGCAAGTCTAGGCTGATGGGTCGCCACAGGTTTTCGATGCGGGCGTTGCCGCTGGTGAGTCGGGTATTGCGCAGTTCTCCATGCGACAGATCGATGATCAGCGAACGATCTCGGAAGCGCAGGCTTCCATCGATTTCGCGCAGTGGCGGCCAGCCGAGTCGTTGCGCTTGTTCGCGTTGATCGGATGGGTTGCTGTGCGGCGCCGGTCGCGGCGGCCAATAGTCCAGTTCCCCCCCGCGTACGTTCAGCGTCAGCTCGAAGTGCTTGTTGCCGCAGTCGTTGGGAAAGTCCCGCAAGCGCCCATGAAACCTCGTTTCTCCTGAAGTCAGGGTGCCGGCGGGAATGGCGCGCAACAGCCAGCGCTGCAGGTTAGCGTCGATGATGCTGACCGGCAAATAGGTGCCGAGCTGGTCGAGATTGCCGGGACGGCCGTTCTCCATGCGCGTGTGCAATTTGATCACCGGGCTTGCGCCAAAGGTGTAGAGCTGCGCCTGTAGGTCGGTTTCCGTGCTGATCTCCGGGGTGCTGGCGCGTAGGGCGTCGGTCCAGAGGTCGACCAGGCCGTTCTCTGCATCCAGGCGCCAGTGGATGTCGCCGGCAAGAACGTTCAGATCCAGATCGCCGCCCAGTACCGGCGTTGGGTCCAGCCGCGTCGACTGGCCATGCAGGCCGACATAGCCGCCGCCGGGGCCGACATCGAAGATGAGATCCAAGCCGCTCAACCGCGTGCGTTGTGTAAAGCAGGCATGCGCTCCTGTGGAGTTCGCAGGCGGTGCTCGCTTGCCGGCAAGGGTAGCTGCATCCGGATTCCAGATCCGGGCCGTATGCGTGGCTGGTGTTGCCGGAAGCACATCCTGGGATACGGTGGACAACGAAGTCGCGGTCGATGTGGGAGAGGATGTCAGCGCTGAAGCCGGTGCCGAGGCAGCGGACGAGGAGGAGGAACATTGATCGATGCGCAGTCCGTCAATGCCGCCCTGCAATTGCCAATCCACCAGCGCGTATTCCTGGGATTTGGGCCGTGCATCCAATGCGAGCCGATAATGCACATCGCGTACTTGCCCCCCGAGCTCGAACCCGCGCAATGCCTGGATGCCGCTCTCCGGCTGGCCCGATGCCATGGCCACGATCGGCGCCAGCCGGGGCAGCAAGGCCAGCGGCAGTTCGCCGATGGCGCCGGACAGCCGCCGCCGCGGTTGATCGTCGCTGCCGCCAACCGCCAACGGCAGCCGGTCGAGATTGACCGTTGCCCAGGGCAATTCGAAGCGCGCAATGACCAGTTTTGCCAAGCGCAGCTGCCAGCCGCGATCGGTTGGTTGCCAGTCGGCAAGCAGACCGAGATCGCCAATCTGGACGCTGCGCTGGCGGTTCAGCTTCGGGTGCAAACCCAGGCCCGGCGAAGGGTGCAATGACAGGCCGCTAAGTTCGACCCGCGCCAGCGCCGAGGTTAGGGCGCCAAATTCGATTCGGTTCCAGCTCTCGATGTCGATGCGGCGGCTTGCGATGTCGAGCCCTGCTGGCAATCTGCCATGTAGGAGTGCGGCCAGATCATGGCCCTGCCAGCGTAAATACAATTCGCCGGACCATTCGCCCATGCGATAGGCGGAACCGTACAGGTCCGCAAGCAGCGTCAGGTCGCCAACGGTTTCGCCGGCCGGCCGGGCCGCGATTTTCAACAGATGGCGTTGGGAGCGATTGTGCAAATCGAGCCGCTGCACATGCAACGATATGGGCGGTGCATCGGTACGACGATCGATCCAACGCAATCTGCTGTCGCTGAGGCTGAAGCGACCGCGACGAAAAAAGAATGTCCGCGCACCAGGATCATCGCCGTCTAATGCGTCCAGGCCGCGCACCTGAATGCTGGCATCGGACTGGCGCAATACCTCCAGATCGGCGCCCACCAAGGTCACACCGTCGATGCGCGGGGCGCCCTCGCGCAGGGAGGCGCTCAGATCCAGATCGATACGCAACTCGCGCAATGCGAGCAATGACTCGCCGCTGTCAGGGTCGCGCAATCGCACGTTGCGTAGGGTCAGCTGCGGTGCAAAACCACGCAAGCGCGCATCCACCTGTCCCATGCTCAGCTGTGCACCGAGCACATGACTCAAGGTCTCGGCAATTGGCTGGCGGAACTGGTCGACTTGGGTCAAGGCCAGGCGCATCAACAGCGACAATACAGCGGCACCGATGATCACGGCGGCCAGAATCGTCCTTAGCCAGCGCATCAGGCGTTGTGCAAAAATTCTCATTGATCTGGAATGGTTGTGGTCGTTTCGATCCACAAGGTGTCAGGCCATGAATGCAAACGGCCCTAGATGAGTACAACGTCGAATTGTTCCTGGGTATAGAGGATCTCGGCTTGCAATCGGATTGGCTTGCCGATGAATTCTTCCAACTCCGCCATGTGACTCGATTCCTCGTCCAGCAGTCGGTCGACCACCTCCTGCGAGGCCAACACCAGCAGGGTTTCGACCTCGAACTGGCGCGACTCGCGCAAGAGTTCGCGGAAGATCTCATAGCAAGTGGTTTCAGTCGTCTTCATCGAGCCGCGCCCACCGCAGCAGGGGCAGGGCTCGCACAATATGTGTTCTAAAGATTCGCGGGTGCGCTTGCGCGTCATTTCCACCAGGCCCAGCGCCGAAACCTCGGTGATATGCGTCTTGGCGTGATCCTTGGCGAGGCATTTCTCCAGTGCCCGCAGCACCTGACGCTTGTGCTCGTCGTCGGTCATATCGATAAAGTCGATGATGATGATGCCGCCAAGGTTGCGCAGCCTCAGCTGTCGGCAGATCGCCTGTGCCGCTTCGAGATTCGTCTTGAAAATGGTCTCTTCGAGGTTGCGATGACCGACGAATGCTCCGGTGTTGACGTCGATGGTGGTCATGGCCTCGGTCTGGTCTATGACCAAATGGCCACCGGATTTGAGCTGCACCTTGCGGTGCAGGGCTTTCTTGATCTCGTCCTCGACACCGTACAGATCGAACAGAGGGCGCTCTCCATCGTAATATTCAATGCGATCGACAATCTCCGGGATGTATTTGGCCGCAAACGGCTTGGCCTTGTTGACCGTGGTGCGCGAGTCGATCCGTACGCGCTCCATCTCGGGGGTGACCAGATCCCGCAGTGCGCGCAGGGCGAGCGGCAGATCGTCGTGAATCAGCCCAACCTCGACACCGCTATTGCAGCGCTCCTTGATGCCGCTCCAGAGTCTGGCCAAGAACGCCATGTCGCGGCACAATGCACCGTCATCAACGGTCTCCGCGGCGGTACGCGCGATATAGCCGCCGGCATCTTCGTGCTCATCGACATAGCTTTGCAGGACCTCGCGCAGGCGTTTGCGCTCGTCGTCGTCCTCGATTTTCTGCGATACGCCGGTGTTACCGAGCCGCGGCATAAAGACCAGGTAGCGCGAGGCGATGGAAATATTCGTGGTGAGCCGCGCACCCTTAGTGCCCAGCGGATCTTTGACCACCTGCACGATAATGGCGTCACCCTCGCTCACCAGGTCCAGGATCTGCTCGCTGCGCGGCGCGCCGTCCCGGCCGACGATATCCGATGCATGCAAAAAGGCCGCACGCTCCAAGCCGATGTCAACGAAGGCGGCCTGCATGCCCGGCAACACACGGCAGACGCGTCCACGGTACACATTACCCACCAAGCCGCAACGCTGGGCGCGCTCGATGATGATTTCCTGCACCACGCCATTTTCGACCACGGCCACGCGAGTTTCAGGGGGCGTCACATTGATTAGTATTTCTTCGCTCACAAAGTTCGGGTTCCAATGCTGATAGGCAAGCACTTGACCTGCGGTTGTCGGCAGCAATGCTCGACATTGCCGAAATGCGAGGGCGAACCCGCGGGTTGCTTAAGCAATTACCGTCACTCCCTCGCATGCGAGCAAGGCTGCAGTTTCAAACAATGGTAACCCAACCACGCCAGAGTAACTGCCATCGATGCGTTCCACGAACAACGCTCCTCGACCCTGAATCGCATAGGCGCCCGCTTTGTCGCGGGGCTCGCCACCAGCCCAGTAAGCGGCTGCCTCGGCAGGCCCGATGTGGCGAAAATGCACAAGAGTCTCGCTGATTGCGCTCTGTTCGCGAGCGCCAATCACCGTGACACCGGTCAGTACGCGATGTTCGCGGCCGGACAATAACCGCAACATGGCCAATGCATCGTCGGCATCCGCCGGCTTGCCGAGGATGCGACCCTCGCAGACCACTGCGGTATCCGCGCCGATCACCGGTCGCGCTGCCGATACCGCCAATCGGCCGGCACGCGCCTTGGACTGCGCCATCCGCTGGACATAGGCTCTGGGTTCCTCGCCGGCCAGCGGGGTTTCGTCCACGTCAACCGGAATACAAGCATGTGTCAGCCCAAGTTGCAGCAATAGCTCGCGCCGACGCGGCGATCGGGATGCAAGGTATACCAGGATTTGGTTCAAGGTTACACGCCTCGATGGTAAGGATGTCCTTGGGTGATGCTCCAAGCCCGATACAGCTGTTCGGCCAGGATGACACGCACCAGCGTGTGCGGAAAGGTCAGCTTAGACAATGACCAGTGTTGCTCAGCACGCGCCAGGCATTCATCCGATAAACCATCCGGCCCGCCGACCAGCAGCGCCAGGTCTCGCCCGCTTGCCAGCCAGCCCTGAAGTTCATGCGCCAACTGTTCGCTTGACCAGGGCTTGCCGCGCATGTCCAGCGCCACCGGCAATGCGGTGTCCGGCAATGCCTTCAACAGCCGCTCGCCCTCGGCGCGGCGAATGCGTTCGAGATCGACAGCGCTGACCTTGCCGCGTCCGCGCCCGCCGCGATCCGGTCCGGGCTCGATCTCGACCAGATCCAATGCGCACTGAGCCGGCAGCCGCTTGGCGTATTCCGCGAACCCTTCATCGATCCAGCGCGGCATGCGCCGGCCCACGCTCAGCAGTCGGATACGCATACCAGAGTGGTCCTGCCTAATTGCTTGCTGTTCGCCAACAGGGTGGTTCTCCGCTTGTTCAGTTGATTGAAATAGACCCGTTGGATGTCCGGTCGGTCACTCCGGTCGGTCACGGCCAGGCAATCATCCCAGGCATCGAGATCCTGGGTGTATTCCCAATCTGACCTTGCGCAACGAAAACGCTGCGATCTTTTCCGACAAACTGCATTTCAAGTTACTGCACATGCCCTTGTTCCAGAAGCAGGAACACGAACTCGAAACGCACTTCGACAAGTGGCGCTATTTTTTCGAGCACCTTTCCAAAAGTTATGCAAGAGCGCCGAACTCGCCAATCCGAGCCGCGAACAGTATGGCCTCTACGAGCAAACTCTGCTCGATTATTGGGAGGAGGCGATGGATACCGCTCGGGATGAGGGCCGAGTCGGTTGAAAAAGTTGAAAAAGAGTTGAAAAAGGACGCCCATTATTGATTGCGAAATAAAGTGGGTGTCCTTTTTCTTTTTTTCTTTTTTTTCTTTTTTCCGGTGTCCTTTTTCTTTTTTCGCACTCGGCTCTCTGCGGTGAATCCTTACATTTTCGAATTAAAGTGGGGAATTAAAGTGGGTGTCCTTTTATTACTTTTCTTTTATTACTTTTATTTTCGAATTAAAGTGGGTGTCCTTTTATGGGCACCTTGAAAAATTGTGCCAAGGCACGGGGTTCAGTAAACTTTGAGTGTGTCAGACACCAATGAGGCGAGCGCACTATGCCACAACCAAGTTCCATCGACATTGACCGCCGCTTGGAGAGCATCAGCCGGATGGGCGATCCGTTGGAGCGGCTCGCCGCGGAGATCCCATGGGAGCTGTTCCGGCCATTGCTGGAGAAGGTGCACGAGAAGGAGCGCAAGTCCGCGGCCGGACGCAAGCCGTTGGACGTGGTGCTGATGTTCAAGATCCTAATCCTGCAGTCGCTCTACAACCTAGCCGACGAGGCGATCGAGTATCAAATCCGCGACCGGCTTTCGTTCATGCGCTTTCTCGGCCTTCAGCTATGCGACAACGTGCCCGATTGCACCACGGTGTGGCGGTTTCGCGAGCGGCTCAAGGAGTTGGAGTTGATCAAGCCGCTGTTTGATCGCTTTGGCGATTACCTGGCGCAGGCCGGGTTGCAAGCGCGCAACGGGCAAATCATCGACGCCTCGATCGTCCACGCGCCGATCCAGCGCAACAGCCGCGATGAGAACCGTCGCATCAATGCGGGCGAGGTGCCCGAGGACTGGGATGAGCACAAGCGCCGGCAGAAGGACACCGATGCCCGCTGGACCAAGAAGCACGGCAAGAGCTATTTCGGTTACAAGAACCACATCGACGTCGATGCCGAGCACAAGCTCATCCGCGACTATGAGACCACTGCAGCGAACGTGCATGACAGTCAGGTCTTCGACGACATCATCGACCCCGAGAACGCCGACCCGCAGGTCTGGGCCGACAGTGCCTACCGCAGCGAAGCGACCGAGGCGGCACTGAGCGGGGCGGGCTACGAGAGCCACATCTGCGAGAAGGGCCAGAGCAACCAACCGCTCAGCGACGAGCAACAGGCCGCCAATCGTCGCCGCTCCAAGGTGCGCTCGCGTGTCGAGCACATCTTCGGCTTCCAACAGAACAGCATGGGCGGCAAGCTCATTCGCACCATTGGCAAGGCGCGGGCCGAGGTCAAGATTGGCTGCATGAACTTGACCTACAACCTGATGCGCTACCTGCAGCTCACCAAACCTAAGGTCGCTGCGCCCGCGCTCGCCTGAAAAACGGGCAAAGCGGCAAAACAAGCCGCTTTGGCGGCCAAAAGACGCCTTATTGCGCCAATCTCGACTGAGTTTGCACACAATATGAAAACGGCGCGCATCGATCGTACCCGCATCGTGTTTATAGCGCCGTGAGCGCGTGATCGGCGCGTCGAAAACACAATTTTTCAAGGTTCCCTTATTATTTATTACTTTTAACAGTGGGTGCCCTTTTCTTGAACTACAGTGGGTGCCCTTTTCTTGCTTTTCTTGCTGGGTCGCCCGCAAGCGGGCTCCTACGCCGACCGGCTCCCACGGCTGGTAGGCACCTTGGCCGCTCTGCGCACTCGGCTCTCTGCGGTGAATCCTTACATTTTCGAATTAAAGTGGGTGTCCTTTTATTTATTTTTGTGTCCTTTTATTTATTTTTCGAATTAAAGTGGGTGTCCTTTTATTTAAAGTGGGTGTCCTTTTATTACTGTGTTTTATTACTGGTGGTGCCATATACTCTCCAAAGAAGAGCGCAAGTCGTTCAAGAACGTGCATTGGCTGCTGCGTCAGCGTCGCGCCGATCTGAATGCAGATGAGCGACGCATGCTGAATCGGCTCTTTCGCTATTCACCAAAATTACAAGAAGCCTATGAGGCTTGCGAATCACTCACTGCCATCTATGAAAGCCGCCTATCAAAAGGTCAGGGTAAGCGCAAACTGCGTGGCTGGATGGAACGTGTCACCAACCGCAAGCTCAGTTGCTTTGATAGCTTCCTCGGTACGCTGAATACGCATTTTGAGGAAGTGACCAATTATTTTATTGGTCGACATACCAGCGGCTTTGTCGAGGGATTAAATAATAAGATCAAAGTCATCAAACGCCGCTGCGATGGCATCACCAACCTCGGGCACCTCTATCAAAGGGTATTCCTGGATCTCAACGGATATGACCGGTTCGGGGTCGATACATTATAAATCAATGAGTTACAGACTTTGTGCTCAACCACATTTTAATCTTAATGTGTACGAAAAAATGAGACTAAGTGGTTGTTTTTAAAATATTTATTGGTTCCCACAAAATCCAGGAGAGCCGAACGCCCCAGCATTTTAACTTTATAACCAACGTCTTACGGAAACGCCACAAGCACCCGCTCGTCAGTTGGTCGGAGTTATGAACAAGGCCTTTGGTGTCCTTTTCTTTATCTTGTTTTCTTTTCTTGCCCAGCTTGGCAGGCGGACGCCTTTGTAAAGAAAACTTTACAGTACCATCCTGTCTTGTTCCTCATCAGGTCAAGACCTGGCAAGAACACCGTAAGGCTTTGTAAATATGAATATTATCAGAGCCCCATAACCAACCAAAACGTCTCACTCAACGTACCTTATTCGCCCAACGGGAGCCGATTGCGGCGTGAAAGCGTCGACGGCACCGCAAATTGTAGTTCCTAAACTTTACAAATTCTCAACGGATTTTTTGCCCCTCCCTGACGTAGGCGCTCAAGTATTTGTTAATAAAGACATATCAATTTATGGCATACTTCCTGCTTTATATGCACTGATCGCAACCGTCTCGCGACAGCTAGGAGTACAGTGGCGATTCTTATGTCGGTTGCGATGCAAGATAACCGCAGGCCTGATAAAATCTGCGTGATTCGCAGAAAAACCTTTTCCTCTGATATAGGAGCACACACAACCATGAAGCGATCAAACCTCGTCGCAGGCGCAGCCGGCATACTGGCGATCGGACTCGCCGCCAGCGCCAGCGCTGCGATGATCCAGTACACACCCTGGCAGACGTTCTCCAGCACGGACTTTATCCGAACCGGCGCGTTCAACGATGTGACGCAGACCGTCAACCAGTATAACCCCGCCGACTACGGCGGTTCCCTGCTTCACAACGTGGAGCTCGAGCTTGCGGCGAACGGCTACGTCACTTACGAAGTCTTCAATCCAAGTGATGATCCGATCCAGTACGCGTTGGCAGTGGACATCGAAGTCTCTGCCAACGACGGCCCCGGGGGAGTGATTGGCGATTTGATCGTCTCCATCCCATCGATCGTCGACACACAACAGACCGTCGGCGCAGGGGATACTTACCAGTCTCCCGGCTGGGAATTGGGCTTTGCGGACGCTTTGACGGCGGCCGACGCAGATGCTGCGACCTACATGGGCGCAAACCTCACACCGGACATTATTAACTTCTTCACCGGCACCGGCTCTGTGGACCTGAACTTCAGTGGTCGCCAAACAAACAACTCTGAGGCCAGCGGCGACGTGAACGAAGCCATTCGCTCCGCTTACGACTTCACAGGTCAAATCCGCTACAGCTACGAAACAACGGATGATGTTCCTGTTCCGGCCACACTTCTACTGTTCGGCGCGGGTCTTGCCGGGATCGCAGCAACTTTGCGTCGCCGGCGTAAATTTACATAGCCCGCACAGATGCGGTGACTAATGCGGACCTATCTGCACCGCCGCCTCGATGTGACGTGCGAAGCGGGCCATCGTCATGGCCCGCTTGCTTGCGTCGGCCGTTACTTAGGGACGTGGTAGTCGTTAATCTACACTACCTCCCGCCAATGAAAGTATCACTTACCACCTACCGCGTCAGACAACGGTTGGATTCCTGGCCGTCAGTCCCTGAAATGACCGTTTGTTCACCCTTGAGCAATACGCGAATACGATGCTGCAGCCTGGAATCTCGATTGCTTCTGCACAGGGGAGTGGTCTGTTGATCTGCGTCCGAATGCAGATACACGTACAGTTGCGCCAGACGCTCCCGCTCAATTTCACCCCGGCGCAGCAGTGTCAGCAGCGTGTTATGGACCCGTACCCGGACCCGCTCCTGCAGCTCCCGGTGAGTGGCCCCAGCCTCCATCTCGTGAACCAGACGCCGAACCGTCTTCGCCAGGCTGCCATCTACCGAGAAGTGAACATCGCCCACACTCCATAATCCGAGTCGGTCGTATCGCGAAGGCTCATACAGACAATAGTAACGACCGTTGTGATTGTAGCTGCGCCGGTAGGGAATCTGTCGCAGGTAACGGAAGGCGGTCATTGACGAGGCACCACCGAGCGCCAGCTGGATGCGGGGCAGATCCACCACCGTCTCTGAGGCAAACAAATCAAGCAAGGTCTCCGCGGATCGGGGCTGGGCCATAGCTCACCATGTCGTAGTAAAGACTAATGTCTTGCCACATGATCTTTACTATAACAGTTTCAGGCAGCAATACCGCCTCCGAGCACCCAAAAAGCCGGGATTCAGTCGCAAAATGACCGGAAAAATGATGGAGTATGGACTGAGGGAGGGGTGGAAGGAAGAGCTAGATCAGGAGGTTACAGACGGTAACCGTTGTCTGACGCGGTAGCTTACCACCCAAGAAATATTCTAAAATTCAATCCGATAGATCGCTTGGATTTTGGTGGTCCTGGGCGGACCTGCGTAGATCAAGTGTTTCCACATCCCTTAGGTGGCTTTCGGACTCTGGTGACTCCATTACGGGGACAGCATCCGGGACCCTTGCGTGGAGCGCACGCGGAACTCGCGTAACGGTTACGTGGGCAACATAACGGTACTCGCCAATAGGACTGCTTCAAGGGATAGATTGCTGCCAGATTGCTGGAGAACTCTGTACTCTCAAGCAATTAAAGCAGGTGTCCTTTTTTCTTTTGCTCTTTTTTCTTTTGCTTTAGTTAAAGTGGGTGTCCTTTTTTCTTTTTTTTTCTTTTGATGCAGAGCATGCGTACTCGTGATCTCAAAGAGTGGGCAATAAATACCTTTGGAGACTCTGCCATAACCAAGCGTCGAGCGGCATTCAAAGGCGGATTTGGCGACATGGATAGAGGAGGAACTATTTCTGTCCAAGAGGACTGATTTTCGACAGCCTAGGAGAGTCGCTTCTCAATAAGTCGTGGCCCGCATGAAAACAAAGACTTAAAGGTGCGAAAAATCGCCCCGTAGCGTCTTGCAAGCCCAATGCGATGCCTGAATCATTGATTCCTAATCAGTGGCAGCATCCGACGATTGTTCCGTGGCGGGTGTTTATGGCCGCAAGTCATTGATACAAAAGTCGCCCCCGCTTATTGAGTAGCTGCCGGGGAGAAGCTTAACTGATTGATTTCAAAGTTGCGGAATGTAGGTCAGGAATTTTGAGCAGGGCCGAAAAATCGGCTGGAGTGTTAAGAGACTGTCTAGAAAGGGCAGTCTCTAAGCCACATCCTTCGGCATCAGCCCCTGGCGTAATCTGTGCGCGTAGAGCACCGAGACCGCGGCGCTGGCGCGGCGGGTGCGTACGCTGTCGGCGCGGCTGGTCAGCACGATTGGTACGCGGGCTCCCAGCAGAATGCCGGCGGTCTCGGCATTGGCCAGATAGATGAGTTGTTTGGCAAGGATGTTTCCGGATTCAAGATCCGGGACGATCAGCGCATCGGCCACTCCGGCGACTTCGGACTCGATTTTTTTGATCCTTGCCGCTTCCGGATTGATGGCATTGTCCATTGCCAAAGGGCCGTCCAGCAGGCCGCCCTGGATCTGGCCGCGATCGGCCATTTTGCAGAGCGCGGCGGCATCCACCGTGGAGGGGATCTTGGGCCGGATCGTTTCTACCGCGGATAGAATGGCGACCTTCGGACGCTCGACGCCGAGGGTGCAGGCCAGATCAATGGCGTTCTGGCAGATGTTGGCCTTGGTTTCCAGATCCGGCGCGATGTTGACCGCCGCATCGGAGACCAACAGGATTTTCGGATAGGTGGGTACATCCATGACGAAGACATGACTGATCCGTCGGGCCGTGCGAATACCATTCACCTTATCGAGCACGGCGGATAGCACCTCGTCGGTGTGCAGGCTGCCCTTCATCAGGATCTCGGCACGGCCTTGGCGGATCAGTTCCACGGCGCGCTCGGCAGCAGCATGGCTGTGCTCCACATCGACGATTTCAGTGTCGCCCAGATCGATACTGGACTCCTCGGCGACACCGCGAATGCGCGCTTCCGGGCCGATCAGAACCGGCAGTATGAAGCTGTCTCGCGCGGCCTCCATGGCACCCTGAAGAGAGACTTGATCCACCGGATGGACCACCGCCGTCGGCACTGGCTCCAGCGGCGCTACCGTATCGATCAACGCGCTGAAGCTGTCGTGATGTCGAACCGAGATATCCGGCATATCGGCACGCCGCACCCGGATACGCTCCGCTGGCGCAACGACTTCGGCAACACCGTCCATGACCGGCTCGCCACGCTGATTGGATACCTCGCAATCGAATACCACCACCCGGTGGTCCCGCCGCTCGCGCACGCGAATGCGTGCGGTCAGCGTATCCCCGAGATCCACCGGGTGATGGAAGGTGGAACCCTGGCTGCGATACAGGGTACCGGGACCGGGCAGTACATTCGCCAACAAGCCGGCGATCAAGCTGGTGGCCCAAAGGCTGTGCCCGACCACCCCTTTGGCCCCGTGCTCGCGGGCAAAGTCCGCGTCCATTTGGGCAGGATTGAAGTCCCCGGAAACACGACCGAACAGGGCAATATCGTCCCTGGTCAGGGTGCGTTGCAATTCCGCAACTTGTCCGGTCTGGATTTCGTCGAAGGTCCGGTTCTCGATATAGTCTTCCGATTCGTCGGCCATATGGATTCTCGCTCGAAGTGGGATCGCAAACGTGACAGCCGGGCGCGCCATGCTGCACTCGCGCACAGTCTACCGACAAATTATTCTGGCTTCCTTGACTGGTATCTCGCCGTGGAGATCCGATGCGAACCTGCGGACACCGCTGCAATGCCATGCCCTCAGCATCTGGCGATCGGAAACTCGTCCCAGCGCGTGGTGTAGCGCGGTGATCGCCGTGCCTGACGCATCGCCCAGGGTTTGCTCAGACCCGCTCCGGCGAGCTGGATCGTGCCACGGCCATAGTGTCGATTGATCGCATCGACCACCGCCATCAGCCGTTGATCGCGGACGCGCCGGGCTGGATCGCTGAACAGACCCGGTTGATGATTGTTGGCCGGGCACAGGTTCTGCAGTATGATCCCGGCCTTGGTGTAACGACAGCCCGGCCGGTACAGTTTACGCAGGCCCTGGAGCGCCGCCTCGGTCAGCCGCCGGGTGTCGCTGGTTGGCTCGGCTAGCGCCATGAGGCGGCCGGCGCCGTACTGGACTTCGCCAGGCTTGAACGGGTTGGTATGGATCATCACGTAGACGGCCCCGGCCTCGCTGTGCTGAGCGCGGAGCTTCTCCGCGGCGCGACTGACATAACTTGTGACGGCCTCGGCGAGGGCGCGCAGGTCGGTCACTGGGATGCCGAAGGAGCGTGACGACAGAATCTGTTGCTTGTCCGGCTGAGTATCTTCGAGCGCCAGGCAGGCGACGCCGCGCAGCTCGCGGACGGTGCGCTCCAGCACCACGGAAAAGCGCTGCCGCAGCCAGCGGGGATCGGCCTGCTCCAGATCCAACACGCTGTGAATGCCCAGCTTGGCAAGCCGCGCGGCCAGGCGCTTGCCGATGCCCCAGACGATGCCGGTGTCCAGTTCGGCGAGCTGAGAGTTCAGTTGCGCCGATGTCAGGCTTCCGAGATCGAGGACGCCCTGCCACACAGGCTGCTGCTTGGCGATCCGGTTAGCGAGCTTGGCCAGGGTCTTGGTCGGGCCTATGCCGACGCATACCGGCAGGCCCGTCCAGCGCTGTACCGTTGCGCGCATCCGCCGACCCATGGCGCTCGGCGTCTCCGGCAGCTCGGTCAGATCGAGAAAGCACTCGTCGATGGAGTAGACCTCCTGCCGCGGCGAGAAGCGCGCCAGCAGATGCATGACCCGACGGCTCATGTCCGCATACAGGGCATAGTTGCTGGAGAAGACCGTAACCGGCGCACCGGGCAGGCGCTGCTGGACCTGGAACCAGGGCTCCCCCATGGCGATACCGAGTGCTTTGGCCTCTGGCGAGCGGGCCACGACGCAGCCGTCATTGTTCGACAAGACCACCAGCGGCCGGCCGCTCAGATCCGGGCGGAAGACCTGCTCGCAGGAGGCATAGAAGCTGTTGCAGTCGACCAGGGCGATGGCGGCCATCTCAGAGCGTCTTGATGATGCGCGTTACAACGCCCCAGACGCTCAGCTCCTGACCCTCCCGCAAGGCGATGGGCGGATAGTCCGGGTGCGAGGCTTCCAGGCCGACTCGACCGCCTTTGCGATAGAGTCGCTTGACCGTGAATTCGCCATCCACCACGGCCACCACGACCCGCCCATGGGTCGCCTCCAGTGACCGATCCACCACCAGCACATCGCCATCGTCGATCCCGGCCCCGGTCATCGACTCGCCGCGCACCCGCAGCAGAAAGGTCGCTTCGGTATTCGGGGCCAGCAGTTCGTTCAGATCGATGGCGGCATCCTGGTCGTCCTCGGCCGGAGAGGGGAAACCGGCGCGCACCGGCCAGGCCATGAACGGCATCTCGCGGCGCACCGCGCTGGGGGTGACGCGGCCCATGATAGTGACTGGTCGGGTCGCTTCCAGGCGGCGGAGAAATGCCTCGAGGGGGTCGTGCACCAGCGAGACCTGGCTTGCCGGTGCATGCAGGAGTCGGGTTGGCTCATTATGGCGCCTGGTGCCGCTGGGGCGTTCCGGGCTGTGCGGATTCGACATTGGATGGACCTCGCTGAATGATCGTTCTCGTTGGTTTAGGCAGGCGCCGTTATTCAAGACTAGTGCCTTGGTGCAGATGTTCCAAGACAGTCTCCGGTCGTTATCGTTGTCGTTGTCGTTGTCATAATCGTCTTAGCCGAATGCTCGATAACGACTACGATTACGACAACGACAACGACAACGAACCGCCTCGGGATTTCTGTACCGCTCCACTAGGTTGGCCAATGTGAATGCAGCCTATGTGAATGCAGCCTATGTGAATGCAGCCTATGTGAATGCAGCCTATGTGAATGCACCTTGCCTGAAGCTAAGGCGATTACTGGAGAGAAACAGACCAACTGGCGCCGGCTTCTCGTTCGCCCTGGCGCAACGTCGATGGCGGACCAGAAGACAAGCCAGGTGGTCTGTTTCTCGACAGAAATCGCGCAAGCCTGGCGCGCACCGGAGCAAGGACCCCGAGTTCGAGGCGAACAACCGGTATGCCAGCTCTGGCTCCGGCGGCTGCTGTATCGGACAGATAGGTCATAGCTAGGCTGTCGAAATCTGCCGTCTCACTAAAACAAGCGCTTCCCGGTTTATGGATGCTTAGTCGGTGTCGGTGTCAAGGTCGGAATTCGGGATTGGTATCGAGCTGGCTGCTTTGATCGATGAGCGGATGCGATTCCGATTCCGATAGCGACCCCGACACCGATTCGGTTTCCTCAGTGCGTTCGATGATGCAATTCAAGACCCGGAATCGGTTTGGCATCAAAACTCAGGACATTTCGACAG
Organism: Thiohalocapsa sp. PB-PSB1; assembly: GCA_016745215.1. GTDB lineage: Bacteria > Pseudomonadota > Gammaproteobacteria > Chromatiales > Chromatiaceae > Thiohalocapsa. The sequence continues at coordinate 5,891,488 of CP050890.1, forward strand.
CCTAGGTCACAGCTCAATCATTTTAGCTCAGGTCGCCCAACTCATGGCAATGCAAAACCGGCGACGGGCTGGTGCAGAGAGATGAAGTAAGCCTCGCCGCGGCGCAATGCAAAGCGACTGCCGGCAGGGTTGCCGTCGGCATCGTAACCGAGGGTCTCGAAGCGGCCTTCGGCGGGGATGTAGCGGCGGATGGCCGCGACGATGCCAGGGCCTCCCAGGGCTGCGAGCAGGGCGGCGGCGTCGAGGCCGGCGGGAATGCCTCTGAGGCCGATCAGGTGTTGGCCGGCGACCAGGTCGATCGAGCCGGCGCCGGGGATGCCGGCGATGGTCAGGTCGGCGGCGGCGGTCATCTCGATGATCAGGCCTCGATAGGGCTGAATCTGAAAGTCCAGACCTTGCACTTGGCCGTCGATGCGGCTGACGCGCTCAATGGCTTGGGTATTCGGGTCGAGATGGGCAATGGCAATCAGGTTGGGGCCGATCCGCTCGGCGAGATCGAAAGCGGTCAGCCCCGGGTCCATCGGCAATGCCACCAGATTCATGCCGCTGCGCAGCATCAGGCGCAGATCCGCCTGGCCGGGGTCGGTGCGCAGCGCAAATTCGCCGGCGTCCGGCTCGCCGTCGGCATCGAGGTCGCCGCTGCCGTCGCGACCGGGATCGCCGAAATAGAGTTCTTCCCAAAGATCGGCCATGCTGTCGGCGTCCGCGTCATTGCCGTCGCGGTCGATGGCGATGGGTGCCAGGGCGTAGGCGGTGGCCGATGCGGCGGTCTCGCGGATGGTGGCGTACAGCCAGTAGATGCCGTCGGCGACGCCGAGCGTGTTCCAGTCGTAGCGATCGGCATTGCCGTCGGGCTCGGCGGGCAGGCCGGTGACAATGACATTGCCGTCGGCGCCGGTGTCGTTGTCGTCGAGGTATAGGTCGATCAGGGCATTGGGATCGGTGCCGGCGTCTTCCCAGCCGATGACGATGTCTTCGCCCTTGCTGTACAGAGGCCTTGCTGGCGCGATCAAGGCGATGCTCGGGCCGCTGCCGATGGCAAAGGTGACCGGGTGTATGCTGGCGACGCTGAAGTCGGCGGTCAGCGGCAATTCGACGACCTGGGTCATCTGCTCGCGGCCGTCGCCGCGCTCCAGCGTCAGCCTGAGTGTCTCGTTGCCGGAGGGCTGCCAATTGGTGCCGTCGGCGGCCATCAGATTGCCAAGGGCCAGCACGGCCTGGTCGACGGCAGCACCGTCGCCGACCACGGCCGCAACCGGATGGGCGCTGTCGTCGGTCTCGACGCGGATCAGCCAGGCCTCGGGATCGGCATCGTTGATGCTGACCAGCAGCTGGTGGTTGGCAGAGAGAAAGCCGGTCTGGCCCGGGGTGGTCAGGCTGGCCGGGGCGCCGGCGGGCCATTGCGCCTGTTCGCTGCCGTCGTCGGCGAGCATATGGAACCAATAGGCGGTGTCCGGCGCGGCACCGTCGATGCGGATGCGCAACAGCCCGCGGGCTTTGATGCGCTCGGCGAGGGCGCGCTTGGCATTGTCCTGCTGATAGACCTCGGTCAGGGCGGGGTCGCCGCCTTGCAATGCAAGCTGGGTGATATGCAGCTGGTGGCTGATGTCCTGACTGCCTGCCGCGTCGGCATAGATGCGCACTCCGATCTGCGCCGGCCCCGAGGCCGCGCCAATCAGCGTAAAGCCGGATGGGGTGACGTCGGTGAGCGTCACGCGGTTGATCTCCAGGGCCGGGGCGGCGCGCGTCCAGATGGCCAGCAGGATGGCGGCCAGCGCGAGCATCAGGCTTGCAGCCCGGGGAAGACGATGGCCGAGGGCCGCGGCGGCGCCAGGGTTGCTCGAGAGCCGAGTGGTCACGGTGTGGTCTCCTTCCTCAGGGTCGGCGGCGCCTTGTCGGCACGCAATGCGTATTCGCCGCCGGACAGGATGACGATGCGATGCAGGCCGCGGCTGCGCAATCGGCGGGCGATCCGCTCGGCGCTGCCGTCGCCGCGGTCGATCAGGACCGTCAGCCGATCAGGATCCAGCTCGCGCAGCCAGGCGCCTGTCCCGGCCTTGCGCTGGAGGCGCTGGGTACCGGGGAAGCGCTCGCCCAAGTCGGTCAGCCTGTGCGGCGTCTCGATGTCGACGACGCCACCGACACGGCGGTGGGCTTGGCTGGACCCTTCGCTCTGGGCTACTGGTCCGGATGCTGGCTCAGATGCTGGCCCGGGTGCTATTCCGAATGCACCCTGCCCCGCCGTGCGTCGGCCATCGCGGTCGCGCAGGTCGACCAGCACCAGATCGGGTTCGGTCGCGACCAGGCGCGCCAGCTCGGCGTGGTCGATCTCCGCCAGCAGTTCCCGGTGCAGTCCGCGAGCCTGGGTGGTGCGCGCCGGCTCGACACCCTGCCAAGCGGCAAAGCCGCCCTGCAGGGGCTCGGCGACAATGCCGGGCTTGTCGGCCAGGGCGGCGAGGGCCCGATGCACCGGCTGCGGGTCGATGCCGTCGCCATAGACGATGACCTCGCCGAGAGGCGGCAAGCGTTTGTGCGCCAACAGTCCGGCGGGCAGATTGATGGCGCCGGGAATATGGCCCGTTGCATAGCGGGCCTGGGCTCGTACATCGATCAATGTCGGCGGGTCATCGGCCTGCAGCCGCGCGCGCAGTTCGGCCGGAGTCAGGGCCGCGGCGCCCGGCACCGCCAATACCAGTAGCCCAAGGATGATCAGCAGTCGGTGTGGCATGGCTCAGCCTCCCGGTATCCAGTTTGTCACGGGGTTGATCAGCTCGATCAGCACCACCGCGAGCCGGCCGATCGGGAAGTCGTCGCCGACGATGGCGCCGGCGGATACGTTGGCGCTGCGCCAGCGGCCGGTCTCCGCATCGAGCAGCCGCACCGCGGCAATCCTGGCCGGCCCGAGCTCGCGTATCAGCCGGTAGGCGCCATAGTCGTCGGGGAAGCAGTCGTAGGCGAGCGCATTGCTGCCGGCAGCCAGGTCCAGCGCCGCGCAGCCGCCCTGGCCCAGCTCCAGTACCCTCGCCTGACCAAAGGCGGCCCAGATGAAGCTCCCCGGGTTGAGCGGGAAGTTCGGGCCGCTGGGACCAGCACCATCCCAGACAACGGTTTCGGTCACCGGCACTGGAGTCAGGCTGGTGTAACGCGTAATGGCGGTTACGCCGGCCTGTTCGTGCCATAGGCTCAGCAGGCCATGGGCGTCGCCCAGGTAGTCGGCCATGCCGGTGGTGACGACAATGGCGTTGTTGTTGTTGAACACCGGCTGCAGATCCGGCAGCGGGGCGGCATGGACGCGCATCGCGGCACCGCTGCCGTCGATCCAGAGTACCTGCCCGTCGGCCAGTACCGGTGCCTGCTTGACGCCGCCGCTGTTGCTAAGCTGCAGACCGCCGCCGGCCCAGTGCATCAGCCGCAGATCGATGCCCTGCTCGCCGCCGGCGTCGTCGGCATAGACCACCCAGGGACCGTTCAGTGCCGGCCGGGTCTCGTCCTGCGGACTGTCGGTGAGCCGTTGCTCGACGCCGCGGCGCAGATCGAAGCCGTACAGGTCGAGCTGGGTGTTGCGGTTGTCGGACCAGACGATGCGTTCATCGGCGATGTCCGGATGATATTGGCCGCCGGGGTCGGTGGTGATGCGGCGCACGTCGCCGTTGCGCAGGTCGGCCAGGTAGATCTCGCCGTAGCCTGGATCGCGGAAATCCTGCCAGACCACGCGGCCGCGGTGCAGGCGCGGGTCGAGCTGGTCTTGGGTGGTCGGATCGACGCTGATGCTTGTGCCGTCGAGCAGATGCCGGGCGATCACCTGCCAGGGCGCGTTGTCGTCTCCGCTCGGGCGCTGCTGGTAAACCACCCAGGGCCAGTCGACGGCTGGGCGGGTCTCGTCCAGGTCCGCTGTTGCGGTCAATGCGGCGTTGGCGGTGCCGGCCGTCAGATCGGTCCACCAGATGTCCCAATTGCCGTCGGGCCGACGATCCTGCCAGACCAGGATGCGACCGTCGGTGTCCGGACGCTCCTGGTTCAGCGGCCCGTCGGCGATCACCAATGCCGGGGCACTGTCACGCAGGTTCTGGGCTAGGATGTCCCAGTTGCCGGCGCGCTGATCCTGCCAGACGGCCCAGTGCCCGGCTGCCCGCACCCGCGCCTGTGGTGCATCGCCATCGTCCAGCACCGCCGCGGCGGCCAGCAGGTCGGCCACCTCGACCGCGACGATGCCGTTGCCGGTGCGGCCCAGGTCGTCGGTCAGGCTGACCATGACGCTGTACCAGCCCGCGGGCACCGGCACGCCGGCATCGTCGCGACCGTCCCAGTGGAAGCTGCTGGCGATGTCGTCTACTTGGCCCAGATCCTCGCCGCGGACCTGCTGTTCGGCGGGCAGCCGATAGCCATAGCCGCGGTCGATCAGCCAGGTCAGGCTGGAGGCGCCCGGCGCATCCGCGGGACAGGCTTCGGACTGGTTGGCCCGCGGCAGCACCTCGACCTGGTGCTCGCCGGGCGCCAGGCCGGTCAGTTCGATGGGTTCGCCGGGCTGGGTTTCGGGACGGTAGAAGCTGCCGTCGATGCGCCAGCAGTAGGTATCGCTGCCCACCAGGTCGAACACCGCGGTGTCGGTCGCGGCGGGCTGCTCCAGGTTGCCGGTCAGCCAGACCGGGGTGTCGGCCACCTGCCAGCCGACGGACAGGGCCTGGTCGGGGTCGGGATAGTCGCCATGGCTGCTGCGCCCGAGCACGTCGACGACCACCAGGCCGGCCAGCCCGTTCAGCTCGATGGGCTGGGCGACGTCGCGCTCCTCGCTCCAAGCGCCGCCGTTCAGGCGCCAGCGGTAATGGTCGACTTGAACGCCGCCGACCGTCAGAGTCGCATCGGCCTGGGGCGTCGGCGTCGAGGGCACGCCGGTGAGGGTCGGCGCGCCATAGACGCCGCGATAGACATCCACCCGCGCGTCCAGCCGGCTGCCGTAGAGCAGGCCCTGGAAGTTGACGGCGCGCCGATCGGGCCGGATCGACAGCGCATCGCCGCTGACGAACAGCGGTTCGCTGGAGGCATCCAGACTCGCCAGCTGCGGATGGGCGGCCACCACCACCAGCGTCACCTGCTGCTCGGCCTCGCGATTTCCAGCGGCATCCTCGGAATAGAAGCTGAGCTGGTGCTCGCCGGCCTGTGCGATCCAGAACGGGTAGGCCGGTCGAAACTCGACTTCGTCGTCGAGGCGCAGATAGGTTCCCACCGGGCTTGCGTCCTCGACGGTGAAAAACAGCTGGGTATCGGGCAGGATGTAATAGCGTCCGGCCTGTTCCTGGGCCTCGCCGACGAAGCGCAGCCGGGTCACCGGCGGCTCATTGTCGTCCTCGGGCGGCGCATAGGTGACAGTGTAGCTGTACTCGCCCAGGGCGACGAAGTCGAAGATGTTCAGCCAGGTCAGCTTGGCATTGTCGGACTCGCGGTAGCGGATGTGCGTCCAGTAATTGTGCGGGTCGAGCAATTTGCCGTCGGAGCGTACGACAGATTCGATCGCATACTTGGCCTGGGCCGGGTCGTCCACGCGCAGGAAGACCCAGTTCTCGAAATCCGCCGTGGCATCGATGACGGCGGTGCGGCTGGCCGGGGCATAGGAGGCGACCTCGACTTGCGACAGCTGGTTCACCGGCAATACGTTGCAGTCGCTTTCGTAGAGGGCATCCGGGATCAGCTCTTCGCCGCCCTGGGTTTCGGCCAGAAAGTCGAGCAGGTCATCGCGCCCGGGCTGATCGTTGAGCACCTCTTGGACCATGAAATAGGCGTTCAGATCGGTGATGATCGAGGTGTCGCGCCCACCCAGCTCGGAGGCGTGGGTGTAGCTGGCCTTGAATTCGGTGAACTCGCCGGACAGGCTGGTGATCATGTCCCAGGCGCCCTTGCGGCAGCGCGAGGGTTCGATATCGCCCAATTCCACCTTCAGGCTGGTGTCGTCCGTGGGCTGGTCGTCGACCCGCGCGCCCAACAGCCGCGGCACCACCAACAGTCCCTGCTCGTTCTCGACGATGCGCGGCTGCTCGGAGTTGATGCGTACGTTGCGAGCCGGACCGAAGCCCTGATTGCGCACCAGCACGCCGAGGGTGAACGGGATCGGCGCCTCGACGATCTCGGGCGTGAAGGGGTCGTCGCCGTCCACGTCCCGCGGCTGGAAGTAGGTGATGTCGAGCTGCGGCTCCGGCAGCACCCTGATGCGGTCCGGGATCACCGCCAGCACGTCCGCCGGCAACGGCTCGCCGTACAGGGCGCCGCCCAGCTCGGCGCCGACCCGGTAGACCAGTCCGTCCGCTGACTCGCCGCCGGCGGCGATTTTCGGGATGATGAACCAGCTCACCTGCGCGGTCTCGCCGGGGCGGATGATGCCGGTGCCGTCGACGGCATTGATGCCTTGGATCTCCGGCGGCTGGACGAAGAAGCGGTCCGAGGCGTCCAGGTACTGGGTCTCGCCGGGGGGGCGGAATTGGAAGGTCAGGGCTGCGGAAAAATCCGTCAGACTGGCGTCGCCCTCGTTGTTGGTGACCTCCAATGTGGCCAGGAAGCCGATCCGCTCCAGCGCCAGCTCCTGGATGATCTCGATTTTGACCAGGGAGCAAAGTCCCTGGAACTGCTGCGCCGCATGGGTGGCCTGCGGCAATGCCAGCAGAACGGCCAGTAACAGAGGTGGCAGCAGAGGCAGCGCGGGCACCGCTGGTCGACGCAGACGAGGAACGCGCGCCGAGGGCCGGCGCGGCGTCGGTTGCGGGTGGTCCGATGGCGCATGCCGAGGTGCATCCGGGCGGCCCGGCGGCCGCGGCCCAACGCGGGGGAACGGCGAGCGTTGTAAGCGAATCATGGCCGTACCTCCAAGGCGGCATCATCTCGGGCCGCTTGCACCGTTGCAGCCGGGGCCTGCTCGGCGAGGTGCCGACGCAGGCGCTCGGCAACTTGCTCCGTGGTCCGGCCGCCGCATTCTTGATAGACCAGCACGTCGTTGGCGAAGTAGCTCTCATAGTCGGCAACCACCAGGTTGTATACAGGGCTCGCTGCCGGAACTCGCCAGGTCTCCACCAGCGCCGCGGCGCCGGTGTCGGGCAACAATAATGTATCGCCCACCGCCAGCTCCCCGGCGGCGACCCAGGCGTCGTCTCCGAGCACGTAGAACTGGTGCTCGTCGGTGGTCTGCAGCCGATGCAGCAGGCCGGTCTCCGGGGAGCGGTAGCGCAGCTCGCGCAGGTGGTCGGAATTGCGAACCTTGACCCGAGTGATGGCTGCCGTGCTGCCGTCGAAAGCCCGCACCCGATCGCCGGCCATCAGGGTTTCGATGGGTCGACGGCTGCCGTCTGCCATCAGGATCGGGGTGCCTGCGGCGAAGCAGCCGGGACCGCCGCGCCCGCTGTCCCAGTTTGGACGATAGGGGCCGCCGCTCCCTCCCCCGCTGTCGGGACCATAGCCACCACCACCAGTGCCGCTGCCACAGCCGGTGAAGTGCAGGATGGTGTTGGCGATGAGATCGATGGCATAGCCCTCGGCATTTTGCGTCGCATACAGGGTGAGGGCGGTGGCGATGGCGGCCATTGCGACCTTCTCCTGCTGCGAGAAATGCGATGACGTGGAGCCCAGGATCAGGTTATTCAGATTGGCCAGGAACTCGCCCAGGTCAGGCGTACTGCAATCGCCGGCCCCCGGTAACTGATCGCCGGCCTCGCCGCGGTAGGTGACGCGATAGGGTACCTCGACGGTCTGCATGGCTCCCAGCCGGGGCAGATAGCTGATCAGGGGCTCGGAGCGGGCGACGCCGTTGTCGGCCACCTCCAGCCGGACCTCATCCAGGGCCTTGAGACCGAAGTTGGAAACCTTGACGATGTGCGTGACCTCGAAGCCCGGCTCGACGTTCTCGAACTCCACGAAGGGCGGGTCGGCGACCAGCACCGGCATGGGAACATGGGTCTCGAAGGTTTGTTCGATCTTGATCTCGTAGCGATCGGTGAACGGCACCGGCACCACGTTGAAGCGGATCGTGACCAGGCTGCGGACCAGTTCGGGCTCCACCGGAACCACCTGATCGGCGATCACCTCGACGGTACCGCTGGCGGCCGAATGCCCGGGAGCCGTGACCTGCCAAGACCATTCGCCGATTTGCAAATCCTGAACCAGCACTGTCCCGGCGGCGTCGGTGCGCACGGCCGGCAATTCCTGGCGCAGGTTGTTGTTGCGTAGCCGGATTTGGGCGTCAGGCACGAGCTGACCGAGGAAGTTGTAGACGGTAAAGGCAACATCGCCCTGCTCCGAGCTGGTGATCAGGGTGTAGACGCCGATCTCGAAGCTGTCGTCGGTGTTGCCGCCGGTGATGCTGAACTGATCGTCGGCATAGCCGAACGGCTGGTCGGCGGGCGGCGCGATGAGCACGTCGAAGGTTCGCTCAGCGCCCACCGGGATAGTGCCCAGGGCGACGTGACCATCCGCGGTCTGCGGCAGGTTGGTGGAGATCCAGGTCAAGGTCTCCGGCAGGTGCAGTAGCGCGTCTTCGAGGTCGCGCAGGCCGTTGTTCTTGACCGTCACCGGCACCGTTGCCAGCTCGCCGCGATTGACGCCGACATCGACATAGCCAGGTGCCGGGGATGTCACCGTCAGCAATGGCACCGCCTCGGCCAGGGTAACGCTGGCTTCGAAGGTGGCGCTGGCGCCGGCGGCATCTACGAGTCGGTACTCGACCATGGCCGCGTCAGGCGCATCAGCGGTCGCGCTCAGGGTCAGCTCGATGCGCGCGCGCGCCTTGGGCGCCACCGAGAAGCCGGTGGGCAGATCGAAGCCGCCGGTGATGCTGGGCTCGTCGATCTCCTGGTCGTCATCGCCGACGCGATAGGCGCGGAAGGCCTGGGTGAAGCCGGCGATGGGGCTGTCGCTCGGGTTGTAAACTTCGATGCTGAAACGCAGGCTGTCGTTCTTGGACGAGCGGATGGTACCGGTCTGCGGCGCGACATACAGCCGGGTGAAGCTGAAATGCGCCTGGTCGAGCACGTCGTAGACATCCGGATGCGCGGCCCAGGTGGTCAATTCGCCGCTGATGCCGGGGATCGGGCTGTATTCCAGGCTGTAGTCGCCGTGTTCGTCGGTGATCACCTCCTCGTACCAGGTAAAGCCCTCATACAGGAAGCCGATGCGCAGCGCTGTGTTGGGCAGCGGATCGGCGCTGTCGCGGTCGATGGCCTGACCGGAGATCAACACGACGTCGTCGTCGCTGTAGCTCGCCCGGTCGGTCTCGGCGTTGCCGTAGTAAGGCGATAATGTGATGCCGGAACCGAGCCGGCCGCTGAGCGATGTCTCGGAGCGCGGTCCGCTGCCGAAGCCGCCGCCGACAAAACCATTGGCCGTGGCGGCGAAGACGATGCGCGCTCCGATCTCCAGATCGGCTGGCACCAAGACGTCCACCGGAGCGCAACGGGTCGCGCCAGCGGGCACCGACAGATAAGCCACGCCGTTGCGCACCACCGCCCCCGCCGGGGTGGCGATCAGGTCGGTGCCGCCGATGACCAGACCCTCGGCATTCAGCAGGTCGATGACGATGTCGCCGGGTAACTTGCCATTGTCGCGATTGAGTGCGACGCTGATGTCGATGGCGCCCTGGTTGCGCACGCAGAGATTCAGCGTGCTGATGCCGCCGGCCAGGGGTACGGCCGTGGTCGTCAGCTCCAGGCCCGGGGCGGCGATGGCGATATCGGTGAAGACCTGGCTGTGTTCGTAGACGACCCGGCTGCCATCGTCGGTCTGCTGAATTGCTCGGGCGGTCACTACCCAGTCGACGTCGGAGCCGGACGCGGGCACGCTCTGCTCGTCGGTATGGGTCTCCCCGGCCGCGAGCCTGACGCCAAGCTGGTCTTGCGCGGCGAAGATCTCCGCGCCGTTTTGGGTGACGCTGAGCGCCAGCAAGTCCAGGTCCAGATGCTCGGCGGCGGCGCCATTGGTCACGGCGACCTGGATGCGGTTGAAGAAGTCGGTGATCAATGCATTGCCGTCGTTGGCATGCATCGCAATGGCCACCGGCAATAGCTGTAATGTTCGCGCCGGCCCCTGGTCGCCATCGGCGTTGACCGCGGTGACCGCATACTCAAACCGATTACTGCCGGCAAGACCCAGGTCCTGATAGGCCGGCTCGGTCAGCGGTGCCGGATTGAGCCGCACGCCGTTGCGATAGACGTTGAAGCCGGTCACGCTGGGATCGGCGCTGGACCAGGTCAACACCGGCACCTCGCCCTGACGGGCGTAGATCTCCAGATCAGTCACGGCGCCGACCAACAGGTTTTGTATCACCGGTCCGGACGAGGTGCTGTTGCCGGCGGCGTCGACGGTTTCCACCCGATAGGCGTAATTGCCGCCCAGGCCAGGGTGGTCGTAGTACTCGAGATCCGCAGCCGGATTGTTCAGCTGCCGCAGCAGCAGGTCGTCGCGGTAGACGCGATAAAGCGATGGCATCTCGCCGTCAGTCGGACGCCGCCAGGACAGCCGCACTCGGCTCCCATCCAATGCCACGGCCAGGTCGGTGACGGCAGCCGGCGGGGTGCCGTCGGCATGCACGGCCACGCCGGCGGACAGGGCGCTTTCGGCAGCGCGGCGCAGGCTGGAGAGCGCATAACACCAATCGCCGTCGCTCGGTGCGATATCCATATGACTCGTGCCGGTCAGATCCGCGGCGACCAAGGTGTCCGCAGCATTGCTGCAATCGCCGGCGGCACGGTATAGGCTGTAGCTCTCGGCCGTGGCGATCGCTGGCCAATCGAGCTGTATGCTGCGCCCCGGTCTGGCGGTCGCCGTCAGGTCCACAGGCGTCGGCGGCGGAGCCGGTAGGGCCGTGGTGTAGATCTCCAATTCGGTATTGGTCAGACTGGTACCCGGGTTGCCGAGGGCATCGACGGTCGCAAGGCTGAACTGCCCGATGCCGCTACCCATGTCCGGTGTCAGCGTCAGCACGCCGTTCCACAGGCTGCCGTCGCCGAGCAGCGGCACCGTCACCGCGGCAGCGGTCGGCGGCGCGAACCGCAGCAACGGCAATTCGCCGTCGGCCATGGGCTCGTCGAGGGTCAGGGACAGGTCAATGGCGGTCTCGGTCAGAACCTGGATCGGCGGCTCGGCGCCGGGCAATGCGATGCTGCCGATTGGGCCTTTGGTATCGATGATTAGGTCCTCTCCCGCCGGCACGCCGGTGAAGACGTTGCCGGCGAGGTCGGTGCCTGAGACCTGCAGCCGCGCCCTGCCCGACGGCAGTTCCGCATTGATGTCGAAATGGCCTCGGTAGTTGAAATCATCGATGCGCGTGACCGGCACAGGGAACGGCAGGGCCAGTCCGGCCGGGCGCAGAGTCAGGGTCGGCTCTCCGCGCAGCGGCTCGGAAACCGCGAGATCGATCTCGAGCCTGCCCACGCCGATGGGCATTGCGGTCGGAAAAGCCACCGAAAAGGCCGGCCGGGTGCCGTCGAAGTCGACGCTGATCAGGTTTGACAATGCGCTCTCGTTGCCGGCCGCGTCCAGGCCGGTGACGGCGTAGCTGTGATTGCCGTCGCCCATGTCGGTATCGGTCAAGCTGAGACTGGTCAGGTCATCGGCGATACGCGTGGCCTGCTCCGGCGTGCCGAAGGGTTCGCTGCCGCGATAGACCCGGAAGCGATTCGGGCGCTCGCCTGCGGCCGGGTAATCCCAGTCCAGCCGCAGGCCCAAGCCCTGGCGAACGATCGATTCCAGCAGCGGCGCTGCCGGTGCTCCAGAGTCGAGGGTTACGGTCACCGTATTGGAGTCCGGGCTTTGGCCGATGCTGTCGGCTGCGCTGGCGACAAAGCGGTTTTCACCTTCGAGCAGCGCGACGTTATCGAAGCTGAAGCCGCCGTCCGCGCCCGGTGTGCGGGTGCCGACAACAAAGCCGGAGCGGCGCAGGGTCATGGCGACGAAGGGCTCGGAGCTGCCCTGTACCTGGAGCGTGCCACCGTCGACGGCGAGGCCGTCGGCGGGAGCGGTAATGCGCGGTGCCGGCGGCGGCTGGATGTCGACGATCAGGTTGCGCTCTGCGCTGGCGAAGTTGCCGTTGGCATCGCGAGCGAGCAATTTGACGCGGTGAATGCCGTTGGCGACGGCGCGCAGATCCCAGCGATGCTCCAGCAGGGCGGCGCTGGTGCTCGCGATCAGCGCGTTGTCCAGATACAGTTCCAGAGCGGTCAGACCCTGCACCGCGGTGGCGCTGCCGGTGACCGTCATTGGCCGCTGGATGACCTGGCCTTCGGACAGATTGAAGCTCTGGATTACCGGTCCCTCGGTTAGATAGGTCAGGGTGACGCTCACCGGCTCGGCTTCGGCGCCGGTGGCGGAGCGCAATTGGGCAAAGATCTGCTTGTCGCCGCCACCCGGACTCAGTTCGAAGTCGGTCGTGCTGGCGAAGGGCTCGAAGAAGACATCGGTAAAGCTGGAATCCTCGCTGATGCGCATCTCTTCGGCCAGCCGGCCCGCCAGACGCAGGGTTAGATTGCGGGTCGTAACCTGGTCGAGGGCGTCGGCCAGCTCGATGGCCGGGGTCAACACGGGTTCGCTGTCCAGATAATCGCCGTCGGCGACACCGGTCTGCACGCCGACGGTGACGCCGGCGGCGATGGTGGCCGGGTCGGGACTGCCCCACCAGTTGCCGGTGGCGGTCAGCACGGAGGTGCCGTCCAGGTCCGCGTTCAGTCCATTGCCTTTCAGCACCGAGCCGCCGATGCTGAGCTGGGAGCCGGCGGTGGCCAGCGCCCCGGTGGCGTTTTGCACCAGCAGGGCCGCGTCGGTGGTCAGGATCGCGCCGTTGTCAAGCGCAAGCCCGGCGCCGCTCGCGTAGCGCGCGGTCAGCGCCGTGACGCTGGCGCCCGCTGCGTCCAGCCGCACTGCATCGGTTGCATGGTCGATCGTGATATGAGCCAGTTCGGAGCCGTCGTCGCCGGCGCCGATGCGGATGCCGGTCCAGTCGCCGGGGGCCGGCGTGCCGCCGTTCAGCTCCAGCTCCGAGGCGAGCCGGATCGGATCGAGCGCGGTTCCGAGCGCAAGCAACCGGCCGTCGATTACCTCGATGCCGGTGCCGGCCGCGAAATACAGCCTGGTACCGGGCTCGATGGTCAGTGTCGCGCCGTCGCGCACCTGCATGGTTTCGGCAATGGCCAGCTCGCGCTGCTCGCCGGCGCCGATGGTGGTGTCAGTGCGGATGTCCCCGGCATAGGGGTCCGACCAGCGCACGGCGGTGACTGAGGAGTCGAACTCATCGGCGCCGTTGATACCGACCACGGCGAACCAGTAATCGCTGTCCCGATCCAGACCCTCGACATGCAGATCGCGGGTCTCGGGAGCCAGGGTCTGGATCGGCGTCAGCCCGGTCACATCGTCGAACGGCGCCGTTTCGCGGTAGACTCGGAAGCCGGCAAAGCCGCACTGACTGCTGCTGTCGTAGCTGCTCCAATCGAGCACGGCGGTATCCGGATCATTCCCCGGTCCAACCGTCGGCAGCACCGCGGCGGGGATTACGCGGTCGATGGAGATCGGAACCGAATCGACGACATTGGTGATGTTGCCCAGGTCGTCCATGGCGACGATGGCCACCTGGTAGGGTACATCGAAGTCCAGCCCGGCAAGGCGCAATGCGCGCGCCGACGGGCCGATGAGCTGGATGAACGAAACCCCGTCCACCAGGCTGAAAGGACCGTCGTCGCGGCGGTAGACCTGGAAACCGGCCAGATCGCCGGGGTCCGGATAGCCGGTCCAATTCAGGTCCGCATGGTCGCAGCCCAAAGCGGCAACGCTGACCTGCGGGTTCGGCGGCGGCGTGCCGTCCAGCTCGACGGTGAAGACGCCCGCGGCCGGCGCCATGGGATTGCCGGCCCAGTCGGCAGCCCCGGAGACATCCAGGGTCAGCAGGCCGTCCATGCTTGCATCGAGCAGGATCGGCGGCGTGCTGTAGGTATCGTTGGGAACGCTGGTGGTGAGCCAGGTGCCGCCGGTGGGGATCAGCGGATCGACGCCGCCGGAACTCGACAGCGCCAGCACCGGCTCCGAGAACGGGTCCATGCTGCTGTCGAACTGGATGGCCAACTCATAGTCGTCCACGGCACTGACCGGGCTGATGTACTTGGCCTGAACCTGACGCACCCGCGGTGCGATGCTGTCGGTCAGGGTCAGCAGCGCGGTATTCGCCAGCGGGTTGCCGGCGCGGTCGGTCAAGGAGGCGCTCGGGCTGACCAGCTCGCCGCCGGCGACCGTGTAGCCGGTCGTGACCCAAAGGGTCGCGGCCATGGCATCCGCGCTCCATTCGATCCGATTCAATGTGCCGTAGCGGGCGCCGGCCGGGGATAGATTCCGATTCGCCTCGGTGGTGCCGTCGGTCAGGCCAAGGGTGCGCATGGGTTCGCTGAAGTGGAAACGCCAGCGATCGCCCAAGCTGACGGTGCCGGAGCCGTCGGCGTCATCAAAGGCCACGGCGGTGATCTCGGGGGCGACGCTGTCCTTGCCGAGCAGGACTTGGGTGCCGACGGCGCGATTGCCGGCGACATCGGTGACGAAGCTGCTCGGCACCACCAGCTCGTCGCCAAGCAGGGTGAAGCCCGTGGTGATCCAGACCTCGACCTGGCGCCCGTCCGCAGACCAGGCGAGCTGGTTGACATTGCCGTAGCGGCCTCCGCCCTGGGGCCGCAGGTGGGCGTTGGCACCGCTGCCGCCGTCGACGATGGCGGTCTGATCCATGCGCTCGCTGAAGCCGAAGACGTAGCTGTCGCCCAGGCTCAGCGCATCGTCGCCGTCGGCATCGTTCCAGCTCAGGGTGTCGAAGATCGGGGCGACATTGTCCAGCTTGCTCAGTGCGCGGCTGCCGATGGCTGCATTGCCGTTGCTGGCCGCGAGGCCGTCCGGGGTGACCAATTCGTCGCCGACGACGTTGAAGCCCTCGGTCAGGGTAACGATCAATGTGCGCTGGTCGGCACTCCAGCGGCTTTGGTTGAGGCTGCCGTAGACAGCGCCGCCGGCCGCCGGCAGGCGCAGGTTGGCATCCGTGGTGCCGGTCTGCACCAGGCTGCTGTCCAATGCCTCGGAGAAGCGGAAGTGGTATTCGTCGCCAATGGACAGATCGCCGCTGCCGTCGCGATCGTCGAACAGGATTGCCTCGAAGCGCGGCGGGGCGATCTCCGCTTGATCCTCTAGCACCCAGAGCTCGGGCAATGCGCCGCGCAGCACCGCGGCCGGATCGGCATTGACCGCCCGTAATTGCATCGAGCCGTCGGCGTAGAGAGCCTGCGGCAGTGTAAATTCATATTGCACCGGAGCGGCGGTTGGGATCGGCATCGGCGCCTGGATCAGGGTGCCGAGGCCGTCGGACAGGGACATGCGCAAGGCCGTACCGTCGCCGTTGAACAGGCTGAGCCGGACTTTGTATCTGGTATCCGGGTCCAGCCCGGTCAGCTCGGCGACCACTGCCTGTTCGTCCCAGGCCATCGTATAGTCCGGAGCATCGCCCCATTCGTCGGACAACGTGCCCTGGATCAGCGCCGGCGCCGGCAGCGAGCCGGCCGTCTCGGTCCCGGCGGCGCGGTAGTTGCTGTAGCCATAGGCCAGGGCCGGCTCGGTGAGCCAGGGGCTGAAGACCACATGGTCACTGACCGCATCGCCCAGGCCCGCGGGATTGCTGCCCGTATGGTAGGGTCCGCTGCCGTCGGATTCCCCCCACCAGTTTTGGGTCGCATCGACCGGGACGCCGGTGTCGTTGTATACACCCGCCGCGCGATTGCCGATGAACTGGTTATTGCTGATCGCAGCGCTGCCGGCCGCCAAGCGGATGCCGTTGATGGCGTTGGTGGAGATTCGGTTGAAAGCGATCTCGGGCTGGGAGCCGGCCCCGAACACATCGATGCCGTGATAGACATTACCCCAGATGCGGTTGCCGAGGAGCCGGGGGGCGGACTCGTGCACAGAGATTCCGCTGCCACCGCTGTTGGAGATCTCGCTGTCCTCAATGGTCGGATCGGCCTGATTCAGATAGATAGCCGCGCCGCCGCTGCCGCTGCCGCCGGCGTAGCGGATCAGCGCATGCTCGATGTGGCTACGCTGTTCGATCAGCGAGTCTGTGAAATAAATGTGCCCCCATTGACCGTTGATGGGCAATGTGGCATCGCCGTCGCCATTGGTGTCGCCGCCGAGCCGATCGTCCATGAGGCTCGTAAAGCCGATCTTCGCATCCAGCCTGCCTTCGGCAATCAGCGCACCGTTGACGTCGATGCCGGTAGCGCTGGAAAACTTGAGTACAACGCCGGGATCGATGGTCAAAGTCAGGTATTGTGGCACCGTTAGGCGGGCGTTTTCGACCAGATAGGTGGAGATTGCGTCGGCACTGCCCGGCGCCCAGATCGGCAATCTGACATCCCGGCTCATGCTGTTGCCGCGAATGACCATGTAGGACTCGTCATTCGGCGTCAGCACATTGGACGCGTCCGGGAAGGCGCTGAACGGAACGGCCAGCGCAACTCGATTGCCGGTGATCGTATTGCCGTGCATGGTCGGTGCCGTGCGGGCGTCGAAGTGATAAACGCCGTATTCGGCGTTATCCTGGACCTGATTGCCGTCGATGACCGGCGTTGCATATTGGCTGTAGATGCCATGGTCGCAATCGCGGATGACATTGTCGAGGATCTGCGCCGCATCGAACTGGGTGAGGATACCATGGCCGCTATGCTGGACGATCCTATTGCCTTGGATCAGCGGTGCGCTCTGGTAGGTCCAAATGCCGTTGCCGTTGCCCTGTTCGATGATGCTGTGGATCACCGGCACCGCGGCACGCAGGTACAGGCTGTAGCCGACGCTGCCGCTGAAAAGCAGGTGCAGGTGCTCCAGCCGCGAGCCCGCGGCATCCGCCTGGGTATCGAAATAAACGCGGTTCCAAGCGCCCGCTGCTGGAGAAGTCGCGTCGCCGTCGCCATTGCTGTCACCGCCATGAGCATCGTCGGCCAGGGCGGTCATGACCACCGGCGAGGCGGCGGTGCCGACCACATCCAGGGTGCCGTAAACGTCGAGTCCGGCTCCGGGCGCAAACTTCAGGATCGCTCCCGGGCCGAGGCTCAGCCGCGTGCCGGCGGGTATTGTCAAGGTGCTGTCGATCCGCACCACGCCGTCGGCCAGGGTTTCGTCGCGGTCCAGGGTTCCAGCCAGCGCCAGCACCTCGGACGGCATGCCGCTTGGGGTCAAATCGACCATGGCTCCGGCACTCTCGTTCGGGATCGCATCCAGCGTGGTCAGCCGGAAGCGATAGGACTGGCCGGCCAGCAGACCGACGATCTGGCGGCTTTTGGTCAGACGGCCCAGGGCGAGGCCCTGGCCGTTGTCGAAGTCTGGGGCATTGTTGCCGTAGCTTGCCCCGCCGTCGGTGGAGATGTATAGGCGCTGGTCCACCAGATCGCCTTGGCTGTCGGCGCTTGGGGTCCAGCTCAGATAAATCGATACCTGGGTGCCGTCCACATATTGCGCCACGGCGGTCAGGTTGGTGACGTCTTCCGGGGCCTGGTTGTCCGCCAGACCGTCGGCCACGGCTGGGCCGACAATGGCCGAGCTGGCGGTATTGCCGGCGGCATCCACGGTTCTTACCTGGTAGTACCAGGGCTCGCCGATGGCGACCGTGGTGTCGTCGAAGCGACCGACGCCGGCGGCAGTCTGCCCGATCTGCACGAAATCGCTGAAGCCGTTGGCGCTGCGCCAGAGTTCGTAGCGCACCACATCCTCAGCACCGGCGGCATCGTCGCCGGAAAGCACCCAGGAAACCCGCAGTCCATTGCCGACGCCAGCTGCCCGAACCTCGGTCGCCGACAGCGGCGCCGCACCATCGACGCGCACAGCGATCGGGCCGACGTGCGCCTGATTGCCGGCCTCGTCGATGGCCCTGGCTTAGGGCGTCCAAAAGCCTAGAAATCCTTGACCGATTATTGAACCTGCCGAACGCCGCCTTTGTCTCGGTCGAATCCGCATGTCTCGCCCAGTAAAGGCGCACAAACCTAGGTTCGTTAGTCCGATCAATCGGTTACGAACAGACACGTCGATATACAGTCCTTCGAAATCAGTCCTAAAGCAAGCGGAACAAGCTGGAACTGGAGCTTGCTCATGCGCCAATTCAGGGTTCAGTATGATTTTCATAACACACGGATTTTTCTTTTGAAATCGGTGTTTTTTGACCGGCTTTCGAACCCAGGATCAGCTCGATCGTTTGGGGTTCACCCTGGTTGGCGAGTTTTTCGAGGTCACCACCATTCGTCAATACGTGACGGCGTTGCTTGGTCAGAGACGACGAGCAATCACTCCACTCGCGTTGCTCATCGACGCTAATCTGAAGACTGTTTTCGGCATCTTGCCGGGTGAGCGGACCACACAGAACCGGGATGCGTGGTGCAATCCGATTGGCATCCTTGATCTCTCCTGTGCCGTGGGTTTTGGCAACGCCGAATAACGATTCGATGGTGTCAGAGCTGATCGGCATGCCGGTCTCGCACAAACCGAGCAGGCTGGCAATCGCGAGCTGTTTCTCAATCCAGTCGGTCAAACCGCGGCGGATCGATGGCGTGGGAATTCGCTCGATCATGGGCCAGCATTCATTAGCGCTGTCTTGACTCAACCCTTTTGTCTTGAGTAGGGCCTGGCATTCCAGGATCGGCTCGACATCCTGTAGGAAGGCGTTGATGAAGGCACGACACTGTGGCAGTCGATCCAGACGCTCGCGCAGTTTCTGCAGTAACGAGCCGTTCGCTGCTCGGCCTCTGGGCGACTGTTGGAGTACCCGTGCTGCCCATTTGACCAAACGATGAAGATTCATGAAGCGCGCTTTTGTCGAGACCTTCGGTGGTGCCAGACAAGCCAGCACGGACTGCTTGAGCATGCTGGACACTTTGCCGCAGGTGCTGAGAAAGACATCGAACATGGGATGCGCGCGATACGCATGTTTTACCAAATTGGCAACCACATGAGAAAGATCGTCGATCGACACGCCGCCCAGCCCTTTTTCCTGCAACAGTCGTACGGCCTTGCCAAGATCGGTTCCGCCATCTTTCAGATAGGCAACGGGGCGGCCGATCGTGGCGATGACGCGCTGCAGCAAAGCCGCGATGCTTTCACCGGTCCAGGTATCGGCCACCGAGACAGCGACACAGCTCACATGCTGTAACGAAGGTGCACCGGCGTTGCACGCGTAATGCCTGGCATCCAGTGCGAGGACCGTCATGATCTTGCCCTGGCCGAATCCGATGGTGGCATCCAGAAGTAGGATAAAGCCTTGTGAAAACCGCTGCATACCAGTGTCAGGGTCAACACCAAACCGGTCCTCTTTCATCCTGGCGATAGCCAGTCGTGTCACCCAGTTGATGATGGTTTGTGGGCAGGGCGCTTGCGCTAATCCAAGCTGAGATGCCAGCACGCCCAAGACCCTGGAGATCGCCCGGAAGCCGATCCGGGCGACAACAAACAGTTGCAGTGCGAGAAACACGGTGGTGGTCTTGTCGCAAGCCGCTAACGCCGTGTTGCGTTGCTTCAGTTCGTCCAGCTCCTTTTTCGTATCGCGCCATGCCCGCCGATACGCATCGCGCTCCTTCTTGATCCGCTTGTTCTCCTTCTTGTGGTAACGCAAATCTGCCCCTGTTGCCACTGTTTTCTTTTTCCAGTGATCGCGCCGTTTCTTCATTTTGTTGTAGGTGCTCATCAACGCGCTCTTGCCAGGCTGTTGTTCATGTTCAAGTTGTGAAGACCGTCTCCCCGTGTCCTGTCTCAGAGCGATGGCGTGTGGTTGCGTGTCAGCACCTCATCCTGATCCTTGCCGAGGCGCTTCGCGGGATCGGGCACTTTCCGATACACTCGGCATCTGCCAGGAAAACAACCAACTCACACAGCAGGTGGATCTTGTGAACAGGCAACGACTGAAGCCAGAGAGGTTGCAATGACAGACAATCGGATGGAAGCCAAACCGATCCCAGGTGAGCGCTGTCGTTTTTGCTGCGACACCTCCTACCTTTCTGTCGCGGGGGAGGCTGTTGTCAGTTCGAGCACGAACAGCACAGCATCTGCCACTTCCATCATAATGAGCAGCACCAAGGAAGATAGCGGGGAAGATGGCAGGAGTGTAAAGCATGCCAGGACGTTTTTGGGCAAGAGGAATGCAACAGCTTGGCCCAAGACCCGATGAATACGCCACGCTACTCAGCATCGGGAATCTCAGGATGGCGGGGTGGGACGGCTGTTCGAATCCGCCCAATTCGCTGCTGATTCGCCATCGGGCAAGTAATCGTTTGGGCTGGTTGCGTCGTCGGGAAAAAGCGTTCCTTGCATGTTTCGCGGTTCAGAAAGCGGTCAAAAAAAGGGCGTGCCAGCACCCTGTGCTTGAGCTGTCATTGTATGCTTGATCGGGTGCGATTTTAAAAGGGTAAACAAGTGGTTGCAGGAGCTGCGCATGGAAATGGGGGCAGATTGAAAAAAGAGAGAAAAATGAGCGTTTGCCGATTAATATAACATATTGATTAGATTATTATTTTCTTCCTTGGGAGTCAGTTTGAGGGTAAAAACATCACGATGGGACTCAAAATGCTTTATGAATATCAATAAGTTATGATTTAGACACCCTAGCCCTGGCTCGAAGCAGATAATCGCCATCGGCGGCTCCTGACCAGTCGAAAGACCAGGCTCCATCCGCTGCCAGCGCGGAGACCGGATACCAGACGTTCGCCCCGCCATTGGCGGCAATGCCCACCTGGACGTGCTGGGCGCCGGGGCCGGTATCGGTGGCTGTGCCGGTCACCCGGGCGCTGGCCGCGGCAACAATGCTGCCATCCAGTGGGCTGTCCAGTGTCAGCACTGGTGCCGTGACATCGGGATTCGCATCCTTGACCAGGAACAGGCCGCCGAGCAGCGTGCGTGGACCGCCTGCGCGGCTGAAGATCAGACCCAGGGTGCCGTCGGTGATGCTCGATACCGGCAGCGGGAAACTGTAGGCGACCGGCGCCGCGGTCGGCAACGGGAAGGCTGCATGAATCACTTCCCCGTTCGCAACCCGCAACGATTGGCTGCCGCCTCCGGCATCCTGATTCAGATAGATCGGCAACAACCGATAGCCGCTGCCGCCGGCAAGGCCGGTCAATTCCGCGGTCAGGTCGGCGTCGAAGTCGTAAAGGAAGGTTTCGGCCGGTCCGCTGCCCCATTCGACGGACGGGTTGCCGGTAACGTTTGGCAGCCCGATCCCGTAGGCGGCATGCTCGGTGCCGCCGGCGTCGAAGAACAGGAATTCAGAGCCATCGGTGAGGAAGGCTCCGGCGTCGATATTGCCGGCGCCGGTGTTGTGTACCTGATCGCCGCTGCCGGGAGCATCTCCGCCGGGGCCGTCGACGGCACCCCACCAGTTGCCGCTGGCGTCGATCGCCTGGTTGCCGGTGTTGCGCAGCCCGGCGCCCAGGTTAGCGAACAGTTCGCTGCCGCTGAGGCTCAGCGCGGCGTTGCCGGCAAGATAGATGCCGTCGCCGAAGTTGGCGTACAGGCGTCCGCCCGTCAGATTGCTCGTCGTGGAGCTGGTCAGAAACAGGCCGTGCTCGGCGTTGCCGTAGATCTCCAGGTCGGCGAATGTCAGGGTCGCGGTAACGCCGTACAGGCCGTCTCCGCCGGAGTGGGCCAGCTCGCTGTCGGCGATCGTCAGATCGGTGTTGTTGCTATAGACATTGGCGACGTAGGACCCGCCATAGAGTACCTTGACGTGGCGCAGTTCGCTGGCGCCGTCTTCGGCGTTGGCGAAGGACAGCCCGCGCCAGTCGCCGTTGGCCGGGGCGCTGGCGGTGCCATCGGCGTTCATGTCCGCGCCATGGGCATCGTCGCGCTCGCCGGTGAACACGATCGGTGCCTGGTGCGTGCCCAGGGCCTGCAGGGCGCCGACGATGTCCATGCCGGCGCCATCGGCGAATTTGATCACGACGCCAGGATCGATGCTCAGGCTGCGCCCGGCCGGAACATTGAGCCGGCCTTCGATGTGGTAGCGCGAAAGCTCCTCTGTGCCGCTGCCCTCGATGCCCAGGACGAGGTCGCGACTGAGCTCATTGCCGCGAATCCACAAACCGCTGCGATGGTTCGGCGTCAGTCGGTTGCCGTCGCCGGGCTGCGGCAATGCGCTCGCCGGCAGCCGCGCGGCGCGCGCGTTGCCGGTGATTTGGTTGCCGCTGGGGATCGGTGCCTGATGGGTGCGCTGGTAGTCGATGCCCCAGCCGGTGTTGTCGAGGATGTGGTTGGCGTCGATCTCGGCGCCGATCAGACGGCTTTGGATGCCCCCGGCGTTGCGCCGGATGTGGTTGTCGCTCAGCCGTGGGCGCCAGGCGGGATTGTAGTATGTTGCAAACAGCCCGACGCCATAGCCGGCGTTGTCCTCGATGGTGCAGCCCTCGACCCGGGTGCTGTTCTCGTAGAGGTACAGCCCAACCCCAGCATTGTCGCGCAGGGTGCAGTCGCGGATGTCGATGTCGGCGCCCCGCGCATACAGGGCATTGTCGCCTGCGTAGCGCACCTGCACCTGCGTCAGCCGGGTCAGAAAGTCGATGACGGTGTCGCTGAAAGAGAGGTTGTCCCAGTCCCCGGGCGCGCCCGCGCTTGGACCGCCGCCGTCGGTGTCGCCGCCGGCGCTGTCGTCGCGATAGGAGGTGAAGATGATCGGCTCGGCCTGCGTGCCCTCGGCGCGCAATGCGCCGTCGATGTCCATGCCGGCGCCGTTGCCAAATTTCCAGATCAGCCCGGGGGCAAGCTCCAGCGCGGCGCCGGCAGCCACCTTAGCACTACCTGAGACCTGGTAGTAGACCTGCCCGGCCGGCAGCGCCAGGCTGCGCGCCAAGGGGTTGCCGATGACCTCGATGTGGTCTTGGTCGTTTGGCCCGATGAGGTTGCCCGCCGCCGCTCCGGGCAGTGCCGAAAACGGCAGCCGCACGCCGATGCCGTTGTCGGTGATGGTGTTGGCGCGGATCTCGGGCAGGTCGCGGGCGTCCTGGTTGAAGATGCCGTAGCCGCTGTTGTCGCGGATCTGGTTGCCAGCGATCTCGGCGCTGCCGTATTGCAGAAAGATGCCGTTCTGATTGCCGAGAATCTGGTTGTCGAGCAGTCGCGGAGCGCCAAAAAGAGTCTGGATGCCGTTGCCGCTGTTGGCCTCGATGCGATTGCCCTGCACCAGCGGCGCGGCCTGGCTGATAAACAGGCCATGACCATTGCCGTCGCGGATCTGGCTGTCGAGCACCGGCACATCGACTCGGTCGAGCTGGACGCTGTGCCCGGCCGCGCCGCTGTAGCGCACCAGCACGTGGCTGAGCCGCGAGCCGGCCGCATCGGCGCTGCTGCTGAAGGAGAGCCGGAACCAGTCGCCGGCTGTGCCATTGCTCGGCCCGTCGCCATTATTATCGCCGCCGTAGTCGTCGTCGCTCCAAGCGGTGAAGATCACCGGGCGCGCGGCGCTGCCGGCCGCGTCCAGCGCGCCGCCGTTCGTGACATTGATCGAGCGACCGGCACCGACCTTGACGATGACGCCGGGCTCGATGCGTAGGGTCGCGCCGCTGATGCTCAGGTTGCCGGCGACATGGTAGACGCCCGCCGACCAGACGCTGTCGACGCCGATGCTGCCGGAGACTTCGGTGTAGGCGCTTGGGCTCGGGGTCAGCTCGGCGCTGAGAACCCCGGCGCTGAGGTTGTCGGCGCCGTCGCGGGTGCGCAGCCGGAAGCGGTAGGGTTGCTCGTTGGTGAGACCTTCGATCAGGTAGGTGGCCAGGTGCTTGGCCAGCACCACGGGGTTCTCCCAAGTGGCGCCGCCATCGGTGGAGCGCTCCAGCAGCTGGTCGACAACGTCGCCGGTGCTGTCGGCGCTCGGCGTCCAGGTCAACTGGACGAATTCATTGCCGGCAATGCCGATCAGACCGGTGGCGTCTTCCGGCGCCGTGCCGTCGCCAGCGTTGTCGATGGCGATGACGCCAAGCCAGGGCGCGGACGGGGTCTCGTTGCCGGCGGTGTCGATGGCAATGATGCGATAATCATAGGCGCTGCCGGTGGCGGCGCTGGCGTCGCTGTACTCGCTGCTGCCGGCGCTCAGACTGGTGACGGTGCCGTAGTCCGGGTCGCCGACGGGTCGCCGCTCGATGCGATAGCCGCTGACATCCCCGGCGTTGGCGCCATCGTCGGCGGAGGGCGTCCAGCTCAGCTCGATGCTGCCGCCGTTATCGCCGGGGGTGTCGTGGGCCAGCAGTCCAGTGGGCGCGGCCGGCGGAGTTTGGTTGATCTGCACGTGCAGGCCGGCGCCGACGGGCTCGAGGTTGCCGGCGGCATCGCGCGCGCGGGCATGGATGCGGTAGACGCCGTCTTGCGCCGGCAGTTGCCAGCTGTAGCGCCAGCTGCCGTCGCCGGCGAGCTCGCCCACCGGTGACCAGATCGGACCGGCGCCGGCGTCGATGCCGATCTGCACCGCTTCGAGTCGCCCGCCGGGGTCGCTGCTGCTGCCGGTGATCTGCACGCGCTCGCCGCGCAGCTGGGCGTCGGCGAGCGGAGCGGTGATGTTGGAGCTCGGTGCCTGGTCGTCGCCGTCGAGGCCGCGCTCGACCAGCCACAGCGCCTGCAAGACGCTGCGGTAGCCGTTTTCGCGCACGACGGCGAGTTGCAGGTTGCTGTCGGCATGTGCGCTCGGCGCCAGCGGATGGCGCACCTGCACGATACGGTCATCGACAGCGAGGGTGTCGTGCACCGGCGCGCCGCTGCCGTCGTCGAGGCGTTGGCGGTTGCCGCCGATGCCGCTGGTGTCGTCGGGGTTGCGATAGACGGCGAACAGGTCGAAGCGCGCGACCTCGGGCAATGGCAGGCCGCTGTAGTCGAGGATGATGGCGTCGAGGTCGTAGAGCATGCGCTCCACCGGGCCGGCGCCGAGCTCGGCGCTGTCGCTGCCCTGCGTCACCGTCGGCGCCGGCAACATGCCTTCGCCGAGGTTGGCGCCGGCGTCGAAGAAGCCGAACCGCGAGCCATCGGTGAGGAAGGCTCCGGCGTCGATATTGCCGGCGCCGGTGTTGTGTACCTGATCGCCGCTGCCGGGAGCATCTCCGCCGGGGCCGTCGACGGCTCCCCACCAGTTGCCGTTGGCGTCGATCGCCTGGTTGCCGGTGTTGCGCAGCCCGGCGCCCAGGTTAGCGAACAGTTCGCTGCCGCTGAGGCTCAGCGCGGCGTTGCCGGCAAGATAGATGCCGTCGCCGAAGTTGGCGTACAGGCGTCCGCCCGTCAGATTGCTCGTCGTGGAGCTGGTCAGAAACAGGCCGTGCTCGGCGTTGCCATAGATCTCCAGGTCGGCGAATGTCAGGGTCGCGGTAACGCCGTACAGGCCGTCTCCGCCGGAGTGGGCCAGCTCGCTGTCGGCGATCGTCAGATCGGTGTTGTTGCTATAGACATTGGCGACGTAGGACCCGCCATAGAGTACCTTGACGTGGCGCAGTTCGCTGGCGCCGTCTTCGGCGTTGGCGAAGGACAGCCCGCGCCAGTCGCCGTTGGCCGGGGCGCTGGCGGTGCCATCGGCGTTCATGTCCGCGCCATGGGCATCGTCGCGCTCGCCGGTGAACACGATCGGTGCCTGGTGCGTGCCCAGGGCCTGCAGGGCGCCGACGATGTCCATGCCGGCGCCATCGGCGAATTTGATCACGACGCCAGGATCGATGCTCAGGCTGCGCCCGGCCGGAACATTGAGCCGGCCTTCGATGTGGTAGCGCGAAAGCTCCTCTGTGCCGCTGCCCTCGATGCCCAGGACGAGGTCGCGACTGAGCTCATTGCCGCGAATCCACAGACCGCTGCGATGGTTCGGCGTCAGTCGGTTGCCGTCGCCGGGCTGCGGCAATGCGCTCGCCGGCAGCCGCGCGGCGCGCGCGTTGCCGGTGATTTGGTTGCCGCTGGGGATCGGTGCCTGATGGGTGCGCTGGTAGTCGATGCCCCAGCCGGTGTTGTCGAGGATGTGGTTGGCGTCGATCTCGGCGCCGATCAGACGGCTTTGGATGCCCCCGGCGTTGCGCCGGATGTGGTTGTCGCTCAGCCGTGGGCGCCAGGCGGGATTGTAGTATGTTGCAAACAGCCCGACGCCATAGCCGGCGTTGTCCTCGATGGTGCAGCCCTCGACCCGGGTGCTGTTCTCGTAGAGGTACAGCCCAACCCCAGCATTGTCGCGCAGGGTGCAGTCGCGGATGTCGATGTCGGCGCCCCGCGCATACAGGGCATTGTCGCCTGCGTAGCGCACCTGCACCTGCGTCAGCCGGGTCAGAAAGTCGATGACGGTGTCGCTGAAAGAGAGGTTGTCCCAGTCCCCGGGCGCGCCCGCGCTTGGACCGCCGCCGTCGGTGTCGCCGCCGGCGCTGTCGTCGCGATAGGAGGTGAAGATGATCGGCTCGGCCTGCGTGCCCTCGGCGCGCAATGCGCCGTCGATGTCCATGCCGGCGCCGTTGCCAAATTTCCAGATCAGCCCGGGGGCAAGCTCCAGCGCGGCGCCGGCAGCCACCTTAGCACTACCTGAGACCTGGTAGTAGACCTGCCCGGCCGGCAGCGCCAGGCTGCGCGCCAAGGGGTTGCCGATGACCTCGATGTGGTCTTGGTCGTTTGGCCCGATGAGGTTGCCCGCCGCCGCTCCGGGCAGTGCCGAAAACGGCAGCCGCACGCCGATGCCGTTGTCGGTGATGGTGTTGGCGCGGATCTCGGGCAGGTCGCGGGCGTCCTGGTTGAAGATGCCGTAGCCGCTGTTGTCGCGGATCTGGTTGCCAGCGATCTCGGCGCTGCCGTATTGCAGAAAGATGCCGTTCTGATTGCCGAGAATCTGGTTGTCGAGCAGTCGCGGAGCGCCAAAAAGAGTCTGGATGCCGTTGCCGCTGTTGGCCTCGATGCGATTGCCCTGCACCAGCGGCGCGGCCTGGCTGATAAACAGGCCATGACCATTGCCGTCGCGGATCTGGCTGTCGAGCACCGGTACATCGACTCGGTCGAGCTGGACGCTGTGCCCGGCCGCGCCGCTGTAGCGCACCAGCACGTGGCTGAGCCGCGAGCCGGCCGCATCGGCGCTGCTGCTGAAGGAGAGCCGGAACCAGTCGCCGGCTGTGCCATTGCTCGGCCCGTCGCCATTATTATCGCCGCCGTAGTCGTCGTCGCTCCAAGCGGTGAAGATCACCGGGCGCGCGGCGCTGCCGGCCGCGTCCAGCGCGCCGCCGTTCGTGACATTGATCGAGCGACCGGCACCGACCTTGACGATGACGCCGGGCTCGATGCGTAGGGTCGCGCCGCTGATGCTCAGGTTGCCGGCGACATGGTAGACGCCCGCCGACCAGACGCTGTCGACGCCGATGCTGCCGGAGACTTCGGTGTAGGCGCTTGGGCTCGGGGTCAGCTCGGCGCTGAGAACCCCGGCGCTGAGGTTGTCGGCGCCGTCGCGGGTGCGCAGCCGGAAGCGGTAGGGTTGCTCGTTGGTGAGACCTTCGATCAGGTAGGTGGCCAGGTGCTTGGCCAGCACCACGGGGTTCTCCCAAGTGGCGCCGCCATCGGTGGAGCGCTCCAGCAGCTGGTCGACAACGTCGCCGGTGCTGTCGGCGCTCGGCGTCCAGGTCAACTGGACGAATTCATTGCCGGCAATGCCGATCAGACCGGTGGCGTCTTCCGGCGCCGTGCCGTCGCCAGCGTTGTCGATGGCGATGACGCCAAGCCAGGGCGCGGACGGGGTCTCGTTGCCGGCGGTGTCGATGGCAATGATGCGATAATCATAGGCGCTGCCGGTGGCGGCGCTGGCGTCGCTGTACTCGCTGCTGCCGGCGCTCAGACTGGTGACGGTGCCGTAGTCCGGGTCGCCGACGGGTCGCCGCTCGATGCGATAGCCGCTGACATCCCCGGCGTTGGCGCCATCGTCGGCGGAGGGCGTCCAGCTCAGCTCGATGCTGCCGCCGTTATCGCCGGGGGTGTCGTGGGCCAGCAGTCCAGTGGGCGCGGCCGGCGGAGTTTGGTTGATCTGCACGTGCAGGCCGGCGCCGACGGGCTCGAGGTTGCCGGCGGCATCGCGCGCGCGGGCATGGATGCGGTAGACGCCGTCTTGCGCCGGCAGTTGCCAGCTGTAGCGCCAGCTGCCGTCGCCGGCGAGCTCGCCCACCGGTGACCAGATCGGACCGGCGCCGGCGTCGATGCCGATCTGCACCGCTTCGAGTCGCCCGCCGGGGTCGCTGCTGCTGCCGGTGATCTGCACGCGCTCGCCGCGCAGCTGGGCGTCGGCGAGCGGAGCGGTGATGTTGGAGCTCGGTGCCTGGTCGTCGCCGTCGAGGCCGCGCTCGACCAGCCACAGCGCCTGCAAGACGCTGCGGTAGCCGTTTTCGCGCACGACGGCGAGTTGCAGGTTGCTGTCGGCATGTGCGCTCGGCGCCAGCGGATGGCGCACCTGCACGATACGGTCATCGACAGCGAGGGTGTCGTGCACCGGCGCGCCGCTGCCGTCGTCGAGGCGTTGGCGGTTGCCGCCGATGCCGCTGGTGTCGTCGGGGTTGCGATAGACGGCGAACAGGTCGAAGCGCGCGACCTCGGGCAATGGCAGGCCGCTGTAGTCGAGGATGATGGCGTCGAGGTCGTAGAGCATGCGCTCCACCGGGCCGGCGCCGAGCTCGGCGCTGTCGCTGCCCTGCGTCACCGTCGGCGCCGGCAACATGCCTTCGCCGAGGTTGGCGCCGGCGTCGAAGAAGCCGAACCGCGAGCCATCGGTGAGGAAGGCTCCGGCGTCGATATTGCCGGCGCCGGTGTTGTGTACCTGATCGCCGCTGCCGGGAGCATCTCCGCCGGGGCCGTCGACGGCTCCCCACCAGTTGCCGCTGGCGTCGATCGCCTGGTTGCCGGTGTTGCGCAGCCCGGCGCCCAGGTTAGCGAACAGTTCGCTGCCGCTGAGGCTCAGCGCGGCGTTGCCGGCAAGATAGATGCCGTCGCCGAAGTTGGCGTACAGGCGTCCGCCCGTCAGATTGCTCGTCGTGGAGCTGGTCAGAAACAGGCCGTGCTCGGCGTTGCCGTAGATCTCCAGGTCGGCGAATGTCAGGGTCGCGGTAACGCCGTACAGGCCGTCTCCGCCGGAGTGGGCCAGCTCGCTGTCGGCGATCGTCAGATCGGTGTTGTTGCTATAGACATTGGCGACGTAGGACCCGCCATAGAGCACCTTGACGTGGCGCAGTTCGCTGGCGCCGTCTTCGGCGTTGGCGAAGGACAGCCCGCGCCAGTCGCCGTTGGCCGGGGCGCTGGCGGTGCCATCGGCGTTCATGTCCGCGCCATGGGCATCGTCGCGCTCGCCGGTGAACACGATCGGCGCCTGGTGCGTGCCCAGCGCCTGCAGGGCGCCGACGATGTCCATGCCGGCGCCATCGGCGAATTTGATCACGACGCCAGGATCGATGCTCAGGCTGCGCCCGGCCGGAACATTGAGCCGGCCTTCGATGTGGTAGCGCGAAAGCTCCTCTGTGCCGCTGCCCTCGATGCCCAGGACGAGGTCGCGACTGAGCTCATTGCCGCGAATCCACAAACCGCTGCGATCGTTCGGCGTCAATCGGTTGCCGTCGCCGGGCTGCGGCAATGCGCTCGCCGGCAGCCGCGCGGCGCGCGCGTTGCCGGTGATTTGGTTGCCGGTGATCGGGGGGGCAGCCCATGTACCTTCGAAATCGATGCCCCAATCTGCGTTGTCGCTGATCTCATTATCGGCGATCACCGGAATCGCTGCATTGACGCGCACGCCGTCCTGATTGCCGCTGATCCGGTTGCCGATCAGCCGCGCCTGCTCGTCGCCGGCGTTGCCACGCACATAGATGCCGGTTCCGGCGTTGTCCTCGATGACGCAGCCCTGGATGCGAGTCAGGTTATCGTTGATGTAGAGACCGTCGCCGCTACCGTCGCGAACATCGCAGTTGGTCAGGTCGAGATCGGCGCGATCGATGCGGATTTGGCCTCGATCGCCAGCGCCGCCGTAGCGGACCTGCACATGGTCGAAGATTACCTGGGAGTCGGTGACCGAGTCGTCGAAGTAGAGTCCGCTCCAGTCGCCGGGCTGGCCTCGGCTCGGCCCGTCGCCGTTGGTATCGCCGCCGACGCTATCGTCGCGGTAGGAGGTGAAGATGATCGGATCGGTGAGCGTACCTGCCGCCTCGAGCACGCCATCGATACGTAATTGTACGTTGGTGCCGAGCTTGACGACGGTGCCGGCCTCAATGGTCAGGCGCACGCCGATGCCTACGGTCAGGTTGGCGGTGACTAAATGAACATCGTCGGCCGACCAGGTGGTCTGCGCGCTGATTGTGCCGCTATGCTCAATCGTATCGGCCCGTGACGGTACCGTGGCCAGGGTTCCCACCAGCCCCGCAAGGCACAGGAGCAGGGCCGCTGGAATTGAACGAGCGAGCAGTCGCAGTTGGTTTTGGGTCAAGCGAAATGATTTTAAGATCACGTCCAGAGTCTCCGGGATTCCCTACGCATTTTTCGCAGCGCTTAACTTACGCAAGAGTGCCGAGAAATGCAAATGGGGATCTCGTGCCGCCGGGCGCGGAGAAGTGGATTGCACCACACTGGCGGATCGAGATCGTCCTGCTATGCCAGACCAATCAGCCGCCAACAGCCGCACGAGCACCACTGCTGAGCCCACCGCGATGACCATGCCGAGCACCGAGCCGAAAACCGAGCCATTACAGATCCCGCTGCTGGAACTGCCGTCGTCCCCCGAGCCGCCACCGGCGAGCAAGCCGTCGGCGTGCCCAGCCGCAGTTGGCAAGGCGATGAGCGGCAGTCGCCGCTACCAGCGTGGCGCATTCGACCCACGCCAGGAGATGCTGCCGCCGCGCGTCGAGGACTTTGTCGATCGGGACAACCCGGTGCGCGCTATTGCCGCCCATGTCGACAGCTGCGATCTGGCCGGGCTGGGATTGACTCACTCAGCGGCGGTCCGAGTCGCGGTATCTGTACGGCGACATGAACCGCATTCGCTCCGGCCGTCGGCTGGAGCAGGAATGCCAGCGCAACATCGAACTGATCTGGCTGCTCGGCGGTCTGCGTCCAGGCTACCATAGCATCACCGACTTCCGCCGCGACAACGCCAAGGTGCTGAAAGCGCTGAACCGCGGGTTTGTGCGGCTGTGTCGCGAGCTCGATCTGAATCGGGGGTGAGCGTGTCGGCATCGACGGCAGCTTTTTCAACGCCAGTACCAGTGCCGACAGCGTCAAGACCCGCACCGGTCTGGAACGCGACCTCGCCAGGCTCGATCGCGAGATTGACGCCTACTCTGCCGCGCTGGAGAACAACGACGCCTGCAACAGCGACAGCGCTGAAGTACCGCCTATCAGCGCCGAGCAGCTCGAGGCACTCGAGGCCCGAGCTGCCGAGAAGCGCGAAACGATCAAGGCGTTGCAGGAGAGCGGCGAGACCCAGCTCTCGCGCACCGACCCCGATGCGCGGCATCTACGTCAAGAATGGCAAGGGGTTGGTTGGCTACAACGTGCAGAGCAGCGTCGACGACAAGCAAAAGCTAAATCCTCGACATCGAGCCGACCCAAGCAGCCAATCAAGGGGACGCGATGCGCGGTCTTCGCCCCTTCGATCGATACGTGGAGAGCTGGTGGCACAGGGCAGCATTTTCGAGCTGTAGTGACAACCGTGACCGAATCGTGGAGGTGACCAACGAAAACAGAAAGAAGAGGACGCGCGCCAATAGGCATGAGCGTGCCCAATGGCTCGCGAAATTTCAACCGAATCAGCTGGCACGGTTTATCGGGACCCACAGGGCGGGCCATCTGCATGATCGTTGGTACGCAAGCTCCTGATTCTATTCACGGATGAATAATGATGAGACACACTCCATCACTCCGAGATCTCGATCGCGCTCCGCGGACTCGCTCTCATCCCATACGATGTTCGCCCTATTGTACCGACAGAATCCTTCGCAAAGGTGAAACCTTGTGCGGCTCGTCTAGGAGGCTGTCCGAGAACTCAGAGCACGCACAACATGTAGCCCCTACAATCGAGTTGTGCACTCTATATCTTGTGTCTTATTTTCATTCTCGGACAGCCTCCTAGGGCAGCGCGTGCGAGCCCGTGGAGACTCGCATAGCCCCACGACTAATATCCGGCATCGTCCGGGTAGGTGCCGACATCATGTGGCCAACGTGCGAGCCACTCGCGTGCCACATCGATGCCTTCCTGGCGCAGCTCGTTCATATGACCGGCACTGCGGTCAAACTTCGACGGTGTACGTAGGGCTACCGCGGTCTGGTGGCGCATCTTGATAGTCCGGACCGTAACCTTCTTCTTGTCATTGGCCAGGCCAGGATACTTATCTATCCAGATGTTGGCGATGTTGATGAAGTCGAGCTCCTTGTTGAGTGAGAGATTGCCCATCAGTTCGTTCTCGCGGTCCTTGATGGTTTCTGGCGTCGTCGGCTCCTTGTCGATATTTTGGGGGTTGATGCGTAGAACCCAGATTTCGTCTGGGATCTCCGGCTTCGGCGTTCCGGCTAACAGTTCGCGAACGGGAGGATTCTGCGAATAGAGTCCGTCCCAGTAGCGGCCATCACCGATTTCCTCTGCTTCTCGCACGGTTGGCAGAGTTCCGGACGCAACGACGCCTTCAAGGCTGAACGGCAGACGCCGACGCCACCTGTGTTCGGCAGATGCCGAGATCGGGGTCTTAATATTGCTGTCCTCCTGATTCTTCCGCGTATCGAAGACCGTCTCAGCACCGCTTCGAATCTCCGAGGCACCGACCATCGCGCGCATCTGTACGTGCTCCCAATCCACTGTTTCGAAATCCGGACATGCGTTGTTCAGCATGGCCTGGAAGTCGACGTATTCCTTGCGCGCCCCGAGCATGGTCAATTGTGCAAGAATGATATCGTCGACGATGCCGTAGGGGTTGATCGCCGGTAGCGGCATTCCATTTTCCTTTGCCTCCAGGGCAGCGATGGACATCTTGTTGTGTATGACCTCGACGGGCTCGCGGGCGGCAAAGCCCTCCCAGAACCCGTCGAGTGTTGCAATGGCATCATCGAGCGATCCGCTGCCGGGCAGATTCGTCTTCCGCGCGAACCCGTACCACACCATCAGGGCGCACAAGGCCCCTGCCGACGTACCGGTGATCGCAGAAATGTCAAAGCGCTCAGGCCGAGCGTCACTGTCCCATTGCTTCTTGGTCATTAGGATCTCGTCAAGCACGCCCCAGGAAAACGCGGCATGCGTGCCACCCCCTTGACAGGCAACTGCTATAGATCGAACTGTCATGACAGCGCTCCCATTTCATGGATCAAGAGAAGTCAATCTCCATTGTCTTTGAGTGAACCCCCAGCAACATTCGGAGAGATGTACGAAGGTTTTTCTGCTTGAACTATAGACCATTTATATGCCCTGCGCTACCCGGACGAGGGATCGGGTCGTAACGCGGCGCACGCACTTGGAGCAGGCCGAACACATCGCTGTTACCGAGTCACGGTTGGCAGCCGGCGAGACGCAACGCGAGGCGGCTGCCGCTTCGGGCGTGGCACGCAGCACCTTGCTGGAGTGGTGCCACGAGCAACCGCCTGGGGATGCGCCAGCCGGTCTGGTGGCGTTCGTACGCACCCCGGAGGGGATTTCGTCGGGGTGAGCGACGGCGCGCAACACAAGCTCAATGTGGCCCTGGAAACGGCCTTGGTCACGGAGACCTGGGCGCAGCGCACGGCAAGTTGGCGAGGGCATGGCGCCTCGGCAAGCGACGGTGTGCGAGGACGAAACGTTCCATCCGGGGGGGGCTGCTTGGTGGCCATCGAGCTGGCGTCGAACTTCATTCTGCTGGAGGGGTACGCTGCTGATCGCTCTGCGGCGACCTGGACGGCGGTGCTGGAAGATGCCTGCACGGGCGTCGCCGTGGAGGTGATGCAGAGCACCGCCGACGAAGCCAAGGCCCTGCGCCGGCATGCCGAAACGGATCTCGGTGCGCATCATTCTCCGGATCTCTTTCACGGGCCCGAGACGAGCGCACAGGTCGAACAGGTTGCCGGCGCCTGCGCCGATGTGTTCCAACGCCGCAGTTCCTGTGTGGAAGGACGCAACGGCCAACTGGCGTTGCATCATCACGGACGTGATCGTTTGAGTGACCGCAAGCTCGCTGCGCTCACGGCCGTGCATCACTTCCATATCTGCCGCGACGACGGCACGACGGCCGCCGAGCGTTTCTTTGGGCGAGCGCACCCTGTCCTGTTCGAGCGCCTCTTACTACGCGTGCCGTTGCCGCCGCGACCGCGACGACGCCGAACGCGCCCGCCGAAACCGGCCTACCTAACGCCGGTCGCGGCTTGACAGCGGTGGCCGGAATTATGAACAAGGCCACATTGAGGCATATCAATGAAGATTGTGCTCGCGCGCTCATGCGCCCTTTGATATTGGCGAAGCTCGCTGGCCGGTCACCTTTGCCGGAATACGCGGTGGATTCGGTGTAACGTCCAAAAACCAAGCCTTTTTGGCCCAGTAAGCACGGAGGTGACATGCACCGCCATCTGTTCATTGCCGGCTGATTCCAGACGACAAAACCCCAGCGAAAAATGATAAATGGGGTCAATGAAAAATGGAGTCAGATCCCTTTTCAAATGAAAAATGAAGAAAAATGGGGTCAGATTCCTTTTCTGGATGCTGAATTCTGGATGCTGAATGCTGAATGAATTATCGCCCAACAAAGGCCTCAGCCGCCGCCCAAAGTGCCGCTCGCTTCGCCCGCGGCACTTTGGGCGGCGGCTGAGGCTTAGAACCTGTCTGACAAAAAAATGTCCATCAACGTCAAGTACTTTTTCTTCGAGGACAAGCCATGGGATACCCGAGTGACCTGACGGATGCCGAATGGGCACTGATCGAACACTATTTTCAACCCCGTGATCGACGGGGCAGTGCCAGCCTGCATCCGCGCAAACGGATCGTCGATGCCATTTTGTACGTCGTGAAGTCCGGTTGCCAATGGCGCATGCTACCCAACGATTTTCCCCCCTGGCAAACGGTTTACGATCACTTCAGCCGATGGAACAAACGCGGTGTATGGGAAACCGCGCTGGATCAACTGAATGCACTCCATCGCCAAAACAACGGTCGCTCGGCATCGCCGAGTTACGGGATGATCGACTCGCAGAGCGTCAAGACCGAGTAGGCGAGCGAAGAACGCGGGATCGACGGCGGCAAGAAGGTCAAAGGGCATCAACGCCATAGCGTGGTCGATCTCCTCGGCAACCTGTTGCATGTGTCGGTCCACGCAGCCAATTGCAGCGATACCGTGGCGGGTGGTCCCGTGATGGCGCGTGCGGCGGAGAAACACCCGAGTATCGCACTAGTGTCCGGGGAATTAATCAAATAAATTCAATTGTTTGGCGACTGCGTCCCCATGATTTTTGTAATCCGGCTCTGAGGCGCCCGTAAGTAGTTGATTTAGTGAAGCGCGCTCGAATAGGGCCAGACCGAGTATCTGTAGCATTGTGTAAGGCGACTCCGGGATGTCGAGTCGCTTTTTGATGATGGCCGCGAGCACATCACGACTCCGGCGGACATCCACACACTTGCCAGGTAGCGCGTGCTTCATGTTGACTTCCAGGACGTTAACACCGTCGTCATCCGCTTACTTTGCTTTCTCGAAGCTGCCCTGATCCAAACAGGCGCACTTCAGGGAGCGCGATCTCCCCTACGGCCTATAGGATTCTCTGTGTACGCTTGCCCTGCAATTCACTTTGTTCGCGAGGCACAAAGCTCCGCAGCAGGACCAACACTCGATACGGGTGGGTGGCTAGCCCTTACCCGACCGGGACTTTCACCCGGCAAGAGGCGCCGAGCTTTGCTCGGCGCGATAGCGACAAGCACAGATCGATAGTGGTGGCATCGAGCGCATAGACGGTCTGCTCGAGGTCGATACCAAAGGAGTCGTCGACATACAGCGCGCGGGCGATGCGAATCAGCGCCTGGGCCAAGTCGGCATATAGTCACGCAACATGATAACCAGATATGCCCTTTTGTTTTTGATGCGTGAGTGCTGGCCTTAAACGAAAGGGACAGTTTTGATATCACGTGAGAGGACTATAGATGCGCCAATCGCGCTGCTCGTTGGCATCGGCCAGGGTGCTGCGCGCGACCCGGCCCTGGATGCCCATGTGGTAAAGCTTGTTCTGCTGAGCTGCCAGGTAGGCTTCGATGTCGCGCAGGCTCTCGCGGTAGCTCAGCTGCGCGAACGCCATGGCGCGAAACTGGTCCTGACAGGTGAAGCGCTTGACGTAGCGATTGCCCTGATAGCGCTGCACGCAGCGACGAAAGCTGTGCTGGGGAACATACTCCAGCACTTGCGTGAAAATGAGTTTGCCTGAATACATGCGCCGAATCCCAGTGTCCGCGATAAAGCGAACCAGATTGCGACCATCGACCGTTGTCGTTCAAGTCGGTAACAGGCATAAATCGTCGATTTATTTATATTTACTGGTATCTTATGAGCGCCGGAGATCAGCTTCCCCGGACGCCAGTGGGCTACGATCCGCTTGCCCAACCCGAACCGGAGATCGAATTCGATCAGCGCATCCAGTGGTAGCGGACTTCCCCGTCAACCAGCGCAACAGGCGACGGTGCAGATTCCTGCACCTTCCCCTACCCAACGACCCACGAATCCTCATTCCAAAGCGCCGTTTGCGCGTTTTCCCAACGATTTCCGCCCCAACGAACGTCTTCGCGCCCTTGCTCGAAGCCTCGCTCCGGTGGTATCGTGGCCGTTGTACATCCTGTGATGCGGTTAAATCGCCTATTCTTTATCTATGGCGCCATCGAACCCGACCTTTCAATATCACTACGCCCTTGCCCTGGAGTGGGCCGGCAGCCGTGACCGTGCGCGACGCGTCCTGCTCGAAGTCTTGGCCGACCAGCAGACATTTCCGGAGCGTGAGCAGGTCGAGGCAATGATCGAGCAGCTGCGCTGCATCGGCCGAGCCCAAGCGCCGGGCGCTCGTCAGCGACGACCTCGCCCAGCGCTTGGTGGCGGCCGGCTTTGGCCGGTCTCTGCGCCGGCCTCGCTGCCCTGGGCCGTACTCCCGCACGCTGCGCTGCGCTCCTGGTCGGCATCATGCTGCCGGCGGCCCGGGTCAGGCTGGACGTGCTGCGCACTTAGCAGCAGGAGCCTGAGCGCCGCTTCTTGCAGGGCGCTCCGCTGGAGCGCAATGCCGACGGCTATCGACTCTAACTGTGCGGTGTCTCGTTCAGGTACTTTGTGCGCGTGCTGAATCGACCGGCCTATGGCCTCTGGCGGGTCGAGCCCGACCCGGCGCCGGCACGACCGCCCGCATGCGACGACAACCCAACCCGAGCCCAGGCTAGGCAAAGATGACGCCCAAGACCGCAACACCGAAAACCCGCAAGCGTGCAGCGATTGTGCTCGTCGGCCTCGCAGGTCTGGCGCTGGGCGCCGCCGTGCTCGCCTACCTGCCGGGCATGACCGCGCCCTTCTATTTCGACGATTGGACCGCGATCGTCAACAACCCCACCGTGCACCTGACCGAGCTGACCTGGCCGCAGCTGTGCGCGGCCGCGCTCGGCGTCCCCCACGACGGGCGCTGGCTCACGGGCCTGAGCTTCGGGCTGAATCATCTGGTGGGCGGGCTGGACCCGACCGGCTATCACCTGGTCGGTCTGGCCGTGCACCTGGTCAACGGCCTGCTGGTGTTCTGGGTGGTCCTGCTGCTCTACCGCACCCCGGTGCTGCGCGGCCCAGGCCAGGATGCGCTCTGGATCGCCGCGCTGGCCGTGACCCTGTGGCTGCTCAACCCGGTGCAGACCCAGGCCGTGACCTATGTCTGGCAGCGCGCGACGACGCTGGCCGTGCTCTTCCATCTGCTCGCCTTCGGGCTCTATCTGCAGGCTAGGCTCACCCAGCATCAGCGGCTGCGCCCCTGGCTCTACGCCGGCGTCGCCGGCGTCTGGCTGCTGGGCCTGATGTCGAAGGAGATCGTCGCCGTGCTGCCGGGATTTCTCTTGCTGGCGGAGTGGTACTTCTTCCAGGACCTGCGCTGGCCGCGCCGGCGTAGGGGCCTGCCCTGGCTGCTGCTGACCGTCGCGCTGCTCGCGGCCGCGGCGGCCTGGTACCTGGTCTTTCTGCGCGGGCAGGGACCACTGGACATCGTGCTGCGCGGCTATGGCGGCCGGGACTTCGATGTCTGGCAGCGGGTCATGACCGAATGGCGCATCGTCGTCTTCTATCTGGGCCTGTTTCTGTGGCCCCATCCGTCGCGGCTGAGCCTGGAGCACGACGTCGTGCTGTCGCAATCGCTGCTGGAGCCGCTCGGCACGTTGTGGGCCGGCCTGTTCATCCTGGGCTGCGTCGCCGCGGCCGGGCTGACGGCTCGTCGCCACAGACTGCTGTCCTTCTGCATCCTCTGGTGGCTCGGGCACCTGGTCATCGAGTCCACGGTCATCCCGCTGGAGCTGGTCTTCGAGCACCGGCTCTATCTGCCATCCGTGGGCCTGGCGCTGCTGCTGGCCATGGCTGCGGACCGGCTGCGGCAATGGCAGCCGGCGGCCGCGGCGCCGGTCACGCTCGCCATGCTCGCGCTGGCTGTGCTCTGGGGCACTTGGACCCACGAGCGCAACCGGCTCTGGGCCGATCCCGTCGCCTTCTGGGAGGACGCTGTGGTCAAGGCCCCGGAGAGTTCTCGGGCCCGCAATCATCTCGCCGGGACCCGGGCGATGGCCGGTGATACCCAGGCTGCCGTGGTGGACTATACTGCCGTCATCGAGCGCTTCGAGGCCGACCCCGACCCCACCAAGGCCCTGATCCGCGCCGGCGCCTATGCCTATGCGAAGCGCGGCGCCATTCGACTCGAGCAGGGCCATTTGGACTTCGCGCAACGGGACCTGGATCACTCCCTGCGCCTGCGGCAGGACGCGATGGCCCATGGCTACCGCGGTCGGCTTCGGCTCGCGCAGCAGGACCCGCAGGCTGCCATCGAGGACTCGACCCAAGCCATCGAGCGCGAGCGCTGGAACTTCCGCCACTATGCGCTGCGTGCCAACGCCCACCTCGAGGCCGGTGCGCCGGACAAGGCCGTCACCGATCTGAGCCAGGCCCTGCGACTGAAGCCCGATCTGCCGGAGCTGTGGATCGCGCGGGGCGCGGCCCAGCTCCAGGCGCGGGATTGGTCGGCGGCGGAGCGGGACTTCGAGCAGGCCCTGCGCCTGGCGCCGGACAGCGCGGCTGCCTTCGAAGGCTGCGGGGATGCCAGGCTCGGCGCCGGCAAGCTGAAAGAGGCAGCGGCCGACTATCGACAGGCACAGATGTTGGGGGCGGAGCACGACCGGATCGCGCGGAAGCTGGCGGTGCTGCGCAGCCGGTTGGAGCTGTCACAACTGCGGCCCTGATCGGAGCGGCGCGAGGCACGCCCTTCATGGCGGCAACGGGCGGCTGGGGCTCGAGTCCACACACCCGACTCGGCGCGATCGTAACCAGGCAGCCCGGTCGAGGGATTCCGCGGTTGTCGTTGTCGTCATCGTGGTCTTAGTCTACGGATATTCGATTACGACAACGGCCGGGACACCGATATTGAGATTCGATTCTCTCGACAGGTCATCGAGAAGTGCCTACGGGCGGAACTCGGGCGTTACCGCGATTGCAACCCGAAGGACAACAAAAAAGGGGCCGAGGGCTAGGCTGTCGAAATCTGCCGTCTCACTAAAACAAGAGCTTCCCGGTTTATGGATGCTTAGTCGATGTCGGGGTCGGTGTCAAGGTCGGAATGAAGGATTGGTATCGAGCTGGCTGCTTTGATCGATGAGCGGATTCGATACCGATTCCGATAGCGACCCCGACACCGATGAGGCTTCCCCAGTGCGTTCGATGATGCAATCCAAGACCCGGAATCGGTTTGGCATCAAAACTCAGGACATTTCGACAGCCTGACCGAGGGCCCCTTTGCTCGTCCATTGGCAGAGGATTCGATCAGGCCGTGGTCTTGCGGTGACGCGCGATGCCGAGGCCGAGTAATCCCGCGCCCAGAAGCGCCGAGGTTGGCGGGACGGGCGCTTGCATGCCGCCGGCCTCTTCGACCATGGAGACGGCGATGTCGTAAGTGCCCTCGCCCAGAAACACGGTTGCTAGGTCAATACCTTCGCCAAATGACCCGATCTCATGCTGCACTAAGTTCTTGATTAATCCGCCCCAGATTTGCAGCCTGCTCAAGGGCTTGGTCAATAATATTTGCTTCGGGCATTTCCGGAAGCATTTTTAACACCTCCAGGACGTATTTCCGGCCGCGGAAGTGGGCTTTGAGGTCATTGACGCTAAAGCTCGGAC
This sequence comes from Thiohalocapsa sp. PB-PSB1, assembly GCA_016745215.1. Taxonomy (GTDB): domain Bacteria; phylum Pseudomonadota; class Gammaproteobacteria; order Chromatiales; family Chromatiaceae; genus Thiohalocapsa. The sequence continues at coordinate 5,931,822 of CP050890.1, forward strand.
AGTGCTCGCGCACCGGTCGCATCAGGATCTGGGACAGGTTGATCATCAGCATCGCCAGGTTGGCACTGTTGTAGACCGGCGTTGGCTTGATCACCATGAAGTCTTCCAAGCCCCAGTACTGTTTGGCGTCTCGGAAGTTGAACTCGATTTGGAAGCGCAAGCGATAGTAATCGATGAGCGCTTCGTAGCCTAACTCAAGATCACTACTGAAAAGGATGACATGGGCCTGGGCACCGGTGCGTTGGTTGGTCTTGACGAGGATCACGACATTGAGCCGGTCGGGGAATTTTTTGTGCCAAACGGGCAGTTGGTAGATGGCCGTATGAACCTGTCCTTCCACGGAAGTGGCTTTGAGAAAGCACGGCGGCAAGTGTTGATAATCGAGCTTGCTGCCGTACTTGCGCCGCGGGCCGCGCCCGGCGTAGGGGCCGTCATAGGGCAGATACAGCGCGCTGTTGTGGCGCAATTTGCTGATCAACTCTAAGCCCGTGCGACGGACCATTTGCAGCGCTTGATTATGGCCGAAGGCCCCGTCGAAGACGAAATAACGCACCGTCAGCGTCTGGCACACCAGTGCCAGCACCTGGCGCAGAAGGTCTTGAACGAACTGCAAATAGGGCGACAGACTCACCTCCCGGCGATTGCCATTGCGGCTACCTTTCGGCCGCCCTCGGTCCTTACCCCGACCCGCTTTGGACGCTTTCGGGCAGCTCGCGGCCGTCTCTTTGAGAATCGGCTCCAGGCGCAATGGGTACGAACAGCGCCGTTGCACGCTAATCAACGACAGGCTCAGAAAACACAACCCCGGGATCGTCTTGCCAACCACCGAGGAGAAAAAACGATCCAGACCGTGGGTCTTCTTGCCCGATTTGCTCACCACCACTTCATCGCCCGCCAGCAACCATTGCGTTTCGTCGCCCAGCAGGTGCTGGCGAATTACCAGCCAATGCACTTGGCCCCAACTGAGCGTGGTGTTGAACAACCGCTGCAGCGTCCGATAGCTTCCCCCGCGCTCGGTCCAGCGCGATAGCCCCCGCATCGTTACCCGCCCCGTCATCGCCAACAGCCCTTCCACAACGCAACCCAAACGGCCAAGGCTCGTCTTATCTACGCTCTGGCTTAAGCAGCTCAAGATCAGCATAATGTCGGGCATGGGCGATAGCCTCCTGAGGGAATAGGTCTTCGGATTAGTAACTGGATAACCTATCACCTCGGGCTGTCGCCCACCTAATTTTTGGCGCTAATTTTTGGCGAAGGTATTGCTAGGTAACTGCTTAGTGAGTTATCGAAGAGATTCTTGTCTCCATCGCGCAACCTGTTTTCCGCGCTTTTCCGTGCTGTCAGCGGCCATTTTTCCGCCGCTGGCAGCGCGGAAGCACAACGAAACATGCGGGCTTGGGTATTCACCGCAGAGACGCAGAGTGCGCAGAGGGGCCGGGCGAATGCATGCTCTTCTCAGCGTACTCTGCGTCTCTGCGGTGAATCGAACTTCATGCTGGGTGAATAGGTTTAGGCGATTTCTGTCGAGAAATAGACCATCTGGCTTGTTTTCTCGTCCGCCTTTTTGTTGCGGCAACCCGCCCAAGGAGCGACTATGAGTGGGTTGCCGCTTCGGTATGTTTTTCTCCGGTAATCGCCTAAAGTCATGCACCAGCGTATTCCAATGCCCAAGCCGCATGCCGTCAACCCCGATTCCATACGCAGCGCGGCGCCGGCCGTCGACGGGATGCTTCTGGCATTCGGGCTGGCGGTCTGCTCGGCGCACGCCGATACGGGACCGGATATCAGCAGCAGCCGATCGATGACAGCGAACGAACTTGTCTCCACCCGCATCGACGATGCCGATGGCTTCGCTTGGAACAGTCGATTTCGCGCCCGGACCGAAGGCGGCAGGGTAAAGATCGAGCTGGCGATTGAGCTGATACCGACGGCAGGGGTCTCGTCAGCGGCACTCGTGCGTGCCCGCGAACGCTGGCGCATGGGTATCGAGGACGCCTGGGGCAGTCGCTATGGTCTGCGACGCGGCGATGGGCTTGTGTTGCCGATCGAGGTTCGGGTGCGCTTCCATGGCCCGCAATATGATCATCGGGTGATCGTTTATCCCGGCCGCGGTCCCACCCATCAATTGCGCTGGCATCTGAATGATCCGCCGGAGATCGCCGCCCACGAGGCCGGTCATATGCTCGGTGCCTACGACGAGTACCCGCTCGGTGCCCGCGATCCACGCCGGCCCATGATCGACCCCAAAGGCATCATGAGCGCCAACCCGGTCGGTACTCGGGTGAAACCGCGCCACCTCGAGCGGGTCCGCGCCTGGTACGCAGGGCGCATCGATGATCCGACGGTGGCTGTGGTGCCGCTGGCAGAGGCTTCCAGTTCAGCGCCGCCCAGGTCGCGTTAGAGACTGCCCTTTCTGGACAGTCTCTGAGTCAGCCTACTTGGGTAGGAGCTGCTCGCCGCCGCTTTTGATGTAGAGATGCACGTCACGCTGGGGAAAGGGGATGCCGATGCCCTCGCTATCGAAGCGCTTTTTGACGGCCTTGGTGACATCCCAGAAGACCTCCCAATAATCGGCAGTGAGGGTCCAGGGCCGGGCGATGAAGTTGACGGAGTTGTCGCCGAGGGTGTGCAGGGCAATGGTCGGGGCTGGATCGGCAAGAACCTTGGGATGGCTGCCGATGATCTCTTCCAGGATGGCCTGGGCGCGGTCGGTGTCGGCGTCATAGGCGATGCCAAATTCCATGTCGACGCGGCGATGGCGCACGCCGGTGGCATTGGTGATCACGTCGGTGGTGATCTTGTTATTGGGGACGATCATATTCTTGTTATCAAAGGTCTTGATGGTCGTGGAGATCAGGTTCATCGATTCGACTTTGCCGGATACGCCGCCGGCGTCGATGACGTCGCCGACATCGAAGGGTCGGAAGATCAGGATCATCAGCCCGCTGGCGAAGTTGCTCAGCGAGTCTTGCAATGCGAAGGCGACCACGAAGCCGGCGGCACCGATGACGGCGAGCAGCGGTCCAACGCCCACCTCCAGTGCGGCCAATGCCATGATGATACCGATACTCATGACGATCCAGCGGATGGATTTGACCAAGAAGTCTTCCAATAGTTTAGAGGTGCCCTTGATGCGCGTGAGCGCGCGGTGGACGCCGGCGCTGAGCAGCTTGGCGATGAACCAGGCGATGATGAGTACGCTGAAGAATCGAACGAGATTAAAGGCGAGCCGGATGCCGCCTTCCTCGGATACGGCCCAGCCCTTGATCGCAATCCAGGCCGAGGTGGTGTCCTGCACGTCGACTTCGACGCTGGTGATGGCGCGGATGTACAGGCGGTGGTCGGCGATCAGGGCGAGGGTGTCGGCGTCGTCCTCTGGGGTCTTGGCCTCCAGCGCCGCGAGTGTGGCCTTGAAGCGGTCGAGCAGGAGCTTGCGTTCCTCGCGCATCTTGCTGACAGTCTCCAACAGGGCGCGCTTTTCTTTGCGTTTGGTCTGTTCGGTGGCGGCGATCTCGGCGGCGCGGGCGAGCAGCTCGGGCTGTTCTTCGGCCGATTCGGGGCCTTCGGTACTGGCTGTAACCTCGGCCTGCTCGGCCTGCTCGGCCATGGCGGCGGCTTGTCCGGCGGCGTCGCTGACCGCCTCTGCGGCGGCGCTAGCCTGTTCGGTCTGACGGCGGACTTGCTCGGCGGCATCGGCAATGTCTTTGCCGCTCTCGGCGCGGGCGACGGTTTCGTCGATGGTGGCGGTGATCTGGTCGACCTGGTCGGCGGCGTCGCCAGCGACCTCGGCGGTCTCTTCCAGCGCCTCGCCACTGGCTTCGGTTATGCGTGTGCGAATCTCGGCGGTGCGCTCGGCGGCATCGCCAGCGGCCTCAACGCGTTCCTGGACCTCGCGCATTTGCGATTTGGCATCTTCCGCACTCTCGCGGACCTCGGCAGCGGCTTCGGTATCGCCGCTGCCGGCGGCCTCCTCGGCCTTTTGCTGGACTTCCTGAAGCTTCTCCTTGGCGAGTTCTATCTGCTGGCGGATTTCTTCCACCTCGGCGATTTCGGCATTCTGGCGCTTGACGGCGATCTCGCCGGAGACGATCTGCTCGGCCTTGTCTTGGACCAGGCGTTGCCAGGCATCGGCTTCGATGATGAGCTGGGCCTTGGGCAGGGGCTTGAGCATCAGTGCTAGCTCTTCCACCGGGATGTTGCGGTCGACAGTGGTCAGAGGCTCCGGGGCCGGTGGATCTTCGGCCAGCAAGGTTGCGGGCACGAGGGTGACAAGCAGGGCAATCAGTAGAGGCCAGGGGCGCATCGTGGCTCCTATATCAGGTCATGTTGGACGGGGGGATGGACTTGGTTGCTGCAACCGATGCATTGGCATCGGCTGAGCAGGCCGCGGAAGGCGGCCGAGGCGTCATTGGGTCGCTTCGAGAGTGGACAACGCGTAGCACGATAGTAGATCGATACGGCTGAATTCCACAGACTTCCAATCGCCAGGAAGAAATGACATTGGGGCTTTAGGGTTGATCTTGCAATCCGACGCTGGCGGCCATCCGCATCGGGATCGAAATCGATGAAGACATAAGAATCGCACAGAAAAGTGCCACGCTTAGTAGCGGTTCATGAATAACCTATACAACGCTATCCAGACATCGGCGGAGTGCAATCGGGGTCGGGGTCGCTATCGGAATCGGAATCGAGAGAGAAAACGCCCTATGCCATTCGGTCATGAGAAGCTCGACGCAGAGCGTGCGGCCATCGAGTCTGTCGGCTGGGCCTAGCGCGACTGCGAGCATGTGAAAGGACAGCGTAACGCGAAGGATCAACGCCTGTGCGCATCTTAGGCGCGCATCGTGGGCGCGCATCGCAGGCCATCGCGCTGAACAGTGCCGAGGGTAACGGCAAAGCGACGAGCGGGGATCGACGCCGGTCGTTTGAAAGCGCACGAGGCTCGGCACTGGAGTGCGCTGCGATTCAGGACGTGCTTGCTGGTGTGCGATGCGTTGTCCGCAGACGACAACGGCAAGCAAAAGGCACTGCTCGATCGTCGTGTGGCCATGCTAACGACGCTCGGACAGCGTGGCGACGCGGTCAGCGAGGAGCTTGAGGATATCGGGTTGGTCAGTTCGATACCGACGCCGATACCGACGTTGATACCGATACCGACGCCGATAGCGGTACCGAATGAGTCGGCAGGCGACACCCAAGCCAAAAACCTGTTTAGCTTGTTTCTGCACCATCACTTACCGTCACTTTACCCTGCATCTCTTGCCTCGGGCATGTCCAGCGCCATGGCGGCGAGCCAAAACCGCACTGCTGTTTCCAAGTGCGAGTCGCCCGGACTCATGCAATCCAGGATCGATCAGCCAGAACGATTCAGCATGGCCTTCAGGGCGTCAAGCTGGGCGCGGCTGCGTTCGCGTTGCTGCTGGTCGTCCGCGCTTATCTGGTCGGGATACTCCAGATGTTCGCCGGGCAGTTCGGCGAGGAAGCGGCTCGGCGGGCAGAGGACGGTCTCGCCGAAGCGGCGGCGACGTTTGGCACGGGTCAGGGTCAGCTGTCGACGGGCGCGGGTGATGCCGACATAGGCCAGACGGCGCTCCTCTTCGATGGCGCCATCCTCGATGCTCTCGCGGTGGGGCAGCAGGCCCTCTTCCATGCCCACCAGATAGACTCGCGGGAATTCCAGGCCCTTGGCCGCGTGTAATGTCATCAGATGGACGCGGTCGCCGCCCTGCTCTTCGTCTTGGCGCTCGAGTACGTCCATCAGCGTCAGATGGCTGACCATCTCGGCGAGGCTGCCCTGTTGGGGCATGCCTTGTTGCAGCGAGCCAAGCCAGCCGAGCATGTTGTCGACATTCTCCTGGCGGCGCTCGGCGGCGCTGCGAGTGGAGGCGGTCTCGCGCAGCCAGCCAGCATAGTCCATGCTGTCGATCAGAGCGCGCACGGCAGCCACCGGGTTGCCTGCGGTTTGGCGACGGTGGCGCTCGATCCAGTCGGCGAAGGCCATCAGCCGCTGCCGGGGGCGCTCGGCGAGGTGGCTGCCGAGGTCCGGCTCATTGCAGGCGGCGAGCAGCGGCAGCGCGCGGGCGCCGGCGTAACCGGCCAGGCGCTCTAGAGTTGCCGTGCCAATCTCGCGGCGCGGGCAGTTGACCACGCGCAGGAAAGCGGCGTCGTCCGCCGGATTCGCCAGCAGCCGCAGATAGGCCATGATGTCCTTGACCTCGGTGCGGGCGAAAAATGAGGTGCCGCCGCTGAGAAAATAGGGGATGCCGAGGGTGCGCAGGGCCTGTTCGAAGGCGCGCGCCTGGTGGTTGCCGCGGTAGAGAATGGCCAGGTCGCCGTAGGACTGGTTGCGGGTCAGCTGGGCATGGTGGATCTCGGCGGCGACGCGCTCGGCTTCGTGGGTCTCGTCGCGGCAGACCAGCACCCGTGCCGGATCGCCGGGGCCGAGCTCGCTCCACAGGCGCTTCTCGAACAGGTGTGGGTTATTGGCGATCAGCCGGTTGGCGAGCCCGAGGATGCGCGCGCTGGATCGATAGTTTTGCTCCAGCATGATGACGCGCAGCGTCGGGTAGTCCTGCTTGAGCCGAGCCAGGTTCTCAGGACGGGCGCCGCGCCAGGCATAGATAGATTGGTCGTCGTCGCCGACCACGGTAAAGGCACCGGCCGGGCCGACCAGCAGTCGCACCAGTGCGTACTGTGCACCGTTGGTGTCCTGATATTCGTCCACTAACAGGTAGCGGATGCGCTGCTGCCAATCCTCGCGCACACCGGGCTCGCAGCGCAACAGCCGGACCGGGCGGACGATCAGGTCATCGAAGTCGATCGCGTTGTAGGCGCGCAGGGTACGCTCGTAGGTCTGGTACAGGCGGGCAAGTTGGGCGTCGTAGTCGTCTTCGGCGCTGGCCATGGCTGTGGCGGGTTCGATGAGGTCGTTCTTCCAGCTGGAGATGCGGCCCAGCGCGGTGGCGGGGCTGCTGACCTGTCCCAGGCCCAAAGCGTTGAGATGTTGCTTGAGAATGGCCTCGCCGTCCTGCGGATCGAGCAGTGAGAAGCTGGGGCGCAGCCCAGCGGCTTTGGCTTCGCGCCGCAGCAGATTGAGGCCGAAGGTGTGGAAGGTCGAGACTTTGAGCCCGCGTCCAGCCTGGCCCTTGATCAGTTGGCCGACCCGGTTCTTCATCTCCCGCGCGGCCTTGTTGGTGAAGGTCAATGCGCAGATCGCTCGCGCCGGCACCCCGCGCTTGCCGATCAGGAAGGCGATCTTGCGGGTGATGACTCTGGTTTTGCCGGAGCCTGCGCCGGCGATGACCAAGAGCGGCGTGCCAGTATGGCGGACAGCTTCGGCTTGGCGGGAGTTCAGACCTTGCATACTTGGTTCGGGCAGTAGTGACGATCCGATGTCGACAAAGAGCTGCGGCCAGCATCGACTGCTGATGCTGGCCAGTATTGCGGGCCGCCTGGAATCAACCGCCAGGCGTGCGCGCCAGCCGCAGACCGATGGTGCGATGCCCAAATGCGGGGCCGGAGCGACAGCGGTAGGCGGAGCGCAGATAGCCTGGATCGCCGTACCAGGAGCCGCCGCGCAGTACGCGTCGCGTGCAATTGCCTGCAAGCCAGGCGCTGCCGTCCTCTGGCGCTCCGTGGTAGCTGTCGTTCCAACAATCGGCAACGAATTCGTTGACATTGCCATGCATGTCGTACAAGCCCCAGGCATTGGGCGGATAGCTGCCGACAGGCTGGGTTTGATGCAAATCCAGATTGGTGGGTTCTGGACAGCCCGCGTATTCGAAGGTGCCGTCGAAGTTGGCTTGATCGGTGCTGATGCACTCGCCGGTCGAGAATGGCGTTGTGGTCCCCGCGCGCGCAGCATATTCCCATTCGGCCTCAGTCGGCAACCGATAGCCGGTCTGTCCACCGCAATTATTCAACCATTTTAGATATTCTTGTGCTTGCTGCCAGGAAATGTTGATGACCGGACGCTGGCCGCGTCCCCACCCTTCATCGCTTGGTATTTTTTCGCAGCCGCCATCTGCCACGCACGCATCCCACTGGGCGAAGGTGAGTTCGTAGCGACCGATTTCGAACGGTTGGAAACAGACCTCGTGTTGCGGTCCTTCGTCTCTATCCCGCTCATTCTCGTCCTCGGCACTGCCCATGATAAAACAACCGCCTTCAATGGCGACCATCTCGATTTCCGGGGCGAGGCTGAGTTTAACCGTTTTTTCGGTACCGGCGCCGATGAACAGCGTCCGTTCGACAGCATCGAATCCGTCTTTCTCCGCGCGCAGGGTATGCTCGCCCTCCGGCAGATGGATCTTGAAGGTTTCGTGCTGCGATGCAGGGGAATTGCCCTTGCGTTGGCCGTCCACATAAATGGATGCATCCCCAGGCATGGTGAAAACAGCGAGTAGGCCTTGTGCCGTATCCGCCAAGGCGGCCGGCGTCAGCATTGACACAAGACAGGTGAGAGAGAAAAAGCGCAGACACTGACTCATTGGTTTTCGAAACTCCTCAGCTTGTTGTTAGATTAGATGACGCTGGATTAAATGACGCTGGTATCGATCGTCGCGGCGAGGACGAGGGCGATGCCATCCATCTCCGCGTCCGCACGCCAGGCATTCACCGTACAACCATAGGCGGGGATTGGGTCAATGGCAACCAACAGCTTGCTGTCACGGGCATTGGTCGCCTAACGGCTACCGTTGGCAGGCTGCCTGCCAATGCTTGTGCCGCCTTCAGTCATTGCCGTGCTGGAACGGACCAGATGGGTTGTACGCGGGCTGGTGGCGGTCGAGACTCTGGGCGATTTGCACAGAATCGTTGAATAGCTCGAAAACGGTTGGTCAAGAGCGGTAATGCGTCTATATAATAGGCCACATCCATCCCGCGCTGTTGAACTGGTCGATGCAATACCGTGCTGGCACTGTTTTCCCTAGGGCTTTAGAATCGCGATACGGTCATCCTGGCCGTCTTGCAGCGGCGCGGCGAATGAAGCTGGAATCCAATCTGAAAGACTATCCGGTTCCAAATATCTTCCGCATGGCGCCCATGAGCGCCAGCCAAGCCTCTCATAAGAGCATCCATTACCGACCGGCCCGCGGACAGGCCAGCAGAGCATGACAGACGACAACGACTTCGAGGCCCTGATGCGGGAACTCGAAAAGACTGAAAAGGCCGTTGCGGCCTCCCTCCCCAAGATCGGCGAGCAGATTCACGGCACAATTATCGCTCTCAATGATGAGCAGGTGTTTGTGGACGTAGGCGGTAAAGCCGAAGCGAGTATGGATATCGCTAACCTGCGCGACCGCGACGGCGTCATTACCGCCGCCGTTGGCGACCAACTGACCGCGGTGGTCACGGGCGTCGACGTGGAAAACAGCACATTGGTTCTCGGTACTCGAGACGCCACGAAGCCCCATAGCCACGAAGAACTGGAGGCGGCCTACCAGCATGGCCTGCCAGTGGAAGGCGTCATTACCGGCACCATCAAGGGCGGGGTCGAGGTTCAGCTGACGGGCTACAAGCAGCGTGCTTTCTGTCCAGCATCCCAGGTAGACATCCGCTTCATCGAAGACTTATCGACGCTGGTCGGCGAGCGGTGCGCTTTTCGCATTACCAAATTCGAGGGCGGTCGGCGCATCAATATGGTTGTCTCTCGCCGCGCACTGCTGCAAGAAGAGCAGGAGGCTCGTGCGACAGCGACTCGCGAGCAGCTCAAGGAAGGCGCGGTCATGAGCGGTACTGTCACGGGCATGAAGGACTTCGGCGCCTTTATCGACCTCGGCGGCATTGAAGGCATGGTGCACATCAGCGAATTGGCCCTGGGCCGTGTACGGCATCCGGAAGAGGTATTACAGGTGGGGCAGGAGGTCGAGGTCGCGGTCTTGCGCATCGAACAGACCGGTAATCCGAAACGTCCTGAGAAGATCGCCCTATCGATCCGCGCCCTGGCCAAAAGCCCCTGGTCCGACGCATCCGATCGTTATCGTCCTGGGACACGCGTCGATGGTCGGATCACGCGCACGCAACCGTTCGGCGCCTTTGTCGAAATCGAGCCGGGCCTAGAGGGCATGATTCATATCAGCGAACTGGGCGCCGACCGGCGGGTGAATCATCCTGATGAAATCGTCAGCACCGGCCAGAAGGTCACGGCGACCGTCTTGCAGGTAGATGGCGAACGCCGCCGGATCGGCCTGAGCCTGAACCCGGAGGCCGCACCGCAGATGGAAGCAACCAGAGCGTCTCAGCCGGAAGACGATGTCAGCCAGACTTCCGGCACCTTCGGTGACCTGCTGAAGGCACAGATCGAGAATCAGCCCAATCAGCGTTCCAGCAAGCATTGACGTACCTCTGGGCACAGCCTTGCATTCACAGACAATGCCTGCGATCAGGAAAAGCGCCTAAAACAGCAGGTTAATCATCAACGCGGAAAACGACGATGTCAGACACCACCCCGGTTGAACCGTCCCACACAACGGCCCGGCCAAATCCCGAGAAGGCACCCCAAAAAGCACCCTGGATCACCTATCGCCCGGAACTGAAAGTCCTCGATTGTACCGTTCGAGACGGAGGTCTGGTCAATGCGCATCGATTCGAAGACGCCTTTGTCCGCGCCATCTATGAGGCCTGTGTTGCCGCGGGCATCGACTATATGGAGATCGGCTACAAGAACTCGAAAAAGACCTTCCCGCCTGGGAAGTTCGGCGCCTGGCGTCATTGTGACGAGGCCGATCTGCAACGCGTGGTGGGCGACCATGATGCCGACGCCACCGGGCTCAAGCTCGCGGCCATGGCCGATGCCGGCAAGAGCGATTGGGAGACCGAGATCGTCCCGGCCGCGGACAGTCCGCTGAGCATGATTCGGGTCGCATTTTATGCCCATCAAGTATCCGAGGCGGTGGATATGATCCGTCATGCGGCAGAACTGGGCTATGAAACCACGGCGAATCTGATGGCGGTATCCAACATTACCGAAAACGAGATCGACGCCGTGCTCGAGGCTATTGCCGACACGCCAGCCGGCACCATGGTCATTGTCGATAGTTTTGGTTATCTGTACCGGGAACAGATCGACCGTTTGTATCAAACCTATTCCACCGCGCTGGCGGGCACGGGGAAAGACATCGGCATTCATGCCCATAACAATCTGCAGTTGGCCTTCGCCAACACCATCGAGGCCATTATTCTCGGCTGCAACCGGGTCGACTCGACTATCTATGGCTTCGGTCGCGGCGCCGGCAATTGCCATACTGAACTTTTGCTTGGATTCTTGCGCAATCCCAAGTTCGATGTACGCCCGATCATCGACGTGATCCAGCATCAGATCATGCCTCTGCGCCGTGAAATCGAGTGGGGGCCGCTGCTGCCATACAACATCACCGGACAATTGAATCAGCATCCACGTGCCGCCATCGAGTGGCGCGAAGGGCCGACGCCGGATGACTTCCTGGCGTTTTATGACAAGGTGGTCTCCGAGAGCTAGCGCATCCAGCTGCCCATGAGGCAGCAGCTTGCGGCGATTCCAACGGGCATCTCCCTGCACATTGCATGCAGATCTGTTGCGCTGCCGGAGTCATGAACAGTTCACTGACATCCGTTGGCTCTTGTCCATCCATTTGTCAGGTCGGAGCGGTGCGGCAATCATCACAGCCGGCGTTGACCAACAGCCAAAGGCGCATCGGCCGAGGGGTCGCGTAAGGCCGATTTGCTGCCCGGTTGCTCCTCCTTGACACCCGCGCGGGAACAGAACGAACAGGGCTCGATCAGGCGCTGATGGAGCGGCCGGCGCAGGTCGGCCAACTACTCGGTGCCACTGAATCGCCAGGTATCCATCACTGCCTCGCCAAGCGGAGCATACAATGCGAATCTTCAACCTAATAGCCCTGAACAATATCAAGGGCGACCTGTTCGGCGGCGTCACTGCAGCGGTCATCGCATTACCGATGGCACTGGCATTTGGTGTTGCTTCCGGTGCAGGTGCCGAGGCCGGCCTCTATGGCGCGGTTTTGGTCGGACTGTTCGCGTCCCTGTTCGGCGGCACACCCACGCTGATTTCCGAGCCCACCGGGCCGATGACCGTGGTGTTCACCGCCATTATCATCAGCATGCTGGCAGCCAGCCCGGAAAACGGTATGGCGATGGCCTTCACCACGGTGATGCTGGCCGGCCTGTTCCAGATCAGCTTCGGTCTGCTCAAACTCGGCCGCTATGTGACCATGATGCCGTACATGGTCATCTCCGGCTTTATGTCCGGCATCGGTTTTATTCTGATTATCATCCAGATGCCGGCGTTGTTGGGCTATGCATCGCCGGGCGGCGGCGTGCTCGGCTCGTTGCACGCGCTGCCGGAATTGGTCGCTCGTTTGCAGCCGCACGAGACCGGCCTGGGCCTGCTGGCACTGGCTATTCTGTTCCTGATGCCGAAACGTTTTCAGCGTTTCGTGCCGCCACAGTTACTGGCCCTGGTGATCGGCACCCTGCTGGCCGTGTTCGTGCTCGGCAGCGGTGCCTACCGCGCCATCGGCGAGATCCCCGGCGGCCTGCCATCAATACAACCCCCCAGCTTCAGCGCAGACCAATGGCAAACCATCGTTGTCAACGCCTTGGTGCTCGCCATGCTGGGTGCAATCGACGCGTTACTGACCTCGGTGATCGCCGACAGCCTCACCCGCACCAACCACGACTCCAACAAAGAGCTGATCGGCCAAGGCATGGGCAATCTGGCATCCGGTCTGTTCGGTGGCCTGCCCGGCGCCGGTGCAACCATGGGCACGGTGGTGAATATTCAGACCGGCGCCCGCTCTGCGCTCTCCGGTATCGCGCGGGCGCTGATCCTGGTGGTGGTGGTGTTCGGCGCCAGCGCCCTGGTGGAGGTCATCCCCAAAGCGGTCCTTGCGGGTATCGCCATCAAAGTCGGCATCGACATCATCGACTGGACATTTTTGCGCCGAGCACACAAGGTCTCCCCGCGCGGTGCTCTGATCATGTACGGCGTGATTGCCATGACCGTGTTCATCGATTTAATCACCGCTGTTGGCATTGGGCTGTTCGTGGCGAACATTCTGACCATCCGCCGACTGGCCGATCTGCAATCCGAGGAAGTGCGCCTGATCGGCCAGCCGAGTAACAAAAATGAGACCGAGTGCGAGAACGCCCTGCCGGAAGAGAAAAAGATTATTCTCGATCCAAGCAACGGCGTCGCGATGCTCTGTCTCAGAGGACCGCTGATCTTCGGTGCCGCCAAGGCGATCACCCGGCAACGGTCAAATCTTGCTGGTGTTCGCAGCCTGGTGGTGGATATGACCAGTGTGCCGCATCTGGGCGTGACCGCCGCTTTGGCAGTGGAAGACACCATCCGCGAGGCCGTACAGCAAGGCTGCAACGTCTATCTGGCGGGCCTCAATCCACAGACTAAAAAACGCTTCGAATCGCTGGACATCGACGATGTCGTACCAGCGGAAAACTGGATTGCGAAGCGCGTCGACGCATTGAAGCAGGCGGTGTCGGATCGGGCCAGACTGAGTAAGTAGCGGTTCATGAATAACCTGTACAACGCTATCCAGACATCGGCGGAGTGCAATCGGGGTCGGGGTCGCTATCGGAATCGGAATCGGAATCGAGAGAGAAAACGCCATACGCCCTATGCCATTCGGTCATGAGAAGCGCGACGTCTAGCGTGCGGCCATCGAGTCTGTCGGCTGGGCCTAGCGCGACTGCGAGCATGTGAAAGGATAGCGTCACGCGAAGGATCAACTCCTGTACGCATCGTAGGTGCGCATCGCAGGCCATCGCGCTGAACATGGCCGAGGGTAACGGCAAAGCGACGAGCGGGGATCGACGCCGGTCGTTTGAAACCGCACGAGGCTTAGCGCTGGAGTGCGCTGCGATTCAGGACGTGCTTGCTGGTGTGCGCAGACGACAACAGCAAGCAAAAGGCACTGCTCGATCGTCGTATGGCCATGCTATCGAAGCTCGGACAGCGTGGCTACGCGGTCAGCGAGGAGCTTGGCGGATATCGGGTTAGCGGAAAACCGAGACAGAAAACCGGGACAGACCACGTTTTTCCCGTTTTTCCGGGGGAACAGGGGATACCGGGACCGGGCAAAACTAGAAAACGTGGTCTGTCCCTGTTTTTCCTCCTTTTTCGGTCCTCTGGTGTTCTTCCATACCGCAAGACTCCAGTCGATCCTGAAAGCTGCTGTCGAAACCAAGCTCGGTAGCGAAGTGCCTGGCGCTTGCGATGCTAGGGATAGCGAGCAGGAGCAACGGGCTCGACGCTGGCTGGAGACCGCCGCCGCTTGGATTCAATCGCTGGAGGGGACGAGCGCGGTCATGTCCAGCGAGACACGGGGGCGTATCGAGGCATTCGCTGGCAACCTGACTGGGTTCGGCGAGCATGTGGCCGCAGTCGTCCAACAGATTCCGGATGACGAGATTGCACGAATCTCTTTGATTGTAGGCGGGCTGACCAAGTAGGCACGGGTTCTGCCTGTAGTCGCGAGGCTTCCAGCAACTTGGGAATGGCCGTGATCGCGTTGGATTTCTACTCGGTGGCCTCTTGCCCCAGCACCAAGCGGTTGGATACACCGGGCGTGCGCCCCGAGAGAAAAGCCCCGAGAGAAAAAGAGAAAAGGACACCCAAAAAGAAAAAAAGACGCCCATTCTCAGTCCACCAAAAAGTGCGCCGAAAAGTGGATGTCCTGTATCGCTTCCCCTGTATCGCTTCCGAGGCGTATTAGGTGCATTTAGTAAACTGTCACCGTAATTCGGGAGTTGCCCTAGCTGCTTTTGTAGACTGCAGATCGATGGCCAACCTTGACCACCATGACGACGAGTTCGCTTTCGCGGATTTCATAGACAATTCGGTAGACTCCCTGTCGAACCCGATACCGTTCTTGCACGGACAGCTTTACGCACCCTTCTCCGCGCGGATCATCGCGCAACGCCTCGATCCGTTGCAGAATGCGAGCAACAGCCTTTTTCGGGATGCTCCGTAGATCTTTCGCGACAGATTTCTTGAATACGAGCTCATAACTTGCCATGCAATTTCAGATCTTTCAGCAAGGCGTCGTAGCTCAGCGTTGGCTCTTCGGCACGTTCTTCGAACGCGTTCAAATCTTCTGCATCTTCGCGCAGCGCTAACCGCACAGCCTCATTCACCACATCTGAAACTGATTGGCGCGTATTTGCCGCTTTAACCCGTAAGGCGTGATGGATCTCGGGTTCGAAGTAAATCGTTGATCTTTTATGTGTTTCGCTCATAGGGGGCACATCCGAGCTTCAGAGTAACGTTAATTACGTTATTTTGCAGCTAACGTTTATGTTAGCCCGCGAGCACCGGGCCGGCCGGGCACCGCGGCGCTGCGCGCTCGCGTGCCCGGCCGGCCCGGTGCTCGCGGGCTGGAAGTCTTGTTGGACGTTGGCACTGACTACGCTGCTGCTATGGAGTATGCTCTGTTCGCCGCGGGCTTGTCAACGGCATGTATTGATGCGTGCGCCTGCATCGGTGCAGCGGGAGCGCGGGTTCAGCGTGCCTAGGAGCCTGTCCGAGAATAGAGCTCCGCGAAGCAGCGTGCCGTCTTTTTCAAGGGTGTAACCCGTCCTCCGCGCCGTCTCAGGCCGCCATAGGCAGATGGAATGAGGAGTCATTGGCGGCTCGGACAGGATAGAGTGCTTGTTGTGGAACAAGAAAAGTGGAACAAGAAAAGCAAACAAGAAAAGCAAACAAGAAAAGAGCAAACAAGAAAAGGACACCCACTTTCAAAAAACAAAGGACACCAAGAAAAGGACACCCACTTTAGCAAACAAGAAAAGGACACCCACTTTCAAAAAACAAGAAAAGGACACCAAAACAAGAAAAGAACAAGAAAAGGACACCAAGAAAAGGACACCCACTTTCCGCTCCGCTTAAATATGGGTGTCCCGTACCGCTATGGGTGTCCCGTACCGCTGCCGTACCGCTCCTGGGTGTCCCGTACCGCTCCTGCCTCCCTGAAATGTGGGTGTGAAATGTGGGTGTCCCGTACCGCTGCGCTATGGGTGTCCCGTACCGCTGCCGATGGGTGTCCCGTACCGCTGCCGTACCGCTCCTGGGTGTCCCGTACCGCTCCTGCCTCCCTGAAATGTGGGTGTGAAATGTGGGTGTCCCGTACCGCTGCGCTCCTGGGTGTCCCGTACCGCTCCTGCCTCCCTGAAATGTGGGTGTCCCATACCGCTGGTACATACCGCTGGTACGTACCGCTGGGTGTCCCGTACCGCTGTATCCCGAACCGCTGTAGGTGTCCCGTACCGCTGTACCGCTCTGAAATGTGGGTGTCTCGTACCGGGCGTCGTACCGGGTGCGTACCGGGTGGTACTGAAATGTGGGTGTCTCGTACCGGGTGTCCCGTACCGGGTGTCCCGTACCGCTATGGTGTCCCGTACCGCTATGTGTTCGGCCTGCTCCAAGCGCGTGCATCGCGTCACGACCCGATTCCTCGCCCGAGTAGCGCAGCGCCGATGTATGGTCTATAGTCAAGCCTGGCAGAACCTTTGTACATGTTTCCGAATTCTCGGTGAATTTGCACCTCCAAGGGTACGAGATGATGAGGGTTCTGCCAAATACCTGCACACCGATTACCAAGCTTTAGGCTCGGACTTGGCCGGAATTACGAGCAAGGCCTCTGATGCGGACTATCGCGCCTGCGGATTGAATCCCCCTCCAAGCCATTAGACGCAAGAAAACGAAAAAAAATGATATTAATTCGCCACGCAAAAGAATCGCCCAACAAGAGCCTCGGCCCGACCGCCCGTTGCCGTGCCGTTGCTGCGCTCCGGCGCGGCAACGGGCGGCGGGCCAGGCTTAGCGTTGGCTAGAAAACGTCGGGAGGTGGCCAACGGCTTTGGGTCAATGCCGAGAATGCGGAGAAGAGGTATCGGAACAGGCGAAACGCTGTCCGGCCTGCGGCGTAGATAACCCGGTGGTAACGCTTGGATCATTTGTCGGGGCGATCTTTAAGCTGATTTTCGCTGTGCTTTTGTTCTTGTTGGGTCTTTCAATAATGTTCGGGTGGTAGCTGCTCTCTATGAAAAAGCTCCGCGTTTATGTAGATACTTCGGTAGTGGGCGGCTACTTCGACGCTGAGTTTGAAGAGTGGTCCAAGGCTCTCATTTCCGACTTTCGAAACAGCAGATATCAAGCGGTTGTCTCAACTGTGGTCTCCAAGGAAATCGAGGCTGCTCCTGCTTTCGTTCGCGAACTCTACGCTGAAATGCGCTCCTGGCCCGCGGAGGTCGTGCGCGTAGATGAGGAAACATTAGGCCTGGTGGCCCACTACAAGGCCCATGGGGTTCTTTCGGACCGATTCTTCGAGGATATGCTGCATATCGCGCTCGCCACAATTGCCGAGGTGGATGTGCTTGTGAGTTGGAACTTCAAGCACATTGTGCGGCTTGACAAGATCCGCTCTTTCAATTCCGTAAATTTGGCTCAAGGCTACAAGCCATTAACAATCTATTCTCCTCGCGAGGTAATATCATATGAGCAAGAATAGCGAGTTTCGATCCGTAGAGTTCTTTCGGAGAGTGCGCGATCGGAACGCAGAGCAGCTAACCAACATGCGTTCGGAAGAAATTATTGCTTTTTTCCAAGGCGAAGAGAGCGCCAACAAGAGCGTCACCTCCGACCGCGTGCTGGCTGGTCGGCGCAGTAGCGCCGATCAGCCAGCACGCGGCGGGGTACGCTAAACGTTAGCACCGGAAGACAAATACATGCCAGAACGAAAAAGACAGTCGAAAAAGAAACTTGCAGGAAAAGCAAGAATCGCTGATGCAACACGCTGGCTGCAACAACTAAGAACCAGACCGGCTAGCTTGGTAGATGCATATTCAAAACGTTATGCCGTAACCAAATTGGTTGCGAAAGAAGAATTGATCGCCATTGGCTATTACGATGACCTCTTGATACAAGAATATGAAAATGAAGGTATTGAATGGGAATATCGAGTGGAGCCACGTTCTGGCGAAATGATAGTAGTGCCCATAGGAACGGAAGAGCACGAACTATATGGGCATTATCAAACTATTTAGTGTTCATGTTGGCACTAGTAGCGTTAAACTAAACACAAAGAAACTAAAATGGCAAAATTGGGATCAGAAAAAAGACCAATCATTGCTCGTGTGCATTCCGATGAGAAAGCAAGATATGTTGCTGAAACATGCGCAGAACATGGATGGCACTACATCATTGGATTTGAACCAGACAAACCAGAAGACATTTCAGATTTAGAAAAATTATTGAATCCTACTCAGCCAACTGTATCATCAAAAGTCGGTAGAAATGAACCTTGTCCATGCGGTAGTGGAAAGAAATACAAAAAGTGCTGTGGAGCTTCGGGTTCATTAGTTGCATAAATATTATGGTGCTAACATGCGCAACCAGCGGACGGGCGTTGTTCATAAGCTCGACCAAGACTTGGGGTAAGCCTCAAACGCCCTAGTATTTTAACTTTAACAACAACGGTTTACGGAGAAATCTAACGCGCCCGCTTGTCAGTTGGTCGGAGTTATAAACAAGGCCAGCGGACGCGCCAAAGGCGCGCGCCGCTGATGCATAACGTTAGCCGTCTGCAGTCATTTCACCAAATTCCGAGTGCGCCATGGACGTAGAATTGGTTGTTGCTGTCACTCAAGTTCTTGCAGCGCTTGCTGTCGCAATTGCACTGATATTCTCTTGGCGCCAAGCTCGCGTAATGGAAGCGTCGTTTACTGATCTTCAAGAGTCTCGCTCCCGACAGCAGCTCTATGAAGCACACAGATACCTTGACGAGATCAGAGACGAAATCGAACACATGCTTTCGCTGGATAAGAAGGAGTTCTCAGACTGGAACGAAAAAGACAAGGCGGCGGTATATATCGTATGCGCACGTTTCCATATTGTGGGTATTCTCGTGTTGGAAAGCCATTTCCCGGAGCGGTTAATATCATACGCATGGTATTACAGCATACCGCGGTGCAGCGAAATACTTGGCCCCTGGCCTTGTTCATAAGCTCGGCCAAGACTCAGGGTTAACCTCCAGAGCAACCGTATTTTAAATTTAAAAACCAAGTCTTACGGACAATCCCCAAGCACATGCCGGTCAGTTGGTCGGAGTTACGAACAAGGCCTTGGCCCCTATCTCGCGAGCATCCGGGAAGAACGAGGCTGCAACTACTGGAGCGCGGTCGACGCGCTAGCTAAACGAGTACAAGAGCATGCAAAAGAATTCGAAGGCTTCTGTTAGCCGGCCGAGTTTGAGCGTGTGCCTCGCGAAGACGCCTTATTCTTATTCCTTAGTTTAATACAAAAAGTGATTCTACCGAATACAGACCGAGCCGTAATACCGGCGGAAAAGCTACGGGACTCCTCTTGTCCCCTTCGCATCTTGTTGGTCGTCATAAGGCGGCGTTTTTCCGCGCACTCGGCTATACGCAGGAAAACTGGAAAGATCTAGAATTGGATCTTCGTCGGTTTCTGCGCGAGGAGGCCTGGGAGAAAGGTGCGACCAAGTACGGGATAAAATACGAGATCCATGGTCAAATTAATGGGCCAACAGGTCGAAGTGCCCGCATCGTTACGGCGTGGATTGTCCTGTATGGAGAGGATTTTACACGGTTTATTACTGCACATCCTGGGTAACAACAATGTCTGCAAAGCTACTCGATACGGTTGTTCTACGAAAAGACCTCCCCGAAAACCAACTGAAAAGGGGGGATATTGGAGCTGTCGTGGAAGTATATGCTCCCGATGGTCTGGAGGTGGAATTCGTCACTGGATCCGGGCGTACCCAGGCACTAGTAACCCTTGACCAAAGTGACATCCGCTCTATTGAGGACCAAGACATACTCGCTGTCAGACCCCTTGAAGCTGCTTAGTCGCCTTTGGCTACTAAACGGCTAACCAGCGCATCCAGCCGACCGCAAAAAGCGCCGCTCGTTCCTCGCTCTGCTTTTTGCGGCGGCTGATGTGTGACGTTATATTAAAACGCTATCGCGTTGGAAGAGACCACACCCGAGACAAAGCAGCACCGGCGCTGAAATAACCAATAAACAAGAAAAAGAATAAGCACACGCAATGGCATCGCCATTCCTTTCCTCTCCAACTCCCCATCACAGAGCGGGACACACGCACTCCGGCTCCAAGCAGAGACCGACGTTCGAAATCGCCGACATCCTGCGCGCGCATTTGCCCGACTCCCTGCACGAGCACTCCCTCCCATCCGCTGCACGTGCACAAGGTACTCAGTGCCATCCAAAACTGCCGCACCGCGGCACTGGGCGGGCACATCGACTACTGCACCGACTGCGGCACCCTTCACAACAGCTACAACTCCTGTCGCGACCGCCACTGCCCGAAATGTCAAGGGCTGGAGAAAGCGCGCTGGATCGAAGCGCGCAAAGACGAACTGCTGCCGGTTGCCTATTTTCATACTGTCTTCACGTTACCGCATGCGATCAACGACTGGGTGGGGTGGAACGACAAACTGATTTACGACCTGCTGTTCGCCAGCGCGACGGACACCCTGCAAGCCTTTGCCGGGCGCCATTGGCACGGAACGCTCGGCATCACCGCCGTGCTGCACACCTGGGGCCAGACGATGGAGCGTCACATCCATCTGCACTGCATCGTGCCAGGCGGAGCTTTAGCGTTCGATGGCGAACAGTTCAAACCCTGCCCGCATCGTGACTGGTTATTCCCGGTCAAAGCGCTGTCCAAGGTCTTCCGCGGAAACTACCTCGAACGCCTGGAGCGCGCGCATGCCGCGGGCGAGCTGAAGAGCCCGCCAGGGGTGCACTTCGCCGCGTTGCGCAAGGCACTGCGGGAATACGACTGGGTGGTGTACGCCAAACCCCCATTCGGCGGACCGCAACAGCTCATCGACTACCTTGGGCGTTACACCCACCGCATTGCCATCAGCAACCACCGCATCCTGAGTGTTGCCGACGGCAAAGTCACCTTCACCTGGAAAGACGACAAACACGGCGCCAAGAGCAAGGACATGACGCTGGACGCCCACGAATTCATCCGGCGGTTCATCCTGCACATTCTACCGCCGCGTTTCACCCGCATCGGCCACGATGGACTGCTCGCCTGCGGACACCGCGCCAGCAAGCGCAACCGCGTCAAAGCGCTGCTCGGCCTAGCGCGCGTGACGACGAACAAAGAGCGCGAGCCCTACGACGTCTTACTGCAACGCCTGACCGGAAAAGACATCCACGTCTGCCCATTCTGCGGTGGACGGCTGCGGCGTCATCAAGACCTTGCGCCCACCATTGGACCCTCGCGCGGCCAAGATCCGCCGCTCATGCACGAGGCGGCCTGATGACCACCTCAACTACTCGATCCGCAACGGCTCGGGAAACTATCGCTGTGTTGCGATGTGGCCGAGAAGGGCGAAAACCCGTTGTGCTCTTTGTAACAGCGCTGTACTTACGGAGCCAGGCGCGCACAACGGACTCTTGTTCCATCGTCCCCTCCAATAAAAGAGCGTGTTTCCACGCCCCAGTCAGGGACTGAATGTTGTAGAATCCCCATAGCGGTTTGCTGAAACGGAAAGTGAAGCGAACCAAAAAAAGGTTAAATATAACAAGTCGTTAAACCTGCGAAGCCCGCGCCGGTCGGGCCGCGAGCGCGAAGCGCCGCGATGCCCGACCGGCGCGGGCTTCGCAGGTTAACTAAACGTTTGGGCTCAATAACACACACGCGGAGGCCAGCGGTGCTTTTCACTGTCGAGACGGAACAAGAAATCGACGGCAGATGGATTGCCGAGATTCCAGAACTCAGCGGTGCGATGAAGTACGGTCGCACAAGAGACGAAGCGATCGCACACGTTGAGGCTCTGGCACTTCGGGTCGTTGCCGAACGCCTGGAAAACGGAGAGCAACTTGCCACGCCCATCCAAATTTCCTTCGCTGCAGCATGAGCCAATGGCCTAGCACCAAGGCTAAGCGAGTACTGGCAGCGCTTAAGCGCAATGGATGGGAAGTGAAGTGATCATCCGGCTCGCACAGAACGCTGTGTAAGCCTGCGCACACGGATTTCGTGTTCGCGTTCCACGACTCCGAGGAAATCGGGCCAAGAATGTTGGCGCGCATTTCTAAGCGGACAGGACTGAAGCCCGAAGACTTATGACGCCCAACCGGAGGCTCGGTCCGACCGCCCGTTGCGGTTCCGCCGCTGACGCGGGCGGCACCGCAACGGGCGGCGAGCCAGCCTGAACGTTGGCGTCGAGAACCCAAACCGCTCGGTGGTAATCCATGAGACACTACCATCTCTCTGTAGTAGCCCTTACGTGCCTCATCAGCACAGAGCCTTTGACAGCAGAAAGCGGGCCATTTGACGCGTATCAGCAGGAACTCGCACGCGAAACAGCGAAACGGTTTGACAGACTGCTCGAATCGTTAGCGGAAGACATTGCAGCATCTCCGTCTGAATGTTGCAGAAAGCTTGAGTTTATAGAACTTCAATGCAGTGACGCCTTTGAAGTGTTTGGCCTCAGAATCGGGATGCCCATTTCGAACGGCCAGTTTACTTCGGAGACATGTGCGGCAATACTAAGTTCGGATACTCCTGACTCGTCCATTGCTGATGAGTTTCAAGAAGCACTTCACGATCAGAAAGCTCGTCTTGAAGCTCTGAATCGAACGTCTTGGCATTTTGTGAAGAGGGACCAAGCCGCTTCCGCCTTAAAATTCGCCGCCGCGGGTAACTCACTTACAGGCTGGAATAACCCTACCCACCTTGAGCCATACGCCGCGTCCTTGGCGAAACTCGGAAACTACGAGGAGGCAGCGCGCGTGCAGCAATCTGTTGTCGATATCCTCGCCGACCCTGCCGCCTTTCCACAACTGTCCCGCTCGCAATCTGAGAACCGACTCAAGCATTATCAGAATAACCAGGCACTTCCGGAAGAGTTGATAGGTGGATGGTCGCCTCGAAAGCCTCAAGGGTGTGTGTTTTGCGCAGAGCCTTAAGGGAAAACGGAGACAGAGGAACGGGGTCAAATATTGTGTTTTGCAGCCGCTGGCCGACGAAAACTTCAACTAGCCCCCCAGCCCGACGCCTAACTGCGGCGGGCGCTTCGCGCGTGGCCGCAGGTTGGCGCGGGCTGCGAGGGAAGAGGGGGTCCGGGGAAGAGGGGGTCAGGTCTGACATGTGACACATAGCCCAGGCCTGGAAGTCCGAACCGTCATCCGTTAACCTGATCCAAAGCCCAGCTAGTGGCTCGGCCCGACCGCCCGCTGCCGCGCCTGAGCGAAGCGACGGCGCGGCAACGGGCGGCGGGCCAGCCTTGACGTTATCGCGCCGAGCAAAGCTCGGCGCCTCTTGCCGGGTGAAAGTCCCGGTCGGGTAAGGGCTAGCCACCCACCCGTATCGAGTGTTGGTCCTGCTGCGGAGCTTTGTGCCTCGCGAACAAAGTGAATTGCAGGGCAAGCGTACACAGAGAATCCTGTAAGCCGTAGGGGAGATCGTGCTCCCTGAAGTGCGCCTGTTTGGATCAGGGCAGCTTCGAGAAAGCAAAGTAAGCGGATGACAACAGTGTTAACGTCCTAGAAGTCAACATGAAGCACGCGCTAGCTGGCAAGTGTGTGGATGTCCGCCGGAGTCCGGAGTCCTCAGGCTTATGTATGCAGGAAGAGAGGCGTCAGAGAACTCGGGAAGCCCCGAAGACTCCGACAAGAGGTGACATGATGAAATCGTCAGCGTTGGGACACGAACGGGTGAAGAGCCCACCTGTTCACAGGCTGGCGGCGTGGGCGCGGGTCGAGTTGTCGAACAGGGAGCGCGTAGGTAGGCGGGAGACCGCCGGATGTCGACGGGGTGTCTTATCGGGCATCGTCGTCGGAGACGGGGAAAGCCCGTCCTAAGGCGTAAGGACCCGACGGGAGTACGCAGCCCGCAAAGGAAACAGGTGCCGGACACGCCGGATCGGGTCTATGCCAACCTCACTGCGGGGAAGAGCCAATCGAGCCCCGAGGGGAGGCAGGCAGAGCAAACACCACCGCTTTCGCAACCTCTTCGGCGAGGTGACTGTCGAGCTGTTGATGCACTGCCGGTCACGACCTGAACAAGGACGCGGCCAGCGGCGTCGACGGGGTGACGGCGAAGGAGTACGCTGTTGACCTCTACGCCAACATCACCGACCTGGCCGAGCGCGTGAAGGCCGGGCGCTACCGGGCCAAGCTGGTGCGGCGCGTCGACATTCCCAAAGAGAACGGAAAACAGCGACCGCCGGTCTTGCCGGCCCTGGAAGACAAGCTCGTGTAGCTGGCCTGCGCCAAGCTGCTGAGCGCGATCCCCCTGTCCGATCGGGGAACAGGACTTCTGCGACTGCAGCCACGGCTAGCGGCTGGGCCGCGGCGCCAAGGAGGCAGTGATCGGGCTTGCGCACGCGCTTCAGTACGGCGGTTACCAGCATGTGGTGGAGGCCGACATCCGGGGCTTTTTCGACCACATGGACCACGACTGGGTGATCAAGATGCTGAGGCGTAGGATCGATGATCGGGCCTTTCTCGGGCTGATCCGCAAATGGCTCAAAGCCGGCAGACTCGACACCGACGGAGCGGTTCGGTATCCCGGCGAAGGGACACCGCAGGGCGGGATCGTCTCGCCCGTGTTGGCGAACGTCTACCTACACGATGCGCTGGACCTGTGGGTTGAGCGCGTGGTCAAGCCCCGTTGTCGGGGCCGGGTGCTGTTGTGCCGATACGCCGATGATTTCGTGTGCGCGTTCGCCTGTCGGGCGGACGCCCAGCGGTTCTATCAGGTGCTGCCGAAACGGCTGGAGAAATTCGGCCTCGAGGTCGCCCCCGAGAAGACTCAGATCGTGCTGTTCAGCCGCTCGCGGCCGGACCCGAGCATGCGGCTTGTCGTTATCGGCTTCGAGCTGTACTGGTACCGTACCTTTCGGGGGCGGGTACAGCTCATGCGTCGGACCGCGCGCAAGTGTTTGCAGCGCGCCATCCGCAGCATCACGAACTGGATCAGGAGCCACCGGCATCTGCCGGGCCGGGAGTTCGTCAAGGAGCTTAATCGACGGCTGTTGGGCCACGACAACGACGACGGGCTGCGCGGCAACGCGGCGGCCCTGTGGCGGTTGCATACGGCGGCCGTCGCGGCGGCATTCAAATGGCTGAATCGGCGGGGGGGGGCAAGCGTCGGAGCTTCACTTGGGACGCGTTCAAGCGTGCCCTGAAGCGGCTCGGCGTTGCCCGCCCTCGCACCACCGAGCCATCATGTGTCCAGTCGCAACTGGTGTTTGCATGACCGCTCTTGCTCGCTTGATGAGCGAGTACAACCGAGGAACCGGATGCGGGAAAACTGCACGTCCGGGTCTGTGGCGGGGGCTCCGGGTAACCGGAGTCTCTACGCCGGAGGCGCCGAAGTCAGGAGCCTTGCAGCCTCCCCGAAGTGGCTTGTTTTTGATTCCGGTAACGCACGAATCGCGGGATAAATGGGGATCAGATGAGAACTGAATTCTTAACCAACATCATAACCCTCCTGACTGCGGTAGTTGGCCTAATCACCACCATTGTGTCATTAGTTGTCGCTCTAAACACTTCTGGAAAGCTTAGACGCTGTATGAAAACTATTTTCTTTAATGTTCGACCTAAACAACGCAATAAATTCGAATAGTCTACTCATAAGCTATTTGATTATTACAAATTTGACGAAGCAATAAACGTGACGATGCAAGATAGACCTGTGACTCACTTGATCTCGGTTCTCTTTCATAATCTTTACTCAGTCGACGAGACCGGCCAAGCCAAGCAAATGTGCGCTCCACGACCCAGCGACGCGGCAATACATGAAAACCTTTCTTTCTTTTATGCCTCTTTACAATCTCGAGGGTGCAATTAAATTCAGATAATACCCAATTAAAAAGCTCTTTGCCCATATAGCCGCAATCAGCCCAAATATGCTTTACACTCTGCAGGAGCACGAATAGACGCGTGAGAATTTCACGAGCTGCTTTTCCGTCATACACATTAGCTGCATGCACGTAGACGACAAGCAGGCAACCTATTGTATCAACGACGATATGTCGCTTCCGGCCCTTGACAAGCTTACCACCATCGAAGCCGGATTCGACCGATGACTCCGGTGTCCCTTTGACACTTTGGCTATCAATGATGGCGCCACTTGGATCGGGATTTCGGCCTTTCATTTGGCGCAAACGCGCCCGTAGCTCTGCATTGATCTGCTCCAGCAAACCACTGTGTGTCCACTTGTTATAGTAGTAATTGACAAGGGTGTAAGGAGGAAAATCTTTCGGTAAATAACGCCAAGGGCAGCCTGTCTTATTCAAATAGAAAATGGCATTCAGAATCTCGCGTAGATTCGAATCACGGCGGCGCCCTGTCTTATACGGGTCAAGTTCGTTCAAGACTTGCTCGATGATTGCCCATTCTTCGTCTGACAGGTCACTTGGATAGCGTACAGGTGTATGAACATTATCTGAAGTCATCTTGATTTCTCCGAATAAAAAAGGGAAAATCGTATTAAATCGTTTAGTTTTTCAGATTTTTTAGACGCCAAATCAGTGATTTAGTTCCCATACAGTCTCTTAGGACAGTGCAGGATTAAATAGACGGGCTTTTTAATAACGTCAAATGCGTGGAAGGGCCAAGGCATTCAAATGACGTCGTTAGTTTACGCGTTTCGCCAGTGTTCAATGTTTGCTGGTTTGCCGCAGTAAGTCAAAACGCTCCCGACTCTGTCTGGGTCCAGCGCGTTGATAAGCCCGATGCAGAAGATTGGCTTCGCCTAGAAGCTTATGGCTTCAAGGGCAGTTACGGTGTTTACATGGCCTGCAACGAGCACGTCATCAACAGACTCAAAGAGCTTCAGGCAAGGGCAGCAAATCAGCAACCTGCAAACATCACAGATATTCCTCGCGGTGCGCGGCAGATATGTACTGGTGAAGCAAGTTAAGTGACCCCCGGCAAAGCCGGGGGCTTATTATGGGAGCCCTCAAAGGGCGATGGGTTATCTGGCCGCCAAAGGCGGCAGCTAGAGCCTCATCTTGATCTGCTCGTAACGAGCTTCTTCGGCCTCTTGATTGCGAATGTACGCCCTCACGGTCGCTTCATCGAGTCCCACGGTAGACACAAAGTACCCGCGCGCCCAAAAATTCTCTCCCGTACAGTTCCTTTCCCGCCCACTAAACTGTCGAGCAATGGCAATCGCGCTTTTTCCTTTCAAGTATCCCACGATGCTTGACACAGCATACTTCGGCGGGATACTCAGGCACATGTGCAAATGATCCGCACGCAAATGACCTTCTTCAATCTCGATCTCCTTATAACCCGCCAGTTTGTGGAAAATTGCGCCAAGATAGTTCCGAAGAGAGCCGTAGATCACCTTCTTACGGCGTTTGGGAATGAACACAACGTGATATTTGCAGTCCCATGTCGTATGCGACAGACTTTTATACTCTCTCATAGTCGGATTTCCTCGGTTGTTGAAGGAACCGTGGAGAATTCATCCGACCGTAGTAACGGTCAAACCCATGAGAGTCCTCCGGCGTAGCCGGAGGTTTACCTCGATTAATTAGTGCTCCGCCCAACTTACGTGCCGGCTGCGAAGTGAAAGGACGTCTCAAAGACTTCAGGGAGTGCATTCGCACAAACCGATATATTGTAACCACACATGCCGCGGAAGAGCTGGACGATGACGGGCTAACGATATACGACCTGGAGCGCGTGATTCTTGGCGGTCAAATTGTGGAGGAACAGAAGGATAGAGATCCTCCTGAAACCAAGTTTTTGGTTCGCGGTCCTACATTGGACGACGATGTAGCTACGGTTGTAGTTAAACCGGGGCCAACAAACAAACTCATCATTATTACCGTCTTCCGAAATTCTTATGAATAGCCAAATCTGCGATATGTGCGGTTCTGATGGCGCGGTTGTGCGTAAGGTGACCCGTAGCTTCGGAAAGGGCAGCAACCTTCTTGTCATAGAGGATGTCCCTGTCGTCTCTTGTCCGCACTGCGGCGAGAGCTATATGACTGCAGAGACCATGCATGAGATTGAAAGAATCAAGCTGCATCGTAATTCTTTTTCCAAGCTACAGCCCGTTGCAGTCGCCCACTTTGTTTAATGAGTTGCATCGAAACGCCCAACAAGTCCGCAGCCCGACGCCAAACTGCGGCCGGCGCTTCGCGCCTGGCCGCAGTTTGGCGCGGGCTGCGGTTGACGTTATCGCGCCGAGCAAAGCTCGGCGCCTCTTGCCGGGTGAAAGTCCCGGTCGGGTAAGGGCTAGCCACCCACCCGTATCGAGTGTTGGTCCTGCTGCGGAGCTTTGTGCCTCGCGAACAAAGTGAATTGCAGGGCAAGCGTACACAGAGAATCCTGTAAGCCGTAGGGGAGATCGTGCTCCCTGAAGTGCGCCTGTTTGGATCAGGGCAGCTTCGAGAAAGCAAAGTAAGCGGATGACAACAGTGTTAACGTCCTAGAAGTCAACATGAAGCACGCGCTAGCTGGCAAGTGTGTGGATGTCCGCCGGAGTCCGGAGTCCTCAGGCTTATGTATGCAGGAAGAGAGGCGTCAGAGAACTCGGGAAGCCCCGAAGACTCCGACAAGAGGTGACATGATGAAATCGTCAGCGTTGGGACACGAACGGGTGAAGAGCCCACCTGTTCACAGGCTGGCGGCGTGGGCGCGGGTCGAGTTGTCGAACAGGGAGCGCGTAGGTAGGCGGGAGACCGCCGGATGTCGACGGGGTGTCTTATCGGGCATCGTCGTCGGAGACGGGGAAAGCCCGTCCTAAGGCGTAAGGACCCGACGGGAGTACGCAGCCCGCAAAGGAAACAGGTGCCGGACACGCCGGATCGGGTCTATGCCAACCTCACTGCGGGGAAGAGCCAATCGAGCCCCGAGGGGAGGCAGGCAGAGCAAACACCACCGCTTTCGCAACCTCTTCGGCGAGGTGACTGTCGAGCTGTTGATGCACTGCCGGTCACGACCTGAACAAGGACGCGGCCAGCGGCGTCGACGGGGTGACGGCGAAGGAGTACGCTGTTGACCTCTACGCCAACATCACCGACCTGGCCGAGCGCGTGAAGGCCGGGCGCTACCGGGCCAAGCTGGTGCGGCGCGTCGACATTCCCAAAGAGAACGGAAAACAGCGACCGCCGGTCTTGCCGGCCCTGGAAGACAAGCTCGTGTAGCTGGCCTGCGCCAAGCTGCTGAGCGCGATCCCCCTGTCCGATCGGGGAACAGGACTTCTGCGACTGCAGCCACGGCTAGCGGCTGGGCCGCGGCGCCAAGGAGGCAGTGATCGGGCTTGCGCACGCGCTTCAGTACGGCGGTTACCAGCATGTGGTGGAGGCCGACATCCGGGGCTTTTTCGACCACATGGACCACGACTGGGTGATCAAGATGCTGAGGCGTAGGATCGATGATCGGGCCTTTCTCGGGCTGATCCGCAAATGGCTCAAAGCCGGCAGACTCGACACCGACGGAGCGGTTCGGTATCCCGGCGAAGGGACACCGCAGGGCGGGATCGTCTCGCCCGTGTTGGCGAACGTCTACCTACACGATGCGCTGGACCTGTGGGTTGAGCGCGTGGTCAAGCCCCGTTGTCGGGGCCGGGTGCTGTTGTGCCGATACGCCGATGATTTCGTGTGCGCGTTCGCCTGTCGGGCGGACGCCCAGCGGTTCTATCAGGTGCTGCCGAAACGGCTGGAGAAATTCGGCCTCGAGGTCGCCCCCGAGAAGACTCAGATCGTGCTGTTCAGCCGCTCGCGGCCGGACCCGAGCATGCGGCTTGTCGTTATCGGCTTCGAGCTGTACTGGTACCGTACCTTTCGGGGGCGGGTACAGCTCATGCGTCGGACCGCGCGCAAGTGTTTGCAGCGCGCCATCCGCAGCATCACGAACTGGATCAGGAGCCACCGGCATCTGCCGGGCCGGGAGTTCGTCAAGGAGCTTAATCGACGGCTGTTGGGCCACGACAACGACGACGGGCTGCGCGACAACGCGGCGGCCCTATGGCGGTTGCATACGGCGGCCGTCGCGGCGGCATTCAAATGGCTGAATCGGCGGGGGGGGCAAGCGCCGGAGCTTCACTTGGGACGCGTTCAAGCGCGCCCTGAAGCGGCTCGGCGTTGCCCGCCCTCGCATCACCGAGCCATCATGTGTCCAGTCGCAACTGGTGTTTGCATGACCGCTCTTGCTCGCTTGATGAATGAGTACAACCGAGGAACCGGATGCGAGTAAACTGCACGTCCGGGTCTGTGGCGGGGGCTCCGGGTAACCGGAGTCTCTACGCCGGAGCCAGCCAATAAAAGGTGGACATAAGGCGAAAGATGTTGATAGTTCTCATCATCACCCTGCTGGCGCTTACGGCCAGTATTGTGGCCCTGCTGTGGTTTGGAGCCTACCGCTGGAACGCCGGCACGCAAGAACTGCGGGCACGGTTGGATGCGGCTCGCTCACCGACTGGGCCGTTTGCTGTTGACTTCCGCGAATTGAGCGATTTGCCCGCTCCGGTTCAGCGCTACTTCCGCACGGTGCTTACGGACGGGCAGCCGACGGTGGCCGGATTGCGAGTGCGGCACACGGGAACGTTCAATGTGGGTGAAATCAAGGACCAATGGAAACCGTTCACTTCGGATCAGAAGGTAGTCGCGCAACGACCCGGCTTTGACTGGGACGGGCGCATTGCAATGATGCCCGGGCTGCCAGTGCGCGTTCACGACGCCTACGTAGCGGGCGAAGGAATTCTCCACGCCTCGCTTCTAGGCCTCTTCTCGTTGGCTAGAGTACGCGACACCGATGACATGGCGAAAGGCGAATTGATGCGATTCCTCGCAGAGGCAACTTGGTATCCGACTCTGTTGCTTCCCAGTCAAGGCGTGCACTGGAAATCTGTTGATGATCGCTCGGCCTATGCCACGTTGACCGACGGAGACCGTTCCGCGACCATGCTGTTTGTATTCAATGATGCGGGATTCATCGAGACTGTCCAGGCAGATGCCCGTGGCCGAATGGTGAGTGGCAAGATCGTCCAGACACCTTGGCAAGGTCGATTTTGGAACTACAGCGAGCGCGTTGGAATGCGGGTGCCGCTCGATGGCGAGGTGGCATGGCTTCTCCCAGCCGGCGCAAAACCTTACTGGCGCGGTCGCATCACTGAGATCGCTTACGAGTTCATGTAATGATCGAAAGCGAATCACATCAGCGGCTGTCTTGCAGCGGTCCGCCGCTGAATCGGAGCGCTAGCCGAGAAAGATGAAACCATGACCAGAAATACAACAGCACATAAAGCATCGCGGATACAATTCCGTTCATTCTTGCCATTTCTGGTGATTTCTTTCGGTTTGGCCTGGGGAATCCTTGGTTTGTACATCATTCTGCCGGAACGTATGGAAGCGGTATTTGGTCAGTTAACCGGCAACCATCCACTATTTTTCCTGGCGGTGTATGCCCCTGCAATTGCGGCCTTCATTCTTGTTGCTAGAAGCGGTGGTCTCGCAGGCCTACAAAGCTTTCTCGGAAGGGTTTTGCTCTGGCGCTGCAGCGCAGTCTGGTATGCCTTTCTGGTTATTGGGATTCCGTTAATCTTCATTTGCGGCTCTGCGATCAGAGGGAACCTTTTTTCGGAACCGTTTCCATTTACGTCCATGCAAGCGTTATTTGTTGGGTTGTTTATATCAGCCGTCAAAGGTCCGATGGAAGAGTTCGGTTGGCGAGGTCTTGCACTTCCTCTTTTACAAAGGAAATTTGTCCCAATCTGGGCCGGATTGATTCTTGGTGTTATATGGGGTCTATGGCATTTCCCTGCCTTTCTCTTGAGTGGAACTCAGCAGAGCGAGTGGTCATTTTCGGCCTTCTTTGCTGGGTGCTTGGCAATCAGCGTTATCGGGACGGCACTGTTCAATAGTTCACATGGCAGCATTCTGCTGTCAGCATTTTTCCACTTCCAGTTGATGAACCCGATCTTTCCAGATGCCCAGCCCTACGACACATACCTGCTGATTGCCGTTGCCAGCCTAATCGTTTGGATAAAGCGTAAAGACATGTTCACAAAAAGAAGTTCAATCACTGAGGTCATTCCAAACCAGAGAGAATTGACCCATGGCTAACAAAAAACAAAAAAAGAAAACAAAAAAAGAAACAAAAAAGGACACCCACTTTACTCGAAAAAAGAAACAAAAAAGGACACCCACTTTACTCGCACTTTACTCGATGCCCCTGGTACCGAGTAGTTGGGCAATGTGATCGCGCGCCTTATATTGGTCGCAACCGCAACCCACGCGTTTTCACGAAAATTGGCGTCCTTTTTCACCGTTTTCACCGCCCTTCGCAAAAGAACGACCCAAGACAGCTAGGAATCGGTGTAAATGGTAAATGGTAAAGTGTCACCGCAATACCATCTAGTCCGCGGATACCAGCCGGGCCGCGTATTCGGCCTGGGTCATGACCTGGATCTCATCGGCTTTCGCGTGCTCCGCAACCAGACCCAACACCTCGGCGAGCAGATCGAACTGGCCGCGGCCGGTAAGAAAATTGTGGGGGTGACTGTATAGGTGGACCACTTCACCGCTTTCGATGGCTCGTCGCAAGAGTCGCCGAATCCGCGCCACTGTGACGGCCCGAGGGATCAGGCGTCGACCGCCCGCGCGGTAGTTGAGCAGCATCGCGGACGGCAGCATGGCAGGGCAGCCCCGTTTCCCGTGCCCGGCGGGCTGCACAAAGGGATTGACCTCATCGACCAGACGCAGCAGCCGCGCGACCGAATCACGGCGCACCTCCAGCTGGTGCGGCGGCCGGTAGGCTTCGAACCGCTCGCCCAGCCTGGCCAGATGCCCAGGCTGGTTGCGAGGAAATACGAAGGTTCGCGGGCGGATCCCGCGCCGCTCCCAGAACATTCCGAGCAGATCGAACTCCCGCGTCGCCGCCGCCTCACTCGTGTGTGTGTCGTCCAGCGGTAGATGTGTAAAGCCATGTGCCGCGATCTCGTGCCCACCGGAGGCACGCACCAGATCCAATGCCTCCGGACATAACCAACCGTCAAGGTCCTGGGCTGCCCAGCTCGACTTAAAAGCAGCGCCCCAGTCCGCGCCCCGGTAGGGGATTGATTCCTCTGTCAGGTAGCTGCAGGCACGGATCTCGTCGGGTGTGTGTACGAATGCCGCAACGAAGGCCCAGGTCGCCGGTATCTCGAAGGAGTCGAACAGGCCGACCAGCCGGGCGTAGGTGCTCGCGAGCGCATCCGAGCGCCAGCCAGGGATCGACCCGTCGGCGATCAGATCGGCCATCCCCCAATAGCCTTCGCAGTCCAACGAAAAAATGAAGGTGCCCTTGCTCATGTCGAATCGTACCCCGGTTGACCGCATGTGGCCCTGTTTGATTGTTCAAAGGCTGGCATCGCCGTCGAACGGGCTTGGGTCCCAGGCCGACGGCGTGGCCAGACATGGCTCCAATCGCTGGTCTAGCGGTCGATAATAGAATAGCCAGCTTGGCAGCTGCCGACGTTGCGGTGACAGCGCCAAAAGGGCTTCGCGTTTGGTAGACTCCAGACCCACGACCTCGACGATGTGCACACCCTGCTCGGCGGCCAGGCGCAGCACGCCGACCATCAGGCTCTGTACAAGAGCGCGCGCGTCTCCCAGAACTTGCAGATCGGCAACCCGGTAACGCGTGAGACCGATCGCGTCTTGATCGTGCCTGAATATGACGATATACCCAAGCAGCTCGCCCCCTTCCTCCAGGGCCAAGATGGCGAGCCGTCCGCGGTCCAAGGCCGATTTGAAGTGCCAGGACAGTGCTTGGTAGCTACGGACCGCGAGCAGCCGGTCCTGCTGCCGGCGCAGTCGCTCCCAGAAGGCGTCGAATCGATCGTCGAATTCTGCCAGCTGGATTGTCTGCGACAGATCCCTCGTTCCGCGCCGGGGGTGCAGGCGCTCGACGCCGCGCAGTGCAAGACCCACCGGGGCGCTGAGCATGTTCGCGAGGGGTACGCGCAGATGCCTCAGGGCGCTGGCGGCAAAGCCCCGCGTATTCGTGACCCAGAAGAGGGCTTTATCGTATTCCGCATGGGGCACTGGCCGAAACCGGACGGCGGAAAAGATCTTGCTGACGCGACTGCTCGCGGTGCTCGTGAGCAGGAGATCGACGTCGCGCTGGCGCAGGAAGCGCCGAAACAGCTTGATTGAATCCCGGCGAAACTTGGGATCGACGGCCCAGCGGCACGCAGCGGCGACTCGGATCGGCCTGCCGTTCCACTCGTACCTCAGCGGGAGATTGCCGAAAGTCCCTACGATCGAGCCGTCGTCATGCTCGAGGACCCAGCCCATACTGGATGCCGTGTCGCGGAACGGGTTGGATTCCCAGTGGTTCAGCCAGCCGATCTCGCCCTCGGCAGTAAGTCCGTTCGCC
This sequence comes from Thiohalocapsa sp. PB-PSB1, assembly GCA_016745215.1. GTDB lineage: Bacteria > Pseudomonadota > Gammaproteobacteria > Chromatiales > Chromatiaceae > Thiohalocapsa. The sequence continues at coordinate 5,966,220 of CP050890.1, forward strand.
CGCAGCAAGGCTGCGACCGGCGCGTAGTCCTCTGGTGTCATCTCGCGGATACCGGCCATTCGAACTCGTCCAACTCCTGGCTAAAGATGAAGTTTATTTGCAGCGTTCTGACATCGACCCAGCTCGGACCCAGCTCGAGTCTCGAGCGGAGTATGTATCAGGCCCGGATTTCCCTACTGAGGGATCGGCGTCCACCCGCGCACAAGGTGGCCGGCTCTAGGCTCGCTTGTTCAACGACTTGGGCAACTCCCCTTGGGTCGTTGGCCAGCGAACTGCCGGACTCGATCAGGGCGATCCTGCCAACCCTGAGAAAGTAGGACGACGATAAGGGAAATTCAACGGCACGATTGTGGGGCGAGTCGTTCCGGTCCGCGCCGTGCGCCGGCTCGAACGCACGCTCCGCTGTTCTGCCGCCACCCTGAGCCTCGCATCGAAGAGCTTCGCGCCGACCAGCACCATCAGGTCCGCGAGCTGCTGCAGCGGCTGGCACCTTACGAGCAGCGGGTCTCGATCTGGGTGCACAAAGGGCTTCGCCACCTGCTACCCGTGGATTCTTCGAAATTTCACCTGATGCTCGAGGAGCCCACCGGCTGAAGCAACGCAGCCCGCAGGCAGGCGCGCTGGTGCGTCGCGGCTGTCAGAAACTATCTGCCCGATCCGGCCTGTCGTTTCGTTCGTCTTCGGCGGTGCGGCGTTGTTGCGTAGGCCCAGCCATGTGACCTTCGCCGCGTCTTGAAGACGATCTACATGACTGCCCTGTATCGGGAAGTCTTCATTCTTCGGTGCCCGTATCGAGCTGCTATCGCGCTTTCGGCTTAGTGTTAGGTGACGATGGCTCATCGTCCCAATCCCGACGCAACTGCTTCAATCGCGAACGCCAGCCATCGACATCCCCATAGTCGAAGAATTTTTCAGCGCGATGATGCGCGTCCAGGGTGCGTTGCGCATGCTTGATCGGACACCAGAACTGTTCCGTTCGCGCGATGATCTCCCGGGCATATGCGATGAGCCCGTTGGCATAACCGCAGTAAACGCAATTGAGCTTCTCGATCGCGTTCAAGTAGCCCAGTCGATGGCGGTCGATCACGAGATAGTCACCACGGCACACCCGCGGAATGCCGTAAACGCGGAAACACAGATGCTGGAAAACGGTTATCGACAGATCGAGGATGACCAGAGGAATGACCATACCGTAGATAATCGGCGCGGACAGGATGAAGGACAGCGGCGCTTGGCGCAGGTAACGCCATAGCCCGATGCGTTGCTGGCGCTGGAGAAGTCGAACGCTTCTCTCGAAAACCACCTTGCCGCGGTGGAAGGTGTAACGAAAATCCGCACGTTTTTCTGCCAACAGGCGTTCGACCTCCTGTTCCAGCTCAAACTGTAAGTTGCGTAGCCGTTCCAGTAGGTCGTCTAGTGTCGTCTTGTTTTGCATTGGTTCTTTCGGCTTGGTGACAGCCCTCATCTCCAAGTAGCAACAGCCATCACCCCTCCGATTCGAAGTGCCGGGTATCAGCCGAACCGTGGAAACGGTGCCGTATTCCTCAAATAGTGATCGGATAGGTGCGAACGCTTTCGCCCACCTGGGCCGCGAGCTCCCGGGTTGGGGTCAGCATCAGGCAGCGGGGCGATCGGTGTTGGCCATTGGACTTGCTCAGCAGGTGCAACATCGGAAGGGTGAAGGCGGCAGTCTTTCCGGTCCCGGTCTGGGCGCCCGCGAGGACGTCGCGGCGCGACAAGACCGCCGGAATTGCCTGCAGCTGGATGGGTGTGGCCCTGCGCCGTAACGGCGCGCAACAAGTCGGCGGAAAGGCCGAGCGTAGCGAAAGGCATAACTACTCCTGGGTTGGCCTACCCAGAGGTTTGATAGGCCTGTCTGGGCCTGTCTAGGCGGGGTGGGTTAACTCGTTCCGCGTGAGCCTTGGGATAAGGAAATTTAACCGAAAGATGGGGAGGCGCCGACCGCAAGTTGCCAGAGCTTTTTCACTATACGCGAAAGACGTCGGGTTGCATAGCAAAGAATGGTTTCCCCCAGGGCAAACCCGTCCTCCGCTGTTTCTCGCAACGATTCAATCGGATAACACGTTTTCTGCTCGAGACGAGAAACTCACCACGAAGGTAATTATTTCGACTTTGTTAGATTGATACTAGCTGTAACTTTTTGATATTACTATACTATCTTCCTGAATGCTCAGCTATGAAGATAATTTATTCATGAATGATCAAATTGTTTTCTACCGATATTCCCACCAATCCCCTCGATGACATTGCCGGGCGCTTTGTCCGTTTCAGTCTGCGCGTCAAAGGGCATTGTCAGAACATAATCCGCAGCCTGATCAAGCCGGCTGCGGACTATCAGGTGCGCAAGTGGAGCGGCTGGCATCATCACATGGCCTTGGTGTTCATGGCGATGCTGTTCATGTTGGAGGAGCGATTACGCGCCGCGGATGTGTACCCGTAGCTGAGTTGCTCCGACATCGAGGAGCTATTGAAACAGTATCTGCCAAGGCGCGCGGTAACCCAGGAGGAGGTTCTCGCGCAGATGCAAAAACGCCATTGAAAGCGCTTTGCCAGCATACGCGCCAATTACGCCAAGCAGGGCGTTGAGCTTTGGGAGTAAAGCGGTTACGCAAGCGATTACGCAGCGCGCGACGATGCACCATCAAGCATGATTTGCGCTCGCCGCTGCACGGCTGGATCGTACTGATCAGGGGACATCCGGTCGCGAAAATCAATGGGGTAAGCTTAGTGCATTGGCACTGCCGGCACCGCTCTATCTGTTGTTTTGCCTGACCCCGGCAAATGACATCGAGGCATATGTGGGGCGGCCTGTACGCGCTTGCAGATGCGTTCTGCATGTCGTGAAAGGTATGTTTCAGATGGGGTCATATGGCGGTGCGGTGGGAACCGCAGCCCTGCTGGTCGCGACCTGAGCGATCATCTTATCAGCGGCGATGACCCGCTGTCGATTGCCGACCCGATGCAACGATCCATGAGTGAGATGACCAACTAATCTTTTCATACAAATCAATAAATTGAGGTCGTAAAACGGCGTGGCTGCTCTGCTTGCTGAATCAGTAGGAAGAGTAACAAAGTAGAAGTAATATGTTCGCCTATTCACTCAGGATGAAGTTTGCTTCACCGCAGAGACGCAGAGAATGAGGGATGCATGCGCCTTGGCCCCTCTGCGTCTCTGCGGTGAATCCTTATAGTCTTTGAAGGTACACCCAGTAAACGTCAAGTTTCTTATGTCCTGAGATCCTGCCTTTTCGCTTTCGGTCCCGGTCCTAATCAAATCGCGCTGGACGCGCGTTGCACCCGCACCTGAGATGGCAGCAACAGGAGGTCCAGTTTACTTGGAATAACTATCTTTCCCGAGTTCGCCGGATGCTGGAACAAGTCAAGAGAACTATTCACATATTTTTGCAATTGAGCAGGACAGAATAGCGCCATATATGATTGCCAAGCCGAAAGCAGGCGGACACAACCAAGACACATTGAATTATTCTCAGCGAGGTATTCGACATGAAACGCATCTCCTTCCTCCTCCTCGGAGCTGGATTCATGGCCACCAACCTGTTTGCCGCAACACCCTATTCGCCGGACATGGGCATTGGCGGCAACATCTGGCGCATGACCGGCTTCGCCGATCAGAGCGCGGTCCATCAACCGGTGCTGTTCGGCGGCACAAAACCCTTTGCAGACTATTGTTTCTATCCCACTGGTAACATCGGAGAGCACAGAAGCTACAACTGGTACTCTCTGACCTTCAAGGGTGCGCGCGGCACGGCCCGTCAGGAAGGCGACAAGATCGTCATGCACGGCGATTTCCCAACTTACAGCCACGGCCTGTTCGTGGACGACGCCGGCCATGAGTCGGCGACATTCGAATTAGTCAATGGCGGGCCGAAACGCGAGGGCTATGGTGAACAGGTCGTTTGGCTCGAACTCGGCCACTTCGGCAAGCCGCTGGGCTTTGTCAATATCAAAATGCAGCGCCAAGCAGATAAATGTCGCGCCCCACTCTACTTCTTCGAAGTGGCAAAGCTCGAGCTTTCTCCATTCCAATTATCCCCGGAAATCGAGCGTCAATTGGAGGTGGTCGAGGGCGAGTTTGGCGGCCTGCAATATGTTCCGAAGATTGATGAGTATGCCGATTTCGAGGCCGCGACAACGCGTTAAGCCATGGTTCGAACACAACCTGAACGTCATCGCCAATAAAGAGTAACGACAGCGCAAAATGCGAGGTCAAGCTTCGATTGGCCTCGCGGATTCTCATGCTCTTGAGCAAGCAGCCGGCTAAATCCCGCCCATCAATAGATGTGAATGCCGGCCCCCCGGGTTAAAATTACATCAGTTCAAACACCTCCGAGCTGGTTTATGACCCTCACCCCTCAGCCATCGATCCCCTCCCCTCGTATCCGCGAAATTCCCTATAACTACACTTCATTTTCCGATCGGGAAATCGTCATCCGCTTTCTTGGCGAAGACCATTGGCACTTGATTGAAGCATTGCGGGGCTCGAGACGCACCGGTCGCTCGGCGCGCATGTTATTCGAGGTGCTGGGGGATATGTGGGTGGTCACGCGCAACCCCTATTTGCAGGACGATCTGTTGCAGAACCGGCGTCGCCGCCGACTGCTGATCCATGCGCTGAATCACCGCCTGGATCAATTCCAACAGCGGCTGAATAACAATTCAAGGGCTGCCGAGCTGTTGGCATCGGCGCGGCAGGCGGTGGTTGAATTTGCCGAGCAATTTGATCGGGAGCACGCCCTGCGCTTGCGCCTACGCAAGCGCCTGAGCGGTATTACGCGTGGCGACAATATCGACTTCGGCGGTCTGGCTCGAGTTTCGCACGCCACCGATGCCACGGACTGGCGGGTGGAAATGCCGTTTGTCGTCATCTTTCCAGATACCGAGGAGGAGATCGCGGCCATCGTTGCGGCCTGCATCGACTGTGACCTGTCGCTGATCCCGCGCGGCGGAGGCACCGGCTACACCGGCTCGTCAGTGCCATTGAACCCGCGCACGGCGGTGATTAATACCGAAAAGCTCGAGTACCTGTCCGCTATCGAGCCGGTTGCACTGCCCGGCGTCCCGGGACAGGTTCCGACCGTGCACTGCGGTGCCGGCGTCGTTACCCGCCGCGTCTCCAACCTGGCCGATGCCCATGGCCTCGCCTTTGCCGTCGATCCGACTTCGCAGGATGCTTCTTGTATCGGTGGCAATCTGGCCATGAATGCCGGTGGTAAGAAAGCCGTATTGTGGGGTACGGCACTGGATAATCTGGCCTCCTGGCGCATGGTTACCCCAGATGCCGACTGGCTGGAGGTGGAACGGCTCGACCATAATCTGGCGAAAATCCACGATGCCGATCTGGTTCGTTTTCGCATCACCCGCTTCGCCAGCGACGGTCGCACGCCAAAGGGCGAACCGGAGCTGTTGCAGATGCCTGGCAATCGATTGCGCAAGCTCGGCCTGGGCAAGGACGTGACCGATAAATTCCTCAGCGGCCTGCCTGGCGTGCAAAAGGAAGGCTGCGATGGCATCATCACTTCCGCGCGCTTCATCCTGCACCGGATGCCGGAGCAGGTGCGCACACTTTGTCTGGAATTCTTCGGCACCGACCTAGATCGTGCCGTGCCGGCCATCGTTGAGATCAAACAGTTTGTCGATGCCCATCCGCTGGTTCAGATCGCCGGCCTGGAGCACTTGGACGAACGCTATGTGCGCGCCGTCAACTACTCCACCAAGGCCAACCGCCGCGAATTGCCGAAGATGGTTCTGCTCGCGGATCTGGTCGCGGATGACGAACAGGCTGTTGCCGAGGTGGCCGACGCCGTGGTCGAGCTGGCCAAGCAGCGCGATGGCGAGGGTTTTATTGCGATCAGCGCACAAGCACGCAAGAGCTTCTGGCTGGATCGCGCGCGCACGGCCGCCATCTCGCGCCACACCAACGCGTTCAAGATCAATGAGGACGTGGTGATTCCGCTGGACAAACTCAGCGCCTATAGCCGCGGCATCGAGCGCATGAATATCGAGCAGTCCATCCGCAACAAAGACGCCATCATGGCGGCACTGCTGGACTATCTGACGGGTCCGCTGGCCGAGGCGCACACTGACGACGACTACGACAGCTCCGACGAAGCCGCGGTCATCCTGTCCACCAAGCGCCAGGCGGCCATCCAATGGGTACAGCAGGCGCGCAATCGATGGCAACAGATTCTGGCGTTGCTGGACAGCCCTGCCGTCGAGCACCAGGATCTGCTGCGCGAGCCCGAGCGCGCCTTGATTCAACCACAGGATTCGCTGCTCGATCTGATGCTGCGCCGCGATTTGCGCCAGAGCTATGTCAACGAGGTTGCCGAGCGTCTGTACGAGCTGTTCGGGGGCCAGCACATGGCTGCCGTGCGCGTGCGCCTGGCCGAGATCCATCGTCAGGTTCGCAATGCGCGCTTGTTTATCGCGTTGCACATGCATGCCGGCGATGGCAACGTGCATACTAACATTCCGGTGCATTCCGACAACTACGCCATGCTGCGCGAGGCCGATGGGTTGGTGGACCGAATCATGGCGCTGGCCACCGGGCTTGGTGGCGTTATCTCCGGCGAGCACGGCATCGGGCTGACCAAATTGCGCTATCTGGAAGCGGCCAAGCTCGAGGCATTTGCCGCCTACAAACGCCAAGTTGACCCCCACGATCGATTCAACCCGGGCAAGCTGGCGGCGAATTCCGGCCTGGAGGACGCCTACACCCCATCGCTGAACCTGGTTGCCCAGGAGGCCATTATTCTGGAGGAGACGGAACTCGGCGCTCTGAACGACGACGTCAAGCACTGCCTGCGCTGCGGCAAATGCAAGCCCGAATGCATGACCCATGTGCCGCGCGCCAACCTGCATTATTCGCCACGCAACAAGATCCTCGGCACTGGATTGATCATCGAGGCGTTTTTGTACGAGGAACAGACCCGCCGCGGCCTATCCAGACACCATCTGGAGGAGATGAACGATGTCGCCGACCACTGCACCATCTGCCACAAATGCCTGCCCCCCTGCCCGGTGGACATCGACTATGGCGATGTGACCATGCGCATGCGGCGCATCCTGGTGGAACGTGCCCAAAAGCGCACCAGTGTCGGCGCTACCGCTGCCATGGCCTTCCTTGATACCCAAAACCCCAAGGCGATCCGCGTCATGCGTACAGGCTTGGCAAAATGGGGGTTTGCCGGGCTCAACCTCGCCAATGCCATGGCCAAACGGCTGCACATGACCGAGCAGCCGACCCGGCGACCGGGCAGCAGCACTGGCAAACCCAGAGCACTGGGCCAGGTCGTGCACTTGGTCAGCCGTCCGCTGCGCGTGGACCTGCCAAAACATACCTACCGCCAACAACTTGGCCTGGAGGATAAGACCCGGATACCGATCCTGCGCGACCCGGCGCTCATCGAGACCCAGATGCGCGATGACGCCGAGGCGGTGTTTTATTTCCCTGGCTGCGGTTCGGAGCGGCTGTTTTCCGATATCGGCCTGGCCACATTGGCAATGTTGTGCCAGCAGGGCGTGCAGGTCGTGTTGCCGCCAGGCTATCTCTGCTGCGGTTATCCGCAGCGCGCGGCCGGCCGCGAGCGCAGCGGCCATCGCATTACGGTGGAAAATCGCATCCTGTTCCATCGGGTTGCCAACACGCTGAATTATCTGGATATCCGCACTGTTATCCTGTCCTGCGGCACCTGTATGGATCAGTTGCTCCAGTACGAATTCCAGCGCATCTTCCCTGGCTGTCGTCTGCTCGACATCCATGAGTACCTGATGGAAAAAGGCGCCGGCGTCAAGCCGGCAAATGCGGCAGGCACCCGCTATCTCTACCACGATCCCTGCCACACGCCGATGAAGACTTATCAACCGACCTCGGTGGCATCCAAACTCATGGGCATGCGGGTACCCCTGTCCGAGCGCTGCTGTGGTGAGGCCGGCACCCTGGGCAGCGCGCGGCCGGATATCGCCAATCAGGTGCGCTTTCGCAAACAGCAAGAACTCCAGCAGAATCTTCAGGCCCTGATCGGCAAGGAGCAAGCCGAGCAGGACGAGGTGAAACTGCTGACCAGTTGCCCTGCCTGCCAGCAGGGCCTGGCCAAATACACCGACGATACCGGCCTTGCCAGCGATTACATTGTCGTCGAACTGGCGCGACAACGACTCGGCGAGGGCTGGCAACAGCGCTTTATCGAACGCGTCGAACAGGGCGGTATCGAGCAGGTGTTGCTGTAGGCACGGGATCGGATGTCCTGGCTGGTTGATGCCAGCGCCGAATGGGCTAACCCTAGTGCCTCGGTGCAGATGTTCCAAGACAGTCTTCGGTCGTTATCGTTGTCGTTGTCGTTGTCATAATCGTCTTAGCCGAATGCTCGATAACGACTACGATTACGACAACGACAACGAACCGCCTCGGGATTTCTGTACCGCTCCACTAGGCTGTCGAAATGTCCTGAGTTTTGATGCCAAACCGATTCCGGGTCTTTGATTGCAACATCGAACGCACTGGGGAAGCCTAATCGGGGTCGGGGTCGGGGTCGCTATCGGAATCGGAATCGAATCCGCTCATCGATCAAAGCAGCCAGCTCGGATAGCAATCCCTCATTCCGACCTTGACACCGACACCGACTAAGCATCCATAAACCGGGAAGCACTTGGTTTAGTAAGACGGCAGATTTCGACAGCCCAGGCTAACCCCCCTTTAAACTCTACGCCCAAGCCCGTTGCCAAGGCTTGGGCGTGGCACTCGCTATAGCCCTCTCACGTGACATCAGAACTGTCCCTTTCGTTTAGGCCAGCACTCATACACCAAAAACAAAAGGGCATATCTGGTTATCATGTTGAGTGACTATAGACGCATCTTCCTGGCCAAGATTCACGTAACCCATTGATCTAACTGGCTTAAGCCCCGGTCCAGAATTTCACGTGAATGGCTACAGCGAGCACTGGTGTCTAAGTAATCTAAGTAATTTATTGATTTTAAAGTGCAAAGCAGTGCTGAACCGGTGCATGGCTAATTATCGCCTTGTTCAGCATGATGTTGCAAGCGTCGAAGTGCATTTGCATGGCTACAAAATGAAAAATTAAAAACCAATAAAAGTCTTTTATATCATTGTTTTATAGCAAAAAATGGGCAAAATTGCCAGGGAAAACCGGTATAGATTGCCTGTTGTGCCTGTATCCAACTCGAGATCGGGATCAGGGTTACGATCTTGCCGACCGTGCAGCTGCACAAACCCGTCATTGCGCCGGACACCCTCTGCGCAGGTCCAATCAATGCGCCGCGTCGTCATACCCTGCGCACCACGCCGCCCCGTCGCCCATCCCCGGCACCGCTCAGCGAACCGTCCGCGGCGATTGCAACAGCGTGGGCACCACCGAAGAAGACGCTGGGGCCGCTCCAGGCGAGGATGTTCGGCCAACGGCTTTGCAAGGCTTCGATCACCTGATTGTCGCAGGGCGGCTCCAGATTCAGCAGGCCGTTCTCGTAATGGATACGCGCCGCGTCCACCGCCTCGGCCAGCGGCATATGCAAATCGATCAGATTGCTCAATACCTGCAAGATTGCGCTGCGGATTCGGTTCGAGCCACTGGAGCCGAGCACGCTCCAGCCACCATCGACATGCTGCACCAGAGTCGGGCACATCATCGAGCCGATGCGCCGATTCGTGATCCACTGGTGAAAGCCGGTTGGGTTCAAGTCTTCTTCGCCAAGCATGTTGTTCATGACGATGCCGGTGCCGGGCAGCAGATAGCCGGCACCCTCGCCGTTGGACAGGGTTAGGCTGGCCAGATTGCCGTCGGTATCGGCAATGCTGATCTGGGTGGTGCCGCGCCGAAACAATTTGGTATCGTGCATCAGGGATCGATACTGGGCCAGTAACCTAGGGTCAAACCCGGTGTCGTCGGCTTGGGTTGCCGTTCGCAACTCCTGGGTCAAATGCATCGCTGTTGCGAGCAGATGACGGTGTGCCGCGCTGCCGAAATGCAAGCCTTCGATCCGTTGTCGAGATAACAGATCCAGGGTTAGACGGATCAGCAGTCCTCCCAACGAGGGCGGAGGGTTCAGGTACAGCTTGGCGCCGCGATAATCGCCAATCAGCGGCTCGCGAAGTTCGACAGTATAGCCGGCCAGGTCCGCAACGCTCAGATGGCCGCCTTGTGCGACAGAGTCCGCAACCAGTTGTTCGCCCCAGAGGCCGATTGCAGAGCACCCGTTCGCTGCGTTGTTGGATGCTTGGCCGTGACTGCCATGCATGGCTTGTCCGTAGAGCAGGCCTGGACCCTGGGTCGCCAACTGCGACAATGCATCCGCTGATTCCGGTTGGCGCAGGCATTCGCCAACATCGGCCAGCCGTTGCGGATCTCGAGCGGAAGCATGCAATGCAAACACGCGTGGATTTGCGCGCAGAATCGGCTCGACGATGGCGGCGATGCGATGCTGAAAAGAATTCACCACAACGCCGCGCTCGGCCAATCGACGCGCTGGCTCCAACAGCCGCGCCGGCGATAGCCGGCACAATTCATTCTGCACTCTGAACAGACCGGCAATAACGCCCGGTGTTGCAATTGAGCCCATGCCGATATGAAATTCCTGTACCGTATCGCCAAAGTCGACCTGGATTGGATAGAAATCCAATGCTTGCGTCGATGCCTTGACACGCGGGGTCTGAGTGAAGAAATCGTAGATCAGGGGCGCGCCGGCGGCCGGTCGGGCATGTAAGAATCCGCCACCGCCAAGTGACGCCAATACCGGTTCTGCAACACAGGCCGTGGCCAGCGCCGCGACCGCACCATCGAAGGCATTGCCGCCAGCGGCGATGACCTCCGCCGCGGCTTCTGCTGTTTGTGTGTGGCCCGCGGCGATAATCGCTCTGGGTTTGTTCTGGTTCAATGACGGTATACCGCTTGTTGTTGAATCCTTGCTTTTCCCGCTGCTGGGCGGTTTGCTGTTGAGCCGAAGACTCGCCGAAACATCAGGAGCTTGCTTTATGAATACCCGAGACAATCAACGCCCGGCAGTGGATGCGCTGAACGATGTCTTCTGATCTATCCAAACAGCCGTCGCACGTGGGAAATGGGCGGTCCAGCCGAGTGCTCGGTGTCGGTGTTGCTGCGCTCGATATTGTCAATCTGGTGGCCGAGTATCCAATGGAAGATGCCGAGGTTCGCGCCCTTGAGCAGCGTATCGTTCGCGGCGGTAATGCCGCCAACAGCCTGGCGGTGTTGTGCCAATTCGGACATCGCTGCACCTGGGCCGGCACATTGGCCGACGACGCGGGCAGCGACTTCGTCCGCGACGATCTTGACCGCCGCGGCATCGACCGCGAACCAGCCGTCACTGTACCTGGAGCGCATATGCCGACATCCTACATCGCCGTCAGCCGCGCCACTGGCAGCCGCACGATTATCCATCATCGCGACCTGCGGGAGTTCAGCGCGCGGGATTTCGATGGCGTTGCGCTGGGCGAGTTGGACTGGATTCATTTTGAAGGCCGTGCCCCGGATGAGACCGCGCAGATGATTGATCGCGTGCGTCGGGAACGGCCTGAATTGCCGATCTCGGTCGAGATCGAAAAGTCTCGGGAAGGCATCGACAGGCTGTTTCATGGACCCGACCTGTTGATCTTCTCTCGCGCTTTCGCCGAGGCGACCCCGTCAGCGGATCGACATCCCGGACCTGAAGCCTTTCTGCACCAGCTGATGGCCGTCAGTAACGCCGGTCTATGCCTGCTGCCCTGGGGTTCCGCGGGCGCCTATGGCCTGGCGCGTGACGGAGAGGTTCTGTTTGCACCGGCGCGGCGTCCAGCGCGAGTGATTGACACGCTGGGTGCCGGCGATGTCTTCAACGCAGCGGTGATCGATGCTCGGCTGCGTGGCTTCCCCCTGCCGATGTTGCTGGCCCATGCCAACGCCATTGCCGGGCATAAATGCGGGCGCCATGGGTTCGATGGGCTGATCGACAGCGCGCTTGAAGCCGGATTAGTGTGAGTTTGGATGTAACCCGATCCGGTGTGTTTCTGGACCGTTGGCGTCTTTTCCAAATACGCATCGCTTCGGACAGTTCAACAAGCGGATCAACCAGCCTTCATCTTGCGTAATTTTTCGATCGCTCTCAGCTGTGCGACCGCCTCCGCCAGTTCGGCTTGTGCTTTGGCATATTCGAACTCGGCGGTCTGACCGGCCAGCGCATCCTCGGCGCGACGCTTGGCTTCCAATGCTTGCGCTTCATCGATGTTTTCGGCGCGAATCGCGGTGTCCGCCAGCACGGTGACCACGTCTGGCTGTACCTCGAGCATGCCGCCAGACACGTAGAAATGCATCATTTCGCCTTGCTTGGCCTGCACCCGAACATCGCCGGGTTTCAGCTGCGTGATCAGCGGCGAGTGACGCGGCGCGATGCCGAGTTCACCCATCTTGCCTGGGGCGAAGACCATCTCGGCAAGGCCGGAGTGGATCGCACCCTCGGCGCTGACGATGTCGACATGTACGGTCATTGCCATGGGATTGGACTCCGTTTGCTGGGGATCTGTGCCAAACCTGCGCCTGCGGACGACAACGGAAAGTTGGTTATAACGCCCATGGGCTTTCTCGGGATGTCAATGAATGGATAGTTGGATTCATCGAGGTTTTTCGGGACGCCAAGCAACGGCGCCCCAAAGGGCCGGTATTACATTGTTTCAGCCTTGGCGACTGCTTCGTCGATCGAGCCGACCATGTAGAAAGCCTGCTCGGGCAGAGCGTCGTGGTCACCATCGACAATGGCCTGGAAACCGCCGATGGTGTCTTTCAGCGACACGTATTTACCGGATGCGCCGGTGAACACTTCCGCAACAAAGAACGGCTGTGACAGAAAACGCTGGATCTTACGTGCGCGCGCTACGATCAATTTGTCCTCTTCCGAGAGTTCGTCCATACCCAGAATGGCGATGATGTCCTTGAGTTCCTTGTAGCGCTGCAAGGTGCCCTGGACCGCGCGGGCAGTGTCGTAGTGTTCCTGTCCGACCACGTTGGGGTCAAGAATTCGACTGGTGGAATCCAGCGGATCTACGGCTGGGTAGATGCCCAGTTCGGCAATCTGACGCGACAATACCAGGGTTGCGTCCAAATGCGCAAAGGTGGTGGCCGGAGACGGATCGGTCAGGTCGTCAGCAGGCACATACACGGCCTGGAAGGAGGTGATCGATCCTGTGTGCGTGGACGTAATGCGTTCCTGCAAGGCGCCCATTTCAGAGGCCAGGGTCGGCTGATAGCCAACCGCGGATGGCATGCGTCCGAGCAATGCGGAGACCTCGGTGCCGGCCAATGTGTAGCGGTAGATGTTATCGATGAACATCAATACGTCGCGACCTTCCTCACGGAAATATTCGGCCATAGTCAGACCGGTCAGCGCCACACGCAGGCGATTGCCCGGGGGCTCGTTCATCTGGCCATAGACCAGCGCGACCTTGTCCAGGACGTTCGACTCCGTCATTTCGTGATAGAAGTCGTTGCCCTCGCGGGTGCGCTCACCGACGCCGGCAAACACCGAGTAACCGGAGTGCTCGACGGCGATGTTGCGGATCAATTCCATTAATGTCACGGTCTTGCCGACGCCCGCACCTCCAAACAGACCCACCTTGCCACCCTTGGCGATGGGCATGATCAGGTCGACGACCTTGATGCCGGTTTCCAGAATCGACGTGGAGCTGGCCTGTTCCTCGAATTTGGGTGCACCGCGATGGATTGCCCAGGATTCTTCATGGCCGATGTCGCCTTTTTCGTCAATCGGGTTACCGAGTACGTCCATGATGCGGCCCAGGGTCGGCGTGCCCACCGGCACCTTGATTGGCGAGCCGGTGTTGTCCACGTCAAGACCGCGTTTGAGGCCGTCGGTGGTGCCCATGGCAATGGTGCGCACGATGCCGTCCCCAAGCTGCTGCTCCACCTCCAGGGTTAGACCGGTGGCGTCAATCTTGAGGGCATCGTAGACCTTTGGTATCTCGCCGCGCGGGAATTGTACGTCGACGACGGCGCCGATAATTTCCACCACCTTACCGGAACTCATAGCTGTTTCCTCATCATCTGCCTCGCGGCTGTTCGAAAGGATGTTTAAATTGAATCTTGGACCAGGGGATTGTCAGCCCCCGCGGAGAGAGTCGGAGCTGCTGATCAGACCGCTGCCGCACCGCTGACGATCTCGGAGATTTCCTGGGTGATCGCCGCCTGGCGTGCCTTGTTGTAGACCAATTGCAGCTCGTCGATCAGATTGCCGGCATTGTCCGACGCGGATTTCATGGCCACCATCCTGGCTGCTTGCTCGCAAGCGCCGTTCTCGACCACTGCCTGGTAGACCAGCGACTCGATGTAACGCAGCAGCAGGTTATCCAGCACGATGCGGGCGTCCGGCTCGTAGATGTAATCCCAGATCGGTCCGACGGGTGCATCATCCTCGGTTTTCAATGGCACGAGTTGGCGAATGATCGGCTTTTGCGTCATGGTGTTAATGAACTCGTTGTAGGCGATGTGGACCGCATCCACCTCGCCTTTTTCGAATGCGCTCATCATCACCTTGACCGTGCCGATCAAGTCCTCGATATGCGGCTTGTCACCAAGGTGTGTGACCTGCGCCTCCACCTGGCCGCCAAAGCGCTTGAAAAAGCCAAGTGCCTTGCTGCCGATGGTGACAAACTTGGGCTCGATGCCCTGATCACGCTTTTGCCGCACGTCCTGCACCAGTTTGCGGAATAGGTTGCTGTTCAGGCCGCCGCACAGACCCCGGTCCGAGGAAACGACGATGTAGCCCAAATACTTGATTGGGCGCTGCTCGGCCAAGAAACTATGTCGATATTCCGGGGATGCCTTGGCCAGATGCTGGATAACCTGCAGCATCTTTTCGGCATAGGGTCGCGAGGCGTTCATGCGATCCTGCGCCCTGCGCATTTTGGAAGCGGCCACCATTTCCATGGCGCCCGTGATCTTTTGCGTGCTCTTGATGCTCGCGATCTTGGTGCGAATCTCTTTGGCGCCTGCCATTTAGTCAGCTCCGAAGGCGGTATGCACTGGCCAGTCCGGCACCAGGGAATTGCTGATGCCAGCGGCGGTAAGTGGGCGATGTCGGATCACAATGATTCGGGGAAATTCGCCGGCCATACCGGCGAGTCATCTGTCATCACCAGGTATTGGTTGCCTTGAAGTCCTTGATGGCGGCATGCAGTCCCTGTTGAATCTCTTCGCTGTAGTCGCCTTTGGCATCGATCTTGTCCAGCAGCTCTTTTTGGCTGCTGTTCATGTAGCCCTGCAACGCGCGTTCGAAATCCACTACCTTTTTGACCTCGACATCATCGAGATAACCCTCGTTTGCGGCAAACAGGCTGACGCCCATCTGCGCCACGCTCAGAGGTGAATATTGAAACTGTTTCATCAATTCGGTAACACGTTCTCCGCGGGCCAGCTGCTTGCGTGTCGACTCGTCCAGATCGGATGCAAACTGGGAGAAGGCCGCCAATTCACGAAACTGGGCCAGCGCCAAACGGATGCCGCCACCGAGCTTTTTGATGATTTTGGTCTGGGCAGCACCACCAACACGGCTGACGGATAGACCGGCGTTGATCGCCGGGCGGATGCCAGCGTTGAATAGGTCGGTCTCGAGGAAGATCTGGCCGTCGGTGATGGAAATGACGTTGGTCGGAACAAAGGCGGACACGTCGCCAGCCTGGGTCTCGATGATGGGCAATGCGGTCAAGGAGCCGGTTTTACCGGTGACGGCGCCATCGGTGGCCTTCTCCACATAGTTTGCATTGACGCGGGCGGCTCGCTCCAACAGGCGTGAATGCAGATAAAACACATCGCCGGGATAGGCCTCGCGGCCCGGCGGACGGCGCAGCAGCAACGAGACCTGACGATAGGCCCAGGCTTGCTTGGTCAGATCGTCGTAGATGATCAGCGCATCTTCGCCTTTATCGCGGAAGTACTCGCCCATCGCGCAGCCGGCGTACGGGGCGATGTATTGCATTGCCGCGGAGTCCGATGCACCGGCATGCACAATGATGGTATGCGCCATTGCGCCATGCTCTTCCAGCTTGCGCTGGACCGATACCACGGATGAGTTCTTTTGTCCGATCGCCACATAGATGCACTTAACGCCAGTGCCCTTTTGATTGATGATCGCATCGACCGCCACCGCGGTCTTTCCGGTCTGGCGGTCGCCGATGATCAGCTCGCGCTGACCGCGCCCGATCGGCACCATGGCATCAATGGCCTTCAGGCCGGTTTGCATTGGCTGATCCACGGACTGACGCGAGATGACACCAGGGGCGATTTTCTCGATGGGTGATGACCCGGTGGCCTCCACCGGTCCTTTGCCGTCCAGCGGTGCGCCGAGGGAGTCGACGACGCGGCCGAGCAGACCTTCGCCCACGGGTACCTCGAGCACGCGACCCGTGCAACGTACCCAATCACCTTCCGTCAGATGGGTGTAATCGCCGAGGATCACGGCGCCGACTGAATCGCGCTCCAGGTTCAGCGCCAGACCGAAGGTGTTATTCGGGAACTCCAGCATTTCGTAATACTGGGCATCCGAAAGGCCATAGATGCGCACAATACCGTCGGTCAGACTGACGATGGTGCCCTCGGCGCGAGCTTCGGTCTTCAGATCGAACTGTTCGATCTTTTGTTTGATCAGATCGCTGATCTCAGAGGGGTTCAGGTTCATGGCGGTGTTCCGGTAAGAATCAGAATTGCAGTTCGTTGGACAGCTGGTCGAGCTTGCCGCGAACGGAGCCGTCGATCACCACGTCGCCGGCACGTATGATGATGCCGCCGATCAAATCGGCGTCGGTTTCGACGCTGAGTTCGATCTCGGAGCCGAAATGAGCCTTGAGCGTGGTCGCAAGTTCGGTCTGCTCGGTGTCGTCGACCGGAAAGGCGCTGCGAATCTGAATATGTCGCAAGCCCTCGGCGGCGGTCTTCATCTGGTCGAACAGGCGTGAGATGTCCGGCAATAGGATCAGGCGCTTGTTTTCCGCGAGCAGCCAGACCAACGCCTGCACTTCTTTACTGAGCCCATCTCCGACAACGCCGAAGATTAATTCTCGCAGCGTCTCGCCTGGAACGTTCGGGTTGCCGATCTGTTCGGCGAGCAATGGGTCGGTCACGATGGCGGCAAGATCGCCGAGGGCATCGGACCAGGATTCCAGCGCCTTATGCTCTGTTGCGACTTCGAATGCGGCCTCGGCGTATGGCCGCGCGATCGTTGTACTGTCTCCGGCCATTAATATGCCCTAGATTTGTTTGGCGAACGATTCGACGATCGCCTTGTGGGCGTCCGCGTTGATCTCCTTTTGCAGGATCTTCTCGGCGGCAGCAACGGCTAGCACGGCCATGCGCTCGCGCAGTTCCTCGCGCGCCCGGTTGGTCTCCTGTTCGATCTCGGCGTGGGCGGCGGTGCGGATGCGATCGGCCTCGGCCTGGGCCTCCTGTTTGGCCTCGTCGAGAATGTCGTTGTAGCGCTTTTGCGCCTGGGCAACGATGTCAGCCGCATTGCTCTTGGCCTCGCGCATGGCATCCAGCGCGCGCTGTTCGCCGAGCTTTTGCTCTTGCTGACCACGCTCGGCGGCTGCCAGGCCCTCTGCAATTTTACTCGTCCGTTCTTCAAGGGCCTTTGTGATCGGCGGCCAGACGTAGCGCATGCAGAATCCGACGAACACCGCGAAGGCGATCATCTGGGTTACTAGGGTAATGTTGATATTCATCCGTATGCCTCTGTGGGGGACGAGCGAGTCGGTTCTGGTCGTCCGGGACTTCTCGTCGAGCCGGGAGCCCGTTATCGAGCGTCTGTCCGGGAGTCCGTCACCGGGGTCCTTTACAGGGCAAACATTGCATAGAGCCCCATCGCGATGGCGATGACCGGCAACGCGTCGGTCAGACCCATGACGATGAAAAATTGCGTCCGCAGCATCGGGATCAGCTCTGGCTGGCGCGCGGCACCTTCCAGGAAACGACCGCCGAGAACGCCGATGCCAACGCCTGCGCCGATGGCACCCAGACCGAGCATCAGGCCGGCCGCGACGATGATCAGAGCTTGTGCAATTTCCATTGGTTTCCCCTCGGGATTGAATTGAGTTGAGCAGAGTGAATGACGATTTAGTGATGCGTCTGGTGGGCCATGTCGAGGTAGACGATGGTCAACACCATGAAGATGAAGGCTTGTAACGTAATGATCAGAATGTGAAAGATCGCCCAAGCCAGTTGCAGTAATATGCCGGAGCCGGCAAGAATGAGACTGTGACCATAGGTCAACGCGATGAGGATGAAGATCATCTCACCGGCATACATGTTTCCGAACAGTCGCAATGATAGCGAAAGAGGCTTTGACAGCAGGTTGATGCCCTCCAACAGCAGGTTCGCCGGCATGCCGAACTTGCCGAAGGGTTGCAGGGTGAGTTCGCCGACGAAGCCGTTCACTCCTTTCACTTTGAAGCTGTAGTACAGCGTCAGGGCGAAAACCGTCAATGACATGCCAAAGGTGATGTTCGGATCGGTGGTCGGTACAACGCGCATATGGATATGATGCGGATCAGCACCGAACAGCCCCATGAAATGACCAAAGGCCCAGGGAATCAGATCCACCGGAACCAGGTCCATCAGGTTCATCATGAATACCCAGGCGAAAATGGTCAGCGCCAACGGAGCAACCAGGTCGTTTTTGCCGCTGAAGGAGCCGCGTACGTTTTCATTGACGAAATCGATAATCCATTCCAAAAAGTTTTGCGCCGGGCCTGGCACGCCAGCGGTAGCGTTGGTCGCCACCTTGAGGAAAAATCGATAGATCAGATAGCCGAGGCCGATCGACCAAAGCATGCTATCCATATGCAATGCCCAGAATCCCATCTCGGAGGCCTCCTGCGCATCGTGGGCGATGATCAAGCCCTCATGCGGATGCCAACCCAGGGTTAGATTGGTCAGATGGTGCTGGATGTATTCCTGTGCGGTCAGCGATTCAGAAGCCATCAATGAGTATCTCAGTTTGTCGGACCTGGGTCCGGCCTTGAAGCGAACAGTGCAGGCAGAACCTGCACCGCAAAATAGGTACCGAGCAGGGCTGGCAAGTTCAGGTCTTCGATGGTAGCGAAGGCAACACTGAACAGCCCGAGAATCAGCACGATCTTGATGATCTCGGCGCCATAGATCTGCATGACTAGCTCACCGGGTTGTTGTGCGCGGTATTTCCGGAAAACCCTCAAGGCAAATACCCAATTGGCGAGCAGACAGACACCGGCACCGATTGCCGCAGAGACCAGGGCCGGAATGCCGAACGGAAGGGCAATCAGCACGGCACCCATGCCGAAGGCGACCTGCCATTGCAGCAATCGCTTCAACTGTGCCTTGTTGGCTGGACCAACTGAATCCGAGTGTGTCTGAATCAGACCTCTCCTGCAAAGGCCGCGAGTATACGCGTCGCAAAAACGCATGGTCAAATCCGACCCAGCTCGTCGTCGGTTGTTGCCAACGGCTTCAGTACGGTTTTGTCGACGCCTGGTATTTCGGGCGAAAGTTGAAAAAAACCATTTTGTCTTTGGCGTTAGGTCACGCTAAGCGGTATATCAAAGCGTTCCCGATTCTACACCAAAGCCTATTTAGTGCGACCAAAGCATCGAAATATTCGATGTTTCACTGCAGCAAACCATGCCAATGTTCGAAGGGTTTCGCGGCTTGTGCATGTACTTCCTGGTCGTTGCGCCGAATGGACTCGATGATGACAACGGTGGCCTTGATCATAAACCCGTCCAGAGCCGTAGCCCGGTGGGAGCGGCGTCCTCGCCGCGACTGGGCGCCCGTCGCGCCGAGGACGGCGCTCCCACAGCGGTGGACGGACTTACGATCAAGGCCCGCACCTACGATGCGCACAGCAGTTGATCCTTCGCGTTACGCTGTCCTTATCAGATGCTCGCAGTCGCGCTATGGCCCAGCCGACAGACTCGATGGCCGCACGCTCTACGTCGAGCTTCTCGTGACCGAATGGCATAGGGCGTTTTCTCTCTCGATTCCGATTCCGATAGCGACCCCGACCCCGATTACACTCCGCCGATGTCTGGATAGCGTGGTATAGGTTATTCATGAACCGCTACTAGTGGAGCGGTACAGAAATCCCGAGGCGGTTCGTTGTCGTTGTCGTTGTCGTTGTCATAATCGTCTTAGCCGAATGCTCGATAACGACTACGATTACGACAACGACAACGACCGGAGACTGTCTTGGAACATCTGCACCGAGGCACTAGTCGATATGTTGCTAAGTAACGGTTCACTAACAAGTTAAACAACTCCATAGCGCGACTAGGATTCGCTGCCGCTGTCGTTGCTTTCGTTGTCTTTGTCGTTGTCGTTGTCGTTGTCGTAATCGTAATCGCCATAGAACACAGAAGTCTCTCGAATCTCGTGATCTCTCCGCCCGAGTTGTGTGAGCATGGAGACGATCCGAATCAACATCGTCTTGCCTTGCTTGTCTTGAGCAACAGTCAGCACTTCATAGGCTTTCAGGCAGTCCAGAATCGATGCGCATTCCAACGCCGAACCACGCGCAATCTCGACATAGCGGCGCCGATCAGCATTGGTTCCCTTGCCGTTGCCTTCGGCGATAATCAGAGGAATCGACGGCGAGGCGCGCAGCCAACTGGTCCCGAGCATGGCGATCGATGCCGTTCAGACGCTTGGCCACCTTGTACGCCCAAGCCACGTACTGGATCGACACCCTAAGAACACCGAGTTGCTCATGTCCGAATTGCATTTTGTATTCGATTACGACAACGACAACGACAACGACAACGATAACAAGAACGAGTTGACATGTTCACGTTATTTCTGAATTGTTGCTAATTGATATGTTGCTAATTGATATGTTCTAGGATGCCGTCGAGTTCATCCAGACTATTGTAGGCGATGACCAGCTTACCTGTGCCTTTGGCTCCGTGCTGGATCGCAACGCGGGCGCCGAGACGCTCGGTGAGATCGTCCTGCAGGCGGCGGATGTTGGGATCTTCCCCGGGCTTGCTCTCCGTGGTCGCGTCCACGCCCTCTGCCTGCAATCGACGCACCAGCTTTTCCGTCTCGCGCACCGATAATCCACGGGCGACCACTTGACGAGCGGCCAGCGCCTGCGTCGAACCTTTGAGCCCGAGCAGTGCGCGCGCATGGCCCATCTCCAGGCGGCCGTCATCAAGCAGCGACTTGACCTCGTCTTCCAGCTCCAACAGCCGCAGCAGATTGGTGACAGTGGTGCGCGACTTGCCGACCGTCTCGGCCACCTGCTGATGGGTCAGGCCGTATTCTTCAAGCAATCTCAGCAGCGCGCCGGCCTCCTCCAGTGGAGCAAGGTCATCGCGCTGGATATTTTCGATCAACGCGATGGCGAGCGCGGTCTGTTCGTCCACAACCCGAATGACTACCGGAATCTCGTCCAAACCGATCTTCTGGCAGGCACGCCAGCGGCGTTCCCCAGCAACGATTTCATAGCGTTCATTGGCCACCGGGCGTACGATGATCGGTTGAATAACCCCCTGGGCGGCAATTGAATCGGCGAGTTCGCGTAGGCTATCGGGATCGAAGTCTCGGCGCGGTTGGTAACGTCCGCGGTCGATGCTGCTGATCGGGAGTCGGCGGCTGGTTTCATTGGCGCGCGTGCCCGGCGCTCCAGCAACGTCGGCAAGCGCGCCGCCCTGCCCGTCGCTGACATCCCGCGCACTGCCCAGCAACGCGTCCAGGCCGCGGCCCAATCCTCTTTTTTTAGCGCTGCTCATGTTGGATTCGTCCTCTGCGATACGAAGCGCGTATTTCATGCGGCATCCGGCGTCCGTTCGCGCCGGCGCAGCAGTTCGCTGGCCAGCGCCTGATAGGCGACCGCACCCCGCGAGCTGCGATCGTACAACAACGCGGGCAGACCGTGGCTAGGTGCCTCGGCCAAGCGCACGTTGCGTGGAATAATGGTGCGATAGACCTGGGTGCTGAAATGCGTCACCAGTTGGGTGGAGACTTGGTTGGCCAGATTGTTGCGTGGATCGTGCATGGTACGCAAAATGCCTTCGACGCGTAGCCGCGCGTTGCGGCTGGAGCGAATTTGATCGACCGTGTTCAACAAGGCCGACAGTCCCTCCAGCGCGTAATACTCGCATTGGATCGGGATCATCACTCCGTCCGCTGCAACCAGCGCATTCACGGTCAGCATGTTCAGTGACGGAGGACAATCGATCAAGATGATCTCATAGCGATCTGCGACTGTTGCCAGGGCATCGGCCAGACTGCGCTCACGCTTGGCTGCGGACATCAGCCCGACCTCGGCGGCCGTCATATCGCTGTTCGATGGCAGCAGATCGAAACCCGGCGCTGGCTCATCGACGCGCAGTACGCAATCGCCGAATGCGACGCCATTGACCAACATATCGCAGCCGGTGATTTCCAGTGCACTCTTGTCCACGCCCACGCCCATGGTCGCATTGCCCTGGGGGTCCAGATCCACCAATAGGACGCTGCGTTTCAATGCCGCCAGCGATGCAGTCAGATTGACGGCGGTGGTGGTCTTGCCGACACCGCCTTTTTGGTTTGCGATCGCGATGATTCTAGCCATGGGCCTTTGGATAAAATGGAATTTCGACCAGGTGGCGCTCGCCGTCGAGCAAGGGCACGCACAGCGGGTGGAGCCTGATCGGAGTAGCGGGCAGATCGCCGATGGCCGCCGCCGTCGGCCCCGTTGCATCCGCAAGATCCGAAATTTCCTGCCGCGGGACTCGCCCCTTGAGGGCGAGGAGATGCGCATCGGCGGCAGCCAAGTGAGCGCAGCCGCCGATCAGTTCCGAAAGGCTGCTGACTGCACGGGCGACAATGGTACCGAATTTCGGCCCCGGCCGGTACGCCTGCACGCGGCTGTGCACGACCTCGATGTTGTCGAGCCCGAGCTCCAGCACCGCCTGATGCACAAAACGGGTCTTCTTGCCATTGCTGTCGAGCAATGTAAAGCATAGATCCGGCCTTGCAAGCGCCAGGGGTATGCCCGGCAACCCGGCGCCGGTACCAACATCCAGGATCGGTCCGCGCCTGATCCAGGGTAGTACGGACAGGCTGTCGAGCAGATGGCGCGCAACCATGTCGAGCGGCTCACGCACCGCGGTCAGATTGTAAACGCGGTTCCAGCGGGCGAGCAGAAGCAAAAAGTCGATCAGCCGCTCGCGGTCATCTTCCGTGAGTCCAGGCGGGCCAGAGTCGGATGCGTCGCTCATCGCGGCAAGTCCCTGGTCGAGACGATGCCGCAACGCGATCCGATCCCGCTCCAGCGTCGTCAACTCGGTGTTCTCATCTCGACTTCGACTCGGGTTTTGCTGTTGGCCTGGCCTCGGCATCGACATCAGGCGCTCAACCGTTTGAGATGAATCAGTAATAGGGAGACCGCAGCCGGAGTAACGCCGGGGATGCGCGATGCCTGACCCAGGGTTGCCGGGCGTACACGCTGGAACTTTTCCATCACCTCGGCCGATAGACCGCGGACGTTGCTGTAGTCGAAGTCCGCTGGCAATGCGCGCGTCTCATGTCCGAGCTGGCGTTCGATCTCATTGCGTTGGCGATCGACATAGCCGGCGTATTTGGCCTGTATCTCCACTTGTTCGGCAATGGCTGCGGCGTCCTCGAGACAATCTGCTGCTGGCGTCGACTCGCTTGCCGGTCGCGCTTGCGCTGGCTCGGCCTGCGCCGCGAAGCCCGGACCGATGCCTGGCGTCGCCATCAGATTGTGATAGGAAATACCCGGCCGCGCAAGCAATTCCAGTGCCCGCGTCTGACGGCGAATCGGCTCGCCGGTGGTCTGCTCGATATAGGCCGCGGCCGGGGTATCCGGCCGCACCAGGCAGCCGCGCAGACGCTGGGTTTCCTGCTCGATCGCCTCGCGCTTGAGCTCGAACCGTTGCCAGCGTTGATCATCGACGAGACCCAGATCCCGGCCGATCTCGGTCAGGCGCAGATCGGCATTGTCCTCGCGCAGCAATAGCCGATATTCGGCGCGGCTGGTGAACATGCGATAAGGCTCATTGGTGCCGCGGGTGATCAGATCGTCCACCAGCACACCAAGGTAGGCCTGGTCGCGGCGCGGCGCCCAGGGCTCGAGTTCCCGCACCATGCGTGCGGCATTCAGACCGGCCAGCAATCCCTGCGCGGCGGCCTCCTCGTAGCCGGTGGTGCCATTGATCTGGCCGGCAAAGAACAGTCCGCGCACCGAATTTGTTTCCAGCGTTGGCGACAGATCGCGCGGATCGAAAAAGTCATACTCGATGGCGTAGCCGGGGCGGGTCAAATGCGCCTGTTCAAAGCCGGGGATCGAGCGCACCAGCGCATATTGCACATCGAAGGGCAAGCTGGTGGAGATGCCGTTGGGATAGACCTCGGTACTGGTCAGACCTTCCGGTTCGATGAAAATCTGATGCGAGGTCTTGTCGGCGAAGCGCACGATCTTATCTTCGATGGACGGACAATAGCGCGGTCCAATGCCCTCGATCACCCCGCTGTACATGGGCGAGCGCGACAGGCCGCCACGAATGATATCGTGCGTTCGCTCCGTGGTGCGTGCAATATGGCAGCTGACCTGACGCGGATGCTCCCGCGGCGAGCCCAGATAGGAAAATACCGGCAAGGGATCATCGCCGCGTTGTTCGTCAAGCAGGGAATAATCGATACTGCGCGCATCGATACGCGGCGGCGTGCCCGTCTTCAGCCGCGCCACGGTAAAGGGTAATTTCCGCAGCCGCTCGGCGAGCGCAATGGATGGCGGATCGCCAGCGCGTCCGCCACGATAGTGACTCAGACCGATATGAATACGTCCGCCCAGAAATGTACCAACGGTCAGCACCACCGCACGGGCGCGGAAGTCCACGCCCATCTGGGTGCGCACCCCGGTGACCCGCTCGCCGTGCGCATTGGATTCGATGATCAAATCGTCCACGGCTTGTTGGAACAATTCCAGATTCGGCTGATGCTCTAGCGCATTGCGCACCGCGGCCTTATACAGCATACGATCGGCTTGTGCCCGGGTTGCCCGCACCGCCGGCCCCTTGCGACGATTCAGCACGCGAAACTGAATGCCGGCACGATCGGCAGCATGCGCCATCAATCCGCCGAGAGCATCGATCTCTTTGACCAAATGGCCTTTACCGATGCCGCCAATGGCGGGATTGCAACTCATCTGGCCGATGGTATCGAGGGTATGCGTGAGCAGTAGGGTACGCGCGCCCTGGTGCGCCGCGGCAAGGGCTGCCTCGGTGCCGGCATGCCCACCGCCGATCACGATGACGTCATAGTGCCAATTCGCCAACATCGTTTTGTTAACAGGATTCAATAATCTTTTCGGTAGACCCCATATAATACGCTAAGCCCCATGGGTTAAGCCATTGGGTGATCGCTGTTTTCGCCTCGACCAAGCGATGCGCTGCCAAATTCGATTCGGCCGTTGGAATCGAGCCGGTCGGATTAACCAATCCGCCTGGACGCTCCATCGGCAAGGCGAGGCCCATCCGCAAGGAAACCCTATGCTAACTAAATTACGCGAGGTCATTTCGCCCAATCCGCTGTCCGCTGTGATCGAAGCCGCGGACGCCGTGATCCTGGGCAAAACCGATGAACTGCGCCTGGCGCTTGCCTGCATGCTCGCCCGCGGGCACCTGTTGATCGAGGACGTGCCTGGCGTTGGCAAGACTACCTTAGCGCATCTGCTCGCGCGATTGCTCGGGCTGCAGTACTCGCGGGTGCAATTCACCAGCGATATGTTACCGGCCGACGTCATCGGCGTATCGATTTACGACCGCACCAGCGAGCGCTTTCAGTTTCATCCGGGTCCGGTGTTCTCGCAGGTCGTACTTGCCGACGAAATCAATCGGGCAACACCCAAAGCGCAAAGTGCATTGCTGGAAGCGATGGAAGAACGCCAGGTCACTGCCGAGGGAGAGACGCGCCCATTGCCCGAGCCTTTTTTTGTCATTGCCACGCAGAATCCGAATTATCAGATCGGCACCTTTCCGCTGCCCGAATCCCAGTTGGACCGGTTTTTGATGCGCATCGAACTCGGTTACCCGGCCGCGGAGCAGGAAAAGGCCTTGCTTGCAGGCGCGGATCGCCGGCAAATACTGGCCGGACTCGAGCCAGCGCTCGGCCCGAGCGAACTGATCGCGGCCCAGCAGGCCGCCGACCGAGTGCATATTGCTCCGGACATCGTTGACTATTGCCATGCTCTACTGAGCTATACGCGCAACAGCGAGCGCTTCCAGCAGGGCCTGTCGCCGCGCGCTGGACTGGCGCTGGTGCGCGCCGCCAAGGCCTGGGCATTGATGGACGGGCGCGACTACCTGTTGCCCGAGGACATCCGGCACGTCTTGCCGAGCGTGGTAGCACACCGACTGATCGGTGCTGCCGAAAAGCACCCGAACAGTCATGCCGACATCGCCAAGTCTCTGCTGACCTCCGTCGCGGTACCCTGATGGTCGTGCCAGTCGGAGAAACGAAAAACGCACCCCGGAGCCGGTGGTTGCCAGGCCGGACAGCAGGAGCGCGAACGCCGCCGACAAGAACGGCCGAGCCGAATTCTCGCCGGGTGTACATCCTGCCGACACGCGCCGGATTGGCCTATGCGAGCGTGCTGCTGGCCATGCTGCTTGGCGCATTGAATTATCAAAACAACCTGGCCCTGTTCATCACCTTCGTGATGATCTCCGCAGCCCTGGTGAGCATGCATCATTGCTGGTTCCACTTACTCAAGCTACGCGTGACAGCGCGCGACGGTATGGCCGTGTTTCGCGGCCAGACGGCTTGTTTTCCGCTGCTGATCGAGGAAATTGCGGGCCGCTCGAGATCGGGCATCTGCGTATGCGATGGTGCATGCTGTGATCTGGCGGCACGTGGCCAGGCGCAGGTTCAGGTAAGCCGGCACGCATCCAGGCGAGGCTACCTGGAACTTGGGCAAATTCAGCTCGAATCCCGCTATCCGTTTGGCCTATTCCGCAGCTGGACCAGCCTGCCTTTGGTAGCCACAGTGCTGGTGTATCCGACCCCGGCAGCGCAAGCGCCGGCTCCCGGCCGGACGGATGCATCGGAACAGCACGGTGGCGGTGAACTCGGCGCCGGTGCCGAGGATTACATCGGCCCACGCTCCTATCGACCCGGCGACTCGCCGAAGCGGGTGGATTGGAAAGCCCTGGCGCGCGAGCGCGGTCTGGTGGTCAAGCAATTCGGCGGGAAACGCGCGGTTCGTGTACTGATCGACTGGCGGCAGATGCAGGCCGCCGATCCGGAAGTGCGCCTGAGCCTGTTGACTCGACAGGTGCTCGATGCCCATGAGCGCGGTTTGAGCTACGGCCTGTGGCTGCCTGGTCTGGAGATCGAACAGGATCGGGGCGAGGGCCACAAACATCGCTGTTTGAAGGCATTGGCAGAATACCACGGCAATGACTGATCGACATCGCAAACAATCGGCAACCATGCCGGAATCCCCTCCGGACAACTGGCAACTGCTCGGCGTCACCTGGTTGCTCGGACTCTGCTTGCTACCCCTATTGTTGGAACTCGACATCAGGGTCAGCGGCTTCATCCTGGGCGTGTTCGCGATACAGTTGGCCACGATTCGCTGGCCGAGATTGCGCCCTGAACGCGGAATACTGGTCCTGCTGACCCTGCTGGGCGGGCTGAATGTATTCGATGCCTACCGTGGCATTGCCGGCCAGAGTCCCGGCACCGCATTGCTGTTGACCATGATGGCATTGAAACTGCTGGAAGTGCGCGGACGGCGCGATCTTCGGGTGCTACTACTGTTATTCGGCTTCCTGCTGGTGGTGCAGTTCCTGTTCGACAAATCGGCTTTGCGCACCGCGTTCATGACCCTGCTGCTGTTCTGCAATCTGGCGCTGTTGTTCGATTTGAATCATATCTCCAAGCCTCTTGCCGGTCGACTCGCGCTCTGGATGCGGACCAAGCGCGCATTGCGCGTTGCCGGCGTCATCCTGCTCCAGGCCTTGCCATTGGCTCTGGTATTGTTCGTCTTCTTTCCCCGCCTGAATGCCCCGTTATGGGATCTGGGCATCAAGAACGAATTTGCGATTTCTGGATTGCAGGACTGGCTGGAACCCGGTTCGGTGCGGGATCTGGTGGTGTCCGGCGAGAACGCCCTCAGGGTGCGCTTCGATCAACCGCCAGGCATCCCGGCCGAGCAGTTGTACTGGCGCGGCATCGTCGTCTGGCACACCAACGGCGTTCGCTGGATTCCGGCCAGGCCCGGCGAGTTTGCGAATGCACAGGGTTCCAGGCCAACACAGGTGCAGCCGATTGGCGAGACCTTGGACTATGTGGTGGCCTTGGAACCCACCGAGCAACACTGGCTGATCAGCCTGGATCTGCCCACCCGTATCCCTAACGATGCGCGCATGACCAACGATTTTCAGGTAATAACAGCAAAGCCGGTGGACGATTTACGCTTTTACCGCATGACCTCCGCACCCAACTATCGAACCCAGGGGCTCAGTCTATCCGAGGAGACCGCAGCGACTGCCTTGCCCGACAACATCACGCCGCGCATGCGCGAGCTGGTGCAACGCTGGCAAAGCGCAAGCGTGACCCCAGCGCAAACCGTACAACAGGCGCTGGACCATTTCAATCAGGACGAGTTCTATTACACGCTGGTGCCGCCAGAGCTTGGCGCCAATCCCATGGACGCCTTTCTATTCGACGCCAAGAGCGGCTTTTGCGAACATTACGCCGGCAGCTTTGCATTGTTGATGCGCATCGCCGGGATACCCGCTCGCATCGTGCTCGGCTATCTGGGCGGGGAATTCAACCCCATCACAGGCCACTATCTGATCCGCCAATCCGATGCCCATGCCTGGAACGAGGTTTGGCTAGACGAGCGAGGTTGGGTGCGTGTCGATCCGACCGCATCGGTCGATCCATCCCGGGTCGACACGAACACAGGCCTGCAGGGCATGGGCGCGGGCGCGCCGGTTCGATTTCGGATCGACCAACAAGACATGCTCGGCAATCTGTTGTATCAGGCGCATCTGCTGGCCGATGCATTGAATACTGGCTGGCGCCAATGGGTGGTCGGTTTTTCCCGCAACAAACAACAACGATTGCTCGATGCATTGGGCTTAGGCGCATTGCGCGACTATGGCCTCGCGCTGATCATGCTGATTGCCGGCGCCGCGATCATGCTGTTATTGAGCCTAAACCTCGCCAGGCAGCGCAGGCCAGATGATCCGATACAACGTGCCTATCACCATTTCCTCGACAAACTGCGCCCGTTGGGTTTGGCTCGGCGCGTCAACGAGGGTCCGCTTGAACATCGCGACCGGGTCATTTCCCGGCGACCCGATCTACGAACGCCAGTCGACGCCATTGTCGGGCTGTACCTGAGCTTGCGCTACAGCGGTAACAGCGCCGCGACCGACCGTGATCATTTCCAACAGCGGGTTCGTGCGTTCAGGCCTGCGGTGCGCTCTTTCATGGGGCGGAGACGCTGACCATCTTGCTGGAATCCTGAACCAAAGACGATCTTGACGCAGCGGGCGTGCTGGATGGGCAGTGTCGGCGGGTCCGAGGAACGATCGGCTGGCCGGCCATAAGCGCCGTGATGATCGCTTCGGCCGGCTGGAAAGCCGGCGTTCCCAGTAGGCCGGCTGGAAAGCCGGCGCTCCCGGTAGGCCGGCTGGAAAGCCGGCGCTCCCAGTGGGCCGGCTGGAAAGCCGGCGCTCCCGGTAGGCCGGCTGGTTCGTGGAACTGGTTCTCATCACCGGTCTCGCACTCCTGCTCGCCGGGCTGATTCCGCTGCTACTGGATCTAAACTATCTGGCCGGTGATGTTGGTCACCCACAGCCCGCTGGGAGTGCGTCGGCTGTGCAACCGCGCCGTCTGGATCGATAACGGCGTCAGCCGCATGGAGGGCGAGGTGACTGAGGTGCTCGCGGCCTACACCGAGCGCTACCCTCCGACGGTGCCACGCGGCGGCCCGATAGGCCTCGCCGGCTGAACCGCCGATACCGCCGTGCCAAGCCTGGTTTGGCCATCTTTCAGATACCGCTCTGTGCAGATCTTGCGGGATTGAATAGCCACGGATAGGCCATAGTTTTTGCCCAACCTGCGTCTATATCCTAGCGCTCGTGTCTGCCATTGGAGAATCATCGAGGCCATTACTAGGCTGTCGAAATCTGCCGTCTCACGAAAACAAGCGCTTCCCGGTTTATGGATGCTTAGTCGGTGTCGGTGTCAAGGTCGGAATGAGGGATTGGTATCGAGCTGACTATTTTGATCGATGAGCGGATTCGATGCCGATTCCGATAGCGACCCCGACACCGATTAGGCTTCCCCAGTGCGTTCGATGATGCAATCCAAAACCCGGAATCGG
Organism: Thiohalocapsa sp. PB-PSB1; assembly: GCA_016745215.1. Taxonomy (GTDB): domain Bacteria; phylum Pseudomonadota; class Gammaproteobacteria; order Chromatiales; family Chromatiaceae; genus Thiohalocapsa. Next base: position 5,996,647 of record CP050890.1, read on the forward strand.
TTTGGCATCAAAACTCAGGACATTTCGACAGCCTAGGCCATTGCTCCTGATCAGCCTGAATTGTTCGTTCTTAGTGAATGAATCGAACCATTTTATCAAGCGCATCGAGCCCAGTTGCAGCAACCGCAGGTCTACAACTCACAAGCGCACAGTTCCGATACCAAGACCGATAGCGATCCCGACACTAGTCCTCTAAATACTCCCTGCCCGCATCGCCCGGAACTGAACAAAGGCCCTCTGCCTCGATGAGGCCGAGGACCGCGGCGATTCGGCCAGCGTAAAAGTCACCCGACCCAGCGAAGTCCAACAATCCGTTATGGTTGAATCCGCGCAAACCAGGCCCGCGCTCGGGGCTGTATTCTTCATCTCCATGATCATCTGCGGTGGGATCGGCATCTGGGGCGTGTTAGCGCCGGATGCCCTTGCCGGCGCTGCCAACGCGGCGACCAGTTTTGCGCTCCAGACGCTGGACTGGTTCTTTCTGATGCTGTGCACCGGCTTTGTCGTGCTCGGTGCGGTACTCGCTTTCAGCTCCTATGGGAAGATCAAACTCGGTGCCGACGACGACGAGCCGGAATTCTCGACCCTATCCTGGATCGCCATGCTGTTCGCCGGCGGCATGGGTGCCGGGCTACTGTTCTGGGGGCCGGCGGAGCCGATCTATCATTTCACCGATCCGCCTGGCATTCAGGGCGGCACCGCGGAGGCGGCCCGTCTGGCCATGGTGATCACCAATCTGCACTGGGGGCTGCATGCTTGGTCGATCTATGCGGTCTGCGCGCTCGTCATCGCCTATTTCGTATTTCGACGCAACGCCCCGGGATTGATCTCGACGCCGATCCGCTGCGCCTTTCGCGGTCGACTAATCGGCCCTATCGCCGCCGCCGCAGATATCCTTGGCGTTGTCGCCGTGATCCTGGGTCTTGCCGGATCCCTGGCGATGGGGACATTGCAGGTGCGCGCCGGACTTGGCGAAGTAGCCGGCGTGTTGCCAACACCTTGGGCCAGCATTGCCATCGTCTGCGTGCTGGCCATTTGCTTCTTCATCTCGGCCAGCACCGGGCTGGGCCAGGGCATTAAGATACTCTCGAACATCAATATGGTCGTCGCATTGACCATCATGCTGTTTATCCTCTTTGTTGGCCCAACCCGATTCATCCTGGAGACCTTTACGACCAATCTGGGGGATTATCTGAATAGCCTACCGGCGATGTCTCTCCGCCTCTATCCGTTTGAAGATCTGACCGACTGGACCGCGGGTTGGACCCTGACCTATTTGATCTGGTGGCTGGCCTGGGGGCCGTTCGTCGGTGTCTTCATTGCCCGCATCAGCCGCGGGCGCACCATCCGCGAGTTCATTCTCGGTGTCGTGCTGATTCCATCCTTGTTCTCCATGTTGTGGTTCGCCACCTTCGGCGGCACCGGCATTTTCATCGAGCTGCAGGGCGGAGGCGGGCTCGCCGACCTGGTGTTCGACGATGTTACCAAGGCATTGTTTGCATTGTTCGACTATCTGCCGCTGGCGCAGGTGCTGAGCGGAGCGGCATTATTGCTGATCTTCATCTTCCTGATCACCAGCGCCGACAGCGGCACCTTTGTCGTCAGCATGATGTCGAGTAACGGCACATTGAATCCATCGATGACCATTAAACTGATCTGGGCCTTGATCATTCTCGCCATCACTATCGGCACCTTGCTGACCGGCAGCGTCGAAATCGCCAAGACCATGGCTGTCACCGGGGCCATCCCCTTCTCCTTGGTGTTGCTGTTGCAGATCGTCGCCTTTCTGCGCACCTTGCGCGATGAGGAGAGCCCGGCCGCGGCCGAGGGGAGATAATCGTCATGCGATACCGTTTCCATTGCCTGCTGCTGGCCCTGCTGACGCTCAGCGGCTGCGGAGAGATCGAGCGTCCGATCCTGGTCGGCACCAAAGACTTTGCCGAGCAGCAGATCATGGCCCAACTCTTGGTCCAGACCCTGCGCGCCCACGCTATCCCCGCCGAGGTAGACGATACGGCGCAGAGCAGCATGGGTGCCATCGGCGCGCTGCTGGCCGGCAACCTGGATCTCTATGTCGAATACACCGGCTCGATTCTCATGCTTACCGGCCATCCGCCGGTGCATGATCCGGCGAACTCCTACAGCGCAGCGGAGCAGCAGCTCGAACCCTTCAACCTAGCCCTCGGCCCATTGCTGGGCTTCAGCAACGACTACGTCGTTCTCGCACGCCCCGGCTCCGCCATCGCAGGGCTAGCTACGCTGAGCGCGCTGGCCAACGCCCCGCAGCAGCTTCGCATGGGCATGACCAATGAATTCCGGGCGCGGCCGCTGGACGGCTATGATGCGCTGGTGCGCCGCTATGGGCTACGCGCCGAACCGTCGTTATTGGTGCCGAGCTCAGCGGCGGGCAAGGATGAACTCTATGCCGCATTATTGGACGGGGACATCGATCTTGCCGTGGGTTTCCTGACCGATGCGCAGATCGGCGAGCTCGAACTGGTCGTATTGGCCGACGACCGCGGCTTTTTCCCGGCCTATGCCGCCGCCCCGCTGACCCGCGCCAGCTTGCTCCAGCGTCGGCCGGCCATCGCCGAGGCCCTTGCAACCCTGGAAGACCGGGTGAGCACGCAAGCCATGCGTTCGCTGGTGGCTGAAGTGACCAATCTCGGGGCAGACCCTTTCGATGCGGTGGCAAAATTCCTCGACCCAACCCTGCCGCGCACCCCGCAGGGTACCCTGGCCCGGCCCTTCGGTATCGCGATCGGCGGCCTGGACGCGGCCGCTGGTCAGGCCGCGGAGGTGGTGCTGGCGTTGCGCAAGGCCTTCCCGGGGCGTCACATCGAAGTCAGCCGCGTTGCCGATCCGCTGGCACCTCTGCTGGCCGACGAGGTACGCTATGCATTGCTCACCGGACCCGAACTCTTCACCCTCGAAGAAACCAACAACAGACCAGCGCGCGTCAACGCGAACGCCCTGGTTCCCGTGGGATTCGACGTATTGCACCTACTGGTGCGCGAGGGTGACACCGGGGCTGTCTGGGGGCCGGAGGCGAAGCTCGGCGTCGGCCCGGCGAGTGGCGTTACGGCGCGCACCGCAACCTTTGTCGAAGCCGGGATCGATGCCGCCCGGGCGATGCTGGTGCCTAGCGCGACGACCGGCATCACCGCCTTCCGCGCCCAAGCCGCGCAATTGCGCGATGCCGAGCTGGACGGCCTGCTGATCATGGCCGAGATTGGGCACCCGCTGATCACTGATCTGCTGTTGTCCGGCTTACAGCTCGTCGCCATCGACAGCTGGGAGGAGCGCGGCAACCGCCTGGCGTTTCCGTTCTTGCAGCCGGTGACGATTCCGGCCGACAGCTACCCGGGCCAAAGTTCACCGCTGCTCAGTGTCGGCAGCCAGGTGGTGCTGGCCGCAGCGCGCCCAGATCCGGTGGACGCCGTCGGCGTAGTCGGACCTGGTTCCGCGGCCATCGGACAGAACCTGCCGGTGGCCGCCGGCACCGTCGCGCGACTCCGCGATGCGTTGGACCTGGTCGAGCGCCTAGACCCGAGCCTGCCGGCCCCAGTCCGGGCCTTCGAGCCGCCGCCGGAGCGCCAGGCCAGCATCGGGCTCTCGCTGGCCGGCTCGCTGGCAAACCTCGTCGCCATCCTCACGCTGGCGGTGTTGATTCGACTGTATCTACAACGGCCTGGGACGCATCGCGGCGCCAGAGACGAGGCGGACCATTGAAGCCGTTGCTGGCGACGAGACTGCACAAACAGTTGCCATAGGTCGGTTCAGCAGGTGCTGCCTTGAAAAAACCCAAGGATTCACCGCAGAGACGCAGCGTGCGCAGAGGGGCCAAGGCGCCTCGCCCGCAAGCCGACCTTCACGCACCGTAGGAGCCCGCTTGCGGGCGACCCGACAAACGATGCCAGCGAATTGGACGCCAGCACCGCGCCTTTCCCGGGAGAAACACTGTAGGGCACTGTTTTATCCACAAATGAACTGAAGATCCCCCGGGGTGCAAACCGCCCAGCGCGACTTGACCCATTGCCGAGAAAGGAAAAAATGCGAGCGCATGAAGACCGCGCACCCCGGCCCCTGGCGCGACCTGCTTGCCGACTTGATCGACGACTGGCGAGCCGAGCTGGGTGGCGTACCCAGGGATACGAGCAATGGTCCAACGGCCGATGCAGACGGCGCCCCCATTGCGGAACCCGCCCCGCATGTCGACAGCCTGGCCGCGCCAGCCAGCGAGATCGCCGAATTCTGTTGGGAGACCCTGGCCGAGCAGCGCCGCGAGCGCACGCTCGGCAATGGCGTGCTGCTCGCCACCCTGCATGCCGCCAAGGGCCTGGAATTCCCCCATGTGCTCATCGCCGACGGCGGCTGGAACCGAGCCGCGCCCGACAGCAACAGCACGAACGCCGAGGACGAGCGCCGCATCTTCTACGTCGGCATGACCCGCGCTCGACAGACTTTGACCCTGCTGGAGATCGCCGGCGGCCATCATCCGCATCTACCCATATTGCGAGCAACCGTCCCCGATGGCTCGACGTTCTCATCGCCGGGAGCGCCGACCACCGCGCATCGAGACAACTGGCTGCTATGCGACCGACCCATCATCCAGCCGCCCCCGGCCGAAGTCATACAGCGCCGTTATTGCCGGCTCACCCTGGCCGACCTGGATATCGGATACGCTGGCCGCCAGCCTGCCGACGCCCCCATCCACCGGCACCTGGCCGAACTGCATGCCGGCGACGAGCTCGACTGGCGGACCGAGGCCGACCAACTACTGCTGATCACATCCAACGGCGATCCCGTCGCCCGGCTATCCAGACGCGCTGCCAACCATTGGCTGCCCCACGCGGATCGGATTCGACGCATCTGCGTCGTTGCACTATTGCACCGCAATCGCAATCGTACCGAGCCGGAATATGCTGCTGCCCTGCGCTGCGATACCTGGGAAGTGCCGATGATCGAAATCTGCTGGCTCGCACCCTGAGCAAGGGACGGCCGATGCCGCCGAGATCGATTGGCAAGGTGTGGTTTCAGCGATGCGGCTCGAGACGGTCGATCTCGAGGTTCGTCTCATTCATCACCGATTGGGAGACATGGTTCCGACGTATATCTTTCTGTGCATGCTCGCTTACTATGTCGAATGTCACATGCGCCAGGTGTAGCGACCCTTGCTGTTCTTTGATGAAGACCTCGAAGCGAAAGCACAACGCAACCCTGTTGTTCCCGCAGAACGCTCGGATGCGGCCCTGGAGAAAGGGTTGCTGCCTAGCTGAAATGTGTCTTTGTGCCATATTATTCACATGATCGCTAAACGCAGATGATATGAGCTGGACGCTCTAACCTAATTTCACCAACCAATGTGCGCGCATGGATTAACCGAGCCATCTGGCCGACAACCTCCCGATCGGCTCCAGCGTCGTCGAGGCTGACTGTAAGACCCTGGTCAAGCAACGCATCTGTGGGGCCGGCATGCGCTGGAAACATAAGAGGGCCAAGATCATCTTATGCCTACGCGCACTCGAGCAATCAACGGGGCGCTGGGCGTAGTTCTGGAGTTCGGCGCTCAGCCTTGTTAAATCACATTATCTTGAGGTAGCACCCATTCCGGGGAACGTGATCGACCATTCCGGACTAACACCCGAAATCGGTCACGATGAAAAGGAATGGACGTTCACGATGGCCCGAAATACGCACCGCTCATACATCGTTCGCGGCAAGGGCGCTACCTGCGCATTATGCTCTTGCTCCCACGGCGCCGGCTGGCGTATGAGTCGCGGCGAGGCCACAAGGCGCTTCACCCGCAAAAACCTGAAGCAGTAGACCGAGGGCGTAGAGTACCGCAAGGACAAGGGCTTGATCGACGAGATCCCGAGCGCCTACAAGGACATCGACACCGTCATGGCGCACCAGAACGACCTGGTGGACGTTGTGCACAGGCTCAAACAGATCCCTGACGGTCAACGGATAAGCATTGGCGACCCTGACCGTGCCTGCCGGATTCACCGATCAAGCAGACCGCCGCAGTTGCCCGTTGCACGGGCCAGTTGTGGTTGGCTGCCTGGGCTTTTTCCTTGTTCCCCTCGCTCCAGCCCTTTCAAGGTGCGTAAAAACAACATTATGAATCAGTCTCTTAGCGTCAAGGGCTCGCAGGCATCCGCAGTCGCTTGCCAGCTTGTCGGAAAGCAAACACCGCAAAATCATGCGGTTGCGGTCGTACACGTATCAACACCTTGAAAGGGCTGCCCCTCGCTCCTATGTTCCAACCTAGTGCAAGTATTCGGGATCAAAGGCGAAGAGTAATTCACCATATGGAGCACAGAAGGCATAGAGACTTCAAGTTTTTAAAAATAGGGTTATTTTTGGTGTGCTCTGTGGTCTCTGTAGTGAAAATCTTGTGCCACGCCAATTCTCGCAATACTTGCGCAATCTCAGCGGGTCAGCATATCCAACATAGCGGTGTGATGGCCCTAGCGTTGCAGCACTGCCGGCCAGGCCGCCGCCACAAACCCGTCCTACTCGCCTTCGGCCCAACTGCCCAATTGCCTCAGCATCGCCTGCATGGCGGCTACCACGCCCTCGCAGGTGCTCTGCGCACTTCTACATTGCTGTACACGCAGCGGCACACATTGTTGGAATTCAGATAATTCCGCAGCGCCAATAGACAGGCGGTCTTGCCGGTCGGACGGGGCGGATGCAGCACGAAGTGGTTCTGTTGCTCGACCAGCAGCAGCGTCTCCTGTAGATCGAAACGCTCCAGCGGTGGAGGTGTGTAGCGGCGTTCCGGATGATTTGGGCCGGCGGTATTGATAAAACGTATAGTGGAATACCTGCCTGGAGCAGCCTCAGGATATCTGCGGCGCTGAACTGAGAGGGTTATCCGCCGATAAGTCAAACTGATGATCCCCCAAGCGATTACCGCGTGACGTGGAAGAACAGATCGGGTATATCTTCGCCCAAGACAAGGGATATTGACCAGCAAAGGTTACAGCGGATGGGTATTCGATGCCTTGGTGCCTGAAAGGCGGCTAGAACATCACTTCGACCGAGATCCCGTAATCCGGGCCGGTATCGGCAACGCAATTTGGTTATTCTTATGTACGGTATTGGGTCGTTGCTGCTTAACGATAACGGTCGCCGAGCAAGGCGCGACGCTTACTACGGTTACACTGCCCATCTCTGGAACCGGCGTGAACCTTACTGGTTCAACTCAGTTAACGCGGTGCCGGTCACAGCCATCACAGCGGGCATGCTAGACCGTCCTGTCCCGCAGCCTAGGAGACTCATTATGCTATTGGCTTTTCGCCTGATTCTTGTCACCGCCACCCTAATCCCGCAGATATTGGCGGCGCAGCAGATTCCATGCGACAGCTATTATATCGTTCAACGGGGAGACACCTTATCGAAGATTGCGGCAGCCGCCTACGGCCGGGCCACGGCTTATCAGACAATCTTCTCGTTCAACCCCGGCGTGCTGTCGAATCCCGACCAACTGCCGGTCGGTGTGCGACTGTATATCCCATGTTTAGGCAGCGATAGGCAGCCTCCGAAAATTGCTCTCGAGCCCCTGCAAAAGGCCGGGAGCGAAAAGCAGCCGACGGTGAAGATCCTCACCGGCGCTGAGTACGAGCCCTATGTAGACTCGAAACTGCCCGAGGGCGGCTTCAGTGTCGAGCTCGTTAAACGCGCGTTCGAGGCCAGCGACAATCCGCCGGCCTATCGTATCGATGCGATCAGCGACTGGGGCGCCCAGCTACAGCCGCTGATCTCCGAGGGTTGCTATCAGTTGGGATTCCCCTGGTACAAGCCCGATTGCACCCAACAGGCCAAGCTCGGTAAGTCCTCGCTATGGCGATGCGAGAACCTGCACTTTTCCGAAGCCATGCACGAGGTCGTCATCAGCTTCTACACCCGCCCGGAGCTGCTCGATGTCGTCAAAACCGTCGACAATCTGCGCGGCAAGCGCATTTGTCGTCCCCGTGGCTATTTCACGCATGACTTGGAGGCCAAGGGGCTGACACCGACGACCATGACCAGGGTCGAGGCCGAATCGCCCGAGGACTGCTTTGAGATGCTGGTCAACGGCGACGTCGACGTGGTCACCGTCAATGCCGAGACCGCCGACCGCGTCCAGACCAAGCTCCGCATTAGCTCACGCGTGGCAGATATGATCCAATTTGCGACTATCGAGACCCTGCATGTGGTCGGCATGAAGACGGATCCAAACACGCGCGCCAATCTGCTGCGCATCGACCAGGGACTGTCGAAGCTGAAGGAGAACGGCCAGTATCGCCAGATTGCGGCGAAGCACCTGAAAGGCCCATAGGCCCAGCGCCCGATCAGCACTAGCGCCGGCCTGTGTCGGGTGCTCAGGGGAGATGCAGGAACAACTGATGTGCAAGAGCTGTCGCATCTGCTTCGTGGGACATCTTCGAGCCAGCGACGATGAGCGAATGATGCTTCTAGTGGCTATCGATCATTGGAGCATTAGTGTGCTTCTGGTCAAGGCTGCTGGCGTTTTTGGTAATGCTCTGGGAGGCGGCTTCAAGACCTCCAGATCGGTGGCTGAGAGGTGCCGTAGGCCGGCCATCAGCAGATGTGTTGGAAACCTGCCAGCAACCATCGCCGAGGATTGCGACGACATGCCCAACAAAAGCGCTCGATTGTGGATGAACCAGGAGCGGACCACAGTGGCGGTAATCGAGGAACACGTCCATCCCGCGGGCTGCGTGATCAAAGCAAGTTCGGGCACCCCAACGGCTACTGTCACGGACTCCCGGCAACCTGGCCTCCCAGGATGTAGGTGCTCAAACTGGCATAGACCGCTTCTACGTCGGCAGCGTCATAGAAGTAATACAGCTCTTTGAGCTTTTTCGCATCAAATATGCCTTGATTTTTAATTGCTTCAAGCAATCCCGCCAAGGAGTTCGCTTCTTTCCGCAACTCTTCACCTGCAAAGATGCTAACGATGGCAGTGAAGATCTTGTTGTCTTCCAACGGCCCCGGCGCCAGGCTCGGGATCACGGTCTCATCGTCTGATTCCAGGCTGACCTTAGCCGCGTAGGCGACATTGGCTTTGACCAGATCACCCAATAGTGGCGTGCCCTCTGGCAGATACTCGATTCGCTCTTCTTTGGCGAAATCGTTCAGGGCAAGGGCCAGGGAATAGAGGTAGGCCTTTTTTATGGTCCGTTGTCCTTGAGACTGGACACTATTACTCTGAAGGAAGGATGGGGCGCTCGGGGGGATCTTAACGATTACCTTGGCCAAGTTCGAGTCACCATCATGTAAGGCTTCAATCACGGCCGGCTGGCTAAAGGCGCTATAATCCATTGATGACGGCGCGATGGATGGCATCACCCATTCCTCCTCTGCGCCCGACATCATGTTGCTAACGACAGGCCATGCGAGCCAAACCGCGACCCCGATCAACAGCGAGGCGCCGATGATTGTGGCGCCCATGAAGATGCTCCTGGACCGCCGCCATTTCACACTAGACCGAGGTGTGCGCCGCAATGCCGTGGATCGGGTGGCCCTCAGGCCCGTAGATTTGATGCTCATGGGCTTGGCACGGCTTGGTGTGTTACGGCGCTTGTTTTTATTGCGAGGATTCGATTTCATAAAGATAATGACCTTCAGGGTGCTGATGAAGCCGATGAAACAGGTGAAGTGCCAGCGCATGTCCGTCGTGGCGTATACAGTGTTGTGCATCGCCGCGTAAGTTATCCTCGGGTTTCGAGACCAGCGACTTGAAGGTGGCTTACGTGCCGGACTCGTTGTCCATAGCAGACTCGTTGTTCATGGCATGCATCTTAATCAGCCCGCCGCAGCCTGGAGGCATGGCCCAGCGCCTCCAGTTCGAAGCAGATAACCAGCCCCCTTATGCCCACGACGGTCCTCGTAGGGACCAGTAGATTACTTCCTCCCCCGCTGGATGCGACTCCACCTCCCTCCAGACACACGCATCTTAGATCGGTCAACGCCGATCTCCGTCTTAAGTGCAAACTCTCGTCAAGTCAGCGCTCCTTCAGGTTGTGAGATCAGGCCACCGTCCGAACCCTAGGGAATTCGGAAGGTGATCTGAATTCTCCAGATAGAGCACTTGGGCAACCGGCCACTAGGATCGCGCCAAGACCGCGGCTGTTCCGCCCAGAAGACAAGGGCAAGAATATCCAGCAATAGGACACAGGCATCAAGTGGGGGGATATGGAATACCCAGAGCGTGTTCAATAGTAGCCGCTCATGAAGCGGCCTGGTTGCACTGCCAAGCGTTCAATTTAACTCAACCTCCATCTTTTTATCTGCTTGGCCCTTGCTCTACTCTAGAGGAGTATCCAGAATTGTCCATCGCGTCGAACTCAGTGACGCAGAACAACATCAAATAATCGATCACATTACCCTGTCCCAGCCTGAGCGTTCAGAATCGATTGACTCCCTGGATAAATCGATCTTGCCATCGCGCGCCCCAATCATTCAGCTTACTAACGAATTGCGCCTTTTTGGGGAATCGATCGATATTGCTCATATGCCAATCCGACAATAGCGTGTCATTCTCGCGCGTCGGTGGAATACCCTCGAGATCAGGGTTAAAAAGATAGGTAACAGAGACCGCCCGCGTCCTGATCGCTCCCCAGAAGGTCACCGCGGCCATCGTTGTCGGCAAGCGAACGCCCCGGGCTGACACGAATGCCTTGAGCTGATCACGCAAGTCGAACCGCTCAATCTTCAGGTCGCGTTCATCCAATAGTTTGTTGATATTCGCATCATTTTGCACAAAGATATTGTTCTTATTCTCCTTACTCAAATCGATATAGGTGACGCTCCAGCATCCGATGACTGGGCTATCCTTCGACAGGCGATGAAAAAAATGGGCATTCTTCGATGCCTCATCCTCATTGCAAGCTTCCCAGATCACCTCCCGAAGATCAATCGGCAGGGCAATGGCCGTCAGCCGAAATGTCACCTCGTCGAAATAGACCATGGCGCCCAATTCACGTTGCGCCCAGGGACTACGAATGATTTGGCCGAGCGCGCCGCGACGTAACAGCAATTGTGCACCAAAGTTCTCGACATTCAAGCTGTCCGCACCCATCGTCGTCCAAGTGCCGTCGGGCAAGGCGATCCGGGTTGGGTTGATGGATACCCCACCTCGATGCTCGCTGCCCAGTTGCAATGTCCCTGGCAGGTCTTGGTCCTTCTCGACGATCAGCGTGTCGGCGCAACCAGCGAGCAGCGCTGTTATCAGGAGTGGCACGGTAAGCAATAAGGAAAGCTGGGACAGCCTCGCACAAAAGTAGGCATAAAAGCTCGGAATATTCGCGATGGTCATGGACGAACTCACTATCATGATGCGACTCCTTCATCAAAAGTCAAAATGACCCACTTTCGCGAGGACGCCGCTGCACTGAGACGGGCGGTTTGGGAGAGCGGCGAGGAGTAATAACAGGCCTTGGCATCGGCCGCGGGCAGCGCGGTCGTGATTGCGCGATCTTCGCCGAGTGCGCAAGCAGTACATCGCGCTGCTGGGCAGTTAGCCAACCGGTCTCCGTATGCCCACGGTCACGCTGAAATTGCCTCAGCGCCCGTTCAGTCCCAGGACCGAAAATCCCATCGACGCCTCCTGGCTCGAAGCCGAGATCGCGCAGAGCATGCTGAATATCGCAGCGTTGGGATGTGGTAAGCACCGCCTCCACATTCCGGTCGCTCCGCTGAAGAGGATCGGGTGTAGCGGATGCTGAGGGCTGAGGCAGGGCTGCCGGCGCCAAGGATGTCTTGGTAACCGGCACCTCTTTTAGCTCCTCAGGCGAAGATGCGGACTCGACCAATTGGGAAATATCAGGCTCCGGTGCGGATTGGCCTGCATCGGCCTGGGAGAACCCCGAGGATGGCGCAACCGCCGCTGGCGGTTCGCTGATGGAGTGCACGGCATTGCCCTGCTGGGTAAGCGCCGGCAGTTCGAGCACGGTCGCGTCAGTGCCAATGGGCATCTCTCCGGCAGCGGCGACATTGCGCCAACCCTGGGCCAGCAAAACCTTGACGAGGCTTGCCGTATCTCTGGTTTCCCGTGCCAGTTGCTCGACCACCTCCAAGGCCCGTCCCCGCTCCGCCAAGTCGACCTCGCCGATACATGGACGATCGGCGGCAAACAGCAGCAATGGCCGATCTGCACCAGCCAGCCTCGGCCTGGTCCATCGCCCGCCTACCGCGCCGAACAGGTCTTCCCCCGGGCTCGGGCCGACCTCGACCGAACGGCCCATGGCCGGGTCGGCGATGTGCAGCCCGCTGCAGCCATCGACCAGCAGGATCACCCGAGCCGGCCGGACTTGTGCTACCAGCCTAAGCAGGCGCGCCAGTGGGAAGCCGCGGCGGGCCAATGGCAGGCTCGAATCACCGGTTGGGTCGAAGTCCGGCGGCAACAACAGGTTGCGACCATCCACCGCGACCAGGATGCCGGAAACCAAAACCAGCACGTCCGCCCCAGGCGCGACCTTCTGGCTCCAGAACTCCACCAGACGAAAATCGTGAGGGAATGACGGATTCGACACTGATTCAACCTGAAAACCGGCCGAGTCCAGCGTTGCTTTCCAGCCATCCGGCACCGCCGACGGCGGCCCATAGCCACCAATCTGCCGATAGTCCGACACGGTAAACAGCAGCACATGGCGAGCCCCATCATCGGCCACCGCGGCCATGGCCACGCTCAGCCACAGCAGTAGCCCAAAGCAACCCCGGTGCTGCCGGGTTGCACAGCTGTGGCGAACGCTTGCAGTCCAGATCATTAATCGAACTCCCCATCTATCGCAGCCATTCGGCGAACCAGCTTTCCCAGGGTGGACCTGCCAGCGAGTACACTCACCCAACAGCAGGCCTCGCCAGTCCGCGCCACCCATTGCATTGTCGATCTTCGCTTCTGCATCGTCAGCCCCGTCCGTCTATCTCTTGCGTCGACCAGCAAACTGCTACCAGGCAACTATCGTTTAGCCATTGTCGAGACTTGTACACCAGGCATCTCTACTCGGCATCCCCATGCTTTGTGGGTTGGGGCCACCAGATAAGACGCTCGTCATATTCCCCAACGTCCAAAGCAAACCCAGCACGCAAATCGGGTGTGGCAAACAGGATGTCGGGTCCATGTATCTCGCGGAGATCCATGAGCTTTGGAATCAATCGGAATCCTGCAATGCGGATTGCCCCTGCCTCATTCGCCTGCCGGTGTAGCCAAATTACTTCCGTCTCTGCAAGCAGATTGCATAAGGTTCGAAGCGCGCACTCGGCTTCCTCGGCAAGCGACAACTCTCGAGAGTCAACCTCGTCCCAGTACAAAGCTCCAAACCGCATAGTTTCAGCCTTTTGCAAAAAGCTAAAGGTGTCCAATTGAGCCAACTGGACTTCAAGTGCTCGCCGGATACCGCGCGCGTGGTGGTTCCAGGCAAGTTCCTCCAGTCTCGCTTTCCTATCCATCATCAGCGTCGATCGTACGGAACGGTTTCACCAACTTTGCTGTACCGGCCACCGGGTTTAACATCCAAACTACCGGGTTTAGGAATGCCCTGATGTATATGCCCGATTCCTCCATGCGCTCGATCCCGGTGATGATCGATAATGTAAACCTTTTTCGAGCTTCCGCCTGGAATCGGAATCTTATACTCGTAGATACGCCCCTGGTTTCTTGGATTGTGATCACGCACTCCCGCACCTCTCAGGCGAGCGGGATCATGGATAGTCCAGCTCTTCGAAGGTTGCTGCGAGCGTGGAACTCCCAACGCAACCTTCTGTGCCCTTAACGCCTGACGACGAGTAGTCCCCCTAGGTGTTTTGCCGCCGGATCTCGCTATCAGATGTTGAGATCCGCCTTGGATCTTCAATCTGCCTTTTTGTTGTCCTGGCGTTAATGGCCGCTTCAGATGGACGGACCTGGCTTGGGGCCTGCCTGTCTGATCAGCATGTTTACCCCACCGGGCACTTAGCTTGCTGGTTCGAGGTCCAGCGGAATGACCACCAGAATCTCCGCCTCCCTTGCCACCGCCACCCTTGAGGTAATACGGTCGGTCCGAAATCGAGACCGGGAACTTGGCCCGTTCCCTTTGTCCTCTGATCAATGCACTACCCCGGTGCATCGACGAGGTCATTTTGGATCCCAGCCGGCCTGCTGTGATCTTGGTACGTTTGAACCGGGTCCAACGTTTGGCCATCGTGGACCGATGCGGTATGCCATTGCGCATACGCGGTGGGCTCTGTCGTGGGAGAACAGGTTTTCGAGCAGACCGTGCAATGGGCTTGGCTGGCGGCTTGGGCCTTACGACAGGCCTGGGCTTGGGCGCAGGTTTTGGAGCTGGTTTCAGTGTGGGTTTGGGAGCCAACCTCGTTTTGGCAACTGGCTTGGGCGCCGGTTTAGGTGCCAATTTGGGAGCAGGCCTATATGCAGGCTTCGGCGGAGGCGGTATAGCGCCGCTCGCCAGGTCAGCAGCCCCGCTGAATACCAACCCCAGCGCAAAAAATAGCATAACAATGCGAGAACAACTGAACATCGTGCGCCTCCTGACTTGGGCTATCGCATTAGCACCCGACTGCTAGCGATATGCTTCTCCGATCGAGTCCGGGGCAAAGGGCGTAGACTGCGCTGGATCGGTACTGATCTTGCCTGTACCGAACAAAGTCTCCCAGTAATCGGATGCGGGCTTGAATCCCATTGCGATCGCTGACTCCAGCAGTTGCCGAGCTTGCTCGGGATGGTCTTCTTCGAAATAAGAAGCTAGGTACATCGACGCAGGAACAGAACCCCTGGCATTAGCCGTCTCCAACAGGACATAAGCCAATTTGATCTGATCGTGGATTAGGGCGACGCGACCGAGTTCGAAGAGATAGCGTGGTTCAGCTGCTACGGCAGCGACGTCGATAACCCAGTCGCTGAGCAATAGGTCGACATCTTCCTCGCTGATGCCCACGATTTCCTCGTCGGAAACCCCTGGAACATCTTCCGGCTTGTCCGGATCGTACGGATGAGCCGCAAGCAAATCAATTCCTTCCCATACTTCGGCGAATTCCGGAGGCAGATCGACACGCCACCGTTCGCCTTCAATGTATCGCCCGAAGAAAAACGCGCCGACGAGTAACCCGATGCCCAGGGGCATTGCCCAAGCCCAGATGGGTATACTGGGCGAACTTTGCCGCTTGCGAGTGGGCTTGATACGCCGGTGCCGCATCGCTGATCTCATCTTCCATCTCCTTGCACGTAACTGATGGTTTAATCGGCAGTATATAGATTGCTGTCGCTGACCAGCGCGAAGAATGCGCGAATACAACCTGTAAGAAACTACCACTACCGGATAGCTTGCGCAACCTGGAGCAAGACTCCCGCAGGTTGCGATTGGTGCTGATAATGCAGGTGTCAGCATTACGGAACAACGGGCGCATTCCCATTTTCCCGGTTGGCCAAGAACGATATGAGGCTGTCGTGACACGATTCCCCGATTTGTTGATACTCTCTAGCGGTGAAGAGTAAATGTGGAGTAGAGAACATGAACAACGAGGGGGCACAAGCAGACTGTGTTGAGGATAGTGACGAAAAACAAGCCATCCACGCGCGCCTGCGAGCGTTGGAGCAAGCGATTGAGAGGGTGAACAGCCCAGAGGATTTGGAGGCATTGGAACCTGAGATTCACGGATGCCCGGATCGGTTAGGTGCTTTGAGCTTGCAGGCGCACATCCAAGCACTTGTGGATTCACCTGCACAGCAAGCCGAAGAGCAGCAGTTGATGAAGTCCTGGCCGGGGCGTTTGCGGAGCGAGGGATATGAGTGCGTATGGATTCGTACGCTAAGCGGTTATTGGATTCAACTGCGAGTTCGCTACTACCGTCGTCGTTGTCATCGTCGCAACGGGAAAAGACATAAAGGCGTGTATGCCGCGCTGGTGCTGTTAGGGATTCATGAGCGTTGTACCCTGGGGTTCGCGGCGATGGTGAGTGGCTGGTCGGCCTTATTGAATTCGTTCGACGAGGTGCGCCAGGTTCCTGCTGGAGCAAGGAGTGGCGTTAGGGGGAAGGTGCACAGGAAACTGACGTATCGTTATGCCGAGAAGGCGCGTGCGGTGCAACAAGCGGGATCGCTTTGGTTGGGCGAAGGTTTCAAGGGCCGGATGCGGTGTATCGGTTGATTCAAAGCGACTTGGAGTCGCTGTACATCCAAAAGGCCGACCAGGTCTTGTGCGTGGTCGACGGGGCACACTGGATTTGGAATCGGATTACGGATTTGGTCGCTGCGTTGGGTTTAGACTTGCAGCGAGTGCAAGAGCTGATCGATTTCTACCACGCCATGGAGCAACTGGGAGCGCTAGCGGCCCTGTGCAAGCGTTGGCCGGCCAAGGAGCGCAAGGCTTGGGTTGGCAAGCAGCGCCGTCTGTTGTTGAAAAGACAAGTAGAGCAGGTGGTACAAGCACTACAGAGCCTTTGTCGATGTCGCAACAGCAAAGCGATCACCACTGAACGTGACTACTTCATGCGCAATCGGCAGCGCATGGCTTACCCGATCCTGAAGTCGTTGAGGTTGCCGATCGGCAGTGGTGCGATCGAAAGCGCGGTGCGCCGGGTCATTAACCTACGTTTGAAAGGACCTTGCATCTTTTGCTACCAGGAACATGCGGAGAAGACGCTCATGCTCCGGTCCAAACTACAAAGCGGGACGGTGGAACTTGTTGAAACGGATGGCAAATTCCCATCTCTCGCCTACCGCGTCAGACAACGGTTACCGTCTGTAACCTCCTGATCTAGCTCTCCCTTCCACCCCTCCCTCAGTCCATACTCCATCATTTTTCCGGTCATTTTGCGACTGAATCCCGGCTTTTTGGGTGCTCGGAGGCGGTATTGCTGCCTGAAACTGTTATAGTAAAGATCATGTGGCAAGACATTAGTCTTTACTACGACATGGTGAGCTATGGCCCAGCCCCGATCCGCGGAGACCTTGCTTGATTTGTTTGCCTCAGAGACGGTGGTGGATCTGCCCCGCATCCAGCTGGCGCTCGGTGGTGCCTCGTCAATGACCGCCTTCCGTTACCTGCGACAGATTCCCTACCGGCGCAGCTACAATCACAACGGTCGTTACTATTGTCTGTATGAGCCTTCGCGATACGACCGACTCGGATTATGGAGTGTGGGCGATGTTCACTTCTCGGTAGATGGCAGCCTGGCGAAGACGGTTCGGCGTCTGGTTCACGAGATGGAGGCTGGGGCCACTCACCGGGAGCTGCAGGATCGGGTCCGGGTACGGGTCCATAACACGCTGCTGACACTGCTGCGCCGGGGTGAAATTGAGCGGGAGCGTCTGGCGCAACTGTACGTGTATCTGCATTCGGACGCAGATCAACAGACCACTCCCCTGTGCAGAAGCAATCGAGATTCCAGGCTGCAGCATCGTATTCGCGTACTGCTCAAGGGTGAACAAACGGTCATTTCAGGGACTGACGGCCAGGAATCCAACCGTTGTCTGACGCGGTAGTCTCTCGCTCTTGGCTGCATGACCGGGAAAACGGGAATGCGCCCTTCCGCACCTGCATGATCTGCGCTTGCGAATCCCGGCTCGATGCTCTTGTGTGGTCTATCGGTGGCATCGTCACCGACCTGCAAATCAGGAGGATGCTCGCCATTAGGATCGGCAGTGATTGCACCCCAACAGGCCCTTAATCAGGCGCCGATAAGCGGTGAAACCAAGCGGTGAAACCGGCTGATATACTCGATTCTTCCATCCATCACATACTTCATGCTGGGTGGATGACGACAGTCTGCATCGGTTCCCTATGTAACCGGCCCAGATCGGCTCGCAGGCAGAGGCGGAAGCTGATGTCCGAGGCTTCTGTGTCCGGCGGCTGAAGATCGTAGCGGGCAGACAAGCAACGAGGATTGTCATCGAAGTCGATCAGGTTGCCGAGCACATAACGTGGCTCGCTTCCAGACACCGCATCTCGGGGCCCGTTCGGCTCGTAACCACCCGCGAGCGGAGCATCATCTGTAGCGGATTTGGTCAGGGTCCATTCATACCCGTTACCCGTAAGGTCTACCGGCACGGAGCGCAGAACATCCGCCGAGGGATTGATGTCGTAGAATGCACCCTGTTCCGGCTCGTAGAGTCCCACGGGACCGATCGGAACTGCGCCGGAGCCAATGCTGGCCCGTTCCTCCATCTGGGCTTCGGTACCCTGAGCCCAGCAACGCCAAGCCGAACTCCATTCCTTGTAGTTCGGGAGCAACAACCGCTCGTCAGTGGCCAGACCCAGCTTGGGGGCGAGCCAACGACAGTAGGCGATGGCGTCGAACCAGCTGATGCCACAGGCAGGATAGGTAGGCATGTCGCTGCCGATGTGGTCGGCCTGGCGCGACCTGGTGTCGCTCGGTGAGATCGGCACAGCCTGTCTCAGGTAACGCTGAAACCACCAGTTTCGCGCCTCCGGGGAATAGCTCCAGAACGCCGGGGGCTCGTTCTGAGTGGCATCGAAGATGCCGGATGCCAGGAACGCCTGGTATTGCGCTCGTGTGACCGGATAGCGGGAAATCCAGACGTTTGGCTCGGGCGGAATACGTACCCAATCGAAGTCGTCGATTTTGGGCTGGCACTCGGCAATGCGGGCGGGAGCCCAGCGACGCGGCAGGATACCGGGTCGTAGATCGATGATTCGTGGAATGTCGATCTCGGCGCAGGGGCCGGCACGCGTCGGTTGACCCGCGCGCGCGCAGAGTTCATCCAAGGTTCTGCCGATCTGTACCGCGATGGCTCCCTGTACCTTGCTTGCCTCCAGCCTGAGCAAGCGGTTTGCGCGCGGGTCGCTGCACAGGCGCATGCAGCTATCGCGATAGGCCTCTGCTGCAGTCTTCAGACCTCTGACGATTGACACAGCCTCCTGCGCGCTTAGACGGCGCTGCTGCCGTTGCAGGCCAAGCGCCGCATGCAGGTCGAGCAGCGCCCAACCAGTGACGATGCTAGCACGGTAGGTTCGCTCGCTCTCAGCCCCATCGTTGGTACGGGTCGCATAGGCAGGGCAAACGCATCTAAATTTCCCATTTTAGGCCGCTTGTAGGACATCTAGTAACTGCTCAAGATAATCTGTATCCCAGCCGGCACGGAGTCGCTTTAATTTAATGCTTTTCTTTGAGGTCGTATCTTTCCTGAGAATATTGAGTGCAATGTGCCGTAGGATGGAATAGTTTTCAGGTGCATGACCTTTTCGCGTTCGATTGGCATCTTCGGAAAAGGACACATCCAGAACCCAATGCAGTGAATTCTCAATTCCCCAATGAGAGCGAACCGCTTGGGCAAATCGTTTAACATCGCCTGACAGGCTAGCAATAAAATAGCGCCGGTCCGTGGTCACTTTTTTTCCATCATCTCGAATCGACTCTACCATCCCGATACCCCGGAAACCTTTCCATTGTTCGGCGTAATGCCCTAAGGAATGATCAGTGAAATAATAATACCGACGCGTCTCCAGGCGACCATGGTTTTTCTCTTTCGTTTCAAGAAAAACACTCGCATCCCGGCAGCATTGGTCGAGATCGACCGATTCGAACCAAGCGATGACATCTTGATGAAAAGTGCTCTGGTTGCCTTTCAATGAAAATACCCAATCTGCTTGTTTTTCAACAATTTTCTCCGCAATCTTCTTTTGGCATCCCATCGCGTCGATACTGACTACACAGCCTTTGATCTCCAGTAAATCCAACAATTTCGGTATCGCTGTAATTTCATTTGATTTTTCTTCGGTCTTGAGTTGACCCAATACGAGCGATGAGTGACAAGCCCACGCACTCACCATGTGAATTGCCTTATTTCCATTAGCTCTATCATGAGATCTGCGCACCGTTTTCCCATCGATCGGTATAATATCCCCATCAAACTTCGGCTCTATCGACTTCACCCAGGAGATGAAACAGGTTCGGAATTGATCGGGGTCAATACGGGCAAATACACGATTGAACGTGTCATGCGAGGGAATCCCATTGGGCAATTCCAAAAACTTCCGCAACCACTGTTCATGGGTTTGACCAAACTCCTCCATCGCATCCCAGCTCTCTCCCATACATAACGTCGAACAAATCGCTATCGTTATGATATCAGCCAGCTTATGCCTTTTTGTCCTGTCGATACGGGGGTCGTTCAGATCGGAAAAATGACCGGCGATTGTCGTGTCTTTTTCCTCTTCATTTATAGGTCTGATCATTCCCATTTTAATAACCCTCTATTAAATCATATGATCTTCAATTTTCGCCATCATAACACATTGTTTTCTAAATATTTTTAGATGCGTTTGCCCTGGTCGCATAGGCGGTCGAGTCGCAGAGGGATGCGGCCAGGGCCAGGGCCGCCCCCTCGGTCTGCGCGCGCGCAGTCCAGGGAACCGCTAGGCGAACCACTTCCCGCCAAGCATCGGGGTTTTCCAACAGTCGATCGCGCAGCAGAGTGTCGGGATTGTTACCATCGACAATGTGCGAGGCAACCAGAAATTCGTGAAACTGGCGGTGTATATAAGCATAGCGCGAGCTGTCGGGCTGCTCGTGCTGACCGCGTAGAAACCATAGCGCGGTGCGCTCGAGGATGATCTGAGAAACCTGGCTCAAAGTTGAATAGTTCAGCTCGGGGAGCCGTTTGTGGACGTGGACGGTAAAGTCGCCGCGGGTGATCTCTACGTCTTCCACCGTATCGCCGTGCTGGCGATTGATCCCGTTTTGGATGTCATAGGAGACCTGCTCGGCGATCAGTCGCAACTCGGATTTGCCGGACTTGGACTGTGGCTCCAACAGCATATTGAGATGACCCGCGTGCGGATACTGCTGATCGCAGCGCAGCAGATCGATACGCTGGAACCAGCGCTCCATCATCAGCTGCGTGGTCTCGTTGAGCAAGTCGACACGGATGCTTGGAAGGGCAGTTGACAGTCCGTCCTTGCGCCGCTGCTCCTGGACTCCGATCAACAGCGTGAGCATCAGTGGGCGAACTGCCATATCGCGGCGGTTCTCGTCCTCGACCAACGCACTGATCAGGTCGAGCGACTGTCGCTCGGACTCCCCGAGCTTCAGGGCACGGTGCCACTTTCGAACCAGCTCGCCGACTTGGCCATCGCCGGAGGAATCGACATCGAAGCGCAGCGGCAGCATCCGTGTCAATTGAAAATCCGGCAGCTTGGCGTGTTCGTAGACATAGGGTCGAGCGGTGATCAGGAAACCGCACTCCTTGCCGAGCTCTCGCGTCGCAAAGTCGATAGCGGAGTAAACCAACTCGCGGTCTTCCTGATCGAGAACCTCATCGAGCCCATCGAAGATCAAGAGCCCCCGTTTCTTCAGTTTCCCCATCAGATCATCATAGAGCTGCTCGCACTGCTGCGGACTACACTCGGTCATGGTCACGCCAAGCTGGTCGATAACGGCAGTACGCAGTAGCTGGTCCTTGGAGCGACGCTTCTTTGGCCGGACCTCCGGCTCAGGACGAATGAAGCGCCGTAGGTTGCTGAGATTCAGACGCAGGACGGTGCGACCGCCTAACCCCTGCGGCCAATCAGCGACCTGTTTAGCTTGCTCCTGATGGCGCGCACCCCACACCAGAAACGACGCCAGCGAAGACTTGCCACAGCCGGCCTCGCCAAGCAGAGTGATGCACATCGGGCGCTCTTGCTCGCCGGCCTCGCGGATAGCGTTGTCGATGGTCCGGAGCACCGGTTCTCCCTTGCCACGTTGCCAGGTCAATTTGCGGTAGCGTTCCTCGGCGACGTCAGCGGGGCCGATGCGCTCCGCATCCAGCGCGACAAAGACCTCGGCCAGGGAGACGCGCCGGAGCTCGCCGCGGGGATCGTCGAAGATATCGTGGATCGGCAAATCCAGGGTCTCACCTGCGGCCCGGTCAAGGTAATCGTCGATACTCGGGACCGTCGGCTGTGGGTTGATATTTGACGCGAAGATCGGCCAGAGAGTACCGATCGCTCCAACACAGGTAAAAATAGCCGAGAAGATAGCAATGAAATTGCCCGTGGGCTCGCCGATGGCGAACAACACGATGGTCATCGTCAAGGCAACAACGGTTACAATCAGGAAACCAACGACCAGACCTCTGCGGTTCCTCAGCTTATCGAGCATGGCGTGTACTGACATCAAGCATTCTTCCGGGTTGATCTTGGATGACTCGTGGTAACGCAACCGAAGCGCTCAACGCCCTCCAGCTTAATTTGAAAGTATGCACCATCCTTGGTGTTTTCGGCAATGCAAGATGGTACGAGTACAGCTCTGATGGCTTGTTCCGAGCGAATGCCGAGAGTTGCTACGATGCCTGAGCGCTTTGCTGATGCCCTTGTCGGCGATCGTGCTTTATTTAAACTGGAACACTAGACTATAAGAATTGCCTCGACTGGTTGGTTTGAAACCTGAAATGGCCTTGTGAAGATGGATAGGAGGTAAAGGCATGAGACTTTGGCAGCTAATGCCCTGGCTGTGTTGCGCGGTTTGGCCCACGCAGTTGTATGCGAGCGGCATGATTGAGCACGCGGTGTCGACGCGGATAGTCGGCGGCCAACTGCTTGGCTTGCGCCTCTATCGCCTGGATCCAACCCCAGCCGATGACTTGGAGCGAGACGAATACGAGGTTCTGTTCGTCCAACACCTACCCGAGGCCGGCTGGTTGCTGGCTGCCCATCGCATGCTGGGCGACAAACACCTGTGCAGCATGTTTCCGCGGCAAGGCACCCTGCACTATGCGGAGCTGATGTCTGCTTCCCAGGTGAAACGGATTCCGCCGTTTGGGGTCAGCGATGGCTGGGGCTTGCGGGCCGAGCAAGCCTTGGCGGCGGCACGGCGCGGCGGCTGGCGCAGCCGTGCCGCGAAGATGCCGAGTATCCAGAGCGTTGCGGGCGATAGCCCTGCCGGGCTTGTCAACCGATTATTCGAGGATTGTACTCGGGTGTCGTGGTCGAGTCTCGTCGGTTCACTGGCCGATGGCGACGGTGATGCGCGGCAATCTGTTGTCGTGGAGCCCAGCACAGCAGATCGTACGTCGGATATCGCCGTGTTGGAGCTGCAGCTGGCCAAGGTGAATCAACGCTTGGCCGCGTTGAACGCCGAGCGCGAGCGTATCGATGCCCTACAACAGGCCGTCTCGCAAACCGCTGTGGCCGAACCGCCACGACGTCCTTCGGAAGCTCGTTCGAGTCCCTTGCCGGAGACCGATCGGACAGAGCCCTCCGTTGCAGCACGGAACCCGCCCGCGGCAGTCGACTCGCGCGGATCTGATCCCGGCTCTGCAGCCGGCGGTGCAAACTGGATGGCCTTTGCCCTACTGACTCTGTTGATCGCTATGTTGGGAGTATACCTAAGGGCGCTTCAACTGCGTAAGGAATCTGCCGAGCTAGGGCGGACCGACACCCGGCTCTTGGGTATTTTGCCGGCATTGTTGGAACCTCGGCGAGATGGTGATAGGTATGTTCAAACCCCGGCCGCGCTGCCGGCGCCGGTCACGGCGGGATTGTTGGCCCACTCAGGCGATGCTGCCTGGGCATCTGAGGGACGTTCCGGCGTCGACCAAGGCATGGCCCTGCGCCAAGCGGGCGCTGCCCTGTCGCAATTGCTGCAAGAGCTGGGGCGACAGCTTCACGATGACCCGGGCAAGGACTCGCCATCAGCATTGCCTGCCCCACTCACCGCCGATGCACGGCGTCTGCAAGCGTTGCTGCTCGATTTGCATCCGGAGAGCATCGGCCTAGACGTTGACGCTACGGCAGAACAGCAGTCTGAACCATGGCGACCGCGGAAGCAGACCCTGACTCTGCTGGCCGCCCTATCGAGATTGGCCGACGCCTTCCTTCGCTTGGGCGCAGGCGCCGAGCGGTTGCTGCGTGTGCCCACTGCGGCTACCGAACTCGAGACGGGCCGGGTACCAGCCAACGCGTTACCGCCAGAGGCGGGGTCGACGACAGATCCAAGCGATGTCGTACAACTTTGCTGGAAGCAGGAACTGCTGCATTGGTTGGGAGGCACTGGTTTGGTCGATTCCAGCTGCCCCCAGCGGCCAACGGCAGCCGCCGAGGAACTACGAACCGTCATTCAGTTGTCCGATCGGGCGCGCACCGAACGGCCTTGGCTAAGGGTCCATCTCGATGCATTGTCAAGTCTGCGTCGGCTGCTCGACCAGCCTCCTCCCGAGACCGCGGCCTACTTCGATGCCGTTGGACTGGGAGCCCTGCACCAGACTCTCGAGCAACGTCAGTCCTTTCGGCTCCTGTACGAAGCTGCGAATCTGCGCGACCCGCTGCTTGCTCATTGGATCGACGTAGCCCAGCACATCCATCGAGCCGCCCTGCTGCTGGAAGCCTATCTGCCGGATAGGGATCCTCTGCTCTACGAGCGACTGATCCATTGCCGCAGTATCGCCTGTGCCCTGCTCGGACAGTACGACCTGCACCCGCACCAGCTCACAATACCCATAATGCCCGAGCGGGCGATCGCCAGCGGTGAGGTCGAGGTGTCGCACGACCAGCGGCCGAACGACGCACTGCTCAGGCTCCCTGCGCTGCAGGCCTTACTCGGCGAGCGCCCAGAGCAAGCACCGCCGCTGTGTTGCGACATTGCACGCTGGGGGCTTCGCATGGGCGACAACGGCCAGGGCGTGCGCTCTGTGCTGCTGGCATGCGCGGGACAGATAGAATGATAAGCAACACGCCAAGGCAATGCCCCGGAGGCCCACCGAATGATCCCTACCAAGCAAACATGCGCCTCCGAAGCGAGTTCAATGCACGCGATAGGCCACGCCGCCTTGGCCTATCGATTCGGCGCCCCGCTCTGGCTGATTGCCTTGCTGCTGCTTTGCATCCTTGCCTGGAACCGCTGTCAGGCGGCCCTGATCTCCGAGTTGCAATTGGTGGCACAGCACGATTCGCCATTGCCGCAGTGGCTGGCAACGTTTGGACAGCAAGAGACGCCTATGCCGAGCACCTACGCCAATGCCTAGGCGGTCAGCTTCTACTGACTGTTCGGTACGCTGGCGCTGGCAGCAATACTGGTGTGTCTGCCGGTCGTCATGCGCGGATCACCTGCCGACGCATGTCGACTACTGTTGCTAATGGCAATCCCCGTCCTCGCGGTCCGAACCTCCGCTCCGATGCTGAAGACCGATGTCTCTCTCGGGTCTATATCCTTGAACTTAAGTATGCAATATCAATCCAAAAGCATTCCAGGGGCGATCCTCGACCTGTTCGAGCAGGGCCAAGTTCTGCTGGCGCTGCTGATCACGCTATTCAGCGTGCTGATCCCAACCCTCAAGACTGCGGCAATGCCGCTGCTTGCGGACGGGCTGCTGTCCGTTCCCGGGGACAGCTTGCGACGGCTATTGCATTGGTTCGTTAGCTGGTCCATAGCCGAGGTCTTCATAGCCGCTGCCCAGCCGGTTTTTTATGGCAGCAGCGGTGAGGGATATACTGACTCCCGGATCGAGCCCAGCACCTGGTACTTCTTATCCCATGTGCTGATGTGTTTGACCCCTGGGCTGTTGTCACCCTCCGCTGCTGGCGGTATCGGGCAGCAGAGATTCGCCAGCGTTAGGCGCCCGCTGCGGTGGATGGGCAGGAGGCAGCGATGAAGACATGGCCCGGGTTGCTGACAGGCCTTCTCCTCGCTGCCGTTTGCGCCTCGAGTGGATTAGTCTTCGCGGTATCGGAGATCGAAACGGGCGGCGGGGCAACAACAACGTCCGGATCATCCGGCATCCTTCTACCGCTGGCAGGCATCGGCCTCACCGCCCTCCTGCTGATGCTGCTTGCCCTGTATCGCATCCTCGGTCGCGAGCGTAGCGCGATCAGCGCCGCGCTGAAACAGAGCCAGAGACTAACGGCAGACCTGGGGCGACTAGCAGAACGGCTTGCCGCCCGCAACATCGAGACACCTGCCGCAGCCCCGGGAATCGTTATCGATGCCGAACTCGACCAGCTCATCATAGAGACCGTGCGGCGTCTGACAGGTCGAAATCCGCGCTTCCAGCAAGTCATTTCCGACCTCTCCACCACCCTTGGCGCCACCCCGGACAGCGCGATTATCGGGCCGGACCAGGAACGTCGGAATCGGCTTGCAGAGCAGCTAAGCCAGACAGATCGTCGGATGCAATCGCTATTGCGAGCCATCGCTGGACGATGGCACCGGTATTGCCACTCGGATCATCCCAGCACGTCGGGTCAACAGACAGATCAGCAAACACGAGCCGAGCAATCCACGGCGCTGCTCGGATTGGTGTCGCTGCTGGCCGAAACCCTGTTCCGACTCCTGCAAGATCTGCCAGAGCTGAGTGCATCGACAGCCAACTCCTACAACGCAGTTGTTATCGGCCAGGAGCAGCCGTCGAAACCGGCGAGCAGAGACATCGAGACTCAGCTACCGCCCAGCAACGCATCGATAGGCGCATCAGTCACCCTAACCGATGCAGAGGCCGGAGCCGCATTGATTGATGAATTGCAGGCTACGGGCTTTATCGACCGCGCCTTGGACAATGAGGTAAACAACTGCGGCGAGCAGTTGCGCGCGGGCCTCGCCCTGGTGGCGGACGTCGACGCCCACCGCCCCCAACTGCGCGCCTATGTTACTGCGCTGTTCGCCCTTCGCGATCTGCTGCTGCAACCCGACATCCGAGCACTGCCCTGCTTCGTCCCCATCGGGCTCGACCGATTTGCCGATAAGATTGCCGAGCGCACCCAGTTTAAGACCCTCTATAGCAGCAAGACTCCGACCGAGGCGCTGCAAGGTCAATGGAGCGATTTTGTCTGGCTGTTGTTTCGGGCAACGTTGCTGCTGGATACCTATTGGCCAGACGTCGCGCCTGAGTCGAGCTTGCGTTTGCGATGGTGCAAAAATATCATCGAGTCCGTACTCGCTCTGCACGAGATCTATCCACACCCCGTCGAGTTGCCCGTGAATGCGCGCTGGATTGTAAATCATCCCTGGGCCGAGGGCATCTTCCACGCTGATCCCGTGGTGCCGATGCCGGCGCCGCGTCAGTTAGTTCAGCAAGCCGCCAAGGCGTCCGGGAAAAAAGGGCCACTCTACTATGACGTCGTTCAATGGGGATTCGGTCTAGATCGACAAGCGACTGCATATTTCAAAGCAACATACCTGGCTGGATTTGACAATGACTCCACCTGAGCAATAGCAACCCCCTATCCCTTTCTTGTCGTCTCTCTGTGCGCCACTACTCTTTATTAGTTCCCGTTTATAAATATAGTGTGCCTTGAGCTTCATCGTCCTGACCAGAATCGCTGCCACGCTGAAGGGACTGTGCAAGTATTCAACTTCCCTGCCGAATTTAAGCACGCGGTAGGTCGGATTACCCCCGCTAAACCGACCTGCGGTGAATACTTGCACAGTCTCTTGGGCTTGCGCAATAGTCGCGCAGCCATAAAGCCGTTAAGCCATAAAGCCATAAAGCCATAAAGCCATAAAGCCATAAAGCCATAAAGCCATAAAGCCATAAAGCCATAAAGCCGTTAAGCCGTTACCCGATCTCACTTAAGTCGGAACAATGATTAAGGCCGCAATAACATTCCAGGATGTCGAGCTTGAAGCGGCAAATTCGTTACGGTCGTTTTACAACGGCTTTTGTTCCCTTTCTTGACCGTTTCTTAACCGTGGATTA
Organism: Thiohalocapsa sp. PB-PSB1; assembly: GCA_016745215.1. Taxonomy (GTDB): domain Bacteria; phylum Pseudomonadota; class Gammaproteobacteria; order Chromatiales; family Chromatiaceae; genus Thiohalocapsa. The sequence goes on from CP050890.1 coordinate 6,024,287, forward strand.
TACTGCGGATCGGATTTGCTGATTTATCCATAAGGAATAGGAATATCGCAATACTCGTAGATAATTTGGTATTGGACGAGCTTATGATCAAGGCTGCTAGGTGCTCATAAACTTACCCACAGGTATTAATAACCCCGGAAATTGGAGCTCTACAAGTTATGAACAAGAATTTATTGCCGCCGCAGTGGCCCATCATTACACAGAAAAGAGCATTTATAGGTAGTTTGATCTTCTTTCCTGTTTTCTTTCTTGTGGTCATCATAATCAACGGCTTCGACTTCGATACATCTAACGAGCATGATATTTATGCTATCTTCCTGCTTGCAATTCCCATAGTGATATTCTTTCTTAGTATTTGGTCTTTACGTGTTTATTCGTCCAGTACACAGTTCGGATTTAATTATTCTAGTGTTTTAGTGTGGGCGCTGGCGATCAATGTGATACTCTTGTCTTTCTTGATTTGGGTGTACAAAAATCCTGGTGAGCAAGAAGCCACATCCATTTGGTGGATCGTTTCTAATCAATTTCCAATACTATGCCTGGTATTTGCTGCCTTACCTTTTGGGATGGCAATTATTGCTGTGATGAGCCGAGACCCAGCACATCCATCGACCTTTCTAAGCGTGGTATCTTCCGCGGTGAAACAGCACTGGCTTACCGCAACAGCGACCGCTTTTGCGTTGTTCCTTTTCCTGACATACTTTTTGGCTTTCGCGCTCGTATTTGCAGACCGCAATCCGAATGATCCGGCTCTTCGCGTAACTTTCGACCAAAACTGCTCAGTAGAGCAGCAGAGTTCGGTTGAAGAACGAGAGAAAGAAAGTTCTTTTTTCCCGAATCTCGATTCATCAGTAGCCTTTCTGCTTGGTGCTGAGGATGCATTAGCACAGCCTTCGCAACCTTCAACACCGTCGGACCGCGAGCCCCTGAAAATGGAGTTGTACTTTCTCGACGCAGATACGGACTTGAAGTTGATCTCCAGCTCTGGTTCTAGAAAGATCGACGACGTACAAGATATGCGGTGCAGAAATCGAAGCCAATGGCTTGCACTCAGGATGCAGAATACACCGGTGATAATGTCGGCCGGTAAGCAGCAGAAGGAGCAGATCAAGATTCGTAACTCGATTGCAGTCTGCGAGATGATTGATTATGTGAAGACTCTGCGTAAGGACGATAGGCGTACCTTAGTGCGGTTGACTGCCTTGCCTACTAGAAATGACCCGAATAACCTGGAGTATGCGAAGGCGCGTAACGATGAAGTAGAAAATGTTTTTTTCGATTTTAACAACAGCTTTGGACTGCATAGGCCAACAGGACAGCCCTATCTGGACTTCTATCGTATTCGGGCGAGGAAGAGTGACTTCGACAGTGTTGCTGTCACGCAGGTTGAAGTGATGCCGCACAGCATTCAAGAGCGGTCTGAGAGGGTAATGGGCGACCTTCGCAGCCAGTTATACGAGCAAGGCAGCACTCTAGAGAGTATCTTGGGATACCAGCTTTTGAATAGGCTCGCTGCGCAGCAAAGCGCTGATCAACAAGGTCAGCAGCAGGCGCAACTTGATCAGGTAAACGGACAGCTTGCGGCACTGCTTCCTTCGTTGCAGTCCGCAACGCAGGCCCTAAGCAACACCAGCAAGCATTTGACCGACGACACTTTGCAAGGGGATGATAGCAATCGTCAGCCGTGTCGCCCGCAACTGCTGGACTATCTCTATTTCTTAATCTGCACGACAATGACCACCGGTTATGGGGATCTCCAGCCCGTGTCACCCTTTGCGAAGCTGACGGTGTCTTTGGCGAATCTAGCAGAGGTCTTCTTTATCGTAATCTTCTTCAACATTGTTGTGGGCGGCCTGCGTAATGGGCACTGATGCGACTATCCCTGAGCGTTTGTCCAGCCTCCTCGATGGGGCGAGTAGGGGTAGTCGCTTGCCTCTTGGCAATTGATTGGGGCGTGAGTCCTTGTTCATAAGCTTGGCTAAGATTTAGGGTCAACCTCCTAGGCAGATGGCCCCGAGTACCGAGCTGGCCGATCTGTTTTCAAGCTCCGGGCAGAAGGCGCTCGGCAATCAAATCGAGCTTGGGACGGCGCCGACGGTGATCGACGAGCATGTGGCCGCCACGGGCAGCTATGGAGACATTGTCAAGCGCCAAGCGCTGCTTGATGCCAAGCGTTTGATGAACGATTGGTACGAGGGCTACACGCAGGAAGTCGAGACCCTCTACGCAAACCTTGACGCGTTCATCTGGGGCGCTCGATCAACGCGACGCCATGATGCGCACCCAGCGATCGTCGCGCGGTGGTTCATCGGCACGTAAGCGGCGCTCGGTTTCGACTTCCGGCACGCTCTTGCGCTCATTGCTGTTTTGGGGTCTGCCGAGCCTGTTGATCGGCATCCTGGTGGGCTTTTTTGCGGCTGGTTGGTTGGGCACCCCATCCAATGAGGAGATCTGGCAACCTCCCGAATATGTTGTTGACTATTATAGTCCTCTCACGTGATATCAAAACTGTCCCTTTCGTTTAAGGCCAGCACTCACGCATCAAAAACAAAAGGGCATATCTGGTTATCATGTTGCGTGACTATAGCGAGGCATCGACCTGCTGGCTGCACACCCAGGTGATCAGGATAAGCCTAGGGTGTCTAAATCATAACTTATTGATATTCATAAAGCATTTTGAGTCCCATCGTGATGTTTTTACCCTCAAACTGACTCCCAAGGAAGAAAATAATAATCTAATCAATATGTTATATTAATCGGCAAACGCACATTTTTCTCTCTTTTTTCAATCTGCCCCCATTTCCATGCGCAGCTCCTGCAACCACCTGTTTTTCCTTTTAAAGTCGCACCCGATCAAGCATACAATGACAGCTCAAGCACAGGGTGCTGGCACGCCCTTTTTTTGACCGCTTTCTGAACCGCGAAACATGCAAGGAACGCTATTTCCCGACGACGCAACCAGCCCAAACGATTACTTGCCCGATGGCGAATCAGCAGCGAATTGGGCGGATTCGAACAGCCGTCCCACCCCGCCATCCTGAGATTCCCGATGCTGAGTAGCGCGGCGTATTCATCGGGTCTTGGGCCAAGCTGTTGCATTCCTCTTGCCCAAAAACGTCCTGGCATGCTTTACACTCCTGCCATCTTCCCCGCTATCTTCCTTGGTGCTGCTCATTATGATGGAAATGGCAGATGCTGTGCTGTTCGTGCTCGAACTGACAACAGCCTTCCCCGCGACAGAAAGGTAGGACGTGTCGCAGCAAAAACGACAGCGCTCACCTGGGATCGGTTTGGCTTCCATCCGATTGTCTGTCATTGCAACCTCTCTGGCTTCAGTCGTTGCCTGTTCACAAGATCCACCTGCTGTGTGAGTTGGTTGTTTTCCTGGCAGATGCCGAGTGTATCGGAAAGTGCCCGATCCCGCGAAGCGCCTCGGCAAGGATCAGGATGAGGATGAGGATGAGGCGCCGACACGCAACCACACGCCATCGCTCTGAGACAGGACACGGGGAGACGGTCTTCACAACCTGAACATGAACAACAGCCTGGCAAGAGCGCGTTGATGAGCACCTACAACAAAATGAAGAAACGGCGCGATCACTGGAAAAAGAAAACAGTGGCAACAGGGGCAGATTTGCGTTACCACAAGAAGGAGAACAAGCGGATCAAGAAGGAGCGCGATGCGTATCGGCGGGCATGGCGCGATACGAAAAAGGAGCTGGACGAACTGAAGCAACGCAACACGGCGTTAGCGGCTTGCGACAAGACCACCACCGTGTTTCTCGCACTGCAACTGTTTGTTGTCGCCCGGATCGGCTTCCGGGCGATCTCCAGGGTCTTGGGCGTGCTGGCATCTCAGCTTGGATTAGCGCAAGCGCCCTGCCCACAAACCATCATCAACTGGGTGACACGACTGGCTATCGCCAGGATGAAAGAGGACCGGTTTGGTGTTGACCCTGACACTGGTATGCAGCGGTTTTCACAAGGCTTTATCCTCCTTCTGGATGCCACCATCGGATTCGGCCAGGGCAAGATCATGACGGTCCTCGCACTGGATGCCAGGCATGACGCGTGCAACGCCGGTGCACCTTCGTTACAGCATGTGAGCTGTGTCGCTGTCTCGGTGGCCGATACCTGGACCGGTGAAAGCATCGCGGCTTTGCTGCAGCGCGTCATCGCCACGATCGGCCGCCCCGTTGCCTATCTGAAAGATGGCGGAACCGATCTTGGCAAGGCCGTACGACTGTTGCAGGAAAAAGGGCTGGGCGGCGTGTCGATCGACGATCTTTCTCATGTGGTTGCCAATTTGGTAAAACATGCGTATCGCGCGCATCCCATGTTCGATGTCTTTCTCAGCACCTGCGGCAAAGTGTCCAGCATGCTCAAGCAGTCCGTGCTGGCTTGTCTGGCACCACCGAAGGTCTCGACAAAAGCGCGCTTCATGAAGCTTCATCGTTTGGTCAAATGGGCAGCACGGGTACTCCAACAGTCGCCCAGAGGCCGAGCAGCGAACGGCTCGTTACTGCAGAAACTGCGCGAGCGTCTGGATCGACTGCCACAGTGTCGTGCCTTCATCAACGCCTTCCTACAGGATGTCGAGCCGATCCTGGAATGCCAGGCCCTACTCAAGACAAAAGGGTTGAGTCAAGACAGCGCTAATGAATGCTGGCCCATGATCGAGCGAATCCCCACGCCATCGATCCGCCGCGGTTTGACCGACTGGATTGAGAAACAGCTCGCGATTGCCAGCCTGCTCGGTTTGTGCGAGACCGGCATGCCGATCAGCTCTGACACCATCGAATCGTTGTTCGGCGTTGCCAAAACCCACGGCACAGGAGAGATCAAGGATGCCAATCGGATTGCACCACGCATCCCGGTTCTGTGTGGTCCGCTCACCCGGCAAGATGCCGAAAACAGTCTTCAGATTAGCGTCGATGAGCAACGCGAGTGGAGTGATTGCTCGTCGTCTCTGACCAAGCAACGCCGTCACGTATTGACGAATGGTGGTGACCTCGAAAAACTCGCCAACCAGGGTGAACCCCAAACGATCGAGCTGATCCTGGGTTCGAAAGCCGGTCAAAAAACACCGATTTCAAAAGAAAAATCCGTGTGTTATGAAAATCATACTGAACCCTGAATTGGCGCATGAGCAAGCTCCAGTTCCAGCTTGTTCCGCTTGCTTTAGGACTGATTTCGAAGGACTGTATATCGACGTGTCTGTTCGTAACCGATTGATCGGACTAACGAATCTAGGTTTGTGCGCCTTTACTGGGCGAGACATGCGGATTCGACCGAGACAAAGGCGGCGTTCGGCAGGTTCAATAATCGGTCAAGGATTTCTAGGCTTTTGGACACCCTAGGAGGCTGTCCGAAAACGGAGCGAACGGGTACAATCGCCATCCCTCCCGGACAGGTGGGCGTTTAGCGCTCTGCCAAGATCGCAGAGTGGAGCGGCGCACAACGATTATTGCCCTGTGCCAAGGCAAACGGGGCGCTCGGATACTCCGTTTCCCATTCCGTGCACGGCTGATATGAATTGATAACTAGGGTGATCATGAGCAAGCAGACCATCCCATTCAAAAAAAGCCCGATCGAACATGATCCGGACATCTTGTCCCCGAGCAATCTATTCGATCTGCTCCCGAAGGATCATGACTGCTATATCTATAAAGAGATCTTACAGCAACTCGACACGACCGAGGTCGAACGCAAGTACAGTCCTGAAGGACAGCATGCTTACCATCCGAAACTGCTTGTCTCCATCCTGATCTATGCGTATAGCCACGGAGTATTCAGCGCTCGGGAGATTGAAAGACGCTGCGGCCAAGACCTCGCCTTCATGTATATCTGCGAGATGCATTGCCCGAATTTTCGCGTATTAAGCGATTTCAGGAAAGACAATTCGGAGTTTTTTCATGATTGTTTCAAACAAACGGTGCGATTGGCGATCGAGCTGAAGCTCGCCTCGTTGGGGCATATCAGTCTCGACGGTTCGAAATTCAAAGCGAACAGCTCCAAACACAAGGCGATGAGCTACAAACGTTTGAAAGAGAAAGAAGCGGAGTTGACGGCGGAGATCGAGGAGCTGGTCGAGCAGGCGGCACGGTGCGATCGAGAAGAAGACGCAGCTTACCAGGAGCGAACCGGCTACGAGATACCTGAGGACTTAAAACATAAGGAAAAAAGACTGGAGACTGTCCAAGCGGCCAAGCAAGCGCTGGAGGAACGCGAGGAAGCGCTGAATCCCGGCAAGACGATCGAAGAGAAAAAACAAATCAGCTTTGCCGACAAAGACGCCAGGATCATGGGCAAGCAAGGCAACTTCGACTACCGTTACAACGCTCAGATCAGTGTGGACAGCGACCATCAAATCATCGTCGGGCAACACCTGAGCCAACATGCCAACGATAAACAGGAAGTTGCGCCGGCATTGGAAAACGTCCGAGCTGCCACGGACGGACGGTTGCCGGAGAAAATGAGCGCCGATAACGGCTATCTATCGGGAGACAACCTCGAGGCATTGGAAGACAGTGGAGTGGATTGTTACATCGCGACGAGTAAAGGTGAAAAAAAGGACGAAACGCCACTGGACGAATCAGCGCGAAAGCTGTTGAAAGCCGATTTCGAATACGATCCGAAGGAAGACTGTTTCACTTGCCCGGGCGGACAAATCTTGGTTGTGGTAGGAGAAACGAAAAACGGAGAAAAAACCTACCAAGGTCGCGCTGAAACCTGTGCCGCCTGCCCATACCGATCCCGTTGCTGTCAATCGAAAAAGGGAGAAGCCCGTACGATCAACACGGACGACAAAGAACCTCTACGCCAACGAATGAATGCCAAAATGGAACAACAGGAAGCCAAGGACGTTTATAAAAAACGCAAGAGCATCGTCGAACCGGTTTTCGGTCAGATAAAGAATACGGGTTTTCGCGGTTTCGGTGTGCGCGGGAAAGAAAAAGCGGCCGGGGAATTCTCGCTGGTTTGCGCGGCGCATAACATCAAGAAAATCAGCAAGGCGATCATCAAGGGGTTTGTGCGCCCGGAATCAGGGAAACTGGTTGCGAATCCGATCTGATGGACGATCATTTTGCTTGAAGAGACGAAAAACGAGGAATATCGACCATGATATTACTCAAATACCAACCGCCAACGGATGACTGACAAGATATCGATTCTTTTACCCTGAATTGGGTAGGTGTTTAAGTCGGCTGTAGAACCTATTCTCGGACAGCCTCCTAGGATAAGCCTGCCGAGGTTCCGGGTGCTAGCGATGCAGAGGTTTTTGATCTGGATTTGGCAACGGTCGACCGGTTACTGAGCGATGAGCTGGTCGAAGCTGCCCTGAGGGCTGACGACCCAAGGTATCTGTTTGCGCTCGGACGTGTGGCCATTCCATGGCCGCGAGGAAATCGCCTATGATCTGCTTGCAATAGCTACCGAGGCCGGTTCGGCCCCGGCCCACATGTACATTGCCGACTATTTTGTCGACGCAGACCCACCGAAGGCGCAGGAGCTGTTGCACGCTGCTGTGACCATGGGCTTCGCGCCGGCAGAGAATGCCTGGGATGCGCTATATGGACAGGACGGCGAACAACCTGCGACAGGCTCTGCCGAGCCCTGGCCGCCCTAATGGTCATTTCCGGTGCATTGAGCGAGAAATGATATGACCTTCCGAATAATTACCGCATTGCTACCCATCTTGGTCTCGGTTGCCACATTTTCGGTGATGTCAGGGGCTGACGCAGGCGAAACGCTCGTAGCATTTGGTCACGTAGCCGCGACCTCGCGGCCGTCGCCCCGCGCAGTCGCCAGGCCTCGACCAAGAACGCCGGCCAGGACAGCCCTAGCACATCGGACCTCGGTACAACCATCACGGCTAGCTACCTGGCCAGCTCCCATAATGCCGGGGACGGCGAGAGCAGCGCGAGTACCTCGCAAACCCAGCGCCCTGCCGGAACCCTCGCGTCGAAATACTGCGACACCAACAGCAGCCAACACGTCACGGATCAAGGGACAAGCCGCCGTTCGCTCCAAGCTGACGAAGCCCAAACGATCGCAAAAAGTCGTCCCGAGGCCAAGCCGCAGACCGGTAAAGCTTCCGGTGCATTCAATGCCTGGGACAAAGCCGATCATCGGCAAGACTCGGCTACAGAAGCGGCTGGAACAGGGCAAGAGGAAACATCGGAGGCAGCCCTTGAGACAGGGGAGCAATGATCCCGAGCAAAAGAGGCGACTGGCTCGCGGACGAAAGCTGCTGGCCACGGCTCAGCCGCTCGAGACGCAGTCGTCTCGCCTCCCCAGGCGACCTGCAACGAACAGTCGCAGCGGGAGCAAACGCTCCGGGCATTTGACTGAGCAATGGCGCGCCGCTAAGAACCGTAACGGCGGGAGAGGAGCAAAGCCAAACACCAACCGATCTGTGACCTCCAGCCAACAGCGTGGAAAGAAGCTGATCAGAGACCAACAGCTGGCAACGCTCCAAGGTCCTGAGGAGCAAGATCACCACGACAATCGGTGGTCGCTTTACCAAGACCGTTGAGGTAGGCCCGGGCAAGGATCCCGGCCAATCGCGGGCGGAGTACGTTCGCTACAAGAATTCACAAGGCAAGGTGATTCGAATCTACAAAGACACCTACGACCGCGCCGGCAAATTCCAACACCGCAAGCCGTTGTGAGGCGGTCCCGAAGGTCGTCCCAAGTGATGGAGAACCGATGAACATATCTTCTCTCCGCAGGATCTTGGATGGAACTCTGCCCCCCCAGGAACTGTGTATTATGATTGCGGACGAAGTAGCCCGATACGCTTCTCCACGAAATCCGATCGGAGGTTCGATCCCCATCATGCTCCAGGCAGATGAAGATAGTGTTCACATCGATTGTCAGGCGATTCGAAGCCTGATCGACGCTTACCTCGGGGGTACCTTGAGCGCCGCTCAGGTTGCATATTTGTGTGATGGGATCCTGCTTTCCGACCAGTTGGGCTTAGACAGTGAGCTGGTTCGAGAATGTCTCGAAGAGATGACTGATCCGGAGATCAATGGCGAGCTGACAGCGTTGGATGCCATGCACATCCGCCAGCGCTGCTCGGAAATCTGAGCCTGGATTCCCCACCTCGAGATATCCCCGACTCTACGCTGTTCATTGAGCATTCAGGCACCGAGCATATGGTTCTTTTCAGCCAGCCGGCTGCCATTCGTAAAGGATGCTCTCCTGCACCAGGGTGCCGCTGGTGGTATCCAGGCCCCAGGCGATGACGTCGCAGTAGACCGGGGTCTGTTCCGCCATGAGTAAGATATGGCGTTGGACTGCTTCGGCGTTGAGCAAATCCTGGTCCATGGTGCCGCGGGTGGTATTGAGCCAGGCACGGCGGTCGTCGAGCCATTGAGGGTCCATCAGCAGCTCCAGCCGGTGTGGGGTCAGGCCGTAGCAGGACAGCGCGCGGTGGCTGGCCGAGATGGCATCATCAAGGTGGTTGAGCAATTCGGCGTCCGCCTCGGTGGGCCAATAGGTGCGCAGCAACAGGGCGGCCCGGAAGATGTGCTGGACGAAGAAGTTCCACTGGCCCTGGAGGGCATCGGTTGGCGTGACGCTCTGGTAGAGCACCATAAAGCGCTTGTCGGCCAGCGCGCTCAAGACCTTGGACAGGCCGGAAGGCCTGTGGTAATCGGCATGTTGGATGTCCGGCCGGCGCAACTTCGTGGCCGATCGCTATGACATGTGTCGGAAGAGGGTTTCAGCGACAGGCGGTTCTCAAGTTGTTGATCTACATGATACAACAGTCCCAGGAGATCCGGGAGAGCCGCGGAGACGACGTGCCACTTCTGCAAGTCAGCCCCAATGGTCGGAGGGCTGCCGTTCTGCCAAGATGCTCTTTTCGACCGTGGTACCGTTCGTGGCGTCAAGACCCCAGGTTACGACGTCGCAGTACACTGGCCCCTGCTGTGCGCGGGGCATCACAAGGCTCCGAAACGCTTTGGCTTCGAGCAGCGCTTCGTCGACATTTCGGGTACCGCTGATCCAGCCTTGACGCTCTTCTATCCAATCCCTGTTCACCAACAGTTCAAGTGCGTGGGGGGCCAATCCTTGGCGTAACAGCGCGAAGCGGGTCGCTGCCATGGTATCATCCAACCGCGCGATGAGTAGGTCATCTGCCGCCCTGCCCCAGTAGGTTTTGAGAAGAAGCGCGGCTCGGAAGACATGCTGGGCAAGGTCGCGCCACTGCGCCTTCAATGCTTCCGCGAGGTTCTTGGCTTTGTAGAGCGCGTAGAACTCTTTATCCTCGAGCTCCTTCCATACGTTTGGCAGGCCCGATGGGGAATAGTAGTCAGACTCAGTAATCGCAACGACCTGCAAGTGGTCGCGCAGACGAATCAAGCTACGCACATAATTCTGAAGCTCGGGCTTCTCCGATGAGTGGATTTGCGCGCTCTCCATTGCGATTTGAAACCGGTTTTCATTAGTTTGATAGGTAAAATCCGACGCGATATAACCCGACGCCTGGAGATCCTTGGCGATATATCCAATCATCTTCTCCATCTGCCTTTGCTCGTTTTCCAGCGATTTTTCCAGCGAATCGACCCTGGCGTCAAGTTGACCAATATCGCCTTTTGCCATTTCTAGGAGCGTGCTGTTTTTGTCACGCTCCTCCTCGAGCCTGCTTATCTCGCTTTCGGCTGCCTCGTCGATTTGCCCGAAGAGGTTGGCATGGAACGCAGTAAGACAGAGCGCCCAATAAAGATTTTCCAGCATATTGCGTATCGCGTTGAGTAAAAACCCGATATCAAGGGAATGATTGGACTGTATAGCTTGCAAGCCCTGCCGGAGCCTTTCAAGGTTTTCGAAGGCGTTGAGATTCTCCTTATGTGACTTCTCCAGCCCACTAGCATTATGCTGCCAATTCTCAGCCTGTTGCAGCTGCAAGCGAACTTTCAGTCGCTGGACGGATTCCGAAGCTTTCTCGATATATGAACGCAGCGGCAGGGCTTTATCGATCTGATCGGTCATCTCACTCATCCACCGACCCTGTTCCTCGGAAAATTCCTGCTTCTGGTCCGAAACAAGGTGCCTTTCCGATTTTTGAACTAATTTTTTATATGCCACGTTATGAAAGTGCTCATTCGTCTTCTCATTGATTTTCTGCTCGAGTTGGCGATCAAACCACCATTGACCTAACCAAACGAGAATGACGATCAGAACGCCTTCAATCACTGAAATCCAAAACAGCATCCAGAAAGTGACGCCTCTCGCTGTGGCACCAGCCCATAGATCCTGGACTTCAGCTGTTAATGTTTTATTGGATTCACTGAGTTCTTTGACCTTTTTTCTCTCATTTTCTCTTTCATCATTTGCTTGCTTCTTATCGTTTTCGAGCTGCTGATTTTGTTCCTTCAAATTGCTGATTTCTGCCTGGAGTTTGCGGATTTCTCCATTCTTTGTTTCAAGATTGCTACGCAGTTGCCCAATGCCAGCGGAATCCACTTCAGCTGATTTGTCTATTTTCTCATTGTTGTTAGTTTGTTGCTCGTTGTCAGCAGTTGTTGTATCAACAGATTGGGCATCGCTACCTGAAGTTGGATCATTAGATGGCGCGTCCTGCCCATATGTATCTGGACGTGGACCGCTACTTAACGAATTGACGAATTCCTCCTGGCTAACCAGCTTGCAGTCGGTAAAGAGTTTCTCAATAAGCTCGATACGCGTACCCAAAAAGCTAGTGAGCGTTTTGAGCTCTGTCTCGTCTGTCTGATAGGTCAGCTTTAAAATGGACAACTGAGATCTGATATTCGAAGGCTTATTACCCCAGTTCTCGCTTATGCGGAGTAGCGCATTGTCGCGAAACAAAGTCTGTTGAAGCAGCTCCTGATAACCGTAACCCCTCTCATCATTTAGGTTGTCCAACCCGCCAGGGGTAATCAAGGTGCACAGCGAGGTTTGTTGGACCAATGCCTGCGCCGCTGCCCACCATTCGTATTTGGGAGCTCCTCTTTGGCCGAGCAAGAACGCGTCTGGATAGGTAGGCAGGCTTTCTCGGGGAGATTTAAGATTTTCGATGGCCTCTTTATCGATTCGATAGAAGTGAATGTCATTCTGGGTGTCGAATATTTTAATCTGTGTTTTGGAATATGTGATGTTTGCTGCCCACAACCCGTCTAAAGGCAACAGCAGGATCGACAAGAAGACAGACAGGTATCGTAGTCGCAAATACATCATTTGCTCTCCCCCTTGTCATCAAGCAAATCGGCCTGGCTTTGAGCACACAGCTTGGCCGCACCGAGGGGCCAGGGCCTGCGATGGTAGGAGAGCGTCGGGATGCTTTGCCGCCCGGTCAGCCTCCAGGTGCGGCCGGCGGTGTTGGTGACCTCGGCCTTCAGATAACCGGTTTCGTCGAAGTCCAGCTGGATAGTCAATTTGCAGTCCCCCGCGTAGAAGAGGTCCGGAAGCAGGTTGAAGCAGGAGGTGAAGCCATTGTTGGTCTCAAGGCCGATTTGGACTTCGCTGGCGTCTTGCAGAAAGAACTCGACGCGCTTGCCGGACTCTGGATAGGCGAGAAAGTCCCATTGCTCGGCGCGGGGCTCATAGCGGACGCCAAAGACGCCGGCGGTCTTCGGCGACTCGATCTCGATGTTGCGCCAGCGGTATTCGCGCTCGACGACGCCGAGCACGACGACGCGTTTGAGACTGTCGGCCTCGGCGTTGAAATCGACCCAGTTGGGAATGTCGCCCAAGGTCTTGGCGAGGCGCTCGCGAAAGCCTGGCCACAGCGAGGTACGCCCGGACAGGATGACGGTGTCCGGCTGCTGCAGGTCTTTGCCCAAAAAGCGTTCGACCTCGACGCGGGTGACCCGGTCGATGAAGGCGCTGGCATAGGCACCATCGAGGATGCGCTCGCTCCGCGGTGTCCAGAAAACCTTGCCGGACTCGGTCGCGTCGATCTCGGCGATGCTGCGATACATGCCCCTGGTCTCTTCGGCCTTGGTCTTGACCAACTGGGCGGCGGTGGCATATTTGCTGGTGAGTTCCAGACGCGGTTTCTTGCCGGCGCTGAGATCGGCCTTGAGCTGGTGGATCTGCTGGCGCAATTCGTCCATGCGGGTGCTCTCGGCAACGCTCATGGTCTCGCCCTCGTCCTTGACGACGATCCTCGTGAGGTAGCGGTCGCCCAGGTTGGCATCGAGGTAGGCATGCAGGTCGCGGGCGATGCATTCGTCGAGCAGGTCGCCGGCCTTGGTGACACCGCCGCGGCGCAGCACACGGATGCGCTTGGGCGTGCGGCCGCCGGCGTCATTGCGGATCCAGTCCACCTCCAAATAGGTCAGGTCCAGGGTGCCGGCACCGATATCGTAGACCAGGATGCGCTCGCGGTCGGGCACGACAGAGCCCGACGTGCGCAGGTCATGGGCATGCATCAAATAGTAATAGGCGACGGCGTCGGACTCGCTGATGAAGTGGATATTATCTGGGTAGACGATGTTCTCGCCTTGGGCCATGCCGGAAAAGACCTGCTCGACGACCTTGCGCAACTGCTCGACGTGGTTCTGGGTGTAGGTGTTCGGGTGAGTGATATAGACGTGGGAGTAGCCAGTGTTTTGCTGCTCCAGAATCGGCGCGATAAAGTGTTGTACCAACCCGTGGTAAGCGCCTTCGATGACGGCATCCAGCGGAGGTGAGCTGAGGTTCTCTGGCTGATCCGCAAGGTTCGTATAGGGATGCTTGCGGGCATCGATGGGCAGGACCGTATAGCCGGCGGAGATCAGAGCCTTCAGCGATGAAAAGCACGTATCCGGGTCATTGGTTAACGCAGACAGGATCAACGGCAGATCGAGGAAATCAGGGCTGTCGGGCCTTGTCCGCGCGAGCTTGTCCCGGTCGTTGCAGACATTGAGTTCGGAGGCCAGGAAGTAGGGATTGCGCTTGCCCGGGTCGTCCCAGCGGCGGTCGATCTTGGTCTCCTTCTCGATGGCGTCCAGGCGCTTGGGCAAGGGCAACAGCTCGATATTCTGAGGGCCGATGGCATGGGCGACGGCCATGGCCGAGGTGCCGAAATCGATGGCGAGGACATGGCGTGGCGGCTCGTGGCGCAGCAAACAGATCGCCTGGGCACTGGTCTGGAAGCGCTTCACCGCATTCTTGTCCCTGGGGTCTTTGGCATGGACCTGCCAGTCCACCTCGACCTCGATTTCCAGACGAAAGTCCCGCCCGGTGATGATGACGAGTTCCAGATCCAGCGTCGCGCTCAGGTCGAGCTGGCGCTCTTCGAGGACCGGACTGTCTCGCAATGTGCCGGCCGCGCGGGGTTCGCCGCGGCCGTCGAGCAGATTCAGGGCGCCGGGCTCGAGCTGGATGTTGTGGCGATGAGTGACCCTGATCCTGGCCTGCCAGTCGGCATGACCATGACCGTTGCGACAGGCGTTGCCCAGTCGCACCTTGAACAGATCGTGCTGGCGCATCCCCTCCTGAACGTGGCGGTGGACCGAGATGGGCCGCTGCCGGCTGCCGATCGGGAAGGGAGCCGACAGGCTGTTGCGCGCCTCGTTCAGCGCCTTGGAGCGCTGAGTCTCGGTATATAGGATGACCACGGAGACGTCGGTGCGCTCGGCGGAGCGCTGCACCTCCAGGCGCCATTCGTCGATCTTTTGCCAGCGCGGCTTGTCCCTGGCAGCGGGAACCGGCAGGGGTAGATCGGCATCTTTTGGTGGCGCGTCTTCGACGGGTTCGGAGTAGAAGATAACGATGCGGTAATTGTCGCGCTCGATGGGATTGGATAATTTGCGGAAGTCCAGATGCAGATCGACCAGCATCGGCTCTTTGTGGCGCAGATAGAGTTCGAGCTGGCTGTCGCGGTCGTCGCGGTGGACCAGCTCGACGGCGCCGGACTTGGTTTTTCCCTGGGCATCGTGGACATCGACCCCGAGCAGCCCCCGGACGGTATAGCTATAGCGATGCATTGCGCTGCTTGTCAGCTGGTAGCTGGCGAAACGGCTGACGGCGCCGGCCTGGTACTCGACCGGTATGAACGGATGGCCGTCGTCGTCGGCCCGCAGATCCATGCACTTTTGGCACAAGTGGGTGCGCTCGGGGATCAGCTCGACGTCCCAATGGTGTTTGAGGGTGCGCTCGCCGGCGCGGCCGGCGCCGATGTGCACCTTCGCAGGGATGGTCAGCCTGGCGTGCTCGACGCCGGCGATTTGCTCCAGATCGACGATTTCGCGGGGGTTGAAGAACAGGGGCAGCTCTTTGCCGGAGGCGACCTTGCGCTCGCTGTAGGCGTTGTTGGAGGGGCCGCCGATGGCCAACGGGGCATCGTCTCGACGAGGGTCGGCGAAACGGGGCTCGATGTCGGCGGCGGTACCTTCGGCCTGATCGCTCGGGCGCAATGTGCCGGTGTTCAGGGTGGCCTCGATGTGGCGGAATTCGGCGGTGTAGCTCGGATTGGACCTGGTGTTTTTCAGCAGCAGCATGCCGATGAGTTCGGCGCGCTGGGTCTGGGTGTCGTTGAAGTCGATCAACAGTCCGTCCGAGGCCAGGTCTTTCATCTGCACGTCCAGGCGCCGGCGCGGCCACAACAGCCAGAACAGAATCGGGCCAAAGATGATGACGCCGGCCAAGGTCAGGTAGAGCAGCCAGGCGTGCAAGCGCAGTTCCGACTGGTTATCTTCGATGGCATCCTTCTTTTCGCGGGACAGACGCGCGATGTGCTTGGCGGTAACGATGTCCGGATCGCGCTGGTCTTGCTCGGCTCGCTTGCGCAGGTCAGGCTCCCAGGCTTCGGCAAGCCGCTCAAGCTCCGCGGTGTCGATGGGTCTTTCCTCGAAGCCCGCTCCATTGTCGGGGAACATCCACTTGGGACTTGGCAACCCGCCCGCGATGTCCGCGCTATCGGTGTTGAAGTAGCTGAAGCTGGGCTCTGGTTGGATAAGCGCCACCCTGGCAAGGTCGCGGGCGCCAAGGCGGTGGCGATAGGGGTACAGGGACGGGGTGTTGGTGTTGCCGGGGAACTCCATGACGAAGTGGACTCGATAGCGTAGTTGGGACGGTACCTGGCCTTCGGGATAGTCAAGCTCAGGACCGCCCTGGCCGCAGTCAACGCGATCGGAGTCTCGCGCCGGTGACTGGCATGGTATCCAGCGCGCGCCGTCTTCGCTCCACTCCATCTGGTCGGGAATTAGGCGGTAAAGACCGTTTGGGTCGTCGAAGCCGGTGGCGAAGATCGGATTGTTGCCGACGAGACGGACGCCAGCGTCGTCGGTGTTGCCGCGGCGATAGAGAACATCGAGGGTAACTCGTTTTTGCTCGGTACGGGCAAGACCGCTCAAGGCTGGCACCTTGGGCTCGACAGACAGATAGGAGATCAGAAAGCCCTTGCCCCAGCCGGAGACCTTCTTGTAGGCATCCGGGCGGCAATCGAAGGGTTGCGTGAAGACGCTCCGAACTTCATGAGTCGGCAACACGCAGTCGATAGACTCGGCGCCGATGTCAAAGACCTTGTTGACCTGCCTGCTCAGCGCTGCATGCTGGTCGAAGCCGTCGTCGGCCGCCGTTGTCTTGGAGCGTTTTTGGATGACCCTGTGTTCGTCGGAGGCGTTTGCGTCGCTGTTGAAATCGCCGTCGGTGATGCGAACGATGTAGGTATTGTCGACGTCGCTTTGCGGAAGTCCGCCATGTTGAAAAGCCTCGCCTAGAAAGGGCAGGCTGGCGGCCGTTGCGGCGACTAGTGGCGAATGGCCGCCGAACGCGTCCTTGAGCTGGATTTCGCCGACGGGCGTACCCTGGACGTCGGTTTGGGTGAAGGATAAATAGGCTTCGGTGGTGGGCAGTATCCAGCTCTTGAGCAGAATGTCGTTGGTCAAAAAGAGATCGTGCTGGCGATAGGAGGGATAATCGAAGTCCACCCGGAACAGCAGTACCGAGATTTCGTCAGCGGTTGGGTCGTACGTCGGAATGGGCGACGGGGTCTCTGTAAGGACCTTGTCGATGAATTGACGCATGATCTCCGCCATCGCCCGGTTATTTCCGGTCATGCCCTGCCAAAGGTTATCGACCTTGGCATGCTGCTTGTACACCGAGCCGCTGGCGTCGAACAGCACAATATAATGGTTTTTGGCCACTGCCAGCGTGGGCCAGGTAAGAGCCAATGCGATGAAGGCGACGGTCAGGGCTCGCCCCTGGCGGAGCAGCCATTCAAACGCTGCTGGCGTTGTTGTGCCGATCCCGCGCATCCCGGTTCTCCGATCGATCTTTCTGGTTTTCATGCGAATTCGGTCCTGAGCATCAATGCCAGCGCAGCAGTCCCCAAACGACAGCAACAAACTGTTCCAGCCAAGGATCCTGGTCGATGGGCGCCGCCAGGTCGTGGTTGCCGATCCGCCGCGCAAGGTCGTCCGGGGACTCTTCCGGACCAGCATTGAAACGACGCAGGGCTGGTTGACTGGCGGCCTCGGCCAGCCAGCGCTCGGCGATGCGTTGGAAGGTGGCCAACGGTGCCTGCTGCTGCTCGCCGAGGACGATCTCCGGGATGGTCTGTCCGGCAAGCCCGCGCACCGACCAGATGGTACGCATGCCGTCATCGCGTGCTTGCAGGCGGCCAGCAGCCAGGCCCTCCAGCGCAAAGCCGAGCAAGGCTTGGGGGTCGCGGCAGAGAGTGACCAGGGTCGCCGCCAGGGCCACGGGCTCGCGGTTCTCGGCGTGACAGTAGGCGTGGTAGCCGCGATAGGCGATGCGCTCTTCGTTGAAGACATAGGTCGGCACCAGAACCTCGCCCATCAGCGATGCGGTGATCGGGGCTGGCCACAGCCGGTTGCTGGGCAGGTGCTCCTCGCAGCTGATGACCCTGACCTCGAGGGCGTCGACTGGATCGAGCCGGACCTGATCGACATGTGCGGCACCAGCGTATTGATCGATACCCTGGACCAGAAACAGGCCGCGGGCGCCTTGAATCTGCTCGGTGCGCGGACGCTCGGGGCGCAGCTCGGGCATGTCGGCCAGATCTTGGTCGGCCAGGGTCCAGGTGGCGAAGTCCGGGCTCAGGTCGGTGCCGACCTCGATCAATTCCTCGGCCAGCTTGCCCAAGGCCTCGGTCTCCGCGGCCAGCCGGTCGGTGGTCCAGGTCAGATCTTGGCTGCCGCGGACCTGAAGGTTGATGTGCAGCTGGATGTCGTCGCGTTCGACGTGCCAGGCGAGCCGATCGGTGAGCCGATCGCCGAGCTTGGCCAGAAAGCGCTCGGGCAATCGCCCGATTTGCGCCCAATCCAACGGCAGGCGCGGTGAGCGCGGCGTGCCGCGGCGTATGCCATCAGTGCTGTCGGCATCGCGCAGGATGTCGATCTCGATGCGCAACAAGCCGGTGCGCTCGTCGAGCAGCCGCAGCAGGCCATCGCCGTCTTGGCCCTCGCCGAGATGCAGATCCCAGTCACCGAGACGACGCAGCAGGGTTTCGGTCTCGGTGATGGCCTGGGTGCTCAGTTCGGCGACAGTCTCGGCCTCACGCCGGACCACCGGGGAGTTGGAGTGCCGGACCAGGTGGTCGGCAATCTCGGTGCCCTCGCGCAATCGGCCGGAGAGTTCGCGCAGAGCGTGGATGCAAATGGCCAAGGCATGGGGCTCGCAGATGTCCTGCCAGCCGTGGTTCAGGGTGTCCAGCAGCCACTTGTCCAGGACCGCCCGAACCAGCTCGCGCTGCTTTTCGAACAGTTCGTCACGGGCTAGCGGCGAGATGCCGCCGCTGATCTCGGGACCAGCACCATGGCTGAGATTCTGCTGCAGCTTGGTGGCATCGGCCAGTGCCGACAAGGCGTTGAAGACCCAGGGGTAGTCGGTACCCTGCGGGCGCGCGTCCAGCCAGGCATGCAGCAGCAGAGCGACGCGCTCGGGCTTGTGGGCATCGACGCGATAGTCGACAAAGCTTTGCTCGTCCACATCCCAGAGCCGGTTGGCAAGGGTGCGGCGCAGGGTGTCGACGATCAAATAATCACGCAACGTGGCCGGGTAGAGATAGTGGGAGGCGGGCTCCATGCGATACAACAGGCAGCGCCCCTGGGCGGCGGTCAGGCGAGCGTTTTCAGCATCCTGGCTGACAATGTGCCCGCGCAGGCTGCCGCTTTGGTCGCTGGCAACCCAGGTGAAGATGATCTCGGCGGTCTTTGGATAGAGAACCTCCTCGGCACGCCATTCCTCGCGGGCAGCGGGGCCGACGATCAGCACTCGATCGAACCAGCGCCGCACCGATGGCAGCCCTGGCGCCGGGGATATCGGTTCGCCGCGGCGGGTGGAAAAGCGGTCCAGTTCGGCAAGCAAAGCACGATGGTTGACCTCGCGCATGGCCCGTTCCTCGGGCAGGATGTCGAGGGTCTGCTGCGCATGGGGTGCCGATAAGAACAGGTTTGTAGCGCTGTCGCCAAAGCCGCGTTGCTCTAGCAGGTAGCGCAGCAGCCAGCAGAGGTCGAGCAGACCGCCGCTGCCGGTGCCGCCGCCGCTGCTGGCAGTGAGGATGAGGTCCAAACCGCGGTCGCCGGCGCGGGTAATCAGGTGATCGAGCAGCGGGCCGAGGCGGGCCTCCAGCTCGACGCGGTTCTCGAGTAGCGCCAGGCGTCCCAGCGGGCGCAGCAGACCAGTACCGCGATGCAGGTCGGGGCGCACGCCGCCGGCGCTCAGGGCGGCGGCATCGAGCCAGGCATGAGCTGGCGCAGTGGCGGTGGCCTCGGTGGCGATGATGGGCTCTAGCGGACGCTCCAGCGTGATGCGCTGGTCCGGCTTCAGCCCGACCATGCCAGCCCTTGGCGATGGGAAGAACAGCTCGTCGGCGGTGTCGATGGCAAGGAAGCGCAGTTGCTCGGGGTCGACGCGCTCTTCACGCTCGGCGAGCAGGCGCTTGGCATGCACCAGGGCCTGGATGCCGGCATAACCGAGGCCAACGATCAGCGTCGGTCGCATTGACAGCTTTGGATCGGGCGACCTGGCCCGCTCGAGCAGTGGTGGCAACTCCAGCGGTTGGGGCTTGGGCTTTACGCTGAGCGGCGCCGCGGGAGGGGCCTCGCCGCAGCGTATGAAACGCCCGAACAGCAGATAATAGAGCGGGTTGAGGATGAGCCAGAGCAACTGCCAGCCGAGGATGCGGGGCAGCACCAAGACCCGGGGGCCGGCGTTGGATAGGCACTCGTGGGTTTGATTGTCGGTGGTCTTGGCGTCGAGCCGCGCCGGCTCCGGCGCGATCTGCCACCAGCCGGGGCAGAGCGCTTCGACATTGTAGTGCAGCTTGATCGGTTCTTCCTGCAATACCGCGAGGAGCCAGCAGAATTCGCCGTCCTTGAGGCTGAAAGCGGACGGCTGCAATTCCCCCCAGCCGCGTAGCCCCCAACTGCTGGTGATCAGGTAATGCTCAGAGACCTTGACCTCGGTGGCCTCGATGCCGGTGATCATGCGCCCGACCTCGGAATAGAGGGCGGTGAGCTGGTCGATCTGGTCAGCATGGAAGCAATGATCCGGGCTGCTGGCGATGCGGCGCAGCAGTGGCATGTCGGCGGCGCCGATACCGATGGTGATCAACAACAGGTCCGGATCTTGCTTGAGGGCTTCGGCGTTGGCGACGGCGGGCTCTGCCTCGCTGCCACCGTCACTGAGCAGCAGCACGGCACGCTGCCGCGGCTGGCCGTCCGGATCACCGGCATGCTGTTCCAGAGACTTACCGGCAACATCCAGGCCGAGGGCGATGTCGGTAGCGCCACCGCGGGCGATGCCCTTAAGAGCCCGGATCAGTCCCTGGCGGCGGTCGGTCAGCGGACAGACCTCGCGCGCCTCGTGGTCGAACTCGACCACCGAGAAGCGGAAGCTGCCCGGCGTGGTGCGTACTAGATTGATCGCCGCATCGCGCGCTCCCTGCAGGGCGCTGCCGAGTCCGGAACCCATGCTGCCGGAATGGTCGATGACCAGCACCAGATCCCAAGGCTCGGGCTCGGGCTCGGTCTCGGTTTGCGGTCGCGGCAGCCCGGTGGCGGAGCAGCCGAGGGTGACGCCGATGATGTCGCCGACGAGGCAGAGGCGGCGCTCTACGGTGCGCACCAGGGGCTGATTGGCCGGCTGCGGATTGCGCCCCATGAGCCAAAACAGCGCAAGACCCAGCAGCACCCACAATAAGAGAATCAGGCTCAGTATCAATAGCATTGTTCGGTTCCAGGGCTGACACCAATCCGTCGGTACCGCAGCGGCACCACCCATTGGGGGTGGCCACCGGGTTGCAGCACCAAGGCCATGCGCTCAATCCTTCGCGAGCCAGGCCAGATAGTCGGTGAAATGAATGTCCAAAGTGTCGGGCTCCGGAGGAGGCCTCGATGCATCCTCCACCGGCACGGTCAGCGCATGGCTGACGTAGTAGGCGGCCGCATCGGCCAGCGACTGGCTTTGCAACAGACTGACGCGCTGCTGACCGTTGGCCGCGTGTACGTACCACAGATTATCACTGGGATTACGGCTGACCTGGCCGTTCTGGTAAAGGCGTGCGAACTGTTGCAGACGCGGTCGGTCTTCCAGGGCGATGCCAAGTACTGGCGGCAAAACCAGGCCATCGCGCCCAATAGCATCGGCGAACTTGGCCGCCTCGCGCTGAAGCAGACGATCGGGCCGATGCAGCAGCTGCGCGTCGCGTGCGGCACTTCCTCCCTCGCTGAGTTCAGCCTGCAATAACGGCAGGGCTTGCAGCAGGCTGATACGATTGCGATCATGCAATGCAACCACCTTGACCTGCTCGGCGGCGTTGACGGTCAGCTGTCGCAGGGTGCGAATCAGCTTAGTCTGGAAGGCGTGCAGTTCGGGATCGGCGATGCACTCGAGATCCGGTAGCGTCGCCAACAGGCTGCTACGCTCGCCACGCAACGGGCCTTTGAGGCTGTTGACAAAGGGCACCAGGGCCTGATCGCTGTCATCCTCGGTGACCGCGCGCAGCATCGATAACACGTGAAAATCGTTGGCGCGGTCGAACACCGGCCCGGCCTCCTCGCGCAGATCCTTCTCAAAGCGTTGCAGTTCCGCCAGGCTCGGTCCATAGCGTCGCGCCTTGGCTCCGCGCAGAACCAGGTTGACGCCGACCGGGTCGCCACCAAAACCTGGGGCGCTGAGTTCCCAATGGCAGCGCCCGGCGAGCACCGGAACCAGCTTTTCGTCATCGGTATTGAGCCAGCCACGCACAAAGCTCGACAGCAAGTCGTCGAGCTTGCGTTCCAGGCTGTCGCGATCGGCCAGGTCGGCACTGGTCAGCGGTGCTAGCAGTGTCCGCGAGCGGCCTCGCTCCCATTCGATCAACCGATCCAGCACCTGCCCTGAGTCGGTGGAACGCTCGACCAGAATGCCGCCATAGTCGGTGAGCAGAGCGCCATCGCCGAGCTCTACCAGCAGGCGGCTGCCGAGGAAGAGTTCGATCCAGGTCAGGGCCTGGCGACGGACGGCATCGAACACATTGCCTAGATCGGAAAGCACCGGATTGGCGCCCCGGTCAACGCATTCGCCCAGGTGCCTGGACATGGTGTTGGCCATGCGTGCAAGGGCGAGCAATCCCAGGGTGCGCTCGCGCAGCTCGCGGTTGGCATTGGTAATCAACCGCACTCGCATGGCGTTGGCTGCCTCGGTGAGGAGATCGCTGTCCAGGGACAAGCTGTCGAGAGCCTCGCAATGGCCCAGAGCCGCTTGGCAGAGGGCGGCAACCATGCCTGCTGGATCGACTCCGGAGTCAAGTCCGCAGAGCTTCTCGCCATCGACGGGAAGCGGCTCAAGTGTCGCTCGGCCCTGGTCGTGCTCTAGTTCCGGGAACAATACCTGTCGGTTGCCGAGCAGATTGATCAAGCGATTGAGCAACAGCTCGCGGAAGAAGCTGCGGGGGAAAACCGCATCGTGAACGGCGATCTCGGTGTAAAGTTCGCGCCCTTGCTCGGCCCGTCGCCGCACTTCGGCACCCTGGATGGCCTGGAGCTGATAGGTCAGCTCGGTACGCCGGGAGCGGTCAAGCAGCAGCATCGCGGCATCGGCTGCTGCCGGCAGATCGTCGGCGTCGAGTCCGTTGCGGCCCGCCCGCATGGGCAGTGCGAAGATCGCGTCCTGGGGGCGACGGCTGACCAGGCCATCGAGCGCGCTCGGTTTTATGTCTTTGGCTGTTGTGTCTTTGGCGCCGTCAAGCTGATCGGGGTTGGCTGCGACAGCAGCCAGACGGTGCTGGAACGGACGGCTGCCGGCGGTTGCCAAGCGGTCGATCTCGGCAAACAATACCGGCGAGTCCAGCGGCACCAAGGTGCCGCGCTTGGCTTGGCGCTCACCAATGAGCAGACAGTTGAGCTCGACCGCCTGACCGGCATGCTCGTCGTCGGCGACCAGTCTGCGCAACAGGATCAGCATGTCGGTCAGCCAACCGGTGCTGACGCCGCCACGCAGGCTGGCGACCAGAAGGATTTGGCGTCGGCGTTGCTCTGGGCGGATCTTGCGCCAATCGTCCAGCGCTCGGGTCAAACGGTTCAGCAGAGCGCTCCGCCCACCATTGGCGAGATCGTTCAACAGGGCTAATCGGGCAAGCGGCGCCTGGCCTCGAGTGCCATTCGATAACCGTAGCGCTTCGGCGCCCATATCGACATAAGGGTAAAGGTCGAGCGCCGCCGCCGGGTCATTGCGATCGCGGATGGCCCGTTGCTGTTGCTGGTGGACGGCGTCGTACAGTGCGCAGGATTCGGTCGGGAGCACGAACACCTGATCGCGCGAGAGCGGGTCGAGACAACCCGGGACTGGCTCGCCAGCACCATCGCGCAATTCGTCGCGGGCGACATCCAGCGCCAACAGAACCGGCTGACTGTCGGCATGATTAAAGCTGTCGGCTAGGTTCTGTTTGATCTGTGTCAGAACCGCACGGGCCGAACCGCCCAGACCGAGCACTAGTGTTGGAACCCAATCGACGCGCTGGGCATCGGGCGGGAAGCGTAGGGGTAGATTTGGTGGTGGGCGGTATTCCTTGCGCCATTGTACCGGCGCAAGCTCCGGCGGTGTTGCCGAGGCGCGGAACAGCCAGGCGAGCCAAGTCGCCAGCAGGTAGGCAATGGCCGGCAGCATCAGCATGAACAGGAACAGCCAGGTGACCACCAACACCTTCGGCATGGCCTCTGTATCCGGCTTGATCCGATAAGGCTCGCCGGACGATGTGGTGTAGCGCACCTGCGCGGGCTCATGCAATGTTTTCAGGATGCCGCCCATCTTCGGGTCTAGGGCAGCCTGCCAGGTGTAGGGGCGGGGGAACAGGGTGCCGATGCGAAACTGTTCCGAATTCTTATCATAGGGCTCGATCCTGATCCGTTCCCGCGTTGCGTCGGTCTTGTCCCCGGGGTCGTCTCCCCAAGACCAGAGAGGCGCGGCGAGCGGCAGGCTGAGTGCGGCGTTGCGGCCGAGCGCATTGCCCATCCGAGCCGCTACCTCCTGGAACAGCAAGCCGATGGTGCCGGTGGAGGCCGAGGCCAGGATATACCGGGACGGGTCTTCGGTCAGGCCGAAGAAGCTCTCGGGATCTTCGGCTCCGGTGCCGACTCCGAGCAGGTACAGCTCGTGGCCCGAGCGTTTCCATCGTGCATCGTAGAACTGGGCCAATGTGGCGGTACTTTCCGCGGCTTCGCCGTCGGTGAGCATGACGACGGTACCAAGCTCGCCGGTGGCTTCCATCATCGCCAATGCTTCGGTCAGCCCCGCCAGGAACTGGGTTCCGCCGCCGGCATCCGGCCATGGGCGCTGTAGTTGGTATGCCAGCTCGGCCATGTCCGACGTGAACGGGCTGACGATCTTGGCCTGACTGCCGAACTCCATCAGCCCGATGCGCACTGGAATGCCGCTGCTGGCGAGGTTGCGCTGCATCTCGAAGACGGCTTGCCGGGCATCGCTGATGTACATCTGCATCGAGCCCGAGGTGTCAATCAGGAACAATAACGGTGCCTGTTGCCGCACATCCGGCGCGCGGATGCCCTCAGCGCCGCTGTAGTCGATCCAGAGCTCGGCCGTCTCCCAGGGCAGCACGATGTCGCGCGGGACGGTCACCCGTAAGGGATCATCGGCGGCGGGCTGAGGCTGGGTCAGCTTCACCCAAAGGGCCATGCCGCCCAAGACCGCCAGTCCGAGGATAACCAACAGCAGCGTTCGCCAGAGGGTCCGCATCATCTTCCGCTCTCCTTAAGGTTCAGTTGTCAGCGCTCAGCTTCGAGAGCCTAGGAAAGGCCGAAGGTGGTGGGTCATGATCAGTCCGAGGAAGGCGTCCTTCCCTATCATCGCGCCGTTGCGACTCTGCTCCAGTTCGACCCGAAAGAGGTGTGGTTGGGCATCATGAAATGCTGCGGCCATCGCTTCCAAGGTCTTGCCCTCAGCGGCAAGTGCCTCCTCCATCCAGCCCTGCACGCGGCGCAGATCGATCGCGCCGCGGGTTCGGCGGCGGCGATCGTTGCGGTCCATGGTGAAGGTAATCAGTGCGCGCAGCAGATCTTTCGGGTCATTGTCGTCTTCGGGATCGTTGAGGTAGATCAGCTGTTTGGTGTCCTGCTCGGATACGGGTCCGCAGATCCAAACCTTGCCGCCGGTGGCAATCGGCTGGCCACGGATCACCCCGACCACCAGGGCCTTGGTGAATATCTCCACGGACTTCGGATCATCGAGCAGGCGGCAGAACTGACCTGGGATCTCGGGGAAATGCGTATCCCGCGTCTCGACGACCTGGGCATGCTCCATGCGCCAAGCCTCTTGGTCGCATCGGAACAGGTGATAGGTCTCGGCACGCCATTCGGGATAGTCCTCGTCGCGCACCCGCAGGTAGTCTGCCCGCATCCGATCTAGGGCGCGGATTTCTCCATAGGGGATGGCGTTATCCGCCATCAGCACGGCAAGCACGTTGCGGTCCCTGAAACGATTGACTCCGTTGGTATCGGTGAGGTTGTGTGTGATCTTGCCGGACATATTGGCATCGCCGGCCATGGCGTTGTAGACGTCGTCGAAGGCGTCATCGCCATCGCGGTCCCGATTCCAGCTATCGCCATGCAGCAGCAGCAGCTTGCGGCTATCGGACGTGGGCCGTTGATCGAGAAAGTTGCTGGTCACCGAGCGCAGTCGATCGGCAAGCGAGGTCACCGGGTCGCGCTTGTCATCGCGCAGCCACTTCAGGTAGCGCGCCATGCCCTCGAATTCCTTGACGCGCTTACCGATCCGTGTCGACAATGCGTGGTTGAGGGTTTTGGGGAAATCGCGGGCGGCGAGCAGGTCGCGTTCAGGCCAGCCTTCCAGCGCTAGATCCTGCGGGCGTTGTCCGGGCTTCCAGGTCAACTTGAGGAGCAGGTCGTCGACGAACGACTTCTCGGTCTGCGGGTCGAGCAGGCAGCGCTTGCGCAGGAAGTCCCGATAGCCATCCATATCGACAGTATTTTTGACGCCCATGGAAGCCGATCGGTGCTGGGTCTGGCGATCAAGGCGCTCTGCGATCTCGCTGCCCTCGTCAGTGGCCTCCTGGACCACCCGCAACAGCCCTTGCTGCCAATCCTGGATGCCGTTGAGCCAGCTGGTGACATGTTGATCGGCGACCTTGAGCATCTCCTGGATGAATTCGACCAATTGGCCGCGCTGCAGCCACTGGTTGACCTCGTTGGCAGCGTTCAGGTACGCCTCTTCGGTGTCCGCGAGCTGACCTTTCCAGCCCAGAAGCTTCTTTTCTAATTCCACCAGTGCAACGCGGGCGTCCTTTTCCTCATTGCGCGCTCCTTCCAGCCCAGCGCGATCGTCAGCGACGATCTGTTCCAGTGTATTGCGCAGTTCTGACATCAGCTTGCCAAGCTCATTGATGATCCGATTCGTCTTGCCCAGCGCCATCTCGCGGGCCTGTTGCTTGCCTAGGTACTTGCGGACACTATCATCGATGGAGGTTTGGATGCGCTCGACGATCAACGGGCGGATCAACGCCACCGATGCCTTGAAGCCACCGATGCCGTCGCCATCGTAGTCACGACGCCGCAGGGCGACCTCGGCCTGTACTCGCTCTTTGGAATCGTCGAATTCTTCCTTGACATCGCGAACGGTCTGAATGTCTTCGAAGATGTCGGCAAACAGGCGGCTGGCCGCCATCTCCTTGTCCTCGCCGATGGGGCGGCCAAACACGCCCAGCGGATTCGCGAAGCCGAGCATATCATTGACGATGAACGAGGGATTCATCTGATCCGATAGATCCTGGCGCTCCTTTTCGGTGTCGGGCTCTTTCAGGATGCGGAACAGTGCGAACAACTCGGTGGAAAGGATGTCTTCCGCATCCCGGCGACGATCGTCCGCTGAGCCTGCGAGCAGTACCTGGGTATCGGTATCGCGCGGCAGGAGCCCGTTGGCGACATCCAATGCGGCATCGAGCACGAACTGACGCTCATAGAGGCGAGTTGGGATAAAGATGCGGTGGGAGTTGAACGAGGTAGCGGCTCCCTCCCTGGCGTTGATCCATTGGCGAAAGATTTCGTCGCCGGCGGAATCGTCCAACAGCAGGTTCAACCCGTCGGCGATTTCGGAAAAATAGGACTTGCGTCCGTCGGCACTCTTGCACTCGCGGTTGTAAAAGACCAGATTGTCGAACAATTTGTCGGTCAGGCTGACGCGGGTCGAGGAATCATAGTCGACCGAGAAGCGGATGCCGTCCTCTTGCTCACTGATCCGACCGCGATATTCGGTCTCGACGGGTGCCTGGAACCGCTCCAGCTCGCGTATCACGGCGTAGGCCCGGGCACCATCGATGTCGACGTCCTTGTAGGCGTCCGGCAATACCGCCGCGCCGATGATGCGGAAGCGAAGCCCCATCTGCTCGGCCACCAGCCGGGCGAGCAATGCCAGATCCATGTAGAGTCCGGCGCCGGTGCCGCCGGCGACCGAGCCAATGATCCAGATCGGCAATTCGCCATCGGCGTGCCCGCAATTCTCCATCGCATAGCGCAGCATGCTGACGACGCGCTGCTTATTCAGAAAGGCACCCATCCGCGCGAACTGCCGATGCTGTCCGGCACCGCGCACCAGGTTGAAGTCAGCATTGGACAGGTTTTCCTGGAATAGGTCGGCGCGATACCAGCGCGCCATCTCGGCCATGGTTTGTGGGTCGCGGGCGACCTTGCGGGTATAGTCGGCAAAGGTGCCGGGGGGGTCGTCCTGGAGCTGCAGATATTCGTTGCCTTCGATCGCCGTCGCCGAACCCTCGCCGCCCAGGCGCGCGCCCTTGTTCTTGCGATGGTCGTCGGCTTCGGTGTCGATCAACCGAAACTGCAGGGTAGGTGGGATCGAGCCCGATGTGGCATAAACCTTGTCTTTCAGACGGGCGAGTACCTCGTCTCCAGTTCCACCGATGCCGATAAACAGACTGCGCATGCCGTTCTCCAAATGTCGCGATTAACCTGCTTGTTGTAATAAAATTACTAGGCTGGCGCTGTTGCCAGCTCCGGGATTTAGCTCTTGCCGACGAATAATACAAAGTCGGCAGACTGGCCTTCGGGAAGGCCTTGAATGCTGTGACGCGCCCGCTGCGTTGCAGAATCGTTGGTTGCCTCGAGACGACGTGTAGCGACGCCCTTTTTCGCGCCATGGGGACGATAGCGCACAACGACGGCCACCTTGTTGCCAGGGCGGCGAAGGCGCCGGATTCGGAACTTCTCCATCGACCAGATATCGCCATCGGCCAAGGTGACCAGCCGTGGATCGGTAACGATGCGAGCGCCCTTGAGTGGCCAAACCTTCTGGCTTGCCGCCGGGCTACGTGGCACCGAAAACACCAGCCGAGGCTCGCGCTTGAATCGCTTGTCGCTGCGCTCGATCAGCCACCGCTCGCCGTAAAACCACCAGAGTAGGGCGGCCAAGAGCAACAGCACCAACAGCACAGCAGCCCAGATCAGCAGTACCCAAGGGCTCTCCGTGACCTGCAACTCGGGACCGACCCAAAGGTCGCCGGTCTCTGCGATGCCGGCATAATTCATACCGGCACGCCAAGGGTCTGCGGTGGTCGGCTCAATCAGCAGACGGACGCCCGCGGTGTTGCCCCACAGTAGATCCCAGCGGGTCCGCCCGAAGTCCAGTGTCATGCTGGCGTCGAGCCCTGGATTGCCGGCGGCCAAGTCGGTCATGGGGATCTCCGCATCGCTGTCGCTGCCGACTGCGTACCAGCCGACCCGAAGGCCTGCGCCAGCCTGCAGCACATCGGCAACCGGCAATTCGGTCCCGGTGTGCCCATGGCGAAAACGCAGATCAATGGGCACATTGGTCGCGCCTTGCCAGAGCCGGATCGGGTCTTCAAAGGATGGGGCCGCGAAGTAGGCCTGGATCGGTGTAGCGTTGTCGACCCGGATCATGTCCTCGCTCTGGTAGACGACGTGCTCACTCTGGTTGTTGGCCTTGGTTGTACCGGTCAGCTTGATGCTGTAATCGCCTGCGACGTCGAAGCGCAGTGGATTTTGGCTAACAACGGCACCTGGACGGCCGGCGTATTGCATCGGCACCGGTCGAACAACGCCGTTGGGATCGGTCATCTTTGCCTTGAAGACCACCTGAGGCAGGTTAGCCTGCGGCACGAACAGGCCATTGGCACCACGACCTTCCAATTCATAACCGAGCTGGACGTCGTCGTATTGCTTGACCGAGCGTACCGGCGCCACCAGACGAGCCTGCGCGAAGATCGGCAGCGGCTGCACATTATAGGGTGCGCCACCCGTGCGTAGCTGGTATTTGCCAGGGGCGGGATAGGGAAGGCGGATCGCGGCGGATAATTTGGCGCGGTCTGTCGTCGGCAATCTGTTCCCATCCGGGTCAAGGACGTTGATGCGGTTGTCGGGCAGATAGGGCTGCTGGTAGTCGATGTAGAAATTCAGGCCTTTGAGATAGGCTGGCGCCGTATAGAAGTCGGTGATACCAGGGGTGGTCGCGATACCCGGAGCGATGATTTCCTTTAGATAGTCGGCAATGACGTCGACCGCATCCTCGTCACTCCGGATCAGGTAAGCACCGCCCTCGCCGTCCTGATCCGGGGTGGCAGCGCGGCGCCAGATATCACCCCACGCGTTCTCCCAGTAATTTGAAGCATCATTGAATCCAAACACAAAAAATTTGGAGAACGTGGCATCCTGTTTGATACGTCGCGTCCAAGTTTCGATCTCAGAACGCTGAACTCCATTCGCTCCTTTGGCCGATGGCATGCCATCCGTAACCATGACAACGATACGCTCGCGCTGACCCATTTCAGCGCCTGGACCCAAAGCCGGCGGATTGTCCCGGAACCATTCTACCTCCCGCTGTGCAAGGGCCAAGGCCTTACCGATGTCGGTGTCGCCGCGAAAGACCGGCTTGATCGGTTCGAAAGCAGCTTGAATCTTGGTGAAAGCGCCACTTGCATCCTGACCGCGCGGTACTGCTGGGATCTCTTTCCGGGACACCGTAATCTGAACCCTGGACTTCTGATAGCGGGCATTGCGACCTCCGAATTCAATCACCGACAGGCGATTGACATATCCATTCCTGGCGGAACTCAACAGGTGTTCACCGAGTGCCTTGATTGCTTCGATACGCTTACCGGAAGGATCGTTCGCGGTGCTGCCGGCGGCCCCGGCGCCCATCATACTCCCGGATTGATCGATAACAAAAACCAGATCGGTGCCCCTGGGTACGGTGGTCGTCCCGAGGGCCGGCATCGCGATGAACAAGAAGATAACGAGCAGGGTTGGCAATCGCATGTTCGGATCCCTGTTATGATGGCGGGCGCTCGGCCAGATATTGCCGATAGGCGCTGCCGATGGACAGCGACGCATCGGGATTGATCAGCTGGGATTTGATCTTGTTGATGGGGCCGCTGAGCGGCTCGATCTGTTCCAACTGGGCAAGCAGCTCTTGTCGCGGCTCTTCGAGTAGCCCTGCGTGCAACTGCTCGAACGTTTTGATCTGAGCCTGGATTATTTTGTAATGATCGCGTAAGGCCTTCAGGTCAGTTGGTACCTGATGGCCTGCCGCCAGCCACAGATGACCTTCGTCGGATGCGGACCAAGCATTGATCAGCCCTGACCAGCGGGCACTCTCCCTTGCCCGCGGCAACTCCCAATCGATCAACGGAATCGCGTGCTCGATCTGCCGCACCCATGAACTGAGTAGATCGATGAAACCGGCCCAGGGTCGCGTCTCGGTATGCAACGGAAAAAGTCGGCCGAAGCGGCTGCTGAACGCGGACCATGCGGCCTCCAGATCCTCCCAAGCATCGATGCCTTCTTGTCGGCGTCGAATGGCGTCGGGCCAAGCCCGCGCGACGCGGATGGCAGGCGCCAGGCGATCAAGTCCGCGCTGCAGTTCTGCCAGTTCGGGGCGCAGGTCCGCGTCCCAAGGGTCGCGTCGATCGAGATCGCGCAGGGTTCGCTCGACTCCTACCGCTAC
This sequence comes from Thiohalocapsa sp. PB-PSB1, assembly GCA_016745215.1. GTDB lineage: Bacteria > Pseudomonadota > Gammaproteobacteria > Chromatiales > Chromatiaceae > Thiohalocapsa. The sequence goes on from CP050890.1 coordinate 6,055,697, forward strand.
ATCGAGCATCTGCATGGTTTTTTTATCGATCAGGCCGGTCTTGAGCAGTCCCTCGATTTCTCGATGCAGCTGCACGACCTCGATGTTGCCGTCGGCAAGACGCTTGTCGATGCGAGCGTGTTCGGCGCGCAGCAATCCAGTCACATGGTCGACCGGCGTTTCCGCGCGACCAGACCAAACCCGCGCCCGCAACTCGTCGGGCAACTGAGCCCACAAGCGCCGGATGTGAAAGTAGTTGTAGGCAGAGCGCGAAAGGTGTTCGAGTAGACGTCCTAGAAGCGGCTCATCCTCTGGCCTGGGATACCCTTCGATATCCTCGACCAGCGAGGCGTCGTGGAAGCAGTCCAATAAGCTGGCCAGATAGGATTCGTCTGGAAAGCGTAGCCTGACGATTTTGGCATCGACCGGCTCCGGCATACTGACCATATTGCGCAACAGTTTGAGATAGCGTGTCCGTGGCTCCGGGTGTCGATGGACCATCAACACATCTTGGAACTCACGGTACAGGGCGAGCCAGTCTTCGTCATCGGCACGCCTGTGGAGCAGGCGTTCGGTCTGCACCGTTGCCGTCAACTGACGCTGCCCTTCGCGGCCCAGGCAGACGGGGGTATCCGGATGTGCAAGTATCCGCTCTGTCTTTGGCCAGTCCGCGTTCAGGCATGCACGTTGCACGGCCAGGCCGATCTGGAGCGGCTTCAGGCGCGGCTTGAGCCGATTGGCCTCGACCGGATGCAGCTGCTTGATTGCAAGACCTTCGGCCAGTGCCTGGACTCGCGCATCTAGGGTGTCGATCAGGTTCTGTTGCGGAAGCGGGAACAGGCTGAACTGCTTCTCGACCTCGGTAAGCTCCTGATCGGCCTGCGCGATCGCCCGGCGACGAAGGTCGGCCTGGATGCCTTCCAACCGGGCCTGATCGATCTCGATCAGATGGGCATCGTCTGACGGCTGCTCGCTGGCAAGCTCCATCAGATGTTTTGCGAAGCAGGCAAAGTCAGGGTGCCCTTCGCGTGGGCGGATGCGCTGACGCAAGCCTTCAACGAACTGGCGACCCCGCAGGCTTAGAAGATAATGCTGTCGGACCTCGTTGCTGGCCTTGTCGAGTTCTTCGGACAGCACGGACTTGAACTCACCCTGCTGAATTGCGCTCAGGATGCGATCGTCGAGGCTCGCCTGTCGGGCCTTGACCCGGAGTTTGTCAGCGGCATCCGATGTACAGCCATCAAGCGCCGTCAAAGCGGCAGCCGGCTTCGCCTCTGCAATCAGCTGCTCGGCCTGGTCGAGGGCCGATAGCTCCTGCTTCAATGCGTCCATTTGATCACGACAGCGCGCATACCCTGGGGAAGCCCCCCAGGCATCGGTGAGCGCGTTGAGATCGATCTCGACCTTTCGAAGTCGCTCATCGCGCAGGACGAGGGTGTCGCCATCTTGCTGCCAGGCTTTCAGGCTCGACGCGATTTGGTTCAGGTGTCGGGCATCTTCTTGCAGTGCTCGCAGGGCATCCAATCCGACGTCATACAGCCGCGACAGATGGGGGTGCGCGTCGAGTTCCCGCTTCAGCGACGGGTAGTCTTGGAAACCGGCCTGCAGCGTAACGATCCATTCCTGGATCTGTGTTTCGATCTTTTTCCTCAGGTTATGCTCTTGTCTGTCCCAGTCGGCCAGGCCCGGTAACGGACCGAGCTGATCGAGCCATTGGCCGCGCAAGTCGATCATGCATTGCAGAGACTCTCCAAAGTTCTTGTCATCGGACCCGCAGGCGCCGTCCAACGCGGTCCGACTGAGCCGCTCCAACGATTTTTCCCAAGCATGTAGTTCCGCGTTGCTGCCGTAGGTCTTCATGCCACCCAGGATATCCTCGACCTGTTGTGGGGTTACAAAGGAGCCTAAACTCAGCTCATGCAGTTCAAGAGGTGACCAGGGAAAGCGAGGCCGTCCGTCAAATTCGTAGGTGTCGAACTTCTCCAATATTGCGTTGAAATGCTTCCTCCAACGCCGAAACTGCTGCAGCTCCCCGCGCGCTTCGATGACCGCTTGATCCTGCTCGTTGGATTGCACCATAGTCGCGAGTTCGTCCACGGACCGCGCGACAGCATCCCAGGCATCCGTGGTTTTTTGGGAACGGGCGCGCTCCAAATGGGCCGCTAGTTCCAGTTGAGCTGCATCTGCGATCCAGCTCTTTAGCTTGTTCGTATCGGACGGAAGCATGCGGCCTTGCAGGCCGTTCAGCACGTCGATGAAGAATGCCCTGTGTCTGGCCAAAAACTCCGAGCCATGAACGCCTTGGCCAGAGCTCAAATAGTTACCGAAACGCTTGACGAGCACATTGGCAAAGTCAGTCGCCCGTGCCCGAGCATGAGGAACGGCGACAATCGCCCGAAGCTCGGTTTGCCAGCGCTCATCGTCTGGATTGATCAGTTCCCGAAAGAGGGCGCCTGATGCTTGCCGATCCTGACTCAAATGCCGGCCTCGCAACGTCTCAACGCGCATCAGTTCATCAGCGCTGGTCGGTCGTATCGCAGACAAGACGGCCACCGCGTCATCGCGACGCATGTCATGGGCCTCGCCCAGTATCTCTTCTAGGCGTGAAATGATGTGGTCGGATGACACATCCACTGACAATCCAATGGCTGGCAACAGCTCAGGCGGGACTGTAAGATCTCGACTATCGTTCGACATACTTGTCGAGGCCCAAATTAAACTGCCAGAAACGCCACGTATGATGGTGCGAGCTGGGTGCAGCAGCGCCGAATCTGCCGAAAGCTCTGGTCGCGTGACGTCCGGGTTATTGAAGTAAGCATGATAGAAGCGGAACTACCATGTAGGCATGAACTACTACATAAGAACCGAAGCTTCATAGAAGTCTCAGCGTACCCACACGAAGGGTCCAGGGATAATCAAATACCCACCGGTACCATCCGGGCTGGGAACATGAATGCTCAAATTGTAGAGCCCTGGTGGGCCAACAAGATCAAGTTGTCCCTCGGCGCGACTCCCGTTTTGGACCAGCGCGGCTGGAACGGCGCCTTGCGGTGGCCGATCGGTAGCCAAATCCGTCTGGACGATGGAGGTCGGGAGCGGCTTGCCAGACACAGGATACAAGCTTGTTCGCAAACGCGCCCCAACCGAGGCCTCCTCTGGGATGGGTTTATCCGCAAATGCGTAGGCGTTGGCGAAAAGCTGCGTGCATTTACGCATTTGGTTTCGGCTAATGCTCGCATCAGCACCTTCTGCACAACCAACCCCCAGGTGTGTGCTATTTGCGGCCAGGATGTTGCGGCGATGCCCAGGGCTTTCCATCCACATCTGGTTGAATTCGGCAGCTAGTGCGTCATCAGGGATGGACTGAGAGCTATACTCGGCGACGTTTTCGGAGGTCAAGCCGAACAGCGTCCGGTGCAGTCGCGCTACACGCTGCGCCGGGCCATCGCCATCGGGTGAGTCATGGGACAGGTAGGTCCGTTCCAGCATGTCCCGGCTGTGCCGTACCGCAATCTCGGCAAGATTGATCTCGTCTAGAAGTTCCGTAAGCGAACGTGAGGCGCGTTCGCCATTCGTCAGCACAAAAATCTGCTCCGCAACCTGCTGCATGGAGGCTGACATCTGCGCGTATTCGTCTTTGACCCAACGCTCCTCGGAGAGCATGGCCGATGCCGATGCTAGACTGGCAGGAGGAGCGGGCGGCACGATCACCTGAGGCTGTGATGGCGACGGGGAGGTCCACAAATCATCCGGCTGCGGAACTGCCGCTTGCTCGGCCGATGGGCCGAGACCAAATCCGTAATGCAGTAAGAGTAGCAGCGGGGGGCGCAGCAAATAGAATGCTGTGATGAGGATCACAAGCAGAAGCAAAAATACGAACAGATCTGAACGTTGATTATCCGTAGACGCATTCATTTCTGACGCTCCTGCAGCGCAAATGTCAGCGAGGCGATCCTTAAGATCTGCGACAGGCCTACGTCCTTGAGGTTCAGACCATGGGCGGTTACTTGGGTGTACAATCCGGTACCTTTCACGTATTGTTCGGTCTCGCAGTCACCTGACTGAGATAGCATCCTCAGAAAACCGCAAGGCGCTGATCTGGAAAACAAATGCAGCATGGCATGGTCACCCTTGAACTGCCTGAACGGCTCAGGCCTGAAACCGAACAGATCGAACCGAACAGGTCGAATTCCCTAGTCGCATGCAACTTGTCATCACAAAGATCCAGGTGCAGTTCCGCCTCGAGGGGTGTTTCGAAGTTCATCGTTATTGAATGACCTTCTTACGACTATGGATGTGATTATGTACGATGATTACGGTTATTGCAATTTTGGGTGAGAATGAGTCGTTTGCGGTATAGCGTTTGCCCCGGCCCTTCGGTGGGCAAAACGCGCATGGGCAAAGTCGCGAAAGATATTCGTGAAGCCATACGTTGGCCCAAGAGATAACGGAATTGGGTCGGCGACCTCTGGTCTGAGATTGGTGGTTAGCTGAAATTTCCTGACTCTCGATCTGGCGATAAACCAGGTAGGAGCCTTCTCAACAGGTGTTGCTCGGATCCGTGTTTGGTGACAATGAATTTGACTGGTCAGCGGTAACTATAGATTTTCAGAAAATGACTCTGGCATACAGACCCAAAATGATCTTTCAAAATCAACGAATCGCGATTATGTAGATCCAAGACTATATCTTGGCCGCTTGCAGAAAGCTAAAGCGATTTCTGTCGAGAAACGTACCATCTGGCTATATGGCTTGTCTGCTCGTCCACCTTCTTTGTCACGGCAACCCGCCCCTAGAGCGACCATGGGTGGGTTGTCGAACTGTGAAGGCGAACGAGAATCCGACGCCAGTTGGTATGTTTCTCTCCGGCAATCGCATAAGACGTCGAACACGCCAAACAGGCGCCTGAAAAAGTCGTTTATTGGATCGAGCAGCATGGTCATGGTTTGAACATAATGCAGGGTCAGAGTACCAGTCTGAAGTTTCCTGATTCTCGGGCTGGGTGGCGGGCCAGGTAGGGGCATTATTATTCGGGTTTGCTTGCGCCTGCGCAAACCAGCGTAAACATGCCACCACCAAGTAACTGTCCTCCTTGCGATTTTCAGAAATCAGAAAACTTCAGTATTAGTAATTATGGACGCGAAAACGCTGCCAGAGACGGTCCAGACCATTAGCGCCACCGCCTTGGCGCCTCGCTCAACCACCATGTTCACCATGAGGAGAGTCGCCCTGGTTCCGGTCCGGATCTTCGTTGATCCTAGGAACCGAAGCGTTGAATCCAACTTGCGCCGTTGGTTGCGTCGGCGGGCCGAGCAAAGTCGCCAGAAAAGCCTGGTCTGAGATCGCAGAGCGGGTATCCGGTCCATTCAAGGATTCTTTTAGTGCGTCGGCATACTTGTCCTTGAGCTCAAGAATGTACACATCCTCGAGCTCGGCCCGTTGGGCACGTTCTAGGGCATCTTCGATAGTCGTCAGCCGATCTTTCGGCTGCAACTCTGCCTTCCTGGTCTCGAAGGCTACCGCAAGCGCATCCATCGCCTCTTGCCACGGCCGGGAGTAGAAGTTCTCCAGCAGCCGCATGTCCAGGAATCGGGCAACATCGCGCACCTTGTAGGGGGCATAGGTCTGGTCGACTTCCAGCAGCCGATCTGTCTTGCTACGATCAAGTATACCTCCCTCCCCAAATACCTTATCGCGGAGCCGCCGAAGATGATCGGTCAGCTCTGTGCTGGGTTCGATGAGGACGCTGACTCTATCGATTTTGACGCCTGGTACGGTTGCATGCTGATGGACATGCGTCTCCAGTCCGTTTTTGACGAGCGTAAGGGCGCGATCGAAGATACGGTCTACGAGGCCGCGTTCGACATGGGAAGCGTCTTCTAGTAAGCGATCGCTGGTCAGCCCGGTAAAATATTCTCGGGTCGTCGCGACGACTCTGGCGCGTAGGCTCGCAACCGGATCCTTACTGCCATTCCAGAATTGCTCCGCATCCGTGACGCGCCACTCCAAGGTCAAACGGCAATCCACATCGTTACCGTCCGCAAGGCGGTATGTCTCTGAGTCGGCAGAAATCTCCAGCGTCCGCTGGCGCATCTCGACAAAGATGAACAGCATACGATCAGCGTCTTGCGCAGCGACGTGAATCGACGGACGATCAGTGGTCAAAGCGGCGACGAAGACAGGTGCATCGCCGACGACCTCCATGACGATAATGTGCCGGTCCGCGTCCGCGCGCGGCACCGGCGGCAGCGCGCGCCGGAAGGTCGGCAGCCGGCGCTTGATGCTGTATTCCGCCTCAGAGTAGACCTCCGACCGGTAGGTCTCGGTAGCGCGCAGTTTTTGCAGCCAGTCTTCAAGCAACATGGCAAACCTCTCGGACAGTTCAGGGATTAGGGAAGATGTCGGTATTTGGCAACGTCAATCCGGCGTCAATAATTCGCGGTAGGATCGGCAAGGTATATTGGATTGAGCATCTCCGCCACGGCTGGATGCACGCCTCTGTGCGGCCCGATCTCGTAGCCGATCCCAGCGCTCGATATGAAAGCGCAAGCGATCGCGCCGCTGGCCTAGATAGCGCATCTGCAATGCAAGAAAAAACTGCCGGTAAGGGTCGAACAGCGCCGGTCGCTCCTGGTCCAGCAGAGCCAACGCACGTTCGGCCCAGCCTTTGACCTTTTCCGTGGTTTGTTCTTGTACGATCACATGCAATGGCAGGCGTGAGTCGTCCCATAGGGTGCCGACCAGCTCCACCGCAGCCGAGCGCATGTCTTCGCTGTCGACGGCATCCTCGATTCGTAAAAATTCAAGCGTGAGCAAAGCAGACAACAGGCGTAGCGGAGCGTCTCTGTCGGGCTCGATCCAAAGCAGCAACGCCCTGAGGCCACGCTTTGGATCGGCGTCAAAGATTCGGCGGAACAGCTCTGTGATCGGCAACAATAGCAACCACATCCACTCGGTAGTCGTCGTCACCTCGATCAAGTGCAGCGCAGCGTCGCTTCGCACACTGTTGTAGCGCCAGGTCAGTGCACCTAACGCCACCCTTATAAGAACCGGGTTGTCAGACTTGGCCCAATGGCGGATTAGGGCGAGGATGTCGGCTTCGCACCGCCCCGCTATCAAGGTCTCAGCCAGTGCGATGGCAGCCGAGTCCATGCAGTCGGCATTGTTGGAATTGACCCAAGGCAGAAGAATTCGAGCCTTGAGGTCGGCGAACGGCAACTGCTTTGCCAGTACGCTTACGGCAAGAGCCGCGAAGTATCTTGGCTCACGCTCGCCGCCGCAGCCCATTTGGCACAGGTAGTCATATAACCTCGGCAGTCGATCGTACAGGGCGGGCAGGTTCAGCAGACCAAGTGCCGCCGATCGTTCTTTCTCTGTTGCGAAACCAAGAGACTGAACTTGCGTAACCCCATGCTCGGTGTTTCGCGATACCTCAATGATGTTGGCGCCAGTACGCGCAAGTGCGTGGAAATCGCCGCCTTGTTGTTGTGAATCTGCTTCGTTTTTGCCGTCTTTGCGCAACAGCGAGGCTGGGACATCAATTACCAAGCGGTCGGTTTCGTCATCTCTCGCCGTCATTCCGGGCTGCTCCTGTCATCGGAGGTTTGATCACTTGCAGGATCGAGCAGCTTTTCGAAATCACGAGCGACCCCGACCAGGTAGGTCCGATTCATCTCTTGGAACAGCGCGGTCGCCAGCACGTTGCCGCGTTCTAGAGGGTTCAAATCGTTGAAGAACCAGTCGCTTACATTCTCGGCATTGTCGCTCGACAGCGGATGCTCCGTTGATGTCTGCCCGACGTTCTGCCGCGCGGGCGATGCCGCAGCACGAAACTCGGCGTATTCTGCCTCGCGGGAATCGCGGTTTTTCTTGCAGGCTTCCGACCAACGCGGAAACCATTCGTCGTATTTCGGTTTGCTCTCGCTGGCCAACCAGTCCCAGAGCTGAGGAACCCGATCGCGACTCTCGCAGTAGGAGATCAACTCACGAAGGATACCGAAAAAACGATCCGTCTCCTTGAGCAGTTTGTGGACATCGTCAAAGTGCTCGAAGCAATAGGTGCGCAGGGCTTCCTCGTTATGGAATGCACTGGAGAAGCACTCCAGCAAGACTGCTCTTGGGGACTCCTGGCCTCGACGTCTTGCGTCTCGGATCTTCGCTTCTTCGTCGTCAGTTTTCTCAGCGCGAGGGGTTGTTGAGGCTTCTGCGGATTGATCTGGTGGAGTCTTACTGGCCCTGGCGGTATCCGGGTCTTGTGCGTCAGCAGCGACTGTCTCAGCAACACTGTCGGGAGCCTCGGTGGATGTCTCTTCGAGATCGTTGGTCATCGGCCCATCTCTTGATATTTGGCGACGCAAGCATAGCTGCGCATTTGCAGCAGTTGCCATAGGGCGTCGGTCTGCGCCCGAGCAAGAACGTAGCCGATCAATTCGCGGGTGATGTGCGGCCGGCGGTCTATCTCGCGCAGGTTGCGATACACCTCGGGGAAGTGCTCGAAGCAGAAGGCTCGCAGCTCGTCCTCGGTCGTCAATACGGTATCGATACACTCGAACAGAAGTTGCCGTTCCGATCGCCCATTCCCTCGTTGGGCTTGCTGATCATTGACTTCGGACTCCCCGTTACCGGATGACATGGGCATAAAGGACATCGCATGGACAACAAAGCCTGCCGCATTGCGCGCTGCGATCATCTGACGGGTATCCTTGTCCACCGCCTTGTTGCCATCGGCAAAGTCGCAGATAGCCTTGACGACGATCCAGTCCACCTTGGCGTCCGTGCATGCGACATAGAGCCCGGCGCCCTCCATCTCGCCACCGATGATGTCGGGGGAGAATTGCAACAGCTGCGCGCGGTAGGCGCTGTTGTCCACCAACTTCTCACCCGAAAGCATCAGGCCGAAATCGATGCGCGCCTCGTCCTGCGGCCAGGTCAAGGCGGCGTTGCGCAGGGCGTTGATCAGGCGGGTCGAGGCATGGGGGCGGTCGCCCCGCGCGACTTGCTGGCGTTCGCCGATCCGCTGCGCCTCGTAGAGCAACAATTGCAGCGATACCAGCAGGTCGCCGATCTGCTGCTTACCCTCGTCGACGCCAAAGGCGATACCGGCGAGGACGACCGCGGCCGGTGAGAGCGCCGCGATGGCTTTCTGTACGCTCACCAGCGAAGAACCGAGCCCCAAGGCGCCCATCTCGCAGAGCACGAGCATGGCGTGCCGGTCGGCGACATGGCCCAGGTCATGGTAGACTCGATCACCCGCCGGAACAGGTTGGGCCGGTTGCCCGCTGTGCTGCGCGAAGGCGCTGAGCATAGCGCGACTCTCCACCTCGGTGGCGGTAACGATCAGAATATCGGTCTGTGGCGACATGGCACTCTCCAGGTCAGGACGGGATGATGATCTTGGGCACTCGCAAGCACCGCTGCGGTTGTTTGTGTAGAGGGCGGCATTAGCGCCATCTGGAGAACCGACAGCACGAGCCACATAGCCCCTAGTCCGGCTCCCAATAGTAGACCTGTGCCCGCGCAGCGTCGTCGCGACATACGGAGCGCGCGGCGTTCCAGCGCTAGCCAGACGATAAGCCCGATTCCGAGCAGACCGACCAGCCCCCACAACGTGGCCATGATCGCGCCGACCAATGCCACAGCCACCAGGCGCACGAGGTCGCCGACAGTCATTGCCCCGGTATTGCCGGGGCGCGGGGCGATTATCGCAAGGTGCGCGATCAGGCCGCACTGGAGGAGCAGCAGTCCCACCGCGCTCGTGCCGTTGGCAATCATCGGTTGCCAGAACATCAGCACAAAGAAGCCCATTACCCAGGCACCGGAGAAGGTCAACTCTGCCGACGCCTTGGACCGATCTTGAACCTGCTCCAACAGTGCGGCCATCGTGATGGCCAATAGGAACCAGGCACAGATGATGAAACCGCGCACGCCGAACTCGGCCACCAGCGGTTCATTGGCTGATGGCTCCGGGACCAGCAGCCAGGCGTTCGGATGTGCCAGCAGCATGCCCCAGAGATACAGCAGGGGCAGGGTCAGCAACAGCCGCGGCCAAGCCGCCTGGCGGTGCACCAGAAACAACAGCAGCATTGCCCCGCAGATGAAGATGCGCATCACCTGCCAGAAGCCTGCGTCGCCGGTGGCGAGGAATGCGCTGAATAGGTTCTGCCAAAGGTGTTCGCCCGGGGCGTAGACTGCCGCCCGTCCGCCAGTGTACAGCCAATACTCGAACAAATGCAGGAACAGATACACGGCCATCACCACCAGTGCCACATGGCTGGCTGCCGCGACTGGTACCCGGTTGATCCGCAGCAACAGGTACAGGCCGTAGTGCAGACTGATGTAGAACACCTGGGTCTCGATTACCGCGAGCGGCGTGACCCGCGTGTAACCGTCGAGGGGGAAGCGCGCCAGATCCAATGCGAAGCGCAGCGACAGCAGTATTACGAAGGTCGCGTAGTCGGTGACTACCGGCGGTAATCGTCGAGGCTCGGCCATTGGACTTTCGCTTGTAAGCTGATGCGTTTGTCGTCTGATTGCCAGGTGTCGATCCGCAATAGCTCCAGCAGGGGTACTATATATTGGTCGTCAGCGCTATTCCCATTGCCAACGAACGTGCGCCACAAACCCTGCGCAAATTCCAGAACATTGGATTTATCCGAGGCATTGCCTTGGCTGAAGGTAGCAGAGTCGTCACTCTGGCTGAGTCCATCTAAGGTAGTGGTTGCGTCTATACGGGATTCTGAAGATTCATGCCGCGGGATTGGCCTTGATGAGGGATGGCGAGACAGCCGCACACAAACAATAGCACCTTCGAACGGCGCAAACCCACCTCGGCGTACACACCGCCCCGACCCTTGGAGAATGCCTATCTCGGCACTTGCTCCAACTGCGTTTTGCACGACAACTACATTAACCATATCTTTATCTGTCTTCAATTGCCCGAGCAGCTCTTCACTATCAATGCCAGCCCTTTTGGTCATCTCGGTAGCCGGAGCCATATCCTGCCGATAGGCATCGACGGCCTGCTCGAAAGCAGCCAGGTTTTGCGCCGTTGGACGCTGTTTCAGTGCCTGATAAACCGCCTTTAATTTCTTGTGCGCGTCTGATTCGAACTGGAGCACGGCAGTTTCAATGATGCTTGCGAGATCTTCTTTGCGCTCGTTCGGGTAGCGCGTGCGGAAATTTCCCAGCAGCTGCCGAAGCTTATCCATGCCCGCGCGATCCAGTGAACCGACCCGCTCGGTCGTAGTCCGCAGTTTTTGCAATGCCTCTTGCTGCTCCAGCGCACGCACTTGCGCCTCAATATCGGCCAAATACGGGTTCCGCGGCAGGCTGTTATCCGCTTCATCAAGCCGCAGCCAGGCATAGCGCTCCCGAAGAGCCTGGGAGGTATCTGCGGCACCCACCCACTGCGCCACCTGTTGATAAAGACGATCTGAGGCGGCCAAAAACCTGTCGTTATCACTGGAATTCAGCAATTGCGGCATGGCTACGAGGGCAAGTAGATCCGCATTGAGACGATTGGTATCTTTAACATCGGTTTCGCTCGACGCCAGCTTCCCGTCAATCACCGCCAAACGCGAGCGGTATAGGTTGATCAGGGTTGCGCTACGCGCTGTGAGGTCTATACAGACCTGTTCGTCGGGATCTCGTTTACGCAGCTCGTCCGCACGTTGCAGCAACGTACGCGTATCATCGAGACGGGTTTGCGAATTGTCAAAATCCTGCGACCAGGCGATGCAAGCCTTCTCAAGCTGTGTGTGGCGCCAAACACGTGGAACAAGCAAGATGCCCGTGGCGACGACCAAGGCCAAACCGATCCCCAACCATAGCTTGAGCTTGTTCGCTTTGCGTTGTTTAGGGTCGCCGATTGTGATTGGTTTTTGCGCTGAAGTTTGATCCACGGGCGTAGCCGCGGGCGCGGGTGCAGGTGTCTGTGCGGAGGGGATTTCCAGGGAGCGAGATGTCCAATTCGCGTCCCAACAGCCGTTGATCAACTTGGCTGTATTGAGCCGATCTTCGCGTAAGCTCGTGCTCGCCGCTCCTCGATCAGATATCGAGAGTGTTGAGCCACGGGCGATGTCGATCCGCTCTTGGAAGATCTGCTTGAGTCTAAATGGTCCGCAAACACAGGAGGTCGATCCTCGCCGCTGATGGGGTAAACTCAGGAGCAGCAGCTCATAGAACTGAGGAGGGATCTCTGCGGGCAACCGAATGGGCGGTATGCCTTGCCAAATCTCGGCAAGTTGGAGGCGCCAAGGTTCCGATATCTGCGATACATCCTTGTCTTGATCCGGCTGGTCAAGCTCAGGTTCATTTGCCCCGAATTGATCGAAGTCCGGCAGGGCTGTCGCTGAGAATTCCGCGGCGTTTTTCACCAGATGCGGCAGTCGGAAAGGGTTGAAGTCGAGCGCCTGCCATTGCTCCGCGGTCAGCAGCACCGCGTGTCCGGTGCGCGAGACCCGTCCGCCAGAGGCCCAGTTGAAGTAGACCCGGCAGATCAGATGTATGTAGCGCAGTCCATCGAAATCGGGCGAATCGGTCAGCGGCAGGCTGATGACGCCGACCTCGTCTCGCCAATCGCCATTCTGCCAGTCGCGGCAGCGTTCCCGAACGCGCTCGAAATCCGGCTCTGCCTCTTCCGCTGATTGCACCCATTTCGGCAGCCACTCATCGAGCCACTCCTTCAACGGGCTCGCGGCGGCAGGGAAGATACGGCTCTCGTTGACCTGACGCAGCTCGCCGAACAGATAGTGTAGGTAGCTGTTGGGCATTATTGTCTCCCGGCGGACGGTGGGTCCGGTGGTGTCAGATCCTTCGGATCGAACGGCAGCGGCGGCAACTCAAGCCCCTTTAAGCGCGCGCTGGCCGTTGCATTGCTCAGCCCTGATGTTGCAACGTTAAGCAGCGCGTGGACCGAGCTGTTGGCAAGCGTCGTACTTTGGCCGGAGGTTTCATTGCTGATGTGCAGTTCGACAGGGTTGCCCGGTTCCCACCAGAGGCTGTCCACCGCCAAGCGTGGCAAAAAACCCGAGTAGGACGAGTTGGCCATGATCTGACCGCCAATGATCAGAGTCAGAGTACCCGACGGCTTGACAGAGTTTTTGTAGTAGCAGGTCTCGGGATTGTATGAGCTGCCGCAGTCGTAGGGCCGTCGATCGATTCGAATGAATGGCTCGGCGTCCTTGATCGAGACCTTGATGCCGTCCAGCCGATAGGTTCGGCTCAGTTGCTGATGCCAATACATGAATTGTTCGGCCCTATCCCAGTAGACTGGCGAGTGATTGGACACTTCCACCTGTCGTTCTCGTGCATGTTTGAGGTAGGTTTCTACGCTTTGGACCAGCTCAGGAGTCACGCTCGCAGGGCCGTCGAGCCGACTCAGGTCCTGGTAGAGCTTGTTCGCTTCCTCGAAATCCCAGCGATCTCCGGCCTTGGTCAGATCGGCACAGAATTCCGGGCGCAATGTCTCTTCGGTACAGATTAAACAAGCCTGAGCCAGAGACTCGAACTGGGCGTCTCGCTGATCCGGATTCTGCTTGGCGATGCGCTGGTATTGATCAAAAAGTAGATCGCATCGGCCACGATCATCTGCAGCAAGTCCTGCCGCGAGCTGGGTCCGATCGACGCCAATGCCGGCAACTTGCAGCGCCTTCAGAACGGTCAGATAGGACTCGACTTGTTTTGTGGCTAATGCCTCGGGGATGCCTTGCGTTTTCGCCAGTCGCCAGATCGCGTCGATGGCCTGGACCAGAAACTCTGCTCGCGCAGGGCCGTAGTCCACTAATAGGCGCATGACATCGCCCGCACCTTCCGGAAGCTGCTCGAAACGCTCGCGGGTGGACTGAATCCGCGTGGCCAAGTCCTGCCATTCGCGGTCTCGCTCGGCGAGCTTGTCCATCATCACACTGAAGTCGCTTTGGCGTCGGAGCAGCGTGAACAGGTCCGCAGTTTCCGCCTGCAAATTCTCTAACCTATTTTCGAGGGTTTGCAGCGTGAAGCGGCGCTCGATCAACCAGGCCTGCCGCGCTTCCACTAAGTCAGGAAAATTGCCGAATGGGATAGGCCGGTCTGCAAGAAAAGCGAATGGATGGCCGATGCTCAATGCCTGCCGCGCCTGCTCAAGAACGGTCGTGGCCTGAACCGATCCGGCTTGCTGATCATAGGCCGCAGCCTGCTCCTTGACCGCATCAATGGTGCGTCGGTCCCGATCGATTCCCACGAGCACGATGATGGCGAGCAGCACAACGCCCAAGGCATAGGGCGCGGCCTTGAGTGCTGCAACCTTGACTTCTTGCTGCTGTTGCATGCGTATCGCGGCATACATGCCGGTTTCCAAGGTTTCGGCGACACCAAGTGGCATCCAGTCCGCGAACCGATTGATGACGAAGGCGGGCTCGCCCTCAGGGCCGGATTTCTGCTTTGGTGCGGCGCCGAGTGCTGCCACGTAGCACACCCGAACACAGGATCTTCGGCGGCTGGCCAGGAGCACATCTGCCAGTGTCCCCGCATTTTGACGATACAGAAAGTCACGAAAGACTTCCTTACCCTGCTTGATTGCCTCGGCACTGCGATTGTTGAGCTGCTCGATCTCTTCTTTGATTTCGGATGACGAATTTCCGGCGTACAGCAGATCTGCCTTGGTGACGACGATGACAATGGGCCAGCCTGGTCGGGATTCCGTAAAGGCTTGATAGGCACGCTGAATCGCTTCGCCTTGCCCCTGGTGGCGCCCAGCGGACAGATCGTCTTGATCTGGGCCACGATGCAGGCTGGCATCGAAAAACAGATACAAGCAGTCGCTGCGCTTGATGTGCTCCTGGAGTTGAAGCTGTGCGTCCTCCATCTTCTGGATGGCAGCGAGCTCGCCTGTATAGTCGAAGGTCGTACAATCGAACGGTTGCTTACCAGCAAACTCAAGCGCAAGGTGAATTCGCAGCCATTCGTTGTGCTGTGTCTTTGGGACATAAGCTTCGTCCCGCAGCAGATCGATGCGCGAGAGTCCGCGGTCATCGACCGGGTGCGAGAAAAAAGATACTTCCCCTTTGAGAAGCTTCTCGGTAACACCGAGCGCACGGCCGGAAATACCGGATCGTAAGCGGCCGAAACGGGAGGCCAGCAAGGCCGTGGTCAGAAAGGTGCTCTTGCCGGATGCCTGGTAGCCGAGGAAAGTTGCCTTGATCTCGCGTGTTAAAGGCTTGGCTGGTTCGGATGCGAGTGTTGCAGAGTCTCTGGTCATCAGTGCTGATCCTTGATGTTTCCGTTAGCAGTGGCAGTCAGCCGTTTGGGTTTCACAAATACATCAAACTTTAACTGTAGCTGTCAAGGAAGATGTCGCAGAAATCAGGCTGCCTACCGCGTGGCCTCCTCCTCTGTTTTCGCGAGATACCCTGGGTTGAGCAGGATGATATTGGGCCGACGCCAATCACGGGTGGACCTGCACCAACGCTCCGGGTGTCGATTTCGGGCGGCGGCGTAGAGCTGCTCGCGCTGCGCAAGGATCGCGGCATCCTCGCTGCAGTGGTATTGGCCGGGAGTGACGAACTTCAAGGCGCTGTGGTGGTGGACCTCGTTATACCAATGCACGAACGTCTGCACCCATGCGCGTGCCATATCCAGGCTCTTGACGCATCTTCCTGGCAAAGATGTAAACATTCGGCCTACCATCTCTCGAAAAATCAACGAGTCAGCGTCTCGCGGAAACGTCGATGCAAGGGATAAACCCGTAAGTCCTTGATGGTAGCCCTTTCAAGGTGCGCAAAAACAACACTATGAATCAGTCTCTTAGCGTCAAGGGTTCGCAGGCATCCGCAGCCGCTTGCCAGCTTTTCGGAAAGCAAACACGGCAGAATCATGTAGTTGCAATCGTACACGTATCAACATCTTGAAAGGGCTGACCTTAATGCCCCGTAGGTATCTTGATGGGTGCTGACTTAAAAAAATGTAAGGATTCACCGCAGAGACACAGAGGGGCCAAGGCGCCTCGCCCGCAAGCGGACCTTTACTAGGGGGCTGTCCGAGAATGAAAATAAGACACAAGATATAGAGTGCACAACTTGATTGTAGGCGCTATATGTTGTGCGTGCTCTGAGTTCTCGGACAGCCTCCTAGCCATGGGAACCGGTCGGCATAGGAGCCCGCTTGCGGGCAATCCGGCAAATGATGCCAGCGGATCGGACGCGCGCGCTGCGCCTCTCCCGGGAGAAAGGCTGTAGGCCACTGTCTTCTCGACAAATGAACTGAAGATCCCCCAGGATGCAACCCGCCCAACGCGACTTGAACGGGATCGGGATCGAAAAAACACATCCTCAGGGCGTGAGAAACCTGACATTGATTGGGCGGACGTTTGCTGGGCGCTGCCTTCGAAGAATATGAATCAGGCTTCTTTCTGGTTGAATAGCGGAACATTCTTCAACAGGCAGTACCCCCTTGATGTCGATCCAAACTCCAGGACGATAAGGCATCCCTTGCCGGCTGCTGCGACCGCAATAGCCAGGCCCCAAGCCGAACGGCGGAGTCGGAATTCCAGAGGGCTATGACGTCGGCATCGAGCCGCCGTCGAGCAATGGGGCCTTGTTCATAACTCCGACCAACTGACGAGCGGGTGCATTGGCTTTTCCATAAAGCATTGGTTTTAAAGTAAAAATACTGGAGCGTTCGAGGCTAACCTTAGGTCTTGGCCGAGCTTATGAACAAGGCCAGCAATGGACACAGCTCGGCAAGGGCTTCTTGCATCGCCTGTTCGCCGATTTGGATCAGTTCTTCGGCGCGGTTGAACTCGCCGGGGAAAATGTGGCCGACCCGCGGGGTGACGGTCAGGTCGGCGGGGTGAGCGGCGTTTTGATGGACCGAGAGTTGCCACAATACCAGCGCGCTGGAGGAAAGGGCAATGGCCAATAGGCTTGGCTCTTCGGCCCATTCGCGCAGGCCCCGCAGCAGATGCCAGCGGCGCATGAAGCCCGGGATGGCAGCCCAGATGCGCCCACGCAGGCTGCGCCGTTCGGCCTCGGGCAGCAGATGGTCGCGCAAACCGACGCTGTTGGCGACGCCCTTGAAGTCGGCGGTGACGTCGACGCCGAGAACAACCTGGGCGCCCAGTGCTCGGGCCGCGGCGACCGGGACATTGGCCACCAGTCCGCCGTCGATCAGCAGTCGTTCGCCGTTGCGGACCGGGGCAAAGACGGTCGGCAGGGAGATGGATGCGCGCACGGCGGTGACCAGGTCGCCATCGCTGGCAACCCATGCCTCCCCATCGATGAGGTCCGTTGCCACCGCCGCGAAGGGCAGAGGCAGATCCTGGATCTCTTGCCGGTCGAAGTGGCGGCGTAGTTCTCGCTCGATGGAGCGGCCTACCAGTATGCTATTGCCGCCGAGTCGAAAATCGGTGAGTTTCAGGGCGCGGCGCCAGTTCAGGTTGCGGGCCAGGTCTTCGAGCAGATCCAGCTTGCCGGCGGCATAGGCAGCGCCCACCAAGGCCCCCATGGAGGTGCCGCTGACGACGGCACCAAGAAAAGCACCAAGAAAAGGAGCACCAAGAAAAGAGCACCAAGAAAAGGACACCCAAGAAAAGGACACCCACTCTCAGAGAGCACCAAGAAAAGGACACCCACTCTCAGAGCACCAAGAAAAGGACACCCACTCTCAGAGCACCAAGAAAAGGACACCCACTCTCAGGAGCACCAAGAAAGAGCACCAAGAAAAGGACACCCAAGAAAAGGACACCCAAGAAAAGGACACCCAAGAAAAGGACACCCAAGGACAAGAAAAGGACACCCACTCTCAGCACCACCCACTCTCAGACGCTGTATGAAAACTATTTTCTTTAATGTTCGACCTAAACAACGCAATAAATTCGAATAGTCTACTCATAAGCTATTTGATTATTACAAATTTGACGGAGCAATAAACGTGACGATGCAAGATAGACCTGTGACTCACTTGATCTCGGTTCTCTTTCATAATCTTTACTCAGTCGACGAGACCGGCCAAGCCAAGCAAATGTGCGCTCCACGACCCAGCGACGCGGCAATACATGAAAACCTTTCTTTCTTTTCTGCCTCTTTACAATCTCGAGGGTGCAATTAAATTCAGATAATACCCAATTAAAAAGCTCTTTGCCCATATAGCCGCAATCAGCCCAAATATGCTTTACACTCTGCAGGAGCACGAATAGACGCGTGAGAATTTCACGAGCTGCTTTTCCGTCATACACATTAGCTGCATGCACGTAGACGACAAGCAGGCAACCTATTGTATCAACGACGATATGTCGCTTCCGGCCCTTGACAAGCTTACCACCATCGAAGCCGGATTCGACCGATGACTCCGGTGTCCCTTTGACACTTTGGCTATCAATGATGGCGCCACTTGGATCGGGATTTCGGCCTTTCATTTGGCGCAAACGCGCCCGTAGCTCTGCATTGATTTGCTCCAGCAAACCACTGTGTGTCCACTTGTTATAGTAGTAATTGACAAGGGTGTAAGGAGGAAAATCTTTCGGTAAATAACGCCAAGGGCAGCCTGTCTTATTCAAATAGAAAATGGCATTCAGAATCTCGCGTAGATTCGAATCACGGCGGCGCCCTGTCTTATACGGGTCAAGTTCGTTCAAGACTTGCTCGATGATTGCCCATTCTTCGTCTGACAGGTCACTTGGATAGCGTACAGGTGTATGAACATTATCTGAAGTCATCTTGATTTCTCCGAATAAAAAAGGGAAAATCGTATTAAATCGTTTAGTTTTTCAGATTTTTTAGACGCCAAATCAGTGGTTTAGTTCCCATACAGTCTCTCAGCACCAAAGCACAAGAACAAGAAAAGGACACCCACTCTCCGCCCCGCCCACTCTCCGCCCCGCCGAAATGTGGGTATCCTGTACCGCGCTCTGTACCGCGCTGTATCCTGTACCGCGCTGTACCGCGTGTACCGCGCTCGCTGTACCGCGCTCGCTGTACCGCGCTCGTTAAGCAGCGTCTCTGGTTAGTGGTCCCTGCGGTAGTCATCGCCATAGGCACTGTCATTGGTGCGATAGTTTCTCTTTTCGGTAAATGAAACTTCCTAGGAGGCTGTCCGAGAATGAAAATAAGACACAAGATATAGAGTGCACAACTCGATTGTAGGCTCTACATATTGTGCGTGCTCTGAGTTCTCGGACAGCCTCCTAGTGGACCCTGATCGGGCATTATTCGTCTACTCGCCAAGCCAGAGATATGGTCCAGCATATGCCCCGATTTGATCTGTCAGGCTTTTCGCGCTGTTAGCGGTAATACTACGCAGCGACTCAGGGCCAAAAGCGGATTTACATGCCGGCCCAGAACTGCCAGCAGGCACGATAGAGGTTGGGCCGGCACCGGGGAAGCTGGCGAAGATCGGCGCATCGGGATGAGCGTGGAAGGCCTTGTCGATGGCGCAATCGTAGGGTCCGATGCTTGCCAGCACGACGCGCAACTCTTCCACCGCGGTCTGATGGCCAATAACGACGGCACCAATACGCCACCATCGCGGGTAAACGGCAAGGCACCCTTGATCAGCGTAATACGCTCGGCGATGCATTCTCCCCGCGCACCCCATGGTGGTGAAAGAACGTCCGCAGGGTGATCTCACGCGCGCGCTTCGCTTCACCCAACGAGGGCCAGTTGCGCAGGAAGTCGTAGGCCCACGCGTCGATCGTCTCCGGACCCTGTTCGAGCACCATCGCCTCGCGCCGACTGGCCGGCAGCGCCTGCAAGCACACATCATGCTTGCGGTCCGCCCTATCGATCCCGACTTTTGCCGTAAACTCATCGCATAAATTTCAATCGTGCGAGATGATGGTTACCTTGCGTATGATGGACTTTGTCGCTGTGGTTTCAATCGTTGTCGATTCATACCTGCCGGTCCGCGTTTTGCCGAACGGCGTTAGCGAGTTGTGAACAACACAGATCATGTCCCCTCGCAGCAGCGCTCAGGTTGTTTCCGAGCCGTCTCTTGACTGCAAGCCGGCCGCGGCAAAGCGCACCCCGAGACGCCGCAATGTTGCTTTCTAGAAAAGGACACCCACTCTCCGCCCCGCCGAAATGTGGGTGTCCTGTACCGCGCTCTCTGTACCGCGCTCTGTACCGCGCTTGGTGTCCTGTACCGCGCTTGTACCGCGCTGTACCGCTCGTACTGTACCGCTCCGGTGTCCTGTACCGCTCCTGTACCGCTCTCTCTGTACCGCTCTCTGGTTTTTGCTGTCCCTGTTTTTCGCAGTTTTTCGCAGAACACAAATCATAAACCCCTCTCGTGCCCCCTCTCGCGCTCTGCAACGATTCGGCCTCCTCTAGAAAAGGACACCCACTCTCCGCCCCGCCGAAATGTGGGTGTCCTGTACCGCGCTGTACCGCGGCTTGGTGTCCTGTACCGCGGCTTCTGTACCGCGGCTTGTACCGCGCTGTACCGCGCTCTGTACCGCGCTCTGTACCGCGCTTGGTGTCCTGTACCGCGCCTATACCGCGCTGTACCGCTCGTACTGTACCGCTCCGGTGTCCTGTACCGCTCCTGTACCGCTCTCTCTGTACCGCTCTCTGGTTTTTGCTGTCCCTGTTTTTCGCAGTTTTTCGCAGAACACAAATCATAAACCCCTCTCGTGCCCCCTCTCGCGCTCTGCAACGATTCGGCCTGGCCTCTGTTAAACTAAGATTCCGCATTTCAGTAATTCGGAGATTACGCATGAGAGACACCTTGATCGTTTCCAGTCGCGGCCAGGTGACGCTGCCGGCGGCAGTGCGCCGCCGGCTCGGCATCGCGCCGGGCGACGTATTGATCGTCGAGGATCGAGCCGGGGAGTTGGTATTGAAGCCTGCCGCGGTGCTGGAGATCGAGCACTATAGTGATGAGCAGATCGCAGCTTGGGATCGTGAGGACGCGCTAAGCGCCGACGAACGTGCGTCTGTCGAGACTTGGTTCCGGACCGAGGCCGGAACCGGAACCAGGTAGTGGCGGCGGGTGAGGTCCGACTATTTCTGGATGCTAATGTGCTATTCACGGCGGCGCACTGCCGACGGCAAGGCGGCTCTGCTGATCGACTTGGCGCGGCGGGGCCACTGGAACGGGATGACATCCGCGTTTGCCTTAGAAGAGGCGCGACGGAATCTCGAGCGCAAGTATCCTGACCGGTTGGAGGCCCTTGATCGGCTGCTTGGTGCACTTTCCATTGTCGCGGCATCAGGCCCTGGGCCTTGCGCGTTAGCCCTGCCCGAGAAGGATCAGCCGATCTTCGCCGCCGCGCTGCAGTCTGGCGCGACCCACCTGCTGACGGGCGACATGCGCCACTTCGGACGCTTTATGAACGATCCGGGACGGACCGAGGGTATCGTCATCCAGCCTGTGGCGGAGTTCTTGGACGGCCCTGCGGTCCCGATAGCACTCGCCAATGATGCCAAGTCCTTCGATTGATCAAGCGTAGGCGCGGCCACGCCGTCTCAGCGCCGCACCCCACTGCGCTCCCGGCGGATGACGAAGATGCCGGCCAGGATCAGCGCGTAGGGCGGATGCCCGATAGGGCGATTCGTCATTTCACCGTCCAAAGTCTGGCGGAATCCGTCCATGGTTCCGCCCTACGCGCTCCTTCCTCAAGAGAAACTTGGCTGCGCCGGGATTTCGGTGACAGTTTACTAAATAGTGCCTGAAAGAAAAGTCGCTTTAATGTTCTGAAACAATAATTTAGAAATACCCCCATGTTCGAAGATTGCGCGGAACCCAAGATCATTGGGGATAGATACGGCGCGGATGAGAATTGCTCTCATTCACTCGATTCATCCTCTGTTCATCATCTCCGAATCAATGAAAAACGGTATTGGCGACAATGCGGCCAATGCCGATTTGGCGAAATAAACTGAGTTTTCGTTCAGGCACTATTTAGTGGATTTAGTAAACTGTCACCGTAACTGCCAGAGGGCTATGACGTCGGCATCGAGCCGCCGTCGAGCAATGGACGCAGCTCGGCAAGGGCTTCTTGCATCGCCTGTTCGCCGATTTGGATCAGTTCTTCGGCGCGGTTGAACTCGCCGGGGAAAATGTGGCCGACCCGCGGGGTGACGGTCAGGTCGGCGGGGTGAGCGGCGTTTTGATGGACCGAGAGTTGCCGTAATACCAGCGCGCTGGAGGAAAGGGCAATGGCCAATAGGCTTGGCTCTTCGGCCCATTCGCGCAGGCCCCGCAGCAGATGCCAGCGGCGCATGAAGCCCGGGATGGCAGCCCAGATGCGCCCACGCAGGCTGCGCCGTTCGGCCTCGGGCAGCAGATGGTCGCGCAAACCGACGCTGTTGGCGACGCCCTTGAAGTCGGCGGTGACGTCGACGCCGAGAACAACCTGGGCGCCCAGTGCTCGGGCCGCGGCGACCGGGACATTGGCCACCAGTCCGCCGTCGATCAGCAGTCGTTCGCCGTTGCGGACCGGGGCAAAGACGGTCGGCAGGGAGATGGATGCGCGCACGGCGGTGACCAGGTCGCCATCGCTGGCAACCCATGCCTCCCCATCGATGAGGTCCGTTGCCACCGCCGCGAAGGGCAGAGGCAGATCCTGGATCTCTTGCCGGTCGAAGTGGCGGCGCAGTGCTCGCTCGATGGAGCGGCCTACCAGTATGCTATTGCCGCCGAGTCGAAAATCGGTGAGTTTCAGGGCGCGGCGCCAGTTCAGGTTGCGGGCCAGGTCTTCGAGCAGATCCAGCTTGCCGGCGGCATAGGCAGCGCCCACCAAGGCCCCCATGGAGGTGCCGCTGACGACGGCGGGTTTGAGTCCCTCGCGCTCCAGCACATGCAGCAGGCCGATGTGGGCCAGGCCCAGGGCTGCGCCGCCGCCCAGGGCGAGACCGAGACGCGGCTGCGGCGGGGTGTTCGACAATGCGGCCGATGGGGGGCTTTGCTCGGTCATCTTTGCCGCCTGGGTTGCCTGTTGCGGCTGTGCTGCCTGTTGTCGTCGCTGCCCGCATTGTGCTTGTGTAATCTGATTGCGCAAGATTTCAATTGCTGTCGAGTCATTCCTGGTCGTCTCCGTTTTGCTGAACGGTGCTGGCGAGTTGGCGAGTTGTTCGTGAACAACGCGATTGATGTCCCCTCGCAGCAGCGCTCAGGTTGTTTCCGAGCCGTCTCTTGGCTGCAAGCCGGCCGCGGCAAAGCGCACCCCGAGACGCCGCAATGTTGCTTTCCCCCGAACGTTGAGATCGCTGACGAATTGGAATTGCTGGCGTGGGTCGATCGGGTAGGCTTTGACGCGATAGTGCGAGCCCCAGGGCTTTTCCTGCAGGATGACGACGATCGGCTTGTCCAACTGTAAGTATGCGCTGGCTAGGACAACGTCGTACAGCCGGTCTTTGACTTGTGTGGCATCGTGGTCCGGTTGCAGGTAGAAATCCGCGACGCATTGCAGGTTGGTGCTGCCATCGTTTGCGTTGGCGATGAGTTCGGTCCACAGCTTGGCGTGCGGGATGAACACGACCGTATCGTCCGGGGTGACGATTTCGATGGTGCGCATGCCGATGTGCTTGACCTCGCCGTAGGTGTCGTTGATGTCGATCCAATCCCCGGGCCGGTAGGGCATCTCGTTGACCGCGACGATACCCGCGATGATGCTGCTGACATAGTCTTTGAGGGCAAAGCCGATGGCCAGACCCGCGGCGCCCAATACGGCCAGGATATTCTGCGAGGTGGGTGCGATCTGCTGCAAAATCAGCACCAGCGCAACGGCGATAATCAGCAGGCGCAGCAAGGGGATGCTGGCGAGCAGATAGAGTCGGCGCTGGCCGTGCAGTTTGTCGGCAAGCCAAACGAGCAATTTGCGGCTTGCCATGCTCAGGACGATGGCACCGCCGACGATCAGCGCAAGTACGATCAGCGCAGATGCGGTGATGGATTCAAGAAGTCGGACGATGGTTTCGCTGTCTTGCATGTTCAGAAGGCTTATCTGGGTGGGGCTTATCTGGGGAGCTTATCTGGGAAAAGACATCCGGGAATCGCTGATGCCGAGGGCTAGTGGAGCGGTACAGAAATCCCGAGGCGGTTCGTTGTCGTTGTCGTAATCGTAGTCGTTATCGAGCATTCGGCTAAGACGATTATGACAACGACAACGACAACGATAACGATAACGATAACGATAACGACCGGAGACTGTCTTGGAACATCTGCACCGAGGCACTAGTGGAGCGGTACAGAAATCCCGAGGCGGTTCGTTGTCGTTGTCGTAATCGTAGTCGTTATCGAGCATTCGGCTAAGACGATTATGACAACGACAACGACAACGACAACGATAACGACCGGAGACTGTCTTGGAACATCTGCACCAAGGCACTAGGAATGATCGATGCCCATGTTCACTGCACGGGATCGGTGTTCAGGGCTGATCGTCGATCAAATAGCCGCGACTGCCCAGCCACTCGCGCACCACCACATAGCCCAGCGGTGCCACTCGCCAAATAGTTTCCGTGCGGTCAATCAGCCCTAGATGTTCCAGCCGCAACAGGTTGGCGCCGAGCATCATGCGGGCATCCGGCAGGAGTTCGGCCAACAGGTCTTGGGACAATCCATTATGCAGCAGCAATGCGTGCAACAGATGGGTCAGCTCGTCTTCGGTGGTTGGCGATAATTCCGGCTCGCGGTGCTCGGCAGTCCACCAAAGGGTAACTTCATCGGCTGGCTCGGATGCTTCGATTGCATCCGCATTGGCGGATGCGACTTCTGGGGTCGCGGCATCGGGCTCGGTGCGGAATCCAGTACGCCAGTAGTTCCAGGCGATGCCGAGATTGCCTCGGCAATGCGCGGCCAGGCGCTTTAACAGGGCACTGACCGGCGGATCTGGGGCGGCATCGGAATCGGCAGAGCACAGGATGTCGTCGCCAGTCTTTGCATTGCGCACGCGAATGCGGCGCCCCATTGGATCGTGCAGAGCATATTGGAAGTACGCTGCCAGCCGATCTCCGTCAAATGCCTGCAAGGTGTAAATCTGCGACTGGGGTATCGGCCATATCCGTTGCAGGAAGGCCCAGGCCCAGCTGTCGCAGCCGATCAGGCCGCGTCCCAGGCAGCCACTGGCGGCGAGATCGAGAAAGCGGCGAATCAGCACGAGACCGTCGCCATGGCGCAGGAAACAATGCTCCAAATGCGGCAATACCCATGCGTCCCGCGGCAGGTTGGCATCTTCAAGCCAAGCTGGATCGTCGGCCAGAATGTGTTCGCTGGCAGGCGGGGCGATCAGATGCCAGCCGTGGCTTGCGGCCCAGAATTCCAGAACCTCAGCGTGTCCGCCGTAGGGTGGCCCGACCAGGAACCGAGGCATCTTTGCTGCATCATCGGCCTTTGCCCATTCTGCAAATTGGATGGTCAGAGCATCGGCGGCGCGGCGCCAATCGATCGGCGGCGCCAGGTGTGCAAGTCGTGCCTCGGGCAGGTTGCGCAGATCCTCCAACGCCATTGCGGGCGGTTGCGGGGCGGATTCCGACCGGAACAGACGCCGGAGCGCATGCATTCGCTTGGTCGCGACTTCCTGCACTGGCGTCGGCGGCAATGCAAATTCTGCCAATGGCACGATGTGCCACAGCGGCTTGTTCGGCGCGGCTGACATGTGCGCAGTGTTACCTTAGCCGTGGCGATGTCAATGCTGTTCTGCTCGTAAACTCGGGAGATAACTCGGGAGATAGAGCAAATTGCGAGACGGTAAAGATGAAGTTTCTCATGCCTTGATGTCGATCAACCCTAGCAGCCGGCGCGAATCGGCACCCGCCTAGCGGGTCAGCACCTCCTACATGGCCGCCACCATGGTGCAGAAAACATGGCCACTGTCGACGCTTCACCCAGCTCCGAACAAGTCCTTGAGCAACTGGAGCGTGGTCTGCCGCCCGAGTTCGCCGATCGCGGTGGTGAGCGGGATTTCCTTGGGGCAAACGCGCACACAGTTTTGCGCATTGCCGCAGTCGCTGAGGCCGCCGTCGGACATGATGGCGTGCAGACGCTCCGCCTTGTCGGTGCGACCCGTTGGGTGCGCATTCATCAACCGTACCTGCGCCAGCGGTGCTGGACCGACAAAGGACTTGTCGTCACCAGCGCCGTTGCTGAACTGAGGGCAGGCCGCCATGCAGCAGCCGCAGCTCATGCAGCGGCTGTATAGGTAATTGGCCGCCCAGTCCTTTGGAGACAGGCGCGGGGCGCGCTCGTGATTGTCCCAGGGACCATCGATCCGCACCCAGGCTTTGACGCGTTTGAGATTGTTCAACAAGCGCGTGCGGTCCACCATCAGATCGCGCACCACCGGAAACTTGGGCAATGGCTGCAATTCGATCGGTTGGTCCAGATCGGCGATCAAGGCGGAGCAGGAGGGCTTCGGCCGGCCATTGATGAGCATGGCGCAGGAGCCGCAGACTTCTTCCATACAGTTGTGCTCGAATGCCACCGGATCTACCCGCTGGCCATCGCTGGTGATCGGGTGCTCGCGCAGGGCGTGTAAGATGGACACGACATTGTCATCGGCATGCACCGGCAATCTGAAATGCTGCCAATAGGGCTTGCTGGTTGGCGTGTCCTGGCGGAGGATGCGCAATTCGACAGTCTTTGATGCAGCAACTTCGTTCATAACAGACCCCTATCGATAATCGCGCGGCTGTTCCGGCTCCAACAGGCTCAGATCCACTGGTTCCAGGCGGATGCGCGGTCCGGATGGACTCTGTTCGGCAATGGTGGTCTTGAGCCAATTGGCATTCTTGGCCTTCCATTGCTCTCGATAGGCCTCGAATTCCGGATCGCCGGGGAATTTTCCTTCTGGAATTGGGCGCGAAAATTCCGGTTTGTGATGGGCGCCACGACATTCGTCGCGCGCGCGGGCGCTGGCTGCCATGACCTCGGCCAGCTTGATCATGTCGAACACCTGGCGCGCATACGCCAGGCTCTGATTGGCCCAGGCGCTGTTTTCCGACAGATCGAGCCGTGCGAAGCGTTGTTCCAGTTCCGCCAATTCGTCCAATGCCGCGTCTAACTCCGCGTTGTCGCGCACAACGCCGACCTTGGCCGTCATCAGGGCACCGAGCTCTTGGTGCAGCCGGTAGGGATTTTGATCGCCGTCCGATTCCATGAAACGTTGATTGATGCCGGACTGGCGGGCAACCTCGGCATCGAATGGCTCTGCCGGCAGAGCCTCGCTGTCGAGCGACAGCCCGGCCAAATAAGCGGCCACCGCCTCGCTGGCCACGCGCCCCGAGTAAGATGCGGACAATAACGAGTTTGCCCCGAGCCGATTGGCGCCATGATAGGCATAGTCGCATTCGCCGCAGGCGTAGAGGCCGGGGATATTGGTGGCATGGTTGCGTGGGCTACCCGGTCGGATGCCGCCGTTGTTCGGGTCCTTTTCGAAGTCGACCCAGAGCCCACCCATGGCGTAATGCGCGGCCGGGAAGATCTCCATCGGCTGGTCCAGCGGATCGGTGCCGGCGAACTTGCGATAGATCGACAGGATGGCGCCAAGCCGGGTGGAGACGAAATCGCGATCCAGATGGGTCAAATCCAGGTAGACGCGGTCGTCGCCATCAATGCCCAATCCCATTTCTCGGGTGACCTTCCAGATGGCCCGGGAGGCGATGTCGCGCGCCACTGTATTGCCATAGCTCGGATACCATTCCTCCAGAAAATAAAAGCGTTCGGACTCTGGGATCTGCTTTGGCTCGCGTGGGTCGCCGGGGTTTTTCGGTACCCAGATGCGGCCACCCTCGCCGCGCGCCGCCTCTGACATCAACCGGGTTTTGTCCTCGCCGAGCATCGCGGTGGGATGGAACTGGAAGAATTCGCCATTGGCGAACAGGGCGCCTTGCTGGTAAACGCGGCTGGCCGCGGCACCGGTCGAATTGGTGGAGCAGGTGGTCTTGGGGGTGTAGATCTGGCCCAGTCCGCCGCTGGCCAATACCACGGCATCGGCGCGGAACGCGCGGACCTCCAGGCTGCGCAGATCCATCGCGACAATGCCCCGGCAGATGCCGTCGGCATCCTTGACGATGGACAGGAATTCCCACCATTCGTGCTTCTCGACCTTGCCTTCGGTCTCCATTCGACGCACCTGCTGATCGACGCCGTACATGAGTTGTTGGCCGGTGCTGGCGCCGGCAAAACAGGTGCGTTTGTTCTTGACGCCGCCGAACAGACGCTGATCCAGCAGTCCCTCCGGCGTGCGCGAGAAGGTCACACCCATACGCTCGAAGGTGTGGATCAGGCCCGGCGCATCGTCGCACATGGATTTGACCGGCGGTTGGTTGGCCATATAGCTGCCGCCCTTGATCGTATCGACAAAGTGTTGCCAGACGCTGTCGTGCTGACCCTTCATGTCCAGCACCGCGTTGATGCCGCCCTGTGCGCAGACCGAATGTGAGCGCATCACCTCGAATAACGAAAACAGGGTGACCCGGTGCCCGGTGGCGGCCAGACCCAGTGTTGCCCAGAGGCCGCCGAGACCGCCGCCGATGACGATGACGTGATGTCCGCTCATGTTGCACTCCCCGCCAAACTTGCGCTGAAGCCATCCGCCAACCCGGGCGCGGTCAGGTATCCGATCAGGCCATGCACGCCGAGCGCCATCAGCAGCAGCCCGAAGCCGACGCAGAACCAGGCGAAGCGCTGCTGTGCCTGGGCGCTGGTGGTCAGCCCCCAGACGATGGCCGCGGTGGACAAGCCGTTGGCCAGGTGGAAGACCGCTAGCAGCAATCCGGTCAGGTACAGCGCGAAGATCGGCGGTTGGGATAAGGCCATCTGCATATGGCCGAACAGGTCGGCGCGAATGGTCGGATCAATGATGCCGCTGATCCGCGTCAGGCTCACATGCATCAGCAGGAACAGCAACAGCCCAACCCCTGAGATGCGTTGCAGCAGGTACATGCCGTTGCGCATATAGCGATAGCGCAGCGGATCGGCGCGGCCTTTGGCGATGATCGCGAGCCCGTACAGGGCATGAAACAGCAAGGGCAGTGCGATGAACAGAATCTCGATCACGGGTAGATAGTTGAGATCCTGCAATGCACCGACTACTTTTTCGTTAAAGTGCTCAGCGCCCAGTCGCGATTGCGAGTTCTCCCATAGGTGGAACACCAGGAAGGCCCCGATCGGCAGCAGCCCAAACAAAGAGTGTACGCGACGTAACAGGAAGTGAGGATTTTCGATGGAAGCTGACATGATGATTCACCAACAACATTCTTTATTCAGAATAGCCTGACCATGGGCAAAGAGTTGTGATACTGATCAGCTTATTGGAATATTCGAAAATTGCCAACATTGGTGCAGGCAATCACAGGCTTGTGGCTTGGCGCCGCAAGGGCAAACAAACGATGCGGCTCGGCAGATATTCAGCAGCGCATTGCGGCGCACCAGAATCGCCGTACGCATGCCGGACTCGCCAGCAGCGCGCGTCTGTGGCAGGATCGATTCCCCAACCAATCACCTGGAGATAGCATCGCCATGCGACTCGGAATCGATCGATTGCTCGCCGAGGGCGAGCTGCGCAGGCCGTTACAGGGTCGGCGCATCGCGCTGCTCGGACATTCTGCTTCCGTCAACCATGTCGGGCGCCACTCGCTGGATGCGCTGATGTCCTTGGGCGGACTCGACATCACCGCCGCTTTTGGCCCGCAGCACGGCATGCGCGGCGACAAACAGGACAACATGGTCGAATCCGACGATTATACCGATCCACTGCATGGCATCCCGGTGTACAGTCTGTACGGCGACGTGCGCTCCCCCACCGATGCGATGCTCGACAGCTTCGATGTGTTGCTGGTGGACCTGCAGGATATCGGCACTCGTATTTACACCTATGTCACCACGCTCGCCTATGTGCTGGAGGCCTGTGCGGCGCACGGCAAGGCGGTGTGGGTGCTGGATCGGCCCAATCCCGCCGGGCGTCCGATCGAGGGCAGCATTCTGGAGCCTGGCTGGGAGAGCTTTGTCGGCGCTGGCCCGCTGATGATGCGACATGGACTGACCCTGGGGGAATTGGCCCGGTGGTTCGTCGCGGTCAAGGGGCTCGACCTGGAATACGAGGTAATCGCGATGCAGGACTATGACCCACAGAGCGCCCCTGGCTATGGCTGGCCGCGCGATGAGATTGCCTGGGTCAACCCGAGCCCGAATGCGTCGAGTTTGAACATGGCTCGTTGTTTCCCCGGCAGCGTGTTGCTGGAGGGCACCACCCTGTCCGAGGGCCGCGGCACCACGGTGCCGCTCGAACTGTTCGGCGCGCCGCGGATCGACATTTGCCTGCTGATGCAGCGCATGGAATCGCTGCAAGCCGACTGGATGCAGGGCGCTCTGGTGCGCTGCTGCGGCTTTGAGCCGACTTTCCACAAGCATCAGGGCCAGCTCTGTCATGGCATCCAGCTGCACACCGACAGCGTTCATTATCAGCATATGCGATTCAGGCCCTATCGCCTGATTGCGTTGTTTTTGAAGAGTCTGCGCCTGGAATACCCGGATTATCCCATCTGGCGCGACTTTCCCTATGAATACGAGACAGAGCGCCTGGCAATCGACTTGCTCACCGGCGGTACGTTCTTGCGCGAATGGGTCGACGACGCCGCGGCAGAGCCGGCCGATCTGGATGATCGACTGCGCCCGGACGAGGCGCTTTGGCAGGAACAGCGGCGTGCTTTCCTGCTCTATTGAGCCTGTGCACGTATTCGCGGCAACCTGCAGAGAATGATTTTCACCGCGAAGCGCGAAGAAGAAAAGATCGACATTTCAATTTCTTCGGCGCCTTCGCATCAGGTTCTGCCTGCAAAGAATGTCAGGATTCACCGCAGAGCGCGAGAGGGGTCAAGGCGCCCCGCCCGCAAGCGGACCTTGACCAGCCGTGGGAGCCGTTCGGCGTAGGAGCCCGCTTAGGGCGACCCGGCAAATGATGCCAGCGGAGCGGACGCAAGCGCCACGTCTTTCCCTGGAGTCAGGCTATAGGCCGCTGTCTTCTCGATAAATGCACTGCAAGATAACCCAGGGTGCAACCCGCCCAGCGCGACTTGATCGGAATCGGAATCGGGATCGGGATCGAAACGACATGACATCAGGGCGCGAGAAACCTGATGTTGAATGGGTGGATAACAGCGGAAACGCTAGCGGCACATCCGCACCGCTGCACCGGGTAACGACTTTCACGGTCTCTGGAGCCTGGGAGCAGGCTGTCGAAATCTGCCGTCTCACTAAAACAAGCGCTTTCCGGTTGATGGATGCTTAGTCGGCGTCGGGGTCGGCGTCAAGGTCGGAATGAGGGATTGGTATCGAGCTGGCTGCTTCGATCGATGAGCGGATTCGATTCCGATTCCGATAGCGACCCCGACACCGATGAGGCTTCCCCAGTGCGTTCGATGAAGCAATCCAAGACCCGGAATCGGTTTGGCATCAAAACTCAGGACATTTCGACAGCCTAGTGCCTCGGTGCAGATGTTCCAAGACAGCCTCCGGTCGTTATCGTTGTCGTTGTCGTTGTCATAATCGTCTTAGCCGAATGCTCGATAACGACTACGATTACGACAACGACAACGACAACGAACCGCCTCGGGATTTCTGTACCGCTCCACTAGCCTGGGAGCCAGTTGCGTCAGTCACGCGGTGCGACAAATTTCGAGTCAATGGCCCTGCCCCGCGGGCCGGAAACATCAGGGCGGAGCCCAAGCGTCGATCGACAGGGATTTGCCGTTCAGGGTCAGCAGGCCCTCGCCCAGGGTGATCGCGACCGACAGGCGTCCGCGCTCCGCCTCCAGCCAGCCGTCGCCAAGTAATCCGAGCAGCGATGCCTGTGCTGCCGCCATGACCTCCTCCTCCAGCCCGCTGGGCAGGGGTTCGGCGGGTTCGCCGCGATAGCGCAATTCACGCTGAATCCGCCGGCGTTGCGCGTCGATCAGCAATTGCAATACCAACGCCTGCGGCAGCGAGATCTGCGCCTCGCCGGACAGGCGTCGTGACCAAAATGCCGATGGTTCCGCAACCGCTCCGGCAGCGCCGGACAGTTGTACATGGCCGCTTGCGTTCAGCATGCCATTCGGTGTCCTGAGTTCCAGGCGCTGCAGCGTCAGCCGCGGATCGGCCGACGCCAGATCGGGCAGTGACTTGCTCAGCAATTCACCGAGTGCCAGCCCACGCAGGGACTCCGGCAGGTTGCGAGCGCCGAGCTGGCGCTGTGCGTCGAGCAGCGCCGTCAGGGCCGGCGCATCGATGCCGGAGGCGACCAACTGCAATTGCGATGGTGCAAAATTGGCGTGGTCAATGCTCAAGCGCTCGATGCGCAATGTTGCCTCGGCGCTTGCCTGGCTGGCGTCGATCGCGGTTGTTACATCCAGCGACAGGCCGGCAAGCTCCAATGACGGTCGCCTTGCTGTTGCATCCAGATGCAGACTGTCCAGCCTGAATTCCAGCGCGCCCTGGCTCGCATGCTCGGGTAAGTCGCGCAGCCGCAGGCGCCAGCCCAAGCCCTCGAACATCAGCCTTTTGCCGTTTGTATCTATTGCCTCCAACAGCCCCAGCTCACCCTGTCCATGCCAGCCTGTTTGGCCGTCGAAAAGCCGCAGCTTACCCTGTCCATTGACCAGATGCAGGTTGCCGACATTGCCGGAATAGGCGATGTCCGGTAAGCGCAGCTCGATGGCCAACGCACCACCGAGTTCGAATGTGGAATCGATCAGCAGCGGCGGCAGCCGCCGCGGAGCATCGATGACCGTGGCGCGAGCACGTGCAACGGCCAGCACCGGTGGCCAGCGCCATGGCGAGCCGCCGCCGGGTCCGTGATCCATGCGGGTTGCGATCTGCAGCCGCGCTGGCTGAGCCTCGCCCGATGTGGGTGGTCCAATCACCAGCAATGCTCTGGACTGGAACCAGTCGCGCCGATAGTCATCGCGCGTCACCCGATAGCCAGCATTGATCAGCTCATCAACAGCGGCTCGATAGAGCTGCTCGATGCGAAAACCAAGCAGCCAGGGAAGCAGCAGGGGCAGGAACAGCACGAGCACCAGCACGACGACAGCTAGGACGGCGATGGGGGATCGCATCACCAGGCCGCGATCCCTGCGCAGACGGTTGGGCATGGGTTCAGTGACGCCGCCTTGCCGGCGAGCGCTCATACCAGATCAGATGCTCCAACAATTCGGCGATGCGCGAGACCGAGGCCTGCACACCGTCGAGCATATCGGGTACGCGTTCCAGGTCGACGCCATCGGCGATTTCCAATGCTGCGAGCTGGGCGTTGTGCACCAAGCCGGAGAATAGGTTGCAATAGAGCAGGTCTTCTTCGGACTCCAGCGGTACAGCCATCGCCTTATGTGGCTCGAAGACCTGGGACTGGAAGCGGGAGCGGGCAGCATCTGCTTGCCGCCGCTGGCGCATATCGGTCAGCAGCAGCACAAAGCCGAGCGCTTCGCCGGGTGCCGATAGCACCGGGTCGGCGCGCACCAGAAAGGATCTCTCCTCCAGCGCGGCCAGCTGTATCGTGACCTCGCCACGCCATGGGCGATGTGTGCGACGCAATTCGCCGAGCTGCAGCCGGACCTCGGCGGCCGGTTGCAATACCTGGGCAAAGTCATCCAAAGTACGCGGCGTCGGGCCGGAACAAGGCAGCAGCCGCTCAAAGGCGGGGTTCATGATCAGTAGATTGCCGGCGTGGTCGGCAACCGCGGTCGGTTGCTCGGAGTCCTGAACCTGAGCCTGCACCCGATTGAGCTGCTGCTGCGCGATCAACACACGTACCGCACGAAACTGCTGAATGACGTCTGCCACCGACTCCCCGATCAACCGCGCCGTGGTGCGCTCTGCCGCGGACCAGGGTTGCGATGTGCCCTCGACCAGCTGATGCCATTTCGAAAACGAGCTGCGCGGCGAGAGCTGGGATGGATCATCGCTTGTCTCCACCGGCTTGAATGGATTGCCACCCCAGGTCAGTGTGCGCACCTGCTCCGGCCGCAGCCAGATCAAATAATCGCCCGATTGTCCGGACAGGGGAACTGCCAGTATGCCTGCCACTGTATCGCGAAGAGGCTCCAGATGCGGCGCATGGTCGCCGAGGCAGTTGCAGGCAATGACATTTTGTCGCGGCAGCGAATCGAGCCAACGGCCGATGGCGCGCAAGTGCGATGAGGATGGCACCTCGCCACCAGTCCAGGATTCACCTTCCAGCAGCAATGCCGCCCCGCTGGCCTGGACCGGTTGTAGCAGTGATTGCGGGCTCTCGAATAACGCCGGCTTCCAATCGCCATCGCGGGAAATCGCCTCGATCATACGCTGCTCCAGACGCCGCACCAACAATTCGGCACGGCTCTGTACGAGGCTCTCGAGTGCGGCGATCCGCGTCGCCACCACCTCGCCAAGCAATTCGCACTCGGCGCGCACCTGATAAGGCACAAAACGCGGTGTGGAATGATGGCAGGCAATCAAGCCCCACAGGCGGTCGCCGGCGACCAGTGAGATCACCAGAGTAGCGCTGACGCCCATGTTTTTCAGATACTGGGTATGAATCGGCGATGGACTGCGCAGTGCGCACAACGACATATCGAGCTCTTCGCCGGTCAACGGTGAGCAGCGTGGCTCGATCGGAACAGGAGCATGACCGACATCCACCAGCAACCGCACACGGTTGCGTTCATAGAGCTTGCGTGCGATCTGCGGGATGTCCGAGGCTGGATAGCGAATGCCGAGGAAGGGTTCCAGATGTGCCTCCCGCTGCTCGGCAAGTACCTGTCCATGACCATCCTCGTCGAAGCGATAGACCATGACTCGATCATAGCCGGAGATTTCCTTGAACACGCGGGCGGTCTCATCGCAAAGCTGGCGCAGTGATGACGCATCCATCAGCTGTCGCAGCGAGGTGTCGATGCCTTGTACCAGAGCGCGATGTGGCTGTGCCTGTTCCAGTTCGATGACCAGCCCGGCAGCGCAGGATGGGCGGTGCAGCAGGCCATCGAAGGCCTGCTCCGGTGCGCCCAGGGTGCAGCGAAATGCCACGGGTAAACGATCCAATCGGCCACCAAGGTGCATGCGGACGCGTTGTTCGAGCTGCGCTGAGATGCTTGCTAACCTGCTGCCGCAGGGCGCGTGGCCGAGACCGAGCAAATCGGCACTGTTCGTGCTGGCTTGCACGACTGACAAATCCGGCTCGCGTACCACCAGCAAAGCGCCATGCGGCTGGATCGAGCCGGCCAGGTGAATCTGCTCGCGCTCGCAGTTGCTCGGATCTGCCTCGCCGAACGCTGGAATTGATCGCAGGTGATTCGATAGGGTATTCAAAATGCAGTCCGACGCGATTGCAACCCTGCTGGCCGCTCCCCGAGCGATGACCGATCGAGGCTGGAGGAAGGCCGCGACGGCTGGTTTGCGCTCGCAGGCGAAGCATGCTCGAGGCCGTAGCGACGCAGCTTGGTGTGCAGGCTTTGTCGGCTCAGGCCGAGCAATTGTGCCGCGGCGGTGCGATTGCCAGCGGTCTTGCGCAATGCGGTCTCGATGTAATGCCGCTCGACCAGGGCAATGGTCTCGTCCACCACGGCGCGCAATGGCGCTTCACCCACGCGTGCGGCATGCGCATTGACCAATGTGCCCAAGGTTGCGGTCGCTGGGGTCGGTGATGCATGCCAACCGATATTGCGTATCAGCACGGCGATCTGGCGTGGAGCCTCGTCGCGATCGCCCACCGCCGATAATTCCACTTCGGTCTCGCTGCCCAGGGTACCGCGAATCAGCGTGGAGAAAAGCTGCAAGCGCCCGAATCGCTCCACATTGGCTGACAGCAAGTTCAGATCCGTTGCGCGTCGTCCCAGCCACTGGCCCAGGGATTGTCCGATCAAGCTGTCTCGGCTGCCTTCCTGGGTCATTTCCACAAAGGCCGCGTTGACGTTCAGCAGGATACCCTCGCGATCGATGGTAACCAAGCCATCCGGCCAGCGTTCGATCAGGTCGGCAAAGGCCGCAGAGTCGGCAGTCTGCGTTGGTACCGGCTGTTCGGCGGCTGCCACGATCCGCAATTGTAGCGGCGCGGGCACCGGCCCGGACGGGATCGACGATGCACGCACCAGCCAGGGGCCGGATCGGTCGCCGATGTGTTGCAGCAATCCGTTCGACATCCCGTGTTTTTGCGCACGCATGACGATGTCATTCAGTGTCCTGCGGTCGGCATCCGCCAACAGCGCTATGAGGTCAATGGCGCGCGTATCCTGGGCATTCTCGCTTGCCGCTCCCAATAATCGGGCT
The DNA here is from genome assembly GCA_016745215.1 of Thiohalocapsa sp. PB-PSB1. Lineage (GTDB taxonomy): Bacteria > Pseudomonadota > Gammaproteobacteria > Chromatiales > Chromatiaceae > Thiohalocapsa. The sequence goes on from CP050890.1 coordinate 6,091,868, forward strand.
GCTGGAGGATTGATTTCAACAATGCGCAGGGTTTCTGGCGTGAGTGTCAGCAGCGCGTCCTGTGCGGAATCCAGCAGCATGCGGTAGCGAGTCTCGACCGCGCGCAATTTCCAGTAATCCTGCTCCAATACGTGCTGTGCATCCAACAAACGCGTTTGCAGTTGGGTCACAGCGTGCGGTTGCCTGCCGACCGCAACCAGTCCGCCCGTATCGCCGAGCCGTACCGTGGTGTACTCCAGCGGCAATACCAAACCACTCGGAAAACGCTGTGCCACCTGACCGATGCCGGAGACCCCGCCGCGGCGTGCGTGCTCGACCAGCCGTCCGATCCCGGAGCGTTCGTGGTCGCGCACGGTGTCGGCCCAAGGCTGCCCTATCCAGTCAGAGATCGCCTCGCCTGCGATGCTTGGACCTGCCACTGCTTGCTGAATCACACCGGCGTGATCGAGGATCAGGGTAATATCAGGTTCGGCGCTGTTTGGATCGATCATAGACTGCCTCGGCAATGGCGCCGGTTGTTCGCGCTGGCCGTCACCAGGCGCATGATGTCTGAATTCTGTGGTTTATGGTTTGACAACGGATTTCCCGATTCTATCAAACTGCCGCACGCTAAGTGGTGGTTCATGAATAACCTATACAACGCTATCCAGACATCGGCGGAGTGCAATCGGGGTCGGGGTCGCTATCGGAATCGGAATCGAGAGAGAAAACGCCCTATGCCATTCGGTCATGAGAAGCTCGACGTAGAGCGTGCGGCCATCGAGCCTGTCGGCTAGGCCATAGCGCGACTTGCATCAGGTTTGGGATCGGGATCGAAAAGACATGACATCAGGGCGTGAGAAACCTGAAAGTTTGCTGGGCAGCTATTTTCTGAGCGCTGCCTTCATAGAATATGAATCAAACTTCATTCTGGTTGAATAGCTGAACATTCTACGCAGGCAGCACCGGTTTTTTCGACATACTTTTTTAGCTTCAGAGTGATGCTGCAAAATTGCCGCCCGTGCTGGACGATGGTGCGGCACGGAAACGGTTTGCTGCCGGTTCGGATCTCAGGATCTGCGCTTGTAGTAAAGGGTATTTTTGTGCAAATGTCTCAGGATCTGTCCGCGTTTACTGGTTGCTGTTTTTCATCATCCCTATTCTTCGACGGAAGGTCTCCGAACGCTTGCATTGGATTCTATTTCAATTAAAATTCATATGGTTATCGAGATCCAGAGGATCAGAGGTCAGAGATACAGCGCATGCAGTCCTTACAAGGGAAAATGTCGCAATCATTCGATGCATCCCTTCGCATGTTGTTCTCTATCCGATCTGTAGGCTAGGGATTGCCGATAGCAGGCAAATACCCAACCTCGAGGATAGAAATATGCGTCAAAACCAATCGAAGGTACCGGCGTTGTTCGCCGCGATCATCTGCGCCTTTTCCATCAATGTGCAGGCAGATGATGGCAAGATCATCTCCAGCGCCATTTGCCAAGCCATGACGCCCAACGGCGCCGAGCACCTGCGGCACCTGGGCTCGAGTCTGCAAGCCGTCGGGGCCGATGTGACTGTGATTTGCCCGATTGTGCGTGACAGCATGGGCGGGCGGATGAAGTGGGTAGATGTCCGCCACCGGCGCCCCTCGGGCGCCGGTGGCGAACAGGTTTCAGGCCGGGTCTACTCCTGCGACGCCACTTACGGCGGCTGTTACAATACGGCGCAAAGTTATACTGATACGAGCAATACGTTCACCAGCGTGTTCCTAGATACCGGAAGCCTTCCATTCAACAGCGATCACTACTTCTACTACCGGTCGGTGCTGCCGGAGAATTGGAAGATCGTCGCGATCGAGTATCTCGAGGGTAACCACTGAGTGGGGCGCGAGGATTTCCGGCAATCCTCGCGTCTGGTTGGCTGGCGGAGGCGTCCTGGCACGCCTCGCTGGACGGCGATCCGGCGACTGAAGCGCTGCTGCTCGCCCTGACCTGACAGGCGCGATGAAGCTCCAGCTTCATGAGTCGCGGGTGCTCGCGCTCTTGTGTCTGGTCATAGCGTTGCGCTTGTTTTGCTTCCGATCCTGGACCGGGATTCTGACCAGCCATGCGCAGGAGACCAAGCTCAGGACCATCAATGGCACGCGGGACGCGGACACCACGGCTGCGTCGGATACGGCTGCCGACACGGAACGACCACAATTGTCCTATAAGCTGACCGCGCGAGAACTCCAGGTGCTGCTGCTGTTGAGCCAGGAGCTCTTCAACAAAGAGATCGCCAGGCAGTTCGGTATCGAAACCCGCACCGTCAAGACCCATCGTCGGAACATCCATATCAAGATGTCCGTCAAGAACACGGCCGAGTTGGTCAAAAAGGCGCTCGGGGCAGGGATGATTTCGGCGCCGTCTCCAGAAACCGATTCGCATGATCCAACCTCTGCCGACAAGACGACCGTCGTCGATGAGACAAACCCCGGCGCGGCAACACGCGGAGTCATCTCTGCCGACAGCAGCAAGCTCATCGATCGAAAGACCTGCACACCAACCCATGCGCTCGGCCCTGGGTAGGAGCCCGCTTGCGGGCGACCGTCGCGATGGCCTCGGTCTCTCCGTCGCCCGCAAGCGGGCTCCTACCGGTCCCAGCGCGGCAATGTCATCTCTGCTGACAGCCCCAAGCTCATCGATCGAAAGATGTGCACACCAACCCATGCGCTCGGCCCTGGGTAGGAGCCCGCTTGCGGGCGACCGTCGCGATGGCCTCAGGCCCTCCGTCGCCCGCAAGCGGGCTCCTACCGGTCCCGGCACGGCAATGTCATCTCTGCCGACAGCCCCAAGCTCATTGATCAAAAGATGTGCACACCAACCCATGCGCTCGGCCCTGGGTAGGAGCCCGCTTGCGGGCGACCGTCGCGATGGCCTCGGGCTCTCCGTCGCCCGCAAGCGGGCTCCTACCGATCCCAGCGCGGCAATGTCATCTCTGCTGACAGCCCCAAGCTCATCGATCGAAAGATGTGCACACCAACCCATGCGCTCGGCCCTGGGTAGGAGCCCGCTTGCGGGCGACCGTCGCGATGGCCTCAGTCCCTCCGTCGCCCGCAAGCGGGCTCCTACCGGTCCCGGCACGGCAATGTCATCTCTGCCAACAGCACCAAGCTCGTCGATCGAAAGATGTGCACACCAACCCATACGCTCGGCCCTGGGTAGGAGCCCGCTTGCGGGCGACCGTCGCGATGGCCTCGGGCCCTCCGTCGCCCGCAAGCGGGCTCCTACCGGTCCCGGCGCGGCAATGTCATCTCTGCCAACAGCCCCAAGCTCATCGATCGAAAGACCTGCACACCAACCATACGCTCGGCCCTGGGTAGGAGCCCGCTTGCGGGCGACCGTCGCGATTCATGGTGTTCGACGGTATCGCTTATCCCAATCCCGATCAGGTCGCGCTGGGCGGGTTGCACCCGGGGATCGACGCCGGTCGTTTGAAAGCGCACGAGGCTCGGCGCTGGAGTGCGCTGCGATCGAGGACGCGCTTGCTGGTGTGCGATGCGTTGTCCGCAGACGACAGCAGCAAGCAAAAGGCACTGCTCGATCGTCGTGTGGTCATGCTGACGAAGCTCGCACTGCGTGGCAACGCGCTCAGCGAGGAGCTTGGCGGATGGGTTGGTCGGTTCGATACCGATGCCGATACCGATACCGACGTTGATACCGATAGCGATACCGACGCCGTCGGCAGGCGACACCCAAGCCAAAAACCTGTTTAGCTTGTTTCTGCACCATCACTAAGAGCGAAAGCGCGTACTGCCTGAATGCACAAGCATCCACCCTGGGTTATCCCAAAGTCGATGCATTCACTGCGCCCGGTCCTGTTGCTCGGTTTCCTGTTTTGCAGGTGTTAGGGCCGCGGAATCAAGCGTCGCCTGCGCCACGGCGGGTGATGCAGTGCTCAGCATGGGTATCTGCTCGCGGGTATCGCCGAAGTCGAACCGATACAGCAGCAGCAGGCTGAACAGGGTACCCGCGGCAAACCAGTAAGGGCCGATCAACCACAGCGCAGTCGGTGTTGCCAGAAGAAACATCCGCATACCCTGGTTGTCGTGCATGCCGCCCTGATTGACTACGTTGGCGACTGTATCTACGCCATGCTCGCCGTAATCGGCGACCGGCAGGTTAATCATATAGACCACATGATTGTAGCTGCGCAATGTCATCGAAAAATTGAAAAAAGCGGCAAAGAACAGCATCGCCAGCAAGAGTGTTTTCAGATGGATACGATCGTCCAGCCGCGGCTCAATCAGACTCAGACGATGCGCCAGATCAGACAAATCAGCACCGCCGAACGCACCGCCCAACAACGCCATACCGGTCAGGATCGACGTCGATGCCAATCGTGTTGCCGACATGGTCCAGTTACGCACTGTCTGTACGGCCAGGATGTCACGCCCGCTCGCCATCACCGATGCCACCTAGGCGTATCGCAACCGGTTGGCGCGCCCGCGATAGGTACGCAACGGTCGGCGATGCAATACCCAAGCGAGGTCAGCATGATAGCCCAGCAGCAGCGCAACACCTGCCAACTCGGCAGCGATTGCATAGTTTTCTAGCACGGATATGGACTCCAGCACGCACATCAGACCGGGTATTTTCGTCTCTCGCCCTGTGGCGCGGTTGGACTAGTCCGCGGACAACACCTCGATCTGATACAACCGCGGCCAATATTTACCGGTCACGAACAAACGCCGATTTTTCGCATCGTAGGCAATCCCATTGAGTACCGCCTGCGGGTCTCTGATGCGCGAGGCCGGCCACAGTCGGCTCAGATCCACGTAGCCGATGACCGCGCCGTCGGCTGGCGAAATTCTCACCAAGCGATCGGAGAGCCAAATGTTGGCCCAGATCTCGCCGTCGATGAATTCCAGCTCGTTTAATCGGGTAATCGCTTGTGGACCATCGTGTACGCGGACCCGGCGCACCTCCTGTTGGGTTGCTGGGTCCAGGAAATGCAGGGTATCGCTACCGTCGCTGACGATCCAATGTTGCCCATCATGGGCGATGCCCCAGCCCTCACCGGACAGACGGAACGTGCCCAGACGTTGCAAGGTGGCGCGGTCGTAGCGGATGCCGAGCCTAGCGCGCCAGGAGACCTGTATGATCTCATCGTCCCAGACGGTGATACCCTCGCCGAACAGATGCTTCGGCAATGCGATCTGCTGCTGCACCAACCCGGACTCCAGTTCCACCCGGCGCAAGGTGGATTGGCCATACAGACCGGTTCCTTCGAACAGCTCGCCGGCATGGAACACCAGACCTTGGGTGAAGGCAGTGGGATCGTGCGGAAAGCTCGCAACGACGCGAAAGTCCGCCACCGGCGCCGAGGATGTCCAGGCGAGTGCCACCGACAATGCGGCAATGCCGGTCAATACGGCAAGCGCCAGCGATCTTGCCCATGCAAATACCCACGAACATACCCATAAAAATAGAGGGGTTTCGGCAGCGCGATTAACGTATGCGCACCGCATCCAGGCTCACTGCCGTTTCTTCGCCGACCACTTCGGTAGTATGTGTCACATGCTTTGGCACCAGGATCATATCCCCCGGTTCGAGCACCGCCTCCTGACCCGACATGGTGATCCGCAGGCGACCGGACAGCAGGCCGTCAATTTTGTCCACGGCGTGATCATGTTCCGGAAAAAAGGTGCCGGGTGCATAGTCGTAGCGGCTGACGGCATAGCCGCGATGTTCGAGTTTGCGGCGCATGGCTGCCTCGCAGAGCAGGCCGTCGCGCTCGCTGTGCCAATGTTCGATCTGCATGAATTGATACCAGGTCGCGTTGCTGATGCTATAAGTATGGAACGGAAAGTCGGGATAGACTAGAGCGCCAATGCCGGCCTCGCCCGCGAGCGGGCTGAGAATGCACCCGCCCATGGATTTCCTGCCGGCGACGAGCTGATCGGCCTGCGCTGCATACCTTGCCATGGCATCTTGTATTCGCCTGCATAGACACAGTCTGTCGATGCAGCGGCTTTTTGCGGATAACCGCCGGCGGACCCGTTTTGTTGGCAAAGCGTGCACTCCAACACGCTAGGGAGGTGAAATACCTCACACCATAGCCTACCTGCTGAAATCCATACTTTGATTGAGGCCAGCATTCGACTCGAAGGGTTCGTTTCGCAAATGCATGTACTTCGAACAAACCATATGACTCTGAAAATTGAACGAGGCGTTTATCATGAAACGCGTATTTTTGCTCTTCGGAGCGGTTTCGCTGTTACAGGCATGCACCTACGGTGTAGTCAATAACGCGACCACCGGTTCCGCACTGAACGCTGCCACGGTCACTGTACTCAATGGCCAATGCTCGGGCTCTGGATGCTCGGTGACTCCGGTCCAGGAGGTGACCACATCTTCCGGACTTTATGTTTTCGATGCGTACTCTACAACTGCTTCCAAGATTATCCTGCCGAGCAGCGGTGAGGAGGCGATCACATTAATGGTCTCGAAATCCGGCTATCAACCGCGTATCGTCTATCATAAACCTAAATATGAAACCATTAATTATAATGGGGAAACCCGCTACTACACGCAAGTGCCAACGGTCTATCTGTGTCCATTGGGCAGCCTGGATAGTGACGGCGATTCGATTTGCAATGACGCCGAGGCAAGGTATGGCACCAATGCGTACAATAGCGATACCGACGGCGATCGCCTGAGCGATGCCGCGGAGCTGTTCGGTTGGAGTGGCGTGGATTTGGCGACCTTTGGCGCAAATCCAAAACACAAGGACGTTTTTATCGAGATTGATTATTACCCGGGCCTAAAACCGCAGTCGGCGGCAATCGATAAGGTGGTGCAGGCATTCGCCGATGCTCCGGTCAATAATCCGGATGGTGTAAGCGGTATTAATTTGATCATCGATCTGAATCAGCAGATTGCCGCTGCCGACGTGGACAACGATTTGAATCCAGCCTGGACGGATTTCGATGTCATCAAGAATAAATACTACCATCCGCGGCGTACTGCCGTCTTCCATTATGCCCTGTTCGCGAACCGCTATAACGGCGGCAGTTCCAGCGGTCTATCCCGGGGCATCCCGGCGCACGATTTCATTGTCAGCCTGGGTAACTGGAGTACGCCAGGCGGGCCTTGTTCATAAGCTCGGCCAAGACTGAGAGTTAACCTCGAAAGCCACAGTATTTTAACATTAAAATCAAAATTTTACGGAAAAGCCCCGCGTACCCGCTGGTTACTTGATCGGAGTTATGAACAAGGCCGCCAGGCGGGACCATGCAGCAACAGGCGGGCACCTTGATGCATGAATTCGGCCACAACCTGGGTTTGCGTCACGGTGGCAATGAAAATACCAATCGCAAACCGAACTACATCAGCATTATGAGCTACAACTATCAATTAGGCGGCCTGCGCTTCGATGGCATCGATGGTAACCTCGATTATTCCAGTTTGCGCATCAATAGCGTATCGGAGAGCAGTTTGAACGAGTTATTGGCATTCTCGGGATTTGCAGGTACAACCGAGGCTGATCTGGCACACTATGGCGTACGGCTTTGCAGTGGATGGCTGAGCGGAAATGCCAGCAGCAATCTTGATTTTGATCGGGATGGTATGATCGAAACTCTGGTCAGTGCCGATCTCGATTGCGATAGCAGTAGCAGCGATACGTTCAATGCTTCGCAAAACGATTGGGATAATCTCGTGTTCGATGGCGGAGGTTCCATCGGCGATGGTTTGCTCGGCGCCTCGGAAGGACTGTCTCTGAGATATGGAATCAGTCGCATCCAACGATTGGCGCCACAGCATGTTGAACCCTGCATGACCGAGTTCGAATGAGGTAACCCGGAACGGGATAGCCTCTGGCTATCCCATATTAGTTTTTCCGTATGGTTAAATCGCTATGAAAAATTTAATCTATATTCTATTTGTCGCATTGACGACGAGCCTTTGCCCGGCACAAGAAATGGAAATACAACAGCCCCAGATAGGAACTCAGCCACCAGATCAGCAAAGAACAGCGGATATCGAAATCGATGTGGCGCGAGAGCAAGATCACACAAATATGTCGAGCTTCCTTAAGCAGGCGCAATCCTGTAAAGCACGAGCAGCACAGATTCATTATGCCTTTTCCCATGCTCGACTGAGTCTACAGCCTGCAAACTGTACTCTTTTCGTATCCATTTCCGGAGAGCTGGGAGAAGTCAACAAGCCTACGAGATTCGTATGCGATGTTCAGGTTCTACAACAGATCGACTGGCTGCAATCCGATGCGCCCATTGCCGAACTAAAGAGTTCGGAATATTGCCATTCCACAGGGCAGTAAGCTGCTTGAGAGTTTGCAATTCAGCAAAGGCAAAGCAATAGAAAACCTGCCAATGCTAACGATCGGCAGAAAGCGACAATTTCAATTTACCGGTTGAATCATATGAAAACGAACAAGTTAATACAAGCTGTCGTACTGATCTTGTGCCTGGTATCGGCCGGAGTCTATTTCACTCTCGATGACAGGCAACGAACAAATGACTCGACAGCCGTCTCCGATCTCGATTCAGCCCCGTTGGTCGCAGGCGAACACCAGACGCTGAAGCATCCGGAATGTGGTGTCGGCATGGATCGAGCATCGGATGTCGATAGAAATACACTGCTGGCGCAAGAGCGTCGAATTGAAGAACTGCAAAAGCAAGTCGAAGAGCTGCAGCAGCGCCTGGCAGAGAGATCGCGGAATAACTCCGATCAACAGATCGCCATTGTCAATCCAATGGAATCGGAAATGGATCTTGCAGACATCGATGTGAATGAATTCGGAAAAGGTAATCGGGGATGGGTCGCACTCGAGCTGGAACAACAGTTAACCGATGAGCGCTATGATCCGGAATGGGCTCAACCCATGGAAGCGGAAATCGCAGAAGTGGTGACCCCCGAATTGCAAGCGGATGGGAATGAGCTGCTCGATACCCTATGCGGCAGCACATTTTGCCGTGTCGAGATCGGCCATGAGAACGAACAAGCGGAATCGAAGTTCCTATTGGCGCTTGCCAGCCGTAATGAACTGATCGGCAGCTTTGGCGACCTATTCGTTCACCGTGTACCGCCCGAGATCGGTGGCGATTCAATACATTCGGTATTTTATGTGGCACGCGAAGGCCACCGACTGCCTGTTCCGGCATCCGGGCAGGAGCATTGAGAGTGACACCGGCCAGTGGATGGCTGGGTCAGCTCTTCGGGCCACTTGGTCTGATCAAGATCGCCCGCGCTAGTGCCAAGTCTACCCAGATCCCATCGTCGGCATCAGCGCCAGCCCAACCATCATGACGCTTTTCTGAGGCGATTGCCGGAGAGAATCAGACCAACTAGTGTAGCGGTACGGATGTCCCGCTACCATTTCTGCTGTTTGTCGTAATCCTTGTCGTTGTTGTCGTCGTAATCGCTCATCGTGGGTTATGGATGACGACCACGATTACGACAACGACTGCAAACGGTCTCGCGACTTCCGCAGCAGAGCGCTAGCGCCGGCTTTTCGTTCGCCTTCGCGAACCGACAACCCGCCCATGGTCGCTCTTTGGGCGGGTTGCCGCGACAAACAAAGCGGACGAGAAGACAAGCCAGGTGGTCTGTTTCTCGACAGAAATCGCCTAAGTGGTGAACAGGGCTTCTTTATGCGTTGCCGAGTCGCCGCTGGGGGTCGTCGCGACCAGATCCTGATGACCAACCAGAATGTTCAAGCGTCCGGCGTCAATCGAGCCAACATGGGCGCAATGCCAGATGTCGATCCGATCCGCCCGGGCGGGGTCGAGCTGCAATGCGGCCTGTCGCCAGCCGTCCATCAGTGCCCGTTGCAATTCGGATTGGTCGGCCCTTAAATGCCAATCGCTGGGCTGGCTGTCGATATGATAGCCGAGTTCCATACAACGAGCCGCGGCATACGCCGCGGCGGCTGGGCCCAGGGCCGGACCGAAGCTCTTGTCGGTGCGCTGGTGGCGATTGACCAGATCCAGCACCATGGCATCCTCGGGGTGCTCTGGCCACCATTCGCAGCGGCCGTCGTAGTTGAGAGCGAACAAGAGTTGGCAGCGGGCCGCATGGCAGCGGTCGAGCAATGCATCAAGCCAACGCGCTGAGACCAGGTCGAGCAATGCGGAGGCGGTCACCAGGCCGCCGTCCGGCAGCGGCAATTGCCGCGGCACGCTGGCCAGGTCCAATTGCAACAGGTGCACGGGAGCATGCCAGTCGCTCCCGGCAACCATCAGGTTTGCCGTCTGCTGAAGACTGTACTCGAGTCCGATGCTCTGCGCCCAGGCCGCGGTGCGCGCCGGCAATTGGTGCAATAACGCGGGGTCGATGTCGACGCAGGTCCAGCGTTGCTGGCCAGCGCCGGCGTCGGCGAGCAATGGGGCAAGATGACGCAGATTGGCGCCATTGCCGCAGCCAAGATCCAGCACGTCGAGGCCCTGTGCCGGGTCGATCTGCAGCCAACGCAGCAGATGGTCGGCGCGCGCACGTCGATCCGCCGGGGCGCGCAGGGTCAGCCAATGATCGGTGAAGTCAGACATGATTCAATACCTCGGCGAATCGGCGGGCACGGTCTTGCCAGGTCGGCAATCGCGTTCGAGCCCGACGGGCACCGGCGGCAAGTCGATCGCGCAGTGGCCGGTCGCTGAGCAGGCGCTCCAGCGCTGTGGCAAGCGCGCTCGCCGAACCAGGCTCCACCAGCAGGCCGGCATCCGCCGGCACGGTATCCGGGATGGCGCCGGCGCTGGTGCCCAGCACCGGCAAGCCATGCGCCAGGGCCTCAGCGTAGACCATGCCATAGCCTTCGAATAAACTCGGTAATACAAATAGGTCGGCCTGTTTGTACAAGGCGGCCAACTCGCTCGCCGGTACCTCGCCAAGCAGGTGCACCCGACTCTGAAGCCCAAGGGCATGGATGCGCTCGCACAGCGCCGAGGCGGTGTCCGGGGCACGTTCCAGGCTGCCGGCGCAGATCAGCATCCAATCCAGTCGAGTCAATCGGGCCAGCGCATCGATCAGCAGATGATGACCCTTGCGCGGCGTCAAACTGCCGACGCAGAGTATATGCAAGGGTCCAGGCCCGCTGCCGGTGGCCAGCGCTGCTGGCTTGCAGCCAGGCTCGATGACATCGATTCTGGTTGCCGCAACTCCAAAATCATTCAGCAGACTCGCGGTATATGGGCTGGTGACAATGACATGGCGCACATGGCGCAATGCGGCGGTCTCGGATTGTCGCAACGCCTGCGCGAGGTGCGGGTCGAGGCCGGTCTCCAATGCCAGTGGGTGGTGCACCAGGGCGATCAGCCGCAATCGGTAAGCCTGCGCGGCCAGCACCTCTGGCATCGCCCCCAGGGCGAGACCGTCGATCAGCACCCGGGCATGATCATTGATTCCGGCCAGCAGGCGGGCGGCCTCGGTGAGCGCTTGTGCGCTTGGCGTTGGAAAACTGGTATCCAGGCAACACACCTGAATATGCCAGCCCAGTTCGCGCAGACCATCAACGACATGTCGATCATACAGAGTACCGCCGGTGGTGGCGGCAAGATCGCCGGGGAGCAGGAGATGGAGATGATTCATATCCAGTCTTGCGCTGAGGCCATTAGCAATGCCCGCGTTGGCATCGGTGCCGGGGAATCGCGGTACACGCGCACTCTGTATCAACCGGCCGCGCGGTTAAGCGGTGCCTCATATGCGGCCCAAGCCAGATGGGATTCCGACAACACCACCCGCAGGCTGCTCAATCCAACGGCACCGGGGCCGAGTTCGCCAGCGGCAATGAGTGCGGCCATGCGCTCGAAGATGGCACGGGCCATGAATTCGGTGGTGGTGTTTTGGCCGGCAAACTCCGGGTCTTCGTCCAGATTGCGGTAGTTCAGTTGGTCGAGCAATCGATGCAATACTTCAGATGCCTTGCCGATGTCCACCACCAGGCCATCCGCATCCAATTGTTCCCGGCGGAATTCGCAGTCGACAATAAAGGTGGCTCCATGCAGGCGTTGCGCCGGGCCGAAGATCTGGCCCTGAAAACTATGGGCGATCATGATGTGATCGCGAACGCAGAGGCTATACATCGCGGGTCTCGTCAGTGTCGAAGGGTTCGTCGTAACGGATACAGTGCAATAGGGTATCGCCGGGGGATTCGGCGAGCCTTGCCTGCACCTGCGGGAGCGCGGAAAATGGGTCTTCGCCGGTGATCAACACATCCAGCGCGTCATTGTTCAGCAATGCCAAAGCCAGGGTCATTCGTCGTCGATAATCCCAGCGGGTGCGCTGATCGCTGGCAATCGTGCCAACCTGAGATGAGCGCAATGTCAGCCTGCGCTGATGAAATGCCTGCCCCAACGGCAGGGTGACAGCCTGGTCACCGAACCAGCTCAGCTCCAGCACCGTGGCTTCAAAACCGGCCAGGCCCAGTGCAGTGCTCAGGCCAGCCTGGGTACCGCTGGCGTGGATGACCCGATCCGCGTCCGGGGTCGCTGCGGCCGGGCTGCAGAAGTCGACCCCGAGTGCCGCGGCAACCGCAGCGCGATGCGGATTGGTGTCGATTAGCTGCACCGTACAGCCCGGGATGCGACCAGCGAGCCAGGCAACCAAGCAGCCGAGGGTGCCGCCGCCGACGACATGAATGCGATCGCCAATGCGCGGTAAGACATCCCACAGCCCATTGATGGCGGTTTCGAGATTCGCTGCTAATAATACACGTCGTGGCGGAAGGGCCTCCGGCACCGGATAGAGCGCGCTGGCCGGTACTTGATAGCGGGTCTGATGCGGATACAGACAATAGACCTCGCGCCCGATCCATGCCGCTGGCCCCTGCTCTACGACCCCGACCGAACTGTAGCCGTATTTCACCGGCGCCGGGAAGTCCCCCTGCTGAAATGGCGCCCGCATGCGCTGGTATTCGCTGGCGGGCACTTCGCCGCGGTAGACGATGCCCTCGGTGCCGCGGCTGATGCCGCTGAAATGGGCGCGCACCTGTACCCAGTCGGGCGCCAGCGACGGCAAGGTTTCGGCAAGGATTCGTCCCTGGTTCGGGGCGGTGACCCAGAATGCCTGGGCTTGCGTCAGAGAATGATCCAATCGTTGTTACCTAGCTCAGCCGACGGACGCGAGATAGGCCAGCGTCGAAGGGTCAAAAGGTCTCGCCGTCAGTCCCAGCCGAGCGAAGCCGTCTTCAGCGCAGGTGTTTCCAGCCAAAAGCATGGTCAATTGGTCACGAGTCACCGGGAACCAGCGAAAACGGCCCATCAGACCGGCCACCGGAGCAATGAACATCACCGGTGCCGGCAGCATCAGCTTTTTCTTGCCCGTAGCCCTGGCGATGGCGGTGAGAATTTCCTTCCAGCTCCAATTCTGCGGGCCGCAAAGCTCATAGGTCTGTCCAATGCTCTCCGGCTGACTCAGCGCGGCGGCAAAGGCATTTGCCACATCTTCCACATGTACCGGACCCAACTGGAAGCCGCCCGCGTCGACCGGGAACAGGCCCTCGTAGAATAATGGTGCCGGTAACGGGCTGTCGATCAGCTCGGCCTTGAGCTGACTGCAAAATTCCATGCGCCCGCGCGGATCGCCGAAAATCACCGATGGTCGGAAGATAGTCCAGTCGAGGCCGGATGCCATTAGCGCCTCCTCGGCCTGGAGCTTGCTAGTTTGGTATGGGGTTGCAGCGGCGTCGATACCGTTTGCGCTCATCAGCAGAAAACGCCGCACACCGAGTTCTTCGGCCACCGCCATCGCACGCTCGGCGCCGCGAAGTTGCAGGGCGTCGAAGCTGATGCCGGCGGTTGTATCCTCGCGCAGGATACCGACCAGATAGATCGCAGCATCGCAGCCGTCGAAACAGGTACGGATGGCTGCCCCGTCGCCGACGTCGCCGGCGATGGATTCCACCGCCGGATGCATCGGTGCCTTGTGCTCGCTTCCGGGGCGAACCAACAGCCGCACCTGATGCTCGAGGTTGCAGAGTTGATCCACCAAGTAGGAACCGACGAACCCCGTACCGCCGATAATACCGATTTTCATAGGAATTGACCTCGGGTATTGCAGCATCAGCGTGATTGTCGGCTGTCAGGCCAGTTGGCCGAGCGCCGCTGTCGCTGAAGAGCGTTGATAAAGAAGAGAGAGTGTCATTGCGAAAGCTGAGGTGTAAGAGCGGGAATTCCAGTCCGGCTTGTCAGGTCATTTAGGAAAACCTTGGATTCAGCCCGGGTCAAGCGCCCCAGTCCGTACCAGTTGGTTCAGTATCGAAATGAATATCAGCTGACTCGGAGAGAAGAGGAGCGGTGATCCAGTAGCGCTGTGAATCAGGTTCGCGAGTTTTCTGCAACATACAGAACACGAGCTGAGTCGGCCTTGAACATATTTTGCCCATATTTAACTAATAAAGTACCGCGGGTTGTTAAACTTTTGTTCGGCAGCATGTTCCGTTAACTATCAATTATAGCGAGGTATTGATCATGTCGAAGCACTTTTTGATCGTCGGCGCCAGTTCCGGCATCGGTGCAGAATTACTGAACTTACTTGTGGCCGGAGAACACCAGGTTACTCATGTGTCGCGTAAACCGGAAAATGCCGCAGACTTACCTATGGTCAATGGCCTGCAGTGGGATGCCCTCGACGACGAATTTCCGGCATCAGACCTACCGGAGCAACTTGACGGATTCGTTTACTGCCCGGGGAGCATTCGGCTGCGCCCCTTCGAGCGGCTAAAACTGAAGGAATTTCAGGATGATTTAGAAATCAACCTGCTCGGCGCCGTGCGTGCAATCCAGGCCGCCCTACCCTCGTTGCGGAAAAGTAAGACTGCATCGATCGTGCTCTTCAGTACAGTTGCAGTGCAGACCGGAATGCCCTATCACGCCTCGATTGCGGCGGCCAAGGGCGCGGTAGAGGGGTTGACTCGATCATTGGCCGCTGAATTAGCACCTGCTATCCGCGTCAACGCCATTGCGCCGACCATCACCAATACACCACTGGCGCAGCGCCTGCTCAGTACTGACGACAAACAGGCCGCCGCTGCTGAACGACATCCGCTCAAGCGCATTGCCGATCCCAAAGAGATGGCGCAGACCGCGGCCTGGCTATTACAGGGTGCTCCTTCGGTGACCGGACAAATCATCGCTGTGGATGCAGGTCTTTCGAGTGTACGGCTGCTTTGATCCTTCGGTTTTCGAGCAGCACGCTTCGCCTTGACCGCCGAGGAAGTGGTTTGGGTGGTGATGATGCACAAGATACGATTGGCTCGAATCCTAATCGGCTTCTATCGAGAAAAACCCACCACCTGATCTGTTTTGTCATCCGACCTCGACATCGCGATAACCAGCCCACGGTAACTGGCTCATGGAGTGACCGTGAACGATTCCCCGAGGGCTATCTTCGAGAATTCACCGCAGAGATGCAGAGTGCGCAGAGGGGCCAAGACGCCCCGCCCGCAAGTGGACCCTTATCAGCTGGAGTAGGAGCCCGCTTGCGGGCGACCCGCAGGGGGTGCCAGCGGATCGGACACGAGTGTCATTTCCTGCTCGAACGACGACTCGGAAATTCTTGTCCATTCCCTATTCATCCTCGGACAGTTCCACATACTGCTCGACGATATCCGCACTCTCTCTCGAGCCGACATTATTAGCCAGATAAGTATCCACCCAGCGCAATAGATTCGGCGCATCAGGTCGTACGGCGATACAGATATCGCTGGGGCGACGTACCTCGGGATCAATGGCCACATGAATGGCGGTGGATGGGTATTGGCGCATAAAGAACGCGATTTGCAGATCGCCGTGTGCGCCCCCGAAAATCTTGTCTTCGCGCACGGCCTGCATCAGCTCCATTAAATTCGCATAATGCTGCACCTGGATTTGCGAGAAATCCCGTTCCATCATCGTTTGGTAAACGCTGCCTTCGATCACGCCTATTATCAGCGAACTGCCCGCGGCACCATTTACCAGCTCTTGAATCGTCCCGGCATCGAAATCACGTTTCAGCCGCGCAAAGTTAGTGCGATTGTAAAAGAGCCGCCCGCTTTGGCGAATGTAAGGCCGAGAAAAATAGACCTCGAGCGCCCGGGATACTCCACTGCTGAGGAAGGAGATACCCAGATCAGCCTGCTTCCCGGCGACCTGGCCAATCACGTCGTTGTAGGTCTCGGCGCTGCGCACGAATTCAACCTCGACGCCCAGCTTCTCGGCCAGATCCCGGGCCAGATCGGCCTCGGCACCGGCCGGGCTACCGTCCGGGGCCGTCATGATCATCGGCGGCACATCTCTGGCCAGGATCGCAACCCGTACGACACCGGCATCCAGAATACGCTGGATGTCCGCAAAGGCTGAATCGACGGCCCGCGTCGGTAGCGCGACAGTCAGACCAACGAATATCAACACGGCATAGAGGCCCACAACGGCTTTCATATGTGGTTCTCCTGAAAGTGGACCGGAGCAGCCGGTGCTTCCGGCTTTTCTTTGCCGCGCCGCGCGGCCATGACGGTCAGCGTAATGTTTGCTTGCAGGCTGGTGGCGGTGCGCACTGGGCCGATCAGATTATCGGTGGTGGAGAGTACGACCAAAGCCATCGACGTTGGGATGCCGACCACACCGAGGAGCGGTGCTACGGTCGGAATCAGCACGGGTCCACCACCCACCGCGGTGGCCCCGGCAATGATCGAGCCAATGGCGATGATGGCATAGTCCTGCAGGGCCAGATCGATGACATAGATTTGCGCTAGATACATGGTCAAAAATGACAGCAAGAAGACCGCGCCGTGCTGATTGGCGAAAATGCCAAACGGGATCACCAGGTCCGGCACACGCCGGTCGACGCCATAGTCCTGCTCCAGCATATCCAAGGTTGCGGGCAATGCGACAATGGGATTGTTGGTCATAAAAGCGAGCATATTCGGGTTGCTCAGCCGACCCAGGGTCGGTAACAGCGGCCCGCGCACGGCACGCCAGAACAGCAGCATCAAAATGACCATCAAGATCGCACCGCCGATATAGAAGTCGATGACGAACTTAGTCAGCGCCAGCAGGGTCTCGGCGTCGATTTGCGCGACGACCCCAGCGATGAATAGCAGCAGCCCCGGTGCCAAGATAACGATCCCCCAGCGATAGAGCTGCATGAAGACGTCATAGATTGCCTTGACCAGGCTGAGGATCTGGTCGGTCTCGCGGTTGTCGATTGCACCGATGGCCAGTCCGATACAGACGCTGAGAAACACGATGGCCATGACATCATTACTGCTCAGGGCCTCGAAGACATTGGTCGGGATTACCTGCAGCAGAAAGCCGAAAATACCGCCTTCGGCCTTGGGCTCCGGTGGCGCGGCGGTGATCAAGGCCCCGATGCTCTTTTGCGCCTCCGGCCCAAGGTCTCCGCCGGGCTGCAACAGCAGCGCGCTGCCAATGCCGATGATGCAAGGGATGATCAGCCCGACGGCATAGAGCAGCGCCATGTTCTTGAAGATCGGACGGGTATTGACATCGCGCAGCAAACCGGCGATGCCGTTGATGATGGCGGTGATCAGGATCGGCAATAGACACATCGATAGAAAAGCAATATATAGACTGCCCAACGGGAATAGGGTCAGCCCCAGCGGGCTGAAGAACAGACCGATCAGGAAGCCGCCAACAACGGCGGCGAGCACGGTCTTGGGGTCTAACAGGAGCTTTTTTATGTTCATGCGCTTACTGAGTCGTACTGCACTTGGCTCGATCATGGGTGACAAACAGCCACTCTAGCATTTACCGCCGTCAGAAATACAGTCTGTCGTCGATATGCACTATTTCCGGATAGGATTTTCACACAAGGCAAGTCAACGAGGCTGAGCGCCAAACTCGTTGATCTTGCCCCAGAACCGCGTCCAGAACCCCCCCCCTCCCCCCCCCTAGCGCCTCCCCAGCGCCTCCCTAGCTCCTCCAGTACCCCATTGAATATCGCCTCAGAATAGACAATCCCAACGACACATCAGACCAACTGCTGAATGACTTGCAAGCGACGGACATGAAGCTGGCACTGTTCGGGCTACAACCTAGGCTGTCGACATATCCTGAGTTTTGATGCCAAACCGATTCCGGGTCTTGGATTGCTTCATCGAACGCACTGGGGAAGCCTCATCGGTGTCGGGGTCGCTATCGGAATCGGTATCGAATCCGCTCATCGATCAAAGCAGCCAGCTCGATACCAATCCCTCATTCCGACCTTGACACCGATCCCGACACCGACCCCGACCCCGACACCGACACCGACCCCGACACCGACACCGACTAAGCATCCATCAACCGGGAAGCGCTTGTTTTAGTGAGACTGCAGATTTCGACAGCCTAGCTGCAACCCGCCCAGCGCTATTGGATCGGGATAACGATCCCGCTCCCGCTTTTGGTTTTGACACATCTTGTAATATGGAGCAAAAACCTGACCTAGTACGATCTAATGAGATCTAATATGCGATTTATCCTTTAACTTACCCCGCGCCGATGCGATCCAGCCCATGACCATGGTGATCGAGGCCGATGGCCTGATCAAACAATACGGCTCCTTCACCGCCGTTGACAAGGCTTCGTTTCAGGTCAACAGCGCCTGCTGCTTCGGTCTGTTAGGGCCGAACGGTGCCGGTAAGACCACGACCTTGCGCATGATCCTGGGCATGACGCCGATGAGCGCCGGTCGGCTGGATGTGTTTGGCCTGCCGATCTCGACGCATGGACGCTCCATTCGCGCTCGCACCGGCGTCGTCCACCAGACTGACAATCTGGATCCGGACTTTCGGGTGGACGAAAACCTGGAGGTGCATGCGGCCTACTTTGGCCTATCCAGCGCGCAGGCACGCCGGCGCATTCCTGCATTGCTCGAGTTTGCCGCACTAACAGACCGCCGGCATGCCAAGACCGACAGCCTTTCCGGCGGCATGAAGCGGCGCCTGACCATTGCTCGCGCATTGATCAACCAACCCGAACTCGTGGTATTGGACGAACCGACCACCGGCCTGGATCCCCAGGCGCGCCACGTCATCTGGTCGCGCCTTGCAGAACTGAAGGCCAGCGGCACGACCTTGCTATTGACCACTCATTATATGGAGGAGGCCGAGCGACTGTGCGATCAACTGGTGATTATGGATCGGGGGCTGATTCTGGACCGAGGCTCGCCGAGGGAGTTGATCCAGCGCCACGTGGAGCCGGAGGTGATCGAGATCCGCGGCGGCGACAGCGCCGGAGCCGCGGCCCTGGCGGACCGCCACCAATGTCGGATCGAGCGCCAGGGTAACAGTCTGTACTGCTATGGTAAGGAAACCACCGCATTGCTCGACCAATTACAACGCCAGCCTGGGTTGGTTTACCTGCACCGACCGACAGGTCTGGAAGATGTCTTCCTGCGACTTACCGGCCGCGATCTACGGGACTGACGGCCAGAAATCGCAGCATTTCATCACCCTTGAATCCATTCAAGCGGGCAATAAGGCGATTGCCGGATAGAAACAGACCAACTGGCGCCGGATTCTCGTTCGCCTTCGCAAAGCCTGACGAGAAGACAAGCCAGGTGGCCTATTTCTTGACGGAAATCGCCAGAATCCTACTGCGCGCGGGATCGCCTGGGCCGCCTCTTGCACCGACAGCAACAGACCGGTCAGGATCCGGCCGCGGATTCCCCGGCCCGCACTGTAACGGCAGATCGTCATGCATACCGATTGGAGCATTCCCAAACCCGGCCCCGGTGCGCTGGCCGTGTGGCATCGTAATCTACGCGTCTGGCGCAAACTGATCGGGCCGGCCATTGTGCTCAACTTTGGCGAACCCGCGCTGTACTTGCTCGGCCTGGGCTTCGGCCTGGGCGCTTTTATCGGCACCCTGTCCGAGATGCCCTATCTGGCCTTTCTGGCATCTGGCATCATCGCCTCCAGCGCCATGAACACCGCCAGCTTCGAGGGCACCTATTCAGTGTTCACGCGCATGCATGTACAGCGCACCTATGACGCGATGCTGGCGACGCCGCTGAACCTGGATGACATCATCGCCGGCGAGATGCTCTGGTGCGCAACCAAGGCCCTGTTTAGCGGCATCGCGATCTTGATTGTGGCGACCTTGCTCGGCGTTGTGGCCGGCCCCGGCGCCTTGCTGGTATTACCCGTGGTATTTGCGATTGGTCTGTGCTTTGCCACCCCGGCCATGGTCATCGCCGCGCTGGCACCGAATTACGATTTTTTCAATTATTACTTCGTGCTGGTCGTCACGCCGCTATTGATTCTGTCCGGCGTGTTCTATCCCGTCGATACCCTGCCACCCGCCCTGGGAATCACCATGCAGCTTTTCCCGCTGACCCACGCGGTGGATCTGACGCGACCGCTGCTGACCGGGCAATCGCCGAGCGCCCCATGGTTGCACATCGCGGTCTTGCTGCTGTATGCCGGGGTCGGTTTCCATATCGCCGTTGTGCTGGTCCGACGCCGGTTATTGGTGTAGAGCAAGTTGTGTGATCGTTGGTGTCGATGATTCGGCTCCGCAAAGGGCTGAGCTGGCCTGCGACTTTGTTCCCTGGCTCTGGGCTCACCTGGCGTTGCCGGTATTGGTGTAGATTTTCTCTGGTTTCCAAGCTCCAAGGAGGGCTGCCTTCGTAACGGGTGCTGCCTTCGAAGAATGTAAGGATTCACCGCAGAGACGCAGAGTGCGCAGAGGGGCCAAGGCGAATATACCCCTCTTCTCTGCGTTCTCTGCGGCGAATCAGACTTCATCCTGGGTGAAGAGGCGAACAGCGAATAGTCGAAATCATGGATTGCGATGGCAAACTGCGTAGATTGCACTGCGCTAGCGCAGCTACGCCGCCTGATCCTTATCATGCAATACCTTGCGCTTGGTCCAGTGCAACCCGAACCAAGTCGCGCCAATCACCAGCGGCAGGGCAATCGCAACGCCCAGGGTCGAGTCGATGGGCCATCCCGCTTTTTCCAATCCCTTCAGTAGATAGCCCACCAGGCCGACGCCATAGTAGCCAATGGCGACCACCGACAGGCCCTCGACGGTTTGCTGCAAACGCAGCTGCAATTTGGCACGACGATCCATGGAATCAAGCAGACTGCGGTTTTGCTCCTGGAGCTGTAACTCGACCCGCGCGCGCAATAAACCCGTGATGCGCGCCGCGCGCTCGGCCAATTGCTGCTGACGCTGCGCTGCGGCCAGGCAGGTGGCGACCCCGGGAGCAAGGCGAGCCTGCAAGAACTCGGTGAAGGTCTGCAAACCCTCGATACGTTGCTGGCGCAGCTGCTCCAAGCGTTGCAAAACGACCTGGAAATAGGCCTCGGACGCATCGAAGCGCGTTGCGGTTTTGGCAGCCACCGCTTCCACCTCGGCTGCGAGCGCTGCCAGTTCGGCGAGCAATAAGCGTTCTGGGGGCGGCGTATCCGGGCTCTGGACCTGCTTGAGATGATCGTTACCGGCGGTCATGCGTTTGGCCACATCGGCCAGACGCTTTTCGGCATCGCTGAGCGTCGCCGCCGCTTTGCGCGCTGCCGGTAATCCCAGCAAAGCCATGGCGCGGTACGCATTGACATCCAGAATGCGCTTCACCAGCCGCCCGGCCTGGGCATTGGACAGGCAGCGGTCACGGACCAGAATGCGGTCGAAACCGTCCGCATGTTCGCGCATATCGGACCAGGCAATTCCAGCACCCCCGGCCACCTCGGCACCGATCACGGTGTTGCCGTCGAAGAGTTGGCACAATTCGGCGCTGTCGCGTTCCGGGGCGTCGCAGGGCTCCAGCGCCAACAGGACCGCGGTCACCACCTTGCCGGGCAGAGAGCTTAGCCAGTCTTCGGGAATCGTCTCCAGCAAACTACTGGAAAACGGGCGTTGGTATGCGCCTTCGCGGGAGAAACTGTAGGTGACAAACTCGGTATGTCGCTGCCAGCGCAGGCGCAATTCGCCGATATCGGCAAAAAATTGCTCCCCCGGACCGACCGGCCCCGGGGCGCCGAAATGCTCCAACAGGCGCTCCAGATGACGTATATTCAACCCGCTGCCTCGTTCGCCGGATAAATAGGCGATGTGTGCGATTCGGGCTGGCGCGCGCAATGGTTCGAAATTGCGGGCATGAAACTCGGCGGTGATGGCACCGCGCAACGGATGTTCCGGGAAGGGCAGACTCATCGGTGTTTCGGCTCCTAAACCTCAAGCTTACCGGGATCAGAGGCCCAATGATGACAGCTTTCTGCATCCCGATTTCATCGATTTCTTTAAACGATGCCCTGACTAAACCGTTATGCTGGGCCGCTACCGAAATCCGCCGGTAAATCAAATCAATAAATCGAGCGTTGTCGACTGCGGCCTGGGAGAACCGAGTGCTTACCGGCGAGCTAGTGCAGCGGTATGGATGTCCCGCTGCCGTTTCCGTGCAGCGGTATGGATGTCCCGCTGCCGTTTCCCCGGCAAGAGACGCCGAGCTTTGCTCGGCGCGACAACGTCACGCATCAGCCGGCGCAAAAAGCAGAGCGAGGAACGAGCGGCGCTTTTTGCGGACAGCTGGATGTGCTCGTTAGCTGCATAGTTTTCATGTGGCTGGATCAACTTAATCCGTGGGAAATAGGTCTTGTATTTTCCTGGGTCCCTTGTGATTAGATTCAATTCTGAAACCGACGGCCTTGTTCATAAGCTCGGCCAAGGCTTGGAGTTAGCCTCGAACGCCCCAGCATTTTAACCTTGAAATCAGCGTTTTATGGAAAAGCCACAAGCACCCGCTCGTCAGTTGGGCGGAGTTATGAACAAGGCCCAATGAGGCGTCTTTTGGCCGCCAAAGCGGCATGTTTTGCCGCTTTGCCCGTTTTTCAGGCGAGCGCGGGCGCAGCGACCTTGGGTTTGGTGAGCTGCAGGTTGGGCATCAGGTTGTCGGTCAAGTTCATGCAGCCCTCGAGTGGGTGTCCTTTTGTTCTGGTGTCCTTTTGTTCTGTGCTTTTGTTCTGTGTCCTTTTGTTCTTCTTTTGGTGTCCTTTTGTTCGTTCTGGTGTCCTTTTGTTCATTTTTCAGGCGAGCGCGGGCGCAGCGACCTTGGGTTTGGTGAGCTGCAGGTTGGGCATCAGGTTGTCGGTAGGTAGTTCAATCTGGACAGTCCTGGCTTGGCCCGACTCACACAGTTTCCTTGCATCACCGGCTGAACCGTATTCAGCTATATATCAACGCCTTACGCCCTCCGTCTATCCAGGCGCCACACACAGATCTGCAGGAGCAAAAAGTGCGTGAAGAAGGCCAAATTGAACACCCTAGGTTGTCGGTCAAGTTCATGCAGCCCTCGAGTGGGCAGCCCTCGAGTGGGTGTCCTTTTGTTCTTGGTGTCCTTTTGTTCTTCTTTTGTTCTTTTAGTGGGTGTCCTTTTGTTTACTTTCCTTTTGTTCACTTTTGTTCATTTTGTTCATTGTTCTTTTCCTTTTTAGTGGGTGTCCTTTTGTTCTTTTCCTGGTGTCCTTTTGTTCTTTTCCTGGGTGTCCTTTTGTTCTTTTCTCCTTTTGTTCTTTTCCTGCGGGTGTCCTTTTGTTCTTGGTGTCCTTTTGTTCTTTTTTTGTTCTTTTTTGGCTCATATGGGACACAAGGTGAAACAGATAATAGTCCCGTTGGAAATCAACGTGCTGTATCACGTCCTCACCTTAGAGCCCACATGAGCGTCTTTTTTTGTTCTTTTCGACATCCCCTCCGGGGTGCGCACGATCGCCACCAGACCGGTTGGCGCATCCCCAGGCGGTTTCTCGTGGCACTACTCCAGCAGGGTGCTGCACGCCACGCCCAAAGCAGTAGCCACCTCGCGTTGCGTCTCGCCGGCTGCCAACCGTGACTCGGCAGCAGCGATGTGTTCGGCCTGCTCCAAGCGCGGGCGCCGCGTTACGACCCGATCCCTCGTCCCAGGTAGCGCAGTGCCCGTGTATGATCTATATTCAAGCTTGGCAGAATCTTCGTACATCTCTCCGAATCCTCGGTGAAATTGCACCTCCCTGGGTAGGAAATGATGCGGGTTCTGCCAAATACCTGCATACCGATCACCAAGCTTTAGGCTTGGACTTGGCCGGAATTACGAGCAAGGCCAGCCTATAGAGGGAAAGAAAATGCCTGAAACGAACTACGAAGTTATCGCACATGTGTCGCCGCGCTCGCTGGGACCTAAATCCCTGTTCGTGACAGAGAGTGCAATTACTACAGACAACGTACAGGATTACCATTCTGATCCTGTCGATATACGCGATGCCAAACGTGAATTGGCTAAAGCAGGTTTTCATGTATTTGAAGAGGGTAGTAGTGATACAACAATTGCAATCGGGGGTAGGGCTAAGTTATTCAAAGATTTCTTTGGCGCTAAACTAACAAAACAAAAAGCCGAGATTAGACCTGGACAAGAGGTTGAATTTTTAGGCACTGGAGACGAGCCTAAAGATCAGGTAATGAATGCACCAAGTGAGCTAGGTGACTTGATCGAAGGTGCTGTAATAGCACGGCCACCTACGTACTTTGCACCTTCTCCTTTGCCACCGATTGCTCCTATACATGGAGATGCTTATCGATATCTTTTTGTCCCAGATGAGGTCGCTGTAATACTCAGAGCTTCTCGTGTACATCGTTTAGGTGTAACAGGAAAGAATGTGGTTGTCGGTATGTTGGATACAGGCCACTATCGACATCCATTCTTCACTTGGCATGGATATCGTGTATTGAGCACGCTGCTCGCTCCTGGTGCTGCTAATCCAAACGAGGATTCCAATGGCCATGGTACTGGCGAATCGGCCAATATTTACTCTAGCGCTCCCGACTGCCGGCTAAGACCCATCAAAATGGGTAATGATACGGTAGGGGCAATCAATACCGCACTGGGTAGTTCACCCAAGCCTCAAATTCTTACCAACAGCTGGGGTTACAGTGTTGACACATCTGGGGCATCACTACCAAATTGGCTCAAACCTTTAGAAGCTGCTGTGGCAAACGCTGTTGCCAGTGGTGTCGTAGTGTGTTTTTCTGCCGGAAATGGTCATTATGGGTTCCCCGGAAGTCACCCAGATGTTATCTCGGTGGGAGGTGTTCATGTGAATTACCCTGACCTGGATTTCGAAGCATCCAGTTACGCAAGTAGCTTTGTAAGCTCCTTCTATCCTGGGCGCCGCGTTCCCGATATATGTGGGTTAACTGGTAAACGAGTAAACATCAACGGTGGCAAAGCCCCGAGTCTCATATTGCCCGTCCAAGAGAATTCTTCGCTTGATGGTATTGACCCATCTACCGGTTCTGCAAATGACGGGTGGGGTATCTTCAGCGGAACGTCCGCTGCATGTCCCCAAGTTGCCGGTATTTGTGCTCTGATGTTGGAGAAGGATCAAACTCTGACTCCAGCGCAAGTGAAACAAAAGCTTATGGATAGTGCTCAGGACGTTATAGCTGGTACAACTGCGATGGGAGATTCAGCAGGCGTTGGCAATGATCTTGCTACAGGTGCTGGACTAGCGGATGCAAAGTGGGCATACCTCCGGACTATGGGTGATGTTGCAGCAAGCTTTTTTGCTGCATCGAAAGACCGACAAATTAGCATGGTAGAGAGTGGGGCTATGCCGGAAGTACCAAGGGAGTTTATTGATGATTTGATTGACACCCTTCGTTCCCGCTAGCAAGTAGCAAGTAGCAAGCAGACAGCAGTGTATATTCAGTACACTCTAGGGGTACTCGCCGCCCTGGTATTCTGGGTAGCGGGTACCTATTCGTCCAGTGCTGCGGATACGACATTTCCACTTGAAGAGGTTGCTGATGACATGATGCATATCGTTGCTCAAGTAGTTCTTAAGCGCGCTGATGGCATGTCGATTTTAGATGCGAAGACTCCGCTAACGTCTAAAAATATTCGCAAGTACTCCGTCGAACATAACCGTATTGAAGAATCAAAAAAGCGACTAGAAGAACTTGGATTTGCGATCAGTTCACAAGATCATGTGACTTTGTCAATAATGGGATCTGCTAAACTCTTTACCGAAGTATTTGGTATTGAAGATCCAATAGCTAGTTCAACATCTGATATTCATGCAACCATCATTCCTCCAGGGTTGCGCAATTTCATAGCAGATGTGTTTATTCCAAAACCGCCTGAATTCTTTTGAAAAGCCTGGCTAAATAAAACGCATAAACAGAAGAGGTATTCTTTTAACTATTCGGGGGTACTTCGCTAGCGCGCACTCCAGAACCAAGCCATCGATACATCCGCCGAATCAACACATCCGCCGAATCAGGAACCTTGTCTACGTTCGCTCTTGATGCCTTGTTCATAAGCTCGGCCAAGACCTAGGTTTAGCCTCGAACGCCCCAGTATTTTTACTTTAAAACCAATGCTTTACGGAAAGGCCAATGCACCCGCTCGTAAGTTGGTCGGAGTTATGAACAAGGCCAAACCGACGCATGAGCTCCAATATAGAATCTGGCAGAGGAGATGTTTTCGTTCCCTTGTTTTTTCTGTAGTCGAGAAATACTTTTCCTGCTAGAAATAGTGCTTCACGTGGCATTTCAAGAACTTTGAGACCTAAATCAGCAATAGCGCTTTCTACTTCCTCGATTTTATCAAAGCCAATGGATATTTCCGCATGGCCTTGTTCATAAGCTCGGCCAAGACTGAGAGTTAACCTCGAAAGCCACAGTATTTTAACATTAAAATCAAAATTTTACGGAAAAGCCCCGCGTACCCGCTGGTCACTTGATTGGAGTTATGAACAAGGCCTTCCGCATAGATAATCGAGTTGATATATAATGTATTTGTTTGACTATACCGTTCCAGGGCATTTTCCGACCAATCACCCCAATGCACATCATTCGTGAAAAGATCCAGCAACACACAAGAGTCAATTAGAACTCCATTCATTATTATCCTCTTATGAGATTCATGATTTCATCAGTAGTCATTTCTACCGTGGCTATTCCTCTAAGTTTTTTAAACTTTCTCTTTATTTCAGGAACAGCGGTTTTTTCAATGTAATACCGACCATCATCTTCTACAAATTCAATTTCCGTTTCCGGTGATATTTCCAAAGCCTCTCTTACATTTCTTGGAATGGTAACTTGACCTTTTGTAGTAACTCGCATAGTCATCACCTTACATCAAAGTAATATCAGTATAGTATTACCCGTAGAGGCTTGCAACTATATGTTTTTGCTAGCAGCTCCGGCGGCCTTGTTCATAATTCCAGCCGCCGCTGTCAAGCCGCGGCCGGCGTTAGGTAGGCCGGTTTCGGCGGGCGCGTTCGGGAGGAAAACGGGGACCAGGAAAACGGGGACAGACCACGTTTTTCTGCTAGACTTGTTCCGGTGCTATGTTGCTATTGTCTTTGAGATCCTGTGATCCATGCCTAGACGCGCACGTATCATCGCCGCCGGCTACCCAATGCATGTGATCCTGCGCGGGATCGACCGGGCTGCGGTGTTTTTCGAGGATGATGATCGCTAGTTTTTCCTGGATCATCTGGCCGCGGTGGCCGCGGAGGAATCGGTTGCTGTGCACGCGTATGTGCTGATGACCAACCACCTTCATCTGCTGATGACCGCCGCAAGCGATAATGGCGTGTCGGCAGTGATGAAGCGCGTTGGGCAGCGGTATGTCCAGAAGGAAAAAGGGGCCAGGCTCAATTTTAGCGGCAATTCGCCCTGTCCTGCATCGCCTGCTGATGCCTCTTCGTCGCGTTTGCGTGGTCTGCCACGGCGGCGCAGCTCCCGCCACCGTCCGGTCATAGCCTCGATTTCTCGATAGAAACGATCATTGCCAATCGGCTGGTCCTGATTGAGGGCCAGGCGCAGGTCGCTGAGTGGTTTCTCGTCGAGTGCACCGCGGAACAGTTCCCGATAGGTAGCGCGGCGCGCGTTGCCATCAGCGCCGAGGGCGAGGTAAAGCGAGTGCGGTGACAGCAGCGTGTCCGACGCGCCGAGGGCGTTGGCGCGGTAGCTGGACCAGCGGTAATCGGCGGGATCGGCTACCATTCCCGCGCGAACAGGGTTCTGCTCGATGTAGCGCTGGCAGAGCAGCAGATAGGTCTCGGCCTGGACCAACGAGGATTTGTAGCGTCCGTCCCAGAGGGTGCCGGTGCGCCCGTAGCTGTGGTTGATGTATTGCACATAACGGCGGCCCACCGAGATCAGCACCTGTGGCTCAGGGTCGGCTTGTTCCGGCGTAAGCAGCAGATGCAAGTGATTGGTCATCAGGACGTAGGCGTGCAGCGAGCAGCGTTCGCGCTCTAGCGCTTCGTGCAGCAAGCCAAGATAGGCGAGCCGGTCTTGGCCGTCGAAGAAGCAGGCCGCCCGATTGTGCCCGCGTTGGACAATGTGAAGCGGCAGTCCGTCGATATGGATGCGTTGAGCGGCGCGGCATGCTGCAAGTCTAGCAGAAATTGAGCCTGGCCCCTTTTTCGCGCTTTTTCGCGATCCGGCGTGACCGGCACGTGTTTCCTTTGCGGGCTGCGTACGCAAGAGATGCCGAGCTTTGCTCGGCGCGATGACGACAACGACAACGCCAACCACTGCAAACGTTCTCGCGACTTCCGCAGCAGAGCACCAGGCACCTGACGAGCGGTACATTTTCGCCGACTGTTGGCCAGACCCAAAACGGCGCCAGCTGTTATTTTGCACTCCATCAATCAAAGAGTAACCGAGTTGTCCGCCGATTCAGGCCAATCCAGCAACTGAATGTCAGTCTTTTGATTAAAGCCGATCAGAACCTCTACATTCAGGCAGCGCCGACTGAATATTCAAGCCAGAAAGGCGTAATAGGCGCTGTGCCGGGCAGCGAATAGGATGCGAAAAGGCGATATGTCTGGAAATCCAGCCGCTTCAGGATCGCATGGACGGCGAGCATCCTGGCCTCGGCTCGAAATTGCACTTGTCCTTGCAGTCCTTGCGCTGATCTTATCCATGCGAGGGGTCTGGCAAGCACATGATACGAACAGTTCGCACGGCAGCGAACGGCCACCAACCGCGGCCACTTCGCCCACTCCGCCCGATATCCCGAATCCTCCCGGCACCCCAGAGCCGCTCGGCAACTTCCAGGTCAAGTTCAATCCCGAGACAGATCGATCGCAGGCGCCGCACGCCATGCCGATGGAGCATGCCGACGCTGCCGATGAGGGTTTTTTCCGGGAACCTCTGGGTTCGATGTTCGATACCCTGCTCAGTACCGCTTCCGCCCAGAGTGCGCTGCCTCCCGGTAGTCTCTCTCTGATTGCCGGGCATTGGACCTTTGATCGAACGCCGAGCCCAGATGCTCGGTTCGGAACGGCAACGGCCGATTACCGCGTTCGAAACCTGACCGGGGAGCGGAATTTTGCGCGGCTGTTTCTGCGCGTGCGCGCGCATTCACCAAACATCCTGGTGCTGAATGCCCACCGCGGGGGGCAAGGAGTGGGCGCCGAGCTGGATGTCACCGACCTGGGTGGCGATGGGATTCTCGGCCCGGGAGAGACTTCCGGCAAGGTTACCGTCAAGCTGGGTTTCGTGCAGCGCGGCCCGGTTGGCATTTTGTTCGATCTCTTCGAGGCGACCTCTCCCAATGCATCACCGGTCTTTCAGTGGACACCCCTGACCGAGGTGGCCCTGGGCGAGACGCTGCGGGATCGGGCCGTGGCCAACGATCCCGACGGCGATGTCGTTACCTACGAACTGCTGTTCGGCCCCGAAGGCCTGAGTCTGGACGGCGTCACCGGCGACATCATCTGGACGCCAACCAGTCCGGGCGAGGCGAACTACGCGGTTCGGGCGACCGATCCGCTCGGTCATGCGTCGGATCGGGAAGTCAGCGTGCATGTGCTGGATCTGACGCCGCCCGTAGTGGAGCTCTCGGTGCCGATCGAGGCGCCCGCGGGAACCTCCGTGGAGGTCGCGGTAACGGCGAGCGACAACGTGGGCATCGAGAGCCTGGATCTCTTCCTGGACGGCGAGTCCTTCGCGAGCCTGTCAGCGCCACCGTACATGGCGACACTGTTGTTGCCGTCCGGCCCGGTCGGCAGCTCGGTGACCGTGCTGGCGCAGGCGCGAGACGCCGCCGGGAACCTGGCCGAGGACGCCGCGAATATCCTGTTGATTGCCCCGCCGGACGAGCTGCCGCCGACGATCCTGCTCAGCGCGCCGCTCGAGGTTGTCGAAGGGGAGGGAATCACGCTGGTCGCCGAGGTCGACGACAATGTCGGAGTTGTCGCGGTGGAGTTCCTGTCGCGGCAAATTCCTTTGGGAACCGTCACCGAGCCCCCGTTCGAAATCTCCTATGTCGCCCCGGTCGGTCTTGGCGAGGTCGCGATAACGGCGCAAGCGACGGCGATCGACGGCGCCGGAAACCGGGCAAGCGACAGCGCATCGATTCAATTGCGGCCCAGCGCAGTGGATACGCCGCCCCGAGTCGATCTGATCGGGCCGACAACGGCCGCGATCGGCGATTCGATCCACTTGCTCGCTCTCACCGACGATGACCAGGGAATCGATGTCGTCACCTTCAGCCTAGGCAGCGATACCCTGCTGGCGGATACGGAACCGCCCTATGAGCTCCCCGTCGTCGTCCCCGCGACTGTCACTGCGGGCGACAAGCTCGGTTTCAGCAGCGTCGCCCGTGATACCGCCGGGCAGGAAACTGTCGCCCAGCTGGTCGTGACTGCCGTCGACGGCATTGATGACGCGCCGCCCAGGATCCTCTCGATCGCTCTGCCGCCGGAGGTCGCACCCGGGGCAAGTTTCTATCTGACCGCCGAGGTGGTCGACGATGGCGGTGTTGCCGAAGTTCAGATCGCGAGCAGCGACCCGGCGCATCCAGACCTGCTCGCAACGGCTCGATCGCGACCCTACAGCGTCGAGCTGAGCGCGCCGACGGACCCCGGTACCTTCGAAGTCACCATCCGCGCTCTGGATTTCGCTGGCAATGAGGCCGTCGGATCGGCTGCGACGGAGGTCGTTGCGGACAGCATCGCCGAGCCTCCGAGCATCGACCTGACCGCGCCCGCCGCGGCCGCCGCGGGGACGCGCATCACCCTGGTTGCCATCCCGAACGACAACGTCGGCGTGGAGACGGTGTATTTCTTCCAGGGCACGGCTCTGATCGGCGAGGTTGCCGCGGCGCCCTACCGGCTGGACTTCGACCTGCCCGTCGCCGCATCCCCCGGCGACACGCTCGGTTTTCGCGCGCGCGTACGCAATCTGCACGGACTGGAGGCAGACGCCAGCGCCGCGGTGCGGGTGCTCGAGCGTCGCGAGGTGCTGCTCTCGGGGGAGGTCTACCGGGCCGAGAATGGTCATCCGCTCGCGGGCGCGCTGGTCGAGGCCCTTGACACCACGGCAAGCACGGCGACCGATGACCGCGGACGCTATCGGCTCCTGGTGCCCGAGGGGCGAGTGCGGCTGCGACTGACCGCTCCCGGGCATCAGACGCTGTATCGGTCGCTGACGACGGCGCGGACCGAGGCCCTGGACGTCCTCTCCGCGCATTTAAAGGCGCTGCCGGAGCAGACCACGCTGTCGAGGGCCTTCGGCGGCGAGGTCGAGGCAGATACCGGCGGTGCATTGCTCGATCTCCCAGCCGGAACTCTGCCCGCGGATACCGAGCTGCGACTGCTGGAACTCGGGCCGCAGGGCCTGACCGACCTGCTGCCACTCGGCTGGTCCCCGATGAGCGCACACCTGATCCTGCCCGAGGAGCTCCAGCTTGCCGCTGGCGCGCATCTGCGCCTGCCCGGGCTCGTGGCGCCCAGCGACGAGCTGGTCGTGGTGCGCTACGACGCGCAGAATGGCGTCTGGACCCGGATCGATGCGCCGATCACCCGTGAAGGCGACGATCTACTGGTCCCGGTCAGCCAGGGCGGCACCTATTCACTCGTCCTCCCGGACCTGATCGATGGACCGCCGCAACCGACAGCGGGTGAGCCGCTGGTCGGTGTCGAGGCACGAGATGTAGGCGCCGACATCGCCGCCGAGGTGGCACCCTCGAATCCGATCATCGTCTCCAGCGTCGACGAGATCACCGATGTACGCGTCCGGCTGGCCGGGCTCGGACAGGCGCCATCCGGCAGCGCAGTGCGCATGGATGTGCGTGAGCACTATCGCTTCGCCGACGACTCGGCGCTGACATTGCCGCTGTTTCCCCACGATCTGATTGTCTACCGGCGCGGCGCGTCGGCCCCGCCTGCACCATCGCCAGTACAAGCGGAAGGCATGGCAGGGCTGCTGCTCGCACCGCGGCTGGAATTCGGCGTCGGTGAGCTGGCGGCAGGCCAGATCGATCTGGCCGTGGCGGAGCGCCCCGCGGACGCCCTGATCCGACTCATCGATCCGACCGGCGCGACCCTGGTTTCCGAGGAGGTGCAGCTTGTCGTCGGCGCCGGCGAGGTCGCGCAGGCGGCTTCCGCCGTGCTGGAGCGGTTGGACCGGGACGCGCTTCCACTCGCCCTCCCGGACGGTCTCGACTTCGTTGCTGCCGCGACACTCGCACTGCCGGGTTTCGAGGACAGCCTCGAGGCGACCTTCTCGGTGCCGGTGCTCGCCTCGGACGGACCGCTGCTGCTGCTCGCGCTGGATCAGATAGACGGGCGTTCCAGTTACCTGATCGCGGGAGAAGGACAGGTGGTCGACGGCGTGGCGCAGGTTACGCTCGAACTGCGCGACGGCTCGACCTGGGTGCTGGCGCGTGCGGCCGCCGACACCGGCGTGCTCGTCGGGCAGGTGCTGCGTGAATCCGCTCCGGTGAGCGGTGCCGTGGTCACCGCGGATGCAAGCCCCCTTGCCGTGCGTAGCGCTGCCGACGGCAGCTATCGCCTACCGCTGCCGGCGGGCCAGCGTCAGGTCCGCGCCCTGTTTGTGACGACCGGGGAGCGCGCATCGGGAACCGCGGAGGTCGCGCCGGGCACGGACGCCGAGCTGGACCTGAGCCTCCAGGGTGCGACAGCCCAGGTTGTCTCGCTGAGTCCGGCGGACGGCGCCGCGGACGTGTCGCTGGGCACCACGGTGATCCTGGAATTCTCGCAGCCGGTCGATCCGGCGAGCTTCGGCGCGCCCAATGTCGTCCTCAGGGGTCCCGGCGGCGCGCTTCCGGTCGATTACGTGCTGCTGCCAGGGGGGCTGAGTGGTGCTCTGCGTCCGCGGGCGGTCTTGGAGCCCCTGACCGGCTATGAGATCGTCGTCACCGACGGGCTGCGCAGCGAGGCTGGAATGGTCTTTACCCAGGCTTTCAGCGGCTTCCAGACCCTCGACACCGCGCGCCCCGAGCGCCCGGACCCTGGGCGCATCGCGATGACGATGCCGGACGCAGCTGGGCTGGTCAGGGTAAGCGGCACCTCCGGCACTGTTCGAGGCGAGACCGCGGTCACGCTGATCAACGACACCAGCGGCGCGACGGTGACCCGCATCGCCGCGGCGGACGGCAGCTTCCAGCTGCGAATCATCGCCGCCGTCACCGATTCGCTGCGCCTGGTCTTGCGCAATGGCCAGGGCGATGAGGTATCCGTCTCCCTTGGCCTGTTCGACGCCGGCGACGGTACGGCCGTGGTCGGCGCCGAGGGCGGCACCATGCGCGCGCCGGATGGATCGGTCTTGACCTTTACCCCGGGCTCCTTCGACGAGCCGACAACCGTGGTCTACCAGCGCAAGACCGAGGCCGACTTCCCGGAGATTCCCATCGCCGACTTCGGTCCGGCCTACGGGCTGTCCTTTGCGGCCGGGTTCTCGTTGACCTTCCCGGATTCGGCCGATGGCCTGCAGCAACGCCTCGGATTACGCATCCCGGTGACCGAAAGCTATCCGCAAGACAGTCGCTTCCTGATTGCGCGCATCGACGAGGTCCGAGGGGAGCCGCTGCTGATCGCGGTCGAGGACGCGCGCTTTGTCGACGGTGCGATCGAGGTCAATTCACCGCCCTGGCCCGGCATCTTCGGGATTGGCGGTATGATCGCCAACAGCTTCATGGCGCTGCTGCTGCCGAGGCAGGATCTGTCCTTTGTCAGGGGCAAGATTACCACGGGCGAACAGTTGGGCATGCTCAACCTGTCGGTCAGCTGCGAGGCGGTCATCGGTGGCGCGGCCAATCTGATGGCAACGGCGCTGGTGACCACCCCCGATCCGACGATCCGCCTGAAGCGCATCGAGCTGTTGGAACAGGTATTGCCGGGGGTGTTCAACGCGATCGATTCAGCAACCTTCAGTGGTTCTTCCGGGAGCCTGTTCAAAAGCGTTGCAATCAATTCGAATCAGCTGACCGCGACCCTCAGCCTCGTGTCCTATGCGTTGCTCGGGCAGCAGTCTCAGATCTATCGGGCCGTTGCGACCTTCGATAAGAACGGTCGCGATGTCAGGGCGGAGGTCGATGCGTCCACCATCGTGGTTCCAACGCTGTCGGATCTGAATCCCTGCCCGGAAACCGGCGGAATGCGTCAGGCCGGCAAGGCCGTTTTCAATGTTCCGGACCCAGGAGAGACGACCGCATCGGGCGAGCGGGCGCGGGCCAAATTGCGCCCATTCACAGGCGCCTATGTGGAGCTCAACAATGGTGTCGGCACCAGCTATCCAACGGTCACGACAACCAATCAGGACGGCAACTTTACGCTCGCCGGAAAGCCAGGTTCAACCTACCTGCGCATCATCGATCCTCTGACCGGCCAGGGGTCATCTTTCAGAATCACGATTCCGGACGAATTGTTCACCTATACGGACGTCGGCACCATCGTCGTGCCGGAGCGTCAGGGCGATGTGCAGCCGCCGCAGCTCGAGGTGCAGGTAACCGGCAGCCTGACGCTGGGCTCACCGATCACGGTGACCGTCAATACCAGCGATGATCAGGGGATCGCGTCGGTGACCGCGCGCATCGACGACATAGCGCAGATCAATCAGCGTTATCAAAGCGGCAACCCTGTTTCCACCAGCGATTCGTTCCAATACACGCCGATTCGCGCGGGTGAAACCAAGATCATCGCCGAAGTCTTCGATGTCAACGGCAATTCGACGCGGCGCGAGAACGTTCTGCGGATCTTCGAATCAGCAGCTGCGCTGCCGCCCATCGTCGCCGGTGGCAACGTCACGCTCGTGCAAGGCAGCGTCAACGTGCCGCTCGAGCCAAGCATCTCCGTGCAGATCAGCCCCTCGGCTCCGCCCGGTACCGACATCGAGCTGATTGCGAATTTGGACATTTACTTCGAGGACCCGGCCACCGGCGGCCGTATTCCGGTCGAGGGCGGCGTGGTATCCAGCGGTAATCGCGTGCAGATCCGACCCTCGCGTCCCCTGCCCGCAAACACGGATTTGCAGCTGGTCATCAATGGGCAGACCATCGGTTTCAGGACTGGCGGCACCAACCCATCGCCTTCGACGATCACGGCGGGGCGTATCCTCGATATCGCGGCCCGAGGCGACTTGGCCTTTGTGGCTGACTTTACCGGCGAGGTGGTAAAAATCGTCGACACCAGCGATCTGACGAACCTGCAGGTCGTCGGCGGCATCCCGATGCCGGGCGGTCCGCGGGCGGTCGCCGTGGTGCCATCGAGTGTTTTTCTGGATACGTCGAACGGCGTTACCGAGAACCTGTTGGTGGCCGTCGGCGCCGGCTTCGGGGGCGGCACAGGGCAACAGGAGAAGCGACCACCCTACCTGCGCCTATTCGATATCTCCGATCCGACCAAGCCGGTGCGCGTCGGCAATGTGCAATTGTTCCCGCTGGCCGATCAGGTGATCCCGACAGAGGTCGCGGTGTTGGGCAGCACGGCCTACGTTGCCTCCATTGGCGCCGGCATCCAGGTCATCGATCTGGAACAGCTCACGCTCGGCCAGAAAGTGTCGCTGAGACAACAGCTGCGGCAGGCTAGCAACGTCTTCGAGCGGCGGGATGCACAGGAGAATGCGCTCGGCACGCCGTATATCATCGGCGGCTTCCGATTACCGGCGCCCAAGCCAAGCGCTGCCGTTGGCCAGACACCGCCGGCAGACTATGCCCCGCCGCTCTATTTGCCGTATCTGGGCAATGCCTTCTCGATCGGGACAGGCATCCCTGGGATGCTGGTCACGGGCGGCGCGTCGCAGCGACTCTATGTGGTCTCCAATACCGGTGGTGCAGCGCTCGGGCTGATCCCGAGCCTGAATGCGAACGCTACGCCCTTTGCCGTCGAAGAAGGCATCTCGCGCATCACCACCGCCGGGGATTTTACGATTCGAAAAGACCTGGACGGCGATGGCATCGCGGAATTCCAGAACCTGCAGCTCGCCGTGGTCTCGCATGGTAGCAGCGGCAACATCTCGCTGGTCGACCTGTCCAAGCCCACCGAGCCCGTGATCCGCAATCTGCTGAATGCCGGCAACTTCGTCCAGGACGTTCCGCTGATCAACGGCATCATTTACACCGGCGACCGCACCATCGACATCCAGGACCCGGACGAGCCACTCGTCTCGACGCCCATTGTCGGCGCCGGCGTCGGCGGCTCGGCGGAGCTGATCGAGCGACCGCGGGCGCCCGCGCAATCTCGAACGCTGCTGGGCCTCAGCTCGTCCGAGGATCGCACCAGATTGCAGGCCGTCGAACTCGCGATCCCCGACGATCGGCCCGATTGGGATCTGATTCGCACGACCCTCTTCGAGCCGAGAATCAACCCCGATAATGAGGACTATCTCAATACTGGAGATCCGATCAACCCGTTCACCGGCGAGGTCCGCCTCTGCGAGACGGATCTTGCGATCCCGGGGCGGGGGCTGCATTTCGAATTCGTCCGCACGTATCGATCTCAGAATCAATTCAACGGCCCCATGGGCTATGGCTGGGATCACCGCTATAACGACCGTCTGACCATCGACAAGAACACGCGCAACGTCATTCGCTATGACGGCAGCGGTCGCGCGGATGTCTTTGCGAGCATCGGGCCGGATCAGTGGCGCGCACCCACGGGCGTCTTTGCCGAGCTTACGCGGATCAGTCCGATTCGACTGGAGATCACCGAAGCCGACGGCACGAGATTCATCTACCAGCCATCGATCCAGGACCCACAGCTGCGCTATCGATTGGCCTTCATCGTCGACCGCTACGGCAATACCCTGTCGTTCGGATACGAGCTGATCAATGATCGCCTGAGCAGAATCCGGGATTCCCTGGGTCGCACGATCCGCTTCCGCCACAACGTTCGCGGTCGTATGATCAGCATGCAAGACTGGAGCGGGCGACTGACCAGCTACGAATATGATGCCGCCGATAATCTCATCGCGGTGACCGGGCCGGCAACGGCAGATTTTCCGCATGGCAAGACCACCCGCTATCGCTACACCGAGGGGCTGGAAGAGTTCACTACCCAAGGCAGTCCTGCCGATACCGCGCGGCTGAATCATAATCTCGTCTCGGTCACCGATCCAACCGGGCAAACCTATCTGGAATTCTCCTACGACCTGACTCTGCTCGACGGCGATGCACTGGATTTCGATCGGGTGCAAACGCAGCGCCTCGGCTGCCCGACGGCTCCAGCCTTGCCTTGCGGGGGAACCTACAGGTACTCCTACTTCGGTGCTGACGGCAGCGGCACCAGTCCCGCTCGCGTCACCCGCGCCGAGACCGAGAATCGGGAAGGTCACAGGACGATCCGACATTATTCGCCCAGCGGTCATCTGGAACGGCTCGAGGAGCTGGTGACGATCAACGGCAATCCGACCACATTGGTCACGGAGCTGAGCTACACCCCGGACGGACTGCTGGAGTCGGAGACCACCCCACGCGGCCTGCGCACCCTGACCCACTACGATTCGACCAACCCGGATCGCCTGCGCCAGGCGGATCTGACCGGCTTCGACATCCATCCCATCGGCGGCGGCGCACCGCGCTCGACGGTCCTCACACCTGGCCCATATGGTGTGCCGACAACCATCATCGACCCGTCGGGTGCGGCGACGACCCATGTGGTGGACAACAACGGCAACATCCTGCGGGTCGATCACGCACCAGTGAATCAACCCGTCACGACCGGGCCACCTGTGACCGAGGCCTACACCTACGGCCCGCGCGGCGAGCTGCGCACGCACACGGCAGGCGACGGCGTCGTCACCCGCTACACCTACTACGGTGCCGACGACCCCAATGGAGACGGCGACGACACCGAAACCCTAGAAGCTCGCGAGTCGGGCCAGCTGGTGTCCGGACCCGGCTACATCCGCTCCGTGATCGTCGATGCCTCGAACGGCGGTGCAGGCATCACGCGCTCGGCGCGGGGTCCGCCCCTGGACCTGGAAACCACCTTCACCTATGACCCGGTCGGCAACCTGCTGACCACGACCGACCCGCGAGGCAATACGGTCACGCGTGTCGTCAACGCCCTGAATCAACCCATCAGCATCGCCGATCCACGCGGCACGCGCTATTTCGCATACGACGGCAACGACAGCCTCATCGAACTCAGGGATCTGGGCGGACGTACCCTGACCTACGCCTACGATTGCCTGGACCAGCTGCGCAGCATCACCGACAGCGGGGATGGCATCACCCGCGTCACGGCGTTCGACTACGACGCCAACGAGAACCCGAGCGGACGGCAGTCGCCCCTCGGTCATCGCCTCGTTACCCAATTCGACGAGCGCGAGCTGCCGGTGGCCATCTCCACCGAAGGCGGTTTGGACCCGGTGGTCGGACCGCTCGAAACCCTCGACTATGACGAGGATGCTAATCTAGTCCGCCGCACCGATGGCGAGGGTCACTCCACCACCTACACCTACAACGGCTTCAATGAGCTGGAAAGCGTCACCGACGCCAACGGCAATCGCCTGGAAATGGAGTACGACGCGCGCGGCCTGGTGGTCACCGAGCGCCGGCGCGATGATCAAAACAGAATCCTGCGCGAGATCTTCACCGACCGCGATGCGCTGGGAAGGGCCTATCGGACCCGCGAGCCGATTCGCGAGACCCCAGGAGGATCGATCCTCGACGAGGACGTCACCCTCTATGTGTATGACGCGGCCAGCCGGGTCAACATGGAGACCGACGTCCTCGGTCGTGAGCTGAAGCGAGAGTTCGACGGGTTGGGACGAGCCGTCCTTGTCGAAGACGCCGTCGGCAATGTCGAGGAGTCTGTCTTCGGAGGGCTCGATCTCCAGCATCAGTTGCTGAAGGATCTCGAGCCCGATGGCTCCGTCGTTACGACCAGGACCGATTTCGACTTCGACCTATTCGGGCGCCTGGAAGCGATCCGCGGCCCCCTCGGCCGGACCACCACCTTCGACTACGACGAACGAGATAATCTGGAGCGACGCACCGTTCAGGGCGGTGCGGACGTCGTCATGGGCTATGACGCATTCAACCGGCTTAGATCAATCGCCAATGGCAGGGAGCTCAGCAATTTCGACTATGACGACGACGACAGACTGATCCGCGAGGAGGATGCCCAGCAGCGCGGCACGACCATGGCCTACGATGGCCGCAACCGCTTACGCTCGACGCGTTATCAGGATGGCACCGAGGTGCTTCGCACCTACAACCTCGATGACACGCTGGATACCACCACCGATCGCGCCGGCAACCATTTCACCTACAGCTACGACGATGGCAATCGCCAGACCGGCGTCACGGTCGTGCCGCAGCCGGAGTTTGCCGGCTCGCCGAACTACGCGTTCGGCTACGACGCGCTCGATCGCGTCGTCTCCGCCACCCGCGCCGGTGCGAGCCCATACAGCGTCGCGTTCGAATACGACTCGCGCTCGGCGATGACCAACGAAGTCC
Organism: Thiohalocapsa sp. PB-PSB1; assembly: GCA_016745215.1. Taxonomy (GTDB): domain Bacteria; phylum Pseudomonadota; class Gammaproteobacteria; order Chromatiales; family Chromatiaceae; genus Thiohalocapsa. The sequence goes on from CP050890.1 coordinate 6,131,518, forward strand.
AAGGCGGACTCGACCTGATCAGCACCTTCGATCTGGCAGGTGATCGCCGCTCCCTGCAATATCCGTCTGGCGGTTTCTCGCTTGGGTATGAAATCGACCCCCTGACCCGCGTCGAGGCGATCCGCGAAGCGGGCCGAACCTTGGCAAGCTATAACTTCTCGGGTCCACTGCTCAGGAGCCAAGCCGCGTTCGGCAACGGCACCAGCGTTGGCCGCCTGTTCAACGACGCGCGCGAGGAGACATCTCGGGAGTTCCTGGACCCGAACCAGGTCTCCCTCGGCAGCTTCAGTTACGCACGCAATCAGTCCGGCCGCATCTACGGCGTCGCTCGCGCCCACCGCGGCGGACGCGGCGACGCCTTCGTCTATTCCCCGGAGCAATGGCTCAGCGAGGTACGCTGGGATACTGCGGCGCCGCTGGACCTCCCCATTGCTAGTCAGCCGGCGCCCAATCGGCTCATCGAATACACCTACGACGCCAGCGGCAACTGGGCCGACCGCACGGACAACGCCGCCATCGAGACCTTCGTCTCCAATGCGCTCAACCAGTACGACTCGGCGGGCGCCGCGCAGCTCGTCTACGACGACAATGGCAACCTGCGCGACGACGGCACGCGCGCCTATACATACGACGCCTACGGCCATCTGACCCGCGTCACCACCAATGGCGGCACCACCGAGCTCGCTCGCTACGAGTATGACGCGCTGGATCGGCGCGTGCGCGAGATCACCCCGAGCGGTGTCGAGCACTACATCTACGACGGCGACAACCTGGTCCTGGTGCTCGACGGCGCAAGCGCCATCAAGCGCCAATACGTCTATGGCGATGCCGTCGACCGCCCGGTGCTGCTGCGGATCGGCAATGCCGACTCCTACTACCAGCTCGACGGCATGGGCTCGGTGGTCGCGTTGAGCGATGCCGCCGGTGCCGTCATCGAGCGCTACCGCTACGACCCGTTCGGCCGCACCCAGATCGAGGACCCGAGCGGCGCGCCACGGGCAGCGAGCGTCGTCGGCAACCGCCGCGGCTTCATGGGGCAGTACCTCGACTCGGCCACCGGCCTGGTCCGCATGGGCGTGCGCGACTACAGCCCGGACCTGGGCCGATTCCTGCAGCCCGATCCCGCCGGCACCGCCGACGGCCAGAATCTCTACGCCTACGCCGGCGCGGACCCGGTCAACTTCTCCGACCCCACCGGACTGTTCCGCAAGGCGAGCCTCGAGGACGTGCGGATCGCCAGCTTCGCGGAGATCGACCTGCCGCTGATCGGCAAGACCGACATCCGGCTCTCGTCCGCGGTCGATATCGCGGCGGCGGTAAGCGGCATCGCCCAGCTCGCGAAGGGTGCCGCCAAGAGCGGTTTGAAGGGGGCGCGCGCCGTCAAACGGACGCGGTCCGTTGCGCGCCGCACCGCGCGCCAGGCGGATACCCTGGTCAAGACCAACTATGTCAGCAAGGCCAAGGCCATACAGAGCGCGCGCCGGGCCACGACGGTCGCGGAGAAGGCGCGGATACTGAAGAAGGCCGGGTTCGGCAAGGACGCGCGCCGGTCGATGATGAAGAACGGGCGGGTCTGCTTCGTCGCAGGCACCAAGGTGCTGACGAAGGATGGGCTCGAGAACATCGAGGAGATCCTAGGAGACTGTCCGAGAACGAACATAAGACACAAGATATAGAGTGCACAACTCGATTGTAGGCGCTACATGTCGTGCGTGCTCTGAGTTCTCGGACAGCCTCCTAGAGGGTGATCTTGTCTTGTCGCGGTCGGATGAGACGGGTGCGCAGGGCTACAAGCGGGTTGTGTCACTTTTTCAAACACATCCGAGCAAGCTCGTTCACATCCGGTATCGCAGCAAGGCATCCTCGAGCAACGCCGGAAATGAAGGGGAGCGGGCCAACGAGCTCGTTTCCACCGCAGAGCATCCGTATTGGCTGACGGAGGAGCAACGTTGGGCGCAGGCAGGGGAAATCAGGACCGGTGATCGTCTTTCACTTTCGGACGGAGACATCGCTAAGGTGACCGAGGTTGACTACGAACACTCGGATTCCGGGCAGCCGTTCACGACCTACAATTTCGAGGTCGAGGACTTTCATACCTATTTCGTTTCCGGCGGATCTGCCGATGCTGAAGCGGAAGGCGTCTGGGTGCACAACGCAGGACCACAGTGTGCGCAGGGCGCCCGCTCAAAGGCGCGGTCCAAGCAGGTTGATGAAACGTCGTTCGCAGGCCTAATTGACTTGGATGAGTTCAACAACAGCCCGGTAATTGCGGATCGCTTGAGCAGAGCCCGTGAATTTGATATCGCCGGCTATCACGATCTGACAGCCAGAGGCAGTTACGGGCGCCTTTTCGATCATTTGGACAGCGACGAGGCGCTTCAGAACCTTTTTGTAAGATACCATAAGGGGGTGGAGCGCAAGTCAGCGATTCTCAGGGATAATCCGGCGGTGGCATTGACTCGTCCGCTGCATTCACGGATTCGAAATCTGAAAACGCCAGATATACAAGGAAAATCTGCAGAGGCGGTGCTGCAACACCACCTGAACGAGATGAGAGCTTTCGCGCCGCCAGAGGTCATTGTGATTCTCGAGCGGGAGGCGCTGCGTTACATTCGGCAACATTTCCCATAGCATTTATGTTGATTTGGCAGCCGACAACCTAACGCCCGCAATACAACACTGACCTGCTGACGGTAAACAAGACATGGCTCTAGCGCAACTTGCGACCAGATGGCCATTCCGAAGGGAATACCTCGGAAAGCTTCTTTTCGTGGTCCTGCTGATCTCCGCGCTCGTGCACGCCACCCCGCCCATCGGCACCGGCCAAATCCTCATCGCCGGCCTCGTCGTGGACGTCGACACCCGCCCGGACATCCCGAACCGTCAATACAGGCTCGTCGCGGTCAAGGACTTCCCGACGGCGATCAGCACTACCGTCGGCCTGCCGCCCGACAAGCTCCTCGGCTACCGCGTCCGCGCGAGACTCTCCGGTCCCGGCCTCGGCTCGCAGTCGCTGACCCTCCAGGCTACCCCAGGCGGTCGCTTCGAGATCGCCGCGCTGGGCCAAGAGGGGCTCTATGTGCTCGACGATATCCACCTGGTGGACGCCTCGGGGACGCGCGTCGTCAATCGCGATCCGACCCTGCCGCGGGTCGAAATCCAGGTCATCGACGAGGTCATCGTCAGCGAGGTCACCACTAGGCAGCTCAGCAGCGAGGAGATCGCCGAGCGGGGTATCGTCATCGACGAGGACAACTTCACGGTCTTCGATTTCGCGGTGGCGCTGTCCATCGAGGAGACCGAAATTCTGCTCGAAGCCCCGGTGATCGTGCCCAACACCCCCGGGGTGGCGGTGCCGCGCCTGCCGAATGCACGGCCGATCTTCACCCGGCCCGAGGGTATCCAGGTGCCGTCCCTGGACATACCGAACTTCCAGGTCGAGGGGCTGATGATCCAGCCGATCCCGGAGGGCTTGGATCGGCCCGACCCGACGCTGCCGGGGCTGCCGGGCCTGATCATCATTCCCGGCGACGTCGGCTTTCTGAACCAGTTCTTCAGCGCCATCTTGATCGTCGGCAATGTCGCGCCGGATGGCTCGAATCTGACGGTGACGGACCTGAGCGCGAGCATCACGCTGCCGCCCGGCGACGACGCGCTGCGCCTCGGCGAAACGCAGGCCGGCGCGCAGGCCGAACTGCCCATCCTGCGCGTGGCGCAGACCGCCGATGGCGAAGACCTGCTGACCGAGGACCAGTTCATCCGCCCCGGCGAGCGTGGCAAGGCGGAGTTCATCCTCGAAGGACTCCGGGAGGGAACCCACAGCTTCGACATCGACATCGATGGCCGGCTCTTCGTTGCCTCCCGCGGCGAATTCTTCGATCTGCGAGGCCGGGCGACCGGCTCGGTGGTCGTGCGCAATCCGACCTTCAACCTCGTGCTGGCGCACCCGGAGAGCGTCCGCGACGGGGAGCGCTATTCGCTGTTCGTGACCGTCAGCAACACCTCGGATGTCGCGGCGAGCCTGTTTCGCCTGCGTCTGTCCGAGCGCAGCCTGAGCGGCACCGTTCTGGTGCCCGGCACGGCAGACAGCTTCACGCTGCCAAGCCTGGGGCCCGGCGCGTCCGAGACCTTCGAGTTCCGCTTGGAGTCGCGCCGCACCGGCGAGGTCGGCGCCACCTATCTAAACGCCGACGACGGCCTGACCGGCAGCTTCGTCTTGCGGGCCGGTGTCGGCGAGACCGGCATCCCGCTGTCGCCGGACACCCTGGTGCTGCCGAGCCTCGCCGACCGGCTGCCGGACCCGCCGCCGCTCGAGCGCGATGTGGTGCGCATGCTCGGCCAGGCCTGGAGTGCGGCCACGGCACCCGCCGGCAGCCTGCCGGAAGGCACCCTCCGGCCGAGCCGGGAAGGCGTTTACACCCGCGCAACGGTCTTTTCGGTGCTGGGCCTGCGCGACCTGTTCGGGGAATCGATCGACCGCATCCTGAGCGACTGGGCGCTCGACTACCTGGAGACCGGGGGCTCGCGAATCGACGACCTGTACGGCACCGACGCGGAGATCCAACAGGCCATCGACGCGGCCGAGGATGCACGCGCGCGGGCGCAGCTGGTCGCCCGACAACGCGACAAGGCGCGGGTGCAAAGCGACTTCCTGGCCTTCGACCAGCTGCGCCGCGAGAGCAGGCAGGGGCGCTTCGTGCTGCGCGACTTGGGCCAGATCCTGTGGCAGGAAATCGACGCCGGCCGGCTGGTCGACGTGCTCGAGGTGCAGCAGGTCTTCGCGGACAGCACCTCGGGGCGAACGCCCTATCTGAGCGCCGCCATCGGCCAGGGCGCCGGTGGCGTGCCTGCCCGGTTGCGCATCACCGACAGCACGGGCGCCCGGGCCGGTGCCGTCGGGCTTGCCGATCCGAACGATCCGGACGGCAATGATGGGCGCGTGCGCGAACTGGCTCGTGCGGGTGTGATCACCCTGCTCGACCAGCCGGGCGCTCACATGGAAATCGCCATCGCGGGCGATATCGACGCTGCGCCCTATGTCGTCGAGATGCTCGGTGAGGGCGATGGGTCGACCGACCTCGGCATTCTGTGTCAGGGTCCGGCGGGCCTGCGCCGACTCATCTACCAAGACGTCCCGCTCGCCCCGGGCAGCGTCGCCCGGCTCCAGATCGCCAAGGGCGAGACCGGGGTACCCGAGCTCGCGGTCGATCTCGGCGGCGACGGAAATTTCGAGCAGCATTTTGCCCCTGTCATCGACGAGATAGAACCGGACCTGGCGCCGACGGTGCTGTCAGTACAGCAGTGGGGCAAGGGCGCGCCCAGGTCAGAGCCAAACCTCGAGAACGGCGATGGCTTTGGTCGCATGCTGGTGGTCGTCTTCAGCGAACCGGTGGACCAGGCCACGGCCGAAGACCTCGGCAACTATGTCATCGACGATAACGCGCGCAATCGGGTCGCAGCGGTGGTCCTGCAGCCGGACCGCCGCATCGCCTTCCTGCTGTTCGAGCAGGGCATCGATCCAGCCGCCCCGGTCGAGCAACTCGCGATCAGCGCCGTCGAAGACCTTGCCGGCAATCCCATGACTGCAATGACGCTGCCGATTCTCGCCGACCCGGAGATGAATTTCGGCGGCTCCCTGAGCGGCGTCGTGCGCCGTGCCAGCGGTGCACCGGTGGCGGGCGCCGTGGTCGTCTACTCGCAGCTGGTGCTGCCCTCCGGCTTGGCTGGCCTGCAGCGGCTGGAAACTGACGCGGACGGTCATTATGCCATCGACTTCGTGATCAACAATCCTCTCGGCCCCGGTATCATCCAGGCCTTCGATCCGCAGACCGGTGAGCAGGATAGGCTTCAGGTGCAGCCCTACTACGCAGGACAGCAGCTGCGCGGCGACCTGATCCTGCGTGGCTACGGCGCCATCGCCGGGCGCGTGCTGGACGAAAACGGGAGCCCCGTTGGCAGCCTGTACGACGCCGAAGACAGGCTGGTCCATGCGGTGGGTGTCGGGGTCACATCCCGCACCGGCGAGCTGACCGAAACCCTGGTCGAGCCCGACGGCAGCTTCCTGGTTTCTCGGGTGCCCATGGGGGCGGCGATCGTCAAGGTGGATGATCCGGGCATGGGACGCTTCGGCGTTGTCGCCACCCATGTGCCCGCCGCCGAGTCGCTGGTCGATGTCGATGTCATCGTCAGCAGTCGGCGCGGCACCGTTGCCGGTCGGGTGCTGCGCGCCGGCGACGCGCAGCCGGCCGCCGGCGTGCCGGTAATCGTCAGTGCCGATCTCCCGAGCCGGCTGACACCGGACGGTATCCAAACCGCTTTCGGCCCGGTGGCCTTCGCTTATACGGATGCGGGCGGTAGCTTCGAACTCAGCGATATCCCGCCTGGAGACATCAGCGTCGAGAGCTTCGATCAGGCGACCTACGAGCAGGCCGAGGCGCGTGCCAGCCTGCAACCAGACGGCCGCACCGAGGTCACACTGGTTTATCCGGGCGCTGGCGGCATCCTGCGCGGCCTGGTGGTTCAGGCCGATGGCGATCCCGCGCCCTTCGCCGAGGTGGCCGGCGGTCCGTCGCGCACCCTGGCGAACGAGAACGGCGCCTTCACGCTGACCGATTTTCCGATCGGCCGCTACAACATCAGCGCGCGCGACGCGGAGCTGCCCACCTTCGGCAGCGAAACCGTCGAGATCCTGTCCGGCGGCGACATCCAGGAGATCGAGATCCGCCTATTTCCACTCGGCACCATCACCGGCCGCGTGCTGGAGGCCAATGGCACGACCCCGGTGAGCGGGGTGGAGGTGCTGCTGATCGGCCAGGGTGGGGTACTGGCGCGCCGCCAATCGGATCTGCTCGGACGCTTCACCTTCATCGATGCACCAGCCTACAGTCTGCGCAACCCCGAGCGATTCGCCGACTATACCGTCCGCGCCACGCAAGGCACCTCCGACGGCGGCGAGGCCCGCGTTGCGCTGCGCTTCGGCGGCGAGGTTGCCAATGCCGATATCGTCTTCCGCGGTCGCGGCCCCATCCGCGGTCGCTTGGTGCAGGCGAACGGGACACCGGCGGCCGGCAATATCACTCTCACCGTGCCCCGAATTCGCATCGTCCCGGCGGGCGGTGACATTGCGGCGGGCGTGATTGCCGACCGCAACGAGCTGGCTACCAGCATCCTCGAGGGCTACGGCAGCATCCTGGACGAATTCGATGTCGGCCTGCCGTCGCCGGCCGAGGAGTTCCTCGCATCCAATGAGATCCCGAGCGGCGGCACGGACTTCCCGATCTTCACATCGGAGAAGCGGGTGATCGAGGTAGGTCCAGATGCATCGGGGGCTGTCGATGGGCGCTTCGAGCTCCCAACGCAGCTCGCCGGGTCGGTCTCGGCGACGGTCGCACTGCCGTTTCTCGAGCCCGTCAGCGTGCGCGGCGAGCTACCCAAGACGACGCTGGATGCCGAGCGACTGCTCGATTTCGGCGACATCGTCTTGACCTCGAGCGTCGGCGAGGTCAGCGGCACGGTGCTGATGCCCGATGGCGTGACGCCGGTGGGCGCTGACGTGCGCGTCACCCTGAAGCCCCAGGCAAGCGCCGAGATCGAGGTGCTGACGGATGCAGATGGAACCTTTGTCTTCCCCCTGGTGCCGACCGGCGCCTTCCGTCTCCTTTCAGATACCGGTGTGCCGGCGTTGGGCACCGGCGCTACGACCGGCTCTGAGATCATCACCAATGCCTTTGCGGACGCCGGTGGCGAGCGCCTGCTGAATGTGCGCCTGTTCGGCGAAGCCGAGGGCTTTCTGCCGCCGCATGGCGCGCTGGCGATGGATTTGCGGCTGCAAGGCGCCGGCAGTGTCCTGGTGCAGGTGGAGCGGGCCGACAGCACGCCGGTACAGGGCGCTGTCGTGACACTGGACACCCTCTCCGACGCGGACCAGCCGCTGGACGCCGAGTTCGGCGATCTCGCCACCGATGCTGCGGGTCGGGTCGAGCTGCTGCCGGTGACCGAGGGCGACTTTCAGCTGTCTGCGACGTTCACCGGCGCGCGCGGGTTTGCGGCGGGGCGGATGCCGATTCAGCCGATGGATGGCCTGTCGCGGGAGGTCCGCGTCGTCCTCGGCAAGAGCATTGCCAGCGACGGCGAGGTCAGCGACGTCGAGCAGTTCGGGAGCATTCGTGGCACCCTGTTCGAGCCCGATAGAACGGCCTTCGGTGGCCAGGCCAAGATCACCGTCGAGGTGCGCTCGACGACGCTGACCACCACGACGCTCGCCGACGGCTCCTTCTCCCTGGAAGGCGTGCCGGCAGGCTTTATCACACTCGAAGCCCTGGACCGCAACAGTAACCGGTTCGCGCGAGCCGATGCAACCCTGATCGGCGGTGACGAGACGCTCTGCGATCTGACCCTGGGAACCACGGGCTCTGTGGCCGGCGCCGTGCTGCTGGCCGATGGCACAACGCGGGTGACTCAGGCATTGGTGACGCTGAGGCCGGACGCAGGAGGCATCGTGCTGACCCAGGCCGATGCGCAAGGCCTGTTCAGTTTTACCGGCATCCCCGAGGGTCCGTTCACGCTGACCGCGATCGACCTCGACCGCGACCTGCAAGGCACGGCTGCCAGCACCATCGCCGTCGGTGCCGAGGACGTGGAGCTGGATGTGCTGCTGAGCCCCGCCGGTGCCGTGGCCGGGGTCGTCTACGCCGCCGGCGTGGTGCTCGACGACGACGGCAATCCGATCGATGCCGACGGTGCACCATGGCCCGGCGCGCCGGTGGTTGCATTTGCCGAATTGCAGCTGATGCCGAGTGTTGGCACCGGTGCGGAACGTCGCGACGCGGTCGCAGATATCAACGGCGAGTTCCTGTTCGAGCACCTGCCGCTGGATCGCTACCAGCTGACCGCGCGGCAGCAAACCAACGCCGATGGACAGGTGCGCCAGGTACTGGTCACGAGCAACGGCGAGACGGCAGACGGCTCCATCGTGTTGCGCGGCCTGGGCGAGGTTCGCGGCAGGGTGCGCAATGCGACCGACGGCGGACCGGTCAGCTCGGCACGGGTAACCCTTGCATCACGCAGCCCGTTCGCGCGCGGCACCTCCAGCCGTCTGACCGACGTGAACGGGGCTTTCGCCTTTATCGGACAGCCCCTCGGCAGCTTCAGCCTGACCGCCGTGACCACGATCGGCGCTCCGCAACTGGGCGCAGCAGCCGATGGGACGCTCACCGCCGACGGCCAGATTCTGGTGTTCGAGGACGGCGACGCCGATCCCGAGCACAACGCGCTGCGCCTGGAAGACGTCGGCGGCGTCGTCGGGCGTATCCTGCTCGACGGCAACCCGCTGCTGGCTGCCATTGTGACCCTCAGGCGCCCTGGGACCGACCTGGTCGCGCTGACCGAGATGGACGGGATCTTTACCTTCGAAGGGCTGCCGCTGGGCAATTACAGCGGCGAGGCGGAAGACCCGTTCACCGGGGCACGTAATCGCTTCGCTGTCGCCATCACGGCAAACAATCAGCAGATCGACCTGGGCGATTTGATCCTGGACGCGGCACCACCCGAAGTCGTGGCGACTGACCCGCGGGTCGGATCATCGAGCCTTCAGCTCGACGGACCGGTGGCAGTGACCTTCTCCGAGGCCATGCATCCCGCCAGCATTACCGAGTCATCATTCGAGGTACGCGTCGCGGGCGTCGCCGTGGCGGGCGAGCGCACGCTGAGCGCGGACGGTTTGACGGCACGCTTCGAGCCGGATGACTCCTTTCCGGATCTGACCCGGGTACGGGTGGATGTACTGGCGGACGTGCTCGATTTCGACCAGAGCGTGCGTGTACAGGGCGTGGCCGACGCCAACGGCAATGCCCTGGCTCGAACCTTTTCCTACGCGCTGACGACTCGTGATGCAACCCCGCCTGCCATCGTTGACCTCCAGCCGGCGTCCGGTGCCACGGATGTGCCCCTCGACGCCATCGTCCGGGTCGAGTTCTCCGAGCCTCTGGACCCGGACTCTCTGGCCGGGGCGACCCTGCGGGAGGACAACGGGACGACGATCCCGGGCACCACCGACCTGATCCTGAGCGACCGGGTTCTGGTGTTCACGCCTGCGCGGCTGCAGCCGGATCGCGCCTACGAGTTCGAAATTCCGGGGCCAATCACGGACCTGGCTGGCAACCCGCTGGCCGGCGGGTCCCTGTTGTTGCCGTTCCATTCCCTCGACACCTTGGGACCGACACTCCAGGCAATCGGCGTTCAGGCCGGCAGCCCGAGGGTCCGCGGTCAGGCTCTGTACATCGAGGTCATACCGACGGCCTCGGATGATATCCAGGCCATCGACCTGTTCGTCGAAGGCTCCCTTGCCGCAACCCTGTCCGCACCGCCTTTTGTGTTCGAACAGATGTTTGCCGATACCGGCACCTTCAGTATCGCGGCGGTCGCCGTCGATGCATCAGGCAATCGCGGTGACCAGATGACCTTCGACTTGCAGGTGGAGCCGGACCAACCGCCGTCCATTCAGCTCGATCCGCCGACCATGACCGCGGTCAGCCCCGGTGATGAAATCAGCGTGACGGCCCACTACTCGGATGATGTCGCGGTAACGACCATCAGCGTCGGCGTCGCGGAAATCCCCGGCTCGACTCGGTCCATCGACCTGGCTTCGCCAACCGCTTCAGGCCATCGAGAGCTCACCTTCGTGCTACCCCTGGGGCTCGCCGGCGGCACCGTCCTCAGCGTGCAGGCCGCCGCGCGCGATACGGCACGCCAGTCGACCGCGGCGGCCCCCTTCGACCTTGTCGTCGAGGACCTGCTGGGGCCGTCCGTGGTCGTGACTTCGCCAGCTCCGGGTGCGCGCGTTGGCCCAGCCGAGCGCATCGACGTGATGGTCCAGGCGAGTGACCCGAGCGGAGTTGCAGAGATTGCGTACAGGGTCAAACAGGGGGCATCGGTGCTGGTCCCGCGCACCGAGTCGAATGTACCGAATCAGGGCACGGCGCTCGCATCCTTCTCATTCGCGAGTCCAGATCCCTTCGATGGGTCATTGACCCTGATGGTCGAGGCAACGGACGCGCAGGACAACCTGACATTCGCGACCCCGGTCGTTATCCATGCGCGCGATGTCAGGCCGCCGCAGGTGCAGCGTGTAACGCCAGCGGACGCTACCACCGACGTTTCCATCGCCGTCCGGCCGGAGGTTCTCTTCACGGAAGCCATGGCGGAGTCGACGCTGAGCGGCATTCGGCTGCTGCGCGATGGCGTGCAGGTGGCGGGCAGCGTGGAATCGACCACGAACGCCCGCGGCGCGCGCATCGTGCCGGAGAACGCATTGCCGTTGGACGCGAACTTTGTCCTGACGCTGCCACCAACCCTGACCGACACTGCCGGCAATGGCCTCGCCGATGCGGCCGGCAATCCCCTGACGGCACCCCTGAACTACGGCTTCCGCACCGCAGGCTTCGGTATCAGCACGCCGGCCGATGGCGAGCAGGTCGTCGAGGGCAGCAGGCTGTCGATCGAGGCCCGCGCCGGCAGCGGTCTAGCCGCGGCTGCCGTGGTGATCGAGGTCAACGGCGACACCCTTGCAACCTTGACCGCGGCACCCTATACGGCGGACTATTCGGTGCCGGATGCCTCCCGGATCACCTCGCTGACCATTTCGGCAACGGCGCTGGATGCCGAGGGGGCGGTGCTTGCGAATGACAGCGTCCAGGTGGAAGTCGTCGCAGGCATTCGGTTCGCGCCAACTACGCTCGGGCTCGCGCCAGGGGCGTCGGCAAGCCCTAGCCTGTTCTTGTCGAGCCCGCGGGCCGAGGCGATCGACATCGACCTGTTCGCCGCCGAGCCCGAGGTCGTGACACTGCCGGCCGCGCGCCGCTTCGAGCCCGGAGAGACGCTGCTGGAGATCCCGATCACAGCAGGCCAGCTGGCCCTCGGCGAGCGAGCCCGCAACACGGTTGTCCATGCCCGCTCGAGCGCCGGCGATGCCGCCATGACGATCAGTATCAGCCGGCCGCTCAGCGGCCGGGACATCAATCTGACCGCAGCTCCCGTCGGGCTGGACCTGCGCTTGTCGCCGTCCTTGGGCAGTGTCGGTCTCTTGACCGGCGAGACCCGCGAGCTGGAGCTCGTGTTGCCAGAACCCGTCACATCGGCGACCACGCCGATCCTGACTTGGACCCGGCCCGATGATATCCTCAGCGTCGCCCTGCCAACGTCTCTCGCCGCTGGCGCGCGGAATCTGCCGCTCACCTTGACGGCGCAGTCGGTCGGCGAGGCCGAGATCGGGCTTCGCATCGGCACGCAGTCCTACCGCCTGAGCGTCCGCGTCGGGTCGGATGCCGGCAACAGTCTCGGTCCTGTCATCGCACCACCGGTGGGTGCCATGGTCCGGGCCGCGCCTTCTCTGGGGCGGATCAGTCTGCCGAGTGGCGCCAATACCAGGCTTGCACTGCCGCTGCTCGAGTCTCCGGCTGCGGCGCCGATCGAGGTGACCGTTCGCAGCTCGGATGACGCCGTCGTCACAGTGCCGGAGACGCTCATGATCCCGTCCGGCAGTGTCACCCTGAGCCTGCCCGTCACCACGGTCGGTCCCGGCTCCGCGGAAGTCACCTTGACAGCAGGCACTCTCGTGCGTGGACTGACCATAGAGGTCGATGGCAGTGGCCCGATTCCGGCCATCGTCGCGCCGCCGGTCATGATTCAGGTCCAGGCGCGCCCATCGGCCGGGCGCATCCTGCTGCCTTCTGGTATCGAGCGCAGCGTCAATCTACCGTTCCTGCCGGAACCCGCGACCGAGACCGTCCAGGTACAGGTCGAAAGTCTCGATCCGGCCATCGTCAGCGCCCCGGCCTCGGTCCAAATCCCGGCCGACAGCAGGCTGCTGACCCTGCCACTGAGCACGGCCAATGTCGATGCCGCCACGCGGCTGATTCTCAGCGGTGGCGGTATCCAGCGGGTGCTGGATATTGCCGTCGGCCAGGTGCCGTTGAATGAGGTTCCGCCGACATTGGCGCCAGCCGTGGGGATTCGGATATTGCCCTGATGTTTCCAGTGTCGAGTGCCGCGTGCGAAAACTCCGCCTGGGGCGGAACAGCCAAGCGCATCCGCCATTCGGCTCTTCCAGTCCGCTGCCGGCGTCGCAATTGCAGCGCCGCAGCGATAACCGCAATGAACGCAGCCCGTTCATCCGGAGTCAGCAACATGAATCATCCAATGCACTTGTTACGCCAGGGAATGCTGGCCAGCCCGTCTATGCCGCAGACCAATTGCAATCCAGTGATGCGTTTCAGCTGCATCATCGGAACTGTCGTCATGCTGGTCCTGGCGGTACCGGCAGGCGCCGATATTTGCGGCTGCGAGACGAGCCCGTCCCTCGGCGCCTTCGACAGCGGCGATCCGGCCACCTATCCGCCCAGCACGGAGATCAGCGATCATGTTCTGTCCATCCCGCTGTCGGCGGACGGCGTACTGGTCTTCGACAGCTTTACCGTGGACGATGGACCCGGCACCCATACGAGCGCCGTCGTTCGCTTCATCCGCAATGCCGCGAACAGCCCGGTACAACTGCGCATCAAGGGTGATCTCTTCATTGGTAGCGGCAGCAGTATCAACGTCAGCGGCGATGCGGCGATCCGCCGCGACAACAACATCAATGGCATCGGCGGACTCGGCGGGCCGGGCGGTTTCCGCGGTGGCGATGGCGCCTACCAATTGGTCAATTTCGCTGCCGATGGTGCCACCGGACTCGGCCCCGGCGGCGGCCTCGGGGCCACTGTAGTACCGGAGGCCGAGGCCGAACCCGCCTCGTTCGTCGGCACCCCGGAATTGCTGCCGCTGGTGGGCGGTGCCGGCGGCGGTGGCGGTCGATCGACAACCAACGAGCTCGGCTGCGCCGGCGGCGGTGGTGGCGGTGGCGGTGGTGCGATCTTCATTGCCGTTAACGGCGATGCCATCATCGACGGCGAGATCGTCGCCGATGGGGGCGACGGCAACAGCTACTGGACTTTTAGATGCTCGTCCAGCGGCAGTCATGGCAGCGGCGGAGCCATCCGCATCGCCGCCGAGGGCCTTGGCGGCGGCGGCAAACTGTATGCCCGTGGCGACAGCAGCAGCAATAACGACGGCGGCATCCGTCTCGAGGCCTACAGCAACAGCCTATCCGACGATGCAACGGACCCGGTCGCGTCCAGGGCTCAGGCGCCGGGACCACTGCTGGGACCGCTCTCGGCCTCGGTGGCCATCACCACCGTCAATGGCGAGATGCTGTCGCGGGAATCCGGCGAGCCCTTGGCCACGCTGCCCCAGGGCGGCTATGGCCTGATCGACGTGGTACTGTCCGCCCCGGGCGCCGTGGACCTGGAGTTGCTCAGCAGCGGCGTCCCAATCAACACGGAGATCGCCGTCAGCCTCAAGGCCAGCCCCAACGGCCGCTCGGAGCTTCTGACTGCCCTCATCGATCCGGGTAACTGCAATGCCGACGGCGATTGCACAATCGCCGTTAGCGTTCCGGACGTCGTCGCCGGGCGATATGTCATCGAGGCCCAGGCGACGTTTCAGACGCCCTGACGTTCTGAGCCGCCCGGCGCATCCACTTTACTCACTGAAGCCCATCGGTTGGTCATCGAGAAAATGGCAATCTATCCTCTGTTCGGCGGAGCCTTGCCCGCCAAATTACTGTGCGTGGCGCTTGTTTCGCTCTGCATTGCCATGGCGGTGCCAGACCTGAAGGCGGCAGAGATCGCCTTCCAGGTCTCCAAGGATGCAACACAGCTGCAAGGACTGATCGTCCCGGATAGCCAAAGCCTCGGTGGCGGTTACCTTGGCTTCGACTTTTGGGATGAGTTCTCCCACGGCGATATTTTCGGGCCGCTCTACGACGCGCGCCCCAACAGCATCACCGGGATTGAGCTTGCCTACTTCGACTATGCGCCATTGGAAGCGGGACATACACTCGCGCCACTCGACGTCGATCTGGCCTTTCAGAACAAGTCGACCAGCACGACCGTGCTCAACCTGTTGGACGCCAGTGGTGCGGCGACCGGGGTGCTGGACCTGTGGAATTCCAGCATTGGCCCGGATCTCAGGGCGATGCTGGAGGACTATCGCTTCGACCCCGCGTTGGGTGCGGCCGAAGACCCGGTCATCATGAGAATCTCATCCGAGGATTCCGGCTTCGCCGATGTCAGTGGCGCCGCGAGTTACAGCATCAGGATTACCGTTGCAGATGCTGCCGATATCCCCGATCCGCCGGTAATCGCTCTCCTCGGCGCCGGTGCCAGCATTTGGTGGCTCCTATGGCCTTGGTTCAGGCACCGTCATTGACTCGCGGCAGCGTGCTCACCACCCAAGGATTTCTCCCTGCGTTTTGACGGTCCCTGGATCGAGATCAAGGAAAAACAGCGGAAAAATAGGGGGAGCCCCTGGGGTATCCCAGGAAAATTCCTTTTTTATCAGTCGCTAAGAGATGCATTCTATAATGGAGAAACGACCAAACCTGCACTACGCGGAGTATATTCCATGCATGCCCCATGGATTTTGAACCACTGCATCGCTCCGATACCTGGCTTACCTCATCCATGGTACGCGCGAAACAGGACGACTCGATGCGGTCGCCGCTGCGGGTCGCGATCCTATTCTGGTTGATCGGCACTGCCGCGCAGCGCTGTGGTCTGCATGAACGAATGCGCCGCGGCAGCCGCAAGCGCCACGCCTACTCGCGGATAGTCCTTGCCCGACTACTGCTCGGGTGGGAAAACCGTAAAACGATAATGGCGGTGTTGGGCGACGCCATCGGCCCGCTGGATCGATGGCTTGCGAGTGATCGCGATGCGCTGCTCACCGGATGACCGCCCAGGATGAAATGCGTGGGGATACCTCAGGGTCTGTCCGCGTTTTACTGCTGTTTTACTGCAATCGCCATGTCATGGTTGGCGGAGAATTTGGCGGTCTTGACGGGGCAAGTGGTTTACGGGCTTCACTCAGATCGTGATCGTTGAAATGGGCATTGGCGTCCGACTCCCCTCGATAACGACGATGCCGCTTTCGGTCACATGGTAGTGCTTCCGATCTTCCTCGTGATCGTAGCCGATGACCGAACCCTCTGGAATGCGGACGTTCTTTTGCAAAATACAGCGGCGTAGCTTCGCATTGCGCCCAATATCGCAGTTATCGAAGATGACGCAGCCCTCGATCTGGCAGCCGGTATGAACGAAGACGTGCCGGCCGAGAACGGAGTCCTTGACCAGACCTCCAGAGATAATGCAGCCCCCGGAGACAACCGAGTCGATCGCTTGTCCGCGCCGCTCCTCTTCGTCGAACGCAAACTTGGCCGGCGGATCGGGATAGCTCGCGGTACGCAGTGGCCACTCGCGGTTGAACAAATTGAGTTCGGGTGAGATGGCGCGGATATCCATATTGGCGTCATAAAAGGCGTCGAGGGTGCCGACATCGCGCCAGTAAGGCACCTTGTCAGGTTCCTCGCCGGGGATTTGATTCGTGTTGAAATTGTAGGCAAACATCTTGGCCTGACCAATCGCCTTGGGCAAGATGTCTTTGCCGAAATCATGGGAACTCGCGGAGTTCTCCTGGTCATCCTCGATCATCTTCAAGAGCATCTCGGTGCTGAAGACATAGTTGCCCATGGAGGCATAGACACGGCTCGAATCCCCAGGCATGGTGGGGGCATCCGCCCTCTTCTCGTGGAACCCAAGGATACGCCCGCTGGCGGCCGCCTCGATGACGCCGAAGTCTTTGGCGAACTTCTTATTAAAAGGAGATAAGTTAAAAGGATAAGTTAAAAGGACACCCATTTTGAGATAAGTTAAAAGGAAAGTTAAAAGGACACCCATTTTGAGATAAGTTAAAAGGACACCCATTTTGAAGTTAAATGAAGTTAAAAAATGAAGTTAAAAGGACACCCATTTAGCTTGCTCATATAGCTCGACTCTCCCAGGAAGGTAAGACTCCTTTTCCTCCGTACTTGCTTCAAGCAGCTAATTGGGGCGCGAACAGGCCGCGTGCAGCACGAATGCCCCGTAAGTATTTCGTCTGTCGCCGAGCACACAAACTGGTCATTGCTTCTGGCGCACCGATCGCGGTGCCGAATGCATCGAGAAGCCGGTCGGCGTGGCTGAGGAAGCGTTCGCTGTCGATATTAAAGAGTTAAAAGTTAAAAGGACACCAAGTGAGTTAAATGAGTTAAAAGGACACCCATTTAGCTTGCAGTCCTCGAACGCGAAGGGCACCGCCCAAGGCGTCCGGGCGGTTGCGTCGAACGGCATCAGCGGGATTTTCGGCAAGGCCCGTGTTTCTTCCTCTGAGCGCAAGGTTTCTCCTTCCAGGGCGGGAGGAGACAGGCTTACTGCCGGGCTCTCTGTTGCAGCGATCTCGGAATCGACCTTGTCCGGCACCGCTTCGATGCGCTCTTGGATGGAGCTGTAGTCCGAGTCCTCCAGCGTCTCGGCGATCCCGGCGCGCACCGGGTTGAGATCGACATAGGCCATCGCTGCCAGCAGCGCCTGCTCATCCAGCAACGCCTGGCTCTTGAAGCGACCTTCCCAGAAGCGGCCCTTCACGCCGTCCTCGGCATTCGCCTGCCGGGCAATGTGCTCGTTCAGCGTGCGCATGAACCAGGATAAATCGTGCAGCCGCGCCCGGTAGGTCTCGGCCAGCTCTTCCACCTTGGCGATCTCCGCGTCGCACATCTCGGCGCGCGCCTCGGACAGGTAACGCGTCACCAACAGCGGGCCTGTGAACAGCTGGGTCCAGCGTTTCAGCACCTCTAAAAAGTTAAAAAAGTTAAAAGGACACCCGTTTAGCTTGCTCATATAGCTCGACTCTCCCAGGAAGGTAAGACTCCTTTTCCTCCGTACTTGCTTCAAGCAGCTAATTGGGGCGCGAACAGGCCGCGTGCAGCACGAATGCCACGTAAGTATTTCGTCTGTCGCCGAGCACACAAACTGGTCATTGCTTCTGGCGCACCGATCGCGGTACCGAATGCATCGAGAAGCCGGTCGGCGTGGCTGAGGAAGCGTTCGCTGTCGATGTTCAGCCGATCAAGGATGCGTGGATGCTGCCCCGCAATATGACCGCGCTTGTCCGAGCGCAACGCCCGGCCCGTCCAGTCGACCAGTTCCAGGTAGTCCTCGAACGCGAAGGGCACCGCCCAAGGCGTCCGGGCGGTCGCGTCGAACGGCATCAGCGGGATTTTCGGCAAGGCCTGTGTCTCTTCCTCTGAGCGCAAGGTTTCGCCCTCCAGCGCGGGAGGAGACAGGCTGACCGGCGGGCTCTCTGTTGCAGCGATCTCGGAATCGACCTTGTCCGGCACCGCTTCGATGCGCTCTTGGATGGAGCTGTAGTCCGAGTCCTCCAGCGTCTCGGCGATCCCGGCGCGCACCGGGTTGAGATCGACATAGGCCATCGCTGCCAGCAGCGCCTGCTCATCCAGCAACGCCTGGCTCTTGAAGCGACCTTCCCAGAAGCGGCCCTTCACGCCGTCCTCGGCATTCGCCTGCCGGGCAATGTGCTCGTTCAGCGTGCGCATGAACCAGGATAAATCGTGCAGCCGCGCCCGGTAGGTCTCGGCCAGCTCTTCCACCTTGGCGATCTCCGCGTCGCACATCTCGGCGCGCGCCTCGGACAGGTAACGCGTCACCAACAGCGGGCCTGTGAACAGCTGGGTCCAGCGTTTCAGCACCTCCTCGACCGACCAATCCAAGGCCCGCTGCTGGTCGATGCGGACAACAACGTGATAGTGGTTGCTCATGACGGCATAGGCGGCTACGTCGATCGCGAAGATCGCGGCGAGCTGCATGATGCGCTCGGCGATCCACCCGCGACGGTGATCGTAGTTGTTGCCGGAGAAGTGGTCCTCGCCACAGAGGAAGGCGCGCCGCACGCAGCGACTGACGCAGTGATACCAGGGGGTGTCTTCAAGAGAGACGAGCGTTGCGCGGGGGCTGGTCATGGCGAGATTCCAGATGTTGAGTGGTTAAGGAAAGCCTAGCCCAGGTATGGAAGGAAAGCAAGCTAAGTGGGTGTCCTATATTAGTCCATATTAGTCCATAGTCCAAGTAGTCCCAGTCCAAGTGGGTGTCCTATATTAGTCCCGCTACATTAGTCCCGTCTTTGAAAGAACAAGAGACTTTTCTCTGTGGTGAACATCTTGTGTCACGCCAATTCTCGCAATACTTGCCCGATTTCGGAGGAGCCAGTGATGCCCTATTCTTGGCTGCCGGCATTGCTAATACTGATGAACTCGGTCTTGGCCGAGGCGCAGCCATCCGCGGAAAGGCTTGCCCTGTCGCCGTCGGACACAACCGACGCGACATTGCCGGCAGCGCCCTGTCTCGGCCGGCCTGGCCGCGGGCCGGAGATGGTCATCATTCCCGCCGGAGATTTTCGCATGGGCTCGCCGGAGTCCGATAGCGAGGCTGACGCCGACGAGCGCCCCGATCGCGAGGTCAGCATCCGCCGCGCATTTGCGCTTGCGCGCTGCGAAACCCGTGTCGGCGAATTTCGCCGCTTTATCGACGAGACCGGGTATCGGACCGATGCCGAACGCAGAGGTCGCTGTTATAACCTCAATGCCGCCGGTGACGCATTCGAGGAGATCGCCGGCGCCTACTGGGACGCCCCCGGCTTCGCGCAGACCGAGGATCATCCGGTGGTCTGTGTCAGCTTCGACGATGCGCTGGCCTATGCCGATTGGCTCAGCGCGCGGACCGGGGCCGAATACCGATTGCCGACGGAGGCCGAATGGGAATATGCCGCCCGCGCTGGAACGCTGAGGCCGCGCTACTGGTCCGGCGGCGTCGATGCGGGCTGCGCCCATGCGAACGGAGCGGATCAAGCCTTTCGGCAGCGATTTGCCGGCGGGATCATCATGGACTGCAACGATGGCGCCCTGTTCACGGCGCCAGCGGGCAATTATCGCCGCAATCCCTTTGGCCTGTCCGATATGATCGGCAACGTCTGGGAGTGGGTTGCCGATTGCTGGCATGGCAATTACCAGGATGCGCCGGCGGACGAAGGCGCCTGGCTGGAGGCGGATGGTGGCGAGTGCGCCCGGCGTGTGGTGCGCGGCGGTGGCTGGCCCAACAACCCCAGGGACCTCCGCTCGGCCATCCGCTTCAGGAGCAGCCGAGATGAACGCAATGCGGTTCTCGGCTTCCGTCTCGCCAGGACCTTATAACCCTTTAACCTTTACCCTTTTTCCCTTTTCCCTGTCCGGCGTCCGGTAGGCTGGCCGCCGACGCTTGGCGACGGCCTGGTCGATGTTTGAAATCGCACGAGGCTCGGCGCTGGAGTGCGCTGCGATTGAGGACGTGCTGGCTGGTGTGCGATGCGTTGTGCGCAGACGACAACAGCAAGCAAAATCACGAAGCTCGGACAGCGTGGCTCGTGCCTCGGTGCAGATGTTCCAAGACAGTCTCCGGTCGTTATCGTTGTCGTTGTCGTTGTCGTTGTCATAATCGTCTTAGCCGCATGCTCGATAACGACTACGATTACGACAACGACAACGACAACGACAACGAACCGCCTCGGGATTTCTGTACCGCTCCACTAGGCGGTCAGCGAGGAGCTTGGCGGGTATCGGGTTGGTCAGTTCGATGCGGGTGCGGCCCCGACATGATGTCAACACCCCTTGCGACGAGGCAAGAAAAGGCTCGTGCAGAAGGACGATAAGAAGTAGCTCGCGCAGAGTCGCAGAGACGCAAAGGAAGAAAGAGGGCGATTTAGCGCCATGCCGCAGTTCGCTCAACCAGCCTGTGGGAGCGGCCTCTGGCCGCGATGCGCACGCATGGGTTTCTCCGGCGCAGATCGCGGCCACGACCGGGGACTGTCGCTGACTACTGCGGCTGAGCCTTGGCGCTAATCGCCAGACAGCGCGTTGCTCGATGCTCCAAGTGTACTTCTCTTCTTCTTTGCGCCTTTGCGTCTCTGCGCGAGACATCTTCTTCTTGGGTCGTCTGCGCGACATGGTGCCAATGATGAACATCAGGCGGAGGCCGCACCCGTTCGATGTCGACGCCGATACCGATGCCGACGCCGATAGCGGTACCGAATGAGTCGGCAGGCGACACCCAAGCCAAATCTGTTTAGCTTGTTTCTGCACCATCACTAAGGGATGCATTCGCTTTGGCCCCTCTGCGCACATCGCCTGCCTGGTCGCCCGCAAGCGGGCTCCTACGCCGAGCGGCTGGCTGGTCGAGGTCCGCTTGCGAGGGAGATCCTTGGCTCCTCTGCGCACTCTGCTTCGCCACGGTGAATCTTTATGTTTTTTGATGGCCGCACAGTCTGTCGGCAAGGCTCTGTGGCTTGCGTGCGACCTGCTGGCGGCGTTGGCCTGGTCGCCCGCAAGCGGGCTCCTACGCCGAGCGGCTGGCTGGTCGAGGTCCGCTTGCGAGGGAGATCCTTGGCTCCTCTGCGCACTCTGCTTCGCCGCGGTGAATCTTTATGTTTTTTGATGGCCGTACAGTCTGTCGGCAAGGCTCTGTGGCTTGCGTGCGACCTGCTGGCGGCGTTGGCCTGGTCGCCCGCAAGCGGGCTCCTAAGCCGAGCGGCTGGCTGGTCGAGGTCCGCTTGCGAGGGAGATCCTTGGCTCCTCTGCGCGCTCTGCTTTGCCGCGGTGAATCTTTATGTTTTTTGATGGCCGCACAGTCTGTCGGCAAGGCTCTGTGGCTTGCGTGCGACCTGCTGGCGGCGTTGGCCTGGTCGCCCGCAAGCGGGCTCCTACGCCGAGCGGCTGGCTGGTCGAGGTCCGCTTGCGAGGGAGATCCTTGGCTCCTCTGCGCACTCTGCTTCGCCACGGTGAATCTTTATGTTTTTTGATGGCCGTACAGTCTGTCGGCAAGGCTCTGTGGCTTGCGTGCGACCTGCTGGCGGCGTTGGCCTGGTCGCCCGCAAGCGGGCTCCTACGCCGAGCGGCTGGCTGGTCGAGGTCCGCTTGCGAGGGAGATCCTTGGCTCCTCTGCGCGCTCTGCTTCGCCGCGGTGAATCTTTATGTTTTTTGATGGCCGCACAGTCTGTCGGCAAGGCTCTGTGGCTTGCGTGCGACCTGCTGGCGGCGTTGGCCTGGTCGCCCGCAAGCGGGCTCCTACGCCGAGCGGCTGGCTGGTCGAGGTCCGCTTGCGAGGGAGATCCTTGGCTCCTCTGCGCACCCTGCTTCGCCGCGGTGAATCTTTATGTTGTTTGATGGCCGTACAGTCTGTCGGCAAGGCTCTGTGGCTTGCGTGCGACCTGCTGGCGGCGTTGGCCTGGTCGCCCGCAAGCGGGCTCCTACGTCGCCCGGCTCCCAGGGCTGGTCAAGGTCCGCTTGCGGGCGAGATGGCTTGGCCCTTCTGCGCACTCTGCGTCGCTGCGGTGAATCCTTGCATGCTTCGCAGGCAGCACCCTGCTGGCCTAGCGGGCGAGCCTGCAGGCCCGAGATCCGTCCGTTCGACGTTGCAAACAGTCATCGGGGCAAAGCCTGCATGAGTTGCCGGCTGCACCCCTGGCGAGGTTACAACGCACGCTCCAGCACCTGGATCAACTCCGCCTCGGTCAGCGCAATGGGATTGCCCTGCATGCTGCTCGATGGCATGGCCTTGGCCACGATTTGCTCCAGATCGCTTTGCTGCATGCCGTAGCTGGCAAAGCCGGGCACGGATAATTGCTCGCCAAGCTGCTGCACCCAGGCGACGCCGTCAGCCAGGGTCGCGTCTCGATGGCCGGTCAGGATGGTTGCAACCTCCTGGTAGCGGGCGATCGCCGGGGAATGCGGCTCGCGCTCTTGCAATGCGCGGACGTTGGCTTCCATGACATGGGGCAGCAAACGCGCGCAGACGGCGCCGTGCGGGGCTTCGAACATGCCGCCCACCGGGCCGGCGAATCCGTGTACGGCGCCGAGCTTGGCATTGGCCAGGGCCAGGCCACCGCACAGGCTGGCCAGTGCAAGATCGCGCCGGGCGTCGCTATCGGAGCCGTCGGCGCAGACTTGGCGCAGCGAGCGTGCCGCACGCGCCATGCCTTCGCGGCAAAAACCATCGGTCAACGGCGTGGCCAGATGGGAGACGAAGGGTTCCAGACATTGGGTCAGGGCATCCAAGCCGGTGCTGGCCGTCACCGCGCGCGGCATGTCGTAGGTCAGCTGCGGGTCCACGAGCGCAATGTCCGGCAACATGGAGGCATGACGCAGGCTCACCTTGACGCGTTGCTCAGGTGCGGCGAGTACGGCGTTGCGGGTGACTTCGGCGCCGGTGCCGGCGGTGGTCGGAATGGCAATGGTCGGCAGCGCGGGCTGGCGCAGCGGACGACCGCGCCCGACGACTTCCAGGAACTCGAAGGGATCTCCAGGGTTGGCAAGCAGTGCGGCGATCGCCTTGGCGGCGTCGATCGGACTGCCGCCGCCGATGCCGATGACCAGATCGGCGCCGAACGCGCGCGCCTGCTGTACGCCCTGTAATGCGGTTTCGACACTGGGCTCGCCGCTGACGGAGAAGTCGGACAGGGGCAAGCCCTGAGCGGCCAGCGAGATGCGCGCGGGCTCGCCGCGGGCGGCGTTGCTGCCGCCCACCAGCAAGACTCGGGTGCCGAGTTCTGCCGCTAGGCTTCCAACCCGATGGATGACGCCCTCCCCGAACAGAATGCGACCGGCGGTTGCAAATTCGAATGGCATCGGGTCATCCTCCTGTCTTCGGCATGTCCCAACCGCTTTCGTCCGGAAAGACGTTGCTGTATTTCACCGAGGTGCGCGGTTCGGCCATCATGTCCGCGACGCTGTCGCGCCAGGCGGCGTAATGAGCGGTTTGTTTGTGCCGAGCCGGATCATCTTCGCCGCGGTAGACCTCGATCAGCATGAAGCGGGTTGGATCATCCTGCTGTTGCAGTACATCGAAGCGCGCGATGCCGGGTTCCTGTACGCTGTTTCTGGCATTTTCCATGGAGGCGGCCTTGAAGGCTTCGACCGACTCCGGCTTGACGTGAACAAAGACATGGACAACCAGCATGGGGTTTCTCCTGATGATTGGATGGTGAAAAGCGTGTTGGGCTGTCAGGTCGATTGGGTCAATTCGCCCTCGGCCATTGTAGGCAACCCGGCGCGGTTCGTCATGGTCGTGCGCCGAGACTGGCATCCTCGCCTTGAGCGGTGCGGCATAAGGGTGCATGATCAGTCTTTAGCAGTACCACTGGCGCGGTATCTGCGCCGAGCCCACCACCCATACCTTGGAGGTACAAATCAGATGAAGGCAATGTTGATGCGCGAGCCCGGCGGACCCGAGGTTCTGTCCGAGACCGAATTGCCGACACCGGCCATCGAGCGCCCGACGGATCTGCTGGTGCGTCTTGCCGCGGCTGGGGTGAATCCGATCGACACCAAGATCCGCGCGCGCGGCCCTTTGCTGCCGGATCACCTGACCGCGGTGCCCGGTTGTGACGGTGCCGGGGTGGTGGAGCAAGTCGGCGATGGCGTCAGCCGTTTCAAGCCCGGCGATGCGGTCTGGTTTTGCCATGGAGGTCTGGGCGGGCCAAACGGCAATTATGCCGAGTTCATTGTCGTCGATGAGGCGGTCGCGCAGCCGAAGCCGAGGTCGTTGGACTTTGTACATGCAGCCGCGGCGCCGCTGGTGCTGATTACGGCCTGGGAGGCTCTGTACGATCGCGCGCGGCTGCATGAAGGCCAGACGGTGCTGATTCATGCCGGCGCCGGCGGCGTCGGGCATGTGGCCATTCAACTCGCCCGCCTGGCCGGGGCGCGCGTTGCGGCCACCGTCAGCAGCCCGGACAAGGCTGACTATGTGCATGCCCTGGGGGCGGAATGCGCGATCAATTATCGTGAAGAAGATCTGGTCGGCGCGATTGCCAACTGGACCGGCGGTACCGGTGTGGACGTTGCTTTCGATACCGTCGGTCCCGAGGTGTTTCGACACACCATTCCTGCCATGGCCGTCTATGGCGATCTGGTGAGCATTCTCGATCCGGGGCCGGTGGATCTGAAAGAGGCCCGCAATCGCAATCTGCGCATCAGTCTGGAGCTGATGTTGACGCCGCAATTGCGCAATCTGCCCGATGCCATGGCCTACCAGGGCTCGATCCTGCGGCGCTGCGGCGATTGGTTCGATCAGAATAAGCTGCAGGTGTATGTCGGCGAGACCTTTTCGCTCGCCGGTGCCGCTGAGGCGCATCGACGCATCGAGGCTGGCGGCACCAAGGGCAAGCTGGTGTTGACCATGGATTCGCATTAGGCAGCCTGATGCTACCGCCAGCAACAAGCGCCGATATGGCCAATGGGCAGCGGATGGATATGCGCCGCGGCCGCCATGCCCTGCTGTCGATGCACGTTTGGCGGTCATGATGCGGGTTGCGATCCTGGCGGATACTCATGGCAAACTCGATTCCCGTATCGAAGAGCTGGTGTGCGATTGCGATCTTGCCGTGCATGGCGGCGATATCGGCCATGCCGGTATCCTGGGGCAACTGCAACCGCGTTCCGGCCATGTGTATGCCGTGTGCGGCAATAACGATATTCCCCGTAAATGGCCGGACGGCGAGCAGAATCTGTTGGATAAGCTGCCGGAACAGCTGGTGGTGGAATTGCCCGGCGGCAATCTGGTCGTGGTGCACGGGCATCAGCTGGCCGCGGCCGGGCGCCATGCCCATCTGCGCCACAGGTATCCGCGGGCGCGCGCCATTGTTTATGGTCACAGCCATCGGCTGACCATCGATCAGGATGCCCTGCCCTGGGTACTGAATCCCGGTGCCGCCGGGCGCGATCGTACCTATGGCGGACCGTCCTGCTTGATCCTGAAGGCCACGCAGGGCGAATGGCGCCTGGAGACTCATCGATTCGAGCTCAAAGGCAAGCGCCGGGCAAAGCCGCGATCCAGGAAAATGACATCGGTTGCCGGCGCCGAGGGCAATGCGCGGCAGGTGCCCGTTTCGATTCGCACCAGGGATTGATCGACCGTTTGTCGGTTTGCATCGAAATCGACATGATTTCGGCTTGTTAAGATGCAAAACTTCAGCTATTTTATATGTTAAAGACGTATCTCACAACCGTGAGCCAACAGCCCTCACCAAGGGCAAATGCCTCGGCACCGCCGGGGCATATCCAAGGCCAGCTTCAACGCTGGCCTTTACTTTTGGCATGCGCGCCTCGACGATAACCTCTGCCTACTCCGCCGAGCCTGTTTCTCGCCAATTGGTTATCCGAGGAAATCAATATGCTTGACGTCGAGCCGATCCCAGCTTTTGACGATAATTACATTTGGCTGTTGCGCACAAGCGGCGTCGCGGCCGTGGTCGATCCCGGCGATGCCGACCCGGTGATCGAGCGACTGCATGCCGAGGCTTTGGCGTTGTCCGCGATCCTGATCACCCATCATCATTATGATCACACCGGCGGCATTCCGGATTTGTTGGCGCAATGGCCTGCCGCACAGGTCATCGCACCAGCGGATGCGCGCATCAAGGGCGCAACTCGGGTGGTCGGCGAAGGCGACCAGGTCGCCATTCCCGGTATCGACAGCCGCTTCCAGGTGATGGAAGTTCCCGGACACACAGCGACTCATATCGCCTATCGTGCCGGGGATGCGCTCTTTTGCGGCGATACTCTGTTTGCGGCCGGTTGCGGTCGGGTATTCGATGGCACCTTCGAGCAATTGGCCGCATCGTTGCGCCGGATCAGCGCATTGCCGGAACGCACCCTGTGTTACTGTGCGCACGAGTATACCCTGGCCAATCTGGGCTTTGCGGCCTGGGTGGAGCCGACCAGCCCGGCGCTGGCCGAGCGTACCGCTCGAGCGCAACGTCAGCGCCAGGCCCAGCAACCAACGGTGCCGTCTGAATTGGCGCTGGAGCTTGCGACCAATCCGTTTCTGCGCACTGGGGAGCCTGCCGTGATCTCGGCGGCGGAGAAGTTTGCCGGCAATAGGCTCAATGATCCCACCGCGGTGTTCACCGCATTGCGACGCTGGAAGGATCAGCGCTACGACTGAGCGGACCCTGTCGATCCGCGCGGGCGCGATTTTCGGTCTTTCCTTTCGATCCGGATGTATTCGATAAGAACCTTGATGTCCTGGAAAAACCGCCCTGTACCTTTCGCTGTGGCGGCGCTGCTGGCATTTGCCAGCGGTGCATCGATGGTGTTGTCGTTTGCACCCTTCGGGCTCTGGCCGATGGCGATATTGGCGCTGGCCATGTATTACCAAACGGTGCAGGGCCAGCGGGGGCGCGCGCTGTTGATGCTGGGCTGGTTGTTCGGTGCTGGCTTGTTCGGGTTTGGCGTTTCCTGGATTCGGATCAGTCTCGATGAATTCGGGAATATGCCCGGCCCGGTGGCGAATGGGCTGATGTTATTGCTGGTGGCGGTGTTAGCGCTTTACTATGCGCTCGCGGCTTGGCTGATTCAGCGCTTGCAGTCATTGACCGGAACCTGGCGCTGGGCCGGGCCATTGTTGATTTTTCCGGCGATTTGGGTGTTGGTCGAGTGGCTGCGCGGCTGGCTGTTCACCGGCTTTCCATGGCTGTTGGCCGGCAACGGGCAGATTCATGCTCTGCCATTGATCGGGGCGCCGCTGGCTGGCTTGGCACCATTATTCGGGGTGCATGGGCTGAGCCTTGCGGTGGCCTTCTGTGCCGGGTTGCTCTGGGTTGCGGTCCATGCGCGCGGCATTGCCCGTTCTGCCGCGATGGCTGGCATTCTGTTACTCTTATTGGCTGGCGGTGCCTTGCAGCATCAGGATTGGACTGCGCCAATGGGGGCGCCGATCCGTGCAACCCTGGTGCAGGGCAACGTCGAGCAGAGCATTAAATGGAACCCCGATGGCCTGCTGCCGACATTACGAATTTACCTCGAATTGACCCGCGACAATTGGGACAGCGATCTGATCGTCTGGCCGGAGACGGCTGTGCCGGATTTCCTGCACCAGGTCGAGCAGGGCCTGATCGAACCCTTGGGCGAGACCGCCCGGGCCGAGGGCGCTGAGGTGGTCATCGGTATACCGATTATGGAAAATCATCAGCAGTACTATAACGGCCTGATCAGCCTTGGCCGTGCTCGGGACCAGTATTACAAGCGGCATCTGGTACCCTTTGGCGAGTATCTGCCCTTCAAGGCGCAACTTCGGCCGTTGATCGACTGGTTCGAAGTGCCCATGTCCGACTTCAGTGCTGGGCGGAAACCACCTTTACTGCGTGTGGGAGAGCATTGGGCAGGGGTATCGATTTGCTATGAGGATGTGTTCCCAGAACAGGTACGCGAGGCTTTGCCGCAGGCCGCCTATTTGATCAATGTCAGCAATGATGCCTGGTTCGGGGACTCTTTGGCCCCGCATCAGCACCTCGAGTTCGCGCGCCTTCGCGCGTTGGAAAATGCTCGTGCGTTGGTGCGCGCCACTAACACCGGCATTTCTGCCATCATCGATCACCGGGGGCAGATCATCGAGTCGCTTGCATCCTTCGTGCGCGGCAGTTGCAGCGCGGACATTCAGCCGCGTAGCGGATCAACGCCATTTTCGCGCTGGGGAAATCTACCGGTATTGCTGGGAGCCTTGGCAATGTTGGCGGCGGCGGTCCTGCCGTATGGCGTTCGGCGGTCGAGACCGCCCTGAGTCGAATCCGTCCTGAGCCGGATCTGAAGACTCATCCACGATCCCCTTTGCCGATTGTGACGACCGACCGGTATCATGGCCGGCCAATTCTCTAAGCCGCGGACTTCTATTTTGCTTGCCATTGTTCATTTTTTCATCGAGCTCAGCCTGCTTCAGCGCAAACCCCAGGATTTGCCGGCATCGCCGGTGTTGTTGGCGCTGATGCTGGGCGTTGGCCTGCTCGGCGGTGTGCTGTTGTCGATCACCGCAGGGGCGAACTTGTGGGCAAGCATCGGACAAAAGTCGCTGGATTTGCTATTGATGCTCGGGGCTTTGCATCTGGGTCTGAAGTTGACCGGCAAATTGCCGCGATTTCTACAGACGGCGACTGCCTTGGTCGGTGCCGATACCCTAATCGGCATCCTGCTGTTGGTGCCGGTCGGTTTAGCTGGCCCAAACGCCTCCGACAGCGAGCAACTGGTTTTGGCTGGATTGATGATTATCGCGCTGCTTGCTTGGAGTGTTGCAATCGGCGCACACATTCTCCGTAACGCCTTCGACATCAAGCTGATTCAGGGTGCGATCATCGTGGTCGTTTTCTATTCCTTGTCATTTCTTCTGGTTGGCGGATTAACCCAGGGAGCAAGCTGATATGCATTTGCACATTCTCGGTATCTGCGGCACCTTCATGGGTGGCATTGCATTGCTGGCACGTGCGCTTGGGCATCAGGTGACCGGCTCTGATGCGAATGTCTATCCACCCATGAGCACGCAATTGCGCTCTGCGGGTATCGGGCTGATGGAGGGCTATGACGCGGCGCATCTGCAACCGGCACCGGATGTTGTGGTGGTTGGCAATGCCATGAAACGCGGCATGCCGGCCGTGGAGTACATGCTCGATGCAGGTCTGCGCTATGTCTCCGGTCCGCAATGGCTGGCGGAGCATCTGTTGGCCGAACGCCATGTACTTGCGGTGGCCGGCACCCACGGCAAGACCACAACCAGTAGCATGCTGGCCTGGCTGTTGCACGACGCCGGATTTGATCCTGGCTTTCTGATCGGCGGCGTGCCCATGGACTTCGGACAATCCGCGCGACTCGGTGGCGGGCAGCATTTTGTTGTGGAGGCGGATGAGTATGACACGGCCTTTTTCGACAAGCGATCAAAGTTCGTTCATTACCGTCCACGCACCCTGATTGCAAATAATCTGGAGTTCGATCACGCGGATATTTTCGATACTATCGGGCAGATCCAGCGGCAGTTTCATCATCTGGTACGCATCGTGCCCAGCACCGGGCTGATTGTGCATGCGCATCGCGAACAAACTCTGGACGAGGTCTTGGCAATGGGCTGCTGGACGCGAACAGAGTCCATCGGCGGCGGCAGTGGCGACCCTGACGCCGATTGGTCCGCTGGCCGGTCTGCCGACTGGTCCGCTGAATTATTGTCCGAAGACGGTTCGCAATTTAGGGTATTGCATCAGGGTCAGTTCGTGGGTCATGTGCATTGGGAACAAACCGGCGCTCATAATGTGCAAAATGCGCTCTCAGCGCTTGCCGCGGCGGCGCATGTGGGCATTATGCCGGAGCAGGGCAGCGAGTCGCTCGGGCGCTTTCGTGGAGTCAAGCGGCGCATGGAATTGCGCGGAGAAGTTCGCGGTGTGCGTATCTACGACGATTTTGCCCATCACCCCACCGCCATTGCCAGCACCTTGGCCGGATTGCGTCGCCGGGTTGGCGAGGCGCGCATTATTGCCGTGTTGGAACCGCGTTCGAATACCATGCGCATGGGCGCACATGCCGCAGCCCTCGCTGGCTCCCTGAAAGATGCGAACCAGGTGTATCTGTT
The DNA here is from genome assembly GCA_016745215.1 of Thiohalocapsa sp. PB-PSB1. Taxonomy (GTDB): domain Bacteria; phylum Pseudomonadota; class Gammaproteobacteria; order Chromatiales; family Chromatiaceae; genus Thiohalocapsa. The sequence goes on from CP050890.1 coordinate 6,161,916, forward strand.
TGTGCCGCCGGACCTGGACTGGGATGCGGCGAAGGCTCTGGCTGGCGTCGGCGATCGGCTGGTGATCGCCGAGGCGGTGGATGATATCGTCGATGCAGTCGCAGCCGACACGGCTGCTGGGGATCAGGTGTTGGTGATGAGCAACGGCGGCTTCCAAGGCATTCACCAGCGCTTATTGGATGCGCTGGCCAATTAGAAGAGTTTGCAGTTCCCTTGTCGGATGTTGTTTCATGGTCTGCTGGGCAAAACCCTTTCACCAAACCAGCATATCCTAACCGTTCATCATCCATATCGAATCATCCTGGCTGGCATAGTGGAATCATCGCCTTGGGGAAGTGCTCAGCAGTTTAATCGCAAGTTCTGTTGTCCTTTGAGCCTTGTGTTGAAGTAGAGGCAGGCGCTGCCGCAACCGAAGCACCAACTCCTCGCGCGTGTCGAATAATTCATCTATTGCGAATTTCAGATCCTCCTGGCGGATATCCCATATATCGAAAGTAAAGCGATCCAGGCCCAATTGTTGCATAAACCCCAGCGCTTTATGCTCATAATAGATACAAATGCCTGGAACCAAAGCAGAGAAACCGAAAATAGCCGGATGATAGCGACTTGAAACATGCAGATTGCACATCGCGAATAAGCGTCGTTGCATGGTGGAATCCAATGCCGGATTGACCAATTCCCAGCTCAGCTCGGGAGCGAGACTTTCTCCCATATTTAATAGATAATTCACATCGCTGTGCACAGCGCCGTAAAGTTGGGGAAAGAATAAGAAATGTGCATTTGTTTTTCCAGCTAGATAATTTAAGCAAGCGGTCATCACCCTATTGTACTTTGCTTTCATCTCTGCCGGATTTCTACTCCCCGGATAGTGGTAATCGTTTAATGAAACGGCAATAAGGGAATGTTCCCGAAGAGCAGCCTTGGCATCGCTAAAATACTGGTCTCGGGGATATGGAGAAAACGATGACTGTATCGCCGAATCTGCGGTGACCTCAATCCGGGTATCGCTGCCGAGGAGCTGGCGAATATGTTGTGCAGAAATTTCTTCCCGCACGGTGAGCATATCAAACGCGTGAAACAGCCAGCGTCGGATTGGATTGAGCCAGCATTTCTTAAAAGGCCCAGCTGACGGGGCGTAAAGAAACAACGGCCTTTCATGTAATCGCCCGAGCAGTATATACCACCAATGGGCAAGCTCATGGCCCGCGTACAAATCGCCGAAATATGGCCCGCCGGGAGCCGATACCACGAGATCCGCTCGCTCATAAGCCGCGATAATGCGGCGCAATGCCTCTGGCAATAAGAACCCTGCGTTGATGCGCAGGGCTTTGCACAGGGTAAAAAGTCCACCGCGCAAATAGGTAGTTGCTGGCAATACGATGGGCAGGGCCTGCACCGGCTCCTGATAGTGAAGCCTGAGACTGGGATCGCGGAATTGATACAGCAAGGTAAAGGTCACGTTCGGAATGGCCTTGGCAAAGGCTGCAAGCATGGCGCGCATCGCAGCCTCGTCACCGCGATTCTCGCCATGCTGGTTGCAGATCAGAATATGTGTCATGAACCGTTAAACTACATCATTAGTTGCAACAATGACCGAAGCCACCGATCTTCGTGACGTACGAGCCTCTGGCATGTGTATAGCCTGTGGTGCTTGCTGTGCAGCCGATCCATCGGTGTCTCTAGAACTGAGCCCGGAATGGCAAATCTATCAACCCGCGAGCAACGGCGGCATGCAAGCTGCCGGCGTCTGTCCGGCAATTGCGGTGGATTATCAAAGATTACACCAATTTGTCTTTGCCACTGCTCCAATGAGTCCCTTGGGCTTGATCAAAGCCATATATCTCGCACAAAGCACGGATGCGGAGCGCAATAAAAGAGCAAGTTCGGGCGGCTTGATCAAGGAAGCTATCCGCTACCTGTTGTCCGCAGACATCGCCGATGGGGTTATCTCAATCGTTCATATAACTGGTTTGGAATATGAACCAAGATTGATTCGATCTGTGGAAGAAGTGGATAGGTTACCAGGTTCGATTTATCACAACATTAATTTGCAAGCGACGATTTCGTTGCTCGAGCGATATGATGAACGCATTGCACTTGTGGCAATTCCTTGCCAGCTTGAAGGAGTCTACAATTATCTATCAAGGCTGCGACCAGAATTGCGAAAACGACTGGTGTTTACTATTGGTCTATTGTGTGCCTGGCAATACTCGCGGCACAGTCTGCGGGCCATCGCCACCTATTTGAACCTCGATCCGGATGGGCTTACCGATGTTGCCTTTCGGGGTGGGGATCAGATCGGCAAACTGCGTTTACAATTCGCGCCGAATCAAGAAGTCCAGGTGGATCGCCGCGCCAATTTGAAGTATCAAGTGGCGTTTGACCGTTATTTCAATACCCCCAGATGTTTTGTATGCATCAATCACACCAATTTCTTGGCCGATCTTGTGGTCGGTGACTCCTGGATGCAGAGCACACGCTTCACCAAGACAGGAATCAGTATAGCGATTGCTCGCTCCGATTCAGGAGCGCGAGCCATGTGCGCAATGCAACAACGCGGACAAATTGCCGTGCACCAAATCACCGATAAAGAACTGATTGAGTCGGAAGGCGAGGCTTTAGTCTACGGCGAGTTCGCGTATCCGTTTTCCGACCTGCTGCGTACCCAAGGTATGCATACGCCCATCTTGCACGGACCCAATTCCGGCTATGGTCGAATCCTCAGGGCTGAAAAACTGGCTGCTTTTTACCTCGAGTTATCAACCCGGCGCACACTGATGGCGCAAGGTCGCTACCCTGCTTTATTTTGGCGTAAGTTATTGCGCGAAGGCCATAAGATGGCGCAACGATATCTGCGATGGTTCATCAACCGGGTGCTTCGACTCAAGGTATTGACCGGCCAGGACCGAAGTCTCTGTAGGGATGAATTGAAAACCAAATTCCGTTAATCGGGATTCTGATCGGAGTTACAGCATGATTGCAGCGTCGCAAACCAACGACTCCGGCAGACGGACGGTACCGAGCCAACAACAAGTGCAACGCATAAAGTCCTTGTTGAAATGGGCGCTTACCTTGGTATCCCTGGGTTTTGTTGCCCAGTTCATTGTCACCAATGCGTCGGAATTTTCGCATCTTATTGCCGAATGGCAAAAGCGCGGCGATCAAGGTTGGACGCTCTTTGCATTGATCGCGTGTTACCTGTTGTCCTGGGTGCTTGTTGCGGCGCAGTTCCATTTTCCGTTGCAGCGTCTCTGTGCCAGCATCAGGTTGTCGGAGAATGTCGCTCTGGTGATCGCTGGAGCCTTGTTGAATTACTCGCCGTTCAAGGCCGGTATGTTGTATCGATTTTACTATTTCAAGAAATGGCACGATCTTTCCTACAGCGCCCTCGCGGGCCTGCAGTTATTGCGAATTCTATTGACTTTTGCAGCCTCCGGATTCCTCGGAATCATCGTGTTTAGCATTAGCCTTGCCCACATAGCACAGGTAAAACAGGCGAATTTTGTTCTATTTTTTGTATTCGCCTTGATGTTGTTCGGCAGTGTATTGATTGTATTCTTTGCCGGAAAATTCGCCGGTCGGGTGCCAAAACCGCTATCGGGGTTGGCCGGCGAGCTTGTTCGTGGATTGAACGAGCTGCAAAACAGCGCTGTACTGACGCTGATTTTGTTTGCCCTGATTGCTTGCCAGTTTGCTGTTCTCGGGGTTCAGTACGGGATCATTTTCCATGTTCTCGGCGTATATCCACCCGTTCTGGCCTACTTTGTTTTGATCCCGCTGATTACCATTCTGGGGATGCTGTCCATCACACCAGGAAATCTTGGTTTGCGAGAGATCGCGGTGGCAGCCGCTTTGTCTTTCTCCACCGTCGATTTCAGGTCAGGCATGTTCGTTGGTCTGATGGATCGTGGAGCCATTACCGTGGCAACGATCCTATTCGGTCTTTTGGCGCTGGCGTATTTGGCCTGGACTCGACGTACGACCATAGGGCACAGGGATTAGGAACTGGAGTAAGGCACGCGTCCATCAACTGGTTCCCAAGTGGAGAAATTGCGAAAGTAGTCGGGGTTGGGCTTCAGAATAATGTGATTTTCTTGTTCGGCATCGACGTTGCGGCAATTCGCCCATAGAGCGACTATGGGCGGGTTGCCGCTTGGCGAAGGCGAACCAGTATCTAGCGCCAGTTGGCCTGTTTCTCTGCGGCAATCGCCTTGGTGTCGGACCTGCTGCTTGAAGGGATTCTATCGCTTGCGTCATGTGTCTCTTCCTGATGCACAGTAGGTTGAGACCGCACCCAGTAGTCGAAAACAGCCATAATAGATGCAATCTCTTTTCGCCGATTGAAGCAATGATCTTTCAGCCTTGGAGCCTAGATAGCAAGGTGCTGCCTTCAAAAAACGTAAGGATTCAGCGCAGAGACGCAGAGTGCGCAGAGGGGCCAAGGCGCTTCGCCCGCGAGCGGACCTTGACCAGCCGTGGGAGCCGCTCGGCGTAGGAGCCCGCTTAGGGCGACCCGGCAGAGGATACCAGCGGAGCGGACGCGAGCGCCGCGCCTTGCCCGGGAGAAAGGCTGTAGGCCACTGTCTTCTCCACAGATGAAACCGAAGATACCCCAGGGTGCAACCCGCCCAGCGCGACCTGATCGGGATTGGGATCGAAAAGATATGACATCAGGGCGTGAGAAACCGGATGTTTGCTGGGCGGATGTTTGCTGGGCGGATGTTTGCTGGGCGGATGTTTGCTGGGCGCTGCCTTCAAAGAATATGAATCAAATTTCATTCTGGTTGAATAGCTGAACATTCTACGCCGGCACCACCCAGATGGCAGTTGGATGGAACCGATTTACATTGCCTCGACAATGATGTCGTCAAACACCGCTCCGACGTTTCCCCAGCTGTAGGTGGCAATGCTACCGTGCGCCAAGCTGGCATCTTGCACACTGAAAACAACCTCACCATCGATGCGTACTTCAATCAGATCATTCTGTGCCAGGACATCCAATTGATAGGTGCGTCCTGTTTCATACACCACCTCATCTTGCGCTAGTAGGCTGAACGTCCCGCCAACCTTTTTGACCAGTCTGCGATAACCGCGTTGCTTGTCCCAGGAAAAACGATAGTAGTTGTTCGCATCGACCATGCGGAACATCAGGCCCAGGGCATCGTCATCGTCTGAGCGCAGGCTGAGATGCGTGGTGTAATGCCTCCACGCGGTGCCGGCTTCGTAATACAGATAGGTACCGGGTTTAGGCAGCTGGAACCCAGCTGATGTACCCGCCAGACCTCCGTACAGATTGCTCAATTGCTGCAGTAGACCAGCATTCGCGGTCCAGGATGATGGCGCGTCTTGCGTGCCTTCGTCAACAATGCTCCAGCCAGCAGGCATACCGGTATCGAAGTGTTCTTGCAGCAGCAACTGTCCCGAGGTGATACCGGCGTCAATGATGGTCATATCCATACTGCCGCTGATCACCGATTCGCCGTCATAAACCTCGACCTCGAATTGGTAATCGGTATTGGAAGAGACATCCGTCGGGGTAAAGATCGGGGTTGCGCTGAAGGGATCATCCAGGGTGCCGCTATCCGGCGGAATCGTCCACTGGTAGGTTAGGTCTGGATTTGGACCATAGTCCGGGTCGATGGCATACACGCTGAGCCGGGTGGTTTCTCTGTCAGAGATGATCGCCGGTGTCGCCGTCAGATTGGCCAGGATCGGCACGTTGTTGGCGGTCTCGAAGATCCGCACTACTCGAATGTCGTCAACAAAGGTCGCCTCATTTCCCCAGCTGTACAGGGCAATGCTGCCCTGTGCAATGCTGTTGTCGTGGACGCTGAAGATCAGGACGCCGTCGATTCGCACTTCGATGAGATCACGCTGTGCCCGGATTTCGAGTTGGTAGGTCTGCCCTTGTGTGTATTGCGCCGAGTCCTGGGCCAATAGCGTGAACTTTCCACCGACATTTTTTACCAGTCTGCGATAACCGCGTTGCCTATCCCAGGAGAAGCGGTAATAGTGATTGTTGTCGGCTAAGCGGAACATGACACCTAGCGCATCGTCGTCGTCCGAGCGCAGCGCAAGACTCAGGGTGTAGTCGGACCAGACAGTGCCTGCGTCGTAACGCAGATAAGTACCGGGCTTGGGTAGACTGCTTGCATTGACAACGCCACCGTAGATATTGCTTGATTGCGATAGTACGCCGTCGTTTACGGTCCAGGCGGAGGGTGCGTCCATGGCGCCCTGGTCAATGATTGTCCAGTCAGCCGGTATGCCGTTGGCGAAGTCCTCTTCTAGAAGCAGGCGTGTGTCGTCAATGATGCGGATGGAAAATGCACGGGAGACGGCGATGCCCAAGTTGTCGATGACGGAGACGGTGAAGGTCTGCTCGGTTGCAACCGTCGGCATACCTGATACTTCACCGCTCGAGTTCTGCAGGGCAAGTCCAGCAGGCAATGAGCCGGACAGAATGCTCCAGGAATAGGGAGGCACGCCGCCGGTGGCCTGCAGCTGTGCGTTATAGGCTGTACCGACATTGCCTCCTGGCAGAGTCGAGGTCGCAATCTGAATTGGCGCCGCCCCATGCTCGAAGCGAACCGCATCGGCGATGACATGACCGCCGAGTTCATCCGAGAATTCAACGTATGCCTGTGTTCCGGCTGCGAATTGGTATGAGCCCAGCTCGTGCCAAAGCCCAGCGCCGTCTTCATCGGTCTGGTCAATATATTGCACGTCGACTCCCTGCTCATGTGCGATGCTGACACGAATCGCCGAGCCGTTTTCAATCTGGACCGGCCAGATGGCAGAGACCCGATAGATACCTGCTGTTGGAACATCCGGCGTGAAGCGAACGATGTTCTGCGCCGGCTCGATGCCCTGATCTGCAGCGCCGCCGTAGGCGAAAACGGTGGCAACCTCCGACAACGAGCCGGACAGCACGTCCATGCTGTCGCGATTGAGTTCATTATCCAGAATGATGGTCAGCGGAGGTGTTTGATCGATTTCATCAAGCGCGGCATCCACCTGTATCCGCGGCACCTGAAAGAGCCCGTAGCTTATCTCGGCGCCGGTCTGCTGCAAAGCCGAAACAAGATGGTTTACTTCGATCTCGACTTCGAGAGCCGCTGCCTTTTGTTTTAACAATGCCATCGCACCGGTCACATGCGGCGCTGCCATTGATGTGCCGCTTGCGCTGCCAAAATCGCCACCGGGAATAGCCGAGATGATATCGCTGCCCGGGGCATGCAGGGTCAATGCGGGGGATTCATTGGAGAACCAGGAGAGTTCGTCGTAATCAGTTGTCGAACCGACGCTAACGGAAGTGGAAATGCAGCCGGGCGCGGTGATTCCATTGGAAGAATTGTTGTTTCCAGCGGAGATAACGGTGGCGATGCCCACCTCGCGAAGCTGGTCGATGGCATATTTGACAGCAGAATTGACCGAATCGCAATGCGCGGTAGAGAAAAACAGATCTCCGCCGATGCTCAGGTTGGTTGCGGCGATGTCAAGATGTTTGCTGAGTGCAAGCACATGCTCCAGGCCTAAAATGATATCGGAATCGTAGGCGACAAGATCAATATAACCGTCGCCATCATAGTCGTGCTCGACGAAAATCTGGATCGGAATAATACCGGCGGCTGGAGCGACGCCGGTGAATGTACCATTGCCAGCCGCGATGCCGGCGACGTGGGTGCCATGGCCACATCTGCCGTTGCTGCAGGGCTCGGCTGCACCGACACCGCAAGCCGAGCGATCGATGGTTTCGCCATCGGCGTCGGTGCAGGCGGCAATGGCCGTGTTGCAAAAAGAGGTTGCCTCGGGGTTGTTGGTGCCGGAAAAGCAAGCAGCTGCATCGGCGATGATAGTGTTGGCGAGCATCGGATGGCTGCTATCCACGCCCGTGTCGAGAATAGCGACGACCTGGTCCAGTCCGTCCCAACCCAAGGCATGCGCATTGTTTGCACCAACCACCGGCAGGCTGGAGTCGAGGTTGATGAAATGCGCATGATCTTGCTGAATACCGACAACTGCTGGCATCTTCCGGAGCTCCTCCAGTTGTTGCCGGTCGGCGGTCATCGCCGCCAGGGGTAGGTAGCGAAAACGCTTTAGATCGCTGGAGGTCGCGCCGATGCGGGCGGCAAATTGGGATTGCGCTTGCGCCGTATTGCGCTGACGCTGCTCCAGCATGGCTGCGCGATGCTCCGGAGCCTGTGTTGGGAAAGTCGTTGCGCTCATGGCGGCGGAAGGCATCGGGCCTTCCACGGCAAGTTGTACAATTACCGGAATCCGGCCCTGCTGTTGGGTGAGGGCGATCAGGTCGTCAAACTGATCTTGGGCACGGGCGTCGGATGTCTGATCCGGTGAGGCAGCGTGCGCGAGGTACGAAAGTGCCATGATGCCGATAAGGAACGGGCGCAACAGGTTTGCACCCGTGGATTGTACGTTCATGGGACCCCGCCGAGTTGCTTGGTTTGCCCAAGCAAAGATAATTTTATGATTGCTATCAATCATAGCGGTCGTCTATGACGATTATCGTAGACCAGATCTCAAATCCTGGGAATGCTCTTTTTTATTTCGCTGTAGGCTCTTGCAGCGGTCTGGTTTAGGTGCTGCCTGCGTAGAATGTTCAGCCATTCAACCAGAATGAAGTTTGATTCATATTCTTTGAAGGCAGCGCCCAGCAAACATCTATCCAGCAACCATCAGGTTTCTGACGCCTAATGTTATGTCTTTTTGATCCCGACCCGATCCCAATCCCGATCCCGATCCCAATCCCGATCAAGTCGCGCTGGGCGGGTTGCACCCTGGGGTATCTTCAGTTCATTTGTCGAGAAGACAGTAGCCTACAGCCTTTCTCCCGGGAAAGGCGCGGCGCTCGCGTCCGCTCTGCTGGCATCATGTGCCGGGTCGCCCTAAGCGGGCTCCTGCGCCGACCGGCTGCCACGGCTGGTCAAGGTCCGCTTGCGGGCGAGGCGCCTTGGCCCCTCTGCGCACGCTGCGTCTCTGCGGTGAATCCTTACATTCTTTGAAGGCAGCCCCCTCTGGTTTTACAGATGCGGTGGGAGCATGAACAGGAAAACCCAGGTTCTCGGCCGGGTCCGTTGTCCAAAGCCGACAGCGTCGATTGGGTAGGTCAAGCGGACATCGGCAACTGGCGCGATTGACCTGATGTCGGCATACGCCAGGCGTGCCGAGGTCATGATCCGCGTTGACAGGATGGAAAAACGGCGGCGGGAAAGAACAGCAGAGCAGCAGTTCATGAACCCATTCTCCGATGGGCTCATGGCTTTATCCCATCGAGTGCATGCTGGGCTTGTATCTCAGCTTTGCTGCACTCTCAGGGCGAAGGGAGTGACGTTCAGAAATCCTTTCGGGGATTAGAGCCGAACATTGACGGGGACTGCGTGGAAGTCCAGCATCATATCGCCTGAGCTCATTCCGCAGGCTAAACCGACCAGTTCCGGCAGATACAGCACGGGCAGTTGGAAATCCTTTCCTGCCAGCGCTTTGGGTTGAACGCCATCAAGGTTTTTGAAACACAGCGGGCAGGAGGTGACCATCAGGTCAACGTCTTTTTTGTGCGCTCCTTCAAGCACATTGCCGGTCATGGTTTTCGACATTTCGACGTTGGGCCAAGCGGCATGATAGCCGCAGCAGTCGTTGCGGGTTTCATAATCGACGATCTCTACGCCGAGCACCTGCAGCACATCCTCTAGAGAGGTCGGGTTATCAGAAGACTCGTAACCCTGTATATCTGCCGGATTGCGGGTGTGGCAACCGTAGAAGGAGCCGACACGCAGACCGTGCAGCGGATGAGTAACACGGTCGGCGAGCTTTTGCAGACCGACATCCTGGGCAAGGATGTATAGGGTATGAGTCAGTTTGGCCTCGCCCTTGTACTCGATGTTGTCAACGGCCAGAATCTCGTTGACCTGATCAAACAACGCTTTATCTTCGTTTAAACGCTTTTGCACATTGGAGATAACGTTGAAACAGGTTGAGCAGGGCGTGAAAAAGGGCAGCCCCATACGTTCTGCAACGGCCATATTGCGGGCGTTGACCGCAAGCGACGCGAGTTCGGAGCGCTCCTCGACAACACCAGCACCGCAGCATACCGCTTGCTCCATCAGGTGCAGGTCAACGTCTACCTTATCGAACACCTGGCAGAGAATGTCGAAAAAGCGGGCGTCAGCTCCCTGGAAGCAACAGCCGGAGTAAAAGGCATAGTGCAGCCGACCGTCGTCAGATGGAATGGCCACCGGGCCGTCTGGAATGGGTTGTCCGGATAAATCGCCGACTACGTTTCTTGCATCGATAATGGGACTGCTCATGGTTTGTCCTCCTGTTTCTGCTGCTCAACTTCGCGAACTTTTTCAAACACCTTCGCGGCGCCGTCTTTGCCGTCCAGGGTGCAAACCTCGCGCGTTGGTTTGATATTGTGCTTTCTCAACCCGGCCTCGGCCGCCTCAATGGCGTCCCAACCGCGTGTACCAAATACCACAACCGGAAGCATGGGTTTATTGACCTGGCCGTAGCGCTCGATGTCTGCTGTGTAGGCCTTGGCGCGACGCGAGCCCGGGGTGTCCTGAATGCCGTCGTCGATGGTCAATTTGCGCGCGCGCCGCACGCTGTCTGCCGGTCGCGTGTCCTTTGGGCAGACCCGGATACACTTACGGCATTGCACGCACGACCAGAGTCCTTGATCAACAGCCGCCTGATTCCGCGTACCGCGGAAGTCATCGCGCACATCCACCGAGAAGCGGTAGGCTTTGGCAATGGTCAATGGTCCAGCATAGGTGCCGTCGGCTTTCACCGACGAACAAGCCGAATAGCAAGCGCCGCAGAGAATGCAATCGGTCATGTAGTCGAACTCGTTGAGTTCTTCCTGACTCATCAGCGATTCGCGTTCCAGGGCCTCGGGGACGCGCTCGGGGTTTTCGACCAGATAGGGATGCATCTTGGAAAGCTTTTCCAGGATGGGGTCGATGTCCACGACTAGATCGCGCAATACCGGCAGATTCGCCATCGGCTCAATGGTGACGGAGCCTTTGCGAAAATCCTTCAGAATCGGCAGCAATTGTGTGGAACAAGCCAACACCGAGCGCCCATTGACCCGCACCGTGCAGGAGCCGCAAATTGCCGATCGGCAAAAGGCGCGGAAGGTCAGGCTGCTGTCCTGTTCGTCTTTGATGGCATGCAATGCGGCAAGTATGGTCGTGCCGGTATCCACCTCGAGGCTGAAATTGTCGTAGTATGGAGAGCGATCCCGGCCCGGCGTAAATCGCTGGATACGGATATTGGCCTGCATGCTCTCCCGCTTGGGAATGATTTTTTCGGTTACCATGATGTCCTCCAAGACTCGTCTTCGGCTTGGCTGAAGAAGGGGCAGATGGGGGAAGCCGCACCACCCTCGGCCCTTCTATTAATAGGTTCTCGCCTCAGGCTTGAACTTGGTGATAGCGACGGATTCGTAGCTGATGTTGGGGCGGCCGTCCGCACCCAGGGTTGCCATCGTATGCTTCAGCCAGTTTTGATCGTCACGTTCGGGATAATCTTCCCGCGAGTGGGCTCCGCGGGATTCGGTGCGCTGCAAGGCTCCCAGGGCGATCAGCTCTGCTAATGCCAGCATGTTGCGCAGTTCGAGCGCGGCAAGCATGTCGGTATTGAAGACCGTGTTGCGATCCTTGACCGCCAAGCGCTTGTAGCGATGCTGTAATTCTTCAATGTCATTAACGGCTTCTGCGAGTCCTTTGCCGTCACGATAAATACCCGCCTTATCGGCCATGACCCGTCCTAGATCCTGACGGATGCTCGCCACGGTCTCTTTGCCATCGCCTTCCATCAGTTCTTTGATGCAGGTCTCGGCCTCGGTTAGTGCCGAATCGGGAACCTCGGCAAATTCAACACTGCTTGCGTATTGCATCGCATGTTGACCGGCACGGCGGCCGAATACCAGGATATCGAGCAATGAATTGCCGCCTAGGCGGTTCGCTCCATGTACCGAGACGCAACCGCTTTCGCCTGCGGCATAAACGCCGTCAATGGAAGTCAGGCCATTGATATCGGTGTGCACGCCGCCCATCGAGTAATGCGCGGTTGGCTTGATCGGAATCGGTTCTTCGAACGGATCCATGCCTTCGAATTCGATACAGAGCTGGCGAATCTGCGGCAAACGCTCCTGGATACGCTCGGGGCCGAGATGGGTGATATCCAAAAAGACTTCGTCATCCGGGCCGCCGCGGCCTTCTCGAACCTCGGTTTCGATGGCACGGGAGACCAAATCGCGCGGTCCGAGTTCCATTTTATCCGGGGCATAGCGCTGCATGAAGCGTTCTCCTTCGCCATTGAGCAGATAGCCGCCCTCGCCCCTTGCACCCTCGGTGACCAGAATGCCGCTGCGCCGCAATCCGGTCGGGTGGAATTGGATGAATTCCATGTCTTTCAAAGGTAATCCGGCGCGATAGGCAATCGCTGATCCGTCGCCGGTGTTGCCGTATGCATTGGATGTACGTGTCCAATAGGTGCGACCATGCCCGCCGGTGGCGAGGATGACCGCCTTGGCCTGGATGGTGTAGATGCGCCCGGTGCGGATGCTGAAGGCGTTGATACCAATGCAACGCTGTCCGTCATGCACCAAGTTCAGCGCAAACCATTCGTTGAAATAGTCGACGCCATGGCGCAGACCTTGCTCGTAGAGAGTGTGCAGCATGATGTGGCCGACTTTGTCAGCGGCATAACAGGCGCGCGGTTTGGATGCGCCGCCGAACGGGCGCTGGGCGATCTTGCCCTCATCGGTTCGATAAAAAGGCGCTCCCCAATGCTCCATTTCACGCACGACGGTCGGTGCCTCGCGGCACATCATCTCGGCCGCATCCTGATCTGCTAAGTAGTCGGAACCCTTGACCGTGTCGAACCAGTGCTGCTCCCAGCTGTCGGTCGGATCATAGTTGCCGAGCGCCGCGTTAACGCCGCCTTGGGCTGCGCCCGTGTGGGAGCGGGTCGGGTAGACTTTGGTCAAGACCGCCACTTGTAATTTTTCTTGCAGGCGGGATTCCAGCGCGGCATAAAGCCCCGCGCCGCCGGAGCCGACAATCAGGATGTCGTAGGTCAGCATAGTTTACTCACTCCACCACTTTCGCGGTTTGAGGATCGATGTCTGATCACGCTTCGGCCGTGATCATACCAATCAACGAGGTAAATAATGGCCCCCCTGTTGTTGATGTTTTCTCTAACAATAAGGAGGGATGGTGGTATCTAACGTCATTTTTGCAGACGTTATTAGGCTTGTATCCTTTATTGGCCCTGATTCTTATCGTGATTTTGTCGTTATCAAGGCTCTGCTGGTATTGACTAACAGTCAATTAGCTATTTCTTATTGAGCCTGTGTTTATGAATTAATACGAATAGTCATCGAAATTTGTCGTTTGCGCAATAGCGGGCGTTGATCCAGCGCAACGGACCCGTCTGCAAACACAAATTCTGCCCAATAACCCGAGGTTTTTGCCAGAGTTGGCGTTTTGCTCCATCAGCGATTCGTCGCTCCCAATAGGCTCGCTGTTATGGTGCCATTGGGCTTCGCAGACCATCGCGTGCGGGTATAAAACGGGGGTCGGGAGACCTGCCTAATGCCAGCAGTTGCGCGTCGATCGCCGTCCTCTGCTGGGTCCGCAACAGGGCGGCTAGCCGTTCGCGCTGTTGCTCGATGGTAGCCAGCAAGTCTGCTCGCATCTGGTCGCGAAAGCGCCGTTCGTCGATTTCAATCACGACCTTGTCCACCGCAAACCAAGTGGCGAAGCCGGCACCAATGCCGCAAATCAATGCCCAAGGGCCGCCTGGCGCGCACAGAGCGGTGCCGCCGAGCGCTGATAGCAGCAGGCTGCCACCCTTTTTTGTCGCGACCTTGCCGGCCAAAGTTGCGGCAGTTTGAACACTTTTTTTCGCCATGAGTTTGGCCGTGATGGCGGTGCCGGTCTTTTTCGCCAGCAATTTGGCGGTCAGCGCACCAGCGGCGGCACCGGCGCCGGCCGCCGTGGATGCGTGCAGCGCATCGCGTTGGAGAGCCGCGCCGGTCCATTCCAGGGCGTCTAGGTCAACCACCTCGGGCAGACAGTAAACGCTGGCGGAACTCTGCGCGACAGTATGCCCAAGCGCATCCGCTGCAATGCGCAAGTGTTCTGCTCGGGCAGCGTCGAGGCGCATATGCAGCGCGGCGAGTTCAGCGGCGAATCCGGTATCTTCAAATAGCCGCTTTTCCAATTCAGCACTCATCAGCGCGCCAAAGTCGCCCACAGCCAGGGCAGCCAGCCGCTGGTATTCTCCGATGACTGTAAAATACCAGTCCAGATAGTCGTCGACACCCTGCTCCACTTTGTCGAACAGCTCGTGCAGCGCATCGTCAATGCGCGCGTTAGCATCGGTGATCGCTGCATCTCTGGTTTGCATGAGGCTGGCGTCGAGGCGCTGACTCAATGCTGCCGTTGCCGGATCGAGCCGACAGGGATTGATGCGCTCAACCAGCTCGCGCGCTGGTTTTGCCAGTGTCGATGGGTCGAAGTCCCGCAGCTCGAGCGTCGCATACAGATAGGGAATGGCAAGAACAATGATGGTATAGACAAAAGCCAGCGACAGTGTTCCGTCCGGTTGGCGTCGGATGCCGCGTCGCCGTTCGCCCAGGGCGCTGACGCCGAGCAGTAGATTGGTGAACAGCCAGGCCAGCAATCCGGCCCGGGCCAGCACGATGGCCCAAGCGGCGAGCTGCAGTGCCGGATTCGGTAAGCTGGGAATGACCAGGGTCGAGGCGTGCCATGACAGAGCCTGAGCAGCAGCCAGCGTGCCGGAGAGCCAACCAATGACCGGACAGGTGGCACCGGCCTCGGCTGAAAAAGCTTGTTCTGCGACCTGATGCCAAGCCATGCCGCGGGTATCCGCATTGCCAAGAGCAAAATCGACGACTAGAAAGCCAGCCGTCAGCACCATCAGATTCAATGCCATCAACGGCCAGCGACGGGCCAGCGGGGCGGCCTGATCGGCATTGACCTCGAGCGCCAACCAGCGCTGCATCGGTCCGCTGATCAACGACAGCAGCACGCCATCCAAAGCCAGGATGGTCCAATGTGCGGCATCCAGCAGTGTGGCCAGAGCCAACAGCAATGATGCCAGTATCAATGCGGAAAAAACGCCCAGCGCCTGGGTCAAATGGCCAGACCAGAACCAGCGGTGCAAGCGGCCTTGCGGCAACGCGACGCCGTCCAGTACCAAACGTCGATGGAATAATACGTTGCCGGTGCGATAGGCCCAAATCGGCCAGGCGGTCAGCGCCACGAGTGCCAGCAGGCCCCAGCAGGGTACTTGCGGCAACGCGACGGCAAACAGGTACAGCAAGGAACCTGCAAGAGCCATCCACAGCAGTTGCCACAAAGGTGGCATGGTCAGTGAGGTCGAGTTGCTCAAGGGTGATGCTGGCATCGGTCCTGGATCATCAGCTGCTACCAGGGTATCGGCTCCCCATGCCGAAAAAAGCCACCGCTGGGTCCGTCGTCCGGCAGGGTTGCGGCCCAAACGATGCCCTCAGCGCCCTCCTCCACCGAGATTTCGGCATTCGGGCCGCCCATATCCGTGCGTACCCAACCCGGACAGACCGAGTTCACCTTGACTTTTGTCCCCTGAAGTTCGTCGGCGAAAATACGCGTGACCGCGTTCAACGCCACTTTCGACAGCCGGTAACCTGGGCAGCAACCGTTCATGTCGCTCAGTTGGCCCATGCCGGAGGAAACATTGACCACACGCCCATTGCCTTGCATCAGCGGGATCAGCAGCTGGCATAGTTGGAGCGCGGCCAATGTATTGGTTTCGAAGCTGACGCGAATGGTTTCCAAATCTGCCTCCAGGATGCTCGAAGCAGCGCTGTCTGGACTTGGATCCGGAAAGATTCCGGCGTTGTTGACCAGCGCATCAATGCGCCCGTAGTTGGCCTGCAGATGATCGCGCAGGGCTTGCGCTGACGCTGGCGCGGTAACATCCAGGCGTTGAAAGCGCACGTCGAGCCCACCCGCGGCTAAGCGCTCGGCCGCGGCTTGGCCCTCGGCGTCGCGTCGCGCGGTCAGCACCACGCGATAGCCGCGTTCGGCAAGCTGGATGACGGTTGCAAGGCCGAGCCCACGATAGGCGCCAGTGACGACGGCAGTTGGGGTTTGGGTCATTTAAGGATGCTCCTGTGATGATGAGGCTTGCGTGGATCGGGCGATCTGCAATCGGTATGCATTGGCGTTGAGCGATAACCGAAATCGCCTTAATGCCTTGGTTGGCGCAATGCGTCGCCGCCGGTCGCATCGCTGTCGTCAATGGACGGCTCGCCGCTGTCTGCTTCAGACCAGCCGGCAGATTCCTCTCCCAGGGAAGACGCAATGCGATGGTTCTCGTCCAGCCAGTCGCCAAGGTCGATCAGTCGGCAGCGTTCGCAGCAGAACGGCCGCCATCTGGACGCAGGTTCCCAGAGCACGGAACGCCCGCAGGTTGGGCAATTGACAATCGTGGTCATGGTGTCAGTGGTGGCCATATCTGGTGCAAACGGGAACCGGGGTTTGTTGACCTGTCGCGATGACTCAAAAGCAATCTCTTAGCGCTGATAGCCAACAGCCCCCGGAACATACACAGGCTAGAACACGCAGCAGGTAAGGGTGAACTCGACATCGTCGCGCAGCTGCCTTGGACGCGCCACACCATTCGCATGTAGAAAGCGAATGCTGAAGCGGTTTTTATGACCGCTGATCTCTGGAAATACGGACAGTTCGGGCTCGATGCCAACCCGCACCAGCTGCGCTGGCGCCTGCGGGTCGAGCGCCTCCTGAAAAAACGCCCCTTCCGCGACCAATTTTCGAGGATTGGCGCTGGTACGTGCCAAAGACAGTACCAGTCCAATGGCTTTGCTTACCGGTCGCATGGGTTCTAGCCATTGCTGCATGCGCTCGGCGCGTACATCTGCTGATTGGGTCAGCAAGTAATGGTAGGCCGGCAGATCGAAACTGCAGGCTCCGCCGGGAATGGCACTGCGTTGGGAGATGGACTTGAGAAATTCGTTCTCGCGGGCGTCCGCTCCGATAGGACCTTTCAGGTCATGAATACCGCTGGCGGCCTGTTCCAGTTCCGATAAAACGCCGCTCAGGGCCGAGGGGTCGACGCCTGGCTGGTCGCTGATGCGGGCCAAAGTCGACAAATTACGATCGATCTCTTTGAGCAATTCCGCCTTGACATCCGCGCGTGCGGTCATCACGACGATGTCGAGCAGTCCCTCGATACCGGCGCGGGTATTCCAGTGTTCCGGCCGTGGCGCAAAATACTCTACTTTCTCGAACAGGTGCTCCAGCCGAAGGAAGGTACGAATGCGCTCATTCAGGGGGTGTTCGAAAATCATCTGGCTCGACACGAGAAGGAATCCTCCGAGCATGTTGTGCGATGCGATCCCGCATGATTTGTGGAGCAGCAGGATGAATGCGCTCGCGGTTCAGCTTAATTCTCCGGTATTCGTGGGGTCCGGTAAAGCGATGTTCAAAATCCAGCATTGCTGACTGGCCTTTTGCACACGCACCTTGCCGCGCCACAATGGTAAACTGCCTGGTCCGGCGCGGTTGTTACGACATCCGCGCGATGTCCCGTTGCGGATCGACTGCACTGACATCGGCAGGATTCGCGACCAGGACTTGATATAGCATCCATCGAAGAGGGTTTCATGGCCGGACACAGTAAATGGGCCAACATCAAGCACCGCAAGGCGGCCCAGGACAAAAAGCGCGGCAAAGTCTGGACCAAGCTCATCCGCGAGGTCACCATTGCAGCACGTGAGGGCGGTGGCGATTCCGCCACCAATCCGCGTCTGCGGCTGGCCATGGACAAGGCGTTCGCTGCCAATATGCCGAAGGATACGGTCGATCGTGCCATCAAACGCGGCGCTGGCGCCGAGGATGGCGACAATTATGAAGAAATCCGCTACGAAGGCTATGGTCCCGGCGGTGTTGCGGTAATGGTGGACTGTATGACCGACAATCGCAACCGTACCGCTTCTGAAGTACGCCATGCCTTCACCAAGCATGGCGGTAACCTCGGTACCGATGGCTCGGTCTCCTATCTGTTCACAAAGCAAGGCGTTGTCAGCTTTCAGCCCGGCACCGACGAGGACGCCGTGATGGAGGCTGCGCTGGAGGCCGGTGCCGAAGACGTGGTCGTCAATGACGACGGCTCAGTGGACGTCGTCACCACGCCGGAGGAATTTTCCGCCGTGCGCGACGGGCTGGCACAGGCCGATTTGGACACCAGTGTCTCTGAGGTCAGTTACAATGCGGCCACCCAGGTCGAGCTCGATCTTGACACCGCGCAAAAGCTGCAACGCATGATCGATGCGCTCGAAGACCTGGATGACGTACAGGATGTCTACAACAATGCCGACATTTCCGATGAAATTATGGAACAGTTGGAATAGCCCGCGCATTCCACGCTTTTTATCCGCAGTCGCACCGCTCCATGCAATCGCAGCGCCCACTTCGTCACCGCATTCTCGGCATCGATCCGGGCTCGCGCAACACCGGCTTCGGCATCATCGATACCGACGGCCAACGCAGCGAGAAGATCGTCAGTGGTTGCATCCGCGTCGGCCGGCACGCTTGGCCGCAGCGTTTGGAATTGATCTTCGATCAGGTCGCGGCCTTGGTGGTGCAGCATGCTCCCCATGACATGGCCGTCGAGCAGCTGATTTTCGTCCGCGATCCCACCGCAGCGCTGAAGATTGGCCAGGCTCGCGGCGCGGTGCTCTGTGCCGGACTCAAGGGCAATGTGGATGTGCACGAATACAGCCCCAAGTCGGTCAAGCTTGCGGTTGTGGGCAGCGGCAGTGCGGAAAAGATGCAGGTACAGCATATGGTCCGTATCTTACTCTCGCTGGACGCACTGCCCGGTGAAGACGAGGCCGATGCGCTCGCCATCGCTCTCTGCCATGCCCATTCCATGGGTATCCCTCAGCGCAAGCGCGTGGCCGCCTCATGGCGGGATTTTCGGCCATGATCGGTCGCTTGCGCGGTGAGATTATCGCCAAGCATCCGCCGCGGGTGCTGATCGATGTCGGCGGAGTCGGCTATGAGGTCGAAGCGCCGATGTCGACCTTCTACGATCTGCCCAAACCAGGCGAGCCGGTGATCCTGATTACCCACTTGGCGGTGCGCGAAGATGCTCATGTACTGTACGGTTTTTTGCGCGAGCACGATCGCGCGCTGTTTCGCAGTCTGCTCAAGATCACCGGCGTCGGCGCCAGGATGGCCCTGGCCATCCTGTCCGGCATGGACGCGCAACGTTTTGCGCTCTGTGTCGAGCAAGAAGATGTCACCGCCCTGAGCCGACTTCCCGGCATCGGCAAGAAGACCGCCCAGCGCCTGGTGATGGAAATGAAAGATCGGGTTGGCGAACTCGGCGGCAGTTTGCACAGCGCTCCCGGCGTCACCCATACCATTGGAGCCGCCACCCTGGAAACTGACCAGCAGGACGCCCTCGGCGATGCCGTCAGCGCTCTGATCGCACTCGGCTACAAACCCGCGGATGCAAACCGCATGGCGCGCGCGGCCGCGGACGGCGTCGAGGTGGCCGAACAGACCTCCGAGGGGATCATCCGCGCCGCGCTGAAGGCATTGACGCGGCTATGATGCAACGCTCGCAACAGGATCTCGGCATGAAACACATCCAGCTCACCGAACACATCACCATCGGCAACGATCTGCCGTTCGCATTGCAGGCCGGTCCGTGCCAGATCGAAAGTCGCGAGCATGCATTGATGCTGGCCCAGGAGATTTCGGCCATCGCCGGCAAGCTCGGCATTGCGTATGTCTTTAAGGCTTCCTTCGACAAGGCCAACCGCTCCAGCCTAGGCGGGCGTCGCGGCGTCGGACTGGAGTCAGGCCTCGCCATCCTCGCCGAAATACGCGACAGCATCGGTTGCCCGGTGCTCACCGATGTGCATACCGAAGACCAGTGCCGCCCGGTGGCGGCAGTGGTCGACATGCTCCAGATACCGGCTTTTTTATGCCGCCAGACCGACTTCGTGCTCGCCGTCGGCGCGGCCGCTGTCGAGTATGATCGCGCGGTCAATCTGAAAAAGGGCCAGTTTTTGGCTCCTTGGGATATCAATAACATCGTTGAAAAGCTGGAATCCACCGGCTGCAACAAGATCGCGCTGGTGGAGCGTGGCGTCACCTTCGGTTATGGCAATCTGGTGGTCGATCCGCGCGCCCTATATGAGATGGCAAAAACCGGGTATCCAGTGGTGATGGATGCCACCCATGCGGTGCAGATGCCAGGCGCCCTGGGCAACGCGTCCGGCGGCAAGCGCGAATACGTGCCGGTGATCGCCCGCGCGGCGATCGGTGTCGGCATTGCGATGTTATTCATGGAAGTGCACGACGACCCGGACAATGCCGCCAGCGATGGTCCAAACTCGATACGACTCGACCAGCTTGAAGCCTTACTATCGAGCTTGCTCGCTCTGGATAAGGTGCGCAAGCAAGCCTGATCGCAAGCAAGCCTGATCAATGGTTACAGGTCAGATGAACTTTGCCCATCGCGCTGGTGTCGAGGGCCTGGGGTTCACAGCGTCTTTAGATATTCCAACAATGCGCCGCGCTCGTCATCGCTCAGCAGATTGCCGTAGTCGTGCCCCTGGTTGCTAAAGCCGGGACGCGTGCTGTCGTAGACCCATTTTTGCTCTTCCAGACTGGCGTATTGTCTGCGCCCCTGCTGCAATCTGCGGTAGTTCCAGCCCAGAGCTGTCTGGTCGTAGTCCGGATGATCGCCATCGAAGCGCCAACGGGTCGGGCGCGCCTCGCCATCGAGCAAGGCGGCCAGCGTTGGTACCGAACCGTTGTGCAGATAGGGCGCCGTGGCCCAGATGCCGTCCAGGGGCGGCGCAACATAGCCCAATGCCGGCTGCTGTAGACTTCTGCCGCCGCCGTAGAATGACGTATTGAACCAGCGCACAAAGCGCTCGCCGTCGTTGTACGCCATTTCGGCGAGCATCGGGTCGGTTCCCACCTCAGCCAATGCGATGAGTCGATTTGGATAATGCGGTTGGGCACCATAACGGCCATGACAGGTGTTGCATTCCGACTCGAACAGCTCCTGTCCGAGCGCAGCCAGCTGCGGGTCGATCCGGTACGGATAGGCCGGCGCGCGCAATCTGCTCAGATAGGCACGCAGATCCTTGATCCAGGCCTCGATCTCGCGCGCCTCGGCGATCGAATCGGTACAGATCGTCGAGGCCAGCAGCATGTAACGGGCATGGTTGCCGCGGCCCTCGCCGTTGTAGAACAACGCGTGCTTTTTTGCCATGTTCCACCAGGGCGGCACGCTGACCGGTGCGATGCGTGTTGACGGCGGCTCGATCAGCGGCTGATCCGACCAGGCCAGGGTTTTTGGATCACGATGCGCCATCAGCGCCAAGGTCACGGCGATGGCCGGGTTGGCGCCAACGGTGTCGGTCATGCTCCATGGGGCAATGGCTGACAGGCGCTCGACCCAGCGCCGCCACTCGGCGGTCTCCGCTGCGCCTTCCAGATAGGCGCCCGCCGCTTCCATCCTCATCACCGGATCAGCGGTGAAGTCCAGAAACTCGTTGCCAAGACCGATCACCAGTTCACCGTTCAGCGGCGCGGCATGACACCCGAGACAGTTGCTGGTGACCAACTCGACGCCACTGTCGGCCGTGAAGGATGTCACCGAATAGGGCAACTCGGCATTGCGACCGCGGCGACCTGGCAGCGGATACTCCGGCTTCGGATTGCCGGTGCTGGCGGCGTAGGCGCGATAGGGCAAGCCACAGGTGACCGCGGTACGATTGACCAGCGCGTCATAGCCGGCTTGCGGGTCGCCGGGATCTTGCGCGCTGGCCGGGATCGGGCCGGGCTCGGCCTTGGTGACCTCCACCGGGGCGCTAAGGTCACAGCCATGCAGTACAAGAGCCGCGAGCAACAGGACGAAGGGGCTGGGGATGAAAGCAAACATGGCAAACAATCTGTTGCAATATCAGGCGAAGGCGGCGCCACCAGACAACCCATGGCAATCAGCCGGAGCCCGCCCTGGTGCGTTCATATTCGGCGCGCGCACGTGGCAGCATTTGCTCGATTCGAGCGATGCGTCGAGCGTCCATCGGATGCGTGCTGAGAAATTCCGCGGGCTTACCACCGCGTTCCGCATTGTAGGCAGCGAAGCGCTTCCAGAATCCGAGGGCTTCCGCCGGGTCATAGCCAGCACGCGCCATGTACAGCAGTCCGAGTTCGTCGGCTTCCAGCTCCTGGGTTCGCGAATATGGCAGCATCACGCCATATTGCGCACCCAGACCATAGGCCTGCATTGCGATATCCTTGGTTGCGCTTGCCTCCGGTCCCAATGCACTACCCAGAATTACCCCGCCGATCTGAACGGCCATGCCTTGGGACATGCGCTCGGCGCCGTGCCGTGCAACCGCATGAGCGATTTCATGCCCTATTACGGTTGCCATACCGGCGTCGTTCTTGGTGATTGGCAGGATGCCGGTGTTGATGCCGACCTTGCCGCCGGGTAGAGCAAACGCATTGGGCGTGTCATCCTGGAACAGCACGAATTCCCAGTCGGCATTCGGCAGCGAAGCGACGCGGGCAATGCGTCGGCCGACATTGCGCACCTGATCCGCCTGTTGGCCATGTTGCACAACCGACTTGTCGCGCTTGATTTGATTAAATGCCTGAATGCCGAGTTGCGCCTCCTGCGCTGGACTGACCAACAGTAGCTGCTTGCGGCCCGTCTCCGGCGCCGATGCGCAACCGACCACCAGAGTCAGAAGCGTTAATGCAATCAGGATGTGAGATGTCGTGTGTTTGATCATGTTCAGTTTGTTCGCTCATCAGCGATCGGTTGCGAGGATAACGAGCAAGCTCCGCCAGGCTGCCAATTTGGCCGCAAATGGCATGCGTGCATATGCGGGACTGGTGGATGGCAATTTGAGCCGTTTGATCTGCTGTTGTACCGAGTTTAGATTGGGCAGCACGCGGCGGTGGAATTCACGCTCCGCGGTGCCGCCGTTAAAGGCGATGCACTGAATACCAGGATGCGCTTCGAACAAGGCCGCAAAGTCGTTGACGCGAACGCTGCCGGGGCGAATGTCCGCGTCCATGCTACCCGGGCGTTCGCAGGCGGCAATGACATCCCAAAGCGCGATCCGGTTGGCCTCCAGCGCCGCAACGCGACTTGTATAGTCGCTATCTATTGGGACAGACAGCAATTCGCACAGAATCGGCCAGAAGGCATTGCGGCCGTGGCCATAGTATTGGTCTAGCCGCAATGATGCCTCACCGGGCATGGAGCCCAGGATCAACAGGCGCGCTTGTGCGCCGATGATAGGCGGGAAGGCGGTTTTGATGCTGACGCTCATGGGATTGTAAAGAGAAACAAAGCTGTGTCCGATGGGCCGGCGTCTTGCCATGAACCCTAGCCGGTAAGAATGGTGACGACACCAGCGAGCATCAGTGCGCCGGCCGGCAGGCGCGTGCGCAAACCGGTCTCGTGAAACAACAGGGCGCCGTAGAGAATGCCGAACAACAGGCTGGTGCGCTTGACCGCAACCATATAGGCCACCTCCACCTGGGCCAGCGCAATAAAGTGAGTGTAGATCATCAGGGCATTCAACCCGGCAACGGCAAGCACTGCGCGCGGGCGTCGAAACAGTCGCGGCAAGCTCTGCCAGGGCGGGCCGCGGTCGTTCTCGGCAGTTCCGCGCAAACCCGGCAATGCGAACAGCAGAGGCATCAACAGACCCAGGGTGAGAAAGTAAAAGGCGCCGAACTGCTGTGCCGGAATGTAGTGCAGCATCAATTTGCCGATGCTGGCGGTGAAGGCAAACAGGATCGCCACGGCTAGCATCATGCGCGAGCCCGGTTCCCACAGGATGGCGCGCAGCGGACTGAACCAACTGCGCCAGTCGTCGCGGCGGGCATGGGCGATGTTCAGCAGCCAGGCGCCAATCACCACCAACAGGACGCCGAGGACGCCCTGCATCGATGCCTGCTCGCCGAGCAGCAGATGCGCGATGACGAGGATAAACGCCGGCGTAAAGGCCAGGTAAGGCACAGTCAGCGACAAGGGGTGATCGCGGATTGCCGCCATATAGATCAGCATTGCGAGCATCTCCAGCGGCCAAAGCACGAGCATCCAGCCCCAAAAGGCGACCGGCAGCGAGGACAATACCGGCAGGCCCGCGAGCATTGGCAATAACCAGACCGCGGTCAATGAAAAACGCACCAGCGCCAGTTCGCGGGCGGAATAGCCCTGCAGCCAGGCCTTGGTGGCCGCATCCGCCGAGGCCAGGCTCAGGGCGCAGATCAGCGATACCGCAAACCAGTGCATCAGCGTGCTGTTCCCTTAAGGTCGCCGGATAGATCATTCATCTGCTCGAGGACAACTTTTCGCGCGCTTGGTTGCGGCCAGAACAAGCCTTGCGCATTCGCTCATTGCCGACCGGGCGCCAGGCGATCCAGCCGCAGTCGGTCGCGCTCGTCGAACAATCGCCGGGAGCCGATCCAGACCGCCGCAACGCTGCCGAGTCCGGTGCCGGCAGCGATCAGGAACATAATCAGCAATTGATATTTGGCAGCTTCCATGGGCGCGCTGCCGGCCAGGATCTGACCGGTCATCATGCCCGGCAGACTGACAATGCCGGCACTGGCCATGGCGTTGACAATCGGGATCAGACCGGAGCGCAAAGCGTCGCGACGAATGTCATCAATGGCCTGGCTCCAGGTGGCGCCGAGCATAAGCCGCGCTTCGATGCGATTATGATTTTCCGCCGCCTGACGCGTCAGGTTATCCAGCGCGATGGCGATGCCGTTCATGGTATTGCCAAGCAGCATGCCGAGCAGAGGAATCAGGTATTGAGGCTGGTACCAGGGTTGCACGCCAATGATCAGCGTCAATGCCAGCAAGGTGATGCTGAACGATGACAAGAACATGGACAATGCGCCGATGCCATAGCCCCAAGGCCCGCTGAAGCGGCGCTTCTGCCTGGCCATGACTTCCCAGCCGGCCACCGACAGCATCACCAGCACCAGCAGACCGATCAAGATCGGAGCGGTGGTCGCGAACAAGACATTTAGCACCAGCCCGAGTAAAATCAATTGCACCGTGCTGCGGGCGGCCGCGATCAGAATACGCCGCTGTACCCCCAGGTGCAGGCGCCAGGACAGTGCCGCAAGCAACAGCACCAGGCCTGCCGCCAGAGCCAGATCCACCGGATTCAGAGAAATCAGCGTCATCGAGTGTCGTCGGGGAGCAATTTGCCAGCGCGGATAATCAGCGATCGGTGCCCCAAGCGGGCGCGTTGCTCCGCATCATGGCTGACCCAGAGCACCGCGGCAGTGTGGCGCCTGCGATAGTCATCGATCAAGGTTTCCACCCGATCGCGATTACACGGGTCCAAATTGGCCGTTGCCTCGTCCAACAGCAGCACCTCGGGGCGGTTTGCCAGCAAGCGCGCCAATGCCAGGCGCTGGCGCTCGCCGGTGGACAAGCGGGCGGGTGTCCAGTCGAGCACCTCGGCATCAAAGCCAAGCTGTTGCAGCAGCAGCATGGATTCCAGCGACAACTGGCGCGACGTCGAGGAGTCCAAGGCCGGCAAGTCCGGTCGCAACCAGCCTGACTGGATGCGCCGATCGCATCCTTCGGCACCGGAATTGTCCGAGACCTTGGGAAAATGTGCGCCGACCGTCTCGCCCCACCAGCCGGACTCCGCTGGCAATAATCCGACCCGACGACGCCATTCGGGTGCACTCAGGCTCGAACGTGCCAGATCGCCGACCAGGGCATCGCCGTCGTTCGGATCGAGGTCTGCCACCGCCCGCAACAGCAGGCTCTTGCCGCTGCCGGACGGGCCGGACACGAAGACCAGCCCGCCAGCGGCAATGTTCAAGTCCACCGGGGCGAGTCGCCGCGGGCGCAGTTGGTGAAGCCGCAGCGCTGACATCAGCGTCGGCGGTAGACGAGGTCGCGAACAGGATGCCCGAGCCGCTCGCCACGGCGCTCGAACTTGGTCGGGGGGCGCCAAGCGGGCCGTGCCACGAAACCGCCTTGTCCGGCGCTGTTGCTAAACAAATCGTCGGCGGCATCGAACATACCGAGAATATACTCGGCATAGGGTTCCCAATCGGTGGCCGCATGAAAGGTACCACCAGGCTTCAGCGCCCGTGCCAGCAGCAGAACAAATTCAGATTGCACGATACGTCGCTTATGATGCCGCTTTTTTGGCCAGGGATCGGGAAAAAACAGATGCACCGCGTCCAGGCTGGCGGGTGGAAGACCGCCGCGCAGCAATTCGACGGCGTCCTGACACAGGATACGCAGATTGTTCAGCCCCGCTCGTTCGATCTCGAGCAGCAGATGGCCGATGCCGGGTCGATGTACCTCGAGCCCCAGAAAGTTTCGCCCTGGCTGTTCCGAAGCCATGCATGCCAGCGACTCGCCATTGCCGAAGCCGATTTCCAATACCACCGGATTGGCATTGCCGAACAATCCATGCACATCCAGCACCTCACCGGGCCGCCAGTGCAGTCCCCAGCGTGGCCAAAGTTCGGCAAAGGCGCGCTGTTGGCCCGTGGTCAGCCGCCCCTGGCGCAGAACAAAGCTGCGTATGGGGCGGTGTTCGCGCCTGAGGGTCGGTGGGCTGTGCATCGAATCTGTGCAAGTATTCGTCGACATCAAAATCATTAATTGGGATCGGGATCGGGATCGGCGTCTAACCCGCCCGACCGGAGATATGCAGACGCAGTCAATTCGATTTCAATCCCAATCCTGCAACGCTGGCTGAGCCTCAGGATATCTTATTCGGAATTCTCGGATCGAGGGTGTAAAAAAGAACCGCATGTGCCGGCCTGTCGTTCATACGATGGTTCGAGACAGTAGATCGGCGCCGACGGAGAAGAAATCCAACCATCTTTAGTGAACGCAAAAACGCCGGGATAGCGATGCTAGTGAGGGATCGACGATCGGTCAAGGCGCCCTCCTGGTGCTCAGCAAGATCGGAATGGAGCGGAAATCCCGTGTTACCGAGCGCTAGAGGGCGACCAGCCCGCCCACTGGGAGCGCCGGCTACTGGGAGCGCCGGCTTTCCAGCCGGCTTCGCCTGATGCGGGCTCGACGCCCGCATCAGGCGATCTTGCAGCCAGAGCGACTTGGCACGTCCCCTTCTACATGTTCAGCCCGGATGAACACGCCCTGCACCAACACCCGCAGCTTGTCCAATCCCTTTTGACTCTATGTTGGCGCCATCGGTGCTGCGCCAAAACATGAAGCGCTCCGCGTTGGCGTTCAGCGAGCCCAGCCGGGCGAGCATAGAGACTGTGAAAGTAGTTACTACAGGTTGGTGTGAGGCATGAACTCCAACGCGACTAGTATCCTAAGCTATTGTTTGTTGGGGTTCGTACCAACAGTTACGATTCGAGATGTGAGCATCTGGGAAGCGATTGGTTATGATGTGATCGAGGAGCCTTGTTCATAAGCTCGGCCAAGATTAAAGATTTAACCTCGAACGCCACGGTATTTTAGCTTTAAACCCAAAATTTGACGAAAAAGCCTCACGCACCCGTCCGTCTCTTGGTCGAAGTTATGGATAAAACGGTGCAAAAGTAAACGGTGCAAAAGGACCCGGTGCAAAAGCGGTGCAAAAGGACGGTGCAAACACCTGCAAAAGAAACACCAAACGGTGCAAAAGGACACCCGGTGCAAAAGCGGTGCAAAAGGGTGCAAAAGGACACCGGTGCAAAAGGACACCAGGACACCGGTGCAAAAGGAGGTGCAAAAGGACACCCACTTTGAAAAGGGTGCAAAAGGACACCCACTTAGCGGGGTGCAAAAGGACACCCACTTAGCTGTGCAAAAGGAAGCTGTGCAAAAGAACACCCACTTTGATTCCCACTTTGATTGCGTAGTGACAAACGGTGCAAAAAACGGTGCAAAAAGATACCCACTTTGATTGCGTACTTTGATTGCGTAGTGAGGTGATATGAGTGCGAAGTAAAGTGAAAGTGGGTAAAGTGAAAGTGGGTGTCCTTTTCCTACTAAGTGAAAGTGGGTGTCCTTTTCCTACTTTCCTTTTCCTACTTTTTTCCTTTTCCTACTTTTTACTTTTGGCGATTCCGCCTACCGGCCAAAACCTTGCGGCGGCTGCGGGATGCGACCGGGATTTGCGGGGCCAACGTCGCAAATCAGTCGCGCGAGGAACGAGCCTCGGCTGGATTTGCTTTGTTGGCCTTAATCCATTAGCTATCTCCAAAAACATAGCTTAAATCAATCTCTACTTCTTCAAATGGTGGTATTCTTACTTTGGCAAAATCTTCTTCAACTCTACACTCCACAGAAAAGGTAACATGATATTTCTCGTCAACAAGTTTGTAAGCAATCAGTGTCTTATCTTCTGGAGAAATAACCCAATAATACGAAACCTTGGTACGTTGCAATAATATAAAGTTGTGAAATAGATCCTTCCTTTCATGTCCTGGTGAGGTAATTTCACAGACCCAATCCGGTATAACGTTCATAACTCCTGTGGGTCTACGGGGTACACGTTCTTTTCGCCATCCTGCTATATCGTGGCTAGGACATTGATGCTCACTATACTTAACACTAATCTCCGGCATTATCCACCATCCTCCCAGACCATCCTTTCGCTTAAGAAACGAAACCTCATCAGAAATGCTTGATTGGATCAATGCA
This sequence comes from Thiohalocapsa sp. PB-PSB1, assembly GCA_016745215.1. Classification (GTDB taxonomy): domain Bacteria; phylum Pseudomonadota; class Gammaproteobacteria; order Chromatiales; family Chromatiaceae; genus Thiohalocapsa. Next base: position 6,190,674 of record CP050890.1, read on the forward strand.
TGCTCAGAACGAGCCATAGGGCGTTTAACAATTTCACCATTGATTAACTCAACACGTTCATCCTCGGATTGCAACAGATCATCTACCGTTTTCAGTTTTTTCGCTTCCAAGATGCCTCCAATTCTAAGCGGGATATTGTATCAAGGTTAACGGCAAAGCTAGGGCGCGCCGTACCGCGCATTGAGACAGGCTTTAATCAACCTCCGAGCTCGATGCGCGGTACGGCGTCGCCTTGAGCTTTTTGTTAGCCTTTGACATCAATTCCGTTTTCTTCACACCATCGGTGAAGCGCTTGTTGCGTTCTCCGGTTTTCATAATCGTACCATTGTTGTAGTGAGCTTTTGGATTCCAACAGAACTTTATATCTTGAATAAGCTCCTCTTTTTCTAAATATGCCTTCTACTTTTTCATAGATTTCCGGAACATATGCTTCCACAAAATCAAAGACTAATTCTTTCCCTAAGTTCAAATCATTTTTATGTGGTATTGCTATATGAATATCCGAATCAAATTCATCCTCATTAAACTCATCAAGTTCATCTAAATCTCCGAAAGCGGATCGGTAATAAATTTTACCAGTTGACCTATCAAGGATTGCGGAATTTTCACCATAACCTGCAGAGCTTACAAACATCATAGCATCTTCTATATCACCAAAACTACTGCTATTTGCAATCTTTTTGTTTTCATTTACAAAATCAATCTGATCTAAACTGCACCCTTCCATGTCATACTCGTCAAAAACATTTTCGGGTATGGAATAAGGAGGGCCATTATAATTTATGGGGTTCTCTTGATTAAGATGGATCGCTACGATAACTCGGGTTCCGATATCAGTGCAAAGCCACTTACCCGTAGCCGTATAGAATTCTTTCCCTATTTTAAAATTATCTTTTTTCATCAATACCTTCGCCAAAAATTAGCGCCAAAAATTAGGTGGGCGACAGCCCGAGGTGATAAGTTATTCAGGTAACAATCCGAAGACCTATTCCCACAGGAGGCTATCGCCCATGCCAGACATTATGCTGATCTTGAGCTGCTTAAGCCAGAGCGTAGATAAGACGAGCCTTGGCCGTTTGGGTTGCGTTGTGGAAGGGCTGTTGGCGATGACGGGGCGGGTAACGATGCGGGGGCTATCGCGCTGGACCGAGCGCGGGGGAAGCTATCGGACGCTGCAGCGGTTGTTCAACACCACGCTCAGTTGGGGCCAAGTGCATTGGCTGGTGATTCGCCAGCACCTGCTGGGCGACAAAACGCACTGGTTGCTGGCGGGCGATGAAGTGGTGGTGAGCAAATCGGGCAAGAAGACCCAGGGTCTGGATCGTTTTTTCTCCTCGGTGGTTGGCAAGACGATCCCGGGGTTGTGTTTTCTGAGCCTGTCGTTGATTAGCGTGCAACGGCGCTGTTCGTACCCATTGCGCCTGGAGCCGATTCTCAAAGAGGCGGCCGCGAGCTGCCCGAAAGCGTCCAAAGCGGGTCGGGGTAAGGGCCGAGGGCGGCCGAAAGGTAGCCGCAATGGCAATCGCCGGGAGGTGAGTCTGTCGCCGTATTTGCAGTTCGTTCAAGACCTTCTGCGCCAGGTGCTGGCACTGGTGTGCCAGACGCTGACGGTGCGTTATTTCGTCTTCGACGGGGCCTTCGGCCATCATCAAGCGCTGCAAATGGTCCGTCGCACGGGCTTGGAGTTGATCAGCAAATTGCGCCACAACAGCGCGCTGTATCTGCCCTATGACGGCCCCTACGCCGGGCGCGGCCCGCGGCGCAAGTACGGCAGCAAGCTCGATTATCAACACTTGCCGCCGTGCTTTCTCAAAGCCACTTCCGTGGAAGGACAGGTTCATACGGCCATCTACCAACTGCCCGTTTGGCACAAAAAATTCCCCGACCGGCTCAATGTCGTGATCCTCGTCAAGACCAACCAACGCACCGGCGCCCAGGCCCATGTCATCCTTTTCAGTAGTGGTCTCGAGTTAGGCTACGAAGCGCTCATCGATGACTATCGCTTGCGCTTCCAAATCGAGTTCAACTTCCGAGACGCGGCCTTGTTCATAAGCTCGGCCAAGACCTAAGGTTAGCCTCGAACGCTCCAGTATTTTTACTTTAAACCAATGCTTTACGGAAAAGCCAATGCACCCGCTCGTCAGTTGGTCGGAGTTATGAACAAGGCCCGAGACGCCAAACAGTACTGGGGCTTGGAAGACTTCATGGTGATCAAGCCAACGCGGGTCTACAACAGTGCCAACCTGGCGATGCTGATGATCAACCTGTCCCAGATCCTGATGCAACCGGTGCGCGAGCACTGTCCGAGCTTTAGCGTCAATGACCTCAAAGCCCACTTCCGCGGCCGGAAATACGTCCTGGAGGTGTTAAAAATGCTTCCGAAAATGCCCGAAGCGAATAGTATTGACCAAGCCCTTGAGCAGGCTGCTAATCTGGGGCGGATTAATCAAGAACTTAGTGCAGCATGAGATCGGGCTATTTGGCGAAGGTATTGCCATTTAGCTTGCTCATATAGCTCGACTCTCCCAGGAAGGTAAGACTCCTTTTCCTCCGTACTTGCTTCAAGCAGCTAATTGGGGCGCGAACAGGCCGCGTGCAGCACGAATGCCACGTAAGTATTTCGTCTGTCGCCGAGCACACAAACTGGTCATTGCTTCTGGCGCACCGATCGCGGTACCGAATGCATCGAGAAGCCGGTCGGCGTGGCTGAGGAAGCGTTCGCTGTCGATGTTCAGCCGATCAAGGATGCGTGGATGCTGCCCCGCAATATGACCGCGCTTGTCCGAGCGCAACGCCCGGCCCGTCCAGTCGACCAGTTCCAGGTAGTCCTCGAACGCGAAGGGCACCGCCCAAGGCGTCCGGGCGGTCGCGTCGAACGGCATCAGCGGGATTTTCGGCAAGGCCTGTGTCTCTTCCTCTGAGCGCAAGGTTTCGCCCTCCAGCGCGGGAGGAGACAGGCTGACCGGCGGGCTCTCTGTTGCGGTGATCTCGGAATCAACCTTGTCCGGCACCGCTTCGATGCGCTCTTGAATGGAGCTGTAGTCCGAGTCCTCCAGCGTCTCGGCGATCCCGGCGCGCACCGGATTGAGATCGACATAGGCCATCGCCGCCAGCAGTGCCTGCTCATCCAGCAACGCCTGGCTCTTGAAGCGACCTTCCCAGAAGCGGCCCTTCACGCCGTCCTCGGCATTCGCCTGCCGGGCAATGTGCTCGTTCAGCGTGCGCATGAACCAGGACAGGTCGTGCAGCCGCGCCCGGTAGGTCTCGGCCAGCTCTTCCACCTTGGCGATCTCCGCGTCGCACATCTCGGCGCGCGCCTCGGACAGGTAACGCGTCACCAACAGCGGGCCTGTGAACAGCTTTGTCCAGCGTTGCAGCACCTCCTCGACCGACCAATCCAGGGCCCGCTGCTGGTCGATGCGGACAACAACGTGATAGTGGTTGCTCATGACGGCATAGGCGGCTACGTCGATGGCGAAGATCGCGGCGAGCTGCATGATGCGCTCGGCGATCCACCCGCGACGGTGATCGTAGTTGTTGCCGGAGAAGTGGTCCTCGCCACAGAGGAAGGCGCGCCGCACGCAGCGACTGACGCAGTGATACCAGGGGGTGTCTTCAAGAGAGACGAGCGTTGCGCGGGGGCTGGTCATGGCGAGATTCCAGATGTTGAGTGGTTAAGGAAAGCCTAGCTCAGGTATGGAAGGAAAGTCAAGCTAAGTGGGTGTCCTATAGTCATCTCCTATAGTCATCTCTATTACTACCCTTTATAGTCATATAGTCAAGCTAAGTGGGAGTCAAGCTAAGTGGGTGTCCTATTACTACCATTACTACCCTTTACTACCGAAAAAACCCCATCGGATTCGAAGGTGACGCCAAACGTGAACGGCTCTATCGATGACGGTACCATTCCCGTCCTAAGATCGACAACCTGAAAGCGAAACTGACTGATTCCGCCGACTCCAAAATCAAATGTTTGCAACTCTTGGAAAGCGCCAGCTCTTGTCCAAACGTCGTTTGCGAATGTTTCAAGGTTGAATAGGGCGTCAATATCAAGCAAAAGTGGAAATGTTATCGTCCGAAAGAAGGGACTTCCTTGTGCTGCCGAAAACTCATATAGATCAAGATCTTCGGGGTCGATGAAGAGATAATCCCCTGCTACGACTGTAAGGTTCGTAATAGGCAGAATCCAACCATTGACTAAGTTTAACCCACCCGAAAGATACGTAACATTCTCTCCCGAAGCGATGCTGTCTAGGGTAGGCCCGAAAGAGAGACTGATCTCCGCGTCACCGTTATCAAGAGAGAAAATGCGCTCAACTACGGTGCCGATCTCGTGCATGGCTTTCATCGTCCCGAACGGAACTGTATCCACCTGCCATTGCGGAATCGGAGGCTCTAGCGTTGTTGGCTCGACAACATGATCTCCCACCCCGGATACTAAGTCTCCATACACTCTATAGTGAACAATAGTTCCTGCGCCGCCCGGGGTCGTCACTTCAGTCAACGGACTTAGATAATCACTAAGGAAGGGCGTCGCGGAAGCGGCCCCAGGTGCGTTGAAAACGGTCGCGTCCAAGCCGCTGCTATCTGCGATTAGCTCCGCGATTGCGCCACCAAGAGAATGTCCCGTAAGGGTGATGCGCGAGAATGGATTCTCGCGACTCAGCGTGAGAAGCGTCGCGGCGGCTGCCGACACGTAACTCTCAAACACATCGGTAGGTTCGCCAGAGCTGCTGATAAATGTCGGGTTCGCGCCCATCCAATCGTCGAGGTCGTTCGAGCCCGCAATGGCGATTACCAGATTGTCACCAGTAGTATCGCGGAAGGCGCGGGCGCAGAAACCTTGCGTTTCGCAGTTTCCGCTCAAGAGATGCTGCTCTTCCCAACCCGCGAGGCCGATCTTCCCAGAGTAGGCGGCTTCGGCTAGCATGGCAAGTTCAAGAGTAGACGGTCGAGCAGCTAAGCCCGTTGTGACTACAAGCTTGGGTCGCAGCGAAGGATCATCGGAGAAATCAGAGCTGTAAAACTCAGTCCACCGATTGGAAGTACTGACAGGACGAAGCTGAATTCCGTAGTTCGGCACCGTTTGATCCTTCCAAGAATTATAAAGTGCCGTAATGCCAATGCTGTACCATTCCCCCGTTGACGGTGCCGGAAGAGACCCAGAAGCGATAGGCACAGCGGCAGGACGGTCAGCCCACCACAAACGCTCGTTGTCCCGACCAGTTCCCTGTGTGCGTCAGTCCCAGGGTTCGGTAATCCTGTCTAGGTACATAGCCGTCGGTATGGTTGACCAGTTGGGATTGTAGTTACTACGCGTGGCAAACAAGTCGATACGCGCTTCCTCGACTTGACCAGGTAGTCCGGTAAGGTCAAATTGCAGTAACGCGTGGTAATAGTCGCCCCAGCCTCCGATACGTAGCCAATTATCGTCTCGTCCGCCACCGGGGTATTGTCCACCTGGCGCGTATGAGTAAACGCTAGTTGTCCAAATGTCCTGCGACGAGTCCGGACCCGGCTGATACTCAAAAACCCCTGCCGTTCCAGTTAGGGGATAGCAGCTGGTGTATGCTGGGATGAAGACGAGCAGAAACGATCTGGCGAGGGAAAGCCATAGCAAACCTATAGGGCTGTTTTTCGGGAACAAGTTATGGTTGCTTGACATTATTGCTAGACCGCTTTGTACCGATCAGGCTTGCCGACCGGACTGGTTACTTCACCCAGCGCGAACCATTGAAGAAACAGCCGCAATTGTTTGCAGAGCCTTGGTAAGGATCACTCAAGCCCTCTCTACATGACCGTCGCATAAGACAGGCATTCGAAGAATTACGCGACGCGGATGGACGCCGACGTCAGGGCAAACGCATCTAAAAATATTTAGAAAACAATGTGTTATGATGGCGAAAATTGAAGATCATATGATTTAATAGAGGGTTATTAAAATGGGAATGATCAGACCTATAAATGAAGAGGAAAAAGATACGACAATCGCCGGTCATTTTTCCGATCTGAACGACCCCCGTATCGACAGGACAAAAAGGCATAAGCTGGCTGATATCATAACGATAGCGATTTGTTCGACGTTATGTATGGGAGAGAGCTGGGATGCGATGGAGGAGTTTGGTCAAACCCATGAACAGTGGTTACGGAAGTTTTTGGAATTGCCCAATGGGATTCCCTCGCATGACACGTTCAATCGTGTATTTGCCCGTATTGACCCCGATCAATTCCGAACCTGTTTCATCTCCTGGGTGAAGTCGATAGAGCCGAAGTTTGATGGGGATATTATACCGATCGATGGGAAAACGGTGCGCAGATCGCATGATAGAGCTAATGGAAATAAGGCAATTCACATGGTGAGTGCGTGGGCTTGTCACTCATCGCTCGTATTGGGTCAACTCAAGACCGAAGAAAAATCAAATGAAATTACAGCGATACCGAAATTGTTGGATTTACTGGAGATCAAAGGCTGTGTAGTCAGTATCGACGCGATGGGATGCCAAAAGAAGATTGCGGAGAAAATTGTTGAAAAACAAGCAGATTGGGTATTTTCATTGAAAGGCAACCAGAGCACTTTTCATCAAGATGTCATCGCTTGGTTCGAATCGGTCGATCTCGACCAATGCTGCCGGGATGCGAGTGTTTTTCTTGAAACGAAAGAGAAAAACCATGGTCGCCTGGAGACGCGTCGGTATTATTATTTCACTGATCATTCCTTAGGGCATTACGCCGAACAATGGAAAGGTTTCCGGGGTATCGGGATGGTAGAGTCGATTCGAGATGATGGAAAAAAAGTAACCACGGACCGGCGCTATTTCATTGCCAGCCTGTCAGGCGATGTTAAACGATTTGCCCAAGCGGTTCGCTCTCATTGGGGAATTGAGAATTCACTGCATTGGGTTCTGGATGTGTCCTTTTCCGAAGATGCCAATCGAACGCGAAAAGGTCATGCACCTGAAAACTATTCCATCCTACGGCACATTGCACTCAATATTCTCAGGAAAGATACGACCTCAAAGAAAAGCATTAAATTAAAGCGACTCCGTGCCGGCTGGGATACAGATTATCTTGAGCAGTTACTAGATGTCCTACAGGCGGCCTAAAATGGGAAATTTAGATGCGTTTGCCCTGACGCCGACGTGAGCTAGGGCTTCTTGGCTGAGGCTGTTTCTGTGTCACCGCTGGCCCAACGTCAAGGCTGGCCCGCTGCCCGTTGCTGCGCCTGTAGCGAAGCGACAGCGCAGCAACGGGCGGTCGGGCCGAGCCGCTCGTTAGCTTCCGGTTTTTTTCAATTCTGGCAACGGTTTGGGTTTACCCGACAAAATTCGATCCTTGTGTTTCTCTTCCAATTTTCGGTAATCTGCTGCGATCTCTGATATGTCAAAATTAAATCTTTCAGCATGTGCCAATCGCCCCTTGCGGATTTCTTCAACTATTGGGTCGGCCTTCATTGTGTGAAACCTCCGAGTTCTTCAGGGGAACAAATGGTTGGGCAAGCGCACCCCGCCGATTCAATTGCCATTTGTATCCGCCATCGCATTTCAGCATTGTTGATGTGACGAAAATTCCAGGTAACAAGATAGTCGATACCGTGGGCCGAGGCTATGGAAATATGGAATGCATCTTCGATGCTGTGTTGCGGTATAAGCTTCTTATCCAAGAGCAACCTTGCAAGTTCTTCCGCCTTTTCGTTTAACGCCAAGACTGGTAGATTTGATATAGCATCAAGGCGGAGACGCGCAGCTCCTAAATCCCCGCGTGATGCTTCTTCGAGAACCAAAACAGACACACGCAGATCATAGCGGTTATGGGCATCAAGCCACCATTCTTGGGTTATGGTTTGCATCGCTGCTGCCACAAGATCCCTGCCTGGCCTCGAAGTCAGGTGGCTTATTACCGACGTTTCTACATAGACGCTGGCGGTCATTGGGTATGATTACTGGCTTCAATGTGTGCGTTGACCGAAGCCAACGTCAAGCCTGGCCCGCCGCCCGTTGCCGCGCCGGAGCGTAGCGACGGCGCGGCAACGGGCGGTCGGGCCGAGGCGCTAGTTGGGCGATTTGTTTGCCTGGCGAATTAATCGTGGTCTGTCCCCATTTTGTCGCAGGGAGTCGGGCAAATGCGCGCGCAGGATGTCGGCGACTTCGAACGTCGGTCTCTGCTTGGAGCCGGAGTGCGTGTGTCCCGCTCTGTGATGGGGAGTTGGAGAGGAAAGGAATGGCGATGCCATTGCGTGTGCTTATTCTTTTTCTTGTTTATTGTTTATTTCAGCGCCGGTGCTGCTTTGTCTCGGGTGTGGTCTCTTCCAACGCGATAGCGTTTTAATCTAACGTTCAGCACAGCCCGCGCCAAACTGCGGCCACGCGCGAAGCGCCGGCCGCAGTTTGGCGTCGGGCTTGTGCGCTTGTTGGGCGATTTGTCTCATTCAAAGTCGGAGCGGCTCAGTCCTGACTGGCGGATTATTGACAACAACGTTCCTGTGCGAATTTCTTTATGGTCAGGAACCAGAACCGTGATCGTGGTTTCCGGAAGGTGCTTCTGCATTACAATATGGCTTCCACGTTGGCGCACTTTCTCGAAACCGTGATTCTCAAGGATCCCGCAGATTTCCTTGCCCGAGAAGACCCTCAGCTTAACCAACTGCGACCTCTAATTGGGTTATATATACTTCTTTGTGCAATCGTGTGTCGATTTCTTGTTCTGACGCTGCTTCGAAAAACAGTTCTAAAGCCTCTCTTAGGTTTTCTCTCGCCTCAGCGATCGAATTTCCTTGGCTGGCCACATCTATTTCTGGGCACAAAGCGACATAGCCGTCATCTTCCTTTTTTATTATCGCTGTTAGCTGTCTGTTCATGTGTTGCTTCTCTGGAGTTCGTGTTTCTTCGCCCAACAGGCAACGGTCAGGTCATGTATTTTGCGTCTAGACAAAACGGCGCAAAAAGCAAGACCTGACCCCATCTTCTTGTTGGTCGCATGATTAGCCAAACTACTCCGTAGGCCAAGAGAGCACCTGGAAGTGCTGCAACTATGAACTCACCAATGAAAACTTGCGGATACTGAGTCAATAACTCGAATCCGGCAGGAGGTTGGGCGGTTGCAGGCTCAGCCCCTCTGAGTATGGCGAGTTCAGCGTCGCTTAAAGTTGGCATCAGGGTTACGCTCCTTCTCAGTTCGATTGTTCAGGAATTTCGTGTGGAAGTACCGCACCACGTCCTTGGGAATGACGAACTCCTCGCCGTCCAGCGCAGCAGGCTGGCGCCCGTCGACAAGTCTGTTACTTGAGGCTGATCCCCTTTGCTCTGTGTGTCAGCCGATAACACTCGTGATGGCTGTTACGACCGCTGCGACTAGCGCACCGATCACCGCGCTCACAATCGCGATGCGCATGTTGTCCCGCCGCGTGATCTTGAACTTCAATAGATCGATCTCTCGCTGATAGTGTTCCCGTGCTTCGGGGTCGCCGAAACCGCCGCCGTCCATTGAGGCGATGAGGTCGTCCAACTCGTCATTCAGTTTACTCAACAGAAGACCTCCAAGCCTTTTTGATCATTAGCCCTAAGCTCTCCGCCACTGGCATGGATTGCGCAGCGCAGCAGGCCGGTGATTTGTCGAATTTCCGGAAAGCGTGCGAGCCGCCTCTGCTCGGCTCGGTTTCTTGGTAGCCCAACGTTTAGTTAACCTGCCGAGCCCGCGCCGGTCGGGCCGCGAGCGCGAAGCGCCGCGGTGCCCGACCGGCGCGGGCTCGGCAGGTTCAACGCCCTGTTAGATTAAAACATTTTTTTGGTTCGCTTCAGTGTCCGTCTCAGCGAACCGCTATGTGGATTCTACAACAGTCAAGCCCTGGGTGGGGCCTGGAAACTCCCGCTGATGTTGGCGCAGTTGCACGAGCAAGGCTCCGTTGCGCGCGCTCGGTCCCGCGGGCGCAGCGATTTCGCATGGAGCACAACGGTTTTTCGCTCACCGCGGTCGCGTCGCAACATAGCAGCACTGTCCCGAGCCGATGCGGATCGAGTGGAGGAGATGTTCATCAGGCCGCCTCGCACGCAAGCGGCGGGTCTTGGCCGCGAGCGGGTCCAATGGTGGGCGCAAGGTCGCGCTGACGTCGTAGCCGTCCGCCGCAGCTCGGGCAGACGTGGATGTCTTTGCCGGTCAGGCGTTGCAGCAAGACGTCGTAGGGCTCGCGCACTTTGGTCGTCGTCACCGGCGCTAGGCCAAGCAGCGCTTTGGCACGATTGAGCTTGGTCGCGCGGTGTCCGCAGGCGAGCAGTCCGTAGTGGCGGATGCGGGTGAAGCGCGGCGGCAGGATGTGCAGCGTGAACCGCCGGATGAATTCGTTGGCGTCCAGCGTCATCACTTTGCTCTTGGCGCCGTCTTTATAGTCTTTCCAGGTGAAGGTGACTTTGCCGTCGGCAAGATTGAGGATGCGGTGGTTGCTGATGGCAATGCGGTGGGTGTATCGCCCGAGGTAGTCGATGATCTGTTGCGGTCCGCCGAACGGGGGTTTGGCGTAGACCACCCAGTCGTGCTCGCGCAGTGCCTTGCGCAACGCGGCGAAGTGCGCGCCCGGCGGTGTCTTCAGCTCGCCTGTGGTATGCGCGTGCTCCAGGCGCTCGAGGTAGTTTCCGCGGAAGACCTTGGACAGCGCTTTGACCGGGAATAACCAGTCACGATGCGGGCAGGGTTTGAACTGTTCGCCATCGAACGTTAAAGCTCCGCCTGGGACGATGCAGTGCAGATGGATGTGGCGCTCCATCGTCTGGCCCCAGGTGTGCAGCACGGCGGTGATGCCGAGGGTTCCGTTCCAATGACGAGCGGCAAAGGCTTGCAGGGTGTCCGTTGCGCTGGCGAACAGCAGGTCGTAAATCAGTTTGTTGTTCCACCCCACCCAGTCGTTGATCGCATGCGGCAGCGTGAAGACGGTATGAAAATAGGGCACCGGCAGCAGTTCGTCTTTGCGCGCTTCGATCCAGCGCGCTTTCTCCAGCCCTTGACATTTCGGGCAGTGGCGGTCGCGACAGGAGTTGTAGCTGTTGTAAAGGGTGCCGCAGTCAGTGCAGTAGTCGATGTGCCCGCCCAGCGCCGCGGTGCGGCAGTTTTGGATGGCACTGAGTACCTTGTGCACGTGCAGCGGATGGGAGTGCTCGTGCAGGGAGTCGGGCAAATGCGCGCGCAGGATGTCGGCGACTTCGAACGTCGGTCTCTGCTTGGAGCCGGAGTGCGTGTGTCCCGCTCTGTGATGGGGAGTTGGAGAGGAAAGGAATGGCGATGCCATTGCGTGTGCTTATTCTTTTTCTTGTTGATTGTTTATTTCAGCGCCGGTGCTGCTTTGTCTCGGGTGTGGTCTCTTCCAACGCGATAGCGTTTTAATCTAACGTCAAGCACAGCCCGGCGCATGCTGCCGAGCCGCCCGCGTCAGCGGCGGCTCGGCAGCATGCGCTCGGGCTGGTGCACTAGTTAGAGCTTTCAAGCGCTGTACCTACATGATCCTTTTTGTCTTCTGCAAGCAAATTAAGCTTAGTAGAGTATTTATAGCCGAAAACACCTTCGTAACCTCTAAAAAACTCTTCGCGATCTCGGAACTCTCTGAACAACGGCCACTCATGGTAAGCCAGTTCTGATACTAAGTACTCCAATAGAATAGATTGTATTAATAAGAATGATTTAAAATGATAATATCAATAAATCAAGTCAATAGTATCGAATTGAGAACTAATTCTTTCTTTTAATCGGCCTCTATTTTTCTGTTTCGATATAGCAAAATAGGGTAAAATGCAGTTTCCTTGAAAAACAAAAGTTCACTTCAGCACAATAGAAATCCGAATCAATCCGATGGAATACGCAAACATCGAGAATCGCACATTGTCTCAAAACGATATCGATCAACTCACCAACATGATGAAAAGCGAAGCGCTTCCTCATGTGCGCAATCGCGCCCATGCGATTCTGCTTCTGTTCGAAGATCGCAAAAGGTTCGATGAAGTTGCAAAGATTTTAAGAGTACATACGAATACGGTTCGCAACTGGGCCGAGCGTTGGGTCGCCGAAGGAATCGACGGGCTATACGATCTCGAAGGACGCGGAGCCAAACCGCTCTTTTCCCGGGAAGAAGAAAACATCATATTGGAATGCCTCGAAAAGGAACCGCGTTCGCTACGCAAATTGGCCGAAGAGGTGGAAAAACGAACCGGTAAGAAGGCGCATGTCGAAACATTGCGAAAGATTCTGAAGAAACACGGTAAAGTATGGAAAAGACAAAGAAAAATACCGAAAGGGAAGCCCGATGAAGAGGAGCGCGAGCGGACGAAATCGGACCTGGAGGAGTTACGGAGCATGGCTTGCGAAGGCGAGTTCGACTTGTATTACTTCGACGAGTCCGGATTGAGCTTGGATCCGTATGTGCCATACGCTTGGCAAGATATCGGAAGAGACGGCACCTTGGGTATTCCCGCCTCCCGTTCGAAACGGATCAACATCTTGGGTTTCATGAATTCTACGGGTGATAAACTCGCAGCTTTCGAACAGGAAGGATCTGTGAATAGCGATGTCGTGATCGACATCATGGACGAATTCTGCGAGAGCCTCGAACGTCCCGCAGTTGTGGTTTTGGATAACGCTTCAATTCATAGAAGCAAGGCTGTAGCAGCTAAAATGGAGGAATGGGATCGCCGGGGCATGACGCTCTACTTTCTGTGCACATATTCACCGGAACTGAATTTGATCGAAATTTTGTGGAGAAAAATCAAATACGAATGGATACCCATTTCGGCTTATGAAAGCATATCCAATCTCAGGGCGGCCCTGAGAAATATCATTGATTCATTTGGACCGAATGAATATAGAATTGATTTTTCTAATTGAATTTTACAAATAATTCAATTGAGGTACTTAGCTCTCCCTGCTTGCCAATCTTCTTCATCAATTCCTCTGCGTCCGCGTACTTTTCCGATAAAACTGCGTATGCAAGTTTGAAATCATATGTCGTCGCCGTCCAGTCCTTCTTGTCCAATATCTTCTTCGCCGCGGCGCCTTTGTTGATTGCCTTCAACGCAATAGCGTAATTGACTGTGAATATTCTCTCGACCTCGTCAGTAGAAACCCGCGGTAGAGACAACGCGAATTTGCTGAGTGAAATCGCATGCGCCCACTTTTCGTCAGAAAGATAGTGAAATATGATGTGCACAAGATGAAGGTCCGCCTTGTCTATCTGCCCGGGGATCACTTTTCTCCATAAAGTCTGGCCCAGCATTATCGCGACTTGCGCCACTAATAAGCAAGAATGAAAAAAGTATTTGGCACCTATGTCAAGTCGTTGCCCAATTTGTTTCTGCTCCTTGAACTTGCATCCGACAGATCGGCAAATTTCCAGATACTGCGCGCTAACAACTCCGTCGCAGTGCGTAAACAAATTCCTGCGCTGAGCGCGTTCAACGAAATAGGGCCACTCGTCGAATTTAGTAAGCGTTATGGAAAATCGATTCTCTAGGTCTTTGAATTGATCCGTATAACTTTTCCGGCGAATTGCTTCAATCTCCTTATCTAGCATCGCGTGCCGCAGGGCGTCCATAGAGTCGTACTTGAGCGCTTCGGAAAGGGCAATCTCCCGATTGATATTCTTGTACAGATCTTGATTGTGTTGATAGAGCATCAGAACAAGATCGCCTATATACTTGTCAAACGCTGCAAATAGGTGAATGAAAAGACTCTGCTCCAGCGTTCGAACCGGAGATGACTTATTGTGACGATCGATCTGCCGTATCGTGCTCCGGATGCTTCTGAGAGCTAAAAGGCGATGACTGTTGGGTTTGTCATCCGAAAGGTTTTTCTGCTCCTGGGACAACTCATTCTTGAGTTTATCCGCTTCTTCGTTGTATCTGGCAGAAGCCTTTTGAATATACTCAAGCGCACACTCTTCGATATCGAGGATTCGATGAACGACTTGATCAATCGGTTCCCGTAAGCTGGGCTCTGGTGACGCGTTAGAGCTCAGGGCAGAGTCCTCTTGGCCGTTGCCCGAGTCTTCCTCAGGTGATCTACTTTCCACCATCTCAAAATATCTGTGGTCTTACTGGGGCTCTAACGTCAAGCACAGCCCGCCGCATGCTGGCCAGCCGCCCGCGTCAGCGGCGGCTAGCCAGCATGTGGTCGGGCTTGTGCGCTTGTTAGGCCGTTATTATGTGATCGTCTTCGACGGTTAACTCAAGCACGGCTGCAGGCTCAATCTTCTACGCAATAACGGATCGCCTGGCTTTCGGGTTCGGAGTAAAGCTGAAGCACTTCACTAAGCGTGCGCCCAGCAGCCTGCCATTGATTCCATCGTCGTCTATACCCACTGATTATCCGACTGTTCACCGAAACCAGAATTTCGTTATGGCCCTGCTTATCCCAGGCGCTCTGATTTACTTGAACGAGCCGGTTGCCGAACAAAATGGAGTCCTCAACGTCTCTTTGTCGCTCAATGTCTTCAAGCCAAGTTAAATATACCTCGATGCCAGCATCTTCATGCATTTGCATGATTTCGACTGAGCGGGCATCTTTAATACAGCTCTGGCCGGGCTCGATGAGATCGTCCCTCCGCAGAATGAAGATTCGACGTATGTTAACACCGTTATCAATAGCTTCGACGTTGTGCTCAAACCACTTCCGAAGCCTTGTGTCGTACCAAGCATGCATGTCCTCTAGCCCTCGGTGTTTCGCAGGAACGTGGGTAGCGAGAACCACATCTCCAGATTTCATTTTCGCGAGATTCTCCAAAGCGGGCCTCGCTCCGGCAAAGGCACCGTATATTATCAATGTACCTTCGTCCAGTTGTCCAAAACTATTCTTTAGGTCATCCGTGAGGGGAATTACGTAGCTTTGGATGTCTTCGGGCACCTTTTCCTGTACATAGTCGTCGGGGAACGACACGGGACACCCACATTCCGGCGCGAATGGTAGTGGTAGAATTCTGGCCAACCAGCCGGTCGAGTGGGCAAGCCGCCGATCGCCGCATTGAGTCCCTCGCCAAGAATATGGTTGGCATTGGCGGCTAGCGTATACACCAGTAAACGCCATGTCTTATTGTGGTTACGCCCCAAAATAACGCGATGCAACGTTGCCGGATCCACCCGACCGCCCGAAGCGCTGCCGCGCTTTGGGCGGTCGGGTGATCCTTGTCGTTGCCGAGCGCTCGGGTAGGGTGGTTGTCTGCGACTCCTGGTTTCTAACTCGAGGCCAGTTGGAGCGCTCTCGCCTTGGCGGATCAGTGGCCGCGTCACGCTCGTGCCCGACAAGCTGGGTTTCGGGCAAAGAGGAAAAAAGGACGCCCACCTTAGAAAAAACACCTTAGAAAAAAAGACACCCACCTTGGTTGCGCAGACGCGTTGCCGACGCTGCGACAGAAAGGCCGTGCGTTACATCGGTGCGGTATTGATGTCGCTGACCGCGTGGGGCGGAACGCGATAGCGGTTCCGCCTCTTCGGTGTGGATGCTGATGTGGCTGATTTTGTCAGGCGCGTATTGGCGATTGTCGTTCTGGGTCGAATGGCGCAATGGCGGATCGCCCTGGCGGGCATCCGCCCTACGGTGCTTGTTGATCGGGCTGGTGACAAAGAACAAAGGCTCGCTCGCCCCATGATGCACCTAGGTATCCGTCGCCGCGGGTAGGCATTGGCGACGTTTCTGCACATAAGGTCTTCGGCAGGCGGTGCTTGCTTCGCCGCCTGGTGCTGCTCGCCGAACTCGGCGCGCTTGCGGTGCAGGGTCTTGACTTTCGGCATGCGGTCGAGCCCCAACAGAGCCCCAACAGGATGTCCAGTTCGCCGGGTTGATGCGCGCTTAGGCGATTGCCGGAGAGAAACAGACCAACTGGCGCCGGCTGCTCGTCCGCCTTCGTGAAGCGGCAACCCGCCCATGGTCGCTCCATGGGCGGGTTGCCGCGACGTCAAGGCTGGGCGAGAAGACAAGCCAGGCGGTCTGTTTCTGCATAGAAATCGCCTGAGTACAGCATGACAAAACCGCATCCATTGCCCTGGTTTTCACGACAACCGGTAACGGAGTCCGTTCCTACACCGGTTATCCATGCTCGATCCCGAACCGAAATGCCCAGGGTCCAGCTCAATCCACCAGTTCACCCTCGACCAGGGCGCCGAAGGCGAGTTGATCGCCGCTGAGGTTCACCTCGATGGTATCGCCTGGGGCGAAATGTCCGGACAGGATCTCCTGCGCCAATGGATTCTCCAATTGCGCCCGGATGGCACGTTTCAGCGGTCGCGCGCCGTAGACCGGATCGAAACCGGCCTCGCCGAGCAGATCCAGCGCAGCATCGCTGATTTCGAGGCGGATGTCTCGCTCCGCCAGACGCTGTTGCAGATAGCGGATCTGGATGCGGGCGATGGCGCGGATCTGGTTCTCGTCCAGCGGATGAAAGACGACGATTTCATCCAGCCGGTTGATGAACTCCGGCCGGAACGCTTGGCGCACGATTTCCATCACCGCATCTTTCATGTCCGCATAATTCGCCTCGCCAGCCTTTTGCTGGATGATGTCGGAGCCCAAATTGGAGGTCAGCACGATGACCGCGTTGCGGAAGTCCACGGTACGACCCTGACCATCGGTGAGCCGGCCGTCGTCGAGCACCTGCAGCAGAATGTTGAATACATCGGGATGCGCCTTTTCGATCTCGTCCATTAGGATCACGCTGTAGGGCCGGCGACGCACGGCCTCGGTCAGATAGCCGCCCTCCTCATAGCCGACGTATCCGGGTGGTGCGCCGATCAGGCGTGCCACTGAGTGCTTCTCCATGAACTCGGACATGTCGATGCGCACCATCGCCTCTTCGGTGTCGAACATGAACTCGGCCAGCGCCTTGCACAGCTCGGTCTTGCCGACGCCGGTGGGACCGAGAAACAGAAAGGAGCCAATCGGCCGGCTCGGATCGGACAAGCCGGCCCGCGAACGACGGATGGCATCGGACACGGCGCGCACCGCCTCGCTCTGGCCGACCACGCGCTTCTCGACCTGCTGCTCCATTTTCAATAATTTATCGCGCTCGCCTTCCAGCATTTTGGATACCGGAATTCCGGTCCACTTGGCAACGATTTCCGCCACCTCCTGTTCGGTGACCTTGTTGCGCAATAATTGGTTCTGGTTGCGCCCGTCGGCATCCAGGGTTTGGCCGGCCGTGGCAAGCTGTTTTTCCAGCTCCGGAATACGGCCGTATTGTAATTCCGACATGCGTCCCAGATCGCCAGCGCGGCGCGCGGTCTCCATCTCGACTCGGGCGCGGTCGAGTTCCTCTTTGATGTGCGCGGTGCCCTGCACAGCGGCCTTTTCCGATTTCCAGATCTCGTCCAGATCGGAAAACTCGCGCTCCAATACCTCGATTTGCCCTTGTAGATCGGCCAGGCGCTTTTTCGATGCATCGTCGGATTCTTTTTTCAACGCCTCGCGCTCGATCTTGAGCTGGATCAGACGGCGATCCAGCCGATCCATTTCCTCCGGCATGGAATCGATCTCCATGCGGATTTGGGAACCGGCCTCGTCGATCAGATCGATGGCCTTATCCGGTAATTGCCGGTCGGTGATATAGCGGTGCGACAAGGTGGCCGCGGCCACGATGGCCGGATCGGTGATTTCCACCGCGTGATGCACCTCGTAGCGTTCCTTCAGGCCGCGCAGGATGGCGATGGTGTCTTCGACGTTCGGCTCGTCGATCAACACCTTTTGGAACCGTCGTTCCAGCGCGGCGTCCTTTTCCACATATTTGCGGTACTCGTCCAGCGTGGTGGCACCGATGCAATGCAGTTCCCCGCGGGCCAGCGCGGGTTTGAGCATATTACCTGCATCCATCGCGCCCTCGGCCTTGCCGGCACCGACCATGGTGTGCAATTCGTCGATAAACAGCACGACATTGCCCTCCTGCTTGGCCACATCGTTGAGCACCGCCTTCAGGCGTTCCTCGAATTCGCCGCGGAATTTTGCACCAGCGATCAACGCAGCCATATCCAGCGCCAGCAGGCGCTTGCTCTTCAGACCTTCCGGTACCTCGCCGTTCACAATGCGTTGCGCCAGCCCCTCGACAATGGCGGTCTTGCCAACGCCGGGCTCGCCGATCAGCACCGGGTTGTTCTTGGTGCGACGGGCGAGCACCTGGATGGTGCGGCGAATCTCATCGTCGCGGCCGATGACCGGGTCGAGCTTGCCCTGCTCGGCGCGCTCGGTCATATCGATGCTGTATTTTTCCAATGCCTGGCGCTGCTCTTCGGCATTCGGATCATTCACCGACTCGCCGCCGCGCATCTGCTCGATGGCTTTCTCCAGCGCACCTTTGCTGGCACCCGCCTGGCGCAACAGATTGCCGATCTCCCCCTTGTCCTCCACCGCGGCGAGCACGAACAGCTCCGAGCTGATGTACTGATCGTTGCGCACCTGCGCCAGTTTATCGGTCAGGTTCAGCAACTTGCTCAGGGCATTGGAGACGCCGACATCACCGCCGGTGCCGGACACCTGAGGCTGGCGTTCCAACGCCTCGCCCAGGGTCGAGCGCAGCCGATTGACATTGACGTCGGCCTGGGCCAACAGATGGCGCACGCTGCCGCCATCTTGATCGAGCAGTGCCAGCATCAGATGCAGCGGCTCGATGAACTGATGATCACGACCCACGGCCAGACTTTGTGCGTCTGCCAGGGCCATCTGAAATTTACTGGTGAGCTTGTCCATTCGCATAGTGCTGACCTCTCGGATTTGATATCTGATTTTTCTTAGGGTTATTGCAAAATTGCGGCAATTCAGGGGCAAATTCAAGCGCCCTGGAAGCAGAGAGATGGATGCGGGAACTGCCTGTCGGTGCGCACATTGCTCGAACGAGCGTTCAGCAATGATCTGGCTTCGAATCCCACGCGAGCGGGACACAAGGGCAAGGCCGGCGTGCCGGTGGAACTCGGGGTGCCTGTGGCGATGGCAAAGAATCCGCTTGATTGTATGCTCCACCACATTGTCTATGGCGCCAAACCGATGAGCAAGTCATGGCGCTCATGCTCGAAGCGCTAAGGCGGTTTCTCTCCGGCAATCGCCCAAGGCGCTTTCTGTCGAGAAACCCACCACCTGGCTCAGGCCGCCGAGCTTGTCGATCTTCAGCGTCATCAGCTCGCAGGCGCGGTCGGCCTGGGCGCGCAGCACCATGTTGACATCGGTGATGAGGTTGTCGAGCTTCATGGCCCTGCCGGTGCGCTTGCGCACGGACAGGCACGCCTTGTGCTGCCAGAAAGGTTGCTCGAGCACGAAATCGAGGTGCTCGACTTCGCGCAATACGGTGATGGCCTCTTCTGATGGCTTCTTCTGATGGCTTCTTCTGGGCGCCAGCGCCCGGAGGCGTCGACGCTGTAGTGCTCGCTGGCGCGGCGATCGGCCATGACCGCCTCGATACAGGCAATGTCCTCGTCCAGGTCGCCGCAGCCGACCTTCATCAGGAACATCCGGTAGCCTTCGGTGCGCCAAGCCGCGGCCTCTTTGCCCATTTCCTCCGGCTTTTTCAGCGGCAGTCCGCGATACACCGGCACGGCCTCGCGCAATTTGCCGCCGAGAATGACCGACAGGGGTTGGCCCAGGGGTTGACCGAGCAGATCCCAGCAGGTGATATCGAAAGCGGACTTGATGGAGCCATGGCCGTCGATCAGCGACATCAGATGGCCGATGGCGTTGAGGTCGCGCTGGTCCTTGTGGATCAGATGCCGGCTGATTAGCTCGGCACTGCCGGCGAGCATGCCGGCGGCACAATTAGGATAGCCGCCCACGGCACCGGCCTTGCCGTGGCCGACCAGTCCGGCGTTGGTCTCGACGCGGACGATAACCACGTCGGCGCTGGTCACCCCTGGCTCCAGCGAGCAGGTGAACGACGAGCACAGCATGGGCAGATGCTTGTGATGTGGGGAGACTCGCGTGATGCGCATGGAAAGCCCTCGCTGGCGGAGTGTTTCAGGCTGATTTTTTCGGGGTGTGTTTGCGGAACGCCAGCAATGGGCTCATGGCGTTGAGCAAACTGCTGATCTGGCCGCCGCAATACAATAGGATGGCCGCGTCGACGCCCATGCCGAGGATGAGCACCCCGGAAACGCAGGCGACGCCAAAGGCGGTGTTCATATGCTCGCTGAAGTCCATGCGTCGGCTCAGATCGCGCGCCATGTGGATCAGGCGCGGCAACAGCAGCAGGTTCGGGGTCAGCAGCACCGGCGACTAACTGAATCACCGCAAGCTCGACACGGGTTCCGGGCGTCACCGCCCGCGGCCGCACTCATGTCATCGACCAGCCCCGGAGCAATGAACCATGTGCGAAAAACTGACCCTCGGAGATCTGCCGCTGGACGGACTCGGACTACAATCGAACATGCCGGTGTTGGGAATGGAACGCATCACCGAGCATGAACAGTCGGAATGCGCCGAATGAATTGGCCGGAACTCCAGGCGCAAGCTATGGGATATCAAACACGAGTATCATTGCACGGTCATCGGCACCTGCCTGCAAGTCGACGAATTGCGCCGGCTTACGCGCAAGGCCAATTGCACGCCCAAGCACGACCTGAGCGATTTCGAGGTGCATATCATCTTGGTTGCCGCCGCACAGAGCAAGAACACCCTGTCGCAAGCGACGCAACGGACCCTGGAGCGCAAATACGCGGCCATCGTCAAGCGCCCGGGTCGACGCCCAGGACGAGGAGATCGCGGTCCTGCGTCGCAGGGTGCGTGAGCACTCGATCACGGTGGATGAACTGCAGCAGCGTATCGACGCCTCCGAGCAACGTTGGCTGGAAGTAACGGCACAGCTGGAGGATCGCGATGCGTCCCAAAAAGCACTGGAGGCATTGCTGGCGTCGCCTGCGAACGGTACCGCCTGCCCCTGTGACGGCGACTGCGAGAGTTTGCATTGTGAAAGCGGCGCCATAGCCGATACAGTCACTCAACATGATAACCAGATATGCCCTTTTGTTTTTGGTGTGTGAGTGCTGGCCCTAAACGAAAGGGACAGTTTTGATGTCATGTGAGAGGACTATAGCATTGACCTCCGCGGCAAGCGGGTACTCTGCGTGGGCGGACGCGGCTCGTTGAACGTTCACTATCGTACCCTGGTGGAGCGTTGCAACGGAGAGCTGATGCGCCATGACGACGGCCTGGAGGACAGCCGCATGCGCCTTGAAACCCTGCTCGCCAGCGCCGACGTGGTCGTCTGCCCGTCGGATAGTGTCAGCCACGACACCTGCCTGCGCACCAAGCGCTTCTGCAAGCAGCACTACAAACCCTGCGTACTGCTGCAGCGCTCCGGCATCGGTGCCTTTGCCCAGGCCCTGTCGCAACTCACCGCGTCAACGCACCCCGATGATGACAACAGGAAATCCCCATGGCTCCTGAACCCCTGAACAGGCCGCGCCTAGACCATGCGCCCCGGAACCAGGGCAAACGCATCTAAATTTCCCATTTTAGGCCGCCTGTAGGACATCTAGTAACTGCTCAAGATAATCTGTATCCCAGCCGGCACGGAGTCGCTTTAATTTAATGCTTTTCTTTGAGGTCGTATCTTTCCTGAGAATATTGAGTGCAATGTGCCGTAGGATGGAATAGTTTTCAGGTGCATGACCTTTTCGCGTTCGATTGGCATCTTCGGAAAAGGACACATCCAGAACCCAATGCAGTGAATTCTCAATTCCCCAATGAGAGCGAACCGCTTGGGCAAATCGTTTAACATCGCCTGACAGGCTGGCAATGAAATAGCGCCGGTCCGTGGTTACTTTTTTTCCATCATCTCGAATCGACTCTACCATCCCGATCCCCCGGAAACCTTTCCATTGTTCGGCGTAATGCCCTAAGGAATGATCAGTGAAATAATAATACCGACGCGTCTCCAGGCGACCATGGTTTTTCTCTTTCGTTTCAAGAAAAACACTCGCATCCCGGCAGCATTGGTCGAGATCGACCGATTCGAACCAAGCGATGACATCTTGATGAAAAGTGCTCTGGTTGCCTTTCAAAGAAAAGGCTCTTCCGGATCTCGTGGGACTGTTGTATCATGTAAATCAACAACTTGAGAACCGCCTGTCGCTGAAACCCCATCTGGACGCTGTTGATAATGACATTTGATAAAGAGACCCTTCAGACGCTTTTAAATCTACCTGATATCGCCGTTGATCGCGTGGTGCTCGGCGAGCGCAAGACACTTAAAGTCTATGTGCATAGCACACTGGAGGGTACGAACTGTCATCGCTGTGGTCGGCCAATCGATCATGAGTATGGCCATGGTCAAGAGATAGAGTTACGCCATTTGCCATTATTCGCGTATACAGTTGTTCTTATTTTGAGGCCGAAGCGTTATCAATGCCACTTCTGCGAAGGGCGTCCGACAACGAGCCAAACGCTGTCATGGTACACGCAGCGCTCCCGGGTGACAAAAGCGTTCGAACAGCAGATGCTACTGGAGTTGATCAACAGTACGCTCGAGGATGTTAGTCGTAAGCATGCCATTGGTGTCGACGCACTGCAGGGTATTTTGGATCGAAACATAGCCTGTGATGTCGATTGGAACGCAATTGAACGCTTGGAGGTCATTGGCATTGATGAGATTGCGTTGAAAAAAGGTCATCGTGATTTTGTCGTCGTTGTCAGCGCTTACATTAACGAGACATTGCATGTCATCGGCCTGCTCGGCGACCGCACCAAGGCCAGCGTACAGGAGTTTTTTCTCAGCATTCCCAAGCGCTTGCGAAATACCGTCCAGATTGTGTGCTCAGATCTTTATCAAGGCTTCATCGGTGCCGCTAAAGCCGTGTTCGGCAAGCGCATACACATTTGCGCGGATCGATTCCATGTTGCCAAGCTGTACCGAAATGGACTGGAAAACCTGCGCAAAAGCGAATGGAAACGGCTGTGCCATATCCTCTCCAAAGAAGAGCGCAAGTCGTTCAAGAACGTGCATTGGCTGCTGCGTCAGCGTCGCGCCGATCTGAATGCAGATGAGCGACGTATGCTGAATCGGCTCTTTCGCTATTCACCAAAATTACAAGAAGCCTATGAGGCTTGCGAATCACTCACTGCCATCTATGAAAGCCGCCTATCAAAAGGTCAGGGTAAGCGCAAACTGCGTGGCTGGATGGAACGTGTCACCAACCGCAAGCTCAGTTGCTTTGATAGCTTCCTCGGTACGCTGAATACGCATTTTGAGGAAGTGACCAATTATTTTATTGGTCGACATACCAGCGGCTTTGTCGAGGGATTAAATAATAAGATCAAAGTCATCAAACGCCGCTGCGATGGCATCACCAACCTCGGGCACCTCTATCAAAGGGTATTCCTGGATCTCAACGGATATGACCGGTTCGGGGTCGATACATTATAAATCAATGAGTTACAGACTTTGTGCTCAACCACATTTTAATCTTAATGTGTACGAAAAAATGAGACTAAGTGGTTGTTTTTAAAATATTTATTGGTTCCCACAAAATCCAGGAGAGCCAATGAAAATACCCAATCTGCTTGTTTTTCAACAATTTTCTCCGCAATCTTCTTTTGGCATCCCATCGCGTCAATACTGACTACACAGCCTTTGATCTCCAGTAAATCCAACAATTTCGGTATCGCTGTAATTTCATTTGATTTTTCTTCGGTCTTGAGTTGACCCAATACGAGCGATGAGTGACAAGCCCACGCACTCACCATGTGAATTGCTTTATTTCCATTAGCTCTATCATGCGATCTGCGCACCGTTTTCCCATCGATCGGTATAATATCCCCATCAAACTTCGGCTCTATCGACTTCACCCAGGAGATGAAACAGGTTCGGAATTGATCGGGGTCAATACGGGCAAATACACGATTGAACGTATCATGCGAGGGAATCCCATTGGGCAATTCCAAAAACTTCCGTAACCACTGTTCATGGGTTTGACCAAACTCCTCCATCGCATCCCAGCTCTCTCCCATACATAACGTCGAACAAATCGCTATCGTTATGATATCAGCCAGCTTATGCCTTTTTGTCCTGTCGATACGGGGGTCGTTCAGATCGGAAAAATGACCGGCGATTGTCGTATCTTTTTCCTCTTCATTTATAGGTCTGATCATTCCCATTTTAATAACCCTCTATTAAATCATATGATCTTCAATTTTTGCCATCATAACACATTGTTTTCTAAATATTTTTAGATGCGTTTGCCCTGGCCCCGGAACCACCCTCGCGGAAGTTTCTCACCTGTCTTTCAAGGCGAATCCTGTCGACAAGGCTCTGTGCCTTGCGTACGACGTGCCGGCGTCGTCGACCTATTCGCCCGCAAGCGAGCTCCTACATCAGCTCGTAGGAGCCCGCTTGCGGGCGACTGTTTCTCGCCTGTCTTTGCAGAACGAATCCTGTCGGCAAGGCCCTATGCCTTGACATCCGACGTGCCACGTCGTCGACCCATTCGCCCGCAAGCGGGCTCCTACGTCGGCTCGTAGGAGCCCGCTTGCGGGCGACTGTTTCTCGCCTATCTTTCAGGAAGAATCCTGTCGGCAAGGCTCTGTGCCTTACATCCGACGTGCCGCGTCGTCGACTTATTCGCCCGCAAGCGGGCTCCTACGTCGGCTCGTAGGAGCCCGCTTGCGGGCGACGCGCCGGCTACACGACAAAAATCGACCACGGGAAAACCGTCCAAATGCAAGGGCCGGTTTGTTGGGATGCCTCAGCCCTCGACCCCGTTCCCGGCGTTGACATACCAGGCTGCTCGTTCAACGTGCGCATGAACCAAGACAGGTCGTGCAGATGCTCCCGGTACGTCTCCGCGTGCCCCGGACAGAGACCGCGTCACCAACAACGGCCCCAAAATAGCCCGGGCGCAGCGGACGAGCTGGCCTGCGCCGCAAGACTCGCTCAAAGAATCCTCGTGTTTCCTCGCCTACTGTGGTTCTATTACGGTGACACTTTACCATTTACACCAATTCTAGTTGTCTTGGGTCATTCTTTTGCGAAGGGGGCCGGCCAGGCTTGCCTGGACGTGGCGTTCGGCCAAGTCGTTTCTCGAGCTCGCCGAGCGCTTGGTCACCCATCACCGATGGTTTGACCCTTCGTGAGAGCGGCAACCCGTTCAGAATCCTCTGGTCTCTCCATGAATTCCGCGAAATGATCGACGCGATCTAGCAGCGGACGAACAGTCACCAAGCCATCGTCTTGGCGCCGCAGATGTACTGGCGTGCTGGACCAACGCCAAACGGCAGCGGTCGCAGCCAGTTTCGCTTTGACGGGATTCAAAGCCACGTAGCGGAAAGCCGCCATCAAGTGAGATTTGTCCATTGCCGCGCAGCCAAAATGCCTTTGAAACAAATGGCCAGTGACCCGCAATCGTGCGTTGATGCACCCACGCTATCGACGATATGTTTCGCCGACGGCGCGCGACAGCCCGGTCTCGTCCGCGGGTACGAGAATCAAGTGAACATGGTTCGGCATCAGGCAGTAGGACCAGACTTCCACAGCGTTTGATCGACACGCCTGGGCTAGCCAATCTTTGTCAAGCGCATCGTCGTCGTCCTCCATAAAGATCCGTTGGCGCCTGTTCCCTCATTGCGTCATAGGGTGCGAGATGCCGGGTACGATGATTCGGGGGAGTGGAGACATGCGCCTAGCATAAGCCGATAGGGAAAGGGTGTAAATAGTAAAGTGTCACCGTAATTCTGAGGTGTCGGCGGCTTGTCGCTCGCGCGGCGAGTGCTCCCACAATCCGCAGCGCTCAGACGTCGCCACGCAACGCGGCGATCTCGCCGATGTCCAGGCCGGTGACGGTCGCGATACTCGCATCGTCGAGCCCGGTGTTGCGGATCAGGTTTGCCGCGGTCTGGCGCAGAGCGTCATCGCGGCCTTTCTTTTGACCTTCCTTGTGACCTTCCTTGTGACCTTCCTTGTGGCCTTCCTCTCGTGCCTCCAGCAGGAACTGCGCTTCATCATGCAATGCGCGCTCGCGCACGAAGGCCAGGCGACGGGCCTCCTCATCGGCGCTCAAGGCCGCCAGCTTGTCGTAGGCTCGGCGGGTGGGTTTGTCGGTGATGGCGGACATGATGTTCTCCTCTTGCCAGTGCTCGAATAGGGTGACCCATGCAGACAAGGCCGGCGGCAATTGGCCGAGACGCTCGGCTTTCTTCAGCTCGATGACGTTCAGCTGGAGTTCGTCGCCGAGGCGGACGTTCGGGGTATCGAGGTCGCGCATCTCGAAACACCAGATCGCTTGCCCTCGATGCTCCTGCGCGCGGAACAGGTCAAAGTCCAATAGGTGAATTCCGACGACCGGGCAGAGTCGCTCGTAGGCATCCCCCGCCACCAGCTGGTCGCAGATGATTTTTGCCAGATAATAGGTGCTGCGCGCGCCATAGGCATGCTGACGGCGAACCTGCATCTCGATATTGTAGCGGGTTCCGTTGCTGTCTTCGGCGAGGAGATCGAGCATGATGTACTTGCCGTGCAATTCCGAGGGATCGATGGCGGGATTGCGGATGCGGATCGATCTGATCGGCGGCGCGCGATAACGCACGGCGTTGATCAGCGCGATGAGCAGCTCGGGCTCATCGGCAAACAGGCGTTTGAACACATAATCGTTCTTCGGGTCGAGCAATGTGGGCATGGCATTGACTGGGCGCTGAATCGATCAGACCTAAGCATAGCCTGTCAGCAGACGTGTGTACAGGATGGTACTGCTGGCGCCAAGGCTCTGAGCCAGCGCAGCCCGCGTGGGTTGGGATGAGAAACGAATCCCAACGCGACCGTCACTCGATGTACGTCTCTCTGTGCTTCGTTCCACCACCCAACCACCACCAACGTAAAACGGCATTGCAGGATGTGCGTTAGCGTCGGGCTCTGATCAAAGGCGCAACCTAGTGCAGCGGTGCGGATGTCCCGCTACCCTTTCCTGCTCTATCGGCAAGGCGCTATACCTTGCGTCCGATCTGCCGGCATCGCGGCTTGTTCGCCCGCAAGCGGGCTCCTACGTCGGCCGTACCCGTTAGCTTGTAGGAGCCCGCTTGCGGGCGATGTGCCGGCTACCCGGCAAGGATCGAGCTTCGCGCTTAGTGGCATGTTTCATTGTATTGGTGCAGCGGTGCGGATGTCCCGCTACCCTTTCCTGCTCTATCGGCAAGGCCCTGTACCTTGCGTCCGACCTGCCGGCATTGCGGCCTGTTCGCCCGCAAGCGGGCTCCTACGTCGGCCGTACCCGTTAGCTTGTAGGAGCCCGCTTGCGGGCGATGTGCCGGCTACCCGGCAAGGATCGAGCTTCGCGCTTAGTGGCATGTTTCATTGTATTGGTGCAGCGGTGCGGATGTCCCGCTACCCTTTCCTGCTCTATCGGCAAGGCCCTGTACCTTGCGTCCGACCTGCCGGCATCGCGGCCTGTTCGCCCGCAAGCGGGCTCCTACGTCGGCTGTACCCGTTAGCTTGTAGGAGCCCGCTTGCGGGCGATGTGCCGTCTACCCGGCAAGGATCGAGCTTCGCGCTTAGTGGCATGTTTTATTGTATTCGTGCAGCGGTGCGGATGTCCCGCTACCCTCTCCTGCTCTATCGGCAAGGCCCTGTACCTTGCGTCCGACCTGCCGGCATCGCGGCTTGTTCGCCCGCAAGCGGGCTCCTACGTCGGCCGTACCCGTTAGCTTGTAGGAGCCCGCTTGCGGGCGATGTGCCGGCTACCCGGCAAGGATCGAGCTTCGCGCTTAGTGGCATGTTTCATTGTATTCGTGCAGCGGTGCGGATGTCCCGCTACCCTCTCCTGCTCTATCGGCAAGGCCCTGTACCTTGCGTCCGACCTGCCGGCATTGCGGCCTGTTCGCCCGCAAGCGGGCTCCTACGTCGGCCGT
The DNA here is from genome assembly GCA_016745215.1 of Thiohalocapsa sp. PB-PSB1. GTDB lineage: Bacteria > Pseudomonadota > Gammaproteobacteria > Chromatiales > Chromatiaceae > Thiohalocapsa. Next base: position 6,218,499 of record CP050890.1, read on the forward strand.
ACCCGTTAGCTTGTAGGAGCCCGCTTGCGGGCGATGTGCCGTCTACCCGGCAAGGATCGAGCTTCGCGCTTAGTGGCATGTTTCATTGTATTCGTGCGGCGGTGCGGATGTCCCGCGACCCTCTCCTGCTCTATCGGCAAGGCCCTGTACCTTGCGTCCGACCTGCCGGCATCGCGGCTTGTTCGCCCGCAAGCGGGCTCCTACGTCGGCCGTACCCGTTAGCTTGTAGGAGCCCGCTTGCGGGCGATGTGCCGTCTACCCGGCAAGGATCGAGCTTCGCGCTTAGTGGCATGTTTTATTGTATTCGTGCAGCGGTGCGGATGTCCCGCTACCCTCTCCTGCTCTATCGGCAAGGCTCCATACCTTGCGTCCGATCTGCCGGCATCGCGGCCTGTTCGCCCGCAAGCGGGCTCCTACGTCGGCCGTAGCCGTTAGCTTGTAGGAGCCCGCTTGCGGGCGATGTGCCGGCTACACGGCAAGGATCGAGCTTCGCGCTTAGTGGCATGTTTCATTGTATTGGTGCAGCGGTGCGGATGTCCCGCTACCCTCTCCTGCTCTATCGGCAAGGCCCTGTACCTTGCGTCCGACCTGCCGGCATTGCGGCCTGTTCGCCCGCAAGCGGGCTCCTACGTCGGCCGTACCCGTTAGCTTGTAGGAGCCCGCTTGCGGGCGATGTGCCGTCTACCCGGCAAGGATCGAGCTTCGCGCTTAGTGGCATGTTTTATTGTATTCGTGCAGCGGTGCGGATGTCCCGTTACCCTTTCCTGCTCTATCGGCAAGGCCGTATACCTTGCTTCCGATCTGCTGGCATCGCGGCCTGTTCGCCCGCAAGCGGGCTCCTACGTCGGCCGTACCCGTTAGTTTGTAGGAGCCCGCTTGCGGGCGATGTGCCGGCTACACGACAAGGATCGAGCTTCGCGCTTAGTGGCATGTTTCATTGTATTCGTGCAGCGGTGCGGATGTCCCGCTACCCTCTCCTGCTCTATCGGCAAGGCCCTGTACCTTGCATCCGACCTGCCGGCATCGCGGCCTGTTCGCCCGCAAGCGGGCTCCTACGTCGGCCGTAGCCGTTAGCTTGTAGGAGCCCGCTTGCGGGCGATGTGCCGGCTACACGGCAAGGATCGAGCTTCGCGCTTAGTGGCATGTTTCATTGTATTCGTGCAGCGGTGCGGATGTCCCGCTACCCTCTCCTGCTCTATCGGCAAGGCCCTGTACCTTGCGTCCGACTTGCCGGCATCGCGGCCTGTTCGCCCGCAAGCGGGCTCCTACGTCGGCCGTAGCCGTTAGCTTGTAGATAGGCTGTCGAAATCTGCAGTCTCACTAAAACAAGCGCTTCCCGGTTCATGGATGCTGAGTCGGTGTCGGGATCGATGTCAAGGTCAACATTAGGGATTGGTATCGAGCTGGCTGTTTTGATCGATGAGCGGATTCGATTCCGATTCCGATAGCGACCCCGACACCGATGAGGCTTCCCCAGTGCGTTCGATGAAGCAATCCAAGACCCGGAATCGGTTTGGCATCAAAACTCAGGACATTTCGACAGTCTAGGCGCAACCTATTTCTTCAGGGTCGACCTGGCGGAACGGTCGAGTCGCCTGCTGGTGGAACCGGTCGATGGTGGGGTCGATGGTGGGGTCGATGATCTGCGGGAGGTCGTGCGTGATGTTCGCGAGGGGCATCCGTTCGAGATCGTCGCTTGGGTCCTGTTGCCGGAGCATCTGCATGCGGCGTGGGCGTTTGCAGAAGGCGACCGCGATGATCCGATGCGTTGGCGCCTGCTCAAAGCGCATTTCTCGCGTCGGGTACCCAGCGGCGAGCGGGTTCGCGAAAGTTGACGCAAGAAGGGCGAGCGGGGCATCTGGCAACGGCGATTTCGGGAGCATCTGATCCGGGATGATTTGGAGCCGCAGGAGACTTTGGGGAACGACGGTGACGTTGGGATTCGTTCCTCATCCCAACCCATGGGCTACGGTGCCACGACGCTTGCCGCTCCATAACATGCTGTCATACCCTCGGCTCGAGCAAGCAAACGCATCACAAGCAAGGACGGTGAAGTCCAACCGACCATCCAGGCCGGCGCCGCCGGCCGCAACCCAGCGGAGATTCGCCATGGCGAGAATCAAGCTCGAAATGCCCGACAGCTCTCCGTTCTCCACCGAGATCGCTGTCCGCATCACCGATATCGACTACGGCCAGCCCGCGAGAGGAACTGACCCATGATTGTCGACCCTGCCCTGCCGCTCGCCAGCCTGCTGCCCATCCGGCTGCTCGTGGTCACCTTGCATTGCCTGCGTACGACCAGGTTGCAGACATTTCATCAAGGACCGGTCAGCGCCTATGTTCGCGGGCTGATGGGCTCCCCCGGCGATTTGTTCAATCATCGCTTCCGCATCGATGTGCCGGAGAACGGACGCCAGCGCTATGGAACGGGGGATCTTTACCGTTTTGCCGTCTACAGCCTGGCCGATGGCGAGCCCCTGCTGGAGCGGCTGATCGCGGCACTCCGGTCGCTGCCGAGCAGCGCACCGCGCAGCGCCGCACCGGTGCCCTTTGCCGACAACTGGGCGCTGTACAGCCTGGACGACGGCTTCGGCGAACAGGCGGTCACCGGCGGCGCCAGCAGTCTCATACCCTACGACCTCGACGCGCTGGAGCAGGAATATGCCCTGTGGGCCGACCTGCCCAGGTTCCAGGTACGCTTTCTGACGCCGGCACGGCTGCGCCGCGACAAGCAACTCATCGACAAGGACAACTCCTTCCCCTATTGCCGCGATGCCAGCGATCTGTCGCCGCAGCTGTTCTTGTCGCGGGTGCACGATAGCCTGGCGGATCTGATTCATCGACGCGGCGGCGAGCGCGTGCCGCGCGGACAGCCGCCACAGCTGCATTGTTTGCGCGCCCATCTGTTCTGGCTGGATGTCGACTACACCCCGGCCCGCGGCAAGCCCCAGGTCATGGGCGGTGTATGCGGACGCCTGGAGTTCAGCGGCAATCTGTCGCCCGCCTGGTGGCGGCTGTTACTGTTGGGCCAGCTCATCGGCATTGGCCAGCGCGCGGCCTTTGGCCAGGGGCGCTATCAATTGCTGACGGTGGACGGCGATTTCAGCCGCCCACGGGTATTGCCCGCGACCTCCATGCTGGCGCGTGCCGCCGATCCCGAGCAATTGGCCGAGGCCTGGCGCCACGTGGTCGGCGGCAGTGACCTGTTTCCTACCGACCCGGACGACGCCGAGCCCGGTGTCGAATGGATCGACGCCGACGAGCAAGAGCCGGATGCCCAGGACGGTGCCGAGGCCGAGGCCGACGAACTGGCCGCGCCCATCGAGGATCTCACCCGCGCCATCGGCCATTTGCAGGAAGGCAAGTACAGGGTGCCGGAACTGCGCGGCTATCTGCTGCCCAAGCGCGACGGCGGCCTGCGTCCCCTGGCGGTGCCGCCGCTGCGCGACCGCGTATTGCAGCGTGCCGTGCAGCAAACCCTGGGACGCGGCATCGAGCCATTGTTCAGCTCCGGCAGTCACGGTTACCGCCCCGGCCATTCGCGCATCACCGCCGCCGACGCCATCCGTGCCGCCTGGGCGCAGGGCTATCGCTGGGTCTATGAATCCGATGTGCGCGACTTTTTCGACAGCGTCGACCTACAGCGGCTGCGCGAGCGGCTCGAGGCCATCTACGGCGATGACCCGGTGGTCGCGGCCGTGCTCGGCTGGATGCGCGCCCCGGTGCGCTTTCGCGGCGAGCGCATCGAGCGTCGCAACGGCCTGCCCCAAGGCTCGCCGCTGAGCCCGCTGATGGCCAATCTGATGCTGGACGACTTCGACTCCGACATGCAGGCCGCCGGCTTTCGCCTGATCCGTTTTGCCGACGACTTCATCGTCCTGTGCAAAGACCCCGAGGAGGCGCGCCGCGCCGGCGAGGCCGCACGTGCCTCGCTGGCGGAGCAGGGCCTGGCCTTGCATCCGGACAAAACGCGCATCACCGCCATGGAAGACGGCTTCAGGTATCTGGGTTATCTGTTCATCAACGATCTGGTGCTGGATGTCGGCGGCCAGCGCGGCGCCGAGATCGACAAGCTGGGCCGCACATTGGAATCCGAACTGGAGCAGGTTCCGCCCAACTCCTGGCTCGCCAATCTGGCCAGTCGCCCGATCGTCGATGTTGGCCGCAAGACGGCGTTGCAGCACTTGATCGAGCGCGTCGCGACCCAGCGCGCCGCGACCCTGGGCGAGCGCGACGACCTGGGGGCCGTGCTGTGCGTCACCGGCGATCCCTGCGTCATCGTCAGCCGCGACAAACACCTGCGCGTGCTGCGCGACGATCGTGCTCTGTACCATCTGCCCTGGTCTTCGCTGGCGACGGTACTGCTGTTCGGCAATCATCAGATCACCACGCCGGCCATGCAGCAAGCCCTGCGGCGCGATATTCCCATTCATCTGGCCACCGGCATGGGCAGCTATCGCGGCGTACTCTGGAGCGGCAGCCCACGCGAGCCGGGGCAAAACCTCTGGCTGCGCCAGGCCGCGCTGTTCGCCGACCCGGAACAATGCCTGATCGCTGCCATTGCCATCGTGTCGGCCCGGCTGCGGCACATGAAAGAGACATTGCGGCTGCGCAATGCCCCAGGCGAGGATGCCATCGATGCAGCGCTGCGCGCTGCGCGCGAGGCCGGCGCCATCGAAAGTCTGCGCGGTATCGAGGGCAGCGCCACGCGTACCTACTACCTCGGCATCGGCGCCTCGCTGCCGGCCGCATTCGCCTTCGAGCGACGCAGCCGCCGTCCGCCGCGGGATCCCTTCAACGCTCTGCTGTCGCTCGGTTACACTCTGCTCTACGGCTATTCCGAGGCCATGGTGCGCACCGTCGGCCTGTTGCCCTGGCGGGGTTTCTACCATCAAGGCCGCGGTCGCCACGCGGCCTTGGCCTCCGATCTGATGGAGCCGTTTCGCCATATCGTCGAGCGCAGCGCCCTGACTCTGGTCAAGCGCGGCCAGGTGCGCCCGGAGGACTTCACCCAAAGCCCCGCCGGCGCCTGCTTCATGACCTCCAGCGCTCGGCGCACCTATCTAGCCCTGCTCATCGATCGTTTTCAAAAGCCAGTCAAGGCCCTTGGCGACCCGGAGCCGGCCTCGTTGCTGATCCATCTGCATCGACAGGCACGCTCATTGCGCACCTGGATCGACGGCGATGGCCCCTTCCACCCCTGGCGCACGCGTTGAGTGCGCGATCCGAACCCCCCATAACGGAGATACCGATGGCCTTTTACCTGGTTTGCTTCGACATCACCGAGGACCGCGCCCGCTATCGCGTCGGCGCGGCCCTGTTGGACTATGGCACCCGCGTACAGCGCTCGGTCTTCGAGATCGAAGTGCCCAGCGGCGCGGAACTCGAGCGCCTGCGCGAAGCCATTTCCCAAGAGCTCGCCGAGGATGACGACTGCCGCTTCTACGCCCTGTGCAAAACCTGCCGGCGGCGCTCGACGGATACCAACGGCGAGCGCGTGGCCTACCTCCCGGCCGCGGTGCTGATCTAGCCCGGTCGCCGCTGGTGAACCTTGCGAACGGGATCGACGATTCGGCTGCAATCAGATCAATACTTAACAAGAACAAACACTTAGAGTCGCGCATCGCCGTCCATGTTCACCAGTCGAACAAAAACAGCAACATGGGTTATACTCACTCCAGGATTCATCCGATACGAGCTGGAAACTGACGCGATATGCTTGGGGTTCACCGATTCGCCCTATCTTTCCGTGCCGAAACAGGCAGTTACGGGCGGGCGGTTGAATCCATTCAGAGCTGCTAAAGCTGTGCGACCATTTGAGTAGCCTCCAGTAAGGTGTTTGTTGAAGGTTGAATCCATTCAGAGCTGCTAAAGCTGTGCGACAAGCCCGCGCATCCGGTCGAGGTCTCGGCCTTCTGTTGAATCCATTCAGAGCTGCTAAAGCTGTGCGACCGCTTCGGGTCCTTACGGTCGCGGATCGGACAGACTGTTGAATCCATTCAGAGCTGCTAAAGCTGTGCGACGGGCATCGTAAGGTTCCTCGGTGTGCAGAGCCTGTGTTGAATCCATTCAGAGCTGCTAAAGCTGTGCGACTGCGGCGAGACGCCCTATGTCAAGCTCGCCACCCAAGTTGAATCCATTCAGAGCTGCTAAAGCTGTGCGACTCGTACTTGAGCATGTAGGCCAGGTAATCCGGGTCCGTTGAATCCATTCAGAGCTGCTAAAGCTGTGCGACGCGGCTGCCGGCGCGGCGACTGCCAGGTTGAATCCATTCAGAGCTGCTAAAGCTGTGCGACTGGTCGATCATTGGGGTATGGTGTTTTTCAATCGCCATGTTGAATCCATTCAGAGCTGCTAAAGCTGTGCGACGGTGCGCTTTGCGCCATCGTGTTTGGTGGTCATGTGTTGAATCCATTCAGAGCTGCTAAAGCTGTGCGACTTGTAATGTGCGATTCCGGTGCGCTCGGTGAACTCCTTGTTGAATCCATTCAGAGCTGCTAAAGCTGTGCGACCCGGGTCATAGGTGTTCGGGATTTTTTTATCCACCTTCTAATAATAATCTGTGTATGCGCGCCAATGATGTCTCTCTTTGATTATAATTTGGATCAAAAATTTCGTTCGCAAACAACTTTATCTTATTCACTAGGATTTTAAAATATTCTTGTGATGAATGTAACAAAAACATGATGAAATCTCGCGCCAGTACAACCGCTACTTTAGCAATTCTTTGAAACGAAATAGCTAAATTTTGCTCATCATCCAACTGTTCCCTACCGATCTGAAATACAGTGTGCGTACTCAGATGAGCCACGATGGAGGCCAGTAGTAAGTTTTCAATTATATTGGCGTTGCAAGAGGTAATTTGGTTCGCATTCAGGGAATTCTTACACGCTTTGAAAATAAGTTCTATTTGCCATCTCAGCCGATACAAAGGATAAATCAAATAGGCGGCTGCGGTTAAATTCGTAATATACCAATGATAATCCTTTTCGACCGGGTTCCAAAACCCGATCGCCCGGTAGTTTAAGGTATTACCTTGATGAATTTTTTCGATAATCACTTCAATGATGTTGCCTTTTTTACGGCTCAAATCCAGCGAGAGCAGCGATTGCCCGATAGCCTCTTTGCTGAGCCCTTGAATAACTTTTTTGATTTTAATCACAGCATTGGATTTCACGCGTGAAAGAAAAAAACCTTCAGCTTTTTCAATGGCATGCAAGACAGCATAGTCCCAATAACCCAGGGCAAACGCATCTAAAAATATTTAGAAAACAATGTGTTATGATGGCGAAAATTGAAGATCATATGATTTAATAGAGGGTTATTAAAATGGGAATGATCAGACCTATAAATGAAGAGGAAAAAGATACGACAATCGCCGGTCATTTTTCCGATCTGAACGACCCCCGTATCGACAGGACAAAAAGGCATAAGCTGGCTGATATCATAACGATAGCGATTTGTTCGACGTTATGTATGGGAGAGAGCTGGGATGCGATGGAGGAGTTTGGTCAAACCCATGAACAGTGGTTACGGAAGTTTTTGGAATTGCCCAATGGGATTCCCTCGCATGACACGTTCAATCGTGTATTTGCCCGTATTGACCCCGATCAATTCCGAACCTGTTTCATCTCCTGGGTGAAGTCGATAGAGCCGAAGTTTGATGGGGATATTATACCGATCGATGGGAAAACGGTGCGCAGATCGCATGATAGAGCTAATGGAAATAAGGCAATTCACATGGTGAGTGCGTGGGCTTGTCACTCATCGCTCGTATTGGGTCAACTCAAGACCGAAGAAAAATCAAATGAAATTACAGCGATACCGAAATTGTTGGATTTACTGGAGATCAAAGGCTGTGTAGTCAGTATCGACGCGATGGGATGCCAAAAGAAGATTGCGGAGAAAATTGTTGAAAAACAAGCAGATTGGGTATTTTCATTGAAAGGCAACCAGAGCACTTTTCATCAAGATGTCATCGCTTGGTTCGAATCGGTCGATCTCGACCAATGCTGCCGGGATGCGAGTGTTTTTCTTGAAACGAAAGAGAAAAACCATGGTCGCCTGGAGACGCGTCGGTATTATTATTTCACTGATCATTCCTTAGGGCATTACGCCGAACAATGGAAAGGTTTCCGGGGTATCGGGATGGTAGAGTCGATTCGAGATGATGGAAAAAAAGTAACCACGGACCGGCGCTATTTCATTGCCAGCCTGTCAGGCGATGTTAAACGATTTGCCCAAGCGGTTCGCTCTCATTGGGGAATTGAGAATTCACTGCATTGGGTTCTGGATGTGTCCTTTTCCGAAGATGCCAATCGAACGCGAAAAGGTCATGCACCTGAAAACTATTCCATCCTACGGCACATTGCACTCAATATTCTCAGGAAAGATACGACCTCAAAGAAAAGCATTAAATTAAAGCGACTCCGTGCCGGCTGGGATACAGATTATCTTGAGCAGTTACTAGATGTCCTACAGGCGGCCTAAAATGGGAAATTTAGATGCGTTTGCCCTGCCCAATAACCCAGGTCGAAAATCACCAACTTCCCTTTCAAGGACGTGATCTCCGGAAAACACTTGCTATCATGTCTCTTCCCCGGCGTTAACTGAAACCATACCAGCAATCCGGTCAGGATATCGAAACTCGCATGCCACTTGATCGACGCCTTCGTGCGGGTACCGGGAAATGCGTTCTTCGCCCCCGGCAACAGCGTAATCGAACTCGAATCAACAACCTCAATAGCGTTGACACCGAGTTGTTTCAAAATTGTCTCACTCACCTGCACCGATGCCGCAAGACGCCCCATCAATTCCGCAATGACACTTTGCAAATTCTGTTTCAATCGGTTTCCAGCCATCCGCTCCCAAAACGCACCGCGACTGATCGATTGATTCAGGCGTCCTATCATGAAACGGCGAATGGACTCCAATGAAAATGTCTTAGAATCTCCGAAATAGCAAAACACCAAAGTGATTGTAAACTCCAAAGGTGTGATCGTGGTTCTGGCGTCCTCGGCAGGAATAAATTTTTCGAAGCATTGTTTCAAAACATCAAGAATGCTATTCTCGGTCATGGCGATACCTTTGCTGCTTTTGTAGTATTTAGTGGGCACAACTATTTTATTATGAAAGTTAGCAAGGGTTTCGCCGTCTATTGAAAAAATTTATAACTGCATGAAATTTAAGAAAAAATATCCCGAACACTTATGCGACCCGGGTATTTTTTTTTTTGGTCGCTCATAAATGTTGAATCCATTCAGAGCTGCTAAAGCTGTGCGACCATTGCCCTTGGTGAGGGCTGTTGGCTCACGGTGTTGAATCCATTCAGAGCTGCTAAAGCTGTGCGACCGAGAGGCGAAGCAGTTTGGGACCAACATAATGCAAGTGTTGAATCCATTCAGAGCTGCTAAAGCTGTGCGACGTCATATGCCGGCTCAGGCCAGCGACGAACGCACGTTGAATCCATTCAGAGCTGCTAAAGCTGTGCGACGAACGGCTGTTTGCTTCACAGGAAGACCTCTCTTGTGTTGAATCCATTCAGAGCTGCTAAAGCTGTGCGACTGCGTGTTGTCCGGGATTGCTGCTTGGATGGTTTGTTGAATCCATTCAGAGCTGCTAAAGCCCGCGTAGGTTGGGATGAGGAACGAATCCCAACACAGTCACTCGATGTACGGCTCTCTGTGCTTCGTTCCACCACCCAACCACCACGAACATAAAACGGCATTGCAGGACAGGCGTTAGCGTCGGGCTCTGATTAAAGGCGCAACCTATTTCTTCACGGCCAACCTGGCGAAACGGTCGAGTCGCCTGCTGGTGGACCGGGTCGATGGTGGGGTCGATGATCTGCGGGAGGTCGTGCGTGATGTTCGCGAGGGGCATCCGTTCGAGATCGTCGCTTGGGTCCTGTTGCCGGAGCATCTGCATGCGGTGTGGGCGCTTGCAAAAGCCGACAGCGATTATCCGATGCGTTGGCGCCTGATCGAAACGAATTGCTCGCGTCGGGTACCCAGCGGCGAGCGGATTCGCGAAAGCCGACGCAACAAGGGCGAGCGGGGCATCTGGCAAAGGCGATGTTGGGAGCATCCGATCCGGGATGATTTGGATCGACAGCGGCATGTCGACTCTGTGCATGACAATCCGGTCAAGCATATGTCCAACGCGCCATCGATTGCAGGTTTTCATCCTTTCACCAGGATCTTCAGCATGGGTGACGGCCGAATGGGGCTGTGTGGATGAGGTCGCAGGAGACTTTGGGGAACGGCGGTGACGTTAGGATGCGTTCCGCATCCCAACCTACGGGCTCTCAGACGTCGCCGCGCAACGCGGCGATCTCGCCGATGTCCAGGCCGGTGACGGTCGCGATACTCGCATCGTCGAGCCCGGTGTTGCGGATCAGGTTTGCCGCGGTCTGGCGCAGGGCGTCATCGCGGCCTTTCTTTTGACCTTCCTTGTGGCCTTCCTTGCGACCTTCCTTGCGACCTTCCTTGCGACCTTCTTCTCGTGCCTCCAGCAGGAACTGCGCTTCATCATGCAATGCGCGCTCGCGCACGAAGGCCAGGCGACGGGCCTCCTCATCGGCGCTCAAGGCCGCCAGCTTGTCGTAGGCTCGGCGGGTGGGTTTGTCGGTGATGGCGGACATGATGTTCTCCTCTTGCCAGTGCTCGAATAGGGTGACCCATGCAGACAAGGCCGGCGGCAATTGGCCGAGACGCTCGGCTTTCTTCAGCTCGATGACGTTCAGCTGGAGTTCAGCTGGAGTTCGTCGCCGAGGCAGACGTTCGGGGTATCGAGGTCGCGCATCTCGAAACACCAGACCGCTTGCCCTCGATGCTCCTGCGCGCGGAACAGGTCAAAGTCCAATAGGTGAATTCCGACGACCGGGCAGAGTCGCTCGTAGGCATCCCGAGGCGTTCGAGCCCGTAGCCTAGACGGCGCCCCCGCTCCCGCTTCTCGATCGCCCGCAAGCGGGCTCCTACGCCGACCGGCTCCCACGGTTCTTAAAGGTCCGCTTGCGGGCGAGATGCCTTGGCCCCTCTGCGCACTCTGCGTCTCTGCGGTGAATCCGTATATTCTTTGAAGGCAGCACAGCCTGTCGGCAAGGCTCTGTGGCTTGCGTTCGATCTGCCGACGTCGTCCGCCTAGTCGCCCGCAAGCGGGCTCTTAAGTTGGCCGCATCCGTCGGCTTGTAGGAGCCCGCTTGCGGGCGACGCGCCGGCTACACAACAAGCATTGGCCACGGGAAAACCGTCCAAATGCCAGGGCCGGTTTGTGCGGATACCTCAGGCCCAGGAGAGGATCAGGAACAGGTTCCAGCTCTGATGGCATTGCATGCCGTTGATCGTCGGAGTGCGCAAGCTCACCTCGAGCTGGTCCGCCATGTTCAGGTGAGACTCAGAATGCCGGCCGTGGAAGCCACTTTCAGCCGCAACAAGCCATATCGAGGTGTCGGCGGCTTGTCGCTCGCGCGGCGAGTGCTCCCACAATCCGCAGCGCTCAGACGTCGCCACGCAACGCGGCGATCTCTCCGATGTTCAGGCCGGTGACGGTCGCGATACTCGCATCGTCGAGCCCGGTGTTGCGGATCAGGTTTGCCGCGGTCTGGCGCAGAGCGTCATCGCGGCCTTTCTTTTGACCTTCCTTGTGGCCTTCCTTGCGACCTTCCTTGCGACCTTCCTTGTGGCCTTCCTTGCGACCTTCCTCGCGACCTTCTTCTCGTGCCTCCAGCAGGAACTGCGCTTCATCATGCAATGCGCGCTCGCGCACGAAGGCCAGGCGACGGGCCTCCTCATCGGCGCTCAAGGCCGCCAGCTTGTCGTAGGCTCGGCGGGTGGGTTTGTCGGTGATGGCGGACATGATGTTCTCCTCTTGCCAGTGCTCGAATAGGGTGACCCATGCAGACAAGGCCGGCGGCAATTGGCCGAGACGCTCGGCTTTCTTCAGCTCGATGACGTTCAGCTGGAGTTCGTCGCCGAGGCAGACGTTCGGGGTATCGAGGTCGCGCATCTCGAAACACCAGATCGCTTGCCCTCGATGCTCCTGCGCGCGGAACAGGTCAAAGTCCAATAGGTGAATTCCGACGACCGGGCAGAGTCGCTCGTAGGCATCCCCCGCCACCAGCTGGTCGCAGATGATTTTTGCCAGATAATAGGTGCTGCGCGCGCCATAGGCATGCTGACGGCGAACCTGCATCTCGATATTGTAGCGGGTTCCGTTGCTGTCTTCGGCGAGGAGATCGAGCATGATGTACTTGCCGTGCAATTCCGAGGGATCGATGGCGGGATTGCGGATGCGGATCGATCTGATCGGCGGCGCGCGATAACGCACGGCGTTGATCAGCGCGATGAGCAGCTCGGGCTCATCGGCAAACAGGCGTTTGAACACATAATCGTTCTTCGGGTCGAGCAATGTGGGCATGGCATTGACTGGGCGCTGAATCGATCAGACCTAAGCATAGCCTGTCAGCAGACGTGTGTACAGGATGGTACTGCTGGCGCCAAGGCTCTGAGCCAGCGCAGCCCGCGTGGGTTGAAATGAGGAACGAATCCCAACGCGACCGTCACTCGATGTACGTCTCTCTGTGCGCATCCATTCAGGGCAGCTAAGGCTGTATGATCGGGAGCGCTGTGGATCTCCGCTCGCCTTCCTGCAATATGGCAACTCAGTAATAAACGATGCACCAATGAGGGCCTATTTCTGAAGCCTGTGCGATCTTGGCTTCATTGGATTTGGGATAAGCGCAACCGCGCCCGCCGTGGACGCTTCGACAGCGATCGGCTGATGGCGATCTTCATCGCGGAGCAGGCGGGTGCACCGATGCGCTGGTGCGATGCAGTAGAAGAGCAGAAGAGCAGGGTCAGATCAAAGAGCAGGGTCGGGTCTATGATCATCCTTTCCTTTTTTTCTTCCTTTTTTCCTTTTCTTGACTTTGGGCGAATTGCCCTGTCGGCAAGGCGCTGTGGCATGCGTCCGACCGGCCGGCTAGTCGCCCGCAAGCGGGCTCCTACATCGGCCATCCCCGGGAGCTTGTAAAAGCCCGCTTGCGGGCGACTGATGCGGCTGATGCTGTCAGCGGTGTCTTGACGGTTGCCGCTCTGGGTTGCAAGAAACAAAGGCGGATCGCCCTATCGGCAAGGCCCTATGGCATGCGTCCGACCTGCCGGCGTCGTCGGCCTAGTCGCCCGCAAGCGGGCTCCTACGTCGAGCGGCTCCCACGGCTGGTCAAGGTCCGCTTGCAGGCGAGGCGCCTTGGCCCCTCTGCGCACTCTGCGTCTCTGCGGTGAATCTTTACCTTCTTTGATGGCAGCACCCTGCTCCCGTGTAAGAATCGGCGCTTGCGTCCGATCCGTCTGCATCCCCTGCTGGGTCGCCCGCAAGCGGGCTCCTACGTCGGCTGCCCCTGGGGGCTTGTAGGAGCCCGCTTGCGGGCGACTGATGCGGCTGATGCTGTCAGCGGTGTCTTGACGGTTGCCGCTCTGGGTTGCAAGAAACAAAGGCGGATCGCCCTATCGGCAAGGCCCTATGGCATGCGTCCGACCTGCCGGCGTCGTCGGCCTAGTCGCCCGCAAGCGGGCTCCTACGTCGAGCGGCTCCCACGGCTGGTCAAGGTCCGCTTGCAGGCGAGGCGCCTTGGCCTCTCTGCGCACTCTGCGTCTCTGCGGTGAATCCTTGCGTTATTTGATGGCTATAGTGGACCCCAAATTTAGGACAATAGTTTTAGCTCGCACAAAACAAGCGTAAGAGCTACACGGCGGCGTACAAAGCTAAGGTCGGATTGGATGCGATCTGGGCGGAGCGGACGGTCAACGAGATTGGGCAGACTTACTGAGTGCATCCGGCGAGTAATTGCGTAGTAAAGTGGGCAAGTAAAATGGGTGTCCTTTTCTTTCTTTTAAATGGGTGTCCTTTTCTTTCTTTTCTTTCTGTCACTTTTCTTTCTGTCATTTCTTTCTGTCAGTAAAATGGGTGTCCTTTTTTTTCTGTCTCCTTTTTTTTCTGTCCTTTTTTTTCCGAGTAAAATGGGTGTCTTTTTTTTCTGTTTTTTTTCTGCTCTTTTTTTTCTTTCTTCCTTTTTTTCTTTCCTTTTTTCGAAGTCGCGAAACCGTTTGCAGTCGCTGTCGTCATCGATCACCCACGATGAGCAATGACGACAACGATAAACAGCAGAAACGGTAGCGGGACATCCGCACCGCTGCACTAGCGGTTGTCTACCCGCTTTTAGCCATCGCCTTCATCTCTTCGATCGCATCTACGTAGCGTTTTGCCATGCTCTTGACGATATCCATTTGCTTTGATCCGACATCCTTGATGAGATCCGCGGTTTCTTGGGATAGTTTGTCCATTGTCCGAACCGCGAGCTCCGTCTGCTTCGCGCTGACGTCGAGCGGATTGTCGGTTACCGAAACATCCTTGACGGCACCGAACATTTCGTTCATCAGCTGCTCCAGCATCTTGAATTCCTTTTCTGCCGTCTGACTTATCAACTCCAGCTCCATCCTTGCGACGCCTTCCAAAGTCGCTTGGTTTTTCTGCTGGATTTCTGTCAAACGAGCAAGATCGACACCCGGAATATTCGCGAACGGCAAGGCTTTCTGGAGTGCCTCTACCATGTACTCTGGATCATAGACCGCGAGTGATTTGATCATGCCTAGCATCGCCGACGACTCTCCAGCCTGCTCAGCCTTTTTAGCACACATTTCGACCCCCCTGTTTTTATCTCTGGATTCTGGATGTAGAACGGATTCGATTGTTCACAGTTTTCATTGGAGATGTAGGCACGTAGGAGCCCGTTGCCCCGTCGTAGCAGCCTCGTCAAGACCCCAAAACTCCGCGATCAGTCGGCTTTGGCAGACATGGCCATCCCGGTTGTAACGCGTTTTCAGATCGACGGGGCAGACATCATCCGTCTTCTTCTCGCATGCGCAGTCTATGGAGAGACAACCGCATTTTTCTTTGGAAGAAACGACGGTTGCATGGCCGGCCCAGTCTTCGACCTTGCTGGAGGCCGTATCGAGTGCCGTTCCGAGAATCAAGTTGGTCTGAACCTTTACGGCACCGGTCCCATCCGCGTACGCCTTGCGTACGACCTTGAATTCATCCTCGCCAAACACGCATTCGTCGTTTATAGCACCCGTGACGCAGGATCCGGATGCCGAATCAATACCGTGGAGGTTCGTCCACTGTAGCATCAGCCGTTCTAGGTTGATAGGCGCAACCATCTCGTCGTGGACGCCTTGCCAGATCGCAATCCGCGGCCAGCGCCCGTCTTGGGCCGTATCAGGGCATGCCTTTCCGCCTTCCAGTCCGAAGGTCCCGCAAGTCACGTCCTTCACATAATCGCCCCAGACATCAGCGGTGCGTCCCGGTACGGGCTCTTCCATGCGCAGGCACTGTTCATGCTCGGGTACACCCGTCATGCACATGCAGTGCTTGCCTATGGCATGGCCCACTCGGGAGAGCTCAACCTCGCCGGCACAGTTGTACGCCACGCCCGCCACCGGAGCGCCGCCGGCGAAACAATCCGGATACTGGGCCAGCATTCGAACCGTCATCCCCGCCCCTGCCGAAAGCCCGGTGACATAGATACGACCAGGATCGAGCTTGAAGTCATCGACCATTCGCTTGACCATGTTCATGATCGACAGGGGCTCGCCGAAACCTCGTTTCTGCTTGAAGCCCCACCAGCTGAAACATAAGCCAGGGTTTCCGGCAAAGTCACCCGGTTTGATGGTTATCTTTTGCTGTTCAGGCAAGAGCAACGCGAAGCCTAGCTCCGCTGCCAATTGTCGCCAACCGGTCTCGTCGTCATAGTCGCATGCCCGCTGTCCGCAGCCATGTAGGGCCACGACCAGGGGAGCATTTGCCGGAAGATTCTCCGGTATAAAATAATAGCCTTTGAGCGCACCTGGGTTATCGCCGAAATCGGCGAGCGGCGTCAGGCTCTTGTAAGCACACTTGACTGCCGATTCCCCTAGAATCGTGGTGCTCACGGTGACCAATGCAAGAAGTGTGGCCACGGTGATGAGCTTTACCACGCGTCGCTTTGAATACCGTTGTTTCCTGAGGCTCCTGGGTCTCCGTAAGGATTTCATGGTTTTTTCTCCCCTCCGGTTGAATCATTGCTTGCGACCTTCGATCCGCTAGCACCTGCTTCATTTACTATACAATTTTAAAGGATAGGAAACCAATGGCATGAGTCGAAGTGTGCAAGACTGACCGCTAGCAATGCAACCCATAAACACGCAAGGTTTAAGGGCGCTGAGAAGCCTTTTGGGACAGTTTTCAGGGGATTGGTCCAATCGGAAAACGGCTGAACGCGAGATGACGCACAGATGAACAATAGATCAACTGAGAAACCAGTCGATCCTAGAGGAAGAAGGAAGCTCAGGCTATCTACCAGCTGACTTCCTGGTCGAACGCGTACTCGGGTTCTGGTTGCGCGAGCTCGTCGGCATGGCTGCTTTGCGCAGCTGTCTCCTCCCACGATGCAGGCCCACAGGCTTACCAAGATAGGTGGTAGCTTGATGGGCTCTCACCGACACAGTCGAGGATCGCTCGCACCGTCAGGGCTGCGGTGATCCGGACCTCGGTATCAGAGTGCGGGCAAGTCGGCGGAAGGATTTCGAAGATGCGCGCAAGCAACATGGCCCGTACAGGATGTATCAGCGGACGCGGTGGCGCGGGCTGCGGGTTTCCACCAAGACCAGAACGCTGCGTCGGTTCGACGCGAGCCTGAGCAGGCAAAACAAAGGCCGGCGCCCTGTCAGGCACCGGCCAAGGTCGGGTAGAACAATAAGCTCCAGGAGCCGGTCCGATTGAGGTTAGAAGGCGGCGGTCATCTGCGGCGTGCAGGTTCCGGCGTCGTCGCAGACTTGGAAGCTGTAGCTGCCGCCGGCGCCGACCTGGACGGTTTGGGCACCGTCGTTGGCCGTGGTGACGAACACGGTCGGATCGTTGTTGCGGTCGCGGCTGATGCTGACGCTGCTGCCGCTCAGGCCCGACCAAACCAGGTCGAAGTATTTGTCGCCTCGGATCTTGCGGGCCGTTACCTCCAGCGTCGCTTGGTTGGTGGGCGCGGGCAGGGTGACCTGCTGGCTGGCGCTATCGGTGGCGCCGGCGTCGTCGGTGACCGTCAGCGCAACGGTGTAAGTCCCGTCGGCCGCGTAGCTGTGACTTGGGCTCTGGCTGCTAGAGCCAGTGCCGTCGCCGAAGTTCCAGCTGTCGCTGACGATAGTGCCGTCGCTGTCGCTGGATGTGTCGGTAAAGCTGCAGGCGAGCTCGACGCAGGCAATGCTAAAGACAGCGCTTGGCGGGTTGTTGACCGAGCTGCCGATGGTCATGCTACCGGCGATGAAGTACTGCCCGGTGCTGGTGTAGTCGGTCTAGTTGGCGCTGCCAACGCCGTTGACCTTCAGGTAGTAGGTTCCGGCCGGTACGCTGGTGGCAATCTCGGCGAAGGTGTCGCTGGCCGGGTCGGCGCTGGCGACGACGGCGCCGGCGGCGTTGCGCAGGGTCACCGCGATATCGAGGTTGGCGCCGCGCCTGCTATCGCGATAGAAGGCGTCCCAGGCCGGGGTCACGGTCAGATCGAGCGGACCCTCACCGACGCTCAGCGCAAACAGGTCGCGGTCGTCGGCGCCCTGGATGATTCCCTTGTTCTCGGGTGCCAAATTGAACGGGTCGGTTTCGGGGTTGCTGACTCGGACCAGGCCGTCGGCGTCGATCTGCAAAGGCGTGGCGTCTTGGATGCCGTCGCCGTGGTCGTCGATGCTCCCGTCGAGCTTGGCGGCGAGTTTGATTCATATTCTTTGCAGGCAGCGCCCAGTCGATATCAGGTTTCTCACGCTCTGATGTCATGTCTTTTAGATCCCGATCCCGATACCGATACCGATCAAGTCGCGTTGGGAGGGTCGTGCACTGTATGCTCAGGTCATTTGTCCAGAAGACAGTGGCCTACAGCCTTTCTCCTAGGAACAGCGCGGCGCTCGCGTCCGCTCCGCTGGTAGCATTTGCCGGGTCGTCCTAAGCGGGCTCCTACGCCGACCGGCTCCTACGGCTGGTAAAGGGCCGCTGGCGGGCGAGGCGCCTTGGCTCCCCTGCGCTTTCTGCGTCTCTGCGTTGAATCCTTACGTTCTCGCAGGCAGCACCCGGGCGTATTGAGAAGGAACGCCTGATCCAGCGCTGACTTCGATATGACTGGATCGCCTCGAACCAGCTGCAATTTCGGTAAGAAAACAGCCCAGCGCGGTCATTCCCTAGTATCCAGCGCCGTGGCGCCACCGATTCGGCGGGAGATTCAGAAAAATGTGCCCTCGATCGGCGATGATGCCGAGGCGAAGCGTTTCGCCTGCATGCGCCCGGCCAGGAAAGCCTCGCGCCCGGCCTCGATGCCCTTGCGCATCGCCTGCGCCATCAACACGGGGTGTTTGGCTGCGGCGATGGCGGTGTTCATCAATACGCCATCGCAACCCAGCTCCATGGCCACGGCCGCATCCGACGCGGTGCCGACGCCGGCGTCCACCAGGATCGGCACGGTTGCGTTTTCGACAATGGTGAGGATATTCAGCGGATTGCGGATACCCAGGCCGGAGCCGATGGGAGCGGCCAGCGGCATCACCGCACAACAGCCGATGTCTTCGAGCTGCTTGGCGATAATCGGATCATCGTTGGTGTAGACCATCACGTCGAAATCGTCTTTTACCAGGATCTTGGCCGCCTCGATGGTAGCGATGACGTCTGGGAACAGGGTCTTCTGGTCGCCGAGCACTTCCAATTTGACCAGCTTGTGGCCATCCAGCAATTCCCGCGCCAGCCGACAGGTGCGCACCGCGGTGTCGACATCGTAGCAGCCGGCGGTGTTGGGCAGGATGCTGTATTTGCTTGGTGGTAAGACTTCCAGGATATTCGGTTCCGATGCGTTCTGGCCTAGATTGCTGCGACGTACCGCGACGGTGACGATCTCGGCGCCGCTGGCCTCGACGGCAAGGGCGGTTTCCTGCATGTCTTTGTACTTTCCGGTGCCGACCAACAGTCGCGATCGATAGGTGCGACCGGCCAGGCTGAAGGTGTCGGAAGTGTCGTCCGTGAGGGGCGCTGTGGTTTGATTGTGTGCGGACATCGGCGTTGATTGCTCGGTTGTTAAGGAACGGAAGCAGGGTCGCGATTGAATCTGATCTGCAGAACCATGCCAATATTCAGTATGGATTCGGATGGGAACCGGATTGGGCGTCCGATCACGGATGCTCAGCCGCCTCCGACAGCATGAATGATCTCGACCTGATCGTCGACGGCCAGCCGATGCTCGTCGAACCGGCTGCGTGGTACCAGCTCTGCATTGACCTCGACGGCCAGGCGTTTGCCGAGCAGGTCGAGTTGTTCGAGCAGTTCGGTCATGGAAAGGTTTTCGGGAATCTTGGTGACTGTGCCATTAACGGTAATCTGCATCATTGCGGGCGGACTCTTGAGACGAAGAGAATGCGGAATAATACAATAGACACCAGTAAACGATAGACAGCAGTAAACGCGACTCGATGCAATCATGACGACAATTGATGAGGACGAAACATTGGCAGACTGGTCGGAAGATCTGATCCCCGCCGAGCGTGCGCAAACGCTCGACGGCCTGTTCCATCAACGCGTAGCGCGCTCGCCTGATCGCATCGCTTACCGCTGGTACGCCCGTGCTACCAACAGCTGGCAGGCTATGACCTGGCGCGAGACGGCCGCCCAGGTGGCGCGTTGGCGTAGTGCGCTGGATGCCGAGGGCTTAGTGGCCGGCGATCGCGTTGCAATCCTGTTACGCAATTGTCCGGAATGGATCGTTATCGACCAGGCAGCATTATCGCTTGGGCTGGTAACGGTGCCGTTGTACACCGATGACCGCGCCGACAACGCTGCGTATATTCTCAATGATGCTGAAGTCAAGCTGTTGGTGATTCAAGATGCCAGGCGCTTCCAGCGCCTGGCGCAAGCGCTTGACAATCAGCCCTGGCCATTGCGCGCGGTGCTAATGGAACAAACCGACACAGCGATGCGCGCACGTGCTGCGGACCCGCGGCTGGTCGCTGCCGTTGACTGGTTGCCCGCATCCGGCTCGGAATGGGATCAGCACCAAGCAGATCCGCATGCGCTGGCCACCATTGTTTATACGTCCGGCACCACCGGCCGACCCAAGGGCGTCATGTTGAGCCATCGCAATATTCTCAGCAATGTCGATGGAGCACTGAAGATCTTCAAGGTATTCGCGCAGGACGAGTTCCTATCCTTTCTGCCGCTGTCGCATATGCTGGAGCGTACCGGCAGCTATTATCTGCCAATGATGGCCGGTGCCAGTGTCGCCTATGCGCGTTCGGTGACGCAGTTGGGCGAAGACCTGCAACACATCCGTCCAACTCTGATGATCGCGGTGCCACGCGTATTCGAGCGCGTTCATGCCCGCATCCGCACACAGTTGAGTACGCGTCCTGCTCTGCTGCGTCGATTGTTCGCGCTGGCGACAGAGGTCGGTTGGATGCGATTCGAACACCGTCAGGGCCGCCGGGACTGGCATCCCTTACTGTTACTGTGGCCATTGCTGCGGCGCCTGTTTGCGCGTCCGGTGCTGAGCAAACTAGGTGGTCGCTTGCGCGCTGCCGTCAGCGGTGGGGCGCCATTGCCGTTTGGCGTGGCGCGAGTCTTCATTGGGCTCGATGTGCCGATCTTACAGGGTTACGGTCTCACCGAGACCAGCCCGGTCATCTCCGTTAACCCGATTCAGGATAATCGTCCACGTAGCGTCGGCGTGCTGTTGCCTGGAATACAGGCACGTATTGGCGAGGAAGACGAATTACAGGTCAAGGGTCCCGGCAACATGCTCGGTTATTGGAAGAATCCGGCAGCCACGGCCGATATACTCGATGCCGATGGTTGGTTGCGTACCGGTGATCAGGCTCGTATTGATGGTCGGCATCTGCATATCATCGGCCGTATCAAGGACGTTCTGGTGCTGTCCAATGGCGAAAAAGTACCGCCAACGGACATGGAATTGGCCCTCGGGCTGGATCCGCTGTTCGAGCAGGTATTGATTATCGGCGAGGGCCATTCTTACCTGACCGCGCTGCTGGTGTTGAACAGCGATCTGTGGCTCGAGGTGGCGCGCGAGCATGGGCTAGATCCCGCGCAGCCTGCGAGCCTGCAGGATGCGAGCTTAATCAAATATGTGCAACAGCGCATCCGCCAGGTATTGGTGGATTTTCCCGGTTATGCCAAAATCCGACGCGTGACGATCACCTTGGAGCCTTGGTCGGTCGAAAACGGTTTGATGACGCCGACCATGAAGATCAAACGCAGCCAAGTGATCAATCGTTACCAGTCTGAAATCCTCGAGATGTATGAGTTGGATTCCTGAGGATAGGACGGATACCGGATGGATAAGCAGTTTGCGGCAAGCGCCTTGTGCAGTCTCGTCTCGAGGTTCGACATCGGCTGCCCAGCTCGGTTTTGCTGCTTGCGATCCCATCCTTGCCGCCCTACAATTCCAGAGCATCGCGGGTGCGCTTCCATCGCGGGTGTAGTTCAATGGTAGAACAGGAGCTTCCCAAGCTTCTAACGTGGGTTCGATTCCCATCACCCGCTCCATCCATCCACCCAGATCCATCATGCAGCAACTCTATCAAGCCGTCGATCGCATCGAGGCGCAAATGCTGAGTGATTTCCTCGGCGATCATCTGCTCGACAATACCATCCTTGGAGACTATCTCTCTGGAGCAATCGGTGAACTACCGGCGGACATTTACCCCAGCGTCTGGATTCTATACGACGAGGATTTGCCGCGCGCTCGCGAATTGTTGCAGCATTTTCTTGCCGAGCGCACGCGCGAGCCGGGGCGCTCTTGGGTATGCCGGGGTTGCGGGGAACTCATTGATGGTTTTTTCGACCTGTGTTGGCGCTGTGGGGGCGAAAAATCGATAAACTGAGGGGCAGCATGTCCAAACTCATCAAGATCGGGCTGGTGCTGCTGGCCATGCCGCTGCTGCTCGTGCTGGCCTTGGCCGCCACGGCGCCGTTCTGGATCGGGCGGATCGGACTTGCGCCGGCCATCGAAACCGCCGTGCACGAGACTACCGGCTATGGGCTGTCGATCGACGGCGAGCCGCGCTTGCGGTTGTCATCAACGCCCGTGGTCGAACTTGGACCGCTGAGCCTCAGCAGCGACGGCGATGGGCAATCGCCGCTGGCCCAGGGCGCGGCGTTACGTCTGCATGTCTCGGCCTTGGCGTTACTGATCGGTCGCCTGGAATTGCGACAGGCTGTATTCGACGCTGAGCAACTGTCGTTTCCGGTTGGTGTGCCGCAGACCACCGGTTGGCAGATGCCAATTCCGGCGCGCATTGACGTGCAAAATGCCCACATCGAGTTACGTTATCCGGATCAAACACCGGGTCCGAGCTGGAATCTGTTCGCACTGGATAGAGGCATCCTTCGCGTTGGTCAACGCGGTCGCGTCGAAGCGCGATTCGAGCTGGACACCGTCAAACCGAGGCTCGCGGGCGGACTTGCTCTTTCCGCCGGCATCGAGCGGACGTCGAATCCGGCCCTGGCCATGCAAATCGATCCGCCGCTGCGCTTCGTCGATTTTCAGCTTTGGGGTTCGGATCTGTCCATCGGTGAAGGCGATGGGCTCGATCTGGCCCTTGCTGCCGAATCGATCGAGCAGAATCCCACCAGCGGAACCTGGCAGGTTCCGGCGCTGACCCTGACTTCTAGCACATTACATATCGACTCCGCGCTTGAATTGCGCCGCGATCAGGTCGGCCAGGTGCTGGCGGGTCGCTTCGATGTCGCGGGTTTCGATCTGCGCGGCTGGATGCAAACACATGGCTATGGACCAGGTCGCGGTGCACCGTCCACATTGCGCTGCGCCGCCGCGCGAGGCCAGTTCATGCTTGACAGCGATGGCCTGCTGCTGGAATCTGCCGAACTCTTGGTGGATGCCACCCATGCCGCGGGCAGTGCCTCCGTCAGGTTCGGCCTGCAACCGACAACAACGACAGTGCTGGTTCTCGACCAGCTGGATCTCGATCCGTACCTGATCGACGAACCACCGCAATCGTCCCCGGGCTTCGCGTCCGGCTGCGCATTATCCGCCATCTCGCCGTTGAACCCGCCGGTCTTGCCAGAACCCGATATGCAGGGCGGTCAAAGTGTGCAGCTGGAGGCCGATCTATTGCGAGTCGGCGGCTTGAGCTGCCGCCAGCTTGCTGCCGATCTACAGCAACAAGGCGGATTGGCGAGCGCCGATATCAAGGTTGCGGATTTCTACAGCGGCCATCTGAGCGCACATGCGGAACGCGATACTCGAGACTCGGCAAACCCACGCCAGACAGTGCGCGGCCAGGCACTCGCTATGGATGCCAGCGCATTGCTGATGGATTTGCGTGGAACGGCGCCGATCTCCGGTGATGCTGACGTTCGTGTGGAATTGGCGGCCAGCGGTAGCGACGCCGAGGCGCTGAAGGGCGACCTGTCCGGCAGCGTCGAGGTGGAAATTCGCAATGGCCATTTACCTGGATTGGATATCACACCAATGCTTACCGCCATCGGCGGTAGCCCGGCTGACGCGGTCGCTGCAACCGCGTTCGAGACATTCAGCGCCACCGCCATCGGCAGTGGCGGCCTGTTCCAGACCAAAGACCTTTCCGTACGCTCGCCGTTGCTGCTGATCAGCGGACAGGGGCGCTTTGATGTACCTGTCGAGACGCTTGATCTCGAACTGCTGGCTACCTTTGTCACTCCCCCTAAGCAGAATGCATTAAGCGGACTTGCCGGTCTGCAGGTGCCGATGACAATCACCGGAACCTGGCAACAGCCAGCCTGGCAGGCCGACTTTGGCCCGGCCTTGCGCGCGGGCGCTGATCGCGTTCTGAAACGTAACCGCGCGAGCTTGCGCAGGCTGGAGGAACGCACGGGAATCAAGGGTTTGGAGAAAAAATTGCGCGATATGCTTGGGTTTTGACAATGGCCGGTCGCGTGCTGTATCCGCGCCCCGATAGCCAGTTGCATGCGCCCAGCTCGCAGGCCGAGTGGCAGCCGGGCGACTTCTCCATCGCAGTGCTCGATTGGTTCGATCAGCATGGTCGCACCGACCTGCCCTGGCAACAGCAGCCAACCCCGTATCGGGTCTGGGTGTCGGAGATCATGTTGCAACAAACCCAAGTCGGCGTCGTGGTCCCATATTTCCAGCGCTTTATGGCCCATTTCCCGGATCTGGCCTCGCTGGCGGCGGCCGATCAGAACGAGGTATTGCATTTGTGGTCTGGACTTGGCTACTACGCCCGTGCGCGCAATCTGCATCGTGCCGCCCAGCGCGTAGTCGAGCAGCATAATGCGCATCTGCCCGCGGACATCGACAGCTTGCAGGCCCTACCTGGCATTGGCCGTTCCACTGCCGCTGCGATCCTATCGCTGGCGTTCGGACAACGGCATGCCATCCTCGACGGCAATTGCAAGCGCGTACTCGCCCGCTGCTTTGGCATCGAGGGTTGGCCTGGTCGCTCCAGTGTGCTCGCCGAATTGTGGCATCTGGCAGAAATCCTGACGCCGGCAGAGCGCGTGAACAGTTTTAATCAGGCGATGATGGACCTGGGATCGACCCTATGCACGCGCGCGGCGCCGGCATGTGGTCGCTGTCCATTGGCGCAACGTTGCGTCGGCTTACGCAAAGGCCAGCCACGCGCCTATCCGGCGCCCAAACCCAGGCGCAACAGCCCGCTTCGGCATACCCGCATGCTACTGGTCAGCGATCCGTCTGGAGCCCTGCTGTTGCAGCGGCGCCCAGCGAGCGGCGTCTGGGGCGGATTATGGGTGCCGCCGGAGCTGATGCCCGGCCAGGATGTGGCAGATTGGTGTCGCTTGCATCTTGGCAGCCGCATCGCCCGGCTTGAAATGCTGCCGATACGGCGGCATACCTTCTCGCACTTCCAACTCGATATTCAACCCATGGCGGTATGGCTGAGTGCCAATACAACCAGGATCGCCGATGACGGCGCACAGGTCTGGATTGATCCTGCTAATCCTGGCGGTCTCGGCTTGCCCGCGCCAATCCAACGTCTGTTGGCGGAAATGGCCGCCATGCATCACGACAAGACTGGAGAACTCAATATGACCCGCATGGTGAATTGCGTGAAACTCGGCCGCGAGGCCGAAGGACTGGACCGGGTACCCTACCCCGGCGACCTTGGCAAGCGAGTATTCGAAAATGTCTCCAAGCAGGCCTGGGCGGATTGGCTCAAGCACCAAACCATGCTGATCAACGAGAACCGGCTGAGTCCAATGGACCCGAAGGCGCGGAAATTTCTCGAAGAGCAGATGGACAGCTATTTCTTCGGCGAGGGCGCGGCACTGCCGGAGGGCTATGTGCCGCCCAAGAGCTGAAGCCTTGGCTGCTTCGAAAGCGCCTCGGGATTTGTATCCTACCCCGGCCTACGAAGCCGGAGAGGTCCGTCCGATCAAGCCTGCCAACATCCTGGCCTCTCTTCCGTTGCCAACGACGGGAGAGGCCTTCGAGCAGATCTTACATTGTCGCAATCTGCGTATCGAGCGCATCGTCAGCAGCCCAGAACCGGAAACAACGCGCTACGATCAGGATCAGGATGAATGGATACTATTGATGCAGGGCGCCGCATCGCTAGAGATTGCCGGAGATCGGGTCGAGCTTGGCGCCGGAGACTACTGGTTCATTCCCGCACACACCCCGCACCGCGTGCTTGCGACCTCCGCCGAGCCGCGCTGCGTCTGGCTGGCCGTCCATCTCGATCCGTCTGATGTTCAAGCTGAATAGCCGAAGCTACCGATGATCGGCAGGCTTGTATTGGGCTGTGCTGGACCGACCGGTTTCGGTCTTCATGCCTCGGTAGTTGGGCGCTAGCTGTTAGGCTTTAAGCATCGGGCTCCAGTCCGCAAAAGGCGATTTTCAAAATGCCCCATCTTTTTATTGCCATAACTGCCCATGGCTATGGCCACCTGGCCCAGGTTAGCCCGCTTGCCCAAGCCTTGCAGCAGCAGATTCCAAGGCTGAGAATCACATTGCAGAGCAGGCTCTCGCCCAGTGTCGCCAAAGCCCGTATGCCAGCAGGCTATCGACACATCGAACAAAATGCGGATGTGGCATTGCCGATGGATGGACCCCTGCGTGCGCTTTGGCACGAAGGGCTTGATCTGTTCGCCCGCTTCGACGCCGAACATCAGCAACACCTGGCGCGCCAGCGCGAGTTGTTACAGCAGGACCCACCGGATCTGCTGTTGGCCGATGTGCCTTGGCTGCCGCTGGAGGCGGCACGTGACCTGGATATTCCAGCAGTCGCATTGTGCTCGCTTAACTGGTTCGACATCCTGGCTGAGAGTCCGGTCGGCCCGCTATTACCTGCCTCGCTGGTGCAACGCATGCGCGCCGCCTATGCCGGTGCCGATCTGTTCCTCCGTCCGGCCCCGTCAATGCCGATGGCTTGGCTGCCGAACGCTCGCGACATTGGTCCGATTGCCGAATACCGCCCACGTAATCCCTCTGTTCTGCGTGCGCGACTCGGCATCGAGCAGGACCAACGCTTGGCGCTGATGCTGTTCGGCGGTGCCGGACGACTCTGTCTCGGCGACCAGCAGCCGCTGCCGGCCAATCTGCATGTGTTGACACCCGACGCCATGGCTGCCGCTCGCGGAGGGCGGATCAGCGTCATCGGCGATAAGGCCACTGGCATCGACCTGCTCGATGCGTTGGTCTGCTGCGATGTCATCATGACCAAGCCCGGCTATGGTACCCTCGCCGAAGCCGCCTGCAATGGTATCCCGGTGCTCTATGTGCCGCGCGGCGACTGGCCCGAAGAGCCCTATCTGGTGGACTGGATTGCGCAGCAGATACCGGTACGCGCAGTCAGTCTGGAAGACTTCACTGCCGGGCGCATCAGCGAGCCGTTGCAGCAATTGCTGGACATCGGCCGAGTCACGCCGGTTGCGGCAACCGGCCTCGAACAGGCGGTGGATTTGCTGCTACCCTATCTACGCGCATAGTCCACATCGATTCCACCCCAATCCGATCCTGAGCGACTTGGCCCACGCGATCCCGACAGCAGGCGAGTGTTTTTGACCCCTACTTCGGCTTGCCCCCTCTTTCGGCCTAACCATCATGAACGGCGGTTCGCCCCCGAACATGAAAGCCTCGCGAAAATGGTCCACGCTGTAATGAGAGGGAACGGCGCGGACACGAGGTCGAAAAACGTTTGGTGGTTGGACCCCGTGGCCTAACCGGACCCGTCACGACCGGTCCGTACTAGGCTGTCGAAATGTCCTGAGTTTTGATGCCAAACCGATTCCGGGGCTTGGATTGCTTCATCGAACGCACTGGGGAAGCCGAATCGGTGTCGGGGTCGCTATCGGAATCGGAATGGAATCCGCTCATCGATCAAAGCAGCCAGCTCGATACCAATCCCTCATTCT
Source organism: Thiohalocapsa sp. PB-PSB1 (assembly GCA_016745215.1). Taxonomy (GTDB): domain Bacteria; phylum Pseudomonadota; class Gammaproteobacteria; order Chromatiales; family Chromatiaceae; genus Thiohalocapsa. Next base: position 6,245,964 of record CP050890.1, read on the forward strand.
GACCTTGACACCGACCCCGACACCGACTAAGCATCCATAAACCGGGAAGCGCTTGTTTTAGTGAGACGGCAGATTTCGACAGCCTAATCCGTACCCCCGAGTGTACCGCCGGCACTGCTGGCAGGACGAATGGTAAAGAGGCCGAGCTGAAGTTGAGCCCGAAGCAACACCGGTCGGATCCGCGCCGCTCCTACAGATCAGTGTTACTGTGGGAGAGCGCAAATGCAGGCACTGTATCGACGCGTAGCGGGAATCGATGTGCATCGCTTACGTCAAGTGGCGACCATTCTGATCGAGCAGGACGACGGCGGCACGGAGAAGCACAGCCCTGAGTTCGGCGGCTTCGAGCAAGATTTGGGCTGGCTGGTTGCCTGGTTGAATCGCGACGAAGTGGAACGAGTGGTCATACAGAGTACCGGCATCTATTGGAAGAGTCTGTACGCGCATCTGGAGCGCGCCGGGATCGAGACCTGGGTCGTCGATGCCCATCACATCAAGAACATACCGGGACGCAAGACGCATAGGGGTGATTCGCATTGGCTGGCGGAGCTGGGCCGCTTCGGGCTGGTGCGCCCCAGCTTCGTTCCCGTGCGGGATTTGCGCGAGCTGCGCCTGATCTCGCGTTAGCGCAGGAAGCTCGGCGGCACCTTGGCCGGGGAGAAGAATCGCATAAGCTCATCCGGACCATCTATGCCATTCTCAGCCGCCGTGAGCCCTATCGAGATTCGGGAATCGATTACCAGGCTGCGGCCGTTTCGAAGAATGCGCCACGCTGGATCTGGGCACTGAAACAACTCGGGTACTGGCCGACAACACAAACGCCGAAGACGGCATACTCTTTCGTCGGCTCCCGATCGACATTCCGCTCCGACGGAAGAGAGTTGCTTGTCTCTTCGGTCTGGAGGCTTTTATGGTAACGTTACCCATAACCCGCTGCAAAAAGCAGAGCGAGGAACGAGCGGCGCTTTTTGCGGTCTAGGTTTATGGGCTTGTTATGCCATTTTTTGCTTTAAGAGGAAATCTATCAGGGTGCTCAATTGACTCAACACCAAGATCTATATCAAGATCCGGCCAATAGAAATGACCGGGCGTAGGTTCTTCGACGTTCAGGATCTTTCCAATGGGGGCATCTTTAAACCAAGGGAAGTCATCATATGACATAAACAGCTCCCTTCCTGCCGAAAGAAGCCACACACCATGACTTGATATGTTAGTTATTTCAGTTTGAAAAGTAATTGCGCCAAGCATTTGTGAATTCATCGTAATGTTCCTCAATAATGCCCTCTATCTGCTTTAATTGAATTCTAGACAATCTATGGTTTTTAGCCAATTCGATTTCCGGTTCTAGCCAGAACTTCGCTTCACCACCTAGAGAATATATATGCACATGCATTCTGGATTCTTCTCGTGAAAAGAAGAAGAATCGATAGCTTCCATCTCTATAAATTGTTGGGCTCATCACATGTTCTTTTGGTTAATTCCTGGCATAACGTTGAGGCTGGCCCGCCGCCCGCTGCGGTGCCAGCGCTACGCGAACGGCACCGCGGCGGGCGGTCGGGCCGAGCCTCTGTTTGGGCGGAGAAATCACACCCCCATTGACAAAGAGGCGGAAAATTGGAACTAGTATCATCGTTTCTTGAGGTAGAGGTTAAGAATCTAAAGTATCTGTTTTTTCTGGTGACATGGAACGAATTTGTATCACCCGTTACCGAACAGCTTTACAAGCAGCGGGAGGCCCTTGGTTCTAAGGGCAGTGTTATTCAAGCATTTAAAAGCGCTAAAGGAGATACATTTCGCGAGATGTTGGCAAAGAAATGGCCAAAAGATATAGCGGAACGTTTGGAGCACGAACAGGATCCATTTATGATGATAATCGCAGAGAACTTCGGCGCGTTCGATCCACGCACCAATCCATGGGGTGTTGTTTGGTTTTCAAATTTTTTTGATAGACCCGACTCGATCTACCCTGTTTTGCATCATTATCTCAGAAGGTATGCAGGGACGAGAATGTATTCGACTATTTGCAAAAGTTATCGAAAAAGAATAAATACGAGAAATTTGGCAAATATCTTGAAATCAAGCCTGGTCTGTTCGGAGTTGCGATAGACGCGAAGGTTTTACTGGATGACTTCTAGGTCTCGGACCCGCGTAAAGTTTGGTCGCCCAACCAGCGCATCAAGCCGACCGCATACTGCGCCGTTTAGCTCGGGAGTTTGTTTAGAACCTGTCTGGCAAAAAAATGTCCATCAACGCCAACTACTTTTTCTTCGAGGACAAGCCGTGGGATACCCGAGTGACCTGACGGACGCCGAATGGGCACTGATCGAACAGCATTTTCAACCCCGTGATCGACGTGGCAGTGCCAGCCTGCACCCGCGCAAACGGATCGTCGATACCATTTTGTACGGCGTGAAGTCCGGTTGCCAATGGCGCATGCTACCCAACGATTTTCCGCCCTGGCAAACGGTTTACGATCACTTCAGCCGATGGAACAAACGCGCTGTATGGGAAGCCGCAGTGGATTAAATGAATGCGCTCCATCGCCAAAACAACGGTCGCTCGGCATCGCCGAGTCACGGGATGAGCGACTCGCAAAGCGTCAAGACTGAGTACGTGAGCGAAGAACGCGGGATCGACGGCGGCAAGAAGGTCAAAGGGCATAAACACCATAGCGTAGTCGATATCCTCGGCAACCTGTTGCATGTGTCGGTCCACGCAGCTAATTGCAGCGATACCGTGGCGGGTGGTCCCGTGATGGCGCATGCGGCGGAGAAATACCCGAGCATCGAGGCGTTTTCCGGCGATGCGGGTTAGCGCGGGACAGCCGTGATATTCGTCGACGAGACACGCGGACTCGTCTTGCACATTTCCACCAAAATCAAAGACGGATGGGCTGTCCTTCCGAAACCTTGGGTGGTTGAGCGCAGTTTCGCTTGGCGCGGTCGATTTCGCAGGCTGAGCAAGGATTCCGAGATCCTGACTGGGACTGCCGAGAATATGATCCGTATCGCCATGCTCGAGAAAACGCTTGCAAATTGCGGCTGAACTTTTGCCAGACAGACTCTAACGCTTTCGGCCAAAATGGATCTGCTCAATTCCCTCTTCCTGTCCGCACCCTGGAGCGTGTTGCGCGCTGGATTGCACTTTGCGTTCCTGCTGGTATTGCTGTACCTGCTGAAGCAGATTTTCGACCTACGCGCGCGGACCAGCCCGCGACATCTGGCCAAGCCGCGCCCTGGTTTCAACCTGGCTGTGCTCGTTGTCGGCCTGTCGTTCCTCGGCGTGCTTGGCTATCAGGCGAGTTGGCAATTGTCCGGGACCTCACGGCAAGCGTTCGTCGCCTTCATGCAGTCGCACGATCGGCGCCAATTCAACCCGGCGCATTGGATCGATCGCGGTCGCATCCTGGATCATCGCGGCCAGGTGCTGGCAAAGAGTCGCGAGGTGATTACAAGCAGCGGCAAAGAAGTACAGCGTTACTATCCCTTCGGCCCTGGAGTCGCACATGTGGTCGGCTATGCCCACCCGCGCTTCGGTACCTCTGGCATGGAAGCCGCCGGCAATATCAGCCTGAATGGCGGTATTCCTGAGAATTGGCTCGAATGGGGGGAACTCGGCCGCCAGTTGGTAACCGGGGACAAGCGCGCCCGGGGCCGCGATCTGGTGCTGACTTTGGATGCGGAATTGCAGGCCCTCGCCTATCAGCGCCTGCAAGGGCGCCCTGGCGCCGTGGTGATGTTGGTACCTGCCGATGGTGCCTTGCGCGTGCTGACCAGCAGCCCGTCGTTCGATCCTAATGTACTCGACGGCAATCTGTTCAGCGCCCCCGATCCCGAGGCGCGATTGTTGAATCGCGCCACGGCCGGACTGTATCCGCCGGGCTCGACTTTCAAGGTGGTGCTGGCCGCACAGTCCCTGGATGCCGGCCGCGAGCCGGTGCTGCAATGCCCGGCGGCGGGTTTCACTACGTCCAAACGCTATCCCAGGATTCGCGATCACGAATACTATTCCGCACGTCGAGCCGGTCGCACTTGGGGCGGCTTCGGTCGTATCGGCCTGAGTCGGGCGTTGGCGAAATCGTCGAACGTTTACTTCGCGCAGCTCGGCGTACAGCAGGGGCATGAGTCCTTTCACCGCACGCTTAAACGATTCGTGTTCAATAGTCGCATTGCGCTTACCGACAGCCTGTCCGCTCGGCAACTGATGCGTACCGGTCGCATCGAATCCATCGCCGCCTCCGACCAATACGGATTGGCGCAGGCCTCCATCGGTCAGGGCAAGATCCTAACGACGCCGGCGCATATGGCCTTGATCAGCGCCGCCATCGCCAACCGCGGCATTGCCATGCGTCCCCGACTGATCGACGCCGAGCCGTCGCAGGCCCTGACCCGCTTCATGACCGCGAGTACTGCCGCTCGGCTTACGACCATGATGCGCCGCGTCGTTACCGAGGGTACGGCACGCGGCATCGATGTCCCCGAGCTTGCCATCGCCGGCAAGACCGGTACCGCGGAAAATCCGGGTGGCGAATCGCACAGCTGGTTTATCGGCTTTGCACCGGCCTCGCAACCGAAGTTGGCCGTTGCGGTGCTGGTGGAGCATGCCGGTTATGGCTCCGCGGTGGCCGCACCGATTGCCCAGGAACTCTTGTTGTTGGCGCAGCAGCGGGGGCTGCTGCAATGAACGTTGTATTGCCGATCGTTTCCCTGCGTATAAACACCCCGTGTGTAGGGTGTCGAAAAGCCGAAAAAATCTTGATCGAGAAATTCTTGATCGAGGTAACCGAACAGCGCAAGGCGCGCTTGATGGGCTGCCCTCGATGACTTGACATAATCTTTTCTCTCCCCACTCTCTGTATCGTAGCTGAACGCGACCTCGACCGTATCGGGGAAACGTACAGCCGATCAGCGTAAAAACAGCGTTCAAACAGCCTGTTGGACACAATGATCGAGCGTAAGGTGGGATGCCGAAAAAATAGTTTCGGCAGACCCTTGACGAATTGGCACTGATACACTACTTTACATAATGCAAGCGCTTAACAAGGCTTGCACTAAACCGGCGGTTCGAAAGAACGCCATTCTAACCAGCCATATTGCTCAACTGGAGGATAGGCTATGACAACCATCGACTTCTCACCCCTGCTCCGCTCCATGATCGGCTTTGATCGCATGGCTCCGTCACTGGAGAACGCTTTTCGTACCGAGGCTGGGGGTTATCCGCCCTACAACCTCGAGGTCGAAGACGAAAATAAGTATCGTATCGTCATGGCAGTTGCGGGCTTCGCTGAAAAGGATTTAAGCATCGAGAGCAAGGATAATATGCTCACCATCGCGGGCTCGCGTGCCACCGAGGACGAGGAAAAAAGCGAAAGCCGTCGCTTCCTCTACCGTGGTATCGCCACCCGCAGCTTTGAGCGCAAGTTCCAGCTTGCCGATTATGTCAAGGTGGTCGATGCGAGCTTGAAGAACGGGCTGCTGCACATCGATCTAGTGCGCGAGGTACCGGAGGCCATGAAGCCACGACGGATCGAGATTCGCGGCAACGAGACTCCCGCAATCGAAGGCAGCGGTCATACGGAGACAAAACACGTCGCTGCTGCCGCCTAAGGATTGCCTCTTAGTGAACCCTCTTAGGCACCCCTCTTGGTGATCTAAGTACTAAGGCGGAATGCATAGGCAGGATGCCTGAGTAAGTGAAAGGCCGGGCCAAAACCCGGCCTTTTTGCATTTCGCCTCGGTGACGAAGCTGGAGCTGCGTCACCAGTGCCACAGCTTTTCGCTCCCCCGGCTGCTTGGCAATAAAAAGCTCAAAAAAACGGGACGAAAAACAGGAAAGAATAACGTCCCGGCTTGTGTGGAGAGCCGGGAAACAGGATTCTCAAAGATTCACCGCAGAGACGCCGAGTGCGCAGAGGGGCCAAGGCGCCTCACCCGCAGGCGAACCTTGATCAGCCCTGGGAGCCGGTCGGCGTAGGAGCCCGCTTAGTGATGGTGCAGAAACAAGCTAAACAGGTTTTTGGCTTGGGTTTCGCCTGCCGACTCATTCGGTACCGCTATCGGCGTCGGTATCGAACTGACCAACTCCGATTCCGATAGCGACCCCGACCCCGATTGCACCCCCGCCGATGTCTGGATAGCGTTGTATAGGTTATTCATGAACCGCTACTTAGGGCGACCCGGCACATGATGCCAGCGGAGCGCACGCGAGCGCCGCGCCTTTCCCGGGAGAAAGGCTTTAGGCCACTGTCTTCTCGACAAATGAACTGAGAATACCCCAGGGTGCAATCTGCGCAGCGCGACTTGATCGGGATCGGGATCGGGATCGGGATCGAAAAGACATGACATCAGGGCGTGAGAAACCTGATGTTTGCTGTCGATGCACCAACTGCTGCAAGGCAATGAGCCCAACCTGAAGGCCTATTATCGCCTCGATGACGGTCCTGCCAGCCGCGTGCTCGATGTAGTGACCGAGCGGGGGGCGACCCTCGTCGACGGCACCACCAAGGTCTTTTCCACCGTTCCGATGGGCCTTGTTGGGTCGCTCGTGCAGACAACGACGCCCGCATCCGTCGGTGACCAGGGTAATCGACTGACGGTGACGCTTGCTGATACATCCAGCACCAATTACTTGGGCATCTACAAGACCGGTCACGGCGGTTGGCTCATTGGTAACTAAACCCTCCCATCGGGAGTTGTTCGACGGGCATCCGTCCTCTGGGGCATTAAGGAATTCGGTCATGTGACGGCAGATATCGCGTTCAACTACAGCAACCTGACAAGCATTGCCAATCCTTCCAATGCAGCGCTCTTGAAACGCGCCGATGCCAGCAGTCCGTGGACCGATGTGACCGCGAATTTCGTCCACGACACGACCAATCGGACCTTTTCAGCGTCCGGTATCGTGGATTTTTCCGAATACTCCATCGGCACGAATAGTCCCACCGCGGTAACCATCGGCAAGATTGACCTGCAGAGCGAGACGCTGGATGACTTTCTCGCCGGGATTGGCGTTGGTCAACTGGACAAAGCGGCGTTGCTGGAGATGCTTGGGGCGAGCGATCCCGATCTGGCGGCAGCCCTGGCGGATGCCGATCCCGAGACGATTCTGGCCGCGCTGAAAAACGATCTGGACCCGGACGGCGACGACTACGTCGTGCTCATGCGCTGGGAAACCCTGAGCCAGCTTGGAACCGTCGGCTTTTTCGTTGAGCGCTACTCGGCCCAAACCGGTTGGCAGCGGATCAATCATGATTTACTGCCGGCGATGATAGACGCCCCCATGGGAGCCCAGTACACTTTGGCTGATCCACAAGTGTTCGAGCCCGGGAGCTACCGATACCGGCTGATCGAGCAGGAGGCATGGGGTTCGACCCAGATCTACGGCCCGTTCTTGTTGGAATTGCACTGAGGAGACACCGCCAGCGAAGCAGGCGCCCCGCACAAGCGCTCTGTCTCGAGCGCGGGACGGCCTGCACGGCGGCCCGACGGGTGCGCTGGCCGTGGACATCCGCGTCGCGCACCCGCATGCCGCCAGGAATGCTTGGCTTTGCCACCAGTGCTCGCCCACCTTTGGTGCTCGAGCGTCTGGAGCGGCTTGGCAACAACCATAAGGCATGTCAGGTTCAGGTAATGACAGTTGCCAACAGGGGCTGTCACACTGGACAATTGCAGGCTGACTTTCCGTCAATCCTGCCGCCGAGGCGGTTGGTGTCAATAATCGATTCGACGCCGTTTCGTTGTATTCAGCACGCGACCGGCCGTCCAAAGCGAGAGCATTCAGCATGTCAAAATCCCACCAGTTCTTCGAGGCTGCACAACACCACATTCCCGGGGGGGTCAATTCTCCGGTGCGCGCCTTCCGCGGCGTCGGGGGCGACCCGGTTTTTATCGATTCGGCAGAGGGAGCCTATATCATGGACGTCGACGGCAAGCGCTACATCGACTACGTGGGCTCCTGGGGACCGATGATTGTCGGCCATGCACATCCTGACATTGTCGCTGCGGTCGCCAAGCAGATCGATAAAGGGCTCTCCTTCGGCGCGCCCACCGAATTGGAAACGCGTATGGCCGATATGGTCTGCGAATTGGTGCCAAGCATGGATCTGGTGCGCATGACCAGCTCTGGCACTGAGGCCACCATGAGTGCGTTGCGCTTGGCCCGAGGCTTCACCGGGCGCGACAAGGTGGTCAAGTTCGAGGGCAACTACCATGGCCATGTCGATTCGCTGATGGTCAAGGCCGGCTCCGGCATGCTGACCCTCGGCGAACCGAGTTCACCCGGCGTGCCCGCCGCCCTGGCCGAAATGACTATAACGCTTCGCTACAACGATTTAGCCCAGGTGCAAGAGACGTTTGCTCAGATCGGCGAGCAGATTGCCTGCATCATTGTCGAACCTGTGGCGGGCAACATGAACTGCATCCCACCATTGCCCGGCTTCTTGCAAGGTCTGCGCGAAGTCTGCGAACAGCATGGTGCGATGTTGATTTTCGATGAGGTGATGACCGGATTCCGCGTCTCGCGCGGCGGCGCTCAGGAACTCTATGGCGTCACCCCGGATTTGACCGCGTTGGGCAAGATCATCGGTGGTGGCATGCCGGTGGGGGCCTATGGTGGCCGACGCGATATCATGGAATGCATCTCGCCCTTGGGTCCGGTATACCAAGCAGGTACATTATCGGGTAATCCGATCGCGATGACCGCGGGTTTGAAGACGCTCGAGCTGATCTCGGCAGCCGGCTTCCACGAGGCATTGGCTGCAAAGACCAAGCGCTTGACCGACGGTCTGCGCGAGCGTGCCACGAGCGCGGGCATCTCTCTGCGGACCAACCGGGTCGGCGGCATGTTCGGTATTTTCTTCACTGACGAAGATGCCGTGACCAATTTCGATCAAGCGACCAATTGTAATCAGGAACAGTTCAAGGCATTTTTCCATGCCATGCTCGATCATGGTGTCTATCTGGCGCCATCCGCGTTTGAAGCGGGCTTTATCTCCGCCGCCCATGGCGATGCCGAGATCGCGGCCACGCTGGATGCGGCCAGCGCCGCCTTTGCCACGATCGCCGGTTGATTCACAACCAGCGCGGCACTCCACTGCGGGCATCGTCGCGCATGGCAATCCGCGGCGCCTGATCGACCAACAGCGGATGTCGCGGTGGACTGAGCAACATGGTTGAGCTGTTTCGGCAGCTGCTCGATTGGGTCAGCGCCAACCCTGGCTGGGCCTACCTGGTCATTTTGCTGACGGCCTTCGCCGAGTCGCTGGCGGTCATTGGGATCATCGTGCCAGGCGTCATGATCATGCTGGCAGCGGGCGCGCTGATCGCCACCGATGACCTCAGGTTCTGGCCCGCCTGCCTGTCCGCGGTCGTTGGCGCTATCGCCGGCGATGGCCTCAGCTATTGGCTTGGCCGTCATTATCGCGATCATATCGGCACCTCCTGGCCATTTCGCCGTTATCCCGGCCAACTTGACCGGGGCATCGTCTTTTTCCAACGCTATGGCGCCATGAGCGTCATATTCGGGCGATTTCTCGGTCCCAGCCGCGCCATCATTCCGTTGGTGGCTGGCATCCTGCGGATGCATCCGCGCCGGTTTCTCATTGCAAACGTCTTCTCCGCACTGGTCTGGGCACCCGCCTATCTGGCTCCGGGCATTGTCTTTGTTGCCTCGCTGAAGCTTGCGGCGGAGGCGGCCACCCGCCTCGCCATTCTGCTGCTGATGCTCGTCGGGCTGATTTGGCTCAGCGCATGGAGTGTCAGGCTACTCTTTCGTTTGCTCAGCTCCAGGGCAAGCAGCTGGGTGCAAGCCCTGCTGCATTGGGCCGACCTGCATCCCAATATGGGACGCATCGCGCAAGCGCTGGCGGACCCCAGTCATCCCGATGCGGCAACCCTCGCCGCCCTGGCCGCGGCGCTGTTGGGCGCAACCGCGGTGCTTGGCGCCAGCATCAGCGCCATGCTGATCGGCCCGGATAATCTTATCCTAAACCGCCTTGCGCTGGATCTGGGGCAAAGTCTGCGCAGCCCGCTGGCCGACAATCTGATGGTCATTCTGAGTCGGCTTGGCTCCCCGATCGTACTCGGGGTCCTCGCAATTGTCGTGTCCGGCTACCTGAGCTGGCGCCAACGGACGCGCGATGCGTACTATTGGCTCGCTGCCTGCGGCTTCTTTTTGCTGGCAATGCCAGCCCTTGCCCTGCTGTTGCGGGTTCCTCGTCCAGACTTGGGTTTGAATCTGCCCTGGCCGTGGTCCTTTCCGAGCGCATCGGTGTTGGGTGCAACGCTCGCCTATGGCTTTCTTGCCATTATTTTCTCCCGCGATATCAGGAATAGCGTTCGCTGGCTGTCGTATGCGACGGCGGCGATCATCATCTTATCCATAGCCTTGGCGCGGGTTTACTTCGGTGCCGAGTGGCTCAGCGACATCATTGGCAGCCTGGCACTGGGTCTGGCATGGATCGCCGCGCTTGGACTCGCGTTTCGCCGTCATGCTCGCCACAAAGAGGGCTGGCATGGTCTTATGCTGATTACCGTCATCAGTATCGGCGGCAGTCTGGCGCTATCCAGTTCAAGTCAACAGCACGCGGATTTGGAACGCTATTCGCCACATCTGCCAACACTCGACATCACGGCCGCCCAGTGGCGAGATGGTGATTGTGGTCTGTTCTCCGAGCATCGGGAAGCACCAGGGTACAGCGAACGAGCGTCTTTTGACCTGTCCTATGCCGGAAACCTGGAAACCTTCGTCAAGGCGATGGCAACCCAGGCATGGAGGCCGGCGGATATGCTGGCGTGGAACAATGTGATGAAACTGCTGTCGCCCTCTTTACCGCTGTCGGACTTACCGGTCATCCCGCATGTGCAGAATGGTCGGCATGCGGCAGTCACACTGGTTAAGAATATCGAACAAGGGCAGCGACTGGTACTTCGTCTATGGACGTCCTATTGCCGCATTGGACAGCATACTCAGGTCTGGTTGGGCAGCTTGGGCAAGCTGCGAAAGGAGGACATTGCTGGCTTGATCGCGTTACCGCTCACCAGCTCCGACGACGATGCCGCACGCCTGATCTTCGATAAAGACCTGGCTCAACTGAGCGCTTTAACGATCAACGCGGGCGAGCCCAGACTGATCACAACGACCAACAGTGGGCTATTGCCGCGCTGACTCTGTGCTGACACCAGGGCGCAAAGCAAACAACCGCGTCGGCCTGCGTCAGCACATCAGCTTGGCATGGGTTGGTCGGTATCAGGGTGCTCCACGGCATCGCGCAGAGCAGCGAGCAGGTGCGTGATATGGTCATGCTTCATTTTCCAGGACGCCTTATTCACCACTAAACGGGAACTGATGTCGCAGATGCGCTCCAGGGGCACCAGACCATTGGCTTTGAGGGTGTTGCCGCTTTCGACCAAATCTACGATCAGATCAGCTAGCCCTACCAGTGGCGCCAGCTCCATGGAACCATACAGCTTGATGATTTCTACCTGCTGCCCCTTGGCGGCAAAGTAACGTTCTGCGCATGCGACATACTTGGTGGCGATGCGCAGACGTCGCCGACCTTGCCCGTCGATGCAGGTATCGAGCCCGCTGCCGGGCTTACCTGCAACCATCAGCCGACAGCGGGCTATGCGTAAGTCCAAGGGCTCGTAAAGACCATCGCCACCATGCTCGAGCAGAACATCTTTGCCCGCGACACCGAGGTCTGCCGCACCGTATTGAACATAGGTCGGCACATCGCTGGCGCGGATGATGACCAATTTCACGCGCACATCGTCCGTATCGAGAATGAGCTTACGGCTGTGTTCCGGGTCATCGAGTGCTCGGATGCCGGCAGCTTGCAGCAGTGGCATGGCCTGCTCGAAGATACGCCCTTTCGACAACGCAATGGTTAAGATCTCTTCGTTCGGCATGCTGTATTCGATCTCTACGTGTGTACGCGGCGGATCACGCCGCCGAGTGCGGAGAATTTTTCTTCGATGTTATCGTAGCCGCGATCGATGTGATAAATACGGTCGATCAATGTATCGCCCTCCGCAACCAAGCCGGCCAGCACCAGGCTGGCCGAGGCACGCAGGTCGGTGGCCATCACAGGCGCTGCGGTCAGCTGCTCTACCCCGCGACAGATCGCGATGTTACCTTCGATCTGGATGTCAGCGCCCATGCGCTGCATCTCCAGCACATGCATGAAGCGGTTCTCGAATACATTTTCGGTGACGGTGGCAACACCCTCGGCTATGCTATTCAGCGCACAAAATTGAGCCTGCATGTCGGTTGGAAAGGCCGGGTGTGGCGCGGTGTGGATATTCACCGAGCGAGGTCGCCGGCGATCCATGTCCACTTCAATCCAGCCATTTCCTGTGTCGACCCGCGCACCGCTTTCGCGCAATTTGGCCAACACCGGCTCGAGTAAATCAGCGCGGGTGTCGCGCACCCGCACCCGGCCACCAGTCATGGCCGCTGCCACCAGATAGGTACCGGTTTCAATGCGATCCGGCAGCACATGGTGTTTGCAACCGCTCAAACAGTCCACGCCATCGACCATGATCGTGTCGGTACCAGCGCCCTGCACGCGTGCTCCCATGCTATTGAGAAAATGCGCCAGATCCACCACCTCGGGCTCGCGTGCGGCGTTCTCCAGCAGCGTACGGCCATCCGCCAACGTTGCTGCCATCATCAGGTTTTCGGTGCCTGTGACGGTAACCGTTTCCATGCTGTAGCGAATACCACGGAGACGTTTGGCGCGCGCGTGGATGTAACCATTTTCGACGCTGATTTCGGCGCCCATTGCGCGCATTCCGTCAATATGCAGATTGACCGGGCGTGCGCCGATGGCACAGCCACCGGGCAAGGAAACATCGGCCTCACCGAAGCGCGCCAGCAGCGGGCCAAGTACCAGGATCGATGCACGCATGGTCTTGACGAGATCATAAGGTGCCTCGAAATTTTTCACCCGCGAAGCATCGGCATGGATGTGCATACGCTCGTCTACGGTCAGCACAACGCCCATGCGTCCGAGTAGTTCCATGGTTGTGGTCACATCGCGCAAATGTGGCACATTCGAGAGTACGCACTCGCCTTCGGCCAGCAAGGTTGCGGCAAGAATCGGCAGTGCGGCATTCTTGGCGCCGGATGCGCGAACTTCGCCCTCGAGGCGACTCCCGCCAGTAATCAACAGCTTATCCATCTAGCGGCTTGATACCAAGCAATCCGCCGACATTGGAAAAGTCCGCAATACGCCAAAGCGCATCGGGACAGTTGCTCAGACGTAATTGTCCACCGGCGCGATGGATCTGTTCTTGCCATTCGAGCAATAAAGCGACGCCTGCGCTGCTGCTGTAGCGGACCTCGGCAAGATCGAGCTCTACTGGCCCAGCCTGTTCTACCAGTCGTCGACCCTCGGCAGCCAGGCCGGCGACATTGGATAGGCTCAGGCTGCCCTGGAGGCGCCAGCGACTGGAATCGATCTGCACCAATTGTGCTTCGCTCATGCGCCGCTGGCATTCTTCGATTTGAGTTCGGCAATCAGCCCGTCGATCCCGTCGCGACCGATCACGGTACGAAACTGTCCCCGATAGTTCGAGATCAAGCTGACGCTGTCAATGACCACATCGTAGACTTTCCAACGACCAGAGAGCTTATGCATACGATAGTCGATCGGAATCGGCGGCGCCCCCGGAGCGCGCACCTCGGTTGGCACGATCACCGTGCCGTCGCGCGTGCCAGGCTTGGCGGACTGGTAAACGATGTCCTGTCCCGAGTATTTCAATAGAGACTTGGCGTAGGTGCGCACCAATACCTCGCGGAATGCGGCGACCAACTGTTGCTGCTGGGCTGGGGTTGCCTGATTCCAGCCTCTGCCGACAGCGGAGCGCGTGATCATTTCAAAGTCGAAATGCGGCGCCAATTTGGTCCCCACCAGTTGATAAATCAGCTGCGGTTTAGCATCGATTTCCTTGCGCTTGGCTTCCAACGTGCGCAGCATGTCCTCTGCCGTGCGTTCTACCAGCCGAGTTGCCGAATCGTCGGCATGCGTATCGACCAGCGGCATGGTGAACAGCAAAACCATAACCATGCCGATCACCCAATTGATCCAGTTGGACCGATGGGTCCAGTCGATTCTTATCGATTGCAAATGTCTCACTTCGTACCCTCCTCTGCCTTACTGAATAAAAATTGTCCGATCATCCGCTCTAGCACAAGGGCAGACTGGGTATGTTCGATCTGATCGCCATCGGTCAGATAGTCTGGACTGCCACCGGGATCGAGGCCGATATACTGTTCGCCAAGCAAGCCGGCGGTGTAAATATTGGCAAAAGTGTCGGACGGTATGCGATTGAATCGCTGCTCGATGCGCAGTGTCACCAGAGCCTGAAAGCTATTCTGATCGAAGCGGATCTTCTCGACCTGCCCGATACGCACCCCGGCGATGCTGACGGGTGATCGTTCTTTGAGACTGCCGACATTATCAAAGCGCGCGACGACCGCGTAACCGTTACCGTCGGAGGCAGAACTCAGATTGCTGACCTCCATGGCCAAGAAGAATAGCGCCACGAAACCCGTCGCCATAAAAGCGCCGACCAGGATTTCCGCGGTGCGTGTATTCGCCATATCTAGTCTCCGAACATCAATGCGGTCAAAACAAAATCGAGCCCCAGCACCGCAAGTGCCGAATGCACCACGGTACGCGTCGTCGCTCGACTGACGCCGACCGACGTGGGAGTGGCTTCATAGCCCTGAAACAAAGCAATCCAGCTCACGACCACGCCGAATACGATACTCTTGATAATGCCATTTCCTATATCCTGCTGGAAATCGACCTTCGCCTGCATTTGGCTCCAAAATGCTCCCTCATCCACACCAAGCAGTCCGACGCCGACAAAATAGCCGCCGACGATACCCACTGCGCTGAACAGAGCCGCTAACAATGGCATGCTGATCAAGCCACCGAAAAAACGTGGCGTCAAAATGCGCCGGACCGGGTCTACGGCCATCATTTCCAATCCGGCAATTTGCTCGGTAGCCTTCATCAGACCGATTTCCGCAGTCAGCGCCGAGCCCGCGCGCCCGGCAACCAGCAGTGCGGTCACCACCGGCCCAAGTTCGCGCGTCAGCGATTTTGCAACCATGACGCCGAGACTTTCCGCGGCACCAAATTGAGAGAGCACATAATAGCCTTGCAGGCCCAGTACCATGCCAACGAATAATCCCGATACCATGATGATCAGCAGCGATAACACCCCGACACCAAATAGCTGTGCAATCAGCAGTCGCGGCCGCAATAGCATGGATGGCGTGCCGGCAAGTATACCCAGCAGTAACAGGTGCGCACGCCCGAGATTGGCGAGAGAGGTGAGCCCGCTGCGTCCAAGACGAGCCAAGGCATTGATCATTCGAATTCTTCCTCTGAACCGCTGGCGAGGAAATCCTGTCGTGCGGAAACCGCTGGGTAGTGAAAATGTACGGGGCCGTCAGGTAGGCCATCCATGAACTGACGAACCCACTCGGAGCGCTCTGCGGTCAATTGCTCTGGTGTACCCCGGCACATGACTACTCCGTTGGCGATCACATAGATAAAGTCAGCGATACTCGCAGTTTCCCGCACATCATGAGAAACAATAACGCTGGTGAGTTCACTGGCATCGTTTAATTGCCGAATCAGGGATACCAGTACGCCCATGGAGATTGGATCCTGGCCGGTGAAGGGTTCATCGTACATGATCATCATGGGGTCCAGGGCCACCGCGCGGGCCAGTGCAACACGCCGCGCCATACCGCCTGACAGCTGGTTGGGCATCAGGCGCGCTGCGCCGCGCAGACCGACCGCCTCCAATTTCATTAACACTAGCTTACGCAGCAAGGATTGCGGCAGCCGCGCATGCTCGCGCAGCGGGAAAGCGACGTTTTCAAATACGTCAAGATCGGTTAGCAGCGCACCGCTCTGAAAT
Source organism: Thiohalocapsa sp. PB-PSB1 (assembly GCA_016745215.1). GTDB lineage: Bacteria > Pseudomonadota > Gammaproteobacteria > Chromatiales > Chromatiaceae > Thiohalocapsa. The sequence goes on from CP050890.1 coordinate 6,261,905, forward strand.
AGCATACCCATGCGCGTGCGCAGTTGATACAGCTCGCGACGCGGGAGCTTGTGCACATCATGCCCATCGAAGATGATGCTGCCCGCATCTGGATGGAGCTGCCCGCTGATCAGCTTCAATAAGGTCGTCTTACCGGTACCGGACGGCCCCATGATTGCAGTTACCTGGCCGCGCGCGATATCAAGATCGATGCTATCGAGAATGACCCGGCCATCCAGCGCAAAACACAGGTTTCGAATCTTAACTAATGGTTCTAATGAACTTTCTGATGATTCAGGCTCTAATAATTTGTCTTCACTAGGTTTTTTGATTTCCCCGGTCGCGGCATCCGTGGCTGGTAGAATCGATTCACGACTGATCATTTCATTATGTTTCGAAAAACGCTCCGGACCCATATGCGATTCTCCTTGAAAAATACAAATGCTTGGCATTGTCGATGCCGGAGTGGCGCGACGTCAAGCGGTGCCGATGCCGACATCAATAGCCGATCAAAATTGTGCCCAAGCCAATAGACGGCGCAAGAATACTCGAGTCACTATGCAACAACAAGTTGACAGCTTTGTTTGAATGATGATGTCGGGATAGAACGATCAGCGCCTTCCCATCAATGCGATCAGTTGTTGCCAGGCATCAAGTTCGCTAGCTGTGGGAGTGTCGAGGATGACGAGACAGTGCCTGTGCGGGAGTGCATCGAGCCAGCCTCGTGCGCTGCGCAAGTCAGTGTTGAGCGGTCTAGGTGCCAACAATGCGATACCTTCAGGCTCGGTGGCCTGTGGTGCCAGCAACCATCGCAGGTTCCGGCAATCCCGAGGTACATGTTTCGGTTGATCCATCACGAATGCGGCCAAGGCCGGCCCAAGCGCCGCCGCAGCGCGCATGCGCGCATGCTGATCGGAAGTCGCCGGGCAGTCCAGGAAAAAGCGAAAGCCAGCGTGCACATCAGCGCGCCAGTCGGAAAGTTCGTGCACCGAGCGCTCCTGCCACAGCGCGGCCGGCACCAGTACCGCCGGGAAGGCGTTGGCAAAGTAAGTCAACCGCCAATCTTCGGGTAAGTCGTCCGGGTAGAAGGTATCGGCATCGGCGAGTGACCACCAGCCCTCAGGAACACACTCCATCAAGGATTGCATAATGTCTAAACACCTTGAAAAAAAGCGATTGGCAGATTTACAAAAATTGCCTGCCTGGCCAACATAAAGACGGTTGATGCCAGCTTGGGTGCGGCGCGCTGTCTTGCGCTGCCGAAAAACTTTTCGACAACCGCTGGTCAAGCGTCCGCGACCGGTTATTATACGTCTTGCGATCACAACCTGAGCCGCACCGAACTAGCAGACGCGGGGGACACCGATGCAAGATCCGATCGAACGCGCAAAACCGATTCAGGTAGTCGTCTTCGACGTCGACGGCGTACTCACGGACGGCAGCCTTTTTCTCGGAGACGACGGCCAGGAGTACAAGGCTTTCAACTCCCGCGACGGCCATGGAATGGTTATGCTGCGCCAAACCGGGGTAACGCTGGCAATCATCACCGGGCGCCGTTCAGAGGTGGTTCGAATCCGCATGCAGAGCCTCGGCGTTCAGCATGTATTTCAAGGACGCAGGGACAAGTTGCCGGCTTATGAGCATCTCAAGGAAAAACTCGGCGTCAACGATGTGCAGGTGGCCTATGTCGGAGATGACGTGGTCGACCTACCGGTCATGAGCCGCGTTGGACTTGCAGTGGCGGTAGCGGATGCGCATCCGCTCGTGCTCGAACACGCGCACTGGCATACACCTCACCCGGGTGGGCGGGGGGCCGCTCGCGATGTCTGCGAACTCATTATGCGTGCTCAGGGTCATCTCGACAGCATGCTTGCCGGCTATCTGTAACGCACTCGAGCCCGGCAAAGGCGACGATATGGGTCGGTTTTCGGCGTAATGCTTTCGATGTCGCTGAACTCCCGGGAACTGATCATCGGTGTTCTGCTGGGCCTCGTTGGGCTGCTGGCATGGTGGTACAGTACCCAACTGGTGCTGGAGCCTGAGGCCATATCGGCAGGCAAGCGTAAGCCCGACTATGTGGTCGAGGATCTAGTCGGAGTCACAATGGATGAACAGGGTAGACCTGATCGAACCCTCCAAACGCCGCAATTGCGACATTTTCCAGACGATGACAGCATCGAGCTGGATGAACCTCATCTCCAGATCTTTAACGACACAGCACCGCCATGGCATATCCGTTCCGAGCGCGGATGGGTATCGGCTGACGGTGAGGAGTTGTTGATGCAAGGAAGGGTGCGTGCTGAGCGTAAGTCGACCGCCGATTTGGAACCGATGACGCTGATGACCAGCGAGATGTTATTGTTGCCAGACATGGATTATGCGGAGACCGATCGCTACACCGAGTTGGATCGAGGGGAAGACTGGGCGGGTGCGAACGATGGCATGCAAATCTGGTTTGCAGAGCCAATGCGCATGCGAATGTTCGGCCGAACCAGAATTCGCTTTGCAACAACAGACGATTGACCTCGAACCTGATGCAGATGCGCACGAAAGTGCCGATGGAGAGGAGTTTCCACACATGATTTGCCAAAACGACTGCGGGATCACAAAACAGAGACGCTCGTGGAAGCCGAGCAAGCGGTCGCGTTGGCAAGCGCAGACTTTGTTTTCTCAACCAGTGATTTGGCTGTTGGCGATGGGGCTGTGGATAACATGTCCGGCGTTCGCTCTTGACGAAGACCAGGATCAGCCGATCTACATCGAGGCGGACGCCGCCGAGCTCGACGATAAGCAGTCCATCAGCCTGTACCTGGGCAATGTGGAAGTGGAGCAAGGAAGTATGCGTATCTTTGCCGATGAGGTATTGGTACATCATCGGGCAAATCGACAGCCGCAGAAAATCATCGCCATCGGCAAGCCGGTGCGCTACCGTCAGGCACTTGATGATGATCCCAACGATGTCAAAGGCCGCGCCCTGCGGATGGAGTACGAAGCCGACCGCGATGAAATCACACTGATCGATGAAGCCGAACTCACGCAGGGAGAGGACCGTTTCGCCAGTGACCGCATCGTCTACAATCGCATCACCGCGCGCGTGACCGCTGGCAGTAGTGCGCAGGGTCGAGAACGCGTCAGAATTCGAATCGATCGTCCAGAAGCGCAATGACAACGCTGATCGCAAAGGGATTAGCCAAGAGCTATCGGCGTCGGCGGGTTGTCAATGGCGTCAGTGTCAGTGTCGATGCAGGCGAGGTGGTCGGTCTGCTCGGACCAAATGGTGCGGGCAAAACCACCAGTTTTTACATGATTGTGGGTCTGGTAGCCGCCGATGCCGGCAACATTTGCCTTGATGGCGAAGATATCACGCTGCGTCCCATGCACGCGCGCGCGCGCCGCGGCTTAAGCTATCTGGCGCAGGAAGCATCCGTGTTCCGCAAACTCAAGGCACGGGAAAATCTGATGGCGGTATTAGAAATGCGCAGGGATCTCAGCCGAAACCAGCAACGTCAACGCTGCGAGCAGCTGCTTGATGAGTTGGGCATTGCGCATGTCAGCGAGTCCATGGCATTGAGTCTATCCGGCGGCGAGCGCCGCCGACTCGAGATTGCCCGCGCACTCGCCGTGGAACCCAAGGTCATGCTTCTCGACGAGCCCTTTGCTGGTGTTGATCCGATCGCCGTGGGCGAAATCAAGACCATCATTTCTCACCTCCGATCACGCCGCATCGGTGTGCTGATCACTGACCACAATGTACGGGAAACCCTGGATATCTGTAATCGCGCTTACATCATCAGCGAAGGTAGCGTCATTGCCGAAGGCTCGCCATCGGCATTACTGCAAAATAACCGAGTGCGTAAGGTCTATCTTGGCGAGGATTTTCGACTTTGAGGGTCGGCAATATGCTTAGCGTCAGCAGCACTGCACGCGCGTCGCGTAACAGAGCCCTTATCAATTGCCGCCCCGTGACTCGATTCGCTATAGTCGCTATGATTTCGGCTAGAATCTATGTATATACCACTCAACTCATGTACCAGCCCGCAGAGCGGTCTCAATGAAACAGACCATTCAACTGCGTCTCGGTCAGCAGCTGACCATGACTCCTCAGCTGCAGCAAGCCATCAAGCTGCTGCAGCTGTCCACTCTCGACTTGCAACGAGAGATTCAGGATGCGCTGGAATCCAATCTGATGCTGGAAAATGCCGATGACGCCGACCTCAATGCTGACAGCGATCTCGCCAACCTGCGGTCCCAAACCACGGACGCCCGGGTAGACAATGAATTACATCCCGAGCGCACGGCCATCCCCGACGAACTTCCGGTAGATAGCAACTGGAGTGACACATTCGACAGCTACAGCGCACCGGTCGCAGCTGCTGGGGATACCAATTTCGATCCTTTTGCACAACAATCACGACCGCAAACTCTGTACGATCATCTTGCCTGGCAGCTCAACCTCGCTAAGTTCGTGCCTCGTGATCGCGCCATTGCTGAAGCGCTGATCGACAGCATTGATGCTGACGGATATCTCCGGCTCGATCTGGCAGATTTGTTGGAGTCCCTGGACGATACCGAGCTCGAGCTGGATGAAATCGAAGCTGTCCTGCATCGCATTCAATCCTTCGACCCGACCGGTGTCGCTGCTCGCAGCTTGCAGGAATGCTTATTGCTGCAGTTAGCTCAGTTGCCGCCCGCGCAACCCTTTCGCGACCATGCCATCCTGATTTGTAAGCATCATTTCCCGGCGTTATCGCGCAACGATCTTGACGATCTGCGCCGACACACCAAGCTGTCGCCTGAAGATTTGGGCCAGGCGTTGGTGCTGATCCGTTCCATGCACCCGAGGCCGGGGACTCTGGTCGCAGACATCCGCCCCGAATACGTTATCCCGGATGTCATCGTACGTAGGACTGCTGGCGAATGGCAGGTCGAGCTGAATTCAGAAATAACGCCTAGACTGAGAGTAAATGCGGACTATGCGAAATTGATTCGTCGTGCCGATGATGCACCGGATAACACCTGTATGAAAACACACTTGCAAGAGGCTCGTTGGTTTATCAAGAGTCTCGCAAGCCGTAACGATACCGTCTTGCGCGTGGCGGCTAAAATCGTTGAACTACAACAGGATTTTTTCGACTACGGCGAAGAAGCAATGAAACCCTTGGTGCTTCGCGACGTAGCCGATTCGCTGGAATTGCACGAGTCCACGGTCTCTCGCGTGACCACGCAGAAGTATATGTACACGCCACGCGGCACCCTGGAGTTTAAGTTCTTTTTTTCCAGCCATGTCAATACCGCATCCGGAGGCGAATGCTCTTCCACTGCAATTCGCGCCTTCATCCGCAAATTGGTTGCCGCGGAAATTCCTAATAAACCATTGAGTGATAACAAGATTGCCGGCATCCTTACGGATCAAGGCATCAACGTGGCGCGACGCACCGTCGCCAAATACCGCGAGGCAATGGGTATTCCACCCTCAAACGAGCGCAAGCGCCTGGCCTAAGGACAATTGGTCCACGGACGCCTATGGCACCTGCAAACACTGGAGTGAGACTATGCAAATCAACTTGACCGGACATCATGTCGATATCACCGAGCCACTGAAGGGCTACGTCGACACTAAGTTCGACCGTCTTGCCCGGCATTTCGATCACATGATCAACGTCCATGTCATCTTAAGCGTCGAGAAACTAAGGCAAAAAGCTGAGGCTACCTTGAAAATCAATGGCGCCAACGTATTTGCCGACTCGGTGCATGAAGATATGTATGCTGCCATTGATGGGCTCATCGACAAGCTTGACCGCCAAGTTATCAAGTATAAGGAAAAGCGCCAAAACCACCGCGGCAGCGCGCAAAGGGTCATGGTCGAAGAAGTGGATGTCAAACTGCCACCGGAAGAACGATTGCCAGACGATCTATCGCCAGACGATCTGTCATTGGAAGATCTGGAACAACAGCCACATACCTGACGTGGCGAGCCGACCGATGGCGGTCGGCGAGACGGGCATGCCGGAGTCGGGTATAGCCGGCTCCGGCTTTTTGGCTCTGAACGCGGCTCGCGGACAACCTACACCTGTGCGAGTACCGCCCGCTTTTCGACCGAACGATCTGCCGCTTCGCCGTGCACGGTGACCGAGCAGCCGCGGTGATAGGGGAGAGTCGGCGGCGGCATGATCAAGAGATCGAGAATGAACGAGTTTTAAGGGTATGCTGTCCTATCTAGTGCAATGGTGCGGATGTCTCGCTATCGTTTCTGCTGTTTGTCGTCATTACTCATCGTGGGTTATCGATGACGACAACGACAACAACTGCAAATGGTCTCGCGACTTCCGCGGCAGAGCACGAGTTAGAACTGGCCATTGCGCGAGCGATAGTAGAGATTAGGCGATTGCCGGAGAGAAATCGCCTCAAGCCCTAGCCAACAGAATCCAACACTTGCACCGACGCTGGTGCCGACGTCCTTTCAGCCACTGAACAATAAGCCGTGGAAACCATGTTCGATGTTGTCCTCTGACCTGATTACCGAGGCCCAAGTCCTCAGCCATTGTGACGTCACCAGTAAAAAGCGTCTGTTAGAAACCCTGGCAGAACTGCTCGCGGCGGCTGGACCCGAACTCAACTCGGATGCTGTATTTGAACGGCTACTGGCGCGTGAACGCCTTGGCAGCACTGGCTTAGGCCATGGTATCGCCCTACCCCACGCTCGTATCGACACGGTCGATATTCCAGTGGGAGCATTCGTACAGTTGCGCGATGGTGTTGATTTCGATGCCATAGACGATCAACCAGTGGATCTTGCTTTCGCTCTGCTGGTACCACAGACCGCTGATGAGCATCACCTGCAATTACTGGCGGAATTGGCAGAGAAGTTCAACGACCAATCATTGCGTCAGCAACTGCGTGATTGCAGCACGCGCGACGAATTGTTCGCGCTTCTGACGCAACGGACAGCATCTACAGGTATCAAATGAAGGCGGTTCACTCGTTACAGAACCTGGTCGAACAGGTTGGCTCAAGACTTTCTTTGCGCTGGATCACGCCGCCGCCATCGCAGTGCATCTCACTGGGCGTCAGCCGGGGTACGACCACGCAGCGCATGGTTGGTTCGCTGAATTGCATCCATCCGAATCTGCTTCAAGTTCTTGGGCAGGCAGAAATCGATCATCTCATGGACCTCAGCGCGCCGGCTTTCGATGAAACCATTGAACGATTGTTTGCAGCACGGCCAACCGCAATCATCTTCGCCTCTAATATCGAGCCACAAGCATTATTCCTCGAACTTGCAAAACAAACCGGAACGCCGCTGCTGGGCACATCCATCAACGATTCCGAGGTGGTTGATCGGTTGCAGCATTTCCTGACTCACGCCCTGGCGGAACGCATCACCATACACGGAGTATTTCTGGAGGTGCTGGGCTTAGGTGTATTGTTGTTAGGCGATGCCGGCGTCGGCAAAAGTGAACTGGCCTTAGAGATGATTGCTCGCGGGCACCGCTTAATTGCCGACGATGCACCAGAGTTTGCACGCGTTGCCCCCGAGACTTTAGATGGAAGCTGCCCACCTGTGCTGCGCGATTTTCTAGAGGTACGAGGACTCGGCGTGCTCAATGTGCGCGCGATGTTTGGCGAGGGTGCCGTCTGTCAGCACGAGACACTGAGTCTGATCGTCAGCATGCGTTGCTTCGATAGTGACGAACTAGCACAGATCGACCGCTTGAAAGGCAGCCATTCTACGCGAGTCATCCTCGGCGTTGCGGTGCCGGAAATCACTTTACCGGTGGCTCCAGGGCGCAACCTGGCGGTGCTGTTGGAGACCGCGGTGCGCAATCAAATCCTACGCACCCGCGGTTATGATGCCAGCATCGATTTAGTCGATCGTCAGGCTCGGGCTATTGAAAACGCTGGTGTAGAGCCGTCGATTCCCGGTGTACATGTAACCAAATCGGCTTCAAACAGCCTGTTGTGAGTAAGGCATATCGGTTCTGCAACCAAATGAGACCTGATCAAGCCATGGATTTTATCATCATCAGCGGATTGTCTGGGGCGGGCAAGAGCGTCGCGCTGGACACCTTGGAAGATATCGGCTATTTCTGCATCGATAATCTGCCGCTCTTTCTACTCCGAGAACTTGCGCTGGGATTGCAAACAAGTGGCCTTGGGCCTCATGGCGAGTACCTCGGCACTGCAGTTGGCATCGATGCCCGCAACCAACCCGATCACCTTGCCGACCTACCAAGATTGATCGGCGAATTACGCCAGCACGGCATCAGTGGACGAGTCATCTTTCTTGATGCCGATACCGAGACGCTGATCAAACGCTTCAGCGAAACCCGCCGGAAACATCCGCTGACCAGTGATGAGCATTCGCTGCACGAGGCAATCGGGCTGGAGCGCCAGCTGCTCGAGCCACTGCGGCTGGTGGCCGAAACACAGATCGACACCACCCTGACCAATGTTCACGAGTTACGCGATCTGCTGCGCGAGCGTCTTATCGATAGCCGTGCAGTGCGAGCATCAGTTCTACTGCAGTCGTTCGGATTTAAAAACGGTGTTCCAAAAGGGGTTGATTTCGTGTTTGATGTGCGTTGTTTGCCTAATCCTCACTGGCAGGAACATCTGCGTTCTTTGACTGGACGTGATGCCTTGGTTGTGGAATTCTTGGAAAAGTCTCCGGAAGTGGAACTGATGCGCGTCGATCTGACAGGATTTCTCGATCGCTGGATACCGCGTTTCGAAACCGACGGACGCAGCTATTTGACCATTGCCATTGGCTGCACCGGCGGGCAACATCGTTCGGTCTATATGGTCGAGGCGCTGCGGCGTCATCTTGCCAAGCATGGGCACCAAGTATTGGTACGCCACCGGGAGTTGCCATGAGTGTCGGCCTGCTGCTGATCACCCATAACCATATCGGTACAGAATTGCTGACTACCGCGACCCGCATGATCGGCACTTGTCCACTGGCAGCCACTGCGATGGTGGTAAGCGAAAGTGACGATCTGGACCGCTTGCGTGCACAGGCACAGCAGTATACCGAGGCCCTCGATCAGGGAGCAGGCGTGTTGGTATTGACGGACCTGTTCGGCTCCACGCCATCGAATATCGCTGTTGGCCTCTATAATAATCCGAGAGTGCAAGTGTTGAGCGGTGTCAACCTGCCGATGTTGGTTCGCATTCTGAACTATCATGAGCTTAGTCTTACCGAACTGGCCGAAAAGGCGCTCAGCGGAGGTCGTGATGGTCTGTTCGTTTGCTCGGATAATACGCCGCATTAGGCGATTGCCGGAGAGAAATAGACCAACTGGCAGCGGATTCTCGTTCGCCTTCGCGCAGCGGCAGCCCGCCCATAGTCGCCCTATGGGCGGGTTGCCGCAACGTCCATACCGGACGCGAAGACAAGCCAGGCGGTATGTTTCTCCACATCAATCGCCTTAGCGCAAATGCCGAAGATTGTCATATCAGATTGCGCCAGATTGTCGCTTGACACCATGTTGCGAACGGTTTTGTCGGCAATGATGTACGACCTTGTGTGTTCCAGACAAACAGTAATTCATCCAACGTCATGATTCGTACCGAACTCGACATCATCAACCGGTTGGGACTGCATGCCCGTGCTGCGGCCAAGTTCGTTAACTGCGCCAGTGGATTCGACAGCAACGTACAGGTGGAGCGAGAAGGACGCCGTGTCAACGGCAAGAGCATCATGGGCGTCATGATGCTAGCAGCTGCATGTGGCACCAGTATCCTTGTAGAGGCGGACGGCGAGGACGAAGAGGCGACACTCAAGGCTCTCGAGGCACTGGTCCGAGACCGCTTCGGGGAAGATGAATGACCACGGCCTTCTCTGGTATCGGCGTCTATGGCGCACGCCCGGTTGCGATTGGCAAGGCCTTTGTGCTGGCGCGTGAACCCCTTGCGACGGCAGAAACCATCGCGCCGACCCAGATTGCGCTGGAATTACAGCGCTTGGACAATGCCTTGGAATGTGCGCGTCGCCATTTGGAAGAGGTCCGTAACAAGATCCCGCCGTCCAGCCCGGTACATCTGGCCGAGTTCATTGATGCCCATCTACTGATGCTGACAGACTCCGTATTGGTGGATGCCACTCGGGAGCTGATTCAGGAACGCTCGATCAATGCCAGTTGGGCATTGCAGATGCAACGCGATACGCTGGTGGAGATCTTTGACCAAATGGAAGACGACTATCTGCGTACCAGGCGCGATGACGTTGATCATGTGGTGCATCAGATCCAGGTCTTTCTCAGCAATAAAGGGACTGCGGAGAGCCTGGCGACGGCCGATATCTCCGGGCGCGTCATCGTTGCCTCAGACCTGACTCCAGCCGACGCCATCCTATTGCGTCATCGCGGCGTCGCGGCTTTCGTCACCGAACATGGTGGACCCATGTCGCACATGGCGATCCTCGCGCGCAGTCTCGACATCCCCGCGATCATGGGTGTACACAATGCTATTCAGTACATACACCATGATGAAGTATTGGTCGTCAATGCCGAGACGGGAACCGTGCTTGCGGAGGCCGACGGCGCAATTCTTGCTCACTACCGCGCGCACCTTGCCGACGCGGAAATACGTAGAAGCGGGCTGCAACGCCTGGTGTTTGAACCTTCAGCCAGCCGCGACGGCACGCCGGTGGTGTTGCTCACCAATTTGGAATTGCCGGAAGATGTGGCCGCAGCGCGCAACAATGGTGCCGCCGGCGTCGGTCTGTACCGGACCGAATTTCTGTTTATGAATCGCGCCGGACTACCGGACGAGGAAGAACATCTGGCAACCTATCTCGCGATTATCCGCGGGCTCGACGGTATTCCGCTGACGATTCGTACACTTGACCTCGGAGCGGATAAGCCAGCGCCTTTGTACATTTCCGGATTAAAGGCATCCACCCAAATCAATCCGGCGCTTGGCCTGCGTGCGATCCGGCTCTGCCTGCAGGAACCCTCTTTGTTTCTGCCGCAATTACGTGCGATTCTGCGTGCTTCAGCCGAAGGTCCCATCCGGCTAATGATTCCAATGATCTCCAGTATGAGTGAGGTCGATCAGATCTTATCGCTGATCAATGGCATCCGGCGAGAACTCCGGCGCGATGGTGTAGCCTTCGATCCGCTGATGCCGATTGGAGGCATGATCGAGGTTCCTGCCGCCGCGCTAATGGCTGGCGCTCTTGCGCGGCGTCTCGACTTCCTGTCCATCGGTACCAACGATCTGATTCAATATACACTGGCTGTCGATCGCTCTGATGATGCCGTCAGCTATCTTTACGATCCGCTCCATCCAGCAATACTGCGATTGATCAAGCTCACCATTGACGCTGCGACCGCCACACGCACTCAGGTTGGGATGTGCGGCGAGATGGCCGGCAACCACCACTACACTCCGCTGCTGCTTGGTCTTGGGCTTAGGGAATTCAGCATGCAGCCGAGCGCGCTGCTGGAAGTGAAAGAACGCATCCGTTGCTGCGATGTACCTGCGCTGCAGCAGCAAGTTGACAGCATCATGCATCAGCTCGATGATCTGGACCAAAATGAATTCGACGAGCGACTAAAGGCCCTGTCCGAAGTCTGAATTCAATCTATTTCTGGCGCTTGGTTACAGTTGCAACCGGGTGCTGTCTACAAAGAATGTAAGGATTCACCGCACAGACGCAGAGTGTGCAGAGGGCCAAGACGCCTCGCGCGCAAGCGGACCTTGACCAGCCGTGGGAGCCGATCGGCTTAGGAGAGCCCGCTTAGGGCGACCCGGCAAATGATGCCAGCGGAGCGGACGCGAGCGCTGCGTCTTTCCCCGAGGGAAAGGCTGTGGGCCACTGTCTTCTCGACAAATGATGAAGATACCCCAGAGTGCAACTCGCCTAGCGCGACTTGATCGGAATTAGGATCGGGATCGAACAGATATGACATCAGGGCGTGAGAAACCTGATGTTTACTGGGCGCTACCCGTCACTACTCAACAAGTGAGGGCGGCTTTTGTATCAATGACTTGCGGCCACAAACAGTAACTTCTCAATAACTCAGGGCACCATGCTTACGGCAGCGGCGCGCTTACGGATGCTATCGAGCAGTGGTGGCATGTATCCGTGCCGCCGGATGCGATCGCCTAGATAGTGCCAAAAGCAGATGCCAGGCTTACGGCAAGTCTTCTTCGAGCGGGCGAAGCCATCGCACAGCGATTACCCAGATCGCTGCGGCTGGTGCCGCTGACCTTGCGCTACTTCACTTAGCCTTGGATGCCACCTTCGTAGCCCTGTGCAGGACGATGTTTGGGCGCTCGAGCATCCTTTTGCTTCTTTGGTGTCCTTTTGCTGCTTCTGCTATCTTAATTAGTCCGAAGCGACCGGGCGTAACAAAGGTCTAGAATTGAAAATAGATGAACGGTGCGGTTCCGGTTGAAAGTACAACTACCGCATAGATGGTTGCAACTATGAGACCTGCCTGAACGAAAGAGGGCATTCGGCAGTAAATCTCCTCCCAACCGAACGTCCAGCGTGACGGCGTATAATGCAAGGCGATTGCCAGCAGCAAGGTAGTTAGTCCGACCATCCCCAGTGGCGTATGGGTATTGGAGAAATTCGTCATTGCCTCCAGGTAACCTCGAGCATCGGCCAGGGTACCGCCCCTGAACAACACTCGTGTCATTGAGACAATGGTGAAGATCCAGAATACTCGCCAGACCCAGTGCAATCCGGTGTACTTCAACTTCGGTAGACCGGCCGCCTTGCGTTGATTGAAGCGCCAGCGCTCCCAGGCAACCATGCTCGCATGGCACACGCCATATGCGACGAAATTCCAGCCCGCCCCATGCCAGATGCCGATGGCGACAAAGGTCAGGAACAAGTTGACGTAGACATTACCGTATTTCGATCCACCCAGACCGAAGTAAAGGTAGTCACGAAAGAACGAAGACATCGAGATGTGCCAGCGCTGCCAGAAATTGCCAATGCTCGTAGCCTTGTAGGGCCGGTCGAAGTTGATCTGCAGGTCATAGCCAAGACAGCGGGCCACGCCACGGGCGATGTCCGTATAGCCAGAGAAATCCATGTAGACCTGATAGCTGTAAGCATACAGGCCAATCAGCAAGAACCACGGCGAATAGCTCTCCGGTGAGGCAAAAGCTGGGTCGACAATGTGCACCGCAAGCACATCGGCAATGGCTATCTTCTTAATAAACCCACGCAGGATCAGCGCGGTACCGGACTCCACCGGATTGTCATTCTCCTCCTGGTGATCGGCCTGTAACTGCGGCAGGAAATGACTTGCGCGTACGATCGGCCCGGCCACTAGTTGCGGGAAAAAGGCCACAAACAATGCAAAATCACGCAGGTCATGTATTGGCTGCAGTCGGCCCCGGTAGATATCCAGTGAGTAGCTGATGCTCTGAAAGGTGTAGAAGGAGATGCCGACCGGCAGAATCACATTTAGCAGCGGTATCGAGGTTTCGAAGCCAAGACCGACCAATAGGACATTGAGGGAATCGATGAAGAAATTGGCATACTTGAAGTAGGCAAGAATACTAAGACTACTGACGAGCGACAGCGCCAGCCAGAGCCTCTTGCTACGCCCATCGGCCGCCTGATGGATAAGCGGCCCAATGACGTAGTTGATCACCGAGATCGTAAAGATGAGACCAGCAAAGCGCCAGTCCCAGCACATGTAAAAGTAATAGCTAGCGATTAGCAGACAGTTTTTCTTTGCCTCGTGATGATCGCGAAAGGCCAGCCGAACCAGCACTAAGATCACGGCCAGAAAGACAAGGAAATGGAACGACTGGAAGGCCATCTGTTATTCCACCCCTGCCCCCATCGGCGGCTTCAGATCAACGCGCAGGTATTGCGCGATTATCGCCGCCGCGCGCTGAGTGCCCCTCACGGAGAAATGGGTCGCGTCACCAAACCATTCACTGCCACCCGGCAATTGCTGGTGGAGATTAAAGTAGCTCAGTCCGAGGGCAATCGACTGCTCGCGAATAATATCGTTATGCCGGTCAAACAATTCATGCAGACCGGCGGTATCGAAACAGCTCTTATAATAGCGCGCGGTCTCGGACAGGCTCTCTTGTTGCTTATATGGCATATCACGACGGAAAGCGCGTGCGTTGCCGACCACTAGTACCGGCTTGCCGGTGGCCGACAGGCTCAGGGCAAGTCCCGCGAAATCTTCCCTGAATTGAGTTTCATCAACTAAATTTGGATCGACCAGCGTTTCCTGTTTCGCTAGCGAGGTGCGCAGAGCTACGGTATTTTTGCTTAACAACTCGATTGACAGCAGCCACTTCGGTAATGTCAGTTGAGGCAGCGAATAATCTGCCTCGTCCGAACTTTCGCTATCGGTGTGACAATAGCCGCTCAGATCATTGAAGCCGGTGTAGAGAACATAATGATCCACATCCAGTGTACTTAGCAAACGCTCTACCATTCGCCTTTGTGTGTTCATTGAATAACCGGCTATGCCCGCATTGATAACACGAAAAGTGCGTGAGGCATTGCTATTTTCATTCAGAATCTGCTGCAGACGATAAGACAGCGTATCCTTATTGTTTCGGGTATATGTGCCCATGACAGTCGAGGCACCAACTACTGCGATGCGATATTGCCCCGCTGGCTTGGGCATCAGTACCGGCTCATCACGTAGCCCCAGACTGTTGGTCTTGATCACTGCCTGCGAGCCATCAATTTCATGATCGGGTTGCAGCAGCTTTAGGCCCAGCTCTTCATTGAAGACATAGGTAGTCTCATTGGAAAGTACGTTAAAGACGCTCTGGCCATAACGGATCTGGGATCGTATCTGCAACGCGATCTCGGCGAGCAGCAGCAGGCCCACAGCCATGATCACCGTATTGCGGGTCTTGCGTAGCATGTCTGAATCAAGCCCTCTCGGGCCATGACTGGAAATCGAAAGTAAGAGACTGTATGGGAACTAAGCTATTGATTTGGAATATAAAAAATCTGAAAAACTAAACGATTTAATACGATTTTCTCTTTTTTATTCGGACAGATCAAGATAACTTCAGATAATGTTCATACACCTATACGCTATCCAAGTGACCTGTCAGACGAAGAATGGACAATCATCGAGCAAACAATGAGTTACAGCGCACCAAGAAGCCGGAGGGAAGCTTAACTGATTGATTTCAAAAGCGTGGAATGTAGGTTGGAAGCATTCGCATCATTTTATGCAACACCTCTGCCGCGCTTTCGGCGTCGCGTGTTGTCGGGCAGGCGGCGGCGGGATGGTCGCCTCGCCGGTTCTGGCAATGACAGGCCAGCCAGCGCCATCAGGCCGTCGATTTCCTCATCGTCAAGTTCGCGCCATTGGCCCGGCAGCGGCCGGGCGCCAAGGATGATGTTGCCGAAGCGTACGCGCTTGAGGCGGCTGACCTCGCAGCCGGCTGCTTCCCACAGGCGGCGTACCTCGCGGTTACGGCCCTCGCACAGCAGGACGTGAAACCACTGGTTGCTGCTGCTGCCGCCGGATTCGACGATCTCCTCGAAACGCGCCAGGCCGTCCTCGAGCTGGATACCGTTGACCAGTTGTTGCAATGCGGCGTCGGTGACCTGGCCGTGGATGCGAACCGCATATTCGCGCTCGATGCGCCGTGATGGGTGCATCAGCCGGTTGGCCAGTTCGCCATGGTTCGTCACCAGCAGCAAACCGGCGGTGTTCATGTCGAGCCGGCCTACGCTGATCCAACGGCCGTCACGGATACCGGGCAGGCGTTGAAAAATGGTCGGTCGGGCTTCGGGGTCGCGGCGGGTGACGACCTCGCCCTCGGGCTTGTGATAAGCGAGTACGATCGGCCTGCCGCGACGTGGGGAGCGGCGTTTGATGTCCTTGCCGTCGACACGCACTCGGTCAGCGGGAGATACCCGATCCCCGAGCTTGGCGAGCTGCCCGTTGACGCGCACTCGGCCCGCGCTGATCCAGCCCTCAATCTCGCGGCGCGAGCCGAGCCCGGCTTCGGCCAGTGCTTTTTGCAGGCGCACCGGATCGCCGCTGCCGATTGGGGCATTATGCTGTTTGCCCCGGTTCTTTCCAGCACCTCTGCCCGAAGCCTGATCGGCACCCTTGCCAGGGCGATTGCCGGAATCCAGACGAGTGCTCTTGTCGGTGCCTCTGCCAACACCTTTTCCGGGCATGGATTTATGTCGGCTGGTCATCGCTCTGGTTTGCGCCATCGCCGGCGCTGCCTTGGGCGGTGTTTTGATCCTGTTGGTTGGCGTCGGCTTGCAGTTGTCCGTCGCCTTCCAGATCCAACGCATCGGCAAAGAATGCCGGGTCGCGGATCTCTGCCAGCGTTGGCAGGTCGTTTAGCGAGCGCAGGCCGAAATAATCGAGAAAGCGCCGCGTGGTGGCAAACAATGCCGGGCGCCCAGGCACGTCGCGATGGCCGACGATGCGTATCCAATCACGCTCGCTCAGGGTTTTGATGATTTGGGTGCCGACGGCAACACCGCGAATATCTTCGATTTCGCCGCGAGTGATTGGCTGGCGATAGGCGATTAGAGCCAGGGTTTCAAGCAGTGCCCGGGAGTAACGCTGGGGTTTTTCTTCCCATAGTCGGCCTACCCAGGGAGCAACCTCAGGGCGTACTTGAATGCGCCAGCCACCAGCCACCTCGACCAATTCGATGGCGCGCTCCTGGTAGTCCTGTGCAAGCTTGGCGAGTGCGTCGCGCACTGTGTCTCGTGCCGGGCGCTGGTCATCTGTATATAGCCCAAGGATCTGATCCAGCGTCAGCGGACCGCCAGCCGCCATCAAAGCGCCCTCCACCACTTGTCCCACCGGGGGCAATAATATGGAGAGGATGCTCAACGCTGCGCCAGACTCTGCACTGGGTGCCGCCGGATCCTGGTTGCCTTGATTCTTCGTGCTCATGCTTCCACCTGCCGCAGGCGCACATGGATTGGCGCATAGGGTTCGGATTGCACCAACTCCAATGTGGTGGCCTTGATCAGTTCGAGGATGGCCAGAAAGCTGACCACAATGCCGGCTCGCCCTTCGCCGATATCAAACAGTTCCACAAAGGGCACAAAGCCGCCGCGCTGCAGGCGATTCAACACCCATGACATACGCTCGCGCAGAGACAGGGATTCGCGCTCCACACGATGGCTGGTAAACAAATCGGCGCGGCCCAGAACCTCGCGTAATGCCACCAGTACCTCGTTGAGTTCTACGCTGGGCGGGATGCGCGGTAGATGGCCGCTGGGCAAATGGGCCAGTACCGGGAAGCAGTCGCGTTCCAGCCTTGGCAGTGCGTCTAGATCCTGCGCAGCCTGTTTGAAGCGTTCGTATTCCTGCAGTCGGCGCACCAGTTCTGCACGCGGGTCGGCCTCATGATCCGTCGCTGACTCCGGGCGCGGCAGCAGCATGCGTGATTTGATCTCGCACAGCATTGCGGCCATAACCAGGTATTCGGCGGCTAGCTCCAGCTTCAGTTCCTTCATCAGTTCCACGTATTCCATGTACTGGGCGGTAATTTTGGCAATGGGAATATCGAGAATATCCAAATTTTGTCGCCGGATCAGGTACAGCAGCAGGTCTAGAGGACCCTCAAAGGTATCGAGGAAGATTTCCAGCGCATCTGGTGGTATGTATAGATCCCGCGGTAATGTCAGCAATGGCTCACCCAGAACGATCGCGAATGGACTCTGCTGGGGTTGTGTCGCCACCTCCGGCGGGGGTTGCTCGATGCTGTGCATGGGTGAGCCGGCGTCAGCCTTGGGTCAAGAACAGTGCCAGGCGGACCTCGTCCATGGTTTCGCGGGCGACATCTCGGGCACGTTCGCAACCCTCGTTGATCGCCGAGCGCACTACCTCCGGTGCCGACTCCAGTTCTCGGGCACGGCGCTGAATGGGGGAAAGTTCCGCGCGCACCGCGTCGATCACCGGTTGTTTGCATTCTAAACAACCGATGCCGGCACTGCGACAGCCCTGCTGCACCCAGTCTTTGACGTCGTCTCCGGAGTACACCTCATGGAACTGCCAGACAGGGCACAATGCCGGATTACCCGGGTCGGTGCGGCGCACTCGCGCTGGGTCGGTGGGCATGGTCCGCAGCTTCTGTTCGACCATGTCGGGATCATCGCGCAACGAGATCGTATTGCCATAGGATTTGGACATCTTCTGCCCATCCAGTCCAGGCATTTTGGCAGCGCGGGTCAACAGTGGCCGCGGCTCGGGCAGAATCATGCGCCCTCCACCCTCGAGATAGCCCAGCAGCCGCTCTCGATCGCCGAGAGTAATGTTGCCCTGGCTTTCCAGTAACGCACGGGCTAATTCCAGCGCCTGTTGGTCGCCCTGCTCTTGGTAGCCGCGCTTGAGTTTGTCGAACATCCTTGCGTTTTTCTTGCCCATCTTGCGCTTAGCCTGCTCGGCCTTCTCTTCGAAGTCCGGCTCGCGACCATAGATGTGGTTGAAACGGCGCGCGATCTCGCGGGTCATTTCTACATGTGCGACTTGGTCCTCGCCCACTGGTACCTGACCTGCTTTGTAGATCAGGATGTCCGCGCTCTGCAGCAGCGGATAGCCGAGGAAACCGTAGGTGGCAAGATCCTTTTCCTTGAGCTTTTCCTGCTGATCCTTGTAGCTAGGCACCCGCTCCAGCCAGCCGAGAGGTGTAATCATGGAGAGCAATAGGTGTAATTCTGCGTGCTCGGGCACCCGTGACTGAATGAATAGCGTCGCCGAGCCTGCACTGACACCAGATGCGAGCCAGTCCACGACCATATCGTAACTGGCGCGTGGAATATTGGACGGGTCTTCATAGTCGGTGGTCAGCGCATGCCAATCAGCAACAAAAAAGAAACATTCGTATTCGTGCTGGAGTTCGATCCAATTTTTCAGCACGCCATGATAATGGCCGAGGTGCAACTGACCTGTAGGGCGCATACCAGAGAGCACGCGCGCATGTTGAGAAGAGACTGTGGTCAAGATAAATTCGCCTTGTTGCGGGTCATCATGATGATCAGATTGGGAATTGATCGCGCACCAGTGCCGATGCGGGCATTAGGTTTAGAGTGGAACTGACTACTGGGCGCAACGCGATACCGAGCAGGCCAGGCGGGTGGCCATGGGGCAGGAACAGCAGCAAAAGCAGTAGGAATAGACCATAAGGCTCCAGGCGTGCGAATCTGAATGCCAGCCGCCGCGGCAGCAACGCGCTTAGGATACGACCACCGTCAAGCGGCAGCAATGGGAATAGGTTCAACGCCATCAGGAAAAGATTGATCAGGATGCCGATTATGCACATGTCTCTGAAAATATATAATAATTCAGCGGGGATCGGTACAAACGGCACAATGAGTGCCATGATCTTGATCGCTAATCCCCAGGCAAGCGCCATCAGCAGATTAACACCGGGGCCGGCAGCAGCCACCAACGCCATATCCCAGCGCGGATTGCGTAGTTGTTGCCAGTCCACCGGCACCGGCTTGGCCCAGCCGAACAGGAATGGCACTCCGACCAGGTACTTAGATAGCGTGAAGATCATCAGCGGCACCAGCAGGGTGCCGATCGGGTCGATGTGTTTCAGTGGATTGAAGGTTACGCGCCCCAGATTTAGAGCCGTGGGATCGCCGCGCTGGCTGGCTACCCAGCCATGCGCAGCTTCATGCACCGTGATCGCCAATAAGACTGGTATCGCGATCACGGGGATCAGCAGTAAGGTTTGGAAAAGGTTATCCATAGATTCGGTTCCTGTTGCTTCGACAGCGTCTGGTTATTAGGTAATCGGCAGCGTCTGATCGTTCGATTTATTCATGCGAAATCAAAACTCGAACAATGATGTTTCGCCTTTGCCGGCACGCACAACCAGTGGCGGTTCGTGGGTCATGTCAACCACCGTAGTGGGCCGCGTGCCGCACTGACCGCCGTCGATGATCAGATCGACGCAATGGCCGATGCTTTCGCGGATCTCGTAGGTGTCATCCAGCGGGTATTCGTCTCCGGGTAAAATCAGCGTGGTACTCAAAATCGGTTCGGCAAGCTCCGTGAGCAGATCGCGGACTATTGGCGTGTCGGGCACGCGTATACCGATTGCACGTCGTTTCGGATGCAGCAATCGGCGAGGTACCTGTTTGGTTGCTCGGTAAATGAAGGTGAAAGGTCCAGGCGTCAATGATTTGAGCTGGCGATAGGCGCTGTTGTCGATGCGTGCGTAAGTCGCAATCTCCGATAAATCGCGACAAACCAGCGTGAAATTATGTTTGTCGTCCAGCCGGCGAATTTGGCGGATGCGGTCGAGCGCAGTCTTCTCGCCGATGGAGCAACCCAGTGCATAGCAGGAGTCGGTTGGATAAACGACAACACCGCCATCGCGAAATACCGCCGCGGCGCGATTGATCAGGCGAGGCTGTGGATTATTCGGATGAATCTGTATAAAGTCCGACATCGTTCAGTACAAACAAATCAAGTCGGAAGACTCTCGAGGGGTAAGGACACAACTGTATAGAAAATGGTCAATTTCAGCGAATACGGCCGGTAATCGGCGAGCTTCCTAGGCCGGCGCATTCGCCGGCATGCCGCTAAATCCGGGCAGTAACCAAATCGGCTTGCAATTGTCAGGTAATGCCGGCAGCTGTCCGAGCTCGATCCAGGAACTTTCGGGGCCATGAAAATCGGAGCCGGCCGAGGCCAGTAGATGCTGCTCGGTCGCATGGCGGGCAAAGGTAAATGCGTCATCGCGACTATGACTGCCCGAGACCACTTCCAGACCGCGGCCCCCACATTCGCGAAACTCGCGGCATAAGCGTTGTATCTTGCCGCGGGAAAAGCCATAACGTGCTGGATGCGCAATCACTGCATGTCCGCCAGCAGCCTCTATCCACTCCAGAGCTTGCGCCAGCGCAGCCCATTCGCTCGGTACGTGCCCGGGCTTGCCATGCACCAGAAAGTGCTTGAAAACGCCGCGGATGTCGGCTGCCACGCCGCGCTCTACCAAAAAGCGTGCGAAATGCGTACGCGCGATTAACCCACCCTTGGCATGCGCACGGGCAGCGTCGAGTGCACCGTCGAAACCGGCTTTCGCCAGTCGTCGGGCAATTTGCTCAGCGCGCCAGACCCGATACATCTGCAGCTCCTGTAAACCTTGCAATAGATTGGCACAGTTAGGATCGATATCGAGCCCTACGACATGCACGGTGCGCCCATTCCAGGTTACTGAAACCTCGACTCCGGCGATCAGGGTTAGACCGGCCGCTTTGGCTGCTCGAGCTGCCTCGGCGATCCCAGCGACAGTGTCGTGATCGGTTAGAGCCATCATCTCGACACCAGCGGCGCTGGCTCGTTTGATCAGGTCTGTCGGTGACAGAGTGCCATCGGAAGCGGTGGAATGAGTATGCAGATCGGGGGTTTTATCCATGCGCGCATTCTAATCGAACCGCTGTTATGCGGATGCGCTTGCTTGCGTTTAGGCGATTTGTATCAATTTCCATACTGTCTCAGTTGATCGCATCCTGGCCGAGAAGACGGTTACTTGATCACTGATCTTTGCTACCGGTGGAAACGGTATTCTACCCCCCCAGCCGATGCCATTGTAGTGCATAATACGAGAGAAATCGCTGACCGTGCCACCGCTATGCTTCCGCTCCCTGACCCAGTCTTTATACGTGATGAGATCATGCGTCTTGCCGAACTTCTGGCGGAGGCGTGCGACGACGACTTCGTAGAACCGCGGCGCCTGACCGAAACCTTGTCGAATGTGCTGGATACGCTACAATGCCGCGAGCGTTCAGCCAACGAGCCAAACTTCGATGAGGAACCCGACCCTTCGGTGCATACAACGGCACATGCAAAGGGATTGCCTCTTGGCGAACTTGGCGATCACGCCGTCGATTTACTGGCGCAGCTCGCCGATACGGCTCGCCGGATACAGCTAGCGGAGGAAGCCGATGCTCTGGACGCTCTTTTGCTGCCGTTAGCCTGCTGCGTGGCCCGTGCCGGTGGAGAACTGACGCGGATCAGCCCGGTGGTCAACGCAGCCGCCGCAATGGCGAATACACTCTGGGAGCCGAATGATATCACCAGCCTGTTCCGGATGATCGACGAAGTCTTTCATGCAGTTTCTCCAAAGATTTCGGATGCGGCTGCTGGAACTGAAGATGCACGCATTTGGCGTGTGCTGGTCATCAACCGTGCCATTATGGCAACACGTACGCATCGGCCAGCACTGATGGAAACAGCCTTCGACAGCCTGATCGAGCATGCGACCGATGACGCGGCCGCGTTTTTCCGCGAAGGCATGGGACAGATGGACGCGCTCGATTATCCAGCAGCGGTTCGCATTGTTATGCAGCGCTATCATGACGCTTGGAGCACGCGGCGGCGTCTACACTGACATCCGCATCGGTTGCCAATCTTTCCGTTCCTAGTCGCCGCGGCCAGGGAAACAGCTGAATATGAAAGTCTTCATTGATTTCTTACCCATTATCCTGTTCTTTATTGCCTACAAACTGTATGGTATTTATCCCGCGACCGCGGTCGCCATCGCCGCCTCCGCGCTGCAGGTCGCCTGGGTGCGTATTCGGCACAAACGTACTGAACGCATGCATTTGATTACGCTCGGTTTGCTGTTACTTCTCGGCGGCCTGACTCTGGCTTTGCGCGATCCGATTTTTGTCATGTGGAAGCCGACCATCGTCGACTGGCTGTTTGCCATCGTCTTTTTCGGCAGCCAGTTTATTGGCGATAAGACTCTGATAGAGCGCATCATGGCCCATGCCATTGAGGTTCCCCGGTTGATCTGGCGGCGTCTCAACCTGGCTTGGACTGGCTTTTTTGTATTCTCCGGACTAGCGAACCTCTATGTGGTGTACATTGGCAGCGGATTTTTCCAGGCCAGGCAGGCGCTCGTCGATGTCACCGGCGATCAGCAGATCGATCTGGCACACTGTGGCGAACGATTCGTCGATACCCAGCTTGCGCTTTGCCAGGCAGCCCAGGCCAGCGAGGAGTTTTGGGTTAATTTCAAATTGTTCGGTATGATGGGTTTGACTGTCGTCTTTGTTATCGCGCAAGCATTCTATCTGGCTCGCCACCTTCAGGACGGTGATCAGGGCGCTGAGTTGGAGCACAACCATAAGGTATAAACAGAGGATCGACTAACTATGTTCTACGCCATCATCGCCAGCGACAATGCGGACAGCCTCGCAGCGCGCCGGGCGACCAGGCCGGCCCATTTAAAACGTCTCGAAGCGCTGCAGGCCGAAGGTCGGTTGTTGCTCGCCGGACCTCATCCGACCATTGATTCCCCTGATCCCGGCGAGGCTGGTTTCAGCGGTTCGCTGGTGGTTGCGGAATTCGAAGATCTCGAAGCCGCACGCACCTGGGCTGATGCTGACCCCTACGTTGCCGCAGGCGTCTATCGGGAGGTACAGATCAAACCCTTTGTCAGGGTATTCCCATCCTGACAACCGACTATGCATTTCATTTGACCATAGGAAGCTATTGATGAGACCGAAACTTGTTCTTTTACTGATGCTGACCGCGCTGATCGCCATTGCGCCAGCCTTGGCCCTGGCTCAGGAAGCTGACGCGGGCGCGGATATCACCGCGGATGCCGCTCAGGATATCAGCATTGCCACCGTCAACAATAAGAACTATCAGCTCGATCTATTCCGTTTGTTTTTCATCCAGCGACAACAGGAAACCAAGAGCCAGAACACTCCGGCATTCCAGGAGCAGACTTTTAACGAATTTCTCAGTCTGATCGTAGCTGCCCAGGAAGGAGAGAAGCGTAACCTGGCTGAAAACGCCGACGTGCAGACGGCGCTTGAGCTGCAAAGGCTCATGATCCTATCCAACGCGGCTTTGCAGAGTATTGCCAAGGATAACCCACCAACAGAAGATGAGTTGAAGCAGGCGTATGAAAAGTTCAAGGAACAAGCCCAGCGCACTGAGTACAAAGCCAGGCACATCCTGGTCGATGAGCAAGCTAAAGCAGAGGCTTTGATTAAGCAGCTTGACGACAGCGAGGGCAAGAATTTCGACACGCTGGCACGGGAAAATTCGTCAGGCCCAACCGCTGAGAAGGGCGGTGATCTCGGTTGGTTCGACGCGCGTAATATGGTCAAGCCCTTTGCCGATGCGGTTGCCGGATTGGAACCTGGCAGCTACACGGAAAAGCCTGTGCAGACTCAGTTCGGTTGGCACGTCATCTTATTGGAAGAAACACGCAATGCGGAGCCGCTATCGTATGAAGAGGCCAAACCGCGCTTAGAGGCAGTAGTCAAGCGAAATAAGGTGGCCAATATACTGAACGAAATGCGCGAGGAAGCGCAAGTTGAACTAAACGAGGATATTGTGAAGCTGAAACAAACAGTACCTTCAACAGAGCCGGAAGAGTAAGCCAAGTCAGAAGAAAACTTGGAGGGAGCAACCCGCCCAGTGCGACTTGATCGAGATCGAAAAGACATGACATCAAGGTATTAAAACTTGATTTTCTTCGGGTGCGATCTTTAGAGAATGTATGGATTTACTGCAGAGTGCGCAGAAGAGCAAGGTGAATGCATCCTCATCTCTGCGTTCTTCAGGTCTTTGCGGTGAATTAAACTTCATCTTGGTTAAATAGGTGAATATTCTACGAAGGCAGCACCCAAGCAGCATGAGTACCGCTGCTGGCAAGCTAGAATCAAGAAAAGCGCGAGAAACGTGAAAATGACCGGAATTACACGTCAAACTCAGAGTCCTTATTCGCGCTTTTCGCATGTTTTATGGTTCTAAATAGTTCCAAGCGGTACTAAACAGTTCTGAGAAGATATGCTGTTTATTGTGAAACTTTCTCCAGGGCGCTCTGGGCGGATTGCACCCAACTTGGAGTAGGGCGGTTGATGAAAATCACCGGGATTGAACAAGCCCGATGAATGGGAAATCGGCTATTCCCCTGAAGCCGTCCCCTAAAGCGATTTCTGTTGACAAGCAGATCACCTGGCTTATCTTCTCGTCCGGCATCGACGTTGCGGCAACCCGCCCATAGAGCGACTATGGGCGAGTCCCCGCTTTGCGAAGGCGAACGAGAATCCGACGCCAGTTAGCAGGTTTCTCTCCGGCAATTGCTTAAAATGAGGGGCTAGTGCTCTGCTGTGGAAGTCGCGAGACCGTTTGCGGTCGTTGTCGTAATCGTGGTCGTCATCGATAACCCAGGATGAGCGATTACGATTAACGACAAACAGCAGAAATGGTAGCGGGACATCCGCACCGCGGCACCTAGGGTGCGCAGGTCTGTATGACAGTACGTCCATTTTGCGGTTGCAGGGGGCGGGAGTTAGGGGCTATTAGTTGAGTAAGTCGGCGTAGGTCACCGGCGTCGACTTCCAATGCCTCGCGCATCACGTACCAGTGTACGCCCTCGGTACAGGGAGGGCGTGTTAGGGAACCCATGTAGGCGAAATACTCCTTACGACCAGGCATCATGAATAATGCGTTTACGCCGATGTTACGTCCATAGTATTTCTCCCCTTGGTTACTCGGCGCGTATTCTAGTATACGCCGCAGAATTCGATTGACCCGCGGACCGGCCATCATTGGTATTGCAACAATGGCAATATCGCCACGATTGTTACCATGAATCAGCTGTAATTCGCCGTCCGGCACAAGTCCGTCGATCATATGCTCGCCGGGGACGTGAAATCGCACTTCGACTAATTCGTAGCTCAGACCATTTATGACGAGAAAGCTGCCGCGGTCGTAGCCAAGTCGTAACGCTTTGCCATCGTTGGTCGCATAGAGTGAACTGCTGCGATAGCGGAATCGTAATGGTTGGCAGGTTGTACCGGTCGCTAGCTGGGTATTCAAGGAGATTGGTGATTGTAGCTGGCCTGTGGTGCAGGTGGAGAATTCGGAGGAAAGCCGCCCCCAATTTTCGGGGCCGTTATCGCCGCTGTGGGACCAGAGCTCAAGTGGTGCTGTTTCATCTGTCAGTGGCGTATCCCATGCCAGTGTGTCAGCAACGGCTAATCCAAACGCTGTTGCCAATGCGGCACATCGGGCGAGAACTTGCACCTCGGCCATTTGTTTTCTCCGGTCGTTGTCTCCGGGGAGAAGTATACTGTCTAATCGCGACCATGAGTGCGTTTACCAAGCCCCGCGATGGGTACCACCTGCGTTGCCGGTGGTTCGTCCGCATAGTAGGGACGCTCGCCACCACGCCCGTCAGCATCAGCCAGTTCTTTCTCCCGCGCTGAGATTAGGCCTAAACATTGGCGTACAT
The DNA here is from genome assembly GCA_016745215.1 of Thiohalocapsa sp. PB-PSB1. Lineage (GTDB taxonomy): Bacteria > Pseudomonadota > Gammaproteobacteria > Chromatiales > Chromatiaceae > Thiohalocapsa. Next base: position 6,288,098 of record CP050890.1, read on the forward strand.
CGGCGATGGTTTCTGGAGATAATGGATGTTTCATCCCAGCCGGAGGTGTCACATCTTTAATCACGGCAGCCAACGTTTTACGCATGGCGATCAGGATTTGTTGCTCTTGACTCAGTTCTGACATATTTGTTCCCCCTATTCGGTTTGTTGTGCACACCAAAATGTCGATGCGATTGTGAAATGTTGTTCTTTACCAGAAATTATGCGGGCGAGGCCCACACAAATCATCATCAGCTTGGTGTTTTTTACTCATCCCGGTTGATGATTCGCGCCAATTCAATTTCAGTAAGCACCCGCACGCCGAGTGACGCCGCCTTTTCCAGCTTTGAACCCGCGTCATCACCGGCCAGCAGGTAATCGGTGTTGCGTGAAACGCTGCCGGTAACCTTGGCTCCCATCGCTCGCAATTCGGCCTTGATGTCGTCACGTGGCCGACTCAGTTTGCCGGTAATGACGAAGATCTTGCCGGCAAGTGGCTGCATAACTCCGGCATGTGGTTTTGTAGCAGCAAATGCATTGAGTCCGCTGACACAGGTATTGGAGTCGGCATGCGCTTGATTCCCCCCCTCTCGCCAATGAATCCCCCCAATTTTCGGATCGAGCAACCGAGCGATCACCTCGCGGTTATGCATCTGGGCGAAGAAGGTAACAATGTGCTCGGCCACAATCGGGCCAACTCCCTCAATCAGGCTTTGCTCGCCGCCGCGCAAGGCATCTGCGTCTACCGCTCGCAATGCTGCGATATTCGGATACTTCTCTACGATGCGTCCCGCAACGTTCGGATTCAGACCACGGATACCAAGTCCTGTAAGCCAGGCAGCAAGATCTGTTTTGGCAGTCAGGTCAGCATCAGCCGCCACATCGGGGTGCTTGGCAAGATAATCGACCAATGCGGTGGCGATTTTCGGCCCGATGCCGCGCATGCCGCTACAGCGTATAAAGTCCGACATCCCAGCCTGCATCAAGGCGTTGAAATCGCCGAAATGATCGGCTAGGGCAACAGCTGTGGCCTCACCAACCTCGCGAATGCCGAGGGCGTAAATAAAGCGCGGTAGTGTAGTGTGACGGCTGCGCTGGAGCGCATCCAAGAGATTCTGCGCGGATTTTTCGGCCATGCGGTCCATACCCGCATAGTCGTCAAGGCTAAGCCGGTAGAGGTCGGATGGATCCTGCACCAAGCCGCGCTCCACCAAGTGGTCGATCAGTTTTTCACCAAGCCCCTCGATGTCCATGGCGCGGCGTGATGCGAAGTGGCGAATCCGCTCCTTACGTTGGGCTGCGCAAAACAGACCGCCACTGCAGCGGGCCGCCGCCTCACCCTCTGCTCGCACGATATCCGAACTACACACCGGACAATGGGTTGGCAGTTTCACCGGCAATGCGCCAGGCGGTCTGTGTTCCGGAAGCACCCGTACTACTTCCGGTATCACGTCGCCAGCCCGGCGTACGAACACCGTGTCACCTACTCGCACGTCCTTGCGTCGGACCTCATCGATGTTATGCAGTGTCGCGTTGGCGACGATTACACCTCCTACCTGCACCGGCTGAAGGCGTGCGACCGGGGTTAGGGTGCCGGTACGTCCGACCCGGAACTCAACCGCGGCAACCCTGGTGAGTTCCTCCTGAGCCGGGAACTTGAATGCAATCGCCCAACGTGGAGCACGCGAGACGAAGCCCAATCGCTGTTGGTCGGTACGTCGGTCTACTTTGAACACGACGCCATCGATATCGTAGTCGAGCTTGTCGCGGCGGCGACTCATATCGCGATGATAGGCGATACAGGCATCGATACCGCTGACGCGCCGCTGTTCGGGTGATACCGGCAGTCCCCAGGCGGCCATGCGAGCCAGACTGTCGCTGTGGCTATCGAAAGTGTCTGCGTCAACGCTCGCGTCATCCAGCGCGCCGAGTCCGTAACAAAACAAGCTCAGACGGCGCGCGGCAGTGATACGCGGGTCGAGTTGGCGCAGACTACCGGCAGCAGCATTGCGCGGATTGGCGAATGGCTTTTTGCCTTGCGCTCGCGCCTGGGCATTGATTCTCTGAAAGCGGGTATGTGTCAGGAAGACCTCACCGCGAACTTCGAGCAGCTCGGGAACTCTGCCAGCTTTGGCATCATCCCATAGCCGTAGAGGCACGCACTGGACAGTGCGAATCTGGGCCGTCACATCCTCACCGCGATAGCCATCGCCGCGGGTCGCGGCCTGCAGCAACAGGCCATGTTCGTAGACTAGGCTGATGGCAAGCCCATCGAGCTTCGGCTCTGCAGAGTAGAGCACCATATCGACGCCGAGCCCTTGTCGTACACGTCTGTCGAAGTCGCGCATTTCGGCCTCATTCAGAGCATTCGTGAGCGACAGCATCGGCAGTCGATGTTCGATTTCAGCAAATGCCGCTGATGGTGCTGCACCGATCCGCAGGCTCGGTGAATCCGGTGTTTGCAGCCCGGGATTTGAGTTTTCCAGCTCCAGCAACTCCCGCATCATGCGGTCGTACTCGGCATCCGGAATTTCCGGATCATCTAGTACGTAATAGCGATAGTTATGGTGGTTCAACGCGCGGCGCAGGGTTTCAGCCCGCTGCGCCAGCGCCGCGCTTGCTTCGTTCATTTGTTATCGGTGGGTGCGGAACTCAGCTGCAGCTTTGCCGACACCTGCGCGCGCAGCGCTTGGGCGCGTTCTTCGGTCAGGGGCCGGCGACCTTTTTCCTGAACCTGCCCGCCAAGCTCTGAAGCCAGCGCGCGGGCCACATGCAGTAAGTCATCATATACCATCAGGTCGCTAGGGTCGCCCTCGAGCTGTGCGAATAGAGCCAAACCCGGAGTCTTGAAATCGCGCATGTTACGCATCGGAAAGGAGCCCGGTTTCACCAGATTCGCCATGCTGTAAAGAGGTGCTCGGGTGCCGTCGTCAGGCGCCTGACGATGGAATATGTCCATCTTGCCAGGCATGAGCTTCTGATGCCTGGCCGCGGACAAAATGCGTTCTCCAGCAAACGGTTGACCGGTGGCGACAACGAACAATTGAATCAGCAGTGGGCCTTGGTCCATATCAGGCGCTGTGCTATTTACATTCGCATCAGCGGCAGGTGATGCTGCAAATGCTGGCTTTTGTCCGGATTTCTGAGCGGCTCGCGGGGAGCCTTGCTGTTCAGCCTCGATCTTCACTTGCATCCCTGCCGAGGTCGCACGCTCGCCGTCTTCAACTTCACCGGCATCGCTGGGTTGCGCATGCGTGGCCTGGATCTCAGAAGTTGGGATCTCAGAAGTTGGGATCTCAGAAGTTGGGATTTCAGAATTTGGGAGCTCAGGCTTGGGGATCTCGAATCCAGGCGCATCAGGGCTAGATCCAGCAGCCGGTTCCTGGTCAGATTCTGGGCCAGGCGCTTCGTCAGCGGCTTGGATCTTTAGTGAGATGATGGCATCGTCGTCGGCTGTTTCAGCCGCCAACGGCATCTGGTTATCCGCCGGCATCAGTTCCCGAAGAGCGTAGGGTTCTGATTCCGGCGCTAAGCCTTGGTCGGATACTGTGTCGGGAGCTGTATCGGGTTCGGCGCTCGGGGTGTCTGCCAATACTCCAAGATCATCGTCATACTCGGACGGTTGCAGCGAACCGAGTGTCGGCTCGTGTTGATCGCCCCGTTGGTCACCAAGGTAATTGTCCCAGTCATCTGTATTGTCGCGTTGCTCGGCGCGGCTGCGTTCCCACAGGTACATGACAAGCAGGAACGCGGCTCCAACGACGATCAGGATTAGGCGCAGTGTAGCGGCGTCCATTCTGTTCTAGGCCCTCGTTGTGTGCTCGTTAAAAAGTATATCAGCGCCAATGCATGATACGGCGGTTTTAACTTCGATTCAGGAGGCCGCCACCAAGCTCGCGGCTGCGTCCAGATCCACTGACACCAGGCGCGAGCAACCGGGCTCGTGCATGGTGACTCCAATCAGGTGATCGGCAATTTCCATCGTAACCTTATTATGGGTGATAAAGATAAACTGCACTTGATCCGACATCGAGCGCACCAGCTCGCAGAAACGGCCAACATTGGCATCGTCCAGCGGGGCATCCACCTCGTCGAGCATACAAAAAGGCGCTGGATTGAGCTGGAAGATGGCAAACACCAGCGCCACCGCGGTGAGTGCTTTCTCGCCGCCAGAGAGTAGATGAATGCTGGAATTACGCTTACCTGGCGGGCGCGCCATAATGGTGACGCCGGTTTCCAGCAGATCGTCGCCGGTCAGCTCCAAATAGGCATGGCCGCCGCCGAACACGCGTGGAAAAAGTTGCTGCAATCCCTGGTTGACACGGTCGAAAGTCTCTTTGAATCGGTTACGAGTTTCACGGTCGATTTTGCGGATGGCGGCCTCCAGGGTTTCCAGCGATGCACTAATATCGTCGTGCTGTTGCTCCAGATAGCGCATGCGCTCGGATTGTTCGTTGAATTCGTCGATGGCGGCCAGGTTGATGTTGCCAAGGCGCTGGATATGGCTGCGCACCTGTGACAGCTCAGCTTGCCAAACCTCAGCGCTGGCTAGCGCGTCCATGCCCTGAAGAATAGCAGGAGCAGTGCAGTCACGCCCAGCAAGTTGTTCCTCGAGGGTTTGCCGGCGCACCAGTTGTTCCTGGCGCTCCAGACGTTTGCCGTCCAGTATCCGCTGCGCATCGGCAACCGCTTGTTCAAGGCGGTGGCGCTGCTGTTCGGATTCGCGTAGGGTTTGATCCAGCTCCTGCATGCGGTTGCGTGCGTCCACCAGCTCAGTCTCCACGGTGATGCGCAGTGCAAGCTGCTCCTGCAATTGCTCACCCTGCTCCACTAGCGGTTCAGCATCCTGCTGCATAGCGCTCAGCAATTCGTCGCGATGTTCGGCAAGGCTGCCAATCTGCTGTCGCGCTCGCTCCACCGCGGCTTCAATGGCGTTACGGGATGCACGTCTGGTTTCGACGCCGAGAGTCAGCCGCTGGCGTTCGTCACGCAAACGACCTTCTTCGGCGCGCGCCGCATTGACCTCGGCTCGCAGCCTGTCGCGTTGGCTGGAGAGGTCATCGCGTCGGGCGGTGAGTTCCTCGGTTTGTTCCAGGGTCTGATGTAGGCGTTCGCGGGCTTCTTCGATTTCATCTAGGATCTCGGTGCGGTCTTCGGCCAACTCCGTATGTTCCTTGGTCAGTTCTTCACGCCGCTTTTGAAGATGCTCCAGATGCGAGCGCCCGGCACCGAGTTCAGCATCCATCGTGGCACGTTCGCGACTCAGCCGGGTGAGAAACTGCAAGCCGTCTTCACGCTCCTGTTCCAGTTCCTGGCCACGCTCGGTGAGCGCTGCCTGCTGCTCGGCAAGATCGGCGATCGTCTGTTCCAACTCTTCCCCGGATGTTTGTAGGATGCGCAGCTCTTCGGCACGTCGGATGCTGCCTACGATCAGTGGGCCGTCGGCGGCGCTTTGTATCCAGTCGCGTCCGATCAGGCTGCCGTCGCGTGTGACGAAACGCTCGCCAAGTGCTAATCCAGCACGCCGCGCCAAAGCCTCACCCGCATTCTCGGCAATGCGGATCCCGGCCAGCAGATCAGCCAGCGGCCAGGGGCAACGTACCCGCGCCAGTAGGCTATCGTTGTCAACCGCTTGCGACCCGCTGAATGCAGTTCCGAGCAGCATCAGAGGGCCGCAATCGAGATCGGATGCGTAGGCATCCAGGTCCGGTACGCAAAGGGCTCCAAGTGCATCATCGAGCACTGCCTCAGCCGCACGCTCCCATCCTGCATCCACCTCTATCGTGTCGAGCAGGCGTGGCACGTCCTGCAGTTCATGCCTTTCTAGCCAGGCGGCCAGGTTGTCGTCACTGCCTTCCAGCGCCGCATCCTGAAGTGCTTCAAGCGAAGCTTGCCGCCCGCGGCAGGTCTGTAGTTCGGTGCGCGCTGCATCCAGCCGTCCGGACAGTGCATGGCGTTCTTCATCAAGCTTGCGCAGGGCATCGGCAGTGGCGGTCTGCTCATCGGCGACAGCGGCAATCTGCTCATCAAGTGCGTCGGAGCGTTGCTCGAGGGCATGCATCCGCCGTGTAAGCTCCGTGGTATCCAGGCGCGACAGCTCCTGTTGTATACGTGCCTCGCGCTGAGCCTCCTGTTGCAGGCGCCGCTCCAGGTTATTGATCAGCCCGCGTTCGGCTTGCGCCTGCTCAGTAGGAGCGGAGAGCTGTTGTTGCAGCTCGTCCCACCTTGCCTGCCAAGCATCAAGGCAGATTTCACGGTCGGCCAACTGCTCGCCAGCAGCCAGGAGCTGTTGCGTTACCGTCTCCAGCTGAGGCAAATCCTGTTCCAATGTCTCGGACAACTGCGCATATTCCGCCTGGTCGCGTTGCAAATGCGCTTCGGCTTCATCCAGCTCGCGGCGCACACGCCCGAGTTCGCTTTCACGACGCGAGCGGTTTTCTCTGGCAAACGCAATGGCTTGCTCCAGGCGGGCGATTTCAGCCCCTACCTCATAGTAGCGACCCTGAACTGCGTTGAAGTGATCCGAGGCATCGGCGAAGCCATCACGGTGCGCCTCGATTGCGGCCTCGACAGCTCGTTGCTCGGCGCGGCGCGCTTCCAATGCCACCTCGTGCTCGCCGATCACTCGCTCACGTTCGCCGAGATCGCGGTCCAGATCGCGCCAGCGCAGGGCCGTGAGCTGATCTTCCAAACGCCGCTCATCGGTTTTCAAGCGTCGATATTTCTCAGCCGTGGCTGCTTGGCGTTCCAGGTGCTGAAGTTGTTTTCTAACCTCGTCGCGCAGATCATTCAACCGTTCAAGATTCTCGCGCGTGTGGCGCATGCGGTTTTCTGTCTCGCGGCGTCGCTCCTTGTATTTTGAGATGCCGGCTGCTTCTTCGATGAAGAGTCGCAGTTCATCAGGCCTTGCCTCAATGAAGCGAGAGATCACACCCTGTTCGATGATGGCGTAGCTGCGTGGACCGAGCCCAGTGCCGAGGAACAAATCCTGGATATCGCGCCGGCGACAACGTGCACCGTTGAGAAAATAGGCAGACTGTCCGTCACGCGAAACCTGGCGCTTGACTGCAATTTGATTGAATGCCGAGAATTGGCCGCCGGCACGTCCGTCGCTGTTGTCGAAAGTCAACTCGATGCTGGCCGTACCGACTGGCTTGCGGCTAGTGCTGCCGTTGAAGATGACATCGGCCATCGACTCGCCGCGCAGCATCTTGGCAGAACTCTCGCCCATGACCCAACGTACCGCGTCAATAACGTTGGACTTACCACAGCCATTCGGCCCGACGACGCCGGCCAGATTGCTTGGAAACGGTATCGTGGTTGGGTCCACAAAGGATTTGAACCCGGCGAGTTTGATTTTTTCGAGCCGCATTGAGGAAAGATACTGAAGCCAAATTGAACGAACAAGAGCGTTGAGCGAATCCGTGTTTGCAATGCAGCTGCTCGTGCTTAGGCGCTTTCTGTCAATCGTCCTGCTTCTCGGGCACGGCGGCCTGCTAGTGCTCTGCTGCGGAAGTCGCGAGACCGTTGGCAGTCGTTGTTGTTGTCGTCATCGATAACCCAAGATGAGCGATTACGACAACGACAAACAGCAGAAACGGTAGCGGGACATCCGCACCGCTGCACTCGGGCGATTTGTGTCGAGCAACATACCACCTGGCTTGTCTTCTCGTCCGCCTTCTTTGTCGCGGCAACCCGCCCACAGAGGGACTATGGGCGAGTCTCCGCTGCGCGAAGGCGAACGAGAATCCGGCGCCAGTTGGTATGTTTCTCTCCGGCAATCGCCTAGACTGCCGGATAAGATTGTCGATTCCTGCCGACCCGGTGAGTTGGAAGACCCTCCATCAGGAGTATATACAGTATGAGTTCAGTGGCGAGCAACAAACTCGATACTTTTCCCAATCCTGCGCCCGAACGCGACTATACAGTGCGCATTAGAGTACCCGAGTTCACCTGCCTATGTCCGAAAACAGGCCAGCCGGATTTCGCCGAGCTGACCTTGGAGTATGTTCCCGAGGCGCTTTGCGTAGAACTCAAATCGCTCAAGCTGTACGTTTGGTCGTTTCGGGATAAAGGCGCTTTTCATGAGGACGTCACCAATCGCATCCTGACCGATTTGGTAGCGGTTATGTCACCGCGTTTCTTGCGCCTGAGCGCTGACTTTAATGTTCGCGGCGGTATCTATACCAGTGTTGTCGCCGAGCATCGCGCCTTGGGTTGGAACCCGCTCCAACCCGTGCAGCTGCCTTGACCGCCATGCTAGGCATTGGTGTTGACCTGGGCACTTCCGGCTGCCGAGCCGTGGCCGTTGATGCCCGACAACAGCTGCTCGCAACCGCGCAGGCGGCATTGCCATCTCCAGTGCGCGATGTTTCGAGGGAGGGTTGTATTGAACAGAATCCGGAACTTTGGTGGGACGCCGTACTGACAGTGCTGCGTCGACTCGCGGCGAGGCTTGATCCGGAGGTGCTCGACAGCAAGCAGGACATGGCGCTGTGCGTCGATGGCACATCAGCAACTTTACTGCTGTGCCAACCGAATGGCACGCCGCTTGGTCCGGCACTCATGTACAACGATAGTCGATCCGTGCTCGCCGCTAAACGTATCCTAGAGTTCGCCCCTGGCGGATCGGCTGCGCGCGGCGCTGCTTCGAGTTTGGCGAAGGCGATGCATTTGAGCACGGCGCAAATGCGGGAGATAAGCACGCCAAGCTGGGCACTGCACCAGGCAGATTGGATTATCGGCAGATTGCGTAATCAGTTTGGCGACAGCGACTGGAACAATGCGTTAAAGCTCGGCTTTGATCCCGTCGAGCTTGTCTGGCCCGAGTGGGTCCGGCAGCTGCTTCCTGCCGGCATCATGCTGCCGCGCGTGCATGCACCAGGTACGCTGCTTGGCCCCATCTCCGCGCCAGTGGCGAAGCTCGTCGGGCTGCCAGCCAGGCTCATGCTGTGCGCTGGCACCACGGATAGTACCGCTGCTGTCATCGCCACCGGAGCTTGCCACCGCGGTGATGCCGTAACCAGCCTTGGCAGTACGCTGGTACTGAAGCTGCTTTCCAAGCAGCCGATTTCGGCGCCGCAATACGGCGTCTACAGCCATCGCTTGGGCGACCAATGGCTGGTAGGTGGTGCATCCAACAGTGGTGGCGCGACGCTGCGATGCTTTTTCGACGATAGGCGAATTGAGCAGCTGTCACAAAGCATCGACCCGAGCAAGGGTTCCGGCCTGGACTATTATCCGCTGTTGGCTGTCGGTGAGCGATTTCCGATTGCCGATCCAACAATGCTGCCGCGAATGTCGCCCCGCCCGTCCGACGATGTGCGATTTCTACAAGGCCTGTTCGAGGGCATCGCCCGCATTGAGCGTGACGGGTACGAACGTCTGGCTCAGTTAGGTGCGCCGCCGCCACAGCGCGTGCTCAGCACCGGTGGCGGTGCCCGCAATCCGGTTTGGAGTAAGATACGCCAGCGCCTGCTCGGTGTGCCAGTGTTGGCCGCTGAACGACAGGACGCGGCCTATGGTGCTGCACTGCTTGCCCTGCATCCGCTCATCGCGAAGGAGTGAATTACAACCGAGCAATGCTTCAGATTGCTGCTCAGCCAGCGCCATTCGCTGTCAGCTTGTTATAGAGCGTTTGTGCGGCAGGCGCCTGATCTGAGTTTGGATGCTCCCGCAGCAACCGCCGCAAGACTTCCAATGCTTCATCACTGCGTTCCATGGCGTCTAGGGCCACCGCGGTGTGATAAGCAATCTCGGTCTGAGTGGGATAGGCCAGATGGGCTTCCTGCAGAATACTCAGGCCACGGTTGCGATCGCCGTTGTTGAATAATATCCAGCCAAAGGTGTCAGCGACCTCCGGCCGATTGGGATTCAATTCATAGGCCTTGCGGGCGATTTCCAGCGCCCGCGGGTCATTGCGCTCGTGCAGCAGCCAGGCAAGGTTGTTCAAGACTAACAAATTCGCCTGGCCACTATTGTATATGCGCTCATAGATAGGCAGCGCGCGATCCGGCTTACCCTGACCATGGAGCAACATCCCTAGGTGGGCTTGCGACAGGAGATCGTCGGGCGTTTGTTCGACCCATTGTTCCAAACTCGATATCGCCTGTTCCGGTTGGCCCGCATCCGCGTAGGCCTCGGCCAGTTGCCGAACAGTGTCTGGGTTGGCGTTGATTTCGAGTGCCTGCTTCAGTGGTTCGATGGCCGCTTCAGGCCTGCGGGCGGCGATCTGCGTTCTGCCTTCGATACGGAAACCCAGGTCCTGATCGGGGTAATCTTGTTGTATTTTCCATGCGACCGACAGCACCCCACTGTAGTTCTTTTCAGCCAATAGCATCGAAGCTAGGGCCACGCGTGCATCAAGGAAGTCAGGCCTCAGGTCGATGGCACGCCGGAAAGATGCCGCCGCGCCAGTATAGTTCTTGGTTTTCCACTGCGCGCCACCGCGTAGATAGTAAATGCGCGGATCATCCGGATTCCTTTCGAGAATTTGATCAAACGTGCGTATGGCACTTGCTTCTTCTCCGGCCAGAGTCTGGGCACGACCGAGGATCTCAAGCACGTCAACATTGTCCGGGAAGCGGGTTGCCAGAGTGCTTGCAACGTTCAGCGCCTTCTGATACTGGTTACGATCGATGTGGAATCGGACCAGCAGCAGGCCGGGCTGGTTTGCAGCAGCGTTGGCGTCCTGCGCTTTATTCAGCCATTTCAGCAAGGCAGTATCGTCATCCTGCAGTTCAGATAGGGCGGCCATGCCGAGCATGGCCGCAAGATTGCGCGGATCTTGTTTCAGAACCTGCTGGTAACGTTGTGCAGCAGCTTGCATATTTTGCTCGGCGACATCCACCCGAGCCATGTTGATCAGAGCCGTAATGAAACTGGAGTCTACTTCCAATGCACGCTCGAAACGAGCGCGCGCCTCGGGCAATTTACCCTGTGCCAACAAAGCCAGTCCGGTTAGGTTGTAGGCAATCGGGCTGTCCGGCTGCCTCGTTTCCAGGGCGATACTGGCGGTCACCGCCTCGTCGTAGTTCTTCTCTTTGAGCTGCGCTAGTACCAATAAGACATCGGCTTGCAGAACCTCCTGACCTAGATCGACCGCCGATTCCAGCTCGGTAATCGCTTCGCCTGTTTTGCCCCCAGCGATCAGTGTCAACGCGAGCTGGGTGCGCAGCGCAGCGACGTCCGGCGCCGTTTCCACTGCAAGGTTCAGCCATTCTTGGCCACGCTCCGGATCGCCGGATAACATGTAGGCACTGCCGAGCAGGGCCATCACCTGGGGATCATTGCCATTTGCCGCCAGGGGCTGAAGTACTTCTACGGCCCCCTTTGCTTCGCGCAGTTTCAGTCGGGTAGCAGCAAGTACTTTGGCTGCCTGAAGATTCCCAGGCATGGCCGCAACGACTCCCGATAAGTATTCCTCAGCAATTTGCAATTCGTTGCGGGCGTAGCTGACGATGCCGAGCAGCATCTGGCTTTGCATGTGATTAGGTTGCACACGCAGTACTCGTTGTAACTGTTCACCAGCCTGCTGCCAGTCGCGGTCATAAAAGGCCATGACACCGCGTAGATAACTGACAATGACGACATTTGGCCGCAGCTCATCAACGGACTCGAGATCGGCGCGAGCACGATCGAATTCCTGCAGACGAATCAGTGCAGTGGCTCGTCCCAGCAATGCACGCAAGTTTTCTGGCTCTAAGGCAAGCACGGCGCCGAACTGCTCAATGGCAGCAGCCGTGTCGTCCATTCGGCGCAGCACTTCGGCACGCAGCAGCAGGACTTCTGGATCGGCTGGATGCTGCTCAACGAGTGTCACGGATGTCTCCGCGGCAGCATCCATGTCGCCGGCCAACAGCGCCAACTGAATCAGACCCGCGGCGGCGAACTTATCACTTGGGTCTCTGTTGACGGCTTTGGTAAACGCCAGCTTGGCTTCATCGGTTTGTTCGAGACCGAGAAATGCGCGTCCGCGCAACGCAAATGCCCGCCCCTTCAGCTCTTCCGGAAAAGAATCTACATCAAGCTCCTCCAGTGCACGACGGAATTCGCGTTGTTGCAGATAGGCATCGACAAGATCGATACGCCAACGCTCCGGCGGGGCTCCGAGGTCTTTTGCTCGCAGCAACTCTTTCTCTGCGGCCGAACCTTGCTGCGTTTTGAGGTAAAGCTGTCCGAGCAGCAAGCGGGCATCGACTAATCCAGGGTCGTCACGCAATAGGTTCTTCAGCTCGATTTCGGCCGTACTGTAGTTGCCTGCATCGAACAAGCGGGTCGCTTTTTCCAGCCGCTGCGCGTCTGCAAACACCGCTGTTGATACCAGTAACACGATGAGTAATACGGCTGACTTCGGTTGCCGAAAAAGAAGGATCGTAATTGCTTGCATGTCGGTCTCCATGCGGCAGTTAATGGGGAGGGTCGGAGCGCGAGTAAGGGGCGATTACCCTAAAATTTAGTAGGGAATCTTATACTTTCGCAGCAGGTTGTACAGCGTCGGTCGGGTAATACCGAGTAATTCGGAAGCGCGCGATAGATTACTGTCACCAAAGTGCATCGCGCGTTTGATGGCCTGCCTTTCGGCTCTCTCGCGCATCTCACGCAGGCCGAAAGGTACCTCTTCGATTTTAATCTCATCCAGCTCAAGGTCGGCAGGCGTGATTTCGCGCCCATCGGCCATCACAACCGCACGCTTGACCCGATTCTCCAATTCTCTTACGTTGCCTGGCCACTCGTATTGCTCGATAAAGGCTAACGCTTTTGGCGAGAAGGTTTTGACGACACGCTTATGCTGTGCTGCAAAGCGTGTGAGGAAAGCGCGCGCAAGTACGACCGGATCGCCCTGGCGCTCGCGCAGCGGTGGCGCGACGATGGTGGCTTCGTTGATGCGGTAATACAGATCCTCGCGGAAGCGTCCCTGACGAATCAGGTGCATCAGGTTTTGATGTGTCGCACAAACCACGCGTACATCGACCGGAATTTCCTTGCGGCCTCCGATGCGCTCAATCACGCGCTCCTGTAAAAACCTCAGGAGCTTGGCCTGTAAAGATAAGGGCAGATCACCAATTTCGTCCAGGAACAGGATGCCTCGATCAGCCGTTTCGATCTTGCCACGGGTGGTTTTTATGGCGCCTGTAAAGGCGCCTTTTTCGTAACCGAACAGTTCGCTTTCAAGTAAGTTTTCAGGAATTGCCGCGCAATTGATCGCGACTAACCGTTTACTGCTGCGGTTGCTCAGGTTGTGCAGGATGCGCACCAGGACTTCCTTACCGGTTCCGCTTTCGCCCAGAATCAGGGTGGTCACATCCGTAGGTGCCAGCTTCTCCACGGTACGGCAAACCCGCAGCATCTCGGGGCTGACGGCAATGAGTTCGGCGAATGGTGAACGCGGTACCTCAGAGACCAGCATGCGGTGTTCCTGCTCGAGTCTTGCAAGCCGAGCCGCACGTGTCACCGCAAGTCCAAGTAGGTCGGGGTCGACTGGTTTTTCGTAAAAGTCATAGGCGCCGCGACCGATGGCTCGCACCGCGTTGTCGCGGTCATTGTGGCCGGTGACAACAATGACCTTGGTGTCCGGTGCGCGCGACAAGATATCCTCCAGGGCCTGAAAGCCCTCACTTGTGCCGCCGGCATCGGGTGGCAGTCCAAGATCCAATGTTACCACCAAAGGCGAGAAACGTTCGAGTTCCTCCAGCGCGCTTTGCCGGTCGGATGCGACGGCAACGTCACATCCTTCGAAACTCCAGCGAAGTTGTCGCTGTAAACCTGGATCGTCCTCGATGATCAGTAGTTTCGTGATTGTATCTTGCAAACCGAGTTTACCGCTAAAGGTGCCGCCGCATGGTCATCAACGACCGGCTCGGCAGGAATGAATAGGCGAAAACAGGTGCCCTTGCCAGGTTGGCTTTCGACCTCGATTCGCCCACCGAGCATGTTGATAAACTCCCTGCACTCGTAGGCGCCTATCCCCATGCCGGACAGTCCTTTGGTCGAGTCGAAAGGACGAAACAGGCGCTGTCGGATAAATGTCTCGTCCATGCCGCAACCATTGTCGATGACCTCAATCAGTGCCTCTGTGCACAGCACGGACAAACGGACTTCAATCTGTCCATCTTTCGGCGTGGCGTCTTGAGCATTTTGTATCACATTTGCGAGTATGGCGGACAATCGATCCGCGTCAGCCGATACCGTGATTGCCGTTTTGTCATCGATCTGCAACTTTGGGCGGGGCTCCATTATGGCGCGATGAGAGACCACTTTCACCAGCATGGCTCGCAAATCCACAGAGTCCTCGCGCTCGGATGCGGCTGCGGCGCGCAGTTGCGCGAGTAGACGATTCATCCTGTCGACCGAATCGCCGACGGTTTGGAACGCATCGTCAACGAACTCCTTATTATGTCCATATCGCTCGGCATTTCTGGTGATCAGCGATAACTGCGCGATGAGATTTTTTAAATCATGCATGACAAAGGCAGCAAGGCGGTTAAATCCCTCGAACTGGCGCGCCTGAGCCAGTGCGCTCGCCGCCTCCTCGAGCGCCAGATAGCTGGCGGCTTGGCGTGCTGCTGTATTTAATAACTGTTTATTCTCCCAATCCAGCATCTGCGGCACCCTCGCCTTGGAGAGGATGACAAATCCCATTAAGCGCTCTTCATGAAACAGCGGTATCAGCAGCCATAGCATTGAATTGTTTCTCATCCAATCCGGTATCAAAAGTTTATTTGCAAGGGCTTCGTTGTTACGGATGGCGGCAAGATCAATCACCTCTGTGGAATGGCGCAAGAATGTGCAAAAGGAAGTCGCGTTCCAACGACGTTCCACTTCGCTCTCAGGCAGGTTCCAGCATTGCTCAAATGCGTAATTGCCATCTTCTGCGATTACCCAAATCGCCCCCCCGGGGCTTTCTACTAATGCACTGAGAGCAAAAACGATGCGTTCGGGCAAACTGGCCTGCAATACCTTTCCCGATAGAACGCTGATTAGTTTTAGCCATTCTTCTCGGTAATCGTAGCGGTAGCTGAAGAAATGCTTTGTAACAAAAACTTTGATAAGTGACCGAAGCTGGCCAGAAAAAAGCAATATGATCAATAATAAGCCAGCACCAAATAAAAATAATGGTTGAAATATTCTTGTCCATTCGCCACCATGATAGCGTATATAATATCCCGCCAAGGCCATAAATAAAAGATAGACACCGGCAGCAACCAGCGTTGTGGAATGGATAACCACAGACCGGGAAACAGACAGGTCGAATGACCATTGAGGATTGCGCGCAACCGAAAGTGCGATCAGCGGGACGACCATTGCATTCACTGCACCTCGCGCCAGCAACAACCCAGAGTCGACGCCTGCGAACAGTAGGGCATCGGCAAAAAAGAAGAAGTCGTAGGCGAATAGGGAACCCAGTCCAAAACAAAGAAATTTAATGCCCCAACGGTGTTGCCAGGGCGTAGTGCGGTAGATCTGCTCCACCAGGAATAACCCAGTCACCATGAGCACGACCAGCCCGATCAGGCGCAGACTGCCAATGTGATCAGAAGCTGCAACGGGCAGCAAATGGTGCAATTGCATTTCAAAGGGGAGCATCAATACGATACACCCGATCACTACACCTAAGCGCAACAGCCGCAGATTTCCTTCGCTCCCATAGCGCAGCAGATTAAGCAGACGAAGCAAAAAGATGAGCCAAGCCAGCATGCGCAGAGCCTCAGCAGCCCAGACAGCTTCGGCCGGGATTGTGTGCCACTGTGTTTGCACCGCCAGCATCGCGGCCCAAATCGTGTTTGCAGCCACCCCGCCCAGAAGCAATCCGCCCTGCAGACGTCCGCGCCATGTTGTCAGCAGTAATGCGCCGAGAATGGCCGTCAATAAGGCTGCAAGCACATAGCCTAAAGCGCCTAAGCTATTGGATGCCAGCATTTGTTGGATTGCTTTAGTCGGTGGCGAAGCAGCTTCACCTGGCTCCCTTGCCGAGCAAAACCACCTCGACTGTCTGCAGAAGGATAATCAGATCTAACACGACACCAGCGTGCTTAACATAATAGAGGTCATATTCGAGCTTGCGCTTGGCGTCTTCCTCATCCGAGCCGTACGGGTATAGTAGTTGCGCCCAACCCGTGACCCCGGGTTTCACGCGATGCCGCTCGGCATAGTAGGGAATTGCTGTGGTAAGTTGTTCAACAAACTCAGGGCGTTCGGGACGCGGGCCGACCAAGCTCATCTGGCCTTTGAGTACATTGAACAGCTGCGGCAGTTCATCCAAACGCGTACGTCGTAATATGGCGCCAAGACGAGTAATACGGGTGTCGTTCTTAGATGCCCAGCGCGCGCGACCATCAGCTTCTGCATCGACGCTCATACTGCGGAATTTATGTAGTCGAAACGGCATCCCGTTCTGACCAATGCGTATCTGGTGATAGAAAATCGGATCGCGCCCGCGCGACTCGATCAGGCTGGCGATGGCAACGATGACCATTATCGGTGAGGCCAGCACGAGCAGCAAGACGCTAAGCAACAGATCCAACAGTCGTTTACCATAAAGCCCAGTGACGCCTAAGCGAAATCCGCCCTGGGAGAAGAAGATCCAGCTTGGATTCAGCAGGTCGATCTTGACCAGAGCGAACTCTTTTTCGAAAAACATTAGCAGATCGAGCACAACAAAACCGCTCATTTTACAATCCAGCAACTCGCCAACCGGGAGCTTGCGGCGTCGATCGTCGGCGGCTACGACGATTTCGTCGACAGAATGGGTGATTGCCAACTCGAGCAATGACTCTGTATATGAAAGCATCTTGTTGTCACCAATGAGGCGTTGACTGCGTGGCAGAGGGAGATAGCCGACCACGAAGAACCCCAGATTGCGCCCGGTTTGCGTCAATTCCTGAATGCGTTGGGCATTGACTCCTGCACCAAGCACCAAGACCCGGCGCTTTTGCGACTCCGAACCGGCGATGTGGGTAAAAATCATGCGAAGCACCACGACGCCGACGAAGGCGAAGATCAGTGCCAAGGCGAGTACCCCGCGGCCCATTGTTACCGATGGGAAGAGATAAAAAAGTAAGGTAAGCAAGGCGGTTCCAATGGCGAAAGCAAATCCGAGTCGTACGACTAAGCCCGCCTCGCGTTCGTGGATGCTGCGCTGATACAAGCCCATCGAGGTAACCGATAAGGACATGATCACGGCAAAGATGGCCCCTGTGATACAAACATTGCAGCCTGCGGTGTCTTCGGGAAAAGACCATCCGAAACGTGCATGTGCGCCAAGATAAAACGAACCGTAGAACAGCGCCGCCTCAAGTAGTCCGAGGATGAGGTTGATGCCTGAGACAAAGTAACCGAAAACACGAATCATGGGGGTGAGTCGCCGGTTGGGATTGGCTGGTTTATGCAGGATTCTACGGCTACCTGCACCTGACATCCGTGGTGCAGCTTCCGGAGATTTTCGTCAGCCGGAACGGCCATGAGGAGAAATATTGGACCGAGAAACTCTTAGCCTCAACAATGTTGTCCGGAGACAGGCGTCTTGCGGCCCTGGGTAACAATTCAGAATCAACTTATGCTTTTTCTGCGGTCCAGTAGCAGTAATCCGGCGGTTTTGGCAGCATGTTTTTCACGGGCAAACAGAAATCATGTTCTTAAATTGCTGTTAATTTCAAGTCCAACCCTGCTTGACTGGAAGGAACTGTGTATGACTAGAAGGAACCCTAATATATCACCTTCGCTAGCAGTCATGGTAGCACAGGGTGATGCGGGCAAAGTTTGTCGAAAAGTCCAAAAGTAGTTGGTGCCATCGTCGGGAAACGATCTGCGTGGTAAAATCGACGCTGAAAACACCGAGACCAAACAATTGGAAAGCAACACTTGGTGGAAGACAATACTTGGCGACAGTTTACAAACAGATACTCGACGCTCAGTTTCGCCTGCCTACTCCCTAACAATAAGAGGCTTATGGTTGTACCGGCTATGATCCCTGTGATTCAAAATGCTCGCCCGGTAATTGGTGTCATCGGACTTGGCTATGTCGGATTACCGCTCGCTGCTGCCTTTGGCGCTAGATTCGAGACGATCGGATTCGATATCGATACGGTTCGGATTACGCAACTGCGCGCTGGCGAGGACACATCCATGGAAGTCGCGCCAGAAGAGCTTGCCAATATTCCAAATTTGAGCTATACGGCAAGCCCTTCTGATCTACGCGCCTGCAACGTTTATATCGTCACGGTGCCGACTCCAATCACCAAGAATAAGACGCCTGACTTGGGACCTCTGATCTCGGCCAGCAGCCTGTTGGCAAAGATGCTCGCGCTCGGCGATTTTGTCGTCTATGAGTCTACCGTCTATCCCGGGGCCACTGAAGAGGTCTGCGTTCCATTACTGGAGGCTGGCTCGGGATTGACGCTTAACCGCGACTTCTTTGTCGGCTACAGCCCGGAGCGAATCAACCCAGGTGATAAGGAGCATAGGCTGCGCACCATCAGGAAAATTACGGCCGGTTCCACACCTGAGGCAGCAGACTTCGTCGACAAACTCTACGGCGAGATCATTGATGCCGGAACGCATAAAGCGAGTAGCATCCGTATTGCGGAGGCCGCTAAAGTCATTGAAAACACGCAACGCGATGTCAATATTGCGTTAATTAATGAGCTGACGTTGATCTTCAACCGTCTCGGCATTGATACTGAAGAAATTCTTGATGCGGCTGGCAGCAAGTGGAATTTCCTTCCCTTCCGTCCCGGCTTAGTCGGAGGCCACTGTATCGGCGTTGACCCTTATTACTTAACTCATAAGGCCCAGGAAATCGGCTATCATCCAGAGGTCATCCTCGCGGGACGACGACTGAATGACAGCATGGGCGCATTCGTCGCCAACGAGGTTGTCAAGTTAATGGCAAGCCAGGGTGGTCTTAAGGCGAATTCCAAGGCATTGCTGCTCGGGCTCGCATTCAAAGAGAACTGTCCCGATCTTCGCAACACCCGAGTGGTCGATGTGATTGCTGAACTCGGTAAGTTTGGAATTCGATGTGACGTCTATGATCCCTGGGTAAGCGCGGAAGCAGCGCGAAAAGAATATGGTATCGAGTTAATTGAACCTCAACATGACGATGATTATGACGCAATTATCCTGTGTGTCGCCCATCATCAATTCATCGATATGGGCATAAAAACCCTGCGCGGATTTGGTAAAGCCGGTGCCATCGTCTACGACGTCAAACACATCTTCCCTCGTAATACAGTCGATGGTCGTTTGTGAATGATCGCTGGCGAATGCGGATTTAGCGATTTGCGCCATTTTCATACCAGCTCGCCATCAACCCCAACAAATTAGGAAGCCGCAATGAAAGTCCTTATTACTGGCACTGCTGGATTTATCGGCTCCGCGTTGGCTTTGCGTTTACTTGAACGAGGCGACGAGGTAATAGGAATCGACAATTTAAATGACTACTACGATGTGCAGCTGAAAAAGGCGCGACTTGCGCGAATTTTGGATTTTGATGGATTCACCGATCTGCGCCTGAGTCTCGAAGACCACCCCGCTGTCGCCGCTGCTTTTGGCAAGCATCAACCGCAACGCGTAGTCAATCTCGCTGCCCAGGCAGGTGTGCGCTACTCGATCGATAATCCACTAGCCTACGTGCATACGAATCTGGTCGGTTTTGCGCACATTCTGGAGGGCTGCCGGAATCATAAAGTCGAGCATTTGGCTTATGCCTCCAGCAGCTCGGTCTATGGTGCAAATACGACGATGCCATTCTCGGTGCACGACAACGTCGATCATCCACTCAGCCTTTATGCCGCCAGCAAAAAGGCCAATGAACTGATGGCCCACACCTACAGCCACCTCTATCAGCTGCCGACCACCGGTCTGCGTTTCTTTACCGTCTACGGCCCTTGGGGCCGGCCGGACATGGCATTATTCAAATTCACACGCGCAATCTTAGCCGATGAGCCCATTGATGTTTTCAATTACGGCAAACATCGACGCGATTTCACTTATATCGATGACATCGTCGAGGGTGTCATCCGTGTACTTGACCATATCCCTGAACGCAACCCCAACTGGACCGGCGCTAAACCCGACGCGGCTACCAGCAGCGCGCCTTACCGGCTATATAACATTGGTAACAACCGGCCGACCGAGTTGATGTACTACATTGAGGTTTTGGAGCAATGCCTAGGGCGGAAAGCACGAAAGAACCTGTTACCATTGCAGCCAGGGGATGTACCCGACACATACGCTGATGTGGATGATCTGATCGATCAATTCGATTATCACCCGCGCACTAGCGTCGAGACCGGAGTCGCGCGCTTTGTCGATTGGTATAGGGCATACTTCCAGCTCTAGTTTGGACTACCCTGCACACCAATGGCTTCATTCACATAGTAGCGGTTCATGAATAACCTATACAACGCTTCCAAACATCGGCGGAGTGCAATCGGGGTCGGGGTCGCTATCGGAATCGGAATCGAGAGAGAAAACGCCATACGCCCTATGCCATTCGTGCATGAGAAGCTCGACGCCTAACGTGCGGCCATCGAGTCTGTCGGCTGGGCCTAGCGCTAATGCGAGCATGTGAAAGGACAGCGTAACGCGAAGGATCAACGCCTGTGCGCTTCGTAGGTGCGCATCGAAGGCCATCGCGCTGAACATTGCCGAGGATAACGGCAAAGCGACGAGCGGGGATCGACGCCGGTCGTTTGAAATCGCACAAGGCTCGGCGCTGGAGTGCGTTGCGATTGAGGACGTGCTCGCTGGTGTGCGATGCGTTGTGCGCAGACGACAACAGCAAGCAAAAGGCACTGCTCGTTCGTCGTGTGGTCATGCTCACGAAGCTCCGACAGCGTGGCTAGGCGGTCAGCGAGGAGCTTGGCGGATGGGTTGGTCAGTTCGATACCGACGCCGATACCGATACCGACGCCGATAGCGGTACCGAATGAGTCGGCAGGCGACACCCAAGCCAAAAACCTGTTTAGCTTGTTTCTGCACCATCACATAGTGTCAGGTGGTTCGCTGTTCGATATTTCCGTTGCGGCGGTCATCAGCCCTTTATCGACCTTCTATCGGAATGGCTTTCGGTACATCCGTTTCCAACTGAAATTCCGTTGACAGACCAGCGAGCAGCGTGCGTAGCTGATCGGTCATGATCGACAGCTCAGCTTGCATGCGCAAAGTCTCATCCTCGTCGGCTTCGTCGGTCGCTTGGTCGATTAATTCATCGGCGAAGCGCAGTCGTTTTAGTCCCAGCGACTCATCCAATACCAGAGACAAATGCTCACGCCAGGTTAATCCCAGGGCTACGACCCGCTTGCCGGAGTCGAGATGGGTCTTCACTTCTGGAATCGTCAGGTCCATACCACGGCAGCGCACGACCGAGCGCGAATCAGCAGGGTCGCGCAGTTCGCATTGATCTTCCAGCTCGAAGCCATCGCCGGCAGAACCGGTCGCCAACCAGGCGCTCAGGCGCTCCGACACCGAAATACCGGCGGTAAGGGGCTTGGCTGGGAATGAATCTAGGCTTTTGCGTAACAGCGACAACAGCTCCTCTGCAAGTTTATCGCTGGATGCATCCACCACTACCCAGCCGCCCACCGTATCGATGTAGGCGCGCACTAGCCGCGAGCGCGTGAATGCTTGCGGCAGCATTTGCATAAGGAGTTCTTCGCGCAATTGGCTGCGCTCGCGCCGTGCCACCTCGCGCATTTCCGCTTGCTCGATTTCGGCGACGCGCTCGGCCACTGCTTCGGTGACCACCGATGCGGGTAATAATCGCTCCTGGCGACGGGCCGCGATCAGTAGACAGTCATTTGCGACATCCACCAGCATCTCGGCGTTTGGCCGAATTGGTGATGCCCAGCCCATGGTCGCGACCTCCAAGGGTCCGCAAGGGCGAAAACGTTGTGCCAGGAGCCGTTCGTGCAACGCCATCTGATCCAATACGAACGGTACGCTGAGCCGAAATACCTTGGCATTCTTGAACACGGATTACCCTCACTGGAAAAAGCAGCGCATTATCCGCGTCATGGGCCAATACAGCAAATTGCCTTAAGGCAATCGCCGGAGAGCAATAGACCAACTGGCGCCGAATTCGCGTTCGCCTTCGCGAAGCGGCAACCCGCCCATGGTCGCTCTATGGACGGATTGACGCAACGTCGATGCCGTACGAGAAGACAAGCCAAGCGATGGTGCAGAAACAAGCTAAACAGGTTTTTGGCTTGGGTGTCGCCTGCCGACTCATTCGGTACCGCTATCGGCGTCGGTATCGGCGTCGGTATCGAACCGACCAACCCATCCGCCAAGCTCCTCGCTGACCGCGTCGCCACGCTGTCCGAGCATCGTCAGCATGGCCACACGACGATCGAGCAGTGCCTTTTGCTTGCTGTTGTCGTCTGCGCACAACGCTTCGCACACCAGCAAGCACGTCCTGAATCGCAGCGCACTCCAGCGCCGAGCCTCGTGCGCTTTCCCAAACGACCGGCGTCGATCCGCGCTCGTCGCTTTGCCGTTACCCTCGGTAATCTTCAGCGCGATGGCCTGCGATGCGCGCCTAGGATGCGCACCTACGATGCGCACAGGCGTTGATCCTTCGCGTTACGCTGTCCTTTCACATGCTCGCAGTCGCGCTAGGCCCAGCCGACAGACTCGATGGCCGCACGCTAGACGTCGAGCTTCTCGTGACCGAATGGCATAGGGCGTTTTCTCTCTCGATTCCGATTCCGATAGCGACCCCGACCCCGATTGCACTCCGCCAATGTCTGGATAGCGTTGTATAGGTTATCCATGAACAGCTACTAAGTGGCATGTTTCTTCGAAGAAATCGCCTAAGCTGCTGTGCTCGACATCTGCAGCGAAGGCAACGGCAAACGTCGAGCCCCCCAATCGCCAGGATGCGATTCAAAGACGCCAGCACAGGGTTCGCCGCAGATCTGGCAAAGCCCGTGCTGCGTTAGGCCCCAATTGCCAAGCTGATACCAGTTGCGTTGAATCAACAGGTGTCCGCAAGCGTGACAATAGGTGCTGCCGCCATCGCTGTCGTGGATATTACCCGTATATGCATAGCGCACACCACGGTTATGGGCGATGTGTCGCGCGCGGGTCAAGGTTGCTGCTGGCGTCTGCGGTACGTCGCGCATTTTATAATCAGGATGAAAAGCGGTGAAATGCATCGGTACTTCTGGCCCGAGATGCTCGACAACCCAATCCGCCATACCGGCAATCTCGGCCTCGGTATCGTTGTACCCCGGGATGATCAGCGTCGTCAGTTCCAACCAGACCTCGGTCTCGTTCTTCAGATACTCGAGCGTCTCCAAAACTGGGGCCAGGCTGGCGCCGCAAAGGCGTTTATAGAATGCATCAGTAAAGGCTTTCAGATCAATGTTGGCCGCATCCATATTGGAGAATAAAAATTCTCTCGCTCGCGGTGCAATGTATCCTGCGGTAACCGCGACATTGCGAATGCCTTGCGCCCGGCAAGCTTCGGCGGTGTCGTGGACATATTCCAGAAACACCACCGGATCATTGTAGGTGTAAGCAACGCTGCGGCATCGGTGGCGGGCCGCGGCTGCTGCGATGCCTTCCGGCGACGCGGTCGCGGCCAGCTTATCCATCTCGCGGGATTTACTCATATCCCAGTTTTGGCAAAAACGACAGGTAAGATTGCAGCCAGCGGTGCCGAATGACAGCACTGGAGTTCCGGGCAGAAAATGATTCAAAGGCTTTTTTTCGATCGGATCGATGCAAAAGCCGCTGGAGCGTCCGTAAGAATGGAGCACAACCTGGTCACCATTGCGGCCGCGCACAAAACACAATCCGCGCTGCCCATCATGTAGGGTGCAGTGGCGTGGGCAGACATCGCATTGTATCTGGCCATTATCGAGATGATGCCAAAATTCGGTTGGGTGGATTTTCGATTCAGTCATGGAAGCCTTCACCTTCGGTCGACGAAGTCCGGATAGCGGACAGACTTGCGGGTTACAATAAGTACCAGTCTTCAACTAACATTGGCAACAAGGCAAGCTCATGTCGCAGCTCCGCAGCCCCTCTGTCGCCGGACTGTTCTATCCGGACGACGCGACACAATTGGCCCATCAGATCCGCGGCTATCTAGACGCCGCCGCGCCTGACATTTCACCCACGCAACAGCCAACCTCGCAATCCGCTCAGCAGTCGAGGAGTTTCGCTGCGCGATGCCCTAAGGCGTTGATTGTTCCGCATGCGGGCTACATTTACTCCGGAGCGGTTGCTGCTCACGCCTATTCGCGCATCGCAGGTCATGCTCGACAAATTACACGCGTGATTCTGCTTGGACCAGCACATCGTTTTGCATTTAAAGGGCTTGCCTATTGCAGCGCACAACGCTACCTAACACCATTAGGGGAAATTCCGGTTGATCGCACTGCCCTGGATATCATCGCCAAACTAGATCAGGTGCAAGAACTGGATACCGCTTTCAATGGCGAACACTGCCTGGAAGTACAGCTGCCATTCCTGCAGATGGTGCTATCCAATTTCAGTATCTTGCCGTTACTGGTCGGCAATCTATGCGAGACCGATATTGCCGAAGCTCTGGATCAGGTCTGGGGCGGCAGGGAGACGTTAATCGTTATTAGCTCGGATTTGAGCCATTATCTCGATTACCAGTCGGCACAGCGCATCGACCGACAAACATCAGAAGCGATCTGCCAACTATGCCCGGAGGCAATCAATTCTCATCAAGCCTGCGGACGCCAGGCGATCGCTGGCTTACTGCTGGAAGCACGCCGACACGAATTGCGTGCGGAACTGCTCGACCTTCGCAACTCCGGCGATACCGCCGGTATGCACGAACGAGTAGTAGGATACGGCGCCTATGCTTTCGCCTAATCCATCCTACCCTGCCGCAAACCCAGACCAAAGTTCCGGTACAATGCCTGAAACACAGCTGTTCAGCGAACTCGAGCGACATACACTACTGCTGCTCGCGCGTGACTCAATCCACCAAGGGCTTACGCAGGGTACGCCGTTGCAAATTGACGTTGATAAACAACCAGAAGCGCTACGGGTGAAGCACGCTTGCTTTGTAACCCTGCATCTGCGGCATGCATTGCGCGGCTGCATCGGCCATCTCGAAGCCGTGCAGCCGGTGGTAAAAGATGTCGTTGATAACGCCTATGCAGCAGCCTTTCGTGATCCGCGATTCGCACCGATCAATTGTATCGAGTTCGAAGCACTCTGTATCGAGATTTCTGTACTGACGCCAGCACAGCCCATCCAATTCGACTCGGAGGAGCAGTTGCTTGCGTCGTTGCAGCCGGGCATTGACGGCATCATTCTTGCCGAGAACGATGCCGAAAGGGTTCGTCGTGGCACCTTTTTGCCGTCGGTCTGGGAACAACTTCCCAATCCGCGCGACTTTCTACACCACCTGAAACTTAAGGCCGGTTTGGCTCCGGACCACTGGAGTAAAGAACTACGCGCATGGCGCTATCGCACCGAGTGCTTTGGCGAATAACACCGCAACTCTATCCATCGGGCGAGTCGCATAGACCCCCATCCCAAACCCATTGTGGACCAAGTGCCTCTTGCTGAATTGCTGGCCCTGATTGCACTACTGGTGCTGTCCGGCTTTTTCTCCGGTTCGGAAACAGCGCTAATGACGCTGAACCGCTACCGGCTGCGTCACCAGGCTGAGCAGGGCCACCGCGGCGCCATCTTGGCGCGCCGGTTGCTCGACCGACCGGACAAGCTCATCGGGCTGATTCTGCTCGGTAACAACTTTGTCAACATACTTGCCTCGTCATTGGCGACCATCATCGCGCTGAAGCTCGGCGGCGAAGGCGCCATTGCCATCGCAGCTGGATTGTTGACGCTGGTGATCCTCATCTTCTCGGAGGTGACACCCAAGACACTTGCTGCCCTGCATCCGGAGTTGCTCGCCTATCCGGCCGCGTATATTTACACGCCGTTATTGAAGCTGTTTCATCCAGTGGTTTGGGCGGTCAATTTCGTTACCAACAATCTGTTGCGACTACTCGGTGTGTGCACGGATGCGCAGCAGATCCAGGATCTAAGTCAGGAAGAACTGCGCACCGTGGTGAACGAAGCAGGCGTCATGATTCCGGAACGCAGCCGCGATATGCTGCTGGCCATCCTCGACCTGGAGAGCGCAACGGTTGAGGATATTATGATCCCGCGCAACGACGTTGAAGGCATTGACCTCCAGGATTCTGAGGAAGAGATTCTCGCCGCCATCAAACGCAGCAGCTATACGCGTTTGCCATTATTCGACGGCGGTCTCGACAATGTGATTGGAATCTTCAATACGCGCGATGTGTTGGGTCTGCCGCCCGAGCCGACGCAGGGGCCGGATCATGTCAGAACCTATCTGCGCATGATCGCCCGTGCACCCTATTTCGTCCCGGAAGGTACCCAACTGTACCAACAACTGATTAATTTTCAGCGTATCAAGGCGCGCGTGGCGATGGTGGTCGATGAATATGGCGATTTCCAAGGTCTTATTACGCTTGCTGATCTGTTGGAGGAGATCGTCGGCGAATTCACAACTGACCCCACGGATTCTTATCCGGACATCCACCGTGCCGAAGACGGCAGTCTGATGATCGACTGCTCCATCAGCGTCCGCGAGTTGAACCGAGCCATGCGCTGGACCCTATCTACGCATGGCCCAAAAACGTTGAACGGTCTCATTCTGGAGTATCTGGAGACCATTCCGCAGCCGGGCACAAGCCTGATGTTGGATGGACACCCGCTGGAAATCATGCAGACCGATGAGAAAGCGGTGAAGACTGTCAAGCATCTGGATATGCCTGCCAAGAGCAACGCCTGAGTAATGATTCAACAACAACCGGAAAGTGATGGGTCGCACACGAATCACAGGATCGATGGTTGCCTTCAGATTTTGTTCATAGACAATTGATGGCTTCCTGTAGCGACAGCACCGGTTGAATCACCAGCCCATTGACGCCGCCTTTAGGAACATTTGCCTTTGGCACGATAGCCTGGTGCAGGCCATGCTTGGCCGCCTC
Organism: Thiohalocapsa sp. PB-PSB1; assembly: GCA_016745215.1. Lineage (GTDB taxonomy): Bacteria > Pseudomonadota > Gammaproteobacteria > Chromatiales > Chromatiaceae > Thiohalocapsa. Next base: position 6,315,094 of record CP050890.1, read on the forward strand.
GCGCAATCGGTCCGGGCCGTTCGGTACCGGCCGAATTTCACCAGATAAACCGACCTCGCCAAACACTGCCAGGTCCAAAGGTAGCGGACGATCGCGCCAGCTCGACAGCACGGCCAGTAACAGAGCCAAATCAGCAGCTGTTTCACTGACGCGTACACCCCCGACGACATTGACAAAAACATCCTGATCAAACATGGATACGCCGCCGTGGCGGTGTAGAACTGCCAGTAACATGGAGAGGCGGTTCTGCTCCAGGCCCACGGCTACACGACGTGGATTGGCAAGCGGGCTCTGATCCACCAGCGCCTGCACTTCTACCAGCATTGGACGGGTGCCTTCTCGGGTGACCAGCACCACCGAGCCGGACACGGGCTGATCGTGACGTGACAAAAAGATTGCCGAGGGATTGCGTACTTGGCGTAGGCCTTTGTCTGTCATGACAAAAACGCCCAGTTCGTTGACTGCGCCGAAGCGATTCTTTACAGCGCGCACCAAGCGATGCGTACTGCCAGGCTCCCCCTCGAAGTAGAGCACGGTGTCTACCATATGTTCCAATACCCGTGGTCCCGCCAATGCGCCCTCTTTGGTAACATGACCAACCAAAAATACCGTGGTGGCAGTCTGCTTAGCGTAGCGCACCAGTTGCGCGGCACTCTCGCGCACCTGCGAAACCGTGCCCGGTGCCGAACTCAAGGCATTGGTGAACAGGGTCTGAATCGAATCGATGATCAGTACACTCGGCCGCTGCACGTCCGCACTGGCCAAAACGTGCTCGACACAGGTCTCCGCCAACAGTTGGATATTTGCACCTGGTAAATTCAGGCGGTGAGCCCGCAAACTCACCTGTTGCGGCGATTCCTCGCCGGTGACGTAAAGGACGGACTCACGTTCACCCAAGGTAGCACCGGCCTGCAATAATAGGGTTGATTTGCCGATGCCTGGATCACCACCGATCAGAATTATCGAGCCTGGCACCAAACCACCGCCAAGTACCCGGTCGAGCTCATCAATGCCGGATGGATGACGCGGCTGCGGCTCTGGTGATACGGTTGCCAGCGCCTGAACCAGTCCGCCTATTCCGTCTGGAGCAGTGCCAGCATAGCCTCGCAGGCGTTGCGTGGGTTCATTCGTCGATAGAATGCTCTCTTGCACAGCATTCCAGGCGCCGCAGTCGGGGCATTGCCCACTCCATTTGGGCAACTGTGCGCCGCAAGCGCTGCAGACGAATCTGGATTTGGTCTTCTTCTGGCGTTGGCTCACCGATCAGTAACCTGAGTCGCCATACAGATCCCTAGCCAAATTCTCGAATTTGGTGTACTTACCGAGAAATGCCAGCTTTATGGTACCAATGGGTCCATTTCGCTGTTTGGCGATGATGATTTCAGCGACGCCCTTATCCGAACTATCTTCGTTGTAGACCTCGTCGCGATAGATGAACACAATTAAGTCCGCATCCTGCTCTATGGCTCCTGATTCGCGCAGATCGGACATCACCGGTCGTTTGTTTGGACGCTGCTCCAGACTCCGGTTCAGCTGCGACAAGGCGATCACTGGAATGTTCAGTTCCTTGGCTAAGGACTTCAGGGAGCGCGAAATGGCAGAAATCTCCGTAGCTCGATTTTCGCCCTCGGTCGACGATTGCATTAGTTGCAGATAATCGATCACAATCATGCCAAGATCCTTTTGCTCACGCTTCAGATCGCGTTGCAGCCGACGCACCCGCGCACGCAATTCGGTCGGCGACAGTGCTGGGGTATCGTCGATGTAAATGGGTGCTTGGGACAGCATGGTGACCGCCGAAGTCAATCGCGGCCAGTCCTCGTCGGTCAGCTTGCCAGTGCGCACCCGGTGCTGGTCGATTTGCCCGAGCGAAGACATCATGCGCATTGCCAAGGAGTCTCCGGGCATTTCCATACTGAATACCGCGACACCGCGACCGGTTTTGATGGCGACATTCTCGACCAAATTCATCGCGAAACTGGTTTTACCCATCGACGGTCGTCCGGCAACGATGATCAGATCTGCCGATTGTAGGCCAGAAGTTTTCATGTCGAAGTCACTGAAGCCAGTGGGCAGGCCGGTAATCGGTTCATCTCGGTGAAACAGTTCATCGATTCTGTCCACGGCGAGCTTCAACAGGCTCTCGATGGAGCGGAAACCGATACCGCGGTTCATCTGCTCGGCGATCTTGAACACTTTGGTTTCGGCGATGTCGAGGATCTCCGCCTCACCGCGACCTTGGGTGTCGAACGCGAGATCGCTGATCTCGGTGCCGGCCTTGACCAGTTGCCGCAGCACTGAATTAAAGCGCACGATGCGTGCGTAGTGCACGGCATTGGCGGCAGAAGCCGTATTGCGATCAATCTCCGCGAGATAAGGCATACCGCCCACCTCGTCGAGCAGCTTGCGCTTCTCCAACGCCTCCGCAAGCGTAATGACATCGAAGGGTTGGTCTTCGTCCGCAAGCAATGTCACAGCGCGAAACACCAAACGATGTTCTTGGCGATAAAAATCTTCTTCGCCAACCTTGTCCGCCACCAGATCCCAGGTGCTATTTTCGAGCATCAAGGCGCCAAGCAATGACTGCTCTGCTTGCAAGTTGTGGGGCGGCACGCGCAATCCTTCATAGAGATCCGCATGATCAGGTTCCAAAGCGATAAGCTCCTCAGTGAACGAATCGGCAGTGCAGCAAGTCGATCGGATAGAGCATCAGATGCTGTTGCATCGATAGCCTGGTCGAAAACGCAGCCACCTCATCGAGCAATCTTTTAGGGATTTTCCTGTAGGGCGCTGATGATTATTTGCTATTGCTTCGTCAACCCTTGTTTTCCCTGTTACTGGGCGAAAGAATCAATCGAGTTGGCGCTTCAATCCGCTGGAACGATCTCAATCTGAACCGTTACGTCTACATCGGAGTGCAGATGTAATTCCACTTCATGCTCTCCGATGACACGGAACGGTCCTTCGGAAAGCCGCACTTCGCTCTTTGCGACTTCGACTCCGGAATCAGTCAACGCCTCGGCGATGTCGCTGGTTCCCACGGAGCCGAACAAACGACCCTCCTCTCCAGCCTTGCGCGCAATGGTGACTGATGTGCCCTCGAGTCGAGCCTTGCGTGCCTCAGCCTCGGCCAGCATAGCTGCGGCCTCGGCCTCGAGTTCGGCGCGTCGTGCTTCAAATGCTTTTAGGTTCGATTCGGTTGCCGGAACGGCACAGCCGGTCGGGATTAGGAAATTACGGCCATAGCCAGGACGTACGGCGACCTTGTCACCGAGTTCGCCGAGACCACCGACCTTTTTTAATAAAATGATGTCCACGGGTTTCCCCCAGTATCAGATCAGAAATCGGGTGTGGGTGCAGATTCGAGCAATGGCTGAGGTGATTGCTGAAAATTGAACTGCTGAATGATGCAGGATTGACATTCGCATTCTTCAAGAAGCGTAGGTGCAAGCATGACAGGCTATACGAGTGCCCACTCGATGCAGAAGGCCGGCCTCAACACATGCCAAATGCTGTACAAAGCTGACAGACACCGCTTAAGACCATAAGCATGGATCAATGACCGTCGGTATAGGGTAGCAGTGCCAGAAAGCGGGCCTGCTTGATCGCCTTTGCAAGTTGACGTTGGTATCGCGCCGAGGTACCCGTAATACGGCTTGGTACGATCTTGCCGGATTCACTGACATAGGCTTTGAGCAGGTTCAAATCCTTGTAGTCAATTTCGGTGATGCCTTCAGCGGTGAATCGGCAATAACGTTTGCGGCGAAAAAAGCGGGACATGGTATCGGTCTCCTCTTGCTATACGATTGCAGTATCTACTCGTCGTACTCACGCGAGCTGCGCTCGCGATCATCGCGGCGCGGATGTCGCTCGCCCCGGCCATCATCGTCATCGTCACGACGCGGCGGGCGTCGCTCCTCGTCCTCTTCGTCCTTGAGCAGCGGAGACGGGTCACTGATGGCACGCTCCCGCTTCAAGATGAGGTTACGCAGCACGGCGTCGTTAAAGCGAAATGCACTTTCAAGTTCGTCCACCGCTTCCTGATCGCATTCGATATTCATCAATACATAATGCGCCTTATGCACCTTGTTAATCGGATAAGCCAGCTGCCGCCGACCCCAATCCTCAAGGCGATGGATGGTGCCGCCACGTCCCTCCAGATTGCTGCGATACCGCTCGATCATCGCTGGTACCTGCTCACTCTGGCTCGGGTGGACCAAAAAAACTACTTCATAATGTCGCATGATACTCCTCTAGGATCAGTAGTCTCCCGCGGCCTCTCAACGGACCAGTACGGTGAGACAAGGAGATGGTGAAAACAAGGCAAGCAGACCATTATGCGCCGCGACAGCGGTAAGGTCAAAATCGATTCACTGCCGCCATATAAGCGTCGCACGGCTATGCTTTATCTTTGGGCCGCCACTCATACAGGTTGAAATCCAGCATGCGTTGACAACCGCAGTCCGCCGATCGGATTGCCGAATCAACGGGCTGACACTTGGTTGGACTGACATTGGCAACAGTCAGCTAACAGGTGAGAATGAGCCATGTCGAGCATATCGTAACCACGTCAGACAAGTCAGTCTGCGAGATTGATCGACCGCATCTACCCGTCTATTGTTTTTTTGATAGGAGCGAAACTCAATGCTTCGAGTGCCTGGTGTCGTCCTCGCCGCCCTACTGATCCTCTGTTTGCTGGCTGGTTGCTCCTCCACCACCGCCATTTCGGGTGATGAAGAGGCCTATCGAGGCCAGTTCGTTGCTGCGGTCACGCCTGTCCGGCTATCCGGCGATGCCACAATCGGCGTGCGTGAACGCAGGCGCATTCAGTTGCAAATCGTTAGGGGCCTTGATGCTGCTGGCATCTTTGCCAGCGTCATGCTGTTGTCTTCGGCAAGCGAAAATAATGAGTCCGAGATCATCATAGAACCCAGTATTATCGAGAGTCGTTCTGATTCCAACGGATTGCAGCGGATAATGTTGCGCGTTAGGGCGCTACGCAAGAGCACCGGCGAAATTGGCCTTGACGACCGCTACAAGGGGCGGACATCAAGTCGGGGCGATGCCGCCAGCGCAATCGTCAAAGACTTGGCGAGGGATCTGGATCGCCGCTATGGCCAACCTCCCATTTACTAACGATGATTCATACGGGCAATGCCTGCTGCACCACCCAGAGGATTGAGGATCTTGCGCGAACATCTCAGCGATACTGACGCAGGTACCACCACTCGAATCCGCGTTTAAGCCAGTGGAAAATGCGCATCGAAGGTAGAGCGACGTTACGCTTATCAGTACGCCATACCATCATGCCGCGGTCATAAGCATCGACGATGCAAAGGAGTTCTACGTTAAAGCTGACTGTTGGCTCGCGTTTGGCTAGTTCAGCAATAAGATTTTTGGCCGCCGCCCTAGCCTGCAGATCCGCCATGTGTGCTTGCTTTGGCATCCAATCCGGGCCGGGAAAGCTACCCGAATCACCGACCACGTAAACACGTTCGAAGCCCGGCACACGACACAGAGCATCGGCCTGAAGCAGGCCACCAGGAGAGCGTGGCAACGAGGTGTTGTCGAACCACTGGTTGCCGGTCATTCCAGGCATGAAAATAATCAAATTTGCCGCGATCTCACCGCCTTCGGTGATGACCTTATCGGCGCTGAAGCCTTTGATTTTGTGCCCGAGATGCGCCTCGATGCCAGCCTGATCCATTGCGCCAAGCAATTTATCGACGGCTTTTGGGCCGAGCCGATTACCCGGCCGTTCTGCTGGTGTGAAGAAAACAATGTGGAAGCGCTCACGCCGGCCCTCGCGCCGCAGCTGGCGCTCCAGTCCAAACAAAAACTCGAAGATTGGGCCGCCACGCATGGAAGAGGGCTCGTTCGGATTGGATGCAAAGCCCATGGCGATGGTGCCACCGTCGAGCGCCCTTATTCGATCTCGGATCTGTTGCGCAGCCGCAATACCTTCACAGGGGGTGATCGCGTGCTCGATGCCTGGCAGTTTTTTGATAAAGCGCCCACCGCTGGCAATGATCAAACCGTCGTTGGCGATCTCTTCGGTCGTGGTTTCCAGGGTTCGGCCATCGTCGCTCAGGCCAGTTGCTTCGGAAGCGACATGGGTGACGCCCATCCGGCGAAAAAAAGGTTTGAGATCAAAACGTAAGTCATCTCCTGAGCGAAGCCCGGATGGAACCCAGATGAGGCTTGGGTAGTAAACGAATTCGGCGCGTGGACTGACAACAGTTACGTCCCCCTTGAAGCCAATATCACGTAGACAATGGATCGAGGTCAAGGCTCCAAAACCCGATCCGATAATGGTTACTTTCTGCATCGGGAACTTCCTCGGCAAAGGCGAAGTACAAAGCGATTTGTAAACTCTGATTAAGACTTTGGCCACGAACAGCGGCGCAATAACATCCGTGCACAGCGATCGAGATTAACGTTGCGTTGGCTGCACGACTGCTGGGGCCGTAGCCTGTAATAACGGCAGCAGGTCGGTCCAGACATTATCCAGCAACTTGGGTTGGGCGCTTGCCAGAGGATGCAAACCATCCGCCTGCATCAACTCCGGACGCTCTGCGACCCCGTCAAGTAAACGCGCTGAAAGTGCAGTCTCGAACTTGTTGGCAACATTTACAAAGATGCGTTGAAAGCGCTCGCTGTAAGCCGCACCGTAGTTAGGTGGAAGACGAACGCCGACAATCAGCACACGACAGTTGGCCTCTTGAGCAAGTCCAACCATTGCACCCAATGTAGATTCAATACGTTTAGGCGAGAATCCGCGCAACCCGTCATTGGCACCCAGCTCTATGACAAGCACTGCTGGGCGATGTTCACGCAATAATCTCGGCAGGCGCGATAATCCGCCAGCTGCAGTATCACCCGAGATGCTGGCATTGATGACGCGATGTGGCAAGTCAAACGCTTCGATGCGTGTTTGCAGCAAAGTAACCCAGCCTTGCGCTAATGAAATGCCATAACCCGCACTCAAGCTGTCTCCGAGCACAAGTAATACCGGCGATTTTTCATCGGGCAACTGAACCCGCACTTGCGGAGCCTGTTGCGCCTGTATCGTTAGCGCGGACCAAGCGACCAGAGTCGCCAGTATCAACATATAGTATTTTAGACACGATAGAAACCAGAATCGCATGAGTACCCCCACAACCTTATGCCGCGCCGAACGGCTGTCAAAATATGTTACCGGTCCGGGCGGGCATTTGACCATCCTGAGCGAGCTGGATCTACAGATTCATGCAGGTGAAGCGGTCGCCATTGTCGGCGCTTCAGGCAGTGGCAAGTCCACACTGCTCGGATTATTGGCCGGTCTGGATCAAGCAAGTAGCGGTCATATTGAATTGTGCGGAGAGTCGCTGTCGTTACTGGACGAAGATGCACGGGCAGCACTGCGCAGCGGGCGCGTTGGCTTCGTATTCCAAAGCTTTCAACTATTACCAACACTAACTGCGCTGGAAAATGTACTACTCCCATTAGAGCTCAACGCGGCTAAGCATGGCGCGGCGATGCGACCTATTAAGTCCCTGGCGCGGGATGCGTTGGCACGAGTCGGATTAGCACCGCGCGCCGGGCATTATCCGCGGCAGCTCTCCGGTGGCGAGCAACAGCGCGTGGCCATCGCCCGCGCCTTCGCGCCAAGCCCGCAAATCTTATTTGCTGACGAGCCCACTGGCAATCTCGATCAAGGTACCGGCGAGCGTATTATCGAACTGCTATTTGAGCTGCGCGCAGATCGAGAGGCCGCTCTCGTACTAGTGACTCACGACCATGCGCTGGCGTCACGTTGTAATCGGCGCCTGCTCATGCAAGATGGTCACCTGGAGCCACTGCCATGAACGCGTGGAGCCTGTCTATGCGGCTGCTGGGTCGCGACTGGCGCAGCGGCGATCTCTATCTTCTCGGCGCGGCACTGATACTGACCGTAGCCGCGATTACCGCGGTAGGTTTCTTCACCGATCGCATCGAAGGCGCCATGCAGCGCCAAGGAGGCGAATTGATTGCCGCCGACCTGGTCATCGACGCCCCCGATCTAATCCCGGATGAATTCGCCGACAGGGCTGAGCGTTTGGGCTTGCGCACGGCGCGTACGCTGACTTTTCGGAGCGTGGTGCTGGTGGGGAATCAGAGCCAACTAGTCCAGGTAAAGGCTGTAGACGACGCTTATCCCCTACGCGGTGAATTACGGTTGCGGCAAGGCCTCAATGCTCCAGAGCAAATCGCTGTGGGCGTGCTGGAGTCTGGTACGGCTCGCGTCGAGGAGCGGCTGTTACATTCTCTGAACACCGTCCTTGGCGATCTGCTGCAACTCGGCAAACAAGAATTCAAGATGAACGCGCTTATCATCTACGAACCCGACCGCGGCGGTAATTTCTTCCAGATTGCACCGCGAGTGATGATCGCGATGCAAGACGTGGGTGCAACCGGGCTGGTCAGCGATGCCAGTCGCGTGCGCCACCGATTACTCGTGGCGGGCGATCTTGCTAGCATTGAGGAATTTACCGCTTGGGCCAAGCCGCGCCTGCCAGCCAACGCCGGGTTGATCGACGCCCGTGATGCGCGCCCGGAATTCGAGTCGGCTGTGGAGCGGGCCGCGCGCTTTTTACACCTGGCCGCCCTAACCACTCTGCTGGTGGCGGGTGCGGCGATTGCGCTGGCAAGCCGCAGGCTGGTGGAGCGCCAGACAGATGCAGTAGCGATTATGCGCTGTTTGGGCGCACCGCGACACCTGCTCACACGCATATTCGTATTACGCTTATTGCTCTTCAGCCTGCTTGCCAGTCTGGTCGGTTGCATCGTCGGCTATATCGGCCAACAGGGGCTGGTCCTATTACTGCAGGAATGGTTTGGCAGTGATCTGCCGGCGGCTTCATGGAAACCCGTCGGCGTCGGCATGGGCACCGGATTAGTGGCCATGGCCGGTTTCGCACTGCCGCCACTGCTGCAGCTGACCCGAGTACCGCCATTACGTGTGCTCCGTCGTGATCTAGGTCCGCCGAGGATGTCAGTAGCCTTAGCCGCCGGGGCTGCTGTTGCGGCCTTGGGCTTGCTAGTGCTATGGCAGGCCGGTGACCCGGAATTAGCGTGGAAGCTACTCTTGGGTGTTACAGGGGCAGTAATCGCACTGCTCGCCCTGGGTGGGCTGCTAGTTTGGTTGGCCGGGTTAGCATCTACGCGCAGCTACGGGATCTGGCGGCTTGGGCTGGCTGGTCTTGCCCGCCGCCCGGCAGCATCGATTCTACAAATTGTCGGCTTCGGGTTAGGTATCCTAGCCTTATTGATGTTGGCTGTGGTTCGCCTTGACCTACTCAGTAGCTGGCAGCAAACTCTACCAGCACAGGCGCCGGATCGGTTTCTGATCAATATTCAACCGCATGAGGTAGACTCCCTCGCTGGATTCTTCGCCGATAATGACCTTCGAAGCTCGGGAATCTACCCCATGATTCGGGGCCGTCTAATCGAGCTTGCCGGCAAGCCCGTGTCACCGGACGATTTCGATCAGCCGCGTGCCCAGCGTCTCGCGGAGCGCGAGTTCAACCTGAGCTTTGCCACAAGAATTCAGGACGATAACGAGATCGTCGCTGGCTCCTGGTGGAGCGATGCCGATGCATCACCGCAATTCTCAGTGGAGGAGGGACTAGCAGAGACCCTGGGTATCAGTCTCGGGGACGAGTTGCGCTTCTGGGTTGCGGGTCGTGAGATCGCAGCCCAGGTTACCAGCCTGCGTCGAGTGCAATGGGACAGCTTTAACGTTAATTTTTTTGTCATCGCGCCACCAGCTTTGCTGCGTAACGAGCCTGCTACCTATGTCACCAGCTTTCACCTGCCGAAAAACCGTGAATCGCTGGTACCAAAACTGCTCGGTGCTTTCCCGAGCGTAACGCTGATCGACGTTGGTACATTGCTTGCCCAGGTACGCGCCATCATTGAGCAAGGAATACGGGCAGTGGAGTATGTGTTCATATTCACCCTTACCGCTGGACTATTGGTGATGTATGCCGGAATTCAGGCGAGCCTGGCCGTTCGTCGTGTCGAACACGGCGTGTTGCGAACGCTGGGGGCGGAGCGCCGCATACTGTTGCGTGGCTTGATGGTTGAGTTTACCAGTGTTGGTCTGCTTGCCGGTCTCACCGCGTCACTCTTCGCCGAAGCCACGGCATGGATACTCGCGCAGGAGCTCTTGGGGTTGCCGTTCACCTGGAATCCTTGGCTCTGGATCTTTGGGGTGCTGGGCAGTGGTGTATTGATCGGCCTTGCTGGAACACTGGGTACCTACGGCGCCCTAGTGCGTCCACCGCTGGCTGCGCTGCGGCAGGCCGCTTAGAAATTTTAGCCGGCGTCCGAGCTGCCATGGGCGCCGAAACCAATGTCAATCGCCATATCGCATATCTCTTGCAGCCATATCAGTTCCTCCCATACCGCTAGCGGCCAACCCGCGCGATCGCAGCGATTATCAAAGATCAAGTCTTGGTATACTAAAGCAAATTTCTCCGTGTCGTCGCAACATGTGGCCTTGTTCATAAGCTCGGCCAAGCCTTGAGAGTTAACCTCGAACGGCGCAGTATTTTAACCTTAAAACCAAAACCTTACGGAAAAGCCCCGCGCACCTGCTCGTCACTTGGTCGGAGTTATGAACAAGGCCCAACATGCATAGAGCCTTTCGAGCACACGGCGATCGCCAATCGCCAAGGCGCAATACTGCTCCAGATCCCTTCCTGCGATGATGCGAACCGAAGCCGTTCCGTAGGCTGACTCGCGTAGTTCGATCAGCAGCAGCTCCGACCAGACATCCAATGACCACTGTCATGGCTGGCGCGTGCCATCCAGCAACAACGCACGAAATGCCGAGTCTGCCTATGGTGTCTCCCACACAAGGCACAGCAATGCAATGCCGTGAGGCGTAACTCGATCGATTGCGCAAGGCGTTGTCCCAAGGTCAGCAGAGTTGGAGTCGATAGGCGGCATTTTGGTTATTTTGGTTGTGAAATGGGTCGATATTGTGAGGGAGTTATTCATCAGTCCAGCTAATCATCATTGTGGAATCGGCACATTCAATGGTTGCTACTTGGGCTTTCCGATGCTGTTCGGTCCCAACATTGTTGGAATACTCACCTCCAGTCTAAATTCTCGGCTTGGCACGGGCTGCGCGACAGGTCACAATTCAGCGACGTCGTATGACATCGGATATTTTAGGGCAGCGGATGTTTTAGGCATTGTACTCGGGGTGGAAAATACGATGATGGCTGGCACCATGAGCCGGTGATGACTCGATCGAGCCTGAGGCTGATACGCATCATGCAATCCGGGTGAATTCAGCGCACGGCCGACAACCGCTATATGTTCAGGATCTGGCTTCCTGTTAAACTTGCAGGATTGTCATCGTCGGAAAGCCCTATCATGCGCTATCGATGGTTGATCGCAACCCCAATCCTCGCTTTTTTCCATTCCTTTTCGAGCGCCCAGATTGCCGTCGGGGATCTCGACCTGCGGGTGACCCAAGCCGATATCAGGCCCGCGATCACGGTTCAGGAATTCGACAATCGAACGGTCGAGAAATACAGCGTCAACAACAATACCTATATGATCAAGATTACACCGGTCGTGGGGCCTCCGTACTATCTGGTGGATGAAGATGGCTCCGGGGAAATGGCTTGGCGGCGTGGAACACCTGGTGCCGAAAACAATGTGCCGCAGTGGGCTTTGTTTCGTTGGTAATGGTGTTAAAGGCCAGGCCCTCTGCATCCTTGCAGCATGTGTGTCAGCACACTCCAGAGTCATGAGAAAAGACGAATATGATCGAACAGACAGCTGATCAGGGGATGATAATGATGAATTTGGCGCGATCATGCACTGCCTTGAGATCGTTTAGGTCGTTGTTGGCAGTTTTGCTGTGGGCGGCGAGCTTATTTTGCGTCGTGGCGGGCGCCGATACTCTCGATGAGGTCAAAGCAAACGGTAAATTACGTTGTGGGGTCAATGGCGATGCGCCAGGCTTGTCATTACTGAAGAGTGGTGTTTGGAGTGGGCTAGATGTTGACTTTTGCCGTGCCGTTGCAGCTGCCGCTCTTGGCGATGCGAACAAGGTGTCTTTCATTCCACTCAATACCGAGGAGCGCTTCTCTGCATTACGCAGCGGTAGGGTGGATCTGCTCGCTCGCAACACAACCTGGACCGGGTACCGCGATCTCACTGCGGGTATCCATTTTGTCGGCATCCTCTACTTCGATGGACAAGCATTCATGGTCCCGCGCACCACCAGCCTATTCAGCACATTAGAACTTGATGGAGCCAAGATCTGTGCAATTGACGGTACCACCAGCATGGACAATGCGCGTCGCTATTTCACCCGCCATCGGATGCGCATGCAAATGAACCTTTTTCCGGATATCAAAAGCGCACAGAAAGCCTACCTTGCTGGTAAATGTTCAACGTTGACCAGCGATCGCTCACAGCTGTACGGACTGCGCGCTACTCTCAAAGAACCGCATGGTCAGCGCATTTTGCCGGAGGTCATCTCGAGGGAGCCCCTTGGTCCTGCCGTGCGTAAGGCCGAAACCCGTTGGTTCGACTTGGTGCGCTGGACCCTCTACACTTTGATCAACGCCGAAGAATTGGGCATTGACTCCAACAATGTTTTTACCAGCAGGGCGCGCGCCACAAGCCAAGAAGTGCGCACATTGCTCGATCTTGATGGCGAAACCTCAACTGCGCTGGGCATCGAGAAGGAATGGGGCTATCGCGTGATCTTACAGGTGGGCAATTATGCAGAGATGTTTGAGCGCAACCTTGGAGCTGCGTCCGAGCTCAACATCAAGCGCGGCCTCAATTCGCTCTGGAATCAGGGCGGATTACTCTATGCGCCGCCAGCGCGGTGAATAAACAATCGCACGCGGCAAGCGGCAAACACCCAATTCGAAGCCATGCAACGCTTCGTCAGGCCAGCTCTCGTCCGCGACAACCAAATACTGGAAAATCCTTGTTGTTATGTCCCTGATCAAACCTTTTGCAGGCCTGCGGCCGGCACCCGGCCGCGCCGCCGAAGTGGCCGCTCCGCCCTATGATGTGATGAATGCCGAAGAAGCCCGGCGCATGGTCGAAGGCAGGCCCTGGAGCTTTTTGCATATCTCTCGGCCCGAAGTAGATCTGCCGGTGAATACTGACCCCTACAGCCCTACGGTTTACGCCAAGGCTCGCGAGAATTTGGACCGCATGCTTGCCAAAGGCGTCTTGATGCGCGATATTGAACCGCACTACTACGTTTATCGGCTCACCATGGGCGAGCACAGGCAGACGGGCCTGGTGGCAACTGCATCCGTTGCCGCATACGATGCCGGACGTATCAAAAAGCATGAGTTTACGCGCCCAGAAAAAGAGGACGATCGCGTACGTCAGATCGCTGCACTTGACGCCCAGACCGGTCCCGTCTTTCTGGTTTACCAGGCCGACCCTGAGATCGACGCCAGATTAGCGCAAAGCTGCCACGCCGTGGCTGAAGTGGACCTGACCGGCGCGGATGGCGTGCGCCATGAAATTTGGAGCATCGATGATGCTGCAACCATTCGTTGGCTGAGCATGAGATTCGATACCTTTGATGCTCTCTATGTGGCCGATGGCCATCACCGCTCGGCGGCGGCATCGCGCATTGCAGCCGACCGGAGAGGGCCGGAGTTAAACCCCGATAAACCCCAACATGCCACCGCGGATGCCAGCCATCAGTATTTCCTGTCGGTGATCTTCCCTCATCATCAGATGCAGATCCTGCCTTATAACCGAGTGGTGCGAGACCTGAACGGATTTGATACGGCGGACTTCATGCAGCGTCTGAGCGCAGCATTTCAGATCCAGTCCAGCGATACCCCGGTGCAACCAGCTGTTCCGGCCGAGTTCGGCATGTACCTTGACCGGCATTGGTATCGACTCGTGCTGGACTCGCAACGCATTCCTTCAGATGACCCGGTGGCACGGCTGGATGTCAGCCTGTTGCAGGACAACCTCATCGAACCGATCCTCGGTATTGTCGATCCGAGGCGTGATCAGCGTATCGACTTCGTCGGCGGCATCCGTGGGCTCGACGGACTTGCGGCCCGTGTCGACTCGGGTGAGATGCGAGTCGCCTTTTCGTTGCATGCCACGCGTATGGACGACCTGATGGCAGTTGCTGATGCCGGCCAAGTCATGCCACCCAAATCCACCTGGTTCGAACCGAAGCTCGCCGACGGACTGGTCAGCCATGTAATTGACTGATTAGGAAACTATCTATGGCGATTGTGAAGCTCCGAGCCCTGTGTGCAGGATGCTGTGCCCAGTGGCCGTAAGGATGCGCTTCTGGTTGGGATCGGGATCGAAGATTCCGCGTCTACAAACCCTCGGTGTTAGGCACGAGGCGCCAATTTCGATACCGATACCGACAGCGACCCCGATCCCGAACCCCACGAATACTTGCGCAGCCTAATGGCCTGGGAGCAATTAACAGCGAAGTGCTGCACCGGTTTCATCTCCTGCTGCTGGCTGCCGGAACATGGTCACTCACACCTCTCGCTTACCTGATACGGAGCCGGACGACTGGGCAGCCAGCCGCCACTGGATCGCCGCCCTTGCGTCACACTACGATGCGGACGAATGTTCGCGCATTAGTGCCGCTTGCGAATTGATGATCGCGTGTCGCTCTGGGCATATGCTCGAGACCGGTGAGACCGAGGCGCGCCATCGCATGTCCACGGCAGACATTTTGTTCGGCCTGCGCATGGACGCTGATACCCTGTGTGCGGCGGTGCTGAATGGCTGTCTGGGACGCAATGGCGTTACCAAAGCTGAGCTCACCGCCCGCTTCGGCGGGGGGCTGACCGGTTTGGTCGCGGATCTTGGCCGCATCGGTCAGCTTACCAACATCGACCGTGTCATTTCGGATAAGGATCAACATGAACACGAAGAAAACCTGCGTCGTCTGCTGCTTGGTATTGCCGAGGATGTGCGTGCGGTGCTGGTGGTGCTGGCGGAGCGGGTACATCTGATGCGCATGGCAAAGGGACTACAGGCGGCACGACAGCGGGAGTTGGCTGTTGATACCCGAAATGTGTATTCTCCGCTGGCGAATCGTCTTGGCGTCTGGCAGGTGAAATGGGAATTGGAAGATCTATCCTTGCGCTATCTCGAGCCGGACGAGTATCGGCGTATCGCCGAACTACTCAGCGAGCGCCGCGAGGAGCGCCAGAATTATATCCAACGTGTCATCGAAACCCTGCGTATCGAGTGCGAGCGGGTCGGCATCAAGGCTGATATTAGCGGCCGCCCGAAACACATCTACAGCATTTGGCGCAAAATGCAACGCAAGGGTGTCGACATTGCGGAGATATTCGATTTGCGCGCGGTGCGGGTCATGGTACGGGATATTCCCACCTGCTATATGGTACTCGGCGTCGTACATGGTCTCTGGCAGCATATTCCCCGGGAATTTGACGATTACATCGCCACGCCAAAGGGCAACCGGTATCAGTCTCTGCACACGGCGGTGATCGGCCCCGAGGACAAGCCGTTGGAGGTGCAGATACGCACCCTCGATATGCACCATCATGCCGAATTCGGCGTTGCTGCGCACTGGGCTTACAAAGAAGCCAAGGGCCACGATCCCGACTTCCAGCGTCGCGTGGTTTGGATGCGGAACTGGCTTGAATTGAAGAACGAGAGCGATCAATCCAGCGATGTTGGCGAACGCTTCAAAGCCGAATTTGAGCCGGTGCATGTCTACGTGCTTACGCCACAAGCCAAGGTGATCGAATTGCCCAAAGGCGCTACTCCACTGGACTTTGCCTATGCTATTCATTCCGAGGTCGGCAACCGCTGTCGCGGTGCTCGTGTTGACGGGCGTATTGTGCCACTCAACTACCAGCTTGAGAGCGGCGAGACAGTGGAGATTTTGACGCAAAAGAATGCCACTCCGAGCCGGGACTGGCTGAGCCCGCATCACGGCTACATGGTCACCTCGCGCGCCCGCAACCGCGTGCGTCAATGGTTCAAATTACAGGACTATGATCGCTACATGGCCGACGGCCGTAGTTTGCTTGACAAAGAACTGGCGCGCCTTAGGATTGATGCCAAGCCCGAACTCGATAAGATTGCTCCTCGTTACAACCTACACCGGGGCGAGGATGTGCTCGCCGCTCTCGGCCGTGGCGACGTTACTGTTGGACATCTGGCCCGACAGATCGGTGAGCCCCGCCACGAGCGCTCGGAGGCTGAAAAGCAAATATCGCCTGGCAAGCCGTCAACCAGGCAAATGGCTTCGCGAGCCAGGAGCGGGCGCTCCGATGTTGTTGTGGAAGGTGTCGAAGACTTGATGACACAGATGGCCACTTGCTGTCGCCCAGTGCCCTATGATCGGCTGATTGGTTTTGTCACCCGCGGACGCGGTGTGATCGTACATCGGCGAAACTGCCGTAATATACTTAATTTATCCGACGACGATCGTGAGCGCCTGCTCGATGTTGATTGGGCCGAGCAGCCACCAGATACTGGATATCCAGTGGATCTGGTGGTCGTCGCCGCTGATCGTAAAGGATTGCTGCGCGATATTTCATCGGTGTTGGCGGATGCCGATGCCAATGTGCTCGGAACCAATACCCAATCGGACCCCACCAGTGATGTCGCCAGCATGCGTTTCACAATTGAAGTGACCGATGCAAAACAGCTCGACAAGCTGATCGGTAGATTGCGACAGCTTTCGGAAGTCATCGACGTTCGACGCTCCCGATAACAGCCGCCGTGCGTTGAGTCCGGCTATTTATGCAAATTGACCTGATATCATCAAAGCCTTTATCCATTCGACGCGATTCCGCAACCAGGTGTTTGCGCTGCCAGCGATAACCACAAAATCCTATCTTCATGAAAACAATTCTTGTTACCGGCGGTGCCGGCTTTATCGGCGGCAATTTTGTTCGTCAGATGCTGGGGCAGTCGGATCTGCATGTCGTCAACCTGGACAAGCTCACCTATGCTGGTAACTTGGATACCTTGGCAGAGATCATGAATCATCCGCGCCATCACTTCGTCCATGGCGACATCGGTGATCTGCAGCTTATCCCGAAATTGTTGCACGAATACCAAGCGGATGCCGTGGTCAACTTTGCCGCTGAGAGTCACGTTGACCGCTCGATCGACGGTCCCGCCGCTTTTATCGAAACCAATGTTGTGGGTACATTTAACTTGCTGGACTGTACTCGCGCCTATTGGTACGCTCTTGATAAGACGCAAAAGGCAAGATTTCGTTTTCTGCACGTCTCAACTGATGAAGTTTATGGCTCCCTCGGCGAAACCGGTGCTTTTACCGAAACGACTCCTTACGCACCTAACTCCCCTTATTCTGCATCCAAGGCCGCCTCGGACCACTTGGTCCGCGCATGGCATCATACGTTCGGCCTCCCCGTCCTGACCACCAATTGTTCGAATAATTATGGGCCATTCCAGTTCCCGGAAAAGTTGATTCCATTGATTATTACCAAGGCCACCGCTGGCGAGCCTCTGCCTATCTACGGAGATGGCTCCAATGTGCGTGACTGGCTCTATGTGGAGGATCACTGTCGTGCCATCATGCGCGTGCTGGAAGCGGGTCGTCCTGGGGAGGTTTACAACATCGGCGGGAACAGCGAAAAGGCGAACCTGGAGGTGGTTGACACCCTGTGCTCTCTACTCGACGAGGCGTTGCCGGATTCCCCGTATCGCCCGCACGGCCAGCTCAAGCAATTTGTCGCTGATCGCCCTGGTCATGATCTGCGCTATGCTATCGATGCCTCCAAACTGCAACGCGAACTGGGCTGGAAGCCGACAGAAACGTTTGAAAGTGGCATGCGCCGCACGCTGAACTGGTATCTTCACAACCAACAATGGTGTCGCCGCGTTACAGATGGCAGTTACCGTGGCCAGCGCCTTGGCAACCAAGCAAGCATTGTAAGTTTTAAATGAACCGAACCGGCACACAACGAAGAGGCATTATTCTAGCGGGTGGCTCCGGCACGCGGCTGCATCCGCTGACGCTGTCCATCAGCAAACAAGTATTGCCAATCTACAACAAGCCAATGATCTACTATCCATTGGCAGTGCTGATGATGGCAGGAGTCCGCGAGATCCTGATCATCACCACGCCGCGCGATGCCATATCCTTCCGTGATCTGCTCGGCGACGGCAACCAGTGGGGTATCGGACTCGACTACGCAACACAGCCAAGCCCCGGTGGCTTGGCTCAGGCTTTTATTATCGGTCGCGCATTCATCGACAATCATCCATCCTGTTTGATTCTGGGAGATAATATCTTCTATGGCAGTGGTCTGGTGAGCACCTTGGAAACAGTCAACAAACGCGAGCTTGGTGCAACCGTATTCGGTTACTGGGTAAAGAATCCCGAACGCTATGGCGTGGCGGAGTTTGCTGCTGATGGTAAGGTGATTGGTTTAGAGGAAAAGCCGACCAGACCCAAGTCCAATTATGCCGTAACCGGTATTTACTTTTATGATCAACACGTCTGTGACATGGCCGAGACCCTGCAGCCCTCGCCCCGGGGTGAACTCGAGATCACTGACCTCAACAAACTTTATCTCAGTCGCGGTGACCTGCATCTCGAGCGTCTTGGTCGCGGCATTGCCTGGCTTGATACTGGCACCCACGAATCACTGATCCAGGCTGCCAATTTCATTCAAACGATCGAGATACGTCAAGGGCTGATGGTCTGCGCGCCAGAGGAGATTGCATTCAAGAACCAGTGGATCGACGCTGAAGCCCTCATTAAATTAGCTGAGCCCCTGCGCAAAAGCGGTTATGGCGAATACCTGCTCGGCCTATTACAGCAAGAGCGGCAATCATGAAGATTATCACCACCGAATTGCCTGATGTAGTGTTAATCGAGCCCAAAGTATTTGGCGACGCGCGCGGTTGGTTTTATGAGAGTTGGCAACGTCAACGTTATGCTGAAGCAGGTATAGACGAAGACTTCGTACAGGATAACCAGTCTTTCTCCAGCCGTGGCATCCTACGTGGGCTACATATTCAACACCCGTTTGGCCAGGGAAAACTGGTACAAGTCATCCAAGGTGAGGTATTTGACGTGGCTGTCGATGTGCGTCGCGGATCACCCCATTTCGGACGCTGGACCGGCGCTTATCTCAGTGGTGATAACAAACGCCAGCTTTGGGTTCCAAAGGGCTTCCTACACGGCTTCATCGTGCTTAGCGAGACCAGCCTGTTCAGTTATAAATGCACCGATCAATACCACCCTGAGACTGAATTTGGAGTACGCTGGGACGATCCGGAGATCGGCATTGACTGGCCGAACACAGACGCACCATTGCTCTCCGTAAAAGATCGCCAAGCCCCGATGCTGCGTGATATCCCCAGAAGCCAACTGCCCCTTTACGGTCATCGATAAAATGGGGACAGATATTAGACGTTCAGGAACTGGTTTGCCAGCGTCTTCCTGCCCACTGTAGAAGTGTAGGAAATAGATTCCTGACCATGCTGGCAAGGTTGGGCGAGGCTCTCATAGCTACTTGATAATGAAAAGACAAACCATTCCTTGTCCAGGCCAACAGTTACGGACCTCACGTGAAGCTCATCGTCCAAATTCCTTGCTACAATGAGGAAAAAACCCTCCCGGAGACTATCGCAGACATTCCGCGAGAGATCACCGGTATCGATAAAGTAGAGGTGCTGATCATTGATGATGGCAGCCGAGATCATACCGTCGATATTGCCCGCGAAATCGGCGTCGACCACATCATTCGTAATAAGCGTAATCTCGGCCTTGCCCGCACATTCCGTAAGGGGCTCGATGCTTGTTTGGTGCGTGGCGCCGATATTATCGTCAATACTGACGGCGACAACCAATATGTTGGCGCGGACATCCCGAAGTTGATTGAGCCTATCCTCGCCGGCAGAGCGGATATGGTCATCGGCGACCGCCAAACGAACAGCATCCCGCATTTCTCGCCGATCAAGAGGCTTTTGCAGTATCTTGGCAGCGGCGTCGTGCGCAGACTTGCCGGCATTTGGGTGCCTGATACGGTAAGCGGCTTTCGTGCCATTTCACGAGAGGCCGCTATTCGCCTCAATATCGTTTCATCTTTCAGCTATACCATCGAGACCGTGATCCAGGCTGGCAAGCGCCAACTCGCCGTCGACTCGGTACATGTCCGCACCAATCCCAAAACGCGCGATTCTCGCCTGTTTAAGAGCATCCCGCATTTCATAAAAAACTCGCTGGGTACCATGGTGCGCATGTATGCCATGTATCAGCCGCTGCGAATGTTCTTTTTTATTGGTGCCGCGATGCTGCTTCTCGGTGCGCTGCCTATCCTCCGTTTTCTGTTTTTCTATGTGACCGAAGGTGGCGCCGGGCACGTACAATCCCTAGTGCTCGGCGGCGTTTTGGTCATCCTCGGCTTTATTACCTTCCTGGCTGGTCTGGTTGCAGATCTCATTTCATTCAATCGGCAACTGCTGGAGATGACCTTGGAGCGTGTTAGGCGCCTGGAACTGGACCACTTTGGCAGCGATGCAACGTTGGGTAACGATGCGGTTCATCGCAAAACTGATGAATGATTTGGTGAACAGGATTGGTTCGGTTACCATGCGATCGCAACAGACAAAAAGCAATTAACAGAAAGAACATCAGCGAGTATCTGATGAGGATTGTCAGCGCCCGTCATCGACACGTGCTGGATAGCGCCATCGCATTTGGCTGGATCGAAAGACTCGGTCTTGCGGCAGTGACATTAAAGCTATGCCTTGTGCACTATCTTTTTATATTCATCGGCCGCGACCGTCTCGATCTGCCGCTTTTTGCTGCGGCACTGCGTCAGTCAGGACTTTCCATCCTACCGGCAATCACGCTGGTGATGGCAGCCCTGGGGCTGATCCTTGGTCGTCAGGCAGCGGCAGTTCTGGACAACTTCGATTTACCATTACTGGTGTTGCGCTCTATCAGCTATGGGCTAATCATGGAACTGATACCGTTGTTGGTCGGAATCATGGTTGCCGGCCGCGCTGGTGTGGCGTTGGCAGTTCGCCAGGCGACGCTGGCGGTCAGCGGCCAGATGGACGGGCTCTTGGTCTGTGGCATAAACCCGATCACTTTCTCCACTGCCCCTGCGCTATTAGCAATGCTGGCGATGTCGTTTGCATTTGCGATCTGGGGTAGCCTGGTAACGCTTGGCGTCGCCCTGCTGTGGCTGCTGATGGCGTCTGATATTCATCTCGCCGACCTGGCCAATGCGCTAAGGCAGTCACTGAGGTTGGCAGACCTGATCGAAGCCTTGGTGAAGCCCTTGTTATTTGCTGTCATCATTGCGTTGATCGCGACTGTCAACGGCAGCATGGCAGGTCGCGATCCCGATGGCATTGGCCGAGCTGCCACCCAGACCATGATCGGCGCGGTCACAGCCATTCTGCTGATTGATTTGATGTTTGCGCTATGGCCGTGATACTGATTGGTGCATAGGCGGGTATTCGTGGATCTGCAGAACGCTGTACGCATCGAGGCGGAGCATGAGATATGCCTAAATGCCGGGCTTGTGCATGAGTCATTGGTCGTGCTGGAGCATCTGTTTCAGCATGTGAATACGCATTGCATTCTCAATGATGTTTCGTTGCGAGTTGCGCGGGGCGAAGGTCTGTTGCTGATCGGCCCGAATGGGTCTGGAAAAACAGCACTGATGCGGTTGCTGGTTGGGCTGGACATGCCCTCGGCTGGACTTGTGCGTCTGTTTGGGCTCGACTTGGCTGCCCTTGATGATCGCGCCATGGGCGCGTTGCGCGGACGCATCGGCGTGGTGTTGCAGCGCGGCTCCTTGCTCGATGGGCTGACGGTACTGGAGAATCTGCTGCTGCCGCTGCGAGCAACACGCATGAGTCGCACGAAAATGACACGCGCGGCTCGCCTGGTGATGACTCAATTGCAGTTAGATGGTATGGAGAATCACCGACCGCGTTCCCTATCCCTTGGCCAACGCCGGCGGGTGGAATTGGGCCGAGCGTTGATCCATCAGCCCGATTTACTGGTTTGGGATGGACTGACTGATGGTTTGGATCCGATCGCCGTGCGTGACATCTTTGCCATGCTGAAAGTGCAACAGCAGGCACGCGGCCTGACTCTGATTACCACCGACAGCAGAAGCATCGGAACTCTCGGCAATGCCGACCGTGTTGTCGTGCTTGACGGCGGCCGGGTTAAATTCGACGGCTCGCGCGAGGCGCTGAGGGAAGCGCTGGAGGAACGCATCGAATTGCGTTATGTGGTGGAGGGGCGGCCTTGAGAAAACAAGCATGGGCAAGGCCGGAAGTGCAAACAGCATAGTTGGTGCATGGACAGGATCGATCGGCTGCTGACAGGCGCGTACAAAACCTGCTTGTCGAATGCACAAACCAGCCTTGGCCGTGGACAGGCGATGTTTGCCCGATGTTTGCCCGATGTTTGCCATGGTGCTGTCTTACGCTATACCCTGACGAAATAGATTTTGCATGAGCCGACTGGAACGTCTCTATTCGCCGCCCGAGGTGGGCGCCCCCGGCAAACGCGCGGCGCGTGGCCAGCGCCGAGATCTACTGCTGGCCGGGAGCTTCGTTTTGGCCATGGCATTGGTCGCGGTAGGAACCTCGATATTGTTGTCGCCGGGACTGTTCGGTGGCTATCGCCTGCGCGCTTATTTTCTCGACGCAGATGGGCTTGATCGAGGCATCGATGTACTCCAAGAGGGCTTTGTCATCGGCTCTGTGCAGGCGCTCGATCCAGTATTCAGCGATGACCGCGACCGTACCGACTGTCCCCTGCCCAATCAGCCACGGGCTCCCGATCTGCCCTGCTTTCGGGCCACGTTACGCATTCAAAACCACTGGCCAGTGCCGCCAAACAGCAAGGCGCAGCTCGCCCCCGGCGGGCTATTGCAGGGCAATGTGATTCGCATTTATCCGAGCATCGAAGCAGGTACACTTCAGCAGGACGATTTGATCCTGACCCTGGAACGTCAGCCCGACTTGGCCGCGCAGATTGCATCCGTGCTGGAGCAGGCACAGATCGCCATTGATGAAACCATTCGCCCAACCCTGATCCAGATACAGCAACGCATCCAGGGATTAATCGGCACGAGCAAAGCTGGCGATGATAGTGCTGAACCTCGCGGCATGGGCAATGCCGACATGGGCAAGAGTCTCGCGGAAGTGGTTGATCGCCTTAAACAGATCAGCAACGATGTTGACAAGATTGTCGATCCGGAAAAAATCGGCGCCATCCTCAGTGCGGTGCAGGAAATAACCGGCAACCTGGCACAGCTGTCCGGCACGTTTCCCGAACGCAGCACTGAGTTGAGTAAGGCGCTGCAAGCCTATGATTCCCTAGCGAAAGATTTGCGACGAGTTGTAAACCAAAGCGAGCCTGCCCTGTCCGCATCGCTGGAGGATACTCAATACTTGCTGCAAGAATTGGCAGCTGCACTTACGCCCATCATGGCCAATATCGAAACCGCTTCTCGCAATCTGGCCGCTTTGTCTGGGGATCTGCGCCAAGACCCGAAGTCATTGCTTTTCAATAAACAGCAAAACGAGCCCTCGCCATGGTTCGAACGCTGAGGCAATCATGGGCACGGTTCAGGGCGTGGCGCTTGCTGCGGCTTTGGCTGCTTGCGGCGGTAATGGCGAGCCTTTGGTCAGGTTTGTCCGCGAGCGGCTGTGGTGGTAGTGAGCGCATCCGCGATGTTTATTTCACTCTAGCCTCGGAAATCGTCACCAGCCCCGGTTTGCGGACTATCCCAGGCACATTGCGCGTCAGTCCGCTGGCGGCGCGGGGCTTTATTGGCGGAAGCCGCATCGTTTACCGAACCGCCGCAGATCCGCTCCAAGTCCAGCGTTATAGTGAATATCTGTGGGAAGATGTACCTGCGCGCGCCATCGCTGACGACATCTTGGCAGCTTTGCGCGCGGCGCGGGTGTTTGAGAATATCATCACTGCTGGTGATCCCGCCCGCGCCGACTATCTGCTGACCGGTGAGTTGACGCGCTTCGAGCATCTGCCAACGAATCAACCGCCTCAGGTTGCTGCCGAGTTTTCCATCGCCTTGGTCAGCGGAAAGAGTCGCCAGTTGCTTGCTTCCAAAACCTATGCTGGCTTTGAACCAACCGCCGTCAATTCCCTAGGGCGCACGACCCCGGCAGCTATGGTTGCAGCCTTCAACCGATTGTCCGGGCGGCTGATCACCGCATTGGTGCGCGACTTACAGTCGCCAGCACTGGAGTCAGGTTAATGTCGGTCGCGGTTTGCCCGGTCTTGGTCGCGTCCTTTGTCTAGTGTGATTCGGCCGAATTCGTTGGCAGTGTTGTTATCCCTGCTCAGCTCCAATTTTGGTGTTGCCGGCATGCGATTCTTGGGCTTTGTGCGAGGCCAGATCTGATCCCGATGGAGTTCGCCGCTTTTGCACCCTTTTGGATCCTGTTCTCGCTGTTATCGGCGTTCTTTCATGCCTCTCGGCTTGCGGTCACCAAGCATCTGAGTCTTCGCTTCTCGGTACGGACTCTAACACTTTACGTTAACCTGGCAAGTCTGATTGTGACATTGCCGCTGATTGTATGGAATCATAATTTTCCGCTACACGAACCGCTGTTCATTACCGCGGTGCTGCTTGGTGGTGGTATCTCGGGACTTGGCGGTTGGGCCCTGAATACCGCGATCCATCGCAGCGAAGTCTCATTGGTTGGACCCGTGATGACCTTGACACCGGGCTTTGTCGTGATCATCGAATGGCTGGTTATCGGCGATTTACCTGGAAACCTCGGCCTGCTCGGATTAGGTCTTTTGATGCTGGGAGCCTATTTGCTTAGCGTGGAGCGCGAACAGACCAGCCTGATCGAGCCCCTGCGGCTTTTGTTCACGCAACCTGGCGCCCGGTTCACATTGGTCGCGTCTTTTTGCTTTGCAGCCGCGTCCACGCTCGGGCGTCTCGGCGTACAGATGAGCGACCCACTGTCATTCGCGGTGGTGGTTGCCATCATCAATCCAATCCTGCTGTTCGTGCTGTTCAGCGTGCAAGACCGTCGCTTCTACCGTGAGGTATATCCGGGCAATCTGCGCCGGGAGTTACGCCCACTGCTGTTGCTTGGCCTGCTATTCGCGCTGATGCGCATCGCCGATCAGATTGTGCTCAGCCTTACCCTTGCATCTTATGCCATGGCTGCCAAGCGCGTGGGTGGGGTGTTCTCGGTGCTGCTCGGCCATTGGTTCTTTGGGGAACAACATCTGGTGCAGCGGCTTGTTGGCAGCGTTGTCATGCTGGCTGGCCTGGCTTTACTGATTCGGTTATAGATGGGCCTTGGTTCAGGCGCCTCGGAGTTCGATATAGCCACACTAGTGCAACGGTGCGGATGTCCCGCTACCATTTCTGCTGTCTGTCATTGTCGTAATCGCTCATCGTGGGCTATCGTTGACGACCACGACAACGACGGCCTTGTGCATGACTCCGACCAACTGACTAGCGGATGCGTTGGGCTTATCCGTAAGACGTTGGTTTTAAATTTAAAATACTGAGACGCTGTATGAAAACTATTCTCTTTAATGTTCGACCTAAATAACGCAATAAATTCGAATAGTCTACTCATAAGCTATTTGATTATTACAAATTTGACGAAGCAATAAACGTGACGATGCAAGATAGACCTGTGACTCACTTGATCTCGGTTCTCTTTCATAATCTTTACTCAGTCGACGAGACCGGCCAAGCCAAGCAAATGTGCGCTCCACGACCCAGCGACGCGGCAATACATGAAAACCTTTCTTTCTTTTCTGCCTCTTTACAATCTCGAGGGTGCAATTAAATTCAGATAATACCCAATTAAAAAGCTCTTTGCCCATATAGCCGCAATCAGCCCAAATATGCTTTACACTCTGCAGGAGCACGAATAGACGCGTGAGAATTTCACGAGCTGCTTTTCCGTCATACACATTAGCTGCATGCACGTAGACGACAAGCAGGCAACCTATTGTATCAACGACGATATGTCGCTTCCGGCCCTTGACAAGCTTACCACCATCGAAGCCGGATTCGACCGATGACTCCGGTGTCCCTTTGACACTTTGGCTATCAATGATGGCGCCACTTGGATCGGGATTTCGGCCTTTCACTTGGCGCAAACGCGCCCGTAGCTCTGCATTGATCTGCTCCAGCAAACCACTGTGTGTCCACTTGTTATAGTAGTAATTGACAAGGGTGTAAGGAGGAAAATCTTTCGGTAAATAACGCCAAGGGCAGCCTGTCTTATTCAAATAGAAAATGGCATTCAGAATCTCGCGTAGATTCGAATCACGGCGGCGCCCTGTCTTATACGGGTCAAGTTCGTTCAAGACTTGCTCGATGATTGCCCATTCTTCGTCTGACAGGTCACTTGGATAGCGTACAGGTGTATGAACATTATCTGAAGTCATCTTGATTTCTCCGAATAAAAAAGGGAAAATCGTATTAAATCGTTTAGTTTTTCAGATTTTTTAGACGCCAAATCAGTGGTTTAGTTCCCATACAGTCTCTGAGGCTTTCGAGGCTAACCCTAAGTCTTGGCCGAGCTTACGAACAAGGCCGACAACGACAACGACGGCAAACGGTCTCGCGACTTCCGCAGCAGAACACTAGAGGCTGGGGCTGATATGACTGGACAATCATCGGCAAAACCAATTAACATGATTCGAACAATCCATTTGGTTGATGAGCTGAGCGCCCATATCTAAGTTGAGTTGAATAAAGCAAGTCAACTTCCTTTCTACATAGTACCTTCTTAATTTGTCGAGGCATCGATAACGAGCCCAGGAGAAATGACGATGTTAAAAGATAAAACTGGCCAGAGTGTACCAAAGGCAACCTTCCATACCCGCGATGGCCATGAATGGGTAGACATCACAACAGATGATATTTTCAAGGGAAAGACGGTGGTGGTCTTCTCTCTACCGGGCGCCTTCACACCCACCTGCTCGTCGACTCATGTACCTCGCTATAATCAACTTGCGGAAACATTCAAGAAACATGGGGTTGATGAAATCGTTTGCGTTTCTGTCAACGATTCGTTTGTAATGAATGCCTGGCAGCAAGAGCAAAAAGCGTACAATATTCGTTTCATTCCTGATGGTAATGGTGAGTTCACTGACGGAATGGGCCTGTTAGTCGACAAGGACAATCTCGGTTTTGGTAAGCGTTCTTGGCGCTACTCCATGTTAGTTAAAGATGGCGTCATTGAGAAGATGTTCCTCGAGCCGGAGGTTGAGGGCGACCCCTTCGAAGCGTCAGATGCTGACACGATGCTTGCTTACATCGCGCCAGAAGCACCTAAACCGGTGGATGTAACCATATTCACACGCCCGGGCTGCCCATTTTGCGCCAAAGCCAAGCATATGTTGGAAGAAGCCGATATGGCATACGAGGAATTAATACTAAACCGCGACTATACCGAGCAGACACTACGCGCGGTAGCGAATGCGACCACAGTGCCACAGATTTTTGTAGCAGGTGAGAAAGTCGGTGGGTCAGATGATCTTGAAAGTTGGTTGACGCATGCTAAGAGTTAGGACAGTACCAATTTAACCCCGACGCGGAATCCATGTTCATTCCTAAAGAGAGTTGTCGCGTACAACTTCATTACGCCAAGTGTCAGCTCGACGCAGAAGTATCAAGATCGGGTAGACAGTACGAAAGTTGATGACATCACCTCGAGCGATAACTCCCGATTACGCGCATGGATGCGCGACTGCCGTGCTGTAGGTCCGAAATTTTCCCAGCAACTCTCACTACTTATTAAGGCGGCTTCTGTCGAGAAACATACCACCTGGCTTATCTTCTCGTCTGTCCTCGACATCGCGGAGGTGAACAAGAATCCAGCGCCAGCTTCGGTATCTAGTATGTTCTCTCCGGCAATCGCTTAAGAAATTAACAAACTAATCTAGGTATGGTTCAAATGGCTGAACAGTTTGACTTAATCGCCATCGGCGGTGGTAGTGGCGGACTCGCGGTTGCGGAAAAAGCCGCGGAATACGGCAAACGTGTTGCCATCATCGAAGCAAGCAAGCTTGGCGGCACCTGTGTCAATGTCGGCTGTGTGCCGAAAAAGGTAATGTGGTACGCGGCCAATCTGGCCCAAGGTGCTCGCGATGCCCGCGACTATGGCGTACTTACTAATATCGAAGCTATCGATTGGCAAACCCTGGTGACAGGAAGACAAAGTTATATCGCCGGTATTCTGGGCTACTGGAACGATTATACCGGAGGTAAAGGTATTACCGTCCTTCAAGGTGCCGCGCGCTTTATTGACACTCACACAGTAGAAGTGAACAACCAACGCTACAGCGCCGAGCATATCGTCATCGCCACCGGCGGGCGCCCCATCGTTCCGCGCTTGCCCGGAGCTGACCTGGGCATCACATCCGATGGCTTTTTCCAGTTGCAAGAACAGCCTAAACACGTATGCGTAGTTGGTGGCGGCTACATTGGCGTCGAGTTAGCTGGAGTCCTACGTGCTCTTGGTTCAGAGGTAACCGTAGTCGCGCTCGAAGAGCGTGTACTCGAGACTTTCGATCCGATTATCAGTAATACAGTAGCCCACAATATGGCCCAAGATGGTATTCAAATGCATCTACCATTCGCCGTGGCCTCTCTCGAACGGCAGACTAACGGCATTGCTGTTTGCGACCAAGATGGAAATATATTGAGTGGATTCGATACCGTGCTTTGGGCAATCGGTCGGGCGGCAAACACCGCTGATCTCAACCTGGAAGCTACGGATATCGATGTCCTCCCGGATGGTACAATCCCTACGGATGCATATCAAAATACCACAGCATCTGGTATTTATGCCATCGGTGACATCACTGGTCGGGTCCCACTAACGCCCGTTGCCATCGCTGCCGGACGACGTCTTGCGGATCGGCTATTCAATAACCAAACCGAAAGCCGTGTGGACTATGAAAATATTCCAACCGTAGTATTCGCTCATCCACCAGTTGGCAGTGTAGGTCTTACGGAGGCGCAAGCACGGGAAAGTGGCCGTCAAGTTACCATTTATCAAACTGAATTTCAGCCAATGCGCTACGCACTGAACCATCACGGATCACGCACAGCAATGAAATTAGTTTGTGTTGACGACAATCAGCGGGTGGTCGGCATCCATATGGTTGGCGATGGTGTCGATGAAATGCTGCAAGGCTTTGCAGTTGCAGTGAAACTCGGTGCAACAAAGGCCGATTTTGACAATACCCTAGCTATTCACCCAGTGAGTGCAGAAGAGTTGGTTACACTCAAGCAGCCCCATCATAGCGAATAAGTTCAAGCGACCGTCGGGTTATACCATCATAGCGGAATTGCAATCGATTGGTTGCATCATGATATCTTGGGGATAATCCGAACGATTTTGCTGAGCTACATAATAAATATATGAGTTGTATGTCGCACTTCCTTACATTAGGGATTTTATTCATAACTCCGCCCTACTGACCAGCCGGTGCGTGGGGCCTTTCCGTAAAAATCGTTGGTTTTTTTAAAATTACCGGGGCGTCCGAGGTTTTGGCAGAGCTTATGAATTGGGCTTATTAGGTCGCTGATAATTAGTATCGTAATAGCTCGAACTCCTCAAATGCAATTTGGACAGGAATTGCCAAACCAAAGCCACGTTCCGTAGGATCATTTCCTTCCGTGGCTTTCAAAGTATTGATACCGACTACTTCACCCAGCTCGTTGACTAAAGGCCCGCCACTGTTACCAGGCATAATTCTGGCATCAGTTACTAATAACTCACCTCGAGTGCCGTTGAAGATTCCAACTGTAATCATGTCAGAAATGCCCAGCGGACTACCTATTGCGTAAACTTTGTCAGCCTGACGAAGTACTCCAGTAGACATCGGCTCGATAAATGGCGTTCGATAACCTTTCATCTGCAATAATGCCAAATCATAATTGGAGCTGAGGTCCACTAATTCTGCGGTGAATGTGGATCCATCCTTGAGCTCAATCTCAAAACTGCTCTGCAGTTGTGCCGTATAGTGTTTCATTTCGAATTCGCGCTTCGCTTGCCGATATTCCAGTGAGCGCTCTCTCAATAATTCCTTTCCACGGTCATATTCGCGCGGATTCCGGTAATGACTGCGCGGCAACGACAGCTTACGCTTCAACTCGTCGAGTTGGACCTTTACAAACTCCAGATAATCCTGCTGCTGTTTAGCCCAATCTTCGGGAGGTTTTACGACATGCCGATTGGTCAAGAGTAATCCGTCTCGAGATATGAAGAAGCCAGAGCCACTACCCATGGCTGATTTGACCTTGACAACCGCAAGGCTGCTCATTTCGACATCGCTGACTGGCTGATAGTGATCAAGCAAACGCTGCGCCAAGTTGCGTTCGCTTTCTGGTGGCGATACCCTGAGTGCTATATGAGGCATGCTCTCTTCCAATTCCGACGCGCCTCCCTGATGCACTCGCGGACGATCGCTGAATATCCAATTACCCTGCGCATCCTGATAGCGATAAATCTCTGCGAACAGAGTTGCGCTGGGCACCAGTACAAGTAACCAGGCAAAAAGCAACCCATACCACCCTACGTGGCGATCCCTGAGTATCCCAAAAGCCGCCCTAAAAGCTGCTTGGACGAGGTTTGAACTAATCCTCGAATAGAGGCTGATTCGTATGCCCATGATCCTAGTTTTATCATAGGGGTTACATTGACGCTCAAAGGTCGCGCGTTGGAGCCCGTCTTGGGCATATCCAATCCCGTGGTGGGCCCCATGGTGGGCTGGGATATTCCCATTACTCACAGTACTATAGACCATCCTCTGCGGCAACCCATCGTTAATGAACAATCTCTTGCCAAGGACATTGCTCGCGACCGATCTGCGAAGCTTGATTTGTCCATGCGGTTCGTCGTCAACCAGTTACACTGATGCGGCCGATCTTACCCGCCAGCGCGTTCTCCCTTTCCGTACTCGAGTCACCGTTAATCACCTCAAGTCAGATGTTTATCGGTGCCATACAGCTAGGCGAGCAGATCTACGCTACTGTGTTACACACAGATGTATTCGAGAGCTTTAGGTCTGCCTCGATCCTGAGGGCCACTTGGATGTGCACCTGAGATAGGCTACTCGCGAGAGGCCCGGGAGACACAACCCCGAGGAAACGTACTTCAGCGAGTTGGCTAACTTACAGCAGCATCTGGCAGCGCAACCTAGGCTCTTGGTTTTTATTCTGGATCCTGAACTGGAACAGCGATTGTCAATCTCATGCGAATCCACACCCGAAATGCCCGACAATATGGCTTCACGCTGCTGGAAGTCTTGGTCACGGTGATCATCATGACCATTGGTATGCTTGGCGTTGCTGGCCTGCAGCTGGCCAGCATGCGTAGTAATCATAGCGCATACCTGCGCACCCAGGCCACCATTGCTGCCTACAGCCTGATTGATCGTATGCGTGCAGATCCGGCCGAGTTCAACGGCAAACGCTTCAACACGACGTCCGGAGATACTCCGCAGAGTTTTCAAAACTGGGTTTATGATTTGGAGCGCATTGGGTTGCAAGACAATATCGGCGATGCCCAGGGCGAAGATTCAGATATCGTTATCGGTGAGGTCAATTGCTCCGATGACGACGAGAACATCTGCCTTGAAGGAAACTGCCAAATCATTGTGCGTTGGAACGACTCCCGCGGCGAGGCGATCGAACTGGCCGAAGGTGCCCGCGGCAGCGACAAGACTGAGAGCGCAGCTGAATTCAGCGTATGTACGCGTATAGCGCAATGAATAACAACGATACATCGGAACCCAAGGGCGGTTGTACGGCCATGCCGTTATTGCGCGTGGCGACCGGTCTGTACCGATCAGGCGGATTCTCGGTGATCGAATTGATGATCGCGATGGCCATTGGCGCCATTATGATGATCGCTCTGACCAACCTGCTGATCGACAATAAAACAGCTTATGTTCGCGAAGACCAGTTTGCCCGATTGCAGGAAGGAGCGCGGATTTCCGCGCTGTTGACTTCACGGCACCTGCGCTCGAATCGCTCCTTGGGCTGTCGAAGCCTGGGCATGACAACACTTGAAGGCCGCTTAACGGTGAAAGCCTGCAAGCTGATCGACACCCCGGACGATGGTGCGTGCGACGATGCCGGCTGGTCGAGCCGAGATAACCTCATCAGTCTAGATCGTGCTCTCGGATACGATGGCGCTAACAATCTAAACGAACCGGACAATCTGTCAGACCTGCCTTCCGCAGCTGCTGGTGATATTGCCGCGCGTTGGCTTCGTGGGGATATCGTTGTCACCTGGGGCGTCGACGATGATGGTATCAGCCTAACTGCAAGCCTGCCTGAACCGATTGGCGAAAGCGGTGGTTTCCAAGGCACCGGTGCACTTAGCGTAGCCCCGGTTCCAAGCGCGCTGGGCAATGTAGGGCGTCTCGCCTTGATCACAGATTGTGTTAATGCGGATCTGGTCGAGATCAGCGGTCCGAACGGACTCGCTGCCGGCGATACGAGCATCCAGCATGTTGCTGAGAGTTCCGCGGGCGGCACGGTCAATGCCTCGGATGGTCTTAGCAGCGCGTACAACTGGAGTGCGCCGGAAGATCAACCCTTGGTGCCCGGGCCAGTCTACCGCGCAACGGTCTATCCATTCTCCTACGACGCCTACTACATCTGCTGCGTTGACACCGAGGACCGCGCATTACAAACGGACGACGACATTGACAATTGCCGTAATGGTGACACCGACCGCTATCGACCGTCTCTTTGTGTATGGAGTATGGAAAACAGCAACGCCAGCAATCAAGCTCTGATTACCGATATTGCTGACATGCGCGTTACTTACACCGGCGACACCGATAGCGATAATGAACTCGACTTCTTTGCTGACGACACCGATCCGATTCCCACCGCAACCTGGGTCAGCGGTGAAAAAGCCTGGTCCGGCGTGCGCTCCGCCGAGATCGAGCTATTGGTCAGTACTGGCAATAATCATGTTACTAGAATGGCTAAAGCCCCCGCCAAGGCCTCCTGGCCGCCAGGAAATGGCAGCGTCGTCAGCGATACCCTGGGTGCAGGTCTGACCGCCGACACCAGGCTCTACGAACGCTTCGTCACTACCGTGGCAATGCGTGCCCGCACCCCTTGGTATTTGCCCTGAATCTTTTGAGGAATGCGTAGACCATCATGAGCATCATCCGTTCAGCTGCCATGCCGGTCTCATCTAACCGCATGCATCAGCGGTCAGCATGTTTAGCGGAATGGTGGCAAGCACCGGCGAACGCGGCAACCAGCCGGTCAACGATTGTCAACCAATCCGGCGCCGTGCTTGTCCTTGGGCTGGTATTGCTGCTGGTGATCACCCTCATCGGTGTGAGCGGCCTGCGCACAACGGTAATGCAAGAGCGCATGGCCGGCAATCTGCGCCAGAACAACATTGCTCTCCAGGCCACGGAAGCAGCGATCCAGGCGGGATTGGCCTATGTCGAGAGTTTGCCTTCAGTACCGATCGTCAGCGCTAGTGGTTCCAACTACCTATGGCCCGCCTGTACAGTCAGCGATGCCAATGCCGGTACTTGCCAAGACCTGGAAGACATTGTTGACAATTGGCAACAAGGAGACATCACGTCCATCAATGCAGGCGCTACCTATCAAGACATCATTGGGGAGTTGGGCGAGTCGGGCAATTTACCTGGCGTTGTTGCGCAACCGCGCATTTACATCGAGGTTCATTACGTTGCGCCGCTGGATGCCGAACATGCAGCCCAGGGGAAAGGCGTCTACTACTTCACGGTTACAGCGGTAGGTTTCGGCGCTTCGCAAAAGGCACGTGCCATCGTCCAGTCTACGGTGGCCAAGATATTTGAGTTCTAGAGGGGCTGATCATGCATAAGCAACAGTTGCATCTTTGTTATCGACAAACGCCTCGACGGTTCAGTCTGGATCAAACGCGTCAGGCCAGCGTGACTCTACTGCTGGCCACTGCCATGATATTTAGTTTTGTTGGTCCCGCGCTTGCCAAAGACATCGACCTCGATACGTTGCCGCCATTCCTGCTACAAGGCGTCCCGCCGAATTTGGTGATGACCTTGGACGATTCCGGAAGTATGGAAGCAGGTTTCCTTCCTTCATCGCTTATACGCATATGGGACAAGGCGAGAACAGCAGAGCCCGATCCCCACCAATCAGCCGCCGCTGTTCTCACGTCACCAGATGTGAATCGCATTTACTACAATCCAACAACAATCTACTTGCCGGGTGCTGACAAAAATGGCGAGTCTTTGGGTCATGCCGATTTTTCAGCGGCCAAAATCTACGCCCATTTGGAGGACTGCGGCAATGGAACAACTGATCTTGGAACGGACTACATCAAGGCGTTTGGGACAGACTACACTTTTTATTGCACAGGCGAGCTAGGTCAAACAGATCCGCCATCCGCGGCCTATTACCATTTATACGATCCCGGCAATCTCTACAATACCAACCCGGACTCCAACGTCGTCTGCAACGCCGGCGGTTCACTCGACCCAGTATGCAACCTGTGTGGCGATGACTTTTCTGGGCCGAATGAGGATACACCGGACGCTTGTTTCGATCGCGTACTCGTCGGTGGCAGTGCCGATCTACTGATCGCCGAATGCAGCAGTGTACCGGAGGGTACCAGCGGTATCGCCGCTCAAGATACCTTTGAACAAACGCAAACCTACAACATTAGCACCAGTTTAAGCCTAGTTGACCGTATCGAAAATCAACCTTGCGTGCCCCGCGGTGATACCAGTGCGTTGAACCTAGCACCAGGCAGCAATGTCTCGGAGACCAACTTTGCCAACTGGTATAGCTATCACCGAACCCGCATGCTGATGGTCAAGACCTCCCTGAGTCATGTCATGCATAGATTGCCCAGCGATATCCGAATGGCCTATCAGCAATTGCGCCAGGACGATATGTGGGAATCCAACACCGGTGCGTTTGCGGAATTGGCGAACACTTTCGGAGTTTACTCGGACATCAAGTCTGACTTTTATGCATGGATATCTCGGCTTCAGCGTGAGGGTGCGAACACCTTACTTTGTACCTCGCATGTAAGAGCAGCGGAGTTCATGGCCAGCGACCTAGCTCAGGCCGATGATATCAATGCGCACCGCAATGCTGAGAAAAGCTTTGCGGATAACAGTTGCGCGGTCAAGTGCCGGAATAATTTTCATTTGATGTTCACCGATGGCGGATGGGAAGATTATTGGGGAAATGACATGCTTGGACAATACGGCTTTAAAGAATCATGGCCTTGCGAGGGCGGCGAGCAGGGATGTTGGATGAAGATTGACCCCAATCAGGACGGTGCCAGTGTGCATGAATTGCCGTACAATCGTTATCGAATCGACACTTACGACCCCAATGCCGTGACTTCCCGGATCTACGCCGACGGCAACACCGGAATGCTTGCAGACATTGTGTTCTACTATTGGCGGCGGGATTTGCGTCCTGATGCAAGTAATTTGGTGCCTCCGCTTCTAGCCTCCTGGGATGACGATTCAGATGCCGATTCACTAGCGAATTTCTGGAATCCCACCAATGATCCGGCCACCTGGCAGCATGTATCCTTCTATGCAGTTGGCCTTGGTGCGAACGGTGCCGTAACGCCCAGCGATCTGAGCCCGTATGGCACCTATAGCCTGAATGGCTCTGTGAAGACCTTGCTGGATCATGGTTTCCCCTCACCAACTGGCGACATGTCGACAACCCCGTACACCGACGAAGGTGATCCTGGATTGATTCAGCCAGCCGGCCCATTTACCTCGATTGGCGGTATGGATCTCGAGGCATTTTACGAGTGGCTTGCGGCGTACATGGAAGCTCTAAAAGCTGAAACCGTGCTCCCTCAGTTCAGTTGGAATTCGGGGAAAATACCAGAGTACGCAAAGATAGACGACCTTTACCATGCTGTACTGAATGGCCGCGGAAGTTACTTTAATGCATCCAATACCGACGAATTGATCAGTTCCTTGACCGCCGCGCTTCACGAGGTCGCATCCGCAGCGGACGCTACGGCATCGAACGCATCGGTTGACACCAACGTTGGATGGTTGGGTGACGGTACCTTGCTGTTCCAGACCATCGTCAATACCGCTGATTGGAGTGGTCAACTGCGCGTCTATCGTATTTCCACTGGTTCAGGCGAGGGATTCTGTAACGATCAACCACGCGGAGAACCCTGCCTGACCGATTGGGTGCCGAGCGAGCCGACAGCAAGCAATCGCAACATCTTTACGCCAACGAACAACGGCATAGCAGAGTTTGAACGCGATGTATTCGATAGCCTGAGTCGCGACCAGCAACGCGGATTGCTTGGATGCGGCGATAACTCTGAATCTGGCGGTCTCGACATCTGCAATGACAATGCTGATCCCACCACCGAGGATGCTCAGAATCAGATCCTGCTAGCCAAGGATCGAATCGAATACCTGCGCGGCGGGATGCAAGGCGACGAGCGTTTTCGCCCCCGCGAGTTCGATGGGCTGTGGTTGGGCGACATCATCGGAAGCAATCCCGCCACGGTCGGATCTCCTACAGGTGTATTTCCAGAGGAGGACTACATAACCTTTCGCAACACCACCAGCCGCCCAGATATGATCTACGTGGGCTCAAACGATGGCATGTTGCACGCATTCCTGGTACCCGACTCTCCGGAGCAAAACCCAAATGGTAGGGAAGAATTCGCCTACGTGCCAAAGAGCATCTATGCTCATCTATCGGACCTGACTGAGCCGGATTATGCCTCCCTAACGGTCGCAAAACGCGCGTTCGTCGATGGCCCAATAACAATCGCGGACGCCAAGTTCACTGACAAGCAGCTTGTTTCAGGCTGGAAAACGGTATTGGTTGGCAGTTTCGGTCGCGGCGCCCAGGGTATCTATGCCCTGAACATTACTCATCCTGATCGTATTCTTGCAAATCCGGAGAACCTTTCCCCCTGGGAATTCAACGATGCGTCCGGTAGCGATGCCGACGGGGAGTTCGATGGCCGGGACATGGGTTACAGCTTGGGGCAGCCCGTCGTCGTGCGCATCGATGACGATGGTGACAGCAGCACGGAACCCACCTGGGTCGTACTGGTCAGCAATGGTTTTAATAATTCCAACGAGATGGGCGAAAATTCCGATGCTTGTAGAGATAATGATGCGGACACCAACTGCACAATCAGCCAAACCGGCAATGCCGTACTCTACGTGCTCAAATTGGGCGGGGACGACGAAGGACGCATCCTTGCAAAACTGGATACCGAGCGAGGCTTTTGCCAAGACCCGCGGGTTGTCGGCAGTACGCCCCCGCGTGGACACGACTGCGAGGACGCTGCGCGCGGGCGCACCAACGCCCTGGCACCGGTTAGAGCCATGGATGTGGATGGAGACCTGACCGCGGATCTGGCCTATGCTGGGGATCTGTTTGGCAACCTGTGGCGGTTTGATCTGACGAATTTATCGAATTCGCCTGTTTTGATATTTTCCGCTACCGGCTCGGATGGCTATGCGCAACCGATTACCGCCAGTGTTGCGGCAAAACGGCATCCCACGGGCATCGGCACCATGGTTTTATTTGGCACTGGCCAGTATCTGAACAGCGCCGACAAGACCGATTTCAACCCGCAGACTTTTTATGGAATTTGGGACGATTTCAATCTGATCTTCAGCGCTGATGGCGACCAATCAAGCAGCAATCCGCCGAGTCGTGACGACCTGCTGGCTCAGGAGTTCGTAGGATCTGAGGTTGAGGTAGTTGATGCAGATGGTGTACTCGTCAGCCTTGGGCGCGTCAGCA
Source organism: Thiohalocapsa sp. PB-PSB1 (assembly GCA_016745215.1). Taxonomy (GTDB): domain Bacteria; phylum Pseudomonadota; class Gammaproteobacteria; order Chromatiales; family Chromatiaceae; genus Thiohalocapsa. Next base: position 6,352,926 of record CP050890.1, read on the forward strand.
CCGATTACTCCATCGATTGGTCCGATAACCTTTATCGTGGCTGGTACATTGATCTGGTTCCGGGAGAGGCTGACCCAGAAGGAGAGCGTGTGATCGTTGCGCCTGAAGTAAGAAACAATCGGATCATTTTTGCCTCCATGATTCCCGAGGGCTGTTGTCTAGCTGGTGGCAGCAGCTGGGCCAACGCATTGGATGCCAACGATGGCTCCCGAATCGGAATGTCGCCATTCGACTACGATCTGAACGGTACTTTCAATTCCAACGACTTGCTGGGAAACCTACCTGGCAGCAGCATACGCAATATGACGGATGGCGGAACCGGCATCTACTCGGCTCCGACGCGGCTTGGTTTGGGTGGTGGGCAAATGCAGAGTATCGTGTCGGATTCTGAAGGGGATATAGTCCAACTGCAAGAATCCACCGGGCTTATTTGGCGCAACTGGACTCAGCTACGATAGCCGTTATGTATACCGTTACACATCAAAGACCATCCGATACCAGGTATCCAGCACAACGGTTACAATCCGCTGTGAGGTATATAGGTACGAGGAAAAAGAAAGACCACGGCAACGCCCCCGGCGGTTCATTGACTCACCGCAAGGGTTTCACATTAATAGAATTACTGGTCACCCTTGCCACCATTGGTATTTTGGCGGCAATTGCCTATCCGGTTTATACGGACCAAGTGGCCAAAGCCCGCCGCGCAAAGATGCAGGCGGAATTGACTACACTGGCTCAGTTCATGGAGCGTATATATACGGAAAGTGGATGTTACAACCCCGGTGAGGATGGAGACTGCAGCGGCGCTAACTCGGATGCGGCAGAGCCTGATATCAGCGCAATTGACGACGCCTCCAATCACTATGATATTGACTTTGTCGGAGATGTCAGCGCGGACAGCTTTCTGCTGCAGGCAATTCCGGTAAGCGGCACTGGGCAGGCCGATGATGGTCTATTGCAGATCAACCATCTGGGTCAGCGATTTTGGGATGAGAACAATGACGGCGACATAGATGACGACGGGGAACAGGATTGGGAGCGAAACTGATCATCAGCCCATCAGGACTTGTCTTTCGATAGAGATACATCGGGTCGGGCCTCGTTCATCAGCTCGGCCAAGACCCAGGGCCAGCTTTGAGCCTCTTTCAGTTCTTTATTTTCAATGCAGAACTCCTGACGTATCGAGCTTAACTATTTATGTAATATATGCATTTAACCCAGAGGCTCGATACTTCTGTTCGAGACTCAGGAGGCCTGTTTTTTGCCTTGAACCCTAAATCTTAGTAGGCAAGTGCATTATTGCTTGGTCATATTTCCGGCCGAATCGTCGCATTCAAAACTTCGCGATGTCAGGAGTTCTGCAATGTGTTAAGGAGAGCCCCCGCTCGTTGTTTGGTCGGAGTTATGCATAAGGCCTCGGGGCGTTGAGGATGTAGGCCTTGTTCATAACTCCAACCAACTGACGAGCGGGTGCGTGGAATTTTCAGTAAGACTTTGTTTTTAAATTTAAAATACTATGGCGTTCGAGGTTAACCCTAAGTCTTGGCCGAGCTTATGAACAAGGCCAGGATGTAAAAAATCAGCGATGGATGGAAGCGCGAAATATTCTCAGTCCGAATAGGCCGGTAACTAGCAGTGCCAGCGTAGTAGGTATAGGCGCAGCAACTACAGTGACATCAAGCCGGTAACTGAATACGCGCCCGTTTGAAAGATGTTCAGCATTCTGGTCTGTCTCTATCTGCAAAATTGCAAAAAAGCTACCGGCTGCGCTGGATGTGAACAGGATGTCAAAGGGCGAACTGGAGCCGGCAATGACCTGCGTACCGGCGTTAAAACCGCCAATGCTAAAGAGGTCGGGATTGCCATCACCCTTCTCATCCTGATGAAAACCAATATTCAATAACGTTAAATTTGTCAGGCTTGTTCCTAAATCGTTCTCGAATAGGTTGCGCATGGCCCATTCATCGATCAGCTCCCCATTCAACTCGATGCTACCGAGATTCACCTGTATAGGCTCTTGATCTGGGCTGTTTGCAATCGGGTTTCCTTTTCGCTCTGCTTGCCCTAATGGGCCGACTGTCGTGCCCGTTACCTTACCATTCTGCGGGGAGTTGGGTGCATTACTGCTGCTCACTGGCTGATCCAGGCTATATTCCCGGCCGGTGGTATCATCATCTGTCAAGAGCCCTGGATTGAAGGTAAACTCTCGTGTCGCGAAAGAGTTGGGATCGCCAGCAATCAAGCCCGCGAACGAGTCGGTGCCGTAGGGGCCACCAAAGGGATTGGCATCATTGATCGCCTCGAATTGTCCATTAAGATCAGGAGCGCCAGGATCAGCGGTATTGGTGACCGTCATCGCATCCACCACCTCACCGGCTCCTGCGCGGACGTTACCGAATGCTGTATCCGTGACTGCGATCAAGGGGGTCGATTTAAGTTCGGCGTCAATCTTCAGATCTATTGAGCCATAGTACGCATCGGGAAAATTTCCGAACGCGACATTGCCGACCGTTGAATTGTTCCAAATTGCTTCGTAAAAGCGAAAGCGAATCTTATCACCTGTTTCCAGGGCAATACCACCCATGTCATAATCGTTCGAGAAATCGAATTGAGCGATAGCGGAATTGCCGGAAGGCGAAATAGTATAGTATCGCGAAGTAGCATTGGGCAGCATTAATGCGTCTTGGATTATCGTTGTTTCAGTTCCAAGTTGATTTATTTTGCTGATAGAGACGAGCTGCTCTTGAGAAAACTGTGTAATAAGGGCTGTATTTGGCTGTCCAGGGGGTTGCTCATATGCAACCATTGACCCTGCTCCAGTCACTGGATCGACTTGAGGGTTATAAGGGGGGCCACCGAAGCTAATGGATGGTCCATTTGCAGGCCCCAATAGATTTTCTTGGCTACTCAAAGTAACTGCAAAGAGTGTAGCTTCAGCACCTGTATAGGTTGCTTCCAGCAATGAGTTATTTCCGCTGGTTCCTATTTCTTTTCTCCCCCAACTGAATAGCATTGTGTCAGGATTAGGACTGGGATTAACACCGCATGCAGTACCTCCAACTACGTTTATACAGTTACTTGAATAGTTGGTCCAATAGGCAGCCCCCGTACCCGTATTAGGATCGGCTTCCGGTGTAGCCTTGATAGTCTTATTGAAATGGCTTTCGTCAAATTCCAAGGTTACCGTTGCCGATACGGTGCCAACGGACAGCATGGATGTAAATGCTGCTACGAATACTAATACATGCATCAAGATTGTGCCTTGCTGTATAGCGCACTGAGTAGAGCACTGGTGGTATGAGAGAGGCATCTTGAACGATTTGGTGTCGGGATCCACGCTCCCGTTGTCCAAGCGTTTTATCCTGCTCTGTTCCGCATCGCTGATCGGCAATTTCATCGCTTAAACCTGCCCGGTGAGTGAGGGTATGTGCGCACTCACGAACTCTATATGGAAGCAAATTACACTGGTCCAAATTGACATGCCATTTGATGGGCCAATGCGGTGGCGCTGTATGTTGCTGGCGCAGCACAACTTATCAGACTTTAAAGTATGTAAAAGGCATTAGACGCAATATACTATTATGAGCTACGTCGAAAATAGTTAGCAATAAATAAGCCTAGTTCATAAAATTTAGAAATTAGAATAGCTTAGAAGACAATAGCCTATTTTTTATTGTGTACGCGTCTAAAGTTGTATAATTTCTTGACAGCAGATTAGGTTCTGGGGGCATCATCCGGTCGGTGTCCAAGCTCACAATGGGCTCAATGAATAGCTTCTCTGGATTCCCGTTCAGACTCCTTTCATATGTCAGCATCCAATGTCAATAGCCCCCGGCTAGTCATGGCGGTTTAACCGACAATCGGTCGGCATCGCTATTTTTGGCAGCGGAATGCCCGGGCTGCTAAGAAACATGGATGGCAACTGAAGCATGAGCGTCTCCCAGGGTTTTCCAAGGTTCCCTCTGGACTGTAAAAAAACTGACATCAAGCCACCATATCTGGAACGTTAACACATCCTCTGCGTTTCTTTCTTGTTGCTTGGATGGCAACAAGATCCAGCTATATTGCTGTGATTGTAACGAGTCGATTAAGATGGTGTCTCCTTGTTTACTCTCTATTGGATGCCTAGGAGCTTAAAGCAACGCCTTGCCCTTGCCTGGTCTTGGGGCCGGCATCGGCGGCCCCATACCAAATTGATCAGGCGTTGCGGGCGGCCATCATGCGTTCGATGATGGGCTGCAAAATGATTTCCATCGCAAAGCCCATTTTACCCCCGGGAACCACCATGGTGTTGCGCCGCGACATAAAGGAATCGTGCACCATGCTGAGCAAGTAAGGGAAGTCCACCTCCAATGCTTCCGGATCCTGGAATCGAATGACGACAAAACTCTCATCCGGTGTCGGAATATCCCGGGCAATAAACGGGTTGGATGTGTCGACCGTAGACACGCGTTGGAAATTGATATCCGTCAACGAGAACTGCGGAGTGATGTGTCGAATGTAGTCCGGCATGCGGCGCATGATGGTGTCGACGATCGCCTCGGCTGAGTAGCCACGTTCCAGATTGTCGCGATGAATTTTCTGAATCCACTCCAGATTGACAATCGGCACCACGCCTACCCCGAGATCCACATGTTTGGCTACATCCACATCTTCGGTAACGACCAAACCGTGCAGCCCCTCGTAGAACAACAGATCAGTGCCTGCCGCCAGATCCTCCCAAGGGGTGAACTGGCCCGGGTCCAGATTGGTGCCGAGACGGGCATTATGGTGCTCCGCCTCTTCATCGCTGTGTATGTAATAGCGCTGTTGGCCGCCACCGGTATCACCATAGCTGGCGAATAATTCCTCAAGCAGGTCAAACCGGTTGGCCTCCGGACCAAAGTGGCTTAGGTTGGTGTGCTCCTTGGCAGCCTTTGCCATCTCGACCTTCATTTCTGCCCGGTCATAGCGGTGAAAGCTGTCGCCCTCGATCACCGCCGCATTGATGCCGTCACGATAGAAGATGTGCTCAAAGGCGCGCTTGACTGTCGTCGTACCCGCGCCGGATGAGCCGGTGACAGCAATCACTGGATGTTTCTTGGACATATTTATTTACTCCCCGTCTAAGTCGTTTGTTCGAATTCTGAGCGCAGGCACCGGGATGCATCACGCGCAGATTTACCTGGGCTGGCCCGCGCTGTTAAGGCGATTTTTGTGGAGAAACAGACCACCTGGCTTGTTTTCTCGTCCGGCATCGACGTTGCGGCAACCTGCCCGTAGAGTGACGATGGACGGGTTGCCGCTTCGCGAAGGCGAACTAGAATCCGGTGCCAATTGGTCTACTTCTCTCCGGCAATCGCCTTAGGCTGAGCCCGCTTCGCCGGAGAAGGCAGCGAAATCCGCGTACATGCGTGCTTTCTAATATAACATGGTCAGAGGTAAAGCAACCGCAAGCCGACATGCCAGAACCTCAAGATGCGCCCGCCATAAGATCTAGCCTCAAATGATGATCGAATCCCATGGACAACGCAATCAGGCGCCAGCTGGTTGCGGCGAGGCCGACCCGGACGATACCGCTTTCTTGGGCTCGGATCTCGATTTATTGAAGTGAGCAACACGCTTGTCGATGATATTCTTGAGCGCAATCAGCATGCCAAGACCAATGAAAGCGCCAGGAGGAAGAATGGCCAGCAGAGCGCCTTGAAAGGAATCGCCGAGTTCAAGTCCTAAGCCACGTGCGCCCTCGCCGAGTAAGAGATGGGCTTGGTAGAATAGAGTGCCTTGACCTAGGAACTCTCGAATGCCGCCAAGCACCATCAACACCAGCGTGAAACCCAGGCCCATGGCGAGACCGTCGACCACGGCGCGACCGACACCGGTCTTGGATGCAAATGCTTCGGCTCGACCGATGATCGCGCAATTGGTCACGATCAGTGGAATGAACAGTCCAAGCACCAGATAAAGCTCGAATAATACCGCCTGCATGGTCAATTCCACCGCGGTTACGAAGGACGCAATGACCAAAACAAATACGGGTAGCCGCACTTCGGGGCGCACTAGATTACGGATCATTGAAATGGTTGCATTCGATAGCACCAGTACCGTAGTTGTGGCAAGCCCCATACCGAGTCCGTTGGTAGCGGTGGTGGTGACGGCGAGCAGAGGGCATAGGCCAAGCATTGCAACCAACGCCTGATTGTTACTCCATAGACCATCGCCGATGATTCCTCCATAACCTTTATCGGGCATCAGGATTTCCCCTTCTGGTTGGCGTTATCTGACATACCAGCAGCTGCCTGCGCTGCTGGCGCGGCGGTGCTGATCGGAGCCTTGGCCGGGGGCGGGGGCGGGGCGCTGTTGACCGGATCGGACGATTCAGACGCCGGTTGGCTACCGATGGCCGGTAGCTGATAAAGGTCATCACCCTGTTTTTGAACGAATAATAGGGTATTCTTAACCGCATTGACCACTGAACGAGGTGTGATGGTGGCGCCGGTAAACTGATCGAATTCGCCGCCGTCTCGTTTGACTTTCCAGCGTTCGGGCTTTGGATTGCGTAAAGATTTGCCATTGAATTGCTCAATGATCCAGGGATTCTTTTTTTCGTCGATCTTGTCGCCGAGACCTGGTGTCTCGTGGTGCTCGGTCACCCGCACGCCCCCGAGACTGCCATCGGCGAGCACCGACACCAGCAGTTTGATTGGCCCAGCATAACCGTCCGGTACGACAGGTCGAAGCACCAGGGCGACTGGCTGTTCGCCGTCGCGCACTCGGTAGACATCGGTGACCGGCATGCCGAGCAGAGCTTCATCGCTGACTTGGATGCGATCGGCGAGCGGGTCGTTCTTGACTCGCTCCGCCGGTACGATGGCCTTTAATTTGGTGAGCATAGCCTGGCGCTGGTTCTCGGCAATGCGCGTGTCGGTCATTGCATGGGTGACGGCGACGACGCCGACTCCTACAACGGCAAAGCCGCCAAGGATGAACGCGGCGATCAGCATGGGTGCTTTTTGCATGGGGCTGCCTGCTCGAAAGCTGATTTGAATTAATAGGTTGGATAAGCGGCGTGAAAATTAACGGGTTAGGCGCGCTTGGTCTGATGACCGAAGACTCTTGGTTGAGTGTACTGGTCTATCAACGGGGCAGCGATATTCAACAGCAACACGGCAAAGGCAACGGCATCCGGATAGCCACCCCAGGTGCGGATACTGAATACGATGGTGCCGATGGCGGCGCCGTAGATGAGTTGCCCATATCGGGTGGTACAGGCACTGACCGGATCGGTGGCGATAAAAAATGCACCTAATATTGCCGCCCCGGAGAAAAGATGGAACGCCGGATGCGGATGGGTCTGTGGATCGATCAGCCAGAAAATTCCGGCCATGATCAGCAGGCCGCCCAGAAAAGAAACTGGAATGTGCCAGGTGATAACGCGCCGCCACAGCAGGAACAGCCCGCCGACTAAGAACCAATTGGCGACCCATTCCCAGCCGCGTCCGCCGAAATCCCCCCATAGCGGGCTTTGGCGGATTTCGCTGATGACAATACCCTGATCGATCAAGCCGCGCATTTCGTCCAGCGGCGTGGCAGCGCTGATGGCATCCCAGGTCAGTCCCTGCGGCAGTGCGCCAGTGAAGATCAAACGTGCAGAGTCCATGAAGGAGAGTGAGGTCAGATCCCGCGCCTGAAGCAATTCCGGCACATTCGGCGGCAACCAGCTAGTTACGGCCACTGGATAGGAAATCAGTAGGAACACATAGCCTGCCATGGCAGGATTGAACGGGTTATAGCCGATTCCTCCATAGAGTTGCTTGACAATGATGATGGCAAACAACATGCCGAGCACCGTCATCCACCAGGGTAGAGTGGGTGGCACTGTCAGTGCGAACAGCAACGCGGTAACGACGGCGCTGTAGTCGCCGATTGCAGGCAAAACCGGACGTCGCCGTACTACCATAATCAAGGCTTCCGCGGATACGCCGACCACGGTCGCAAGAGCCATATTGATCAGCACGCCCCAGCCGAAGTACCAGACCAGCGCCAAGGTGCCGGGCAGTAAAGCCAGGCATACTTGCAGCATAACCCGGTCGACGCGGTTGATGCGCGCGCTATGAGGGGAGGAGATTAATCCGGCAGGCATCAGCGGTTATTCCCCGCGGCAGGCTCGCTCGTACTGCCGGCGCTGGATTTGTTCGCCGCTGCCCGTTTGCGCGCGGCGGCAACAGCTGCCTTTTTCGCATCGGCGTCGTTATTCTTACTGTCCGCCTTTGGTGCCAGCGCTTCCTTTTTTTTACGCAATTTGGATTGTCGCTCGCGCTCTAGACGTTCAAGCCTGGCCTCACGCGCCGCGTGTCGTTCACGGGCGTGCTCGGCAGCACGTTTTTCACGTTCGTGCGCCCAACTCTCGGTCTTCGAGTAGCGGTAATACTGCACCAGCGGAATATGCGATGGGCACACATGGGCACAACAGCCACATTCAATACAATCAAACAAATTGTAATCCTGCACCTTGTCCAATTCTTTGGCCCGGGCGTGCCAATACATCTGTTGCGGAAGCAGGTTGGCCGGACATACCTCAGCGCAGCGTCCGCAACGAATGCAGGCCAGGGGTTGGCCGGCGTCCGGGCTTTCCTCTGGCGCAAGGGCCAAAACACAATTGGCGGACTTGGTGATTGGAACGCTGTCGGTATGGATGCGAAAGCCCATCATTGGTCCACCGAATACGAGCTTGGCAAGCTCGCCTCGATAGCCGCCGCTGGCTTCCACTAATTCACTGGCAGTGGTACCGATGCGCACGCGGTAGTTGCGCGGATGCAGCACAGCGCGACCGGTGACAGTGACGAATCGCTCGATCAGCGGCCGACCACGCAATACTGCATCTGCAATCGCCGCCGCGGTACCGACATTCTGGCATACGATACCGATCTGCGCGGGGATTCCATGACGCGGAACCTCTTTGCCAGTTAGGATTTTGATCAGCTGTTTTTCGCCGCCGCTTGGATAAAGCGTAGGAATCTTAACGACATGGATGCGCTGGGCGGATTCTTTGACCGGCTGCTTGCCGGTCGCATCCAATGCCACCGCCTGTTTCATCGCCAGAATTGCCTCGGGTTTATTATCCTCGATGCCGACCAGGCATTGCCGCGCACCGAGCACGCGCAACATGATGCGGATGCCAGCGACGATGTCGGCGGCATGGTCGCGCATCAGCAAATCGTCGCAGGTGATGTAAGGCTCGCACTCCACGCCGTTGATGATCAGGGTATCGATCGGCTGATCGGTCCCCGGGTTGAGCTTGACGCTGGACGGGAATGACGCGCCGCCCATGCCGACGACGCCACTGTCGCGAATACGCTCGCGCAGGCTTGCGGGATCGGCCTGGGCATAATCCACAATTGGTTCGGGTAAATTATCAGTCCATTGATCTTCCCCATCCGTGTCAATGACGACGCAAACCCCACGCAAACCGGACGGGTGCGGCACCGCACGTGGCTCGATTGCGCTCACCACGCCGGAACTGGATGCATGCACTGGTGCGCTGATATAGCCCTGAGCCTCGCCGATCACCTGCCCCTTAAGTACCCGATCGCCAACGCGGACACGTGCTCGTGCCGATGCGCCGATGTGTTGCTGGAGCGGGATTATCAATTGCTTCGGAAGTGAAGCGCTATGCACCGGCTCGCCGTTGGATAGGTATTTTTCCTCGGGTAAGTGAACGCCGCCATGGAACCGCCAGAGCTTGCGTTTCTGACCGGTGGCTTCTGATGTGTACGACTTCAGGGGCAAGAAAAACATCAGCTTCAGACTCCTTAAGCGGCCTCACGGTGTGTGATCTCAACTGATTCGGGCGAGTCGATCGCATAATCGAATGTTTGATTGGCGGGATATGGCCATTTCCAGGTGCCGATGGTTTGCGGAATTGGCACCATTCGCACACAGTTGACCGGGCAGGGCTCCGTACACAATTCGCATCCAGTGCATTCGCTGGCGATGATGCCATGTAACTGCTTTGCAGCACCAACGATGGCGTCCACCGGGCAGCATTGCAGGCACTTGGTACAACCGATACAAAGCTGCTCATCAATGACCGCAACACTTTTGGGCTTCTCGACCGCATCGCCTAACTCGACTGGTTCGCGGCCAAGCAATTCCGCCATGCCCAGCATGGCGGCCTGGCCACCTGGTGCGCATTGGTTGATTTCCGCTTCACCGCTGGCTACCGCATCGGCATAGGGTCGGCAGCCAGGGTAGCCACACTGGCCACATTGACTCTGAGGTAGCAGGGTGTCTACCTGGTCTGCAATCGGGTCGCCTTCGACATGAAAGCGGATAGCTGAATAGCCAAGCAATAAGCCGAAAACGGCTGCAAGCGTGGCAATGGCACCAATGGCTGCGATGGCGGTCAGCATGCTGTGTGTCTCCTGAATGTTCGACGGGGGTGCGAGCTAGTGCCTCGGTGCAGATGTTCCAAGACAGTCTCCGGTCGTTATCGTTGTCGTTGTCGTTGTCGTTGTCATAATCGTCTTAGCCGAATGCTCGATAACGACTACGATTACGACAACGACAACGAATCGCCTCGGGATTTCTGTACCGCTCCACTAGTTTGCGACCAATCCGGCAAAGCCCATGAATGCCAGCGACATGAGCCCGGCAGTCACCAGTGCGATTGCGCTGCCTTCGAAGGGCTCGGGAACGTCCGCCACGGCAACGCGTTCACGCATGGCTGCAAACAAAACCAATACCAAAGAAAAGCCGATTGCGGCCCCAAAACCATACAAAGCCGATTCCAGAAAGCCGCGTTGTTCTTGTAGGTTCAGCAATGCCACGCCGAGCACGGCACAATTTGAAGTGATCAGCGGAAGAAAGATACCGAGCACCTGATAGAGCACAGGGCTGGTTTTGTGCATCACCGTCTCGGTGAACTGTACGACGACGGCGATGACCAGTATGAACGCGATGGTGCGCAGGTACTCGATGCCCAGCGGTACCAGTAGGTATTCATTGACCAGCCAGGAGCTCACCGCGGACAGCGTTAAGACGAAGGTGGTCGCCAACCCCATGCCAATTGCCGTTTCGAGCTTCTTGGAAACACCCATGAACGGGCAAAGTCCCAAAAACTTCACCAGCACGATGTTGTTCACCAGAACAGTGCCGACCAGGATCAGTGCGTACTCTGTCATTCGGTGCCTACTTAAAATTATCTCAGGCGAAAATCATCTTCAGGCCAGATTGACTTTATGAAAAAGCAGCCTGCATCAAGCCTTGATTGTGCTCGAGCCTCGTCATCTGACCACCTGTATCGAATATCGAACAATAGCGTCTATGTACTGTGCGCTTGGAGCTGGTGATTTGAAGCCTAGCGGTTCGAACATCCTAATCCTAATCTTTGCCTTTGCGCGTTCGCTGCGGGTCATCATCCATAATGAATCTCGTTCCACGCTATGATAGTTCGAAATGGTGCAGTGCAGCAACCATTGCGAATCGGGGAAATTTCATATTCCCATCCGCCTTGGTCTCGATGCTATCCAGATTTGGGCGCTGGATTTCAGCGTTACCGGACCTGATTTCGCAGCGAGTGGGTCGGAATGTAGCAGCCGCAGACCGGCGCGGCGTTGACCGCTGTCACAAATCATTAAGACTCATCGAGCCCTTTGTTCGGTTTTGCACCCGCGAATCCACATCATGAAACCCAGGCTAGATTTAACGGTTTATTTAATCACCGATCCTGCGCTCTGCGCGAAACGCGGGATCGTCGAGACCGCGGTGGCCGCTGTGCGCGGTGGCGCCAGCGTTGTGCAATTACGTGACAAGACGGCCGAAGATGACCTGCTCATTCGCCAAGGGCGGGATCTGAAGGCAGCGCTCGCGGGTTCGGGTGCGCTATTGATCGTCAACGACCGTCTTGAAGTGGCGCTGGCGATTGGCGCCGATGGTGTCCATGTAGGGCAGTCCGATGCTGCCGCGACGACGGCGCGTAATGCGCTGGGTGCTGAGGCGATTATTGGCCTGTCCGTGCAGAGCGTTGAGCAGGCGATCGCGGCAAATCCCGCGGTGCTCGATTATGTCGGTGTCGGGCCGATCTTTGCCACCGCCACCAAACCCGACCACGCACCACCGCTCGGCTTCGATGGATTGGCGCGGGTATGTACCGCAAGCGCATTGCCAGTGGTGGCTATCGGCGGCTTGAAGACCTCGCACGTGGGCGCGGCATTGGCGGCCGGCGCACGTGGCCTGGCCATTGTTTCTGCCATTTGCGCTGCGCCAAATCCCGAGGCAGCAGCACGTGCATTCGCCGATGCCGCCAACATCAGCCGCGGCCGGTCTGCCCTCGCCTTCAAGGGTGCATAATCCATTCAAAGCCGCGAAGAACGCGCGGCGCTTGATTGCAAATACAATGAGATGCCCATGATCCGAAATGTACTCAGCATCGCCGGCTCCGACCCGTCCGGAGGCGCGGGTATCCAGGCCGATGTCAAAGCCATCTCGGCCAACGGATGCTATGCGATGGCTGCCATCACCGCGCTGACCGCGCAAAATACCCGCGGTGTAAGCGGCATCGAACTGGTGCCAGCTGATTTCGTTACAGCGCAGATCGATGCCCTATTTGCCGATATCCGTATTGACGCAGTCAAAATTGGAATGCTTGCGACCCAGGAGATCATCATCGCGGTCGCTGACGCGATGCGTCGCCACAGCGCCCGCCATATCGTGCTCGACCCGGTCATGGTCGCCAAGGGAGGCGACCGGTTGCTTTCCGTGCAGGCTGTTGCGGTGCTGATTGAAAACCTACTGCCGCTAGCCGAGGTGCTGACTCCGAATTTGCCCGAGGCAGCTGCTTTACTGGTCGCAACCGAGCCCGAGGATCGCTCGGCCATGGCGGACTTGGCCGAGCAACTGCGCACGCTCGGGCCACGCAATGTACTGCTCAAGGGCGGACATTTGATGGCTGGGGACAGCCCTGACTATCTTTGCATGGAGAGCAGTGGTCATTGGTTGGAAGGCGTGCGGAAGGCAACCTGCAATACCCATGGGACCGGCTGCACACTGTCATCGGCGCTGGCCGCCCAGTTGGCGCTGACAGAGGATGTGCTGGAAGCGGCGCGCCGTGCAAAGGCATATGTGGCAGGTGCCATTGCCCAAGCAAGTCAGCTTCATGTTGGCTCGGGACACGGCCCTACGCATCATTTTCACAGGCTATATCAGGAATGAACAGGACAACCGAGCTCATCACATTCCGACAGTGATCGCGATGCCGACGAATACTTAGGCGATTGCTGGAGAGAGATAGACCAGCTGGCACCGGATTCGCGTTCGCCTTCGCGCAGCGGCAACCCGCCCAAAGTCGCTCTATGGGCGGGTTGCCGCGACGTCGATGCCGGACGAGAAGACACGCCAAGTGGTCTGTTTCTCCCAAGAAATCGCCTTACAGGGTCTCCGCGCATAACTCCTGTTATTCGATGTATGGCGCGTGTTAGGGTCCATCCCGTTATCCATCCGTATTTGAAATGATTTCAGCCCATGCTTGAATTCAGTAGTGCGATCACCTTCACCTTCATCGTCTATCTCGTCTTGATGCTCGGTATCGGTCTCTGGGCCTATCGCAGCAGCAACAACTCCTCCGGCTATTTTCTCGGCGGTCGCAGCCTCGGCCCATGGCCGGCAGCGCTGTCCGCCGGCGCCTCGGATATGAGCGGTTGGTTGCTGCTTGGCCTGCCGGGCTTCGCTTTCGCTTCGGGTATCGAAGCAGTTTGGCTGGGTGGAGGGTTACTGGCAGGCACCTGGCTGAACTGGCTGCTGGTGGCCAGGCGGCTGCGTACTTACACCTATTCCGCCAACGATTCGCTGACCATTCCGGAGTTTTTTGCCAACCGCTTCGGCGACTATCACCATCTGCTGCAGGCGGTTGCGGCTTTTTTCATCCTACTGTTTTTCCTGTTCTACACCAGCGCTGGTTTGGTCGCCGGCGGCAAGTTATTCGAGACCGTATTCGGATTAGATTACCGCATGGCGGTGCTCTTCGGCACGCTCTGCGTGGTTTCATACACATTGTTTGGTGGCTTTCTGGCGGTTTCTTGGACCGATCTAGTGCAGGGCCTGCTGATGGCCGCGGCATTGCTGATCGTGCCGGTCTGGGCCATGCAAGCCGATGGTGGTCCTGGAGCGATGCTTGCCGCCCTGGAGCAGAACAATCCGCAGCTGCTGACGTTGTGGCAGGATCGCGACGGCCAACCATTAAGCATCATCGCAATTCTGTCATTGCTTGCCTGGGGCCTGGGCTATTTCGGTCAGCCGCATATTCTTGCACGCTTTGCTGGTATTCGAAGTGAGGCCGATGTACCCATGGCACGGCGCATCGCGGTGACCTGGTCCGGACTGTCCATGGCCGGCGCGATCCTGGTGGGGCTCGCTGGCGTTGTCTACGTGGACAACCACCTTGGCGGACAATTGGCCGACGCCGAGACGATCTTCATCGTACTGGTGAACGCCCTATTCCACCCGCTGGTCGCCGGCATCCTGCTGGCTGCGATCCTCGCCGCCATCATGTCCACCGCCGATTCTCAATTATTGGTTTCGTCGTCGGCGTTAGCAGAGGATTTCTATAAGCGGCTTTTGCGCAAAGATGCGGGACAGACAGAAGTCGTTTTGATCGGTCGCCTGGCGGTCGTGATCCTGGCCAGCGTCGCCCTGCTGCTGGCTTTCAATCCCGACAGCACCGTACTTGGACTGGTCGGCTACGCCTGGGCCGGTTTTGGTGCCGCCTTCGGGCCAGTGCTGCTGCTCAGCCTGTACTGGCGGCGGATGAACTGGACCGGAGCCATCGCTGGCGTTGTCACCGGCGGCATCACCGTGGTCGCCTGGAAACAGCTCTCAGGCGGCCTGTTCGATCTGTACGAGATCGTGCCCGGCATCATTTTTGCGAGCTTCGCCATCGTTGTCTGCAGTCTCGCCACGGTGGCACCATCAGCTGCTGTCCGCGATCGTTTTGACCGCTTCCAGGCGGCGCTTCGCGAGGCATAGAAACAGCATTTGCAAAAGGCCTCTGGAACTGCAATCTGCATCCCAGTTTGAAGTCGACCAGCGCATCACAGCTCTGTGATCATTTTCTCGAATTCAACAGCGGCGCAACAGCCGCGGCGATCAGCAACCTGCAAGCACCCGCCCGGCAAGCGCCTCGCCGCTAAGCCAGGCCCCCTCGACGCGAGCGCCGCCGCACCAATCACCGCAAGCGCCGATGCCGAGGCTGGGCGCCCACAAGCAGTCTTTGGCGAGCAGGTTGTCGGCCAAGCTGTAAAGCCAGCGGTGGGACTCAGACCAAACAACCTTGGGCAGAGGTTGACCAATCATTGCGGCAAAGGCAGCGAGCAGGGCAGCGATGACAGCCTCCTTGTCAGTCTCCAGATGTTGCTGCGTCCAATCGGCATGAGCGTGCAGTACAAAGACATGGCCCGATCGGCCAGGCTTGCTGCTGTTATTGGCGATCCAGCGTAATGGACCCTGGTTGACGAACAGACCCTCCCAGCCAAGATCCAGCGCCGAGTCAAAAGCGACCATGACGGCCCAGCAAGGCGCATAGCGAATGGTCGCCGCCTGGTTGGCCAAGTCCTGTGCTGATACCAGCATGCGCGCGGCTTGCGGTGCTGGCGCAGCAATCAGTACGCGGTCGAAATGACCGAGCGGATTGTGCTGCTCATCGTGCAATAGCCAGCCCCCGGCGTCGCGCCGAGGTGGTGCAACGTTGGTCTGAAGCTTGACGTTCAGATCGGCGGCTAACATGCCACCCAGTGCATTCATACCAGGCACGCCAACCCAGCGTTCCTGTTCTCGATCGGTGGGCAGGATGCGCTGGCCATCTGCAACATCGATGCGCCCGGGCCAGCGCGCCACCAGGCCGCGCTCGGACCAGCTCAGCACACGGCGGCGAAAGCGCGGATCGCGAATGGTGAAGTATTGGGCACCATGATCAGCATTTTGGTCAGTGTACCCGCTCCTGGCAAAATGCCGGGTTGCGACCCGACCGCCGTAGCCATGCGACTTCTCGAACAGGGTTACTTGTTGATTCTGGTCGGACAAGGCGCGCGCGGCCGCCAGCCCGGACATTCCGGCTCCGACCACAGCGATGCTCAGGCGCCGACCGCTGGCAGGGCGAGTGACTCTGCGGGCATAGGTGTCAAGGTCGAGCCGGCGGGCGTGATCGGCGGTGTTGCGTTGGCGCAAGGTGCCGGTGACCGGTCGCTCGGGCTTGAAAGGCCGGTCGAACAGGCCGAGCGCCCAAAGCAGGCCGCCATAGGAGTTCGGATCGGAACCGTCCAATGCATGGCGATGGTTCAGATCGATCAATTCCGCCAAAGCATGCTGCGGATCGCGGGTCCAACCGGCAATCGCCTTGGCCCAGGTCATGCGCAGATTGTTGTGTAGTTCGCCGTGCACCAACAAAGACCGCTGGGCTAGATCCCAGAGACGATCCCCGGTGGCACCGCGGGCCAGGCGTTCGTGATCGATATATTGCTCGCGAGCGTCACCGGCATGCGCGCTCAGAGTGTCGCGCGCCCAATCCGGCAATGCAGACCAAGCCTCAGGATCATCGGTAAAAAAGCAAAAATTATGCGCCAGTTCGCGCCAGATCAGCAGCTCGTCCAGAAATTTTTCGGCGCCCTCCCCGTCCGCGGCATGTGCCTCACGGGCGATGCGAAACGCAGACACATGGCCATGATGCAGATAGGCGGACAGCCGACTCACACCGCGCGGCCAAGACTCTGCCGCATCGTTGCGAAGCCGATGATAGCTGGCCAGTCCGTCGCGCTTGAAAGTCTCCCAACGGGCATAGCCGGCGCTGGATCCGCCGCGGGTATGCGCTGCCGGTGGCAGCGTATGGTCGATGTTGCAGTTGGCACAGAGGGCCGGGATATCGGCAAACCTGAGATCCAACGGCGCAAACGGCAAGGTACCTTCATACGCAAGCGGACGGTGATCCGTTTCAGGCCAGGAGCGTGGTATTCGTTCTGCATAGGCTTGCTGATTTTGTCGGCGCAACTCAAAGGCGCGATTGAAGCGCTTCGGTTGCAGCTGCATAGGCATGATGCAAGCACAGTCGACAGCCCAGACAGGGGTTTGTATACGCTCTGCTAATCTTCTGGTCCAAGCTGGAAATGGCGGCGCTGGAAAGTCCTCGGCGATCACCAACGCCGCGTGCGCGGCGAGTTCAGGCAGCGGCGATGCCGCATGCGGCTCCGTAGGTAGATGGAAAACAGCCCGAACGCCACGCCCAGCCATTTCTGCATGTGCATCTTGGGCGCCTTCCAAAATAAACGCGTGATGGCGGTCTGCGTTAAAGCGATGATTCCCGGCAAGTCCTTGATATACCAACAAGGGCAGTCCAAGCATATCGGCGACATGCAGGGCCGTGTCGAGCGCCGGGTTTTCATGCCCACGCACTGCATGATGCATCCAGTACAAGACCAACTTGCCAGCGTCACGGACTGGATGATCCGATAGGCGCCGAATCCGCTCGTGTAAATGTATCGGCAGGTTTTGTGGGCAAAATTGCAACATGGCGTCGGCCTCGATCATCTTGCATGGCAGGCGATTCTGCTGCAGTGGCGTTGCCCGGACGAACGAGTCGCCGAGTCTGTCACCTTCTACAATGCGTAATTCAATGCAAAGGACAGAGTATCGACAGCAGCGTCCACCCGTGCGCGCGTGACCACATCGCCCTGGAAGGGAAATTTTTCATAGAATGAGCGACTGTTATTGATGCGGGGATGGCCAAAAAAAACATGCTGGTAAGATAATGTAAACTCCATGCGCCGCCGCGGCCTGTAGCTGAAACCCAATGCAGTCCAGATGCGGTTGGCATCGGGCAGACCAGTATTTCGGAATTGATCGACTGTGGGTGTGCGGTCGTACTGAACCCCGGCCCTCAGGGTAAAGGCATCGTTGTAACGATATTCGGCACCGGCGGACAGTGCATAGGTATCGCGATAGCCCTGCGGTAATCTGACGCTCGGCATGCCATTGGCGTAGTGCACGTTCAATTCGTCGAATCGGCTCCAACCGAACCATTGAGCCTCGGCGAGTAATGTGGCGCGCTGAGTCGGTTGATGTGCCACACCGATTGCGACGATGTCCGGCAGCCGCACCTGAGTGTCGATTGACGATCTGAAATTGGCCGCGGCCAGCGCCCCGGTCAGCCCGGAAACGCTGCTTTTGCCGTCAATGGCATGGTTGATGCCGGAGCGATAATGCGCGCCGAGCCGGGTGTTCGGCGTGATATTCCATAACAGACCCAGATTGAAACCCAACGACAGAGCATTCCCGGTCAGCTTACTGCGGCCATCAGCTGTTGCCAACAACGGATTCGGCGCCAGCGTGTTTGGGATGGCGCTGGTCAGAGTCATATCGGCATACTGTAGATTCAGACCAGCGCCAACCGAGAGGGTCTCGCTGAGGCGATAAGCAACGGTTGGCGCCAGATCCAGCGTAACCAGTTCTGATTCGATGGAATCATAGCGACCGAACCAGTCGGAATCGTATTCCAACCGCAGCCCGAAGGGTGAGCTGAGGCCGACTCCGACCCACCAGCGCGAGCCCAGCGGTTGTACATAGAATAAACTCGCAACTGGTGTAGGCGCACCGGGATTACGACCTCTGCCGCCGAGCAGGTTCGTTGGTTTGTCTGCCGTGGCGGGGGCATTCAGCGTTGTCCCGCGATTCTGAAAACGATCCGATGGGGTTACCAAATTGACGCCGATCAGGATCTCCGCGCCAGTTAACCTGGTCATACCTGCGGGATTGAAGAAAACCGTACACGCACGCGCAGCCATGGCAACATTGCCGGCATTTGCGCGCCCTGCCCCATAGGCAGTTTGCTGAGGCACATAGAAGCCCGTTGCCATGCACCAGTCGACCGCTCCCAGCAGCAAAGTAACTAGCAGAACCCATTGATACCCTATGGGCTTGTGCCCTGGAGCGTAAAATTGAATAAACACGATTGAAGTAATGCTACCTGGATAGTTGTATTCGGCTCGTGATCGTAATGCGTCGCGAGGCGTTGGCAATATGCTCGATTTTTCGAGTAAAGATCAGATTGTCTTAGTGAGTCGGCATGTTGTAGCATGATGGCAATGCGAAGAGTTAGGGGCGACCCCAAAGTCCGGCTTGTTCGCTGTAATCCCAAGTTTACCGGAATCTCATTGAAGTTCCCGTTGCGGTAGCTCGATTATTCGGCAAAACTGGCCCGGGCAAGGATTGGATCAACAGGCTTGCTCGTGAATGGTTACATCCTGCATCCGGCTCGACACTGCAGCACCTTCAACCTCATACCATATGGGACGAAGCCAGGTTACCGCTCGGAGGGAGAGAAATCGTTATGGCAGACCAACGCACCATCAAGGTCGCGGTCATTGGCAGCGGTTGCGCGGCGATCTCCGCGGCCTTTGAATTAACGCGCCCCGAGCACCAAGGCAAATATCAGGTCACCGTCTATCAGACCGGATGGCGGCTTGGCGGCAAGGGTGCATCGGGTCGTGGCCCGGCGCAGCGTATCGAAGAACACGGCCTGCACATTTGGCTGGGTTTTTATGAAAACGCCTTTCGGCTGATGCGTGAATGCTACGCGGAGCTAAAAGACACGGGCGCCACAGGGCGCGCATTTACTGACTGGGACGATGCCTTTTTTCCGGAGTCCTATATTGGCATCACCGACCCAAGTGCTGGCGGCTGTCCGGAACGCGACCGCGCGATCTGGACATCCCATTTCCCGCCAGGGAAAGGACTGCCCGGTGACCCGCTGACTGACCACAACCCGTTCACATTAGGCAGTTACATCGCGCGCACCGGTGCACTGGTGCGGGCACTGTTGCTCGGTCTGGAGACCCGCCACAATGGTGAGGCCGCCAGCGACGACGAGCATCCGGAAGCTGCGCACATGGATGACGCATCGCCGGAATTCGTGGTTGCCGGCATCATGCGCCTGCTTCGACACGGGGCTCTGTTCACCGGCGCTCTATTGGTGGAAGCCGCAACCTTGCTGGAGGTGGTGCTGAAAGCCTTGCCCAACTATCCGGAAAGCCTTATGCTGCGCTTTCTCGGCACGCTTTCGGCGAGCGTGCGCGTAGTGTTCGAGAACATGATCGAGCGTGACGATGAGCAGCGCGTCAAATGGGAGATCATCGATCTGGTGATTGCCATCGTGGTCGGTGTGATTCGTTTTCGCCTGCTTACGGACGCGCGTGGTCTCGATGCCATCAACGACTACGAATGCCGCGAATGGCTGCGCCTGAACGGTGCTTCGGAGCGAGCGCTGAATTCCGCCTTTGTACGCGCCCTGTATGATCTGGCTTTGGCCTACGAGGACGGCGACCCGGAACGACCGGGACTGGCCGCGGGACAGGCGATCCGCGGCTCATTGCGGATGTTCTTTACCTATCGCGGCGCACTGTTCTGGAAAATGCGCGCAGGCATGGGCGATGTGGTATTTGCGCCCTTTTATCAGGTGCTCAAGGCACGCGGCGTGCACTTTCAGTTTTTTCACCGATTGGAGAATGTCAAGCTGGCGGATCCGGCACAATCGGGTTCGAATTCAGACCAGCGACCCTACATCGAGGCGCTTGAATTTGCGGTTCAAGCCAAGGTGCGCAGCGGTGCGGAGTACCAGCCGCTGGTGGACGTACATGGAGTGCCGAGCTGGCCGGCGGCCCCGGATTTCAGCCAACTCGTCAACGGCGCTCGCATGCAGCGCGAGGGCCGCGACTTCGAGTCGCACTGGGACCGCCGCAAGGTCGCCGACAAGACCTTGCATGTGACACAGGACTTCGACTTTGTCGTGCTCGGAGTCAGCGTCGGAGCCATCCCGCACGTCTGCAGCGAAATCCTGGCCCGCGACCAGCGTTGGCGCGATATGGTTGCCAATGTGAAGACCGTTGCCACCCAGGCGTTTCAAATCTGGATGAACGAGGACATGCACGCCCTCGGCTGGCAGGGTCCACCGGTCACCCTGTCCGGGTTTACCAAACCATTCGACACCTGGGCCGATATGGCTCATGTCATACCACGCGAAGACTGGCCACGACCGCCGCGCTCCGTCGCCTACTTTTGCAATGTATTGGCAGAGCCGGAGCAGCCACCAGAGGATAAGGATACCGACTACCCGGCGCGGCGGCACGCCGAGGTGCGCGACAACGCGCTGCGCTTTTTGTCTACTCAGATTCAGCAACTCTGGCCGAACGCAGTGGATGCCCGCGGGCATTTCCGTTGGAATCTATTAGTATCGCCGGCGGACGAGCAATCTGCACCGAACGATCCGGCCGCAACCAGCACAGATGCCCAGCCCGAGCACACAACCGCGGCGGGCGAGGAGCTGTCAGCGAGCGCCGCGCCGTCCGAAGAAGCAGGCTTCGACACCCAATTCTGGACCGCCAACATCAACCCGACGGACCGCTACGTGCTGGCTCTGCCGGGCACCCTGAAATATCGCATTTCGCCGCTGGACAACAGCTACGATAACCTCACCATTACCGGCGATTGGACCGACTGTGGCTTCAACGAGGGCTGCGTCGAGGCAGCGGTCATGTCCGGCCGATTGGCAGCGCATGCGATCGCTGGCATACCCGCGCTGGAGGATATCATTGGTTACGATCATCCCTGAGCGTCATTCCCATAGGACGGAGCAATCCTAATGTCAGACCGAGAGCGCCTACGTCGGGCGGACCCGGAACGAACCGGGCCGATCCGCGACTTCACCACCTACTTTCGCGACACGGCATCTTGGAATATGCCTTCATCCCAAACGCCTGATCCAGCTGCCGATCAGCCGCCGCCACTGGAGCCCGGCGACGACCCGATCGCCTATGGCGTTGCGCTTGGCTATCAGGTCGTCGAAGAACATATCCGTCAGGGATACAGAGCTGCCCATACTCTGCGCAACGGCACCGACGCGCAGCAGCACGCCCATCGCAACTCCAGCAAACAGCCGAACACTAACCAGAGTGGCGCCGATCTCGGCGATTTCCTGACCCGTGCTGTGCATCTCTATCAGGATGCCGGCAGCCTGGTGCTCGATGTGGTCGAACAGGTTGCACAGAATCCCAGATTGCAGTCCGCATTGTCCTTTGTTCGCTCTGACGATGCGTTTTCCCAGGCCAACGCCGCAGATGCCGGCGCCGTTGGCGCCACGGCTGGCGGGCAGGGCCAGAGGATCGGAGTCGAGCTGATCACCGCGCGTCCGGCCCAAGCGCGGGCCGAACTGCATGGCGCATCTGCATCCTTCACCCCCATGCTCGATGAATTGCGGGCACCGGATAAGCACACTCCACCTCTGACGGGCATCCAGATTCTGCCTGATACAAGCGGCAATGGTATCATGCTGCAAGTCAAGGTGCCGGACGAGCAACCGGCTGGCATCTACAGCGGATTGATTCTGGACGCGGCCAGCGGTGAACCGCGTGGCACCCTGTGTGTGCGTCTGTCAGGCTAAGCGCGCCGATGTCCACCACCAAGCGCTCCAATACACCGGGTCTGGTAGCCGAGGTGCTCAACGAATACGGCAGCATGACCCGCGATAAGGTCAAACAGTATCTGCCGAGCGGATCACCGCGCGCCTATCTCTACGAACTGCTAGCAGATTATCCCGGGCGCGGCGGCAAGATGATGCGACCAACCCTGTGCATTGCCAGCGCACGGGCATTCGGTGCAAAGCCGGAGGAAGCCCTGCATTCAGCAGTTGCCATCGAGTTATTGCATAACGCGCTGTTGATCCACGACGATATCGAAGACGAAAGCGAAGAGCGCCGCGGACGCCCGACACTGCACATGCTGCACGGCATCCCCTTGGCCATCAATACCGGCGACGCGCTGATTCTGCTCGGCCTGCGACCGCTGATCGACAATGCTGGCCGCCTGGGGCCACGTTTGGCCATGAACATCCTCGCTGACGCTGAACGTATGGCCTGGGAATCGGTCGAGGGACAAGCGATCGAGTTGGGCTGGCGCAAGGACAACATCAACGATTTGCGTGACGGCGATTATTTGAACATGGTGCTGAAAAAGACCTGCTGGCTCGCCACCATTCTGCCCAGCAGAATCGGCGCACTGATCGGCACGCGCAATCGAATCAACCTAACCCCATTCATTCGTTTTGGTTTTTTCCTCGGTGCCGCGTTCCAGATTCAGGACGACCTGCTCAACTTGGGCGCCGACAAGCGCTATGGCAAAGAAGCCTGTGGCGACCTGTTCGAGGGCAAGCGCACGCTGATGCTGCTGCACACCTATCGCCGTGCAAGCGCGGATCAGCGCGAACGTATCGCGAGCATTCTCGGCGCGCCGCGGGAAGAGAAAAGTGCGGAACAGATCGACTGGCTGCGTGCCCTGATGGACGAACATGACGCCATCGGTCATGCGCGCGGCATCGCCCACGGTCTGGCCGGAGCGGCACTGCACGAATTCGATGATATCTATGGCAAACTGCCCGATTCGCGGGACAAGCGTTTTATCCACGGTCTTGCGACCTGGGTATTCGAGCGTATCTGATCAGCCGATGGAGCTGGAATCAACATCATGAGCGCAAGCATAAACAAACCCTACTACATCGATCCGGCACTTCGCACCGGCTCGGCATCCCTCGCGTCCGAGCCGCCGTTCGTGTTCCGCGATGTGACCGCACGGGTGTTCCCAATCAAGGCCAATCCGGCGCGGCTGTACAGCTTTTGTGCGCGCTATCTGAATATGGACATCCCAACGCGGATTGCCCACTTTCGTCCCAGCATCCCCTATGTTTATGTCATGGTGTTGGACTACGGCCGCATGGCCGTGGAGTCGATCGACGCGCAAAATCTCGGCTGGGTGTCCCAGCATGAGGTCGTCTTTACCGTGCCCTTGACCTGGTGGCGCGAAGAGCATGGGCGGCTGGTATTCAAAGATTGGGCTTTCGTCTCGCCCTTCATCTTTGTCGACAACGAACTGTCGCAAACCACCGGGCGCGAAGTCTACGGTTGGCCCAAAGTCGCCGCCCATCTGATCACCGAGGTACCACTTTGGACCCAGCATCCGCGCGCACCGACACGCATGTTCAGCCTGTGCGCCCAGGTGTTTCCAAAGATCTACGCTGGCCAGCGTCAGCAACGGCGGGTATTGATGCAGATCGACCGTGACCCGCCACCAAGTTATTCCGAGTTTCCACCGGACAGCTCCAACCCATGGAGCCCGTTACGTATTCTGCCGACAGCCGCCAGCTCCGCGCTCGGACTGATGGGCGATGCCATGGACATGCTCAGTGGCCTGCGTTTGCGCGGCTATCGCCGCTCCAATGCCTCGATGCTGAATCTACTCGGCAGCAGCAGCCGCAACCTGGCTCGGTTGCTGCCAGAGTTACTATTGCCATTGCCGGACCGGCGAGAACCGAATGGCAACCTGCGCATCGGTCGCCCGGAGTTGCAGATCCAGCAGATCACGCTGAAACAATTCCATGATACCGAGAGCCCGAACAACGCCTGTTACCAGGCGCTGGTCGCCTCCAGCATGGGCTTTGATCGGCTCAACCGCGGCGCGCTGATGGGCGATGTCGACCTGTTGCGTGGCGACCCCTCTGGAGGCTTCTCATTACGCATCCATCGTTATCCTGGACAACCCATCGTCGAATCCCTCGGCATGCAAGTAACGCGTGTAGAACAGGGCGAAGAGGTTCCGGTCGATGTACTTAAGCCCACCTTACCGTTCTGGACCGACGTCGATCTATTCTATGACGCAGGACGGGTAATCTGCTCACGAACTCCCAAAGACGACGAATTTCCCGCGGCTACCTGGCGCGACGAGCAAGAACCGTCCGCGAGCGAACAGACCAACACGGCCAACCGTCCAGCCCAGCTCGAGTCCACACCAGCCGCACCTGGCCAACGGCAACAGCCGGAATCACCAACAGCCGAAAGCTGCCATCGCAACGCCCAGGGCATCCCCTACAACACCGCCCGCGGTGCCGCGACCCAGCCGATCACCGGACCTTTCCATTTTCCGGATCTCACCATCCAGGTTTATCCGCTGTTGGCCGAGCGCAAACAACTCGAAGACTTGCTGACACGCTATCTGAACCAACCTTTAGAGAACACCGGGTATCGTTTCGAACTGGCTGGCAGCTATGTCTACATGATGGTCACCCTGTTTGGCGAGCAACTCGGTAATATGTGGTCCGAGTCCAACAACATCGGCTGGTGGGCCGATCGGGAAGTCGCGTTCTGCGTGCCGATCAAATGGTTCCAGAACGACGCGTTCGTGAGCCTCGGCTTGATCTCGCCCTTCGTGTTTGCCAACAGCGGCCGTGCCGCAATCACCGATCGAGAGGTGAATGGTCGCCCAACGGTCGACGCCAGCATCGAGGCAATGCCGGATGAATGGCTGTCGGATTCCGGTCCGGTGGCACCGCGCCGCTTCCTGCGCGTCAGCACCGAGGTCTTCCCTGCCTTACACCTGGGTCAGCAAGCCCAGCAGCGCACGCTGATCGAAATTGACCAGCGCGACAGCCTTAGCCCCGATGACGCCGACGGCTGGCGACTCTTGTCCGAACGCTGGGGCGAGACCCTGATTGACGAACTCGAGCGCAAACAGCACATCGAGAACGACCAGGCCAACGAACTGCGCAATGCCAAAGCCCTAGCGCGGCAAATCCTCGCGCAACAGGCGCCAACCAATTGGTTCACCTTGAAGCAATATCGGGATGCCGGCGCCATTGACCGCGCCTGTTATCAGGCCATCGTACACACAAAACGCAGCATGAGCGCGATCTATGACCTGCGCGAAATCGACGAGCGCGTGCATGTACGGCTACACCGCTATCCGGGTCAGCCGATCGCAGAGAGCCTTGGACTGCGCATCAAACAGACGCAATCGCAGGCCGGGGCGGTGGTACAAGAACTCCAACCCTTCCTGCCATTCTGGATGCGCCTATCCATGTCGGAGGAGCTTGGCCAGGTATTGTGCTGGCGCACCGAAGATGGCCCCTGGAGCAGCACGCATCCCAGGTTCACCAAGCAGGCAAACGTACAGCCGGACGGTAAAGCCCGGCCCTGTTCGAATACGCAAGGCATCCTGACCTCGGTCGGGGCCGAGCTTGCCGAACCGCCGCCACCCGGGCAAAGTCTATACGCCCATACCGACCAGTGGTTACGCGCACGACTCCATGACGAGGCGACTGAGATGAGCGAAGCGCTGCAAGGCATGTCCGAGCAACAGCAACAGGCTCTGCTAACGCGGCTGGCGCAGACTCTGGGCCAACACAAGGCGCACGATCACATTGCCCAACTACTCGGCACCGCGGGCATGGGCAAGATCGAGGCGTCCCAGGAACACAAGGATCTATTGCCAACAAATGATCTATTAAAGGTAATCGACGGTTGCCGCGAAGCGCTCGGCGAGTCGCTCCAGCAGCAACACAAACAGAGTGACCGCCTATCTCGGGACGAAGCACATGCATCCTTACTCGAGCTCGACGACATCCAGGTCGTGATCGAAAAGATCCTGAGGGAACAATGGGAGCACCAGGACCAGAGTAAAGCAAAGCCCAAGCCCAGCGCCGTGCGCGTACGCTCGGATTCGGTGGGCAGTGCGAAGCAGCGGCTGGAGAAACTGCATCCGGAACTGCTCTCGACAGGGGATTGGTGGTATCTTCACCAGCCGGACACCTGATGGTGTGCGCATTGCAGCGGGTTGATCGGCAATTTTGTTTTTACATGGGAACCACACTCGCTGTTGACGACGACCGCGCAGAGGCGATTCAGCGGTCGATCGAGGCTGACTCCATGGGCAGGTTGCCGTGATATCGAGGCCGGACGAGAAGACAAGCCAGACGGTATGTTTCTTGACGGAAATCGCCCAATGCCCAAGCAGTTAAGCAGTTAAGTCAAGAAACAGTTAAGAAGGGCGCCCACTTTGTTTGTTTGATCAGAGCCCGACGGTAACGCATGTCCTACGATGCCGTTTTATGTTCGTAGTGGTTGGGTGGTGGAACGAAAAACAGAGATACGTATATCGAGCGACGGTTGTGTTGGGATTCGTTCCTCATCCCAACCTACGGGGCTGTTCGGTCGGCGAGCGGAATCGGCTCGACTCGGTGTTCAAGCGCTTCCTGCTGGCGGGCACCCCCTGGAACCGGGATCAATTGCGATGGCCAACCTGGTCCCAGTCCTGCTGTCGGGCTTGGAGCAGCGTCGCATGGCCGACGGCAGCCGAGAGCATCTCGGACAAGGCATGGCTGAAGGCGGCTGAGCTGTCGCCGCCGAACATGTGCCCCAGCTCGTGCAGGTAGGTGCTGACGGCGTCGCCGAAGCCGTCTTGCTGGAGCAGGGTCGCCTTCAGTGCCAGGTACGGGAGCCGGTAGCGGATGCGCAGGCCGCGCCAGCGGGCGGTGGCGGGATCGGTGCGGATGCAGGTGGTCATGCCCTGCCAGGCGGCGTTGGGGTTGTTGATGACCTTGCACGGGGGCAGCGCGGTCTGCTCGAGCAGGTCCGGGAACAGGGCTTCGGCGACGGCTTCGAGGATGGCGATGCGCCGGGTCTCGTTCGGGTCGGGAGCACGGGTGATGGTGAAGCCGTCGGCGCTGGCGCAAGCGTCTTCGAGGTCCGGGTAGCCGAGCGCACGAAAGGCATCCTGCACCAGGCGATAGCGCCGCCCGCTGCCCCGGACCCAGGCCAGCGCCTGACGGCGTCGGTTGTAGCGCGGCAGGTCGCTGCGCTTGACCGCGGCGGCGACCAACAGGTGCGGGTGGTCGGCGCGGAACGCCGCGGTCTGCTCCGGGCAGATGGCGATTCGGCGCACCAGCTTGTCGATGATGGGGTACCAGCAGTCGAAGTCGTAGCGCTTGCGCGGTCGGTCGTACCAGCGCCCGGCGAAGATGCGTAGGACCTTGTCGGCCGCATCCGGCGGCAGGCGGTTGGCGACCTCGCCGAGCAGTTTGACGACGTCCATGCGGTAGAGATTGTTGCGCTCGCGGTCGCTGCCGCGATGATCGTGCAGGCAGACGGCCAGCGGATAGGCGAAGGAGCCCAGGGCCTGGAAGCCGGCGAAGACGATGCCTGGGCCGCGGTCGTTATAGGTCGCCGGATAGTTCGGCGGCTTGGGTCGGCGCGAGCGGTGGTACACGGCGGCCGTGGGCGAGGTCCAGACGGCCTCGCCGAGCAGCGGGTTGTCGGGGTAGAAGAAGCTGAGCAGCGCGGTCTCCAGCGTGGCCGCATCGTCGAAGGGCGCGATGGTCAGCTCGGTGTCCGGGGTCTGCCCTAGACTGGTGCGGACCTCGTAGGCCAGGGTCTGCAGGCGGCGTGTGTCCACATCGAGGGTGTCGGTGACCACGCGCAGGTGCCAGTCGCGGGAGCGCACCTCGATGGTCCAGCCGAAGTCGCGCAGGGCGCAGAGCGCGGCGATCTTGAAGCCCTCGCCGAAATAGCCGGCGTAGTCGCCGTCGCCGTCGCGCTTGGTCGATGCGCCGATGGGGATCAGCCAGTCGTAGCTGAAGTCCACGCCCTCGGACACCAGGCTGAGCCGCCCTTGCTCGATGCGGTGGCGGAACCGCTCGGCCCATTGGTGCTGCGGGATGCTGTCGTAGAAATTCTGGATCAGGTCGCGCAGCACCTTGTAGCGCGACCAGCGCACCGGGTAGTCGAAGATGAGATTGAGCGCGATCCGGTGCATTTGGCCGCGCTCAGTGGCGCACCGATTCGACAAGCCGCTCGAGACCCGCCAGGATCCAGACCTCGACCACCTGCCATGCGTGCTCCGCAGACAGCGACTTGCTGGTTATGTCGCCGATGTATCGCTCCATGTTGTCGAGCTTTTCTCTGCGTGTTTTGTCTCTGTTTCGATCCACGCACAATAGGAACAGGTCGACCTGCGGGTACATATCAACGACCTCTGCGATGAGCGTCTTGTCCAATGCCTGACCGAGGCCGCCGGGGCGCAGATTCTGGCAGCCCCGGAGCTTCGCCTGCGGCTTGCCGATGTGTTGCGGCATGGCGGAGACCATCGGCTCGAGGATGCCCTGATCCTTGTTAAAGTTCTCGGAGATGACCAAGACATGGATGCTAGAAAGAGCAGTTGACCGCTCTGTGCGAAAAGTAAATGTCCAAGTAACCTGAAGTTTTCACCATCGGTCATAGTCACCCGCTGGGTGAGGACCGCTACGAACCCTAGGACAGGCCCTGCGCGGCCTCTGGCCTCCGACAACTCGTTGGAATGATAATTCCGCATCAAAGTGCCTCGCCGGGAACCCCGCGGGGTGCACCCCTGGGCCGTTCAATTGCTCTTTCTCGGGCGCGCCATCCCCGTCGCGCCGAATCTCGGCGACCATGGCCTCGACCATAACCTCGCCGAGGCGGTTGCGCAGTCGAGCGCGGATGTGGTGGTTGTTATAGGGGTCGTAGCCGCCAAGTTTGACCGCCAGCATAGCACAGCGCCCATCGACCACCGGAACCGCGCAGCTCGGATACCAGAGGGACTGCGGACACCACCGATCGGTGAAAACATCGGCCTCGACGCTCCAACCAGGGCCACTCGGGTAGGCCAGGCCGCAGCCGACCCTGGTCTCGACGCTGAGGTCTAAGCAAAGTGGATGTCGTTTTAGTCACGCCTTTCCTGTCTCTTTGATCCAGCCCACAACCTGAGCACCGCAAAAAAAAAGTAATCCGACAGCGCCAGATGGGTAAAGATCTTGGGCGGAGGGTCGAAGAATTTATTGCCGGCAATCCTTCATCTTGATCTTACCACTTGCACGGGAGTTACCGGAACCCATCACGCAGCCAGTTTGGGCGTAAACAACTGGCGTGCAGCACGGATACCGCGCAGGTATTTGGTCTGTCGCCGAGCACACAGACTGGTCAGTGCTTGCGGCGCACAGATCGCCGTGCCGAAGGCCTTCAGGAGCCGATCGGCGTAGCTGATGAACTGCTCGCCATCGATGTTTAGCCGAGCGAGGATGCGCGGCTGCCGCGCGTCGATATGACCGCGCTTGTCCGAGCGCAACGCCCGGCCCGTCCAGTCTACCAGCTCCAGGTAGTCATCAAAGGCGAAGGGCACCGCCCAGAGCGTTCGGGCGGTCGCGTCGAACGGCATGAGCGGGATCTTCGGCAAGGCCTGTGTCTCATCCTCTGACCGCATGGTCTCTCCCTCCAGTGCGGCTGTAGCGGAAGCGTCTGCCGGCAAGCGCTCTGTTGCCGTGATTTCGGCATCGACCGTTTCCGGCACTGCTTCAATGCGTGCTTGGATCGAGGTGTAGTCCGAGGCCTCCGCGCTCAGCGATCCGAGAGAACCGCTCGACATGCCCGTCGGCGCGCTTGCGCCGCTGGTGTTCCAACGCGTGCGAACATCAGGCGACTCGCGCCTCTGGAACGAATACATCCAACGCTACCATTACCTTGGCTACACGCCTCTGCCCGGCGCGCAATTGCGCTACAGGGTCTACTCGGCAGGGCAACCCATCGCCCTGCTCGGCTTCGGCGCCGCAGCCTGGATGAGCGCACCGCGCGATCGCTACATCGGCTGATCGCATGAACAACATCGCCGACACCTGCACCTGGTCGTCAACAATGCCAGGTTTCTCATCCTGCCTTGGATACAGGTGCACAACCTCGCCTCCATGCTGCTGGCCAAGGCGGCCAAGCTGCTTCCCCGACACTGGCAGGACGTCTACGCATACCGCCCATTGCTGCTCGAGACCTTCGTCGAAAGACCGCGTTTCCGCGGCACCTGCTACCACGCCGCCAACTGGCTCCGCCTCGGCCAGACCCAAGGTCGCGGCAAGCGCGGCCCTGCCGGGAAACCCAGTGTGCCAATCAAGGACTTGTGGGTGTACCCCTTGGATCGACGCTTCCGCGAGACGCTGACTCGTTGATTCTTCGAGGGATGGGTAGACCGAATGTTTACCCAGGATAGGTTCCATCTTATTGTTAATAAATGCTATTTGTTCATCCCGTTTCGCGTCGTCCAGCTTTCCCGGAACAGTTCCTGTTTTTTTCGGCTCAGACCCATACCGAGAAGAATATTGCGCACATGGGTCAGGGAGAACGATAATCCTGTCGGACGCTCGATTTCAGCCACAGCCTCTTTCAATGTCCGTGGTGGATGTACTGAAAAATGTGCAGTGAGCCGCGAGCGATGTGGATCAATCTGACTGATAGGGCAGTGAAATTTACGTTCTTCAATACCAGTTAGGCCCTTTTCAACAAAGGTACGAATGGTCGCTGTTACAGTATTTGTGGCGGCATCACTGAGCTTGGCGATTGTCTGATGCGGTAAACCGTTGTGCTTGTGCCAAAGGGGTGCAACCCGCCCAGCGCGACCTGATCGGGATTGGGATAAGCGATACCGTCGAACACCATGAATCGCAGCGGTCGCCCGCAAGCGGGCTCCTACCCAGGGCCGAGCGTATGGTTGGTCTGCACGTCTTTCGATCGATAAGCTTGGGGCTGTCGGCAGAGATGACATTGCCGCGCCGGGACCGGTAGGAGCCCGCTTGCGGGCGACGGAGAGCCCGAGGCCATCGCGACGGTCGCCCGCAAGCGGGCTCCTACCCAGGGCCGAGCGCATGGGTTGGTGTGCATGTCTTTCGCTCGATGAGCTTGGTGCTGTCGGCAGAGATGACATTGCCGCGCTGGGACCGGTAGGAGCCCGCTTGCGGGCGACGGAGAGACCGAGGCTATCGCGACGGTCGCCCGCAAGCGGGCTCCTACCCAGGGCCGAGCGTATGGTTGGTCTGCACGTCTTTCGCTCGATGAGCTTGGTGCTGTCGGCAGAGATGACATTGCCGCGCTGGGACCGGTAGGAGCCCGCTTGCGGGCGACGGAGAGACCGAGGCTATCGCGACGGTCGCCCGCAAGCGGGCTCCTACCCAGGGCCGAGCGTATGGTTGGTCTGCACGTCTTTCGCTCGATGAGCTTGGTGCTGTCGGCAGAGATGACATTGCCGCGCTGGGACCGGTAGGAGCCCGCTTGCGGGCGACGGAGAGACCGAGGCTATCGCGACGGTCGCCCGCAAGCGGGCTCCTACCCAGGGCCGAGCGTATGGTTGGCGTGCAGGTCTTTCGATCGATGAGCTTGGGGCTGTCGGCAGAGATGACATTGCCGCGCTGGGACCGGTAGGAGCCCGCTTGCGGGCGACGGAGAGACCGAGGCTATCGCGACGGTCGCCCGCAAGCGGGCTCCTACCCAGGGCCGAGCGCATGGGTTGGTGTGCACGTCTTTCGATCGATGAGCTTGGGGCTGTCGGCAGAGATGACATTGCCGCGCTGGGACCGGTAGGAGCCCGCTTGCGGGCGACGGAGAGACCGAGGCTATCGCGACGGTCGCCCGCAAGCGGTCTCCTACCCAGGGCCGAGCGCATGGGTTGGTGTGCACGTCTTTCGATCGATGAGCTTGGGGCTGTCGGCAGAGATGACATTGCCGCGCTGGGACCGGTAGGAGCCCGCTTGCGGGCGACGGAGAGACCGAGGCTATCGCGACGGTCGCCCGCAAGCGGTCTCCTACCCAGGGCCGAGCGCATGGGTTGGTGTGCACGTCTTTCGATCGATGAGCTTGGGGCTGTCGGCAGAGATGACTCCGCGTGTTGCCGCGCCGGGGTTTGTCTCATCGACGACGGTCGTCTTGTCGGCAGAGGTTGGATCATGCGCATCGGTTTCTGGAGACGGCGCCGAAATCATCCCTTCCCCACGCGCCTTTTTGACCAACTCGGCCGTGTTCTTGACGGACATCTTGGTATGGATGTTCCGGCGATGGGTCTTGACGCTGCGGGTTTCGATACCGGACTGCCTGGCGATCTCTTTGTTGAAGAGCTCCCCGCTCGATAGCAGCAGCACCTGGAGTGCTCGCGCGCTCAGCTTATAGGACAATTGTGGTCGTTCCGTGTCGGCCGCCGTATCCGACGCAGCCGTGGTGTCCGCGTCCTGCGTGTCATTGATGGTCCCGAGCTTGGTCTCCTGCGCATGGCTGGTCGGAATCCCGGTCCAGGATCGGGAGCAAAACAAGCGCAACGCTATGACCAGACAAGTGCGCGAGCCCCCGCGACTCATGAAGCTGGAGCTTCATCGCGACTGTCAGGTCAGGGCGAGCAGCAGCGCCTCGGTCGCCGGATCGCCGTCCAGCGAGGCGTGCCAGGACGCCTCCGCCAGCCAACCAGATGCGGGGATTGCTGGAAATCCTCGCGCCCTACTCAGCGGTTACCCTCGAGATACTCGATCGCGACGATCTTCTATCTAGGAACACGCTGGTGAACGTATTGCTCGTATCGGTATAACTTTGCGCCCTATTGTAACAACCGCCGTAAGTGGCGTCGCAGGAGTAGACCCGGCAAACCTGTTCGCCACCGGCGCCCGAGGGGCGCCGGTGGCGGACATCTACCCACTTCATCCGCCCGCCCATGCTGTCACGCACAATCGGGCAAATCACAGTCACATCGGCCCCGACGGCTTGCAGACTCGAGCCCAGGTGCCGCAGGTGCTCGGCGCCGTTGGGCGTCATGGCTTGGCAAATGGCGCTGGAGATGATCTTGCCATCATCTGCCTGCACATTGATGGAAAAGGCGCAGATGATCGCGGCGAACAACGCCGGTACCTTCGATTGGTTTTGACGCCTATTTCTATCCTCGAGGTTGGGTATTTGCCTGCTATCGGCAATCCCTAGCCTACAGATCGGATAGAGAACAACATGCGAAGGGATGCATCGAATGATTGCGACATTTTCCCTTGTAAGAACCGCATTCGCTGTATCTCTGACCTCTGATCCTCTGGATCTCGATAACCATATGAATTTTAATTGAAATAGAATCCAATGCAAGCGTTCGGAGACCTTCCATTGAAGAATCAGGGCAAACGCATCTAAATTTCCCATTTTAGGCCGCTTGTAGGACATCAAGTAACTGCTCAAGATAATCCGTATCCCAGCCGGCACGGAGTCGCTTTAATTTAATGCTTTTCTTTGAGGTCGTATCTTTCCTGAGAATATTGAGTGCAATGTGCCGTAGGATGGAATAGTTTTCAGGTGCATGACCTTTTCGCGTTCGATTGGCATCTTCGGAAAAGGACACATCCAGAACCCAATGCAGTGAATTCTCAATTCCCCAATGAGAGCGAACCGCTTGGGCAAATCGTTTAACATCGCCTGACAGGCTGGCAATGAAATAGCGCCGGTCCGTGGTTACTTTTTTTCCATCATCTCGAATCGACTCTACCATCCCGATACCCCGGAAACCTTTCCATTGTTCGGCGTAATGCCCTAAGGAATGATTAGTGAAATAATAATACCGACGCGTCTCCAGGCGACCATGGTTTTTCGGCTCTCCCGGATCTCCTGGGACTGTTGTATCATGTAGATCAACAACTTGAGAACCGCCTGTCGCTGAAACCCCATCTGGACGCTGTTGATAATGACATTTGATAAAGAGACCCTTCAGACGCTTTTAAATCTTCCTGATATCGCCGTTGATCGCGTGGTGCTCGGCGAGCGCAAGACACTTAAAGTCTATGTGCATAGCACACTGGAGGGTACGAACTGTCATCGCTGTGGTCGGCAGGGCAAACGCATCTAAATTTCCCATTTTAGGCCGCTTGTAGGACATCAAGTAACTGCTCAAGATAATCCGTATCCCAGCCGGCACGGAGTCGCTTTAATTTAATGCTTTTCTTTGAGGTCGTATCTTTCCTGAGAATATTGAGTGCAATATGTCGTAGGATGGCATAGTTTTCAGGTGCATGACCTTTTCGCGTTCGATTGGCATCTTCGGAAAAGGACACATCCAAAACCCAATGCAGTGAATTCTCAATTCCCCAATGAGAGCGAACCGCTTGGGCAAATCGTTTAACATCGCCTGACAGGCTAGCAATAAAATAGCGCCGGTCCGTGGTCACTTTTTTTCCATCATCTCGAATCGACTCTACCATCCCGATACCCCGGAAACCTTTCCATTGTTCCGCGTAATGCCCTAAGGAATGATCAGTGAAATAATAATACCGACGCGTCTCCAGGCGACCATGGTTTTTCTCTTTCGTTTCAAGAAAAACACTCGCATCCCGGCAGCATTGGTCGAGATCGACCGATTCGAACCAAGCGATGACATCTTGATGAAAAGTGCTCTGGTTGCCTTTCAATGAAAATACCCAATCTGCTTGTTTTTCAACAATTTTCTCCGCAATCTTCTTTTGGCATCCCATCGCGTCGATACTGACTACACAGCCTTTGATCTCCAGTAAATCCAACAATTTCGGTATCGCTGTAATTTCATTTGATTTTTCTTCGGTCTTGAGTTGACCCAATACGAGCGATGAGTGACAAGCCCACGCACTCACCATGTGAATTGCCTTATTTCCATTAGCTCTATCATGAGATCTGCGCACCGTTTTCCCATCGATCGGTATAATATCCCCATCAAACTTCGGCTCTATCGACTTCACCCAGGAGATGAAACAGGTTCGGAATTGATCGGGGTCAATACGGGCAAATACACGATTGAACGTGTCATGCGAGGGAATCCCATTGGGCAATTCCAAAAACTTCCGCAACCACTGTTCATGGGTTTGACCAAACTCCTCCATCGCATCCCAGCTCTCTCCCATACATAACGTCGAACAAATCGCTATCGTTATGATATCAGCCAGCTTATGCCTTTTTGTCCTGTCGATACGGGGGTCGTTCAGATCGGAAAAATGACCGGCGATTGTCGTGTCTTTTTCCTCTTCATTTATAGGTCTGATCATTCCCATTTTAATAACCCTCTATTAAATCATATGATCTTCAATTTTCGCCATCATAACACATTGTTTTCTAAATATTTTTAGATGCGTTTGCCCTGCTGTGGTCGGCCAATCGATCATGAGTATGGCCATGGTCAAGAGATAGAGTTACGCCATTTGCCATTATTCGCGTATACAGTTGTTCTTATTTTGAGGCCGAAGCGTTATCAATGCCACTTCTGCGAAGGGCGTCCGACAACGAGCCAAACGCTGTCATGGTACACGCGGCGCTCCCGAGTGACAAAAGCATTCGAACAGCAGATGCTGCTGGAGTTGATCAATAGTACGCTCGAGGATGTCAGTCGCAAGCATGCCATTGGTGTCGACGCACTGCAGGGTATTTTGGATCGAAACATAGCCTGTGATGTCGATTGGAACGCAATTGAACGCTTGGAGGTCATTGGCATTGATGAGATTGCGTTGAAAAAAGGTCATCGTGATTTTGTCGTCGTTGTCAGCGCTTACATTAACGAGACATTGCATGTCATCGGCCTGCTCGGCGACCGCACCAAGGCCACCGTACAGGAGTTTTTTCTCAGCATTCCCAAGCGCTTGCGAAATACCGTCCAGAGTGTGTGCTCAGATCTTTATCAAGGCTTCATCGGTGCCGCTAAAGCCGTGTTCGGCAAGCGCATACACATTTGCGCGGATCGATTCCATGTTGCCAAGCTGTACCGAAATGGACTGGAAAACCTGCGCAAAAGCGAATGGAAACGGCTGTGCCATATACTCTCCAAAGAAGAGCGCAAGTCGTTCAAGAACGTGCATTGGCTGCTGCGTCAGCGTCGCGCCGATCTGAATGCAGATGAGCGACGCATGCTGAATCGGCTCTTTCGCTATTCACCAAAATTACAAGAAGCCTATGAGGCTTGCGAATCACTCACTGCCATCTATGAAAGCCGCCTATCAAAAGGTCAGGGTAAGCGCAAACTGCGTGGCTGGATGGAACGTGTCACCAACCGCAAGCTCAGTTGCTTTGATAGCTTCCTCGGTACGCTGAATACGCATTTTGAGGAAGTGACCAATTATTTTATTGGTCGACATACCAGCGGCTTTGTCGAGGGATTAAATAATAAGATCAAAGTCATCAAACGCCGCTGCTATGGCATCACCAACCTTGGACACCTCTATCAAAGGATATGCTTGGATCTCAACGGATATGACCGGTTCGGGGTTGACATATTATAAATCAATGAGTTACAGAGTTTGCGCTCGACTACATTTTAACCTTGATGTGTACGAGAAAATGAGCTTAAGTAGTTGTTTTTCAAATTTTTATTGGTTCCCATGAAATCCGGGAGAGCCGGTTTTTCTCTTTCGTTTCAAGAAAAACACTCGCATCCCGGCAGCATTGGTCGAGATCGACCGATTCGAACCAAGCGATGACATCTTGATGAAAAGTGGGCTCTTCCGGATCTCGTGGGACTGTTGTATCATGTAAATCAACAACTTGAGAGCCGCCTGTCACTGAAACCCCATCTGGACGTTGTTGATAATGACATTTGATAAAGAGACCCTTCAGACACTTTTAAATCTTCCTGATATCGCCGTTGATCGCGTGGTGCTCGGCGAGCGCAAGACACTTAAAGTCTATGTGCATAGCACACTGGAGGGTACGAACTGTCATCGCTGTGGTCGGCCAATCGATCATGAGTATGGCCATGGTCGAGAACTTGAGTTACGCCATTTGCCATTCGGGGATTATAGAGTTGTTCTTGTTTTGAGGCCGAAACGTTATCAATGCCCTTTCTGCGAAGGGCGTCCAACAACGAGCCAAACGCTGTCATGGTACACGCAGCGCTCCCGGGTGACAAAAGCGTTCGAACAGCAGATGCTACTGGAGTTGATCAACAGTACGCTCGAGGATGTCAGTCGTAAGCATGCCATTGGTGTCGACGCACTGCAGGGTATTTTGGATCGAAACATAGCCTGTGATGTCGATTGGAACGCAATTGAACGCTTGGAGGTCATTGGCATTGATGAGATTGCGTTGAAAAAAGGTCATCGTGATTTTGTCGTCGTTGTCAGCGCTTACATTAACGAGACATTGCATGTCATCGGCCTGCTCGGCGACCGCACCAAGGCCAGCGTACAGGAGTTTTTTCTCAGCATTCCCAAGCGCTTGCGAAATACCGTCCAGAGTGTGTGCTCAGATCTTTATCAAGGCTTCATCGGTGCCGCTAAAGCCGTGTTCGGCAAGCGCATACACATTTGCGCGGATCGATTCCATGTTGCCAAGCTGTACCGAAATGGACTGGAAAACCTGCGCAAAAGCGAATGGAAACGGCTGTGCCATATACTCTCCAAAGAAGAGCGCAAGTCGTTCAAGAACGTGCATTGGCTGCTGCGTCAGCGTCGCGCCGATCTGAATGCAGATGAGCGACGCATGCTGAATCGGCTCTTTCGCTATTCACCAAAATTACAAGAAGCCTATGAGGCTTGCGAATCACTCACTGCCATCTATGAAAGCCGCCTATCAAAAGGTCAGGGTAAGCGCAAACTGCGTGGCTGGATGGAACGTGTCACCAACCGCAAGCTCAGTTGCTTTGATAGCTTCCTCGGTACGCTGAATACGCATTTTGAGGAAGTGACCAATTATTTTATTGGTCGACATACCAGCGGCTTTGTCGAGGGATTAAATAATAAGATCAAAGTCATCAAACGCCGCTGCTATGGCATCACCAACCTCGGGCACCTCTATCAAAGGGTATTCCTGGATCTCAACGGATATGACCGGTTCGGGGTCGATACATTATAAATCAATGAGTTACAGACTTTGTGCTCAACCACATTTTAATCTTAATGTGTACGAAAAAATGAGACTAAGTGGTTGTTTTTAAAATATTTATTGGTTCCCACAAAATCCAGGAGAGCCAGAATTTATTGCCGGCAATCCTTCATTTTGATCTTACCACTTGCACGGGAGTTACCGGAACCCATCACGCAGCCAGTTTGGGCGTAAACAACTGGCGTGCAGCACGGATACCGCGCAGGTATTTGGTCTGTCGCCGAGCACACAGACTGGTCAGTGCTTGCGGCGCACCGATCGCCGTGCCGAACGCCTTCAGGAGCCGATCGGCGTAGCTGATGAACTGCTCGCCATCGATGTTTAGCCGAGCGAGGATGCGCGGCTGCCGCGCGTCGATATGACCGCGCTTGTCCGAGCGCAACGCCCGGCCCGTCCAGTCTACCAGCTCCAGGTAGTCATCAAAGGCGAAGGGCACCGCCCAGGGCGTCCGGGCGGTCGCGTCGAACGGCATGAGCGGGACCTTTGGCAAGGCTTGTGTCTCATCCTCTGACCGCAGGGTCTCTCCCTCCAGTGCGGCTGTAGCGGAAGCGTCTGCCGGCAAGCGCTCTGTTACCGTGATTTCGGCATCGACTGTTTCCGGCACCGCTTCGATGCGTGTTTGGATCGAGGTGTAGTCCGAGGCCTCCGGCGTCTCTGCGATCCCGGCCCGTACCGGGTTGAGGTCGACATAGGCCATCGCCGCCAGCAGCGCCTGCTCATCGAGCAGGGCCTGGCTCTTGAAGCGACCCTCCCAGAAGCGGCCCTTCACCCCGTCCTCGGCATTGGCCTGACGGGCAATGTGCTCGTTCAGCGTGCGCATGAACCAGGACAGATCATGCAGCCGCGCCCGGTAGGTCTCGGCCAGCTCCTCGACCTTGGCGATCTCCGCGTCGCACAGCTCAGCGCGCGCCTCGGACAGGTAACGCGTTACCAACAGGGGACCCGAGAACAGCTCCGTCCAGCGTCTCAGCACTTCCTCGACCGACCACTCCAGTGCCCGTTCCTGGTCGATGCGCACGACGACGTGGTAGTGGTTGCTCATCACGGCATAGGCGGCGACGTCGATGGCGAAGATCCCGGCGAGCTGCATGATGCGCTCAGCGATCCAGCCGCGGCGGTGGTCGAAGTTCTTACCGGAAAAATGGTCCTCTCCGCACAGGAAGGCGCGCCGCACGCACCGGCTCACGCAGTGGTACCAAGGGGTGTCTTCGATGGAGACCAGGGCGGCGCGGGGGCTGGTCATGGCGGGATCTCATGTTGTGACTGAAGAAGAGGTTAGCTTAGGTATGGAGGAAGGTCAAGCAAAATGGGTGTCCATTAATGGGTGTCCATTTTTATCTCCTAGAAATTAAACATGAAATCAGCTGGGTCAATCTCTTTGCAGAAATCATCAACTGGCATTTTTGCACCCCTTATGTAGCTTGATCCAGCATCTGGACCCGCACTGGGTTGTTAGCGATATTTCGACTAAAGCGGATCTACATTATACGAGTTAAGAAAAAAGTCTATTTTTCGGCGAGATATCCCAAACTCCCTGCCATAAACTGTCCATTTACATAACTATGAGCAAGCTGAAAAGGTGTGACATTACGGAAGTATTTCTTGATCAGTGGCTCCAAGTTGCTTGCCGTAAAGAAATTGATATGAGATGACTCAAGCAAGTGCCAAGGCACAACCCCTTGATAGCTGCCATTCACAATGCATGTCATGTCTGGCACTGTTATGAGCGCCAGCGACCTGGCAATCCGAGAGATTTCTGAAAGTAAGGCTTGATAGTCTTCGACATGCTCCAGTACTTCTGTACAGAGAATACTCTCGAACTGATCTCTATCGAATGGAAGCGGCAGAGACCCATCGTAAAGGGTTACGAATTTTCTAACATCATCTGCAAGATGTTCCCTAATTGCATATCGGTCGATTTCTAGGCCATATGCTTCTATGCTATTATCCCGCAACACACGAATGTAAGGAGCAGCTCCGCATCCTAAATCTAGAACAGGCGATTTCAGCTTGACAGCTAGCTCATGCAGGGCAAACGCATCTAAAAATATTTAGAAAACAATGTGTTATGATGGCGAAAATTGAAGATCATATGATTTAATAGAGGGTTATTAAAATGGGAATGATCAGACCTATAAATGAAGAGGAAAAAGACACGACAATCGCCGGTCATTTTTCCGATCTGAACGACCCCCGTATCGACAGGACAAAAAGGCATAAGCTGGCTGATATCATAACGATAGCGATTTGTTCGACGTTATGTATGGGAGAGAGCTGGGATGCGATGGAGGAGTTTGGTCAAACCCATGAACAGTGGTTGCGGAAGTTTTTGGAATTGCCCAATGGGATTCCCTCGCATGACACGTTCAATCGTGTATTTGCCCGTATTGACCCCGATCAATTCCGAACCTGTTTCATCTCCTGGGTGAAGTCGATAGAGCCGAAGTTTGATGGGGATATTATACCGATCGATGGGAAAACGGTGCGCAGATCTCATGATAGAGCTAATGGAAATAAGGCAATTCACATGGTGAGTGCGTGGGCTTGTCACTCATCGCTCGTATTGGGTCAACTCAAGACCGAAGAAAAATCAAATGAAATTACAGCGATACCGAAATTGTTGGATTTACTGGAGATCAAAGGCTGTGTAGTCAGTATCGACGCGATGGGATGCCAAAAGAAGATTGCGGAGAAAATTGTTGAAAAACAAGCAGATTGGGTATTTTCATTGAAAGGCAACCAGAGCACTTTTCATCAAGATGTCATCGCTTGGTTCGAATCGGTCGATCTCGACCAATGCTGCCGGGATGCGAGTGTTTTTCTTGAAACGAAAGAGAAAAACCATGGTCGCCTGGAGACGCGTCGGTATTATTATTTCACTGATCATTCCTTAGGGCATTACGCCGAACAATGGAAAGGTTTCCGGGGTATCGGGATGGTAGAGTCGATTCGAGATGATGGAAAAAAAGTGACCACGGACCGGCGCTATTTTATTGCTAGCCTGTCAGGCGATGTTAAACGATTTGCCCAAGCGGTTCGCTCTCATTGGGGAATTGAGAATTCACTGCATTGGGTTTTGGATGTGTCCTTTTCCGAAGATGCCAATCGAACGCGAAAAGGTCATGCACCTGAAAACTATGCCATCCTACGACATATTGCACTCAATATTCTCAGGAAAGATACGACCTCAAAGAAAAGCATTAAATTAAAGCGACTCCGTGCCGGCTGGGATACGGATTATCTTGAGCAGTTACTTGATGTCCTACAAGCGGCCTAAAATGGGAAATTTAGATGCGTTTGCCCTGCTAGCTCATGGATCTCGGGATGAGTTTCGTCAGCAGGTAGACCAACGCCATAGATGTCGCTGCGATGAAGCACTTTTTTGCCACTAATCAGTGAGCCATACTGCACTTCATTGGCTTTAGCGAATTCGGTATCCGCACGAGGAACGGTTATAAATACTGAGTCAATAATTATTTCAGTGTTCGCCCGTGACCGCAAAGGATAGAACTCAATGGCGAAGCCGGAAAACGGATCAGCGTTTTCATAAACCCCCTTAACGTCTGCCCTGAAGCGCCGATAGCATCTCAGAGGCCCTGCTAATATGCCATTCTGTCTGATGCTTGCATCTATAAACTTGTTCAGTGACCAGCCTACACAACGAATGAGGCCGTAGGGTTCTAGCTCTACTCTTTCGATACAACCATCTGCTATCACTTTCATGACGCTTATCTTCTTGGTCATTTTTTGCTCATGAGCCCCTCTAACACAACAAAATTCGCCGATATCTTCGAACACTCCCGCAATACCTTACCTTCCCGCCACCACTTGAGGGCACCTCGAAAAATCGCGGTCTCCAGCGAGTTTTCCAAAGAGCCGACGAATTTGGCCGTGAGATTGGCCCCGAGTCCGCGGCACATCGCCTAATTCTTTAGCGTCCAGGTTGGCCCGAGGAAGAAGGGTAGCGGGGGTGGGATGCGCCGTCAACCCCCGACTGCGGGGCTGATGGACGT
Source organism: Thiohalocapsa sp. PB-PSB1 (assembly GCA_016745215.1). Lineage (GTDB taxonomy): Bacteria > Pseudomonadota > Gammaproteobacteria > Chromatiales > Chromatiaceae > Thiohalocapsa. Next base: position 6,395,455 of record CP050890.1, read on the forward strand.
CGCGCGCGGCGTGGGGGTGCGCGTTTCGGGGTGCTGGGGTGAGCACCTGCGCCGCAGCGCGCCGCTGGCAGACGAGCGGGGCTGTACCGTTTCCTGCGGGACAGAGACGGCGGCTACCACGCAATGCGCTGATCAAACTCGAAGTCGAACTCGGGCTGTTGGAGGAGGTCCCAGTCGGGTTCCGACTCGGGCATATCGTCCCAGGCGGGCGGGCCGCGTGCCGGTGTGATCGGCGGCGGACGCGGCGGCTCCCCGATGTGGGTGAGGATCTGCTCGACGGGCGCGGCCTTGGTGATGTTGCGCGATGCGGCGCTTAGCCGCGCCGCAGTTGGGACAGACCAGGGGCAGCGATTCGAACAGCCGCGCCAGCAGCATGGCCCACAGATAGCGCGCCGGTGAGCGGGCATTGGGGGCCGGCGCCCGGGGCGGCGAACTGACCACGGTCGGTGAGCCTGTTGCGTCCGCCACCTCGCGCCCGAAGGCGATAGCAGCCGCACGCAGCGGCGCGTTGGGCGCAAGCACGCCGTGGTAGCGATGGCGATGCCGCCTGGGCGGCGGCCAATCTGTGAACAAGTTGCGCCGCGAGGTGGTCGATCAGCTCCAGCGGCGTGAGCGTCAGCGCCGTGGTGCCGTCACGCTGTGGCTTTGGCAACCGATAGACGACGCGCTCGTCGTCAAGCCGCTCCAGGCGCTCGAGCGCGAACGGTGGGCGAGCACAATAGCGCAGCAGTCGCTCCAGGCCGGCGCGATCCTGCGCGCCCACGCGCACCTCGGCATCCAGCGAGAAGCCGCTGTTCTCCCAGGCGCGCATGTCGCAGACGTCATCACGCTCGATCAGGCCGCTGCGGGCGAACCGTTGCTGCCCCCGCCCGCGTACCTGTTCGGCGATGGCAGCGACGGCCTCTGGGGTCAGCTCGGCCGCGGGGCGAGAGTGCACGGATTGCGGGTCATCACCGGCCTCCTCGACCGGCTCGAAGACCCCGTCGATGATGCAGCAATGGTAGTGAACATGGCGATTGAGGGAGGCACCGAAGCGGTGGATGAAGCTCACCGCTTTGAGGCGGGCTCGCGCGCCGGCACCGCTGCCTTGGATCAAATGCGCCTCGATGACGCGCAGTAGGATTCGCAGGACGGCGCTGAGGGCGCGCGGCTCGCGCTCCAGGTACCAGCGCAGCCGTTTGGGCACCGAGAGGACCCACTGGCGCACCGGCAGCGGCGGGATGACGTGATCGACCAGGTGCGCCGCGGTCTCCGCCATCCGCCGGTGACGCGACGGCCATGTCGGTATCCGGCTGGAATTCGGCGCTTGACTGGAGTTATATACAGTATAGCTGCGTGCGGCTCTGCGTCATTGGGAAGCCGCGATCGCTTTGCAGATGTTCGAGGAAGGCCAACACGAGGGGTGCATCGATGTGCTCGACCTGCAGGGCCGATGGCGGGATGCCGAGCTTTTGACTGGCGAACGCGAACAGGAGCTGAAAGGCATAGGCATAGGTGTCGCAGGTATGCGGACTCGCTGCCCGCTCGACGCCGAGGCGTTGACGCAAAAAGGCGGTGATGTGCGGCGCGATGTCGGTCATCGGGCGCCTCCGTCATCGCAGTGCTCGCAGGCATCGGCGATGCCGCGCATCAGCTGGGGCGTCGCCTACAAGTACCAGTAGGTATCGGCGACATGCGCGTGGCCCAGGTAGGTCGACAACGCCAGCATGTGGCGGGCAACGGCATCACGCCCGCCATTGCAGCCCTTGAGTGCCTCGAGCGCAAAGTAATGCCGCAGGTCATGAATCCGCGGCGGGCGCCGATCGGCTCCTGAGGCGAGGTTGCTGGACGCAATCAGATAGTGAAACGTCCCATTGACCATCGCGTAGGTGAGTGCGCCGCCTGTCGTCGAGATGAAGACGTGGTCATCGCCACCCCGACGGCGTTGCGTTGTTCGAGGTAACGCCGCAGCGCGGCATCCGTGCTGTCCTGGAGCGGGACCAGCCGGCTCTTATGGAACTTGGTCTTGCGCACGAGCAAGCCGTCTACGGTGACGTCGTCGAGGCGCAAGCGCAGCGCCTCGGAAATGCGCAGACCGGTCGCGGCCAGCAATCCGAACAGCGTGTAGTAGGTCAGTGAGCGAAAAGGGGTCAGAGCCGTTTCTGGTAAGCTGTCTCTTCCAGACGCGACGGGACGCCGGCCGATGAACTCGTTGATACCGACGGGCTTGCCGGCCTTATCTTCGATGAAATGGATCTTGGGCAAACGCATTAGCACCGGCTTGCCGTCCTTGATCTGGTATGTGGTCTGGATGCTTGAACCCATCACCTGCTCGGGCGGAATCCCGTAGACCTGCTGGGTGATCGGCCGCATGAACTCGACGCCGCCGGCGGAGACGATGTAGGTCTTAAAGCCCGTGGCGCGCAGAATTAGTTTTCGATACAGGCTAACAAATTACTAAAAGTTGATATCTCAGTAGCTTTTGGGGAGGGGGGAGTTGTGTCTATCCATGATGATTTTTGTGTTTATGAAGGACAAAAGCTAGTAAATTTAGTGATTTTCATTTGAAGTTGTTTTAAAAAATACCAGAGGCTAAATTTCTGCTATAAATGAAGTGAAGATGACAAGTATCACTATATTCGAAGAATAAAATAGTACAAAAAAACGGTTTCAGTCAAAAAGCTGAAACCGTTAAAATATCTCTCTTTGAATTATTTTCTATAAATTGCGTCGCCATGTCATCGCCGTCATCGGCGACGGCGCGCTCGGCGCCGGCATGGCCTTCGAGGCGCTCAACCACGGCGGCCCGCTCGACCCCGACCTGCTGGTCGTCCTCAATGACAACGAGATGTCCATCAGCCCGCCGGTCGGCGCCATCAGCCGTCACCTCGCCAAACTGCTGTCCGGGCGTTTCTACACGCGCATGCGCGAAGGCAGCAAGAACGCACTGGCCAAGATGCCGCAATTGCGTCAATTCGCCGGCCGTTGGGAAGAGCATATGAAGGGCATGCTCATGCCCAGCACCTACTTCGAGGAACTCGGCTTCAACTACATCGGCCCGATCGACGGCCACGACATCGACGCCGTGGTCGCCACGCTGAAGAACATGAAACAGATGCCCGGCCCGCGGCTGCTGCATCTGGTCACGCAAAAGGGCCACGGCTTCGAGCCCGCTGAGCACGCGCCCACCACCTATCACGGCGTCACCCCGTTCGACCGCGCCACGGGCGCGCTGCACAAGAGCAAGGCAGCACCAGGCAAGGCCGGCAAGAGCTATACCCAGATCTTCGGCGAATGGCTGTGCGATACCGCCGCGCAGGATGCGCGTCTGCTCGGCATCACGCCGGCCATGCGCGAGGGCTCCGGCCTGGTCGAGTTCGCCAAACGCTATCCAGAGCGCTACTTCGACGTCGGCATCGCCGAACAGCATGCCGTCACCCTCGCCGCCGGCATGGCCTGCGAAGGCATGAAGCCGGTGGTCGCCATCTACTCGACCTTCCTGCAACGGGCCTATGATCAACTGGTGCACGACGTCTGCCTACAAGGGCTCGACGTCACCCTCGCCGTCGACCGCGCCGGGCTGGTCGGCGCCGACGGCGCTACCCATGCCGGCAGCTTCGACCTGAGCTATGCCCGCCCGCTGCCCAATCTGGTCATCGCCGCCCCTGCCAATGAGAACGAATGCCGGCAGCTGCTCGCCACCGCCTACCAACACCCCGGCCCCGCGCTGGTGCGCTACCCGCGCGGCACCGGCCCCGGTGTGGCGATCGACAAACAGACCAAGACCCTGCCCATCGGCAAGGGTGAGCTGCTCCGACAAGGCCAAGACATCGCCCTGCTTGCGTTCGGCAGCCGGGTGGCCGCCGCCGAGCAGGTCGGCGAACGGCTCGGGCTCACCGTCGCCAACATGCGCTTCATCAAGCCCCTCGACGAACTGCTGATCTTGCAACTGGCCGACCGCCACCGGTTGCTGATCACGGTGGAGGAGAACGCCATCGCCGGCGGTGCCGGCTCGGCTGTCTCGGAATTGCTTGCCGAGCACGGCATCAACGTGCATTGCCTGCATCTGGGGCTGCCGGACATCTGCCAGGAGCAGGCCGAGCATGGCGAACAGCTCGCCGCCTGCGGGCTGGATGCGACCGGGATCGAGGCTAGCGTGCGAGCGGAAATGACGGAACTGGGTATGGAACCTGAGCATACTCGCCTGAGCAGCGTGTGCGCCGTTTAGGCCTGATCGCTACCTCGTCCGCCTGAGTTTGTCGAGCGCGCCGTCAGGCACTATCGGCCTGACCGCGTGGGGACGGGCAGCCCTGTTTGGTGATTGGCTCAGTTGCGCGAGGTCGTGCTGGCCTCGTTGTGCCAACGCAAGGCTAGGTCGATGCTGTGGGAGACCAGCGCCAGGGTCAGGAACAGTGCGATCCAGCCCCACCAGAGTCCGGCCAAGGCGGCGCGAACGGTGACGAGCAATAGAGCGCCAGAGACCAGCGTTGGGGCGATGCGGGCAAACAGGCGAGGGCGTCCGCCGCGGGGGGCGAGCCAGGCCAACAATGCCGCCTCGGCGGCAACCAGGAGCAGGATGAAATCAATGATCGTTCCCGACGCAAACAATGGTGCGAACCAGTCATTCATCATTGCCGTCGCGTGATCAACGCCAGTGCCGCGGCATGCGGTAGGGCAGCATGTGCTGTACGATCGGGGAGCGGAAACGGTCCAGCGATAGGCTCTCGTGCACGGCCTGCAGCGGGCGGTCAAGCAAGTGGCTGTCGATCACCGAGCGGGAGTAAAAGGGGGTGTCTTCGAGGGTCTTGACGACGCGCGGCGGGTGTCCGGCATCGGCCTGACTCGAGCGCGCGACGCGCCAGATTGGGGTGCGTGGCAAGCGATGGTTCGGCGGCGGCTCGAACTCGCTGAGGCTGCCGTCGTTGGCGAAATGTAGCGCCAACGACAGTGGGGTGCCGTCGCGCCGATCGATGTTGTAGAGGATGGCGCTCTCGGCTCCGTCCATGCCGGCGCGTGACCAGTCCCAATAGATAAATGCGTCCTCGAGGGGCTCCGCGCCCCAGTTATGGTCGAAGTAGGCATGTCCGCTCCAGCGTAGGGCCGGACGTTGCAGCGTCACCTCGACGCGGGCGCTTGGCGCGATCGGGCGCCAGAAGTGGCGACCGGCGGCGTCCAGCGCGAAGGCGCGCTGGTTTATGAACTCCGGGAACAGCCTTACCTGACCACGCACGCGTTGCGGGATCGGCGTGCCGATCTCCTTGATGTTGACGGTCAGCGTCTCGTCGTCGTGCCAATGCAGGTTACTTGGCCCGATGCTGAGTGTAGACGCACTTTGCGACAGCGAGCCGGCGCGCCGCTCGGTCATGGTCCAGCGTCGTTCCTGGCCATACAGGCAGGCGTTGAGCGAGCAGTAGTCGCGCGGATCATCCTTGTTACGCCGACGGCCCTTGAAATAGTAGGGCGAGAAGACGCTACCGATGAACGCGATCAGCGTCAGTCCGTGCTTGCCGTCGTCGCTCAGCGCGTCCACGTACCACCAGGCGTAGCCGCGCCGCGGGACGTTCAGGTCGAGGCCAGGTCCGCGAGTACTGCCTCTGCTGCTAGGCGCCCTGAGATCGCCGCCATCGGCACCCCGGGCCCCGGATGCACGCTGCCCCCCGTCAGATACAGCCCCGGCAGCTTGCTGCGGGCCCCCGACCGGCTGAACGGCCCTCTCCAACCGTGCGACGTCCTGCCGTAGAGGGCTCCCCCAGTTGCCGGGAATAGCCGCTCGAATTGGGTCGGTGTGGTGACAACCCGATTGTCCGTACACCGTTCCACATGCAGGCCGCAGCGTGCCAGTAGGTTGAAGGTTTGTTCCTCGCATCGATCGATCTCCGCGGGTTGAAAGGGTTGATAGTCGCCGCGAGGCGGCGCGTTGACCAGACACAGCAGCCGCTCGCGGCTGTCCACCGCGGCGAAGCCCGCATCGTCGCGGTCCTGGGCGCAGACATAGACCGTCGGCTCGTCGGGTAGCCGAGCCTGTTTGAAGATGGCCTCGAATTCGGCGGCGTAATCACGACAGAAGAAGACATTGTGCCGCACCAGCGGAAAGCCCTTGGTGGTGGCGAGCAGGCTCCAGGTGACCGCGGAGAGCGAGCGCGCCGAGCGTGCCTGGCGGCGCACCGCGCGGCGGGCTGGAGCACCGAATCGGCCACTGGCGAGGGCGGCGACATCGGCGTTGCAGATCACTGCATCGGCGTCGATCTGCTCGCCATTGGTCAAGCGCACGCCGCGGGCACGAGCATGCTCGATGCAGATCTCGCTGACCTCGGCGCCGTAGCGGATATCCACCTGGAGACCGCTGGCGAGTGCGGCGAGCGCTTCGGGTAGTCGTTGCACGCCGCCATCGACGATCCAGACGCCAGCCAGTTCCACGTGCGCCACGATGCCGAGCGTCGGCGGCGCGGCGAAGGGCGAGGAGCCAACGTAGGTCGCGTAGCGAGCGAACAACTGGCGCAGGCGCGGATCAGGAAAGAAGCGCCCGAGGTCGCGCCATAGCGTCGAGTGGGGCCGCAGCCGTGCGACCGGGATCAGTCCGGAATCGAGCACCAGTGAGAGCGGCGTTGGGTCCGGCAAGTGGATGAAGGCCTGCTCGAGCGTCCGCCACATGTCGTCGGCGCGGGTGCAGAAGGCGCGGAACAGTCGTGCCTGCTCCGGCCCAGCGAAGTCGCCGATGGCGTCGGCCGAGCGTTCCCTATCAGCGAACAGATCCAGTCGTTTGTCATCGCTCCACGCATGCCGTGCCAGAATCTCGACTGGCTGTAACTTGACGTGGTCCTGCAGTGACGCCCCCGCGGTGGCGAACAGCTCTTCGAGCACCGGGCGCATGGTGACCACGGTGGGTCCAGAGTCGATGCGCGCCGTGCCGATGGCCACCTCGCGCATCTTGCCGCCGGGCCTCGAGCCGCGCTCGAGCAGCGTGACGCGCAGCCCCCGTGCGGCGAGGCGCAAGCTGGCTGCGAGCCCGCCCATCCCGGCGCCGATGACAACGATGTGTCGGTCAGTCATGGTCTGAACCTACCGCGTTCCTGTCGGTTGCTGCTGCTGCTTTGCGGGCAGTGCTTAGCGGGTAGTTTGGAGAAGGCCGCATCGGCTGCCTAACGAGCCTGAAAGTCGTCGAGCAGCGCGTCCGCCGCAATGCGTCCGGAGATCGACGCCATCGGAATGCCGGGGCCGGGGTGCACGCTGCCGCCCGCCATGTACAGGCCCGGCACCTTGGTGGTAGCGCCGGGACGATCGAACGAGGCCCGCCAGCCGTGCGACGAGCGTCCAAACACGGCACCGCCAGAGGCGGGGTAGGCGCGTTCGAAATGCGCAGGCGTCGTGACCGCGATGGTTTGCGGTTGCTCTAAGGTCAAGCCGCAATGGGCGAGCAAGGTCATGACCTGTTTCTCGCACAGCTGAATCTCGGCCTCGGCGATGTCCTGCACGTCACCCCGTGCCGGTGCGTTAACGACGATCAGCAAGCGTTCGAGTTCATCGGGCGCGACATTCGGGTTGCCGCGATCCTGGGCGCAAATATAGACGGTAGGTTCCGAGGGCAGCCGCAGATCTTTGAAAACGGCATGAAACTCGGCGGCATAGTCGCGCGGAAAAAAGACGTTGTGGTACTGCATCGGGAAGCCGGTGGGCTTGGCCAGCAGGTTCCAGGTCACAACCCCGTGGGAGCGTTTGGCGACCGGCACGCGCGGGATCGCACGGCTGACCGTGGCACCGAATAGCCCGGCGCCCATGGCGGCTGCATCGGCGTTGACGATGACCGCATCCGCTACGATGCGCTCGCCGCTCGTCGACACCACGCCGCTGGCGCGTCCGCCTTCGACCAGAACCTCGCTGACCTCCGTGTCGTAGCGCAGCGTGACGCCTTTCTCCTCCGCCAACTCGGCCACGGCTTCCGGCAATTGATGAATGCCCCCCTCGACGGCACAGACACCGCGGCTCTCCACGTCGGCGATGAGCATCAACGTGGCCGGAGACTGATAGGGTGAGGAGCCAACGTAGGTGGCGTAGCGGCCAAACAGCTGTCGCAGACGCTCGTCCTTGAAATAGCTGCCCAGCGCCTGCCATAGGGTGAAGACGGCCTTGATCTGCATCAGCTCACCGAGGCCGCTGAACCCGAAACGTCCAAAGATGGACAATGGCGTTGGTCGCGGGGACAACATGAACGGCCCTTCCAGCGCGTTGAAGACCCGCTTGGCGTCTTTCGCAAAGCGCCGAAAGCCGTCTGCCTCGGCACTGCCGGCAAAGGCGCGGATCGCCTCGGCGGAGCGTTCATGATCGGCGAATAGATCCAGACGCTCGTCGCGGCTCCAAGCATGTCGCGCCAGGATTTCGGCGCGGTGCAGCGTGACGCGCTCGCTAAACGAGGCGCCCGCTTCGGCAAATAACTCCTCGAACACCCACGGCATCGTCAGTACCGTCGGGCCGGTATAAAAGCGCCGCTCCCCGATCTGCTGCTCGCGCAACTTGCCGCCGGGCCGCTGCCCGCGCTCGAGGACGGTGACATCGAAGCCGTTAACGGCCAGCTTGAGCGCCGCGCTCAGACCGCCCATGCCGGCTCCGATTACGATGACGTGCTTATTTCGCATGGATTCGCCTTGCCAGCAGATTGTCGGATAGGTTGAAATTGGCCGTCTAGTCTTGATGGACAGCGGGTCGTGTCCATTTTACACGACACTGCCGGGGTTGCCCAGTTGCACCCGGTTTGCAGTCGGGCCGCCTGGCGTTGCCGCCAAGCGAGCCGATTAATCATGACGTCCCGACGTGATGTCGTGACGGCACCCTTTTTGACAAGAGGATAGATTGCGTGAAATTTGCAGCGAGAAGAATCTGGCCCGAGAAGTCCCAGGCTTGGGAATACCTTGGCGAAGCGGAGGGCATTGACGACTTCGCCCTGATGTTCGCGACCGACAAGGGGCTCGCTGTCGCTGACGAGTTCGTCGTCATCGAAAAGGCCGGCGCCGATTCCGACATCGAGTTCTTCCGGGTCTCGCGCGCTGCGCCCTACGCCGTCATGCCCGCTGATCCGCGGGTGGAAAGTCAGTCCGCGCCACCGTCCCCGGCTGGAGAAGAGCCGCTCCAGGATGCCCACAGCATCGGTGAGGTCTGGCGCGCCATGTTCGGAAATGCCCTGTTCTTCATCAAGGTCAGCGGTACCGCGTTTGCGTTCTTCCTTGCCTTGATCTTCTTAGCCCGCTACTTCGGCGCTTGGTAGCGCCACGGCGGCCGACGCGGCTGTCCCGCGCGGGTTCTCGTCGGGTGAAAGTACAACCTGAAAACGTTGATGTAAATTTTGCTTGACACAAAATAATGTCACGCTAAACTAACACTCGTGGATCGCAATACGGCCTGCGTTATCGGCAACGACGTTTGTTTAGCTGGCTCCCGCAAGGTTGAGGTCCGCTGGTCGCAGTTGGTCGTCGCCCGTGAAGGCGCGACGGAGAATCTCACTTTCACTAGAGGCTATTGCAATGGCTGATTCCAAGAACTTGTCGGGTCTCACCGATGAGCAAGCCAAAGAATTCCACGAGCACTGGAAGCACGGCGTGTGGAGCTGGGTCATGATCGCATCCGTGGTTCATGTTGTGACTTGGGTCTATCAGCCCTGGTTCTAAGTTTTCGCGATTAGGAGAATTTCCATGAAAGTACCTGTATTGCTGGGCGATTCGAAAGTCGTCATTGAGCATCCTGAAGACGATTGGAAGATCTGGACCGTCATCAATCCCGCGGTTTGGATGATGCCTTGGTTCATCGTGCTGATGGTTCAGATGTGGATGATCCACTGGTATGCGCTGGCGCTGCCTGGCTACGGTTGGAAAGATTCCGTCCGCGTTGCTGAGCCGGTTGCAATAGTTGCTCCCGCGCCTGAAGCTCAGATTGCCCAGGTTCAGTAAGTCGTTCATCGTCGCTGGATCGGATCGACGGACTCGCCGCTGAGCGAGGTGCCGCGATCACCTTACGGCCCGCGCTGGCCGCGCACCGGAAGGAGTCATCCTTCCGCGTGAGCGGGGCGCGTGCCGTTGAAGGAGTTGGTGCAAGGATGTGGGGCATCCGTGCTCACTGTGCGCTGGCGTGTTCTGCGTTAGCCTTCCCTCTCTTCCCCTCACTCTCTGTTCGCCCACTTGGGGTGCTTTCGTTTGTCTGCGCTCGATCACTGTCGGATGGTCGCGGTGCGCGTCCGCGGGCTGGGTCGGCGCGGGTAATTGGGCGCGTCAGCCCGTTGCGTTGGGTGTAGCTATATACGTCGATCAGGCGGGGGCGCGCCTACGAGCGCTCGAGGAGGGCCGATCAAGCGCGGCATCTGCCAGGGCTGTCTCTGCCTAAGGCGATGAGCGCATGCCGATGTGGTTGCGGTGCACATGCGCTATGCGATTTGGCGGTGCTGGTGGATATCCGTGGGAAGAACGCAGGTGGCGGGAAAGATCCATCGAATTTTTTGTAAATTAAACTTGACACAAAATAACGTCAGGTTAAACTAACACTCGTGGATCGCAACAAGGCCCGCGCCCATGGCAACAGGCTCTGGGTTTTAGCTGCGGCAATGTTGAGGTCCGCCAAAGAAGTTTGTCGTCGCCCTGAATGCGCGGCAGTTTATCTCACCTTCACTTGAGGCTATTGCAATGGCTGAGTCCAAGAACTTGTCTGGGTTGACCGACGAGCAGGCCAAAGAATTCCACGAGCACTGGAAGCACGGTGTTTGGAGCTGGGTCATGATCGCGTCCGTAGTTCACGTTGTGACTTGGATCTACCAGCCCTGGTTCTAAGGTTTCCGCTGGTTGTTACGTTTTCGCGATTAGGAGAGTTCCCATGAAAGTACCTGTATTGATGGCCGATCCGAACGTTGTCATTGAGCATCCTGAAGACGATTGGAAGATCTGGACCGTGATCAATCCTGCCGTTTGGATGATGCCTTGGTTCATCGTGCTGATGGTGCAGATGTGGATGATCCACACCTATGCGTTGGCGCTGCCGGGCTATGGCTTCAAGGATTCCGTGCGCGTTGCTGAGCCGGTTGCGATGGTTGCTCCTGCGCCTGAAGCCAAGGTTGCTCAGGTCCAGTAAGCCGGTTCAAGCAAGCCGGTTCCAGTCAGTCGGTCCCCGACCCTGGACATGATCGACGCGCTCGCCGCTGAGCGAGGCGCCGCGATCATTTAACGGCCCGCGCTGGCCGCGCACCGGAAGGAGCCATCCTTCCGGGTGAGCGGGGCGACGGGCCGTTCATTCGTTCTGGGGAGAGGAATTTTCGGCTCACGAGAACACCACCGGCATGGTCATCAGCGGACTCCGTTCGGCATTCTCGATGTGGTAGATTGGCTGAAGATCATCTTCGGTATGCCGCCCGAAACCAGTGATATCATCGGCGATTGCCGGAAACACTGCTGGCGATGACAACCAAGATCAGTCCCGCTGCGACCGCTTCCAGCCGAGGGCGAGCCTGAACACATCCTGATGGCAGACCTCGACGCAGCGCCCGCATTTGGTGCAGTCGATGCTGTCGATGATCGGTCCGATACCCTTGGCACCCCCTTTGAGCGCCGGCTTGATGACCTGCGGCTCAGGGCAGACCTCGAAGCAGTCCATGCAGTCATCGCAGTTTTGGCGCCGATCGGCGGCGATATGGACCGGCGCCATGGCGCCGATCAGGCCGTAACAGGCGCCGACGGGGCACAGGTGGCCGCACCAGCCGTGGCGGACCAGAAGTAGGTCGTAGAGAAAAACGGACGCGATCAGTAGCCAAGCCCAGCCAAAACCAAAGATGATCCCTCGATGCAACATTGAGATCGGGTTTACCAGTTCCCAGACCATGACGCCGGTGAGTGGCGGGAGCAGCAGCACGAGTCCCAAGAGCCACCAGCGCAGGTTGCGAGACAGGCGTGGGCCGCCGCGGATGCCCCAATGCCGGCGAAGCCAGGCGGCCAGATCGGTGACCAGATTCATTGGGCAGACCCAGGAGCAGAACACCCGTCCACCGAGCAGCGCGTAGAACACCAGCACCAGCAGGGCGCCGATGATGCCGGTCAGTGCTGGCCAACTGCCGGAGAGGATCGATTGCGCCAGTAGCAGCGGATCGGTCAGCGGCAGGATGCCGAGGGTCATGCTCGAGGATAGGTTGCCGGTCACTAGCCAGGCGCCGAACAGCGGGCCTAGCAGGAACATGAACAGGACGCCAAACTGATTGAAGCGGCGCAAGAGCAGCCATGCATGGGCCTCGAGCCAACCTCTGTTCTCGGCTGCAGTCGCCGGAGTCGCATGTGCAGCCGGGTCACGGCCCTGTTTCGCGGTTGCCGAAGGCGTGTCCGTTGTCTGATGCATGAGGCTTACAAACCTGCTTTCGCGCAGAGCGCGCGCGGAAGGATCTTGATCGCAGCCTGGTCCAGAACGCAGGTCTCCTCGCACTTGCCGCAGCCAGTGCAGCGCTCGGGGTGAATCACTGGGATGGGGATGGCCTGCGCTTGCTCGCTGGTCACCCAGGATGCTGGAGCTAGGCTGATGGCGTCGCCGCTGATCGGACAGCTATCGACACAGACCTGGCAGGCTTCTCCGCGGACGGCTAAACAGTGCTGGGGATCGATCAGCACCGCCAGCCCCATGTCGGCGCTCCTGATGTCGGTGAGGTCGTGGTTTAACGCATTGCTTGGGCAGGCCGTAACGCAGGGGATCTCCGGGCACATCTCGCAGCCGGCCTCACGGGCGATGAAGTAGGGCGTGCCGGTCGTTATCGGCTGCCCGAGGCGCGCGAGGTGCAGCATCTCGAATGGGCAGGCGCGTACACAGAGGCCGCAGCGCAGGCAGATACCGTTGAAATCGTCCTCCGGCTGCGCGCCGGGTGGCCGCAGCGCCCAGGCCGGTAGGGCCGTGGCATGCTGCGCATAGAGGCCGAGGCCAAAGCCGATAAGGCCGACACCGCAGGCGCTCTGCACTGTGGTGATCAGCAGGTCACGGCGGCTGAGCGGCCGCCCGCATGGGATTGGCGATGTGCTCATGTTGACCTTCTGGTCTTTAGTTGGTCGAGGCTGAACAGCCACCAAGGTGGCTTGGCGAGACCTTACCCGATCCGCCCGGTTGCGTCTTTGTGCTCGGTCAGGCTACGGCAGTTGTGCGCGGCTCGCTGAGCCCAGTGCGAGTCTGGCGCCTGTGCGCGTGCCTGCTGGAAGAGATCAAGGGCGCGTTTGGTCCGGCCTTCATGCTGCATGAGTTCGCCGAGCCGAAAGGACAGTTCCGCGGCCAGGACGGGGTGCGGGATCTGTTCAGCTAAAGGGCCGTTCAACTGGAGCAGGTCTTCGCGCACCTTGGCTCCACGCCCCAAGAAGGCCGGGAGCGCCAAACTGTTCATCATGCGCGCGATTCGCACGCTGACGTTGTTCGGCGCCATGCGCACCGCGCGGTCGAGTAACTGGACACCCCGGTTGACCAGCCGGGCTTTGGTGGCGGGGTTCCAGGCATCACGGGCGACCATGGTGTTTGCCGAGCCGAGAAAGGCCATGGCCTCGTAGTCGCTGGGTGCGGCTCGGGATGCCTGCTGCAACCAGCCCTGAGCATGTTTCGCGGCTCCGGCGGTTTCAGTGACGGCGATGTTGTGCCAGGCAATTCCAAGCCGCTTGAGGTTTTCAGCCTTGGCCCTCTGCTGGGATAAGAGTGACTGTTGTCGGCTGATCTCTTGGTGCAGCGCAACAGGATTCTGGCAGCTGACCAATTCCAGCAGCGTCTTCGATCCGTTGTCGCTGCCGCCGAGTCCAGTAGCTCCGATTGGTGATGGGATGCTGTCTTTGTCCACCAATACGCTGGCGATGTCAGTCATGGCCGGTACTCGCTGGACTAGCGCCCTGGCTCGAATCTGGGTCGATTTCGAGCCGTGCTAGCGTAGCCAGTGGCTTCCCCGCGGCGGCAAGGGCCGGCAGCACGGCGCGCTTGCGGTAACGCCAGGGTAGGGGGCGTAGCAGATCGTACTGCTCGTGGAAGCGAACCCGGGGGACCATTTTGGCATAGGTGCGCGCGTCCGCGATGCCGAAATGAAACTCGGCATGCATCCGCCGGAAGGTGTTGCCGAATTTGGAGAAGGCGAGCAAAGCCGGATGGTAACCGTCAACCAAGAGGTCCGCTCCGGCTGGGGCGATCGCGCTGAGTGCGCTGAAACAGTGCGCTACCTCCTCGCGCCGCAGATAAGGCAAGATACCCTCCAAGATGAAGACGGGGCGGGTTTCATCCAATGCCTTGGTAACGGCGTCGAGCGAATCTGGTAATGCGATGCACGCGTGTTGGACTCGGTCCGTCGCCGGTAACAGCTGCTCACGAACCGCCATCACCGGCGCAAGGTCGGCGCAGATCCAACCTCGAAGCTGCGCCAACTGCTCCGGCTCGAGCGATGCCTGGATGCGGAAGGGGAGTGTGTCAAGACCGCAGGCGAGCAGGACCAGCGTGCGCTTGATCGGCTCGCTCAACAGCTCATGCAGCACGCGCGCGATGGCCATGGATCGGCTGATGCAAAGGCGCATTGGGAATGGGTCCGAGCGAATCCCCATCTGCTCGACCTCAAGCGCGGCGGCGACTGAGCGCGCGCTGGCATCATCGAATTCGACGCCCGGCCATAGCCTGTGAGCCTGGGCCCGGGCAAGCAGCGGGATGAGTAGGGTGCGACTGACGCCAGCTAGCGACCGTACAGTCGGTGACTCGCCGCTCGGGATTGGTCTGGCGCTGATGGAGGCATCGCTCATCTAATCGCTCATCTAGGGGTTACGTGCAGCAGCAGCGGCTTCGAGGGCACCATCATGCCGGCAAAGCGGGGATGGATGGGGCCGGGGGCGGCGCGATCGAGGAGGCACCCGCGCAGTGTGTGCGCGAGCAATAGACTGCCTTCGATGAGCGCAAAGCGGCGTCCGATGCAGCTCCGCGGACCGCCGCCGAAGCCGAGGTGATGCGCCCGCATCAGATGGTCCAGATTAATACCAGGGTAACGCTCGGCCTGAAATCGAAGCGGGTCAGGCCAAAGCCGCGGGTCGTGATGGACAGCGAGGATATTGAGGATGAGCTGATCGCCGGCGCGAATTCGATAGTTGCCCAAATCATGATCGAAGCGGGCGTCGCGGAGCAGGATTGGGGGCTGCGGGTAAAGGCGCAGTGCTTCCAAGAAGGCCCCCTGCGTCAAGGGCAGCTTGGCCAGTTCACTGGCATCGCTCGGTGCGGCATCAAGGGCGTCAACCTCGTCTCGCAGGCGCTGTTGCAGATCTGGGTTTCCCGCGATTTCCCATAGGGTCCAGCTCAGTGCAATCGCCAGCGAATGGTGACCGGCGATGAGCATGGTCATCAACTCGTCACGCATCTCCTCGGGGGTAAAATGCTCCGGGTCTTGCTCGCGTTGCCGAAGCCATTGCCCCAACAGGTCGATCGGGTCATCCTCTTCGGCGAGACCCGCCCGTCGGGTTGCGATGATGCGCGTGAGGATGGCCTCGGCCTCGGCGATCTTTTGCTTATAACGCCGGTTAGTGGCGGTCGGCCAACTCAAGGGTGGCGTGAGCAAGGCGCTACCGCGCTGGACCAGTGCGTTGAGGAGGGTATGAATCACCTCGCTGGCATGCGCGTAACGACTGTCGTAATCGACTCCGAACAGCGTGCGCAGCAGCGCGATCAAGGTGGTTCGGGAAAGATCTTCAATGAGATCGACCGGCTGGGCCGATGGCAGTTTCCGCCAGCGCTCAACGAGGAGTTGCGCCGATTCCGCCATCGCCGGGGCATAGCCGGCCAGACGGCGCCCTGACATGGATGGGTTGGCAAGGCGGCGATGCTGCTTCCAGCGTTCTCCATCGTTGATCAGAAGGCCCTCGCCGGTGACTGCGGCTAGTCGACGCATCAGCCGCCCTTTACAGTAACGGCGATCTTTATCGAGCAGAACCTCGCGCATGAGCGCTGAGTCATTCAGCTGAAACAGTCGAAAGCCGATGTGATCAAGGCGTACCAGCGGAACCTTCGATGCATGTTCGAATAAGGTCAGCAGGTCTTTCGAGAACAACGGGGGGAAAGATTTGAAGACGGAGAGCTTCGGTGGCAAGACAGCCGAATCCGTTGGGGGGTTGCTTGGGCTGGTGGCGAGTTGCGGGTGCATAATGAACCAATGAATAACTGCTGGGCGTGAAAGCGGAGTAGGTCAGTGGGTGTGGCTCAAAGCGACTGGTTTGCCGCCTGATCAGTCCCCGCTTTGCCTATCCGATGGCGCCTTGATCATCATTCCAACCGTCGGATCGCATTGGATGAGACCTCAGGCGATCCTGGCCTGAAGCTGAGCGGCCTGTAAGCGCTTGGCTAGGTAGGCGAGGGGTATGATCGAGCTTGCAATCAAGGCGAGCTTGAGCGCCGGTAAGATCGCATGGATGGCGAGCGCGACGAGCGTGGAGCCGAGTATTGGCTAGACATCAGGGTTGAGCATCAGCAAGACGCGGTAACCATGCTCGAATATGAGCGGATAGAACATCAAGCCATCCCTAACTGACGCGTAAATACTGAGTCTAGTGGGCGTTCGACGTTCGGTCAAGGCGCCACCTGGGTGCCGGGTGCGACCAAAATTGAAGCGCCGGACAAATCAGTCACCCGTCGACTTGAACGGTTCTCCATCGTTGGCAGTCGGCCTCGCGCTCGACCATCGCCTGCATTCGCTTGCGGTGGATCAACCATGCGTTGGCCTCGAGCACGGTGTCGGCGATCAGCGAGGTTTGATGATGGCAGACGTCGCTTAATGAAAGGTGTTGCACCCATCGGTCCGAAACGCCGTGCGCTCGCGTTGTTCTTCCGCCACGGGCTTGAACCTGGATTCGGCCGTTGGCGAGTGCTGGACAGCAGTGAATATTTTTGTAAATTAAACTTGACACAAAATTATGTCAGGTTAAACTAACACTCGTGGATCGCAACAAGGCCCGCGCCCCTGGCAACAGGCTCTGGGTTTTAGCTGCGGCAAGGTTGAGGTCCGCCAAAGAAGTTTGTCGTCGCCCTGAATGCGCGGCAGTTTATCTCACCTTCACTTGAGGCTATTGCAATGGCTGAGTCCAAGAACTTGTCTGGGTTGACCGACGAGCAAGCCAAAGAATTCCACGAGCACTGGAAGCACGGTGTTTGGAGCTGGGTCATGATCGCGTCCGCAGTTCACGTTGTGACTTGGATCTACCAGCCCTGGTTCTAAGGTTTCCGCCGGTTGTTACGTTTTCGCGATTAGGAGAGTTCCCATGAAAGTACCTGTAATGATGGCCGATCCGAACGTCGCCATTGAGCATCCTGAAGACGATTGGAAGATCTGGACCGTGATCAATCCTGCCGTTTGGATGATGCCTTGGTTCATCGTGCTGATGGTGCAGATGTGGATGATCCACACCTATGCGCTGGCGCTGCCGGGCTATGGCTTCAAGGATTCCGTGCGCGTTGCTGAGCCGGTTGCGATGGTTGCTCCTGCGCCTGAAGCCAAGGTTGCGCAGGTCCAATAAGCCGGTTCAAGTAAGCCGGTTCAAGTAAGCCGGTTCAAGTAAGCCGGTTCAAGTAAGCCGGTCCCCGACGCTGGACATGATCAACGCGCTCGCCGCTGAGCGAGGCGTTGCGATCATTAGACGACCGGCGCTGACCGCGCACCAGGAAAGGTCATTTTCCTGCGCAAGTGGGGCGCCGTGTCGTTGAAGGAGTTGGTGCAAGGATGTGGGGCATCCGTGCCCGCTGTGCGTCGGCCTGTTCTGCGCTAGCGTCTCCCTCTCTTTTTCGCTCCCTTGGGGGCCTTTGTTTGTCCGGGCTTGATTGCTCCCGGATGCTCGCCGTGCGCGTCAGCGGGCTGGATCGGTGCGGGTGATGGGGCCCGTCTGCCTGTGGTCGTTGGCAGATCGCGCAGGGCTGGATGCGGGCTGCTGCAAAGACCCGTCGACCTCCGGCCAGACGGGAAACAGACAATAGGGCGCAGGCGTCACTCGACGGCGAGTCTCGTCCGCTAGATCGCCAACGGTCCCACCAGATCGACCGCCGGGATCGGATTCTCACGCAGCCCTTCGGCCACCAGAACCTGATTGGCGGCGATGCGTCCGGTCATCGTCGCTGCCTCCATCAGATTCGCTGGCACATCCAAGCGAACAAAGTCGCCGGCCAGGAACAGGTTGTCGATGGGGGTGATCACACCTGGACGCCCGGTGTGGTCACCAGGTGCCCAGCGGGGGAAGTTCCGCTGCATCGTGTAGATGTCGTAGACGATGCCGGCACCCTTCAAGTCGGGGATCAGCTCATTGAGCTCTTCGCGCATGATGCGTTTGATCTCGGCCTGGTCGATGACGTTTTCTTCCTCCACCGCGTAGGCATGGAGTTCGATCACCGACCCCTGGCGGCGCTCGGCCCAATCGACGTATTGCGGCTGCATTTGCGAGTAAATCGCGATTGAGTCGGTGTAGCGGTAACCGCTGATGGTATAGAACGGCACCTTCATGGGCTCGATCTTCCGATCAAACCAGATGCGCCAGACGATGTACGGATCAGCGACACCAAGACGCTCGGCGCTCTGGATGAAGGCTTGGTTGCTGAGGTCGGACTGCGATACGATTTCCCTGAGCCCGGGGACATCGCAGGCGAGTACGACATAGTCGGCCTGCAGCTCGATATCGGACTGTTTCTTGCCCGTGGTCAGCTTGATCTCGCCGTCGCCCGGCGTCGCATCCATTGCTACCAGCGGGATGACTGTTGGCCCCTCGGTTGGATTGCCGTTCTTGTCGTATTTTGCGCCATGGCAAGGGCAGGCAAACCCCCCCGTGGCCGCGTCCAGCGCTACTGGACACCCCATGTGCGTGCAGCGCCCGGAGAGTGCGGTAAACACCTCGCCCGATGCCGAGGCATCTTTCTTTACAAAGTACAAATCCGCGCCATTCCAAAAGGCCGTCCAGTCGTTGGCGACCTCTGCCGTCGGGACGCTGTGCTCCTTGCCCAGGATGTCGCCGGGCCGCTTCAAGATAAGCTTGCCGATACGCCCGTCCTGCTCGACCAAACGATCCACTTCGACGCCGGTGATGGCCCGCCCACCCAGTTCGGTGAGCTTCTGCGTCAGCGGCCTGACCACCGAGGTCATCGCATCGTCGATGGTTTGATCGTAGCCCATGCCGTCCGGGTTGCCGAGGAAGAAGAAGTGGAAGAACTTGATTCCTTCCGCGGTCGAGTATCGATGGAATTGGTTGAAGGATGTATGCGCGAAGGGCTCAATGATGGTATCGACCATCGGCTGGTTGATGCGTTCGCAAAAGGTCTTGAAATCGATGTCGTCATACTGTGCAAAGGTGCGCTCGGGATGGTAGCGCATCAACTCGTAGAGCTTCCCGCGCGGGTCGTTGAAGTCCAGTAACGACACAGATTTGGCCTGGTTCACGACTGCCAGCAGGTTGAACGGAAAGAGCGTTGTTGTATTGGTAAAGCTCTCCGTGCCTTTCTCCGGATCCTTGAAGATCACCGGATAGTCCTTCACCGGCTTCAAATTGCCACGTAGCCCAATCTCCTCGAGCAATCCGTTGAGGTTGTAATACTGGTTAAAAAAGCCGTGAAAACCGTGCTCCATGGCCATTGTCTCGCCATCGACGTTGACGTTCCAACCGGTAAGCCGTCCGCCCAGATTGTCTGAGCGCTCCACCAGCGTGACATCGAAGCCCCGCTTCAGCAGTTCGTAAGTGGCCGCCATGCCGGCCAGGCCGCCACCAACGATAACAACGCGCTTCTTGTCCGCGGGGGCCAGCGGCAGCGTGTCGTTATCCGCCGAAGCGAACGGCAAGGTCGTGCGGCGCGGCTGTATGGCGTACAGCCCGGCGCCGCCAAGCGCGGTACCGGCGATTGCGGCAAGGCCAACATTGGAGAGGAATCGACGACGTTTCATTTGCGGGGTCCAAACATCTATTAGGTTTCGAAACTGATCGAGAGACCGGCCTAAGCATGGGCATTACGACCGCGAATAACGCATGTCGCCAGGCTGCCCGAGTCGTTGAACAGTCTAGCTGCAACGCTGAGATACTTGCGCTGACAGCGGTCAAGCAACCCTTCAAGCACCCCGAGTCTGCTCCATGCAACTGTGCATTGCGACAGACGACCGATTGGGGGGTAGGGAGCGATGAATCAGCAGGTATTCGTTAAGGCATTGGCATGCAGGTGCGCCGCCGGGTTACGCCGAGCAGTGCCGTGATATTCTTTAGGGTTATGGCTCGATGCTCGCGCAACGTCCCTCGAACAAGGGCGCGCAGTGCGTTCGACCGCAACGGCCGACCCATCCAACAGCATGAGGAACTCTCGATGAACACGCCCTTGAAGCAGGACGCCGACGCAGACTATCTTCTGATCGGCGGGGGTCTGCAGAACGCATTGATCTTGCTCGCGCTTGCCGCCCGGAAGCCGGATGCATCAATCACCCTGTTGGAGCGCGAAGATGCACTTGGCGGGAATCACATCTGGTCGTTCCAGGCGTTAGACCTACCGGAATCGGCCAAACTCTGGGCCTCGGCGTTGTTCGAGTACACCTGGCCGGGCTATCAGATTCATTTCGACCATTCGTCGCGCTGGGTGCAGGGCAGTTATCGGTCTTGTAGTTCCGAGCATCTCGACCGTGTCGTGCGCGGGGTCGCCGACGCTCGGGCCAACATCCGCTTGCGCATGGGCACGCCGGTGGTCCGCTGCGACGCAAACTCGGCTACGCTCAAGAACGGCGAGGTGTTGCGGGGGCGCATCGTGGTCGATGCGCGCGGCCCCGAACAGTGCGCGCAAAGCAGGGGGGGCGGCTTCCAGAAGTTCGTCGGCTTGGAATGTCGTTTGCGGCAACCGACCTTGATGACGGCTCCGCTCCTCATGGACACCCGCTGCCCGCAGAAGGATGGCTTTCGCTTTTACTACGTGCTGCCCTTTACCGAGGACCGAGTGCTGATTGAGGATACCTACTTCTCCAATGATCCGGGCATCGACGTGGAGGCCATCAGCCAGGGTATCCAAAGAGACGCGCATCGCCTTGGCTTGGACATTGAGTCTGTGTTGCGAACCGAGGTCGGCGTCTTGCCGATGCCGTCGCGTAGCCCGTTCTCGGCCAAACCCGAGGGGCCTATTCACGCCGGATACGCCGGTGGATGGTTCAACCCGGGTACCGGCTACTCACTCGCGGCCGCGGCCCGACTGGCTGAACACCTGTCGCGAACCCCGATTGACGACACCTTTGGCGCAGCCTGGAAGCGTCTGGTGCGACAGATGCGCATTCAGTCTCATTTTCTTGCCTTCTTGAACCTCCTGATGTTCGGTTTCTTTCATGGCGCCAAACGTCAGCGGCTCATGGAGCGCTTCTATCTGGTGTCCGATCCCGTTATCCATCGATTCTTCGCCATGCAAAACACTGCCGCGGATATGTGGCGGATCATGTACGTCGGTGCGCCTTGGACCCCCAAGGGCTGGGCTAAACGCGCGGAGTCTCCGCCGGGGGCTGGCTCGGGGCCTCGTTGATTTCGCCTTCAGACCCTGCACAGAGCGCGTGCGAAAGGCCCTTGTCGCCGTTCTGCTTGGCCTGGCGTCGATTCCGCAGGCTCCCAGGTTCTCGTCGAACGCGCATGGAGGGTACGAGGTACCGGCCTGTTGCAACAGCGGTGTAACGTCCGGTTGACGAAAATGATGTAAATCTACCTTGACACCGCGATTGGTTGGGTTAAACTAGCAACCGTGGATCGAGAACACTTCGTTGCGCCCACCCTTGTCCCTCTTGGTGGAGCTGCCTTGCGCGGTGATGTTCGATGCACGGTACGGAGTTTTCCGCTGACCGCAAGGGCATCGGTTCTTCAACAAACACCTTACTGGAGGCTACTCAAATGGCTGAACAGAAATCGGCAAATCTTTCGGGTCTGACCGACGAGCAAGCAAAGGAATTTCACGAGCACTGGAAGCATGGCGTCTGGAGCTGGGTCATGATCGCCTCTGTCGTTCATGGGGTCACTTGGGTCTATCAACCCTGGTTCTAAGCTGGTTCTAAGCTGGTTCTAAGATTCTAGTTTTTTAGGAGATCTCCGATGAAAGTACCGTATCTGATGGCCGATCCCAGTGTTGCGACGCCTGAGCACCCGGAAGAAGATTGGAAGATTTGGACCGTCATCAATCCTGCGATCTGGATGATGCCTTGGTTCATTGTGCTGATGGTTCAGATGTGGATGATCCACTGGTATGCGCTGTCGCTGCCTGGCTACGGTTGGAAAGATTCCGTCCGCGTTGCTGAGCCAGTTGCTGTCGTTGCGCCTGCGCCTGCTGCGCCTGCTGCCCCGGTCGCTGAATAAGCGAGCCCGATAGCAAAAGCCCGGTACCCCATGCCGGGCTGTGGCAAAGCCATCGTCTGCTCTTTAGCTGGTCTTGAATGGTTTTAGCCGTTAGTCATGTGTCGCCTTGATGCATGGCGGATCTGGCCTAGTGCCTACCGGTGTCGTCTGCATGAACTTTGTAGACCGGCAGCGTAGATGGGCACTGTGCCAGTGTCTGTTGCCGCTTCTCCTTCCTGTCTAGCAGCGCTTTCCTCGTCTCTTGCTGGGTGCATGCCGCTAGGCCCGGATCGTCTCTGCCGAACTCCCCGTCCGATTCCAATGCGATCCCCAGTCGTGGGCTTAGGTACGTTTTCGTGCAACTGCTTCTGTCTATGCTGTTCTCGTCGGTCTGAGGCAAGGCCCGGTTAGGTGAGCGTAGGCACGAGTCTATTCGCCCCGTCATTGCGTATTCCCGGACCTAAGTGATGGCGGGGCGGCAAACCCAGGCGTTGCTTTGAAGGGCTTCGGCAGCAGCGCCTGGGTCGGGGAGGGGTTAGGGCATCTGATCAAGGCCAAACTGAGCGGGCGGTTGCGGATCTTCCTTGCGCGAGCGAAGTACCATGGGCAGTAGGGCGAGCAGAGCGGCGACCAGTAGCACCACCTCCAGGACGTAGACGATGCGATAGCCCGTTGATGCGGCCGTCAGGTCTGACCCTAGCGACCCATCAATAGCAAGTCCGGTCGTGAAATCGCGGATGGCGCCTCCGAGGGCAATTGCAACACCCTGTGACGTCGCCTGCACGGCTCCCCAGGCACCCAGTGCCAATCCAGCATGTCCGCTCTCGGCCAGCGCCATCGCGGCGGTCAGGGTACCGACGCCGAGCAGACCGGTACCGAAGCCGATCAGGCCGGTGCCAATGCGAAAGACGAGCGTTGAGTCGACCGTCGCGGCAAAGATGACCAAGACGAATGCGATGACCCCGAGCGTGGCGCCAGCGGCGGCGAGGCGATAGGGATCCCCACCGCGGGTCAGTAGATAGCCGGAGAGTGCGAAGGCCGAGAAGGTGCCGCCGGCCAGGATGGCGGTTAGAGAGGTCGTCTGTGCGACGCTGAGGCCAAGGACTTGGGCGCCATAGGGTTCAAGCAGGATCTCCTGCATGCTGAAGCCTGCCGTGCCGAGGCCGACAACGATCAGTAGACGGCTTGCGTGGCCACCGCGCATGAAGGCTTGCCAGCTTTCTCGAAATGGCGGTCGGGGGATATTGGCGATTGCGCGCTTGAGGTCGATGGCTTCCTGTTTCCATAGGGCAACTACGTTGATGATGATCGTGACCAATGCCACGCTATGCACCAACTCGACCAGTCGTTTGTGGGAAAAATCCTCCAGCAGGTGCCCGAACAGTAAGGCGCTGCCGACCATGCCGAGCAGCAGCATGGCGTATAGCAATGCGACAACGCGAGGGCGTTTGTCCGCGGGGGCCAGGTCGGTTGCGAGGGCCAAGCCCGCGGTCTGCACCGTGTGCATGCCTGCGCCCACCATCAAGAACGACACTGCCGCCGCGATCTGGCCGACGATGGCGAGCTGGTTGTTGGGATCAGACAGGATCAAGATGGAGTACGGCATAATCGCGAAACCGCCGTATTGGAGCATGCTGCCGACAGCAATGAACGGCACGCGGCGCCAACCGAATGCGGAATGGTGGTAGTCCGAACGATGGCCGATCAAGGCTCGCAGCGGTGCAAAAACAAGCGGTAGCGCAACCATCAGCGAGACCAGCCACGCGGACACGCCGAGTTCGACGACCATGACGCGGTTCAACGTGCCGTAGAGCATGACCATGGCCATGCCGACGGACACTTGGAACAGCGACAGACGCAGCAGTCGAGACAACGGGAGTTGTTCGGTTGCGGCGTCCGCGAACGGAAGGCTGAGAAGGAAATCGAGTGTTCTTTTCATTTAGGTAAGGCTCCAAGGCGTATCGAGTCGGCGTTGTCGGGGGCGCTATTGTCAGCTTGCCGTTAGCTGATGGGTGTGCTGCAAGGGCGGCTCTTCGACTGGATCGGGTCCGCGAGGCTCCCTTAAGCCGATACGACCGTTTCCAGGGTTGGCGCTGCTCTCTGCTCGGTTATTGCGAGCAGAGAGCCGGGATCCAGCCGCCTGTACGGGCATGCGAGCCTGCACTTCGAGAGGCCCTGTTGAGTCATTGCTTGGCGCTGTTGGGGGAAGCGGCCTTTTGCCAAGGGGCAACGATCCCGAGAAGATGCGCCATGTCCTTGAAAAAGATGCGCAGGTGCGCCATCGGTTTGGCCTTGACCAAGCGTTTGTACATGTATGCCTGCCAGGTCAGTTCCTGGATGTCTGGGTCGGCACAGAGGCTGACGAGCGGATAGGAAATCCAAGCCAGCGGATAGGAAATCCAAGCCACCTTTAGCGTCCAGGTTGGCCCGAGGAAGAAGGGTAGCGGGGGTGGGATGCGCCGTCAACCCCCGACTGCGGGGCTGATGGACGTCGCGCGCGGCGTGGGGGCGCGCGTTTCGGGGTGCTGGGGTGAGCACCTGCGCCGCAGCGCGCCGCTGGCAGACGAGCGGGGCTGTACCGTTTCCTGCGGGACAGAGACGGCGGCTACCACGCAATGCGCTGATCAAACTCGAAGTCGAACTCGGGCTGTTGGAGGAGGTTCCAGTCGGGTTCCGACTCGGGTATATCGTCCCAGGCGGGCGGGCCGCGTGCCGGTGTGATCGGCGGCGGACGCGGCGGCTCCCCGATGTGGGTGAGGATCTGCTCGACGGGCGCGGCCTCGGCGATGTTGCGCGATGCGGCGCTTAGCCGCGCCGCAGTTGGGACAGACCAGGGGCAGCGATTCGAACAGCCGCTGCCGGCAGCATGGCCCACAGATAGCGCGCCGGTGAGCGGGCATTGGGGGCCGGCGCCCGGGGCGGCGAACTGACCACGGTCGGTGAGCCTGTTGCGTCCGCCACCTCGCGCCCGAAGGCGATAGCAGCCGCACGCAGCGGCGCGTTGGGCGCAAGCACGCCGTGGTAGCGATGGCGATGCCGCCTGGGCGGCGGCCAATCTGTGAACAAGTTGCGCCGCGAGGTGGTCGATCAGCTCCAGCGGCGTGAGCGTCAGCGCCGTGGTGCCGTCACGCTGTGGCTTTGGCAACCGATAGACGACGCGCTCGTCGTCAAGCCGCTCCAGGCGCTCGAGCGCGAACGGTGGGCGAGCACAATAGCGCAGCAGTCGCTCCAGGCCGGCGCGATCCTGCGCGCCCACGCACACCTCGGCATCCAGCGAGAAGCCGCTGTTCTCCCAGGCGCGCATGTCGCAGACGTCATCACGCTCGATCAGGCCGCTGCGGGCGAACCGTTGCTGCCCCCGCCCGCGTACCTGTTCGGCGATGGCAGCGACGGCCTCTGGGGTCAGCTCGGCCGCGGGGCGAGAGTGCACGGATTGCGGGTCATCACCGGCCTCCTCGACCGGCTCGAAGACCCCGTCGATGATGCAGCAATGGTAGTGAACATGGCGATTGAGGGAGGCACCGAAGCGGTGGATGAAGCTCACCGCTTTGAGGCGGGCTCGCGCGCCGGCACCGCTGCCTTGGATCAAATGCGCCTCGATGACGCGCAGTAGGATTCGCAGGACGGCGCTGAGGGCGCGCGGCTCGCGCTCCAGGTACCAGCGCAGCCGTTTGGGCACCGAGAGGACCCACTGGCGCACCGGCAGCGGCGGGATGACGTGATCGACCAGGTGCGCCGCGGTCTCCGCCATCCGCCGGTGACGCGACGGCCATGTCGGTATCCGGCTGGAATTCGGCGCTTGACTGGAGTTATATACAGTATAGCTGCGTGCGGCTCTGCGTCATTGGGAAGCCGCGATCGCTTTGCAGATGTTCGAGGAAGGCCAACACGAGGGGTGCATCGATGTGCTCGACCTGCAGGGCCGATGGCGGGATGCCGAGCTTTTGACTGGCGAACGCGAACAGGAGCTGAAAGGCATAGGCATAGGTGTCGCAGGTATGCGGACTCGCTGCCCGCTCGACGCCGAGGCGTTGGCGCAAAAAGGCGGTGATGTGCGGCGCGATGTCGGTCATCGGGCGCCTCCGTCATCGCAGTGCTCGCAGGCATCGGCGATGCCGCGCATCAGCTGGCCGTTTCGGGCCATCGTCTGCAGCTCGTTCCAGCTGCGGTTGGCGGCGTAGTCGATCTCCAAACCGACCGCGTCCGCGACCAGGTTCATGTAGTCGATGGAGAAGCCCGTCGGCTCGCCGTTCTCGAAGTAGTTGAACGGCGCCCAGTTCGCCTCGTTGCTGACGCGGATGACCGGGTGCTTGCTGATCCAGGCGAGCTCGTCGGCGTTCAGGGCCGCCCGCGGGCCGCGCGCCGGGCCGGCGCGATCCACACCGAGCCAACGTCGATGAATCTGCTTGCGTTCTGCATCCGTGATCGACGCCAAGCCCTTGTCCAGGATGCCGACCAGCGGCTGCCAGTTGGGATCCCTGTGTACCGCGAAGCGCTGCGGGTTCGGCGCAAGGCCGGCATCGGCCACGACACGCAGATTGGTGATCTGGGCCTCCTGTGCCAGCCACAGGGCGACCGCCTGATTGCCGATGTACGCATCCGCCTTGCCCCAGGACACCGCCTCGAGCGCGGCCAGGGTGTCTGCGACCGTGACCAGAGCGATCTCGGGGTGTTTGTCGCGCAGCTGATCGGCCAGTGGCGCCTTCGTCCAGCAGCAGGTACTTCAGCCGCGGGGCGTAATCGCGAAGGCGTCCCGGTGCGGGCTCGATCAGGTCCAGTCGCTGACCTATTCCAGGGTGTCGAGGTCCAGATCGCCCACTCAGGGTTCGTTGACGAAACCGAACAGCAGGTCCCACGCCATCTCGCGGTGCGAGAACAGCAGCTTGCAGCTTGGGTCCTGGTAATTCATCGACTCGGGTTCTGCTCCGCACTCATGCGCGAGCTAGCGTGGTCTGCCTCCTATTGGCGATTCGTCAGCAAATACCTCGCTCAACCGCCGAGCATCGAGAATACGCTCCCCCCAGAGCTCAAGCTGCTCGCGGTCGGCCTCCGCCAGTCGGGCCAGCGTTTGCTCATCGAGCGGGCCAAAGCGTTTGACCATTTGCCGAACCAACAGCAAGGACTCGCCTTCGCGCAGGCCTTCTTCGCGGCCTTGTTCGCGGCCTTGTTCGCGGCCTTCTTCGCGGCCTTCCTCCAGGCCCTGTTGCTTCCACTCCTGGGTCCACTCGACAACACTTTCTGCCAGCATGGTTTTGATCTCCAATAGGTCGGCAACCTCGGGCAGGCTCACTTCCGGCAGCCGACCCGGTAACAGGACACGCTTGCTCCGGCGCACCGAGCCACTCGATCAGCGCAGTCAGGGCCTTGAGCAGGGATTCCGGTCCGCGACTCTTTTCCAATCGGAACAGCGCGGCAACCAGATTCCGCAAGGCCCAAGGCGCACTCTGGTCAAGCAAAATGGGTGTCCTTTATACATTATACATTCACTTTTCGGACCCCTTTTCGGAGCACCGCCTCCCTAAGAAAGCAGACTCAGTTGTTCATTGGGCGCCGTAATGACGGGCAAAATCCTGCTCGCCGTCAGCCATGCGATGCCGAACGCTACGAGCGCCGTCGTTTCGGCCCAGAAGGTGAAGGACGGGAAGCTCTGGCTCAGGGCGCCCGTTACCGCATCGATTCCGATTGCCACGATGGCCACGACCATCGCCAGACCGCAGATGGCATAAACAATCGCCCTGACCCGCGCCTGCACCGTCGGCTTGGGCCAGGCGCGCCTCAGGAACACGTAGCAGAAGAACGCGAGAACCCCGAACATGATCGCGGCGGACACGTAGTGCACCCCCGGGACGATCTGCGGATGGCCGCCGCAGCTACAGGGAAACATCGCGATACCGACAGCAGCGACACCGGCAAGCTTGCTCAGGCGCATCTGCAACGGCGAATAACCGTTGTAGCTGGCCAGGAAGGCCGCAACGGCAAACAAGAACCCGACGAAAATATTCCGCGGCCAATCGCCCTCCGCCCAATACGAGGCACTGATGGACCCGAGACGTTCGGGCAGCGCCAACAAGTACGTCAACAAAGGCAACGTGATCGCAATCACGCCCACGATGAACTTACTGCTGTGGTTATCGATGACGGGCGCGTTGGGAAAAGCGGCGTTGCTCATGTCTCCTCCAGAACCTGTTGTTCAATCTTCTTCGGCCTGCCTCTGCTGTTATAGCCGACCTTGACCCCAAGCGCTTGCTCGATCTGGGCGCGAAATCGGTCGTTCCCAAAGGGAGTGCCAGTCTTCAGGCAAGCACGCAGGGTTGTCAGCCCATCGGAACCGATCTCGGCTGCAAACAGCGCCCGATAGGCGGCCCGGCGCGCCGCGTCGTCCGCGCCCAGCGCTAGATAGAGCGGATGGGGATGAAGCACGGAGTTGTCTTCGCCGAGGGCGTTGGCAGGGTAGCTCGACCAAGGATAGTCGGCGGGACTCTCGACCATCGCCGCGCGGACGGGGTTCAGCTCGATGTAGCGGTAGCAGGTAAGCAGGTAATCCTCCTCCTGCACCAGACTCGCCTTGAAGCGACCTTCCCACAGGGTGCCCGTTCGCCCGTAGCTGTGATTGATGTAGGGCACGAATCGGCGGCCAAGCGCCTGAAGGGGGGCGCTGACCGATCGGCTCTCGGCCGGGGTCATCAGAAGATGGACGTGATTGGTCATCAAAACGTAGGTATGAATCGCGCAGCCATGTTCTGTGGCCGCCTCGCCCAGCCAGTCCAAGTAGACCCGGTAGTCGTTGTCGTTAAAAAAGACGGCCTGACGATTGTTGCCGCGTTGTACGACATGGACGGGCACGTCGGGGACGAAGAAACGCGGCTTGCGGGGCATGGGCGGGCACATCGATCAGTTGCGAATGCCCGCGAGTATAGCAGAAAAGGGATCTGACCCCTTTTCTGGACCCCTTTTCTGCGTCAAAGAAGACAGCCTGACGATTGTTGCCGCGTTGCACGACGTGGACGGGCACGTCGGGGACGAAGAAACGTGGTTTGCGGGGCATGGGTGGGCACTCTGCTCAATGGAGACGCCCGCAAGTATATCAGAAAAGGGATCTGACCCCTTTTCCGCCTTCCGGACCCCTTTTCCGATATTCTATTTAGCTATCCCTACCTTCTTTCCTCCGCTGACAAATACGGCAGCAGTCCAAGCATTATTTCGCTTATCTGCCGTTATGTGGAAGTATAGATCAGCCCAGGCTTTAGTCCGTGGCTTGACATTTGCGGAAGATTCGGCCTCAACAAGAACGTGGACCATTGAATCAGCTCTACTATGGTTGTTCAAAGCAACTCTTTGGCCGGGAGAGTCATAGCGCTTAACCCACATATGTTTGCCGGATCTGCCTTTCTCCGACACATTCGCACGATAAAGCGTGTCCGCGTTTATATCCAGACCAAACCCCTTATGACTCGGAGGTACCAAATTAGGCCACGTTGATTGTACGGAGGCATCTAGAACTTTACAGTTAACTCTTACTGGCTGCCCAACCCTGTTGGGTCCAGGCCGCACCCCATGAGTGTCATCTAAAAGCGAGCACTCATTTGCTCCAGGGCCTCCATACCGCCTGCCGGCTACATAAATATATTGCTCTATACGACAATCTTCAATTTTGTCACTACTGTTTTCATATTTTGCTGTCACCTTGAACTCAAATCCGTAGATAATCCATTCGCCGACAACTCGCAAGCCAAGCGCAATCCCGTTTTGAGTTAACGGCCCCTTTATTGAAGCGGGTCCGGAATCTCGAATCTCTACCTTCTCTAAACAACACCGAAGGCCTGATGGGTCGCTATAGCGCACAGGGTTACCCAGACAATACTGCAATCGATTGAGACCGTCCGCGTAGCCTAAAGCATCAACCGAGACAAATCGCCCCGCCTCACAATCATAATACCGAGCCCGGTAATAATACAACCCCGACTCCTCATCCCACCGTCTCCCCGTAAACATATACGGATTACCAACCGCACTATGCGCCGTCCCCCAAGCGTTCGGCGCCACAGCCCCACCGGCCCCATCGGTAACCGTCGGACACCCATAATCCGTATAGGCATACCGCTCCACCACATCGCCGGAGGCATCGCTCACCGCCGCCACCGACCAAAGCGCATTCTGGTGGTAGTAGAAATCGGCACCACCACGCTGCATGTTCAACACTTCGTCGATGTAGTTGCCGTAGACATAGGTCGCCAGCGTATTGCCGAGCGCATCCTGCTCCTCGATGACCCGAGCATCATCATAGGCATAACGTGTTACCACCGGCGTCCCGAGCACATCGACGACCTTCACGACACGCCGTGCAAGCGCGTCGTAGCGGTACTCGCTGACGACACCATCGACCTTGCGCGTCACGCGAATCAACCGATTCTCGTCGTCATACTCGTAGATCCGCTTGCCGTCCTCACGGCGATTGCCGTTCTTATCATGCGCCCAGTTCTCGCCATCCTCGGGCGGTGTCGGCACCGGATCGGCGAAGTTGATGTCGAGCCCGAGGTCGTCCGGGATCTCGCCGGGTCCGTTGGTGGACCAGTCGTCGTACTCGTTCATCTGATTCGGCGTGTTGTTGTAGACAACAGGCACGCCGGGGCCGGCCCCGTCGTCATCGACCGTGAACTGATCCCAGTTCCCCACCTTGTCGAGGTCGTACTGCCGCTGCGTGATCGGCACCGGCACATCGGAGCCGACGAGGTCGCCGACCTTGTACTCGATCAGCCGGTAGATGTCGTCGTAGGCATAGGCCTCGGACTGCCCCGCCAGGAACGCCGGGCTCTTCTCCTCGTGGCCAGTTAAGAAGGACACCCACTTTACTTATTTGATCAGCAAGTAAAATGGCAAGTAAAATGAGTGTCTTTTTTATCCTTTTTTATCCTATTCCGCCAAGACCTTTAAGACCTATCGCAGTTGGGCGAGTTTATCTGATCCCTTTTCCGGACCGACCCCTTTTCCGGATCCCTTTTGCGACCGGGTTCGATTTCACCTTGAGCGTGACTATGCCGCCCGCGGGGAGATCTCCGCCTCGCTCTTCCCGCCGGCATCTTTAGCCGCGGTCTTCAGATCGAAGGCGGTTTGCAGGTCCATCCAGAACTCCGGGCTGGTCCCGAAGTACCGCGAGAGCCGTAACGCCGTATCCGGCGTGACCGCACGGCGCTCACGCACGATATCGTTGATGCGCGGCGCCGGAACCTTGAGCTCGAGAGCCAAGGCGCTCGCCGAGAGCCCGAGCGGCACCAGGAACTCCTCGCGCAGAATCTCGCCGGGATGGATGGGTCGCATCTTGTTCATGGTTGCGGTCCTCAATGGTAATCGACGATCTCGACTGCGTAGGCGTTCCCATCCTCGAAACGAAAACACAAGCGCCACTGATCGTTTACCCGAATGCTAAACTGTCCTCGACGGTCGCCCTTCAGGGCTTCCAGTCGTTTCGCCGGGGGTATGCGCAGATCCTCGATGCGCCGCGCGATGTCACGCATCTGAAGCTTCCGCTCCGCGACCGACTGAAAGGCCCGGAAGCGTTTCGTCGGCTTGCCGAGGTACCAGGGCCTCCGTATGCTTGCAGCGGAAGGACTTGATCATGGATAAAGGCTAGAACGCCTGCCGTTAAACGGCAAGCATTATATCGGCGAGTCCGAGGCCTTTCCGGCGGAATCGCCAATGCGGAGCGGCGGCAGCACGGCCGACAATCCCACCGGGCATTCGGGTTGATGAGTCGGTCGACTACACCGCAGAAATTGCGATCAAAAGAGTTTGTGCTTGATTTGTGCTAACTCGAAAGCATAGTGAACCGTAAGTGACTGAAAAGTCAACTGCGGTATTGAGAGGGCAAGGTAAACATTCGGTCTACCCAACCCTCGAAGAATCAACGAGTCAGGGTCTCGCGGAAGCGTTGATCCAGGGGCCAAGTGAAGTTGGTGTCTTTTTTATTCGCACAACCTGAGCACCGCGAAAAAAAGTAATCTGACAGCGCCGGATGGGCAAAGACCCTGGGCGGAGGGTCGAAGAATTTATTGCCGACAATCCTTCATTTTGATCTTACCACTTGCACGGGAGTTACCGGAACCCATCACGCAGCCAGTTTGGGCGTAAACAACTGGCGTGCAGCACGGATACCGCGCAGGTATTTGGTCTGTCGCCGAGCACACAGACTGGTCAGTGCTTGCGGCGCACCGATCGCCGTGCCGAACGCCTTCAGGAGCCGATCGGCGTAGCTGATGAACTGCTCGCCATCGATATTTAGCCGAGCGAGGATGCGCGGCTGCCGCGCGTCGATATGACCGCGCTTGTCCGAGCGCAACGCCCGGCCCGTCCAGTCTACCAGCTCCAGGTAGTCATCAAAGGCGAAGGGCACCGCCCAGGGCGTCCGGGCGGTCGCGTCGAACGGCATCAGCGGGATCTTTGGCAAGGCTTGTGTCTCATCCTCTGACCGCAGGGTCTCTCCCTCCAGTGCGGCTGTAGCGGAAGCGTCTGCCGGCAAGCGCTCTGTTGCCGTGATTTCGGCCTCGACCGTTTCCGGCACCGCTTCGATGCGTGCTTGGATCGAGGTGTAATCCGAGGCCTCCGGCGTCTCTGCGATCCCGGCCCGTACCGGGTTGAGGTCGACATAGGCCATCGCCGCCAGCAGCGCCTGCTCATCGAGCAGGGCCTGGCTCTTGAAGCGACCCTCCCAGAAGCGGCCCTTCACCCCGTCCTCGGCATTGGCCTGACGGGCAATGTGCTCGTTCAGCGTGCGCATGAACCAGGATAGATCATGCAGCCGCGCCCGGTAGGTCTCGGCCAGCTCCTCGACCTTGGCGATCTCCGCGTCGCACAGCTCAGCGCGCGCCTCGGACAGGTAACGCGTTACCAACAGGGGACCCGAGAACAGCTCCGTCCAGCGTCTCAGCACTTCCTCGACCGACCACTCCAGTGCCCGTTCCTGGTCGATGCGCACGACGACGTGGTAGTGGTTGCTCATCACGGCATAGGCGGCGACGTCGATGGCGAAGATCCCGGCGAGCTGCATGATGCGCTCAGCGATCCAGCCGCGGCGGTGGTCGAAGTTCTTACCGGAAAAATGGTCCTCTCCGCACAGGAAGGCGCGCCGCACGCACCGGCTCACGCAGTGGTACCAAGGGGTGTCTTCGATGGAGACCAGGGCGGCGCGGGGGCTGGTCATGGCGGGATCTCATGTTGTGACTGAAGAAGAGGTTAGCTTAGGTATGGAGGAAGGTCAAGCAAAATGGGTGTCCTTTTTTATTTCGGGGGCTGGTCATGGCGGGATCTCATGTTGTGACTGAAGAAGAGGTTAGCTTAGGTATGGAGGAAGGTCAAGCAAAATGGGTGTCCTTTTTTATCCCGAGCTCCTCGACCTTGGCGATCTCCGCGTCGCACAGCTCAGCGCGCGCCTCGGACAGGTAACGCGTTACCAACAGGGGATCCGAGAACAGCTCCGTCCAGCGTCTCAGCACTTCCTCGACCGACCACTCCAGTGCCCGTTCCTGGTCGATGCGCACGACGACGTGGTAGTGGTTGCTCATCACGGCATAGGCGGCGACGTCGATGGCGAAGATCCCGGCGAGCTGCATGATGCGCTCAGCGATCCAGCCGCGGCGGTGGTCGAAGTTCTTACCGGAAAAATGGTCCTCTCCGCACAGGAAGGCGCGCCGCACGCACCGGCTCACGCAGTGGTACCAAGGGGTGTCTTCGATGGAGACGAGGGCGGCGCGGGGGCTGGTCATGGCGGGATCTCATGTTGTGACTGCAGAAAGCTTAGCTTGGGTATAGAGGAAGGTCAAGCAAAATGGGTGTCCTTTTTTATCTTCGCAAGTATAGCAGAAAAGGGATCTGACCCCTTTTCCTTGCTTTTGTTGGGGTACGACGGTTCGGGGTAAGCGCGCCATGCTCAACGAGTGACATAATTAGTGTATATAGTGAACTGTCTCCGTACCGCCGAATCCGACTTAGAGCTTCAAGGCGTGCTGCTTCGTTTCGTCGTCCTTCTCCGGGGTTTCAGCCTTCTTGGGCCGTCCCCGATGGCTGTAGCCGACCTTGACTCCCGGCGCCTGTTCGATCTGGGCGCGGAACCGCTTGATACATATCTAAATGGGTGTCCTTGATACACTTCCCTTGATACACTTGTTGTTGTAGTCCCGGGTCTCGACCCGGTTGCCGAGGTCGTAGGCGTACTGGGCGCTGAAGCTGTCGCAGGTGACATCGACCAGCCGCTCGCGAAGGTCATGCTGCTCCAGGCAGTAACGGCCGCCCGGCTAGACCAGGTCGCGCAGGCCGTTGGGGGTGTCGTAGCTGTACTGGACGACCATCGGCAAAATGGGTGTCCTTTATATTATTATATTCTGTTTATATTCTGCCCTCACTCGATACCATGGTGCGAATGGTCGCCACCCTCGGCGGCTTTCTCAACCGCAAGAACGATGGCTTTCCCGGCCCGAAAACGCTCTGGATCGGACTGCAACGTATCCCTGATTTCGTGCTCGCACTAGCGGCTCAGCGCAGCATCGGGGAAAGTTATGGGTAATGGTATGGGCTATAGCCAACCTCTCGCCCGTGCACGTGCTCGTGCATTTGCCGTAGCTCTTGCGACCGGAACTTCGGAACTTCCCACTCTATGCCCCCAACCGTGCTCAGCACGGATCCGATTCTCGCAACGAATGACTGGATCTCGCTCATTGTATCGGCGAAAACGATTCCTTGGGTGGCCCATGCGCGGTACATGATGACAGCATAACTCGTGTGCAAGAATTATCGCTGGTGTGGCTCGTGCCAAGCCTGTGTTTGGGAGTGCGGGGTCGCTATGGCCAGCATACCCTGGCCGCGCAGTTCCGACGACAACGAAGTAAGGCGTTGTACGCCCTCTTTTGCGCCGCCAATAGCCTCCGGGTGATCGTGATGAAATGAGCTGAACGGTCTCCCGATCGTTTATTGCGTCACAGATACAGCAGCACGAAATCGGGTGCTTCGCTCTTGTGCACCACCTAAAGGCTCGAAAAGTACCGTCACAGGGCGTCTTGACTACACGACCTTTGCAGAAATTGCTAACGCCAGAAACTAAACGTCGTCCGACGTATGCCCATTTTCCGGCAGGACACAATGTCCCCAGCAGCCCCACAAATCTTCCAACTTCTGGAGGGAATGGAATTTGGACTACGGTTCCAAGTGGATCGAGTCTATTCGCAGGGTTACCGACGACAAACTCGTACATATTGGGTCCATCCGCGTAGTGTTCCGGATCCATTTGTAAGAACCTCCCGCTCTCACAATCATAATGCCGCGCCCGGTAATAATACAACCCCGACTCTTCATCCCACCGTCTCCCGGTGAACATATAGGGATTTCCAATCGCACTATGCGCCGTTCCCCAGGCATTCGGCGCTACAGCCCCACCAGCCCCATCGGTTATCGTCGGACACCCATAATCCGTATAGGCATACCGCTCCACCGGATTGCCGGCAGCATCGGTCACCGCCGCCACCGACCAAAGCGCATTCTGGTGGTAGTAGAAATCGGCACCACCGCGCTGCATACTCAGCACTTCGTCGATGTAGTTGCCGTAGACATAGGTCGCCAACGTGTTGCCGGGCGCATCCTGCTCCTCGATGGCGCGGGCATCGTCGTAGGCATAGCGGGTCACGGTCGTCGGACCGTAAGCGGCGGTGATATCCGTCTGCTTGAAGACACGCCGACCCAGGGCGTCGTAGCGGTACTCGCTGACCAGGTCTCCCGCCGGCGCCTCATAGGTGACGCCAATCAGCCGATTCTCGTGGTCGTAGACATAGCTCCGCTTGCCGTCATAGATCCGGTTGCCGTTGTCGTCATGCCCCCAGTCCTCGCCATCGGCGACAGGCGTCGCCTTGTCGTCCTTGAAGTCGTCGGGAATGCCGTCTTCCGGCCCATCCTCGTCGTACTCGTTCATGACGTTGGGCGTGTTGTTGTAGTCGACAGGCACGCCGGGCCCAGCCACATCATCATCAACGGTGAACTGATCCCAGTTCCCCACCTTATCGAGGTCGTACTGCCGCTGCGTGATCGGCACCGGCACATCGGAGCCGACGAGATTGCCAACCTTGTACTCGATCAGCCGGTAGATGTCGTCGTAGGCATAGGCCTCGGACTGCCCCGCCAGGAACGCCGGGCTCTTCTCCTCGTAGCGCTTGTTGCCTTCCCTGTCATAGTCGTAGTGGAAGTCCACGATTTCGGTGGCTCCCAAGGCATGGACCAGATCGGTGATCCAGTCGTTGGCGTTGTAGGTGTAGGTCGCCGTGACGCCGTTGGTGTAGTCGCGGGTCTCGACGCGGTTGCCGAGGTCGTAGGCGTACTGGGCGTCGAAGCTGTCGCAGGTGACATCGACCAGCCGCTCGCGCAGGTCATGCTGCTCCAGGCAGTAGCGGCCGCCCGGGTAGACCAGGTCGCGCAGGCCGTTGGGGGTGTCGTAGCTGTACCCGACGACCATCGGGACGCCGGTGGCGTCCTGCGTCGTCTGCAACAGCCGGTTGACGGCGTCGTAGTCGTCGAAGGTGACGACCCAATCCGGTCGCGGATCGGCCGCGGGATAGTCCTTGGTGGCGACGGTCATCCGCCCCCCGATGTCGTACTCGAAGCTGTCGTCCGGCTCGGCCGGGTCCTGATAGTCCCGCAGCATCAGGTAGTAGAGGTCGTTGTAGGCGTACAGCGTGACCTCCCCGAGCTGGTCGATCCGGTCGGTCAGATTGCCGGCCTTGTCGTAGGAGAACTCCCGCGTCGTCTCGTCCGCATAGGTCTCCAGCACCAGCCGGTCGGCCTCGTCGTAGTCGTAGGCGGTGATCTGGCAGTCGTCCGGCGGCGTGGCGCCCTTGCAGGCGCCGGGCGTGCTGTTCAGCCGGGCCGTGATCAGGCGGGTGACGTTACCGACGCCGTCGTACTCGGTGTCGGTCCAGATGTCCTGGAACGACAGCAGGGCGCAGTTGGTTCCGCCCATCAGCTCGGCGGTGCGGGTGCGGCGGTTGATGGCGTCGTAGTAGTGGCAGGTGACATGGCCCTCGCGGTCGGTGACCTTGGTCAGGTTGCCGTTCGGGTCGTAGTCGTTGAGGGCGGTCTCGCCCATCGGGTCGACGATGTCGATCAGCCGGTTGACGGCGTCGTAGCTGTAGCCGGTGCAGTTCAGGTTACCGTCGCACTCCTCGACGCGGTTGCCGATGCCGTCGTAGGCATAGGCGGCCACGAGGTCGTAGGGTGGAAGCGGATCGCTGACGATGTCCTCGACCTTCACGAGCTGGTCACGCTCGTCGTAGGTGTTGTAGATGACATTGCCGCGCGGGGTGGTGACGGTGGCGACATTGCCGGCGCCGTCGTAGGTGTAGCTGGTGACCAGATCGAGCCCGCCCGGGTCCTGGGTCTCGCTCAGCAGCCAGTCGTTGTCGTAGTACACCATGTCGGTGCGGTTGTCGTTGGCGTCGATGCGGGCGACGACGTTGTCGGCCGGGTCGTACTTGGTGTACTCGCACCAGTCCTGCTCGTTGGGATCGCCGGCCGGGTCACAGGCGTCCGCGGTGTCGCCGACCTTGCGGATGGTGATCCAGCGCCGATCGAGCTTGTCGTACTTGTAGTAGGTGACCTTGCCCTCGGGGTCGATCATTGAGGCGATGTTGCTTCCGCCGGGCATCGGGCCGTCGCATTGGGGCGAGCCGGGGTCGTGATCGCAGGAAATGTCAGCACCGCTGTCATAGAAGTGCCGGGTGACGAGGTCGTCGGACGCGGCCAATGCGCAGGAGGTCGGACCCATCTTGCGGATCTGGACCGTCAGGCGATTCAGCTCGTCGTACTGGGAGCAGGTGCGGTGGCCGTTGGCGTCGATCTCTTCGATGCGGTTGCCCACCGGGTCGTAGCTGTAGCCGGTCTCGTAGATCAGGGCATCGGTGACCTTGGTCAGGCGGTTCTGGTCGTCGTACTCGAAGGTCGTGGTAAGGCCGCGCGGGTCCGTGGTGGCAATGCGGTTGTCGTTGCCATCGTAGGCATAGGTGGTCATCAGGTCCAGGCCGCCGGGGTCCTGGGTCTCCTTGACCAGACGGTGGCGATCATCGTATTCATAGGTCGTGACCTGCCACTCGCGCGGCTCGCTGGTGTTGGACTGGCGACGGACCAGGGTCTGGTTGTCGTTGCCGTCGTACTCGTACTCGGCGGTGATGATGTCATCGGCGTCGGCCGGGGTGCAGGCAGGGCCGATCGGGTCGGTCGGGTCGATGACGGTGCCGATCTTCGCGGTCTCGCGGATCAGGCGGTCCAGCGCGTCATACTCATAGACGGTGACATGGCCGTTGCCGTCGACCATGCAGGTGCGGTTGGCGGCGTCGTCATAGGCATAGCGGGTGGCGTTGGCCTCGGCGTCGGTGGTCTTGATCCGATTGCCGGCCGTGTCGTAGTCGTGGGTGGTCTCGTGGCCGTTGGGGTCGCGCTCCAGGGTCATCAGGCCGCGGTCGTCGTATTCCCATGCGCTAATCAGGTTCAGACCGCCGTCATCGCGGGTCTCTTTGATACGGTTGCAGCGGTGCAGGCCGTTGGCGTCTCGGCTGATGTCGTACTCGTAGACGGTGACCGATCCATTCGGATAGGTCGCTTTGCTCAACTGGTCGCGACAGACGAGATAGCCGGGATCATCGGGATCGGTGACGGCCGGGTCGCGAACGCCGTATTCAAAGGTCGTGAAGAAGCCCTTGGCGTCGGTCTCTTTGGTGAGATTGCCGAGGCCGTCGTACTCGTAGCTGGTGGTGTTACCGTTGGCGTCGGTCTCGGTCTCCGGCAGCAGTGTGGCGTCGTCGTAGGTCGTGTGCGAGGTTGCGCCGTCCGGTGCAACGGACTTGGTGACGAAGCCGTTGATATCGTACTCGACCTGCCATGTGTTGCCGTTGGCATCGCGCTGTGTCGTGGTGCTGGGGATGAGCTCGCGCATCTGTTCGCGCGCGACCGCTAGCTCGTCGATGGCCCAGTTCGTCGGGTTGCTATAGGTCAGTAGGTTTTCGTTGCCCGCCTTGATGCTGACGGGCTTGTCGTTGCGGTAACCAACCGTGAAGCGCTCGCCGTTGCGATCGGTGACGGCCGTGATCTGGTAGTCCACGTTGTAGGAGAACCGCCAGGTCTTCGGCTGCTGGCCCGGCTGGGCCGGCGGCTCGGTGATCTCGAGCAATTTGCGGCCTGTGCTATCGTAATGGAGCTGTAGCGTGCGTCCGGTGAGGGCGTCGGTGATTGACGCCACCTGACCGTCAGCGCGATGGGTGAGGGTGATGTGATAGCCGAAGCTTGCGTCGCGAATGTCGGTCAGCCGGCCGCTGCCGTCGTAGTCGTATTCGGTGACGCGGTCATTGCGTGCCTCGGAACGGACGAGGCGAAAGACGCGACCCGACACGCGCAATGTATCCCCCGGGATGGCCTCGAAGTGGCGGCGGCTCTCGTCCTTATCGATCAGCGTGAAGCTGCCGTCCAGGTTGCGCTCCAAGGTCTGGAATTCGCCTTTGCCGGCGCTGTAGGTGGTGCGCCCGGTGCGCTGATAGCGGGTGACCTGGCCGCGTCCGTCGAGCAGGAACATGTGCCCCCGCTGGGTGAAGAGGAGCTGATTGTGGGAGTGCGTCCAGCCGTAGCCGAGACGTGCATCGATGTAGCCGCGCGAGCCATCGGCGTTGTCGCTGTTGTAGAAGAGCGACAGGTCCAGCGAGTTGCTGCCGACGCTGAAAACCGGCACGCACATGCAGACTTGGCCGGTGGTTGCGTTTGCCGATACGGGCGGGCCCTTAGGCGACGGAGTCCTGCGATTTTGCTGACATTCGCAACCACAATCGTCGCAGCAACAACTCTTGCAGCAGGGAGGATTGGCATGCACGTATCTCGCCGATACCGCGCCGGACATGGCAAACAGCAGCAAACCACAGAGAAGCAAAAGGCAGTAAAGGACAGTGGCGTTGCGCTTCATGGCTTGATCCTCCGATGGGCTCCTGTGCTGATTTCCTGGGACGGCTTGGAGCCTTGTTCGGCTCCGGGCCGCTGTTGGTTAAGGCTTGGTCATTCGTGCCTGCGATTGCGACCGCGGGCGAGCAGCGGTAATCCTGCCAGCAACAGCAAGGCCGTAGGCGACAGGGGTACCTCCGCTCGGGACTCGGAGTCTACCTGCAGGGCAAAGAAATAGTCGGTACCGAACTCGAGCGTGCGTGTGGTGGTTAGGGTCGGCGCGAGGGCGCTGGTCAGGGAACAATTCGGACCATTGCACTCGATCCGGTCGCGTTCGAAGAATACGAGGTTGTCGACCAAGTCGAAGATCTCGAACGAAAAGATCAGCTCGGTCCAGGCTTGGGCGCTGGAGCAATCGTCGGTAGAGACCGCCATCGAACTATCGAGGTTGACGCTGAAGGTAACCGGCACCGAACCACTGCCACCGCTGAGCGAGAAGCCATTCACGAGGGTTCCGGTACTCTCCGCGTAGGCCCATTTCGCGGGCTTGCATTTGGGCTCACCCGGCACTTCGACATCGGTGTTCGCGTTGCCGGTCACATCCAGCGTGGGTGTATTGCCGCTCGGAGCCGAGGCGCTCGCGTTGGCTTCTGCCCAGGTAACCCGAGCATTGGCATCGACCGTACCGCCGTTGAAACTGACCTCGTCATCTTGGTCGATCTCGCCCAGGCTGTTGCGAGCCTCGGCGTAAGCTTCGATCTCCCAGTTGGTCAGCAGATCCACGGCGCCGGAATCTGGTGCGATACTGAAGTTGGAGAAGGTCAGATTACTGAGGGCGATCTCCGCGGCGGAGATCGAAGCCGCCCCGCCGGCCAGCAGACCGGCGGCAAAGAGGGAACAGGCGAAGATGGGAGCGGAATTTTTGCTGGGCATAACTGTGTAGCAAGTTTAAGGAATATTAGGATTGAAAACCGGGTTTACCCCGAAGTATAGACCAGATTTTCGCTATGGGAATGGTTGGCGCTGACGGCCAGCAGTTCCAAGTTTGAAAAATTTTACTTTTTTATTCAGTTGGTTATCGATTCGCCTACAATTTGCATCAAATATCTAATGCATCGAATTAAAAGCAAATTTACCTTTCAAATTTGGAACTGCTGACTGATGGCATAATCACTTGCACGAACGGCGCCGGATGCATGATCCTCCAGCCTGAGCAGCAGGGCAAGAAATGTCCTCGAGTAGGCGAGCGGATCGACCAGTTCGTGGTCCATCTCAAGTGCCGCACGAATTGGAATCTGGCGGTGAATTCGTATTCTTGACCGTACCACATATCAATCAACTCACTCCGATAGGTCGAGATCGACGATGTCATCAGCCGCGTTGGCGATGAAGACGATCCACTGAGGTGAGCATGCGTTCTGCGCACTCCGCCGCCTTGACCGCGTCCAAGCGCAGAATGGCCTCTTCATCGCTTGTTTCCGGTTGAGCGGTTATCCCGGGTTTATGGGATAGGGCAGGAACAGCTTCAGTGCTTACTCATGCACCTCACGGCCGCTAAACTGCCGTCATCG
Organism: Thiohalocapsa sp. PB-PSB1; assembly: GCA_016745215.1. GTDB lineage: Bacteria > Pseudomonadota > Gammaproteobacteria > Chromatiales > Chromatiaceae > Thiohalocapsa. The sequence goes on from CP050890.1 coordinate 6,437,249, forward strand.
GCAAGCGCTACCGAATGAGTCGGCAGGCGACACCCAAGCCAAAAACCTGTTTAGCTTGTTTCTGCACCATCACTTGGTCATAGTCCGGATAGCAGGACAGGAACAACAGGTGCAACCATCGGTCGCGCCGCGCGCTCTTCAGCAGGAACTCCTTGCAAATCTTCGAACCAGAAACCTGTGGATTTGACCTGATCGGTTGATATCAGCTGGAACGTCGGGCAGAATCCAAACGAATTCGCCAGGCGATGTGCCGGGCGGTCGGCGTGTTGGCGATCTGAGCCCTGAGACTTAACGCAACTTGCACGCTGTCGAGGTACCCTGCCCTTTCATTTCCAGCCAACAGATAAGGATCGGGGTATCGAATATCCTTGGTTTGTATTTGATGGTAATGAAGTGAAGGATTGTATGCAGAATGATCATCCCGCACTGCCGGGTATTATGGACCGGATTTCGCAGGCAGCGCTACGCAGTGGGCGTAAGGAGCAAGCGATCACTTTGGTGGCGGTAAGCAAGAAAAAACCCATCGAAGCCATTGTGGCCGCCTATGAGGCAGGCGTACGCCATTTCGGGGAAAACCGCGCGGAAGAGCTGGAAGAAAAGGCAAAAGCGTTACAGGATCTGCACGAATTGAAATGGCATTTTATTGGAAATTTGCAGACTCGCCAAAGCGGCATCATTGCACGCCATGCGCATTACTTTCATGCAATCGACCGATTGAAAATCGCGCAGCGCCTGTCCAGACAATTGACCGAGTTGAATCGTAACCTGTCTGTTTTTATTCAAGTCAATGTATCTGGAGAAGTCAGTAAAAGCGGATTTCCATGCGATCAGTGGCAGCAGCAGCCTGAGCAAAGCGAGGCGCTGATCCAGGTATGCAAAGAGGTTGCCGGGTTGCCCGGTTTGAATTTTTTGGGACTGATGACCATAGCGCCCTTCAATGCACCGGAAGATACCTATCGTGAAATCTTCCGGACCATGGCAGCATTGTCTTCCTATGTGGGAGAACAAATCCCGGATCTTTCTGCTCCGCATTTATCCATGGGCATGAGTGGTGATTTTGAAATCGCCATCGAAGAAGGCGCAACCTATGTGCGCATTGGAACTGCTGTTTTTGGACCGCGAGAATAGATAACGGGCAGATTACGAATTCGCCCCTCAGCTCACCTGTTTTGCCGCCTGCACCAGGACTTCGATGCCAGCGCCGACGCGGTGTGCAGCTTCGCTCAGGTGTCGACGCCAGGCCTTAGCCCCAGGGCGACCACGAAACAGGCCATGCAAGTGGCGAGTGATGGCCTGCAAAGGCACGCCATCGCTCAGGCGCCGCTCCACATAGGGTAGCATGGCGTCGAAGACTGCCTTGGGGTCCGGAGGCGCAGCGGTGTCATTGAAGATCAGCGCATCGGCCGCGGCCAGCATCCAGGGGTTTTGATAGGCTGCGCGGCCGATCATGACGCCGTCCAAATTGCGCAGATGGGTTTTTGCCTGGTCCAAGGTTGTGATACCACCGTTGATCACCATCGGCAGGCTGGGAAAATCCTGCTTTAGCTGTTCCACCAGATCATAGCGTAGCGGCGGTAGATCGCGGTTTTCCCTCGGGCTTAGACCATGCAGCCAGGCCTTGCGGGCATGCACGATCAACAGGTCGCAGCCGGCCTCCTGCAGCGTCGCAGTGAAGGCTGCCAGCAATTCGTAACTATCCAGGTCGTCGATACCAATGCGGCTCTTGACCGTAATCGGCAGGTCCACAGCAGCTTTCATTTCCGCCACGCAGTCCGCAACGAGATCTGGTTCTGCCATCAGGCAGGCCCCAAAGCGGCCGGATTGTACTCGGTCGGAAGGGCAGCCGACGTTGATGTTGATCTCATCATAGCCCCAATCGACACCCATGCGTGCGCAGGCGGCCATATCGGCAGGGTTGGAGCCACCGATTTGCAGCGCCAGCGGATGTTCGGCGGGATCGAAAGACAAAAATCGTTCAGGCTCGCCGTGGATCAGCGCTCCGCTGGTGACCATCTCGGTGTAGAGCAAGGTGTGGCGGGTGATCAGCCGCATGAAATAACGAAAGTGACGGTCAGTCCAGTCCATCATCGGAGCGACAGACAGGCGGCGGTCGATCTGGGCTGCGTTGGTCGGAGTAGGGCGCATCTGCAAAAGCATAGACCCGAAGCCTTGGCAGACCAAGCGGCTCGGCCGTTTTTTTGCTTACCGGTTGTTGTCAGCGCGGACATTTTCCCTTTTTGCCGTGCAATGGGTTGCAGATGTTTGCAGCAGCCCCGGTTGCATCGATTAGTTGCCGACAATAACTAGTGCAGTGCGTCAGAAATCGCGAGACCGTTCGTTGTCGTTGTCGTTGTCGTTGTCGTTGTCGTATTCGTCGTGCGGATTCTCGATTACGATGACGATGACGATGACGACAACGACAACGAGCGCAACCGGTCTCGGAACTTCCGCAGTGCTGCACTAGTGGATTCCTTACCGTTTATACCAGATAGATCAGGAGACGAAAATGCCCTTCGCCGAGGCCACAATCATCGATTGGGTTGAACGCGGTCGAGTGTCCGACCCATTGATTCGCGCTGGCATTCGCCAACGCTTGCGCAAGACCCTCGCGGAACTGCCGCGAGACGAGTGCGAAGAGGCCTTGGTGCATAAAAAGGCATTCATCAAAATGATGGACAGCGCACCGGTGGCCGCATTGCCGAAGCGTGCGAATGAGCAGCATTATGAGGTACCAGCTGCATTCTTCGAGCATGTGCTTGGCCCGCGTCGTAAATACAGCAGTTGCTGGTGGCCGCAAGGCGTCGATCGGCTGGATCAGGCAGAGCAAGCGGCGCTCGCGGCCAGCGCTGAGCGCGCCGGCATCGGCCCAGATCAGGATGTGCTGGAACTCGGCTGTGGCTGGGGCTCGTTCAGCCTGTGGGCGGCGGAACAGTTTCCGCAGAGTCGTTTTACCGCGGTATCGAATTCTGCCTCGCAGCGTGCTCTGATCGAGGCCGATGCGGCACGTCGGGGCATTGCCAATCTATCGGTGATCACCGCAGATATGAATGTCTTTTCGACTGCGGACCGTTTCGATCGTATCGTTTCCGTGGAAATGTTCGAGCACATGCGCAACTGGCGGGTTTTGTTCGGACGGGTGCACGACTGGCTGAAGCCCGGCGGACGATTCTTTATGCATGTATTCTGCCATCGCGCCCACCCTTATCCCTATGAAGATACCGGACCTGACGATTGGATGAGTCATTACTTCTTTGCTGGCGGCATCATGCCCAGCGATGACCTGGCATTGCATTTTCAGGATCAGCTCAAGCTCGTGGACCGTTGGCGCTGGAACGGCAAACACTATGAACGCACGCTGAATGCCTGGCTGGCACGAATGGATGCCGCCAAAGACGCGCTCTGGCCAATTTTGGAACAAACCTACGGGAATGATCAGGCAGGTATTTGGTGGATGCGCTGGCGGCTCTTCTTTATGGCATGCGCCGAGCTGTTCGGCTTGCACGCTGGACGCGAATGGTGGGTGGGACACTATTTGTTCGAACGTCCCTCTGTTTGAAATCAGGTGTCAATCGCTTTACAAGGATTGGTATAAAGTTCATTCTTGGATTTTTCCGGATTCGCGAGCTGCATTGGCTTCTATTCCCTCTAATCCCGCCAGAAATCGAGAGTATGAAAATCTTACCTATGCAATTCATCCATCGAGTGTCGACAACATGGATGCTGTTCGTAATCTTGACTCTTTCCGCCGCAACGGCCAACGCCGGCGGTTCACCTCTACGTGCCCTCGAGCTGGATCGGGCGTCTTTGCCCACGGGGGTGACCTTGGAATATGTCGAGCGCGGCTGGGCCAACGGCCCCCCTGTACTCTTTATTCATGGTTGGCTTGATAGCAGAAAATCCTTTCAGCAAGTCATAAACCGCTTCCCGCTTTACTATCGCAGTATCGCTCCAAGCATGCGCGGCCACGGTTTATCGGACAAGCCGGCATCCGGTTACCTGATGTCGGACTATGCCGCCGATGTCGTTGCGCTAATGGATGAACTGAACATCGAGCGGGCGCACTTCGTCGGGCATTCGATGGGCACTGCGATTGCCCAGCAGATTGCCATTTCGAACCCTGAGCGCGTTGACTGTATGGTTCTGCTGGGAGGTGCAGCAAATATTGCCGATAATCCGGTGCTCGGCGATCCCGAGTTTGTGGATTTCATCAATGGTCTGAGCGATCCGGTCGACCAGGGTCTGGTGCAGGAATTCGTCGAGAGCCTGTTCATTCAGCCGGGCGATCCGTTATTTGTCGACCTGCTGGTTCGAGAAGAGCTCTTGGTGACCGCCAACACCTGGATCGCCGGGCTTGCCGGACTCCTGGACTTCAACTCGATCCCGGATCTATCCAGCATTCAGGCGCCCACGTTGATTATCTTCGGCGATCAGGACCAGCTCTTTTCGTTAGCCGATCAGCAGGATCTGCTCGATGGCATTCCAAACGCATGGCTGAGAATCTGGCCAGAGACCGGCCATGCGATGCATTGGGAGAACCCTACCCGAGCTGCCATGGACATCAATCGCTTCCTGTGGCGATGCGGTCACAATACAGCATCCCATGGACGCCGGTAGTGCGGGGGTGGGGATAGCGATTCCTGAACTTGGTGATGGTGCAGAAACAAGCTAAACAGGTTTTTGGCTTGGGTGTCGCCTGACGACTCATTTCGGTACCGCTATCGGCGTCGGTATCGAACTGACCAACCCGCTATCCGCCAAGCTCCTCGCTGACCGCGTAGCCACGCTGTCCGAGCTTCGTGAGCATGGCCACACGACGATCGAGCAGTGCCTTTTGCTTGCTGTTGTCGTCTGCAGACAACGCATCGCACACCAGCGAGCACGTCCTCGATCACAGCGCACTCCAGCGCCGAGCCTCGTGCGATTTCAAACGACCGGCGGCGATCCCCGCTCGTCGCTTTGCCGTTACCCTCGGCACTGTTCAGCGCGCTAGCCTGCGATGCGCGCCTAAGATGCGCACAGGCGTTGATCCTTCGCGTTACGCTGTCCTTTCACATGCTCGCAGTCGCGCTAGGCCCAGCCGACAGACTCGATGGCCGCACGCTCTACGTCGAGCTTCTCATGACCGAATGGCATAGGGCGTTTTCTCTCTCGATTCCGATTCCGATTCCGATTCCGATAGTGGCCCCGACCCCGATTGCACTCCGCCGATGTCTGGATAGCGTTGTATCGGTTATTCATGAACCGCTACTTAGTCGATGGCGCCTTCGTCCAGCATGTTGGTGAGCATGACATGTGTACCAGCATCGCCTGGAGCAGCCGTCATTTGTCGTCAAATACCTCGCTCAACTGCCGAGCATCGAGAATGCGCTCCCCCCAAAGCTCGAGCTGCTCTCTGCCGGCTACTGCCAGTCGAGCAAGCGTCTGCTCATCAAGCGGGCCAAAGCGCTTGACCAGTTGCCGCGCCAACAGCAAGGACTCGCCTTCGCGCAGGCCTTCTTTACGGCCTTCTTTACGGCCTTCATCCAGACCTTGTTGCTTCCATTCCTGGGTCCATTCCACAACACTTTCTGCCAGCATGGTTTTGATCTCCAATAGGTCAGCAACCTCGGGCAGGGCCACTTCTGGCAACCGGCCCGGCAACAAGACGCGCTTGATCCAGACAGTGAAAGCGCGGCGCAGGCCGGCCTGCTCCGGCGCGTCGAGCCACTCGATCAGCGCAGAGAGGGGGCCGCGTGCAACGACTCGGGGCTGCGGCTCTTCTCCAACCGAAACAGGGCGGCAACCAGATTGCGCAGCGCCCAGGGGGCTTCTTCGTCGATGGCGCCTTCGTCCAGCAGCAGGTACTTCAGCCGCGGGGCGTCATCGCGCAGGCGTCCCGGCGCGGGCTCGATCAGGTCAAGTACCTCGGTGGCCGCCGTCCAGCGCGGCTTGCCATTATAGAGGACCATTGGCAACACGGGCGGCAGCTTGCCGGCCGCCGCCTCGGTCGCGACCCGTTGCTTGATCAGGTCTTGATAGAGCAGGCCGAGGTAGGTCAGCAGCCGCACCGCCATGTACGGGTCGACCGAGGACTGAAACTCGAGCAACAGGTAGAGATACAGCCAGCGGTCGCTGAAGCGCACGCGCCAAATGATGTCGTCTTCGCGATCGCACAGATCGTCGGAGACGTAGCTGCCGCTGACCTGCTCCAGGGTATCCAGGTCCAGATCGGCCACCCAGGGCTCATCGACGAAGCCCAACAGCAGGTCGCGCACCATCTCGCGGTGCGAGAACAGCAGTTTGTAGCTGGGGTCGTGGGTGTTCATCGATTTGATGTCAGGTTTAGATAAGCACGCAAGTTAACCTAGTCTGCCCATGATGTATCCCGAGATAATCCGCTGCTGTAACACAGCCTTATACTGTCCTGCCGGCGTCGTCGGCCTATTCGCCCGCAAGCGGACTCCTACGTCGGCCGTCCTCGTCGGCTTGTAGGAGCCCGCTTGCGGGCGACCCACCGGCTACACGACAAGGATCGACCACGGGAAAACCGTCCAAATGCCAGGGCTGGTTTGTGGGGATTCCTCAGAGTCTGTCCTGGATCCTTTGTAGCTATCGCCCTACGCGAGCGCGTTATCGATTACAAGCAATCACGTACGAACAGCTCCCTCCTACTTGCAATCGTCCGTTGTCCCAAAAGCCGCAGGTTACAACTCTGTTCTCGTCTACAGATGTGCGATTACCTGCGAAGAGTTCCGGTAACCCATAGCGATGGTTCGTGGCATTGGAAACGCTCCATGTGCATTCGGAAGGTTCAAAACCATCGGGCAGCGGGATAACCTGGCCGTTAGTAATATATCCAGTCCGAACCATCGTTCCAGGAAACTTCACCACATTTTCCAAGCCGCTGCCATCTCCGGTGAATGTACGCGCGTGGACAGCGCCATTTGCACGAACATCGCCTACCACCTCGAGCTGGGCGTTAGGCTCAGTTGTTCCGATCCCGACGTTTCCGTCCTTCAACGTTACATTGGTCCCTTCACCACGTAGACCTTCGACTCGAAAAGCATACGCCCCTGACAACACTCGTTGTCGCGGCGCCAGTTCCGCCCCACCATCTACACTGACCGAAATGTAGCGCTCCGGACCATCGAAAACCCCAGAGACTGTCTAGAAAGGGCAGTCTCTGAGCGGTTCAGCCTTGGCGTCAGCGCGATACCGGCGGTGACGGGATCGCCTTCGAGCGGCAACTCCACGTCGTCATGAAGATCGACGACCTAGCCCCGTCCGGGTTCCTGCGGGAAATCGTCGCCGCTGGGCGTGCCGCAGCTTTGGTAGCGCTATTGCATCGCGTCCCAACAGGAGACCGGTTGCGCCAGGCCGATTGGTCTCGGCGTCCATACTCTTTGGTTACCAAGCGCCGGCTTCGTTACCCCTGCCCGGTAGTTTCCGTTTCACGAGGCAGCCCCTTCGACGACCATGCCGGCCATTCATTCGGATTCTGACAGGAGCGTCGCGCTGCGCAACTTGGGCCGGCTGGCCAGAATGATGGCCCAGTATGATGATCCAGTTTAGCCTTTTGCCGAATTCAGATACCGTTCCTTCAGCTCTGCTTTTTGTATCTTGCCATAGGCCGAGTACGGCAATGCGTCGGTAAAGATCACGCGTTTGGGGACTTTGTAGCCTGCCAGACGGTCGGCGCAGATCCGCAGCACGGATTCCTCAGAGGGAGTGCTGTGCGCCCGTGCAACCGCCAGGATCAGACCGACTTCTCCGAATTTCTCATCCGGTTGGCCGATCAGCGCCGCCTCGGTCACATCCGGGTGCTCCAGTACGACGGCCTCTACCTCGGCGGCATAGACATTCTCGCCGCCGCTGATGATCATGTCCTTGAACCGGCCAACAATGAAATAGCATCCGTCAGCATCGCGGCGCGCCATGTCGCCGGTGTGGAACCAACCGCTACGGATGGCCTGCAAGCTGGCCTCGGTGTTCTTCCAGTATCCGGTGCAGACGTGAGGACCGCGGATCAGTAATTCGCCCACCTCGTCCACGCCTGAATCCTGACCGGACGCATCGACGATGCGCATCTCGGTATGCAGGATCGGCTTGCCTACTGATCCGCTTTTCTGCACGGACTCCTGATCTGTCATGCTGAAGCAATTGGGACCGACCTCGGTGAGTCCGTATCCCTGGCGGAAAACCACGCCCTTACGCTCGCGCCAAGCCGCCATCAGGGCTTCAGGACAGGGAGCGCCACCGCTGATGAACCAGCGCACTCGGCTGAAATCCGCCGTCGCGAACCCTGGCGAATTCAGCCACATTTGATAGATCGTGGGTACGCCGAGGATGAGAGTACAGCCCTCTTGCTCGATGACCCGCAGCGATTCCTCGACCTCCAGGCCGCGTGCCAGTAAGATCTTGCCGCCCAGATAGAACAATGGTGTGATGAACACAAACAGGCCGCCGACGTGAAACAAAGGGACGAATACCGGCGAGATATCCTGTTCCGTGAGCCCCCAACTGGCTGCCGTGTTGATGCAGTTCCAAAGCACTTGACGGTGGGGGATCACCGCTCCTTTCGGCCGTCCTGTCGTGCCAGAGGTATAGAGAATGCAGTATGGGCTCTCAGCGTCAAGCCTTGGACGCTTGGGTTCCCTGTCCGAAGATTGCTCCAGGCCCATGTCGTAATCCAGCGCACCTTCAATGGATGCACCCGCGAGCGCGACGTATTCGGGTCTATGCGTCCCAAAATCCAGCGCTGCGAGGGTGTCGACGAATTCTGGTCCGACAAATAGCACCTTGGGACGGCAATCGTTCAGGATGTACGCCAACTCGCGCCCGGCCAGCCGCCAGTTCAGCGGTGCGAAGATGGCTCCGATCTTTCCCACCGCAAACAACACATCGATATAGGCGATGCCGTTGTGCGCCAGAATCGATACCCGATCCCCCTGTGCCACGCCCAGACGCTGCAATAGGTGCGCCAGGCGATTGGCGCGGAAGTTGAGTGCGGCAAAGCTGTACCGCTGCCCGGTTGCCAGCTCCACCAGTGCCTCCCGTTCCGGCGTTAATCGAGCCCGATGACTGAGTAGATCGGCCGCATGCATGGGGATCTCTGGTGCTAAGTGATGGTGCAGAAACAAGCTAAACAGGTTTTTGGCTTGGGTGTCGCCTGCCGACTCATTCGGTACCGCTATCGGCGTCGGTATCGGCGTCGGTATCGAACTGACCAACCCGATATCCGCCAAGCTCCTCGCTGACCGCCTAGCCACGCTGTCCGAGCTTCGTGAGAATGGCCACAATACGATCGAGCCGTGCCTTTTGCTTGCTGTTGTCGTCTGCGGACAACGCATCGCACACCAGCGAGCACGTCCTCAATCGCAGCGCACTCCAGCGCCGAGTCTCGTGCGATTTCAAACGACCGGCGTCGATCCCCGCTCGTCGCTTTGCCGTTACCCTCGGCCATGTTCAGCGCGATGGCCTGCGATGCACACAGGCGTTGATCCTTCGCGTTACGCTGTCCTTTCACATGCTCGCAGTCGCGCTAGGCCCAGCCGACAGACTCGATGGCCGCACGCTCTACGTCGAGCTGCTCATGACCGAGTGGCATAGGGCGTTTTCTCTCTCGGTTCCGATTCCGATAGCGACCCCGCCCCGATTGCAGACCCTGATTGCACTCCGCCGATGTCTGGATAGCGTTGTATAGGTTATTCATGAACCGCTACTTATTCTGGCGTTGCGCTGCATCAGCTCGAGGGAGTTGCAAAACAGGATGTGAGGGAGCCTGCTGGAGGCTGCGGCTCAGCGCGTAGCATCTGGTTGGTTCGACGCACCTGATTCTGCTTTTTTTTGCTCCTCATCCCGAATCGAAGCCTCGCGTATCTGCTGATAGCGGGCAATGACTTCCCCGCGGAACTCACGTCGTAATTTGGCGCCCTGATTACGCCGACGCTCCTTTGCCGTTTCGAGCACCAATGGCGGCACCTTGACCGGCCGGGCGTGCTCATCCACCGCGACCATGGTGAAATAGCAGGTCATCGCATGTCGGGTGGTCTTGTGGATGATGTCTTCGGCCAAAACCCGAATACCCACTTCCATCGAGGTGTTGCCGGTATAGTTCACTGAAGCCAAGAAGGTGACCAGCTCGCCCACATGAATCGGTTCGCGGAAGCAAACCTGGTCCACGGACATGGTCACGACATAATGATTGGAATAGCGCGAGGCACAGGCATAGGCGACCTGATCCAACAGCCGCAGCGTTGCGCCGCCATGGATATGGCCGGAAAAGTTGGCCATGTCCGGGGTCATCAGCAGGCTCATCGAGAGCGTCTTGTGTTGCTTTTCCATCGGGAAGAAGACCTTGATTGGGGAGCGGGGGTTGTCTCATTGACGCCGCGAAGCGCGTTGATTTTTGTCTGCAATGGCCCGACAACTGGCGCCAGTCTGCGCCACATCAGGCTGCCGAGCGTGGTTGGATCGCTGAGTACGGGGCGAATCAGTCCATAGCCAACCCCGGACAGGATGCGCATGGCGAGCAGATCTGGTTGGCAGGCAGGCGCTGCGCTCAAACAAGCGCGGACATCGTCCGGCGCGTTGTTGGCATCGATCCAGGTCTGGGCCTCGGCAACCAGTTCAGCAAGGGCAAGCCGAGGATCGCCCTGCGGGCGAATCGCGGCGAAATAATCCCGCAGGCAGTCAAAAGCCGCGCTCAAAACGTCTTGATTTGGCGGTTTTTCCAGCACATTGGACATGGCCTTCAGATAGGTTTGTCCACTGGCCCCCAGGGTGCGTTGCAGCAGCCAGGCGATGGGATTGTCGGCGGCAAGCTCTGCTTGTAGAGCCATGCTGATTTCGTCGGCATCCGCGCGTGGTGCTGATGGATGTGGCAGATGATCTGGAATGGCGAGCAGAAAACCCAGCAGGTAGGCATGCTTGCGGGCGGCTTTTTGCCAAAGCTCAGCACGCCGGGCGTCATCGATCAGACCCGATCCTAGAATCAGCCGGACCGACGCGGTCATTTTGTCGGTCTCCGTCTCGAAAGGCAGGTATTCAAGCAGGTAGTCGACCAGCACCGCCCCGAGATCACTGACCACAACAGCTGGATTTTCCAGCATACGCCGGGCGTTGTCGGCATTTTCCATGGCCCACCATGCACGTCGGGCAAGCTCTTCTGTAAGACCAGGAGAGCCGACCGCGGCGACCACCGCTTCCGGTTCGCCAAGCAATAACAGCTGCTCCAAACTCTCATCGCGCATCTGGCCCATGCGCGTCCAACGACGCAGATACACCGGATAGCCGCCTGGCGAGCCCAGAACATGGCCAGAAATCAGTTCTTTGACCGCGCGAATGTAGCGCTCCGCTCGCCCGGTTGGATTCAGCGTTACCTTTGCCTCGCCCTTGTCGGACAGGCCATAGACGATCAATCTGGACTCGTCGATGCGGATCGCCTTCGGCTTGTTGGCGAGCAACACGTTGAGACGAAAGTTGTCTTCGCTGGAAAGTTCCAAGATGCCCTTCGCTATTGGCGGTTGAGGTCTTGCGTCGATTGCTGATCCGGCCGGGAAACTAGCCTAATGCTGGCCTGGTGGCGAATGCGCATCAATTCGTCTCTGGAGGCTGGTAATTCGGATCTTTCGGATTCAGAAAGATGAAGTGTGGCTTGCCTTCCTCGAGCTCAACATAATCCATAGTCGCTTGATCGAGCAGCGGCACATCCTCCGGCGACATGACCAAATGGATGCCTTCGCTGACGAAGCGGATATCCTCCTCGACGATGTTGTCCTCGAAGCCCATGCGATACTCGATGGAGCCATCGGCCTTTTGCGAAGCGGCCAACCGGAGCGACATGCCCTCGGTGTTGCCTTGTTTTGCTGCTTTTGCCACTTGTTCGGCCGCTGCCGTGGTCAATTTGAACATGCCTGAGGTTCCTATGGATCTGAATGGCGCCACACGCGGATAGCCGCTCTCCCGTGGGAGCATTTGCCTTATGGCATCAGGCCTCGGAGCGTGTTTACGCCAGGTCTTGAATGATTGACGGAAATCGCAGAATTTCTCGCTGGTTATGATATCGCGCCTGCAAGCGTCGGTGTGCTCTGGGGGACAGATCATGGCTGCGGACAATGGATGGCCAAGCGGGCTTCGTCGGGCCATCCTTTTGCTGCGGGAAAGATACCCCTGTTTGCGGACTGGGCATGATGCTGCGAACCTCAGTCATGACCCAGGGCGCGAACTCGACTGAGAAATCGGCGCGTCCAGCCAGTCCCGCCGACGTCCCGCAGATGCGAGTAGCTGGCCAATAGATTCTGCTGCACGATGCCATCGTGCTTGCCGTCGATACCGACACCTCTGCGCACCCGATACGCATAAACCCATCGTGGATCGGGATCCACCAGCGCGGAATGGTGGAACTCGTGGGCGCATAGATCTTCCGCAGCTGAGGGTCTCCCTGGCCAGGGAAAGTCATCGGTCTCCTGTAGCCGCACGTAGCCACGCCCCTGAGGTTGATCGTGCATGGCGACGTCGCTGTCGATGATCCCGCACATGTGGCTGCTGCGACCATGCCAATGCAACTGATTCGCCAGGTACATCAGCCCGCCGCATTCTGCATAGGTTACGCCGCCTCGACGGATAAAATCGGCGATCGATGCACGCATGCCGGCATTTTCTTCCAACTCCCGCATATGGCATTCTGGGAATCCGCCGCCGATGAGCAGTGCGTCAACCGGGGGAAGTTCTGGATCATGGATTGGACTGAACGGCACCAGCTGGGCGCCGGCGCGCTCCAGTGCGGCGAGGTCATCCGGATAATAAAATCCGAATGCCTCGTCTCTGGCAACTGCGAGTCGTACGACAGGATCGGCGCTCGCCTTTTGTGTTGTCTGTTGGTCCGGCTCGACAATCCGGTGCGGCCAGGAACCGGGGGTGTCCTGCTCAGGGCTAGGGTAGTGCGCTTCATTGCCAATTGCCTCGACTTGCGCCATGTCGACGTGCTCGGCAATAACCGAGCGGATGTGCTCAATGGTGGTATCGACACCCCTGGCCTCGTTGCTCGGGATCAAACCCAGGTGACGCTCTTCGATCCCGAGCCCCGCTAGTCGTGGCACCAGACCGACGACTGGAATGTCTGTATAGTGTTCAACGACTTGTCGGAGTCTGCTTCCGTGTCGACCGCCACCGACTTTGTTCAGGATGACACCGGCAATACGCAGATCGGGATCGAAGCTCTGGTAGCCCAGCAAGACGGGTGCGATGCCGCGGGTCATGCCTTGCACATTGATCACCAGCAGTACCGGGGCGCCGAGCAATTTGGCTAATTCTGCGTTGCTGTTGGTGCCCTGTAGATCGATGCTGTCGAACAAGCCGACATTGCCTTCGATAAAACCGAACTCATGGTTGCATAAGGCATGGGTGAATGCGGCGCATATCTCGGAACGCGGCGTGGTGTGATAATCGAGGTTCAGGCAGTCGCGACCGGCAGATGCGCTCAGCCACAGTGGATCGATGTAATCTGGTCCTTTTTTGAATGGCTGCACCTGGCGTCCACGGCGACCAAGTTCCCGGATCAGACCCATGCTCAGCGTGGTCTTGCCCGAGGACTTGTGGGTGGCAGAAAGGTAGATGTGCGCCATCGGCTTGGAAGGCTCGATTGCGTCTAAAATCCCTGCGCGTTAAGTAGAACGCACCGATGCATGGGGATCGATGACCTGATCGGCGAGAGATTCCGGCAGAAATTGCAGCACTCGCACACCCACCGCGGTAATGAATAGCGCCACCGCAACACCGCCAAGGCCGAGCAGGAACTCGGGGAAGCTGGGCGCGTAGGGCGCGACTTCACCACCAATATCTCCAGGCGCACCGAATTCCAGCACAGTCTTGCCTGGGAACATTTCGATCGGGTAAGCCTGACTACCGATGATGATGACGTACATGGCTGCCAACCCGCCGGCAATCACCAGCCCACAGGCGCCGGCGATCCAGTTGCGATCCTTGCTGAGTTCAGGATGGTAGAGGATGCCCAGCGGCAGTAAGTTGCCCATCAGAATCCAACCGAACCAGAACATCACTGTATAGATACCGCCGCTGATCAACAGGAAGGTCTCGACGTCGGTATTCTTGGCGCCATACAGCTTGGTCAGATGGTATACAAGCGTGAAGTAGAGCATTGAAGCGATGAAAATCGCAAGCAGGTTCTTCAGCCGCTTGAGCATGCGCGGGCCAAGCGGTCGCTCATCCCAGTCGAAGCTGAACATCAGCACCAATATATAGATTGCAAGCCCGTAGGCGAAGGACATGACAACAAATAGTGGCGCGAGAATGGCAGTATCGTAAGCCTGCCGGGCAACCAGGAAACCGAAGATGGAGCCGGTGCCGGTGGTCAGTGCGAGCCGCCAGAGAAAGGCAAAAGTTCCCACCGGCTGTGTCAGATGATTCCCCTTGCGTTCTGCCATGGTCCAGAGATAGGCAATGACGACCACCAGGAAGCCGCTATATAAGAAGATGTTCCATGCGAAGATGGAACTGAAGTTATAGGTAGTCATGGCGACCACCAAGCGGTCTGGACGGCCTAAGTCAAGCACCAGAACCAATAATCCCGCCACCAGCAGTGCCGCAGCGAGCAATCCAGACAGGCGCCCTAGGGGCTTGTATTCGGTTTTGCCAAAAACCGAGCCGATGGATGCAACATTCAGGGCACCGGATGCGGACAAAATCAGGAATACCGCGAATACATGGGGCGTACCCCAGACGACCGAATTGGTCATGCCCGTGACCCAGTGGCCTTGGTGCTCCATGTAAAGTGCGGCTAAGCCGCCGATACCGACGATTACGGCCAGGATCGCCAGCAAGCCCCAGTAACGCTCGGGGGCGATACGCCATTCCCGGTACACGATTCTTTTCATAACGCATCCTCTGATCAATGCTGTCGAGTCGCTGTTCGCTGGGATGTATAGGGTTCGCGCGACTCGGATTCATGCAATGCGATCACTGACCCAGATCAGATTCCAGCGTAACGTACGCCGGTATTCAGGGCGAGATCCTCTCGCAGCTGATGGCTGGGCTGCTGGCTCAGCGCCTTTCGCAATGGCCCGTTGTCGTCTTTCAAGTCGCCAAACAGGATCGCGTGATGACCTTCAGCCGCGCAGGCGTCGGCGCATGCGGTGCTGATGTCGCCAGCATCGAGACGGTGCATGCATAGGGTACAACTTTCGACGCAGCCTTTGCCGCGTGGTGCACGCGTCAGCTTCTGCTCGACCTGTTCATGGATGAACGAGCGTGCCTTGTATGGACAGGCCATCATGCAATAACGACAGCCGATACAGGTGTGGCGATCAACCATCACGATGCCATCGGCGCGCTTGAATGAAGCACCTGTGGGGCAGACGTCAACGCAGGGTGGATGCTCGCAATGCTGGCACATCAGCGGCAGATTGCTTACATGACCACTGACATTATCCTGTAGTTTGACCTTGCGAATCCATATTGCGCGTTGGTTGTCCCATTTTTCCGGATCATCGCCGAGCGGCTCTGATTGTAGGTTCAAGCCGTTCTCGTGATCGCAGGCCTCCACACAGGCGCTACATCCATCCGCACATTTGCTCGTATCGATCAGCAGGCCCCAGCGATGCTGGTCACTGACCGGTTCCTGGCGCGGTCCGGCCGCCTGGGCCAGCTTATGCAGAATCAACCCAGGCGCAACCGATGCCGCGCTGACACCTGCCGCGGTACCGAGGAAGTCGCGACGTCCCTGATTGACTTTGTCTGACTGTTGACTCATTTACTCTTGCCTCCGTCTCGTCCGACGAGCGGATTGCCAGGATGCGCTGATGCATCTGCTACCCGCGCCTGCGACCGTAACGACCTTTGCATCGGCATCGCGATCGAAACCCGGTTCGGCATTGGGTTTAGCATCCTGGTCGACAATTGCGCCGGATCTGGAGTCTTGTCTGTTGCGTATACGGATGGGTTTTGTACCGAGGTCTCTTGATTCCAAGACTCGCCCTCGGGAACCGTTGCATGGCAATCGAAGCAATTCAATGTGACCGCCGCATAATCGTGGCAGGACTCACAGAACTGATGTTCTGCGTTGATTGGCAATGGTTGATGATTGTCATCGTAACCAACATGACAGCCAACGCAACCGGCCATGCTGTGTTTAGTAGAGCGGATGCCACCATACACGGTGGTATCGCGCTGGTGCCGGATCAGTTCCATGTGATTCCGGCGCATGTACTCGGTCGGCTCAACACAGTGATCGAGCGTCGCGGCCTTGGAAGATTCCAGGACAAACCCCCCGACATCCTCGGCCTGACTGGATAGGGCGAGCAGTGCCCCAGCCAGGCCGATGGCGATGAGGCAGGCTCGATGAATGGCTATAGCCATCTACGCCTCCAAAATCATTGATGGTGCCAACTGGTCAACCAAGCCAAGCGCGCTATTCGCCCAGGCCCATCTTGATGTAGCCGGTGGGACAAACGTCGGCGCAGATATGGCAGCCGATGCACTTGGCGTAATCGGTATCGACATAGCGGCCAGTGGTCTTTTCATTCTTATTGACCCGGAAGACGGCATCCTGCGGGCAGAAGATGACACAGTTGTCACATTCGAAGCACATGCCGCAACTCATACAGCGTTTGGCCTCTGCAACCGCCTCCGGCTCGCTGTAGCCGATCACGCGCTCCATGAAATGGCCCAGCACTTCTTCAGCGCTCGGCACTTCTTCTTTGCGCAGGTTGCGTGCCTCGTACTTGAAATGCCCCAGGAACAGCTCGTCGTGGGGTATGACCTCAGCCCCAGAGCGATCTTCGTAATTATGGATCGCATAGTTGGCATCGGATGTTCCCCGCAGATCGCCGCGCTCGGCCGGGTTGTACTCTTCGGGGGCCAGATGCGCCTCGGTCATCTTCTGCAATAGATTGAAGTGGTGCACATCGACCTTGGGGCGACGCCGATGTTCGGCCTGGTTCAGATATTCATCGATGGATTCCACCGCGATCCAAGCCTGACCGATGGCAGTGGTCAGCAAATGCGGCCGGATGATATCACCGGCGACAAAGTGACCTGGCTTATCCGGAATCTGGTAGAACTTGTCTGAATTCATCAGGCCGCGTCCATTGTCTAGCTCTTCCAAACCGAGCATATCACCGCCTTGGCCGATGGCAGAGACCACCAGGTCTGCATCCAGCACCCGCTCGGTACCTTCGATCGGGTTTGGGCGACCATCTTTCATCTCGCAGTCGGACACCCTGAGGCCGATGGCGCGGCCGTTGTCGTCGAGCAACACTTCCAGCGGCATCACACCATCGAGGACGGTTACGCCCTCGTGCAGAGCATCATGCACTTCGTGCTCTGCGGCGGTCATTTTATCGCGGGTAAATAGCGAGGTCAGCGTAACCTGTGCGCCCTCGGCAGCCGCCGTCATGGCTGCATCATGGGCCACGTAGCCGTCGTGGATCACGGTCTCCGGGAGTTCGCGCGCATGCGGCTTTGTGATATGGCCGAGTCGGCGGGCAACGGATACCACGTCAATCGAAGTGTCACCACCACCAACGCAGACCACCTTTTCCGCAGTCACCTTCATGCGCCCTTCATTAAAGGCTTTCAGGAAAGCAACGCCGGACACGCAGTTGGGTGTGCCTTCCCATCCAGGCACGGGCAGGCCGCGACCGGATTGGCAGCCGATCGCCCAAAGCACCGCATCGTAGTCCTGCTCGAGCTGCTCTATGCTGATGTCGACACCGACTCGGCTGTTCAACTTGATTTCAATCTGACCCATGTCGAGGATGCGGTTAATTTCCGCATCCAGCGCGTCACGCGGCACCCGGTAGCCGGGAATGCCGAAACGGAACATGCCGCCAAGGGCATCGTTGGCTTCGAAGATGGTCGCAGCATGTCCCTTGCGCCGCAGCTGGTAGGCGCCAGCGAGGCCGGCTGGACCACCGCCGATGATCGCAACGCGCTTTCCTGTTTCGGCGGGAGGGGTATCGAACTTATAACCATTGGTGATGGCAGTATCGCCAATGAACTGTTCGACAGCATTGATGCCGACAAAATCTTCCAGTTCGTTTCGATTACAGCCATCCTGGCATGGCGCGGGGCATACGCGGCCCATCATCGATGGGAATGGATTGGCGTCGGTTGAACGTCGAAAAGCATATTCCTGCCAGGTCATACCCTCGGGCGGCTGTTCCATACCGCGCACGATTTGCAGCCAACCGCGAATGTCTTCCCCGGACGGACAGCTGCCCTGACAGGGTGGAGTTTTGTGCACATATGTCGGACATTTATGGGAGGTGTCCTGAACGAAGATCTTCTCCGTCAGATCGTCCCATACATTGTCGCCGTCCTCATAACGACGCCAAGAAAGTTTAGTCATTTCGTCGCTGGAAGTTGCCATGGTTGATTCTCCTAACGAGTCGAGCTGTCGCTCTACCTTAATGGTATGGACCGATCCGATGCAGCATCGGCTGGGTCCGTTGATTTTGTGGGCGATCGTTGACCCGCTTGCGCTTGTTGGGGCTTATGCACGCGGCCGAATTCAAGCGGCCGTTATGCTATTTGGCAGCCGCGCTCGAGAAGCTTTAGTATTCAAGCAGCTTCAGGGGCAGCCTCGCGGGTGGCTTCGTTTTCATCGTCGTCGGTTTCCTGGCCAGTCAGGATCAAGGCATTGGAAACTAATTGGTGCACGCTGACGATTTGATCCATATCCATTCCGTAATAGGGCAGCACCTTGGTAAATTGGCTTTTACAAATGGCGCAAATGGCTGCCATGTGCGTTACGCCTTTCTCTTGAATGACATTATTCAATGCCTCGACGCGCGGTTGAGCGCCTTTGACGCGAACTTCAAGCAGGTCATCGGTCAGCAAACCGCCGCCGCCGCCGCAGCAGAAAGTGCGATCACGGATGGTTTCCTCATCCATGTCATAGAAATGATTGGCGCTGGCTCGAATGATTGCGCGTGGAATGTCGAACTGGCCACCAGGCTTATCGCCCATGCGCGAGGCACGTGCGACATTGCACGAATCATGGTAGGTCAACACCATGTCGTCATTGCGTGACTTATCCAGATTCAGCTTGCCTTCTTGAATCAGCCCGTAGGTGAATTCGCAAATGTGCTGCGGCACTGGATAGTTTGGATCCAGAAAGTCCCAAGGTCCGACCAAGGTATTCAGGAAGCTGTAGGCCACACGCCAAGCGTGTCCACATTCGCCGAACACGATCCGCTTGACCTTGAGCTTGATGGCCGCTTCGCGGATGCGCATGGCGACTCGACGCATGTTTTCGTAGGAACCGATGAACATACCAAAGTTGGCAGCCTCGGATGCATGGCTACTCAGCGTCCAGGAAACGCCTGCTTCATGGAAGACTTTGCCATAACCGATCAGGCCATCCACGTGCGGCTCGGCAAAGAAATCAGCCGATGGTGTCACCAGTAGGATGTCAGCGCCTTCCTGGTCCAAGGGATATTTCACCTCGACGCCAGTCTCGTCGAACACATCTTCTTCCAGTCCCTCGAGCGTGTCTTCCAACGCGGGGCCTGGAAGCCCGAGATTGTTGCCGATCTTGTAGACCTTGCCGATGATTTCGTTACAATATTTCTGGCCAACGCCGATGTGATCCATAATCTCACGGGCAGCCATTGAGATCTCCGCGGTATCGATGCCGTAGGGACAGAAAACCGAGCAGCGCCGACACTGGGAACACTGATGGAAATAACTGTACCAGTCGTTTAATACCTCTTCGGTAAAATCCTCGGCTCCCACCAATTTTGGGAAGAACTTGCCGGCTAACGTGAAATAGCGACGGTAAACCTTGCGCATCAGGTCCTGGCGGCCGACCGGCATATTCTTTGGATCTTTTGTGCCTAAATAGTAGTGGCATTTATCGGTGCAGGAGCCGCATTTAACACAGGAATCCAGATACACGCGCAGAGATCGATAGCGACCGAGCAGATCACCCATCTTGTCAATTGCCTTACCCTGCCAGTCGTCGACCAACTCACCGGGAAATCCAAGCGCCTGTTGGAATTCCTCCTTTGACTTGAACGGCGCCGAGTGTGCCATGACGCCGGGTTCTAATGCGGGCACCTCAGCGTATTGCTTGAGCTCGGGGACTTGGAAATCGGCCTTTGCCATGAATCACTCTCCGGATGCTTGTTCGTTCTGCGCGATAGATGCGCGCATCAACGCGCGTTACTTTTGTTCCAATCGACGAGCCCAAGCGGCGATGTGCCTCTTTTCCCGCGGATTGTCGACCTGGTTTCTTGTTGGGCTGAAAAACAGGCCGGGCGCATGTAACAACTTGCTGTATGGAAAGATAATAATCAGCATCGCAACCAATAGCAGATGCAATAGTAGGACTGGGTCAGATGGCAGTGTGTTAATCTGGCCTATGTAGAGTCCCTGAAAAAAGTCCTTGACGCGGATGATATCGGTATGGAGAACGAATCGCATCATCAATCCGCTCAGGCCAATAGCAATGAGCAGGGCCAGAATGAGATGATCTGACAGCGAAGTGATATAGCGCACCCGATCAACGAAAAATCGCCGCGCCCATAGTCCTGCCAATCCTACCACCATTGCCATGCCGCCATAGATGCCGAAGGGCTGAATGAATTGGATTGGCGCCCAAACCGGGTCCATGAAATAACGAAGATGACGCAGGGTCACGAGGAAAAGGCCGAAATGAAAAATCCAGCCGAAAATCCATGTCCATTTATTACCGCGGAATAGGCTCTCGAAAAATACAACCTCGCGGGTAAGGCGTAACGCGACGCCAGCCTTGGTGGTCGGAGCCGGAGTCGTCGGGATTTTAAGCGGCGCCGGCGTGCGGGAATATTGAATGATCTTATTTATTAGGCCGGCCACGAGCACAAAGGCCGCGAAATAGAATAAATAGGCGTAAACACTCGACACAAACGACATGCTTCCGCTACCTCTGTGGAATCCAGTGATAAGCGCGGCAGATTGCCGCGATTAGGCAGTTATCCGTGCGCCGGCCGAAAATCGGCCGGGCAAACTCGGATTCAGCCGGGAATGCGACAGACCGACGCTTTAGACGCAGCCAGTGGGCTTTGGCAAACCAGCGTAGCGACAGGCCTGTTTGGCCGGACCATAGGGGAACAAGCCATAGAGATACTTGCTGTTGCCCTTGTCCTTGCCCATCTTTTTCCCGACTGCCTTTGTGAGAACGCGAACCGCAGGAGCAATCTGATACTCCTCGTAGTATTCGCGCAGGAAGTTAATGATGTCCCAATGCTCATCAGTGAGTTCAAGGTCATCTTCTTGGGACATGACAGTGGCGACGCCAGGCACCCAGTCGTTGATGTTGGCGAGATAGCCCTCTTCGTCGGTTTCCAGCGATTTACCATCGACATCGATTGGCATAGTTATGCTCCTATTCAGTGTTTGGATTGAGGTTGAGTGTTTGCGCTATAGCCAGGCCTGAACTTTGGCATTTTCCGCAGCCAGGTCAACAAAACCTGCATAATCGACGACGCTGATGCCTTCGATCAGGCGTTGTTCTGAGAAGCCGCGAGCCTTGAGGTCTGGACCCAGCACATACACTTTAACCGATTCGAGCGCGCTCTTGACTCGCGACTCGAAATTTGTGCCCTTCAAGGCGCCGTAGACGCCATCTTCAAGCAGTAGTACGGCGGAATTGCCGCTGGCATACTGCAGGCATTTGTCCAACGATGGTTTCTCGAAGGGTGATTTGTTGACGGTATGCAGGGTTGTCATCTATTTCTCCGCTGGGTTGTTATCCGTTGGATCGCTCGCCATGGGAGATCCTCTGTCGGATTGATTTTGTCAAAGGCTTTGGTCGGAGGCCGCTGTCAAAAACTAAAAACCGTATCGGCTTCGTCCATTACCGCAGCCATTTCAGCCCGACTGACCAGTCTGATGGAGTCCTTTTCCGCATAGTCGTCATCTTCATCTTCCCAGGTCAGATGTTGTAGATCATCCAGAGTCAATCCGCGCTCTTCGAGACTTTCACGCTCGACAAAGATCTGCTTGACCTCGTAATCCCCTAGGGCAGCATAAGTCGGAGAAAAGTTCTTCATGCCGATGTCGCCGGTGTCGTGACCCTTGGTCAACTGGTATACGCCATCTTCCATAAAGGCAAGGCTGACATCCTGGTCGAAAGCAGCACCGATCAGCACCACTTCGAGGGATTCCCAGGCATAAATGCTTCCATAAGGGGCTCTACGATTTAGATAGAGAAATTTCTTTATGGTTTCAGACATCGTCTTGCTCCTCTTGCCGCTGGGATCAATCGCCAAATACGACCAGTCGATCGGACTGTATGGCAGCTTCCACCAGTTGACCCAGGCCGGAAATGCGAAAGCGCGGATGGATATTGGTGGCATCCTTGCCATTGCGCTTCGCTTCGCCCTCATCGACCAAACCGCGGCGCTGAGCAGCAGCCACGCACACGACCATATCCAGGTCGTGCTGTTCGGCCAATTCGGCCCAACGCTCCACGATGTTGCGATCGTCCTGGGGTGGCGTGGTTAATCGAGTCGAATTATTGACGCCATCATGATAAAAAAAGACACGAAATACCTCATGCCCCTTTTCCAGGGCGGCCTTGGTAAAAAAATAGGCCGAGTCCGACGCCTGATGCTGGTAAGGTCCTTCGTTGACCTGAATTGCGAACTTCATTGCGACCTCGCGTTGGATAGGCTTGTCTCGCCTGGCCCTAGCGCCTCGTAAGTGTACTAGGAACCAGGCAAAGACGGTGCTCAGAAGCGGATGTAGGACGAGCTGTTGAAGCTGGCCCGGGCACCACGCCAGGTATCAATATGATACTTGGTGAATGGTAATTCGACTTCCTCGAAGAAACGCGGCCAGCCGATCCGCTCGATCCATTCGTTCACGCGCTCCCAATCGCGGGCACCTTCTTTGTACGCCTTCAGAATACGCTTGACGATGGCGGTCGCTTCTGGCCAGCGCGGCGGATTGTTCGGAATGCCGGCAGCGACTAGCTTTTGGAAGGTTGGCTTACCGCGAGCATTGGAGTGGTTACCGCCCACCCAGATGGCAAGCTTGGAGTGCTCGGCATCGTTGATCTGCATCGGCGGACAGGGCGGGTAGCAAGCACCGCAGCAGATGCATTTACGCTCATCCACTTCGAGCGAGGGTTTTCCATTGACCATGGCCGGGCGGATTGCGGCTACTGGACAACGGGCGACCACGGATGGTCGTTCGCAGACATTGGCAACCAGATCATGATTGATCTTCGGCGGCTTAGTATGCTGAACATTGATCGCGATATCACCCTGACCTCCGCAATTGATTTGGCAGCAGGAGGTGGTAATGTGCACGCGGTTTGGCATATTGGTTTGTTTGAACTCATCAATGAGCTCATCCATCATGGATTTGACTACCCCAGATGCATCGGTGCCGGGAATATCACAATGCAACCAACCCTGGGTGTGCGAAATCATCGCTACCGAGTTTTGGGTGCCTCCAACGACGAAACCAGCATCTTCGACGGCCTTAATCAATGGCTCGACGCGGGCTTCGTCGGTGACCATGTATTCCAGGTTGGAACGCAATGTGAAATGCACATAGCCATCGGCATACTGTTCGCCGATATCGCATAACTTGCGTAAAGTAAATACGTCGAGGATACGCTGGGTACCAACCTTAACCGTCCAGATTTCATCTCCGCTGTAGGCCACGTGACGCAGCACACCGGGGCGAGGATGGTCGTGATACTTCCACTGGCCGAAATTCTTTCGCATCGTCGGATGCATGTACTGCCACGGATCGGGGCAGCCGGTTTCGATGGGCTCGCGCATTTCTTTCGCCATCGAGATTCCTCCGGTCATTGACCTAATGATTTATGAAATTGGGGCGGTCGATCGAGGCAACGGGTTGCTGCAAGCGATCGGCGCATAAAATTCGGTAATAAGCCCAGTTCGCCTTGATGCCAATTCAGAGCCGATTCAAATCAAGGGCTGATTCAGGTGCCTTGCCAATTCAGTTATCGGCGTCGTTTTGCTGGGGTTCAATCAGTACAGCGACAGAACCTGAATCGGAATTCGAGTTGACATCAAGGTCGATCGAGTCGATCAGCCAGCGGCTTTCTCGGCTTGACGTTCGAACCAAGCTTCCGCGGCCTCATCCCAACCATCGAGGCGGACATAGGAACTCTCGCGCGGATGGCTCAGCATGTTTGGATCAGGCTCAACGCCGATGCCATCGAGAAAATTGGCCAGCCCGATGCGTTCGATCATCTCCCCGCAGCGTTCGTGTTCGAGACCATTCTCGGCCCAAAAGTCGATAATGTTTTCAGCCATTTCGACCATCTCTTCGTAGTCTTCCTCGGTTTCCAGCTTGCGGAATGGGACGACGACAGTACCCATCAGATCGCCAATTTTGAGCGTGCGCTTGCCGCCGATGAGAATGGTCACTCCCTTGTCGTCACCTGGGTGCAATGCCTTGGGCATTACGTTCAGACAGTGCATACAGCGCACGCAGTCGCGATTATTGACGGCCAGCGTGTCGTCATCGTTCAGCGACAGTGCCTGTGTCGGGCAGCGGGTAATGACATTATCAATCAGATATTGACGGCCCAGTGCCTTCACATAGTTCTGCACCTCCTCCTGGTCGACCTTCATATCGTCACGCCAGGTACCGAGGACAGCGAAGTCTGCACGCTCAATGGCGTTCTGACAATCGTTGGCGCAACCCGAGACTTTGAACTTGAACTTATAGGGTAGTGCTGGTCGATGTACATCGTCGACGAAGTTGTTGACCAGCATGCGGTGCGCTTTTAACTCATTAGTGCAGGACATCTCGCAGCGCGCTGCACCGACACAGGACATCGCCGTGCGTACGCAAGGCCCGGCGCCGCCAAGATCGAAGCCATAATCGTTGATTTCATCGAAAAAGTGCTGAGTAGCTTCAGTGTCAGCACCAATGAACATGATGTTGCCGGTCTGGCCATGAAAGGTGACCAGGCCTGAGCCGTGTTTCTCCCAGCTATCCGCGAGTTGGCGCAGCATGGCTGTCGAATAATGATTCCCGGCTGGTGGCTGCACGCGTAAAGTATGGAATTCCCTTGACTTCGGGAAGGCATTACCAACCTCTGAAAAACGCGGAATGATGCCGCCACCATAACCGTACACCGAGACAGTACCACCCTTCCAGTAGCCCTTGCGTGTCTCGTATGAATGTTCGAGCTGACCGAGTAGGTCATTTGTCATTTCGTTGATACGCGCATCCGGATGCTCATCGCGTAGACGCTTGATGCCGGTGATGAAACTCGGCCAAGGACCATCCTCTAATTGGTCGATCATTGGGGTATGGTGTTTTTCAATCGCCATTTTGTTATCTCTCCCGTCGAGACTCGGACGTTAACTGATCTGGTCGGATGTGGTCCGATCTGGCCGGATTCTGTGTCCGTTCTAGCCGGATTTTGTCCCACTCCGATTAGTGTCGGATTTGGATTGAGTTTGCGCTTCAGCCAGGCATGAGGTCGGAACTTAATTTCCCGACATTAAGCCATCTTGTCTGTCACAAGGCAGAGCTGTACCGCCTGAAATTCGGCGCGACTACTCTTCGACCTCTAGCCTAACCGAGTGCGAACGGCCCCGATACTGCCCTTGTGGGGGGATCCGCAATCTTCCCTCTATCCCATCAGGGATAGTTGATCAGGGTTTTTTTCTTTTTGCTGTCAAGGGACTAGACATTTACCCATTAATCCTCGCAGTTGGCGCGCAGTCTACCGGGCGATATCGACTGTGTCAACGAATCCTAATATAGTGATTCCCTGATCAAGAGATCAGCAGTTTCTCGTCCGATTGTTGTTTTCCCCAACGTACGGCTTCACCTTAGTCCCGAGTCGGCGCGCTGACAACAGCTTCGTAATCAAGTTCCCGAATGCTCCAAAGCCTGCCAAGTTAGTCGATCGAGCGAATCGAGACCAACATTCGGCACAGCGTCACAACTGGCGCCATCGCTAAAGTAGATCAGTCACAATCCATCAGAAAATTATGCTGAAACTAAGTGAAATTCTCGTATCTCGTAAAGACATAGATCGTTTCGATGAGTTGTTGACCGCGGTTCAGGATGTTGCGCGCAGCGGTGAGCGATTCCTGCGCATGGACGTAAAGCCGCCGTATCCAGATACGCCGGATAATTGGGAAGACCAGCTTGAGGCGGCCTTCAGCGGATTGATCCGCTAACCCGCTAAGGCGATCGCCGACGGATTCATCACCACCATCAGGCAAGCGCCTATCGAGTTATACTGGGGGGCAATCGTGATAAAAAGTTTAGACATGGCAACTCGTCTTACGGACACAGCGGCAGAGTCGGTAGGCAATACTGCAATTCAGGATGCCGCATTAGAATCTCATTTGTTAGCTCTTCGCGAGGAATTCGACAGCCTAAATAGGAGCGACGCAAAGGCCACCGAAATTGGCGAATTAAAACTACAAATGGCGCGCACACTCGTTGGTCTTGGGCGCGGCGGCGAAGCATGGCCTCTGGCCCGTGAAGCGATGGATGCGTTCGTTTCTAACGAACGAATCGAATCTGCGGCAGACTGTTGCGACGTGCTATTCCGAGCCGAACAGCCGCAATCCTTAAGTGCCCTCGGTCAGGGTATCTGGCTTGCAATCACCTACCCGATCGATCCCGAACTGACCATAGAGTTACTCTCACACGTCGTTGACGAGACCCCGGACGATGCCGACGGCGCCGCGGTTGCCGCCACAACAGCACTGTTCATCGCCGATATCCGCTGTGAGGGCGTGCAGCGGGACAATCTCACTTTTTTCGCCTCTCAGCTACTTGGAAACGTTGCCCGTCGCCATAGCGGCGTCGACTCACAGCAGGCATTTGACTTGTGGCGAGACCGCCTGGAGCTGCGCGAACCGGAGAAATTTTTGGTTAGGCTGCGAAATGTGGTTGATGTCTTAGTGCAGGATGATTGGTGGTTCGATCGTGATGAGATGTATGCCAAACTTCCAGACGCCGTGTCGGTCAATGGCTGAGCCGGCAAATAAATCAATCGAAATCGGCCAAACCTTATCGTTACACCCTAATAACAGATCAAGGGATGTTGGCCATCTGTAGTCCTCTTTATGAACTCAACGCTGAACTCCGCTGACGCTTCCCAAAATATCAGTCCCACCCATTCAATATTGCCCCCACACATCATGTTCTGGCAAGACGAAGAAGATAAGATTCACGTCAAGGTTCCCGACGACATCGTCGACGTTTTATTCGCTTTGGACTGTCGCTCCATCCCGGTCGATCACGCCTTTGCCTTATCTCAGGCGCTGCTTGACCCGGCGCCTTGGCTAAGCGAACCTGGTTGCGCAATCCACCTGATTCATGGTGCTGGTTCCCAGAATGGCTGGGAACGCCCCGAACATGGTATTGGTCGACAGCTGCATCTATCGCGTCGCACTAAACTCTGCATTCGCGTGCCAAAATCCCGCATTGCATCGTTAAAGAACGCGCTGGAGGGGGAAGTCATCAAGGTTGCTGGTTCAGCCCTGCGCATAGGCGCCGGCAAACAACGGCTGTTGAGCCGCGAAGGAACCCTGTTGGCCCGTTATGTTGCTCACCCTGCTGGGTTGAACGAGAACGGCTTCCTGAGCTGGGCCGTGGAGGAACTCGCGGGTTCGGGGATTCGGGTGCGTAAGGCGATTGGCGGTAAAAGCACTCCTCTCTCGACACCAGATGGTCCTCTCGAAACGCGCAGCCTGCTGCTTGCCGACCTGGCGCCGGACGAATCGATCTTACTGCAACAGCGCGGCCTTGGACCGCATCACGAAATGGGCTGCGGCATCTTCCTACCGCACAAGGGTATCAATGCGGTTCACAAGACCAACGGATGACGCGAAACGCGGGTTTCTCTAATATTAGCGGTCGATGATGTGGAGTCCTGGTCTTCTAAGGCAGATCCGAACGCCGAACAGGAGCCGCACAGGGCACAGCCGACATCGTCATCTACCCAATAACCAAGCATCGAGCCGAGCAGACACGCATCGGCCGATTCTGACGAGAGGAGCACCGACATGGCCATCGAGGTCAATGGCAAAAGTATCGAAACCACCGCCAGTGGATTCCTGGTTGAACTCAATGATTGGGACGAAGACGTTGCCAGGGCCATCGCCCAGGCCGAAGGCATCGATCTCACCGACAAGCACTGGGATATCATCAATTACCTGCGCGATGAATACTTCAATAATAATCAGCATCAACCCATGGAACGTGTCTTGCTGAAGGATATCGGCAAGGTATGGGGAGCTAAGCCCAGCAGTAAGGATGTTTACAAGCTGTTCCCGCTGGCTCCCACCAAGCAGGGCACCAAGATCGCCGGTCTACCGGAGGTACATCGCAAGGGCGGCTACTGAGGCAACAAATAGGCATGCCCTGCCAGCCTGGATGATCGGCCTCGAGCACAGTCTCGGCCAAGGCATGGCTGCAAATGCGTAAGCAAGCCATCCCGATCCGTATCATGGCTAGGAGACGGGCCGAAGGTAAGCCCCTCATGACTGGCATGAGGGGCTACTTCAATAAGTGGGCTGGGGTTTTAGTCAGGTCATATCCCAGGATGATTACCTTAAGGAAGACCATCTATGAGGGGGTCATTTGGGGTCAATCATCTGCTGAGAATCATCTGGTGAGAATCATCTGGTGAGAATCATCTGGGGCAGATCAGCTCAAGATGCGTGGTAGTAAAAGTCTGGAAGCCCGGCAATACGGCAGGCTTGCTTGCAACCGCCGTCGGGAAACAGACTTTCAAGGTTTCTGCGGGCACAAGGAGAATGCATAGAAACCTCATGCCCAATGCTGCGAATCATAACTTTGGGCGACGGTGGGATCTGATGAAAAGCATAATACTCGCGTAGGAACTGGATGACGGTCCAGTGACAATCGGTTAAGCTCAAGCCCTCATCGGCAGCTAGTGCGCGAGCGAGATCGTCATCCCAATCAGTGAAACTTGCCAGATGGCCTTTCTGATTGAAGTGTACCTCGCGGCCTGAGATCTGCATGGCAGTCATTGGTCGAACTCCTCAACTCTCTTCGTTATGTGGACTGGATAGTAAGGCCCTGGATTCGTCGATCTAAAGGGCATACATCCGGGGGGGACCTGTAATTGGGCATTCATCGATCATGGGCTTCCTTAATCCTGAGGATGAGCTGCTAAAATCTTGGGTTGGCGACGGAATTTTTTTGTTATTGAGTCGATCATCGCCATGGCGGAAACGTGCTCGTGGACGCGCATGTGGACAAATAGGGACATAAGCGCATCTTATGATTCGAAACCGCTGAACCTGTCAATGCAATATAGCCTGTTAAGCTACCTGATGCTGAGTTAACAGTAGACATGGATCAAAAAGAAGTGTGATGTTGGACAAAATGTGGCGGACAGCTTCCAATGAGCGAACCAGCTGCTGCTGCATGGCCGGCAGACAGATGCATGAGCTTCATATCAACAGTCCGATTCAGATATCACCAGCTCACCGCACTTTCGGCAACGCCACGCAACATCTCGGCAACTTCCTTCATCACGGCGCTGTTCTCGATTTGATCGGGAGGAATGGCGTGATGCACGACATAGGTGATATCCGATCGATCCGGCAGCGTGTAGACAGCGACGACAAATGGACAGTTGATGATCCACTCTGGATTCTCTGCAGCCATCTTGCGCGATAGCACGGCGCTACAAAACTCGATGGAGTTGGCCTGGGTGTAGATCGGCTCGTTCATACCAAGATCCTTACCGGTACGCTCTAACATCTCGCCGATATGCATGACGTTATTGATGTACATGCCGCGTTCTTCTATCGCGAGTTTCAAGCCGTCCATTACATCCACAAAACTGCTGTCGCTCTGATAGACCGCGTAGCCACCGGCTTGGGTGGCGGAAGTCAGAGCAGCGAAAGCGCCGATCAGAAGGGATCTGAATCGCATGGATCAAGTATCCTCGGAATAGCTTTGCCAATCAGGCAAGTCTCTCTTAAACCTCTAAATCTATTATGTTTAGTCTGCTTCCCGGGCAGCCGTCGTGCACGTTTGTTCGTTCAAGCCCCGCCGAGCCGGCGAGGCATCCGTTTCGTTTCCAGATGACTGGCTCAGATGACTGGCTCAGATGACTGGCGCAAATCGCCTCAGTACTGGTCCATCGGGCGGAAAGCCGGAGCCGCTGGCCAAGTATCGCCGCCAGGCGCCGGTCGCGAGGTATTCTGTCGGCTCTCGAGTTGATCGATACGACGCTTCAAAGCTTCAATTTCCTGATCCTTTGCATCATTGGAGCCGGCGGCCGGCGCGCTAACGGCTGGGGCTGTCATAGCAGGTGCAGTATAGCCAGGTACAGCACCAGGCGCATATCCACCATATCCTCCATAGCCGTAGGGGATTCCACCATAGCCGTAGCCGGGAACGCCATAACCACCGTATCCAGGAGCGCCATAGGGGCCTCCCAAGTAGGGACCACCATAGGGAGCATCGTAGTAGTAGTCATCGTTGTAATTATCGCCACCGAACCAGCGTCCGGGATTAAACATGTCTCCAAAGCCAAGGGCTTGAACGCTGGGAGCGGCCAGCAAGGCCGCGAGCGCGATTGTTTTGATAACAGGGCGCGGGTTAGTTGCCACAGGGATAGTCCTCCATCGGCACAAATATGAATGGTTTAAGATACTCGAATGTAGGTCAGCGCGTTCGCGGCGCTCTCTAGTCGCCTTCAGCGCGCGCTTTTAAGGATACTACAGCCCAGCGCGGCTGGCAGCATCGCGTATCGAAACGCCAGCGATTCCCGCCGTGTAAGCGTATGATCGCCCGAGCGCGTGTGGAGACCGTATAGACGAGCATACGTCTGGCCACGAGACGACGTTGTTTTTCTGACTGGCTGTTTGATCACCCTCAACATGTTTCTTCAAGCACCGTAGGGCGGGAAAGCGAAGCGCATCCCGCCGACTCCGCTGCATTTCGGTTTGCCAGAGAGCCGAAGGCGAGATCGATCCGTTGCCGCCAGCGCCGTCCGCAGCGATCAGGATTCCCCGCGCTCGCGTCTTGAATGCGTGGACGCGGACCTCTTCGGGCTGTCTTCCACGCGTCTGCATCTCCGCGCGACGATGTGTTGCGGCTTGCGCAGCGACGCAACGGGAAATTGCAATCTCATCGACCATTCCTCTATCACAGCGGAGCACTCATCATCTGAAGTCTTCTGGTTCTTAGGTAGGTGGCGGGTAGGGTGTTCAATTTGGCCTTCTTCACGCACTTTTCGCTCCTGCAGATCTGTGTGCAGCGCCTGGATAGACGGAGGGCGTAAGGCGTTGATATATAGCTGAATACAGTTCAGCCGGTGATGCAAGGAAACTGTGTGAGTCGGGCCAAGCCAGGACCGTCCAGATTGAACTACCTAGGTGGTGGGCCAGGTAGGGGCATGGTTATTTGGGTTTGCTTAAGCCTGCTCAAACCAGCATAAATAGGCCGCCCCCAAGTAACCACCCTCCTTGCGATTTTCAGAAATCAGGAAACTTCAGCTCATAATGAGCCGCTTATTTTTAACGATTCCTAAGGATCTCAGCGCGCAGCCAATCGAGCCAGGAAGCGATGCCTTCAGTACCCTGTCGAGACGATAACCTCTGCACCGGCGCCGCGCTGGCAAGCTTGCGTATCAGGGTCTCGGCTCGGCCCGGATCGAAGTCGTCCAGATAGGCCAGCAGATCGGTCTTGGTCAGCAATACCAAGTCTGCGGCACGAAAAATGACTGGATACTTGGCTGGCTTGTCGTCGCCCTCGGGCACCGACAACAAAATCACATTGCGGTGCTGACCTAGATCGAAGCTGGCTGGACAGACAAGATTACCGACATTCTCGATGAACAGGATGTCGATGTTTGTCAAATCAAGATGATGCAATGCATCGTGGACCATGTGCGCGTCCAGATGGCAAGCGCTGCCAGTGGCGATCTGAATAGCCTCGACGTCCTTAGCGCGGATACGCTCGGCATCATTTTCGGTTTCCAAATCGCCCTCGACGACGGCGATGCATGCCTCATCGCGCAGAGCATCAATGGTGACCTCGAGCAGGCTCGTTTTGCCAGCGCCGGGAGACGACATCAGATTTACGGCCAATACGCCGTGCTGGTCGAAATGTTCTCGGTTATGCGCTGCCTGCCGGTCATTTTCGCTGAGCAGACTTTGCAGCACCTCCACAGCGGCATGGCCATCGCTGGTTCTGGCATGTTTGCCATCCGCGCGAAGAAAGGATTCATTGCCGGGGGTAATGGCACAGCCACAGGTGTCACACATGGTCTTCTCCGAAGTCAGGAAATCGATGTCGAACTGGACAGGCCTTGTGCAGACGCAGCGTCCGGGATGCGCAGTTCCAGGTTGGCCAGCAACATTTCATCACCACTGAGCAGACGCGTGCGCCAGCCGCCGCAGTTACTACAGACGAGCTGATTGGGCAGGGCCTCGGTTTCAGCCCCGCATTCCCTACATAGAACTCGAATGGGCGCTGGCTCAATGTCCAACAGGGCATGCTCAGCAAGGGTCCCTGCGGCCGCCAGCGGATAGGCATTCGCCAAAAGCGGTGCCTCGACGCCGGACAGAGGACCGATGCGCAGTACAATGCGTACAACGCGATCGGCGCCGTGCTCGCGGGCGATTCTCTCCACTTGATCGAGCAGCGACAGGCAAACCGACAATTCGTGCATAGCTTTAGCTCATGGTAGCCAACATCGACTTTACTCTGCCATGTCAAAGGTAGCATTCAAGATCAGCAGCGCCAAGGCGTGCCTGCTGAAATCGAACCACCGACTTGCACCGAAGCAGGAAACTCGCCGCACCCGATAGCAGATCAACGGCCAGGGCGAAGCCAATCCAGGATTGATGAATGAACAATTGGCAGACTAACCTGCACAGGGATGGCTCGCACTGACCGCGCGCAACTACCGCTGCCCGAGATCGTCGTGCCCGGGTGCAAGCGCCGGCGCAACGGCCTCAGCAGCGGGGAAGCCCCAAATCGCCAAATCGTATCGCCTTCCATGAGTGGTTAATCGAGCACAGGATCGGAACGCTCTGATGAACCGTCTGGTCATCTGGCAGCACTTGAAACAACGACGAATTGCAGCACAATGTGGGCCACTTTTTTAATCGTTCTGATTCCAATTGTTCTAATTAGCATGCCAAAGCTCAAGATCGCCGATATCCATCTATACTATGAAACTGCTGGACGCGGGCAACCGGTTCTCTTTCTCCATGGTTTGGGCTCCAGCAGCCGTGACTGGGAATCGCAGGTGCGCGTATGCTCCAAACATTACCAAACAATGACTGTCGATCTGCGCGGTCACGGTCAATCCGATAAGCCACGAGGCGCCGCCTATGGCATTCCTCTGTTTGCCTCCGATACGGCAGCATTGCTGCAGGCGCTGGGTTTGGGTCCAGCGCATGTGGTTGGACTGTCCATGGGTGGCATGGTCGCTTTCCAGCTCGCTTTGAACTCACCTCAACAGGTCAAAAGCCTGGTGATCGTCAACAGCCAACCGGAGCTGAAGCTGCGCACCTGGCAGGAGCGCATGAATGGGCTGACACGTCTGCTGATCATCAAACTGCTGGGAATGCGCAAGATGGGCCAGGTGCTGAGTAAGAAATTGTTCCCGGAGGCAAGCCAGGTCGATCTGCGTGCTGCATTCATCGCACGCTGGGCAGATAACGATGCACGGGCCTATTATCGAACACTGAAGTCGTTGATCGGTTGGAGTGTCGCCGAGCGCTTATCAGAAATCAGCTGTCGCACGCTGGTTATCGGTGCCGGACAAGATTACACATCGACGGCATTCAAACAGGGCTATGTGGATCAAATGCCGAACGCAACACTGGTGACCATCCAGAATGCACGCCATTTCCTTCCGCTGGAGCGACCGGATGCTTTCAACCAGGTTCTGATGGAGTTCTTGTCCGACGTTGACGCGAGCGTGCCGATCAACCGCTGAAGCAGCGATTCAGAGAGGAGCCGCGCGCCGGCACGCCACCGGCCTTCACCCCTAAGGCGATTTCTCGCCGGCAATCGCCTAAGCAGGTCTGTGCGCGCTCATCGCCCTCGTCTGCTGGACGCCGGTGCGCAAGCGCTCCGCGAGTGCATCGGACCTGAGTAAGGCTGCTTATGCATGCCACGTTCAGTCGAGCCAGCAGCATCTCGTTTCGTATTGATCTGTGTTTCCCCGCCGCGTCGGCATTGTCCTTCGGATCACCGATCAGCATCGATCTACAGAGTCGCTTGGGTTGCCTATCCATGCTCATCGTCTCGATAACCTTGCTTGATGCGTGCGAGCTCTTCCTCGACAAGACGACGCGCAGCAGCCTCGGCATCGGCACGCTTGGTCTCGGCCTCGGCACGCTTGGTCTCGGCCTCGGCACGCTTGGCTTCGGCATCGGCACGCTTGGCTTCGGCATCGGCGCGCTTGGCTTCGGCATCGGCACGTTTGGCTTCGGCCTCAGCCGGAGTGGGCAAGATTCGCCCATTCGCGTCGTAGAAGCGCGGCACCTTAACCAGGTCGTAGCCGGCGCTAAATCGGTACTCGTCAAGCCCCACCCACAGTTGGAGTTCCTCGCTCCATAATTGGCCCGATCTGTTCGGCGTGAGTGCTTGATAGGCGCCACCGAACAGTCGCCAACCCCGTAGCCGTTCGTTGCTGGGATCGTAGATTAGATACTCCGGGGTCTTGAGCACCTGTTCGTAGATCGCTTTCTTCTCCGTACGGTCGAAATGTTCCGTACTTGGCGAGGCAAGCTCAATGACGAAGTCCGGGGTTAGTCCATTCTCCTCCCAGACTACCCAGGAATTGCGCATGTGGGCGCTTGCGACCCCCTTGACCACGAAGAAGTCAGGCCCTCGGAAGTTGCGTGTCTTGACTTGATTCGGATCGAAGTAGACGAACATATCCCCCGCAATATAGATGTCGCTACGATTGCGCGTGTGATGACGCAGGATGTCGATCAGCAGAGACATCGCCGAGACGTGCCAATCCGATTCCATGGGGATACCGTCGCTGTAAGGGAGGTCGGACCCGCGCACTCGGTTTAAGCGGTGATCGAATGCTGACTGAGGCATGCTCGTTGTCCGGTTTGTATGCTGGATAAGGAAAGGCGCAGCGTTCAGGTGCCGCCAAAATATTGCATTATTGCAGTCTTGCAAAGGCCATGCAAAGGCATTGGCTGTTGCCGACGGCGATGGCTGGCACCCTTGCCATCCGCCTGTTCGTCTCCGCAGCTAAGGCATAGGCTGTCGAAAATCGCCTGTTTCCTGCCGTTTTCATCTCCTCGCATTTGTGTCGCACATGAGGTCTTCATATTATTGATTTTAAAAGGGTTTCGGTATACCGAGTGACAGGGAAACTAGGTGCACTTTAAATAGGAAGGCTGAGGGATATTCGACAGCCTAGCCAAGGCGTAAGCCAAATCTCAATGTGCTTGTTAATCCATGTCACGCCTTCCGCCTACTCGATCCGTGTCTACGATCTCCCTGGTCCTATCGT
Source organism: Thiohalocapsa sp. PB-PSB1 (assembly GCA_016745215.1). Lineage (GTDB taxonomy): Bacteria > Pseudomonadota > Gammaproteobacteria > Chromatiales > Chromatiaceae > Thiohalocapsa. The sequence goes on from CP050890.1 coordinate 6,472,731, forward strand.
ATAGCGGAAATAAAGATATTTCGGTTTCCGGCGGTTGCCGGGGAGATATAGATCAACTGGCGCCGGATTCTCGTTCGCCTTCGTGAAGCGGCAACCCGCCCATCGCCGCTCCATGGGCGGGTTGCCGCAACAATGAAGGCGGACGAGAAGACAAGCCAGGTGGTAGTTTTCTCGACAGAAATCGCCTCAGGGTCCAACCTCTGAGGCAGAATCGACAAACGCAACTGCATCCTCGGCCAGCGCCGTCAGCATCGACTCGGGCACGGCGTCGGCGCCCTGCGCCAATGCAATCGCACGCATCAGCAGCGCCGCGTCTTGTTGCGCCAATAGGCCGGCTGGAAGCACCTCGCCGTAGAGCCAAATGCCAGCCGTGGAGGCGCTGGGCGGGTCGTCACGGCCAACGCGCAGAGCGGCAGCGGCCAGCAAAGCAGAAAGCATCAGGTCCAACGCCGGCCCAGGGCAACTCTGTTGGATCAACACGCGGGCGGCTGTCAAACCCTCGCGCGCCTTGCGCAATAAAGGCGATTCGACAGCGGGGGCGGTGCCGGTCATATCCCCTGCATACAGGGGTTCGGCATCGGCGACCGGTGAAGCATCGCCGAGTCGGGCCAGGCTCTGTAAGGTCCGCTGATCCAGCACCGCCACCGGAACCCGCTCGGACAAGCCGGCGGCAATCTGGTCGTCGTTCTCATGCACCTGGTCGAGCACGATCAGCAGACCGCCCATGCCTCCGTCCTGTCCGTTGCCACGGCGGCGCTGGCCGAGCATGCGCTGAATGCGCTGGCCAAACTGTCGCTGCAGAGCGATCACGCAATCGCGCACCGCCTGGTCGAGATCCGGATGCAGAGGCAATGCGGTATCCGATGATGCGAGAGCGGCATCGGCTGCAAGTTCCACGGGCTCCGGCTGGGCCAGAGGATCGATTTCTGGCTCCCTGGTGCTGCTGTCTTGGTCAGTCGCGGCTCGGCCGGCAGTATCGGTCGAGCCGGCAAGATCGTCCGCCAACACCTCAGCCAAGCGCTTGGACACACTGACGACATCCTCGCTTGCATCCGCATCTACGACATTGTCGAACAATTCACGCTTGCCCTGCACCAGGCCAAGCACACGCTCTTCATAGGAGTCGGGGGCAACCATCAAAATCGCCTGCACTTTTTGCAGCTGGCCGAGCCGGTGCACCCGAGCAATGCGCTGATCCAATACGGCGGGATTCCATGGAACGTCGAGGTTAATCAGCACAGCGGCATTTTGCAGATTCAGACCCACGCCGCCAGCATCGGTGGAGATGAACACCTGCACCGCATCGTCTTGCCGGAAGCGGTCCATCAGCTTGCCTCGGTTGGCAGAGGGAACTCCGCCGTGCAGATGCACGCTGCCGAGTCCCATGCGGCGCACTCGTTGTTCCACCAATTCGGTCATGCGGGCCCACTGGGAGAAGACCACGGCCTTGAGCCCGCTCATCCGGCACAACTCGTCGAGCAAGGTTTCCAGTTCGTCCAACTTGGGCGCGCTGTCGCCGAGACTCTCGGCAATCTCAGGATCTACCAGTGCAGCCGCGTTGCAGGCCATGCGCGCTCGCTGCAGGGCCGCCATCATGCGGTTTTGCTCGCTCGGCGTCAGCGGGCGTCGTCGCATGATCTGCGCCAGTTGGGCCGCGGCAGAGACTGCATCGTTGTGAATGTCCCACTGTGGTTGGGTCATCGGCACATCGAGGCGAGTGACAATGCGCTCCGGCAGCTGATCGCGCACTAGACTGCGGTCGCGCCGCAGCATCACCGGCGCCAATCGTCGGCGTAATCCCGACAGGTTGCGATAGCCGAGCACCTTGCCGCGATCGTCGGTAATATGAAAGTCGACCATGTAGCGCCAGAGCGGACCGAGCACCCGCGGATCGATCACCTGCAACAGGCTGTACAGATCCTCGAGGCGATTTTCCAAGGGCGTGCCGGTCAGCACGAACGCATAGCGTGAGCCGATTTGTTTCACCGCGCTGGCAATCTTGGTGCGCCAGTTCTTGATTCGCTGAGCCTCGTCCAGGATCAGCAGGTCAGGGCGCAAATCGGTGTTGATGACGCCAAGATCGCGCATCACCAATTCGTAGTTGACCACATAGAAGCCGTTGCCTTTGCGGTATTGCACGCCGCGGGTTGCCACCGGACCCTGGATGATCTGGACTTGCGCGGCGGTGAAGCGCTGGATTTCGCGCGCCCACTGCAATTTAAGCGAGGCTGGACAGACCACCAGCACGCGCTCGACAGCGTCATGGCGATGCAGCCAATAGGCGGCGGCGATGGCCTGGAGGGTCTTACCCAGGCCCATGTCATCGGCCAATAAGGCGCGACCGCGACCCGCCAGGAATGCGACGCCTTCGGTTTGGTAGGGATAGAGTTTGGCTTGCACCTCCGGCAATCGTCCACCGCTGGCGCGGATGCGCTCGCTGATCTCCGCGGCGCGCACGGCGTGCGCCGCGTCCTCGGCCAGTCGGCGGGCATAGCCGAGCGCATCGTCGCCGACGTCAAGATCGCTGCGCTCGGCAACGCGCTCGGCGAAACGTAAAAAATCATCCGGCAAACGCAGCCGGAAACGACCGTCAGCATCGAAGTGCTCTTGCAATAATGGCTGCAGATCGGTGGCGGTCTCGGCTCCCCGGTACAATCGAATGGTCGGCGCGTTGTCTCCCTCCCAATCCAGAAACACTGTGCCACGGGGGGGTGCCAGAGAGGCAATGCGCTTAAAGTCCTTGCGCTTGCGCAGACGGTACAGAACGGCCTCCACATGCTTGCAGGTGCCGAGTTCGTTGGTGGCAAAGTCTGGACAGGTGCAATGATTCGCGCGCCCTGTCAGGGAGCGAATATGTACCCGATAATCGCTGGAGAAGTGCGTTGCCGAGTGCAGCGAGCGCGCGCTCCAGAGGCCGAATCCAACCGCATCCGCAGACTCCGACAAGGGTTTCACCTGCACTTCCGCTCGCGCCCTGGCCAATCGTTCCTCTAGCGCCGTACGCTGGGCATCGGCGATCCGCGACGGATCGCTGGAAGCTTCTTCGTTCTGCCCTTTGGCATAGGCAAACAGTGCGGCGATGGCGTGCACACAGAGCGTCCCATCATTGCTCCCGCCGCAGTCGCAGCCTGCCAGCAGCGTGCCATCCGTATCACAAGTAATCTCAACCTCGAGCTGCTCTTCGCTGTGCGCGTCTTCAACCCGGGCATAGATGCCGGTCTGCACACGCTCAACGTCGGTAACACGATGCTCGTTGCAATGGCGCAGCGCCGAGTGAATCACCGTGGGCTGCGCAAGAGACTGGATTTGTTCGCTGTCCAACAGCAGTGGATCAGCCTCGCCGCCAAGCGGCGAGGAGGAGCTTTCGCGGATGGTATCTTTAGGCATCTGAGGGTCCGGGAAGCACAAGGGTGATACTATTTTACGCTACCCGGGCAGCGGTGAGCGCTGCCCATTAGCCCGGGAATGAAGTCGAATCAGGCGAGAACCTGCAATCGGGAGAAAAACCTGGTTCGATGGTTATGGATTCAATAACAAGCGGAGCAGCTTGCCCGAAACAACTGTCTTGCGCCGGCTGCTGGATGGCGAAACATGTGCGCTTGGTTTTGCAGCCTTATTGCGAGTTCGACAGATCCAGCCCAAGCCGCGGGTAGGCGGTTCGCATTGTAATGAAGACGCTATGGCCAATCACGAGTACGATCAGTCCGGCCAGATCCAGAATCGATAGATACTGGGATAGGTCCGATAGAAAAAAACCACCGATCAGCAGCAAGGATGCGATGGCTCCATAGAGGACGTAGAAGGGTAGCATGGCGACGCCCATTGAGCCTAGAGCCGGGTCACCCAAGACCTTGCCCTTGGTCTGCATACGCTCGCGCGCGGCGATCACTCGTTTGCGATGATCAATGGCTTTATAAATCAGCCATATACCCAGCAGCAAGCAAACCACACCAAGATAATAGCGCATGCTTTAACCCCCACCACGCATTGCCGACAACATGGCATTGTTCTGCTCTTGAGAAACACGCTCGCGCTGCTCCATGGCTTCGAACAATTCAGCCACCCAGACCACCTTTTCGCCAATGCCTCGCAGGCGCCGGTCAGCGGCCTTGGCCCTGGCGGCGAGTTCTGTTGCACTGGGCACCGCGGCCACGGCATCAATCAGAAACCCATTTTCCGGCAAGGCCGGAGATTTGTAATCGCCGCCTGGAAATGGCGTCGCGGCCAGCGCCTGGCTCAGCACGGCCACCTTGCGTGCTTTTGGCACGATGGCGCGTTGGGAGACGGAATCATAGCCATTGCGAGCCACCTCGCGGCCGATCTCGGCATACAGCAGACGTGCGGCATAAATTCCCGGACGGCAACCCACCGGCAAACGCGCAATGCCGGATTCGGCACGCTGATAGAGTTCGTCGGCGATATCCAGCAGCCGCTTGACCACCGAGCCGAGTGCCTCGCTGAACACCGGCCGTGCCAAAAACGTCTGCGGTTCGATCCCGGCCTCGCACAGCCAGTCCAGCGGAAGATAAATGCGACCGTTGCGGGCGTCTTCGCCCACATCGCGGCAAATGTTGGTCAATTGCATTGCGGTGCCGAGATCACAGGCACGGGCAATCAATTCTGGCGAGCGGACGCCCATCAAAGCCGCCATCATCGCACCGACCGCGGCAGCGACGCGGGCACAATAATCATAGACGCTGGAAATGGTTGGATAGGTGCGACCCTCGGCATCCCACTCGAAGCCCTCGAGCAGGGCATCCGGCAGTTCGCGCGGTATGCCAAAGCGTTTGACGGCGCCGGCAAAAGCACGGTCTGCCGATTGCTCCAGCGGCCGGCCGGCATAGCAGCGATCGAGCCGGTTGTGCAGCCTTGCCAATGCCTCGCGACGATCGCCGCGGCAGTCATCGATGGCATCGTCGGCGACACGGCAGAATGCGTAGAGTGCGGACGCGGGTTGTCGCGTCGTCTTGGGAAGGAAAAAAGATGCGGCGAAAAACGACTTGGAACCATTGCTCAACAGTTGGTTACAAGCCGCCAAATCGGCCGGATCGGCGAAATAAGACTCAGTTCGGAAAAACAGAGGCATCGGGAACCACCGTATCGAGGACGCGGGCTGTGGAAATAACGCCAGGCACACCCGCTCCCGGGTGTGTCCCGGCGCCGACCATGTACAGATGTTCGACTTCCTCGCTCTGATTGTGAGGGCGCATCCAGGCGCTTTGCATCAGTACGGGTTCAAGGCTGAATGCGGCGCCCTTGAACGACAACAAGCGCTGTTCAAAATCAATGGGCGTGGTCACCAGCGAGGTTGCCACCTGATTTTCCAGATCGGGCAGCAGGGTCTTGGAGAGATAATCGGAAACGGCACGCCGGTAGGGCTCGGCGCGCTCGGTCCAGTCGGCATCGCCGTCCAGATGCGGCACCGGTGCGAGTACATAGAAGGTGTCGCAGCCTGCCGGCGCCAGCGATGGATCGGTCGCGGTGGGCCGGTGCAGATACAGACTGAAGTCGTCGGCCAGATGCTTACGGCGGAAGATATCGTTGAGCAGGCCCTTGTAGCGGGGACCGAGCAGGATACTGTGATGCTTTACGTCTGGATACTGGCGCTTGGTGCCGAAGTACCAGACAAACAAGCCATTGGAATACTTGGCCTGATCCAGCTTACGATCGGTCCAGCGTTTGCGTTCGATACCGGGCAGCAGATTACGGTAGGTCCAGGCCACGTCGGCATTGCAGACCACCACCCGGGCTGGGATCAGCTCGCCATTCGCCAAACGCACCCCGGTGGCACGGCCATTGTCGACGCTGATCTCGGCTACCTCGGCATTCAGTCGCACCTGATTGCCTTGCCCTTCGATCAGATTCACCATGCCGCGGACGATGGCGCCGGTGCCGCCCATCGCGGAATGCACGCCCCAATGCCGCTCCAGATAGGAAATCAGCGCATAAATCGACGTAACCGAAAACGGATTGCCCCCAATCAGCAGCGGATGAAAGCTCAATGCCACGCGCAGGCGCTCATCCTTGACATAGGACGAGACCATGGAGTACACGCTGCGATGGCTTTTCAACGCCACCATTTTGGGAATGATCTTCGCCATGTCCTGCCAGTGTGTGAAGGGTACATGCCCCAGCTCGACAAAGCCCACCTGGAAGATCTTTTCGCTCTCGGCGATATAGCGATCATAGCCCTCGACATCTCCCGGAGAGAAACGCGCGACCTGTTCGCGCATCGCAACCGGGTCGCCGTTGGTGTCGAAGATCGCACCATCGTCGAAGCGAATCCGGTAGAACGGGTCCATCGGTCGCAAATCAATGTCATCGCTGAAGTTTCGGCCGCACATCTGCCACAATTCTTGCAATAGAAAAGGCGCGGTGATGATCGTCGGGCCGGCATCGAACTTAAAGCCATCGATTTCGTGTACGTAGGCTCGTCCGCCGGGTTGATCCAGTTTTTCCAGCACTGTGACTCGGTAGCCTCGATGGCCGAGCCGGATCGCTGCCGCCAGCCCGCCGAAGCCGCTGCCGATCACAACAGCATGGGGCTTGGCACCGTTGGTGCGATCGCGAGACGCGCCGATCAGATCATCCTTCGAGATTTTCGGGGAAACCGTTGTCACAAGTGTCAACCAAGCTTGATAATAGAAATGTCAAGAATGCCTGACAGTATAACAGCAGCTTTACCCTTTATACCAGCCGCATGGAAAACCGGAGTCCGTTTAGACTGTCTGGTGTCAAGTAGCGAAGTTGTCAGCGCTGATGCTGCTCGACGGCGCCAGGCAGAGATTGGAACTTGTCACGGCGATGCATCGGTCCCTTGGTGACTGGTTGTTGATGACCGCCGGCTGGACACTCGATGGCCAGAAAGTCTTGGCCTTTCTGAACAGAAAGCTGGGCTCGCATCTCGAGCGAACGGCAAAGATCGATAGAAATGTGCCCATTGCCGTCTGCCGACGGATCGGGGCTTTCGCGGTCTTCTTCGATCGTTTTGGCCTTCACCAGTGCGGTTGCATCCATGCCCGCCGGTATTGCAACCACTCCAAGACCGACGAACAGCACGACGGCAGTAAAGATTCTGCCTCCCACCGTGATCGGGTAGATGTCGCCGTAGCCGACGGTGGTCAATGTTGCAACAGCCCACCAGAGACTGTGAAAAACGGACTCGAAAGCGTCTGGCTGAGCTTCTTTCTCGAAGTAGTCGATTGTTTGCCTGCTCCTGAGCCTGGAGCATCTGAACCCATGGCACCTCGAGCTGCGGCTTTTCGAGCTGATGTTTGATTGGAATCCCCCACAGCGACACTAGGCCGAAGTAAAGCGCGTTGCTGAGGTCATTGCAGGCAGCCCCGGTGCTGTCGGGCCGCCCCGGGTCCGTGTTCAGCTAGAGAAAGGCACGCCAAAAGAGCGCGGCCTGCGCTCGAGAACCGAAGCACCAGCCCAGCAGACCTTCCAGGGCCTCGACCAGCTTCGGGAACTGTTCCGCCCGGCGACCGAGGGCATGCGTCACCTTCCGCATCCAGCCCGCCCCGCGGATCGCCAGCGCCGCATTCAGTGGTTTCCAGCCCATCGGGAGCCTCGTCGAATCAGCATGGTGAGCAATTGCATGGCCTGGTTCCGATCCTTGTGCGCCTTGGTCGCCATTGTGCTGGGTCGAGCAGTGAACAGCAGCAGCTCATGCAGGGCGCAGCGCTCTGGCGACGGCACGTTCAGCACAACCGTCCGACGGCGACTGTCGACCTCCGCCGTCACCGACTCTTCGATCAAATCGGCACTTTCGCCACCGGCTTCGGCAGGCCGATGGCGAGCGCAACCTCCAACCACATCCTAGCCGATCTTGTGGACATTCCGAATCTGGCCATCGCGATCTGGGTCGAGACGGATTCGCGGGCGATGCGGTTGCCGAGACCTTCACGCTGGTTCGCGTAACGGCAGCGCACACACTCGGACGGCGCCATTACAACGTCCAGTTGCTGGGAACCCCATTACAGCGCGGATGTGAGTACCATGGTACTGAGGCGTGTTGGACGGCATGTACAAAAGCTGACCTGGTGAAACAGGTCATTGATGCCGTAAACGGCACCTTCGGCCTAGGCTGTCGAAATCTGCAGTCTCACGCAAACAAGCGCTTCCCGGTTTATGGATGCTGAGTCGGTGTCGGGATCGGTGTCGAGGTCGGAATTCGGGATTGGTATCGAGCTGGCTGCTTTGATCGATGAGCGGATTCGATTCCGATTCCGATGGCGACCCCGACACCGATTCGGCTTCCCCAGTGCGTTCGATGAAGCAATCCAAGACCCGGAATCGGTTTGGCATCAAAACTCAGGACATTACGACAGCCTACCTTCGGCCTGTGCGTCGAGCTGGCCAATCCCGAGCACGCAATTCCCGCCGGACTCGAATACACGCTGGAGTTCGGGCAGCAGCAAGCTGCAAACGCCACTCGCGGCCAAAGTACTCTAGCAAAAGCAGCCAACTGCGCTTGCTTGGGTTAATCTATAGGCGCTGGAAGACGGCTGTCACAGCGCTTCCAAGCAGGGCGGCTCGGCTTGTTGAAGCGAGCCGCGCAACACCAAATGACGGAGGCGAAATGTCTAAAGACAAAGCAGCAACCTGTATGTCATGCGATTGCGGTTCCGACCTTGTGCCATTGATTCGGCTCGCGTATCGAAGCGCGTCGCTGTGGATCTGTCCTGAGCACCTGCCGATACGCATTCCCGACCCGGGCCGGCTGGTTGGAAAGTTGGCCGGTGCAGACCATTTTCGTCGCGCTGAACATCGCCACTGATGGCCTCCTCTGCGTCGTCCACCAGCCAACGCGACGGCCAGGGTCCGTCGCTGATGCAAACCGCCTCACCGCGCCCTCGTCGTATCCTGATGGCGGGAGGTACCGGCACCATCGGCCGAGCCGTGGTGGCTGCTCTTGTGGCGCGGGGGCACGAGGTCATCTGCGTCGTGCGGCCGCACACCGGCAAGCGGGCCAAGTCTGCGCGCAAGCATGACCTGCCCCCTGCTCAGGCCCGCGGCATCGACTTTCTCGAAGGCGCCGAGGTGCGCTTCTGCGAGGTGACCGATCCGGCCTCCCTGAGCGAGCAGGGTTTGCGCAACGAAGCCTTCGATGCGCTTGTCTCATGCCTGGCCTCGCGCACCGGAGAGCCACGGGACGCCTGGGCCATCGACCACCAAGCAAACCTGAACCTGCTATATCAGGGCAGAGCAGCCGGGGCGACGCAGATGGTGCTGTTGTCGGCAATCTGTGTGCAGCGACCCAGACTCGCGTTTCAACAGGCGAAGCTCGCATTCGAGGCGGCCTTGGCGGACTCGGGACTGACCTACTCCATTGTCCGCGCAACGGCCTTCTTCAAGTCGCTGGCGGGACAGATCGAGCGGGTACGCCAAGGCAAACCCTATCTGTTGTTCGGTGACGGCCGGCTCACCGCCTGTAAACCCATCAGTGATCGAGACTTGGCGGCCTATCTGGTCGATTGCCTGGATGACGCTTCGCGGCACAACAGGATCCTGCCGATCGGCGGTCCAGGACCAGCGATTACGCCACTGGAGCAGGGCGAGCGGCTGTTCGATCTGCTCGGTCGAGAAGCGTGCTTCAAGCAGGTTCCGGTTGCGCTATTGCAGAACATTGCAGCGACCTTGGGTTTTGCAGGCAAGTTTGTCCCGCCGCTGGCGGCCAAGGCCGAACTCGCGCGCATCGGCCATTATTACGCCACGCAATCAATGCTTGTGCTCGATCCTGCCACCGGTCGCTACGACGCCGATGCGACCCCGGAGACTGGACAGGATACGCTGTTCGACTACTATCGCCATGTGCTCGACGGTACCGAGACGGTGGAGCGCGGCGAGCATGCCATCTTCTGAGCGGGGAAAGTGCGAACATACCCTCCAGTTCAGCACTTTTCAGTTGGCAGGAATCTGAAACCCGAGACCTCGCTCTCCGCCTTCGCAACCGGCTCGAGCCGAGTTCGAGCCAACTTGGAGTCCGACCATGACCCTGGCCGTCGATCAGTCCCAAGAAAATCTCATCCATTCGGAGCATGTCAGGACGGTCTTTTACCAGTTTCCGGTCGCTGTCGCTGCCCAAACCCTCAATGCAAGCGTCGTGGCGGCCCTGCTGTGGTATCAGACGGCCACATCCCGCAGTGCTTTGCTGTGCTGGCTGGCGGCGGTGGCCGGGCTTGGACTGCTGCGCACCTTCGCATTGCCGCATTGCTACGCTACCGCCAGAGCTCGGACCAGCTGGCAAATTGGCGCCTGTGGCGATGGGTGGTCATTGGGATGTCATCAGGCTACGGGCTGCTGTGGACGGCGGCCATCCTGCTTTTCCTGGATCCAGGGGAACCGATTTCGCTCATTCTGCTGGTGATCATCCCCATCGGCTTGACCTCCGGCGCAGCAGCCACGGGCGCAGCCATCCCTGCCTCCTTCTTTAGTTTTTCATTGATCGTGGTCGGGGCTTTGGTGGTCGCGCTGGTCGCCAGCGGGGGGCCTCTGGCAGAATCCCTCGCAGGACTCGCAATCGTGAATCTGCTGCTCAATATTTCGATCTGTTTCAACATCCATCAGGGCTTGGATCAGGCTCTCAGGCTGCGCTTGGAAAACGAGGCCATGCGCCGAGAGGCCGAGAACAAAGGTCATGTCCTGCGGGCAGCGCTCGCGGAGGCCGAGCGCGCCAGCGGCGCCAAGACCCGCTTCCTGGCAGCAGCAAGCCACGACCTACGCCAACCTATCCACGCCCTCGGGCTGGCCTTCTCGGCGCTCGCAGGGCGGATACAGCGCCCGGAAAACAAGACCTTGGTGCAGCGTATCGAGGAGACCATCGAGATCATCGGCGAGATGCTGGACGCCCTGCTCAATGTCTCCAAGCTCGATTCCGGAGTGGTGCGGCCCGTGGAAGGAGCCGTCTGCGTCCAGCATCTGTTCCAGCGACTGGAGGAGGCGTTCTGCGCCGAGGCGCGCCAGCGGGGTATTCGACTGCGCTTTCGACCCAGCGCCGCCTGGGTGCGCAGCGATCCGGCCATGCTGGAGCAGATCCTGCGCAACCTGGTTGGCAATGCACTGCGCTACACCGAGCGCGGCGGCGTGCTGGTGGCCGGGCGCAGACGCGGCCAGGGCCTGCGCTTGGATGTCTGGGATACCGGGTGCGGCATCCAGCCCGAGAAGATCGCCAGTTGCTTCGCGGAGTTTCACCAATTACACAATCCCCAGCGCGATCGCGCCCAGGGCCTGGGGTTGGGACTTGCCATCGTCCAGCGCCTCGCACGTCTGCTCGATCGTCCTCTGAAGGTCTGCTCGCGGCCGGGTCGTGGATCGCTCTTCAGCATCGAGGTGCCGCGGCTTCAGGACGACCAGATCAGATCCATACAGAACGTAAACGAGATCGGGCAGACTGCCTATCAGGAGCAGCTGCCGCTGCGCATCCTGGTCTTGGACGATGAACGCATCGTTCGGCAGGCGATGCAGGATCGTCTTGTGGGCTGGGGTTATCTGGCAATTTCCACCGCGAGTCTCGACGAGGCGCTGGCGGTTGCAGGGGAAGCAGCCGCCGGACCTGTTGATCGTCGACTACCGACTGTCCGGCGAATTGACCGGCGCCGATGCGATCGAGGCATTACGTCGACAGGCGGGCTATCGTATCCCCGCCCTGCTGGTCACCGGAGACACCGGGCCGGTCGGGCTTCAGCAAACCAGCGCACTTGGCTATCCGGTGCTGCACAATCCCGTGCAACCCGCCAAGCTGCGCGCTACCATCCGGGTATTGGCAGGCGCAAACGCCAGCCCTGGATCCTAAGAGCCTATCCGATGGTGGCTGTCCCGCTGCGGAACAGTCCTGCTGCGGAACAGCGGATGCCAGTCCACTTTTTGCCGTACGATAGAGCTCCGGCGCAGTGAATGGCTCCGCCGGTCCTTGCAACCCGCGCAAGCGCAAGCCGTGCATACGCGAGCCGCGGAATCACCACGACGCGGAGGTTCTGATGCGCATCTTGTTGATCGACGATCACACCCTGTTTCGCGATGCCCTGTCGGAGGTACTTGGGCAGCTGAGCGAAGACCTGACGCTGTTCAGCGCCGGCACAGCAGACGAGGCGCGCGCGGCGGTCGCCTATTATTCGGAGCTCGATCTGGTGCTGCTCGATCTCTACTTGCCCGGGGCTCGCGATTGCTCCCTGGTGCGTGATCTGGGTGCAGCCTTGATCAGCGTTCCGATCGTCGTCGTTACTGCCTCCGAGCGACCGGAAGACGTGCGCGCGAGCCTGGATGCCGGCGCCGCGGGCTACATCCCCAAGACCATGCGCAGCCAGGATCTGCTCACGGCGCTGCGCCAGGTGCTTGCCGGCGACATCTATGTTCCGGCATCGCTGCTCGCCGCCATGCGCTCCAGGGCGACTGCCGCGGTGCCCACGGCCCTGGCGCTGCCGGGCGACGCCAATGCGCTGACCGGACGGCAGATGGAAGTATTATCGCTGTTAGCACAGGGTTTCTCCAACAAGGTCATTGCCAGAAAGCTGGATCTGAGCGAGGGAACGGTAAAGCTGCATGTCAGTGCCATCCTGCGGGCCTTGGCCTCGCACAATCGCACTGAGGCGGTGATGGAGGCCGGGCGCCGCGGGCTGCTGCCTGGGGACGAGGCGACCAGCCCCGGAGTCTGATTCGCCACGCTCGGCCAATCCTGGTCGTCTCGGTTCCGCGATGACGCCGAACCGCTCAGTGCCACGGCGGTGCCGCATCAGGCGTTCGCACCCTCGCCCGCTGTCTGCTTGATGAATTCGTCCAGTTTGCTCATCGCCATTTCCCGTCGCTTCCAGGGGGCGAGCCATGACAGCAGCCCTTGCACCGGCCCCAGAGCCTGAATACCCCAGCTCAGAGCATTACACCTGTCTTCTTGGCGAACAATCAGTCCATCTCGAAAGATGAAGCTGGAACTGATCTCGTTCCGCACGGGATGACCGGTCGCCGTATAGGTATAGGTGTCCACCACCCTCGCCCGGCCCGAGGTGTCATCGGCGTGCAGGATTTCGAAGACCGCGTGCAGATCCTCGACTCCCGTGACCATCTCCCACATCGCCTGGATCTGGGGCCTGCCGTCCAGATCGAAGGCGATGTCTTTGAAGTGCGCGTTCACCGCGTAACAGTTCGTCATGTTGTGCGGCTGGTGCTGGTCCAGCGCGGTAAACAGTCGTTTCAGCAGATCGGCGTTCGGATGCATGGTGCGGGATCTCCTCGGGTTGAGTGTTCACTGCGGCGCACGAAGAGTTCGTTGCACCGCTCGTGCTGCTGAATCTAGGACAGGTTCCGGTCCGGATGAATAGGGCACACGGCATAGCCGGTTGGTCAGCGATCGGATACCGCAGACCGCAATCGCATCGGTGCTATGGCGAGTCGCCTCATTCGCATGTCCAAAGTCAAGGCATCGCTATGTCTGTAGTCATAATCGATCGGCACGCTTCCCTGCTGTACCTCCCAAAGGGCCAGTTCTTCCGTCATGTAGGCTGAATCACCTTTTCTGCCTATAGTTTCGCCTAAGCCGCGATATTCATGGCTAGCCCTGCGATTGAATCGCGCGCATCCTGTGCGTCCAAATAGCGCCGAGACAGATCGGGCTCGCGCCAGTGTTGGCGCTCAGCGATGGTTGGGTCTTCTGTCCGCCGCAGGCGGATGAGTAGCGAAAGCAACCCATCGCCGAAGCTGTTCTTAATTTCCGAACCAAACGAGGATCACACCATGCAGCTCGTTAAAGTGAAAAAGAACAATGAGCTCATCTTTCCCGAGCCCGTCGAGGGTATCGCGGAAGAATTCACTGTATCGACGGATAACTGCCTGAAGCTCCTGGATACCCTCGGCGAATGGTCCAGAGTCGGGCTCAACACCGACGCTGGAGAAGCGATGAGCGGATGGATCAAGTCGAGTCTTCTCGCTGTCGCCCAAGCTGAAGACTGTCTAAACGATGGCTCGGACCAAGGATGTGAAGAAGAAGAGCTGGTTGCACTCACAACGCTTAGCCTCGGCGTCAACAGCATCTACCGCGACGCACTACTGAAGGCTCAGGACATTACCGGCATCGATGCTGCCTGGCTTGCCGCTCTGTGTCATGCGGAAGCACTCAAGGACGCGAACGGCCAATGGAATGCCGCCGGCAAAAACCCGCATTCGAGCGCCACCGGTCTGACCCAGTTCCTCAAAAAGACTTGGCGCGGTCATGCCAAAGACCCCGATCATGTGCTCAACAAGATCGCCAAGGCACGAGAACTCATCAGTTCTGCGAATGTCATCATCAAAGACCAAGAGCTCCTCGACCTGCGTAAAGACCCTGAGCTTTCCTTGATCTCGGCGGCGGAGTTTGGTGCTGAAAATATCTCGGGCCTGGAAAAGACCGGGCATTTTCCCGACAGTCTCAGCGACGATGAGAAGGCCCGGCGCATGTATATGGCCCATCAGCAAGGACTTAACGGCGCGAGAAAGTTTCTCAATCCCCATAAACGCTTTACGCAACGGGACCTGGAGAAACAGGTTGGCCGCAACGCGGCTCAACAACGAATTGACAGCGCTCGAGGCGACGCCAACAAGGCATTTCGAACGTGGTTCAGAAGCTTTATCGACCAAAAGATAAAGCCCACCAACTTCAGGCAACCTGGAACCGGTCCGGAGACGGTCATCGACTGCGATATCGGCTTCGCCAAAGTCACCGCAATTCGATTGAATCTGAGATCCACTCCAGACTCTTCCAGCGACAACAACATCATCGAATCAAAGGAGAAAGGGATACCGATCAATCTCGATGAAAGGGTCAGGGTGTTCGGAAAGGTAAGAGGTAATCCACGCTGGACCAAGATCGAATACAAAGGCTTCAGAGGTTTTGTCGCGAGCCGTTTTCTGCATCACTTGACTGGTGGCATGAGCCAGCTCGGTAGCGCGTTCGTCATCCCCGAGTCCTTGAATCTGCGTTCTGCCCCGGAGATCGACAACAATATCATCCGGGCACTGCGAATCGGGGACGAGCTGACCGTCTTGGGCGAGGTGCGAAACAATCCGCGCTGGTCCAAGGTACAAGCCGGGGCCGAAACCGGCTTTGTCGTCAACCAATACCTACGCAAACCGCTGGCACCGGAGAAGGAAAAACTATTCCAGTCGTCGCTCAGGGAATGGGAACGTTTCGACTTCGGCAACGGACGCGAGACGGTCGATCCCTACAATGGATTCATTCGAGAAATGTGGGAGAGCCTTCGCATCTTTCATCGGGACGGTAGGACGCTGATCGACCCGAACAACTCCAGAAGCGGCCGCATACCCTGGTCGGCGGCCTGCATATCGTTCATGGTGAAGCGCTCCGGCGCCAAATACGCAAAGTTCAAATTCCACGGCGCACATTCGCAATTCTCTTTCGACGCCATAGAAGCTCGCGAGGCCGGAGATAAAGGCAAGCCCTTTTGGGGCGTGCGCCACACTGAGCAGAAGCCACAGGTTGGCGATATCGTTCACATCACTCGTGGCGGAGGCCAGCAAACCTACGACTTTGCGGCCAAGCATAAGCGCTATGCAAGCCATTCCGACATAGTGATCGGAATAACGGGACAGCATGCCATCGTAATCGGCGGGAACGTCTGCGGCGATACCGGATGCCATACGGTCGACACCAACCGGCTGGAGCTCGATGCAAATGGTTTCTTGAAAACAAAACAGGGCAAACGCCGAGTCATTGCATTATTGAAGAATCGGGCGGACGCCGTTTCCTGATTGGGCATCGATCATGATCCCAAACGGCTGATGGTTGACATCAGCCGATTCCGACACCCAAGCGCTGCCGAGCCCAAACGTTGCACTATTGCACAGCCAACCCAGCAAACCGTGGAGCATTCATCATGTTAAGCAACATCTCAGCCGACCGACGCATCTTTCCACGTCTTCCCATATTGCTGTGGGCAGCACCCATGCTCGCCATGGCTGAGCCGTTGCAGCTCGGCGAGCATCCGCTATGCGAGGCGTCGGCTGCCGTGCTCGTCGCTTGTCCCGACGCACCACAAGAACGCTGCCTATTGGTTGGGGACAATGAGGAACGCAGATCGCTGTTTTTGTTCAAGATCGAAGATGGCGAAGTACAACGCGAACAACAGCAGGTCGTGCAGCTGGATCTGGACAAGAACAGGGAGCTGTCGGATATCGAGGCATTGACCAGCTTGCCCGGGGATGAAATCGGCGTCTTTGCCTCCCACAGCCGCAACACCAAATGTGAGGCAAAAAAGAAGCGGCGGCGGTTCGGCACGATCTCCGAGCTGAAACCGGCATCCACCAGCGTAGCAATGGTCAAGACCAAACGCCTCGGCTGCGCAAGGCTGATGGATGCGTGCTCCGGCGGCGACCCCTTGCTGGCGGCCGTCTGCGTGGTCATCGAGGGCAGCGAATCTCGCGCGGATGTTGTGGAGAAGGGCTTCGAAGATGAGTCCTTGGATGAAACCACGGCCAAGGAGCAGTGTAACGAAGTGCTTCCTTTCAATGCGGAGGGGGCGGTCAACCTGGCGGCCGACGGGCAAGCGGATGTTTGGATTGGCCTGCGTGCCCCGCTGCTGAGCGAGCATCCGACCGACCTCGAGAAGACCGACCTCGCCATCCTACTGCACCTGAAGAACCTGGATGCCTACCTGTTCGACCGGGTCGCCCTGCTCGACATGGACGGGCGTGGCGTGCGGGATCTGACCGTCTCGGACGGCTCGGTGTGGCTGATTGCGGGGCCGCCGGAAGATCTGCCCGACGGCGCCAACGTTCCTTTCCAGCTCCGACGCTTTGATGTCGCAGCCCTAGCGCAGGACGATGTCATCGAGCCCGAGCTGATCGACCGCGACCTGCCCACCTCGTCCGAGGGTTTGGTGATCCTAGGCGGGCAGGCAATCATTGTCATCGACGGCGATGCCGGTGACGACACCGCCCAGTGCGCCAAGCCCAGTCGCATCGACATCCGCCCTTTAGCGGCGCATTGACGATCGGCCTAATGACTCGGAAGAGGATAGATCGATGAGCTGGAAACCTGGATTGCGATGGCCTGTTCTGGTTTGTTTCGCGCATGCAAATCAATCCCGATGGTGCTCCCAACCTCTACCACCCGGACAACAAGGACATCACCCATCTGTGTAACGACATCAGCGTCAGCCCATCCTACACCTGGAAGGCAAACTGCCTCGCCGATTTCAACCTTGCCCGAGTGGCGGGCTTACGCGGTCCGATCAAGATCTGCTTCTTCGCAATGGCGACCGATGCATCATGGCGCCCAATCGTTCAGGGTTGCATGGACCCGGAGCCCGGTTTCTAGGTGTCCACGACAGCCTTCCAGGAGCTGGATAGGGCGCTGGGTAAGGCAACTCCCTGGAAATGCTCTTTCGAAAGTAGTTGCTATGCCGCCTGGGACCGCCGGCTTTCCAGCCGGCTCGGGGAAGCTGCCGGACCATCCTGAAGTCCGGCACCGCCTCGGCTAACGGTCTTGATGGCGCCGCCATCCGGAACGATGCCGGCGGGTGCCCACCGAGTCCGCAGCCGTGGCCGTCGACCGGTCACGGGCGGCGAAGCCGCCAAGACGGCGTGCCGAGGCGGAGAGATTGTGAAAGTATTCAAGCCCCAAATCAGACACAGATGGTATACTATCGATCAGCCGCTGACAGCCCGCCGAGCATCACCGCTGAGCCCACCGCGATGACCCTGCCGAGCACCCAGTCGAAAACCGAGCCATTACAGATCCCGCTGCTGGAACTGCCGCCGTCGCCCGAGTCGCCACCGGCGAGCAAGCCGTCGGCGAACGCAGCCGCGGTTGGCAAGACGGTGGGCAGCGGTCGCCGCTACCAGCGCGGCGCATTCGACCCACGTCAGGAGATGCCGCCGCCGCGCGTCGCGGACTTTGTCTCGATCAGGGCAACCCGGTGCGCGCCCTTGCCGCCTATGTCGACAGCTGCGATGGCCGTTCGCCGATCGGTAACGGATTTCGCGCATCCAGAAGGCGGCGCTCTTGCGGGTGGCGGGAATGATCTGTACTGAGCGCTCAGCCAACCAATAGGTCTCGGTCTGCCCGTCGTGCGCGACGGGGATGAAAGTCCAACGCGTCCCAACGCGTTTGTTTGCCCTTGCGCTAGGTGATGATGTCGATCCCTTGGTGATGGTGCAGAAACAAACTAAACAGGTTTTTGGCTTGGGTGTCGCCTGCCGACTCATTCGGTACCGCTATCGGCGTCGGTATCGGTATCGAACTGACCAACCCGATATCCGCCAAGCTCCTCGCTGACCGCGTCGCCACGCTGTCCGAGCTTCGTTGGCATGGCCACAAGACGACCGAGCGGTGCTTTTTGCTTGCTGTTGTCGTCTGCGGACAACGCATCGCACACCAGCGAGCACGTCCTCAATCGCAGCGCACTCCAGCGCCGAGCCTCGTGCGCTTTCAAACGACCGGCGTCGATCCCCGCTGGTCGCTTTGCCGTTACCCTCGGCAATCTTCAGCGCGATGGCCTGCGATGCGCGCCTACGATGCGCGCCTACGATGCGCACAGGAGTTGATCCTTCGCGTTACGCTGTCCTTTCACATGCTCGCAGTCGCGCTAGGCCCAGCCGACCTACTCGATGGCCGCACGCTAGACGTCGCGCTTCTCATGACCGCATGGCATAGGGCGTTTTCTCTCTCGATTCCGATTCCGATAGCGACCCCGACCCCGATTGCACTCTGCCGATGTCTGGATAGCGTTGTATAGGTTATTCATGAACCGCTACTTGCTCCTGCCAGCGGCGAAAGGACTTGAGGCTCCAGGCCTCGCGATCGAAGATCAGGGTCAACGCCCTGTCGTCACTGGTCTGTCGACGCGCTTCAGGAATGGCCTCCTCATCGATCAGCGTCAGGAAGTGTTTGTTGATCGGGCTGGTGACAAAGAACAAGGGTTCGCTCGCCCTATTGTGCTCCAGGTATCCGTCGCCACGGGCAGGCATTGGCGACGTTTCTGCACAAAGGTCTTCGGACACGCCGAGCATGAACTCCGGGTGGAACGCCTCCGGGTCGAGGAACATGCCAGCGACACGCCGGTCGATGACATCGACGCGGGCCGGGCCGTCGACGGTGCGCATTTAGCAGCAGTCATCGTCATCGACGAAGAGGTCCCGCCCCTCCACCAGCTCGGCACGCATCTGCTGCGCCAGGTAGGAGTGCTCGAAGTAGGCCGAGTTGTAGATGCCCGGCGTCAACACGGCTACTTCCGTTCTCCGCGGGCCGCGGCGATAGGGCGGCGAGGGTGTCGAAGAGCTGGCTCGGATCGCCGTCCACAGGCAGTGGGGTATAGGTATACCCCTCGAAGCGCTCCGGCAGCACCCGCTTGGTCACCGGTCGGTTCTCGAGCATGGTAGCGTGCCGCCCTTGCTACAGCGCGCTGTCACCCGTGTGCCGCTGTCCGAGGGCGCGATGGACCAGCCTACTCAGGTCTTCTTGCACATGCAGAAGACACGGCAACAGGATCAACGTCAACGGCGTGGCAAATAGGATCCCATAACCCATCGCCAACGCCATCGGCGCCGCAAAGGGGTCTGAGCCACCAAGACCGTAAGCCATCGGCAAGAGCCCGGCGACAGTAGTGACAGAGGTCAACACAACGGGCCGCAACCGTACCTTTGCCGCCTCCACCACAGCCCAGGCGAATGGTTTCTCAGGTCGCGACTCGCGCAGGTGGTTGACCTCGTTCACCAGAATGAGCGAATCGTTGACGACGATGCCCGTCAGTCCCACCACGCCGAGCATGGCGAGGAAACCGAGCGGCTCTTGATGCAAGGCAAAGGCTGCAATGACTCCGATAAGGCCAAACGGGATCGCTAAAATCACCAGCAGCGGCTGGAAGACCGAATTGAACAGCAGCAATAACAATAGGTAGATACCCAAGGCGGCCGCAACAAAGGCGATGAGTAGACTTTGCATCGAGGCCGTGGTCTCCTCTGCCTCACCGCCTACGACCAGCCGCATGTCGGGCCAGTCCCGATCGAGGTCTAGCTCTGCCAACGCCTCCGTCGTTGCCTTGAGCGGCGTTGTCCGGCTTAGGTCTACATCGCCGGTGACCGTGATCGTGCGCTCGAAGTCATAGTGATAAAAGTTCGAGGGACCGGACGCGATGCGAAACCGCGCGACATCTCCCAAGCGAATGAAGCGCCCCTCTTGATTGGTCACCAATAGTTCCTGGAGATCATCCTGCGCATGGCGTGCTCGCGGTTCCAGGATGACCCGAAACTCCACGTCCTCATCCCCGTACCGAACCGAAGTGACCACCTCGCCATCAAACGCCAGACGGACATTACGCGCCACATCGGCCACCGACAGGCCCGCATTGGCCAGTCTTACATAGTCGAGGTCTATTACAATCTGGTCCTTGCCGGCCTTGTCGTCGCGATCCAAGTCCTTGACGCCATCGATCCGCTCGAGACGTTCCAGGATCAGGCTGGCCAGGGAATCTCTCTGCTCGTCGTTGGAACCCACAACCCGTATAGTAATCGGTCGCCCAACCGGCGGCCCGCCATCGTCGATGACGAAACGCAATCGATCAACGCCCTCGACCCTCGCCATCCGCTCACGCAGCCACTCGACAATCTGATCGGCGTTGCGTTCACGTGTCGCGAAGGGCGTCAAATAGACGCCGAGATAGGCCCAGTTCTCATTCTCACCGAGATTCCATTCGCCGTGGCTGCCGATGCGACTGACGTAGGAAGCAAGCTCGCCTTCCGGTAATGATCGCAAAACCTCTTCCAACTCGATAACAAGGTCCTCGGTTGCGGCCAAAGAACTTCCGCTTGGCAGCTCGACCAGCACGAAAAAGTTGTCAGCGGACTGTGTGGGAAAGAGCACGAAATCAAGATATTTTCCCGCGTACCAGAACGCGCTGATCAACAAGGCCAAGAATCCGCTGATGACGATATACCGCAAGCGCAAGAACAGGCTCAGGGTCCAATCGAAACCCTCTCTAACTCCTGTAAACCAGGTAGCATGACGGGAGGTCGCTGCCCGCCGGGAAGGTACTCGGCGCGAACCGATGAGGTGGGCCGGCAGGGCAATGGTTGTCTCGAGCAACGAGATCGCGAGCGCCAGGCAAACCACCAACGGGATGACAAAAACGAAATCGCCGAACACGCCCGACATGAAGAACATCGGTGCGAACGCGAGACCTGTCGTCAGCACGGTCGTCAGAACCGGCAGGTAGACCACAACAGTGCCCTCAACCGCCGCATCCATGGGTGACAGGCCGAGCTCCCGATGGCGCCAAATGCTCTCAGCAATGACGATTCCGTCATCGACGACGATCCCGATCACAAGGATCATTGCCGCCAAGGCTATGGAGTCCAAATAGGCACCGAACACCGGCAACAGGAACAGTGTGCCGAGCAGAACCACCGGAATACCCATGGCGACCCAGAACGCCGAGCGGAAATCCAAGAACAGTGCAAGCACGAACAGCACCAGCACCAAGCCGAAGGCACCGTTGGTGGCGACCACGGACAGGCGGTTGCGGACCTGTCGCGAGGCATCGTTTGAATACTCAATCTGTACTCCATCCGACAATCGATGCTTGTTGTCCTCCACCAGCTGTTTGATGGCATTGACGGTGCGGATCATATCCGCCGACTCCTTCTTGTACACCAGAAGCGAAATCGCCTGCTTCCCGTTCATGCGGGAGACGACCTTCTGGGGTTCGAACGCATCCAGCAGACGCGCGAAATCCGAAACCCGCAACTGGGTTCCGGACTCGGTCACGCGAACGATGACATCCGACACATCGAGTGGGTCTTCAAACTGTGCCAGGGTAACGATATTGCGCTCGCTGGTGTAGGATTCGAAACTCCCGCCACTCGCGCGAATGTTGCGATTACTTACCGCTTCGGCCACAGCGTGCGCAGGTACGCGCCATTTTTCCAACGCGTCCTGGGAAACCTCGATCTTAATCTCCCGATCCAAATAACCAAACTTCTCCACTCGGGCGACGCCCGGCAATCCGAGCAACGCCCTTTCCGTTCGCCGCGCCAGGTCGCGCAAAAGTCGGTAGGAGCCGTCGCCGGTAAGACCCACTTCGATGATCGGGAAGGCGGTGGTGGTATTCAATTCCTCTACGACCGGTCGCTCGTCCACTTCTGGTGGTAGATCACCCACCCGCGAAGCCGCATCTCTGACGTCGTTCTTCACCTTACGCGCATCGGTAACGTCAGGATCGATGCGGACATGGACGATCGACACGTTCTCCATCGAGAAGGAGACCACCCACTTGAGCCCATCGACCTCCTCTAATTCCTCTTCGATCTGGTTGGTGACGTTGAGCTCAACGTCCTCTGGCGACGCGCCGGGGTAGCGCGTCGTAATCGTCATCTCGTTGAAATCAACGCTCGGGAAATTGTCGCGCTGGATCACGGTCAGAGCACCGAGACCGAGCAAAATGATTAGCGCCGTGAAGGCGTAGGCGACGGTGACGCGACTCGCAAAGAAACGGATCAGCGCATGCATCCAGTTACCACGCTCGTCATTGGACGAATCTGACCTTGCCGAACATGCCCGGGTAGAGCCCTTCCCGGGTCGGTAGGGTGATTTCCACCAGGAAGGTGTGATCACTGTCGCCGGACGGGATGACGGCTTCGACACGGCCCTGCAGCCAATCTGACCCAAGGGCGTCGATGCGCACCTTGACTGGCGCATCGACTTGGATACTCGGTAGATCCAGTTCCTTGACCCTGGCGTGCAGCTCTAAGCGAGAATGGTCCTCCAATCGCAGCAGGGGCGCGCCCGGCTGCGTCAGCTGGCCCAGCTCCGCGGTGCGCGCAACGATGATGCCGCCGAATGGTGCCAACAATCGCCTGTCGGCCAGCAGGGCTTCGATCTTCGCCAGTTTCGCGTCTGCGAGCTTGACACGCTGCTCTGCGGCCGCGAGCCCATAACGAGCCTCATCCAGCCGATCCTCGGAAAGAGACTCGGCACGGGCCAAGCGCTCTAGGCGATCCGCGGCGCGGGCCCGCCAATCGCTCTCGACCTGCGCAGCGGCCAACTCCGCCTCCGCAGCTGCACGGTCTGCCAGCAGCTCTGCCGTATCGAGCTGAAGCAGCACGGCATCGGCCTCGACGCGATCCCCGCGCTCGACATGCAGACTAACGATCCGCCCCATTGGTTTAGCGGCGATGTCAACGGCGCGCGCAGGCACGACGACACCCGTAGCGACCACATAGCCGCCACTGGCACCCATTGCGACCTCCGCAACGGCCAGCAAGAGCAAGCCAAGCAGAACGTGCATACGTCGCGCCGGCCTGGCCGAAGCAAGCCCGAGCGGTACGGCGTGGTGCGCCCGGTCCGTCTGGGCTTTTTCGTACGCCGCCGAAGTTCGGCAGCTACTGAGGTTCATCATCGCGGTCCAAGCGAGCCCGGTGTTTTTGTAGATTGGTTTCAAGCAAGCCCAAGACCTCGGTTGCAACGGAAATGATGGCGTTGGTACCGAAGCCGGCTTGCCGTAACTCGCGGTAGAAGGTCTTGGCAACGATCTTGGCGACTCTCGCCGGGTCGGGACTGATCGGTTTCTGCTCGCTGCCTTCGCGCTGCTCGAGCAAGCGCGCCATCTGCAGCACGCGCGACTCCGACAATCGCTGCAGCTGGAACACCTGGATGGACTGGCCTACGAACAGCGCAAACACTTCCAGCAGGTCCAGATCGGATCGCGCGAAGCACTCCGCGTCCCTCGGAAGGCTCGCGTTGATCACCCCAATCACCTGGCCCGAGAGCAGGATCGGGGTCGACATCATACTGCGACCGGCATTCGCTCCCTGCCGCGCGAGGGCCGACACCCCGGAGTGGCCGACGTCATCGAGCAATAGGGACGCTTGGGTCTCCACCACATGCCAGGCAATACTCTCGCCGGGCTTGACCGGCGCCCGATAGGCCTCCGCCGGCAGGTCGCCGAAGTGCGAACAGACCTTCAAGGTCGGCAGGTGGCCGTCGCCGGGGTCGCTGAGCAGCATGACCGAGCACCGGCCAGCACCGACGGAACGCGCGGCCAGATGGGCCAAATCCCGGAGACCGTCGTCCAGGCCCTGTTCGCGTTCGAAGAGGGCGCCGACGTCGACGAGATTCTCGATGAAGGTCTCATCCATAGGCATATAGTCAGTTAATGGGATAACCGGACTTTAGCATGCGGCTGCGTATTTCGTTTCAGGGAGCTGGAAGAACGACAGAATCCGGCTTGTTCGTTTCTGCAGTGAACCTAACGCCGAGTGCACATGCTGATTGAGGGCGTGCTTGTTTGCGATCACTTGCCGTGCGAGTTTGTTATCTTTGATCTCCTCCCAGGCGTGTTCATTGGGATGACGCTCCGGGCTGTATGCCGGGAGGCATTCGAGACGCATGCGATGACGGTGTTGCGCGATAAACACCCGCACCTTTCTCGAACGGTGAAAGGAGGCGCCGCCAACAACGATGATCAATGGACGCGTGCATCCCTTGAGAACCTGTTTGAGGAAGTCGATGTAGACGTCGCAATTGATCCGCCCGTCGGTGACATGGTCGCGCGACTCGCCACGCGCGCTGACCGTCGAGAGGATGTTGAGATGTTCGCGACGGCCGGTGACGATGACCTTCAGGCTGACCCCTCGCAGACCCCAGGTCTTACCGGAATACTCGTGCAGGTCGACGCCGGCCTCGTCTTCGAAGGCGATGTCGGCCCCGATCACCTTGGCAAAGCGTTGCAATTTGGGGAATGTCTGATTGACGAAGCGCTCGACAGCCTCCGGGGTTTGTTCGGCAGCGTGATGGGCGAGCTTCTGCACACTCAGCCCAAGGCGGTGCAAATGGGCATTGATCGTGGCTCCGCCGACCTCGACACCAAGGCGATCGGCCAGCCTCTCGGCGAGCAAGGCACAGGTCCATAGCCGGGTATCGTAGCCAAACTCCTGCGACCTGCGCTTCAGCACGGTCTGCTTGAGCCAAGCATCCACCGCCTCGGTGACCATCGGCTTAGCGCCGAGGGCTTGGTTTGTCTCTAGACTCTTGTAACCCTCGCTCCTGAAGCGTCTAAGCCAAGCGTAAACGCTGCTGCGGCTGATGCCGAGCATTTCACTAACATCCTTGGGGCTGAAGCCGTTTTCCCGAACCGCATACACTGCAAGCATACGCGAATAGCTCATGACCTCATCGGGAATTAAGCGTGCATCGTCTAGCCAGGAAGGCCTCATATTCGCCTCCATCACTGTGGCGGAATCATTTTCCAATTCGAGTATAACTCCTTTTAATTCCGGTTAAGCAGAGCGAAAACGTGGTATTAGCTGAGCGACCGACTATAGCATACGAACGACGGACGGCACTAGATCAGTCCAAAAGTAGAAACGATACACTATCAGCTGCTGCGTCCTCAGGATCCGGTTCGCACGGCCACGCGCAAGTCGGTCAACGCGAGTGTGCGCAACTGACCCGAGTGACGGCAGAAGCCCAAAGCCGACCTACTCTGCCGACGCTGAGCGCCGGCCACTCCCCCGGATTCAGTGCCGTCTCCGCTCCGACCAAACTGAACCCTCCGCGAAGCTTCAATTTCCTATCCGTATCCGTGAGGGGACATCCTATGCGCGCCGGGCTGAGGCTTCTCCATGAGGCAGCTACGCCCGCTGCCCGGACAATGGACGATCACGTTCGCTTAATCATTCGCTCTTGACTAACTGGTCAAGAAGCGCCTGAGAGACTGTATAGAAAGGGCAGTCTCTCAATGACGGGCTGTTGACCCTGTTTCGCCTACCCGTAGCTGAGGCTTCCCCATTGCAGAAAGGAGGCCTGATCGCCGAACAGCAAGTAGGCGTTCTTGCGCTGCGCAAGCCGCAAGATCGTCGGCCATGTGCAATTCAGCCACTGCGTACGTTTCTCGGTGTCCAGGTGATTGGAGACGGACCGCGCTTTCTGGTATGAGTCGTTCATGGACTCGAGCAGTTCGCTGATGGAGCGCAGGTTGTAAAACACACCGAAGCGCTCCTAGATGAGCTGTTGTGATGAGCTATTGTGATGAGCTGTTGGATCATTGGGCTGCGCCAACAATTGCCGGTGAAACCGGCTTTGGCTGGTCCCTCATCAATGCGTTTAGCCAACTCCAGGCGCTGGATCTTGCTTAGCGTCGGCGGACGCCCCGGCGATGTCTTCGAGTGCAAGCCGCGCATGCCGCGTTTGAACCACGCACGTACGACTTCGCTGGAGACCCGCAGAACCTGCGCAATCTCACTGGCAAAAAAGTCATCGGCGAACAACAAGATTGACAGCACGCGGTTCACCCGCGCCAGATCCCCGGCCTGCCTTGCCCTAGGCTGTCGAAATGTCCCGAGTTTTGATGCCAAACCGATGCCGGGTCTTGGATTGCTTCATCGAACGCACTGGGGAAGCCTCATCGGTGTCGGGGTCGCTATCGGAATCGAAATCGAATCCGCTCATCGATCAAAGCAGCCAGCTCGATACCAATCCCTAATGTTGACCTTGACACCGATCCCGACACCGACTAAGCATCCATAAACCGGGAAGCGCTTGTTTTAGCGAGACTGCAGATTTCGACAGCCTAGCCTTGCCCTCTCCAGCTCAACTGCCAGTTCGGCACGTTTCTCGTCCGACAACCCAAGATGGAAACTCAACATGTCTTTTCGCTCCTGTCGCATCAGAATCCATGTGACAGTGGAGCGACAAACTGATTTGGTCCAGTCGTGCATTCATGCAAAGACACAACTTCGTGTTTACCAGAAACATTTTCTGAAAGTCTATGTTTCGAAAGTAGTGGCTATGCCGCCTGGGACCAGTGGTTGAGGCGCAGACACGAACTGAGTTCGGCTGTGCAATGTTGTACCTCCAGGATTGATCAGGCGTAATTTCCTGACCTATCAGCAGGATAAGAAAAAAGAGCTGGACACGGAGATTCCAGGTTGTTAAAAATCAGACAATACGCCCTGCTGTGCTTTCTGTATCCCTGCGGTAATAAGCGCCTCTCCCGCCAACCCTGCGACCTACTTGCTCGGCCTTGCTGCGCGGCCCATGCGCTAACCTACTGATAACCTTATCCTACGCGAACCCTTTCAACCTGAGCTGGGACAGCACCATGCCCCCAAATGACCCCTCATCGCCACGGTCCACGTCATTGCCGAGTAAACCCAGTGTCGACAGTGCGGCAGCCGAGACCCCCAACGCCTCGGCCGCCGAGCCCAAACCCGCAGCGGCTAGCGCTTTGACAAGCGAAGGCAATGGCAGCGACAGCGACAGTTCGGGCCGAGCAGCACGCTGGGCAAAGCGGCTGTTGCAGAGGCCACTTCAGGTGGCTCTCGCGGGTCTGCGCTTCTGGAGGCTTGCCATCGGTACCGCATTGGTATTCCTGGCGCTGCATCTCTTCGGGCTGTTCTCGCTGCCGTTCCCACCCTTTGTCACCCGCGGAACCATCTATGTCGACAGTCCCGAGGTCTATACCCGCGAGCGCTTGGTCAACGACCGCTACGATCAGGACTGGTGGCTGCGCGAACAATTGCACCATCTTGACAAGACGTTTCGCGAAGGCTCCTCTGCCAGCTTTCTGCAGCGCAGCGAGCAACAGGAGACCGATGTCGCCGCCACGCTTGCCCCCGACGGCGCCGCTCCTGAAAGCGACGCGGCCCAGCCGGCATCGTCCGCTGCCGAACCCCCGCTCACCTTCGAACAGCGTTTTCGGATCGTCGCTGGCATACGCGACCAGCTGCGCCAGCAGATCCTGGAAAATATGCTCGACGACCGCCACGATCTAACCGGCAACTCGGTCTTCGGGCTCAAGTTCGACACCACGGTGATCCCGGGCGGCAATACTCGCGAGCGTGCCTTTGTCGATGTCGTGCTGGTGCGCGAAGATCTGTACGCCGCCGCTGATACGCCGATGCCGGCCGCGATGGCGACCTATCTCGATCAGCAACGGGAGCGCCTGTCGCGGCGCAAACCCAGTTTCTCCTGGACACCGCCACCGGACTGGCCGCAACGCCTGGCAAACCACGTCAAGCAGGAGAGCCACTACCGCGACTGGCTCGAAGACATCGGAAATCGTCTCAACGAAGCCGAAGACTCGCTGTTTCGCAGCATGGGGGGCTGCCGACCCGACACTAAGAAACTGCCGGATGCGAACGACTTTTACAACCGGCTGAGCGGACGCACCCTCGCGGCCGTACTTGGTATTACCGAGGAGCGGTTCCTGAAGCTCGACAGCGCGGTGACATCTCCATACATCAAATTGCCCGCGCCCTGGAGCGACCTACTGACCTTGCGACGCGAAAAGCTGCAGCTTCCAGCGGCCGAGGGCAAGCATTGCCTGCCACATGTTTGGTTCGATGTCGCTGCGCTCTATGAGAATCTGACGGCCCGTCCGGCCCCGATGCTCGGCAGTGATCCACAGACGCCCCCTGCCGGCCGATACCTGATCGGCGAAACCGAAGACGGACGTTGGGAGCTCTGGGTGGATACCGGAATGCGCGAACTCCGCCGAGTCATGTTCGCGACCAGCGAGCCCAAGTATCGGATCTCGTCGGCTTTTGTCGACGCCTTGTGCGATGTCGAACTCGCAGGCAGCGGCGAGACCGAGGCGCAGGCGGACGGCTTTACCATGAATATCCCATCCGGCTTCTTCAACTTCGTCGATCGGATGGCGAAGTTCGACGCCTATCCCTATGCGATCTTCCCGAAGAACGATGTCGTCGGCATCTTCTCCGAGGTCTCCTCGCAGTTGGCCGGCAGCGGCCAGGGAACCCTGGCGCGCATGCTCCGCCGCGTAGTCGAAAGCCGCACTGTCTCGACACTGGCAGGCTATGGCCATGGGCGGCCGGATCCCGGCTATAAGCGGGCGGTGCGTTTCGGCTGGGTGATCTCACCATTGGCAAGTATGCAGCCGACCTTGAAGAGCCAGCTCGCACTGGTGTCGGTACCCGCCTGGACGGACAGCCTGACGCTCAAAGTCACAACCGGCTGGATCGGCAACAACGGCAAGCCGATTGCATCAACACTGGAAAACTTCGAGATGTTGGTCAATGTGCCGCCAGACTACGAGGCGTTTGACACCATCTTTCTCGAAGACGCTGGCGTAAACCGTGGACCGAGCATTCAGGAGGACCAGATGGAATCGCGGCTGTATGTCGAAGCCGGGCGCGAGGAGAGCGTCAGTATTCTGATCGCTGGCACCCGCCTGTGGCGCAGCGCCAATGTGACGCTCGGTGCAGATACCGCCCAGCGCATTCGGGTATTGCCGAACATGGAGGGCATTATTGCTGAATTCCGCAATATTCAGCGGCCCTTGGCCGGTGCAGCCATGGCTGGCGCCAGCGATACGACGAAGACGCCGAACGGGACGAACAAAAACGGCTGTCAGCAGCCGACCGGCAAGAATGGCCTTGCGGTTGAGCCGGTCAGCCTTCGGGTTTGGACCAGCGAAGGAGTGGCAACCGCACCCCAACCGGTTTGCGTCCTGTACTCGTCAGAATATAAACCCCGCATTGATGCGAACGCGGATTCAGCAGAGACGGAGGATGTGAAAGCAAACGACGAACCGGCGAATCCGGACCAAGCAGGCACGGAACTTGTCCCAGAGTAACAGGAGTAACAGGAGTAACAGGAGTAACAGGAGCAACAGAGTAATCGCCGCCTCAGCACGCATCGTCGACGACGACCCTCATGGCATAGGTCCGGTTGCTTATGAGCCGGACCGCTGGCGTTGGGCTAAGGCGATTTCTGTCGAGAAATAAACCACCTGGCTTGTCTTCTCGTCCCCCTGCTTTGTCGGGCAACCCGCCCATAGAGCGACTTTGAGCGGCTTGCCGCTTCCCGAAGGCGAACGAGAATCCGGCGCCAGTTGGTCTATTTCTCTCCGGCAATCGTCTGAGGACAGCGTGCCGCTCGACTTGGGCCGCAGCGGCGCCTACTCGATCGCCGTCCCCCAAGCCTCAGAGTCAGGGCACTGGCAAGGCGAGCCGATTATCAGCGGCTTCTCCAGATCGCAGATCTCTTCAGACGTTGCGCATCGGCTGCCATAACGACGCTGCGCGAGCAATTCCGCGCGCTGCGGTCGGGCTATGGATTGCGTCGTCGGTGCCGTTGCGGACACGGAAGCCGCAGCCAGAACAGGCTCTGAAGCCGCGCGCTCGGCGGATTTGAACGCGGGCTCGGAATCGGCGAAAAAGGCCGCTGGCTGCTCGAATGCAGCAACCCCCCAACCCAGCCCGAAGGCCAAAGCAAGACTAGCAAGATAATTAAATTTCAACATGATAGCGGGTCTTTCTCTATATAGTTCTATAATTGTAGCAAAGTTTCTCCAACTTTCCGGCGGCTCTTGCCAGCACATATAGGACAACGCTCGGGTCAGCTTGTTGGCGGCCTCGATACTGGCCGCCCCTCTGCATACATGGGCTACATAAGATCACCGAGCGAATCCCGTAACCGCTGGCGCGCGCGGAACAGCCGGCTGCCGACACCCGCCGACGTAAGCCCCAGCCGGTCCGCAATCTCCTGCTGCGAATAGCCATGCAAGACCTGCATGATCAGCGGCCCGCTATATTTCTCAGGCAATGCGTGCAGGGCGCGGCGCAAGGCGAACGCCTCGGTGGAGGTATCATAGGTTATTCGCTCGGCACCGATCTCATCTACAGTCATGGCGCTGAGTTCGGGCTGCAAGCGTTCGAATCGGCGTGCATTCTCACGGCGCACGATCGTCTTCAGCCAGCCCTTGATGGCAGCGGGGTTCTGCAAGCGATCCACCCCGCGCCAGGCACGGATCAAGCTGTCCTGCACAAGGTCTTGAGCGGTCTGGCTGTTCCGGCACAGTCGATAGGCGTACTGATACAAATCCTTCCAGTGGGTCTTCGCAAGATTGGCAAACTCGATCTGAGCAACGGTGGCGTGCATGTTCAGGCTCCTGGGCAGATGCTAAGTTAGGGATTTACCCCCTGGTCGTCATCGCCCAGGAAAAGGTTACAATCTGGCAAGCGCAGCTGACCAAGCTCGAAAAGCTGTTTTCGGTGGAGCGAGAACCCAGTCAACATCAGATTTCTCACGCCCTGATGTCATGTCTTATCGATCCCGATCCCAATCTCGATCAAGTCGCGCTGGGCGGGTTGCACCCTGGGATATCGTCAGTTAATTCGTGGAGAAGACAGTAGCCTACAGCCTTTCTCCCGGGAAACGCACGGCGCTCGCGTCCGCTCCGCTGGCATCATTTGCCGGGTCGCCCTAAGCGGGCTCCTACGCCGACCGGCTGCCACGGCGGGTCAAGGTCGGCTTGCGGGCGAGGCGCCTTGGCCCCTCTGCGCACTCTGCGTCTCTGCGGTGAATCCTGACATTCTTTGAAGGCAGCACCCTCCGACGCTCGCAGCTTGGAGTTGGCCTGCAGCGCATCCGCCGTGCCTTGGAGATGGGCTTCCAGTTGGCTGCCAATTGGCTATTCGTGGTGCTTATCGCACCGTCCTTGTGTCGAGGATCAACCGGCTGGCTTGAGAAACCGGGGCCAGACCAGAATCAGATGCGCTACAAGACAACCATTAGCCGCCGATCTGCGATAGGTCGCGCACCGCGCCATGCGCCGCGGATGTGGTCAATGCCGCATAGGCACGCAGTGCCTGGGAGACCGGCCGTTGGCGATCGATCGGTTGCCAAGCCCGGTCTCCGCGCTCCTGCATTGCCGCTCGGCGCTGGTTAAGCACGGAGTCCTCCAACACCACCCGAATCGAGCGCCCCGGGATATCGATCTCGATGATGTCTCCCTCTTCGACCAGACCGATGTTGCCACCCTCGGCCGCCTCCGGCGAACAGTGCCCAATGGACAGGCCGGAGGTGCCGCCGGAGAAGCGCCCGTCGGTGATTAGAGCGCAGGTCTTGCCCAGACCTTTTGATTTCAGATAGCTGGTCGGATACAGCATTTCCTGCATGCCGGGACCGCCCTTCGGACCCTCGTAGCGAATCAGCACAACATCGCCAGGTTGAATACGGTCGCCAAGGATAGCTTCCACCGCGGCCTCCTGACTCTCGAAGATGCGGGCCGGGCCTACGAAACCGCGCAAGGTCGAGGTCGGAACACTGGTGGTGTAGCGTAATTGGTCAGCCTGGAACATACTCATATCGACCCCGGCTGTCTTGACGATGCAGCCGTCTTCGGCAATGTTGCCATACAGCACGGCGAGGCCGCCGTCCTTGGAGTAGGCGTGTTCGATGTCCCGAATGCAGCCGGCAGTGCGGTCCAGGTCCAGATCCGGCCAGCGGCTGGCCTGGCTGAAGGCAACCTGGGTTGGGATTCCCCCTGGACCAGCCAAGTAGCGCTGGCGTGCCTGCACTTGCTCGCCGCGCATCAGATCCCAGGTCTGTAATGCGTCCCCCATATTATTGCTGTGCACCGTGCGACAATGCCGGTGAATCAGGCCGCCGCGATCCAGTTCCGCCAAAATACCGATCACGCCGCCGGCGCGGTGAACGTCTTCCATATGGTATTGCTGGGTCGCTGGGGCCACTTTACACAGGTTGGGAATCTTGCGGCTCATGCGATCGATATCGGCCATGCTGAAGTCAACCTGGGCCTCCTGCGCCGCGGCCAGCAGATGCAGCACCGTGTTGGTTGAGCCGCCCATGGCGATGTCCAGCGCGATGGCGTTTTCGAAGGCATCGAAGGTGGCGATTGCCCGCGGCAGGACCCTGGCATCGTCTCGCTCGTAATAGCGCTTGGCCAAGTCCACCACTAAACGACCGGCTTCCAGGAATAAATCCCGACGATCGGCATGGGTGGCCAACAACGAGCCGTTGCCAGGCAACGACAGACCTAGCGCCTCGGTCAGGCAGTTCATCGAGTTAGCGGTGAACATGCCGGAGCAGGAGCCGCAGGTCGGACAGGCCGAGCGCTCGATGGCGGCCACGTCCTGGTCGCTCTCGTCGGGGTTGGCCGCGGACACCATGGCATCGACTAGATCCAGCTTCAGCTCGCCCTTGCTTGGCAGGCTGACCTTGCCGGCCTCCATCGGGCCACCCGATACGAATACCGTTGGGATGTTCAACCGCAATGCCGCCATTAGCATGCCGGGGGTGATCTTATCGCAGTTGGAGATGCACACCAACGCATCGGCACAGTGGGCATTAACCATGTATTCTACGCTATCAGCGATCAGATCGCGGGAGGGCAGCGAGTACAGCATGCCGCCATGCCCCATGGCGATGCCGTCATCCACCGCAATGGTATTGAATTCTTTGGCCACGCCTCCCGCCTGCTGGATCTCTGTTGCCACCAGTTGGCCCAGATCCTTTAAATGCACATGGCCAGGAACGAATTGCGTAAAGGAATTGGCCACCGCAATGATCGGCTTGTCGAAATCGTCGTCTTGCATGCCGGTCGCACGCCAGAGCGCCCGGGCGCCGGCCATGTTGCGACCATGAGTGGTGGTGCGGGAGCGGTATTCAGGCATGGATTTCTCCGAACAGCGATCAGGGGTGACGTTAGGATTCAGCATGCATTGGTGCATGACCGATGGGTATTATCGCGTCGAATTTCGCTGCTGTCTTCAGCCGAAACACTCGGTCGGTTATGGCCTTGGCATTGTGCCGAGAATGGACTGACCGGTTATTCTCCGAAACTTGAATCCCAGCCAGGCAGCACAGGCGTTTTGCTCAGGCTTCAATGCCGATCTGCGGCTTGCGCAGCCGCAGCCGGAGCGGTCCCTTCGCCCGATCTGGGTTCACAGGCTGTCCTTTCTGGGTGATCAAGATGCGCCCGGCGCGTTGCAGGCGCCGTGCCGCCATGCGCACGGTCTCCATTTCATTATGCCAGTCATTGCCGTCGGCGATGATTTTGGCTGCTTCGCTGGGGCAGAGCGAGGCGTCCGCGGCACGTTGTTGTAATAAATCGAGGATGAGTTTTTCCACACGTGCATCCCTGTGGGAAAGGCCGCGCTTGCGGCAGGCGTCGGAACAATATTTGATATTCTCCCAGTCGCGCGCCCACTTGCGCCGCCAACTGATGCCGCGTCCGCAAACAGCACAGATACGTTCAATTCGGATCACAATCAGACCTCGTTGATGAAACTCGTCAATGCCTGCAATGTGCGGGACCGATGCGCGGACGCAAGGGTGTTTGATGTTGAGGTATGCGTTGGCAGCGAGTGTGGAATTCGTATTGGACAGCGCCATGCCATACTGTGCCGAACGATGGCGGCCAAACCTAATCAATGATGTATCGAACCAGCAGCGAATAGCGAAGATGGGCAACAATTCCTTACTTTTTCCACCCATGACCACGAGCCATGCGGCCTCTACCCATCCGCAAATAACGGTCATTTGCGTGCGACTCGCGACGATCGATGACGTGCTGTGGCCGCAACTCTCGGCCATTCTCTGTGCGGCAGAGCTGGAGCGCGCCGAGCGCTTTCATTTTGAGCGACATCGTCGGCAATTTGTCGCCGCACATGCGTTGAAGCGATTGATGCTGTGGCATATTGCCAAATTGCCACCGCGGGATTGGGTCTTCGAGACGGCACCGGGTGGAAAACCTCGGGTCGGCTCGGCAGCCTCGCCTTTTTTCAATCTTTCACATTGTGATGGACTCGTCGCCTGTGCGGTCAGCAGGGAGCTGGATCTTGGCGTCGATATCGAGCCATTATCTCGGGAGGCCCCGCTTGCAATCGCCGAGCGTATGTTTGCGCCCGCCGAGCAAGCTTGGCTCAGAGACCAGCCCGAGGCGGAGCAATCCGCTGGGTTTTTTGCGCTGTGGACATTAAAGGAGGCCTTCATCAAGGCGACGGGTCAGGGCTTACAACAGGATCTTCGGCAGATCGTTTTCAGCCTCGATCCTCTGCGCATGCAATTCCTGGGTCAGGACCGGGGCCAGGGCGAGACCGGATACTGGTGGCATTTCCACCAGCGCCCAGTGGACCCCGACCACATTCTTGCACTGGCCTGGAACGGGCCGGATGCCGCAGTCGATTGCCGTACCCTGGGTTTTGAGATGCTGCTCGACGCCGGCTGGAACTGGTCCTTCGATGCGACCCGAGCCGATGGCTGAAGGAACGATCGAATCTCAGGAGATGCAGCGTCTTTAAACGATGAAAAACGCGAAAATGTTGGATATGCCCAGGAACTGCGGCCCTATTTCGGGCATTTCGCATGAGTGCTGCCTGCATAGAATGTTCGGCTATTCAATCAGAATGAAGTTTGATTCCCTCATATTCTTTGAAGGCAGCGCCCAGTAAATATCCGTCCAGTAAATATCCGTCCGGTAAATATCCGTCCAGTCAACATCGGCCCGGTCAACATCAGGTTTCTCACGCCCTGATGTCATGTCTTTTCGATCCCGATCCCGATCCCAATTTCGATCAAGTCGCGCTGGGCGGGCTGCACCCTGGGGTATCTTCAGTTCAGTCGTCGAGAAGACAGTGGCCTACAGCCTTTTTCCTGGGAAAGGCACGGCGCTCGCGTCCGCTCCACTGGCATCATTTGTCGGTTCGCCCTAAGCGGGCTCCTACGCCGACTGGCTCCCACGGCTGGTCAAGGTCCACTTGCGGGCGAGGCACCTTGGCCCCTCTGCATCTCTGCGGTGAATCCTTACATTCTTTGAAGGCAACACCCTTTCGCATCGTTGTCAATGAGTTCAGCCCGCGACACGATTCCGGCTATTTGTGAATTAGCTCTGGGGCACTGCTTGTTCAAGCAATCTACCCGCCTTGCGGATCGGGATTGTCTCGGCACAAATCGGGGCAAGCTCCTGGTACAGTGATTGGAACGCCTCGCGTTGCGACCCGGGATGACCATGGCGGAGACCCCATTCATGCAGGCTGGCGTGAGCCTCGAGCTCCAACATGCGCGCGCCCTGTCCATGTGCGACTTCAATTGCATGCAGCAGATCCGCCTCCGCCTGTTCGGCTAGAGCACCGCCGATTTCTGCCTGCAGTTCACCACGCAGGCGAAATAAAACCGCGTCGTAGAATCGCTCGCGATGCTGCGCTGCATGATCGATTGCCTGGTCGACCGCGGCCAATGCTTCCTGTAATTGTCCATAATGCCAACGAACCTCGGCAAGGCCGGCCAAAAAGAACGAACGGTTGAGTCTTGCTCCTGCCGCCTGCCACGCTGCCAATCTGGCCTGCACCAATTCTCCGGCCTGTATTGTCTCACTCGATGTTGCCTCGCCAGATATTGCCTGGCCAAACATGCTTCCATCCAGTTCCATCTCGCCAAGTGCAGCCTTGGCGATGCCCGCATGCAATGAGCCGGCGGCCACCCAAATATCGAAGCCATAGTGCATGGACACTTCAATTGCTTGCTCGGCCTGCGAAAGGGCGGATTCGGGTTCGTGGCGCATATTGTGGAACATCGCCGCAAAACAACGGGCATAGGCGAGATTGAAAGGTCGCTTGAGCTGGACTGCAAGAGCGATGGCTTCGCTGCTGCAGCGCCGACTTTCCATGTCCTGTCCCTGCATCCAGGAGATCAGCGCCAGCAGGCTCAGATCAGAGATTGCGGGGTCTTGGCTGGTCGGATAGTCGAGTTCTTGGCCTTGGTGCTGTCGGTAAATCTGCACAGACCGCTCGAGCGCGGCTTTGGCCGGCTGTGTATTGCCCATGAAGAATCGGGTGTAGCCCAGGGCTGTATGGCCTTCGATCAGATGGGCGGGAATCTGGCTTCGTTCGCTCAGACGCACACATTGCTCGGCGAGTTCGCTGGCGGTGGCGAGTTGACCGCGCACGAGATAAAAGGTGCATAGACCGCGGATCACCGGGAAGAGATCGACGCTGTCGGCGAGGATATGGCTAAGCTCGCGTGCGCGCTGATAGGTATCCTCCACCTCCGGTGCGGCATAGCCACGCGTAGCGGAAAGGCTCAGGCCAAGATACAGTCGAATCTCGAGTTCCAGCTGATTGCGGGTCGTGCTCTTGGGTAACTGCGATAGTAATTCGATTGCTGAACGAAAGTGGTGGGTCGCCTCCGTATAGGCCGCCCGCGAGTTGGCGAGTATGCCCGCCTGCTGGCGATAGAAGATGGTCTTTTCCGGCATACGAGCCAAGGCGAAATGATGCGCCAGCACTTCAGGCGAGGTATCAACCCCGCTGTTTGCGCGTTTTTCTAATTCGATCGCGATTTTGCCATGCAGATGTTGCCGCGTTTGGCGCAGCATGGTGGCATGCGCGGCATCTTGCAGCAGCGCATGCTTGAAAATGCAGATTTGCTCGCCCTCGCTCTCCTGGCATTCGACCAGATCGGAGTTGATCAAGCGTTGGATTGCGGGGCGCAATTCTGTTTCGGAAAGCGACGACACTGCGGTGAGCAGATCCAGTGAGAATTGTCGACCGATCGCTGCGCCAATCTGGGCCACCTTTTTGGCCGAATCCAGACGATCCAAGCGTGCCATCAAAGAGTCATGCAGACTGCTCGGCACCGCAAAGCTTGGCAGCGGACCGGTCAGCTCGAAGCGGTCCGCTAACTCTTGCAATAGATTGGACTCCAATACGCTCTTGGTGATTTCCTCGACGAATAACGGCATGCCATCGCTCTTGGCGAGGATTTGTTGAACAATCGCCGGCGGCAACGCTTTGCCACCGGTGATACTAGCAATGATCTGCAGGCTGTCATCCCGGTCCAAGTGCGGCAACTCGATTGTCGTCAGGTTCGGCAGCGCTTCCCAGGGGGGATCGAATTCCAGGCGGCTGGTCATCAACAATAACACCGGCAGTTCGACGATGCGTCCGATCAGCTGTTGCAGCAATT
This sequence comes from Thiohalocapsa sp. PB-PSB1, assembly GCA_016745215.1. GTDB lineage: Bacteria > Pseudomonadota > Gammaproteobacteria > Chromatiales > Chromatiaceae > Thiohalocapsa. The sequence continues at coordinate 6,510,445 of CP050890.1, forward strand.
GCAAGCTGGTTGGATCGATCCAGTGCAGATCCTCGAACAAAATCAAGACAGCCTGATCTCGAGCCAAACTTGTCAGTTTTGCGGCCAACAGTTGGAATACGCGTTCGCGCTGCTTTTCCGGTGTCACCAACACTGGCGGATAGCGGTTTCCAAGCGGGATGGACAGCAGCGAGGCCAGGTAGGGTACCGTTTGCGATGGATCGCCGCCGGCTTCAGCGCTGGATGATTCGAACAACTGCTCCAACTTATCTAGGCAGGTGTCGGGCGAGTCGCTCTTTTTCAGCTCGGCGCTCTCCCTGATCTGGTTGGTGATCGGAAACAAGGCCGTATTCTGAAAGCGCTGGGCGCAATAATAGTGCAACACGACGTGATCTTGCGCCGCGGCAGAGTCGCGCAATGCTTCGGCCAGCCGCGACTTGCCAACACCTGGTGCTCCACGCACCATCACCACCTGCCTGCTGCCGTCTCGGGCAGATTGCCAAGCCGCTTGCAGCTGTTCGAGTTCCCGCTCGCGCGCGATCAAGGGCACCCTTTTATAGCTGGGCCGGATGGCCTTGAAGCGGTTATCCACGATCCGTTCGCCGAGCACGGAGCAGACCTCCACCGGCTCGTCAAAACCTTTCAGAGAGCGTTCGCCGAGATCGCGGCAGTGGAACAGGTCGGCAACCAGGTTGCGTGTTTCCCGCGAGATGACCACGCCTCCAGGCTCGGCCAATCCCTGCAAGCGGGCCGCCAGGTTTGGCGTGCGCCCGACCACCGCCTCCTCCATCGCCATGCCGCTGCCGATGCGATCGCCGACCACCGCAAGACCGGTGGCGATGCCGACTCTGGCCAAAATCTGCAATTCCGGCAAAGGCCGCAGACGCGATACCTCGGCCACCACATCCAACCCCGTGCGCACGGCGCGCTCGGCATCGTCATCGCTTGCCGCTGGATAGCCGAAGTAGACCAAAATTCCGTCACCCATGTAGCGGGCGATGAAGCCGGCATGGCGCTCGATACTGGCAGTGGCCGTGGCCTGGTAGGCGCGAATGACCTCGCGCAGATCCTCTGGGTCCAGCGCATTCGACAAAGAGGTCGAACCGACCAAATCGCAAAACATCACCGTGATCTGTCGTCGTTCACCCTCCATGGACTGGGCGGCCAGGGTCGTTACCGGAACTGGCCCTGCACCTGCTGCTGGAACCGCTGGGGGTTGCTGCGCCGGAGCCGCGGTGGATTGCAGCAGAGAAGGGGCCAGGGCAACATCCTCAGCACCAGCAGCCAGTGAAATGCCGCAGCCACCGCAATAGGATGCATCCGGCTCGTTGATAAAGCCGCATTGTGCGCATCGCGGCAGGCGTTTGCCACAAGCCCAGCAGAATTGTCGAGATGGTAGATTCTCGGAATTACAGAACGGACAGCGCATATTCCAGGCAGTAGGGTTCTCGCCTGCGGCGCGGATACATGCGCTGCAGTGATAGTTAATGTGGGCCCGAAGAACCCTTGGTCAAACTGTGCTGATGACAAGGGTCGACCGGTATTGGGCAACATTTCGGCTTCAGTCCTGGAAAGCGTTAAATAATATAGTACCGCAAAACGCTGTGATGCCGTAGAACCAAAAACAGCTCTTCATTGTTCGGGCAAATCAAGTCCGCATTTGTCAAGGACGAGGCGACCGACGGCAGATTCTTGACGATGGGGAGGGCGATCGGGGAGATTTAGGAGTGATGGGTTTACCAGACGTGTCAGTTCAGCTGCTGCCGGTTTAGGCGATTGCCGAAGAGAAATCTACCAACTGGCGCTGGATTCTCGTTCGCCTTCGCGCAGCGGCAACCCGCCCATAGTCGCTCTATGGATGAGTTGCCGCGACCATGAAGGCGGACGAGAAGACAAGCCAGGTGGTAGGTTTCTCCACAGAAATCGCCTTAAGCGGTGGGTTTACAACAGCGGCTCGCGGATGCTTAGGCGGCCGGTTGATCTATTTCTCTCCGGCAATCGCCTTATTCCGGCTCGCCGCGATGGCTTGCAGGCAACGGCAGCTCAACTCGTCCGGTCTCATCGTCCCGCGCCCAGTCGATCACCAAGGCCCTCGGTTGTGCAATCCAGGGCAGAAAGGCGCTGCCACTGAATTGGCCATCGGCAGCCAACTCGACGTTTTTGATCCGTTGCAGATTAAAAGCACGCCGCGCCTTAGCTTCGTCTTGCGCGGACACCGCCGATGCGGCGCCCGACAGGATACCGACGATGGAGCCGCCAAACGGGATGAACTGCCCAGCCGCGATGCTTGCGCCGCGCAAGGCCACCTGCTCGGCCACATCCGCCGCTACGTCCGGTGGCTCGGCCAATTCGCCATAGTCCGCAGCCGAATCGAGATAACGTCCTGAAGGGGTCAACAGTTTGACATTGCGGATCATCACCGGTCGTTGGTCGCGATTCTCAATCTGCAGTTGGTACTCCAACCAGCCCGGATCGACCCCTGGCGTAGAGGCATCGGCAAGATGCGCAGCCGTCAAGCGAATAGACAGGCCATCTGCTTGCGCCTGCACTGGCTTGAGTGACGGTCGCGATGCTCGCGTGCCGGTTTCACCGCCGCAGCCGTATAGCATGACAAGTATCAGAAGCATCAGGGCGAGCAGCAATCGGTGTGCGAAAAGGTGCACTGTATCGGAATGATCTTGTTGTAAGCAGCGCACGAATCTGGGCCTCCGGGGCGTTCGACACCGATCAGACTGTTTGGCCGATATGGCAAGCGCCGACATTATCGGCACTTGATTGCATAGACTGAGTTGCATGGATTGGGTTGCATGGATTGGGTTGCATGGATTGGGTTACACAGACCGGGTTACATAGATTGGAACTCGAATTCAGGCCTGCCCAGTGGCTTGTTGTTGGTCCAAAATCGATCCGTTTAGGATACCTGCTTGGAGCAGGCTTTGGAAGTCGCTGTCGATTGCCTGTTCTACGATAAATAATGAACAAAAACGAGTCTCTACCATTGCATCCCCAGCGAGAAAACAGAATGCCTGCTTGGCTGCCGTGCGCCAGTTAACCGATCGATTGCCGAGGTCCAGTACAAATGAAAATCGGAATCCCAAAAGAAATCAAAAATCACGAATACCGGGTTGGCATGACCCCCGAGTCAGTCGCCGAGGCCGTGCATCATGGCCACTCGGTGTTGGTGGAAACAGAAGCGGGCTTGGGCATCTCGGCGACGGACGACGACTACCGCGCCGCTGGTGCCGATGTTGTGGATTCGGCCGAGGCAATCTTCGAGCGGGCCGAGATGATCGTCAAAGTCAAAGAGCCCCAGGCCGTCGAGCGCGCGCTTCTGCGCGAGGGGCAAATCCTGTTCACCTATCTGCACTTGGCCCCGGACCCGGATCAGACCCGCGATCTGGTGGATTCCGGCGCGGTTTGTATTGCCTACGAGACGGTCACCGACAGCGCTGGCGGACTGCCACTGCTCAAGCCCATGAGTCAGGTGGCCGGGCGCATGTCGATTCAGGCGGGCGCGGCAGCGCTGGAGAAATCCCATGGCGGACGCGGCTTACTGCTCGGGGGTGTACCTGGTGTTGCGCCCGCCAAGGTGGTGATCATCGGCGGCGGTGTGGTCGGTTTTAATGCCGCTCAGATGGCGGTCGGTATGCATGCGGATGTGACGATTCTGGATCGCAACCCGGCGGCACTGGAGCGTCTTGCCAACCATTTCGAGGCCAGAGCAAAGGTTGTGTTCTCGATGCGCCGGGCTTTGCTCGATCATGTGCTTCAAGCAGACCTGGTCGTCGGCGCGGTTTTGATCCCAGGCGCCAGGGCGCCAAAGCTGGTCACCCGCTCGATGCTCGACCAGATGCCCACCGGGGCGGCGCTGGTCGACGTGGCCATCGACCAAGGCGGTTGTTTTGAAACCTCCAGGGCGACCACCCATGCTGACCCGACCTATATCGAGCAGGGTGTGGTGCATTATTGTGTTGCGAACATGCCAGGGGCGGTTGCGCGCACATCGACCTACGCTTTGAACAATGCCACGCTGCCATTTACGCTGAAAATAGCCGATCTGGGCTGGAAAACGGCCCTATCTGATGATCCACACCTACGCAAGGGCCTTAACGTCTGTGACGGACAGGTGACCTGCGAGGCAGTCGCCCAGGCATTGAAGTACCCCTTTATCCCGGTCGAGCAAGTGCTTTGAATGAAAGACGAGGGCCTGGGGCTGGACTGAGCCTCGGATCAGAGGCTGTGCAAATTTCGATCGTTGGCACGCATGCAAAATGACAGGCCTTTGCTCTACCTGACCTTGCGGACTCGTGGCTGCTCAGCCCTCAGCCTGTGCGCGCCCCTGATGCCGCGCCAGAAATCGCCCTAATCCAATCCCCGAAGCTGTTTCCCGCTTGTCTCCGGCGCCGAGTTCTGTCAATTTGGATAGCTATCGTCACGCTTGTGCGCTGTGCATCAGCATCACCCGGTCACCGGAGATCAAGATGCACGTTGCAACAGCAAGGGCTCGGTCTATCCAGGACCGCTTCCGCCGGGTCCACTACCTGCTGGACCTGCTGCTGTCGCTGGCTGCTGGACTTGCTATGGCCCTGATCCCGGTGCAAACCTACAGAACGAGCTTGTGAGTTCGTTCCGGAACATGACCGGACGACTTCGTCAACACCGGCGGATAGTGCAAGCGCGGATTCGTTCCCTGTTGCCCGGCCGGATCAAACCCCCGAATTTCAATCCAAACCACAGGAGATCTCACCATGACACGCCTATTCCTCTCGCTCGTCGCCGCCTTGCTGGCCGCAAACACGGTGCTGGCCGATGATATCCGCACCGAGCGCGTGCGCTTCCACAAGGGTGCGAGCAGTGCCACCGTCGAGGGCCGCATTCGGGGCTACGAGTCCGTCGACTACCTGCTCGGTGCCCGCGAGGGTCAACTCATGAACGTCAGCATGGCCACCGACAACAGGTCCAATTACTTCAACGTCATCGCGCCCGGAAAGACGAACGAGGCGATGTTCATCGGCTCCATTTCCGGCAATCAGTTCGAGGGCACGCTGCCGGCGAGCGGCGACTACAAAATCCGCGTCTACCTAATGCGCAATGCGGCCCGTCGCGACGAGGCAGCCAAGTATCGCCTTGAAATGATCGTTAACTGATCCTGAGCCAGCGCGCCAACCTGCGGGTGCTGCCTTCGAAAAATGTAAGAATTCAACGCAGAGACGCAGAGGGGCCAAGGCGCCTCGCCCACAAGCAGACCTTGACCAGCCGTGGCAGCCGGTCGGCGTAGGAGCCCGCTTGCGGGCGACCCGGCAAATGATGCCAGCGGAGCGGACGCGAGCGCCGCGCATTTCCTGGGAGAAGGGCTGTCGGCCACTGTCTTCTCGACAAATGAACCGACAAAACGACAAAACGATAAAAAGGACACCCGACAAAAAGAGACAAAAAAAGACAAAAAGACAAAAAGGAAAAAGACAAAAAAGACAAAAAGGACACCCACTTTGATTGCAAAGTAAAGTGGGTATCTCTTTTCTTTCTTTTGCTTCACGGAAGCTGTTTTCTATGCCTCCCCCATGTTTCCTCGCACCCGGGCTCGTCCAATGAACGATTCAGATCGCGCGATCCAACCTTATTCGTTGGGCGATTCTACGTGTTCGCGTTGTCGTTAATTGAGCCTGGCCCCGGTGCCGTAAGACCAACCCTGCCAGGCCTAAACCCAATAGAGCCAGGGTACCTGGTGCCGGTACGGGGTCTGGTGCGCCCGGCGTTGCCCGGCCGAAGGTGATGTTGTCGAAGCCGACCACGCCGGCAGCAGGGCTGAAGTCGACGGAGTATGCCGTACCGGCGAAGCCAAGACCGATCGGATCCCAATTGCAGGCGGCGCCAGTCGGGTCGCCAACGCAATCCTGGTTGAACTGAGTCGGCAGATCGAAGGACGCGAGCAGGGTGCCCGTGGCATTCAGCCCATCGAAGACATTGACGGCGCCCGTAATGGCCGTGACGGCAGAGTAGAAGAAGGAGAATCCCGTATCGAATCCTGCCGGTACGTTGAGCACGGCAGGTGCCGACTGGAAGAGAAGCACGGTGGAGGCCGAAGGTTCGTTGGCGAAGTTGCCGCTACCGCCGACGTCTTGATCGACGAGTCCGAAGAAGCTGGGGCCAAAAGAGATACCATAATCGGTACCCGAGTTCCCGGCACTGTCCGCACCTCCATTGTAATATTCCAATACAGAGGCGAGATCTCCCACGCCTTCGAACGTCAATACAACGGCCGCCTGAGCGGGAAGGATCAAAATCAGCAACAGCGATAGTACCGCAGGGAACTTGTTCACGTGATAGGCCTCACGCAGGTCAATGAAAGAGGAGTTCTGGTTTCCGAAGTGTAGGCTGCCGGGGTTGGTGGGGCAACATTTAGTTTGAGTGCGACGCCAATCAACGCCTCCGGCGTAGGGACTCCGGTTACCCGGAGCCCCCGCCACAGACCCGGACATGCAGTTTTCCCGCACCCGGTTCCTCAGTTGTACTCGCTCATCAAGCGAACAACGGAGGTCATGCAAACACCAGTTGCGGCTGGACACATGATGGCTCGATGATGCGGGGGCGGGCAACGCCGAGCCGCTTCAGCGAAAAACGGGGACAGACCACGTTTTCCGCGTTTTACAGAATCGCGCTCATGCTGAAAAAGGTGGCCTGTCCCCGTTTTCTTCGCTTCGGTGCGATAACGTCAAGGCTGGCCCGCCGCCCGTTAGCCCGTGCTTCTAATTTTGGGCGTCGACAAGTTGAGTTCGCCTATTGTCTTCTTTTCTGCTTCGCCAGCATTACTCTTGCCGGAGAGCCGGGTGTTTCAATCGGCACCACTCTTCTCATTGAAGCGGAAGATCGCCGCCGGTGCCCCTGCCTCCGATGGCCATTCTAGCCAGAAGACGTCGGTATCGCATGTGGTTCCGCCCCGCTCAACATTCCAGGTTACTTTGCTGCGCTTGAGCAGCACCATGGTCGTATCATCAGCGCCCAGGCAGTTCTTGTGGAGAATAGTGCCGGATGGCGTCTGGGGTTCTGCTACGAGAAGCGCCCAATCGCCAGAGACTAGCAGAGACTTGACCAAGAATCGCAACTTGCCCCTATAGCTAAGATCCGCGGCGACTGTCGGACGGGCCGCGTTCAGGATCGCTTTGCGCTCCTCACTGCCTGGCTGCGGTGTGTAGGCGTTCTGTGCTTGCGTGGCGCTACTTCCGAGCAGCAGGCAGGCCAGCACAACCGGTGTTTTCGTGGGCATCGATATCAGATCTCGGTTGTGATGGGGCAGCGCCGGCAGCCCGAGTTGCTGGCTTACACGCTGCTGCGACCGCCTGCGCCAAGGGCCATGCAAGATGTGCACATCCACTTGGCGCGGCCACGACGGGTCAAGCAATCTTGATGAAGTCTATTTTCGACCCACCACGGACCCGCTTGCAGACCTCGTAACCCTCTCGGACCCCGTCGTCATTGGTGTTGCCTTCAATGGTAGCGAACGTGCTTCTGTCCATGTCCATGGCGAAACCAGTGTGTGTCCAATCGGACGATGTGCGTCTTACAAGGAAGACACAGCAGTCGCCGAGTCCGCCAGTAGATAGGTCCGCTATCGATCTCCCCTCAGCGAAACGCCCATTTTGCTCCGCTTGGCGTTGGAGTACGTCGCAGGAAAACGAACCTTTAATCGGTGGAGACCCTCCCTGTATTTGAGCCGCCTGTTTGAGTACAAAGGTTACAAAGCCGGCACACCAAGGCCAAGCTCTGCCCTGGTTTCCGTCCATGTAGGCTCGGACCCACGGACCGCAATTGGCACCACCCAGTTCGATCGGATGCTCGCGTAGGTGCTGCTCGGCGATGGCGCGGACGGTTACGTCGTAGCTGCTGGCGGGACTAATCTTGCCAAACGCTCGGATCATTGGCGAGACAAGTTCGTCCCATGTTGGTTTATCTACCTCACCACCAGTGGTACGGGTCAGTCCGTGTGCGGATTGAAAGGCGTTTACCGCGCGCGCAGTGGCAGGGCCGAAATCCTCGTCGATCGCAGTACGCTGTCCGTGAATCGTCAACCATTCCTGAACCCGGCGGGCTTTGTGTCCTGTGGCACCCTGTCCGATGTTTCCTGGGAAATCTAACTCCCTCATCACGGTTGCTGGATAGGTGAGCAGGGCGCCCGGAGTCGGCGGCTCCCCTCCCCTAGGTCCTGAAGCGCTTGTGTAACGCGCGTAGGCATCTTTAGTCTTGGGTCCGGGACGGCCGAACATCGTGCCGCTGTAGAAACCAAAGTGGGTGAGACCGGCCTGCAGCAGTTTGGCATCCGGAACGGTGATGTCGTCTAGGTCAATTACGGTTGGCATTTCATGCTCCGGCGGTAGTGATGGAGTACCTCCTTGTAACGACGGTTGCGTGGCTTGTTGGCGGGCATATCCCGTCTGCCGTCAGCTATATGTCTTCGTGGGCTAACGTGAGCTTCAACGGCGCGACATTAGGAGCATCCGCTGGAAGCTTTTGTTAGCTGCTTATATACTGCTTACGCGTCCACTGGTTATCAGCGCAAAATACTCCATCACGGCTTGGTTCGGTTCCAGTAGACTTACCTCTCATGGTATGCCCGGTTTCAATAATCTGTAGGGTTAGCGTACCCGCAATGCTTTCACCTTTGTGTTTTGGAGTACAGTGGGCAACGATGGTGTCCCCGACAACTTGGCCCTCAATCGCATATCCCTTGGGCGGGTCAAAACCTAAAGTGCGAATTCCGGATACGAATTTGCCAGCTTGATAGTCTATGATGAGTTCCTCTCGGCCATGTGGCCATTGAGCGGACCAAGTTCCTTTGACGTCTTACGTTGCGTGAAAATAATTCAATATTGGAACTCGTAGCAACCGTCTCCAAACTACTGCCCCACCTGCAATAATGGCGGCAGTCGCCAGACCCGACACAATGGATTCAATGCTAAGAGGAATATCCATGCGCTTTTCTCGCAGCTAACAGTATATTCATTAAGCACGCAAAGTGAACAGTTCACTTGCGTCCAAGACAAATGCATCGATTTGTATGCACAATTAGCCGTTCAGCTTGCATGCATGTCAAATGATTCGATTTGAACACCATGCAAATAGTGGAAGTATCTGCGGAAACCCTAGCGAGAACACAAAAGCATGTCAATTGCAAATCGTCTACCAGCCTCGCCCCGACGGGAGCACTGGATGCCGTCACGCTGGGAACAATTCCGGGAGTTGCTGGTCGCCAAGCGAGCAGGTGAAGCAGGTGAAGGACATCAAGCAGGTGAAGGACATCCACAGCAGGTGAAGCTATCCGTGAGCTCCTACTGCGCTCCTTCGGTTGAATGCTGACGCTATGCCTGGTGGTTACGCTCCCGGAGTGGTTTTTCAGTAGCCGATCGCCGGGCAGGCAATCTGGAAATGGTTCTTGGTCGTTCGAAGCCTAAGGCTCACAGCGTTGATGCTGGCTCTGGTGTGGCGCTGGGCGCGGCGTCGCAATTGGGATAGGCGTCCAGTCAGGTTGATTCGAAGGTTGAGCACTCTGTTCACCTTGCTGGGCTGATGTATCTTTTATGCGTGTTTCTCGACGATCAGATGCGGGATCGACGTTGCGCTGATCTGGATCGCCGCCTAGGTTCCCCATGCCGCCATCGATTCGTCCCGCGTCTGCGAGAAAAGCCTGGATGCAAGTCTGATCCCTTTGATTTCAAGGGTCGTCGGCGTGCTCGCGATCCTCGCGCGTCGCCCATGACTTGGGTATCCCGGTTTACGGTCTCATTGCCCGCGCCGGCGTCGCTGGTCTGGCCATTGCGCTGGCGGCTTGTCCGACTCTCGAGAATTTCATCGGCGCGCTCAACCTGTTCGCGGACCGGCCGATCCGGGTTGGGGATCTATGCCGGTTCGACGAGCCTTATGGCCAAGGCTGGAACCTCGTCGACAATGTCGAGGCCATCGGGTTGCGGTCGACCAAAATCCGCCAGTTCCACCGCTTGCTGATCATCGTTCCCAACGCCGACCTGGCCGAGCGCAATAGGATCAACCTGAGCGCCAGCGAGTTCTTTCTGCTGCAACTGCGTATTGCCCTGCGTACGAGACCAGCAGCGATCAGCCTTGCTATGTACTCGCCAAGCTGCGCGAGTTGTTGCACGGACACCCCGTGACGATCCACGCCGCCGACAATCCGATCTGGGTTCGTTTCCCAGGGTTTCGCGAGCGTGAGCTTGCGCTCAAACTGCGCGCTTACATCCGCACCACCGCTTATTCGCAATCTTTTGCTGTGCAAGTGGACGTCATGCTGTAGGTCATGAAGCTCGTGAACCAGACGGCGGAAACAGGCTTCACGCTAGGCTGTCGAAATGTCCTGAGTTTTGATGCCAAACCGATTCCGGGTCTTGGATTGCATCATCGAACGCACTGGGGAAGCCTCATCGGTGTCGGTGTCGCTATCGGAATCGGAATCGAATCCGCTCATCGATCAAAGCAGCCAGCTCGATACCAATCCCTAATGTTGACCTTGACGCATATCCCGACACCGACTAGGCATCCATAAACCGGGAAGCGCTTGTTTTAGTGAGACTGCAGAGTTCGACAGCCTAGCTTCACGCTCCCATCGCGTATTCTGTAAACATGAACCGGGATCAGGGTATCCATGAATCTTGGCCAGGAGGCAGCGGAAAAGCGCGTGCGCGAGCGGGCATCGGCTCAGGAATTGCCATTTCCCGACTTCGACGAGGCACAGCGTAAGCGCATCACCAATCTGCTTGATTATCTCCTGGAGGGCTCGCCGGGAGCGGACTAAGGAAAATTCCCGATTCGGTCTCAATGACCTATCATTTCCGTCGGATTTGTGCCGCTCCAAGACTTCGGCGATCGGTTGGCGAACTGAGGCGATTTCTATCGGGAAATAGACCGCCTGGCTTGTCTTCTCACCCGGCCTCGACGTCGCGGCAACCCGCCCATAGAGTGACCGTGGGCGGGTTGCCGCTTCGCGAAGGCGAACGAGAATCCGGCGCCAGTTGGTCTGTTTCTCTCCGGCAATCGCACAGGCTGTTCTCGCAGCGCAGGAAGTTGTCGCTCTCGCACTGTATTTTAGAGCCAGTACAACGACAGTGCAGCTTGGCAAAGCACATAAAACTTAAACTAGAAAGGGTGTATAAGCCTATAACACATTGGAATTTAAGTTTTTTCTTCTTGGTATTTTTCCTGCTGTTTCGACTATCTTCTCTTTGTGGCAGAATAAATTTCAGCAGGTTATCTTGTATACTTCGAGTATTCTAGCATCATATGCAAGTTGCCACGCCTAGGGGAGCAAAAGATGCGCTCTAGGCTGAAATCGCGATACAAATCGATTGGTCGGCGCTTATTCCCTACATTCCGCGCGAGCCCCGTCGCGACTTCGGAAGTAAGGAAGAGTACCAGTTCAGGAACTGGCACAGCATTCGAGAGCGAGGCCATCGGGTACTGGAATTGAGAGCCATGATTCGGGCATGGACGAATCCAGCGAGACAATCCCATCAAACGTAGGCAGATTGCGAACCTTTATCCATCAGATGAGGTTTGAACCTACGATGGAGATCAAAATCAAGTCAGTGGAAATCCTGCCACTCGTAAAATACGACATGGAAGCGCTTAGGCTTGCGCGCTTATTCGACACGTTCGTGCCGAACCACAACGGCGCAGAAATCGCCCTAGCGCAGGTGTTGTGCATGATGATAATGAACATCACGGTGTCGACAACACTGCTGCATCGGATGGAGGATTGATTGCATGACTAATTTGATGGCGTGAGCGAGGGATGCAAACGAAGAAACCGACCTGGCGCACCATCATGGACTCGTTTCACAGCGTCCATCTGGCGACCATCGAACGCTCCGGCAAGGTGGTGCAGACTAGGCTCAAAGGACTGAGCGACTTGCGCAAGCAAGTTTTGGATCTGCTGCAAGTTCCGATCACGACCTATGCCGACCTGGGGGATGGATGGTGGCGGTTCGCGCTCGGGTGAAATTGCTGGGCCGTAGAAAAATGGGTGGATATGATTTCGTAAATGGTTTCACCGAGCGCGCGGAATGTAGGATATTCATCAAACAAAAATCTAATATTGTCACTGATGAATATCGCTATGGCCTTGGCCCTGTTGGGGCGATGCCGATTCGATTGAGGCTTCAAACGCTCGCTTGCGGATGGCTCCAGATAGTTTGCCGGCGATTTTTCACCCCGTCTGCCGGTTAGGCTATGGTTGCAACATGGATCGGAATCAAACGATTGTAAGAGAAGAAAATATAGTGCATTTTTACGTATCCCGGCGAGCTGAAAGGGCGTTTCGCAAACGGGTCTCCGCTGGCCATAATCGGCCTCTCATATCGCACCATCCTGGTGATTCTTGGGTCTGATCGGCGATTTCTAAGCGTCCGCTTTCGCTTCATCCCCGCCTATTCTGTTTTTCCGGTCTTTATCCTTCAATTTACCGTCTTTTTCCTGTCTTTTCGCCGCTATTCGTCCCCCGGTCTGCGTGGAGCGCACTTTTCTATATGCGAAATTACTTTAGGTATCGCTGTTATATAACTGAAAAATCAGCAATCTATTTTTCAGCGATTTCGTATCATATTGTTTTCTTAAGTTTCTGAGGAACAAACAAATTTGTTCCGAATGGCCCTTGACCAAAGCGGATTCCTTTCCTAAGATGGCGCAAGGTGGGGAACAAAGTGGGGAATAGTGGGGAAGACTGAATGACGTCGGGCGTCATGTTTTAGAGGGCAACCGCGGTGGGGATCAATTTTGTTTCGGGGTACGCAACTCCTGAATGTCGATGCCAAAGGCCGGCTCGCAATTCCCGCGAGTCAGCGCAGCCTGTTGGCAGAGTATTGCGACTCTAAACTCATTGTCACCGCTGACCTGCAACGTTGCCTCATTGTGTATCCGGAACCGCACTTTGCCGAGGTGGAACGCAAGCTCAATGCAATGCCGACGTTCGCCGAGGCCACGCGCGTGCTACAGCGGATACTGATCGGTTATGCGACGGCGGTGCAGCCCGATGCGCAGGGGCGCATCCTGCTGTCACCGTCGCAACGGGATTTCGCTGGGATCGGCAAGCAGGTAGCGCTGGTCGGTGTTGGCAACCGTTACGAACTTTGGGACCAGGGGGCGTGGCAGGAGAAGCTGCGGGAGGCCGAGACGTTTGATCTCGAGAGCCTTGCCAATGATCCGGCGACGGCGGATTTCTCCCTCTGAACATGGACGACAAGCCCAAAAAACAACAAAAGATAGAACGAAAACGGGAGAACAAACGTAGCCGCATGGAAACGCGACAACACATTTCGGTTTTGTTGGGGGAAAGTATGCAGGCCTTGGGGGTTATCGCAGACGGCGTCTATGTCGACGCCACATTCGGCCGAGGCGGCCATTCGCGCGCGATTCTGGAGCGGCTCGGTCCGCTCGGACGCTTGTTGGCCGTGGATCGCGATCCGGATGCAGTTCTTGCCGGGCGCGAGTTGGCGTGTGTCGACAAGCGCTTTTCCATACATCGGGCACGCTTTGCCGAGCTGCCGCGCATCGCTGCGGAGCAGGGGCTGGCAGGTCGCATCAGCGGTTTGCTGCTCGACCTTGGCGTGTCCTCGCCACAGCTCGATCAGGCTGAGCGCGGCTTCAGTTTCACTTCCGATGGGCCGTTGGATATGCGCATGGACCCGGACACCGGTGTCAGCGCCGCCGACTGGCTGGCCAATGCCGATCAGCACGAGATCGTCCGGGTATTACAGGACTACGGGGAAGAGCGCTTTGCCAAGCGCATCGCGCGAGCTGTCTGCGAGACGCGCGGTGCGCAGCCAATCACCACCACCGCGCGTCTCGCAGCGCTATGCGAGCGCGCAGTGCCCACCCGTGAGCGTGGCAAGCATCCGGCCACACGCACCTTTCAGGCGTTGCGTATTCAGATCAACGGCGAACTCGAAGAATTGCGCACGCTGTTGGATGCGACTTGCGATCTGCTGACCGCTGGCGGTCGCTTGGTCGTCATCAGTTTTCAATCTCTGGAAGATCGCATGGTGAAACGTTTCATCCGCAATGAGTCACGCGGTCAGGCGTTGCCCAAGCGTTTGCCGGTTCCGGACGAGCAAGTGCAGCGCCGTCTGCGACCGATCGGTGGTGCCGTACGTGCGTGCGCGACCGAGGTGCAGGCTAATCCTCGCTCCCGTAGTGCGGTGTTGCGGGCAGCCGAGCGTGTGGCATGAACGCTCATGGTCACCATCGTGCATTTGCGGCCCCAAGCATGACAGCGCTGCTAGGTACCGGCCTACTGATGCTGGCGGTACTGGCCACGGCCGTCGGCGTTATCGAGGTGAAGTATCTGACGCGAACCGAATTCGATGTGTTGCAGCAGGTACGCGCCGAGCGCGATGCGCTCGACGTTGAATGGGGCCGGCTGCAGATCGAGGAGGCGGCGTTAACGTCGCATACCCGTATCGAGCAGAACGCCCGGCGGAAGCTTGACATGTATTTACCCGAGGGTGGCGAGGTCCGCGTGGTGGAGGTGTCGATGCCAAAGAGGCAAGGTCATGTTCAGTAATAAATCGCCAACCCGAGAACAAATGAAGGAGCGCATGCGCCGCGCCGAATTGGCCCGTCGCAGGCCACCGAATTTTGCCATGCGCAGGATGGCATTGGCGTTGATGCTGAGCGCGGCTTTCCTGTCGGTCGTCGCGGCTGCTTTTTATCGCCAAGTGCTGGAACATGAGTTTTTGCGCGACGAGGGCGAAAAACGTTTCCTGCGCGAGCGCGTAATCGCAGCGCGGCGTGGCATGGTGACAGATCGCAACAGCGAGCCTCTGGCAATCAGCACCTCTGTATCCACGGTATGGGCCGATCCAACCACATTGGCCACACGCGATGACGCGCTGCCAGCATTGGCAAATGCGCTGAATGTGGAGCCGGCATCGCTGAAGGCGAGGCTTGACGGTTATGTGCAGGATGAGAAGCGCTTCATTTTTCTGCGTCGTCGCATCGAGCCCTGGTGTTCCGACGCGGTCGCCGAAGTGGTGGAGCAATACAAGCTGGTGGGGGTTGGCATGGATACCGAGTATCGCCGCTACTATCCGGGTGGAGAAATGTTCGGGCAGGTGGTGGGTTTCACCAACGTCGACGACATTGGCCAGGAAGGGGTTGAGCTGATTTTCAACGATTTGCTGCGGGCCAAGCCCGGCATGCGCCGGGTGATCCAGGACGGTCGCGGACGCGTCGTGGCGGAGGTGGAACAGATCAGGCCACCGAGTCATGGTGCCGATTTAGCGCTGAGCCTGGATCGACGCCTGCAGTTTTTGGCTTACCGCGAATTGAAGCGGGCGGTGATGGAGCATCAAGCCCTGTCGGGCTCGGCGGTATTGCTCGATGTACGCACCGGCGAGGTGCTGGCGATGGTCAATCAGCCGTCGTTCAACCCCAATGCCAGACGCGGGGAGCCCGCCGACGCACGTCGCAACCGCGCGTTGACCGATGTTTTTGAACCCGGCTCCACAATGAAGCCGTTCGTTGTCGCCACTGCGCTCGAGGCCGGCATGATCAGTCCGGAAACGCGCATCAACACCTCGCCGGGATTTCTGAAGGTAGGCCGCAACCGGGTCAGGGACATCCGCAACTATGGCGTGCTCGATGCGACCTCGGTGATCACCAAGTCGAGTAATGTCGGCGTGGTCAAGATCGCCCAGCGCATGGGGCGGTCGGTGCTGTGGCGGGTCTACAACCAGCTCGGGTTTGGGCGGCCGACAGCGGTGCAATTTCCCGGTGAACGCAGTGGTTTATTGCCTCATTTCGAGGGCTGGTCGCGCTTCGAGCATGCCACATTGGCATTTGGCTATGGCCTCAATGTGACGACGCTGCAATTGGCGCAAGCCTATGCGGTCATCGCCAATGATGGCGTGCGACGCCCGGTGAGCCTACGCAAGCTCGACGTGGTTGGGCGGGGTGAACGGGTATTCTCGGAGCAGACCGCGCGCAGCGTGCGCATGATGATGGAGACAGTGGTCTCGGCCAAGGGCACTGCGAGGCGCGCTGCGATTCCGGGCTATCGCGTGGGTGGCAAGACCGGCACCGCCAAGAAGGCCACCGCTCACGGCTATGCGAAAGGCAAGTATCAGTCCGTTTTTGCCGGTATGGCGCCAATTACCAAACCGCGCTTTGTCATGGTCGTGATGATCGACGAGCCGAGGGGTAAGCATTATTACGGCGGCATCGTCGCGGCACCGACCTTCGCCAAGGTCATGCAGGCGGCATTGCGACTCTACAACGTGCCGCCGGATGATCCCAAGGGCTCGCTGCGCCTGGCCGCGGCGCGGGGTGAAGCGGGGGGGCATCGATGATCAGCCGATATAACCAAACGATTTGCAACCAAACGATCGGCAACCCTCGCAGGTTGCGACCGAGGTGCAACATGCTGGCGCAAAGAGCGCCTGTGCCGATAGAGTCGGGGGGCCAACGGCTATGACAACGAATAACATGTGGACGCTCGCCGAGTCGGTCGCTTGCGTTGGTGGAGAGCTGAAGGGGGCGAACGTTGCCTATACCGGCGTCGTCACCGACAGCCGGAGCGACTGCCATGGGCAGTTGTTCGTCGCGCTGCGGGGCAAGCAGTTCGATGGCCACGATTACGTGGCCAAGGCGGCTGCCAATGGCGCTGTCGCCGCGATGGTGGAACGGCCGCTGGACAGTGAACTGCCGCAATGGGTGCTGAACGATACGCGTATCGGTCTTGGCCAGTTGGCCGCGGCCTGGCGTGATCGCATCCCCGCGCGCGTGGTCGCTATCACCGGCAGCAATGGAAAGACTACGGTCAAGGAGATGGTCGCGGCGATCCTGTCGCAGGTGGGCAAAACCCGCGCCACCCAAGGCAATCTGAACAATGACATCGGTATGCCGCTGAGCCTGCTTGCCGCCCGTGACGAGGATTTTCTGATTTTGGAAATGGGCGCAAATCATCCTGGCGAGATCGGCTATCTGACCGACATCGCCCGGCCTGAGGCGGCGCTGATCACGAATGCCGGTCGCGCTCATCTGGAGGGCTTCGGCAGTGTCGAGGGCGTCGCCCATGCGAAGGGCGAGATCGCCCGCGGCGTTCGCCCGGATGGTACCTTCATTTTCATGGCCGATGTGCCCTGGACACCGCTTTGGCACAGACTGGCCGGCGGTCGCCGCGCGCTGACCTTCGGGACTGGTCCAAACGCACAGATACGAGCCGATGTGACCAAGGTCACCTCCATTTGGGACGACGCTGGTTTTCATACCGATTTCACCGCAAGCCTGAACGGCGAGCCGGTCGAGATCTCGCTTGCCCTGGCTGGTCAGCACAATGTGCTCAATGCGCTTGCTGCCATTGCCATGGCCGCGGCACTCGAAATCCCCAGTCGTGCGATTCAGGACGGCCTTGCCACTCTGCGACCGGTCAAGCATCGGTTGCAGCCGCGTACCGGTCGAGGCGGATTGCGCATTATCGACGACAGCTATAACGCCAATCCCGATTCGCTGCTTGCTGCGGTGGATGTGCTGGTAAATCTCAAGGCGGATGCCGCGCCCGGTCGCGCGATGCTGGTACTTGGCGACTTCGGCGAGTTGGGGCCGGACAGCCGGCGATTGCACCGCGATATGGGCGTGGCGGCGCGCGCTGCGGGCGTCGATCGACTCTTTACCGTCGGCTCTCTTGCGGCTGAGGCGGCGACCGGCTTCGGCGCCCAGGCAACGGTTTGTCAAGAGCAGATGGCACTGATTGCGTCGCTTGAATCCGAGGCGAGCAACGCGGATCTGCTGCTGATCAAAGGTTCTCGTCTGTCCGCCATGGAGCGGATCGTAGCTGCGCTTTGTGACGACCTGCCAGAGGAGACCCACTGACTATGTTGCTTTGGCTCACCGATTGGCTTGGCCAGTACGACAGCGGCTTCTACGTGTTCCGCTATCTCACGTTGCGCGCTATCCTCGGCGTGGTGACCGCTTTGGCGATTTCATTGATCATCGGCCGCCCTCTGATCCGCTGGCTCAGTGCCTATAAAGTGGGGCAGACCGTGCGTGACGATGGCCCGGAATCGCATTTCTCCAAGGCTGGCACGCCGACCATGGGCGGCACGCTCATCCTGGTTGCCATTGCCATCAGTTCGCTTTTATGGGCTGATTTGAGCAATCGTTTTGTTTGGGTGGTGCTGATTACGACCATGGCCTTTGGGATCGTCGGCCTGGTGGATGACTATAAGAAGCTGGTGATGCGCGATCCAAAGGGACTGGCCGGCCGCTGGAAGTATTTCTGGCAGACCCTGATCGGTCTGACAGCGGCGCTGTATCTTTATACGAGCGCGACGACGCCGAGCGAAACTGCTCTGCTGGTTCCGTATCTGAAAGACGTCAGTATTCAGCTCGGCCCCCTGTTTATCCTGCTTGCCTACTTTGTCATCGTCGGCTCCAGCAATGCCGTCAACCTGACCGATGGCTTGGACGGTCTCGCGGTATTGCCGACTGTGTTGGTGGCCGGCGGTCTTGGCATCATGGTGTACGCCGCCGGCAATGTGGAGATCGCCTCCTATCTGCGCATCCCCTACGTCTCGGATGTTGGCGAGGTCGTTGTTTTCTGTGCTGCAATCGCTGGTGCCGGACTCGGCTTTCTGTGGTTCAACACCTATCCGGCCCAGGTCTTCATGGGCGATGTCGGCGCACTGGCCCTGGGCGCGGCTCTTGGCTCCATTGCGGTGGTTGCTAAACAGGAACTGGTGTTGTTCATCATGGGCGGTATCTTCGTATTGGAAACCCTGTCGGTGATGTTGCAGGTGGCCTCTTTCAAGCTCACCGGCAAACGCATTTTTCGCATGGCGCCGCTGCACCATCATTACGAACTCAAGGGCTGGCCAGAGCCGCGCGTCATCGTGCGGTTTTGGATCGTCACCGTGGTTCTGGTCCTGATCGGCCTGGCGAGTCTGAAGATCCGATGAATCCGCACCGGTTATCGAAACCAGTCGAGCCGCTCGCCGGCAGCAAGATCCTGGTCGTCGGCCTGGGCAAGACTGGTCTGTCCTGCGCGCGCTATCTACATGCACAGGGCTGTACCGTAGCAGTAACCGACAGCCGTCCGATGCCGCCGGAACTGGAGCGCATCCGCTCTGAATTGCCCGATGTGGCATTGCTGCTCGGCGGCTTTTCGGAGCAAGCCTTCGACGCTGCCGAGCAGATTGTCGTCAGCCCCGGTGTATCCACGGCGGAGCCGCCAATTCAGCGCGCATTGGCCGCGGGCGTGCCGATCGTGGGCGATGTGGAGCTGTTTGCTCGGGTTGTCCAAGCGCCGGTGGTCGGCATCACCGGCTCCAACGGCAAGAGCACGGTGACGACGCTGCTCGGATTGATGGCGCGCGAGGCCGGACGGCGCGTCGCTGTCGGCGGCAACCTTGGGGATCCGGTGTTGGACCTGCTTGCCGAGGATATCGAGCTCTATGTCGTGGAACTCTCCAGTTTCCAGTTAGAGACCACCTATTCGCTGGCCTTGCAGGCAGCGACTGTATTGAATCTCTCTCCTGATCATATGGATCGGTATCCGGATATGGCCGCTTATGCCGGGGCCAAGCAGCGAATTTTCTCGCACGCACAAGCGGCGGTTGTGAATCGTGACGACCTTATCGCTTCAAGGCTCGCCGATGGGGTTGGCCAGCAGATCGGATTCACGCTGAACGCACCGGTGGAAGCCGGCGATTTTGGCATTGCCGAGCACCTCGGTGTGCCTTGGATCGTGCGCGGCATCGGCGACGATCGCGCACCTTTGATGCCGATCACCGATCTGCTGTTGCCTGGCATGCATAACCTTGCCAACGCCCTTGCTGGACTGGCGCTCGGACAGCTGTGCGGGCTGGAACTGCCGGCGATGCTCCGGGTTCTGCGCAGTTTTCGCGGTCTCGCCCATCGTGGCGAGCTGGTGGCGAACCGCAACGAGGTGCGTTGGATCAACGACTCCAAAGGAACCAACCCCGGTGCCACCGTGGCAGCACTCAAGGGACTGGTGCCGAACCCGATCCGTGGCAAGGCGGTATTGATCGCTGGCGGCGACTGCAAGGGAGCGAAATTCGACGGTCTGGCTGCGGCGGTTCGGCAAACAGCCCGAGCGGTGATACTGATCGGCCGCGATGCGCCACGCCTAGCGCAGGCTCTCGACGGTACTGTCGAGTTACTCCATGCCGATGATATGGACGCGGCGGTGCGTCTGGCGGCCAAAGCCGCACGCGCCGGCGATTGTGTGTTGTTGTCACCAGCTTGTGCGAGCTTCGATATGTTCGACGATTATCAACATCGTGGTCGTGCATTTCGCGACGCGGTACAGAGGTGGGCAGCATGATTTCGGCTATCGCGACACGGGCACAGGCGGCTCCGGGTCCACGTCGGCGACCGCGCGTGGAAGCGCTTGATGCGGTGCTGGACTATGGCTTGCTGCTCGGCGTGCTGTTCCTGCTCGGGCTCGGATTTGTGATGGTGACATCGGCTTCGATGCCAATTGCCGATCGCAACTACGGGGACCCGTTTTTCTTTGTCATGCGCCACGGCTTTGCGATGATCCTCGCGTTGCTCGCTGGCGCTCTTTGCTTTGCGGTACCGATCAAGGTTTGGGAACGCAATGCACCCTGGTTGCTGCTGTGCGGAATCGGCTTGTTAATCCTGCTGTTGGTGCCCGGCGTCGGTCGCACGGTCAATGGCGCCACTCGCTGGATTCCACTTGGGGTACTCAATCTGCAGCCGTCCGAGTTCATGAAGTTCTTTGCCGTGCTATACGTCAGCGACTATTTGATCCGTCGTCAGCTTGATGTCCAAACCACCTTTGTTGGTTTCATGCGGCCGATGGTGCTGATTGGTCTGGCCTGCGCGCTCATTATGGTCCAGCCGGACTTTGGTACCACCGCGGTTATCATTGCTACCGTTATGGGGCTATTGTTCCTCGGCGGCGTTAGGATCATGAATTTTACCCTGTTGTTCTGCGGCGTTGCCATGACATTGATCGGGCTCATCGTTATTGAACCATACCGATTACAGCGTATTACCTCTTTCATGGACCCATTCGCCGATCCATTCAATACAGGTTACCAGCTCAGCCAGGCGCTGATTGCTTTCGGTCGCGGGGAGTGGCTTGGTGTCGGGCTCGGTAATGGTATCCAAAAGCAATTCTATTTGCCTGAAGCGCATACTGATTTTCTGCTCGCCGTGGTGGGCGAGGAATTTGGGCTACTCGGCGTGTTGCTGGTCATCTGTGTGTTTGCTTTTCTGACCTGGCGTGCATTTACCATCGGCAATCGCGCGCGCATCAGCGGACAGGGATTTGCCTGTTACGCGGCGCACGGCTTTGGGGTCATGCTGGGCCTGCAGGCTTTTGTCAACGTCGGCGTCAATACAGGATTGCTACCCACCAAGGGGCTGCCTCTACCGTTCATGAGCTATGGCAGTAATGCGCTGATCGTGGCGATCATGACAGTGGCCGTGTTGCTGCGAATCGACTTCGAGTTACGCCGCCACGCGGTCGAGCCAATCCCCGAGGGCAGTGTGCACCGGGAGCGGAGGGTGTTATGGCGCTGAGTATGGCGATCATGGCCGGAGGCACCGGCGGACATGTGTTCCCGGCGCTCGCGGTGGCGGAGGTGCTGCGCGCCCGTGGTGCGGATGTGTTCTGGATCGGCACTCGCGCCGGCATGGAGGCGCGGCTGGTGCCGGCGCACGGCTTCGAAATGGAGTGGATCAGCATCGAGGGCGTGCGCGGCA
The DNA here is from genome assembly GCA_016745215.1 of Thiohalocapsa sp. PB-PSB1. Classification (GTDB taxonomy): domain Bacteria; phylum Pseudomonadota; class Gammaproteobacteria; order Chromatiales; family Chromatiaceae; genus Thiohalocapsa. Next base: position 6,532,174 of record CP050890.1, read on the forward strand.
AAGGCGCCAAAGCTCTGTTGGCCGCGCCCTGGAGATTAGTTGCTGCCGTGCGCGAAGCGACCAGCATCTTGCGCAGACGCGATCCAAAGGTAGTCATCGGTATGGGTGGCTTCGTCTCAGGACCCGGTGGCCTGGCAGCAAGCATGCAAGGTCGCCCGTTGCTGATCCAAGAGCAGAACAGCGTGCCTGGTATGACCAACCAATGGCTGTCGCGCATTGCCGAGCGCGTCTTCGAGGCGTTTCCGAACAGCTTCCCTGGGCGACGGCATGCGGTCACCAGCGGCAACCCGGTGCGCGCGGAGATTGCCGCATTGGCGCCGCCGGCAGAGCGTTTTTCCGGCCGTGGCACAACAGCTCGACTGCTGGTGCTCGGCGGCTCGCTCGGTGCTCGGGCGCTAAATCAAACAGTCCCGCGGGCATTGGCAAGATTGCCGGTCTCGAGCCGCCCGCTGGTTCGCCACCAGGCTGGCGAGCGCACATTGTCCCTGGCTCGACAGGCCTATGCCGAGGCATCGGTGGAAGCCGAGGTGACACCCTTTATCGATGATATGGCGGCTGCCTATGGCTGGGCCGATCTGGTGATCTGCCGCGCCGGAGCGCTGACGGTTTCGGAACTGGCCGCTGCCGGCCTGCCTGCCGTGTTCGTACCCTTTCCTTATGCTGTAGACGACCATCAGGTCGGCAATGCGCGCTATCTCAGCGACGTCGGCGCGGCCTACCTGATCATCGAAAGCGATCTGACCGCAGCAGGCCTGGCCTCGGTGCTCACCGAGTTGCTTGCCGATCCAGCCAAACGCCTGGCGATGGCAGAGATGGCGCGGAAGCAAGCGAAGACGGACGCGGCACATTGCATCGCGGCAGCCTGCATGGAGATGGCGACGCCATGAGACATCATTCCATCAAAAGCATTACCGCCTACCGCGTTTTCACCCGCCAGGCGCTGGCGGCCGAGGAGACATGGCATGGCTGGTTGCCAGCTGTCAGCATGGCCACAGGGCCGCATGAACTGTTTGCACCCATCGCAATGCGGCCTGCCGTGCATCTGATGTACCGCGACGAGAGTTTCCGCCTATGAACGCCCATCGTACCCACAGCGCCAGCTACATGGGTCGCATACGTCGATTGCACTTCGTCGGTGTCGGCGGTGCCGGTATGAGCGGCATCGCTGAACTGATGGCCAATCTAGGCTATGAGGTACAGGGTTCAGATCAACGTGAGAGCACGGTAACGGGGCGGCTGCGCACATGTGGCGTCGAGGTTTTCATCGGACATCGCGCCGACCAAATCGAGGATGTCGATGCCGTGGTGGTATCCACTGCTGTCGATGCCACGAATCCCGAGATCGTTGCCGCTCGCGCGCTGCGCTTACCGGTGGTACGTCGGGCAGAGATGCTCGCCGAGCTGATGCGCTTTCACTTCGGCGTTGCGGTGGCGGGTACCCACGGCAAGACCACGACCACCAGTCTGATCGCGAGCGTGCTGGCAGAGGGCGGTCTGGACCCAACCTTCGTCATCGGCGGCCTGCTTAACAGTGCCGGCGCCAACGCCCGCCTAGGCAGTAGTAAATATCTGATCGCCGAGGCTGACGAGAGCGATGCCTCCTTTCTTTTCCTACAACCGATGATGGCCGTGGTCACCAATATCGACGCTGACCACATGCAGACCTATGGGAATGACTTCAACCGGCTGCGCAGCACCTTCGTCGAGTTCTTGCATCATTTGCCATTCTATGGTCTTGCAATGCTTTGCATTGATGACGCGGAGGTCGCTGCGCTGGTACCGACTCTGGCGCGTCCCGTGCGTACCTACGGCACAGAGGCGGATGCTGACATTCGCGCCGACAATATTCGTCAACAGGGCACCAGGATGTACTTCGATGTGCATTACGATGCGGCTGCCCCGCTACCGATCGAACTCAATCTTCCGGGCCGACACAACATGCTCAATGCTCTTGCGGCAATTGGAATTGCACTGGAGCTTGGCGTCGAAGAGGAGGCGATCCAGCTTGCGTTAGCGAACTTTCAGGGCATTGGTCGGCGCTTTGTCGTGCAGCATTGTCGCATGGCCGATGCACGCAGGCTGACTCTGATCGACGACTATGGCCATCATCCGCGGGAGGTTCAGGCCACCCTCGCCGCCGCACGTGGTAGTTGGCCCGAACGCAGACTGCTCTTGGTGTTTCAGCCGCACCGCTATTCACGCACTCGGGAGCAGTTTGACGATTTCGTCCATGTGCTGTCGGAGCCGGACGTGCTGGTGCTCTGCGACGTCTACCCGGCCGGCGAGCAGCCGATTCCGGGGGCAGACGCTCGCAGCCTAGCCAGTGCTATCCGACAACGAGGATTGGTCGAACCGATATTCGTGCCGGACCTATCCGAAGTGCCGGACGTGCTCGATAAGCTGCTATTGGACGACGATCTGGTACTGGTTTCCGGTGCTGGCGATATCGGCGGGCTGGCGAGTCGCTTACCGCGCTGTCTGCAATGCGGAGTCGATGGTGATGCAAATTTTTGATTCTATGCAAAGTCTGTCTTTACGCTGTCTGCGTCAAGGCCGTGGCCTGTTGTATTATTGTGCGATGGCCGGTGGCCTGCGCCCGAGTGCATGCGGATGGGTTGGTTCATGAGCGATGGGAGCGGCGATCGCCTTGCATTGCGTGGGGAACTGCGTTGCAACGAACCCCTTGCTCGTCACACCAGCTGGCGCGTCGGGGGTCCCGCCCTGCGTTTGTATCGACCAGCGGATCGCGAGGATCTGATTGCCTTTCTTGCGACATTGCCGGAAAACGAGCCGCTGTTGTGGCTCGGGCTTGGCAGCAATCTTCTGGTCAGCGACGCCGGCTTTGCCGGTACGGTTATCCAGACCACGGGTCGGCTGACTGGCATGGCGATGCTAGAGCCGAATCGGCTGCGTGCGGAGGCTGGTGTGTCCTGCGCTAAGGCAGCGCGCTTTGCGGCGCGCCACGGGTTGGTGGGGCTCGAGTTTCTAGCAGGCATCCCCGGCACCATCGGCGGCGCACTAGCCATGAATGCCGGCGCCTGGGGGGGGGAGACCTGGCAGTACCTGGCCCTGGTTCGAACCCTGGATCGTCGTGGTTTGGTGAGCGAGCGTCCGCCAGCGGATTTCGAAGTTGGCTACCGCCATGTGTCGATCCCCGATGGGGAGTGGTTTCTGGAGGCGGAATGGGTACTGGAACTCGGCAATACCGAGACCGCCCAGGCACGCATCCGCGCTCTATTGGAGCGCCGAACCGCAACCCAGCCCATCGGACTACCGAGCTGTGGCTCAGTGTTTCGCAACCCGCCTGGCGACCATGCAGCGCGCTTGATCGAGGCAGCCGGGCTCAAGGGCGTGCGCATGGGTGGCGCGCAGGTGTCGCCCAAGCATGCCAATTTCATCATCAACACCGGCGATGCCAGCGCCCAGGATATTACCCTGTTGATCGAGCGAGTGCAGGCCGACGTGATGCGCACCAGCGGTATTCGACTGATACCCGAGGTCCGTCGGGTGGGAGAGTAAATCTGATGAGCCAAGAATCCGTCCAATTCGGCAAAGTAGCCCTGTTGATGGGTGGCCATGCCGCCGAACGTGAGATATCGCTGAAAAGCGGAGCCGCAGTGCTTGCCGCGTTGCAAAGACTTGGTATTGATGTACATGACATCGATCCTGGCCGCGACCTGTTCGAAGTCTTGCGTGATGGTCGCTTCGAACGTGCCTTCATTATTCTGCACGGACGCGGCGGTGAAGACGGCTGCATTCAAGGCGCTCTGGAGACCATCGGCATGCCCTATACCGGCTCCGGTGTGCTCGGTTCGGCGATCGGCATGGATAAATATCGAACCAAGCTGACCTGGGCGGGTGCCGGTATTCCAACCGCTGAGTTTGCATTGATCCAGAGCGCCGACGATCTGCCCAACGCTGCGGCGCTTGGCTTTCCACTGATGATCAAGCCTGCTCAGGAGGGCTCTAGCATCGGCATGGCGCGGGCTGAGAACAGTTCCGAGCTGGAAACCGCGTGGCGCGCAGCGGCAAGCTTTGACGACAGGGTATTGGCTGAACCATGGCTGCCAGGGGCGGAGTTCACTTGTGCAATTCTGAACGGTCGTGCGCTGCCCCTGATCCGTATCGAGACGCCCGAGTTGTTCTACGATTTCGAGGCCAAGTATCGCGCCGATACCACCCGCTATGTGTGCCCCTGTGGTCTCTCCGCTGTCGAGGAGGAAGCGCTGCGATCCCTATGCCTGCGTGCCTTCGATACGGTCGGTGCCCAGGGCTGGGGCCGGGTAGACTTCATGCTGGATGCCGACGGCATGCCGAAATTGTTGGAAGTCAATACCGTGCCGGGCATGACCGATCATAGCCTGGTGCCGATGGCGGCCAAGGCAGACGGCATCGACTTCGACACTCTGTGCCTGCAAGTGCTCGCGACCAGCCTCGAAACAAAGGGTCTGGGGAGGCCGCAATGACGACGGTTGCCCTAGCAACAGGCACTCATCCGGACTTGCATCCGGATCAGATTCCGACAGTGGCATTGCCGCCAAGCCGTAGCGCACTGATTGCACGACTGCTGACAGCGGTGGTGATCCTCGGCGCATTGGCCGGGGCCGGGTGGATAGCGCTGAAGTGGGAGCCCCAACTGCTCCCAATCCAGGTCGTGATCATTGATGGCGAAATGCGTGGGCTTTCCAAAGAGGCGCTGCGGCAGACCATCGCCGAGCATATCAGCGGCGGCATTTTGACGCAGGATTTGGCGAGCCTGCAAACCGAGGTGCAAAACCTGCCTTGGATCAGCTACGCCAGTGTGCGACGCGTTTGGCCGGATCGGATCGTTTTCACGGTGCGCGAACACGAGGCAGTGGCACGCTGGGGCGAAAACGGGCTGGTAACCGCCGATGGTGTCGTGTTTCGCCCGCGCGACGGTCGCCTGCCTGCGGGCTTGCCTCGGTTGGAAGCCGCGGATGACATGGCCTCGTTGGTGCTCGAGCACTTTCGTCGCTGGCATCCGCGCCTAGCGGAATTGGGTCTGATTATCGATGGCATCCGCCGTGATGCCCGCGGTGATTGGAGTCTGATGCTGCTTGGCGGTACCGAGCTGTATCTCGGCACCGATGATATCGAGACACGCTTCGATCGGCTGCTCGCCGCCTATCCGCAGGTGGAAGCGATCGGCATACCGACGCGCATCGATCTACGTTACAGCAATGGGTTCGCGGTCCGTTGGTTGCCAAGGGTCAATGCCGGCGCCGGACCGGATCGCGTAGCCGCAATCAAACCTCGGGAACGGAGCTGAACTGAATGGCGAGACGAAGTGAAAAAAACCTGGTGGTGGGGCTTGATGTTGGTACCTCGAAGGTTGCCGCATTGGTCGGTGAAGTCAAAGCCGACGATACGGTCGATGTGGTAGGCATCGGAACCCATCCATCACGCGGCCTGAAGAAAGGTGTGGTCGTCGATATCGAGTCGACGGTGCAGTCTATCCAGCGTGCCGTGGAAGAGGCCGAATTAATGGCCGGATGCGAGATCCACTCAGTGCATGCGGGCATTGCCGGCAGCCACATTCATAGCGTTGACTCCCATGGCATCACCGCGATCAAAGAGCATGAGGTGGTACAAGCGGACGTGGAACGTGTCATTGATGCTGCCAAGGCCGTCGCGATTCCAGCAGACCAAAAGATCCTGCACATCCTGCCGCAGGAATTCATCATCGATAGTCAGGAAGGCATTCGCGAGCCCATCGGCATGAGCGGCGTGCGCCTGGAGGCACGGGTGCACATGGTCATCGGTGCGGTCAGCGCCGCGGAAAACATCGTCAAGTGTATTCGGCGTTGTGGCCTTGAAGTGGATGATCTGGTCGTTGGACAGCTTTGTTCCAGTTACTCCGTGCTGAGCGACGATGAAAAGGAACTCGGCGTCTGTGTCATCGACATCGGCGGCGGCACCACCGACCTCGCGGTGTTCACCGATGGCGCTATCCGTCACACCAAGGTGATCCCTATTGCCGGTGATCAAGTCACCAATGACATTGCCACGGCATTGCGCACGCCCCGGCAGCATGCGGAGGAGATCAAAATCCGCCATGCCTGTGCATTGTCGTCAAAAGACGTCAGCGAAGATATTGAAGTACCCAGCATCGGTGAGCGACCCGCCAGGCAGTTGTCGCGCCAGAACCTGGCGCAGGTAGTCGAGGCGCGCTATGAGGAATTGCTTGGTCTGCTTCAAGACGAACTGCGCCGCAGCGGGTTCGAAGAACGCGTGGCAGGCGGCGTGGTACTGACAGGCGGCAGTGCCAGGACAGAAGGACTGTTGGAATTGGCAGAGAATGTATTCCACATGCCGGTGCGGCTGGGGCTGCCCCAGTACGTTACCGGCCTGGATGATGCCATCGCCGATCCAGCCTATGCCACCGGAGTCGGCCTGCTGATCTATGCCCAGCAACACCGCTTTGCCGCGGGTCCCGACTATGCGGAAAGCAAAGGTCTTTGGGGGCGGATGCGCGAATGGTTCCGCGGTAATTTCTAGTATCACCGAGAAGCTGGCGCAGCTTTGGACGCCGCGCCTGGCAGTAACCAATCGGGCGACGACCGTCCCGCAGCCCGACGGGACAACAGTGATTTCCAGTAACAGAAACGAGTAAACCGAGAGGTACTATCTCATGTTTGAACTCATGGATACCCAAGCGCAAACCGCGGTCATCAAGGTCATCGGCGTCGGTGGCGGTGGCGGCAATGCAGTCAATCATATGGCTGCTGCAAATATCGAGGGCGTGGACTTCATTTGCGCTAACACCGACGCGCAGGCACTCGAGAACGCTAGGGTTAAGACGATCCTGCAACTGGGTGCCGGCATCACCAAGGGACTCGGCGCCGGTGCAGACCCGGAGATTGGACGTAAAGCGGCGGATGAAGATCGCGATCGCATCAAGGAGGCATTGGAGGGTTCCGATATGGTCTTCATCACCGCCGGCATGGGGGGCGGCACCGGCACAGGTGCGGCGCCGGTGGTTGCCGAAGTGGCGCGCCAGCTTGGCATCCTGACCGTTGCCGTGGTCACTAAGCCATTTCCGTTCGAGGGCGGCAAGCGCATCAAGGTTGCGCTGGAAGGTATTCAGGAACTGGCAAAGCATGTGGATTCCTTGATCACGATTCCAAACGAGAAACTGCTGCAGGTACTCGGCAAGGATATGAGTCTGCTCAATGCGTTCAGCTCTGCCAACGATGTATTACTCAACGCCACCCAAGGCATTGCCGAATTGATCACCCGTCCGGGTTTGATCAACGTCGATTTCGCTGACGTGAAGACGGTTATGGCGGAAATGGGAGTATCGATGATGGGCACCGGCGCTTCCAGCGGCGAAAATCGGGCGCGCGAGGCCGCTGAGGCTGCCATTAATAGTCCTCTGCTGGAAGACATCGATCTTGCTGGCGCCAAGGGTATATTGGTGAACATCACCGCCGGACTCAGTCTCTCCATCGGCGAATTCGACGAAGTTGGCAACACCGTGCGTGATTTTGCTGACGAAGAGGCCACCGTGGTCGTGGGTACCGTGATTGATCCGGACCTTGAAGACGAACTGCGCGTGACCGTTGTTGCGACTGGTCTTGGCGAGCGTCGCGCGCAGCGTGCGGCATCACGCGATGCAGAACCGAAGATGCACTTGGTAAGCGGGCATGACGAGGAGGCCAAGGCCAGTGATTACCGCGATATGGACCAACCTGCTTACATTCGTCAGCGTCGAGTGGCCGGTGGAGGTGCTGCTGCTGCGGAACAGGCAGGCGCTGATTTGGATTACCTCGATATCCCCGCATTTTTGCGTCGTCAGGCGGACTAATGCCACGCTGTCTGGCTCTGATCAGCACATTTATTGATGCTGATCTAGGGCATTCCCTAAACAATAAAGTTGAGCGAAAACAGGATGTTCGCTCGACTAGCCATTTAGTGCTTGATAATCATCCGGGAAAACCCTAACATAGGCGCCTAAAGTAATCCCGACGCGCCTTGGCTTCGGCGGGAATATGTTGTTATTGGGTACCGAACCACGCGCCCGCCTACGTTGAGCATACTGCCGACGTTTCGACCGCGTAGGGGGAACTGTGATGATCCGCCAAAGAACGCTGAAGAATATGATCCGCGCCACCGGCGTGGGCCTACATACAGGTAATAAAGTTTACCTTACCTTGCGTCCGGCAGCACCTGATACTGGTGTCGTATTTCGGCGTGTTGATCTCGATCCAGCCGTCGATATCGAAGCGCGTCCAGCGAATGTAGGTGACACGCGTTTGTCAACGACTTTGGTCAAGGGCGACGTCGAGGTATCGACGGTGGAACACTTGCTGTCCGCCTTCGCCGGCCTCGGCATTGACAACGCCTATGTTGATGTGAGCGCTCCGGAAGTACCGATCATGGACGGTAGTGCGGGACCATTCGTATTCCTGATCCAGTCTGCCGGCATCGAGGAACAGAATCGGCCAAAACGATTCATTCGCATCAAACGACCAGTCACGGTTGAGGATGGAGATAAATTCGCTCGATTTGAGCCTTTTGAGGGATTCAAGGTCAGTTTCTCCATCGACTTTGATCACCCAGCCTTTACTTCGCGCACGCAGCAGGCGTCAGTCAACCTATCGACCATCTCTTTCGTTAAAGAAATCAGTCGGGCGCGAACCTTCGGATTTTTGCGCGATATCGAGGCGCTGAGGCAGCAAAATCTGGCTCTGGGCGGAAGTCTCGATAACGCCGTCGTAGTCGATGATTTCCGTGTATTGAACGATGACGGACTGCGTTACGAAGACGAATTCGTGCGTCATAAGATTCTTGATGCCATTGGTGACCTGTATTTGCTGGGCCACTCCCTAATCGGTGCTTTCCGCGGGCATAAATCCGGGCATGCGTTGAATAATCGACTGCTTCGGGCGCTGTTATCGCAGCAGGATGCTTGGGAGGAGGTCAGCCTCGAGGATCCGGGCGAGGCGCCGATCGATTATGGTCATCCGGTTTTTGCAGGTTAAGTGCAGCAGTTGATACCTCGTCGGGGGAGATGCCAAATCCAAACAAGGTGATCCAAAACATACGGACAAATCTTCACCGAAGGGATCGTCATTAGAAATGGCTGTAAGGAGTGAAGATTTGCGGCGCCCACCGAATGACGCAGGATCATACGTTCTCAGATGTCGATCGCACGCACGCGGTTGGTGACAAAGTATTGGCGAGTTTCGCCAGGCTGTCAGCTAGTTCTTGGTTCATAACGCACCTGGATGCCTGCAGTAAGGAGCTTATTGCAACTGAACTGTTCTTGATCGGAGATCTGTCAGTTGTGTTCACAAACATTGGCGGCTCCGGCAGCACCTGAATCCGGCATTCATTAAGCTTGCGAGTTCGTGATTCATGATACCGGGTATTGAATGTATTAATTAGCGTTGGCGCGTAGAGTCTCATTTGCGCCACCCAGGCAGGGGAGTCTACGCAAACAATCAGTAGATGGTCGCGAAGACTAGCCTGCCTACAATGTGGCCTAATGTCGGCAGGAATCAGAAGGCGAACTTGTTGCAGCAAATTTGCCCGTTCTTGGATTTCTGCCAAAAGTTTGCTTATCGCGTCGCTATGGCGCAGGAAGGTTTGGATATGGCGGACGTTACGGGACAGGGAATTCTCAGTTGTCATCGTCACGTCGGAAAAAAATGAAAATAAGTTGGGGAAGGGGTCGTTAATTCAATGACTCTCAGCACGAACAGAAACAATGAGTGGGGCTAATATGAGTCTTTCAAAGAGTACTTTTGTCCGATATAGGGTTAAAGTCCAACAGCGGACTTTAGGTTCGGCACATCGAGGCTTCAGCTCGGTCGTCTTGCTTGTCATCATGGCGGTTGCGATGGCAGCGGGTGGAGTCGGCTTTTGGCTTGGTAAGTACCGTCTAGCATCAACTGAGTTACTAACAGTCACGACGGATCGCCCTCGGGATGCGAGTGGATGGCTGATGCATCCTAAGCAGTATTCTGATCGGTTGCAAAATTCCGAAGCCCAGCTCAGCATTGATACAATTGCGGTACGAGTGGGAGAGATGCAGGCAGAATTGCTGAGAATCAATGCCCTGGGTCAAAGATTAGTGGAAATGTCGGGGCTTGATGAAGACGAATTCGACTTTCAAAATCCAGCTCCAGCTGGAGGGCCAGACAATTCCAAACTGCGCGCGAATCATATGGATGAGGTAGCGCAAGATTTAGCCAAGGTGCTTGCGGAATTGGATGATCGTAAGCAAAAGCTGGTTTTGCTTGAAACTTTGATCATGGAGCGAGATCTTAAGAAGAATACAGTACCTGAAGGATGGCCATTGTTGTCTGGAGGCGTGGTTACCTCTAAATTCGGCTATCGACGCCACCCGATTACAGGTCGCCGCAGTATGCATAAAGGAATTGACATTGCAGGCAAGAAGGGCTCCGACATTGTTGCCATGGCCGATGGATTGGTGATCTTTTCTGCTCGCAAGAGCGGCTATGGCAACATCGTCGAGATCCGTCACGCCAACGGCCTCGAGACGCGCTATGCGCACAATTCTCGGAATCTAGTGAAGGAAGGCGATCTAGTCCGCAAGGGACAGGTCATTGCGAAGCTGGGTTCGACCGGGCGATCGACAGGTCCGCATGTACATTTTGAAGTTCGTCGCAATGGCGAGGCAGTTGATCCGATGCGCTACCTCGATTTGAGTAAACGATCTCGGGTCGCTCGACTCTGACAGCTAACTCGACGCTTGGAAGCCCGGCCCGCGCGCTGCGCGCGGTCGGGCTTTTCCGTTATCATAAACAAATTTTTCCAAGTTCCAGAGGGCCTCTCAAAGGCGCCAACCAATGGCTTTTAATGTATTCAAAAAGGTGTTCGGCAGTCGCAACGAACGCCTTGTCAAGCGTTTAATGAAGACCTGCTTGTCGATTAACGCACTGGAAGACGAGCTGTCGGCATTATCCGATGCCGATCTAAGCGCGCGCACGGATCATTTTCGGCAGCGTCTGCAACAGGGTTCGAACCTTGATGAATTGCTGCCTGAGACCTTCGCTGTCGTACGCGAGGCCAGCAAGCGCACGCTTGGTATGCGCCACTTCGACGTACAGATGGTGGGCGGTATGGTGCTACATTCAGGCAAGATCGCCGAGATGCGCACTGGTGAGGGTAAGACTCTTGTGGCGACTCTTGCTGCCTATCTAAATGCTTTGCCGGCGATGGGTGTGCATGTGGTCACGGTCAATGACTATCTCGCTCGCCGAGATGCGGTCTGGATGGGAGCCATTTACCACTTCTTGGGTTTGAGCGTTGGTGTGATCAACTCGAGTGGCGGCAAAGGGCCGGATGCCGCGTCCTACATCTACGATCCCGACTACGAGCCGAGCGAGGCCCAGGGTCACAAGCATCTACGCCCCGTGTATCGGCGCGACGCCTACCATGCGGACATCACCTACAGCACGAACAACGAAATCGGTTTCGATTATCTGCGCGATAATATGGCGCTTACGCCGGAAGGGCGGTTTCAGCGCGATCCGTTCTACGCCATCATCGACGAAGTGGACTCGATTCTGATCGACGAAGCGCGCACGCCGCTGATTATTTCCGGGCAGTCAGAGGGTAAGACCGATCTCTATACCAAGATCGATCAGATCATCCCAGCACTGACGCGACAGGCCCCGATAAAAGATGAAGAGGGTAAACCAGATTTCGGCCCAGGTGATTTCTCCGTTGATGAGAAAAGCAAGCGGGTTTACCTCAGCGAGGAGGGTCATCAAAAGGTCGAAGAGATGCTCATTCAACTGGGTATTCTCAATCAGGGAGAGAGTCTGTATGACGCTGCCAACATAATCCTGATGCATCATGTCGATGCGGCTTTGCGCGCTCATGTGCTATTCCAAAAAAATGTTGACTACATCATCCGCGATTCTCAGATCATCATTGTCGACGAGTTTACCGGTCGCACCATGCCTGGACGACGCTGGTCAGAGGGATTGCATCAGGCGATCGAAGCCAAGGAACGGGTGCCGATTCAGCAGGAAAATCAGACCATGGCGTCGATCACCTTCCAGAATCTGTTCCGGTTATATCCAAAATTGGCTGGAATGACTGGCACTGCCGACACCGAAGCCTTCGAGTTTCAGCAGATTTACGGCCTTGAAGTGGTCGTTATTCCAACCAATCAGCCGATGATTCGCGAAGACCGGGGTGATCTTGTCTATCTGACTCAAGAAGAAAAATACCGCGCCATTATCGCCGATATCCAGGACTGCGTATCACGAGGACAGCCGGCCCTGGTCGGTACAGCCTCCATTGAAACCTCGGAGTTGGTGTCGAAACTGCTCACCAAAGAAAAATTGCCACACGAGGTTTTGAACGCCAAACAGCATGAGCGAGAGGCTGGTATTATCGCCCGCGCTGGCGAGCCCAGTGCCGTGACGATTGCCACTAACATGGCCGGTCGTGGTACAGATATCGTGCTTGGCGGCAATTTGGAAGCTGAGCTTGAAAACGCCGTGGACGCTGCTGACCGCGATCGGATTGTGGCGGGTTGGAAACAGCGCCATGCTCGTGTAATAGAGGCGGGCGGGTTGCATGTGATTGGTACCGAGCGCCATGAGTCGCGGCGTATCGATAATCAGTTACGCGGGCGTTCCGGACGTCAGGGTGATGCTGGCTCGAGTCGCTTTTACCTTTCTTTACAGGACAACCTAATGCGCATCTTTGCATCGGACCGAATTGGCTCGATGATGCAGAAGCTGGGCATGCAGGAAGGAGAGGCAATCGAGCACCCGTGGGTTACCAAGGCCATTGAGAATGCCCAGCGCAAGGTCGAAGGACGCAACTTCGATATCCGTAAGGAACTGCTCGAGTACGATGATGTTGCTAACGACCAGCGCAAGGTCATTTACGAACGGCGGCGTGAACTAATGGATGGTGATGACGTATCCGAGACCGTCGTTGCCATGCGCGAGGACGTTCTAAACGGAATAATCGACTTATACATTCCGCCGCAGAGCCTCGAAGAGCAATGGGATGTGCCCGGTCTTAGCTCGGCATTGGTCGATACACTTGGCGGCGATTGGCCGATTCAGCAGTGGCTCGACTCGGATTCGAAATTATATGAAGAACTTCTGCGCGAGCGCATTCTAATCGAGGCTGCCGAGCGTTATAAAAACAAAGAAAAGCTGGTTGGTGCGCATGCTCTGCGGCAATTGGAAAAGGTCTTGATGTTGCAGACGCTGGATACCCAATGGAAGGACCACCTTGCGCAGATGGACTATCTGCGGCAGGGAATCCATTTGCGTGGTTATGCGCAAAAGAATCCAAAACAGGAATATAAACGCGAGGCCTTCGATCTATTTTCTGCCACGCTTGAAAACATCAAGCAGGATGTGGTCAAGGCCTTGTCAACAATGGAGCTGCGACTATCCGACGCGGAACCAGCGATGGCGCCTCGCGAGCGTGAATTCGAGTTTAAGCATGAATTGTTTGCCGGATTGGAATCCGAACTCGAGTCCGAGGCAGTACCTGCCGCTGTCGATGGTGCCAAGCGACGCTCGCCCACGACCATACAAGAGCAACAGCCATTCGTTCGAGAAACGCGCAAAGTCGGACGTAACGAGCCCTGCCCATGTGGCTCTGGCAAGAAATTCAAACAGTGTCACGGCAAAGTGGCTTAAAAACGAATGAAGATCCCGAGCATCCCGGGTGTTAGGCTCGCGAGCGTTGCCGCGGGTATACGCTATCGAGACCGAAACGATCTGGTCGTGTGCGCACTGCCAGACAGGACCACCACTGCTGCAACTTATACCCGTAATGCCTTCTGTGCAGCACCGATCACGGTTGCCCGTGAACATGCCGCCCGCGCCAGGGTGCGTTACCTGCTGATCAACTCCGGCAACGCCAATGCCGGTACCGGCCCGCGGGGCTTGGCCGATACTCGCGCCTGTTGCACAGCGTTAGCAGATTTGGCCGGTTGCGAGCCGGAGCAAGTGCTGCCTTTTTCAACTGGAGTGATTGGCGAATATCTACCCTTGGACCGGATCACAGGCTGTTTACCCAGGGCTCTCGCTCAGCTTGACCAGGATGGCTGGGAGTCCGCCGCAGAGGCCATTATGACCACCGATACGGTGGCGAAGCTGGGCTTTCGCAAGTTTGTCGTTGATAGTCGCGAGGCTACGCTGGTGGGGATTGCTAAGGGCGCCGGTATGATTCGTCCAAATATGGCCACCATGCTGGCGTTTCTCGCCACCGATGCGGCAGTGGAAAAAGATGTATTGCAACACTGTCTGACCACCGCGGTTGACCAATCGTTTAATTGCATCAGCATTGATGGCGATACATCGACCAACGACGCCTGCGTGCTGTGCGCCGCTGGTACGCTCGGAAACCGCCCTATAGTCACGCTGGACGGTCCTGATGGCAACTTATCCAAGGCCGTAGGTGGCCTCTGCGAGGAGCTCGCAACAGCGATTGTGCGCGATGGCGAGGGTGCAACCAAGCTGGTTCGTGTGGAGGTCATCAGTGCAGCAAACGCGACTGAAGCGCGCATTGTCGCCGACACCATCGCGCATTCCCCATTGGTTAAGACCGCTCTTTTTGCAGCCGATCCCAATTGGGGGCGAATTCTTGCGGCAGTGGGCCGTGCTGGCATTGCCGATCTTGCGATCGAGCGGGTGCATATTTGGCTGGACGATTGCCTGCTGGTCTCCAACGGGAGTCGCGACCCAGATTACGAGGAGGCTGCTGGACGCCAGGTAATGGAGCAGGACAGCTTTTCGATTCGAGTCGGTCTGGGGCGCGGCAAGGCGCGGGCGCAGGTGCTCACTTGTGATCTATCCTACGACTACGTCCGTATCAATGCTGAATATCGGACCTGATCCAGCTTAGCGGATGTTGAATTCAGCCGCACAAGTCAATGAATTGATGCAAGTTGCCGCGGGTGCCGTTAGGGATACGCGGGGCCGCGTGCTGATTGCAAAACGTCCTGATGGGGTGCATCAGGGCGGGCTGTGGGAGTTTCCTGGTGGCAAACTCCAGCTAGGAGAGTCCCCGCAGGATGGCTTGGCGCGGGAGTTGCTCGAAGAACTTGGCATTCGGATTCGCGCATGGCGGCCATTGATCCGTCTCCAACATGACTATGGCGATCGACATGTCGTTTTGCATGTCTACCGTATCGATGCCTATGATGGGATAGCATCCGGCCAGGAAGGTCAACCGCTGGCCTGGGTGAAGCCGGACGCCATGGATCCGGCACTGTTCCCGGCCGCGGACCGTCAGATCATCAATGCGCTGCGGCTACCAACGCTATACCTGATCACGGGGCAAAACCCGCAAAGCACAGACAGCTTTTTTGTTCGCCTTCGCCGCGCGCTTGCCATTGGCACGCGGCTTGTGCAACTGCGCGCCCATGGCGTCGACGATCTTACCTATGCCAGACTGGTACGCCGAGCCTATCCCTTGTGCCATGCCGCTGACGCGCGCCTCATTCTGAACCGTGATCCGAAATTAGTTGAGCAACTACCCTGTGATGGCCTGCATCTGAGGTCGGATCTATTGCGACGTTTGCGTGGGCGACCGTGCACGCATGAGCGCCTGGTGGGGGCATCCTGCCATAATGCACAGGAATTGCGAATGGCCGAGCAGCTCAACCTGGACTATGCGCTACTTTCTCCAGTCCAGCCTACGTCAACCCATCCAGAGGCTAATTCTCTGGGTTGGCGAGGCTTCGCAGAACTGGCCAGGGCAGCGCGACTCCCAGTCTACGCCCTTGGAGGTATGAAACCAGAGCACCGTGATCGAGCAATTGAACTCGGTGGGCAGGGTGTGGCGGCGATCCGCGGTATCTGGCCCGATGCATCGGAGAACAGCATGCTGTAGGACAACTCAACCGCATGGTCGCAATACTGGGCCGTTGCGGGAAGGGGATAATAAGGCGATTTCTGTCGAGAAACAGACCGCTTGGCTTGTCTTCTCGCCCAGCCTTGACGTTGCAGCAACCCGCCCACGGAGCGCTATGGGCGAGTTGCCGCTTGGCTAAGCTGAAGTTCCTAGGCACAAGTCAGACTTTTCTTAAGTAAATCAATTAATTAGAAAATTTTATGGTTCACCGCTCTGCCTACACCTAACTGTCTGATTATTTTGCTGAAGCATAAATCAAATTTGTGAAAAATCCAATTTACATGCCTACATTTTTACGAGAAGTTTTTCGATATCTTACAACGATTACAAATAGTTAGATGCGAAATTGGGCAGATTTTACGGGGAACTTCAGGCTAAGGCGCACGAGAATCCGGCGCCAGTTGGTCTGTTTCTCTCCGGCAATCGCCTAAGTTCGAGTGATCAATGGCCGTGTTCAAAGGCCGAGAAAGGCGGTGACAAGCAACATCAACAACGCCAAAACCCCGATTAAGTCAAATATCCTGGCCGAGCGTTGATGAGATCGATGAAGGCGCTCGATCGTATCCAGAAAGATGTGATTTTGTGCTAATTCGGGGTCGATGAAAAGACGTCGGTGAGGCAGCTCAATGGCTTCTGCAACCGCCGCGGCGTACTCTTCGGATATCTGGTAAAGTCCCCTATCAAGATCCACAAGTCGCCTGCTGAGATCCTTGTGAAAGTGCATCAGCGCGGCGTCCAGGTCTGTAAACCGTGCAACATATTTCAGGTAGTCGGGAAATTGATTGGGTTTTGAACCAACCCCGCGTACTCGGATAAAGCCGGGCAGCGCAGGGTTGGTTTCAATCAGAAGGTAGCCGAGCCGCATGCCGGCGATGCTATAGCCCGATAGAAAGCCAATTTCATACGATCTAGAATGGATTATCTCGGCTCTGGCGTTCGCAAGACAGTCTAGTCTCCAGCCTCGCTAGAGGTGGTCGCCTGTCCATTAGGACGCCTCGTATTTAGGCTGATGTCGAATTCAATATTGGAGTCGCTCCCAAGCTTTTGTAGCATCTGCTCTTAAGCCGCAGCAGAATCTGCTCTTGGGGATGTTTCCGGACGTGCTTCCCAGTTACACATTCTGACCAGTTGCGCAATTTCCCGTGCCAGTGGCGTGTGGCTGTCAAGCTGGAACGGATTCCCATCACTCCAAGCGCGTTCGGCTTGGTCAGCATCCCCATGCAGACCTTGGCGACACATTTCCCAAACTGCTCTTCTTTGATTCGGCGTCATTTTATAGGACTCCTAACTTTCAGGCATTGCCCAGACCGGACTGCCATTTGTTGATGCTAAGCATGATTCCATGCGGGCTCAGAGGATTAGCATGAAACTGTGGTGTTGTTGTCATGTTCACAAATGGCAACGCGACACAACAAATCCACACCATCAGGATAGCTCAGCTGTCCAGAATCACAATTGGTAGTTTCCATGGATCTCATTCGAGACATCCCTGGTTTACCACTATTCACGCACGTCGCAGGCTACTGGTCAACGCCGTGCGCACTCGATATCCCAGTGATCGCATTTTCCCCCAAGCCATTGTTTTTAAATATTTTACTGAGATGCATTAGGATCGTCCGGTGCCCGACAACATGGGCAACAGCGGATCATTTGGCGTACGAGGTTGTCCTCATGCGGATGGCGGCGATGACGGCGGCGGCAACGCAAGCCATACCGGCTGCGCCGATGGGTTAATCAGTTCTTGGATGTGTTGCGAGAAAGACGAAGCCAAAGGCGCTCGCTGATCCTTCTTGGTAGGCAGGAATGCAAGCTGGGATTGATTTTAAAGACTGCTGTGCTTGCTGATCTTGTCGATATTCTGTTGCGAGAAAAAAGCCATTTGCGACGATCGGCCAAGTCCATACTTTTTCAATCTGTTCTATCTCTAGAGTGACTCAAGCCATGATAACACCAGCCCTATATGAAATAGATAGAGAATGCCCTTGGTGTGGCGAAGTGATCGAGTTGACAATCGATTGCAGTGTGGGCGATCAAAATTACGTTGAGGATTGTCAGGTGTGCTGTGCTCCGATGGTGGTCAGTGTCTTTTTTGATGCGGAAATAACCACTCGTCCGACTGTTTACCTATGTCGTGAGGGCGAATGAATTAGGTTATGGTTCTTGACATTTCTCATATTCGGATTACATTAGGGAGCGAGCGGTTAGGCTCATGTGGTTTTATTCAACCTCGTGCAGGTCAACAACTCAATCGAGTGGCAAAGCTCTGTCTGCTCTACCGGCTGCACAAGTATGTTTACATGAGTGCATCGAAAGCATAAGCCATCATGACAAGTGCAGCAGGACAAGCAGTGAATGTTGCAAGATTATCAGCCTCACCGCCTTTGTTCCGAGCGGCACTCGTTGTCGCATTCATTATCTTTAATTGCCGGGAGGCACTACGTGGATCTACACAATCTCAGCGTTGAACAACTTCAAGACCAACTTAATCAGATCGAGCAAAGTAAGATGGATCTGGAGAAGATCCTTTCCGAGCGTTGGCATGAGGCGAAGTCAGATCTCGCTAGGGAGATCCGTCAGCTAATCGAAGAGCGGGGCTATGATGTCGAAGAAATCACCGGATTGGTCTTGCCGAAAAAACGTCGTAACATGAAAAAAGGCAACCGCAACTATATTCGTTATGTCGATCCGGAAAATCCAGAAAATGTCTATATTCGTGGTGTGCTGCCGCGTTGGATGAAGGATAAGATGATGGAGCAGGGTTACGATCCAACACAAAAGCAGGACCGCGAGGCGTTCAAAGCCAATTACATGCAGGCAGTTCAGGACTGATCCGATGCCATCGCGAACTGGCCGACGCGCATCCTTCATCGCGCGCCGGCTGGGAGTTACGCCATTCGCTCATCCAACATCGCCCTATCTACTCCTAGTTCACTGACGATCGCAATCGATCGCAGAGAATATCGCACAGCAGCGGATGTTCGCTGACCAGAGGTGATGTAATAATATTGAGCCAAGGCTGCTCTTTCATCGCCGCTTCGGCGATGCCGTCCACATCGCCTTCAGGACCAGCATGGCGTCCTGGTAATAAAAACTGCATTGCCAAAACAATGTCGCATTTCCGGGTTTTTGCGCCTGCATTCATCCTATCCAATGGCAGTGCCGCAAGCATATCCTCAAGCAGTTCTCCATTAAAATCATATTGCTGCCCCTGTCGACGTTCCATGACCGCCTCGCTGACCGGAAGTATACCTTTAAATCGTTGTGTGAGTTCTGTTGCAAGCCATCGACGTACGGCGGACACCTCTGGTATTGGCGAGCCATGATCCACCAATATGAGTCGCGATGGGCTAAGAGCGTATCGGGCAATGACATCAAGCGCATTGGCCTCTAGAATGTCCACCAGGCGAGGCTCGCCCGTCGGCATTGGGCAGAGAATTGGAGCCACCTGTACCTGCATTTGACCATAATCAGCTTCGACTGCGGCAATGATTTCGGGGACGAATACTTCAATTGCACGACTCGGGCCAAAGAACAGGGGCAAAATGACAAAGGCGCGCCTTCCCTGCTCGGCTTGCTGTCTGAGAAATGGTTCCAGCGTTTGCGCCGCTCGACCGTCAATCTGGGATGGGAGAACTTTTGAAGAGTGTAACAGCGAAACCGGATGAACCTCCTCGCCGATGCACCGAGATAAATCAGCTGCAAGCCGACGCAAGGCCTTGGTTGCGGCTGGCCTCTTGGAGCCGTTGTCAAGTAGGATAATCATTTGTTGGCGTCAATCGTTGCATAAATTCAGATAGCATCAGGTTGTAGCCTGCCTTTCATGCATACTGACATGTAGATCATCGCGATGGGCATGATACGAAAAACAATATGAAAAACGAACCAAAAGACAGGCTGATGAAGACTAAATTGCCAGGCCGGCTTGACCCTTGATTTTTCAGGTTCAATATGAAAATTCTGATACTCGGTGTGAACGGCTTCATCGGTCATCACCTCTCGCGCCGTATACTAGATAAAACGCAGTGGAGCGTCTACGGCATGGACATGCAGCATGATCGGCTCGACGACCTATACAATCAATCACGATTTGAATTCTTTGAAGGCGATATTACGATCAACCAGGAGTGGGTCGAATACCACGTAAAGAAATGCGATATCGTGTTACCTTTGGTTGCAATCGCGACGCCAGCAACCTATGTCAAGGATCCGCTTGGGGTGTTCGAGTTGGATTTCGAGGCCAATCTTCCCATAATCCGCCACTGTGTTCGCTACCGTAAGAGAGTCATCTTTCCATCGACTTCCGAAGTATACGGTATGTGCGGCGATGCGGAATTTCACCCTCGTGACTCAAACCTGGTGCTCGGCCCCATTTCCAAACCACGTTGGATCTACGCTTGCGCTAAGCAATTGCTCGACCGGGTCATTGCGGCCTATGGCCAGCAGCAAGGGCTTGACTACACCTTATTTCGGCCTTTCAATTGGATAGGTTCCGGTCTCGATAGTCTGCATGCACCCAAGGAAGGAAGTTCCCGCGTGGTAACGCAGTTTCTCGGCAATATTGCTCGCGGTGAGCCTATTCAATTGGTTGACGGCGGACATCAGCGGCGCAGCTTTACCGATATTTCTGACGGTATCGATGCCTTGATTCGCATCATCAGAAACCCGGACGGGCGTGCTTCCCGGCAGATTTATAATATCGGCAATCCTGCCAACGATATCTCGGTGCGCGAGCTAGCAGAGTTGATGTTGGCAATTGCAGCCGAGTTTCCGGAGTACCGACAGGGGGCCTCTCGGACTCAGCTGCTGGACGTGTCAGCAAACGAATATTATGGCTCAGGTTATCAGGATATTCAGACGCGTGTACCTTGGATCGATAACCTACGTGAGGATCTTGATTGGTCACCGCGGGTCGGTTTAGCCGAGGCTCTGCGCGGCATTTTCACCGCCTATGCAGATGAAGTGCCTCGTGCCCGTGCTCTAATTGACGAATACCAGCGCAACAAACAGTCCGGCACGAACAGCTGATGCGCATCGGTCTCAAAGTTGACGTCGACACCCTGCGTGGCACCTTGCAGGGCGTGCCTGAATTGGTCCGGCTGTTCCAACGCCATCAAGTACATGCAACCTTCTTGTTCAGTGTTGGTCCAGACCATACCGGCCGGGCTTTGCGCCGGATGTTGCATCCTGGATTCTATCGCAAAGTCCGGCGAACCTCGGTGATCAAACATTACGGGTTCAAGACTCTGCTCTATGGCACCTTACTTCCAGGGCCAGACATCGGGCGCCGCGGCATAGAAGCGATGCGCTTGGCAGCACGGGCAGGTCATGAATTGGGCATCCATTGCTTTGATCATGTCAAATGGCAGGATTTCGTCGTTCGGCGTGACGCGCAATGGACGCAGGTAGAGATGGAACGGGCAACAATCGCGTTCCAGCGGGTGTTCGGCGATGCGGCCCGAGTGCACGGTGCGGCTGGCTGGCAAATTAACGAACATACCCTGGCTTTGGAGCAATCCATGGGCTTCGATTATGCCAGTGATACCCGTGGCCATACCCCGTTTCTGCCTGAATTAAATGGCTCGCGTTCACGCTGCCCCCAGCTGCCGACGACCCTGCCCACGTTAGACGAACTGATCGGCATTGCTGATATCAACACCGACAATGTTCATCAGCACATTCTGTCTGCATCGCGCCGACCTGCTGAGCATGGCCACATCTATACATTGCACGCCGAGTTGGAAGGAATGCAATTGCTGCCCGTCATGGATCGTTTGCTGAATGGGTGGCGCCTGGCTGGTTATTCCATCGGGCCGATGCGCTCCATCTTCGAACAGCTTGATTTGGATCGGTTGGCGGTACAGCGAATCGTGCAACGTGAGGTGCCCGGACGATCCGGAAATCTGGCTGTTCAGATGGATAGATGAGTGTGCGTCTGACTTAGGCGATCTCTCTCTGGCAATCGCCCAGTGCTCTGCTGCAGAAGTCGCGAGATCGTTTGCAGTCGTGGTCATTGTTGTAATCGTGGTCGTTATCGATAGCCCACAACGAGCGATTACGACTACGACAAACAGCAGAAACGGTAGCGGAACATCCGCACTGCTTCGCTAAGGCGATTGCCGGAGAGAAACAGACCAACTGACGCCGGAATCTCGTTCACCTTCGCTAAGTAGCAACCCGCCCGTAGTCGCTCTATGGGCAGGTTACCGCAACAAAGCGGCCGGATGAGAAGACAAGCCAGGCGGTCTATTTCTCGACAGAAATCATCTTAGTTTCCGCCTACCTCGATCATAACCTCATTGCGTCGCAAAAAACCCGGCGTGAATGGATCATTATAATAGGCGTAGAGCGGCGGCCCCACTGCTTGCAGTTCTCTGGCCTGTATCCATTCTGTCAGCATCCGTTCCTGATCCATCATCAGCATATCTGTGGTTCTGCCACTGAAGCGCACCGTTGCCATCCGTCGGGCCGGGATTTCCTGTAGACGGATATCATTGCCGGCCGGTGCCGGAAGATCGGCGAGTTGGAACTTGGAAGGCATGATGAATCGCACTGCCCATTGGTCATCATCAGCTGGTGATTGGATGACAGGCGCCGTCATCGCGATGCGTTGGTTCGAAGCTGAAGTGGGCGCCTGCTGCAGCACCGGTGCTGTCATCGCGATTTTCTGCTCACCACCGCGTTCTTTGGCAAAGATATAGCGTGCCAATGGTTGAAACCCGGAGCTGAGGCCCTGTTGCCGGTCGCCCTTGGTTCGCACCTCAGCAACCACGAGGGCGGGATAGTCGCGGATCTCGAAGGCGCCGTCTTGCGCGATGAGGGTGTAGTCGGGCTGTTCCACGTTTTGCACGACATAGACAAAGATCAACATACCGACGACGGCGAGTAGGCTGAGTATTGTCAAAACGATCAAAATCGATTTCATCTGGTACCATCCATTCGTTGACGCCTGCTAAAACGGTGCGGTTTTGGCGTCGTAATCGGTTATTCATACTATGCTCCTTCATTTCTCGGCATCACCTGGCGCGTCCGAAGGCTGATTCGGGAATAGCCAGCCGCCGAGTAGAATCAACAAGACTCCAGCAAGGGATATCCAGTACCATCCCGGAAATCCTGTTGGCCCATAACGATAGACGGAACCGGCGCTCATTAGAATGCCGTCGCCGTAGGGCAGTATCCAACTGATGCCGTAATGCAGCTGTTCCGGCGTTGTGTCAATCGGACTTGCGTAAGTCTGCGCGTGCACGCCGTCGGATTCTTCGCTTAGGGCGACGCGGTATAGACGCTTATCGCTGCCAATCCACAGCTCGGACAAATTCTGGTTTACATCCAGTTCAGAAGTTGTGGCTTGCTGTAACAATGCCAGGATGCGGCTCGTCTCCAGCCCGGTCTGCAACTGCTTCCAGGCTGCAAACGGTGCGGCCTGCCAATAGAGGCCCTGGTCCGTACCCGCCAGCAAACGGCCGGCGCTAGTCAACGCGAAACAGAATACGAGCGCATTATCCGGTAGCCCGATGCGATTGGGTCGGAATTTTGTTTCTGCACCGAGTTCTGACGCATCAAGCCTAGCGCTGTACACTCCTTCGCCAATGGTGCCGACATGAATGAAGTTGGCGTCGTCAATACTCTGACGTTCGATTCTGTAGACATTAGTCCCCGGTAACGTCTGTTGCCAAGCCCCAGCCTGCTGCATCCAAAGTCCATCGCCAGTGCCGACCAGCAGACTATTGCCAATTGGGAGGATATCGCTGATACGCATCAAAAGAGGTGGCATACCGGGCGGGGCGTTAACCAGTCCGCCGCCAGTACCAATGCTCGCGCGTTGCGGCTCGCTGGCCATCGCCATAGGCAATGCAGTGACAGGCTGACCATCAAGATCAATTCCGATACGGCCCCACTGACCTTCGTTCAGTTGCCAGAGTTCGCCGTCCTGGTTACCCACCAAGATCGAACCTGTTGTATCTGCTGCCAGTGCGGTAACATGACTCTGGCTCGGCAGATTCAGACGGCTCAGATGTTCGCCCCCGGGCAGCAGCGGTCCTGCGACGAGTAAAATCAGGCCGAATGCGACAACGGCTAATGCCGTCGTTTTCGATAGTTTCATCATTTTCCTCAACATTGATCAATTGTGGATTGCGCGATTTCCATCCGCATTGCAGATCCCACGGACGTTCAGCTCATCGCGGTTTTTCCTGCATCACCCAAGCCTGTCAGCGCCCGTATCCACCGAGGTTTGCTTGCTATGGCAAAGCAAATAGCCGGTGTCGCTGATCTGCACATGTTGTGATGCAATGCGAGTCGGTCTAGGTAATGGCAGCATTCGCATACTGATGGTCAGCATGTATCGTTCTTTCCTACCCAAGGCAAGTCGACTTGGCTCTGGTAGAATCCGCAATTCTTTCTCAGCGTGATTGAACAAGCACTACCATGACCGTTCGCACCCGCTTCGCCCCATCGCCCACCGGCTACCTACATGTCGGTGGAGCACGCACAGCGCTTTTCTCCTATCTCTTCGCTCGCAGACATGGTGGGCAATTTGTATTGCGCATTGAGGACACAGACCTAGAGCGATCTACCGCGGAGTCTGTCAATGCCATCATGGAGGGCATGACTTGGCTCGGACTCGAGTATGACGAGGGACCATTTTTCCAGACTGAACGTTTTGCTCGCTACCATCGAGTCATTGACGAGTTGCTGGACAAGGGGTTGGCTTACCGCTGCGATTGCTCGAAGGAACGTCTCGATCGACTGCGCGACACGCAAATGGCGGCCAAGGTCAAGCCCCGCTATGATGGTCATTGTCGCGCTCGCGAAATCGATCCGCACCAGCCGCATGTGGTTCGCTTTAAAAATCCGGCCGATGGCGCTGTAGTGGTAGACGATATGATTCGCGGACGTATGGCTTTTGCAAATGCAGAACTCGATGATCTGATCATCCGCCGCAGTGATGGTTCGCCGACCTATAATCTGACCGTTGTCGTGGATGACTCGGATATGGCCATCACGCACGTCATCCGCGGTGACGACCACGTCAACAACACGCCGCGGCAACTGAACATTCTGCAAGCCATAGGCAAGCCGGCACCGCGCTACGCCCACGTGCCGATGATCCTCGGCGATGATGGTGCTCGTCTATCCAAGCGCCACGGTGCCGTCAGCGTCGTTTCCTACCGGGATCAGGGCTATCTTCCAGAAGCGTTGCTGAATTATCTGGTGCGACTCGGCTGGTCGCATGGAGACCAGGAGATCTTCTCGCTGGATGATATGATCGAACTGTTCGATATTGCCGAAGTCAACAAAGCACCCTCGGCCTTTAATCGTGACAAACTGGACTGGCTGAATCAGCACTATATACAACAAGGTGATCCAAAACACATCGCTCACCTATTGAGCCCGCACATGGGCCACATCGGCATTGATCCAACGCATGGACCGGAGCTCGTGGATGTGGTCAGAGCACAGGGTGCGCGGGCCAAGACCCTGATCGATTTAGCCGAAATCAGCGCCTTTTGTTACCGTGATTTCGACGCCTATGACGATGTTGCCGCTAAGAAGCATTTGCGTCCGGTGGCGCAGGAGCCTTTGGCACGGATGCGCGCCGAACTCGAGCTACTCTCCTTCGAAGACTGGCAGCCGGAGATGTTGCATCATCTCGTTGAGCGGGTTGCAGCTGAATTGGAATTAAACATGGGCAAGGTTGCACAACCGTTGCGAGTCGCGGTGGTTGGGCGAGCGGCATCGCCAGGTATCGATATCACATTAAAATTAGTGGGTAAAGATGCGACTCTACGCCGAATCGATAAAGCGCTGGCCTTTATCGATGCGCGCAGTAAGCAGGCATGAACTTCGCGTCTGCCCAATTACCGCAAGCTCGCAGTTCAATGCTCGAACAACCTGTCTCCATGCATGGCGGCGATGCCGCCGCCGATTCGGTGCAAGCCGAGTTCGATGCACTCGGAGGCCAGATTGGTCAGCAGATCTTGGGGCAGCAAGTGCTCGTGCAGCGATTACTGATTACGCTGCTCGCTGATGGCCATCTGCTGGTCGAGGGTGCACCAGGAGTTGCCAAGACCAGCGCGGTTAAAGCCTTGGCCGCGGGGTTGGAAGCCGATTTCCATCGCATACAATTCACGCCAGACCTGTTGCCCTCGGATCTAACCGGCACCGAGATCTATCGCCCGGATGACGGTAATTTTCGCTTCGATCCTGGGCCGATTTTTCATAACCTGCTGCTAGCCGACGAGGTCAATCGGGCGCCCGCCAAAGTGCAGTCCGCAATGCTGGAGGCCATGGGCGAACGACAGGTGACGGTAGGGCGTTCGACCTTCGCCCTGCCGCAGCTGTTCCTGGTCATGGCAACCCAGAATCCGATCGAGCAAGAAGGCACCTACCCGCTGCCGGAGGCACAGCTTGATCGATTCCTGATGCATGTGCGCGTTGCTTACCCGGAGTTTGATACCGAAAAGGCCATCCTTGCCCTGAACCGCGGTGAGGCGCTATCGGATGTTGCCACGGTGTCTGTGCGGCGCGTTACCCAGGCGCAGGTGTTCGAAGCCCGTCAACAGGTGCTACGTCTCTACATGGCCCCCGATCTGGAGGACTATATCGTGCATCTGGTATTGGCAACCCGCGAGCCAGGTCGCTATAGCGCGCATCTGGAGAGCTGGTTGCGCTTCGGCGCCAGTCCACGTGCAACGCTTGCCATCGATCGCTGTGCCCGCGCCCACGCCTGGTTAGCTGGTCGGGATTTTGTGACGCCTGAAGATGTGCAAACGGTTGCCCCGGACTGTCTTCGCCATCGGTTGTTGCTCGATTATGAGGCCGAGGCCGATGGCCGCACCGTCGACGGTTTTATCGAGGCGCTGTTGAGTCGCGTACCGGTCCCCTGACGCATAGACAGCTGCATTGATACTGCACAAGTATTCATCGGCACCGGCATCGGCATCGGCATCGCTGAGCCAACATCAGCTCCAGCCGCGCACAACATGCCCGATGGCATCCGACCACTGAAGATCTGCCATGCTTTGAGAACCCTTAGCCTATGGAAAACGCAAACAAGGGCATGATCGTTTCGCTGGCGAGCCTGGTTGCCGCCCGCGGCGAGGCCCGTCGGCTTGGTCTTGGCTCTGGTGGCCGGATACTTTCGACGCGAATGGGTAGTCATCTGAGTCCATTTCGTGGTCCTGGTGCCGAACACGACGAATCTCGCATTTATGTTCCAGGCGATGATCCGCGTCACATGGATTGGCGTGTCACGGCGCGCACGGCACGTGCGCATGTCAAGGTCTATCGTGATGAGCGCGAACGTCCGCTGTGGTTGATTGTCGATCAGGGCCTCAGCATGCGCTTCGGTACTCGCGTGGCGTTCAAGTCGGTGATAGCCGCACGCGCCTGCGCCCTACTTGGTTGGGCCGGGGTCGAGCATGGTGATCGAGTCGGAGGTCTTGTCTTCGACGAGCAATCCCGCAACGAGCAAATACCAGCGACTCGCCAACGCGGACTGCTGCCTTTGTTGCGCGCATTGACACCCATCCAACGGCGTGGGCGCCAGCCCGGTTGCACCTCGATAGCGGAAGCCGCCATGCTGTTACATCGGCAGATTCGACCCGGTAGCCTGGTTTTCATCATCAGCGACTTTAATGCAACTACGATGGAAAATACCGCTTGGCTGACTCGACTATGCTCGCACAGCGAGGTTGTTCTGGTGTCCGTGCACGACCCAATCGAGGAGCATGCTCCGCCGCCGGGTCGCTATCCGGTCATCCAAGACCAGGGTGGCCACTACTTATTGGATTCTCGAGATGCCAGCCGTCGTGCCCGATACGAAAGTTGCTTCCAGAATCGGCTTGCGCTGTTAGAGCATCTGGCATATCGCTACGCCGCCCATCTGCTGATCCTGCGCACCGACTGGCCAGTAGGCTCGGCCCTTGCTCGTGGGCTGGGACAACGTACGGGAAAAACTCGCCAATGATTGACAACCCACTCGTAGGACTGCGTGACTATCATCTGCCGCAGTCGGCTTCCTGGTGGCCGCCTGCCCCAGGCTGGTGGTTGCTTGCGGCACTCCTGCTGACATTAATCGCATTGCTGCCATTGTGGCGACGACAACGTCGCCGACGCCGACAGGCTTCGGCTCTGGCTACCCGCGAGCTTGCCGCATTGCGCGCAGCTTGGCAGGCCGATGCTGATGCTGGCGCGCTGTTGCGCGGGCTGTCGCAGCTTGTGCGGAGGTTTGTGTTGGTTCGCTTTCCAACAGACAGGGCCGCCGGTCTCGTCGGTGATGCCTGGCTCGCCTATCTGGCCAGCAAGAGTGCCGAGACGGCCTTTATCGATGGCATTGGCCGTGCACTTGCCGAAGCACCTTACCGTCCAATGGGTTCTGTAGCTGTTGATGTCGATCTGGCCGCACTCGCCGATCTGGTGGAACGGCTGATCACCCGGAACGCCGGTGAGGCAGTGGAGCGCGGTTCTTGATCACGCTCGCCTGGCCTTGGTTGCTGCTGGCCTTGCCGCTGCCTTTGCTGCCGCGATGGCTGCTGCCGCCAGCGTATTTCCAAAGTGGGCGCGCGCTCCGCCCACCTCGGCAAACGGCCTTGGCAGGAGCCTTGGCGGAGTTGGCTTGCGAGTCCGGGCGCACAACCCACTGGAAGCGTCTTGCAGGCGTATCGATCTGGCTATTCTTGCTGGTGGCCGCGGCGCGGCCGCAGTGGCTGGGAGAACCGGTTGCGCTTCCGGTCGCTGGCCGCGACCTGATGCTGGCGGTGGACATCTCTGGCAGCATGGAGCAATCCGATTACACCCTCGCCGATCGGCCTGCCACCAGATTATCCGTTGTCAAGGCAGCAGCCAGCCGTTTTATTGCCCGTCGCAATCAGGATCGGATCGGGCTGATCCTGTTCGGAACCAGACCCTATGTGCAAACGCCGCTGACCTATGACCATGAGACCGTGGCACAGATGCTCTCGGAGTCCGTTGTTGGCCTGGCCGGGCGCGATACCGCAATCGGCGATGCAATTGGACTTGGCATCAAGCGCTTGCGCGAGCAGCCCTTCGACAATCGCATCTTGGTGCTGTTGACAGACGGCGCCAACAGTGCGGGCACCCTCAATCCAGCGCAGGCAGCGGCGCTGGCAGCCGAATCTGGCGTCCGCATCTATGCAATTGGCCTGGGCGGGCCGATCGGCAGCGAGGGTGCCGGCGGCTTTCGGCTCGAACGCGCTGCCGACGATCTTGATCTGAACAGCCTGCGTACCATCGCCATGACCACCGGCGGTCACGCCTTCCATGCCACCGATGCCCAGGAGCTTGCCCAGGTGTATGCGCAACTCGATCGACTGGAACCCACAATCCGCGACCATCGCATCTACCGACCGGCAGTCGAACTCTATCCATTTCCGTTGGCTGCCGCGCTGTTATTGAGTATGGCGCTGGCTGTTCTGCTCGGATCAAGGCAAGGCACTGGCTCGCACCCGAACAAACCCAACGAGGGGCTCAGGCATGCTGGCTGAACTGTCGTTGTTTCGGCCATATTGGCTATTGGCGCTGTTGCCGCTGCTGGTGCTCTGGGTTTGGCTTGCACGGCGTGCTCTGCGAGCGCGCCGCTGGGAGGATCTGATCGATCCGCATTTACGCGATGCAGTACTCAGTGCAGATGGAGAGCGGGGGCTGTGGACACCATTGATCCTGTTCGCTGTTGGCTCGCTGCTGGTGCTTGCTGCATTGTCAGGGCCAGTCTGGCAGCGGCAGTCGCGGCCAATCTATCGTATAGAGCAACCGCGGGTACTGGTCATGGACTTGTCGCCGGATATGAACCCTGGCAATCAACCTGTGACAGGTTTACAGCGCGCGCGTTTTGAGGTTTTGGATCTGCTGCGCTTTGCCGACGAAGGACAAATCGCATTGATCGGGTATGGTTCCGAACCCTTCGTGATTGCACCGCTGACGACTGACGCCGCGACCATCATTGAGCAGGTGCCTGCCTTGGCGCCGGATTTGCTTCCGATGTCCGGGCTCGCACGAGTCGACTTGGCGTTGGATATGGCCGCATCCTTGATGCGTCGCAGCGGCGCCGTAGAGGGAGATGTGATTCTGGTCGCCGGCGCTCTACCTTGGCCTGAGCGGGCGCTCGAGGCAGCCGCCAGGCTGCGCGCGGCCGGGCATCGATTGTCCGTGTTAGCGGTTGCCGATGTGCCTGCTTTTGAGCCCTTGGTCCGCGCTGGTGGCGGGCTGCTGTTGCAGGCACGTGTAGATGCTCTCGATACCGAGCGACTGCTGGCCTTGGCGAACAACCAACACCTGACGCCGGTAAACGATAGAATGACCAACAACGCCGAGTGGCGCGATCAGGGCTACTGGCTGCTCCTGTTGGCATTGCCGTTGGCCGCGCTTGCCTTTCGCCGGGGTTGGCTCGGTCTGCTGCCCATTGTGCTGCTGCTGCCGCCAGCTCCGGTTTGTGCTCTATCCTGGCAGGATCTATGGCTGCGCCCGGAACAGCAAGCGCTGCGCGACCTGGAAGGTAATGCTGCAGCTGCGATCAATGATCGCTTTAGCGACCCGGATTGGCGTGCCGCGGCCCATTATCGCGCCGGGCGTTATCAGCAGGCTTTGCAGAGCTTGTCTGGGCTGTCCGGCGCCGAGGCGCACTACAACCGCGGTAACACCCTGGCACAGCTGCGCCGCTTCGCCGCCGCCATTGCCGAATATGATGCAGCCTTGTCGAGCGACCCGAATCATCAGGACGCACGGCACAATCGAGATCTACTGATGCGCTACCTAGGATTGCCCTCCGATTCCGCCATTGCCGATACATCCCGTCCAGCATCGCAGACCTCGACCTTGGGTTCGAACAGGGCTGAGATGACTGGTGATGCAGAGTTGGCAGGCCAGATGGATCGATCCGGCACACCCCAAGAGGTAAAGCGCTCAGATCCTTCGACATCCCCGCAACCGCAAATGCAGACCAAGCGCAGCAAGGTCGACACGCCTCCCGACTCCGGGACGGCAGCCGCGATCACGCAAATGCCGGTCGCCTCGAACCTGGAAGAACAACCCGGTTTGCCGTCCCGGATGGCCGCGAATCGCAAAGCCGATCAGACGCTGAGCAGCGGCGGAAATGGAGCATCATCCCAACTCGACCATCCAGCCGATGATGCCGCGGATCGCATGCCCGCGGGCAATGCAGCAGGCGCCATTTCAGGCCCAGCGGATAGCATGCAGACTCGCAATATCCCCTCGGCTGCCGGATCGGATGCGGCAGATGCGCGGCTTGCGTACGATGCGGTCGACTATCTGTTGCGCCAAGTACCGGATGATCCGGCCGGGTTATTGCGCGCCCGTCTGTTGCTGCAATACCTAAGGCGCCATGGACAACTACAGTGAGCGGCGGCAGATTGCGCACGCCATGTTCATCAAGCCGGCAGCCTCAGCATGGTTAATGCGCGCGCCCATTGCCTTACTCATCCTATGGCTGCTGGCGTTTGCCGCACACGCTGCCGGTGTCGACTCCGAGAAAACCATGGCAGCAGAGTCCCCAGCGAATTTGCGCACGGCGCTTGTGTCCATGGAAGTCGAGGCAATACCTGAATCGCCTTATGTACAATCGCGGCTACGCTATCGGGTGCGTATTCTGGCACGCGTGCCGCTACGCCAGGCAACCTTGTCCGAGCTCACTGTGGATGACGCGAGCGTACGCAGAATTGGCCAGGATCTGCGCTTCGATGTACGCCGCGATGGTCAGCGTTATCGAGTGCTGGAACGATTGTTTGCCGTGATTCCAAGACAACCAGGACGCTTGATCATCGCCTCCCCACGCCTGTCCGCCACCGTGCCCTCGGCTGCCCTATCCGCGGCCGATGCGCTCCAGTCAGAATCGGATGCGGTGTTTGAACGTCTCG
Source organism: Thiohalocapsa sp. PB-PSB1 (assembly GCA_016745215.1). Lineage (GTDB taxonomy): Bacteria > Pseudomonadota > Gammaproteobacteria > Chromatiales > Chromatiaceae > Thiohalocapsa. The sequence goes on from CP050890.1 coordinate 6,563,955, forward strand.
AGACGATTACCCGCACGGGTCCCACGCTGGAGCTTGACGTGCGGCCAATTCCGCCCGCTGCCGAATCGCCGTGGTTGGCGGCAGAGTCCATTTCGATCAGCGAAAACTGGCAGCCCGATCAGGATCGAATACGTGTTGGAGAGCCGATTAGGCGGGTTATCGTCATCGACGGAGCGGGACTGATTGGCGCGTCCATACCCGAGCTGACCAAGCATCAGGTCGCGGGTTTTCGCAGATATCCACCAGAGCGTGAAGTTGTTGAGCAGGCCAGTGGTGACGATCTGCTGGCAACGGTGACGATTCGCCAGACCTTCGTGCCCACCACCACCGGTTTGCAGCGACTCCCGGCGGTGCGCTTGCCATGGTGGAGCTTAAGCATGGATGAGCCGCGGCAGGCCAGTCTTCCCGAGCGAGCGGTATTGGTTGAAAGCGCCATTGGCGATGATCCGGCGATGGCAGAAGCTGCCGGCACGGATGAACAAGCGCGGATGGAGTTTGGGCGGGCGGCCAGTGCTGATGCCTGGGGTACACAAGGGCTTTCGGTACTGTTTGCATTGGCTTGGCTGGTCACATTAACGCTCTGGCTGCGTGAACGTCACAAGCGCAAAGCCGGCTTGACAGCCGCGGCCGAGGGTCTTGATGGCAACGTCGTGGCGCGCGCGACAGATATGCTGATCTTGGAATTCAAACGTGCCTGTCAGGCGAACGATCCGCGTGCGGCACGTTCCGCCCTAGTGGCTTGGGGCTCTGCTTGCTGGCCGCATTGTCCAGCGCGCGGCCCAGTCGATGTCATTGCCAGATTGTCCGCTGAGCCGAGCGCGCTTCGCTCGGCCATTGACATTGAGCAAGCGCTCTATGCCCGCGATCCGCAAACATGGAGCGGCATGGATGCTTTGCAGAAGATTCTGCCGATATTGGATTGCGAGCAGCGGAGCACGCCGTCTGGCTCTGAGCAGTTGGCGCCGCTGTATCCGACGTCGCCATAGCCGGTTCTCACCCGGCTTTTCACTGTAAGGACGTTTAGGCGATGTCGGTCGAGAAACAGACCACCTGGCTTGTCTTCTCGTCCGGCCTCGACGTTGCGGCAAGCTACCCATAGAGCGGCTATGGGCGGGTTGCCGTTTCGCCAATTGGCCTGTTTCTCTCCGGCAATCGCCTGATCTTCAGCGCGTTTGATTTCAGGCTCCCCAGCTGCGCACGCGGCCGGTGTCGATGTGCACGAAATCGGACTTGGGATAATAGCCGACTCCGCCGCGGCTCAACATCAAGGCGGTATCGCGAAGCATGCGTGTCGGCATCCCGGATAGCCGGATATCGACAGCCTTACCGCTCATATGTAGGCTGCGTTTGGCAACTCCGGACGAAGCCCGGCGCAGCATGGAGTTCGTCTTGGGTGAGCGGTAACCGCTGATAATCTCAAACCGGCCATCCTCGTGGCCAAGGCGAGTCTGAATGTCGAACATCAGATCGTAGATCTGTGGGTCGATGGCGATACTGTCGCCGGTGCGGAAGTCCCTCAAGAAGCGATTTAAACGGTTCAGCGCGCCACGCTGATAGTTGTCGCCGATACGGTAGGTGAGCTGCAGGCGCTCATCCGTGTGTAGATGGTGTAGAGACAGTGTTCTTGGTGTGCTGATTTGGCTTTTCGGGCGCTTGGCCAGCGCGGGCATGGATGCCAATGCGAGGCTCGCTCCGATAAAATAACGCCGGTTCATGTACTTTCCCCCTACGATAGTTAGTTTTTTCCGCCGCGCCAGTAGAGCGACAGCAGAAACAAACACAGATCAGATGCGATATTGACATCCGATCAACCCCCGCTAAAATGGTTGAAGAAAGTGCCTCAACTTGTCAAGTTAAAAGATTATTTTCTTGATCTTGAACAACTGAAAGGCCACATCCGAGGAGCCAAAGGCACCATCGGGGTACTCTGTAGTGGTTGCGATTGCATCTGTATGAGGTTGCCAGCGACATGACAACAATCAAACACCCCATTCGGCTACACTGGGATTCCCATTGCGTGTTCAGGTCACGGATCGGGTTTTTGATCCTTGTAAGCATTGCAGGTTTGTTGAATGGTATGGACAGCGCGTTGGCCGATGTGTACAAATACATCGACAAAAGCGGTAACGTTTATTTTTCAGACGAACCCTTACCGGGCGAAAACTTAAGCCTGGAATGGAAACGCACCTCAAAACGGCTGGTATCGGAAAACAAAAAACAATCGAACAAATTGCGCCGCGAGCAGGAAGAGATTCAGGCACGCATCGATGCACGTCTCGAAGCCCAGTTGAAGGCGCGCACCGATGTCTATGCGTTACGCCCGGCAGCCCCCGTCAGTGGTTCCATGTCGGTCAGGCGCGAGCGCTACCGGCATCTGATCGAAGCCGCGGCACGACGACACGGCCTGACCGCTGAGCTGTTGCATGCAGTCATCCGCACCGAGTCCGCCTATCAGGCCAATGCACGCTCACACGCCGGCGCTTGTGGTCTGATGCAGCTGATGCCGCAAACAGCGTCGAGGTTCAGAGTCGGAAACATCTGGGATCCGAAGCAAAATATCGAAGGCGGCGCAGCCTATTTACGCTTCCTGCTCGATCTGTTCGACCATGATCTTCGGCTCGCTCTGGCTGGCTACAATGCCGGCGAAGGGGCGGTGAAAAAATACGGCTATCAGATACCCCCGTACCGCGAGACTCAAAACTACGTGCGCAAGGTATTGAGGCATCTAACAGCAGAGCGCACCTCACGTGAATCCTAGCCGATTTCTGTCGAGAAATAGACCGCCTGGCGTGTCTTCTCGTCCGGCATCGAGGTTGCGGCAACCTGCCCATAGAGCGACTATGAGCAGGTTGCCGCTTCGCGAAGGCGAACCAGAATCCGGCGCCAGTTGATCTGTTTCTCTGCGGCAATCGCCGAAAGCGTTTTCACTCTTTACCCATCGCCTGGATGTAAACGCTCGATAATGCGCTTGACATAGCGCTGCGTTTCGGAGTAAGGGGGTATGCCACCATGGCGCTGGACCGCCCCCTCCCCGGCATTATACGCGGCCAACACCAACTCGAGATCGCCCTCGAAATGGCTCATCAACCAGCGCAGATAGGCCATGCCTCCACGCAGATTCTGCTCCGGATCCCATACATCGTTGACGCCAAAGCGTTGCGCGGTTGCTGGAATCAACTGCATCAGACCCTGGGCATTTTTATTCGATTGCGCCTGCGAGTCGAAATTGGATTCGGCCTCGACCACGGCAAGCACGAGATTCGGGTTCAACTGGTACTCTGGCGCCAATTGCCGAACCATGCTGGCGATATGCCTTCGGGCCGGATGCGCGTAGCGGATAGGCAGATCGTCACTGCCGATCTGCATTGCGGTGATCACCCGCCCATGGCGATCGGCTTGACCGCCATCGGTGAGACGACACACCGCTTGTTGTTTGGGTTTACCCTGATAGCCCAAGCGTTCGAGCATGCGCCTGGCATGCGGATCTTTGCGTTTGGCCGCCCGATAAAACCAGGCCGCGGCCAATGCATCGTCGCGTGCACCGACCCTCCCCAGGGCATACATCCAACCGAGATGATACTGTGCCTCGGCGCTGCCCTGGGCCGCGGCCTTGCAATACAGTCGGATCGCCTTGTCCAGATCGCGCTCGACGCCCTCGCCATGTTCATAGCGGCGGCCCCATTGCGCCAACTCGTGGGCCTTGCTGCCGCCAACCGCCTTATCAAAAGCCACATCGCCGGCTTTGCAGACCGATATGCTGTTCAGAGTAGTCGCCACAACGATGGTAGCCAGTGCCATTCGAATCATAATTGAGTATCTTGTCGTGATTTCCGTCTGCTGTAACGTTCAGGTTGTTTCTGAACTCTCCCTTGACCAGCACCGACTCTGCTGGACATCTTCCGTCTGAGCCGTCGAGCACTGAAATGATACCTGTTTACCAGCCTTTGCACACCGGACGTTTGATCCTGACACCCCGTGATGTCACGGCTCAGGTCGATTGCGAACGACTTGCGGCACGACTCGGCAGCATTGGTCTGATCGGATCACCGCTGTCCGAACGCAGCAACGCCTTCGAAACCGGAGAGCGGTTTCTGGATTTGGTCGCTTTCACCGGTTGCGCCGTTCAACTGGATACGCGGGCATCCGCTGCCAGCGATCAGTTTACCCATGTCAGCCTGCATGGTCCGCACCCCGAGCCGCGCCTGCTCTATGGGCGCAACAGCCGCCCACCGCGCTGCCCGGAGTGTGCAAAGGGCCTGAAAACATGGCGCAATCAAGTAGCGCAAGCGCAACCTGGGAAAGCCCCCAGGCTATGCTGTGAACACTGCCAAACAGCGGCACCCGCCTGGCAGTGGAGCTGGGGGCAACATGCAGGTGTAGGTCGCAGCTTTGTCCATATCGAGGAGGTGTTTCCAGGAGAAGCTTCACCGCTGTCAACTTTGCTGGAAGCCCTGGGCCAACTCGGAGTTGGTGAATGGCGCTATTTTTATGTTCAAGACTGAGCCGTGGAATTCGATCGGCACCGCGGGAATTCGATCGGCGCCGAGCGGGCTAAGCGGTTTAAGGGCATGATATCATTTTGGTTATGAGCAATGATCAAGCATGCCGCTATCTGGTAACCGGTGCGCAGGGTTTTGTCGGCAGCGCATTGTGTAAAGATTTAAAAACCCGCGGTCACCAGGTGCGCGCACTGATACGACGCCCGGGCAATGGAGCATGGGACGAGCAATGCGTATTGGAATTAGGCAAAGAGAAAGTGCCGCATTCCGTGTTAGACGGCATCGACGGCGTTTTTCATCTCGCCGGGGTCGCTCATGTGCAAGACATCGCCGGTGTGCCTGATGCGGTCTACCAGCGCGTCAATGTAGATGCGACCAAGGCCTTGTTGGATGCGGCGGCAAGTAGCGGCGTCAAGCGCTTCCTGTACTTCAGCAGTGTCAAGGCCGCTGCTGATCCCCCGCATGAGCGCTGTGTCGACGAGCGCTGGGATCCCCTACCAACTGACGCCTACGGTCGCAGCAAGCGTGCGGCAGAACAACTCGTTCTTGCAGCCGGTCGCGACACTGACCTGTTGGTCTGTATTCTGCGCCCCTGTCTAGTCTATGGTGCCGGCGTTAAGGGCAATTTGGCGCGCATGATCCACGCGGTCGAGCGCGGCCGCTTTCCGCCCCTGCCCGAATTTCATAATCGGCGCTCGATGGTAGGTCTGCACGATCTGGTGCAAGCCGCCTGGCTGGCGATGAACAGCTCCAAGGCCAACGGGCAGACCTACATTGTCGCCGATGCCGAGCCATATTCCACGCGTGCCCTGTTCGTCGACATCAGCTGTGCACTGAACAAGCCGCTTCCGGGATGGAGCATACCAAGGCCGTTGCTCCATGTGGGCGCAATTGCGGGAGATCTGCTGACGCGCCTGAGCCGGCGCCCGATGCCGTTGAACAGTGCCCTGCTGAAGCGCTTACGGGGATCGGCCTGTTACCGATCGGATCGCATTCGCGACGAGTTGGGATGGACATCAAAAGACCGCTTTCGCGATCTGCTGCCTGAGATCATCTCGGGTTATGACTGAAATTGAATACAAACAGAATCAGGACGCTCATTCTTATGCTGACCAACCGTTCTCATCTTCATCTTCCTGATGGTGTTTCCTTTGTCGCCAACATCCGTAGATTGTGCTTTGCTCTGCTTGTATTGCTCCCGGCATCGCCCTGGGCCAGCGATTTGATCGCGACCTTCTCCATCGTTGCGCGCGATCCTGTGACCCAAGATCTTGGGGTTGCAGTGCAATCGAAATACTTCGACGTCGGTTCGGTGGTTCCCCACGCCCAAGCAGGAGTCGGCGCCCTAGCGACTCAGGCACGCGGAAACATCCTCTATGGCACCCAGGGTCTCAGTCTGCTGGCGTCCGGTCGGTCACCGGCAGAGACTCTGAAGCAACTGCTCAAAGACGACCCGCTGCGCGAGCAGCGACAGGTTGGCCTGATCGCAGCGGATGGTTCGGCAGCCACCTTCACCGGCAATGAGACCCTACCTTGGTCTGGCGGCAAGACCGGCGAGAATTATGCCGTGCAGGGCAATCTGCTGGCTGGACCCGAGGTAGTGGACTCCATGGCGGCCGCCTTCGAGACCACCGATGCCGATCTGGCCACGCGCTTTGTCACGGCCCTGGCAGCCGGCCAGGCGGCCGGCGGCGATGCCCGTGGGCGGCAATCCGCCGCATTGCTGGTGGTTCGCAAGGGCGCTGGCTACATGAGCGCCAACGATCGATTAGTGGAATTGGAGGTGGAGGATCACCCGACGCCGATCAAAGAACTACGCCGATTGTTGGGTATTCGCCTGTCGCAGTTGGCAGTGAGCGAGGCGCATGCAGCCTTGCGCGATGCCAGAAACCCCGATGCTCAGCAGCTTCGCGCGCGCGCCATCGAACACGCCCGGAGCAAGGCCATCGAGGCAGTCGAGCTGTACGAATTCAGCGACGCAGGCTTTATCGCATTGGCGGGTGCCGAGGCCGAGGCCGGTAACCTGGCGGCGGCCTCGGAGGCCGCACGTCAAGCCCTGTTGCTCAATCCGGTGTTGAAGCGCTACTCGGTCATCCCGGAGACCGGCCTCGGCATCCAGCCGTCATTGCTCGAGCGCTTGCTGCAGGAGACATCGTTTCGCAAGGTGTGGGATGCCCTGCCCGGCGATGACCAGGTGGACGCCGCCATATTGAATTCCGAGCCGGTAGAGGCCGCGGAATGAACAACCTTTCGCTGGATCTGCTCCACAACAGCCATTCGATCAGGCACACTCCGCGCCTGCTTTTCATCGTCGGCCTGCTTATTCTGGGCAGCGCCGAGGCATTCCAGCCGTCGTCGCCGATCTCGGCTCCAGCATCGGCCCCGGTCCCGGCATCCTTGGAAATGCCGTCCGAGCAACGGCAACAGTCCGTTGCATTGGATCTAGCGAGCCTGCGTCGTGCGGCCGAGGAGGTTCTCGCCGAGCTCGCCGAGAATACCGAAGGCGAACTCTACTCCGGTGCCGTCGAGGGCACGAATCCGGACGACTTGGCGCTGGCCGTCGCGCTGATGGACGGTCGTTCGTTCACCGTCGGTCGAGCCGAAACGCCCTTCCCATTGATGTCGATCTCCAAGCCTTTCACCTATGCGCTGACATTGGAGCAACGCGGCGTCGATTTCATGATCGACAAGATCGGCGTCAGCGCCACCGGCTTGCCCTATAACAATGTTGCTGCCGGTGCGATCCGGGAGACCAGCGAACAGAATCCATTTGTCAATGCCGGCGCCATCGCCACCCACAGCTTCGTACAGGGCGCTGGGCCAGAGGAGAAAATCAGTGCCGTAATCGCGCTTTACTCCGCAATGGCCAACGCGCCGCTGAAGATCGAAGAAGCCTGGCGGGCACAGCCGCGCGCGCTGACCTACACATTGGCCTATCAAATGCAAGCCGCCGGCCGACTTGACGGGGATGTGGAGGATGTTGCGGAACGCTATCTGGAAGCCTGTATCGTCGGCGTCAAAGTGGAAGAGCTTGCGCGCATGGGAGCAACTGTCGTTGTCGTAATCGTAGTCGTTATCGAGCAGGAAGAGCTTGCGCGCATGGGAGCAACCCTGGCCAACGCCGGCATCCAACCCAATAGCGGACAACGGATTCTCAGTCCGGCAAATGTGCGCACCCTGTTATCGGCGATGACCATCGCCGGTCTGTATGAGGACAGCGGACGTTGGTGGACGCGCGTCGGTCTGCCGGCCAAGAGCGGTGTCAGCGGCGCCATCCTTGCCGTGGCTCCCGGCTGGGGTGCGATCGTTGCATATTCACCGCGCTTAGACTCTGCCGGCAACAGCATCCGCGGCGCGCTGGCCATCCAGCAACTGGCAGATCGATGGCGCCTGCATTCCATTGGACGGCTGCTTGGCGAGTGACCGCATCGAAAGAATCGGCGATTGAACCGCATCACAGAACAGATATGAAAGCAGATATGAAAGAGCAGATATGAAACAGATATGAACCAATACCTTCGCCAAATGACCCGATCTCATGCTGCACTAAGTTCTTGATTAATCCGCCCCAGATTTGCAGCCTGCTCAAGGGCTTGGTCAATAATATTTGCTTCGGGCATTTCCGGAAGCATTTTTAACACCTCCAGGACGTATTTCCGGCCGCGGAAGTGGGCTTTGAGGTCATTGACGCTAAAGCTCGGACAGTGCTCGCGCACCGTTCGCATCAGGATCTGGGACAGGTTGATCATCAGCATCGCCAGGTTGGCACTGTTGTAGACCGGCGTTGGCTTGGTCACCATGAAGTCTTCCAAGCCCCAGTACTGTTTGGCGTCTCGGAAGTTGAACTCGATTTGGAAGCGCAAGCGATAGTAATCGATGAGCGCTTCGTAGCCTAACTCGAGATCACTACTGAAAAGGATGACATGGGCCTGGGCACCGGTGCGTTGGTTGGTCTTGACGAGGATCACGACATTGAGCCGGTCGGGGAATTTTTTGTGCCAAACGGGCAGTTGGTAGATGGCCGTATGAACCTGTCCTTCCACGGAAGTGGCTTTGAGAAAGCACGGCGGCAAGTGTTGATAATCGAGCTTGCTGCCGTACTTGCGCCGCGGGCCGCGCCCGGCGTAGGGGCCGTCATAGGGCAGATACAGCGCGCTGTTGTGGCGCAATTTGCTGATCAACTCTAAGCCCGTGCGACGGACCATTTGCAGCGCTTGATTATGGCCGAAGGCCCCGTCGAAGACGAAATAACGCACCGTCAGCGTCTGGCACACCAGTGCCAGCACCTGGCGCAGAAGGTCTTGAACGAACTGCAAATAGGGCGACAGACTCACCTCCCGGCGATTGCCATTGCGGCTACCTTTCGGCCGCCCTCGGCCCTTACCCCGACCCGCTTTGGACGCTTTCGGGCAGCTCGCGGCCGTCTCTTTGAGAATCGGCTCCAGGCGCAATGGGTACGAACAGCGCCGTTGCACGCTAATCAACGACAGGCTCAGAAAACACAACCCCGGGATCGTCTTGCCAACCACCGAGGAGAAAAAACGATCCAGACCGTGGGTCTTCTTGCCCGATTTGCTCACCACCACTTCATCGCCCGCCAGCAACCATTGCGTTTCGTCGCCCAGCAGGTGCTGGCGAATCACCAGCCAATGCACTTGGCCCCAACTGAGCGTGGTGTTGAACAACCGCTGCAGCGTCCGATAGCTTCCCCCGCGCTCGGTCCAGCGCGATAGCCCCCGCATCGTTACCCGCCCCGTCATCGCCAACAGCCCTTCCACAACGCAACCCAAACGGCCAAGGCTCGTCTTATCTACGCTCTGGCTTAAGCAGCTCAAGATCAGCATAATGTCGGGCATGGGCGATAGCCTCCTGTGGGAATAGGTCTTCGGATTAGTAACTGGATAACCTATCACCTCGGGCTGTCGCCCACCTAATTTTTGGCGCTAATTTTTGGCGAAGGTATTGATGAACAGACACCCATTTAGTTTGCTGTTCGGCAAAGAAGATCTACTCCTACTCCGCCCCGAGTGGCGCGAGACAATGCTGCTGTTGGCCGGTATCCTGTTTCTCCAAGGTAAAGCAAAGGTGGACGGACTGTTCGAGGCAATCATCGATCACTTGCCTCCAGCCGAGGCAAGTAGCGCAAGACGCAGCGGTATCAATCTGATCGCCGCTATGGCCCAGGAGTTGGATGTATTCGGATACCAAGTCCCAGACCCACTTCAGGAACTGCGCATGTCGAATGAAACCGGGAAAACGCAGAAGAAAGACCACAGGTTCGGCGGCCCATGGACGCTGATCAAGCTCGACGTGCTGCGCCAGTATCTGTCCGCATATACAACGGCGCTCAAGAAACAGGCCTTCGAGCTGGTCTATATCGATGCATTCGCCGGCAGTGGTGACTTCTCGCCGGGCAGCGGTGAGTCGCAACAGGTCGGCTCCGTGCGGATTGCACTGGACACGCCAGGCTTTCACCGATACTGCTTCATCGAGCAGAACAGCCGTCGATACCGGGAACTGGAGGCGATCAAGCAGCAGCACCCGGAGAAGCAGATCGAGCTTTTTCGTGGTGATGCCAACCAGGTACTTCCCGACCTGCTTCGGACCTTGAGCCCAAAGAATTGGCGCGGCGTTGTCTTTCTCGATCCCTACGGCTTGAATCTCGACTGGACCACCTTGGAGTCGATCGCCAGCAGTCAACTGCTGGATGTCTGGTATCTGTTCTCGCTGTCCGGGTTATATAGGCAAGCCGCGAAGCGCATGGCCAACGTCGACGAGCACAAGGCTGCGGCCTTGGATCGGTGCCTGGGCACGGAGAAATGGCGAGAGGCGTTTTATCGAAAGAGCCGCCAACTGACGCTTTTCGACGACCCGGACATCGAGCGCTTCGCAGAGGTCGATGCGATGGAGCAGTTCGTCCTTTCGAGACTCAAAGAGACCTTCCCGGCGGTGATGAAGCCATTGCGACTACCGCGGGAGGGCGCCCCGTTGTATTCGCTGTTCTTCGCAATGTCCAACCCGAATAGGCCGGCGATTGGCTTGGCCCAGCGCATCGCAAAGCACATACTGGAACAGGCATAGGAGGCTGTCCGAGAACTCAGAGCACGCACAATATGTAGCGCCTACAATCGAGTTGTGCACTCTATATCTTGTGTCTTATTTTCATTCTCGGACAGCCTCATAGGGATCTTGGAGTTAATGGCCGCAACGCAAAAACGCGGTTATCCTTATTGCCTCAGACGCGCTTTCGCGCGCTAAGCTTGACCAGGCTCATGGCTTGAGCCCCTGACTGTGGTTAGTGTGCACCATCCGACTCCGCCACGACGGAGGAAGCCTTATGAGCACCCTATCCCAGATCGAGTGGACCGAGCAGACTTGGAACCCAACCACCGGATGCACCAAGGTCTCGCCCGGTTGCAAGCACTGCTATGCCGAGACCATGGCTCGACGACTCCAGGCCATGGGCGTGGCCGGATACGACAACGGCTTCGAGCTATCGCTGCTGCCCGAGCGCATCGCACAACCGCTGCAGCGCAAGCGCCCAACGGTCTACTTCGTCAACTCCATGAGCGACCTCTTCCACGAAGGCATCCCGGACGCCTACCTCGACCGGGTCTTCGAGACCATCGCGCGCACACCCCAGCACACCTATCAGATACTCACCAAACGCGCGGAACGTCTACCGGACTACTTCAACCATCGTCGGATGCCGAACAACCTCTGGCTCGGCGTCTCCGTCGAGGACCGCGCCTACGGCTTGCCGCGGATCGATGCCTTGCGCAGGGTCACCCCGCGCGTTCGGTTCCTATCGGTGGAGCCGATGCTCGAAGACCTGGGCGAGATCGATCTGCGTGGCATCGACTGGGTGATCGTTGGAGGCGAGTCAGGGCCACGCGCTCGGCCCATGAAACCGGCGTGGATCGATGGCATCAAGCAGCAATGCGATGCGGCAGGGACCGCCTTCTTCTTCAAACAATGGGGCAGCTGGGGCGCCGACGGAAAAAGTCGCTCCAAGAAAGCCAATGGACGGACTTACCTTGGCCGGATCTGGGACGCGATGCCGCCCAGAGCTCGTGATCTTGCGGAATAAAAGATACTGAAGTTTTGTGAAAATTTTTATATATCCCTAATGAATGGATGGTCAATACCGACTCTCCGGCAAGAACTATGATCACCGTCGCGGGTAGATCGCCGAGCGCATTATGCAGCTTGCCGCGATCTTCGAGGATCGGACCCTGGCTTGGTCAGTCGAGGAGCTGCTGCAACGCTGAACAAAGCTGTTCACAGGCCCACAGTTGGTGACCCATTACCTGTCCGAGGCGCGCGCCGAGGTGTGCGATGCGGAGATCGCCAAAGTGGAGGCGCTGGCCGAGACCTACCGGGCGTGGCTGCATGACTTGTCCTGGTTCATGCGGACGCTGAACGAGCACATTGCCCGGCAGGCAAATGCCGAGGACGCAGTGAAGGGCCGCTTCTGGAAGGTCGCTTCAAGAGCCAGGCGTTGCTGGCGGCGATGGCGTATGTGGATCTCAACCCGGTGCGCGCCGGGATCGCCGAGACGCTGGAGGACTCAGACCGCAGCTCCGTCCAAGAGCGCATCGGTGCGGTGCCGGACAAGGTCGATTCCCAGATCACCGCCACAGAGCCCGCCGGTGAGCCTGCCTCCTTCCGCGCTGGAAGGCGAAACCTTGCGCACAGAGGAAGAGACACAGGCCTTGCCGAAAATCTCGCTGATGCTGTTCGACGCGACCGCCCGGACGCCTTGAGCGGTGCCCTTCGCGTTCGAGGACTACCTGGAGCTGGTCGACTGGACGGGCCGAGCGCTGCGCTCGGACGAGCGCGGTCATATCGCGGCGCGGCATCCGCATATTCTCCCATCCTCGATCGGCTGAACATCGACGGTGCACGCTTCCTCAGCCACGCCGACCGTCTTCTCGATGCATTCGGCACTGCGGTCGGTGCGCTAGACGCATCTTCCTGGCCAAGATTCGCGTAACCCATTGATCTAAATTGCTTAAATCCCAATTCAGAATTTCACGTGGGTGGCTACAGCGAGCACTGGTGTCTAAGTAATTTATTGATTTTAATATGTAAAGCTGTGCTGAACTGGTGCATGGCTACAAAATGGAAAATTATAAACTAATAAAAGTACTTTATATCAGTATCTTATAGCAAAAAAATCGGCAAAATTGCCAGGGAAAACCGGGCTAGAAGCACCGACCACCGTGTGCGCTTGGCGACAAACCAAGTACCCGCGGGGCATTCGTGCTGCACGCGAGCTGTTCGCGCCCCAATCAGCTGCGTGAAGCGGGGGAGGGAAGAAGAGTCTTACCTTTCGCCCCTTTCGTCCTGAGAATCAAGCCAAGGCGATTTCTGTCGAGAAACATACTTTCGGCCGAATCGTCAGCATTCAAAACTTCGCGGTGTTAGGAATTCTGTAAATGGATGTCCTTTCGGCTGCTTCGCGGTGTTAGGAATTCTGTAAATGGATGTCCTTTCGGCTGCTGAATGGGCGGCTGCTGAATGGGTGTCCTTTCGGCTGGTGTCCTTTCGGCTGCATTCGGCTGCATCACAGCACAATACGCGCTGCCGGGTGAGCTCGAATCCGTGCACCTCGAGCCGTTGCAGCCAATCGACAGCAAGCTGCCCAGGATCGAGAGCCGACTGTCGGCCGAGGAATGACCAGGCATCGATGCGGCAATCGCAACCAGGCCCGTCGATCATGTGCTGATCCCCAAATCCAGGCACTATAGTCTTTCAGAAAAAGATCTTGGAACTGCGTGATCGCAACCCGTTGATTTCGAAAGATCACTTTAGGTCAGCATGCCAGAGTTATTTTCTGGAGATCTATAGCTGTTCGATGAGGCGACCGGCCGCCTGCAAGCGCTGCACGCGGCAGATCCTGCTGACCATCCGGCCGCTGCTGCGCCAGCAACAAAGCGAGGATTGGCTGTTCGCCGACGCCGCTCCCGAGACAATGGGCCAGTTCCAGTATCAGGATCGGCCGCAGATCGATTGGGAGGTCTGCACGCATTGGTTGCAGCCTACAAGGCGGGGCGTTTGGGATGGCAGTTCTCGTTCAGGGTTGCACCTGGTGCGATCTGCGCCCAGTTGATATAGGATAGTCCACCTTTTCTCTGCCACGCGGCCAATTCTGCGTTGAAGACTGCTAGCATCGCCTATCGCGTCGCCGATTTCATGCGTCGCTACCCACCGTTTCAGTACCTGATCGAAGATGAGCTGCTGAAATTGGTGGGTGGCGGGCGCGTCATTTTTCACGAGGCTGACGAACTGGTGTTCGAACAGGGGCGTAAGCGCTCCAAATACGTCTACGTGATCCAACAGGGCACAGTACGCCTGCTCGACGTCAAACCAGAGGGCGAGACTTTGCACGACGTCCGCAGCGAGGGAGATCTGCTCGGCGTTGGGCGCTATCTGGGCATTGATGAGCACATCTACACGGCTCGCACCGAGACGGATGTCATCCTCTACGCATTGCCGGCCGACCTGTTTTGGACCCTGATCAAACGCCATCCTCGGGCGAGCCGTTTTCTGGCCGCCTATTTTTCTTCGGCAATCATGCCCTCAGGGCTGGAGACCGAAGATGCGCGCAGTGACGAATTGCGCCTCGGTCGACGACCGGTAGACTGGATGACGCGGCGGGTGCAGTCGTTGCGCGATCCGGCGATCTTTGCGCCGGATTCGCCACTGCGTGACGTGGCGGCGCGTTTAGCAGGTTCGGCTGGCGCCGATGCGGCAGCGGTAACCGGCGGTAACGGCGTGCTCGGCCTGATCACCCGGCGCATGCTCAGTGATCGCGTTGCCTCCGGCGAGTTGTCCCTGGATGCTCCAGCGCGTCTGTTGATGCAGCCGGTGCATACGGTCGCAGTCCCGGGACAGGAGGCTGGTGCCTATTTAACGCAAATGCTTCAGTGTCAGACCGATCATTTGCTGCTGACCGCCAATGGCAAACTCGATGGACCCTTGACTGGCATTCTGTCCCGCCTCGATCTAACCCGCACCGAGGGTGCAGCACCGCTGGCAATCGTCGAGGATATGGGGCGCGCATCCTGTATCAGCGAGTTGGCGCAGTTGCGCGCTCAAGGCACCGCGGTCATTGCCGCTGGCCTCAGCGGCGCTGAATCTCTGCGCTGGCTGACATCCATCGCCTCCGCGTTCGATGCCGCGGTATTGCGGCGTGTGGTGGATCTAGTGGAGGGTGCCCTGGAGCAAGAGGGGCTTGAAAACCCGAACCTGGATCATTGTTGGGTGTTCTTCGGTTGTGCCGGGCGCAACGAATTACTCACTTTGCACGATCTGGATCATGGCCTGATCTATGATGATCCGGCGCCTGACCAGCGTCGGGCCGCACGCAGCTATTTTTTGGAACTCGGGCGACGGGTAAGCGCCGGCATCGCCGCTTGCGGCTTTGTCACCACGGCCAAAGCCATTATGGCCGGACACCCAAGTGCCTGCCGCGCTGTCGGCGAGTGGGAGCACGCCTTTGGCAGTTGGATTCGCGATCCGATCGATACCTGTGTCTATCGCGCAACCTCATTTTTCGATCTGCGCCCGGTATATGGCGATTGCCGTTTGGTCGATCGGCTGGAGCGCCACATCCAGAGCGAGGAGGACCGCAATCCCGGATTCGTGCCTTTGCTGGTCAGCGATTCCATGGCCAATCTGCCGCCGTTGACCTTCTTTCGCGGCCTGGTGATCGACGATGAAGGCGGATACATCGAGACCTTGGATTTGCAGCGTGCCACATTGCAACCTGTGGTGGACATCGCCCGTGCATTGGCCCTCGACTGCGGCTCGCACCGCAGCGCAGGTACTCTGCAGCGGCTGCGGGCGTTAGCCCCCGAGGATGACGACGCAGAACTGCTGATCGACGAGACCGTGGCTGCTTTCGCCAATGCGCTCTATCACCGCGCCCGCACCGGGCTGACCACCGGTACAGAAGGCAGCCGGGTGGATCCATCCAAGCTGACAAGACTGGAACAGAATCTGCTTAAGTCCGGCTTTCGCACCGTGCTTCGGCTGATGGAATACATGGGCAGACGCTATGGGATCGAATCGAAATGGTAAGCTTCAGCGCGTGCCTGCTCCATGCCGAGTTGTCGCGCCGGGTTGCCGTGGTCGTAGCAAGAATCGATGCGCAGGTCGATGCCAGGCGCCGATCAGCGGACCACGTCAGTCACACGCCACAGCGGACCCTTCAATCCAAGCACCACATGGGTCTCGCCGCCCAGTTTGCCGAGACGAATGACAAACCGATTCCAGGACTCAAAAAAAGCAAAATCGATGGCAGCCGTGAAATAGGCCGGCCGGGCGTCCGTGCCGCGCTCAGCGGCAGCGCGTAATGTGTCGCGGACCCATTGCTCGGTGATTGCCTGATTCAGTGCGCCATCGCCAAGCCGCGCCAGGTTTTTCGCCAGCCAGGCAAGCATGCGCTCACTGCCGCTGTCATCGCGTGGCACAAAGTCCTCGAGACTGCTGTCAAGCCGCTGCTTGTAGTGTTGCTGGATGGCTGGCAGGTCGACATAGGCCGCAATGGCCTGCGCATCGGACACGGAGAGCGCCGAGTCGAGACGAAAGATGGTGTAATATGGCCAGATGCCATAGCCAATGCTGGCGAACAGCAGGAGATAAAGGATTGCGCGGCGCATGATCATCGGTTGTTTCTAATCGATATAAGCTGAAGTTGCCCCAGTGTAAGGCCATGACAGGATGCCTACCTGCCGCGATCGGAGGATAATTGCACCCACGCTGTCGAAACCGGGATCGAAATCGACAGTAATGCGTCTGCGTCTCTTCGATCTGATGGGCTCGTAACGGCATTTACGGCGATCGGCTCAACCTGTGTACACCCGCGCCTTGGTCTGTGTCGGTCTGTTGCGGCTGATCTGGTAACCATCGGCAAAATCCAGGTCGGTATCGAGCTACCCATCCAGGTTACAAATAATCCGCCAACGGCATGCCGCGGCCAGTATCGCGATATGCGGCCTGGGCGAGAAACAATTCGCCCGCAGCCAGGGCATCGCTTAACGCATTGTGGGCACCGTATCGAGGCAGGTTGTAACGCTCACCAAGTGCGTGCAGGCGCAGGTCGGAGCCCTTGAATGGGATTTGGCGGCGCTCCAGGATGCGTCGGGCAATGATCTGGGTGTCGACGATGCGCACCAGCAGACTTCGGCCCCAAAGGCGTTTGCAGGCCACGTTCAGAAAACTCTGCTCTATGCGCGCATGATGCGCAATCATGACTCGACCCTGCAAGTCCTGCAGGAACTCGGGCAGGGCCGTGGCCAGTTCCTGGCCGGTTGCCGCTAGATCATCGGTGATCTGATGAATCACCGCGGTGTGCGCGGGGATCGCGCCCTGCACCCGCACCAGGCGGTGGCGAGCGCTGGCCAAATCGATGCACATGCCATTGAGTCGTACCCAGCCGATGCTCAGGATTTGATCGCGGCGGGCGTCCAGGCCGGTGGTCTCCAGGTCGACGGCCAGGTACTCCAGTTCGCGGTAGTCTTGCGAAGGCCGCGGCAGCGGTACGGAGAGATAGTCGCGCAGCGGCCCCGGCAGCGTCCGGCGCAACCGCCAGCGCCGGCGCCATTCCAGGGCAAATCTGGGCATGTCACACGAAACGACCGGCCTGATGGCGCTGGCCGAGCGCTTCCTGCATGGTGTTGATCAGCGAAAAGGCGTCCTTCAGATGGCCACGCTCCAACGGCGACAGGTCATCCGGCGACAGGTAGTTATCGGCCATCTGCCCGTGCTTGAGTTGATATGCCTGGTGGCGCATGCGCAGGGTGCCGATGAACTCCACCGCGTCCACCAGATTGGCCGCACCGTCTTTACTCAGCCCGCCCACCTCGGCCGCAGCCTTGAGCCGCTCCAGGGTGTTGATCTCGTCCAGACCCATGGACAAGGCATAGACCCGGGCCAGATCGACGATGGGCACGATGCCGCGGTGTTTGATGTCGAAGGTATGATCGTGATCGCCGCCGTGGATCAACACAAAATTGCGAAAAAACCCGAGCGGCGGGCGATGTTTCAGCGCGTTGGCCGCCATATAGGCGATGAAGATGCGATCGGTCTTGGACAGTGCGATTACGCGCTCATGCAGTTCTGCGAACAGACCCTCGGGATCCTGAACCGGGCGTAGATCGAAAAACACGTTGGCGTGCATCAGCGCCATGGGCTCCGGGCGCTTGATCCAGGTGTTGAAATACTTGGTCCAGATCTTGAGCGGCTGTCGCCATTTCGGGTTATTGGCCATGACCCCGCCTGGGCAATAGACATAGCCGCAGGCGTCCAGCCCGTCGTTGACGATCTTGGCCAATGCGGCAAAATAAGCATCGTCCTCGGGCTTCATGTGATCGGCGATCATCAACGCATTGTCCTGGTCGGAATGGGACGACTGCTCGCGGCGCGCCTGGGAGCCGCCGGCCATCCAGCAATAAGGCACCGGCGGGGCGCCCAATTCCGCCTCGGCAATCTCCAGCAAGCGCTGGGTGATGGCGTCGGTGACGGCGCTCACCGCCTGGCCGATCTGATCGGCGGTGGCGCCGGAGGCGACCAATTGGATCTGCAATTCGGTGAGTTTGCCGCTGATGGCGGCCAGGTTTGCGATGTCCGGCGCCTTGCGGATGTCGCCCACCAGATAGACCGCGTTGGTGCTCTGCACTCTGAGCAAATCCGAGGCCGACAGCACACCGATCGCTTTGCCTTCGTCCAGCACCGGCAGATGGTGCAGATTGAGCTGCGACATGGTGATCAAGGCCTCGAAGCCGAGACTGTCGGCGTCCACGGTCTGTAAGGTTCTGGTCATGATGGCGCTGACTGGTTGGCTTGGCGCCAGACCGATCGCCAGGCAGCGGTTGCGCAAATCGCGATCGGTGACGATGCCGACCAAGCGCTCGTCATCAAGGATCAACAATGACGAGCACAGGCCCTCGCTCATCATGCGTGCGGCGGCCTCAATGCTCAGATCCGGTGCCGCATACACCAATTTACGGGCCAGCAGGTCACGCACCTGGACTGTCAGCAATGCGGTGTTACCCTCGCTCTCCTGCTTGATCTTATCCAGCGCCCGGCGCAGGCGTCGCGATACCGATTCGTCGAAATGCTCGGCAAATTGCGGATGTTGTTCGCGCAATAATTGCAATTCGGCGCAGGGCAGCAGATAGGCCAGGGTGTCTTCCGAGGTCTTGCCGGGCAATGGCAAGGCTGGGTTGGTGGTCCAGCAGGGCGAAACGCAAAGGTCGCCCTCAGCGAGCTTGCTGACCAGATTGCCCTCGGCATCTCGGATCTCGACGGCGCCGCGCCGCAGGACATACAGGCAGGCATTCTCGTCGTCCTCGGGTGGAAATGCCAGGCCGCGGCGGAAATAGCGCACTTGCAGGCGCTTGGGCAGCGCGTCCAGCGTCTGCTCCGGCAGGCGGTCGAAAGGGGCATGGCGGGCTAGAAAGTCCCGAATCTCGATCAACTCGACGTCCATCGAATCCTCATTGTGCGCAGGGTAAAGGCGATTGCAGTCATGTTAACGATACCGCAAATGCGCTGCCACGACAGCCGCCTGAAGCAGTTCAAGGCGATTGCCGAAGAGAAACAGACCAACTGACGCCGGATTCTCGTTCGCCTTCACGAAGCGGCAACCCGCCCAGAGTCGCTGCATGGGCGAGTTGCCACAACGTCGATGCCGGACGGGAAGACAAGCCAGGTGGTCTGTTTCTCAACAGAAATCGCCTAAACGGGATGCAATGCGATTGCGGTTGCATCAGGCCGGGCAGCTCGTACAAGTACATCAGTCCTAGCCAGTGCGAGCAAGGGTCCACACATCCACTCGTCGGCTACCGGCATTCAGCAACACGCGGGATAGTTCCGATACTGTACTGGCGGTGGTGACGACATCGTCCAGGATGGCGACCTGCAGATCATGCAGATCGGCGCTGGCGACAAACGCGCCACGCAGACTGCTCTGCCGCGCTTTGCGATCGAGCTCCGCCTGCGGCCGGGTCCAGCGCACGCGTTCACAACAGCGGTGATGGACCGGCACCTGGAGTACCCCTGCTACCACCTGGGCCAATTCCAGAGCCTGATTGTAGCCACGTTGACGCAGCCGCTTCGGATGCAAGGGCACCGGAACGATGATATCCGGCAGATCGGCCCCAGACTGGCGCAACGACAACGCCAACAGCAGCCCCATCAAACGCAGTAGATTCAGCTTGCCGCGAAACTTCAGCCCAGCAATCAATTGCGGCAGCGGCTCCTGATAGCGAAATGCAGCATGACAATGCTGGAAAGGCGGGGGTTTGCGTTGGCAGGGTCCGCACAATGCCGGAAGCTGGTCATGCTGCGCCGTGCGCACTGGCAATGGCAAGGCACAGCGCACGCAGCCCTGTTCGATCACGGGCAGGTCGGCGCGGCAGTCGGCGCACAGATCCAAGCCGTCCGCTCCCGGCGCACCGCACAGCACGCAGGTGGCCGGGAACAGCCGGGTGATGACAGCATCCGCGTAAGCAAAGACAGGTCGGTATTGCATACAGGAGATGCTGCCGCCGCTGGCCTCTGATGTCACAGGAGCGCCTGCACGCCCAGCAGGAACTGTTGGAAGCTAGGGGAAAGGTTACGCACGGGATCGATGTGAGGGGCGATCTTGCGGGCAGCTTCGATTTTCGGATAGCTGCTCCGGTAGCTTCGGTTTGTCTTCAAGAAGCGATGACGTCTCTCCCATGTTCCACCATTATTCGGGTTGGAGAAGTTGCCGGGAAACTTTCCGGGGAGACTTGGAAAAGCCTTTCGCAATGCCGCTGTGTCTCCGATGAACCAGGATTCCAGCTCTTCCACGACGATGCGATTGACGACGATGAACCGGCCATCCGATTGCGGG
Source organism: Thiohalocapsa sp. PB-PSB1 (assembly GCA_016745215.1). Lineage (GTDB taxonomy): Bacteria > Pseudomonadota > Gammaproteobacteria > Chromatiales > Chromatiaceae > Thiohalocapsa. The sequence continues at coordinate 6,584,346 of CP050890.1, forward strand.
CGCGTCTTGGTGGCGAGCGTCGCAGAGCGAGCAATATCCTCCAGGCGTTTTTTCAATGCTTGGCAGTCGTCCTGATCGCGATCCAGCAGCACGAGGATACGCAGATCTTCCCCGTTATCGATCCGCTTTCGATAGGCGCGCAGTCGAGCCGGAAGGTTTTGGAACAATCGACTCTTGTTACGCATGTTGATCACCTTGGTTTCCGCCCGCGCCTGGACGATTTTTGGTAGAAGACACTTTATAGCCTCTTCAGCCGATGGCTCCTCTACGATCACCTCCAGACGACGGCTCATCCATAGTCCTCCACGGCCAACGGATCACCTACATCGAAATGGCCCTCCATCCAGAGGTCTCCCAACGATGCTCCTTCCTCGACAAACTCGCGGATACCAGGCATATCCGCAATCCTTTTTACTCGTGTATAGCCATCCCTCTCCCGGTAGAGCACCCTCACTTCTTCTGTGCGCAATGGATCGATGAAAAAGGGAGAATGCGTGGTCACAATCAGCTGCGTACTTTCCGCGGACGAACGACATTCCTCTGCCAATTCCGGTAACAGACGGGGGTGTAAGTCGTTTTCCGGTTCCTCGATGCCGATTAGCCTTGGCGGCTCAGGATCGTACAGTAGCGTCAAATAAGCAAGCATCTTCAGCGTACCATCCGATGCGAAACGGGCAAGAACCGGCTTGGAAAAGGGGGCGTCTTTAACGAGCAGCAGCAGACGACCATCATCGAGAATCTTCGGGTCAACCTTCTCGATGCGAGGGACACGACGGCGGAGGCTGTCGAAGATGCGCTCCAAGCGATCGGGATGCTCTTCGCTCAAGTACTGGATGACATTGGGTAGATTGTCCCCTGTTGGCGAGAGGCGCTCCTCGGCTCCAGCCTCGGGGTGGCCACGTGTTGCATGGGAGGACAGATACGAAAGATGCCAGCTTGTAATAAAGTCACGCAGTGCAATGACGCGCGGATTCTCGGCCAACGTCCCTAGCGTGTTGACCGCCAGTACATCGGGGCCAGATAGTGGCTTATCGATCCGTTTATCGCTTGCCTCCGGTTGCTCACCGCTGACGACCTTCCCCTCACCATACTTGTAATCGAGGAAATGAAATGGGGCCGCAGGATGGCCCCGCTTCCAGCGTAAGAATTCCCGACTCACCACCGGTCCCTTCTTGCGCTCTATGATCTCCAGATGATAAGTGATGAGAGGTGAGCCCAGTTTCTCCCGATACTGGATTTCAATGACGATGGGGCCGTCCTCATCTCGGCTGCGTAGCTCCCGAAAACGCCCGCGCCGATCCCATGCTTTACGCAAACCATCGGTAAAGCACTCCTCCAAGAATGCGAAGACATCAAACAGCGTAGACTTGCCGCTGCCGTTAGGACCCAACAGGACAGTCAGCGGTGTCAGCTTTTTCAGCGTCATGTGCCGCAATGCACGATAATTTTTGACGTGCAGGCTTTCCACACGCGGAGGACTCAGTGTGCTGTCCATCATCAATACCCCGAGAATTCGCTGAAGGCCGCGCAGGTTCTCCAAGGCTTGCTGTTAGAGAATGGCGGAGAGGTTGGTTTGGGCGACTTCGTCGGCGCCGGCAGTATCGCCGTATACAACCCTACTTTCGCCCAGCAGATCATGCTCCTTGCGCCAATCCGCAATGCTGAAAGCCTGTCCGCTCTGGGCATTCAAACAGACAGACTACCATGCTACGCAAAGATCGTTATCAGGTCGTACCGGACAATAACGGCACCCGCTGTTTGCGCTGCAAGTGCACCAATAACTGCTCTCTGGCACGTATCGCCGCGACATGGCAAACCACGCGACGCCGTCCGCTTGCTCGACGCCCCGCCGAGATAGCGCAAACGCTTGCAACTTGACGTTTGCCGGATACTGCCTTTATCAGGTGCTGCCTGCAAACAATGTCAAGAATGCACCGCAGAGACGCAGAGCGCGCAGAGGAGGCATGGCGAATGCACCTCTCTTCTCGGCGTCTCTGCGGTGAATCATGACGTCATGCTGGGTGACTTCATGCTGGGCGAATAGGTGAACCTTGTACGAAGGCAGCAGCCGAGTAGCATGAACATCGCTGTTGGCAAGAAGAGATAAGGCACAGGCGGATTAGGAAATCCAATCACCTCTGCGCGCCCAGTCGTTCGGGCCGGAGCCACTCGCACGCTGTGGTTGGCGGCTTTTCGGGTTTATGCGTTGCCGCCTCGCCGGCGTGCGAACAAACGAATGCGCCAACCTTGTCGACGCTTGATGAAGCCGATGTCCTCGTCACTGCCATTGCTGAAGCGTCGCGTCGCCCAGGCCTGATTGCCGTCGATTTGAAGGTTCTCCAAGGTCTCGTCGAGAAACAGTCGCGTCGAGACCGAGCCGCCACCAAGACGCTCGCGTACAAGCCTTTCCAGTGCCGCGCTGAATGCGGGCAGGTCGCTCGTGGCCTTTGGCAGCGCTTGCACGCCGCGTTGATAGTCCGCAACGATGCTTCTGTGCGCTTCCGACTGGCGTCGGATGGCCGCTGGATCTGCGGTCGGCGACGCCGTTGCAATGCGCTCTGCCGAGATTGCGATACACTCGATCCCGGTGAGCAATGCGTCGATGTCGACATCCTCGATGCCGAAGCGAAGGCAGAGGTCACGCAGCAACCGCCGATCGGACTCTTCGGCCGCCAGTAAGAGATTGATCCCATTGATGCAGATCGCGATCAGCGCAGCACGGTCGAGCCGGCTGAATAGTGCTTCCAGATCGCCTCGAGCGCTGGCCGCCTGTGCTTCGGCATAGACTTGGGCAGGACTGTCGGATGCGGCTTTAGTCTTGGTCATACTGGTTGATGCGGGGAAAGTACACCCGGTGCCGAGGCTTTCTGCCTGGCTATCCGGCCTTGATGAATCCGCCATCCGGGCTGGACGCGAAGACGCGGTTGGATTGCCTCTCGGTAAACAGTGTTCCACAGGCCGACCAGCCCACGACAGCGTCCGCGCAAGCAAAGACCGGCCGCATTGCATACACGCAATGCTTCCGTCGATGGCCGCTGTTAACCAAATTGGCCGTTGTTGGTTGACAGCGGGATTCTCGCCGATACCCTATGCTGGCTTGAATACACTTAAACTTATCGAATCCCGGACTCCCCATGCAAGCAGCTAGACTCCCCATGCAGGCAGATATTGGTACCGACCTGCGCCACGACTGGTCCCTGGACGAAGTCGAAGCCCTCCTTGGGCGTCCCATGAACGATCTGTTGTTCGCCGCGCAGACCGCGCATCGGACACATTTTGATCCCAACCGTGTGCAGGTCAGCACCTTGCTCAGTATCAAAACCGGCGGCTGTCCGGAGGACTGTGGTTATTGCTCCCAAAGCGCACGCAATGACACTGCTTTGGAACGCGAACGATTATTGCCGTTGGACGAGGTGGTCAGCGCCGCCCGCGCCGCCCGCGAGCAGGGTGCCACGCGCTTTTGCATGGGCGCTGCCTGGCGCAATCCCACCGATACCAATCTGGCGCAGGTCGAGGCCATGGTGGAAGCCGTACACGATCTGGGCCTGGAGACCTGCGTGACCCTGGGCATGCTGACATTGAATCAGGCGCAGCGGCTGCGCTCCGCCGGCCTGGACTATTACAACCACAACCTGGATACCTCACCGGAATTCTATGGCCAGGTGATCACAACCCGTACCTATCAGGATCGGCTGCAAACCCTGGAGCATGTGCGCACGGTCGGCCTCAAGACCTGCAGCGGCGGCATTCTCGGCATGGGCGAGTCGCGCCGCGATCGCGCCTCCATGCTGCGCCAGCTTGCCAATTTGCCGGCCCATCCCGAATCGGTGCCGATCAATCTATTGGTGCAAGTCGAGGGCACGCCCCTGTTTGGCATCGACGCGCTGGATGCGTTCGAATTCGTACGCACCATCGCCGCGGCGCGGGTCATGATGCCGGGCTCCTATGTGCGCCTGTCCGCCGGTCGTTCCGACATGAGCGACGAATTGCAGGCGCTGTGTTATCTGGCGGGCGCCAATTCCATCTTCTATGGCGAGCGCCTGCTGACCACGCCGAATGCCGAGGCCGACAGCGATCGTGCCTTATTCGAGCGCCTGGGCCTGAGCTTCGAGGAGGTCGAACCCGAGGGCCGCGAGCAACCCGGGGCCTGCCACAAGAGCATCGAGGCACCTCCGTCCAGCCTCGAGGCAACCGCCGAGGGCCGGCTGTAATCGGTGGCCGAGTGTCATGGTGGCCGAGTGTAATCGGTCATCCAAAAGGACGAGTGTAATCGCTCATCCAACAAGCCCCGCATCTCAACTCTGTGACAAGCGAGCTCCATTGAACGATCTGAAGGCCGATCTCCAGCGCCTGCGCGAGAAAAACCTTTACCGCAGCCGGCGACTGCTGGACGGACCTCAGGGCGTACGCCCGTTGATCGACGGGCGGCGGATGCTGAGCTTTTGCAGCAACGACTATCTGGGGCTGGCAGCACATCCGGACCTGATCGCGGCGCTGGGTGACGGCGCCGAACGCTATGGTGTCGGTAGCGGCGCGGCGCATCTGGTCAGCGGCCACAATGATGCGCACCGCCGCCTGGAGGAAGCCCTTGCAGCCTTCACTGGCCGACCTCGGGCCTTGCTGTTCTCCACCGGTTATATGGCGAATCTCGGGGTCATCCAGGCGCTGGCTGGAAGGGGCAGTCGGGTGCTTGCGGATCGACTGAACCATGCCTCGTTAATCGACGGCGCCCGCCTCAGCGATGCGCGCCTTCTGCGCTATCCTCACGGCGACAGCCAACGCCTGGCACAGATGCTCGATGGTGCGCATCAGGCGCTGATCGTCACCGACGGCGTATTCAGCATGGACGGCGATCTGGCGCCGCTGCCAGCCCTGGTGCGCATTGCCCGCGATCATGGCGCATTGCTGATGGTGGATGACGCCCACGGCCTGGGCGTGCTCGGCAATGCGGGTCGGGGCACATTGGACCGGTTCTCATTATCCAATGAGGATGTGCCGATCCTAGTCGGCACCCTTGGCAAGGCGTTTGGTACCTTCGGCGCCTTTGTCGCCGGCAGCGAATTGCTGATCGAGACTCTGATTCAGCGTGCCCGACCCTATATCTACACCACAGCGTTGCCGCCCGCGGTGGCCTGGGCGAGCCTGGCATCCCTGGACATCGTCATGCGTGAGGACTGGCGCAGAACCCATCTCAACGGCTTGATTCGCCGCTTTCGCGACGGTGTGCATTCTCTGGGTCTGCCATTGGCTGACTCCGAAACGCCGATCCAGCCGCTGATTGCCGGCGATGCGGGACGGGCATTGGCCTGGAGCCAACATCTGGCCGATCATGACCTGTTGGTGGCCGCGATCCGCCCGCCCACCGTGCCTCAGGGCACCGCCCGTTTACGGGTAACCTTTTCCGCCGCGCATTGTGAACAAGACGTGGATCAGCTGTTGGACCTGCTCGCCGAACTGCCCGATCGAGACCAAATCCTGGACCCAAGATGAACACACATCATACCGATCTGGTTCTGCTGCATGGCTGGGGCATGAACAGCGCTGTTTGGGCCGGATTGCCCCAAGGGTTGCAGCAGCGGTTAACGCCGCATCCCATCGATCTGCCCGGCCACGCGGGGACATCCTTCGATGCTGATCATTGCCAGCTCGTCGATTGGGCTGATCGTTGCCTGGCCCAAGCGCCGGAGCAGGCACTTTGGTTGGGCTGGTCGCTGGGTGGACTGGTGGCCTTGCAGGCGGCGCTGCTGGCACCCAAGCGGGTACGCGCACTGATCCTAATCACCACCACCCCGCGTTTTGTGCAGGCCGTGGACTGGCGTGCTGCGATGGCAGAGGAAACCCTGGCCCAGTTCCAGCAGGGATTGCTGGATGATCCCGCCGGCACCTTGGATCGCTTCCTTGCCCTGCAGGTGCGCGGCAGCGATGCAGCACGCGCGACCCTACGCAAGCTGCGCGCAGAACTGGCCCAGCAGCCGGCACCAATCCCCGGGGCATTGACGGCCGGATTGGATATCCTGCGGGAGGACGATCTGCGCGGCCCGCTGCCGGACATCGACAGACCCAGCCTGTGGCTGTTCGGACAGCGCGACACCCTGATACCGGCCGGCGTGGCAGAGCGGATCGGCTTGCTGATGCCCAACGCGCAAATCCAAATCATCGCCGGTGCCGCGCATGCTCCCTTCCTCAGCCATGCCGATGTCGTGGCCAACGAGATTAACGCCTTTCTGGACCGCATTGCCCTATGAATCCGATTGACAAAAACGCGGCTCGGCGCGCCTTCAATGCCGCCGCCGACGATTACGACAACTTTGCCGTGTTGCAACAAGAGATCGCGCAGCGCTTGCTGGAACGGCTCGACTATGTCGTGCTGACACCGCGCACCGTGCTCGATCTTGGCTGTGGTACCGGCTATGCGCTGGATGATCTGACAAAGCGCTACCGCCGCGCTCGCGTCCTGGGCCTGGATTTTGCCGAGGGCATGCTGACGCATGCCCGCCGCCGCGGTCACTGGTTGAATCGTCCGCGTCTGATCTGCGCGGACATGGAAACCTTGCCGCTTGCGGATGACTCTATCGACCTGGTCGTCTCCAATGCGACCCTGCAATGGGCCAATGGACCGGACCAAGTGTTTGGCGAATTGATGCGGATATTGCGTCCCGGCGGCTTGCTGATGTTCACCACCTTCGGGCCGGACACCCTGATGGAATTGCGTGCCGCCTGGGCCACGGCGGATTCCGGCGCTCATGTCAGCCCATTTCTGGACATGCACGATATCGGCGATGCCCTGGTGCGAGCAGGTTTTGCGGACCCGGTCATGGATGTCGAGCGCATGCAGGTAACCTATCCGAATATGCGCGCATTGATGCGCGACCTGAAGCACATCGGGGCCAATAACGCCCTGGTCGAGCGTCCGCGCGGCATGACCGGCCGGCGGCGCTTCGCCGCCGTGGAGGCAGCCTATGAAACCCGGCGCCAGGATGGCCGGTTGCCGGCCAGCTGGGAAGTGGTCCATGGACATGCCTGGATCAGCCAGCGCAAGGCGCAAACGCAATTCGACACCGGCGACGGTGTCGCGATACCACTGAGCGCTATCCCCCGTGGCAGTCGCGGTGGCTTGGGATGAGCGGCGTGTTTGTTACCGGTACCGATACCGACGCAGGTAAGACCGAAATCTGTCTTGGTCTAATGGCCGCATTGCAACAGCAGGGTCTGTCAGTGCTTGGCATGAAGCCGGTGGCTTCCGGAGGAAGTTTATGTCCGGACCATTTGATCGATAACCGCCCGGGCCAGCCGGCCTTATGTTGCGAAGACGCGCTGCGGCTGCAATCCCAGGGAAGCCGGCAAGTTCGTTACGAGACCGTCAATCCCTATGCTTTCGATCCACCCATCGCACCCCATCTGGCGGCCGCAGAGGTGGGCGTCCAGATAGAACTCGAGGTTTTGCGCACCGCATACGCCGAGTTGACTGGTCAGGCCGACTTCGTGGTTGTGGAAGGAGTCGGCGGCTGGCGCGTGCCGCTTGCACCCAGGCTGGCGGTCAGCGACCTGCCGATGGCCCTGGATCTGCCTGTGCTGCTGGTGGTCGGCCTGCGTTTGGGCTGCATCAATCACGCACTGTTGACGGCGGAAGCGATCCGTGCCCGCGGCGCATGCCTGATTGGCTGGGTGGCGAACTTGGTCGATCCGAATATGCTCGCTCCAGATCGGAACATCGCCACGCTGAGCGCCGAGATCGACGCGCCAATGCTTGGCAGCGTGCCCTGGCTGGACCGCATGGAACCGAACATCATCGGCGCGCATCTGCGCGTTGACTCTCTGGTGCAGCAAAAGCCTCGGGAGGCTTGAAGCATGGCTCGTTTCGAACTCAATTCCGACGTTTTAAATCAGTGAATACAAGCACATCCTCTTCCTCTTCCTCTTCCTCTTCGATGCGCGAAAAACGCAAGCTGGCAGTCTGCGCAAGCGCCGACCTGGGTGATCGGCAACACAGGATCGTGCATTTGTTATTCAAGGGCAAAAAGCACACGGCCATCGTCTTGCGGCATGCAGGTCAGGTCTACGCCTACCTGAATCAATGCGTACATATGGTGCGCCGCCTGGATTGTGTGCACGATGCGGTCTTCGATGAACAACAAGAGAACTTACGCTGCTCCATGCATGGAATCGTCTATGACCCAGCGACCGGAGAATCCTTGAGTGTGCTCTGCTCCGGCGAAAAGCTCGAATCCTTGCGATCGGCAGAGATCGACGGGCAGATTTACATTACTGATAAACGGGTGAAAAGCGAGCTTTGCAGCAGGCGATGAGATGACCCGGCTCACCGGGAAGTACGGAGTCTACAGCTGTCGATCCGAAATGAATGCCGTAACCACAAACGTCTGGACCAGCAGCTCGACGAGATCACCAGATCAAAGCCCAATCCACCGTTTTCAAGGGGTAAATAGTGGTTGCTCAAGGCTGTAGTCCAATGTAATTTGGCGATTTGCTGGCTTGATTGGCCAAAACTGGAGCTGGAGCTGGAGCTGAAACTGGCACCGCACAAAACAGGTCACGGAATGCCAGTTAGCGCTTTTGGTCGAAACCCTTGACAAACTGCTTGATGAGAGTCTAATCCTTGCCACTTAGTACAGAAATCACAGCTGGTTCCGTCGGCCTACTCGCAATTGCCCTCGACGCCTCGTCAACAACGAGGTGATCAACGACAACGCCGGTATAAACGCCATTCTTGCGAGTACTGAACTCGAATACTGAACTAGGGCCGATGCCGAACAGCGCGGTAGTCGACTGACAAATCCGAGAACAACTGATGCATCAAGACGAAATAATCCAACGCGTTCTGGCCGAGCACCCGCAGGCCACCATCGATGTCGCTGGCGCGGACTGCAATTTTGAGATCCAAATCGTCAGCGAGAACTTCGCGGGCCAAAGTCTGCTCCAACGCCAGAAGGGTATCCTCGGTTTGTTCAGCGACGAGCTAAGATCCGGTGCACTGCACGCCTTGACGATCAAAGCCAAGACCCCGCAGGAAAAAGATGCTGAATCTCCATAAACATCCGTGCGCTTCCCCTGTGCGCACAACAATTGTGGTCAAAATTCCTCGCTGCACCAGAACCAAAACGGTCAAATTTGCCGCTTGCGAGCACTAGGTCTTGACGAATTCGCTCAAATCGATTCTAATGCTGGGCTTCGTTGCGGCACCAACCCGCATCAATCTGCCTCCGGATCTGGCCAACGCCACTGGCCAATCGGGTTCAGCAAGCCCAGGTAGCTCAGTTGGTAGAGCAGAGGACTGAAAATCCTCGTGTCGGCAGTTCGATTCTGTCCCTGGGCACCACTTTCAATCACTAGGCGTTAACTTCGGTCGCTTTAAGGCGCCGACATCCCACACGCCGCCACCATACTCGATCTCGTCGATGCGGCAACCACCTCGGTGGTGTGTGGCAGATGCTTGCCGTTGATGGCTTCATGACCGAGGATCGAAGGCGGGTCGCGGCCCAATCGGTGCGCGACGATGCAGAACCTCGCAGCGCATTTCATCGGGTAAAAATAGGGAAGAAAAAATGACACCGACTTGACTTCGTTTTACCCGTTACTTCGCAATCAAAGTGGGTGCTTTTCAAATAATCATTTCTACCCATTTCATTTAAAGTGCATCTAAAGTGGGTGTCCTTTTCTATTCCGCTTTTCTATTTCCAAAGAATTTGGAGCCCTACATAGCATCAGGCGACGCAAGCAAAAAATGGTTTCCAGAGATGATCGGCATCCTGAAGGAGGGCCTTGATCGTAAGTCCGTCCACCGCTGTGGGAGCGCCGTCCTCGGCGCGACGGGCGCCCAGTCGCGGCGAGGACGCCGCTCCCACCGGGCTACGGCTCTGGACGGGTTTATGATCAAGGCCTGAAGGAGCAGTGGAAGCCGACGATGTCATGGGACGAACTGATCCTGTTGCGAGATCGTCTCAACGCAACATTACAGGACATCAGAACGACACGACAGATCAAGACACCAAGTGATGTGCTGCCCGAAATGCAACGCGCGGCACCGATCACCGCAACCGACAATATCGGTACGAGCGATGATTCTTGCGCTTGGCCGGCTCAGTGTTGCCAATGAGCCGGAGGTCAAGAAGCTCGACAAGGACTGGGCAAATTACAGGAAAGAACATCGTCTCGATGTATATGGAAAGCCGGAGATCAGTGCTAAGTCATGGCATGGTGCCACTCCGGCACATGAAGCGTTAGTTTTATCGTAGCGGTCATGGCGCGGTGCCACGCCGCAAGATGAAGCGATTGTTTCAGCGTAAAAAAACAGGCGAAGGCTTCAGCGTTTCTTGCTTGACGTTCCTAGGCTCAGAAATCCGCCGGGCTCTTCACTGGAACCACCCCCGGACGGTTCAGCACATGGGTATAGATCATGGTCGTCGACACGTCCGCGTGACCCAGCAGCTCTTGCACGGTGCGGATATCGTAGCCGGCCTCGAGCAAATGAGTTGCAAACGAATGCCGCAAGACATGACTGCTGATGCGCTTGGTCATCCCCGACTTCGCCGCCGCTTCATGGATCTTGCGCCCCAATGACGACTGGTGCAGATGATGCCGGCGGATCAGTCCCGACTTTGGATCGCGCGACAGCTGAACGCTCGGGAATACATACTGCCAGATCCATTCGCGTGGCGCGTTCGGATACTTGCGCGCCAGCGCGTAGGGCAGATACACCGTGCCCGCGCCAGCCGCCAAGTCCGCCCGATGCAGCGCCTCGACCTCTTCGAGGTGCTCGACCAGCGGCGATCGGTAGCGCTTCGGCAGCGGCACGACGCGATCCTTGTCACCCTTACCGTTGCGTACCACAATCGACTCGTGGCCGAAGTCCAGGTCACCAACCCGCAGCCGCAGACCCTCCAGCAGCCGCATCCCGGTGCCATAGAGCAGTCCGGCGATCAAGCCATAAGTCCCCTCCATGCACCCGAGGAGGTGCTCGACCTCGGTGCGCGTCAGTACCACCGGCACCCGCTCGCGGCGTTTGGCACGCGAGAACTTCAGCCCATCCAACGGCCTCCCGAGCACCTCATTGAACAAGAACACCAATGCGTTCAGCGCGACGCTCTGCGTGCTCGGTGCCACCGAGCACTCCACCGCCAGATGGGTCAGAAAGGCATCCACCTCGACCGGACCCAGGGTCTCGACCGGCTTGCCCTTGCAGTAGCGCAAAAAGCGATGACCCCAGTCGACATAGGTTTGCTCGGTGCGAATCGAGTACTGCTTCGTGCGCAGCGTCCGCGCCAGACTCGTCAAGACCGGGAACACCTCGGCGGACGCGGCAAACTTCGGGTCCGCCAGCCGCGCCTCCGGTACCTGCTCCCGCGCAATGGTCGGGTGATCCGCCGGCAGCACCGCCCCAGCTTCACGCCAGTAGTCCCAATCGACCAACTGGGCCGCTTTCACGCCGGCGAGGTCCACGAGCAGCAGCTGCAGCGCATCCACCACCTGGCGGAACTGCCAGTCTTGCCACTTGCCCTGGCTCGACGTCTGCTGGAGATATCCAGTAATCTCCTCTCGGGAAAGATCTTTGAGAGAGTTTGGCTGCACCGCATCCAAGAAGTCCTGCACATGTGTCACGTACCAGCGCTGTGCCTGTTGAGGTATCCGCTTGGCCACCAGCAGCGCCCAATACTGATCCCAGCGTGACGGAGTGCCATGCTCGCGCCGGGGCGAGCCGGACGGGGTATTTCTTCTTGACATGATTGCGCGCTCTTGATGACAATGGGCGCAATACTACTAGTTTTTGCATGCTTTGCACATCGAGCCATTTTGCATGCACGCATGTTGAATGGTTCTTTTTGAAAGCAAATCGATGTGTTTGTCTAGCAAGTCAGGCGAGCTGTTCGATTTGCATGCAAACGAATACACTGTTGGGCCAATCAAATCACGTTGCTAATTTAGGTAGGTATTATTCTTGACAACAAATACAATTAATTTCGTTTCTTCGGATAATCCAAGGTCATTGTTTCCATTGTCATCAACAGTGAGATACATTGAACTTGGTGAGAAGGAATTAAGCGAGTTAGTATTTAACAATATATTTGATGATAAAAACAAATCATCATCATTCACGATTTGCCCAGTTGTCTATGCTTTAAAAGATAACAAGCATTTAAGAAGAATGCTATTTTTAGATCCAGTGGCGAACTTCTACGTATATGACTTCTTAATTAGAAACAATTCCTTATTTCAAGTTGACTCGAATAGATTAAAAAGAAAACATTATGGCTATAAATTAAAAAACAAAAAGCCAATCAATCCTTTCAAACAATATCATGCATTTAGAAAAAGAAAATACGAACTAAAAAGCAAGTACGCTTACTTTGCAAAACTTGATATATCTAATTGCTTTAATAACTTCTACCATCATGAAGTTGTCAGCCATTTACGTTCTAAACTACCAGAAAAAGAGGCTATTCAGTTTGGCCAGTTCCTTAGAGAAATTAACTCGGGAGTTTCAATAAACTGTTTCCCGCAAGGCATTTATCCAGCTAAGGCTATTGGCAATAATTATTTGACCTTTTCCGAAAAATCTCTAGAGCTTAAAAGTAGTTCGATAATACGTTTTTTAGATGACTTCTTTATATTTGATGACAGTATATCAATTGTTGAGCAAGATATAATAACTTTGCAACAAATAATTGGTGGTAGAGGACTATATCTAAATGAAAGTAAAACAAAAATTGGTTCGAAAGAATCGGATTTTGAGGAAAAAGAACTTGATAGCATAAAAATTTCGCTTCTTGAGAAAAGAGAAGCTTACTTTGGTTATGATGAAGATAGTGAAGAAAATGTTGTATTAGAGCCAGAAGAAATAGAGTATCTTAATGCAATATTACAGTCGAAAGATGTTTCTGAAGAAGATGTTGAGCTTGCCCTTTGCTTATTCAAAGAGGATCAAAATGAAGCTGAAGCGCTTATAGATATTGTTTTCAACAAGTACCCTCATCTAATTAAAAATCTCCATAGACATATGAAGGACATCAAGGATGATGGTAAATTATGGGAAGAGATAAAAAGCAAGGTTTCTAACGAATTTCTAACTGAATACGAATTATTTTGGTTGGCTAGAAGCATTATAGATGTGTATGAACTTGATGAGGAATCAGTGGGTCTTCTATTAAAGATATTCAGTCACTCATGTGCAACTCCTATTGTTCAAGCCGCTGTGCTTGAGTTATCTGATAATAATTTCGGCCTTGATGATTTAAAACTAAATAAATTACAGAGTGGAGTTGAGGGTATTGTCGCTTCGAGTGCCGTAGCTGGTTTAGAAAAGCTTGAGAAATCAAAAAGAAATCAGAAATTCAAATACCTTTCTAAATCAAGCAATTACTTGAGCACATTGTGCAGTATCATATCAAAAACATAAATATGCCCAACAAATGCGTACACCCGACCGCTTCAGTCGCTACCGCTCCTTACGCGTCGGGTGACGCTTAGGAACGGAAATTAGATAACTTGTGCAGCTCATCAGAAGGGAGAAGGTATAGTATCATTTTAGCCTCTGCAACCAAGCCAAACTTCTGGAGACCTAAATGGAGCGTTATTCCCCCCAAGTAGAGGAATCGATGCGTCGTTTCTATATGGGCCTGAATGAGAAAGATCGCCGTCTGTATGCAGGCTTAGAAGCCTTGAAGTATGGTCGCGGTGGTCGCGTGTATATTGCGGAGGTACTGGGTTGCAGCCGAAACACCGTAAGCAAAGGCGCGCGCGAGATGAGCGGTTTATCTGAGCGCGAGGTACACGAGCAGCTTCGCGGGGACAAAGTCGGGACCAAGCCCCGGGTGCGCAAACCTGGTGGTGGTCGTCGCCCCTATGAGCAGACGTGGGGGCCATCGTTGGACGAGAAGTTCCTGGCGGTTCTACGCCATCATACCGCGGGCGATCCGATGGATGAAAAGGTCCGCTGGACGAACCTCACCCTGGGTGAGATTGTCGCGGCATTGCGAGAAGATCATCAGATCCAGATCAGCCAATGGGTCGTGCGCAAGCTGTTAAAAAAACATGGCTACCGTCGCCGCAAAGCGCAGAAGAAAACGACCATGAAGGACGAGATCAAACACCGCGATGCCCAATTTGAGAAGATCACGCAACTCAAAGCCGCCTATCAGGCCGCGGGCAATCCGATCGTCAGCATGGATACCAAGAAGAAAGAAAATCTTGGCAATTTTTACCGTGACGGGCAGTTGTATACCTTAGAAGCCCTGCACACCTACGACCATGATTTCAACAGCTTTGCTGAAGGGGTCATCATTCCGCATAGCTTCTATGACATCAAGCATAATGTCGGCTACATCCAACTCGGGAATAGCCACGATACCAGTGAATTTGCCTGCGACAGTTTTCGGCATTGGTGGTATAACCACGCTCGCCTACACTATCCCAGCGCTACCTCCATCCTGGTGCTGTGCGATGGGGGCGGGAGTAACAGTTCCCGTCACGACCTCTTTAAACAGGACTTGCAGAGCCTCGCCGATGAGCTTGGGATCGAAATTCGCATTGCTCATTATCCGCCCTACTGTTCTAAGTACAATCCCATCGAACACCGTCTCTTTCCCCATGTGACCCGTGCCTGCCAAGGCGTGATTTTCACCAGTACCGAGTTGGTCAAGGAACTCATGGAAAACACCCACACTTCAACTGGACTCAAGGCGTTCGTTCATGTCATCGATAAGGTCTATGAAACGGGACGAAAAGTGGCGGCAGATTTCAAGCAAAACATGCGCATCCTCTTTGATACGTTTTTGCCAGCATGGAATTATCGCGCCGTTCCTGCTGCTTCTCAGGAGTGCACAAGTTAATAAATTTCTATTCCTTAGCGTTAGCCAAAGGAAAAATCATGAAAACATTGATCGTAAAATACCTACCGCGCATTCCCCGCTCTCATTCTGCAAAGCTGTTAGATCGATTTCAGCAGAAAATAGACGGATTAAGCACCATTGAAGAAATAGATCTTATCCAAACACCCCCACCTTTTTTTGATCGTGAAGCATTAAATTATTATGTCCGAAGAGACTATCTGCGGCAAGAAATCGGATTGGAGGGCGAACAACGACTCGAGCCTTTTGATGCTTTAACCAGACAATTCATGGGCGCCGACGTCGTCGCGATGGCATTTCCGATGCATAATTTTTCTTTTCCTGGGATCGTAAAGACATACTTTGATGCTGTCATGTTGAAGGAACATACCTGGACGTCGGGTCCAACTGGATATGCGGGTCTGATGAAAGAAAAACGAGCAATCACTATGTCGGCGAGTGGTGGCCCATATCTCGATCCACCCAACCCTTGGGATCACCTCACTACTCTGGTGCGTACTGAATTCCAGTTTATGGGTTTTGCGGAAATCGAGCCGGTGTTAGCCGAAGGAATGAACATATCGGAAGAGTATAAGGCATCGAGTTTGGATAGATGTTATAAACAAATACAAGAAATCGTTGATAGGTGGTATACAGCTGAGTCAACTGGCTAACATGCGCCTCCAGCGGACGCGCTAAGGCGCGCGCCGCTGAGGCTGGACGTTGGCTTTAGCCGCTACGTCGTCGGCTGGATGGTCGCAACCCGCGAGTCCGCCGCCCTGGCCCAACAGTTCATCGCCGAGTCCTGTGCGAAACACGCCATCGCCCCAGGACAGCTGACCGTGCACGCCGACCGTGGACCGAGCATGACCTCCAAGCCAGTGGCCTTTCTGCTCGCCGATCTGGGCGTCACCAAAACCCACAGCCGACCCTATGTCAGCAACGACAACCCGTTCTCAGAGTCGCACTTCAAGACGCTGAAGTTTCGACCGGATTTCCCCGACCAGTTCGGCTCCATCGAGGACGCAGGGCAAACGCATCTAAATTTCCCATTTTAGGCCGCCTGTAGGACATCTAGTAACTGCTCAAGATAATCTGTATCCCAGCCGGCACGGAGTCGCTTTAATTTAATGCTTTTCTTTGAGGTCGTATCTTTCCTGAGAATATTGAGTGCAATGTGCCGTAGGATGGAATAGTTTTCAGGTGCATGACCTTTTCGCGTTCGATTGGCATCTTCGGAAAAGGACACATCCAGAACCCAATGCAGTGAATTCTCAATTCCCCAATGAGAGCGAACCGCTTGGGCAAATCGTTTAACATCGCCTGACAGGCTGGCAATGAAATAGCGCCGGTCCGTGGTTACTTTTTTTCCATCATCTCGAATCGACTCTACCATCCCGATACCCCGGAAACCTTTCCATTGTTCGGCGTAATGCCCTAAGGAATGATCAGTGAAATAATAATACCGACGCGTCTCCAGGCGACCATGGTTTTTCTCTTTCGTTTCAAGAAAAACACTCGCATCCCGGCAGCATTGGTCGAGATCGACCGATTCGAACCAAGCGATGACATCTTGATGAAAAGTGCTCTGGTTTCCTTTCAAAGAAAATACCCAATCTGCTTGTTTTTCAACAATTTTCTCCGCAATCTTCTTTTGGCATCCCATTGCGTCGATACTGACTACACAGCCTTTGATCTCCAGTAAATCCAACAATTTCGGTATCGCTGTAATTTCATTTGATTTTTCTTCGGTCTTGAGTTGACCCAATACGAGCGATGAGTGACAAGCCCACGCACTCACCATGTGAATTGCCTTATTTCCATTAGCTCTATCATGCGATCTGCGCACCGTTTTCCCATCGATCGGTATAATATCCCCATCAAACTTTGGCTCTATCGACTTCACCCAGGAGATGAAACAGGTTCGGAATTGATCGGGGTCAATACGGGTAAATACACGATTGAACGTGTCATGCGAGGGAATCCCATTGGGCAATTCCAAAAACTTCCGTAACCACTGTTCATGGGTTTGACCAAACTCCTCCATCGCATCCCAGCTCTCTCCCATACATAACGTCGAACAAATCGGCCTTGTTCATAACTCCGAACCAACTGACGAGCCGGTGCGTTGAGCTTTTCCGTAAAACGTTGTTTTTAAAGTTAAAATACTGGAACGTTCGAGGCTAAACCTAAGTCTTGGCCGAGCTTATGAACAAGGCCAACAAATCGCTATCGTTATGATATCAGCCAGCTTATGCCTTTTTGTCCTGTCGATACGGGGGTCGTTCAGATCGGAAAAATGACCGGCGATTGTCGTATCTTTTTCCTCTTCATTTATAGGTCTGATCATTCCCATTTTAATAACCCTCTATTAAATCAGGCTCTCCCGGATCTCCTGGGACTGTTGTATCATGTAGATCAACAACTTGAGAACCGCCTGTCGCTGAAACCCCATCTGGACGCTGTTGATAATGACATTTGATAAAGAGACCCTTCAGACGCTTTTAAATCTTCCTGATATCGCCGTTGATCGCGTGGTGCTCGGCGAGCGCAAGACACTTAAAGTCTATGT
The DNA here is from genome assembly GCA_016745215.1 of Thiohalocapsa sp. PB-PSB1. Taxonomy (GTDB): domain Bacteria; phylum Pseudomonadota; class Gammaproteobacteria; order Chromatiales; family Chromatiaceae; genus Thiohalocapsa. Next base: position 6,601,755 of record CP050890.1, read on the forward strand.
GCATAGCACACTGGAGGGTACGAACTGTCATCGCTGTGGTCGGCCAATCGATCATGAGTATGGCCATGGTCGAGAACTTGAGTTACGCCATTTGCCATTCGGGGATTATAGAGTTGTTCTTGTTTTGAGGCCGAAACGTTATCAATGCCCTTTCTGCGAAGGGCGTCCAACAACGAGCCAAACGCTGTCATGGTACACGCAGCGCTCCCGGGTGACAAAAGCGTTCGAACAGCAGATGCTACTGGAGTTGATCAACAGTACGCTCGAGGATGTCAGTCGCAAGCATGCCATTGGTGTCGACGCACTGCAGGGTATTTTGGATCGAAACATGGCGTGCGATGTCGATTGGAACGCAATTGAACGCTTGGAGATCATTGGCATTGATGAGATTGCGTTAAAAAAGGGTCATCGTGATTTTGTCGTTGTGATCAGCGCTTACATTAACGAGACATTGCATGTCATCGGTCTGCTCGGCGACCGCACCAAGGCCTGCGTACAGGAGTTTTTTCTCAGCATTCCCAAGCGCTTGCGACGCACCGTCCAGAGTGTGTGCTCGGATCTTTATCAAGGTTTCATCGGTGCCGCTAAAGCCGTGTTCGGCAAGCGCGTACACATTTGCGCGGATCGGTTCCATGTTGCCAAGCTGTACCGAAATGGACTGGAAAACCTGCGCAAAAGCGAATGGAAACGGCTGTGTCATATCCTCTCCGAAGAAGAGCGCAAGTCATTCAAGAACGTGCATTGGCTGCTGCGTCAGCGTCGCGCCGATCTGAATGCAGATGAGCGACGCATGCTGAATCGGCTCTTTCGCTATTCACCAAAATTACAAGAAGCCTATGAGGCTTGCGAATCACTCACTGCCATCTATGAAAGCCGCCTATCAAAAGGTCAGGGTAAGCGCAAACTGCGTGGCTGGATGGAACGTGTCACCAACCGCAAGCTCAGTTGCTTTGATAGCTTCCTCGGGACACTGAATACTCACTTTGAGGAAGTGACGAATTATTTTATTGGTCGACACACCAGCGGCTTTGTCGAGGGGTTAAATAATAAGATCAAAGTCATCAAACGCCGCTGCTATGGCATCACCAACCTTGGACACCTCTATCAAAGGATATGCTTGGATCTCAACGGATATGACCGGTTCGGGGTTGACACATTATAAATCAATGAGTTACAGAGTTTGCGCTCGACTACATTTTAACCTTGATGTGTACGAAAAAATGAGCTTAAGTAGTTGTTTTTCAAATTTTTATTGGTTCCCATGAAATCCGGGAGAGCCTTAAATCATATGATCTTCAATTTTCGCCATCATAACACATTGTTTTCTAAATATTTTTAGATGCGTTTGCCCTGATCGAGGACGCCAGAACCCATTGCCGCACCTTCTTTCCCTGGTATAACACCGAACACCGCCACGCCGGGATCGCCTTCATGACCCCGGAGGATGTCCACTACGACCGCACTACGACCGAACCGAGCAGGTGCTAGAGACCCGACAGCAGGTCCTCGATGCCGCCTTCGAGGCCAATCCGAACCGCTTCAAGGGCCGTGCACCTCGCCCGCACCAACCCCCCGAAGCGGTCTGGATCAACCCGCCGGCAACCACCGAAACCGAAGACCCCAGGGCAAACGCATCTAAATTTCCCATTTTAGGCCGCTTGTAGGACATCAAGTAACTGCTCAAGATAATCCGTATCCCAGCCGGCACGGAGTCGCTTTAATTTAATGGCTTTCTTTGAGGTCGTATCTTTCCTGAGACTATTGAGTGCAATATGTCGTAGGATGGCATAGTTTTCAGGTGCATGACCTTTTCGCGTTCGATTGGCATCTTCGGAAAAGGACACATCCAAAACCCAATGCAGTGAATTCTCAATTCCCCAATGAGAGCGAACCGCTTGGGCAAATCGTTTAACATCGCCTGACAGGCTAGCAATAAAATAGCGCCGGTCCGTGGTTACTTTTTTTCCATCATCTCGAATCGACTCTACCATCCCGATACCCCGGAAACCTTTCCATTGTTCGGCGTAATGCCCTAAGGAATGATCAGTGAAATAATAATACCGACGCGTCTCCAGGCGACCATGGTTTTTCTCTTTCGTTTCAAGAAAAACACTCGCATCCCGGCAGCATTGGTCGAGATCGACCGATTCGAACCAAGCGATGACATCTTGATGAAAAGTGCTCTGGTTTCCTTTCAAAGAAAATACCCAATCTGCTTGTTTTTCAACAATTTTCTCCGCAATCTTCTTTTGGCATCCCATCGCGTCGATACTGACTACACAGCCTTTGATCTCCAGTAAATCCAACAATTTCGGTATCGCTGTAATTTCATTTGATTTTTCTTCGGTCTTGAGTTGACCCAATACGAGCGATGAGTGACAAGCCCACGCACTCACCATGTGAATTGCCTTATTTCCATTAGCTCTATCATGAGATCTGCGCACCGTTTTCCCATCGATCGGTATAATATCCCCATCAAACTTCGGCTCTATCGACTTCACCCAGGAGATGAAACAGGTTCGGAATTGATCGGGGTCAATACGGGCAAATACACGATTGAACGTGTCATGCGAGGGAATCCCATTGGGCAATTCCAAAAACTTCCGCAACCACTGTTCATGGGTTTGACCAAACTCCTCCATCGCATCCCAGCTCTCTCCCATACATAACGTCGAACAAATCGCTATCGTTATGATATCAGCCAGCTTATGCCTTTTTGTCCTGTCGATACGGGGGTCGTTCAGATCGGAAAAATGACCGGCGATTGTCGTGTCTTTTTCCTCTTCATTTATAGGTCTGATCATTCCCATTTTAATAACCCTCTATTAAATCATATGATCTTCAATTTTCGCCATCATAACACATTGTTTTCTAAATATTTTTAGATGCGTTTGCCCTGCCGAAGACCCCGAGCGATCCGAGCAACTCTAATTCGTCCAGCCGCTTGTCTCAAATTCATTGACATATTCCGTCGCTCAGAAACTGTTCGATGTTGCTGAACAGGTCGACTTGGCTGCCGCTGGCACTAGCTCGGTACATGGTCGCTTTGGGTGTGATAGCAACTTGGTGGGTTTGTGATATTTTACCTTAGATTTGCAGGGCATTAGGGGCTTTTCGGAGGGGACTCAAGGCTTGGTAGCCCATCTCCAGCAGCTTCTGGAATAGCCCTTTTTCCACCACATGAGCAGCCGTGCCCTCCCTGTAGGCCAACTCCACCAGCCCGACAAGTTCATAGGCTTGATCTACGATCTCTTGGCCCTTGATGTCCAGTGCGCTTTCATTCATGCTGTTCATTGGTAGACTCCTCCGACTTGGGGACTTAAGTCCCTGGGGTGTTTAGTTAACGGCGGAGTCTACCTCAATTTTAACACCGGCAAATGGCCTCATCGCGCGCGGGAGGCGGGTTGCACCCACTTCCGTGACGCGTAATTCTAAGGAGAAACAGGTGACGAACATGATGCTCTCCGCGAAAATATCCTCAACGCACAACGAGTTGCAGAATATTGTGAAAATTCTAGTTGTTATAGTGAAACTTTATTTTCCGATACATGCACACAACTAAAAAGAGGAGTAAGTAACATGGCATTAAGAATTTTGACCGGTCTATTATTTCCCACAGAGAGAAGTGGCACGGTAACCATTTACTTTAACCCTCATAGGATAGAAGGCGATGCAAGTGGAGGGGAACGAACACAAATTGGAGCTTCAGGCGATTTTGCCGCTCCTCCAGGAAAAGTTATTTCCATTAGAGAATTTCGCGTAAAAGTACCTGATAGCGAAAGACCTTGGGGTAGAAAGGAAGATTGGTTTCGTATCCATGATTTTGACTTGACTACCGACTATATTATCGTAGGGTGGGAGTGCGAAGAGGATACACGTATACGAGAAATCGGATATCAAATTGTCGGAGAGGTAGGGTTGCATAAGTGTTATGGAATCCTCGTCAACGTTATAGACCGAGATACGACATCACCACCGACCCCGATTCCGGAGGCAGGCACCAAGTACATCGTTGCGAATGGTGCATCAGGAGATTGGGCAAACCATGATGACGACATCGCCGAGTCCAACGGAACCACCTGGGATTTCACGGATGTAGAAGACGGCACCGTTGCATGGGTTGATGACGAGACGACATTCGTTAAGTTCTCGACAACTGGTGGTAATTATTGGAATGACATCGGCCGAGACATCGTCCTGACCTCAGACATGGATGTGAAGCACGATGTCACAATCCCCGATGAAGGCGCGGTTGGATACGAAAACGGCGTTGTTACTGCTATCGACTCCGGCAAGACACTCACCTACGAGCGCCCTGCTCAGATCAAAGCTCAGTCATTCCAGCAGATTAAGTCGGGGGCCGGTTCGCTGGCTTTCACGAGGGGTGGCGAGGTCTCGGCGTGCTGGTTTGGATTTGGTGCTTCGGGTTATTCTGCAAGAAACAATGGTGCTGCAATGGCTGAAGCCATGTCCAGCATCTCTGGTGAAGAGTCGAGTATCTCTGGTGAAGATGAAAAGCGTGAATATGGAGGTACAGTCCATGTTCCAATTGAAGGAGAAGTCGAATTTGATTACTTCACCATCGAAAAACATTGTCGATTGAAAGGCCTCGGGATTTCCACTACGACGTTGATATCTAAACACGAGGGGAATTGTGTTACGCTCAGCGATTACTCTCGGATTGAAGACATCACCCTAGATGGAGTGTCGAAAGAAGAAGATTCCGTAGGTATATTTGGTGCAGTCAATAACACAAAACTCAAATTCGTCGAGATCAAAAGATTTGAAACGAATGAACTACGACAATCCGGAATATTCTGTGAGTGGAAGGAGGTTTATAACCACGATGGAGTGACGGGGCTGAGGGTAAAAACTAACGGAGACACTGGTTTTAATAAGAATATCTATCTTGGCGGCCGGATTAGTAACAACGACCAAACAGGTCTGTATATGGAATATGACAACAAGCCAATCATCTCAAATAGCTTCATTGAAGTGAATATTGAGGACAATAAAGTTGGGGCAGATATACGCGGTACAATACTCACAAAATTTAGAAGTTGCTGGTTTGAGTCAAATAAAGATGATAACTTCAAACAACAAAATGTAGGCGTAGGAAAATCCACAGTTTATTGCACGGGAACAACCTTAGCTGGGTGCTGGCTTGATTCAGTAGAAAGTGATGATGATAACCACGGAATTATAGTCGCAGGAAAGGCCGAGAACTTTGTTATTCGAGAGAGCTACTTACTTGATCAATGCTTGGTATCGACATCAGCTTATCACATTCGGTTAGAAAACTGTTACGAAAATGGGATGACCTATTCTGCATCAAACAACAAACTCGTTAGAACGAAAAGCACAAATTATGCTGAGAAGCAATACTATATTGGTAGTGATACCACCATAAATAGCTTGTCTCGAAGCTTCGATGGTTCACTAATTGACGAACAGATTGCAACTACTACAACCTGCGAAACCCCCAGTACAATGACAAAAGATCTGGCAGCATTGGGGTTGATGGATGGTAAATCATATCTTGTTACGGCTAGGATTGTAGGAAAAACGTCCGATGGTAGCGAACAAGCTGCATACACACTGCAAGGACTATTCTATTGTAATGGAGGTAATGCCGAACAAATTGGGGAAACGGCTATCATTTCATCCTTTGCAAGCGATGATAAATTTCACGCTTCATTGGAAACAGAAAGTAGAAGTACTAGTTTATATGTTCGCGTAACAGGATTACCAAATACAAAGACAAAATGGGTCGCTCAAATTGAGGTGATGCAAAAGTAGGGAAAGTCGTTCTTGTTGTTACCACCTAAGAAGATCCTGAATAACGAGAGAAACACTTTTCGCTGGGGAAAGGGGCTAGACTCACTTAAGAGCGCCAACAAGCGGATTAAGCCGACCCAAAAAGCGCGCGTCTAGCTCAGAGAGATATTTGATTGTTCTAGATGCGCGCTTTTTGGTCGGCTTATCCTTAACGTTGGACGAAACACGGGAGGTCCTATGAAGATTCAGTCTACGAAGGTAGTTGTGCGTGTTGTCGATCTCGATAATCAGCCGGTTGATTCCGCTGAAGTCAAGATTGGTTCTGTTGTCGGTGAGTCGCTGGGAGGGGGACGCTATGAGCTCAACGGGGTTCCGGCGGGAGAGGTCTTTGTCGAGGTCTCCGATCCGTCCTATGAGATGCGCAATGTCAGTGCCGACGTCTCGAAGAAACGTAAGGTAAACGTCATTGTTGGAGAACGTGGGTTGCCGATTATGCCGCGAGGTGGTCAGGAGATCCCGTTTCGCAGCCCAAAGGATAAGCTGGCCGTTGTCACCAAGGGGCCTAAAGGGGCCGCTGCCTTGGATTCCTGGGCGCAACAGAACGGGATCGAAGTGGACCGACCCTATGGGCCTGGTTTTGCAATCATCACCGTTCCCGCCGACCATCGGCAATTTGATCCCGCCCAGTTGGTATCCATGGATGGTGTGGTCCACGTGGGGCCCTTGGTGAATCCGAGGCCCGATAGTGTGTCGATGCTCACAAGAAAGGTCATTATTCGAACCGTACCTGGCACCACCGAGAAGGAGGTGAAACAGATCGCGAAGGATACGGGGTGTAAGGTTCTTCGCAAGCTCTCGCTTGCCAACATGTGGGTCCTCGAGGTTTCCGACATCGCCGATTCCTACGCGTCTTTGGCGGCTGCCAAGGCGTTGAGCCAGAACAAGAACATCGTTTCGGCTGAACCTTCTCTCGCGGGTGCCGGAGTGGCGGATACCATTACGCCAACCGATGAGCTTTTCGGCGATCAGTGGCATTTTCAGCGTGTGCGGGTTCCCGTCGCTTGGCAGCATCTTCGGGATGCCAACCCAGCCGGGGTGAACTCGGGCGATCCGGGCGACTTAACGTATGGCTCCGCCGATCTCGTGATCGGGGTTGTCGACACCGGCGTGAAGACTGAAACCGATGCGGGCGTGACCACGCCGGCTCATCCTGAATTCCAGGGGAATGTGAGTTCTGGTGACCCCAAGGCAATCATCTTCTTCGATTTCGAGAACATGGTTGCCAACAATGACAACCCGAATGCTGTCCACGGCGACGGGTATCACGGGAGCGGGTGCGCCGGGATAATCACCGCGCGTGCCGAGAATCCCTCAGGAGTTGCGGGTGAAGAGGAGGGGGTGGCTGGTGTTGCGCCCAATTGCCGAATGGTCTCGGCTCTGGGATCGAGCGGGCAGACGGAGGACGAGCTTTCCGACATCTATTTGTGGCTGGCCGGGCTGGATCCCGCGAGCACCGATCCGGACTTTCCCGATCCTCTCCCCACCCCCGCGGCGGTGATCACCAATAGTTTTGGCGGCCACCTTCCTAATATTTGGCCCATTTCGGACCTCATCGATCAGACTCTCATCGAGATCACCGACAACGGACGCGGTGGTTTGGGATGCCTCACCTTCTGGTCGACAGGGAATGGATCGAGCGATGATTTCTGGACGATGCGCCCCTATGCATCGCATGAGCGTACTATTGGCGTCGGAGCAGTGACTGATGCAGACGTCAAGGCGGGCTACTCGAACTGGGGTGATGGGATCGATCTTTGTGCCCCGAGCAGCGGCGGCACCGACGACATTATGACGACAACCATACCCGGCGACGGCGACACGGCCGGGCATACCGGCGGCGGCGATGACTATATCTCATGGTTCGGTGGGACCTCGGCCGCGACACCCCTTGCAGCCGGTGTGGGCGCTTTGGTTCTGAGCATGGATCCGACGCTGACCTGGGCGGAAGCGCGTGAAATCCTGATCAGAACCGCGGAGCGAATCGACACCGGTAATTCCGATCCAGATGGTCAGTGGCGTGATGACGACGGTGACGGGTACGACGAGTACAGTTGGTGGTATGGATTCGGCATGGTTGACGCGGAACGCGCCGTCTGTGTAGCCCGCAACACAATCGAGGTCCACCCGTCGGTTGCATTCGTAGACGTGCCCGAGGAGGAAACCGCAATTCGACCGGTTACGATACGGGTGCACGGATGGCGGCCGCGTGAGTTCGAGATCGTCAACGGGCCAACGACCACGACCGGGCCGGCCGATTCGTTTCAAATCCACGGCAGTGATTCGGCCAACTGGGGGGGTAGTTTCGAGTGCATCGACGAGACGCTCCATATCTGGTTGAAGTACACAGGTACCAACGACGGCGATACGGTCACGGGATCGATTACCATTCGCTGTGCGGAAACCGGAGAAGAGTTTCCAGTGGTGATTTCGGCAAATACCATCGCACGGCCCAGCGCCGCATTGGTCTTGGCCTTGGACCGTTCGGGAAGCATGGATGATCCGGCCGGTGATGGGCGCGTGAAGATAGAGCTGGTTCGCGACGGTGCGGCGGTGGTTCCGGTCCTCGTCCGTGATAGCGAAACCGGGCTCGGGGGGGTACGGTGGGCCACTGATGCGGACCTTGCCGGTGCGATGGAAGTCGAACAGGCCGGGGAAGAGGTAATCGGTCTCGGGCGACAGAATCTTTCGTCCTTCATCATGAACCACACAACTGATCCCTTTGGGATGACCGCTATTGGTGATGCCGTCGAGGCAGCCCAGTCCCTTCTCGACGATGCCGATGGGTATGATATCAAGGCCATGGTGGTTCTCACCGACGGCAATGAGACGGCATCAAAGTACATCTCGGAGCTGAGTGGAGCGGATCTGCATTCGCGGATCTATGCTATCGGTGTGGGTACACCGGAAAACCTCGATCCAATAGCGCTTGATACGCTCGCTGGATCACACGGCGGCTACATGGTGCTTACGGGAGAAACGACGGTCGATGATCGATTTCTTCTGATAAAGTACTACCAACAGATACTGGCTGGCATTACGAACACCGAGATTGTCGTTGATCCTCAGGGCTGGCTGCCACCGGGTGTTGAGGTGACACACCAGTTCCCGGTGAACGAAACCGATAGGGAGATTGATGTTATTGTGCATACCCAGTACCCATCAGTGCTTGACTTATCTGTGAAGACGCCTGACGGGAAGGTGATTCGGCGGTGGGATGTCAACGGACTGGATTCCAAGTATGTGGTCGGGCATGGTACCACTTACTTCCGGCTTGCTTTGCCAAGCTCTCTCTTCGACCCCCAAGACCCGACCCAGCCCTGGACCGCCAGCCTGAAGATCGACTCAGAAAATTGGTATCGCCTTATCAAGGAACTGCGTCTAAAAGAAGACAAGCAGGAAGCCTCAGCATCATCCGCCGGTGCCATGGTGCACGGTCTTCACTACGCTTTCACCACCCAGGCGCGCTCGTCGCTGCGCATGGAGACGCAGGTGACGCAGGCAAGCAGGAAACCTGGTGCAGAAGCAACCATCCGGACAAAGCTCCTAGAGTACGGTTACCCGCTCGAGTCTAATGCTCGGGTCGTGTGTCGCATTATGGCTCCTGATCGAACCGAGACAGCGTTAGAGCTGGACTATCTGGCACAGGGAGTTTACGAGGGGTCATTCAAGGCATCGATGACCGGATCTTGGCGAGTAACGGTACTCGCGAAAGGGTCCACGTCGTTGGGAAGTCCGTTTAGCCGCGAGGCGATTCGGACCGTCAACGTATGGCCTGGTGGCGATAAACCCGCACCTGAGAAGCCGGCGGAGAACACCCTGGAAGAATTGCTCGAGTGCATCTGCAAGGGTGAGATGATAGATCCCGAGGTGGCAAGGAAGTACGGCATTGATCTCAAGAAGCTATGTGAATGTATTTTCCGGAATGACCGTAAGAAAAACCAGACTCCCTTGCTTCCAGAAAAGGATCGCACGAAGGTGATCGCGACAATTACAAAGGCGTTGGAAAAGCTTGCCTGATTCCAGACAGCTCGCATATCAACATCTCGGGAAACGCAGATTTATTGGCATTTCCCGCGGCACATGGACGTGCCGCCATTTTCGACGCCTGCTCGGATGCTGTGCGCTGAGAAATCCAGGATGGATTTAGGCCAGAGCTTTCTCGGCAAGGACAAAAAGACACCCAGTTGGCGAGGAGTAGGGGCGCTGATAAAAGGGGAAGTTGACAAAGCGAAAACAATCGTCCAACAAGTGCATGAACACGGACCACAAAAAGCGCCGCTGCGCTCTGCTTCTTGCGGCCGGTTATGCTTGCGTTAGCCGAAAAGAGATGATAGATATGACAAATGATCAGAAAAATGACGATAGACGTAAGACATCTACCCTAGGACCAATTACTAGAACAATTGCGAATGGCTCGCTTCAACAAAGCGGTGCTTCCGTCTCGAAAGCACTAGGGCTTTCTGTAAGCTCCTCAATTGAGGTCGCAACCGGAATGCCTATGCCTTACGAGCTTCTAGATCTCTCTTTTGAGAAGTTGGAGAGCTAAACCATGAAAACGCTATCTGACAATTTAGAACCTCTCGCGCTAATCAAGAGGCCAATTGATGCCTTTTGCGATCATTACGGAATTTATTTGGGGAATGTGAAAGGTGCCGATGTTGTTTTTGAACTAAATAGTAGGGAGGATAGCGACCTTGCATGTTGTCGTTTTCTAACGATCGAAGAGTTTTCTAATGGTCAAGAGATTACAGAGCTTCCTTGCGAAAAAGGTGACGTCACTGATATAAAGGAGCGAATGCGTGAACTCATGCAATTAGCTGAAAGTGAACAGATACACTATAGCGTTTCTAGTAGCTCTGATTGGAATTGTGAGCAAGCAGCAAGGTATATCCTTACAGGAGAAAAGATAAGTTCTCAGGTTGAAGCCGAAAAAAAGACGCATGGAAAACAAAATATAGCAAAAGGATCATTCATCTTGTCTGCAGGTGCTGCTATCGTAGGAACGTTGTTTACATTTCTTGCCGCAAAAGATTATAAGAGATCGAAAGGCGAGCTAGAAAGCAATACAAAAGTGGACAAGTCAGTCTAATTCGTCTTAGTTTAAGCGATGGAAACGCAAACAGTTAGTTTGCCTCCATCATCCAGATGGTTTCGTTTGCCTTCACAATAGCACCTATGTGCGTATCAGACATTTTCCATCGTTTTAGAGTTTCTTTTTCAAGGTGATCACAACGTGTAGATGCCCTAGCGGCTAACACAGCGCTAAACCCGACCGCCCAAAGTGCTGACGCACTTTGGGCGGCGGGTTAGCTTGGCGTTAGATTAAAACGCTATCGCGTTGGAAGAGACCGGCCTTGTTCATAAGCTCGGCCAAGATTAGGGTCAACCTCGAATGTCACAGTATTTTAAATTTAAAAACAAAGTCTTACGAAAAAGCCCCACGCACCCGCTCGTCAGTTGGTCGGAGTTATGAACAAGGCCAAGAGACCACACCCGAGACAAAGCAGCACCGGCGCTGAAATAAACAATCAACAAGAAAAAGAATAAGCACACGCAATGGCATCGCCATTCCTTTCCTCTCCAACTCCCCATCACAGAGCGGGACACACGCACTCCGGCTCCAAGCAGAGACCGACGTTCGAAGTCGCCGACATCCTGCGCGCGCATTTGCCCGACTCCCTGCACGAGCACTCCCATCCGCTGCACGTGCACAAGGTACTCAGTGCCATCCAAAACTGCCGCACCGCGGCGCTGGGCGGGCACATCGACTACTGCACTGACTGCGGCACCCTTTACAACAGCTACAACTCCTGTCGCGACCGCCACTGCCCGAAATGTCAAGGGCTGGAGAAAGCGCGCTGGATCGAAGCGCGCAAAGACGAACTGCTGCCGGTGCCCTATTTTCATACCGTCTTCACGCTGCCGCATGCGATCAACGACTGGGTGGGGTGGAACGACAAACTGATTTACGACCTGCTGTTCGCCAGCGCGACGGACACCCTGCAAGCCTTTGCCGCTCGTCATTGGAACGGAACCCTCGGCATCACCGCCGTGCTGCACACCTGGGGCCAGACGATGGAGCGCCACATCCATCTGCACTGCATCGTCCCAGGCGGAGCTTTAACGTTCGATGGCGAACAGTTCAAACCCTGCCCGCATCGTGACTGGTTATTCCCGGTCAAAGCGCTGTCCAAGGTCTTCCGCGGAAACTACCTCGAGCGCCTGGAGCACGCGCATACCACAGGCGAGCTGAAGACACCGCCGGGCACGCACTTCGCCGCGTTGCGCAAGGCACTGCGCGAGCACGACTGGGTGGTCTACGCCAAACCCCCGTTCGGCGGACCGCAACAGATCATCGACTACCTCGGGCGATACACCCACCGCATTGCCATCAGCAACCACCGCATCCTCAATCTTGCCGACGGCAAAGTCACCTTCACCTGGAAAGACTATAAAGACGGCGCCAAGACCAAAGTGATGACGCTGGACGCCAACGAATTCATCCGGCGGTTCACGCTGCACATTCTGCCGCCGCGCTTCACCCGCATCCGCCACTACGGACTGCTCGCCTGCGGACACCGCGCGACCAAGCTCAATCGTGCCAAAGCGCTGCTTGGCCTAGCGCCGGTGACGACGACCAAAGTGCGCGAGCCCTACGACGTCTTGCTGCAACGCCTGACCGGCAAAGACATCCACGTCTGCCCGAGCTGCGGCGGACGGCTACGACGTCAGCGCGACCTTGCGCCCACCATTGGACCCGCTCGCGGCCAAGACCCGCCGCTTGCGTGCGAGGCGGCCTGATGAACATCTCCTCCACTCGATCCGCATCGGCTCGGGACAGTGCTGCTATGTTGCGACGCGACCGCGGTGAGCGAAAAACCGTTGTGCTCCATGCGAAATCGCTGCGCCCGCGGGACCGAGCGCGCGCAACGGAGCCTTGCTCGTGCAACTGCGCCAACATCAGCGGGAGTTTCCAGGCCCCACCCAGGGCTTGACTGTTGTAGAATCCACATAGCGGTTCGCTGAGACGGACACTGAAGCGAACCAAAAAAATGTTGGCTCATATGGGACACAAGGTGAAACAGATAATAGTCCCGTTGGAAATCAACGTGCTGTATCACGTCCTCACCTCAGAGCCCACATGAGCGAAAATGTTTTAATCTAACAGGGCGTTGAACCTGCCGAGCCCGCGCCGGTCGGGCACCGCGGCGCTTCGCGCTCGCGGCCCGACCGGCGCGGGCTCGGCAGGTTAACTAAACGTTGGGCTTCACTACGGTGCTGAGATCTCTCCTTATCTGTACACGCACAAGGACCAAGAAATGCTAGAGCCACAAGTAAAGGCTGCACTGATCACAAGCTTCTTCATCCTCGTAGGCTTCGGCGTAAACGCGTGGCTCAATTGGAAGCACAGGAATATCGTCGCAGTTACGCAGCTCGTCAAAGACTTTTATCACGACCTGCCGTATGTTGAGTTGCGAATTCGATCGCTCCGGCTGATAGCGAACCTCCCAAAAGAGGAATGCAACTGGAAGCGGCTCATGGCCCGAATTTCGCATCCGGATACTGATCCGGAACAAAGGGAAATGCTCGTCGCAGTAAACCGAACTGCCGCATTTTATCTTGTCGTACGAGGGCTTATCGAAAAGCACGAGGTCAACAAAACCATGCTTCGAAGCCTTTTCGGATACAACTATACGGTCTACTGGAACTGCGTCCGAATGAAGATCTGCGACGAATCCAACGATGTTGAGGACAAGAATCTTTTCAAGAAAATCGACGAACTTTTGATCCCTGGTGCGAAACCATGTGACTTATCCGCTTTCATGGATCAAGATATGAAACCAGCTCTTAACTCACAGAAAGCCCAACAATAGCGTCACCCCGACCCAAAAATGCGCGCCGAACTCAACGCAATAGATCAAGCCAATCATGGCGCATTTTTGGTCCGGGTACGCGAAACAATTGGGCTTTACATCCTCCGGGAAGCCCTTTTATCGTAGGATTTCTGAATGCCCCTGAATGAACCAGAAGAGATCGATGTATTAGGGAAATGGTGGGTTCCCGGAAGAGATCAGCCTCATCATCCCGGCGTACTACGTTGCAACAACGAAGAAAGACCATGTCTCAACTTATTCGACAATCTCGGCTTTCTCACAAAACCCGTAGATGGCGTCTATACAGATCGTAGTTTTTTTGAGTTCTTTCCAATTGTGTGTGGGAGAACCGAGCTCGGTCCCGCAACTCTTATTAACTTTCGGCAAAACCAAGCAGATTTCCTAATATTTGGTGTACTGTTCGAGTCCGAGAACGAAGCACGCTTCCGGCGAATCCAGCTGCAGTTCCAGCATTTTTCCGAGTGGATAAGACAAACTATCGTTGATCGCACTTTCACATTTTGGAAGGATGATAAGGGGCAGCCTATTGGCAACGAACTTGTTTACAGGTATCGCTCGCTCCCCGAAGAAGTCTTTGTTGCCAATGAGTTAGAATTTAGGATAATATTTGGTTTCAATACTAAGGGTGGGCCTTGTTCATAAGCTCGGCCAAGGCTTGGGGTTAGCCTCGAACGCCCCAGTATTTTAACTTTATAACCAACGTCTTACGGAAACGCCACAAGCACCCGCTCGTCAGTTGGTCGAAGTTATGAACAAGGCCCTAAGGGTGGAACTCTAACGCCCGTTACATTAGCACCGATGGCGTATCTAGATATTACCTCGGATGCTCCGAAATCTGTAACTGAATGGTGGTTTGAAGTTATCCGACCGATGCGTGATTTTTTCTCTCTTGCGATGGATATGCCCATTGATGTTTCCCGCTTTAGCGTTTTCGATGAACGAGAAACGGAAAAAACAAAAGAATGTAAAGTACATTTCAAAAAGCGAAAAACAAAGAAAATCAACAAAGAATTGATGGTTGAGGATATGCTGTTCGCAAAAACAGACATTGAGCAGGGTAATATTGGGTCGCTTGTGGACAAGTGGTTTCACACTATCAACGATATACCCATGGTTTGCAGTTTATACTCCTCCGTGAAAAGCATTAGGGAACAGTATCTAGAAGAGGAATTTTTAAGCGTAGCGCAAGCGGCTGAACTTTATCATAGGTCGCGGTTTAATAGTGTCATCCTGCCACGAGAAGAGTGGAGAGAGAAAACTAGGCTCATCATTGATGCTGTTCCTGCTAGTGAAAAGGAATGGCTCCGTGCAAAACTAGAGTGGTCTAATTCTCCTACACTCCAAAACCGTCTTGAGGAGCTTCTTGATGCGTTAGAACCTACAACATCTTTATTTGTTGCTGATAAATTAGAGTTTGCAAGGACAGTAAAGAATACAAGAAACTACTTCACCCACTGGGATAGCCGGAATAAGAAAAAGGCAGCCTCACGCGCGAACCTCTATTTCGTCAGCGAAACGCTCATGTATCTGCTTGCTGCGTGCTTATTGGTAGAAATCGGCTTCACTTCACAAAAAGTAGCCGAGCTTTTCTCAAGGAACCACCGCATCCATAATTTTCGTTGGAATTCGGACAATCCAGTGAGCTCCAAACCAGGGCAAGTCGGTGAGTCCTCGTATTTTTCGATACGTGTCGGAACAGATGCGGAGCAGAAAGAATAAGTCTATTGTGCCAGATACCGAAACAAAACCGGGAAACAAAACCGGGGACAGACCACGAAACAAAACCGGGGACAAAACAAAACCGGGGACAGACCACGATTATTTCGCCAGGCAAACAAATCGCCGAACTTACGCCCTGAGTAGGTCTGTCAAGGATTCCAGGCAGTAAAATCCACAGGAGGAAGAACGGAAGAACGGGGTCAACGGAAGAACGGGGTCAAACGGAAGAACGGGGTCAGGTCTTGCCTTTTGCCTTACATGATAACGGAAGCGGAAGAACGGGGTCAGGTTTTGCCTTTTGCCTTACATGATTGAAAATGCCCAACAAACCCGCAAGCCCGACGCCAAACTGCGGCGGGCGCTTCGCGCGTCGCCGCAGTTTGGCGCGGGCTGCGGTTGACGTTAGCTCCCGAAAGCTCGTGCCTGACATAATCGGATGTTCGGAATTTGCGTTATATGTATAACGTGCATATACTGGCTGTATGTCTACTGCGTTCGATCCAAGAAAGAATCAGATCAATCTCCGCAAGCATGGGGTATCGCTCTCCGAGGGAGATGGCGTCTTGAACGATCCGCTCGCTGTCACCGTGGAAGATATCTCCACCGAAGGTGAACAACGCTTTGCGACCATCGGCATGAACACCTTTGGATCCTTGATGGTAGTTGTATGGACATATCGCGGAGACATTACTCGAACAATTTCAGTTCGCAAAGCCGAACCTAAAGAAAGGCGAGCCTATGAGAAAGGAATATGATTTTTCCAAAGGTAAACGAGGGGCGGTTATCCCAACTACGGGCAAAACACGCATCACCATCTACTTGGATGACGACATTGTCCAACAATTCAAGGCGAGATCGGAGGAAACCGGTAAAGGTTACCAAACCCTGATCAACGAAGCACTGAATGTTTATCTGGGGACCGTGGAGCAACCCATCACCCCTGAACTAATCCGAACGATTGTGCGAGAGGAACTTGCTTCTCACGAGTGAAGAAGCTAACACAGGGCTCCAGCGGACGCTCGTAAACTCGCGCCACTGAGCCTCGGCGTTAGCCAGTATAGAGGGGAATATTGTGTGGGGTTACAACTTCTTGCAGGCAAGATCAGTCAATCTCGCTGCGGGTCAGCACGGTGCAGCGCTAGAGGCTCGTTATCGACTTCATCGCACAGGAGGAGGACAGGTGGCTACCTCAGTGATAGTTGGTGAACGTATAAAAGTGTTGGTTGACACTCATAGCGTTGCTGGCCAGTTTCGCAGCGGACCGAATAACGCGAGAAACGGCTTATTCAATGATATATATCGTCTAGTCAGTAATAGCCCGTTGCCACGTAGTTTTAGATTCGAAGTTGAGCAAACTTATACAGCGAATAACCAGCCAGTGGATGGAAAGAATAAGGTAGTCTATACACCTTCCTCTGTCTTGCTGTACATATGGGAGAATAACAGGTGGAGACTACGTGGCCGTGGTAGTGGGCGACCCTAACGCCTGATATGAAATTACGCAAAACCATGGAAGGTACACGGCTAACAAAATGCTGCACCTGACCGCCAAAAGCGCCGCTCCTTTTGTCGCTCTGCTTTTGGCGGCAGGTGAGCGATGTCGTTGGACTAAATAAATAAACAGCACCCCCCCACTAAAACCACATCCAACCCACCGATCCAGGGACAGATCGCAATCGGACAGATCGGAGTTGTACGGGACAAGCAACCGCGCAGAAACCGACTATACTATCGGCATGGACAGCCTCACCGCCGAAATCCGCCGCGAGTTCCCCGTCGAATATGCTCCACCGCCATTCGAACTGGCCGATGTGGTGCGCATGCATGGCGCCGCCTACCGCGCCGAGTACCATCCGAGCTTCGAGCAAGGCCGCGCCCTGCACGCCATCGAGACCTGCCGCACCACCGCGCTCGGCGGCCATGTCGATCAATGCGACCACTGCGGGCATGTGGAGATCAGCTACAACTCCTGCCGCAACCGCCACTGCCCCAAATGCCGCGCCTCCCAACGCGCCGCCTGGGTCGATGACCGCGAGCTGGAACTCTTGCCCATCCAGTACTTCCACCTCGTCTTCACCCTGCCCGAAGACCTCAACCGCCTAGCGCAGTACTGCGATGCCGAGGTCTACGCCATCCTCATGCGCAGTGCCGCCGAGACCCTGCAGACCTTTGCCCACAAACTCTGGGACGCCGACCTCGGCATTGTCAGCGTGCTGCACACCTGGGGCCAGACCTTACAGCTGCACCCGCATGTGCATTGCCTCGTCACCGGCGGCGCATTGAAACGCGATGGCAGCGGTTTTGTGCAAGCGCCGAACAACTTCCTGTTCCCGGTCCGCGCCCTCTCGCCGGTCTTCCGAGCCATCTTCCTGCGCGAACTCGAAGCCCTGCGCGCCGCCGGCAAGTTCAGCCACTGCCCGCCCGAACTGCACGACGAGGCCGACTGGAAGCAACTGCTGATCCGCCTGCACCGCCACGCCTGGGTCGTGTATGCCGAAGCCCCGTTCGACAGCCCCCAGCACCTCATCCGCTACCTCGGGCGCTATGTGAACCGCATCGCCATCGCCAACTACCGCATCCTTGCCGTCGATGCCGACGGCGTCGTCTTCCGCTACCGCGACAACCGCGTCAAAGACCCCGAGAGCCCCGAGGCGCAGAAAACCATGCGCCTGTCCGGGCCGGAATTCATCCGCAGATTCCTGCAACACGTCCTGCCGCCCGGCTTCCACCAAATCCGCTACTACGGTCTGCTTGGCGGCAGTCGGCGCAAGGCCAACCTCACCGCCTGCCGCGCCCTGCTCGGCCTCGACCAGCCAGAGGCGCCCTACATCGCCGACCTCGAGGGCTTCCTCAGCAAACAAGCCATCGACCCGAGCCTCTGCCCGAATTGCGGCAAGGGCCACCTACGCCAAGTCTTCCAGATCCTCTCTTTCCACGACCCACCGGCCGAATACGCTGCCGCAGCCTGAATGCCAGTCCCGCGCCCCATTGACTTCGAGACGCCCGCCGCCGTCGGGGAAGCCAGCCCTGCGCCCAGGGTTGTCGGAGCGTTGATAGACCACCCCGAACAGGGAAAAAGGTGCCGCAATCGATTCCAACATCCCGATCGTCGCATGCTCGAATCCCTGCAAATCCCCCCAAATGCCGCCCGCGCCGTCTATCAAAACCCGATGCAAGGTCTTGACAGCGCCTCCGATGCTGGAGAAAAATCCATAGCCAACGCGACGCCAGCGTCAGCCGTCCAACAAATGCATCAGCCGGACGCCCGCGGTCCGTCGTAATTTGCAATTTCAGTGTGTGACGCGAGCACAGTCGTGGCGGCTCGTCTTGTGCGAGACAGCGCGGGCGCCGGCTATGCATAACGTTAGATTAAAACGCTATCGCGTTGGAAGAGACCACACCCGAGACAAAGCAGCACCGGCGCTGAAATAAACAATAAACAAGAAAAAGAATAAGCACACGCAATGGCATCGCCATTCCTTTCCTCTCCAACTCCCCATCATAGAGCGGGACACACGCACTCCGGCTCCAACCAGAGACCGACGTTCGAAGTCGCCGACATCCTGCGCGCGCATTTGCCCGACTCCCTGCACGAGCACTCCCATCCGCTGCACGTGCACAAGGTACTCAGTGCCATCCAAAACTGCCGCACCGCGGCGCTGGGCGGGCACATCGACTACTGCACTGACTGCGGCACCCTTTACAACAGCTACAACTCCTGTCGCGACCGCCACTGCCCGAAATGTCAAGGGCTGGAGAAAGCGCGCTGGATCGAAGCGCGCAAAGACGAACTGCTGCCGGTGCCCTATTTTCATACCGTCTTCACGCTGCCGCATGCGATCAACGACTGGGTGGGGTGGAACGACAAACTGATTTACGACCTGCTGTTCGCCAGCGCGACGGACACCCTGCAAGCCTTTGCCGCTCGTCATTGGAACGGAACCCTCGGCATCACCGCCGTGCTGCACACCTGGGGCCAGACGATGGAGCGCCACATCCATCTGCACTGCATCGTCCCAGGCGGAGCTTTAACGTTCGATGGCGAACAGTTCAAACCCTGCCCGCATCGTGACTGGTTATTCCCGGTCAAAGCGCTGTCCAAGGTCTTCCGCGGAAACTACCTCGAGCGCCTGGAGCACGCGCATACCACAGGCGAGCTGAAGACACCGCCGGGCACGCACTTCGGCGCGTTGCGCAAGGCACTGCGCGAGCACGACTGGGTGGTCTACGCCAAACCCCCGTTCGGCGGACCGCAACAGATCATCGACTACCTCGGGCGATACACCCACCGCATTGCCATCAGCAACCACCGCATCCTCAATCTTGCCGACGGCAAAGTCACCTTCACCTGGAAAGACTATAAAGACGGCGCCAAGACCAAAGTGATGACGCTGGACGCCAACGAATTCATCCGGCGGTTCACGCTGCACATTCTGCCGCCGCGCTTCACCCGCATCCGCCACTACGGACTGCTCGCCTGCGGACACCGCGCGACCAAGCTCAATCGTGCCAAAGCGCTGCTTGGCCTAGCGCCGGTGACGACGACCAAAGTGCGCGAGCCCTACGACGTCTTGCTGCAACGCCTGACCGGCAAAGACATCCACGTCTGCCCGAGCTGCGGCGGACGGCTACGACGTCAGCGCGACCTTGCGCCCACCATTGGACCCGCTCGCGGCCAAGACCCGCCGCTTGCGTGCGAGGCGGCCTGATGCACATCTCCTCCACTCGATCCGCATCGGCTCGGGACAGTGCTGCTATGTTGCGACGCGACCGCGGTGAGCGAAAAACCGTTGTGCTCCATGCGAAATCGCTGCGCCCGCGGGACCGAGCGCGCGCAACGGAGCCTTGCTCGTGCAACTGCGCCAACATCAGCGGGAGTTTCCAGGCCCCACCCAGGGCTTGACTGTTGTAGAATCCACATAGCGGTTCGCTGAGACGGACACTGAAGCGAACAAAAAAATGTTTTAATCTAACAGGGCGTTGAACCTGCCGAGCCCGCGCCGGTCGGGCACCGCGGCGCTTCGCGCTCGCGGCCCGACCGGCGCGGGCTCGGCAGGTTAACTAAACGTTGGACTAAATAAATGGACTAAATAAATAGAAAGCCCGGAGCGAACCAAAAGGCACTCCCATCAATACCTGTAAGGGTATACAGCATTCACGTCGCTAGACTATAATCTCTCGGCATGGACGCCCAAACTTGCTTGAGCCGTGAAATCAAGCGGGAATTCCCACCCGAGCCGCCGGACATCCAGTTCGAGGTCGCCGATGTCTTCCGCGCCTATGGCGACGACTATCGGCAGACGCACATCCTCACCCCCCAACAACACAAGGCCATGTCGGACATCGAGAAATGCCGGACCACGGCACTCGGTGGCCACGTCGATGAATGCGACCATTGCGGACACACCGAGATCAGCTACAACAGCTGTCGCAACCGCAACTGCCCCAAGTGCCGCGGGAGTCAACGAGCGGCCTGGGTCGACGCCCGCGAGCTTGAGCTGTTGCCGATCCAATACTTCCACATCGTCTTCACCCTGCCGCATGACCTGATCCCCCTGGCGCGCTACAACCCCGAGCGGGTCTACGGCCTGTTGTTCACGCTCGCCGCCGAGACCCTCCAAACCTTTGCCCAGAACCTGTGGGACGGCAAACTGGGCATCATCATGGTCCTGCATACCTGGGGCCAGACGCTGAACGACCACCCGCACGTCCACTGCATCGTCACCGGCGGAGCGCTCAAGAACGACGGCAGCGCCTTCGTGCGCGCCCCCAAGCACTTCCTGTTTCGCGTCGAAGCCCTGTCCAAGGTCTTCCGGGGCAAGTTCCTCGCTGCCCTGCAAGCACTCTACGATCAAGGCAAGCTGTGCTTGAGCGGACAGCCGGTGCTTGCCACCAAAGCCGGCTGGGAGGCGTTGCTTCAGGCGCTGTGCAGCCACGACTGGGTGGTCTATGCCAAGCAACCCTTCGACGACCCCGCCCACCTGATTCGCTATCTGGGGCGCTACGTCAACCGCATCGCCATCGCCAATCACCGGATTCTCAGCATCGACGAGGGGACGATCACCTTCAAGTATCTTGACAACCGAGAACCCGGCGCGCCGGTCGAGAAGATCATGACACTGCCCGCCGACGAATTCATCCGCCGTTTCCTGGCCCATATCCCGCCGCCGCAATTCCGTCGCATTCGCTCTTACGGCATCCTGGCCAACGGTCACCGCAAGGACAAGCTCACCACCTGCCGCGCCCGCCTCGGTCTCGACGCCCCCCATCTGCCCTTCATCGCCGACATGGATGCCTTTCTTACCAAACAAGGCATCGACTACAGCCTCTGTCCCAAGTGCGGGGAAGGCAAGCTGCGCCAGGTCTACGTCCTCCTGTCGTTTCACGACCCACCGCCCTGTTACCTCGAGGCCGCGTGACATGAATGCTTGCCAATCCGTGCACAGCCGCGGAGCTATCCCCCTGTCTCAGACACCGGAAAACACCCCGTCAAAGCCGCAAAAACCCGATTCTCCGCACGCCGACCCGCGACAAAACGCCCAAAAAGCGTGCTGTACACCCGAAACTGCCGCACGCATCCCGCCCCATCCCTCCTTGACACTCACCAGCCGATCCGCTGAAATTCCATAGACCGGCACGTCGTCTGAAAGGCCCAGGTCCAACAAGCGCGTTCGAGCTGACAACCGGCGGTCCGTACCATCTGCACCGACGTGCCACAGGCCAGCCTCGGTAGTGCGGGTACCGCCGTGCCAGTCATGCCGGTTGCAACTCAACGCTAACGTTGGGCCACACAGAACAACCGGATCAAATGCTACGTCTAGGCAAATTGAGAATACAAAACACCTATATCGGAGATGAAGATTGACCAGACTCGCGCCAGGATTGAGAACTTCTTTGCCGTTCGACCAGCCCTTGGATAGCGCCTTTCTCGATATACAAGACAAGACACGCGCAAATCTTCTTGCATGGCGCGGACAATTTTCACCACAGTTCGTGCAAGCTATCCTTGAGAACTATGCGAAAAACGATGACGTAGTCCTCGACCCATTTGTTGGTAGCGGAACAGTGCTTGTTGAAGCTGCTCATTTAGGTCACGAAGTATTTGGTTACGAGGTAAATCCTGCAGCAGAGTTATTAGCAAAGGTTTACACTTTCGTCCGCTACAACATGCGGGAACGCCGAGCCTTGATATTAAATGCCGATAACTATTTATCAGAATTTATTCCTTTAGGGCTTCCTCTGTTTGACCAGTGTGGTGCAAGTTCTAACGAGGGGGTTTCCATTACACCTCTAATTTCTAATTTGTCGAAAGTGGAGAGCGGAGACGTTAAAACGCTGATTGAAGCCTTAATTGTAAAATTGGATCTAAGAGACGAACACATTTCGACTCAATTCTTCTGGTCGAAATGGAATGAACTTCGTGCGCTCGTTGAAAGCTTACCGCAATCTAGTAAAAGGGTTTCTGTAGATTTAATAGATGCAAGATATTTGCCGTTAGATGATTGCGTCATTGACTTCGTTCTTACGTCGCCGCCCTACATAAATGTTTTTAATTACCATCATAATTACCGCTCTTCCGTTGAAATGTTGGGATGGAAGCCTCTTGTTTCTGCAAAATCCGAAATCGGGGCAAATCGAAAATTCCGGCAAAATCGATTTCTAACAGTTGTTCAATATTGCATCGATATGAGCATCTCCCTAACTGAATTGGTACGGGTCTGCCGTGATACCGGAAGAATAGTATTTGTAGTAGGTAGGGAATCGAATGTTCATAAAACTGCCTTTTTTAACGGTGCTATTTTACGTCGACTAGCCGAAGAAGTTGTTGGTATCCGAACGTCTTTACAGCAGGAGCGGCAGTTTCGGAACAAGTTTGGCAATATTATCAAAGAAGATATATTGCACTTCCTTCCGGAAGGTTTAACGTGTCGTAAGCCTTCTATTATCATTAGCCGCGCACGAAAAATCGGCGAAGAGGTCCTTGTGCGCGCACTAAATGATGTTCCACACGATAGGCGCAAGTATCTTGAAGAAGCAATTTCACGTGCGCCAGAAATAGAGCCTTCTCCGAAATTCGATCAACTACAGGCAAAGGAATAATGGCGTTACCAACACCGCATTTTGATAAGCTCAATGCCCTGCTAGATAACGATAAACTTCCTGGTGATGACAAAGAAAGGATAGACCATGCGATAGAAAAATACCACGAATGGATAAAGGGCATGACCGAAACGGAAGGAGACCAGTCAGAAATTATAGATCGGTTAGTTTCTCTGCTTTCAGGATATAAGAAATTCATTGACTTGGATACTATATTTGACAGTGAAAGCGATTTCCTTTATCGACAAAAGGGGCAGCTAAAACTGGACAATACTGTAATCGAAGAGTTTCTACCCTACCTTATTACCAAATCTTTACCTCAGCTTGGAGAGGAAATGTACGTCGGCCCTCAATCATGTTTTTCTGCTGCATATTTTACATCCACCCTTACGCGCCATGAAAATGGGGGCGGGCTTCATATACGAACAAAAGACCAGGACTTCACAATCGCGAAAAAGCTATTTATACAAACATCATATGATCCAAGTTTTCGTGAACAAGTCCTTGCTCGTGAAACATACCTCGGCTATATATGCGCTGAATGCAAAACGAATCTTGACAAAACGATGTTTCAGGAGGCATCAGCAACGGCACACGATGTAAAGACAGCCGTACCAGGAGCAAAGTATTACCTTCTTTGTGAATGGCTTGACATGACCCCGATTAGCACTGCGCCAACCGATATAGATGAAGTGCTACTTCTCCGGAAAGCAAAAAGAGTTGGCTCTCAGGTCAGGCGTCACTATGCAACATATAGAGGCAGGCAGCAGGTTCGTGAGGAATATACAGAATACCTCAGCGATAATCCTTTCGCACCGGATGTGTTTCGTCGCCTTGTGTCCCACATCGAAGGTGTTCTGAACGACCAAGATCCCGATGAAGGAAACGTTCTGAGCGGAGGCTATTTCTGAAGATGGCCCAACAAGTGCGTAAACCTGACCGCGTAGCTTTAATAGGACGTAGCTTTAATAGGATAGCTTTAATAGCACCCTTTAATCTTTAATAGGACACCCACTTAGCTTGACTTTCCTTCCATACCTGAGCTAGGCTTTTCTTAACCACTCAACATCTGGAATCTCGCCATGACCAGCCCCCGCGCAACGCTCGTCTCTCTTGAAGATACCCCCTGGTATCACTGCGTCAGTCGCTGCGTGCGGCGCGCCTTCCTCTGTGGGGAGGACCATTTCTCTGGCAACAACTACGATCACCGTCGCGGGTGGATCGCCGAGCGCATCATGCAGCTCGCCGCGATCTTCGCCATCGACGTAGCCGCCTATGCCGTCATGAGCAACCACTATCACGTTGTTGTCCGCATCGACCAGCAGCGGGCCCTGGATTGGTCGGTCGAGGAGGTGCTGCAACGCTGGACAAAGCTGTTCACAGGCCCGCTGTTGGTGACGCGTTACCTGTCCGAGGCGCGCGCCGAGATGTGCGACGCGGAGATCGCCAAGGTGGAAGAGCTGGCCGAGACCTACCGGGCGCGGCTGCACGACCTGTCCTGGTTCATGCGCACGCTGAACGAGCACATTGCCCGGCAGGCGAATGCCGAGGACGGCGTGAAGGGCCGCTTCTGGGAAGGTCGCTTCAAGAGCCAGGCGTTGCTGGATGAGCAGGCACTGCTGGCGGCGATGGCCTATGTCGATCTCAATCCGGTGCGCGCCGGGATCGCCGAGACGCTGGAGGACTCGGACTACAGCTCCATTCAAGAGCGCATCGAAGCGGTGCCGGACAAGGTTGATTCCGAGATCACCGCAACAGAGAGCCCGCCGGTCAGCCTGTCTCCTCCCGCGCTGGAGGGCGAAACCTTGCGCTCAGAGGAAGAGACACAGGCCTTGCCGAAAATCCCGCTGATGCCGTTCGACGCAACCGCCCGGACGCCTTGGGCGGTGCCCTTCGCGTTCGAGGACTACCTGGAACTGGTCGACTGGACGGGCCGGGCGCTGCGCTCGGACAAGCGCGGTCATATTGCGGAGCAGCATCCACGCATCCTTGATCGGCTGAATATCGACAGCGAACGCTTCCTCAGCCACGCCGACCGGCTTCTCGATGCATTCGGCACCGCGATCGGTGCGCCAGAAGCAATGACCAGTTTGTGTGCTCGGCGACAGACGAAATACTTACGGGGCATTCGTACTGCACGCGGTCTGTTCGCGCCCCAATTAGCTGCTTGAAGCAAGTACGGAGGAAAAGGAGTCTTACCTTCCTGGGAGAGTCGAGCTATATGAGCAAGCTAAATGGGCGTCCTTTTAACTGTTTCTCTTTTAACTGTTTCTTTTAGCTGTTTAACTGTTTTATCCTTTTAACTACTTTTAACTGCTTTTAACTGCTTTTAACTGCAGAAGATCTCCGGTTGCTTGCGTTCAAAGTTGGGGGCAAAGTTCTTCTCCCGCATCCGCAGCTATCTCTCGACCTGCGCGAAGAATGGGGTCTCTTCTGCAGAGGCCCTGCGCCTCCTGTTCGAGGGCCGATGGCCCGCGTTTATGGGCATGGCACCTGAATAGTTACAGATAAAAAAACCTTTACTAAACAATCAATTAAGCCTGAAAGTCCGACAGATTGCTAGGTCAAAACGGCGGGGCTTCGTTGAAATTCACCTTATCGTAGATCTCGCGCAGCTGCAAACGGCATTCGACAGACGCCAGCGGGACTTCGGAATCCGGCCCGTCGTATTCGCTCAACATCCAACGGCCATCACCTTGCCGAACATAAAGCTCGGCAGAGACCTTGGCCTGTGAAACCAAGAGATACTCGCGCAGACTGGGAAGGCGCCGATAGATGGCGAACTTTTCGCCACGGTCGTAGGCCTCCGTTGATGGCGAAAGCACCTCTACGATCAGAGACGGATTGAGCAGGACGTCGCGGCGGTCATCGAAGAATTGTTGTTCGCCGCAATGCGCCAGGACGTCCGGGTATTTCGAGGCGTCCGCAGATTCGATGCGCACCTTCATGTCGCTGGAATAGACGA
Organism: Thiohalocapsa sp. PB-PSB1; assembly: GCA_016745215.1. Taxonomy (GTDB): domain Bacteria; phylum Pseudomonadota; class Gammaproteobacteria; order Chromatiales; family Chromatiaceae; genus Thiohalocapsa. The sequence goes on from CP050890.1 coordinate 6,628,272, forward strand.
GGCAAGGACGCCCCTTCATCTGTGTTCCGAGCTCCCGAACGATATTGGTCACGATGATGTTGTGATTCGCCGTTGCACCGACCATGGCGAAGACCTTGCCCCCGACGTACTCGTGACGGATTTCCAACTCCTCGCGCTCCGTCGCCAGGTAGTCTTCGAACCTGCAGGGCGTCTTCGGTTGTAGGGCCATGGTGCGCCTCCTGGCGATCACAGGGACAGTATAGGCTGGACAGGGGGAGGATAGGCGATTCGCTCATGTGGGCTCTAAGGTGAGGACGTGATACAGCACGTTGATTTCCAACGGGACTATTATCTGTTTCACCTTGTGTCCCATATGAGCCAGGCGTTCAATTCGACGGGTTAAGGCGTCAAGACGGTCGTGGCTAACCAGCGATTCCCGCTGATCCGAAAAGTGCTTGATTATTTCTACTTTGTTAGATTGGTCCTGTAAGAGTTCGGTTTCCCCGTCGCGCGTAGCCTGTTTCAGGCAGACTTCGATGCGACGATAGGGGAATATAGGGGACGTACCACGAATTATTCGTGTACGATCGCCGCGTGGACCGCGCGCAGGATCGCGACGGCTTGGAGCGGCGGCTGCGCTACCGTGCTCGCCCAACCTTCGCGCTCGAGCGACGGGAACTGCTCGACGCCGAACGGGCTATGCCCCCGAGACGGTCAATACCGATGGTTGGGCCGCCACCCAAGGCGCTTGGAAGCGCCTGTTTGCCAACATCGCCGTCATCCTGTGTTTCCTGCACGCCTTCCTGAAAATCCGCGACCGAGCAACCAACGCGTTGGGCGAAGACTTCGAGGAGGTCAGCCGACGCGTTTGGGAAGCCTATCGCGCCGAGGGAAAGGCCAGTTTTGCGCAACGCCTGCGCCGACTGCGCGAATGGGCCGAGCGAACGTTAGCGGATTCGCCCATGAAGTCCTATACCCTGGATCTGTGCGAAAAGCGCAAACGCTTCAGCAGGAGTGACGAGCATCCCCGGGCGCATCGCACCAGCAACTTGGTGGATCGATTGATGCGCTTCCTCGATCGGGCCTACTTCAACGCGCACTATTTCCACGGCACCCTGCCTTCGGCCGAACTGCGGGTACGCGCTTTGGCGTTGCTCTGGAACTTTTGCCCTTCCTCGCCAATGACGGTTCGCAAACATCATGGCCAAGCGTGCCCGGCCGAACGGCTCAACGGGAAACGCTACGCCGATAATTGGTTGGAAAATCTGCTTGCTTCCGGCTCCGTGAACGGCCTGAGACGCTATCAACAGAATCCGTTATAACCAGAAATTTTCTTCATATGCTGAGCATTGAGGCGGATAGTATAATAATATTAGAAAGTTACAGCTAGTATTAATCTAACGAAGTCGAATTAGTGTCCCTTTTCAGCGAAGTGGGTGTTCTTTTCCAGCGTTGCCGCTCAGCTCAGCTTGTGCCCCTCCTCATGCGGCGGCACGAAGATGCCAAGCCCTCGGGGTCTTGCGGCCTTCTCGGCGCTGCCGAAACCGGCGGCGACAGCGCGGAGCTCGTCCGGGCTACCTGCTGCGGGTGGCGGAGGCTCCGGCTGGCCGGGGAAGGTTTCGATCTCCAGGGTCTGGGTCGGGAACGCGAACTGCACGTCGAGCGCAGCGGCGAGGCGTATGATCTCCAGCAGGATACGCTGGCGCTCGACCAGTTCGGCGGACCAGTCCGGCACCTCGACAAAGCAATACAGCAGGATGCGCAGGTAGTCCGGGCCAAAGTCGTTCAGCACGACGTGGAAGTAGTCCTTGCGGGTGGTCGGGTTGGTTTGGATGATCCGCTTGATGCCCTCCAGAAAGGCCTCGACCCGCTCCGGCGGCGTGTCGTAGCGGATGCCGATGTTGGTTTTGATGCGCCGGTATTCGCGCATGCCCATGTTGTCCACCACGCTGGTGACCGCCTTGGAGTTCGGGATGGTGAGCACGGAGTCGTAGAAGGTGCGGATGCGGGTGCTGCGGATGCCGATGCTCTGCACCGTGCCCTCGTACTCGCCGATGACCACCCAGTGGCCGATGCGGTAGGGGCGGTCCGCGAGGATCATTAGTGCGCCGAAGATGTCCGTGAGGGTCTCCTGCGCCGCCAGGGCCACCGCCAGGCCACCGACCCCGAGGCCCGCCAGCAGCGGCACCACGTCGGCGCCGAGGACCTGCAGGCCGTGAATCAGCACCGCGACGCTGAGCAGGAAGCCCAGTATGCGCGAGCCGATGCGCCACATGGTGGCGTCGATGCTGTCCTCTTTAATGCGGGTGCGTGGCGAGGCGATCACCGACTCCGCAATGGCCCGACTCAGCCCGAATACGGCCCAGACCACGAACGCCACCACTAGGGCGTCGCCAATGATGGTCACGGCGGTCAGCACGTCGCCGGTGAGATGAACCGACCCCGACAGAAACTCGACTCCGGCGCTCACCAGCAACGCCCCGGCGATGGGCGCGAGCATGCGCACGAAGCCGTCGGCAGGCGCTCCAATGCGCCTCGCCAAGCGCCGCGTCACCCCCACCAGCACGGTCACGATCGACACCACGGCGGGCACGGTCAGCATCAGGGCCGCCCACTGCCACAGGGTCTGCCCGCCGTGCAGGGTCTTCAGCCAGTCCGGCAGGCGGTCGATGAGCTCGCCGGAGAAGCTGGCCCGCGGCACCAGATGCCCCGGAGTGGAGACGAAGTATTCGTAGAAGCCGGGGGACACGGCCGGCGAGCGGTAATCCAACTCGGTACCGGAAAAGGCCTCCTTACGGTACGGCAGATCCCGCACCGCATCGTAGGCCTGGTGGATGTCCGCCACGGTGACGGCGCTGAACAGGAACTCCCCTTGCCGGTCGCCGTCGTTGATCTCGACGATCTCGATCTCGGTGTTCGGGAGACGCCAGCGCAGCGGCCCGTCGCTCCGCAGGAAGGACCCGAGCACGCCGTCGCGAGCCGCAGCCACCGCCTGCTCGTTCGGCACCGCATCCAGTGGCGGCAGGATCATGCGGTCGAGCACCTCCTTCAGCATCAACGCCGCCACCTCGCCGACCTCTTCGCGCAGCGCCGCGGGTACCCGCCTGAGATCCACTGCGTCCACCGCCCGGTGCAGCAGGCCCGAGGCCTTGCGCTCCAGCGCGCGCGCCTCGGCCTTACTCATGGTAGGGGGCGACGCGGCGAGCGCGGCGTTGGCCTCCATCACCAGCGCATACGCCTGGTTGAGGTTGGCCAGGAAGCCGTCCAGCGTGGTGCGCGGGCTGGTGGTGTCCACCGGCTCCAGGCGCTGGTGCACGCGAATCAGGCGCTCGTAGACGCCGTCGGCATCTGTCAGCGAGACGACCTGCTCGTAGACGCCGGGGGTGGCGTCGGCGCGATAGGGCTGCGCCTTGGCGCGCCGGTAGAGCCGGTCTAGTACGGCGACGGTGTCGGCGGCGAACAGGAACTCGCCGGCGCGCGGGCCGGTCATCACGCGCTCCAAGCGGATGCGGGTGCCGGGCAGACCCCATTCGGTGATGTCATCGGCGGCCACGGCCTGTGCATTCGGGATGTCCGCCGCCGCCGGCAGCTCGGTGCGCCCCAGCACCTCGTGCAGCAGTGCAACCCGCAACATGCGCACCGCCCAGTCATCGCCGTCCGGCGTCGCACTGAAGTCCAGCATCGCAATGGCCTGGCGCAGCAGGTGGTACTCGGACTCATCGAAGTCTCCAAGGCGTTTCTGTTCGGCTACTTCGTCCACAGTGGCCAGGAAGCTGCGCAGCGTATCCCGCGGGCTTGCGGTCGCCTCGGATTGCAACAGGCCCGTGGCGGCTGAGTCGGCTGCCATCGGGCTTGCCTCCGCCGCTATCATTGGTATCAGCAGAAATAGTAGCCCAAGAAAGCGACAGGCCCAAGTCGGGCATGGCGGGCACAGGGATGCGCGACGCCGAGCTCGAGTAGACATCGAAGCGCGGTTCAGCGGTGTCCGTGAGGGCCGCCGCGCCCTTGCCCCGGCCGACAATGGTCCCCCGGCCAGTGCATCACTGCGCCATTGTCGGAGGAGCGCTTCCGGTTGTGACCCTGCGCCTAGCACAGGGGGGCGCTGCCTCTGAACCGTCATACCGCTGCATCTCCTACACTGCCCGCTTGTGCCTGCTGTTGAACAGCGGCGTCTGCGAAGCAAGATCCCATATAGGCTGCGTACTTCCCCTTCCAGGGTTTCTGGCCCAAACCGCCGATGCTAAGCATTAAGGTGGTCCTCATCTGGGGAAGCTACCTCATTCATTTTCGATCAGTCAGTTACGAAATTGCACTGTCGGCTTGTTATACCCGAAAGCGCGTTTCGGGCGGAGATGTGCGCGCATCGACATCGGTTGTGACGGTATCGGAGGTCACGTCGGCGATGCTGTATCTATCGTTCGGCGCGGCTCTAACATCTGACAGCTTCTGTCTGCATTTCGGCGCTTGATGGGGTCCAGAGCACTAGTCCTGCTGCATGTTTCCGGCGGTTTGGGCAAAGAAACCTGTGACATCCTTGCCGACCGCGGAGCCCACACTGTCACTTAGATCGAGATCGAACTTCTTCGCGACTCGCGTTTCGATGTAGGCCGCGACTTGCTGATGGCTCTCGCTGTCCAGTGCCTCGATCTCCACGCTGGCATGACCAATGAATGGGGAGCCGCCGGCCTTCCTGCTCAGCGCGCCGACGCCCGCCTCCGCGACACCGCCGAAGAGAAACGCCAGGGTGATGACCGACGCCTCGGACTTGTTCGGCACCAGGTCGGTGACGGCAATCTGTAGACGCAAGCTGCCCGATCCCGGATCGGAACATAATTTAGTAGCTGCCACCAACCCTTTCAAGGTGTTGATACGTGTACCACCGCAACCGCATGATTTTGCGGTGTTTGCCTTCCGACGAGCTGGCAAGCGGCTGCGGATGCCTGCGAGCTCTTGACCCTAAAATACTGATTCATAGTGTTTTTTACGCACCTTGAAAGGGCTGGTAGCTGCCACCCAAGCCCTTCAGGATGGCAGTGTGAAAATGGCGCGCCAGCGCCTGCATCGTCGCCGGGTCGATCTCGCCCCGCGCGGCATCGACCTCCAGATAGATCTTGATCCGGTCGATCATCACCTTGTCATGGGCGCCGATCTGCGCCGCGGGCTCCGACCAGCTGTATGCCTCGGTGCCGGCCTTCTGCTCGAGCTTGCTGTAGTCACTGAGGAAGCCTAGGGGCTCGTAGTCGCCGAAGCTCGCGGCGGTTGAGATGGTCGCGGCCGCAAGCAGGGCCGCGGCGGTGAAGATGCGTGGTCTCATGTCTCTGTGATTCTTCATGCCGTCAAAAGGTCAGTCTGGCCCGGAGCCCAGCGATCCAGATGAAATCTTGCTCCGGATTCTGCGCAGGCTGCTGGACCAGCTGGAGGTCCGGCGTGATCGCCAAATGCTCGAAGAGCTGGAAGCGGTAGTAGACCTCGAGGGTGTACTGATTATCGGTGGAGGCGCCGAAAATGTCGCGGTTCGGACGCCCCCAGTTGATGCCGAGTCCGAAGACCGACCCATCGCTGGAGGGGGAGTAGGCGAAGCCGGTACTAACGGAACGGTCCAACGGCGACCCGGCACCTGCCGCGTAGCCGATGCGTAGGAAGGGGAGCCAACGTTCCTGGAGTTTCCGGCTGAAGGAAAACTGCGCCCCCCAGCCATCCGGCACACCCGCCTCGGTGCGTTCATCCGCGTGCCAGTAGGTCAGGTGGATGTTGTCGTCGAAGCGCGACTCCCAACTCCCGAACCAGCCAACCTCGATATGCTTGAAGTATTCGCCGTTGTTGAAGAACCCATCGACGCTGTCCACAGGGTCGCGCGGATTGCCGTTGGCATCGGCGAGCCCGGCAAGGAGGTAGTAGTGCTCGACTGGGTTCCACCGCACGGCGGCGCCGAATCCCTGATCGGGTGCCGGCGTGGTCGGGTCGGTGGAGAAGGCTAGGTTGATGAAGTCGGTCCAGGGATTCACCAGCCCGTAGACGCCCACGTAATCGGTGACATCCACGATGCCGACGATGTAGGCGAGCCGGTTGTCCAGGAACGATTGATGCCAGTAGAGGTTGGTCAGGATGGTACCGGCGTCGCTGAACGGGACCGCCGTCAGGCCGGCGTAGCGGATCTGCCCGGCCAGGGCAGCGGGGGCAACCTCCGTACCCAGCCGGTGGCGGTCATCCACCTTGAATTCGATGGCGCCGGGGTGTGCCGATGCCTGGTCGAACAGCGTCCAGGTGCCAAAGAGGCGCAGCACACCGCCGGCCGCATTCTGCTCGCCGAGGCTCTTGTCGGCATGCTGGTAGAGCAGGTTGTAATCCATGCCGTAGGACAGGCCGTGCTCGTCCCGCAGCCGATCCTTGAAGGCCGAGTAGGACGCGAGCGCAGCAGAGAAGGCTTGCGTGCGGAACAGTGAGCCCTTGGGCGCCTCGTCCTAATGCTGGCCGGCCCGCCGAATCCGGCAGTCGCTTCGTGCGCTGGGGCAACGGTAGGCGCTGGCGCGGATTCCTCCCCCGCCCAAACGGGCTGGCAGGCGGCCCAGCAAAGGGCCAAAGCCGACGACAGGCACTTGCTTGTACAGGGCTGCACTGCGGCCATCGATCTTGTTGATCGCTGCTTGGCCGGCCGGCGCCGACGCACCGGAAGTGATTGTCTCAGATCGTCGGCACCTGCCTTGCAACGACGCGATGCCGTCCTGCAATCCGGAAGAGGCATTAGCGGTACGGCTCGACCAAGGCCGGCTGCATGAAGTAGCTGCTCTCGACGCTGGCGTCACCATCGATGTAGCGCACCCCCTGCACCGAGCGTTGCGCCTCCATCCGGCCTTTGATGCTGCATCTCGGACGCGCCGGGATTGGCGAAACAGGTGTCGAGCCCGGCATTGCGTAGGGCCTTGAACAGGGCTTGGGCGCCGTTTTTTGCATCGATCTCCGTGGTCTGTGCTGGGAGCGACTGCGGTGAGCGCCGCCATCGGCCCGGTCGGGATAGGCGTCGCGGCCACCCGGCCTCAACGACGGCGTCGGCGCAGGGCGTGGAGCAGCCCGACAACGACGGCACCGCCGAGCAACAACAGCGACAGGACCTCCAGCCCGTGCGGATGGGCATGAATGACATCCGCCTGGTGCGCCTGGCTGGTGAGCGGTGCCAGCAAGAGCAGTACGAACAGTGAGCGATACATGGTTTGTTCTCCAGGGTCTGCAGGGTGTCGAGGGGGCCAACGCGGGTAGGGTCTAATGCGGCGGCGGAATGTCGTGATGACTGTGCTTGCCGTCGCTGTCGCGCAGGTACTGGAAATCGGCATTGGGGTAGACCGCCACCGATGCCTCGCCCGGATACTTGCGCTGCAGCGCGGCGATGACGTCGTCCCAGACGCTGAGGTGGGTGATCTTCTCCTTGGGCTCGATCCACCATGACGCCCCGGGGTGCGGGTACTCGTTGTAGAACAGCACTTCGTCGACGGTCGCGGCCAGGTTGACCGCGTTGGCGTGCGGCGGCCTGCCCTGGCGTGTTGCCCCCCAATCGCCCTGGAAATAGTGGGTCGTGAGGCCTTCCGGCATGTTGGCTACCAGCACCACCGACCCTCCGGACTTCTTCAGCGAGGGCCCCGCCGGGAGCAGCGCGATCATCGGCTCGTTGGCCTTGTAGAAGGCATTTGCGATGACGATGTCCTTGTCCACGGCAGGCACGGTGGCGTAGTTGTCGCGCCCGTCCGTCAGCGCCTCGACGAACACCTGGCCGATCTCACCGGCCCAGATACCGACCGCCTGACCGCGTCCGTTGGCCACCACATTGATGCCGAAGTCGAGCCCCACCATGGTCGCCGCCTCGTCGTCGACGTCGATGGCCGGGCGATTGCCCGGGTCGTAGATGCCGAGCCCGACGGTGGACTGGGCGCCGGTCTTCGCCGCCTCGTTCATGGCGTCGAAGGCGATCTTGAAGGACTTCAGGTGGTGGTCGACGATGGTCTGATAGGAGACGATACCCGGCAGGATGTTCTTGCTGCCGCCGCCGAAACCGTTGATGGGATGGGGCGTGACAGCGCCGAGCGCGATCTTCAGATCGCAGGCCATCACCTCGGGGTTCGCGTAGATGTCGATGCCCCAGGTCTTGGTCTTGCCCAGGTGCAGGTTATCCAGGGAGAAGGCATTGTGGTTGTAGATCCGGTAGCGGCTGACGATGTCTTCGCCCAGCTTCTGAACCATCGGGGTGCGCGTCGCAGCGCCATGGGTGCCGAGGGAGCAGACGAAGCGGATCTGATCGTCCCGGATGCCGGCGGCGGCCAAATCCGCCAGCACGGCATGGGCGACGGCGTTCCAGCGCATGCCGCGGGTATAGTCGTCGAAGATGATGACGACCTCCTGCTTGCCCTTGGCCAGCTCGCGCAGCGGTGGCGTGCCCAGGGGCTGGTTCAGGGCGGCGCGGATCTGATCCATGGTGATCGCCGGTCGATCATGTCCGGCCATGTTGAAGACCTCCACATCCCATTCATCGGGGAAGCGGAGCACCAGATCCTTCGGTCCTTCCAGGGGCAGTTGCGGGACAGTGACGAGTTTCATGGGTAGTTCCCCCGGTGTTCACTAGGCCTTCTGAATGGTCCCATCTTCGAGAACCTCGATGATGTCGCCGTCCTTGACGTGCTTGGCCAGCTCGTCGGTGGGGAACATGATCAAGGGGATCGACGGGCCATACCAATCCTTGGAGATGAAGACGCCGACCGCGAGCAGCGGGTCGGGGCGGGCGACGATGATCGCCGCCGGTCCGGTCTGGTCTTTGATGAGATCGATGTAGGGCAGTGGCGCGTGGGTGGAGCCGACCTCGGCGGGGAAGGCGAGGATCTTCCCGGCCAGATCGATCCCGTTCCAGGGGTGCTGCCAATCCAGACAGATGGCGGCACCGCCGGGCTTGAAGTTGTCGGGCTTGGTCCAGGCGGCAACGCCGTTGAAGCCCTTGTCGCTGATCAGCACGGGGGCCTTGGCGTGCCCTTCGACGAGGACGCCCCCTTTTCCGATAATCTCAGGCATGTTCTGGTCTCCAGTGGGTCTGTGGCTCGCGGACGGGCATCACAGGCCGGGGATTAAGCAATGCCGGCCTCGCGCAGGCAGTCTTGGGTGGTGGCGAATTGGGCGCCGGATAGGTAGTAGTGCAGCTTGCCGCTGTCGGTCAGCACGTTTTTCAGGTTGTCGTTGCGCACCGTCAGGTAGGTCAGCGGGCAGGCCGGCACGAACTCGACGCCGGCGAGCTGCAGCTGCTCGTATTCGTCGTAGGCCTTCAACCGCTCCAGCTCCATCGGCACCATGCTGAACAGGGTGCGCTTCTCGAGCTGTTTGCCGACGAAGGCCGGGGCGATCTGCAACGCCTCGTGGGCGGTCATCTGCGGACAGCCGAACACCACTACGTCCGTGCTCGCCTGGACGTCCCGGCTCGCACGCATGCCGTCGAGATCGGCCTGGGTGACCTTGAAGACCTCCACCGGATCGTGGCCCTGCATGGCGGTCTTGATGTCCGGCGCCTCGGGTGTGACACCCTCGACGTGGACCAGGCGCGCGGCCCCCGAGGAGTTGGCCGCCGACAGCAGGTGCTTCATTTGCCACTTGTCGAACGGGTAGTGGGTCAGCACCGGCAGGCGGTCCACCGCCTTGAAGCCGACATAGAGCCCGAGCGCGTCCGGGTCCGGGTCCTTCAGAGCGCTGATATCGAACAGCACCTCGCCGCGGCGGTTCTCGTCCAGCAACAGGCCGAACTCCGGCGTGTAGCCGCTGATGGACTGATAGAAGTCCGTGAGTACGCCCCAGATGTTGGTGCGGGCGCCGAGCATGGAGTTCATGTACACCACCACCGACGACTCGCCGCAGCCGCCGATGGCACCCAACGGCGGGGTGTTCTCTTCGTAATAGGCAACGCAGGAGTAGTTCTGAATGACGCCGAGCCTGCGCAGGCACTCCTCGTGATGGATCTGCGGGCGCAGGAACAAGCGGTTCTCGAAGGAGAACTCGCGCCCCGGGTGCGGGTTGGTGGTGGTCGGCACCTTGACCTTGCAGCCGGCGTCCACGAGCTTGTCCAACAGCTGGTAGTAGCCGTGGAAGGGCGACATGGCGAAGGTGCCGGTGATGTGGCCGAAAGTGATCGGGACCATGCGCGTGGCCCCTAGGGTCTCGCCCAGGTCGATCATGGTCTTAAGGCATTTGGCGACCATCTCGCCTTCTTTGCCGGCGAGCATGTCTTGCTGGGCGTCGTCGAGGACGATCTTCGACTTCTTATAGCTGCTGGTGTACATGGAGCTGGCTCCTGTTCAGGGGTTGGCAGTCCGGGTCGGGATCAGGGTCGGGGCCGAGACTCGGCTTCAGCCCGGGCAGGCGGCGACGTAGGCCGGTGTGGACGATCGTCCCAGCTTGCCGCTCTCTTCCTTGGAGACGTTGTAGAGCTGGTTGCGGTGCTCACGAAGCAAGCGCATGAAGGCGGGTGCGTCCATCTTGTCCATCACCACCTCGATGTAGCAGAGGGCATCGGTGGCGCGCGCCTTGGTGAGGGCGGCGTCCAGGTCGCTGACCGTCTCGGCCTTGACCGCGAAGGCGTCGCCGATGCCGAAGGCTGCGGGCAGCTTGTGGTAGTCCCACTGGGCGATGTCGTTGAACGGGTCCATGGTGTCGTCGGCCACATAGCGCTCGATGGTGTAGCCGTCGTTGTTGTTCAGCAGGATCACCGGCTTGCAGCCGAAGCGGCCCATGCTGCCGACCTCCTGGGCGGTGAGCTGATGCGAGCCGTCGCCGGTCATCAGGATCACGCGCCGGTCGGGCGCGGCCATGGCCGCGCCGAACGCCGCCGGCGTCGCCCAGCCGATGGACATCCATAGCGACTGGCTCAGGTACTCGGCACCACTCGGCAAACGCAAGCCCACCGAGCCCTCCATGGTCGTGCCGGTCTCGGCCACCAGGATGTCGCCAGGCTGTACGAAGGCCTGCATGCGCGGGTAGTAGTGATGAGCCGTGAGCTTGTCGCCGGCATCGCCCGCGGCGGGTCCGAGGGCCGCGGTGACGCTCGGTATTGGCCGCGGTGCGGGCTCCAGCGCATCGGTCAGCGCCGCCAGCATGTCGGCCATCGGGATGTCGTCGTAGCGGGCACGGAGCACCCTGGTGTGGTCATGCTGGATCTCGATGGTCTTGGAGCGGTCCAGCGCCACTGAATAGGCCGCGGTGTTGGTGTCGCCCAGGATCGTGCCCAGGGCGATGATCAGGTCCGCGGTCTCCAGCACGTGGCTGGTGTCGGGATTGATCAGCCGGCCCATGAAGGTGCCGACGAAATTCGGGTGCTGCTCGTCGATGGCGCCCTTGCCCATGGCCAGGGTCGCCACCGGCAGGTTCGCCTTCTCGACGAAGGCGCGCAGCTGATCCTGAAGCCCGAAGCGAATGACCTTGGCATCGGCCACCACCACTGGGCGCTTCGCCTTCTCGAAGCGCGCCTTGACGTCGGTGACCGCCGCGTGCAGCTCCATTGGATCGACGGGCAAGGGGGCAAAGCGCGGGACGTAGCCGGCGATGGGCTGCGTGCAGACGTCCACCGGCAGGTTGATGTAGACCGGGCGGCGCTCGCTGATCGCCACCCCGATCAGGCGCTCGATCTCGGCGGTGGCGTTGTCGGCGCTCAGCATGGCGTGCGCCGCGGTGACCTCCGAGTACATGCGCTCGAAGACGCCAAAGTCGCCGTTGCCCAGTGTGTGGTGGATGACGCGCCTGGCATTCTGCACCGACATGGCCGGCGAGCCGCCGATGTGGAACACCGGGACATACTCCGCGAAGCTGCCCGCCACCGCATTGATGGCCGACAGCTCGCCGACCCCGAAGGTCGTCACCACCGCGCCGAAGCCCTTGACGCGGGCATAGCCATCGGCGGCGTAGGCGGCGTTCAACTCGTTGCAGCAGCCGACCCAGCGCGTCTTCTCCGACGCCTCGACAGCCGTGCAGATGTTGAAGTTGAAGTCTCCCGGAACGCCGAAGAAATCGTTGATCCCAAGCTCGGCGAGCCGGGCGACCAGATACTCTGCAACCGTTGGTGTCTTCATTTCATTTCATTCCTATTCGATGGTCGGTTTACGTGTGCGGGGGCACACCCGAGCGGGGAGGCGCCCCGGTTGCTGCCAAGACTCAACGGCCGGCCAGGTACTTGGCCGCTCGTCTCAAGTAGCCCGGCATCTTGTCCTCGCCATAAGGCGGGATGTAGCCGTTGGTCGAGAAGTACACACCGACAAAATCACGGGCTGGATCGATGTAGATGCCCTGGCCGAGATTGCCGTGTTTCCACAAGGCGCCGTCTTCGAACACCCCATCGAACTGATAGGAGTTCATCAGCGGCGATTCGCCGAAGTCTGCCTTCTGACCTTCATACTTCGCGCCTCTCCGGTAGGCCTCCGGGCTGCCGGCGGTCTGCAGACGCTTCAGGACCTGCGCCGAGACCACCGGCTTCACCGCGGCCTTGTTCCAGCTCGGCGTGAACAGCAAGCCGAAGCGGGCAAAATCCTCCGCCGTCGTCGAAAGCAATCCATGCGCAACCGACGTTCCGTCGGGAGTCAGGTGATGTTGCATGGAGTTGCGCGCCGTCATATGTCCCCAGATCCGGTCCTCGAAGATCTGTGCCCAGGTTTTGTTCTCGATACGCTCGGCGATCTTCACAAAAATCTGGGTCACCGCCGAGGAGTAGCGGAAGCGATATCCGGGGTCTTCACCCTCGATCTTGTCCGCGGTCTTCAGAATCGCCAGCCAGTCATCGACCTTGCCGGTGGCCGGATTGGGGGACCCGAACTCTGCGCTGAAAAAGCGGACGATGATCGATTCGGGATTCACGATCGCTTCAAGCGTCTCCTCGAGCTGGAGCGCGGTGGCCATATTGGCGGCATCGATCATCTTGATGCCATCCCAGTTGGTGCCCTTGAATTCAGGAATGTAGTCGACGACCTCCTTGTTCATGTCGATCTTTCCCTCGGCCTCCATCTGGGCGATCACGAGGGCGACGGTCGACTTGCCCGGCGACATCCAGACGTGCTGGTCGGTCGGATTCATCCCGGGATAGGTCTCGTATACGATCTTTCCCTTGTGAACCATGACCACGGCCTGAACCCGGTGGTTCGGGTGCACCACGTACTGGTTCAGGGTCAGCTCGCCTTCCTTGGTCGTGAACGAGACCTTGTCACCCAAATCGGGAGCGAGCGCCTTTTCGAGCGGCCGGTAAACCGCGTTCGGCTTCGACATGGCGGTGTGCAGCAGCTCGCTCATATGCAGGTTGTAATAGATCGCATGGTCTCCACCCATCTGGAGGTGGAAATTGCCAAACCGTTTCCGTGCATCCTGGGCGAAATCCAGGGGGAAGGGCGATTTGGCGCTGCTGATCGGCAATGTCGTCTTTGCGCCGAGGACCTCCAGGTACTTGGCCAGCGGATTGTCCTCCGCATAGCAAGCCAAAGGACCTGTCAGGCAAATAGCCGACAACACAAGCCGATAAAGTCTGAGTGTCATGACTTGGACGCGCCTCTTGCGGTTCGTGGTTGCAACACTTTGTTTGTTCGCCGTTTACTTGAAATGCTCAGCGGGGGGTATCCGATTATTGCGTTGAGTGATCAGCGCCAAAGCTCAGCCGCAGTTGTCAGCGGCACTCCCCGGCTGTGGGAGCGGCCTCTGGCCGCGATCTGCGCCGGAGAAACCTGCACGTGCATATCGCGGCCGGAGGCCGCTCCCACGGGCCCGTCGAGCGGGCTGAGGCATGGCGCTAATCGCCTTGCGCTGTCCCCTGCTGGCGCGGTGACCGTACGCCCTCCAGCGACGCCGGCAAGGGGTCCAACGAGGGCCTGTCCGGTCGCGCACTCAGCGCATCGAAGCCGATGCGCGCAACGCGAACCCTGCGATCCACCGCCGTGCCACTGGGTGCGGTCATGCCCGAGATCTTTTGGGGCGCCTATCCTTCCAGGAAGCGAACCAGCTCGATCCGCCCGTCATTGATGCCGCGAATGAACGCGGCCTCCACATGCAGGTCTCCGGAGGTCACCGTCGACGGCGGCATTTCGGCCTTGGCTCCCGCCGCGATGGCGTTCTCATAGACCTGCGCCAAATCGTCGACTTCCATCCCGAAGTGATTGACCGGCTTCTGGGTGTGCTCGCTACCGGTCTGGTCGGCGAGCTCCCACAGCTCGATGCGACACCCTTTGCTGTCGATGAGGTGGGCGCCCGGCAGGCCCATGGTCTCCTCTTTGCCGTCGGTCATACGCTCGCCGGTCAGCCAGCGCGCTTTGAGCGTGAGGCCGAACGCCTGCTCGTAGAATGTGATGCCGCGGTCCAGGTCGCTGACGAAGATCGCGGCGTGGTTCAGTCGGGCCTTTGCAGACGATGCCATCAGATGTGTATCCCCTGTTGGATGAGCGCCAAAAGCCGACGCGCCGGAGATCGGCGCGCCGGAGCTCACTGGTCGAGCTTTACTTGCCGGCAAGCGCCTTCGCCGCCGCGCGCAGGTAGCCCGGCGAGTGGTCGATGCCGGTGAGGGAGGTGTCGTTGCTCGCGAGGCCGAAATACATCCCGCAGAAATCGCGACCGGGGTCGACATAGATGCCCTGGCCCATGTTGCCGTGCTTGAACATCGCGCCGTCCGCAAAGGCGTGATCCCATTGCGCGGTGTTCTTCAGCGGCACCTCGCCGAACCATTGGGTGCCGTAGGTGCGCTCGGTCGAGGCGGTGTAGGCGTCCGGATTCCCCATGTTGAAGATCATGTCGAGCAGCCGCTGCGGCACCACGTTCTCGCTTGAGACTACGTTCCAGCTCGGCGTGTAGAGCATGGCATAGCGGATCATGTCCTCGGGCGTGGTGTTGATCAGCCCGCCGCCGACCGGCATGCCGTCCGGCGTCAGCCCGACGATCAGCGGGCTGCGCGCGCCGATCTTGGACCAGACTTGTTGGTGCCAGTAGTCCTGCCAGTTCATTCCGGTGACCGCTTCGGTCAGCATGACCAGCGCCTGCGTGTTCGACGTGGAGTAACGGAACAACTCGCCAGGCTTTTCGCTGTCCAGTTTCTCGACCGTCTTCATCATCTCGCGCCATTGCGTCGGGGTGACATCGCCGACGCCGAACACCGCGCTGAACCAGTTCGCGATCCATGACTCCGGGTTCGTGAGATTCGCGAAGGTCTCCTCATTGTTGAGCGCGGTGGCCATGTTCATGGTGTTCTTGACGGTGATGTCGTCCCAGGCGCTGCCCTTAAGCTCTTCCACGTAGCTCGACAGGGGCTGATCGAGATCGACCGTGCCCGCATCGGCCAGCATGGCGACGAGCAGGCCCGCCGTCGTCTTCGAGGCGGACATCCAGACATGCATGTCCAGCGGGTTCATGCCCGGATAGACCTCGAACACCACCTTGCCCTGATGCGCCATGAGCATGGCCTGCACCTGCTTCGGACCGACGAGGTATTCGGCCAGCGTCTGGGTGGTGTTGCCCTCATGGTCGGTGAAGGTGAGGTTCATCAGGTCGCCCTGGATGGCGCGCTCCAGCACGCTGAATTCTTCGTCCGGCCTGACCACCCGTGTGTTGAAGAACTCGGGGATGTTCAGGTTGTAGTAGACGGAATCGTCGTTGCCCGACTGCCAGTTCGGGAAGCTGAACCGCGAGTGAGCGCCGTTCACCCACTCCGCCGACTGCGGCAGCTTCCACCGCGCCATCGGGCTGTTCACCTCGAGCGGCGCGAAGCCGGAAGCGCCGGTCCGCACCGGCCCGGACCGCGCTGCGGCGCCCTGCGGCGCCACGGCCAGGCCCGCCGCGGCGGCAACGCCGAGCATTGCACTTCGAGCCATGAATTCGCGCCGGTTCACGTCCACGGAGCGATCGGAGGCGTCATCGCTGTCGTGACGCGTCAGGCTGGCGGGCTTTTGGATATCGTTTGTCATGAGTGTCTTCACCTTTACTGGTCACGCGCTCTTCACGGGTTTGTTGCGGTGACGATTACGCGAAGTCCTCGGGCTTCAGATCTTTCCAATACGCCTCGGGCACCGCTGCGATGCTGAAGATGGCGTACATGGTGCTGATCTTGCCGGTGCTGGGGTCCACTTCGATCTTGTCCCAGAACGGGGTTTCGATGACGGTCTCATCGGGCAACCAGACCCGCAGCACGCCGTCGAAATAGGTGAGATGCTCGCCGACGTAGATGTCGCCCATGACGTGCTCATACTTCGGCAGGCGCAGGTCGAAGGCGCCGACGAAGCCGATGCCCTGCTTGATGCCCTGCAGTGTGTAGTGGGCGAAGTAGAGCCGGAAGTCGTCTGTGAAGAAGCGGTCCAGGGACTCGAAGTCCTTCTTGTCGATGCACTGGAAGATCGGTTGCAGGAACTCGGGCAGGTTGGGTGACTTTTGCAGGCTGTTTTCGGTGCTCATGGCTGACTCCGTGGGGGTTGAATGTGGGCGGCGGGTCGACTCAGAAACGGAACTTCGCCCCGACGTAGGGTCCGGTGACGTAGAGCTCATCGAGGGGCCCGAAATCGTTGAACTGCCAGTCGATGTGGCGATACCCGGCGGTGAGATCGATGCTGTCGTTCAGGCTGTAGTCCACCGAGGCATGGGCCTGCCAGGTCAGGTCGCTGCCGCCGCCACCGATGTCCGCGTAATAGGTCAGTGCCCATCTGTCGTTCAGCTCGGTTCTTCCGGCCACGCCGACG
Source organism: Thiohalocapsa sp. PB-PSB1 (assembly GCA_016745215.1). Lineage (GTDB taxonomy): Bacteria > Pseudomonadota > Gammaproteobacteria > Chromatiales > Chromatiaceae > Thiohalocapsa. The sequence goes on from CP050890.1 coordinate 6,644,936, forward strand.
AACCCATCCCAAACCGTGTCGGTTTCATCGATGCCCTTGGCGATGGGGCCGATGTTGGCATCAATGATGGTCTCGATGGAGAGATAGCGCGCGCCGCCAACCGCCTCGAACATGGAATTGCGCGTCCGTGCGAATTCATAGGACGCGCCGAGGGTGACAATCCAGCTCTTCATCTCCACCGACACCCGATCCGCGAACTCGAAGGAGCCGACGCTGATGGACCCCTTCTTGGCCTGCTCGATGTCGAGGTACACCACATCGACGAATGCACCCCATCGATCCTTCTTGGCCTTGAACGCGCTCATGAAGGTGAACTGCAGCGTATCCAGTATGTCGCCGAAGTCGATCTCCAGCTCCTGGCCCGAGGTCAGTTTCGGGTTGAGCGAGGGCATCCAGCCATACAGCTCGGCGGTGAAGTGCCAACCGGGCGGGGCGGTCGGCCTGTTCGATGCCGGGGCTGTCGCGTCCTGCGCCAGGGCAGGAACGGCAAGGCCCGACAGGGCCAGCGCCAAGCCGACGGCGGATGCCCAAGGGACGGGGTTCTCGATCATTGGTCGACTGCTCACCGATTGCCCTCAGACCTTGCGCAGCATGATGTCCTCATGCCCGAAGCCGGACAGGAAGCCGTAGAGACCGCTCTTGATCATCTCGGAGGGCCGATGCTTCGGCTTGCCGTCGGTGGTGACCGCCTGGTCCCATCCCGTCAGGAACGGATGATGGGCGCCGTTGATGGCCGGGCCCGTCTCGCAGAAGGCGGGCGTCTGCGACAGCCGCGCCGCCGGCGCCAGGCGCGTGAAGGTCGCGCCGAAGTTCGACAGTTGGTCCACGAAGTACTTGCCGTCCTGCTCCAGCGAGACGGCGACGGCCTCCTCGGTCTCGTGCGGCAGGGACAGGATCTCCATCGCGGTGCGGGTCAGCATGGCCTCCACCTCCCAGAAGCCTCCCTGTTCCTGACGCTGACGGAGCGCGGCGACGGCGCCGATGGCGGCGAGATAGCCGGTGGCGTAGTCGTTGGGCAGGGCGCCCACCAGGTGATGCTGCTCGCGCCCGCGGGAGGCCAGGTCCACCATGCCGGAGCAGGCCTGCGCCAGCTGCTCCCAGCCCTTGCGCTTGGCCCAGGGGCCTTCGGGGCCGTAGGCAGACACCCGGGTCACCACCAGGTTCGGGTTCAGTGCCATCAGCGCCTCGCGGGTGAATCCGAGCCGCTCCAGCGAGCCCGGCGCGTAGCCCCAGACCAGCACGTCGGCGTCCTTAAGCAGCTCCGTGAACCGGGCCTTGGACTTCTCCATGCCCAGATGCAGCAGAATCTGCTTCTTGCCGTAGCTCTCCTCGAAGATGGCGGGATACAGGAACGGGAAGGCCGGATTGCGCACGGAGATGACGTCGGCGCCGTTGTCGGCCAGCACCCGGGTTGCCCAGGGACCGGCGATGACATGGGTGACGTCGATGACGCGCACCCCCTCCAGGGGCCGATGCTTGGCCTCGGGCAACATGCGCCCCTTGGCATCGCCGAAGCGCTTGGACAACACAACGGGCTCGGCGGCCATGGCCTGCCCCTGCGGATGGGCAAGCCATTCCTCGGGGGTACAGACGGGCGCGGTGCAAAGCCCGAGGGCCTCGAAGTCGGCCTCGATCTTGGCCGAGTCATGCTGCGCGACCCGCTTGATCAGCGCGCCCTGGTCGTGCGGGGCGTCGAAATACTTGAGGATGCCATCGCGCAGGTGCGGATAGGCGCCGTTGAAGCACATCCAGCGACCGTCGCGCGTCTCGTAGAAGCCGTTGACCGGGACTGTGATCTCGCCGCCCATGATGACGACGCCGTTCATGTAGTGATACAGCCCGTCGTTGAAGCTCAGCGCGGCATGGCGCCGGTCCACGGCGACCTCTTGCGTGGGCAGTCCGCGGGCGTGGCCCAGCTCCGCGACGCTGGTGCCCAGCGCCGCGACGACGCCGGTGGCGAAGTCGGCGATCCGCATCGGTTCCTTCAGGAAGGTCGGCGATTGCTCGACCTGCACCCGGTCGACCGGCGTGGCGATGCCGGCGGCCTCTGCGATGGCGTCGTAGATCTTCTTTTGGTGTGCATTCATGGTCATGGCTCAAAACCCCGCGGACTTGGCAGCTTCCGGCGGAAAATCCACCACGTAACGGATCACCTTGCCCTCGTCGTTGAACCAGAGCAGGTTGAACAGCGGGGCGGCCTGGAAGGACTTCTCGGGCGGATCACCCTTCTTGCGCAGCGATGCGCTGCCCTGCATGAAATAGGCGTTGCCGTATTGGTACACCACGTCGACGAAGTGTTGGGTGATGTAAGGGGCGTCCAGCTCGGTGAAGAACCGCTTGACGGCTTCGATGCCGTGGGCCGTCTTCGGTCCGAACTGGAGCACGATGTCGTCGGCGAAGATGCGGAAACCGCCGTCTTCCGAGAGGTTCAAGTCGTCGATGGACTTGAACAGCTCCAGCATCCAGGCCGGCGTGTCGATCTGTTGGAAATGGTCTGCCATGGTATCTCTCTGGTGGTGTGTTCGTATGCGTGCGCTTGGCGGTGCGATCTGCTTAGCGCGGCACCGCCGCCGGGTTCCAGCTGAGGTCAGCCCCCGAAGATCGGGTTTTTGATCAGCGAGGGGATCACCGGGATGATGTTGAGCTTGATCTGTGCCTCCTGGCCGAACGTGTCCTGACTCACCACGGAATACTCGACGCCGAGCTGGAACTTGACCGGCACCTTGCCGACCTTGGCGGTCTTCGAGACGAACAGCCCGACGGGTACGTTCCATTGGTTGCCGGAGGCGGCGTTGTTGTCGTAGGTCACGGTCGGGTTCATGCCGATCTGCCAGGCATTCGGCAGGTTGTAGATGAACCAGTAGAGCATGCTGCCGTAGCTGGCATCCGGCCCCTTGTCGGAGTTGCCGAGGCCGAAGGTGTACTGCGGGAAGACGCCGGCCAGCCATTTTTCGGTCTTGTAGCCGAGGACCAGTGCAGGACCCGCGCCCCACTGACTGCGGCCGAATGCTTCCCGGGTCGCCGTGGGCATCAGCCAGGTGGCACCCAGGCCCAGGGTCCAATTGCCGGCGGGCGGCGCGACGAGCATCGGCAGCTGGATGTCCCCGATCCCGCCGATGCTGCTGAAGTCATCGAACCCCTTGGGAACCGGTTGACTAAACAGGATCGGCACGGTGGGCCTGGTGATCAGCTTCCATTGCTGATCCCCCTCGCCGAACAGCGGCAGCGGCAGGATCGGCTGGAACAGCATGCGACCGCCCACCTTCGCATCGCCCTGGTTGATGTCGCCGTCGGAAAAATTCAGGTCGAACTCGGTGAACAGCGCCCAGACGTCAGAAACGGGGTTGGAGAGCTTCGCACCGATCTCGGCCAGGTTGCCGTGCTCTGGGTGCTCGTATTCTCCCTCGGTCTTCGAATCCTGTGCCGACAGCGGCGTGCACAAGAGCAAAGTGCCGCAGATCACACCAATTAAGGGGAGCAAGTCTTTCCGGCGCCGTGATTTCCGGCCTGGGGGACCGCGGAGTGCATCAGCAAAGCGTGTTGTCGTCGTCATGGCGATTTTCCTCCATCGGTGGTCGATTGTGATCGGTTTGCGCGGCGCGAAGTGCTGCGTCTGCTCCAGCGGTCGAGGCCCGCAGCAGACGTAGCGCGGAGGAGCTTGCGCGCGGTGAGCCTTCTGGGATCAGTTCCGGAACTGGTGATTACGGGCAACGCCTCGTTGGCATAGAGTGTCCGTTCAGCGCCATGTTGGACCAGCTCCCGGACCATCCCCAACGTCCACAGGACGTACGGAAACTGCAACTGCAACTTCCCGACGTCTTTTGTTGCCGTGGCTCGCTGCGGATCTGGACGGGTCCGCTATTCGTCGTAGAGTAAGAGCCTTTGAAGCGGGAAGATAGAGTCCCTTTCGGGACGGTTGAGCGAAGCGAAACGCCATCCCACTGCGGCTGATTAGAGCCGATACAGGGTCGAGGCCTGCGCCTTTGCGGCGTCCGAGTCGTGCGAGGTGACGAAGACTACGGCGGACTTACCGAGACCGACGGTCTCGTGGTTGGTGGAGCTATAGATGTGTCACCGAACGAGAGATCGCGCCCGCGGCGCTTTGCTCGCTGCACCAGGTTGATGTCGCGCTCCACGGCGATGTGCGGGATGTTCGTCCGCTCCAGCATCGGGTCGATGAGATCTCCCACCTCGTCGTCACCGTCGACGACCACATGCCGGTCCAGATCGGCGATGCTGGAGAGCCCCTCGACCGCATGCACGGGGACCGGACCCGGCGTGTAGCGCCCGGTGAGCACGCCGGCGACGATGAAACCCAGGATCGCGCCCAAGCGGAGTCGTTGGAACAGGATGACGCAGACCGTCGTGGCCGCAAGAAACAGGACGATCCCCGATGGACTGCCGAGATCTCCGTGGTTACTCCGGCTGGGAAAGACCGGCTTCCACCGCGAACTGGACCAACTCGGCCACCGAGCTGACGCCGAGCTTGGCCATGAGATTGGTGCGATGGCGTTTGACCGAGCGCTCGTCGATGGCCATCTCGTGGGCGATCTGCTTGTTGCGCAACCCCTTGAGCACGTATCGCAGCACCTCCCGCTCTCGGGGGGTCAGTTTCTCGCAGTCTTTGTCCAGAGCGCGGCGCCGTCGACGCTCGCGGCGCTCCTCCTCATCCCTGGCCAGTGCCCGTTCGACAGCGTCGATGATCGCCTCTTTTGCGGCGGTCTTCACCAGAAAGTCCTCCGCGCCGCCGCGCATCGCTTCGACGCTGGTCGGTATGTCGCCCGCACCGGTCAGGAAGACGATGGGCAGCGGATTGGAAGACTTTGCCAGGTGTCTCTGCAACGCGATGCCGTCCATCTCCGGCATGCGCAGGTCAGCCAGCACGCAGCCGACGGCATCCGGCGAATGGTCTGCTGCAAAGTCCAACGCCGACTCGTAGCACCGGGTGGCGTAGCCGCAGCTTCGCAGCAGGCGCTCGATACCCCTCAGGAACGACGGGTCGTCGTCCACGATGAATATGGTCCGCGCCTGCTCGGTCACGCGGCGATCTCCTCTTCCGCGACGGGTAGCGAGAACCAGACCCGAGCGCCGCCGGACGCTGTGTTCTCGGCGTGAATGCTGCCTCCGTGCGCCTCGACGATGGTCTTGGAGATCGACAGCCCGAGACCGATGCCGTCGGCCTTGGTCGTGTAGTAGGGGACGAACAGGTCCGAGAGTCGGTCAGGCTCGAAGCCTTCCCCGTTGTCCTCCACGCTGAAGACGACCTTGTCGTTGTCGGATCGGGTGGCCTGGAGAGCGATGTGTCGCTGGCGCTCCGGCGCGTTGCTCGAGGCATCGACGCTGTTGAGCAACAGATTGATGAGAACCTGCTGCAAATGGATCCTATCCCCGCGGACCTTCGGCAGCTCAGCTGGCGCCGCGATGCTCAGGGCCGCATCGCGTGCCCTGATCTCCGTCTCGAGCGTTGCGGCGGCCTGCTCCGCGAGCTCGCGCGGTGCGATGGCCTCGGTGCGAAGCGGTCCGCTCTGGAGCAAGGAGCGCATGCGTCCGATGACCGCCGCCGCCCGCTGATCGTCCTTGCGGATATCGGCCAGGATCTCCCGCACCTCGTCGAGGTCGGGCGGATCCCGGCGCAGAAAATTCTCACCAGCCTCGGCGTTGCGCAGGATGGCCCCGATGGGCTGGTTGAGCTCGTGGGCCACCACCGATGAGAGCTGACCCAAGGCGAGCACGCGTTGCGCACGCGCAAGCTGGTTGCGATGCCGTTGCGCCTCGTCCTCTAGCCGCTTGCGTGCGGTGATGTCGGCGGACACGCCACGAAGGCGCAGGGGTTGCCGCCTGTCGTCGTACTCGACCCGTCCCCGAGCATCGATCCAGTGCTCGCTCGCGTTCAGACCGGTCAGGCGATATTCCTCGTTGAGTTCCACCCCCTCCGTAATCGTCCGGCGGATGGCCGCTTCCATTCGCTCACGATCCTCGGGGTGCACGAGCGCCAGGTAGTCCTTAAGGCCCATGGGCTTGGTGCCGGAGATCCCGACGCGCGCGTCGATGACCTCGTTGGCCCAGATCCGGTCTTCGACCACATCCCATTCCCATAGCCCCAGATCCGCCGCCTGAGCGGCCAGACGCATGCGTTCACGGCTCTCGTGGAGCTCGCGTGCCAGTTGGCGAGCGCGCACGAGATCGACACTCAGCTCGACCGCCATTGCCGCGACAATGACCAGAAAAACCAGCGCTACCAGAGGTCCCGGGAGCACCCCCCGCACCATCAGATCGGAGGTGACCGCCGCAAGGGCGACCGCGAGAAGAATACCGGCAGCCAGGGTCAAAGCCGGCCGATGCTTCCCCTGCTTTCGCGCCGTATTGGCCGCGTCCAGGACGTAAACGACCAGTAGCAGCATGCTGAGGTGAATGAGGTTACGCCACGGGGTCTGGTCGCCGACGGGCGCCGTCAGCGACTCGCCGAGCCAAGACACCTCCCGAAGCCTATGGATCTCGGCGAAGGTGGCGTTGGGATACACCAAGAAGTTCGCGAGCAGAATCAGTCCCCGCAGCAACGTGATGAGCCAGGCCAACCACAGACGCCCCGTCCCCAGGTAGAAACGGACGAACCAGACGATGGCGATAACGATCGCCGCCGCGGATACGTGCCACCAGCGCAAGATCTCGGCGTACTCGGCCGGCGTCCGGGCGTGCATCAAAGCCAGCTCCTGCCCGGCGATCACCGCGGCCGCCACGGCAGCGACCGAGAACACAAGATGGGCAATGGCCGCCCGATCGCGAAGCCACACCAGCAGCTGCAACGCCGCCAGCGCGAGCGCCACGCCGGCGGCCATCGACCAAATAACGGTGACCCAGCTCATCTATCCATTATGCTCGCTGGCTTCCCGAGAACGAAAACAGCGCTGAGCAGCGTTCGATCGGATCGCTTCCGACAGACAACCGCTGCATCCGCCGAGAGCGCTCAAAGAGGAGTGCCCTGACCGGTTTGCGAGGCTGTGGAGCAAGTACTCGACGCTCGAGCAAGGTAGCCCGGAGGATGTCCATCGGCGAGAATGAATCCGTCAGTTGGAGGCCGCGCTGGGCCGAGAGCGGGCTTGGCGCCACGCTGGGTATGGACACGGGAAGGCGGATTGGAATACGCGAATCGTTGCGCATCGTAGCGGTCGGTTTCTGATCGCGCAGCCTCTCGACTCTGCGGACCTCGGACGATGTGTCCCATGGGGAAACCCCTCCACCAGTTCTTCCTGTTGTTCTGGAAGACTTGAAAAAAGGTGAGGCTCTCGTGGATTTCATGGGAACTAATAAAAATTTGAAAAACAACCAAATAAAATGGGTGTCCATTTTAATGCATTTTAATGAATTGAGCTTGTGTTGCGCGCCGTCGCTCACCCCGACGAAGGCCGAAAGCCCACTCAGCTCTAGAAATTCACTCACCAGCCGGGTGCCGCCCACCGCCTGCAACCTGATACTGAAGTGCGCCGCTATCACCATCCGGTGCAACCACGACACCCCCTCCGGGATACGTACGAACGCCACCAGACCGGCTTGCGCATCCCCAAGCGGTTGCCCGTAGCACCACTCCAGCAAAGTGCTGCACGCCACGCCCAAAGCGGCAGCCACCTCGCGTTGCGTCTCGCCGGCTGCCAACCGTGACTCGGCAGCAGCGATGTGTTCGGCCTGCTCCAAGCGCGTGCGTCGCGTCACGACCCGATCCCTCGCCCGGGTAGCGCAGCGCCGATGTAGGGTCTATAGTCAAGCCTGGCAGAACCTTCGTACATGTTTCCGAATTCTCGGTGAATTTGCACCTCCAAGGGTACGAGATGATGAGGGTTCTGCCAAATACCTGCACACCGATTACCAAGCTTTAGGCTCGGACTTGGCCGGAATTACGAGCAAGGCCTGAGATAGGGAAAAAGGGGACAGACCACGTTTTCTACAATGCAAGCTCACCTTGCTCATCCGCATCGATTTCCTTTAGCGGCCGTTCCGGTGCCCCCTTCCAGGTTCGTCTACCGAGCATAGCGGCGATCTGCCGCTCGAACTTTGGGCTGCTAAGCACGAAGAAGCACGAAGCCGCCGTTGGTGCACTCGCGGAAACGTTGAAGTAACTCGGCGCTGAGCATATCCTCGAATCAACCCGCGATACGCAGCAAAACGAGCCTGATCAGAGTCTGCCAAGCCTTGGTACAGCGGGTGCGGTGTGACCACGGAATCCTGGCGGCCAAGCGCATTGGCCCGATGGCTCGACCAGCGATAATCACCAGGCACACTGGCCATTGAGGCACGAACCGGATTGAGCTCGATGTAACGCTGGCAGGCCAGCAGATAGGTGTCGGCCTCAATCAGCGATGAGCGGAACCGGCCCTCGAACAAGCCGCCCGTGCGACCATAGGTCCGGTTGACGTGCTGGACATACCGCTGCCCAACGCGCTTCATCACCGCCGACACGCCATCATCGCGTGCGGCGGTCATCAGCAGATGAAGGTGGTTGGTTATCAGCACATACGCGTGCACAGCAACCGATTCCTCCGCAGCCACCGCGACCAGATGATCCAAGAAAAACTGGCGATCAGCATCCTCGAAAAACACCGCAGCCTGGTCGATCCCGCGCAGGATCACATGCGCATTGGGTAGCCGGCAGCGATGTACGTGCGCGTCTAGGCATGGATCACAGGATCTCAAAGACAATCGCAGCATAGCACCGAACCAAGTCTAGCAGAAAAACGTGGTCTGTCCCTGTTTTCTCGCTCAGCGCTTATCGGTTGAACCCCTGCCGGCATTCTCGCCCGAGTACAATCCGATCGAAAAGCTCTGGCGAAACACTAAGAAAGAGGCGACTCATCTGAAGTACTTCGAAACCTTCGAGGAACTGCGTGCCTCGGTTCTGGGGGTCTTCCGTACCTATCTCGACGATGCCACCCAAGTGATCCGCGTGATGAAGAAATTACGCACCAACGCCGGCGTCGCTTGAGCCTCTATCCGCTCATTCCGAGAAATTATTGTAACTTTCCGGCAGCCGCCGCACGAACGACCTCGGCCAAAGGCGGAATAGCGTTCACCCGCGCCAGCCTGTCGTGCAGGTAGTGCCAGAACGAGATGCCCAGTTTGCGGCAGGTTTTCTTCAGGCTGGTGAAGGTATCCCGACAGCGTCGCCCGTCTTCGCTGCGGGTCGAACCGCTGGTTTTGCGTCGACTGACATATTTATTCGCGGATATCGCTTTCGCTGTGGTTGTTGTGTAACGGCAGGTCGGGGTCGTCGAGCACTCCAAGCAACTCTTCTTTGTTGCGCGCCAAACGTTTGAGGTGCCCGTTGAGCGTCTCGTAATTCGTGCGGGTCCGGCACAGTTCATCGAACCGGCTGCGGATTTCTTCGCGGAATTGCGGCGTTTGGAAAGCTTCCTCGATCTTGTACGCTTTCAGGTCGGCATACAGATCCCAAATCTGGCAACGCACCCAATCGATGTGCTTGGCGTGGGTTGGATTGAGCGGCACGAGCTTGTTGATGTTGCGCTCGGCGTGCATCCAGCACAGCGCATGACGGAAGACGTTGAATTGTCCCGCGTCATCGCTGACAACTCCCATTGTCGTCGGAAAACCCTGTGCCAGCAGGCTGCCCGTCAGCGCCCCTTCGGTCGCGATCCGGATGTGTTTCGGGCCCGTGATGCCAACCGCGGCGAGAGACCTGTCCCACTCTTCCTTGTTCGCAAAGCTTTTGCCTTCTTCGAGCAGATGGAGTGTCTTCTGCGGCAGCTTGTGCCGGGCCATGTACTCCAGCGCCCCGGCGTTGAGCACGTCATCGGTGCGCCCGGCGCGCAGCAATTCCAGAAAGTTGACCCGGCTCTTACTCTGCGTGCTCTCGAACCAGGCGAACAACTCATTGCCGATGAAGGTGCAGTAGCCGTTCTTGCCGTCGTGCCGCGCCCCGGTGTCGTCCACCTGAATATGATTCGACACCTGCAATCCCGCCTCCAACAACCCATCCTTCTCGGCGTGGAAGTCCTCGTGCTTCTGCGTGAGCAGATGGTTCAGTTGACCCGCCGATATCTCGATGCCCAGGTCGTGCAAGTGCTCCAGCAGCAAGGGCTGGGTCACGCGCTGGTGGTGGTACTAGTAGAGGACGTAGCTTTTCAGTTGCGCCCCGTCATGACCCTGCACCGAGATCGGCAACCGCCCTTTCAGTGTCTGACCGTCCGGCCCGATCCAGGTCTCCAGGCGGTAGCGGATGGTGTGCGCTTCGATTGTCAGCTCCTGCACCACGAAGTCGTCGTAACCCTTGAACCGCCAACCCTTCTCGCGCGCATCCACCGGCAGCCCTTCCGGGACGATTTTCTGCTCTTCGTGGACCTCCAATTCCCCGGTTTTTGCGCGTTTCGGGCCGGGTTTGGGCTTCTTTTCCGTGCCGCCTTCCCCGGCCTTGTCGGTCTCCGCATCCATCCGGCTCGGCTTCAGTTTGGGCTTGCCCTTGAGCTCCTTTAGCCGCTTGACCTCGGCTTCCAACTCCTCAATCCGCTCCTGTTGCTCCACAATCAGCCGCAGCAATGCCTGCACCAGCGGTGTCTGCTCCGCTTCGGGGATCTCCGGCAGCTTGAGCGTCGGCTTGCTCATGGCGCTGAGTCTATCCGCATTTCTCCAGATAGCAACAGAATTTTGCCGGGGGAGAATGAGAAGTTACAAATTATTTACCTGAAAAACTATAGCACCGAACCAAGTCTAGCAGAAAAACGTGGTCTGTCCCTGAGGTATCCCCACTAAAAGTATATACTGATCAATACCCTGTGGTGGCTTTTCAGTGCTGAGCGGAACACATGGAGGATTTGCTGGTCCACGAGGGGGAAGCAACCCGCGGAGGTCCCCCTATGCATGCCCTAACGATTCTACAGCGTTGTGTCGCGCCGCTGCTGGCGGGTATCCACCGGCGCCGTCTGGCCGGACTGCTGGAAGCCGTTGCGGCAACGGTCAGTGGGCCACGGCTGACGCTGACCGAGATCGGTCGACGTTTTGGCGGTGGCGGCGCGCTGCGCCATCGCATCAAACGGGCGGACCGGCTGCTGGGCAACAAGCATTTGCAAGCCGATGCCAAAGGCATCTACGGATCGTTGGCGCGGATGCTGCTCACCGGCGTGGCCGAGCCGCTGATCGTCATCGATTGGAGCGATCTGAAGGAGGACCAGTCGTTGCATCTGCTGCGCGCCTCGCTGCTGGTCGGCGGTCGCAGCCTGACGTTGTACGAGGAGGTCCATCCGCAGCGCAAACTGGGCAATCGGCAGGTGCAGCATCGGTTCCTGCAGCGGCTTGAGGCGCTGATGCCGGCGAGCGCGGACCCGATCATCGTTGCCGATTCCGGCTTCAAGGTGCCCTTCTATCGCGAAGTGGAGCGTCTCGGCTGGCGCTGGGTGGGGCGAGTGCGCGGGCGCGACTTCGTCAAGCTCAAGTCCCGCTGGAGGAGTTGCAAGCGGGTGTTCGCGCAGGCCACCACAACGCCGACCGCGCTCGGCATCGGCGAGTGGGTGCGCAGCAATCCGCTGCGCGCCGCCTTCGTGCTGGTGCGCAAGGCCCAGCAGGGACGCCGCGCCAAGACCGCCGCGGGCAAGCGCAAGCGCTCGAAGAAGAGCCTGCAGGCCGCGCGCAATGCCCGTGAGCCGTGGCTGCTGGTCGCCTCGACGCGACTCGCCGACTGGCCGGCGAAGCGTCTGGTCAAAGTCTATCGGCAACGGATGCAGATTGAGCTGAGTTTTCGGGACATGAAAAGCCAACACTTCGGCGAAGGGCTGGAGTGCAGCGCCTCGTGCGGCACCGGTCGTTTCACGGTGCTGGTGCTGATCGCCTCCCTGGCGGCAATCCTGTTGTGGTTGATCGGCACCGCCGCCGAGCGCTGCGGCGCGCACGAGCGCCTGCGCCCCGGCAGCCGCAAGCGCCGCGCCTACTCGCGGCTGTTCCTGGCCCGGCTCCTGCTCACGTTGGAGGATTGCCGAACGACCATCGCCGAGCTGGTCGACGCCATCGGACCACTCGATCAATGGATTGCGAGTGACCATGATGCGCTGCTCGTCGCGTGAGGGGCCGGGGCCGGATTTGTGGGGATACCTCAGGGTCTGTCCCTGTTTTCCGCTCTGTTTTCCGCTGTTTTCCGACTTATGATCAAGGCCTGCGGGGGCAAGCAAGACGGGTGTCCTGCAAGGTGCACCAGGTTCGCGCAGGGGCTGGTCATGGGCGAACTCCGGGCATTGGTGCTGCGAAAAGCTTAGCAGAGGGGTGAGGAATCGTCCAACAAAGTAGGCAACAAAGTGGGTGTCCTATTGACCCTGTTCCTTCCTATTGACCCTGGTGCTATTGACCCTGGTGTCCTATTGACCCTTGACCACTAGTGTATCTTTGCAATGATGCTATTTTGCGGGAGATTGAGGAGTTGTCTGAGGATGAGTGGGGCGAGCACTTGCTTGACGGTTTTTTCCGAGGGTAACGAGCGCGATTGGGTGCGCAGGTAGAGACAATGGTGTTGCCAGACCAGGGAGTTGAAGCGAAGGGCAATGAGCTGCAAAAGCCCCTGGGCGATGGCGGCGCACAGGACAAAGATTTCATACGCTCGCCAACAGGCCTTGACGGTGACCAGAGGCTTTTCGCCCAGCGGGGTTTTCTAGTGACGATTGGAGGTGGGACGGCGCGAATGGCGAGGCAGCTTTTGGGTCCAGAAGCGAAAGCGAAAGGCGCCGATGAGAGTTTTTAACCCATCGAACATCAGCTCAATACGGGGCCTGATGCAGTAGAGTTCGACGGCGGTGAGCGGTGAGAGCCTCAGATCCGAGCACATCAGTACGATCGGTCCGCGCGAGGTGATGGCCAAGACGAACAATAACCAGTCGCCCGGGGGTTTCCACAGTAACCCCACACTCATCAGTTGGACCGCTTCGGTTTTGCCGTAGACCTGGCACTCAACGGTCTGGAACAGATGCGGGTAATCGAAACATTCCCGCAAGTACACTTTCTCGCCATAAAGGGCTTGGGGTCCCCGACGCCCGGGCGGTTTAGGTGGCGCCTGGAAATAGCCAACCGTGTTTTTTATCGCCCGCGTCAGAACCATCATATAGGGTTGTTTGAACACGATGGAATACACCGAGCGGGCCAGGCGAAACACCGCCCCGATACCGAAGTAGGCGTCCAACACCAAAACGATCGGGCGATTGTAGCCCACGGCAAAGTTCAGCGCCATTTGCACCACCCGCTCGGCCAGGTTCGGGCGCGTGGCCGGCGGTTCCGGTTGCTCTTCGCCCGGGTGCTTGAATCCCTGATGGATACGCAACTCCAGGGGCAAACAAAAACACCCCGCCAACGAGCCAATGACCAGCCCCACAGCGCCCCAGCATTGACCGCGAAAATAGGACGGCTTGCGTTGCGTCTCCGAGGTCTCGCGTAGCGACACCACCCCCGGCATTCGCCCCCCATCCTTGACCACGCGGGTATGATCGCCCAACACCACGCAACGTCCCTCGACCTCCACGGCCACCCCTTGGTCGAGCACAAAACGCTGCCATACGCCTAACAGCTCACCATAGCCATACGCCCGGGAGCGGAAAAAATGCAGCAAGCTATGGTAGCCGCGCTCATGCCACAGCCAGAACCGGCACATTGAGGTCACCCCCATCATCTCCGGCGCCGCCATAAAACTCAACACCACCGCGCAAAACAACAGCCAACCGCGGCGGCGAGAAAAGGCACTTTATAAAGTGTTCTAAACAATACCTTCGCCAAATAGCCCGATCTCATGCTGCACTAAGTTCTTGATTAATCCGCCCCAGATTTGCAGCCTGCTCAAGGGCTTGGTCAATACTATTCGCTTCGGGCATTTCCGGAAGCATTTTTAACACCTCCAGGACGTATTTCCGACCGCGGAAGTGGGCTTTGAGGTCATTGACGCTAAAGCTCGGACAGTGCTCGCGCACCGGTCGCATCAGGATCTGGGACAGGTTGATCATCAGCATCGCCAGGTTGGCACTGTTGTAGACCGGCGTTGGCTTGATCACCATGAAGTCTTCCAAGCCCCAGTACTGTTTGGCATCTCGGAAGTTGAACTCGATTTGGAAGCGCAAGCGATAGTAATCGATGAGCGCTTCGTAGCCTAACTCAAGATCACTACTGAAAAGGATGACATGGGCCTGGGCGCCGGTGCGTTGGTTGGTCTTGACGAGGATCACGACATTGAGCCGGTCGGGGAATTTTTTGTGCCAAACGGGCAGTTGGTAGATGGCCGTATGAACCTGTCCTTCCACGGAAGTGGCTTTGAGAAAGCACGGCGGCAAGTGTTGATAATCGAGCTTGCTGCCGTACTTGCGCCGCGGGCCGCGCCCGGCGTAGGGGCCGTCATAGGGCAGATACAGCGCGCTGTTGTGGCGCAATTTGCTGATCAACTCCAAGCCCGTGCGACGGACCATTTGCAGCGCTTGATGATGGCCGAAGGCCCCGTCGAAGACGAAATAACGCACCCTCAGCGTCTGGCACACCAGTGCCAGCACCTGGCGCAGAAGGTCTTGAACGAACTGCAAATAGGGCGACAGACTCACCTCCCGGCGATTACCATTGCGGCTACCTTTCGGCCGCCCTCGGTCCTTACCCGACCCGCTTTGGACGCTTTCGGGCAGCTCGCCGCCGTCTCTTTGAGAATCGGCTCCAGGCGCAATGGGTACGAACGGCGCCGTTGCACGCTAATCAACGACAGGCTCAGAAAACACAACCCCGGGATCGTCTTGCCAACCACCGAGGAGAAAAAACGATCCAGACCCTGGGTCTTCTTGCCCGATTTGCTCACCACCACTTCATCGCCCGCCAGCAACCAGTGCGTTTCATCGCCCAGCAGGTGCTGGCGAATCACCAGCCAATGCACTTGGCCCCAACTGAGCGTGGTGTTGAACAACCGCTGCAGCGTCCGATCGCTTCCCCCGCGCTCGGTCCAGCGCGATAGCCCCCGCATCGTTACCCGCCCCGTCATCGCCAACAGCCCTTCCACAACGCAACCCAAACGGCCAAGGCTCGTCTTATCTACGCTCTGGCTTAAGCAGCTCAAGATCAGCATAATGTCTGGCATGAGCGATAGCCTCCTGTGGGAATAGGTCTTCGGATTGTTACCTGAATAACTTATCACCTCGGGCTGTCGCCCACCTAATTTTTGGCGCTAATTTTTGGCGAAGGTATTGTCTAAAGCATGGTATATATATCCTAGCGCGGATTCTCCATTGACCTCCGGTTGTTGAGCAACTCCGGTAGTTTAGGAGAATTCATGCTACTTCCGCACAGCAAGACCGGGATTTTTCAGGGAGAAAACTTATGACTGACGAGATAAATTTAACTAGCGCCCAATAGGAGTGAGCATGAGCGAAGCAGATCAGAAACCGCCAACGGGCGGACAATCAGATTCCACCGACGACTTGGAGAAGGCGAGTCTGGACACGGTCTACGCGAGCCTGAGCACCTCGCCGAAGGGACTGACGTCGGCCGACGCCAAGCAGCGGATCGACCAATACGGTCGCAATGAGCTGGTCGAGGAAGAGATTAGCGACCTGCAGAAGTTCCTGCGTTTCTTCACCGGGCCCATCGCCTACATGATCGAGGCCGCCGCGCTGCTCTCGCTGCTGATGGGGCATTGGGCGGACCTGACCATCATCCTGGTGCTGTTGTTCTACAACGCCATCTCCGGCTTCTGGCAGGAGCGCAAGGCCTCCGACGCCCTGGCGGCGCTGAAGGCGGGCATGGCGCCGAAGGCGACCGCGCTGCGCGACGGCGACTTCCGCAGCATCGACGCGGCCGAGGTGGTGCCGGGCGATGTGCTGCGGATCAAGCTCGGCGAGGTCGTGCCCGCCGACGTGCGCTTCATCGACGGCGACTACATCAGCATCGACCAGGCCGCATTGACCGGCGAGTCGCTGCCGGTGAGCAAGAAGATCGGCGACGAGGGCTATTCCGGGAGCATCGCCAAGAAGGGCGAGATGAGCGCGGTGGTCATCGCCACCGGCAACAATACCTTTTTCGGGCGCACCGCCAGTCTGGTGGCGAGCGCCGGTAAGGGGGCATCGCACTCGCAGCAGGCCACGGCGCAGATCGGCGATTTTCTGATTCTGACCTCGGTCGCGCTGTGCGTGCTGCTGGTCGGCTTTCAGCTCTACCAAGACCTGGTGGTGCAAGCCGAGTGGCAGTGGGCGGACATCGCGGACATCGCCCGCACCGTGCTGGTGCTGCTGATCGCCTCCATCCCGGTGGCGATGCCGACCGTGATCACGGTCACCAACTCCCTGGGCGCGCAGGCGCTGGCGCGCAAGAAGGCCATCGTCTCGCGGCTCGAGGCCATCGAAGAGCTGGCCGGCGTCGACATCCTCTGCTCGGACAAGACCGGCACGCTGACCAAGAACACCCTGACCTTGGGCGACCCCATCCTGTTCGCCGCCCAATCCGCCGACGAGCTCATCCTGGCCGGTGCCCTCGCCTCCGAGAAGGGCAGCGATGATGCGATCGACAAGGCGGTGAGCGGTGGGCTGAAGGATAGCAAGGTGCTGGACGGCTACAAGGTTGCCAAGTTCGTCCCCTTCGACCCGGTCACCAAGCGCACCGAGGGCCAGGTGACGGACCCCGACGGCAAGGCCCTGCGCTGCAGCAAGGGCGCGCCCCAGGTCATCATCGATCTGTGCAAGCTCGACGCCGAGACCGCCGCGAAGGCGACCGGCACGGTCTCGGACCTGGCCGCCAAGGGGCTGCGGGCGCTGGGCGTGGCGCAATCCACCGATGAGGGCGCGAGCTGGAGCTTCCTCGGTATCTTGTCGATGCTAGACCCGCCCAGGGACGATTCCAAAGAGACCATCGAGCACGCCAAGGAGCACGGGCTGCAGGTCAAGATGGTCACCGGCGACGACCTGGCCATCGGCAGCCAGATCTCCGGCCAGCTCGGCATGGGCACCCATCTGATCGCCGCGGCGGACATGTTCACCAAGGACATGGACATGAGCCACCTGCCGGAGCCGATCACCGCGAACGTGGAACGGGCCGACGGCTTCGGGCGCGTCTTCCCCGAGCACAAGTTCGGCATCGTGCATGCGCTGCAGGACCGCGGCCATGTGGTCGCCATGACCGGCGACGGTGTCAACGACGCCCCCGCGCTGAAGCAGGCCGACTGCGGCATCGCGGTCAGCGGCGCCACCGATGCGGCCCGCGCCGCCGCGGCGCTGATTCTCACCGCCCCCGGGCTGTCGACGGTCATCGACGCCATCGACGAGTCGCGCCGGATCTTCGAGCGCATCATCAACTACGTGCTGTTCCGGGTCGCGATGACCCTGGACATCATGTTCGTGGTGGTGCTGGCGACGGTCTTCTTCGGCTTCTCGCCGCTGACGCCGGTGATGATCGTGCTGGTGGCGCTGCTCGACGACATCCCGATCATGACCATCGCCTACGACAACACGCGGCTGCCCAAGGACCCGGTGCGCTGGCATATGCGGCGCCTGCTGTTCGTGTCCGGATTCATGGGCCTGATGGCCGTGGCGCAGACCTTCGGGCTGTTGCTCCTGGGCATGGCGTGGCTCACCAACGCCGAGTGGCAGGCATGGATACCGCTGACGCAGGATCAGGTTCAGACCGCCGTCTTCCTGCAGATCGTCGCCGGCGGCCACCTGCTGTACTTCGTCATGCGCTCGCGCAGCACCATCTTCAGCCCGCCGTTGCCGTCGGCGCCCATCTTTTGGGCCATCGTCGGCACCCAGGTGTTCGCAGTGCTGATGGTCGGCTTCGGCTGGTTCGTGCCGGCGCTGCCATGGACCGTCATCGGCCTGGTGTGGCTCTACATGCTGGTCTGGATGGTCGTGCTGGACCTGATCAAGCTCGCCTTGTACAGCCGGTTGCGGCGCGCGACCGATCAGCCGCACTGGTATGGGCGCTTCCTGCACGGTCGGTATGCGGCGCGCCGCGCCGCCGAGGCCACCGGGGCCGACGCCTAGCCGACAGCGCCCTCCCCTGCGCGGTTGTCGGGGAGGGTGCGGCACAAGACAGCCCCAGCCCACGAACCCATCCCAGCACTCTGAGGCATCGCCATGAACTACAGTAAGCAATTCTGCGTCAAGCCCGGCAGCGAGGTCGACCTCGGCAAGGTCGACGCCGGCTTCACCGACAAGCACGAGTCCCACGAGCACGCGCTGCCGGAGATCGAGACCTATACGCAGAAGCTGCACGACCTCCAATACCTGATGTACGCCGAGGACAAACGCTCGCTGCTCATCTGCCTGCAAGGGCGCGATGCGGCCGGCAAGGACGGCACCATCAACCATGTGCTCGGTGCCATGAACCCGCAAGGCTGCGCGGTCACCGGCTTCAAGGTGCCGTCCAAGGAAGAGGCGGCGCACGATTTCCTCTGGCGCTATCACCAGCACACGCCGGCCAAGGGTCAGGTGGCCATCTTCAATCGCTCGCACTACGAGGACGTGCTGGTGGTGCGGGTGCATGACTTGGTGCCGAAGGCTGTGTGGTCCAGGCGCTACGCGCAGATCAACGACTTCGAGAAGACGCTCGTCGACAACGGCACCCACATCCTCAAGTTCTATCTGCACATCGACCCGCACGAGCAGCTGGCGCGCTTCCGCCAACGAATCGACGACCCGGCCCGCCATTGGAAGATCAGCGACGGCGACTATGCCGAGCGCCCGTTTTGGGACGCCTACACCGAGGCATTTGAAGACGCCCTGAGCAAGACCAGCACCGAGCATGCGCCCTGGTTCGTCATCCCCTCCAATCACAAATGGTTCCGCAACCTCGCCATCTCCCGCATCGTCGCCGAGACACTGGAGTCGCTGGGCATGAAGTTCCCGGAGCCGACGGTGGACATCGACCAGATCAAGCAGAAGTACCACGCCATCGTCGAGCAGGAAGGGGGCGGTGACGCGCAGCCGGTCAAAGAGCACAAGTAAGGAAAAGAAGAAGGGCGCCGGCAAGAAGAAGAAAAAGGACTGACCCGACTGGCGAAACACTAAGGCGATTTCCAGATTCGTTTCTACCGTACCCTTGATCGCATACTCGTGATACCGCTCCTGCGGTGTCACGCGGTCTTCGGCGCTCTGCGCCTACCTGGCCTGTGGCGAGCGCCAAGGGCTGCCTCGGCGGGGCGGCGCGGAGCGCCAAGAGGGCATGACACCGCAGGAGCGGTGTCACGAGTTGGGTATGGATGACGCCTGGCTCCCACGCTCCGGCGTGGGAGCTAGGGCGGGCGCTCCGCGCCCCGGCGCCTCTCCGAAATGTTGTACAAGGCCGCGACACGGCATCCGAGTCGGACGATAACCATGCAACCACACAGCTTGCGCCTGACCCTTGCGACCCTGTTGGCAGGTGTGCTGATCGGCGTTATCGGCGGCCTGTTCATACTTGCGCTGGGCTCGATCGACGAGGCGCGGCTAGCGCTCATCGATGTGACCAGGGCGCACGCCGTCCCAGATGGGCTTGCCGCGCTCGGTTTCGGCCTGACCGGCGCGGCGCTGGCGATGCTGGCCGCCTGGCTCGCGCGGCGTTTCGCCCCGCATGCCCCGCAGGTCCCGGCCGCCGCTGACGCGCCGTCCGGGGCCGCCTCGGACCTCGGTGCCCTGTCGGTCAACTTCGCTGGCGGCAGTCTCGCCGTTGGTGCCGGGCTGGCCGTCGGCCCGGAGCGTCCTGCCATCCAGATGGGGGGCGCCGTCGGGCGCAGCGTCAGCCGGTGGCTCGGCCTGGCTCCTCAGGATACTGGTCTGTTGCTGGCCTCCACCGGCGGCGCCGGGGTCGCCACCATGTTCAACTCGCCGCTGGGCTGTGCCGCCTACGTCGTCGAAACGGTCGTCAAGCGCGTCGATCTGCGTCTGTCCCTGACCGCGCTGGGGGCCGGTGCGGTGGCCGTCGGCGTGTCGCGGCTGGTGACCGGGCGCTCCGTCAACTTTGCTGTCGACGCGCTGCCGGTCTATCACTTCGGACAGCTCGTCCTGTACCTGCTGCTGGGGGTGCTGGTCGGCGTCCTCGCCTATGCGCAATCGCGCACAATCCACGCGGTCGCTGCCGTCGTTCAGCGCCCGTGGCTGCCCCATGTCGCGCGGGCGGGACTGATCGGCGCCGCCGCCGGCCTCTTGGCATGGCAGGCACCCGGCGTAGTCGGCACCGGCGAGGCCATGGTGCAGTCGGTGCTCGACGGCGAGCTGCTGCTGTCGATGCTGGCACTGGTGCTGCTGCTCCGGTTTCTGCTTGGCCCCCTGTCCCTCGCGGCGAGCACACCGGGCGGCTACTTCACCCCTGCGTTGCTGCTTGGGGCACTCTCGGGTGCCCTGTTCGGTGAGATCGCCGGCATGCTGCTGCCCGCCGACACGGTGCCGCCAACCGTCGCCTTTGCGCTGGTCGGCATGGCGGTGGCATTGGCGGCCATCGCCCATGCCCCCTTCACCGGCATCCTGCTGACGCTTGAGACCACCGGCGCCTTCGTGATGGCGTTGCCGATGATCGTCGCGGTGTTCGGCGCAATTGCCGTCATAAGGCTGCTGAAATCGCCGATGCTGAGCCACGGACTCGAGTCCATGGATCAGGGAGACCGCGGAGGACAACAGACATGAGCCTCGATGCTGTTGCCGCCTGGGCGGGCATCTTCTTGTGTCTCAGCCAGTCTGCGATGCTCTCCGGGCTCAACCTGGCGTGCTTCTCCGTCAGGACGTGAACGAGCCCGCCATTGACGGGTGTGCAGGCGGCGAGCGACGCAACTAGGCACTCGGCGCGTCACAGCTCATCGGCGAGACTCGATCACCTTGCCCTGCGTGACGAACGATAGGCCTTGCGTCCCCGTCCCACCGCTCATGATTGCCTGCACGATAGGGCTTACCAGCGTCTCCTCTGCCTGCCACTCGACGATGAAGTTTGCACCGACACCGCCCCGGTCTTCTCCGATATCGACGACAAAGTTCGCGGATGCAAAGGGCCTAAGCGTCAGCGGCTCGTCGGTGTACTCGTTTATCGGGGCCCCGGAATGGTCGTAGTAACGGACACTGGTCACTTGCATCGCCTTCGATGGGTCCACGTTGTGGATGCACAGCGTCGAAGACAGCGGTTGTTTCGACGCCTTGCCTCTCTGAAAGATATGTGAATACACGGGGACATAAATCACCTCGCCAATCCGAAGCGCGGGTGACTCCATCGTCGTGGAATCGACGCCCTGCGCCGCACACGTAGGTGCTGATATGCCAAACAGCAGCGCGATCGCGAAGGCGCTGGCCCGGCCGTTCAAGCGCTTACGCCTTGCGGTTCTTGATTGGCATTCGTTCATCGGCATGGGCGGTCGACCATTCATGTGCGGCCTCTGCTTGGGATCGGTTCAAAAACAAGCGGTGCAGACGCCCGTTCGCGGAACCTTTGGATTGACCGTTTCAGGGTTGCGTCTGCACCACTTGTTTCTGAACCTTGACTTAGGCCAACGCTGAAATATTCAGCGTTTCCCGCCGGGCAGGATGCCCGGCTATTATTCAACTGCTTAAGCAGTTGAAAAATGGAGCAAAGCGGAAACCGCGTTTTCGCTTTGCGAGCTGAAAAAATGCCAGGACGGCATTTTTTCAGCATCTCCTTAGTCGTTCACATGGCGATGTTGTCGGTAGTCGGGCGCTCATCCGCTTGTCGCCGTTCCTGGCTGATTGTCGCGGCTCTTGAACGCCTTCACGGCCGAGGTCAATGTTGGATAATTCTGCTGCTCCGTCAATTCCCATTGCGTATCCAGCCAAGTCTTGTCGAACAGGCGGGCTGCGGCATGCCTGCGGTGCGCGCCTGCTAGCACGATACCTCGTTCCTTCAGCGCGTCGCGCAGCTCCGCAACCTTTTGCATCGCAGTACTATCGACCACATTCACCGGGCTGGCGTCAACGACGACCCACTCGACCGGCGCCTTTGCATTGGCAACCGCGGCGAGAACCCGAGACTTGAAATAGTCCGCATTGTAGAAAACGATGTCGGCGTTGAAGCGGTATAGCAGGAGTCCCGGGATGGTCTCGGCCTCGGGATAATCCTTAAGGTCGTGATAGCCCCTCATGCCGCGCACGCGCCCCAGGACCGCGTCCGTCGGCCGGGAAGTGAGCATCAGGAGCAGCAACAACGACAAGACGATGGCCAACAGGACGCCCGGCAGCACGCCGAGCACTAGGACACCGGCAGTGGTGCCGATCGAAAAACCGAGCTCGACCCGGCTCATTGTAAATAGTTTGCGCAGAGTGCCTAGATCGAAGAGACCGGCGGCGGAGACGATGATGACCGCGGCCAAGGCGGTGATCGGAACGTAGGCCAAGGGGTCCGTTAGGAAGAAAAGGACCAACAACATGACACCGCCTGCCACGATCCCGACGACCTGACTCTTGCCGCCCATGGCGCTGTTGACCGCGGTTCGGGAATCCGCACCGGTCACCGGGTAGCCCTGGGCCAGGCCGGAGGCAATATTCGCTGCACCAAAACCGATCAGCTCCCGGTTGGCGTCCACCTCGTAGTGGTTGCGCTGTGCGAAGCTCTTGGCCGTGAGTATGCCGCTGGTAAAGCTCACGAGCGCCAGACCAGCGGCGTCGCGGACAATGGCTGGGTAGTCCGCGAGCGGCAGTGACGGGATGTGGAAGAGCTCCGGCAGGCCGGCCGGCACGGTTCCGAGCAGCGCCACGCCTTGTTCGCCCAGGCCCAAGACCTTTGCCAGGACCAGACCGATGACGACGACCACGAGCGCACCGGGTAGCCGCGGCAGAAAGCGGCGCAGCGCAACCAGTCCGACGAGTAGGGTCAAGCCGAGTGCCAACGTGGGTGCGTGCGCATGGCCGATGTGGCTCACGGTCTCCAACAGCTTGGGGAAGAAGTCTCCGGACTCCACAGAAATGCCGAGCAGTTTGCCCAGCTGGCCCACGATGATGATCAAGGCGATGCCGTTTAGAAAACCCACCAGGATGGGCAGCGATAGGAAATTGGCAATGAACCCGAGCCGCAGATTCCCCATCAGCAAATAGACCAGGCCGACGGTGAGGGTCATCACGATCACGAGCGCCAGGTAGCGGTCTGGATCGCCAGCCGCGAGCGGTCCAAGGGCGGCTGCCATCATCATGCAGGTGGCTGCATCCGGACCCACCATCAGTTGCCGCGAGGAGCCGAACAAGGCATAGGCAAAGAGCGGAAAGATGGCCGCGTACATACCCATGACCGCGGGCACACCCGCCAAGTCCGCATAGGCAATACCGACTGGCAAGGCCACGGCCGCTACCGATAGGCCCGCCGCGATGTCGCTGGGTAACCATGCGATCCGGTAATGCGAAAGATTTTCGACGCCCGGGGCTACACGACTGACGAAGCGACTGATTCGTCGCTGGTGTTCGACCTTGGCCAAATTCAAGCTCCGCTGTGATCCAGAGGGTTTTTCGAAACTACAAATCCATCTATTTCGTTCGCGCACGCGGCAATGCCGAGCTGTGCGTCGGCCCCACCGCCGTATCCCATTGTGACGGAACCTTTTCCACCCACGAAACGCCCGGCCAGCGCACCGGCCCCGGGCGTCGTGTCTTGGGAAGCGACCAAGACCGCGTACTTGAGCATGTCAGAGCGCTTCCAGTTCAGGTCCAGTCCCGCCACGATGCCACCTTAGTCGACTTCGCCGTTGTTGTCCAGTAGCTCGCAGTCGAGCGCGACGCTGGAGGCGCCAATCAGACGGGACTCGGCGCGTGGAGGACGGGCTCGAGCAGACCGATCCTTCGCGCGTTGCCAGTTCCGGCAGCCGCATCGGGTTTCTTCGCCGTTCAGAACGTCCGAAGGGCTTGTGATGGAGGGTGCGGCGGGCTGGAGAGCAAAATTTGTACATCGATTACGCTCGTAGCCGCTCTTGACCCGGTACACTCGCGAGATCGATAACACGCAATGCAATCCTGAGAGAAGATGCATGCGAATAACGACACTCGTCGCCGCGTCGCTGTAGGCGGTATCCGCCAGCACGATGGGGGCAACCTTCGGGGACTATCAATCCGTCGGGTTCCTCAGCGACTACAGCAAGCTCAAGCAAGAGCCGGGCTCCGATGCCTACAGCTGGTCTGAGCCCGCCGCGCAGATCGCCGTCTACGACAAGGTCATGGTCGATCGCATCAAGATCTACCTCAAGCAGGGCGACGAGCGTGGCGAAATGGACCCGACCACCATGAAGGCGCTTGCGGACTACTTCCACGACGAGATCATCGAACAGCTGCGTGGCCATTACCAAGTGTGGTGCGCGAGCCGGGACCAGATGTACTCCGGCTGCGGATCGCCGTCACCGACCTGGTGCCGAACAAGCCCGAGGCGTCCGTCATCACCCTGGCTGTCCCGTTTGGGGGCGCCGCCGAGGCCGGCGTTGGGGCCTTGGGTGGCGATGCCAGCAGTTCACCTTTCGTCGGCGAAGCGTCTGTCGAAATGGAAGCCCTGGACAGCAGCAGCCACCGCCAGTTAGCCGCCTTCATCGAGACCCGGGCCGCGAAGAAGTTCAACGTCGCTCGGACCTCAAGACCATCGACAACACGGGCATTGCACTGCTCTTCGACCTCAAGCAGCGTGCGCGGCCGGCGGGCGCCGAGGTCGAGATCCGGGGGCTGGCGCCGAATCTGGCAGCGCTGATCCCCGACTATGATCCTAAGCAGTTCGCGGAGGCCGTCCGCAAGCCTCCGCCCCAGCCCTTTCAAGGTGGTAATAGTTTGAAATCCATCAGGAATTTTTCCACCCTTCAGTAACCATAAGATGCTTAGGTGTACAACATGGCCTTTGGTTAGCAGAATGTGACAAAAGAGACAGCATTCAAAAACACCGGGATGATCCAACATGTTAGACAAGATTTTCGACCGATTTATCGAGCGTGCACCTGTGGCGGCAGCCCTGTCAAGGTGTAGTGGCCCCACCAAGCAATTTGGCTGTTGAGACATGTGGATGCTTGGGGTCATAGACGGGTTTGGGCTTTGGTTTTTTCGGCCCGCGCTTGTTTTTTCGAAACTTGGCAAGGTTCACTTTAGCGGCTAACTGTTGCAGGGTTCTAAGGAACTGTTCATCGCTCATCTGCTGAAAAACATGCCATTGATCATCGGCAATCGCGATCATCATGCCATGGTAGGTGCGCATCAGATGGCCCGCCAAATAATAGCCGGACACCGCGGTGGCAACCGTCTGTTCCCCATGCTCAGCGCGCAGGACGGCTTTCACCAACGCCAAGACATTGTAGTAAGCAGTGCAACGCAGAACCTGAAGAGTGCCGCCTTAGGATAGCCGAGCGCATTGATCTCTGAGTGTAGGTGCGCCTCCAACTCTTGGAAGGCTGTCTCAATGGTCCAGCGCTTTTGGTAGATCCAGGCAATCTGTTTGGCAGGGGCGGCCGTTTTTGGCAGGTTCGTCAGCAAGGTCAATTCCTTGTCGCCATCGCGCGTCGCTTGTTTCAACACAATGCGCACACGATGCCAACGATGCCTCTGGCCGGTCTGCTGGTCGGTCACCCAAACCCATTGTTCGTAGAGAGCGCCAGTTTCGCTTTGCCCAACGAAGCATTCCTCGCCCGCGGCTTCCCAAGGCAATCCCTGGTGTTGGCGGCAGATGAAAGCAGCCTGCCGCTCGTCTATCCCGAACAGCATCTCCCGCACGCAAAAATTGCGGTCCACGACGAATAAATCCTTCGCTTGCACCCTGAGCAGCACCTCACCAAGCAGGGCGCGCTCCTGGGCGTGCCCGTCTTCGCAAGGAAAGACGTCAATTGCCATCTCCAACTGTGGATCATAAATGACCAGAGACTTGCCCGGCAAAGCCCCCGCGGCCAGCCCCCGTAAGGGTTTGAGTCGATGATGCGTCGTTTCGATACAGTTGCCATCGAGCACTTTCACTCGATAGCCCTCGAGCCAAGGAGTACAAGCGCCACCGAGTCCATGCACCGCCTCGCCTAACTCCGCGGCAATATCCCGAACTAACGCGCGCGAGGTTTGCGTGTCGACCCCATTGAGCTTGTTGTAGACGGAAGTGATCGACACCGGGATCTCGTCTGCGTTGTCCTTATAGGCCGCATTGATCGACGGTTGAACACGGGACACCACCAGGTACATCAAGCCGACCACATTGGAAAACAGTAGGCTACGCGTGTATTGCGTGACCGCGGAACGATCGTAGAGCGCATTGAGTGCATCTGCACTCAAGACGCGTTCCAACACGCCCCGAACCATAACCGCCACAGGTCAAGTCTTTCAATCTGGCCCGGATCCATGCTTGGCTCGCGTCTTCACTGGATTGGTGGTACAGCACATGCTGGAGTAGCTCAATGCGCGACAGTGCGTTCTCGCGCTCCTTGGTGGTGGGCGCAGTGGTCGCCTCAAAGATTGACCAGGCGAACTGCTGTTCCCGCTCACCTTGGGAGGTATAGCCATAACATAACCCTGTTCGTTGGATGGCTTGGAGGGGAACCCTCAGCAGCAGATCGACGTCGGTTAGTTCCCCGGCCATGCCCATTGCTGCGCCCGCGGCACTCTCGACAGACGCAAGCGCGACCGCCCGGTCTTGCACGCGTTCGGTAAGGCGATCGCAGTATTCCATAGGCTTCCCTTTGAGATCGGCAGGGTGCTTTACCTTCGCGTGCTGCTCCAGGTCTTTCCACTCATCCGTCCAGTCTTCGGTTGCGGTTGCGAACAGCGAGATGATTTTCTTTAGGACAATATCGGGGATCAGCGGACCTGTTAGATTTTGGACAGGAGCCAGTGCCTTACTTGAGATACGGGTGAACAAAGAGACGGGTTGCTCGCGCCATTTGATGATTTCACGGAGCTGCAGGTAGTCGTAGGCGCTCAAGTCCCGAAATTCGTAGCCGAAAGCCCGCATCGCCTGCGGTCAGGACGGCTGGGGGTTGGCCGCTTGCTCGATTGCCGTCACAAGTCGTGCTTGGAGCTCGTCCGCCGACAGGCTGCTCTCCCCGTAGTGAACAACAATCGATGCAGCCGCGCGGTCCACTCGCATGTCTGTCACAGCCTCCAACGCACTCACCAAGGCGCGAAGTCTGGTGGCGAAATCACCATCTTGACGAAGTCTCGGAACACGCATTCGAATGCGTCCATGTATCGCTTGGACGACCTCGTGTTCTATACCCGGCATCTCGCAGCGCTGCGTCGGATTCACTACTCGCTCAGGGTCAGCTACTGGCGGCATCAACGTAGGCGGCACGGACCGAGCTGTAGTTGTCCTTGCGCAGCGTGCCAACGACGTCATCCACTTCAGGTTCGGGGACCCCGAGGTTCTTGAGCATGTCCCCGCCGCGGGACAGGGTGCTTTCGATATAGCTCGTCGCGGCATGCTTGATGCCTTTGCCGACGAGCTCGTCCTGGTCCTGGAGCGTGCGCAGGCGCACATAGACGTCGAGCTGGGGATAGAGCTGATGCAGCGTCACGGCCAATGCCTTGGCCGCCTGGTTGTCGTGCGACGTGACATACACCGCCGTGGCCTTGCCTACGCCCGCCGCCGCTTGCGTGGCCGGGCTGTACATGTTACCCAGGTAGACCTGGCGCCCGGCGCGTTTCGCCCGCTCCACGATGGCCAGGTCGCGCTCCACGGCCACGTAGGGGATGTTCGCGTGCTCCAGCATCAGCGCGATGAGCTGGCCGACCTCGTCGTAGCCGATGATGACGACATGGCGCTCGAGATCGGCGGGCACATCGGACGCCGTGTCTCGCGCTGCGCCGGCGAGGCGACCGGCCAGCGCGGCGCCGGCCTTCACCATCAGCGGTGTCGCGATCATGCTCACCGCCACCACCAGCATCGCCAGGGTGTGGCCGTCGTTGCTGATGAGTCCGGCCACGACTGCCGCGCCCAGCAGCACGAAGGCGAACTCGCCCACCTGCGACAGGTAGAAGCCGATGCGGATCGCGGCCGCGCGGCCGATCCCGAAGGCCAGGGCGAGGCCGATCAATACGAGCGCCTTGAGCACCAGCACCGCCGGCACGTGTACCAGCAGCACGTCCCAGTCGCGCAGTATCGCGCCGACATCGATGGACATGCCGACGGCGATGAAGAACAGCCCCATCAGGGATTGTTTGAACGGCGTCACGCTCGCTTCGATCTGATAGCGCAGATCGGAGGCCGACAGCAGCATGCCGAGCAGGAAGGCCCCGAGCGTCATGGAGATGCCGACCTTGTCCACGGCCCAGGCGGCCAGGATCACGGCGAGGAACAACACCACCCCGAAGGCGTCCATCTGCCGCTGGCCCGCGAAATAGCCGAGCGCCGCGGGCAACAACCAGCGTCCAACGATCAGGATGCCGCCGATGACCCCAAGCACCAGCAACAGCGTCTGCCACAGTGGTGTCGAGCCGCCTGCGCCTGTGGTGTGGGCCAGTACCGGCACCAGCGCCATCACCGGCACCACCCACATATCCTGCGCCATCAGGATGGCGAAGGTCGTCCGTCCGTGCTCGCTGGCCAGCTCGCCGCGCTCCGCCAGCGTGCCCATGACGATGGCGGTGGACGACATCGCAAAGGCCAGGCCGATCAGCGTTGCCGCCTCCCAGGGAGCCCCCAGCAGCAGCACCATGTACAGCGCAAGGGCCGCGGCAGTGACCAGCATCTGCGCGGAGCCCAACCCGAAGATCAGCCGCCGCATGGCCCAGACCTTCTGCGGGCGCAGCTCCAAGCCGACGGTGAACATGAACAGCACGACGCCCAGCTGGGCGATGCTCTGTAGCTCCTCGACCGCATGCACCGGGACCGGCCCAGGCGTGTGCGGCCCGATCAGGACACCGGCGACGATGAAGCCGAGGATCGACCCGAAGCCCAGGCGATCGAACAGCGCGACGCAGAACGCGGTCGCGGCCAGGATGATAACGATGGCGAGCAGGATGGACGAGAGTTCCATGGTGAGTTCATGCCTCAGCTATTGTTCAACGATTCAACGCCAGGGACAATTCCGACAGCACTTGGGCAAGCGCCCGGCCGTAGCCTCGCTGCCGTTGACTAAAGTTACGGCATCGGTGTCGGTATCGGTATCGGTATCGAACTGATCGACCCCGCAATAGCGGTTTCTTTCGCGATTCCGATTCCGATACCGACCCCGGGCCTTAAGTCAATGGCAGTGGGTCGTAGCCTCAGGAGCAGGAGGAAATGGACAGGATCGAGCCCGAATGTCCGGATGGCGTTGACCTCCTCGTTGACCTTCTGGGTGCCGGTCTGCGCCGCGCCCGTTCGCCCGGAAGGTAAATAAGATAGATGTCATCAAGGCGGTCATCAAGGCGCCGAGTTCCCGGAGCATGGCCACGCCGACACCATTGACGACGAAGATCACGGCACCGAACTGCTGAGCGACCAGACCGATCTCGAACGCGATGACGCATAAGGGCGGAGGCCAGCCCTTTCAAGGTGTTGATACGTGTACGACTGCAACCGCATGATTTTGCGGTGTTTGCTTTCCGACAAGCGGGCAAGCGGCTGCGGATGCCTGCGAGCCCTTGACGCTAAGAGACAGATTCATAATGTTGTTTTTACGCAACTTGAAAGGGCTGGTCCATTGACCTAACCTCTTCTAATCTCCCGTTCTTAGGCCGACATGTACAATAGGTGTAATGCCGGGTTATTATCGTCCAGATGGAACCGCGGCCGCGTGAGCATCTGTCCAGAATCTAGAAGCCCGATCTTCGCATACCATGCGCTCGGCGCGCAAGGAGAAAAGTACGGGGAACTTGATAGTCTTCCGCACCGAGCGTAAGTTTCGGAAGCGACCGTCCTGAACGCAGGTTCGAGCGCAGACGTCATGCCCTCCAAGCACCCAAAGGTACAGAATAAATGCTCATGAAAACAATCGTTTCAGCCTTTGCGCACACCATACAGCCGGCATGCGTTGCGCTAAGCCTCGCGAGCACGGTGCTGCTCGCGGTCATGCCCCCTAACGTGGCGGCGCAAGATGCCATCACGATGACCGAGCATTCGTACGAGGTGCAGGCCGGCGAGGTGATTTATGTTCCGGTCTACACGCGAATCTATCAGACAGAGAAGAAGGCGTCGAAACAGCCGCTGTCCTCAACTCTGGCTATCCACAATGTCGACCCTTCGAGCGCGATCCACATAACCAGTGTCCGCTACTATGACCATGCCGGGGCCAAGCTTAAAGACTACATCGACGCTCCGCGATCCCTCGGGCCCTTCGCGTCCGCCAATTTCGTCGTCGATATAACGGAAGATCGCGGCGGTGTGGGCGCCAACTTTATTGTCGAGTGGCAAGCGGCTGAAAAGGTCGTCAGCCCCATCGTCGAAGCAATCATGATTGGGGGATCGGGGACGCAGGGCCTTTCCTTCGTCACGCGAGGCAAGGTTATCGAGACTCGCCCGTAGTTCAGTATTTGTCGGTTTCAAACCGGTCTGAATACGTGGCCCGGGGAAAACAGGGGGAAAAAGGGGAGGGGGAAAAAGGGGACAGACCACGTTTTCTACAATGCAAGCTCACCTTGCGCATCCGCATCGATTTCCTTTAGCGGCCGTCCCGGTGCCCCCTTCCAGGTTCGTCTACCGAGCATAGCGGCGATCTGCCGCTCGAACTTTGGGCTGCCAAGCACGAAGCCGCCGTTGGTGCACTCGCGGAAACGTTGAAGCAACTCGGCGCTGAGCATATCATCGAACAACCTGCGATACGCAGCAAAACGAGCCTGATCAGCGTCTGCCAAGCCTTGGTACAGCGGGTGCGGTGTGACCACGGAATCCTGGCGGCCAAGCGCATTGGCCCGATGGCTCGACCAGCGATAATCACCAGGCACACTGACCATTGAGGCACGAACCGGATTGAGCTCGATGTAGCGCTGGCAGGCCAGCAGATAGGTGTCGGCCTAGGGTGTCTAAATAAGAAATGTAATCCCCCGGCTTTGCCGGGGTGACAGTAGCAGTTTGACATTTCCGGGAGTCCATCGGAGACACTCTGTTCGTGAGCCGCCAAGCACACGACTGTGGAGAGTCCCGATGGACAAGATTGCCAGCCTAAGCCACTCCAAATGGGAGTGCAACTATCACGTTGTTTTCATTCCGAAATGCCGCCGTCGCGTCCTATATGGTCAGCTTCGGAAGCACCTCGGTGAAGTGTTTCATGACCTTGCTCAGCACAAGGACAGCCGGATCGAGGAAGGGCACCTGATGCCGGACCATGTGCACATGCTGATCTCGATTCCGCTGAAACATGCGGTCTCGCAGGTTGTGGGCTACTTAAGAGTGCCGAGTTTCTTCTATTAAAATCAAAAGGGCAAGAGTCATCCTGGAATCGCTTCCAAACCAACTGTCGGCGCGATCGAAACGCGCCGTTAAGGCCGAGTCAGAGCTAAGCGGCGGCGCCAAGTAGCTTAGATCGATCCGGATCGAGCCTTTCGATGATGAATTTCGCCAGAATAGACCTCTGGCTCCAATCCAGGAGAAATTCCGGTAGGCTGTGGCGTAACGCCAGGGTGACCACGCGTTCGGATGGTGCCAGACCAGGGCGGATTGTGCGCAACCAGGAGGCATAAGGATTGCCAAACCAGCCGCGGATGGCATGCTGCCAGGTACTGAGCCAACCCTTGGGCAATGCACCCAGCTTGGACGAAGACATGGTAGGCATGCAGCTTGCGCTTCACGGCTTGACGGTAAGCCGCCGTTTCCCGGTGCAGGTATTGATCCCCATTACGCCGTTTCAGTGGCTTCATCGCCTTCATCCAGAAATGGTAGTGGAATGTCCCAAACACGTGGATCGCCTGCTTGAAGGTGACCTCGATCTTGAAACGCAGCCCATAGAGACGAATGATGTCGATGGCATCCAATGTGAGGTCTGTCGACATGAGGATGAAACGTCCTCGGTGCGGGTGAATCACAATGACGAAACGCACCAGCTGTCCGGCCGGTCGCCACAGCAGATCATGCACGGCATAACGGAGTATGACCCCTTGTTCGTTATACACGGGGCTCGCTGCTTGCTCGTTCACCAGGCCCTCTTCGAACAACGAGCGCAGCTTGATCTTGCGGCCATATGTCCGCGGGCGCCCACGCCTACGAGGTTCTGTTGCGTCCTGAACGTAGGGCGTCCAAGCCACGGCATTCGAGCGCACGCGAACCACGAGATGATTGCCTTGCGCGAGCAGTCCCTTGACCATCTTCCGACACATGTCATAGCGATCGGCCACGAAGTAGTAGGATTGCTCCATGCCGAGCAGCCCGAGCAGAGCGATCATCTTGTCCATCAGCGTGCGCTTGTCTCGGTTCGTCTCCACAACGCCCTCATGAATCCGGGCAGTCAGTGGGAGCGCAAAGACGCTCTGTGCCGCCTGGATCAGGACCGCGACTGCCTGGAACGAATGGCCCATGATGTACTCGGGTTTGGTGTTCGACTCCGACTCCTGATGTAACGACTTCACTGCCGGCATCTTTCGGCCCTGCTTGCCGACCTTGATCCCATCGCCCACGAGCACCAACCGACCATTGACCTGAATCACCCCTGGGAACAGCTTCAGGACCACCTTGGTCCAGATTGCCAATAAGCGGTCCAGCTTCACTGCGCTGCTGTGAAAGCTGTCAAGCAGAGAATCGTAGCACTGCTCCTGCAGGCCAAGGGCGCGCACGATACTCGTGACCCTGAGGTTATCCGTGCGCACTGACAGACCGGCGACGCTGACAACGAACCAAAAGAACGTCTGATCGCGGGAAAACGCTGGCCGTAGCAACGAAATGATCTCCCACCAATAGAACCACAATTGCATGACAAACACCTCGAGTAGAGTCTACACAGGTGCTATAACTAGAGTCACTCAACGCGATAACCAGATATGCCCTTTTGTTTTTGGTGTGTGAGTGCTGGCTCTAAACGAAAGGGACAGCTTTGATGTCACGTGAGAGGACTATAGATCCTTCCGGAATATCTACCCATTGGTTTATCGATATGACGGACATCGGCAGCAGCAACCCCGCCACGACCGTATTTTCACTTGCACGGATGGGGCTGCTTCAAGGAACAGATTGCTGCCAGATTGCTGGAGAACTCGGTACTCTCAAGTGGGCTACATCAAGGGGAAAAGTGCCATCCATGTGGCCCGCGTCTACGGTGAGCGCAAGCGCAATTTCAGCGGGCAGCATTTCTGGGCGCGCGGCTACTTCGTGTCGACGGTTGGGCGAGACGAGGCCACGATCCGGGCCTACATCCAGCACCAGGAACGCGAGGATCAACGCTTCGATCAGCTACGGCTATGGAGCTGACCCGCCGCCTTTAGGCGGCTCATTAACTTGGGGCCGCGTTAGCGTCCCCTTCGCCGCTTTGAGCGGCTCACGAATTCAAAGCCCCCGGCTTTGCCGGGGGATGTTTACTCGGCTGGATAGGTGATTCAACTTATTGTTTTAACCTGAAGTTCCTGGCCGATTCTGCCCAATTTTGCATTTAAGCATCTGAAAAATGTAATAAATAAGAGAAATTGACGCCGAAAAATGTAGGCATGTAAATTTGATTTTTACCCAAGGTGGGTTTACAGTTTAAGTAATAAATCAGTCACTTAGATGTAGGCAAAACGGCGAACCATAAAATTTTCTAATTGGCTGATTTACATAAGAAAAGTGCAAGTGCTGGTCAGGAACTTCAGTTTAACAGTAGTAAAGTTCCACCGGAATTCCCAAAGAGCCGAAGAAACGTCGCACCTTCCACCGCAAGCGGCAGCAAAGGTCGACAATGCGGTCAGATTGTGGCCGAGCAAAGTAGTGCGACACGCACTTCAGTCCGGCCTTACCGATGACTTTTTGATGCAACATCCCAGGTTATCGTGGTTTTCAAAAAGTGCTGCCTGCGTCTATACTATAGGTTGAGATCACCTCGACCGCACCGATATTGACATGAAGACTAGAACGATCCGCAAATTCACGCTGTTGGCGTTGGCGCTGCTTGCAGGAGCCAGTTTCTCAGTCGCCGCGAAACGTGCAGAACTGGACGATCGGCTCGCAGCGCTGGCCGATGCCGACGCATCCGCGGCCGGCGCCGGGACCAAGTTGGCGCAGTGGCTGAACAATCAGTGGAATAACTGGTACAACTGGCCCAACTACTAACGTGATAGTTGCCATGCCGCTGCTATCAGCCCCCGACCCGCGGCAGTCCGTTGAGCTGCTCCTAATCCAGCCGACACCCTTCTGCAACATTAACTGCCGATATTGCTATCTGCATCATCGGGCACGCAAGGCGCGCATGTCCGAAGACGTCATCGCCGCCATAGCCGGTAACATCGTCGCCGGTCCCTTGGTCGCCGACGAGTTCTCTTTGTGCTGGCACGGTGGCGAGCCCTTGTCGGTACCGATCTCTTGGTATGAGCACGCCTGCGACCTGCTCGAATCGGCCGTGCCCACTGGCCGGCGCCTGGTCCAGCATGTGCAAACGAATGCCATGCTGATCGACGACGAATGGATCAAGTTCTTTCCGAGGTATGGCTGGCGCATCGGCGTCAGCATCGACGGCCCGCGGCATATCCACGACGCGAACCGGGTCGATCGCCGCGGCGAGGGCAGCTTCAACCAAACCATACGTGGCATCGAACGCCTGCGCGAGGCGCGGGTGCCATTCGACGTGATCGCGGTCCTCACTGCAGGCTCGCTGGATGAGCCCGACGCGCTGTTCGACTTCTTCCTATCCTTGGGCGTCCGCTCGCTCGGCTTCAACATCGACGAGATCGAGGGGCCGCACCAGTCAAGCAGCCTGGCCGGCGCCGACGCTGCGTCACGACTCAAGCAATTCCTGCTGCGTTTCTTCGCGCGACATGCCGAGGCGGGCGAGCCCTTCTTGCTGCGACCCTTGGAGCAGCTGCGGGCAGCGGTCGCGGGCCGCCATCGTCGCGAAGGTCTCGCCTTCAATGACCAGATCGAGCCTTTGGCCATCGTCGTCGTCAGTGTCGATGGGGCCATGAGTACCTTCTCCCCGGAGCTGATCGGCAACCCGAATACCGAGTTCGGCAACTTCGTCTTCGGCAACGTCCGCGACGGCGGTCCGGAGATCATGCTGAGCAATCGACACCTGCTGGACCTGCGCCGGCGCATCGAGCGCGGCTGTCGGCGTTGCGCCAAGTCTTGCGGCTACTACGATCTCTGCCTGGGGGGTGCGCCCGGCAACAAGTACTTCGAGACGGGACGCTTCGATGTCGATGAAACCCTGTATTGCCGGCTCTCGGTCAAGACGATGATCGAGGCATCACTATTGCACCTTGAGTCCCTTATTCATTAGGTGATTGACTCACAGATGGCCTCCGACACGACCAGCAATCAGTTGCCTGAACCGCCGGCAGCCAGCGGGAAGACCGAGTGGAGACGGCGATCCGTCGTTTGGTTGCAGCAGCATCGCGGGCGCCTGCTCCTGGTTGCTGCTCTACTGGTCTTGGCAGGCTATTCCCTGTGGCGGCTGGGCTGGTCGGGCGGGGTAATCAACGGCCTGTTTCCCTACGCATCCGAGGCGCGAATCTACGTTGAACCACCGCAGGTCTATACGCGCGAGCGGCTGGTCAACGATCGATTTCGAGAACTCAACTGGCTTGAGAGTCGGCTGGAGTTGTTGGAATCGACGGCCGATCGCGCGCCGAGTCAGCGATCCAGCCGGACCATCGAGCGGGGATTGCTTGCCCTGCGCGACACGGACGGTGCAGACGTATCGCGGAGCGGGACGGTGCAGACATCAACGCCCGGGCAGGGTGCGCTGGATCAGAACGACGCCTTCGATCTGGACTTTCAGCGCCGCCTCGCCGTGCGTGCCGAGATCATGAACACCCTCCTGGATGACGGCCACGATCTGGCGGGATCGACCCTGTACCGCTTGAACTTCGATGTCTCGATCATTCCGCGCAGGCATGCGACCGGGTTCGGCTTGGTGGCGATCGATGTGCTCGGTTCGGGCTGTGAGCACCCTGCGGGCCGGGAAGCATGCGACGAGACCCAGGATCAGGTCCGGTCATACCGAACCCTTTTGGGAGATTGGGAGCGAGAGTTGCAGGGCTTCCTGTCGAAGGTCTACCGCAACCGTATCACCCCCTCGCCAGACGACCTTTACCAGGTGATCGACCCGTTCAAAGGGGGCGCGGCCCCCAAGGAGCGGATGGCCTTCAACTGGTACCTGAAGGCGCAGACCATCGAGACCTTCCTTGACCTGGTTGCCGGCGCAAATGACCCGGACTGTGAAGAGGGGTCGAAGGACTGGCAGTGCGATGCTGCCTGGCGTCGAGACGCGGCCCGGAAGGCGTTGGGCTGGCCCGGCAGCACCGAGCGGCTCGCGGGCGATCTGTCCCCGCGGCTGGAGCAGGCATTCGGACGCGAGATCCAGCGTTTTGTCGCAGCGGTGCGCGAGGCCATCGACGCGGGTCAGCTACAGCAGTTTCTCGGTCGTTTCAACTCGGTACGGGCTCTGTGTCGACGCTACCTGCGTGAAGAAGATGCAGCCGTTTGTGACGAGATCGACAGTCCGCCAAAGGTAGCAAGCCGTGGTTGCGCGGAGGGATTGCTCCGCGACCTTCGGCAGGCCGGTATCCGTATCCCGGATGAGAGTCGAGGTGTCATCGAGTACTTCGCTTGCGGCCCACCGCCTATCGAGCCCGGCGCCTCCGCATCCGGCGCATCGGCGTCCCGGCTGGTTTCCGAGATTATGGGCTCCAGCGGCTGTTTGACCGGCAGTGCCAATCCGGGATGGGACAAGTATCGGCAACAACGTACCACGGTGCGCTGCCCTCAGGGGATCCGTCCCGAGGTCGCGAATCTCCACGGCTTGGTCCAACTGGCAGGGCGGCTGGAGCGGGTCCGGAGTGTATTGCTCGCCTCGGGGACGGATGGACCGGTAATACCCTTTCTGCCGCAAGAGGAGACCGAGGCAGCCGCGGTCCCGCGCATCGGGCGTGTCGGGCTCCTGTACGCTTGTTTGGTGAAATCCGGCCTGCTCATGCCGGAGACGGTCGAACCGATATCCGAACAGGTGGAAAGTGCTTGTGCCGCATTGGTTTCCGCACCGGCGAGCGCGGCCCCAGATATCGGCAAGCGCGTGGTTGATAGGATCAGGCGCGCCAATTTGAGAGGCGAACCGCGGGTCGATCCAAAGGCGTTCATCGATGCATCGCCTCTGCTTCCCGGCAATCAAGTGCCTCAATTGAAGGTCAGATTCGTTCAGCCGCTGTTAGACGATGCGGCAAGGGTTCCATCCCAGGCAGGATCGACAGGCGGCCCACGTCCGCCAACCTTCATCGATCACACCAGCATCCGCATGCTGTTCGAGAAGAAGTTCGCCGACTTCTTCGTCGATCGCCTCAGACGCAACGATATCCCGGGCTATCAGCCCTCCCCTCCCATCGACCGATTCTTCTCGATCCGCACCACCGGCTGCGAGGCCGGAGACTGCGACGTGATGCTGAGCCGTAAGCGCTGGCTCGACAAGGACGTCTACCAGAGTGTGGGTGGGGCCTTGGAAGCCAGGCTATCGGGATGTCGCATCAAGGGACCGGGCTGGTTCCAGCGACTGGTCGAGGGGCTGACCGGCGGCACCGGTGCATCCGGTTCCTGCGAGCTGGAGGACCCGGACGCCTGCAGGTCGCAGCTGAGGACATTGCTGCAGGTCACTTACCGGAAATGCGCGAGCGATGCCGAGGCGGCTCGCTGCCACGCACTCCTGCGGGCGGCGCTGGGCGCGGCGAAGTCTACAGCTGCCGGCCGTCAGGTGTTGAGATCGGCCGGTGCGGTGTCTGCCGCAGAGAGCTTCAAGCGAGAGCTTGGGCCTCAATATCACCTGTTCAGGTGCTGCCCGCGCCCGAAGGTTCCTGCCGGCGAGGTTCGTGCCTGTGCGGTTGGTTCCGGGTGCCGGGACTGCGCGCAACGCCCGCCTGAGCTGGGTACGGAGGAGTTGGCGATTGTCGGCGACTTCGTGGATACGGTCACCGCGCTGGAGTTCAGGCGCGCCTTGGGTTTGCTTGGCGGACCGGCCAACGTCAAGGTGTATGCGGTCGAGCCGCGCAGCCGCGGGATCAAGAGTCAGGATGAGATTCGTCGCAGCGAACGGCTGCGGGCATCCTTGCAGGCTGGGGGTGAGCTGTTTTCCGGTGCCGAGCTCGCCGGCATCAATGACGCCTTTCAAACCCTGGAGCGCGTCTCCGCCCGCAATACGATCATCGGTTTCGGTCATCTGCGGGGCGAGGCGAGGCCCGCGGCAGCACCCGACCGGGGGGCCGGGCGCAGTCGCGGCGCTGCACCCATGGCGACCTTCGGCTGGATGTTCCTGCCCAATCGATTCGAA
Organism: Thiohalocapsa sp. PB-PSB1; assembly: GCA_016745215.1. Lineage (GTDB taxonomy): Bacteria > Pseudomonadota > Gammaproteobacteria > Chromatiales > Chromatiaceae > Thiohalocapsa. Next base: position 6,683,175 of record CP050890.1, read on the forward strand.
CCCAAGGGATGGCTAGGCACCGAGCGGGAGACGCATCAGCCGGGGGCCTATCGTCTCTCCGCCGTGCTTTCCGTGCCGAGTTGGTGGACCGATCTCAGGTTGCAGGTTCGACAGTGCTGGGGCCACTTCGGCCGTGTTCATCAGAGTGTCATGTCGGACCCCTACGCGGGACAGGCAAAATGTGACGGGGCCAAGTTTCACAACGGGCTCGCCCCTGCCGGCAGGACCGAGCACTTGGTCGAGCTGCCCGCATCGACCGACCGCATCACGGAGGAGTTCGAGTTCGAGGTCATCAAGGTACCCAACATCAATGAGAGGGACCCCAGCGCTATTGCAGAGGTGGAGGCCGGACGGCGTGATCAGCGTTTGGTGATAGAAGGCCAGCGGCTCTGGCGGGGCACCATGGTCACTCTGGGGGATCAGCGTGCGGACGAGATCATCGTGCTGCCGGATATGCGCGGTGTTGTTGCTCGGTTCGATTGTGTCTTGCCCCCGCCGGGGCGCCATCATTTCATGCCGGAGGAGATCGGAAGGGAAGGCAGCGAGGCCCCGCCTGATCCGATCTATGCCCCGATGTTCAGGAAGGTGACCGTCTGGACGGCGCAAGGGCATGCATCGACAACCGCTCGGATCTGGCCGTTCAAGCAACGCACGCAAGGCGAGAAGCCCTGTTGGCTCGATGCGTCCGCGCCTTCACAGACAGCCGAAAAGAAGAAGCCTGATGTCTCGGGCGTCGAGGTCAAGTTGACGGTTTCGGGCGAGCCCGTGACCGGAGAGCCCGGGAAAGACAGCCCCAAGCAGGATTAAGCCGCGGAGAGGGATGCCGTCGGATCGGCGTCTGCCGAAGCCCCTGCGGCGCAGTAGCCTGCCCCGCTCGTTGCTCGTCTGCGGTTGCCCGCGGCGGGCTTGGAGGCAGGGAGGCCGCGATGACGCATACGCGGCTCATGGTTTGGCCTCCCTATCTGTGCCTCCCGCTTTGGGCCGGAGCTTTATTGCCCCTTACCCCAGGCAGGCGGAGCACAGCCGCTTAAGCCGCAGGTCTGCGTGCAGGCGAGATATGCGGCGTCAGCGGAAAACAGCGGAAAACAGGGACAGACTACGTTTTTCTGCTATAGTTGGTTCGGTGTTATGTTGCTATTGTCTTTGAGATCCTGTTATCCATGCCTAGACGCGCACTTATCATCGCCGCCGGCTACCCAATGCATGTAGAAAACGTGGTCTGTCCCCTTTTTCCGCTCCCTTTTTCCGCTTAGATTCGAATCACGGCGGCGCCCTGTCTTATACGGGTCAAGTTCGTTCAAGACTTGCTCGATGATTGCCCATTCTTCGTCTGACAGGTCACTTGGATAGCGTACAGGTGTATGAACATTATCTGAAGTCATCTTGATTTCTCCGAATAAAAAAGGGAAAATCGTATTCAATCGTTTAGTTTTTCAGATTTTTTAGAAGCTAAATCAGTGGTTTAGTTCCCATACAGTCTCTCAAGCGACGCCGGCGTTGGTGCGTAATTTCTTCATCACGCGGATCACTTGGGTGGCATCGTCGAGATAGGTACGGAAGACCCCCAGAACTGAGGCACGCAGTTCCTCGAAGGTTTCGAAGTACTTCAGATGAGTCGCCTCTTTCTTGGTGTTTCGCCAGAGCTTTTCGATCGGATTGTACTCGGGCGAGAATGCCGGCAGGGGTTCAACCGATAAGCGCTGAGCGTGATCGGCTTTGAATTGGTTGACCTCGCCACTGCGGTGGTAGGGGGCGCTATCCTCGATCAAGATGATCGGCGTGTCGAAGCGCGCCAAGCGTTGTTTGAGAAATTCCACGTAGCCGGCGCTATTGAAACGACCGCTGCCTTCAGCCGCCGTGTGCAACTGGTCTTGATAGCGGGCGCGGCAGGCGGCGCCGAGCACCTCGTCCAAGGCCTGATAAAAGCGCTCTTGCGTCGGATAGCTCAGGCCCTTCAAAGGGGCTAATTGCGCGACGACCTCGGTCGGCACCCCGTCGGCTTTGAGCTGCTTGAGGGCTTTCGGCTTTAGGCTATAGGCCAGTGCCTCGCGGTACTCAAACGCCCCATCGAAGAAACTGATCGCCCCGAACAGCTTCAATCCCTTGCGTATCCCCCGGGTCTTGACCACTGGCTGTTGGCCGCGCACCGCCCACGTACGGCTCAACGAGCCCCACATCGCAAACGACACCTCGTCGGTGAACAGGATCACCGCGCCCGTGGCTTTGGCCTGCTGCACAATGCGCGGCCACGTCTGTTCCACCCACTGCCGACGCGCCTGCTTGTATTCCTCCTCGTCGCTGCGGTCGCTGATAAAACGTGCCTTCTGATAACTCAGCCCCAGCTTCTTGAGCAACGTGCTCAGGTAGCGTGGGTTGTCGCTCACCCCGAAGCGTCGCCAGATCAGCTCCGCAATCATCGCCGTGTTCCATACCCCGCAGCTGAATCCATTCGCCTGCGGTCCTTTCTCCACCCAGTCGCGCACCTGCCGCTTCTGCTCCGGCGTCAGTTTCGACTTGCGTCCCCGCCCCTGATAGTGTTGACCTCGCAACCACGCCAGCCCTTGCACCATAAACCGTTTCAGCCAGTTCTCCAGCGTCTTCACACTGACTCCCAACAGCTTCCCAATCTCCGGCCATGGTCTGCCTTCGGCAATCCACACCAGCCCTTGGACCAGCTTGTACAGCCGCAGATTATTCAGCGCGTGCGCTCGAACCAGCTCCTTTTCCAGTTCCTCCATGATCGCTTTTGAACAGCTCACTGATACCATGCGTTAACCCCTGTTGATTTGGGCGTGTTTGTATGAGGTGTGGTGACCCTCAACTTTACCAAACAGCTGGGGGTTTTTGATGTGCCACTGGAAATTAATTTTCTGAAAATCTATAGAAGACGAATCGGACTTCGAAGCGGTCTCCACGGGCATCGTGGGCAACTTCCTCACCGATGTTCTGGTTGTCGGCAATACGCTGAGCTTCGACATCACATCCATCTTCAACACCGCTATCAGTAACGGAGACTCGTCGCTTGGCATGCGCCTCGCCGCGACCACCGATCCCGATGGAGGCGCCTGGGTGTTCAACAATTTTCGTTTAACCTCCAGCGACGAAACGACAGCCGTGCCGGCTCCCGTAACGCTGGCCCTTTTAGGCTTAGGACTTGGTGCATTGCCCCTTAGGCGCAGGAGACAACAAAGTTAAACAGCAACGATAGGGAACAGCAGCAAAGGGGGCGAGGCTTAGTAAGAGGCGCCAAAAGAAAAACAGGGACAGACCACGTTTTCTAGTTTTGCCCGGCCCCGGTATCCCCTGTTCCCCCGGAAAAACGGGAAAAACGTGGTCTGTCCCTGTTTTCCGGTTTTCCGGTCCCGGTTTTCCGCCCCTGCCAAGCCTTGGTACAGCGGGTGCGGTGTGACCATGGAATCCTGGCGGCCAAGCGCATTGGCCCGATGGCTCGACCAGCGATAATCACCAGGCACACTGACCATCGAGGCACGAACCGGATTGAGCTCGATGTAACGCTGGCAGGCCAGCAGATAGGTGTCGGCCTCAATCAGCGATGAGCGGAACCGGCCCTCGAACAAGCCGCCCGTGCGACGAGAGGTCCGGTTGACGTGCTGGACATACCGCTGCCCAACGCGCTTCATCACCGCCGACACGCCATCATCGCGTGCGGCGGTCATCAGCAGATGAAGGTGGTTGGTTATCAGCACATACGCGTGCACAGCAACCGATTCCTCCGCAGCCACCGCGACCAGATGATCCAGGAAAAACTGGCGATCAGCATCCTCGAAAAACACCGCAGCCTGGTCGATCCCGCGCAGGATCACATGCATTGGGTAGCCGACAGCGATGTATGTGCGCGTCTAGGCATGGATAACAGGATCTCAAAGACAATAGCAACATAGCACCGAACCAAGTCTAGCAGAAAAACGTGGTCTGTCCCTGTTTTCCTCCTGTTTTCCTCATGGCCGACGAGGCCTTCGACGTCCTGCTGGAGACCGGCGTTCGCATCCAACCCCTTCCCATCTGGGAAGACGAGTGGGCGGACCCGGATCACTACGCCAATCCCCGCCTGCTGAAGAACATCGCCCGCGAGGGCCTGCGGTTGTGACCCAGCCGAACACCAGTGCAGCGCTATTGGTATCGAGCTGGCTGCTTTGATCGATGAGCGGATTCGATTCCGATTCCGATAGCGACCCCGACACCGATGAGGCCTCCCCAGTGCGTTCGATGAAGCAATCCAAGACCCGGAATCGGTTTGGCATCAAAACTCAGGACATTTCGACAGCCTAGCACCCGCCTCTATTTGACCAGATTGCGGGGAAAATCGGGCTGGCATCTGCTGTTCCGCAGTAGGCAGCCCATGTCGGATAAGCTCCTAGACTTCACCTCCCATCTTTTCAATCTCTTGCGGCGCGTCAGCGACCTCGAACAGCTTGTAAACGAGACCGGCGAGTGCCGCTCCCATGATCGGCGCCACCCAGAACAACCACAGCTGCACCAGAGCCTTTCCCTCGCCGGAGAGCGCCAGCGCAAGCGCCGGGCCGGTGCTGCGTGCCGGATTCACCGAGGTGTTGGTGACCGGAATCGAGATCAGGTGAATCAGCGTCAGGGCCAGGCCGATGGCCAGACCGCCAGCAACCGCGGTGCCGCGTTTATCGGTTACGCCGAGGATGATGAATAGGAACATGAAGGTCATGACCAATTCGGTCACAAAACCGGCAAGCATACCGTAGCCCTGAGGCGACAGCTCGCGGTAACCGTTCACGGCCAGACTGTCGGCGGCCAGGGTAAAGGTCGCTTGACCTTCTTTGTACAGTCCCATGTCGCTGGCCAGGTATAGGATCAGGAAGGCCGCGGCAATGGCGCCCAAGGTCTGAGCGATGACATACATCGGTAAATCGGACCAACTGAAGCGACCGCCAACCGCCAGGCCAAGCGAGACGGCCGGGTTCAGATGACAGCCGGAAATGTGCCCGATGGCATAGGCCATGGTCAACACGGTCAGGCCGAACGCGAAGGCGACACCGAGATATCCGATACCCACATCCGGAACGCCGGCAGCGAATACCGCGGCACCGCAGCCGCCCAGCACCAGTCAGAATGTACCAATCAGCTCGGCTGCGGAACGTGTAAGAACTGGCATAAGGAGTTTTTCCTGTAAATAAACGGTTTGAATGAGAGAGGTTAGATAGGTGGCGCACATAACCAAATTTTCAGCGAGGTTATATGCCGCACCTAAGATCAGGTAATGAAATGAAAATTCAAGCTTCCCTGCTACCGCGTCAGACAACGGTTACCGTCTGTAACCTCCTGATCTAGCTCTCCCTTCCACCCCTCCCTCAGTCCATACTCCATCATTTTTCCGGTCATTTTGCGACTGAATCCCGGCTTTTTGGGTGCTCGGAGGCGGTATTGCTGCCTGAAACTGTTATAGTAAAGATCATGTGGCAAGACATTAGTCTTTACTACGACATGGTGAGCTATGGCCCAGCCCCGATCCGCGGAGACCTTGCTTGATTTGTTTGCCTCAGAGACGGTGGTGGATCTGCCCCGCATCCAGCTGGCGCTCGGTGGTGCCTCGTCAATGACCGCCTTCCGTTACCTGCGACAGATTCCCTACCGGCGCAGCTACAATCACAACGGTCGTTACTATTGTCTGTATGAGCCTTCGCGATACGACCGACTCGGATTATGGAGTGTGGGCGATGTTCACTTCTCGGTAGATGGCAGCCTGGCGAAGACGGTTCGGCGTCTGGTTCACGAGATGGAGGCTGGGGCCACTCACCGGGAGCTGCAGGAGCGGGTCCGGGTACGGGTCCATAACACGCTGCTGACACTGCTGCGCCGGGGTGAAATTGAGCGGGAGCGTCTGGCGCAACTGTACGTGTATCTGCATTCGGACGCAGATCAACAGACCACTCCCCTGTGCAGAAGCAATCGAGATTCCAGGCTGCAGCATCGTATTCGCGTACTGCTCAAGGGTGAACAAACGGTCATTTCAGGGACTGACGGCCAGGAATCCAACCGTTGTCTGACGCGGTAGCTTCCCTGTTCGTCGGTGCTGTTTGCATGGGGCGACGCTAGGAGAGTCGCGCGTCTGGATTGCGCTCGCCGTGGCATTCAGTGGGGCGAAGACGACAAAGAATGGCCGATTTAACCGCATCACGATAGAATGGGCGGGATGCCGCATCATGGCATCATAGGCGGGATGCCGCATCATAGCATCAGAGGCGGGATGCTACGCGGAATGGGCGATTTTAATCCATCACCGATGGTATGGATGTGACGATAGCACCGGAGAACCACCGGAGAAGGTTTCGGACAACCGCCGCGCATGTGCGAACCCGAGGATGACTGACTCTATAGACCAAAGCCTGCCAACAGCGGCAGGTGATCCGACGCGATCCGCGTTAGATCTGTGCGGACCGGCCCGCACTGCTCGAGTTCATATCCCTGGTACCAGATTCGATCCAATGCCAGCAGGGGCCAGCGTGCCGGAAAGGTGGCGAAGCCAGGCGCTGGTTGAAGCAGCCGATCCAGCGGCGATAAACGACGGTTGTGCCGACACCATTCGTTGAAATCGCCGAGTACACCAGCGGCTCAGGGCAATCCGATTTGTCGGTCGCGGGAGCGATCCGTGCTGCAATATCGGCAATCTGAGCGCGCCGCTCGACTCGGCTCAGCCCAAGGTGCGTCGCGATGCAACGCAGCATGGGCAGGCTTTGACCCCGATGGGCTAATCGACGGCTCATATCCAGGCGCACATCGATCAGACCCCTGGGCTCCCCCCCCGCGATGGGCAAGCTCTGTGCGAGCGCATTCGCGCACGGGTAATCGACTCAACAGCACATTGCCGTAACCCTGATCGTGGCCGACGATCGTCGGCCCTGGCAAGACCTGGTAGCCGTGGCAGGCCAGCTCGCGCAGCAATTCAAAGGCGCTTGACAAGGCAGCAGCCTGGGTGGGTATCTCGACCTCTTGTAACGCAACCAGATCAGCATCGAGGGCGAGAATGCCCTGGGCGATACGGCGGGCGTCGCGGCGTCGGTCGGCGCCGATGCAGCGATGGATATTCCAGGTCGCCACGCGTAGCACAGGCGCATCGTCTGACATCAGGAGCGTAACCAGCGGCGGCTGAGCCAGGCCAGTCCGCCCAGCGCCAACAGCCCCACCAGCAGCAGCGCGACAGCGCGCAGGTTGGCCTGTTTCAGCAGCGACAGCAAGCCTTCGGCAAACAGCGCCATAGCCAGTACGGCGGGCAACATACCGATCAGGGTGCCGATCAGAAAGTCCCTGAGACGCAGGTGCGATGCGCCGGCAAATAGATTGAGAATGGCGAAGGGTGCGACCGGCACGATGCGCACGGTAATCATGGTCAGGATGCCACGCTTGGCGAGTCGCCGGCTGAGGCGATCCAGCCCGCCGCCGGACAGCCGCTCCACGGCGTCGCGGCCGGTATGGACGCCGATGCCATAGCCCGCCAATGCGGACAGCGTCGATCCCGCCAACGCAAGCAACCCTCCGGTTACCGGGTCGAACACCAATGCGCTTACCAGGATCAGCAAGGTCACCGGAACCGCAACCAGGCTGGCGGCGATAAAGGCCACCAGGGCGACCGGCGGACCCCACCAGGTTTGGCTCAGGCCGTTTACCGATGCGGCCAATTGGTTAGGGTTCAGCCATGCGCCGGCGGGTGTCCAACGCCAGGCCGCGGCCATGATGAGTAAGAGACCGATCAGCGTGGCGCCGACCAGCAGACGCCGATGCAGATGCGGCTTCTGTTCGTCGCCGCCAACCATCAACTCAGCGATCAGGTCTGGGTGCAGGGGCCGGTCGGGGTCGACCAGCCGCTCGTCCGGCAGCTGGCGATTCCATTCCGGATCGACCTTTCCCTCCAGGTTGGCCAGGCGCGGCGTGCCCTTTGCTGGCGGGTGCTTGCCGTCGGCGCAATCCGCCTGCAGCAATTCCAGCGCTGCGATCAAACCACCGCCCTGCTCTGCTGCCTGTTCTTCGGCATGCGCCACCGCTGCTGCCGGCACGGACATGAGCATGCCCAACAGGCGTTGGCGCAGGGCGCGCAGGGTTTCGATGTCCGACTCGTTCTCGACTGCGATACAGAGGTCGCACTCACTGTCCAGTCCCATGGATCGATTGCTGAGATTGGATGAGGCGACCCGCAGAATGCGGTCGTCGGCGATCATCAACTTGGCATGCACCATCATGCAGTCGTCCCCGAGTCCGGCAACGTCCGGATAGCACAGGCGTAAACGCCCGTGATCATCGGCAGCGCGCAACTGTTTCAACATCCGTGCGCGAAGGATGTCCATGGTGTGCTGTTCGAGCCAATGACCAGTTTCGCGGGGCAAGACGATCAGGATGTCCGGCCCCTGCTCGCGTTGCAACGAGCGACAGAGCGCGTCTGCGATTGCCCGCGATGTCAGGTATTGGTTCTCGATATAGAGTAAGGTGCTGGCCGCATCGATGGTGTCCAGATACAGTTGCTCCACCTCTCGGACCGCCGCTCGCTGTTCCATTTCGGGCAATGTCCTGGCGATGCCGACCCGCTGATCGCGCAACAGGACCGGCAAATCGTCGGGCCAGGGATCGCCGGCCGCTTCTCTGTCTCCGGACTCCGCGGCCAGGCGCGCGAGCGGCTCACCGACGGCCCAGCGCCAGCGCTGGTTGAACTGCTCGAACAGGGCCGAGGCGGCGTCTCCGTCCACCAGCATATGCACATCGTGGTAAGGCGGATAGGAATCGCCGTCCGGATCCCGCCGCCGCGGCTCGTCGGCAGCATGGGCCGGCGTGTCCCAACGCCATTGGCTAAGGTCTATCCCACCGCAGAAGGCAATACGACCATCGATGATAACGCTCTTTTGGTGCTGACTGGCGGCAAATGGATGGGCGCTGTCCATCACCAAATGCAGCCGCGGATGTGACGGCCAGGGATGGTCGCCAAACAAGGGCGGCTCGCGCTCGAAGGCGTAGATCGGCGCGTGCTTCCAGAGCAGAATAAAGACTTCAAGCCGCGGGTGGCGCTCCAGCAGGGCCATCAGCAAATCGCCGAGGACATTGGGCAGATCATCGGCCGGCGAAGATCCCGACGCATGATCCAGCTCCGGGCGGATCAGCGCTAATCGGCTGTGAATGTCCCAGGCGGTGATGGCGATGAAACGGCGCGCCTTGATGCAGGCTGCACGCATGGTACGTAAGTAGGCTTCGCCGTCGACTAATACGGACACCCGGTTGGCATGCTCGATGCGCCAGCAATTGTGTCCGGGTCGCAGCAGCGACCCGGGGGCTGCGGATGCCGGCGCCGCTGCCGGCTGTTGATCTTTGCATATTGACATCTGAAAACCTCGTCCAGTAATGACCTGAAATAATCGCGCGTCGTTCCAATCCATGCGGTATTTTGCGTAACAATAACGCTAAGGCCGATGCCCAGGAAAACCAGCATCAGCAGGCTTCAGCAGTCGATGGTGCCGCTAATGGACCTTCGGCAGCGTCGGCTATCGGGAGCGCCGGCAGACTGTGCGAATGTTGCAAGAACTGGCGGGGTACAAGGTGTTCACCACAAACACACAGAGTACGCAGAGGGCCTATATGGAGCCAGCCGAGCAGCGCGCTCGACGGTCCGGGGGTGCTGACATCCGGGGCGTCCAGATTGCTCTCGGGCAGCAGCGAGTCGGATACCACCAGATCGGAATCGAGATCGAGATCGGAATCAGAATCCCGATCCCGATCCCGACAGCGATTTGGTTTCTCCATCTGGATTGTGACTTGGACGCACATTCGGGGTTCTACTTGCGTAAACTGCTAATCTATTTGCCCCGGATCGAGTTTTCGAACAAGAGTTACAGAGCATGACGAACGCAGACAATCCCCTGCAGGCGCAGAACAAGATTGCCGCCAAGCGGGATGAGCGGGAAGCATGACAACGGCAATGCCCAACCCCCAGCTGAAAATGGCGCGTGATCTGGTCTGCTTGACCGATCGCAGCGTCTTCCTGACCGGCAAGGCCGGCACCGGCAAGACGACCTTCCTGCATACACTCAAAGCCCAGGCACCCAAGCGCATGATCGTCACCGCGCCCACCGGCGTGGCAGCAATCAACGCCGGCGGGGTAACATTGCATTCGTTCTTCCAGCTGCCGCTCGGGCCGTTCGTTCCCGGCAGCGAGGTCGAGCGCCAGACAGCGGATAAGCGCTTCGGCAGTCAGAAACGCGAGATCATCGAGACCCTGGACCTGCTGATCATCGACGAGATCAGTATGGTCCGCGCCGACCTGCTCGATGCGGTGGATTTCGTGCTGCGCCGCGAGCGCCGCAACGACCGGCCCTTCGGCGGCGTGCAGCTGCTGATGATCGGCGACCTGCATCAGCTCCCGCCAGTGGTGCGCGACGAGGAATGGGCGATTCTGCGCGACTTCTATGCCTCGGGCTACTTTTTCAGCAGCCGCGCATTGCAGACCATCGAGCTGGCGCCCATCGAGCTGACCCGGGTCTATCGACAATCCGATGCGGAGTTCATCGCGTTGCTCAATCGCGTGCGCGACAACCAGCTCGACGAGGCTGCGCTCGACCTGCTCAACTCCCGCCATCTGCCCGGGTTCAGCCCCGATCCCGCGGACAACTATATCCATTTGACCACCCACAATCGCCAAGCCGACCAGATCAACGCCGAGCGGCTGGAGACCCTGGCCGGCAAGCCCCGCAGGTACCATGCCGAGGTGCAAGGCGACTATCCGAAACAGGGCTTCCCGACCACCGAGACGCTGCTGTTGAAGCCGGGCGCCCAGGTCATGTTCGTGCGCAACGACGGCTCGGCGGAGCATCGCTACTTCAACGGCAAGATCGGCACCGTCAAGACATTGCACCGGCGTGGTGTGGTGGTGCAATGCCCTGGCGATGCCCAGGCCATCGACGTCGAGCCGCTGACCTGGGAGAACATTCGCTACCAAATCGACCCACAGACCAAGGCCATCACCGAGGAGGTCATTGGCACCTTCACCCAGCTGCCATTGCGCCTGGCCTGGGCCATCACCATCCACAAGAGCCAGGGCCTGACTCTGGATCGCGTGATCATCGACGCCGGCGCCGCCTTTTCCCACGGCCAGGTGTATGTGGCGCTCAGCCGCTGCAAGACCTTCGAGGGCATGGTGCTCGGCACGCCGATCCCGCGCTCGGCGGTTCTCACCGATGCTGCGGTCGCCCATTATACCGCCGAGGCCGGCCGCCACCCGCCGACCCAGGCCGAGATCGACCAGGCGCGCACCGCCTACCAGCAGCGGCTGTTGCAGGAATGCTGGGACTTCAACGACCTGGGCAAGCGCCTGCGCAAACTCCTTGCGCTGGTTCGCGTCAATCGCAAGGTGATGGACGTGCGCGGTGCCGACGACATCGACAGGCTGGAACAACAAACCCAGGATGCAATCGTTAGCGTCGGTAGCAAATTCCGCCACCAGCTGCGCACCCTGTACCGGCCAGACCAGTTCCCGGAGGAGGACGCGCGGGTGCAGGAGCGGGTGCAAAAGGCCAGCGTCTACTTCGGCGATAAGCTCCAGGAAGATCTGATGCCCTGGCTGCGCAACTTTGCCTTCGAGACCGACAACAAAGCCCTGGGCAAGTCCGTGCGCCAAGCCCGCGATGAGCTGCGCCAGGCCCTGGCGATCAAGCGCGCCTGTATCGACAGCTGTCGCAGCGGGTTCAGCACCAGCGCCTATCTCGCCGCGCTGGCGACCGCCAAGCTCGACGCCGAGGCCCCGCTGTCGGCGCCCGAAGACGATCGACCGATCGCCAATGTCGATCATCCGCGGCTGTTTGCGGCGCTGCGGGACTGGCGCGCCGAGCTGGCCGCCGAAGAAGAAAGTCAGGGCTGCACGCGCTACCGGATTTTCACCAGAAATGTGCTGCGACAAATCGCCGCCACCCTGCCGGACAGCCCAGAGGCCCTGACCCGCATCCGGGGCATTGGCAAGCACAGCGTCGCACGCTACGGCGAGGCACTGCTGGGCATCATCACCGCCTACTGTCGCGAGCAAGGGATCGACCCCGCCGCGCATGCCGCAGCGCGCCAAGGCAACGCGTCCGACGCATCGGAAAACGACACCCGCCTGATCAGCTACCGGCTGTACAAAGAGGGACTCAGCATCGACCAGATCGCCGAGCGCCGATCATTGAAGCCCAGCACCGTCGCAGGCCACCTGACCCACTATATCGCCAAAGGCAAGCTCGACGTCACCGAATTCATCGCCGCGGGCAAGGTCGAGCGGATCGGCGCCGCACTCGCCGAGCTTGGCCTGAACGAGCTCGCGCCGGTCAAGCACGCGCTGGGCGACGATTGCTCCTACAGCGAGATCGCGATGGTGCGAGCGCATCTGAAGCGCGACTTGGCATCGCGCTAAGAAACTGTCCAGCACTTGTTTTCCGACTTTCATCTTAGGGTGCGGCAAGAATCGAGAATTTGTGGCTCTCCCGGATTTCATGGGGAAAAAACAATTACTTAGGCTTATTTTTTCGTACACATTAAGATTAAAACGTGGTTGAGTGCAAAGTCTGTAACTCCGACTAAGCGATGCTGAAGGTTACAACAACGAACTCGACATCTCGCTACGCGGAGACAGCATGACGACTGTACCTGGTTCTCTCGAGAGAGGATACCGAACCATCCGATTAGCGCTGGCGAAGGACGGGACGCCTAAGAACGCTTCCTGAGCGATAACGCCGATTGCCGAATGCAACTCGATGAGCTGTCTCGGCAGCATCCGGAACTGTTTCCCGCGGGTTGGGAGGAAGGGTACCTGTTGTGCGGCAAGACGCCGAGTTCGAGCAAACAAGGGATACGCTGTCAGCGGGTGCGGCTGGTAGCCGGCGCGGTGGTGTATACCGTTGCCCCGACGTGCGTGACGCCGTACATGACAGGGCGCACGGAAGAGGTTGAGAAGGCATTGTTTTTGAGGCGTTTTCATGTGCCTTGCTCTACCGCGTCAGACAACGGTTACCGTCTGTAACCTCCTGATCTAGCTCTCCCTTCCACCCCTCCCTCAGTCCATACTCCATCATTTTTCCGGTCATTTTGCGACTGAATCCCGGCTTTTTGGGTGCTCGGAGGCGGTATTGCTGCCTGAAACTGTTATAGTAAAGATCATGTGGCAAGACATTAGTCTTTACTACGACATGGTGAGCTATGGCCCAGCCCCGATCCGCGGAGACCTTGCTTGATTTGTTTGCCTCAGAGACGGTGGTGGATCTGCCCCGCATCCAGCTGGCGCTCGGTGGTGCCTCGTCAATGACCGCCTTCCGTTACCTGCGACAGATTCCCTACCGGCGCAGCTACAATCACAACGGTCGTTACTATTGTCTGTATGAGCCTTCGCGATACGACCGACTCGGATTATGGAGTGTGGGCGATGTTCACTTCTCGGTAGATGGCAGCCTGGCGAAGACGGTTCGGCGTCTGGTTCACGAGATGGAGGCTGGGGCCACTCACCGGGAGCTGCAGGAGCGGGTCCGGGTACGGGTCCATAACACGCTGCTGACACTGCTGCGCCGGGGTGAAATTGAGCGGGAGCGTCTGGCGCAACTGTACGTGTATCTGCATTCGGACGCAGATATCCGCGAGGAGCAGATTCAGCGCCGAGGCGTGTTGCTGGACACCGGGGAAACGGTACGGATCGAAACCGCAGTCCCCGACGAGATCATCATCCCAGTGCTCTTGACGCTCTTGCATCACCCCGAGGCCAAAGCGGCTGAGGTGGTGCGTTTTCTGCGGGGACACTCGCCACCGATTGCGATGGAGCAGGTCGAAGCGGTCTTTGCTCGGTATGACCTGGCGTCCATCGGCAAAAAAGGGGGCAGCTCGAAATCCTGAGCCGACTGCGAGGGCACGCCCAACAAGCGGGCTGGTCGGCGGCGGAAGTGGCACGCGCCACGAGCGAGGCGGGGGAGGTCCCCGGTATCGCGTTTGCCACCGAGGCCGAGCGCTGCCCAGTCTGCAAAGCGGCGCTGAAGGTCTACAAAAGCCGCTCGCGGCAGGTGATCACCCTGGCGGGCGGATCCTTCCGGGCCATCGAGACGCTCAAGCAATGCAGCGAGGATTCGACGCATCCGGTCATGGGCTCCAGCGCACTCGCTCGGCAGGTCGTGCCACGTCAGCGCTATGGCTACGATCTGATCGTCCACGTGGGATGCGCCCGCTACCTGCACAACAAGCAACGCGGGGAGATCCGAGCCGAGCTCTCCCAGCAATGGGGCATTGCGCTGTCCACCGGCAGCCTCTCTGCGCTTTGCGATCGGTTTCTCACTATCTGGAGGCGCTCCACCTGGCGCGTGTGCCGCAGTTCCGTGCCGCTCTCGGGGAAGGGTATCCGCTGCACATCGACGCCACGTGCGAGCACGGCAAGGGCGGACTTTTCGTCTGCATGGACGGTTGGCGCGGCTGGGTGTTGGTGGCAGGGCGCATTCCCTCGGAGCATGAGAATCATCTGCGCCCGCTCGTTGAGAAGGCGACTCGGCTGTTCGGCGATCCCATCGCCATTGTCCGCGACATGGGCCAAGGTGGCGCCAACGCGGTTGCCCCCTTGCGCGAGAAGGGCATCACCGATCTGATCTGTCACTATCATTTCCTGGCAGCGGTGGGCAAGAAGCTCTTCGAGCAACCCTATGGACTGCTGCGTAAGCTGTTGAAGTCCAGCAAAGTACGGACCGATCTGCGGGCGTTGCTGCGGGATCTGCGCACCTACTCCACCACCAGCCCCCATGAGGGCCGCTTCGGCAAGGGCGTGGTCCGCGAGGAGCTGTTGGCCCTGGTGCTGTGGATCCTTGAGGGCGATGGCACCAAGGACCTGCTCTACCCCTTTGCCCTGGTGCATCTGGAGTTCTTCCAGCGTTGCCGAGAGGCGCTGCAACGTGCCCAATGTTGGGTGCAGGGAGCACGGACGCTACCCGAGCGGCGCGCTGTCGATCACCTTGCCACCCTCGTTCGCCGTCTCGATAAGGACAACCGCTTCGCCACCGCCGTCACCCGGCTGGAGGAGGGATGGCAGACCTTCTGCGAGCTGCGAGAGGTGCTGCAACTGTCCAACGCCGAATTGCCTCGGGCCGATGTGCGGGCGCACCAAAAAGAACTCGCGTCCCTGGAGGCGCGCCGGCTGCGTGAAATCGAGGAAGCGCTGCGCGAGTATCGCGCGGAACTTGGCGAACGGATCGCATCCGAGCAGAGCAAAGAGGCACGATCGACATCACCCAGCACAGTCATTGTGAAATATCTCGATCGTTACGGCGAGCGCCTGTTCGGCCACCCCACACGGCGCGATGAAGGGGGAAACATTGTCGCGATTGTCGAGCGCACCAACAACGTACCCGAGCACTTCTTCGGGCACGAGAAACAGCATCTACGCCGCCGGTTGGGGCGAGCCAATCTGGGGCGTGACCTGGAGGACCAGCCCGCCCAAGCCGCTTTAGTTGCCAACCTGCGCCACCCCGATTATGTGCGTGTGCTCTGCGGTTCTCTGGATCAGCTTCCAATGGCGTTTGCCAAGCTCGACGAGCGGGCACTCCAACAGACCACTCCCCTGTGCAGAAGCAATCGAGATTCCAGGC
Organism: Thiohalocapsa sp. PB-PSB1; assembly: GCA_016745215.1. Lineage (GTDB taxonomy): Bacteria > Pseudomonadota > Gammaproteobacteria > Chromatiales > Chromatiaceae > Thiohalocapsa. The sequence continues at coordinate 6,698,774 of CP050890.1, forward strand.
TGCAGCATCGTATTCGCGTACTGCTCAAGGGTGAACAAACGGTCATTTCAGGGACTGACGGCCAGGAATCCAACCGTTGTCTGACGCGGTAGGCCTTGCTGGGCACTGGCCCATGTGTTCGGGCGCGATGCCATGTAGTGGTATCGGCTCGAGCAAGGGCTTGGACGCTTTAGTGTGGTCGGTACGACCGTCAAGGCGGCGGAGCGCTTGGCGCAAGAGTTGGTCGCCGACGAAAAGCAGAGCCGTTTGCAGGGAGACAAGATCTCCATCGCCACGACAGCCGCCGACGGATGCATCCTCGGGGCTTCGGTCGTCGACTCGGCCTCCGAGGCCGGATTGCATCGGGCGGATGGCGTGTTTGCCGAAGAAGCGCGGGATCTGGACCCGGGCTATGCCCCCGAGACGGTTAATACCGACGGTTGGGCCGCCACCCAAGGCGCCTGGAAGCGCCTGTTTCCCAACATCGCCGTCATCCTGTGTTTCCTACACGCCTTCCTGAAAATCCGCGACCGGGCAACCAACGCGTTGGGCGAAGACTTCGAGGAGCTCAGCCGACGCGTTTGGGAAGCCTATCGCGCCGAGGGAAAGGCTAGGCTGTCGAAATCTGCAGTCACACTAAAACAAGCGCTTCCCGGTTTATGGATGCTTAGTCGGTGTCGGGATCGGTGTCAAGGTCAACATTAGGGATTGGTATCGAGCTGGCTGCTTTGATCGATGAGCGGATTCGATTCCGATTCCGATTCCGATAGCGAAGCGCAAACGCTTCAGCAGTCGTTACGAGCATGCCCGAGCGCATGGCACCAGCAACCTGGTGGATCGATTGATGCGCTTCCTCGATCGGGCCTGCTTCAACGCGCACTATTTTCACGGCACCCTGGCTTCGGCCGAACTGCGGGTACGCGCTTTGGCGTTGCTCTGGAACTTTTGCCCTTCCTCGCCAATGACGGTTCGCAAACACCATGGCCAAGCGTGCCCGGCCGAACGGCTCAACGGGAAACGCTACGCCGACAATTGGTTGGAAAATCTGCTTGCTTCAGGCTCAATGAACGGCTTGAGACGCTATCAACAGAATCCGTTATAACCAGAAACTGCCGATGCTGAAGCAGGAAGCCAACTGCGAAGGATTGCGTTAGTTTGACGGAACGGCGATTAGCTTATCATCTGACCGTTCGTGATTGATGTCCCATCACTGTTGCGATATCGTGATATCACTTCATATCGCCAGAACAAGACACGATGGCCCAGTTGACCGTTCGCAATCTCGAAGACGACGTCAAGGCGCGCTTGACGCAGCGCGCCCGACAGCATGGGCGCAGTACCGAAGACGAGGTCCGGGAGATCCTCCGCGCCGCGGCCCTGGCAGACCTGCCGGCCAAGCCCCAAGGCGTTCAGGGTCTCGGATCGCGCATTGCCGCGCGCTTCGCCGGACTCGGCTTGGAGGACGATATCACAGAATGGCAGGGCGAGCCGGTCCGGCCCTTAGACCTGGGTTGAATCGCCAAGCCCATACCGGTTCCACCTGAGTCTGATAGTCGTACTCGACACCAATGTGCTGTCTGCGTTGATGCGTGATCCGCCCGACGATACAGTCGTAACTTGGCTCGACGGGCAGCCGCAGGAGAGTGTCTGGACGACCTCGATCACGGTGTTCGAGGTGCGCTTCGGGCTGGCGAGGATGCCGTCGAGTCGCCGTAGGTCAAACCTTGAAGATGCCTTCGAGGCGCTGATTGAGGACGACCTCGCCGGGCGTGTTCTGAGCCTCGATAGGGCGGCTGCCGACCGGGCAGCCCAACTGGCGGCGCTGCGCGAAGCTGCGGGCAGGCCGACCCCAGCCCTTTCAAGGTGCGCAAAAACAACATTACGAATCAGTCTCTTAGCGTCAAGGGCTCGCAGGCATCCGCAGCCGCTTGCCAGCTTGTCGGAAAGCAAACACCGCAAAATCATGCGGTTGCGGTCGTACACGTATCAACACCTTGGAAGGGCTGGGGCCGACCCAGGATTCGTAGGCCTGCTCGGTGCGGATCGAATACTTGCTCCGTCGAATCTCCGCCGTCATCCGCTTTAGCAACGCCCGATGGGTGTCCCGAACCGCATCCCGATGGGTGTCCCGAACCGCATCCCGTCCCGAACCGCATCCCGAACCGCACCGAACCGCATCCAGTAACCGATTGATCGGGCTAACGAACGTAGGTTTGTGCGCCTTTACTGGGCGAGACACGCGGATTCGACCGAGACAAAAGGGGCGTTCGCCAGGTTCAATAATCGGTCAAGGATTTCTGGGCTTTTGGCCACCCTATCCTTACCCTGATTTCCTAATCGCCCTCGTGATTGATCCTGACAGCTGTAATGTCCACATCGGGTATGTCGAGTTATACGAGAATATGGCTGAGTACATAGGTGTTCGGGATTTTTTTATCCACCTTTGTAATAATAATCTGTGTATGCGCGCTAATGATGTCTCTCTTTGATTATAATTTGGATCAAAAATTTCGTTCGCAAACAACTTTATCTTATTCACTAGGATTTTAAAATATTCTTGTGATGAATGTAACAAAAACATGATGAAATCTCGCGCCAGTACAACCGCTACTTTAGCAATTCTTTGAAACGAAATAGCTAAATTTTGCTCATCATCCAACTGTTCCCTACCGATCTGAAATACAGTGTGCGTACTCAGATGAGCCACGATGGAGGCGAGTAGTAAGTTTTCAATTATATTGGCGTTGCAAGAGGTAATTTGGTTCGCATTCAGGGAATTCTTACACGCTTTGAAAATAAGTTCTATTTGCCATCTCAGCCGATACAAAGGATAAATCAAATAGGCGGCTGCGGTTAAATTCGTAATATACCAATGATAATCTTTTTCGACCGGGTTCCAAAACCCGATCGCCCGGTAGCTTAAGGTACTACCTTGATGAATTTTTTCGATAATCACTTCAATGATGTTGCCTTTTTTACGGCTCAAATCCAGCGAGAGCAGCGATTGCCCGATAGCCTCTTTGCTGAGCCCTTGAATAACTTTTTTGATTTTAATCACAGCATTGGATTTCACGCGTGAAAGAAAAAAACCTTCAGCTTTTTCAATGGCATGCAAGACAGCATAGTCCCAATAACCCAGGTCGAAAATCACCAACTTCCCTTTCAAGGACGTGATCTCCGGAAAACACTTGCTATCATGTCTCTTCCCCGGCGTTAACTGAAACCATACCAGCAATCCGGTCAGGATATCGAAACTCGCATGCCACTTGATCGACGCCTTCGTGCGGGTACCGGGAAATGCGTTCTTCGCCCCCGGCAACAGCGTAATCGAACTCGAATCAACAACCTCAATAGCGTTGACACCGAGTTGTTTCAAAATTGTCTCACTCACCTGCACCGATGCCGCAAGACGCCCCATCAATTCCGCAATGACACTTTGCAAATTCTGTTTCAATCGGTTTCCAGCCATCCGCTCCCAAAACGCACCGCGACTGATCGATTGATTCAGGTGTCCTATCATGAAACGGCGAATGGACTCCAATGAAAATGTCTTAGAATCTCCGAAATAGCAAAACACCAAAGTGATTGTAAACTCCAAAGGTGTGATCGTGGTTCTGGCGTCCTCGGCAGGAATAAATTTTTCGAAGCATTGTTTCAAAACATCAAGAATGCTATTCTCGGTCATGGCGATACCTTTGCTGCTTTTGTAGTATTTAGTGGGCACAACTATTTTATTATGAAAGTTAGCAAGGGTTTCGCCGTCTATTGAAAAAATTTATAACTGCATGAAATTTAAGAAAAAATATCCCGAACACTTATGGCGGGAGATGATTCCACACTGACGATTTTAGGAAAGCCAGTCATGGAGTCTTGGGAAGAGCCATATATGCAAAAACTGGCCTCGATCGCGGCTTCCAATGGAGGCCGAGTTCTGGAAGTCGGCTTCGGATTGGGAATTTCCGCTTCTTTCGTACAGCAGCACCCGATAGAAGAACATATGATCATTGAAGCCAATCAAGAAGTCTTTAACCGTTTGCAAGCATTTGCAAAGACTGCGCCTTATCCTGTTACGCCTAAGTTAGGGCTTTGGGAAGATGTGGTCAGCACCTTGCCAGATGGTAGTTGCGACGGTATTCTTTATGATACCTATCCCCTTTCAGAGGATGACTTACATATCCATCAATTTGATTTTGTTCGGCAGGCATATCGTCTTATGAAACCGAATGGTGTCTTGACCTACTGCAATCTGACATCTTGGGGAAACCTAAAAGCTCAATACCCAGAAGACCAGATTCTTTTTGAAAAGACCCAAGTCCCCCATCTTAAAGAGGCAGGTTTTTCTAATCTGCGAATTGAGATTTTCAATGTCAGTCCTTTAGCGGCGTGTCAATACTATCAGGCCCTAACCATTTTGGCTCCAATTGTCAAAAAGTAACCGTTAATGACGGCTGCCTTGAATAATAAGCCGAAGTGAGCCATGATGATACGCTTTTGGAAGGGTGGCTCACTTCGGCTTATTATTTTTAACATCAAGTCAGAGATAAGGTAGAGTAAAGGTCCATCATGCTATTAACTGGTGCACTAATTGCTGGTGGAACGTTATATGCTGGCGCAAAGATCTATCGTGAAAAGCAAAAGAAGAAGCAAAAGCCTTGGATATTCTCTGCAAAGAAATTGAGCTTAACACAAAGGGAAAAGAAGCATTTCTCTCTAACCACTAATCGCTATGCATCTGGCTTGGATAAAATAAGAAGCAATGCAGTTTTATCCTCTTTGCTTGTTTCCACCAAAGACTCTCTCCAAAATTTGTGCTTCGATGGGTTGAGTGTTTCTTTTGGAGAGGAGCGCAACCAACAGATCAAAGAGCTCTCATCTAGTGAGAACGAAATTGAAATCCGCGAAGCTGAGAAAAATACCAATAAGAATCTGACCATTTCGTTGACTTCACTAGGTTTTGCCATCGCAGGATCCTTAGTTTATGCACCATTAAGCTTGATTAGTGCTGCAGGTCTAGTCTATGTAAGTCTACCTTTTTTTCACGGTAGCTATATTGCACTATTTAAAAAACGTGAAATTAATATTTCGGTCGTTGATACCCAGGGCAAACGCATCTAAAAATATTTAGAAAACAATGTGTTATGATGGCGAAAATTGAAGATCATATGATTTAATAGAGGGTTATTAAAATGGGAATGATCAGACCTATAAATGAAGAGGAAAAAGACACGACAATCGCCGGTCATTTTTCCGATCTGAACGACCCCCGTATCGACAGGACAAAAAGGCATAAGCTGGCTGATATCATAACGATAGCGATTTGTTCGACGTTATGTATGGGAGAGAGCTGGGATGCGATGGAGGAGTTTGGTCAAACCCATGAACAGTGGTTGCGGAAGTTTTTGGAATTGCCCAATGGGATTCCCTCGCATGACACGTTCAATCGTGTATTTGCCCGTATTGACCCCGATCAATTCCGAACCTGTTTCATCTCCTGGGTGAAGTCGATAGAGCCGAAGTTTGATGGGGATATTATACCGATCGATGGGAAAACGGTGCGCAGATCTCATGATAGAGCTAATGGAAATAAGGCAATTCACATGGTGAGTGCGTGGGCTTGTCACTCATCGCTCGTATTGGGTCAACTCAAGACCGAAGAAAAATCAAATGAAATTACAGCGATACCGAAATTGTTGGATTTACTGGAGATCAAAGGCTGTGTAGTCAGTATCGACGCGATGGGATGCCAAAAGAAGATTGCGGAGAAAATTGTTGAAAAACAAGCAGATTGGGTATTTTCATTGAAAGGCAACCAGAGCACTTTTCATCAAGATGTCATCGCTTGGTTCGAATCGGTCGATCTCGACCAATGCTGCCGGGATGCGAGTGTTTTTCTTGAAACGAAAGAGAAAAACCATGGTCGCCTGGAGACGCGTCGGTATTATTATTTCACTGATCATTCCTTAGGGCATTACGCCGAACAATGGAAAGGTTTCCGGGGTATCGGGATGGTAGAGTCGATTCGAGATGATGGAAAAAAAGTGACCACGGACCGGCGCTATTTTATTGCTAGCCTGTCAGGCGATGTTAAACGATTTGCCCAAGCGGTTCGCTCTCATTGGGGAATTGAGAATTCACTGCATTGGGTTCTGGATGTGTCCTTTTCCGAAGATGCCAATCGAACGCGAAAAGGTCATGCACCTGAAAACTATTCCATCCTACGGCACATTGCACTCAATATTCTCAGGAAAGATACGACCTCAAAGAAAAGCATTAAATTAAAGCGACTCCGTGCCGGCTGGGATACAGATTATCTTGAGCAGTTACTAGATGTCCTACAAGCGGCCTAAAATGGGAAATTTAGATGCGTTTGCCCTGTGATGTCGATTGGAACGCAATTGAACGCTTGGAGGTCATTGGCATTGATGAGATTGCGTTGAAAAAAGGTCATCGTGATTTTGTCGTCGTTGTCAGCGCTTACATTAACGAGACATTGCATGTCATCGGCCTGCTCGGCGACCGCACCAAGGCCAGCGTACAGGAGTTTTTTCTCAGCATTCCCAAGCGCTTGCGAAATACCGTCCAGAGTGTGTGCTCAGATCTTTATCAAGGCTTCATCGGTGCCGCTAAAGCCGTGTTCGGCAAGCGCATACACATTTGCGCGGATCGATTCCATGTTGCCAAGCTGTACCGAAATGGACTGGAAAACCTGCGCAAAAGCGAATGGAAACGGCTGTGCCATATCCTCTCCAAAGAAGAGCGCAAGTCGTTCAAGAACGTGCATTGGCTGCTGCGTCAGCGTCGCGCCGATCTGAATGCAGATGAGCGACGCATGCTGAATCGGCTCTTTCGCTATTCACCAAAATTACAAGAAGCCTATGAGGCTTGCGAATCACTCACTGCCATCTATGAAAGCCGCCTATCAAAAGGTCAGGGTAAGCGCAAACTGCGTGGCTGGATGGAACGTGTCACCAACCGCAAGCTCAGTTGCTTTGATAGCTTCCTCGGTACGCTGAATACGCATTTTGAGGAAGTGACCAATTATTTTATTGGTCGACATACCAGCGGCTTTGTCGAGGGATTAAATAATAAGATCAAAGTCATCAAACGCCGCTGCGATGGCATCACCAACCTCGGGCACCTCTATCAAAGGGTATTCCTGGATCTCAACGGATATGACCGGTTCGGGGTCGATACATTATAAATCAATGAGTTACAGACTTTGTGCTCAACCACATTTTAATCTTAATGTGTACGAAAAAATGAGACTAAGTGGTTGTTTTTGAAATATTTATTGGTTCCCACAAAATCCAGGAGAGCCAAGCATAATGTCGGCTACATCCAACTCGGGAATAGCCACGATACCAGTGAATTTGCCTGCGACAGTTTTCGGCATTGGTGGTGTAACCACGCTCGCCTACACTATCCCAGCGCTACCTCCATCCTGGTGCTGTGCGATGGGGGCGGGAGTAACAGTTCCCGTCACTACCTCTTTAAACAGGACTTGCAGAGCCTCGCCGATGAGCTTGGGATCGAAATTCGGGCCTTGTTCATAATTCCGGCCACCGCTGTCAAGCCGCGGCCGGCGTTAGGTAGGCCGGTTTCGGCGGGCGCGTTCGGCGTCGTCGCGGTCGCGGCGGCAAAGGCACGCGTAGTAGGAGTCGCTCGAACAGGGCGGGGTGCGCTCGCCCGAAGAAACGCTCGGCGGCCGTCGTGCCGTCGGCGCGGCAGATGTGGAAGTTGTGCACGGCCGTGAGCGCAGCGAGCTTGCGGTCACTCAAACGATGACGGCCGTGATGATGCAACGCCAGTTGGCCGTTGCGTCCTTCCACACAGGAACTGCTGCGTTGGAACAAATCGGCGCAGGCGCCGGCAACCTGTTCGACCTGTGCACGCGTCTCGGGCGCCAGACTTTGCAGCGGATGATCGGGTTGACGCAGCGCGTCGAGCAATGCGTTACTCGATGCGTGCACGCGTTGTCGGGTCTCGGCCGTCGTGCTGCGTGCAGCGACGCGCTCGAGGTACAGGGCGGGGATGAGCTGCTCGAGGACCGCCGCTTCCTGTTCCGTGGGAAGTTCAAGGGCCTCGACCCTGGCAGTCACGGTGGCGAAGAAGAACGCGATGGTGGCCAGCCATTGCACGCTCAGGCGCTCGGCTTTGGCCAGGCGTTCGCAGGCGCGCTGAAGTAGGTCAGCCACTTCGGCCAGCACCTTCAAGCGCGACCAGACGGCCTGGAAGCGTTCGGCTACGCGCTCTACCGGCTGCGTCTGTCCCTGCTGCAAATCATCGGGGTGATAGAGCACACCGAGCTCACGGATCAGCTCGCGCGCCTCGCTCTGGCGCGCTTGCGCCTGGGCGAGCTCGGCTTCAGCTGCGACCAGTACATTCAGGGCCGCGTCAATGCGCGCCTTGAAGTCCGGCGGACGCCCGAGTGGGCGTGGCACGCGCGCTTCGAACTGCTGCTGCGCGGCGCGCTCGGCCTGCCATTGCGCCTGTGCGGCCAGCACTCGGCCCTCGGCCTGTCGAACGTCGCGCGCCAACGCCAAGGAGGTGGCTTTCGACACCTCGTGTTGGCCGTGAAAGAGATCCGGAGAATGATGCGCACCGAGATCCGTTTCGGCATGCCGGCGCAGGGCCTTGGCTTCGTCGGCGGTGCTCTGGATCACCTCCACGGCGAGGCCCGTGCAGGCATCTTCCAGCGCCGCCGTCCAGGTCGCCGCAGAGCGATCCGCGGCGTACCCCTCCAGCAGAATGAAGTTCGACACCGGCTCGATGGCCACCAAGCAGGCCCCCGGATGGAACGTTTCGTCCTCGCACACCGTCACTTGCCGAGGCGCCATGCCCTCGCCAAGTGTCGTGCGCTGCGCCTCAGCCTCCGTGACCAAGGCCGCTTCCAGGGCCGCATTGAGCTTGTGTTGCGCGCCGTCGCTCACCCCGACAAAGGCTGAAAGCCCACTCAGCTCTAGAAATTCACTCTCCAGCCGGGTGCCGCCCGCCGCCCGCAACGTGATACTGAAGTGCGCCGCTATCACCATCCGGTGCAACCACGACATCCCCTCCGGGGTGCGTACGAACGCCACCAGACCGGCTGGCGCATCCCCAAGCGGTTGCTCATGGCACCACTCCAGCAGGGTGCTGCGCGCCACGCCCAAAGCGGCAGCCACCTCGCGTTGCGTCTCGCCGGCTGCCAACCGTGACTCGGCAGCAGCGATGTGTTCGGCTTGCTCCAAGCGCGTGCGTCGCGTCACGACCCGATTCCTCGCCCGGGTAGCGCAGCGCCGATGTATGGTCTATAGTCAAGCCTGGCAGAACCTTCGTACATGTTTCCGAATCCTCGGTGAATTTGCACCTCCAAGGGTACGAGATTATGAGGGTTCTGCCAAATACCTTCACACCGATTACCAAGCTTTAGGCTCGGACTTGGCCGGAATTACGAGCAAGGCCGAAATTCGCATTGCTCATTATCCGCCCTACTGTTCTAAGTACAATCCCATCGAACACCGTCTCTTTCCCCATGTGACCCGTGCCTGCCAAGGCGTGATTTTCACCAGTACCGAGTTGGTCAAGGAACTCATGGAAAACACCCACACTTCAACGGGACTCAAGGCGTTCGTTCATGTCATCGATAAGGTCTATGAAACGGGACGAAAAGTGGCGGCAGATTTCAAGCAAAACATGCGCATCCTCTTTGATGAGTTTTTGCCAGCATGGAATTATCGCGCCGTTCCTGCTGCTTCTCAGGAGTGCACAAGTTAATAAATTTCTATTCCTAAATGGGCGTCCTTTTAACTCCTGGTGTCCTTTTAACTCCTTTTAACTCGCTTTCTTTTAACTCGCTTTTAACTCTTTTAACTCGGTCGGTGATTGGCGCAAGCCTAAAAAAGCCTAAAAAAGTCAGCCTAAAAACAGCCTAAAAAAGGAAGCCTAAAAAAGGACACCCACGTTGATTCCACCCACGTTGATTCCACGTTGATTCACGTTGATAGGGGCCGACCCAGGATTCGTAGGCCTGCTCGGTGCGGATCGAATACTTGCGCCGTCGAATCTCCGCCGTCATCCGCTTTAGCAACGCCCGATGGGTGTCCCGAACCGGCCGTTTCCCGAACCGGCCGTTCGACGCGAGCGCGCCTTGGAGCGGCGACGATTGGCGGCCTGTTGCTCGTCGCTGAGCGGTTGATTGCTCTGGCTCTTCTCGCAGATGTGGCTCTCGTAGCCCGCCCCGCTCAGTGCCGCCTCGGTCGCTTCGCTGCGGTAGGCACTGTCGGCCCAGACCTGCGGGTCGGCGTTCTCGGGGTCGATGATGTCGTCGAAGACCTGACTGTCATGCACGTTCGCTGCAGTGGTCTCGTCGTCGCGGATGAGCCTGTGCTCGGCATCGACGTCGATGTGGTTCTTGTAACCGAAGGCGCTCTTGCCGTGCTTCTTGGTCCAGCGGGCATCGTTGTCCTTCTGCCGGCGCTTGTGCTCATCCCAGTCCTCGGGCACCTCGCCCGCATTGATGCGACGGTTCTCATCGCGGCTGTTGCGCTGGATCGGTACGCGGACGATCGAGGCGTCGATGATTTGCTCGTTGCGCGCTTGCAACCTGGCCTGCGCGAGGTGATCGCCAAAGCGATCAACGTACGTTCCAAACGCTAAAAAAGAAACGCTAAAAAAGGAAACGCTAAAAAAAAACGCTAAAAAAGGACACCAAAACGCTAAGAGTCTGTCTGGCAAAATTTCAGCCGCAATTTGCAAGCGTTTTCTTGAGCATGGCGATACGGATCATATTCTCGGCAGTCCCAGTCAGGATCTCGAAATCCTTGCTCAGCCTGCGAAATCGACCGAGCCAAGCGAAAGTGCGCTCAACCACCCAACGTTTCGGAAGGACAGCCCATCCGTCTTTGATTTTGGTGGAAATGTGCAAGACGAGTCCGAGTGTCTCGTCGACAAATTTCACGGCTGTCCCGCGATAACCCGCATCGCCGGAAAACGCCTCGATGCTCGGGTATTTCTCCGCCGCACGCGCCATCACGGGACCACCCGCCACGGTATCGCTGCAATTGGCTGCGTGGACCGACACATGCAACAGGTTGCCGAGGATATCGACTACGCTATGGCGTTTATGCCCTTTGACCTTCTTGCCGCCGTCGATCCCGCGTTCTTCGCTCGCGTACTCGGTCTTGACGCTCTGCGAGTCGATAATCCCGTAACTCGGCGATGCCGAGCGACCGTTGTTTTGGCGATGGAGTGCATTCAGTTGATCCAGCGCGGTTTCCCATACACCGCGTTTGTTCCATCGGCTGAAGTGATCGTAAACCGTTTGCCAGGGGGGAAAATCGTTGGGTAGCATGCGCCATTGGCAACCGGACTTCACGACGTACAAAATGGCATCGACGATCCGTTTGCGCGGATGCAGGCTGGCACTGCCTCGTCGATCACGGGGTTGAAAATAGTGTTCGATCAGCGCCCATTCGGCGTCCGTCAGGTCACTCGGGTATCCCATAGCTTGTCCTCGAAGAAAAAGTATTTGACTTTGATAGACATTTTTTTGTCAGACAGGTTCTAAAAAAGGAAACGCTAAAAAAGGACACCCGTCGCTAAAAAAGGACGTCGCTAAAAAAGGACGCTAAAAAAGGACACCCACGTTGATTACGTTGATTCACGTTGATAGGGGCCGACCCAGCATTCGTAGGCCTGCTCGGTGCGGATCGAATACTTGCGCCGTCGAATCTCCGCCGTCATCCGCTTTAGCAACGCCCGATGGGAGCAACGCCCGATGGGTGTCCCGAACCGCACCCGAACCGCACCGAACCGCATCCGCGATGGGTGTCCCGAACCGCATCCGCCGAACCGCATCCGCTTCGCACACCAGCGAGCACGTCCTGAATCGCAGCGCACTCCAGCGCCGAGCCTCGTGCGCTTTCAAACGACCGGCGTCGATCCCCGCTGGTCGCTTTGCCGTTACCCTCGGCAATGTTCAGCGCGATGGCCTGCGATGCGCGCCTTCGATGCGCACAGGAGTTGATCCTTCGCGTTACGCTGTCCTTTCACATGCTCGCAGTAGCGCTAGGCCCAGCCGACAGACTCGATGGCCGCACGCTATGCGTCGAGCTTCTCATGACCGATTTGCCGGTGGTTGAGTCTTTACCCCAGCCCTTTCAAGGTGCGCAAAAACAACATTATGAATCAGTCTTTTAGCGTCAAGGGCTCGCAGGCATCCGCAGCCGCTTGCCAGCTTGTCGGAAAGCAAACACCGCAAAATCGTGCGGTTGCTGTCGTACACGTATCAACACCTTGAAAGGGCTGGTCTTTACCCCTGACCGGACCTGTCTGCTGCCGGCTACGTCAGTGCCCCGTCGCGCATCTCCAACACCCGATCCGCAACATGAAAATACCGATCGTCGTGGGAGACGACGATCAACGTGCGTCCGGCGGCACGAAAACGCGGCAGCAGGTCTTGGTACAGCCGGCGACGGAAGGCCGGGTCTTGGTCCGCGGCGGGCTCGTCGAAGACGCAGATGGGGCGACCCTTGAGCAGGGCGGCGACGATGGCCAGGCGCTTCTTCTGTCCGGTGGAGAGGTCCAGGTTGCTAAAGCCGTCGGCGGTGTAGCGGGTCTTGTCGGCGATCTCGAGCTCGGCGAGCCAATGATTGACCGCGGCGGGGTCCAGATCCTGGATGCCGTACAGGCGACGGAACAGATGGAAGTCGGTGAACAGGGTGGTGAACAAGGCGCGGTAGCGGGCAAGTTCATCGAGCTGCACGCGCCGGCCGTCGAGCAGCAACTCGCCCTGGTGCAGGGGGTAGAGGCCGGTCAGCAACTTCAGCAGCGTGGACTTGCCGCTGCCGTTGCCGCCGACGATGAATAACAGCTCGCCGGCGCGGATCTCCAGATCGATCGGGCCGACGTCGAACAACGGCCAGCCATGCGCATCGAGATAGCTGAAGCGCGCGCCGGCGAGGCCGATGCGCTCGAATCCGGACGGCTGGTCGGGATTGTTGGACATCGGCTCGGTGGCTCCCTCGGCGCGACCGGCGATCAGCTCGGGCTGCGCCGGCTCGGTTCCATCGGCCGGATCGCGCCCCAGCTCCACCTGCCGCTCCAGCGTGTCGAGGCGGGCGATGGCGGCATCGATCCGCGCCAGCATGGACACGGCGTTGACCAGAACCCCGACAGGCGCATTCATGAATAGGATGGTCGCAGCAACCTTGTGTACGGTCTCGCTGCCCTCGGGCAGCAGCTCCGGGGCCACGAACACGCCGGCAAACACCACCAGGACCGGCACCGCATAGCCGTAGGCGATGCTGCGCGCCAGCTGGTGACTGGCGTTGAGCTTGAGCTCGAAGGCCTGATCGGTACCGCGGCGGATGTCGGCGAACAGGGCATCGCTCTCGGGCCGATTGAGTTTGAGCTCCTTAAAGCCTGCCAGCAGACCGGCGAAGCGATCGTAGAAGCGCGCATCCCCGGCCGCCGCCTGACCCAGGCCGGTGCGCACCCGTCGCTGGCGCCCGACCGACAGCGGCAGCAGGATGGCATAGAGGATCAGGGCCAACACGCAGGTGAGCGGCGACAGCCAGGCCAGGTAGAGGACGGCGAACAGAATCGTCAGCATCCCCTGGGCCGCCGCCGCCAGGCTCAGCGCACCCTGGGAGATCAACCCGGCGTCCTCGCTCAGCGGCACGAAGCGGCCAATGTCGCCGTCAGTCTCCACGAACCGCAGCGAGCAACGGCTCGCCTTGCCGATGATCCGCAGCCGCACCCGCAGCAGCGCGGTCTCCGCCGCCGCCACCGCCTGGCCGAGTGCGAAGTGCTGCAGCAGGGCGTAGAGGGTGACGGCGAGCAGGGCCGCAGCGGCCAGCTCGAGTTTGAATTCGTCGTTGGCGCTGTGGGCGGCACCAGTGTTGAGGATGGCAATGAACAGGCCGTTGGCGAGTCCGGAGGCCAAGGCAGCGGCCAGAACCTTGCCCCGTTGCGCGCCGCTCTCGCGGGCGATGAAGCCGAGCAGGCCCATGGCTCAGATCCTGTAGCCTAAATGCGCGATATCGCGGGCGTGCCAACGACCGACCAGCGCCCGGGTCTGGTCGTCGCAGGCGTCCCGATGGTTGCCGCGCGCGGGGGTCACATTCTGCTTGGGCAGTGTTAGCGATGTGCCGATGTTTGGGCAGACCCTGGCGATATCCGCATCTAGCTGCTCGAACTGGCCGGGTTCGGTGTCCGCCTTGAAGGCGTCCTGCACGCTGGTGCTGGCGGCCTTCGAGACGCGGACGAAGATGCATTGATGCCGCATCGAGATCATGTTTAGCACTCCGCGGTGATGGTGGTGATTGCGTCTGGATTCGGCGGCGGCGCTGTCGTCCTGAGATCATGGGCTATCGCACCCGGGCGCCGATGCCTGCTGTCTTAAGCGCGCGCTGGACCAGCTCGGCATGCCCGCGCTGCCCGGTGGCAATGACGTCGAGTGCGATGTATCGCGGAATCTGCTGCTGCTCGACCGCGACCTGCTCGGGGGGGATCGATTGGCGGAGAAAACAGTGGCCTACAGCCTTTCTCCCGGAAAGGCGCGGCGCTCGCGTCCGATCCGCTGGCATCACCTGCCGGGTCGCCCGCAAGCGGGTTCCTACGCCGATCGGCTCCCAAGGCTCGCAATGGTCCGCTTGCGGGCGAGGCGCCTTGGCCTAGGCTGTCGAAATGTCCTGAGTTTTGATGCCAAACCGATTCCTGGTCTTGGATTGCTTCATCGAACACACTGGGGAAGCCTCATCGGTGTCGGGGTCGCTATCGGAATCGGAATCGAATCTGCTCATCGATCAAAGCAGCCAGCTCGATACCAATCCCTCATTCCGACCTCGACACTGACACCGACTAAGCATCCAAAAACCGGGAAGCGCTTGTTTTAGTGAGACGGCAGATTTCGACAGCCTAGCCTTGGCCCCTCTGCGCACTCTGGGTCTGTACAGTGAATCCTTACATTCTTTGAAGGCAGCACCCCCATTTGGTTATGATTCGGCAGGCCATCTGTCGCACATCTACCACGGCATGATGACCGCGATGGCTGACGATCAATGACAGGTCTTTCAGCAATTCGCCATGGAGGCTGACGAACAGAAGAATCAGTCCAACTGCTGATACCGTCCTCCTAAGGTTACCGCAACAGCGATCGATGCGCCGCCGCGATTCAGCTCTAATGTAACCTGATCGCCAGTGCGATAGTGTTCCAGCTTTTCGATTAGATCCGACATCCGCATGACCGGCTCGCCGTCGATCGTCTGAATGATGTCGCCGGGTACGATCTCCCCCGAGGACGCAATCCGCGTGCCGATCAGGCCAGCACGATCGGCTGGCGAATCCGGCTCTACGCGCAGCACGAGCACACCCTCGAGGCCAAGTTCGGCCAAAATCGGCCGACTGATATCGTCATCGCCATAAATGCCGATACGTGGACGCACATAGCGGCCATTTGCGATCAGTTGCGGGACTACCCGATTGACCGTATCCACCGGCACCGCAAAGCCGATACCGCTGTAGCTGCCGGATGGACTGAAGATGGCGGTATTGACGCCAATCAGCCGGCCGGCGCTGTCCAGCAGCGGACCGCCGGAATTGCCCGGGTTGATCGCAGCGTCGGTCTGAATCAGGCGGCGAATTTCGCCATGGCGCTCCGAGACGATGGTGCGATCCAGAGCCGAAACCACACCGGTAGTCAGACTGTAGTCGAAGCCAAACGGATTACCGATGGCGAACACCTTTTGCCCGACGCGCAGGTCAGCGCTGCTACCGATGGCAAGCGGTGCGATGCGCGCCAATGATACGCCGATGCGCAATACCGCCAAATCGTGCTCCACACTGGCACCGACAAATTCTGCATTATACGTGCGGCCGTCGGACAGCCGCACCCGCGCTGAGCGTGCATCTTCAATAACATGAAAATTAGTAACGATATGCCCCCTAGTATCCCACACCAGCCCGGTGCCGGTGCCGCGACGGACCTCGGTCAGATTGCGCGTCCAGGGGCTGAGCCACTCCCCGGTGGTGCTGATGTAGACCACCGATGGACTCGCGGAGTCGAAGATCTCGATGGTGGCGAGTTCGTCGTCGGCGAGGACCCCGCGTGCCGTCACCGCGCGCGGTTCCGCCGCATATTGAATAAATACGAGTTCCAGCCAGGGCTTCGCGGCCAGCGATGCCAGAAACAGGATAGCTGCCCAGAACAGCAGTCGGGGCGGTTGAATTCGATGCATGTCGGCAGCGGTGACCTCTTCAGGATGCGCCTTCGTCGAAGATTGACGATAGCAGATGACGAACGGGCAATGTGGCAGTGCCCTAGATAATGAGAATCTCACCACCAAACCCGATACTTGTGCAAATGGCGATTGCGCCCGTGCTTTAGAGACTGTGCGATTGTTCGATTGGAGATTGGACTCGCTGTCGGTATCGAGATCGGCGCCTCGAGCCGAAAATCCAGGATTTGTCAATGTGGAATTCCCGCTTTCGATCTTGATCAGGAATGCATCCTCGGCTCTCTGGGCACCGCATCCCACGCATAAGGGTTGAATACCGTCACAGTCTCCTTGGGTTGCAGTCGCGTCACGATTGCTTGATGGCTTGTCAGTATACTGCGCGCGCCGGATTTGCGGACAACAGCGGGAATTTTGGCGTGGCAGTACCCATATCCCCGGAGTCATCGGGATGCCGGAAGGCGCACGTCGAATATTCGCATACCGGCAAACGCGCATCATCGCGTTTCTCAGTCACATTCTAACAATAGAGTATGTTGTCATGACCAAGAATATGGGAAAGAAAGATCGGGATCTACGCCTAATCGCCGCTGGCATTCTGATCCTGGCAGGCATTGTCACCAATACCTGGTGGCTGACCCTGATCGGATTGTTCCCGCTGACCACCTCCGCAATCGGCTTTTGCCCCGCCTATGTACCCTTTAACATCAGCACAAATAAGGAAAATGAAGCCTAGTACTCTGCTGCGGAAGTCGCGAGACCGTTTGCAGTCGTTATCGTAATCGTGGTCGTCATCGATAACCTGCGATGAGCAATTACAACAACGACAAATGGCAGAAACGGTAGCGGAATATCCGCACCGCTGCACCGGTCGCATCAAGGTCGCATCAAGTCGATTTCTACTCGACCAGTATCAAGCGAGGCGATTGCCGGAGAGAAATAGACCAACTGGCACCGGATTTTCGTTCGCCCTCGCGCAGCGGCAATGTCGTCGATGCGAGACGAGAAGATAAGCCAAGTGGTGCTCCCTCGACAGAAATCATCCTATGGCTTCAGGGTGGCCTAGGGGCAACTATGCAATGTCCTTGAAACCTCCCTCGGCTCAACGCTTAGTATGAGAGAAAAACGGCAACGGCTTTTCATTCCGCACTCTTGGCGCTGGTTCTAGAGGGCATGAGCGCATCGCATCACGCAGCTCGAAATGCATTGAATTCAGCTTAAGCCTAGCCCGTTAACTCTTGAAGGAATCAATCACTTATGCTCCCCGCAGCCACGCTGATCGAGGCCCGCTCCCTGCAAAAAATCTACCCGGGGGTAACGGCTGTCGATGATTTGAGCTTCTCGGTGCGAATTGGACAATGTTTCGGCCTACTTGGCCCCAACGGCGCCGGCAAAACGACAACTTTGGAGATGCTCGAAGGCATCCGACCCCCCACATCGGGGCAAGTCTTATTCCGCGGCAAAGCCTTAGATGCTGATTTCCGTCAATCCATTGGTATCCAGTTTCAGGCCACCTCATTGCAAGACTTCCAGAGCGTTGAAGAATCGCTGAATATGTTTGCAAGTCTGTACCAGCGCACTGCCGATCGCGACGAACTGATTCGATTATGCAATCTATCCGATATCCTGAAGCGCGACACAAGCAAGCTTTCCGGTGGCCAACGCCAACGGCTGCTGTTAGCCATTGCACTAGTCAATGACCCGGAACTCATCTTCATGGACGAACCCACCACTGGGCTTGATCCCCAGGCCCGGCGCAACTTTTGGTCACTGATCGAGACAGTGCGCGCGCGTGGTAAAACCCTGATCCTGACCACTCACTATATGGAGGAAGCACAGCGGCTTTGCGATGAGATCATCATCGTCGACCAGGGTCATATCGTCGCCCGCGGCAACCCGAATGATTTGGTGCGGGAACACTTTCCAGCAGCTATCGTGCGCCTGCCAGCTGCAGCCTGGCCCGAAACCGAGACACTTCCAAACTATGCCGAGCGTCGCGACACCTTGATCGAACTGTATACGGACCAGGTGCAACCGACCCTGGAATATCTGGAGCGCGTCGGTGCCGGATTGAATGCATTGCGGATCGATACGCCAACCCTGGAAGACCTATTCCTCAAGCTCACCGGCCATAGTTTAAGGAGCTGATTTCCATGTGGCAGCGTATCCTTGCCATCCTCGCCGCCCGCAACCGCGAGTTTTATCGCGACAGAGCTGGTCTGACCTGGAGCCTATTGATGCCGATCATGATGATCGTCGCCTTTGCATTCATTTTCAGCGGAGAACCCAAGGCCTTGTTCAAAGTCGGCGTCATTGCTGCACCCGAATTGGACATGACGACAGCACGCGCTTCGGATCAGGCTGGGTTCCTGAGCACAAGCCATATCGATTTCATACCTGTGACGCAACAGGATACTGCAGTTGCCGCAGCGATCGCCAAAGTTCAGCGTCACCAATTGGACTTGCTGCTGGATCTGCGCGGCTTTCCCGCCTACTGGGTCAACCCCGATTCCACCAACGGTTCCCTGGTCGAACAACTCTTGCTCGGCGCCTATGCACGCGAGGACCGACCCAGTGCTGCCACGCCGCCGCCCCAACGTCGCACGGCCGCTGGCGAGGCACTGCGTTATGTGGACTGGGTATTGCCCGGCGTGCTGGCCATGAACGTCATGTTCTCCGGCCTTTGGGGCGTCGGCTGGATTGTTGTTCGTTATCGTAAAAACGGGGTTCTGCGGCGACTCAAAGCCACACCGTTACGGCCGATCGAATTCCTTACCGCGCAGGTATTATCCAGACTGATCGTGGTATCGGGCAACATTACGCTGATTTACCTGGCCGCATCCATGATGCTGGACTTTCCGATGCGCGGTTCCTTCACCGCATTGTTGCTGATCTACGCTGCCGGCGCCCTCTGTATGATTAGCATAGGCCTGGCGGTGGCCGCACGCCTGCACACCGAGGAACTCGCGAATGGACTGCTGAATTTGCTGTCTTGGCCCATGCTGTTGCTCTCAGGCGTATGGTTTTCGATGGAAGGTACCAGTCCCATGGCGCAGGCCCTGTCGAAATTGATGCCGCTGACCCATCTGGTCGACGCCGCACGCGCCATTATGATCGACGGAGCCGGCGTGCTCGACATTCTGCCTCAGCTTGCATTGCTGCTGGGAATAGGCGCACTGCTACTGGTCAGCGCGGCGCGTTTGTTTCGATGGGAATAGAGATTGACCATGCGCCCACTGCTGCTAGCCCTGATCTGCATGATCGGCATCGTCTTGGCCACCGCCGCGTCATCTTTTGGCGATAACAGCGCCGCTGATCCGACAAACCCATGGCAAGCCTTGGCAACCGGACGACATCTTGCGCTAATGCGCCATGCCAAGGCGCCCGGCATTGGCGATCCGGCCAATTTCGATGTCGAAGACTGTGCAACCCAACGCAATTTGTCCGCTCGAGGCCGCGCACAGGCGCGTGCCATCGGCGAGCATTTTCGAGCACAGGGCATTGATAGGGCCAGAGTTCATTCCAGCCAGTGGTGTCGCTGTTTGGAAACAGCCCGATTGCTTGATCTTGGCGATGTGCGTATCAGCCAGAGCCTGAACTCGTTTTTCCGCGATGATGCCGCACGCGCCGAGCGCACCAGCGCGGCATTAGAACTGATCCGTAACCAGAGCGTAGATCCAAGCTCTGACCGCAAGCCGCTGATCTTAGTCACCCATCAGGTCAATATCACCGCGCTGACCGGCCTATTTCCGGCATCTGGGGAAATCATCGTCGTTAAGCCCAATGCCAAGGGTCTCGAGGTGGTTGGGCGAATTCCACCGCCCTCCTGAGCCAAGGCGATTACCGGAGAGAAACAGACCAGCTGGCGCCGGATTCTGGTTCGCCTTCGCGCAGCGGCAATCCGCCCATCGTCGCTCCATGGGCGGGTTACCGCAACGTCGATGCCGGACGAGAAGACAAGCCAGGTGGTGGGTTTCACCACAGAAAATCGCCCAAGCCCTTTCGCTATGAGACAAGGCGGCAGCGGACAAGACTCAGATGCAGGGGATGCTGCCTGCGTAGAATGTTCAGCTATTAACCAGAATGGAGTTTGATTCATCTTCTTTGAAGGTAGCACCCAATCAGCATCAGGTTTCTCAGGCCCTGATGCCATGTCTTTTCGATCCCGATCCCGATCAAGTCGCGCTGGGCGGGTTGCACCCTGGGGTGTCTTCAGTTCATTGGTCGAGGAGACAGTGGCCGACAGCCTTTCTCCTGGGAAAGACGCGCTGGGGAAAGACGCGCTGGGGAAAGACGCGGTGTTCGGGTCCGCTCCGCTGGCATTGCCTGCCGGGTCGCCCTAAGTAGCGGTTCATGAATAACCTATACAACGCTATCCAGACATCGGCGGAGTGCAATCGGGGTCGCTATCGGAATCGGAATCGAGAGAGAAAACGCCCTATGCCATTCGGTCATGAGAAGCTCGACGTCTAGCGTGCGGCCATCGAGTCTGTCGGCTGGGCCTAGCGCGACTGCGAGCATGTGAAAGGACAGCGTAACGCGAAGGATCAACGCCTGCGCACATCTTAGGTGCGCATCTTAGGCGCGCATCGCAGGCCATCGCGCTGAACAGTGCCGAGGGTAACGGCAAAGCGACGAGCGGGGATCGACGCCGGTCGTTTGAAAGCGCACGAGGCTCGGCGCTGGAGTGCGCTACGATTGAGGACGTGCTTGCTGGTGTGCGATGCGTTGTCCGCAGACGACAACAGCAAGCAAAAGGCACTGCTCGATCGTCGTGTGGCCATGCTGACGAAGCTCGGACAGCGTGGCGACGCGGTCAGCGAGGAGCTTGGCGGATAGCGGGTTGGTCAGTTGGATACCGACGCCGATACCGACGCCGATAGCGGTACCGAATGAGTCGGCAGGCGACACCCAAGCCAAAAACCTGTTTAGCTTGTTTCTGCACCATCACTTAAGCGGGCTCCTACGCCGACTGGCTCCCACGGCTGGTCAAGGTCCGCTTGCGGGCGAGGCGCCTTGGCCCCTCTGCGCACGCTGCGTCTCTGCGGTGAATCCTTACACTCTTTGAAGGCAACACCCGATGCAGGAACACAGGAGCGACTGTTCGACCCGGAGCCAACCTAGCATCCGTCTGCATTCGATGTCAGATGATGGACGCAGATTACACCCGATGAAAAGCCACCGCATCTGCACGCCCGCCAGCGACATCCACGCGCCAGAGCAGCAGAGCGCCGATCAGGAACAGCAGCAAGATGGGTAGCAGGGAGAATCGCGGGTCGCCGCTCATGGCAGCGGTGGTGCCGACAAGGAAGGGGCCGAGCACGGCAGCGAATTTGCCGATCATATTGTAGAAGCCGAACAATTCAGTAGTTTCGCCGGCAGGGATCAGGCTTGCGAACAGGGAACGGCTCAGCGCCTGAATACCACCCTGGACCAAGCCGATGGCGACCGCCAGAGCATAGAAATGTTCGACTCGTTGCATCCAGGCGGCGGCAATGACGACCAGGCTGTAGACACCGATGGCGAGCAGGATGCTGGGCTTGGGTCCCCAAACTGCGCCGAGCCGACCGAAAGCCAGTGCGGCCGGGAAGCCGACGAACTGGGTGATCAGCAGGGCAACCATCAGGCTGGAATCCGGAAAACCCAAATCCAGGCCGTACTTGACCGCCATGAACACGATGGTGTCGACGCCGTCGATGTAGAACCAATAAGCGACCAAAAACAGGAATGTATTGGGTAGAAGGCGCACCTTACCGAGGGTGGCGGATAATTCGGCGAAAGCGCCGCGCGCGGCGGCAGATAGACCGCGGCTGCCGATGCCGCGACTCTCCGGCACAAACCATGCGAGCGGAATGCTGAACAACGCCCACCACAGAGCACAGCTGAGGAATGCGATGCGCACAGCATCGGATTTGTCCGCGAGACCGAAAGTATCTGGAGTGAGGACCATGACCACATTGAATGCAAACAGCAGACCGCCGCCCAGGTAGCCCAGGGCATAGGCCAAGGATGATGCATGCTCGTAGTCCTCGACGGCAGCGACATCGGTAATCAGGGCGTCGTTAAAGACGTTGCTGCCGAAAAAGCCTAGCAAACCTGCCAGATAAAGAGCAAGCGCCAGGCCCCAGTGGCCTGCCTCGAGCCAATACAATGCGCCGGTGGCCAACACACCGAGCAACGTGAAGCCGAGCAGGAAACGCTTTTTTGCGCCGAGTTGATCAGCCAGAGCGCCGAGTACGGGTGCGCTCGCTACCAGGATCAGGCTAGCAGCGCTGCTGGCATAGCCTAGCACCTGGGTACTGCGCGCTGAGGTCAGGTCGGCAGCCCAATATTGTGTGAAAAAAACCGGGAAAAAGCCGGCAATGACGACCGTAGCATAAGCCGAGTTGGCCCAGTCGTACAGCGCCCAGGATAGGGTTTGGCGTTTGCTCGGTCTGGATGTTAAAGGCGGTTTGGGCGCCGGCTGAGTTGCGGTCACGTCGTCAATGTCCTCTTCATGTCGTTATCCCCTTGCTGTCTTTCATTCCCGGGGATGACTCGACGGTAAACCCAGGGCTGAACCAAGACAAACCCGAGATCGGGGTTTGATGATGACCGGATAGAGCGCGACCGAAGCGCATGCTTAGGCGATTGCCGGAGGGAGACAGACCAACTGGCGCGGATTCTCGTTCGCCTTCGCGACGTCGAGGCCGAACGAGAAGACAAGCCAGGTGGTAGGCTGTCGAAATCTGCAGTCTCACTAAAACAAGCGCTTCCCGGTTGATGGATGCTGAGTCGGTGTCAGGGTCGGTGTCGGGATCGGTGTCAAGGTCAACATTAGGGATTGGTATCGAGCTGGCTGCTTTGATCGATGAGCGGATTCGATTCCGATTCCGATAGCGACCCCGATACCGATTCGGCTTCCCCAGTGCGTTCGATGAAGCAATCCAAGACCCGGAATCGGTTTGGCATCAAAACTCAGGACATTTCGACAGCCTAGCCAGGTGGTCTGTTTCTCGACAGAAATCGCCTTGGTCAAGAGTATAGTTCAGGGTCGCCACCGTTGGTTTGCGAGGTTTTCTTGGGTTATGCGAGCCGCCAAGCGGTTACGCTAAAGATTCGCGGAGGCAACCGCGTCGTCCCGTATCGAGCCCTCCACCAGTAGCCCTTTGCGTTGCGCCCTGATCTCCCAGTTCTTGCGCGCAAGGGCGCGCATGTCGACGGTGTTGTCCGACTCATCCAGGATCTCGATGCCCAGCAACGTCTCCAATATATCCTCCATGGTCAGGATACCAGCCATGCCGCCGAATTCATCCACCACCAAGGCGATGTGCTCGCGTACCTCCAGAAAGCGATCGAAGACCTGCTGGATAGGGGTCTCCTCATCCACCACCAGGATATCCTTGCGGATCGCCTGGATGAGTGCCGCGCCCTGTTGCGCAATGATCCGTGTGAGTGCTTCGGACTTGAGGAAATAGCCCGTGACATGATCCTTGTTGCCGCTCTCATGGCAGGGGACGCGCGAAAAGCGCAGCTCGGGATTGGCGGCGACGAAGTCCGCCAGGCTCGTGGTCTCGTCTGCGGCCATCACCACGGTGCGCGGAGTCATGCAATCGACCGCGCGAACGCTGCCGAGGCGGAGCAGGTTGTGGATGAAGCGGCTCTCGTATTGCTCGAACACCCCCTGATCCGCCCCGATCTCCGCCATGGCCAGAAAATCCGAGCGGCTGAACACGGTCATCGACTCGTCATGCTTCAATACCTGCGTCAGGAGCTGGCTGAACCAGACCAGTGGCCAGAGCAGCAGGATCACGAGGCGCAGCGAGCGCACGGTGAAGGGCACGAGCTGTTGCCAGTGGGTGGCTCCCAGGGTCTTGGGGATGAGTTCGGAGAGGATCAGGATTGCCAGGGTCATGGCGACCGGAATCAGCAGCCCCGTAATCAGAGGGTTGGCGTCGGCCCAGATCTTGGCCGCCTGATCGCCAACGCCGATGGCACCTACGGTATGGGCGATGGTGTTCAGAGTCAAGATCGCCGCCAGTGGTCGGTCGATGTCCTGCTTGAACGACTGCAAATGGCGACCGAGGGGATGGCCCTCCTTGAGCTTCACCTGGGCGTAGGAGGGCGTAATGCTCAACAGCACCGCTTCCCACAGGGAGCAGAGAAAGGAGATGGCGATGGCCAGGACGAAGAAAAGGATCAGCAGGCTGTACATGGATCATCCCGATTTGTCGTTACGCAGAAAACACCGATTGGCCGCGATTGCAGACCGCGCTGAGCTGACACGGAATCTCTGACATACCGCTCGGATGGAGGCTGCTGGGAGCCTGTCCGGCCATTGTACCGATACAAGCTGACGGATAGGAAATCCAACCCATCCTGAGTACCTAGTGGAGCGGTACAGAAATCCCGAGGCGGTTCGTTGTCGTTGTCGTTGTCGTAATCGTAGTCGTTATCGAGCATTCGGCTAAGACGATTACGGATAGGAAATCCAACCCATCCTGAGTACCTAGTGGAGCGGTACAGAAATCCCGAGGCGGTTCGTTGTCGTTGTCGTTGTCGTAATCGTAGTCGTTATCGAGCATTCGGCTAAGACGATTATGACAACGACAACGACAACGACCGGAGACTGTCTTGGAACATCTGCACCGAGGCACTAGCTGCATGACCTAAAAGTCACGAGCATGCATTTAAGACGATTGCTGTGGAGAAACAGGCCACCTGGCTTGTCTTCTCGTCCGGCCTCGACGTCGCGGCAACCCGCCCATAGAGGGACCATGGGCGGGTTGCACCCCTCATGCAGTCTTGCCTGCGCAGGCCGGCTCGCCCGCTGTGCCAGGCTCGTCTTGTATGAAAGATCCGAGGGATATTCACTGCGGAGACGCAGAGGCGAATGTAGTCTCTTCTCAGCGTGTTGCGCGTCTCTGCGATGAACTGAACTTTATTCTGGAGTGAGTGGGTGTTTGTGAGACTGAGTCGATGCGCTGGACATCGAAGGAATCGAGAACCTCGTCTCTGGCCTCGATTCCTAAAGGTCCGGTAGATAAAGTTGCGCGACGACAAAATCTCGATCGGGAAGCTCCGATTTCCCATCGAAATGGTTCAGGCAGCAGCAATGCCCGAATGCCTGAGTAGTGCATCCACGCTCGGCTCTCGACCGCGAAACCTGGTATAGAGATCGATCGCATCGGCGGAGCCGCCCTGTTCCAGAATAGTCTCACGGAAGGCGTGCCCAGAGGTTTGGTCGAAAATGCCGTGTTCCTCGAATAAAGAGAAGGCATCCGCGGAGAGGACTTCGGCCCATTTGTAGCTGTAATAGCCGGCTGCATAACCACCTGCGAAGATGTGCGAGAAGCCGTGAGCAAAGCGGTTGTTTGCCGGAGGCTTGAGCACGGCAACCTGATCGCGGACCTGATCCAGGATTTCATAAATACGACCACCGCGGGACGGGTCGTATTCCATATGTATACGAAAATCGAATAGGGCGAACTCGAGCTGGCGTACCATCTGCATTGCCGACTGGAAGTTCTTCGCCGCGGTCATGCGCTGGAACAGATCCTCGGGAATTCGCTCCCCGGTTTCCCAGTGCGCGGCAAACAGGTCGAGGGATGCGCGTTCCCAACACCAGTTTTCCATGAATTGGCTGGGCAATTCGACTGCATCCCAAGGCACGCCGTTGATGCCAGCCACTGGCGGATAATCCACCCTGGTCAGCATATGGTGCAATCCGTGGCCAAATTCGTGAAATAGGGTTTCGACCTCGCGGTGGGTCAATAGCGATGGGTGGCCATCGACGGCAGGAGTGAAGTTACAGATCAGATGAGCAACTGGGTGCTGTTTGTGATCTGCCATATGCAGACGGCTGATGGCACCATTCATCCAGGCGCCGCCTTGCTTGCGTCTGCGTGCAAAGGGGTCGAGGTAAAATTCGGCGCGCACTTTTCCATTGTTCGCATCCCTGGTCTCGTCACTCGTATCCAGGATGCGATAGAAGCGTACATCTGGATGCCAGATGTCGATTCCTTCAGATACGCTATCCACGCGCTGGATGGTAACGCCAAATAATTTTTCCGCCACTGCAAACATGCCGTCGATGACACCCTCTAGCGGAAAATATGGTTTTAGTTCTTCGTCGCTGATGTCGTAACGGTGTTGGCGCAATTTCTCCGACCAATAGGCCAGATCCCAGGGCTGCAGCTCTTCGATACCGTGCTCGGTGAGTGCAAAAGTTGCGAGTTCGTCCAGTTCGCCACGCGCCTGAGCCACGGATCGTTCGGCCAAATCGTTTAGGAAGGTCATCACCTCGTCGGTATCGCGGGCCATTTTGGGCGCCAGCGACAGCTCGGCATAGTTGGCAAAGCCCAGCAGCTGTGCCTGTTCATGCCGTAGTTCGAGGATGCGCTCCATCGTCTCGCTGTTATCCCAGCGGCCAGCATCCGGCCCTTGGTCGGAAGCGCGGGTGGTGAATGCCTCGTAGATCTCGCGTCGCAATTCGCGGTCCTCGGCATAGCGCATAACCGGCTCGAACGATGGAAAATCAAGGGTCAGCACCCAGCCATCCAGCTCACGTTCCTGCGCATGCTGGCGCGCCAGGGCCAAGGCCCTGGCGGGCAATCCGGCAAGCTGTTGTTCGTTGTCGAGCTGTTTGTGCCAAGCATTGGTAGCATCCAGTACATTCTCGGAGAATTTACTGGTCAGTTGGCTGAGCTCCTGGTTGATTTCCCGATAACGCGCTTTTTTGTCGGCCGGCAGGTCGACGCCGGCCAGATGTAGATCACGCAGCGTGTTCTGCAGCATTTTGCTTTGCGCCGCATTCAAGCCCGGCTGCTTGGAAATGCGCTCATAGCCGCGGTATAGATCCTGATTTTGGCCCACCTCGCTGGCATAGTCGCTCAGTTTAGGTAGGCACGCATTGTAGGCCGCGCGCAACTCTTCTGAATTCATTACCGAATTCAAATGGCTTACCGGCGACCAGGCCCGGGAAAGACGGTTGTCTTCCTGCTCGATCGGGTCGACGAAATTTTCCCAAGTGGCTTGCCCAGCCACCGCGGCCAGGCGCGCGATCAGTTTACGCCCGTCAGCCAGCAGTTGATCGATGGCCGGTTCCACATGTTCCGGGCGGATGCGGCTGAAAGCGGGCAGCGGGGTATTTTCTAACAGCGGATTGTCCATCGGGGCATCATCTCGGGGCTGCATTGTGGGAACCACGACGCTCGTGCGCGAGGTGGGGCTAGAGAGATAATCGGTGCCGGCCGACGAGTTTCAAAGTCCGGCTGATGCGATCGCTGGTCTTGTGTCGATTTCGCTTTGGGGCGCATGCCGGAGCTCATGTTAGGACCGCTGATTTTCCTTCGGATGCTATCTGCGTAGAATGTTCAGTCACTCAACTAGCATGAAGTTCCTTGCATGCTTGAAGGCAGCGCCCAGTAAACATTAGGTTTCTCACGCCCTGATGTCATGTTTTTCCGATCCCGATCCCGATCCCGATCCCGATCCCGATCAAGTTGCGCTGGGCGGCTTGCACCCTGGGGTGTCTTCAGTCAGCTTGTCGAGAAGACAGTGGCCTACAGCCTTTCTCCCAGGGAAGGCGCGGCGCTTGCGTCCGATCCGCTGGTAGCATTTGCCGGGTCGCCCGCAAGCGGGCTCCTACACCGAGCGGCTCCCACGGCTGCTAAAGGTCCGCTTGCGGGTGCGGCGCCTTGGCCCCTCTGCCTCTCTGCGGTGAATCCTTACATTCTTTGCAGTCAGCACCCTTTCCTTCGACACCTCATTCATTGATAAAACCCGCATTTTCCACTTGTGGGATGCGTCCGCTTTTCAGCATACGCAGCTGATCCTTGCGTTGGCGGGGCTTGAATAGCCTTGGCATACAGAGGTAATGACGCCAAAGTTCATAGCGAAGGCGATCGCGCGAGTGCTCGTCAATCGGCCGCCATTGCTCGCCGCTGTTGGTGGGTATGAAATTGGAACCGCTTCCATAGGCATAGATTTTGTACCTGCCCCGCGGCGTGCAGCGCACTCCCTCGTAGCCGATATTGCGAGCACCGTAAGCGGACTCCGTCACCAGGGTGTAGCGTACGACGCCGTCGCCGCCGGTGCGCAGGCTGCGGCTATCGATGAAGTGGCGGAATTCGTCCTCGGGTCCGTCGAGCTTGATCTCCACTAAATCGGCGTCTTTGGGCCAGGCTGGCAAGCGTACTTTCTGCTCTTGCCATTTTTTGTCTTTCTTGATCACACTGCTTGGAGCATCGAGCTGCGCATCGTTGACAAACGGCGTTTCGGCCAGAACAGGATTGACCAATGCGTCGAGACCGATCCACAGCAACACACAAAAAACGGTGAAGATGATTCGCATAGCTTGTTTCATGGATTTAGCTTGTTTCATGGGTATTCCGGGCAAATCGAGGTTTGGGTTGCACGAGGGTACGCAACGCATCCGAGCATGGCAAAGGCTGCGAGAGGTCACGGCGAACCCCAGCGCCCCGTGCTAGCATCCGCGAACAATCTCCAATCCATGACTAACATTAACTCGAGGAGCCTGATGAATAACATCCGCAGCTACCGAGGCCTTGAGCCAAACATCGCCCCGGATGCCTATATTGATCCGAGTGCCGTCATCATTGGCAATGTCGAAATCGGTGCGAAAGCGTCGATCTGGCCCACGGTCGTGGTGCGTGGCGATATCCACCGCATACACATTGGCGCCGAAACCAATGTGCAAGATGGCAGCATCCTGCACGTTTCCCACGACAGCCGATTCTTACCCGGTGGGGCGCCGACCATCCTCCATGAGCGAATCACAGTGGGCCACCAGGCCATGCTGCATGGCTGCGAGATTCACGACCACTGCTTGATCGGCATCGGTGCCCGGGTGCTCGATCGGGCCGTACTGAAGCCGCAGGTCATGCTTGCAGCTGGTACCTTGGTAACCCCAGGTATGCAGCTTGAAGGCGGTTGGCTTTATATTGGCGCACCAGCAAAACGTGGCCGCAAGCTGACCGATTCTGAGCTAGACTATCTAGACTATGTTGCCTTGCATTACACTGATCTGGCCGTCCATCATCGCGCCGCCATAGCTTAGCCAGCTCAGGTCAGCCCAAAGTTCAGCCTGGATCGTCCAGCCTGAGTTCATTTCCCACGTTCAGATCAGGTTCATTCAGGTCCAGTGATGCTCAAGCGGGGTTTATCCATTGTCGTACTGCTGCTGTGCCTGCTGTTGGCCTGGTTAATCTGGTATTGGCAGCCGACTCAGGACGCCAATCAGGGGCAGCATCGCCAGCTCGGGCTTGTGGCAGAACCTGCTGGCGGTAATTTCAGGCTGAATTCCTGGCGAGGGCCGCTGAGCCTGTCCGATCTGCGCGGCAAAGTGGTGCTGATCTATTTCGGCTATACCTGGTGTCCAGACATCTGCCCGACCAATTTGGCCATTATCTCTTTGGCGCTAAAGCAGCTCACTGAGAGCGAGCGGAAATCGGTTCAGGTACTATTCATCAGCGTCGATCCAGAACGAGACAGCGTCGAGCGCCTGCGGACCTTCGCCGACTATTTCAATCCGGATATTCTCGGCCTGACCGGTAATGAGGCCGAAATCGCCGAGGTGGCCGCTCGCTACGGTGCTGCCTATCAACGTTCTGAACAGAGCACATCAGCCATGGGCTACATGGTGGATCACTCCTCCTACACCTATGTAGTAGACCGCGCGGGACATTTGGTGGAGAGCTTGGAGCACGCGACACCAGCAGATCGGCTGGTCGAGGTCATTCGCATGCATCTGGGCGACGACTAGTGCAGCGCTACGGGTGTCCCGCTACCGTTTCTGCTATTTGTCATTGTCTTAATCGCTCATCCTGGGTTATCGATGACGACTGCAAACGGTGTCGCGACTTCCGCAGCAGAGCACTAGTGCCTCGGTGCAGATGTTCCAAGACAGTCTCCGGTCGTTATCGTTATCGTTGTCGTTGTCGTTGTCGTTGTCGTTGTCATAATCGTCTTAGCCGAATGCTCGATAACGACTACGATTACGACAACGACAACGAACCGCCTCGGGATTTCTGTACCGCTCCACTAGGGCAATTGTCGGAGAGAAACCAACCCAGCGCCAAGTCCTGCTCGCCTTTCACTCAACACAAGGTAATCACAAATGAAAAAAATCAGGCCCTTTTGCCTGGTCCTACTCTCGTTTTCGGTGTTCGTGTCGGTTCTTGCAGCACAATCGGTGCTGGCGGACGGGCCGATTGTCGTCAATGCACCCTATGCTCGGGCTGTACCTCCAGGTCAGCCCAACAGCGCGGTATTCATGCAAATCAGCAACGCCAGCGATCAGGACCGCGCGTTGGTTGGCGCAGCGAGTCCGGCGGCGGAGGTGACGGAATTGCACACTCATCGTATGGAAGACGGCATGATGAAAATGCGCAAGGTCGAACAGATCGATCTGCCAGCCAATTCGACGTTATCGCTTCAACCCGGCGGTTTACATGTGATGTTGATCGGACTGAAGCAGCAGTTGCAGCCTGGCGATGAAGTATCTCTGACGCTGCTGTTCGACCAGGATAATGAACTGGTATTAACCGCACCGGTACGCACCATCATGCCCAGCGGACAGATTCCGAGCACACACAAGCCGGCCGCTCAGCTTGGCCACCCAGACGGGTCGCGAGGCGGCCAGTAAAACAACCTGCTGTACGTATCCGATCGCCGTCGTCTGGTCGTCGTCATCCTTTCGCCTCAGCAAGCTGATGGAACTTTTCGCATTTTATTCTATCCATGTTCGAGCCAAGGCAGATCAGTCCGTCATTGACCTATATCGGGCTTTCCTGATATACATGTCCAAATTTTTCGCGTGCTCTCAGGCACCGAATCCCTTATCCACGGACACTGCTCTCCATCACCATCGAAAAATGCATCGGTCAGTAACATGAATAATTCACTGATGTCCGGCATCATCGCCGTCGCCATCGTCTCTACATTCATCTCCGCCCAAGCGCTCGCCTCCGACGAATCGGCTGTTGGACTGAACGGCGATGCGCAGAAAGGGAAAGAAAAAGCAAGTCAAATCTGCCAGGCCTGTCATGGGCTTGACGGCAATGGCATACCCGGCCAGCCAATCTGGCCCAAGCTTGCTGGCCAGCATCCGAATTACATCTATAAACAACTGCAAAACTTCAAAGCCAACGAGCGCTGGAATGCACAAATGTCGCCAATGGCCATGCCTCTGACAGAGGAAGAAATGGCCAACCTCGCCGCCTATTACTCCAGCCTGCAGCAAACCGGCGGCACGGCCGAGGCCGAGCTGGTCGCATTGGGCGAGAAGCTCTACCGCGCAGGCAATCCAGAAACCGGCGTACCGGCTTGCTCCGGCTGCCATGGTCCCGCCGGGCTGGGCAGCAACCTCGCCAAGTTTCCGCGCATCTCAGGCCAATATTCGGAATATACCGATCAGACGCTGAAACTTTGGCGTTCTGCGGAACGCAAAAATGACCCTAACGCCATGATGCGCGGCGTCGCGGCACGCCTGAGCGACGAAGAGATTGCTGCCCTCTCCTCCTACATCGAGGGTCTGGGTCAATAAACATCCCGCGCAGCCTTGCTAAGAAGACGGCCGCCAGGCCGTCTTATTTATTTCGCACAGCATTGTCTGGGCGAGGTCTCGACTGGCGCGTCGAACAATCCACCACGACGCCCGTTGCGCCGGGACCAGCAGTCCCGATGGATCGATTGCGACTGCTCAGCTATAACATTCAAGCGGGCATCCACTCCCGACGCTATCGTGATTACGTTTCCAACGGCTGGAAGCACCTGTTACCTCATGGTGAGCGCCAACGCAACCTGACCAGCATCGGCGCTCTACTGAAAGGCTACGACGTGGTTGGGCTACAAGAGGTCGACGCCGGCAGTCTACGCAGTAACTTTGTCGACCAAACCGAATTTCTCGCCCGCGTCGGCGGTTTTCCATTTTGGCATAAGCAAGTCAATCGCGAACTCGGCAGCCTGGCCAGGCACAGCAACGGTATGCTCAGCCGGCTACGCCCCAGTCGCGTTGTCTCACACAAATTGCCCGGCATGCCCGGTCGCGGTGCATTACTGATCGAGTATCGGACCACTCATCAGGAACCTCTGGCAATCTGCGTATTGCACCTGGCGCTTGGCTGGCGCGCCCGACGACTCCAGTTAGATTACCTGGTGGAAATGGCCGAGCGCTATCGGTTTATCGTCCTGATGGGTGATTTCAACTGTGGCTGCCGCTCGCTGACATTGAAAAGAGCCATCCATCGGGCCGGTCTGCGCGGGTTCGACTGCGAACTGAAAACCTTCCCCAGTTGGCGGCCGCAGCGCAATCTGGACCATATATTGACTTCCTCAGAACTGGGAATCAGCGCCGCCCGGGTCCTGGATTATGCCCTTTCCGATCATTTGCCGCTGAGCATGGAGGTGGTTTTGCCGGATGGGGTGCGAGTGGGCGTATAGCTTATTATTGTGTGGTTACTCAGTGTCGTTGTCATTTTACGAATCCCGCTCGATCGTTCTGCAACCTGCGCTAAGAGAACACCCTGATGCAACTGACACCTCGAGAAAAAGACAAGCTATTGTTGTTTACAGCCGGTCTATTGGCCGAGCGGCGTAAGGCAAAGGGCTTGAAGCTGAATTACCCCGAGGCCGTGGCATTGATCAGCTGTGCGATCGTAGAAGGTGCGCGCGAGGGTAAAACGGTTGCCGAGCTGATGGACTTTGGCCGCACATTACTGAGTCGCGACGATGTCATGGATGGTATTGCAGACATGCTTCACGAAGTGCAGGTGGAGGCAACCTTCCCCGATGGCAGCAAGCTCGTCACGGTGCATGACCCGATTATTTGAATTGCCCACTGTCACCGAACCAGTACCTGCGTGTGTCCGGCCGATGCGCGCACGCCCTTCCAGCAGCCAACAGACCGCCATGAGGAAACAACATGACCCCCGGTGAGATCCTGACCGCCCCCGGAGACATCGAGCTCAACGCTGGCCGCCCGGTGCTCAGCGTGTCGGTTGCCAACACCGGCGACCGTCCGATCCAGGTCGGCTCCCATTATCATTTCTACGAAACCAATGCGGCATTGCGCTTCGAACGCGAGGCCACCCGCGGCCATCGGCTGGACATTCCCGCCGGCACCGCGGTGCGCTTCGAACCAGGCCAGTCGCGCACCGTGGATCTGGTTCCCTTCGCCGGCGAGCGGCAGGTCTATGGTTTCAATGGCAAGGTGATGGGAGCGCTGGATGCTGCTGATCAAGATGCCCCTAAACAAGCGACAGATCGGGCAGCAAGTCAAACAGGAGACAGCGCGCCATGAGCAAAATCAGCAGGGCCGCCTATGCATCCATGTACGGTCCGACCCAGGGCGACCGCGTTCGCCTCGGCGACTCCGAACTGATCATTCAGGTAGAGGAAGATCGCACCCACTATGGCGACGAGGTCAAGTTCGGCGGGGGCAAGGTGATCCGGGACGGCATGGGCCAGTGTCAGCGCCAGGCGGACGAGGTGATGGACAGCGTCATCACCAACGCGCTGATCCTGGACCACTGGGGCATTGTCAAGGCCGATATTGGCATCAAGGATGGACGCATTGCCGGTATCGGCAAGGCCGGCAATCCGGATATCCAGGCCGGCGTCGATATTTTGATCGGGCCGGGCACCGAGGTGATCGCCGGCGAGGGTCAGATTCTGACTGCCGGCGGTATCGATGCCCACATTCATTTCATCTGTCCACAACAGATCGAAGAAGCGTTGATGTCCGGCATCACGACCATGCTCGGTGGCGGCACCGGTCCGGCGACTGGCACCAATGCCACCACCTGCACGCCAGGCCCGTGGAACATCCATCGCATGCTGCAGGCCGCGGAAAGTTTACCAATGAATCTGGGCTTTCTCGGCAAGGGGAATGGCAGTCAGCCGAACCCGCTGGAGGAACAGGTGCGCGCCGGTGCCATGGGACTGAAATTGCACGAGGATTGGGGCACCACACCGGCCGCCATCGACTGTTGCCTGAGCGTTGCAGAAAAGATGGACGTGCAGGTGGCCATTCATACCGACACGCTGAACGAGTCCGGCTTCGTCGAGGATACGATCGCCGCGTTCGGGGATCGCTGTATTCACACCTATCACACCGAGGGCGCCGGCGGCGGGCATGCGCCAGACATCATCAAGGCGGCGGGTCTACCCAATGTGCTGCCGTCCTCGACCAATCCGACCCGCCCCTACACGATCAATACAGTCGACGAGCATCTGGACATGTTGATGGTCTGTCATCACCTGTCGCCGTCGATTCCCGAAGATGTTGCTTTTGCCGAGTCGCGCATCCGCCGCGAGACCATTGCCGCCGAGGATATCTTGCATGATCTGGGCGCTTTCAGCATGATCGCGTCGGACTCACAGGCCATGGGCCGAGTCGGCGAGGTAATTCTTCGTACCTGGCAGACGGCTCACAAAATGAAATTGCAGCGTGGCGCTCTGGCCGGTGATCCGCCCGAGCACGACAATGCCCGCGCCAAGCGTTATATCGCTAAATATACCATCAACCCAGCGATCAGCCATGGTATTGCACACGAGGTAGGTTCAGTGGAAGTGGGCAAATTGGCGGACCTGGTGCTGTGGAAGCCAGCCTTTTTCGGCACCAAGCCGAGCCTGATCGTCAAAGGCGGTCTGATCGCCGCGGCGCCGATGGGCGACCCGAACGCATCCATCCCGACTCCGCAACCAGTGCATTATCGGCCCATGTTCGGAGCCTTCGGTAAAGCCATTGGCGCTACCGCGATGACCTTCGTCTCGCAATGGGCGATGCAGGACGCAATTGCCCAGCGGCTGGGGCTGAAACGCATGATTGGCGTTGCCAGGGAGGTACGCCAGGTCACCAAGGCAGACATGGTCCAGAATTCCTGGCAACCCGATATCGAGGTGGACCCGCAGACCTATCAGGTGCGTGCCGACGGGCAATTGCTCACCTGCGAGCCCCTCGATGTATTGCCGATGGCTCAACGCTACTTTTTATTCTGACACGGCTTGTTCTGACGTAGTCCGTTGCATTGCAATTCCGGCTGCTGATCCGCCGTTCAGGCGCGGGGGAGGGGGTGAAACATAAAACGCAGTTACCCTCGGGCACCGATGTACATGATTCCCAGCAAACCCGGTACCAGTAGGAAAATCACGCCGGGAACCGGGATGCCAGCGATCAGGGTGTCGGCGATCAGGGTGTCGGCCAAGATTCGGTGGAAAGCGGCGCTCGGGTGTAAAGCGTCCCAAAAGATATACTCATCCGGTGCGTTGCAGATACTGACGTCGCCTGTGCGCGGCGGCAAAACGAAGAAATTCACTAGGCATGGGTCCGAACCGTTGGTAAATCCAAACGCCTGCGGATTATCCACCAAGGTTCCAAGCAGCGGAAACAGATCAGTGCGTATGATCTCAATATCAGTCATGCCGGCGTAGGCCGCGAGTATGTCATCAACGGCCTGATTGTACGATAAGGTAAGGGATCTGGCTGCATCCACATAACCAGGGGAGTTCTGGCCGAGGGCAATGATCTCGGGTGTGACGCTGATGTCGAGGACGCTCGGAACCAAGAAATGGCGGGCGCCAGCGCCAATCAAATCATCCAGTACAAGCTGCAGATCGCCGACGGACTGAGCTTGGTAATCGAGCGCGCGATTGGTATCGAACTGTTGCGCCACGTTGAGGATATCGATAACGTCGTTGTCGCCGGAGAAGACCACGTGCAGGGCGTTGGCATCCGCGCTGTTCGAGATATCAGCAAGATATTGAGCAGCTTGGGCGCGCAAGCTGAAGGCCGCGGGCGGATTTGGATCGCCGAGTGCGGGTGGTAGATCGTCGGCATCGAGGTCGGACACCGAGTAGCGCGAGCGGGCGCCACCGACGGCGTAATTCGTACCTTGTGGCGCGCTCGGACCATAGATGCGTGGCGTCAGGTCGCCGTCGAAACCCAAATCGTCCCAAAGGAGTTCGACATAGCTTGGGCCGTTCTGAAAACGGCCCTGGTCATAGTAGGTAGCATCCGGGACAGTGTTGCCGGTTGCTTCGAACAGATTGCCGTTGTCCGATAGACTGTCGCCGAAAACCACCATGTTCGACAGGGTCGGAAAGGCCGATGCCGCGGTGGCGGCGAACATCAGCAGGCCTGCTGCCGAAACCACAAAGCTTCGCATATCGATGCGTCCTCCTAGTAGTGAGCCGGTGCCGCTGTGCTTCGTCGGGCTCAATAAAGCGTGCGTTTCCTGGGCGTCCAGTATCTTCGAGTGTCTTCGGAAATGCAGCAGTCGAGTGTAAAATGTATCCAAGGTCTTCTGTTACTTGGCGACTTCCGAATAATTCGTTCTTACTCTACTTCAGTCTTTATTTCTATTTCAATGTTTGATTTTATTTCGTAACGCGATGTCTTGTTCTACGCTGCCGCTGTTGACCAAGCGTATTGAATTGGCTGAGCGCGTCGATGCCAATGTAGCGCTGACGCTGGAACAGCGCGTGCGCTCGCGATTGCGCATCCGCATTGACGACGGTCGTGAGGTTGGCATTCTTTTGCCGCGCGGACAAATACTCAAAGACGGCGATCTGCTGGCTTCCGAAGAGGGGTTGGTGGTGCGCATCGTCGCGGCCCCGGAGCGCCTGTCCAGCGCGCTTTGCGATGATCCGTTGTTGTTGGCTAGGGCCTGTTATCACCTGGGAAACCGGCATATCGCCCTACAGATCGAGCCGGGCAGACTGCGCTGGCTGCATGACCATGTACTCGATGCCATGGTGCGCGGTCTCG
This sequence comes from Thiohalocapsa sp. PB-PSB1, assembly GCA_016745215.1. Lineage (GTDB taxonomy): Bacteria > Pseudomonadota > Gammaproteobacteria > Chromatiales > Chromatiaceae > Thiohalocapsa. Next base: position 6,735,737 of record CP050890.1, read on the forward strand.
GGCTCCAGGTGAGCGTAGAGGATGCACCCTTCGAACCCGAACCCGGTGCCTATGGCGGTCACGCCGGCGACGATGACCGACATCGACATTGAACCCCGCCGGGGTGCAGATTCCGATCTCGCCCTGTTGCGCTTATTGCATCTGGTCAGCCCGACATTGCCAACCGGCGCCTTTACCTACTCCCAAGGCATTGAGTGGGCGGTAGAGGCGGGCTGGTTGCGCAGCGCCGCTGACCTGGAGAACTGGGTTTCGGATCAGCTCGAGCAATCGCTCGCGCGTCTTGACCTGCCCCTGCTGGTGCGCATGGCAGACGCCGTCGACGCGGCTGCGGACGCAGCCCTGGCCAACTGGATCGATCTGCTGCTGGCCGGTCGCGAATCCTCGGAACTGCGTGCCGAGGAGGGCCATCGGGGTAGGGCGCTGGCGGACCTGTTGCGCGCCTGGGCATTGCCAAGAGCAGATGCATTGCACGTATTGCTGGCCCGAAGTCAGGCCGCGGGCTTCGCCTTCGCGGCACGGCGCTGGGGCGTGGAGACGCGCCCGATGGCGCTGGGCTATGCCTGGGCCTGGGCAGAGAATCTAATGCTCGCAGGGGTCAAGATCGTACCCCTTGGGCAACGTCAGGGCCAGCAGGCACTTGCTCGACTCAGCGCGCAACTGCCGACGGTGGTGGAGACCGGCCTGCGCCTGACCGACGATGAAATCGGCGCATCAAGTGTCGCCCTGGCCATTGCCAGCGCCCGTCATGAACAGCAATATACGCGGCTGTTTCGTTCATGATGGCGGTACCAGCCGTTACGCATCCTTTTCGAAGACGAACGTTATCGCGCATCATCATGGTAGATTAGGCCTAAGCCAATCGCCTGACGAGTAAATTCGAGCTTATCGGCGAAGCGTTCCGAAGCACCCGAAGATCAGCACCTGAAAACAGAAACCGAGCCCCGAAGCATGTCAAATTCCTCTCCCCTGCGCGTTGGTGTTGGTGGCCCCGTCGGCTCCGGCAAAACGGCCTTGCTGGATGCGCTGTGTAAGCGCTTACGCGACCAATATCAAATCGCGGTGGTCACCAACGACATTTACACTCGGGAGGACGCCGAATACCTGATCCGCAGTCAGGCGCTAGAGGCGCGGCGCATCGTCGGTGTCGAGACCGGCGGCTGTCCACACACGGCAATCCGCGAGGATGCGTCAATGAACCTGGCCGCGGTGGAGGATTTGCAGACGCTGTTTCCAAATCTGGACCTGATTTTAATCGAAAGCGGCGGCGACAACCTGGCCGCAACCTTTAGCCCGGAACTCGCTGATCTGACCATTTATGTCATCGACGTGGCCGAGGGCGAGAAAATCCCGCGCAAAGGCGGACCGGGCATCACCCGTTCGGACCTGCTGGTGATCAACAAAATCGACCTCGCACCCCATGTTGGCGCATCGCTGGAGATCATGCAGCGCGACGCCGAACGCATGCGCGGTGAGCGGCCCTTCGTCTTTACCAATCTGCGCAGCGGACAGGGGCTGAATGCGATCGTCGAGTTTATCGTGCGCGAAGGCATGCTGCTGCCCTGATTCGTTGCCTGCAGACTGACGGCTCTCGAGACAAACAAAGCATCGGTCGCCCCATTGCAAGCACCACAATTGAAGTACCTCACCCTGCTCGTTGCGGCCGCGTTACTGATCTCGCTGGCATTGCTGTTGTTCGACAACTATAAGACCAGGGTACACTTGCAGCAGACCCTGGTGGAGCAGATGCATGAGCAATCCATCGACAGCGTATCAGCGCTTGACTCGTTCTTCGATGAGCGAACCAACGATCTGGTTCAACTTGCGCACTCACACGAGATCGAGGGGCTGTTCGAACAGCATATGCCGAGCAGGCCTGCGCATGCTGCTCCCGAACAAGATCTGACCTTGATTCGAGAGCTTTTCAGCGACCTCATTCAGCATATCCAGATCGCTGACCAAGTGATTTACCATCGGCTCGTGCTGCTGGACGAGGCCAGCCGGATTCTGGTCGACGTGCAGCGGCCGGGGCTTGCCGTCGACGACGCCGATCTGCCCACACCCAGTCCTGCCGCCAATCCAATCGCGACCCGACAGCGTACGATCAGCATCCGCGGCAATCATCGCTCAGGGTTTGTTTCCATTCCCTACGGATTTCAGCACGGCCATGCCGGGCAGATCGTCGCTTGGCTGCATTCGAGCCTGCTCTATGAGCATCTGCTGCAACAGGATGACGAGATGGGTGCTGACGCCTTGTTGCTTGCGCAGCCCGATGGCGAGGGCAGACTTCAGGCTATCGGCGGCGATCCAGTGCGGCCATGGATCAGCTTACTGCCAAGGCTCGATGCGCAAACCGCGATCCGGCCGGGTGAGGTCATCGTGCCGATCCGGATGAGATTGCCGGATACCGACCAGGAGGTCAATGCGTCGATTTTCCTGGTTCCTGATACCTGCTTTCGGTTGGTGGAATTGGCATCCACCGGGATGCTGGAAGACGAATTGCCCTATCCGTTGCAAACGCTGAGCATGGGCGTGCTCGTCCTGTTGCTGTTATCGGCGATCACCTTTCTGTACCGGGCCAATCTGCATTCCGTGGCATTGGCAGCGCGACTCGAAGAAGCGGCCCTGCGCGAACAACAGGTGGAGGCTGCCAATGCGGCGCTGCGGCTGGAGGTGAAACAGCGTCGCAAGGCCGAGGCGGCGTTGCAGGCAAGCGAAAGGGAATTTCGTGCCATTGCCAACTATACCTACGACTGGGAGGATTGGACGGATACCGAACATCGCCTGCTCTGGGTCAATCCGGGCGTGGCGCGAGTCAGCGGCTATAGCGTGGAGCAATGCATGGCGATGACAGACTATCCCTTGCCGATGGTGCACCCGGAAGACCGCGACCGTTTTGCGCAACAATTGCTGGCCGCTGATCATGAGTGTGGCAAGGATCATGAATTCCGCTTATTGCATCGCGATGGTAGGGTCTTCTGGGCCACGATCTCCTGGCAACCGATTTTTGATACCGACGGGGTCAAGCTCGGGCGGCGTTCGAGTATTCACGACATTACCCAGCGACGCATGGCGGTGGAGGCAATGCGGCAGGCGAAAGAGGAAGCAGAGGCCGCGAACAAGTCAAAGAGCGATTTCGTCGCCAATATGAGCCACGAGATCCGCACGCCCCTGGTTGGCGTCATCGGCATGTCCGGGTTGCTTCAGGAAACCAAGCTGTCTGCACAACAACGCGAATATGTCAACACCATGATCGCTTCTGGAAACGCGCTGCTGGATGTGATCAACGACATTCTCGATTTTTCCAAGATCGAGGCGAACTGTTTGCAATTGGATATTGCCGAGTTCGATCTACGCACCATCATCGAGCAATTGGCTGACATGCTGGCACTGCGCGCCCTGCAACAGAATGTGCATTTCAACTGGCTGTTGCCGGATGAGATTCCGAGCATGCTGCGTGGCGATGCCGGCCGGCTCCGACAGGTGCTTGTGAATCTGGCCGGCAATGCCGTCAAATTCACGGAACATGGCGAGGTGCGCCTGGAAGTCAAACGGCTCGACGATCGCGCCGATCCGCAACCTTGCCTCCTGCGCTTCGAAATCATCGATACCGGTATTGGTATCGCGGATGACCGGCGGGCCGGTTTGTTCGAATCCTTCTATCAGGTCGATACCGGAACCGCACGCCGGTTTGGTGGTACTGGCCTGGGGCTTGCGATTTCAAAGCAACTGGTGGAGTTGATGGGTGGACACATTGGTTGCGACAGCACATTGGGCGTCGGCTCCCTGTTTTGGTGCGAGATCCCGTTCGAAATCGCCGTCCCGAGCGATCGGCGCGACGATGAATGCGCGAGCTTTGCACGCGGCAAGCACAGATCGAGCAACCCGAAACAAGCTGATCCAGCACCTGTCGATCAGGTGCATGTAAACCGCCCAAACCAATCGACAGTATCGCTGCGCATCCCGTCGCTGCAGATCCTGTTGGCGGAAGACAACCCGACCAATCAGAAAGTGGCCTTGTCCATGTTGCAGCGCCTGGGTCATCATGTGCATCTGGTCTGCAATGGCGCCGAGGCTCTTGATGCCTTGACAACGCATCAGTTCGACCTGGTTCTGATGGATGTGCAGATGCCGAACATGGATGGTTTAGAGGCCACCCGGCGTTATCGGGAGCTGGAAGTCGGCAGCGGCAAGCCTGTACCGATCATTGCGATGACAGCACATGTCTCGGTGACGGATCGCGAGCGCTGCCTGCGCGCGGGCATGGACGATTTCATCACCAAACCGGTGCAACGCGATGCGCTTGCCCAGGTCATCATTGCCAATATCCACCAGCACGAGGTTGAATCGCCCATGCCTTCATCCATCGATTCCAATGAGGCCGTAACACCCCGGGCGCGGGATGCTGCCGAGCCTGCCAGCCCAGGGCATGCGAGGGAATCCGACTTGATCGAGGCAAACCGCGCCGAATCCTTCAGCGTCGATAACATACTGGAGCGGCTGGACAACGATGAGGAGATCGCGCGCGAAATCGGCGATGTGTTCGTGGCCAGTTCCGCGCAACTGCTGGCCGAAATGACAACCGCCATATCGACTCGGGATGCGTCGGCGATCCGGGCGCGCGCGCACTCCCTAAAAGGTTCGGCCGGCAACATCGGTGCCACAGCATTGCAGCAGTTAGCGACCGAAATGGAGACCGCCGCGGGCGGCGACGATCTGGAGCGGGCTCAGCGCCTGTTGCCGGCATTGAGCCAGTGCCTGGCACAGGTCAACCAGGTGCTGTCCGATTGGTGTCATTCTATTTAGCGATTTCTGTCGAGAAACCCACCACTTGGCTTGTCTTCTCGTCCGCCTTCATGATCGCGACAACCCGTCCATAGAACGACTTTGGTCGGGTTGCCGCTTGGCGAAGGCGAACGAGAATCCGGCGCCAGCTGGTCTGTTTCACTCCGGCAATCGCCTGAGTAGCGGTTCATGAATAACCTATACAACGCTATCCGGGCATCGGCGGAGTGCAATCGGGGTCGGGGTCGCTATCGGAATCGGAATCGAGAGAGAAAACGCCCTGTGCCATTCGGTCATGAGAAGCTCGACGTAGAGCGTGCGGCCATCGAGTCTGTCGGCTGGGCCATAGCGCGACTGCGAGCATGTGAAAGGACAGCGTAACGCGAAGGATCAACTCCTGTGAGCATCTTAGGCGCGCATCGTAGGCCATCGCGCTGAACATTGCCGAGGGTAACGGCAAAGCGACGAGCGGGGATCGCCGCCGGTCGTTTGAAAGCGCACGAGGCTCGGCGCTGGAGTGCGCTGCGATTCAGGACGTGCTCGCTGGTGTGCGAAGCGTTGTGCGCAGACGACAACGGCAAGCAAAAGGCACTGCTCGATCGTCGTGTGGCCATGCTCACGAAGCTCGGACAGCGTGGCTACGCGGTCAGCGAGGAGCTTGGCGGATGGGTTGGTCGGTTCGATACCGATACCGATACCGACGCCGATAGCGGTACCGAATGAGTCGGCAGGCGACACCCAAGCCAAAAACCTGTTTAGCTTGTTTCTGCACCATCACTTATTGATAGGCTTCGATGGCGCTGGCCGGGTCGTCGAAGATCTGAAACACCGTATGCAGCCGGGTCAGCTCAAACAGGGCGCGAATGGTGTTACTCATTCTGGTCAGGTAAAGGTCGCCTTGCATGTTGTGGGCTACTTCGAGCGCAACCACAATAACAGCCAGTCCACTGGAATCCATGAAGTTGGTGGCAGACAGATCGACTACCACCTTGCCATTGCCCGAGACGATAATCTGTTTGAGTTCCTCCCTGGCCTGCGCCGAATTCGCCATGACCAGCCGAGCCGGCAGATGCACGATGTCAACGCCTTGTTGTTGATGATGTTCGAGGATCATTGTTTTCGTTCTCCCGTGCGTTGAGTTCGGTGGAGTGAGAATAGAATGGGGCGCCATCCAGCCTATCCTCGCACCAGATGCTGTACCGGATTGCTGGTTTGCTTAATGCCAATTTGTCCAATCCAATTTGCTGCGTCCAGTTTCCTGCTTCGGTCTGCTCATGCCAGTTTAACCGCTTCCGCGTTCGCTGGGCGTGGTATCGGTCATCTAGCCGATCTTGGGTCGTAGAGAGGTCGGATCAGAGTCAGCCTGTTCTCGCCGTTATGGCGATCGTAGAAGACCTCCGGGAAGGCGGCACGAATAATCTGCCATCCTCGTCCGCATCCAGCCATCGGGTCAACCGGATGACCATCCGGTAGTGGGAGCGGGATTGGCCGGCCCTGATCGCGCAGTTCGAAGGTCAGGCACAGATGATCCTTCCGGCCCCGGAGTTTGAGCGGCTTTCCATTGCTGTTGGCATAGCCATGTTCGATGACATTATTGACCGCCTCGACCAAGGCAACACGGATGCCCATCTCTGAGAGTTCGTCCAATCCAGCAGATCGAACCAGAGGCGCGATCTCTGATTCCAATGTTTGTTGCCAGCCAAGATCCTTGTGGTCGCTGAGAAATTGAACTTGCATCAGGGCGCCTGTTCCCGGTTCTTCGTCCAGTAATTGAACAGCATGAAAGAGCGGTCGTTCGTGCACATAACGAGCATATTTGCGTTAATTGCGTTGTTCCTCGTTTAAGTAAGATATACCGCTTGCGGGCAAATCCCAACCCAGGAGAAACTGACGCGCGGGGTGCGGCCTTCGAAGAATGCAAGGATTCACCGCAGAGACGCAGAGTGCGCAGAGTGCGCAGAGAGGCCAAAGCGCTTCGCCCGCAAGCGGACCTTTACCAGCGGTGGGAGCCGGTCGGCGTAGGAGCCCGCTTGCGGGCGACCCGGCAAATGCTGCCAATGGAGCGGACTTATCGAAAAATTAACTGAGGATACCCTAGGGGGCAACCCGCCCAGCGCAACTTGACTCGAAATCGGAATCGGGATCGGAATCGGAATCGAAAAGACATGACATCAGGGCATGAGAAACCTGATGTTGACTGAGTGGATGTTTGCTGGACGGCTGTTTGCTGGGCGCTGCCCTCTCAAAGCCTACGAATCAAACTCCATTCAGGTTGAATAGCTGACATTCCTACGCAGTCAGCACCCGACCCGCGACCATCGATCCGGCGCCGATGTCGCAGGGTTTGCCATGCATGGCCGATCCTCTGCATACTATCTTAGCCGAACGCGGCCTCGATAACGCCACTGATTCCCCTGCTCTCACCTCATGATTCAAGCAACCCTTGCCGCACATTGCGCCGTGATCCGTGCTTTGGCGCCCATGGAACCCGACATCCTGCACTTTGGCGAGCGCGCCTGGGCGTGCCTGGCCAGCGGCGGGCGTATTTTCTGGATGGGCAACGGCGGCAGTGCCGCCGACAGTCAACATCTGGCGGCAGAGCTAGTCGGGCGTTTCGAGCGCGAGCGGCCAGGGCTTGCCTCGCTGGCCTTGACCACCGACAGCTCGGTGTTGACCTCGGTGGCGAATGACTATGGCTTCGAGTCTATCTTTGCACGCCAAGTCGAGGCCCTGTGTCGCCCCGGCGACCTGTTGGTAGGCCTGTCCACATCCGGCAACAGCGCCAATGTCGTGCGCGCAATGGAGCGCGCCGCAGCGTTGAGAGTATACCGGGTTGGTCTGACCGGCGGCAGCGGAGGGATACTGCGCGAGCATTCGGATCTCTGTCTGGTGGTGCCTTCGGGTAATACTGCCCGCATCCAGGAGGCGCATATCCTGATCGGCCATCTCCTCTGCGATTTGGTGGAGCGCTCGGCCGTGCAGGCAGCAGAGCGCCGTGCAACCATGACCCTCGAGCGCTGAGCAAAGCGCATGTTTCTGCATTTCGATCAAGTCATCGAAACAGTACGCGGGCATTTTGGCGGGCGCCGTGTGCTGGTGTTGGGCGATCTGATGCTGGACCGCTATCTGTGGGGCGATGTCCGACGCATCTCACCGGAGGCCCCGGTACCGGTCTTGCGGCTGCAGCGCGAAACCGAGGTGGCGGGCGGTGCCGCCAATGTGGCCCGCAATCTGGTTGGCCTGGGGCTCGAGGTCTGTGTCTGTGGGATTACCGGTCGCGACAGCCATCGTAATCGCCTGCTCGCATTGCTGACAGAGCAAGGCATCGACACGGACTGCGTGCTGATCGATGCGACGCGCCCGACCACCACCAAGACCCGTGTGATCGGCGACCATCAACAGATGTTGCGCATCGACGCCGAATGCAGCGGCGCAATCGGGGCCGATGTTGCCGAGCGGCTGATCCAGGCATTTGCCGATCGGCTTGCCGCCGTCGACCTGGTCCTGGTGTCCGACTATGCCAAGGGCGTCGTCACCGGCGATCTATGCCGGCGCATCATCGCCATGGCCAGGCGGCGTGATCTGCCGGTCCTGATCGACCCAAAGGGAAAGGATTTCAGCCGTTACCGCGGCGCAACCGCGATCACGCCAAACCGCGGCGAACTGGCGCTCGCCGCTGCGGTGGATGCCGGCGATCTTGACCTGCTGTTGTCGACTGCCGGGCGGATGCGCGAGGAACTCGGTCTGGAACAATTGCTGCTGACTCTGGGCGCACTCGGTATCGCATTGCTGGATGCCACCGGTGTGCAGCGCATCCCTGCCGCAGCGCAAAACGTATTCGATGTCTCCGGCGCTGGCGACACGGTCATCGCCACCTTCGCGGCGGGCCGTGCAGCCAACCTCGATACTGTCGATGCCGCCCATTTGGCCAATGTTGCCGCCAGCGTCGTGATTGCTAAACTCGGCACCGCGGCCATTGTCAGCAACGAACTGATCGCCGCGATCACCGACGAAGCGGCATTGGAGCAAGCGGCCAAGATAACTAGCCTGGCTGACCTGGTTCTGCGAACCCAGCATTGGCGCGACCGAAACCAGCGCATCGTCTTTACCAACGGCTGCTTCGACCTGCTGCACGCGGGCCACGTCACCTATCTCGAGCGCGCCCGGCGTCATGGCGATCGGCTCGTGGTGGGATTGAACACGGATCGTTCCGTACGCGCGCTCAAGGGACCGGAACGGCCACTGATCGGCGAGCAGGATCGCGCCCGCGTGTTGGCGGCGCTGGCCGCGGTGGATGCCGTCGTGTTGTTCGATGACGACACGCCGCTCGATCTGATTCGGGCATTGCGGCCGGACGTCCTGGCCAAGGGTGCCGATTATCGCGAGCAAGACATCGTCGGCGCCTCCGATGTCAAATCCTGGGGAGGTCAGGTTGTGCTGGTCCCCTTGGTGGACGGTCGCAGCACCAGCGCCATCATCCAGCGCATGCAGCCCTAGTGCCTCGGTGCAGATGTTCCAAGACAGTCTCCGGTCGTTATCGTTGTCGTTGTCGTTGTCATAATCGTCTTAGCCGAATGCTCGATAACGACTACGATTACGACAACGACAACGACAACGAACCGCCTCGGGATTTCTGTACCGCTCCACTAGTGGATGGCGCAGAAACAACCCGAATCTTACCAACAGCGCTCAGCCGCGGGTTGACGTACGCAAGCGCGCAAGCAGAATGCCGGCCGCAATCAGCGCAACTCCGGTGGCGTGATACCACATCAATTGCTCGCCGAGCAGCAACAATGCCAACAGCGCACCGAATGCCGGCATCAAGTGCATATACTGGCCGGTGCGGTTAGCGCCCATCTCATCGATCGCACGGTGCCAGAACACATACGCCAATACCGACGGAAACAAACCCACATAACCGATGGCCGCCAGATTGGCGCCATTCATCGCAAAGCGATGACCCCGCCAGATGTCCCAGGCATAGAGTCCCGCCAGCGGGATCAAGCCGATGGCCACGATCGCGGCCAGGAATGTCAGGTGTTCCAACTGTGCCGGCCGCCAGCGTAGACAGACCGAATACAGCGCCCAATCCAGCCCGGCCGACAAGATCCATACATCGCCCCAATTCAGCGTCATCTCGCTTAACAACTGAGGCCGACCCGCGGTGGCGATCACAACGACTCCGACCAGCGACAGTAGAATCCCAAGCAACTGGAAAGGGTTGACCCTCTGCCCCAGCAGCAGGAACGAAAGCGCTATAATCATCATCGGCGTTGCCGAAGACAGCAACACACCGTTGGTGGCGCTGGTTTGCTGCAGGCCCAGATAAACAAATGTGTTGTAGTTGGCAATCCCAAGCACCGCGAGCAGGCTCAACAAGAGCCAGTGTTGGCGTAACAGCGGCCACTGCCGGCGCAGCCCCGGCCAGGCAAACGGCAACAGAATCAGCAATGCCGTGCTCCAGCGCCAGAACGACAACGCGATGGGCGGAATGTCAGCATGCAGCGCCCGCGCCAGCACAAAATTACCGGCCCAGAACAACGGCGGCAATGCTGCCAGCAACCAGATCGGCAATGCAACCTGGCCTCTCATGTGCCCTGCATTCGCCGACGCCGGCACGCTGCCCCGCCGCTGCTCCTCCAGGTTCTGCCGAATCCTGAATCTTGTGCCATACTAAAAAAGTTTTCAGATAAAAACAGATTGATAGCCAGAATACCTAAAATGTTTTCTAAGAGCTTGGCACACTGGCTCGCCATTGCCTTCCTATGGCTGAGTAGTACAGTTTACGTTTCCGCGGTCGCGCTTGCCGGCCCAGACATCCGCTCGGGCGCTGCCTTGGTGATTGATCACAACGGCCAGCGGCTATACGGCAAGAACACCACTGACGTGCGGGCGATCGCCTCCATCACCAAATTGATGATGGCGATGGTGGTACTGGATGCAGATGTACCCTTGGAAGATCGCATCACCATCACCGAACAAGATCGCGATCGGCTGCGTTGGAGCCGCTCGCGTCTGCGCATCGACCAAGCCACATTGTCGCGCCGCGACATGCTGCGGGTTGCGCTGATGTCCTCCGACAACCGGGCCGCCGCGTCGCTGGGACGCACCACCTTTGCCGGCGGCACGCCGGATTTCGTCGCGGCCATGAATGACAAAGCCGCCGCGCTCGGCATGCGCGACAGCCATTTTGCCGACGCATCCGGGCTTGACGCGGCCAATCAGTCCACCGCCGAAGACCTGATTCGCATGTTGCATGCCTCGTCGCAATATCCATTCATTCGCGAGGTAACCTCGACCGGCGCATTCACCGCCCACCCCTATGCTGACGGCGGAACTTTGGAATACCGCAATACCAATCCCCTGGTGCGCGACGCGCGCTGGAATGTCGAACTCAGCAAAACCGGTTACATCAGCGAAGCCGGCCGCTGCCTGGTGATGCAAGCGGTGGTTGCCAAGCGGCGTCTCTACATCGTCTTGCTGAACGCCCAAGGCAAGCGAACGCCCGTGGCCGATGTCATCCGCTTGCGCAACTGGCTCAACAGTTCAGCCGACCAGCGCACGGCAAGCGTTGCCGGTAGCGGCGGTTGATTGCTCCAGCCGACGGAGACAATCAGTATTCGTCGCTGTCAGGAGCACGATCATGGCAGGACCGAGGCCGCCATAAAGACAGACCTATTCGACTCTTTCCTGGCCGACCGCCACCTGGCTGGCCATTCGCTACACAAGATACCAACGGCCACCATGCAACTGCTTCTCGATATTGGCAATACCAGCATCAAATGGGCCACCTGGAATGGCCGGCAACTGGGCACTACCGGCAGCGCCATACACTTCGGCGCACTGCCGATCGACCTGCTCGCCGCCTGGGATGAGCTGGCAGACATCAGAGAAATTCTGGTCGCCCGAGTCGGCCCGGAATCGGTGCTGGATGCCGTGGCCAGGGTCGCCCATGCGCGCTGGGATTGTCCGGTCACCCTCATCGGCACCAGCGCCGAGGCGCACGGCGTTCGCATCGCCTACGCCGAGCCTGCCCGCCTTGGCGTCGATCGCTTCCTGGCTCTCATCGCTGCGCATGCCGAACACACCGGCTGCAAACTCATCATCGATGCCGGCACCGCCATCACCTACGACCTGCTGCTTGATGACGGCACGCACCTCGGCGGACTCATCCTGCCCGGCATCAATCTGATGCGCGACACTGTCCTCGCCGGCACCCAAATCCCGCGCTACGAGCCTGCCAGCACCGATCAATGCTGGGCGGCGGACACCGCCGAGGCCGTTGCCGCCGCCAGCATCCAGGCCCCGGCCGCCCTCGTCGAACGCCTGTGGCAGCGACTCCAGCAGGAGACCGGCACGACACCGATTCTGCTCATCGCCGGCGGCGACGCCGAGCGCCTGCTGCCCGCGGTCGATCTCCCCGCCGTCCAGTCTCCAGGGCTTGTGCTCCAGGGCTTGAGTCGATTTGCCGAAGCATCGGACCAAGATACGGATTGAGCAAAACCAAGTCCTGGCATAGAATGCTCATTATCGCCCCGTAATTTTCGCGCGGGCGCACCCGTGCAAACGCTGGCGTAGCTCAGTTGGCAGAGCAGCTGATTTGTAATCAGCAGGTCGTCGGTTCGAATCCGTCCGCCAGCTCCATAAAAAACAGGTAGTTAAACGGAATTACGGTGACACTTTACCATTTACACTATTTTGTTCTGGGCTTATGCTAAGCATATGTCTCGGCTCCCACGCATCATCGTTCCCGGCATCCCCCACCATGTGACGCAGCGTGGGAACAGACGCCAACAAGTTTTCATGAAGGAAGACGACTATGCGCTTTATAGAGATTGGCTAGCGAACGAGTGTCGATCAAACGGCGTGGAAGTCTGGTCCTACTGCCTGATGCCGAACCATGTGCACTTGATTCTCGCACCCTCCAACGAGACCGGCCTGTCCCGCGCCGTCGCGGAGACGCATCGTCGATATAGCGGCTACATCAACGCGCGATTGCGGGTAACCGGCCACCTGTTTCAAGGGCGGTTTGGCTGCGTGGCTATGGATGTGGCTCACTTGATGGCAGCCTTCCGCTACCTGGCTTTGAATCCCGTGAAGGCCAAACGAGCTGCGACGCCTGCCGACTGGCCCTGGTCCAGCACGCCAGCACATTTCCGGCGCGAAGACGATAGGGGAAAACAGGGACAGACCACGTTTTTCTGCTAGACTTGGTTCGGTGCTATGTTGCTATTGTCTTTGAGATCCTGTTGTCTATGCCTAGACGCGCACATATCATCGCCGCCGGCTACCCAATGCATGTAGAAAACGTGGTCTGTCCCCTTTTTCCCCAATGCATGTAGAAAACGTGGTCTGTCCCCTTTTTCCCCCGCCAGCGGTAGGGGGGATCGATGGCGGGTTGGAATGCCTTGCCCTGAAGCACGGCCTCGGTCTCGCGCAGTTGTTCCAGGTCGTCGAGGAACTTGAGGAACATGAACCAGGTGAGGATGGGTAGGCGGTCCAGCTCGCCGGAGAGGCCCTTGTCCTTGCGCATGATCTGGCGCGCGGACTTGACGATGCTGCCCAGTTGCTGGGCGGTGGTCTCGGGTTGGGCCGGCTTCTTGGCTCTTGGCATTGGCATGGGAGCGGTGGTTCCTTGATGGTGTGGAGCAGCGGGCGTCGCTCTTGGATCAGGCCGGAAAGAGGCCCTGCTGGACGAACAGGGATTTGACCCTGGTCCGGAAGCGCTTGCCGAACAGCCGGTAATCGTCCGTCTCGTGGCGCAGGCGCCCGACGATGATCTCGGGTGCGAGGTTCAGCTCCCGTGCGAGGGCCTCGACATCGGCGGTGTCGCGCGGTCGTCGCGTTTGCCAGATGGTGGACGGGATCAGTGCCTCGCCGGCCCAGTCGTCGGCCTCGTGTTCCAGTTGCTCGTTGGCCTCGGCGTCCAGATCGTCTACGAACCAGTCGGTGCCCCCATCCAGATGCCGGGCAACATGCGCCAGCTCGTGCATCAGGGTGAACCAGAAGAGGTCCAGGCGATCGTGGCGCAGGGTCAGGGCGATGACGGGGTTACCGTCGGCATCCCGGCACACGGCGCCGTCGAGATAGGTCTTGGGCAGGTGCGGCTCGGTGACCAGGTGGATGCCGTAGCGCGCTAGATACTCCCTGGCTGTCAGTGGCCCGCTGGTGGACCAGGACAGGCTTGCGAGCTGGTGCATAAAGGCCAGATCGACAGTGCCGGCCTGGTAGTGGACGGCCAGCGGCTCGGCCTGCGCCTTTTCCAGGACGCGGATGCGCCAGGCGTAAAAGGCGTAGTCGTCCATGACCTTGTCGTTGGTCCGCAGGTGGACGCTGGAGCGCAACAACGTGGGCTGAAGCTCGAAGCCGCCGGTGATACGGCCGATAAAGGCGCCGACCTGCTCGGCCGCATACTCGCGCAGCTCCTGCACGCTGCCGTGGAAGTCCGGGAAGTAGCCGCGCTTGCGCATCTCCGACAGGGGGAATGCCTGCCAGTCGATGTCAGCGCCCCCCGCGAGCGCCGGCGTGGGCTCGCGGATCAGGACGTCGGCGGAGATACCGAGCCCCTCGCTGAGCCTGCGGATCATGTTCAGGCTCAACGGGCGCTTGTGGTTGAGGACCTCCGACACCTTGGACTGGGAGCCGATGTAGGGGACCAAGTCCTTGCGGCTCAGCCCCATCTGGTCCACGCGGAATTCGATTGCGTCGATGGGGTCCGGCGGATCGATGGGGAAGTGCTTGGTCTCGAAGTCCTCGATCAGGACGGCCAGCACGTTGATCTCGGCGGATTCAGCGCTGTCGGCGGGCGGGTCCTGCTCCATAAGCTCAGCGAGGCGCGCGAGGGCTTGCTGGTGCTCGGTCTCGTCTTGGATGATTTTCAGTTGAGTCATCATCGCGTTCACCTCAAAAACGCTGTCTGTCGTACTGGGCGTGGGTGCCGACCCACTCGATGAGCACGATGCCGTTCTGGTAGCGCACCTTGACGACCAAGCGGTAACGGTTCCCCCCTGATTTTGAAAATCAAGCGGTTATCGGCCAGGAAGCTGGCGCTGCGGTAGCGGTCTTTGATGTCCTGGGGCTTGGCCCAGGTTGCCTCCCGCGCCTCGTCGAACCAGGCTTCGAGCGCGCCCTTGGCTGCCGCATGCCTTGTCCAGGGGTGCAACCCGCCCAGCGCGACCTGATCGGGATTGGGATAAGCGATACCGTCGAACACCATGAATCGCAGCGGTCGCCCGCAAGCGGGCTCCTACCCAGGGCCGAGCGCATGGGTTGGTGTGCACATCTTTCGATCGATGAGCTTCGGGCTGTCGGCAGAGATGACATTGCCGTGCCGGGACCGGTAGGAGCCCGCTTGCGGGCGACGGAGAGCCCGAGGCCATCGCGACGGTCGCCCGCAAGCGGGCTCCTACCCAGGGCCGAGCGCATGGGTTGGTGTGCACGTCTTTCGCTCGATGAGCTTGGTGCTGTCGGCAGAGATGACATTGCCGCGCCGGGACCGGTAGGAGCCCGCTTGCGGGCGACGGAGGGACTGAGGCCATCGCGACGGTCGCCCGCAAGCGGGCTCCTACCCAGGGCCGAGCGCATGGGTTGGTGTGCACGTCTTTCGCTCGATGAGCTTGGTGCTGTCGGCAGAGATGACATTGCCGCGCCGGGACCGGTAGGAGCCCGCTTGCGGGCGACGGAGAGCCCGAGGCCATCGCGACGGTCGCCCGCAAGCGGGCTCCTACCCAGAGCCGAGCGTATGGGTTTTGGTCTGCACATCTTTCGATCGATGAGCTTGGTGCTGTCGGCAGAGATGACATTGCCGTGCCGGGACCGGTAGGAGCCCGCTTGCGGGCGACGGAGAGCCCGAGGCCATCGCGACGGTCGCCCGCAAGCGGGCTCCTACCCAGGGCCGAGCGTATGGGTTTTGGTCTGCACATCTTTCGATCGATGAGCTTGGTGCTGTCGGCAGAGATGACATTGCCGTGCTGGGCCCGGTAGGAGCCCGCTTGCGGGCGACGGAGAGCCCGAGGCCATCGCGACGGTCGCCCGCAAGCGGGCTCCTACCCAGACGCATCTTCCTGGCCAAGATTCGCATAACCCATTGATCTAACTGGATTAAGCCCCAACTCAGAATTTCACGTGAATGGCTACAGCGAGCACTGGTGTCTAAGTAATTTATTGATTTTAAAGTGTAAAGCAGTGCTGAACCGGTGCATGGCTAATTATCGCCTTGTTCAGGGGTGCAACCCGCCTCCCGCGCGCGATGAGGCCATTTGCCGGTGTTAAAATTGAGGTAGACTCCGCCATTAATCAAAAACCCCAGGGACCTGAGTCCCCAAGTTGGAGGAGTCTACCAATGAACAGCATGAATGAAAGCGCACTGGACATCAAGGGCCAAGAGATCGTAGATCAAGCCTATGAACTTGTCGGGCTGGTGGAGTTGGCCTACAGGGAGGGCACGGCTGCTCATGTGGTGGAAAAAGGGCTATTCCAGAAGCTGCTGGAGATGGGCTACCAAGCCTTGGGGTACTTGTTTGCGCTCCATGGGGCGTGTGACGAGGGAGAGCGGGTAGAGTGATCAGATGGAGCGGTGGTAAAACGGCTCCCGCAACCGCATGCGCGGGCCTATCAGTCGGTGTTCGGTGCCTACGAGTTGGAGCGCTGTGTCTATGGGAGCCGCGAAGCACAGTGGCAAGAAAAAGATGGCCATTCTGGGGGCCGCCTGTAGCATTGAACCCAACCCCCGCACCCCGGAAGAGGTGTTGGAGTCGCTGTTTCGAACCCCGGATGGAAAGCGCCCGGAACAGACCGCCAAACCTCGCCCCAAGCCACTGTGCAAACACCTTCGCGCCAGCCTGCAGCGCGATGAGGCGGATACGCTACAACCGGCTCGGGAAGAGATTTGCCATTGGTTGGCGGACGAATATCGGCAACGCAATCCTTGTGGAACGCATTTGCAGATTCTGATCATGGATGGCGAGGAAACGCTCTGGGAGATGGGCGAAGAGCTACAATGCGATGGCTCTCTCATTGAAATTCTGGACCTGCTCCATGCCAGCTCCTACGTCTGGAAGGCGGTTCAAGCCTTGTATCCGCAGCAACCGATACACCAACAGATTCCCTTGGTTAAGGAGCGAATCGGGCGGATTCTGCGCGGTCAAGTGCAGGGCGTCATGCGCGGATTTCGCCGGCAAGCGACCCACCAGCAACTCAGCGATTCACAGCGTAAGCCGGTGGACAAGGCTTGTGGCTACTTGGAGAAAAATGCCCATCGTATGCGCTACCAGGACTATTTGGCGGCCGGCTACCCGGTTGCCTCCGGGGTCATCGAGGGCGCTTGTCGACACATGTCGACCGCATGGAGGGCACGGGAATGCGTTGGGTGATGCAAGGCGCACAAGCGATGCTGGGGTTACGCTGTATCCATATTCATGGCCATTGGGAGGCGTTTATGAAGTTCCATATCGAACAGCAACAACAAGCACTCTATCCTGTCCGAGCCGCCAATGACTCCTCATTCCATCTGCCTATGGCGGCCTGAGACGGCGCGGAGGACGGGTTACACCCCTTGTCCAGAACGCCACAAGCTTGTCGCGTCCGACGATCTTCATCACGGCCCCAGTCTATCCCAAAATGAGAAAATTGTCCGATATTTCCAGTTCGGGATGTGCGGCATTCGGGAGGTCCCTCGCCTGTCCGTCGGGGCGTCAGCAAGGAATCTGTGCGCTGTAGAGGAGCGACTGTAGGCGATCCACGGCTTGCTTCATCCGCGGCGCCCCGCCAAACAGGCCGAGAAAACAGAGGCCGAGAAAACAGGGACAGACCACGTTTTTCTGCTAGACTTGGTTCGGTGCTATGCTGCGATTGTCTTTGAGATCCTGTTATCCATACCTAGACGTGCACGTATCATCGCCGCCGGCTACCCAATGCATGTGATCCTGCGCGGGATCGACCGGGCTGCGGTGTTTTTCGAGGATGATGATCGCCAGTTTTTCCTGGATCATCTGGTCGCGGTGGCTGCGGAGGAATCGGTTGCTGTGCACGCGTATGTGCTGATGACCAACCACCTTCATCTGCTGATGACCGCCGCACGCGATGATGGCGTGTCGGCGGTGATGAAGCGCGTTGGGCAGCGGGATGTCCAGCACGTCAACCGGACCTATGGTCGCACGGGCGGCTTGTTCGAGGGCCGGTTCCGCTCATCGCTGATTGAGGCCGACACCTATCTGCTGGCTTGCCAGCGTTACATCGAGCTCAATCCGGTTCGTGCCTCAATGGTCAGTGTGCCTGGTGATTATCGCTGGTCGAGCCATCGGGCCAATGCGCTTGGCCGCCAGGATTCCGTGGTCACACCGCACCCGCTGTAACAAGACTTGGCAGGCTCTGATCAGGCTCGCTTTGCTGCGTATCGCAGGTTGTTCGAGGATATGCTCAGCCCCGAGTTGCTTCAACGTTTCCGCGAGTGCACCAACGGCGGCTTCGTGCTTGGCAGCCCAAAGTTCGAGCGGCAGATCGCCGCTATGCTCGGTAGACGAACCTGCAAGGGGGCACCGGGACGGCCGCTAAAGGAAATCGATGCGGATGCGCAAGGTGAGCTTGCATTGTAGAAAACGTGGTCTGTCCCCTTTTTCCGAGTTGTGGGTAATGGTATGACTTCGATTACACTTAGATTGCGAAGTGAAGCGGGTGTCTGTTTTCTTTTTTCTGTTTTCTGGGCTCGATGCGGGCATCGAGCCCGCATCAAGCGAGGCCGGCTGGAAAGCCGGCGCTCCCGGTAGCCGGCGGCAGGCTCAACCAATCCCTTGATGTGCATCAACGGCCCCCCGCGTTGGAAGTAGGAACAACTGGCGACAGTGGGCGCGGCTGAGCACCGCCCCGCTCGAAGAAGGTACCTGAACGCAGGGAGACCGTCTCTGCCCGGTCAGCGGCCAATCGGCCGAGTCGGAAGGCCGCCGGCGTGAAGAATAATCCGAGCAGAATGCTCAGTCCGACACCGCCGGCAATGACCACGGCCAATGGCGGCCAGAAAGCGCCGCCGGCGAGGATCAGCGGCAGAAAGCCGCCGATCGTGGTCAGCGTGGACGTGATGATGTGGCGGCTAGCCCGTTGCACGACATTGGCCATGGCCGTGGGCTCGCCGACGCTGGCCACGGAATCAGCGCGCAGGGCGGCGAGCACGACGATGCTGGCATTGATCGCTACACCGAGCAGACCGGCGCTCCCCAGGATTGGATTGAAACCGAGCGGATAGCCGGCCAGCCACAGCGACAGCAGGCCAAGCGCAAGAGACAGCACGCCCACCAGTATCACCAAGCCAGCCAGCGCAAAACTGCGAAAACCGAGCACCAGGGTCGCGACCATGAGGGTGCCGAGCAGCGGGGCATAGGCCAGCAGCTGGCCGATTGCCTCTCCTGACTGCTCGCTGTCGCCAGCTACCTCCAATCGGTAGCCGGGGGGCAGGAGCAACTCGCCGTTCTCGACGCGATCGAGCACCGCGCGGGTGACCTCGATCGGCAGCGCGTCGGGACGCAGCCAGGCATCAATACGATTGACCCGCTCACCATTGCGGCGGGAGATGGCGGGTACGGCGGGTTGCAGCCGCAACGCGCCGAGGGCCTCGGCCGGCAGCCTGATGGACTCACCTGTGGCCGGGTCTTGGCCCACCAGGAGCAGGGTTGCGGCACGGGCCGGATCATCCTGTTCGCCGTGGGCCAGGCGCACGCGCACCGGCAGGTCGGTCAAGTCCTCCAGCACGCGGCCGCCGACGGTGCCCTCCAGCGTTGCCTGGAATTGATCGGCGATCGTGCCAAGACCGAGCCCGGCCAGGCGCGCCTTATCCTCATCCGCGGCCAGATACAGCTTGGGTACTGCGCCCTCGATGCCGGCGCCGGTGGCGGTTACGTCAGGATGCTCGGCGAGCAGCAGGCGCAGTCCCTCGCCGAGGCGGCGCAATTGCTCCGGGTCCGATCCGACCAGGCGCAGGCTCACCGGTGCTGACATCGGCGGCCCTTGGCCGAATGCCTGCACAACCACCCGCGCCTGCGGAAAGGCATCGGCAAGTCGTGATTGCAACAGCGCCACCAGTCGCTCGGCCTCGGCAGTGTTGGCTGCAAGCACGTTGCCCCGGGCATAGACGGGGTTGGCGTCCTGGTCGCGGAGCTGATTGTAGTAGACGGGCGGCGAGCTGGCACCGACCACCCAGGTCAGGCCATGCACATCGCCGCTATCGCGGATGATGCGCTCCATTTCCTGCACCGTTTCGGCGGTGGTGCCGATCTCGGCAGCCGGGTCCAGCCAGACCTCGACCTCGAACTGGTCGCGGTCGGCCGGCGGAAAGAATTGGTTGTCGAGCCGCGCAATCAGCACAAATCCGGCCGCAGGTAACACCAGACAGCACAGCAGGGTGACCAACGGGCGACGCAGCGCCGTTATCAGCAAGCCTCGGTAGCCGGCGGCCAGGACCGGACTGGTCCAGCCGTCACGCCACCAGCGCCGGCAGCGACCGGCCGCTGGCTTGACCGCAAAGCGAGCCGCCAGCGCCGGGATCAGGGTCATCGACAGCAAGAATGAGAACGCCAGCGCCAGGATCACGGCCACGGCAATCGGACCAACAAAATCGCCGATGTTGCCAGGCAGCAAAAAGATCGGCATGAAGCCGAGGATGGTCGTGACGGTGGATGCAGCCAGCGGTCCGGCCAGATGTGTGACTGCGGTGCGCGCAGCAGCGCTTGGAGCGAGGCCAGCGCGGCGTCGATCTATAACCTCGTCAGTGATGACCACGGCGTTGTCGATGAGCAGGCCGATCGCGATGATCATGCCGAAGACCGTCATCTGGTGAATCTGATGGCCGGCTAGGTCCAGCCCAAACAGGGTCAGGGCGGCGGTCAGCGGAAGAGCGCTGCCGACGATCAGGGCCGCGCGCCAGCCCATGGTCAATAACACCACGGCGACGATGATTCCCGCCCCGGCCAGCAGGTTGCCGCCGAGGGTCTGCAGGCGCGCATCGGTGTAGCGGCTTTGGTCGAAGTCGATGTCCACCCGCACGCCGTCGCCGGTAATGGTCGAGAAACCAGCGACGACCGCCCGCGCCCGCTCGGTCCAATCATCGAGATGGACTCCGGGACGGGTGCGCACGGCCACCAGCACCGCGCGACGGCCGTTCGCAAAAGCGATTTCGGTTGCCGGCTCAGTCCAACCCTTACTCACCTCGGCGATATCGCCAATGCTGACAACAGCCCCGCTGGCGGAGGCCAAGGGCACGGCGGCAATGCGCTCGACAGCTGTGAAGGCTCCATCCACCTCAATCTGCAAGCGGCTGCCACCGGGCCGCAGCGTGCCGGCCGGACGCTTCGCATCTGCCTCGGCCAGGCGCGCGGCCAGGTGCGCCGGCGTCAGTCCGAGCGCGGCGAGTTCATCGGCATCGACGATCACTCGCACCTCTTCGTCCACGGCGCCAAAGCGCACCACTTGCTCACTGCCTGACAGATTACGCAGCCGCTCGGCCAGCTCCTGGGACAGGCGCTCGAGCAACGCCATCGGTGCCGGACCCGCACGATCATTGGCCACCGCCACGATCAGCGAGAAGGCAACCGCCCCGCGCTGATCGTCCAGTCGCGGCCCAGTCACCTCTGGAGGCAGATCAACGTCGGCGAGGGTGTCGCGGAGATCGGCGAAAACGCGCTCGTTGTCATCCGCACCAACACTGTCCCGCAGCTCGATGGCGATTAGCGAAACTCCTGCACGGGACGTGGACTCCAGGGTCTCGACCTCAGCCACCTCGCGCAACGCCTGCTCCAAGGGCTCGGTCACCAAGGCTTCGACCCGCGCAGCATCGCCGCCAGGCAGCTGGGTCACCACCAGCACATTGCGGTTGGTGATGCGCGGATCCTCAATGCGCGGCAGATTGACCCAAGCCGCAAGCCCGGCGACCAGAATCAATAGAATCGCAAGCGCCAGCAGATGACCATTGCCCACCAGAGACTCAGCGAGCAGACCCGGGAGCGGCTGCTGTGCGTGTTGCTTGGTCATCTCAGTGTGCCTCTGTTGCGGCGGCAGCCTTGTGCCGAGCCAACTGGGCATTCGCACTCTCCAGCACTCGAACCTGCTGGCCGGGCACGATCCGATGCAGACCGTTGGCGACGATGCGGCTGCCCGAGGGGAGTCCGGCGCGTACGAACACGTGTTCATTGGCTTGGTGCAGCACTTCCACGGGTTGCAGCCGCAGGCGCCCGGTGAGCCCAATCCGATGATTGCCCTCATGTTCCAGATCGACCTCGTCGAGATCGGCCAGGTAGACGTTCCAGAGCCCACGCAAGCCGCGCGTCAATGCCGTAAGCGGCAGCCAAATGCCAGGCTCTTCGATCCATTGCGAAAGATGTAATTCGACCAAATCCCCGGGGCGCAGCACCTGTCCCCTGGGCGCGTCCGCGAGCACCGGAGTGAACAGCGCATCGACGGTGCGTGCAGCGCCGGCACGCACCGGCAGCACGGCGCGCAGGCGTGCATCGAAGGCACGCCCAGCATAGTGCAGCGGATACAGGCGCCCCGGCTGGAGCCGGTCGACCAGCGGTCCGGCAACACCAATGCGCAGCTCCGGAGTACGCGCCTCCTGAATCTGCAGCACTGGCTCGCCGGCCTCGAGTACGCGCCCTTCATCGGCTAAGCGCTGGGTGACGACGCCGGCGAAGGGGGTGGACAACCTGCTTCTGGTGATGTCGAGATCCACCGAGCCGATGCGCGCCCGCGCGAGTTCCACCGCTGCCGAAGCTGCGCGCTCGGCCGCGCTGGCCTCGTCCAATGCCTGTCGGGTCACCGCACCCTCCTGCACCGAATCGCGGTAGCGTTCCAGAGTTGCCTCGGCCAAAGCCAGGTCCGCTTCGGCTTGCGCCAGGGACGCGGCCAGCTCTCGGCGCCGAGCCTCCAGTAATGCGGTATCCAGGCTTGCCAGCACCTGATTGGGAGTGACCTGATCGCCCTCGCGCACGAAAACCTCGGCCAGCAAGCCGGCACGCTCGAAGCCGACATTGCTGCTGCGGTAAGGTTCGACGCTGCCGCTGTAGACCCGCCGTAATTTATAGCCTTCCATCTGGGCCGTTTGTACCACGCTGACCGCTGTCAGCGCTGCTGCACCAACGGGTACCTGATCAACGGCATCGCTACCGGCCATGGCGGGCCACAAAATCGCAAGCATTGCGGATGTGCACGCGATGCGTTCGCACAGGAAAAGAAAGCCCCGTTGTCGTCGATTCGCTATCATGGTCTTCTCCGATGATTTGCCTGGGCCATTTGTCGCAGATTTTGCTGCAGATAGCGGACAATGGCGATTTGCCCACCGCATTGATGCGCCTAAACTGGACTGTACAGTTCGGTAACTCTACGTGGTATATACTAGATCGTCTAGTACCAATTTAACATGAATCATGTGGAGTATTGACTATGGGTGATAACGATGCGGCCACTTCAGCGGTCGGCTCAGTCGCGCGGGCAGGCCGCCCGAAGAGCGCGGAGAAGGCCAGGGCGGTGCTGGAGGCAGCCAGCCAGCTGTTCCTGCAGCAGGGCTTGCAAGGCACCAGCATGGACGCGGTGGCAAGGGCGGCGGGAGTCTCGAAGCAGACGGTCTACGGCCACTTCGACAACAAGGAATCCCTGTTCCGCGCCTGCATCCGCTCAAAAATCGAAGACCACGGCTTCCAGATCAAAGAGGCGAGCGCCGATGTCAGCGATGCGCGCAGCACATTGCTCGTGCTGTGCCGGCGTTTCATGGCGCTGAAGTGCGACCCTGAAGTGGTCGCCATGTTCCGCGTTGTCGCCGCTGAGGCCGCAACCCAGCCGCGGATCGCCGGCCTATTTTTCGAGAGCGGCCCCGGAGGCGCACGCGATGCCATCGCACAGGTCCTAGACCAACTGGTAGCGGCCGGGCAATTGCGACCCCACGACATCGATCATGCGAGCTGGGAGCTCATGAACATGAGCGCGGGCAGCTTCCATCTGCGCTTGCTGTTCGGGCTGCTGGAGACCATCGAGACCACCGAGCTCGAGGCACACTTGGCTCGCATCGTCGATGATTTCCTTGCGATTTATCGTTGCTGAACCCACGACGCTGTCGGTGCGCTCGATCAGGTTGCCTGGAGTTGCCCTGAGTCCTGTCGGCTTGGGTGAAAGGCAATGCCGGCGCTCCAGCTGCGCACGCTGCCGCCGGTCTGATCCGGGTCGGCACTGATCGCGATTCCCGTGACAGGCGCTGAGTTCTCGCTGAATGCCGCGCGCAAATCGGCGGTGACATCCCGCTGTTCGTCAACCCATTGCCTGACGAGTGCAGCGGTGCGGATGTCCCGCGACCGTTTCTGCTGTTTGTCGTTGTCGTCGTCGTTCATCGTGGGTTATCGATGACGACCACGATGACGACAACGACTGCAAACGGTCTCGCCATTTCCGCAGCAGAGCATTAGGTTATCTCCATCTTGGACAACCACCACGCGGATGTGCTTGCTATGGAGACTCCACAGCGCGGTACCTTGGCAAAGCCTAACGTCCCAGACAGGGCAGAGCGCAGGCGTCGGAACCAGTTCGCCGGCGACCGATCTTGCTTTGCTCGACCAGCGACAGTGGATCGAGCGGATAGTTCGAGCATACGAAGAGCACGCTGGCACATGCGTTAGAGGATGTTTCTACAAGGTTTACCCCAAATTGCTACGCGCCAATTACCATCCTTAATGAAACTCATTTTAACTCTCAGCGTCCTAATCGTTAAACTCATCCAAAGGTTCCGATCGACTCAGAACAGTTTGCCTCGAATGGTTGGCAAACAAACCGATGAACCATTGTCAAAGGCCATCTTATGACCCACTCTCGATCCCTTTCGCATCATCGCGTGACCCTCAGCGACGGCACGCAATTCGACGTCGCTCCCGGCCAAACGCTCCTGCAGGCCGCGTTGTCGGCCGGACTCGAGTGGCCGAACGGCTGTCGCGTCGGCCTGTGTGGCAGTTGTCGCTGCAAAATCACATCGGGGCAGGTCAAGGCCTTGACCGATTTCTCCGATGTGATCAGCCAGGCAGATCTAACCCAGGGGCATGTGCTCGCTTGTCGCTGCCAGTTGGAGAGTGCTATCGATGTCAGCAGTGATGAACTGTACGGCAGATTGGCCCCCGACGATGCGGACATCGATGCAACCATCACTCATATCGACTGGGTAACGCCGTTGGTACAGCTGATCGAGGTGGAGCTCGACCATCCGCATCCGCATGGCTACGCCGGTGGCCAGTACACGCGGCTCGAGGTGCCCGGCGTGGTGCCGCCACGATGTTTCTCCTTCGCCAACGCCTGCCGCGGCGATGGTCGGCTGCGTTTCCTCGTCCGCGTTTTCCCCGGCGGTCGCCTCGGTGAATGGCTGAGTCAGGAGGATCGGTGCGGTCAACGGCTCCGCGTCGGCCGGCCGCTTGGTCATTTTCTGTTTCGCGATCACCATCGGCCGGCATTGTTTTTCGCCGGCGGAACCGGGCTTGCCCCGATCCTGGCAATGCTGGAGGAACTCGCAAGCCTACCGGCAGCGCAGCATCCACAGGTTCGGGTCGTGTTCGCCGCTCGCGACCAACAGCATCTCTTTCACCGTCGCTTTCTCGAACCCATTGTCAATCGCTGGGCCATTGGCACATCCATCGATTTCGTCAGCGTGTTGTCAAGGGAGCCCAGGCCAAGCAGCTGGAAAGGTCTGCGTGGCCATTTCTTCGAGCACCTTGCTCTATTGACCGCTGGATTCGAAAACGCCGACACCTATCTATGTGGCCCCCCTGGTCTTGTCGATGCGATGAAGTTCTACCTGGTCAAACGAGGCTTCGATCGTACACGTATCTCGGCAGACCGGTTTTTACCGTCGACCAGTTGACGCCGCTATCAATGCGTTACGGATGACTAGATGCTAGTTGTACTAAGCTAATCCACCCTCCCATACAGAAGTCAAATCATATTTATCTATCTTCTTCTCCGCGCAAATCCGCAAACCCTTCCGATAAAAAAAACTTATCACTCTGGGCCTGACCGGTCTCTGCGCGTTGTCGAGGCGGATGCGCTGGGGCTCGTCCGGATGTTCACCGCCCGGGGTTGACCTAACCTCCCGCATGGGATGTCCGCATTGCGGCATCGAATCAGTTGCATCGGGCATCGGGTCCGGGGGACATCCCGGGCGCCGCCTCGAAGACTACGGTCGGACCGGCAAGGGTCTGAGAGTGGAACGGAGGTCGACGCTCGGGACGAACTGGGTGCGCATGTGGGCTGTGATCAGCTGTGCATGACGATTGCCTCTCTGGGTGCAGCGTTGCCGAGGATCGACGCCGCTCAGGCGCCAGCGACGGCCTTGAGGTTGACCAGGCGGTTGACGTCGAAGTCATGGCCGTGGGCCTGGTGCCAAAACGCCTTGGCGAGCTTACGCATCAGCTCGATGACCTGTTTTTGCTTGACCGCACCGGGACGGGCGGTCTTGATCTCAAACCAGCGCTTGATCACGGGGTCGCGCCGGATCAGGCGCAACGCGGCGAAGTAGAGATAGAAGCGCGTCAGCGCTGGGCCACGCTTGGTGATGCTGAGCTGACCTTGGTGCTTGCCGCTACTGTGCTCTTTGAGGTTGAGCCCGATGCTCTTGCAGTAGCTCGCGGCGCTAGGATAGCCCTTGGGGTCGCCTTGGGTGGCCAGTAGCACGGCGCTGGTGACCTCGCCGAGGAGCTTGCGCATGGGCGCGAGGGTTACGTCGGGGGCGAGTGCGCGCGTCAGCTGACGCTCGGCCTGACGTTTTTCACGTTGGGCATTGATGACCTGCTCGGCTTGCCGACGCAACTGCGCGCACTCGCCTGGCGTGCACGGCATGCCCAGCGTGCTGCGCGCACTGGCGAGCACCGCATCGATCTTCTCCTCGGCAAGCAGGCGACCACCGACTTTGCGCAGCAACTGCCGCGCTTGGCGGGCCAGCAACACCAATGGGGCCGGCCCACCGTAGGTCGCCACCAAGCGCAGCAGCGAGGCGCTGCCCAGTCCCAGTAGTTGCCCCAGCTCCGGCCAATGGCGCGCCAGCAGGGCTTCGAGCCGATTGCGTTCGGCCTGCGCCTGCGCCTTGGCCTGACTCAGCCGTCGCACTTGTGCCAGCAGATCGCGACGCACTTCGGGCAGGATCTCCCAGCGCTCGCTACAACCCTCCCAGTGCAGCTTGGCGATCAGCTCGGTGGCCTTGGCGTCGTGCAGACTCGGTACGCCGTCGTAGACCTCGGCACTGTCGTGCACGCGCTTGGCGCCGACCCGATACACGCCAATGCCGCGCTTGTGCAGTTGCCAGCGCAGCGCATCACCGTAGACGCCGCTGGATTCCATCACCACCTCCAATGCGCCAGTCTGCGCCAACACCTCCAGCCCCGCCAACAGTTCGCCCGTCTCTAACGGGTGCTCCCAGTGCACCCGCACCAGGGTGCGTCCCGCCTCTACCTGCAACGCCGCAACGAACTTGACCTTGGCAACATCCACCGCCAACACCGCTCGTTGCCCGGCGATCTCTCCGGCCATCGCCGTCCAGTCGACCTGCTTGCAATTCACCGTGGCGTACCTACGCTTGCTCATGGGGATACCTCCAACTCGTCGGACTACCAGGCAAGCACAGCACTTGCCTGCCGGGCGCTGAGGGTCCCCTTCTATTCTTGGAACCTTGCGCCCTATACCCTTATCAATAGCTGACTACAATCAACACTTTCACAATCTCGGAGCGTGAGAGCTAGTGCCATGCAGAACCCCTGACACCGCGAAGTTTTGAATGCGACGATTCGGCCGGAAAAATGCCGGAGCAACCATGCACCTACCCAATAAGCTGTGGGCTTCGAGGCAAAAAATCGGCCTCCTGCGTCCCGAACAGAAAGATCGGACCTCCAGGTTAGATGCATAGAGTCAAGCTCGATGCGTATAACTGCTCAACGTTCGCGCCGGGAGCGGGCGACCAAGCTCACGCGGGCGAAAGCCGGGTTGCAGGCCGGGCATTCGCAACACCAAGTATCCCAGGAATGCGACCTTCCCCGCACGACCTTGGGGCGCTGGTGCGAGCGTCAGCCGCCGGGCGATGTACCTCCGGTACTAACGGCCTTTATCGAGTCCGAGGAGGGGCTCGAGTGGCTGCATCGCTAGGTAGTCGCCGCGCACCTGGTCAGCACCTTGTTGGTCGGTGCGGGAATCTGCTTGGTGTGTCGGTTCCTGGAATTGAGCGGCTTGGCGCCGTTCGTGGCCACCTCCTACGGGAGCCAGCATAAGGTCAACGTGGCGCTGAAAGAGGCGATGCTTGCGTATGCGCAGCAGCAGCGTCACACCCTGGCCGAAGGAATGCCCGAAGGCCGGATGACGGTCTGCGAAGACGAGACTCATCACCCCGAGGTCTGCCTAGTCGGGTTGGTGGAGCCGGTGTCGACTTTCATCCTGCTGGCGCGTTCTGCCGAGGACCGCTCGGCGGCTACTTGGACGCAGGCGTTGGACGAAGCCCTGCGGGAATCGAGGGTCGAGCTAGGCTGTCGAAATCTGCCGTCTCACTAAAACAAGCGCTTCCCGGTTGATGGATGCTGAGTCGGTGTCGGGATCGGTGTCAAGGTCAACATTAGGGATTGGTATCGAGCTGGCTGTTTTGATCGATGAGCCGATTCGATTCCGATTCCGATAGCGACCCCGACAGCGATGAGGCTGCCCCAGGGCGTTCGATGAAGCAATCCAAGACCCGGAATCGGTTTGGCATCAAAACTCAGGACATTTCGACAGCCTAGGGTCGAGCTCGTGCAAGGCTGCAGCGACCAGGCCAAGGGGTTGTTGCGCCATGTAGGAAAGGATCTCGGCGCGCACCATTCGCCGGATCTCTTTCATGTCCAACTTACGATGTGCACAGCGGGCAGGCGCAGTCCCCAGAACGCGTCGCGGTCTGCTGGAAACGACTCGCCGAGTTGGCCGAGCAAGCCGACCTCGCGCAGTGCGCCCGCGAGCGCATCGCTAAGGCCAAGCGCATCGCGACACAGTTGCTGGCGACATTGAGTTGTCAGCGATGGCGCCCGCGCGGTTGCCAAGCCAGTGCCGCAGCTCGGCGCGGATGTGCGGTAGGTCTCGGTGAGGTGCCGCACGGCCACCGCTCGCTGGAAGCCCGCGGTGGCCAGCACCGGACGGCCCTGCCGCAGGTGTGCGCCGGCGCGCTCGCCACAGGCCAGGGCCGCGGCCCGGGCGAGCACCTTGCCGCGTGCGACGATGGCGGATGCACTTCGCTGATGCGCTCTGCGGGAGCAGTGCCGACCGGACCTGCCGGCGCCGGAGCCACGCGGCAAGCTACCCCCGCCGGGCCGATGCGCTGCAGGAGAAAGCACGGCCGCCGGACGCACCGGGGTCGGCTCCGGGAAGCGGGCAGCGCCCGCCCCCGCGCGGCCGGCTCAGCGCAGCCGCTCGGCCAGGGCCTCGGCCTGCTCGCGCTCCGGGAAAGCATTCTGCTCGGCCAACAGCTGGCGCAGCAGGCGTTGCGCGTCCTCGGGGTTACCGCCCCGTTCCAGCGCGAGTGCGTAGTGGAATTGAAAGGTCGGATTCTTTGGTGCTCTGGATGTGGCGTCGCGCAGGGCGTTCTGGGACTCCTTCGCGTCACCTGCCTCCAACAGGATGAGCCCCAGGGTATGCAGGAAGCTCGGTTCGCTCCGCTGGCTCAGCTCGACCGCCTGCCGTGCATGCAGCAAGGCCAGCTCCGGGTCGCGCTCGCGCAGCAGCCAGGCCAGGTTGTTGCGCGCGCGGGCATCGCGTGGTGCCAGCTGCACCAGGCGTCTCAGGGTGGCAACGCCGTCGTCGCCACGGCCCGCGACGAGCAGGTACTCGGCCAGCAGGGTCATCACGGCGGTGTCGCGCGGGTTGCGCTCCAGTGCCGCCTCCAGGGTCGCGATGGCGTCCGTCAGCTCGTCCTGGGCGACCTGCATCTGCGCAACACCCAGAATCAGGCTCGACTCATCGGGAGCGCCCAGTAGCCCACGTCGGAACAGGTCCTCTGCCGCGGCATAGCGTCGCTCCCGCACCAGCTCGGCTGCATCGAGCGCGATCAGCGCGGGCCGATCGGGCGCCGCAGATCTGAGGCGCTGCAGCCGCCCCTCGCGCTCCTCGGCGCTCGACGCCTGGTCGATGTAGTATTCCACTAGGCGCCGTGCGCCCGCTGCGCGGACGTTCGGGTCGATGCCCAGGGCGTTGAACAGGGCGCGCTCGAAGCCGCGCTCGTCGCCGGCGGCGGCGCTGGCGTTGGCGAGCCGCAGATGTGCCGGGGCCGCGTCCGGCTCCAGCTTCACCCGTCGGGCGAGGCTGGCCGCGGCCGCCTGCGGGTTGTCGGTGATGAGCTCCAGCTCGCCGACCACGGACCAGTACAAGGGCAAATCCTCGAATGTGGAGCTGACCTGCTGCAGCAGGCCGAGGGCCTCGGGCGTGCGGTCCCGGCTGCGCAGGAAGGCGGCGCGGGCAAGCAGGGGCTGAAGGTCAGCGGGGTGTGCCATGATCGTCTGCTGTAGCAGCCCCTCGGCCACCTCGTCGTTGCCGGCACGGGCCTCCAGCCCTGCCAGCGCGAGCAGCGTGTCCTTGTGCGCGGGGCGCTGGTCCAACACCTGGCGGTAGTAGCCGCGCGCCGCGTCGACATCGCCGCGGCTCAGGGCAATGGCCGCCAGGTTGCCGGCGGCGGAGGGCTCGCCCGGGGTCAGCGCCAGGGCCTGCTCGAAGCTCGCCTGCGCGCCGTCCAGATTGCCCATGGCCGCCTGGGCGATGCCTGCCAGCGCCTGGGGGGCGCCGTTGTTGGGATATTTATCGACCATCGCGCGCGCCGCGGCCAAGGCGGCCTCGTGGTCGCCCTTGCGCAGTTGTGCCGCGACTATGCCGATGTCCGCCGGGAGCTGATTGGGCGCCTGTCGCAGGGCCTGCTCCAGCACCTTGATGCCCTCGTCGACGGATGCCGCATCCGCCTTGATCAGGGCGATTCCGAGCGCAGATTGGATGAAGGGGTCGTCCGGCGCGGCCATGGCCCGGCGCTGGCGGTAGTCGGCGGCAGCGGCCATGTCGCCGTCGGCCGCACTGAGGCGCGCCATCAGGTCGAGGGCGTCGGCGTCGTCCGGATTGGACTCCAGTAGCTGCTGCAGCAAGCGCTCCGCGCCGTCGCGGTCGCCGGTGGCGAGCCGCGCCCTTGCCAACAGGCGCGCCCCGTTCTCGGACCCGGGATCATTGGCGACGAAGGTCTCGAGTAGGTCCAGGGCCTGCTCGGCGTTGCCGATGGCGAGCGCGCTGGCTCCTAGGTAGAAGGGCAGCTCCCGCTTGAAGGCCGGCACGCCCTGCGCCTGCATCAACTGCTCGTAGGCGAGGTCGAAGCGGCCGGTGTGGAAGGCGACGCGGCCGGCCAGATAGGCCACCGCCGGCTGACCGGCGTGTTCCATCCGCAGGTGCTCGATGTCCGCCTGCGCGGCGTCGTAGTCCTCGCGCTCGATGCGCGCGAGGGCGCGCTCGATGCGATAGCGGAAGTCCACCGGCGCCAGCTCGATGGCCCGGGCGAAGGCCGCCTCGGCGCCGTCGGTGTCCTGGATCTGCAGATCGATCCGCGCCAGCAGCGCCCAGGCGTCGGGCAATTTCGGGTTCGATTGCAGCATCTGCTGCAGCTGGCTGCGGGCCGCGTCGCGGTCGCCGGAGCGCAACGCGAGCCGGGCTTGCCCCAGGAGCGCCTCGGGCTGTGCCGGGTCGAGCTCCAGGGCGGCCCTGTAGGAGGCCGCCGCGGCCTTGCTCTGCCCGAGCCCGGTCTCGGCATCGCCGCGCAGGGCATGCATCAGAGCCTGCTGCTCGGGATTGCTTTCCGGGTCTAGTTGCTGGCTGTCAAGGAGCCTCTGGTAGCTGCGTTGCAGCAGCAGGCTGCGGGCGAGCCAGGGCTCGATTCCAGTGCGGCCCAGCTCCTGCGCCATGACGAGCTCCTTCTCTGCCGACTTGCCGTCGCCGAGGTCTAGGTGCAGCTGACCCAACAGGAAGCGCGCCTGTTGGTTGCGGGGGTTGTCCTGAAGCAGGTCCTTGAGCTCGATGACGGCGGCGCTCAGGTCGCCGTCGGCCCGATAGCGCTCGGCCTCCTTTATGGAGCCGGCCAGCGCGGCCGATGCGGCAGCCGCGAGGGTCAAGACGGTGGTGATGAGTACTATCTTAATGGTAAGGCGCCTTTGCATGCTGCTCTCCTCTCGCCGAAGTATTAGCCTAGATCGTGCCGCCGGCCCGTGCGCAGCCAACAGGCAGCGTAAAGCATGCGCGAAGGATGCCTCGATTGCAAGCATCGGCCCTGTCGTCCAGGATCTTCCGATACCTTACGGCGTCGACAGCGGAGGGGCTGAGCCCACTGGACCGACGGCCGAGGGCCGTCTGCACGCAATGCCGGCTCGAAAAGGGGCCCAGAAAAGAGGCCGGGCTCGACGACTGGGCGGTGCGTAACTCGATGATTCCTGGAAGGCTGTCCGACTTGGCCTCTGGTTGAATAGCTGAACATTCTACGCAGGTCGCACCTAGGCTGTCGAAATCTGCCGTCTCACTAAAACAAGCGCTTCCCGGTTTATGGATGCTTAGTCGGTGTCGGGATCGATGTCAAGGTCGGAATTAGGGATTGGTATCGAGCTGGCTGCTTTGATCGATGAGCGGATTCGATTCCGATTCCGATAGCGACCCCGACACCGATGAGGCTTCCTCAGTGCGTTCGATGATGCAATCCAAGACCCGGAATCGGTTTGGCATCAAAACTCAGGACATTTCGACAGCCTAGGTCGCACTCCGTCAGGAGTTCTGCAATGTGTCAAGGAGGCTCAGCTTTTTTGCTTGTCTGGTCGTTTACCCAGCAGATTCAGGATCGACGCAGAACCGCCGGATCAGCCGCCTGAGCAGGGTTAAGGTCGGTTCGATGCGGTCCAGGGCCAGATATTCGTCGGGCTGATGCGCCTGGGCGACATCGCCCGGGCCGAGCACCAGAGTCTGCATGCCCAGGCGGTTGAAAAACGGCAGTTCGGTGCCGAAGCTGACCGCCTCGGCCGGGTGACCGGTCAAGGCCTCGGCGGCGCGCACGATGGTGGAACCGGCATCGGTCTCGGCCGGTGGAACGCTTGGGAACAGGGCTTCCACCTGCCAGTCCAGAGCGCGTCGTTCGGCGACCGCGGCAACCCGGCGGGCCAGTTCGGCGCGCAGTTCCGCCGGGTTCTGGCCTGGCAAGGGGCGCAGATCCAGATGCAATTCGCAGTTGCCGCAGATGCGGTTCGGGTTGTCGCCACCATGGATATGACCTAGGTTGACGGTCGGGAAACAGATTGGAAACAGCGGGTTGGCATGCTCGCGCTGCAAATGATCGCGCCAGGCTAGGATCTCGCCCAGCACCTCGTGCATGCCCTCCAGCGCGTTGTTGCCCAGACTTGGATCGCTGGCATGGCCGCTGCGGCCGGTCAGGCGCACCGCCTCGCCCATCACGCCCTTGTGCATGCGTACAGGCCGCAGGCCGGTGGGCTCGCCGATCACCGCGTACTGGCCAAAGGGTCTGCCGGCCTCCACCAGCGCGCGGGCACCGAGCATGGCCGATTCTTCGTCGGCGGTGGCAAGGATGGTCAGGGGTCTTTTCAGGTCCGACGAGGACAGACCGCGGGCGGCGTCGATGGCCAGCCCTAGGAAGGCTTTCATGTCCGATGTACCCAGGCCGTACAGGCGACCGCCGTCCTCGCTAAGCTTGAGCGGATCATATTGCCAAAGCTGGGCATCGTAGGGCACCGTATCGGCATGGCCGGACAAGACCAGTCCGCCCCCACCGCTGCCCAGGGTGGCGACCAGATTGGCCTTGTCCGGATGGCCTGGTATGTCCAGCATCTCGACCCGAAAGCCGGCATCCTGGAGCCAGCCGGCCAGTAGTTCCATCAGCGGTCGGTTGCTCTGGTTCCATTCTGGCTTCAGACTGCTCACGGACGGGGTGGCGATCAGACCAGTCAGCATTTGGCGCAGGTTTGGCGCCTCGGTGGCGGGGAAATGGGGCATGGCGTTGGCTCTTGCGTTGTACCTGAAAAATGGCGTCGTTATCCATATCGGGTTGTGGATTGGATCGAAATCGACAGGTTCGTGTCTGCATTTCCTGAGTTTTGCTCCCGCGCTACCTCGGCAGCGGCGTCGGCAGAATCGGTGCTGAGAATGTGGCCGGCATCCAGCGGCTCGGCGAGCAGCACGGCGGAGACATCCACCAGATTCATGGGCAACGCAACATAGTCGCGCATTCGCTGCGCGGCGCGCGGCAGTGCATCAGTCGGTCTTTTTTAGATTCTATAGGCGCGACCGGCACATACAAGACGGGAGACAGGACGCTGGCGTGACCGCGCTGATCGTTTATCGAGACGACAGAGCCTAAGTAGCGGTTCGTGAATAACCTATACAACGCAATCCAGACATCGGCGGAGTGCAATCGGGGTCGGGGTCGCTATCGGAATCGGAATCGGAATAGAGCAAAAACGCCCTATGCCATTCGGTCATGAGCAGCTCGACGTCTAGCGTGCGGCCATCGAGTCTGTCGGCTGGGCCTAGCGCGACTGCGAGCATGTGAAAGGACAGCGTAACGCGAAGGATCAACGCCTGTGCACATCTTAGGCGCGCATCGTAGGCGCGCATCGCAGGCCATCGCGCTGAACATTGCCGAGGGTAACGGCAAAGCGACGAGCGGGGATCGACGCCGGTCGTTTGAAATCGCACGAGGCTCGGCGCTGGAGTGCGCTGCGATTCAAGACGTGCTTGCTGGTGTGCGAAGCGTTGTCCGCAGACGACAACAGCAAGCAAAAGGCACTGCTCGATCGTCGTGTGGCCATGCTCACGAAGCGCGGACAGCGTGGCTAGGCGGTCAGCGAGGAGCTGGACGGATATTAGGTTGGTCAGTTCGATACCGATACCGATACCGATACCGACGCCGATAGCGGTAGCGAATGAGTCGGCAGGCGACACCCAAGCCAAAAACCTGTTTAGCTTGTTTCTGCACCATCACTCATCGAGGCTGCGAGCCGGTTTATCGCGCGTCTTGGGGCCAGGCTTGCGCGGGCGCAGTACCCGGCCCAGGCGGGTCTCGATCTCCTTGATGAAATCCTCCGAGCCCAGGGGTCGGCCAACCTGCGCCTGCCGCTGGAACTGATCGGCGAGATGGTCTGCCTGGTCATCGGCAAGATAGCTGGCCCAGTCGGGCATCAAGTCCAGCAGTGGGCCGGTCTGCACCAGATCGTCGTCTTCGCCGCACAGGTGGGCGCGGGCGCTTGACCAAGGCCACTGCTCAGGCGTCCGGCACAGCCCGGCCCGGACCGGGTTGCGCTCGATGGAGCGGGCAGTCGCAAGCAGGTGCGGCTGGTCCATCGCGAACGAGTGGAAGCGCTCTTGCCAAAGGGATCCGCGCCAACCCTTGCGGAAGTTGATCCTGCGCGTATAGTAGCGATGCGCCTCAGCCAGCGCACAGCGCAGCCCGTCTTCATGGCTGGGTACGAGCACCAGATGCACATCATGCGGCATCAGACAGTAGGCCAGCACCGCTGTGCCGCAACGCTTTCGGGACGCGGCCAGCAAACGGCGATACTCGACGTAATCCTCGTCGACAAAAAACGTTTGCTGGTGCCGCTTGCCGCGCTGGGTCACATAGTGAGGCAATCCCGGTAGGACGACACGCGCGATTCTGGCCATGGCAGGCTCCTTGAGATAGAACACGAAGTGGGAGCCAAGTATAAACTGTCCCTGGGTCTGTTGGTGACTGGAGGATGCCATCCTGATCCATATGGATCGCGCTATTCGCTTGCCAGCCTTGCCAAGACATCGGTGATGTATTCTTCCGGCGGTGTCATGCTGTCGGTCCAGGTCTGACTTTTAGTCATCACTGGATATACGCGGAAACAAAACCCACGAGGGTGCTGCCTTTGTGGAATGTGAATCTATTGACCCAGGATTCAGTTTGATTCCTTGCATTCTTTGCAGGCAGCACCCACCCGCGACCTCCTGAACTCCCTGGCCAGCAAGGTGTTTTCGGGCGACTGATGGCGATGGGCCAGCCGCAGTTCGAGGCCGGCGCCAAGCATTGTTGGCACGCCAGGCGGAGGTCGGAGTAACTGCGCCTGCTCTGGTTGCGCAAAGTTCAGCAGATCTCACAGGTTATTCACCTTGACCCGGATTGCAACCCTTGTCATCTTGACAGGCTTCGCCGCGAACAGCGCTGCCTTAGCGGTGCTGTTGATGACCTTCTTGTTTGCAACGGTGCCGACATTGTCAATACCGAAACTGGATTTGAGTTGAATTGATCAGCCATCGTTCGGACATCGACGGATTGCGAGCACTTGCGATCCTTCCCGTCCTGTTGTTCCATGCCGGCGTTCCGGGTTTCTCGGGTGGGTTCGTCGGCGTGGACGTGTTTTTTGTGATTTCTGGATTTTTGATCACGTCCATCATCCGCGACGAAATGCTCTGCTCGCGCTTCACGCTTGCGGGGTTCTACGAGCGCCGCGCGCGCCGCATTCTGCCGGCGTTTTTCGCAATGATGATGCTGTGTTTGGTCCTCGCGGCCTGGACACTGTATCCGCATCAGTTTTTGTCTTTTTCGCGCTCGGTCATCGGCGCCTCCCTGTTTGTCTCGAGCTTTGTGTTTCGCGCCGAAGCAGGTTACTTCGACCTGGAGTCGGAACAAAAGCCCCTGTTGCATACCTGGTCCTTGTCGGTCGAAGAGATCTTTTACATCTTTTTTCCCCTGCTGTTGTTGTTTTTGCAAAGATACCGGGTGCGCACGCAGGTGCTCTTGCTGGGCGCTATCGCACTGCTGTCGCTGGTCGCCTCCGGGGTTGCCCTGGACCAAGATCCGCGCTCCAAGGCGGCATTTTTCCTGCCGCATTTTCGCGCCTGGGAGTTGCTGCTCGGGGCGATGCTGGCATTTGCCCTGAATGCAAACGCCAGGCGCCCGCTGCGCGATCTGCTGTCGCTGAGCGGCATTGCGATGATTGCGTTCGCCGTGTTCGGCTATTCGCATGAAACGGTCTTTCCAGGTGTTGCCGCGCTGCTGCCTTGCCTAGGCGCGGCGTGCATTCTCTATGCAGGCCAGCAGGGGAGCTCTGCCGGTGGTCGCCTGCTGTCAACACCAATTCTGGTCTTTTTCGGCAGCATATCCTACTCCCTCTATCTGTGGCATTGGCCCTTGCTGGTGTTTGCCCACGCGCGTTTCGGCTCGTCGCTGTCGGGTTGGAGCATCGCCAGCATTCTTGTGTTCTCCTGCGTGCTCGCGACCCTGTCGACGCGCTTTGTCGAGCAGCCATTGCGGCGTCGGGATCGGTTTTTGTCTCAGCGTCAGGTGTTCGTCATCTCAGCGATCGGGTTATCCGCGTTGGTTGCCGTCGGCTTGGCCGGCGTGATGTCACAGGGTTGGAGCGGGCGTTATCCGCCGGAGGTTGCGCACATCCTGTTTGCCGAACAGGATCGCGATCCGCGCTGGCGCGAGTGCCTGCACACAAACCCCGATGCAGCTGGCTGTCTGTACGGCGATCGCTCCCGCCCGCCGACCCTCGCGCTCTGGGGCGACAGCCATGCGGCGGTCTATGCGGTCATGCTTGGCGAACTGGCGGCCAAGCGCGAGCAGAGCATCGTGACCTTCACCATGCCATCCTGTCCGCCGTTGGACGGTTGGGCGCTGCCCGATCAATCCTGGCATGACAACTGTATTGCTTTTCAACGCCGGGCGATGCAACGCATCCTTGCCAGCCCCAGCATTCACAGCGTGCTGTTGGCCGCGCGTTTTAAGGGTTATCCCATCGACAGGCCGGATTCAGGCTTCGGGATCGGATTGCGTGCCACCATCGCGCGACTGCTCAGCGCCGGAAAGCGTGTTTTTATCATCTACCCGGCGCCGGAACTCGGCGAGCACGTCCCGCTGGCGATGAGCCGTGCGCTGTTGGCTGGACAGCCGCTCACCGATCGAACCCAGCCGATCGCTGAATTCCTGCACGACTTTGGCCGGGAATTTGCGTTCCTGGATGCGTTGCGCGCCACCGGGACGGTCGCCGCAATCAAACCGCACCAACAGCTCTGCGATCACCAACGCTGCTTTTTTTATCGCGACGCAACCGTATTGTACTATGACGAACACCATTTGAGCTTAAGCGGGACAAGGCAATTGAAAGCGCTGTTCGAGCCGATTCTCGATATCGATATGCAGGCAAAATGACCAGGCCGATCGCAGGTCTGTCGCTCTTGCTGCCGGCATTGGCATTGCTGTCGAGTTTGCTGCTTTACGGTTGCTCGCGCGCATTGCCGCCGGAACATACCCTGGTGATCGGCCAGGTGGCCGAGCCGCGCTCGCTGGACCCGCATGTGACCACGGCGCTGAACGATTTTCGCATCCTGGTCAATCTCTACCAGGGGCTAGTACGCTACCGGCCCGGCACATTGGAGCCGATGCCGGAGTTGGCCGAATCCTGGACCCTGTCCGAGGATGCACTGGTCTATGATTTCAAGCTCCGCGCCGGCGTTCGCTTTCACGATGGAACGCCGTTCGATGCCGAGGCGGTGCGCTTCAATTTCGAACGCATGCTCGATGCCGAGCATCCGATGCACGCCACCGGCCCATTTCCGCTGGCGTTCTTTTTCCAGCACGTGCAGCGGATCGAGGTGCTTGATGCATTGACGATTCGGTTTGTGTTGGATGCCCCCTTTGCCCCCTTTTTGTCCAATCTGGCCTATCCGACCGGGCTCATGGTCTCGCCGTCCGCGGTGCGTCGCCATATTGCCGAGTTCGGCCGGCATCCCTGCGGCACCGGGCCGTTTCGGTTTGTGGATTGGCAATCCGGACGGCGGGTGACGCTGGAGCGCTTCGCTGGCTACCAGGGTGCTCCTGCCTTGACCAAGCGGCTGATCTTTCGTCCCATTACCGATCCTATGACACGGGTTGCCGAACTCATGGCGGGCGGCATCGACCTGGCCTTGGAATTGTCGCCGGACAATGTTGCTGCGTTTCACGCGCGTCCTGGCTTCCAGGTATTAGAGGCGACCGGGCCGCATCTCTGGTTTCTGATTCTGAACACCCGCGATGGACCGCTTGCCGATGTGCGGGTTCGTCGGGCGCTCGATCTCGCGATCGATCGGACCAGCCTGGTGCGGGATGTACTGCGCAACACCGCAGAGCGCGCGCAGGGTCCGATACCGCGTGCCTTTCAGTGGGCGTTCGACCCGGCGTTACCCGCCGCGGTGCAGGATCGGGACCAGGCCCGCGCATTATTGGCCGCGGCTGGCTACCCGGCTGGTCTGAAATTGCATTTCCTGGTGCCCCGCGGTGGCTCCGGCATGCTTGCCCCGCTGGCCATGGCAACTGCCATCCAGGGCGATCTTGCGCGGGTCGGTATCGATGCGGCAATCGAAAGCTACGAGTGGAACGCCTATCTGGCGCGCGTCAATGCCGGGCTGGACACCAATGCGGACATGGCGGCGATGGCCTGGATGACAAATGATCCGGACACGCTGCCGTACCTGGCATTGCGCTGCGCCGCCTGGCCGCAGCAGGGGGGGTTCAACTCGGGCTATTATTGCAATCCGCGCGTCGACGAGCTGATCGAGCGCGCCCGGCAGACTGCGCAACGCGACCAGCGCGCGCGTCTGTATCATGCTCTGGCGCGCCAGGTGCAGCAGGACATTCCCTGGATCGTGGTGGCCAGTTGGCGGCAAAATCTGGTGGCGCAACAACGGGTGCGCGGATTGCGGCTGGAGCCGTCGTTTTTTTTGCGGCTGGATCAGGCCTGGAAGCAGGGGCTGGATGAATGAGCGGCTATATTCTCAGACGTTTGCTATTGCTGATACCGGTCCTGTTCGGTGTGACCCTGGTGGTATTCAGCGTCATGAGCCTGGTGCCGGGGGACCCGGCATTGGCCATTCTCGGACCCTATGCCACACCGGAGCGGCTGGCCGAGTTACGTGCCGATCTGGGGCTGCAACAACCCTGGCCGACCCGCTATCTGCATTGGCTTGGCAATCTACTCCAGGGCGATCTTGGGCGTTCGGTGTCGCTGCAGCGACCGGTGATGGATGCCTTGCTCGATCGGCTCGGACCCACATTGCTGCTGGCCGGCGCCGCGTTGACGATCGGCACCCTGATGGGGGTGGCGGCGGGGCTGCTCGCCGCATTGCGACACAACCGCACCGCCGACCGGCTGCTGACCCTAGCCGTGCTGATCGGCATTTCGCTGCCTTCGTTCTGGCTCGGGCTGTTGTTGATCCTGCTGTTCGCGGTCTGGCTTGGCTGGCTGCCCGCCAGCGGTATGACCACGGTGTGGTTGGCCGGCGTCGGTACGGATCTTGGTTGGAACCTGGACAAGGTTGGCGATGTGCTGCGTCACCTGGTGTTGCCGACCCTGAGCCTGGCATTGGTGGCGGCCGGCGTGATCGGCCGCATC
Organism: Thiohalocapsa sp. PB-PSB1; assembly: GCA_016745215.1. Lineage (GTDB taxonomy): Bacteria > Pseudomonadota > Gammaproteobacteria > Chromatiales > Chromatiaceae > Thiohalocapsa. Next base: position 6,775,942 of record CP050890.1, read on the forward strand.
GCGCGTGCCGCTGCCATCGACTTGCTGGCGGCGGATCACATTCGATTATGCCGCGCGCGCGGCATTGCCGAATCCCGTATCCTGTTGTTGCACTGTCTGAAGGGCCTGCTGGCGCGCTGCATGCCGGTGATCGGTTTGCAGGCCGGATTCTTGATCGGCGGGGCGGTCTACATCGAGACCATTTTTCAATGGCCAGGGCTGGGACGAATGCTGGTGGATGCCATTGCCGCACGCGATCTGTTGCTGGTGCAAGGCGGAGTACTGGTATTGGCCACCGCTTATGTGCTCGTCAACCTGGCCGCGGATCTTTTGCAATATGCACTGGATCGGCGGACCCGCGCGGCATGAACAACAGCATCGACATGCGTCGCCTACAGCCAGTGGCAGACAATCGCTTGTCGGGCATCGAGAGCAAAGCATGCAGAAGCGTTTGATCCGGCATGCAGGCGCCCTGGCCGGGCTGGTGCTGCTGGCACTGGTGCTGTTGCCGGCACTGCTGGCGCCCTGGCTGCCGCTGGCCGACCCGGTGCAGACCGCCCCCGCGCAGCGCATGCTGCCGGCGTTTACGCTCAGCCATCTGGCAGAGCATCCGTTGGGGACCGATCATCTTGGACGCGATCTGCTGTCGCGATTGATCTGGGGCACAGGCTCGAGCCTGGTTGTCGGTGCGTCGGCGACCCTGCTGGCCGCGCTGGTGGGCGGGGCGATCGGCATCCTCGCGGCCTGGAGCGGGCGTCTCGGCGATGCCCTGCTGATGCGCGGTATCGATGTGCTGATGGCCTTTCCCTATTTGCTGCTTGCCCTGGCGATCGTCGCGGCCCTGGGTCCCGGTCTCGGCAACGCGATGATCGCCATCGCGGTGGCCAATGTACCCTTCTTCGCCCGCGCCCTGCGCGGTGCCGTACTGGAGATTCGCCACCAAGACTACATCGCGGCGGCAAGGCTGAGCGGTCATCGAGGCCTGCGCCTGGTGCTCGCCGAAGTCCTACCGAACCTGGCACCAACGCTGCTGGTGCTGATGACCACGACCCTGGGCTGGATGGTGCTGGAGACCGCTGGCTTGAGCTTCCTCGGCCTCGGTGCGCAGCCGCCGCACGCGGACCTCGGCAGCATGCTCGGCGAGGGGCGCGAGTTTCTGACCACCTATCCGCTGGTGGCGGTCTTGCCGGGCATCCTGATCCTGCTGCTGGTGGTCAGCATCAATCTGCTCGGCGATGCCCTGCGCGATCGACTGGACCCGCGCCTGATTGGCACAGATGCCTCGCCCCGGCCGCTCCGAGCTCGGCATGATCGAACATATCCGGCAACTGCCGAACCATCAGCAGACGAGCAGCAGCGCGACCACAGCGCGCAACCGGATTCAGCGCTGCTGTCGGTGCGTGGGCTGCGGGTCAGTCTAGCGTCCGCCAGCGGTGAGGTCGATGCGGTGCGCGGCCTGGACTTCGACCTTGCGCCGGCGGAGCGCGTTGCGCTGGTCGGCGAATCCGGTTGCGGCAAGACATTGACCGCGTTCGCCCTGTTGCGCCTGGTGCCGCCGCCGGCTCATATCCAGGGCAGCATTCGGTTCGACGGGCAGGAATTGATGGCGCTGGATGCACCGGCTCTGCGCTCGCTGCGCGGCCGGCGCATCGCCTATGTGCCGCAGGAGCCGCTGACCGCGCTAGACCCCTTGTTTCGCATTGGCCGGCAACTCGATGAAACGCTACGGGCACATGCCCCAGGCAGGCATCTGGAACTCGATCCGCGCCGGCGCGCCGAGGATCTGATCGCCCGGGTGAATCTGCATCAGGTGCCCGGCCTGCTGCGACGTTTTCCGCATGAACTCTCCGGAGGCCAGCGCCAGCGCGTGGCGATCGCCATGGCATTGGCACATGCCCCCGATCTATTGATCGCCGACGAGGCGACCACGGCCCTGGATGCCAGGGTGCAGCAGGAGATCATCGAGCTGTTGCAACAACTCTGTACCAGCGACCGTCTGGGATTGTTGTTCGTCAGCCACGATCTGGCCTTGGTGGCGCGGCTCTGCCAGCGCGTGTTGGTGTTGTACGCCGGCGAACTGGTCGAGGATGCCCCGGTTGCGCGATTGCTGGCGCGGCCGGCACATCCCTACACCGCCGGTTTACTCGCCTGTTCGCCGGAATTGGGTCGCCCGGACAAGCCGCTGACCGCCATTCCGGGTCAGGCACCGGCCCCGGGGGCACGGCCCGCGGGCTGTTTGTTCGCGCCGCGCTGTACGCGGGCACAGAAGGTCTGCTTCGAGACCGAACCGCGGCGGACGCGGCTGGATGACAAACATGGCGTACGCTGCCTGTTTCCGCTGGGAGAGTCGCTATGAGCGCGCCGTTGCTGGCAGCCCAGGGTATCGTCAAGCGCCACCGATGCGCGGCTGGCCCGGCAGCGGTTGGCGGTGTCGACCTGTGCATCGGGAGAGGAGAATCGCTTGGCTTGGTCGGCGAATCCGGCAGCGGCAAAACCACCCTGGCGCGCATCCTCGCCGGCTTGACCGAAATGGACTCGGGGCGTTTGATCTGGCAGGGACGGGCGCTGGCGGAACTGGACCGAGCCGCACGCGCTGACTATCGCCGTGCTGTTCAATACGTGTTTCAGAACCCGCTGGGCGCGCTCAATCCCCGACATCGAGCCGGTTTGATTCTGCAGCGCACCCTGCGCGGCCTGACCACATTAGATGCCGCGGCACGCGCGGCTCGCATCCATACGGTGATGGCGCAGGTCGGTCTCGAACGCACCTTATTACAGCACTTTGCACACCAGCTCTCCGGCGGCCAGGCACAGCGCCTGGCGATCGCCCGGGCATTGCTCGGGCAACCGCGCTTGTTGATTCTGGACGAGCCGGTCTCGGCATTGGATGTTTCCTTGCAGGCGCAGATTCTGAACCTGCTGCATGAATTGCGCCAGGCGCAGGGCTTGGCCTATCTGTTCATCTCCCACGACCTCGCCGTGGTCGAGCGTCTCTGCCCGCGCATCGCTGTCATGCGCGATGGTCTGATTCTGGAGCAGGGTCGGCGCGAACGTATCCTGAGCGAGCCGCGGCATGCCTACACCCGCGCGCTGTTGCAGGCCCATCCGCGTTATGTGCAATGAGTATTAGTCCGCACCCCGACTTTCTCGATGAGCTATCCGCCGAGCGGTTCCATATCGGTCTATTGCTCGCCGGCTTGCCTGAACAGCAACGCCAAAACGGTGCAGACCGCGTGGCTGAACGCCTGCTGATGCTCGACTGCCCCTTGTTCAGCAGCACAGCCGGCACCACAGCCGGCACCGGACAGATTCAGCAGGAAGAAGCGGGACCTGCCCTGGGGGCTCGGTTAGTCTGCGGTTCATGAATAACCTATACAACGCTATCCAGACATCGGCGGAGTGCAATCGGGGTCGGGGTCGCTATCGGAATCGGAATCGGAATTGGAATCGGAATCGAGAGAGAAAACGCCCTATGCCATTTGGTCATGAGAAGCTCGACGTCTAGCGTGCGACCATCGAGTCTGTCGGCTGGGCCTAGCGCGACTGCGAGCATGTGAAAGGACAGCGTAACGCGAAGGATCAACGCCTGCGCACATCGTAGGCGCACATCGTAGGTGCGCATCCTAGGCGCGCATCGCAGGCCATCGCGCTGAACATTGCCGAGGGTAACGGCAAAGCGACCAGCGGGGATCGACGCCGGTCGTTTGAAATCGCACGAGGCTCGGCGCTGGAGTGCGCTGCGATTCAGGACGTGCTCGCTGGTGTGCGATGCGTTGTCCGCAGACGACAACAGCAAGCAAAAGGCACTGCTCGATCGTCGTGTGGCTATGCTCACGAAGCTCGGACAGCGTGGCGACGCGGTCAGCGAGGAGCTTGGCGGATAGCGGGTTGGTCAGTTCGATACCGACGCCGATGCCGATACCGTCGTTGATACCGATACCGAATGAGTCGGCAGGCGACGCCCAAGCCAAAAACCTGTTTAGCTTGTTTCTGCACCATCACTTAGTCTGCGGGGAAGATCCTGGCCTACAGCCTTATCTACCCGGAAAGGCGCGGCGTTCGCGGCCGATCCGCTGGGTCGCCCGCAAGCGGGCTCCTACGGTGCTCGGCTTCTGCGGCTCGTCGGTTGCGATGGGCGATTGTGTCTATTGGTTGTACGTCCAATCGTTGCGCGAAACGCCCAGCCAGTTTCGATGCCAGGCCGCTAGGCTCTCTGATGCAAAGATAAAACGATCCTGGCCATGCAGTCCAATCTGCCCGGCAACACGGGATTCCCTTTCACCCCGAAGCCGCTGAGCATCAAGATGGCGCATTGACTGATCGTTTATCCCTCACTACCATTCATCGACGGGCATCGCTCGATGTGCGGAGGCGATAAGATTTATTTTCTGCTTGATCATGCCGACGCGTTTTACCTGCTGGCGGATGCGCTACCGGAATCCGGCAGCTTCCGCGCTAAGCAGGCAATGTCTGCGAAGCATCTCCACAAGACCGGTTGATCAAGCATCGGGAAATTGCCAATTGCTGCCGATCATTCGACGGATCTGACCAGCACAGTGCCCATCGAACGACTGAAACATATTATTCCTAATGATGTCCGCCGCAGCGCCGTGCAGACAGCCAGCGATCACAAAGGGTTTTGCTTTCATGTTGGCATGGGCGTTGCCGAACCCGTCAGGCTGCCGATTTCGGTCGGCAACACCGCGCCTGGATGTACCAGCGCGGTAATCCAACGCACCCTTTTATTGGTGCGACTCCACAATCAACAAGAGGAGTCCGATCAAGATGAATACCAGAATGCTGGCCTGCTCCCTCGGCCTGCTCGCGATGACCGGCGCCCCAGTGACCATGGCCGGCTTGGCAAACGGCGACTTCGGGTCCGGTTTCGCCGGCTGGAGCGGGGAGACCGAGGATACGATCAGCGACCTGATCTCCGTCGCTCCCGGCGGTCCCTACTTTACCCTGCTCGGCGAGGGCCTGGCGGAACTTGCGACCGACCCGACCGGCGTCAACACCTATGCGGTGGAGCTGTTCCAGGTGTTCGACCTGCCGGGCAACGCCACCACGCTCGACTTCGACTGGAGCTGGACGCTGACCAATGTCAGCACCGACCCGTTCGACCTGGCGCAGGCCATCCTCACCAACACCGCCAATACCCTCGACAGCCTGCTGCTACTCGATGCCACCACGCTGACGGGCTCCGGTACGTCGTCGGTGGACATCTCCGGCTTCGCGGGCAAGAACGTGGAGCTTCGCTTCCGGGTGGGCGACGGCGGCGACGACCAGAGCGACAGCTTCAGCTTCGGCAACATCGTCGTCAACCAGGCGCCGGCCCCGTCCACCATCGCCTTGCTCGGCCTCGGCGCCTTGGGTCTGCGCCGCGCCCGCCGCCAACGCTGACGTCCACAACAACAGGCACAGAGGCACGATCATGCAACACCACCACAAGCACCATTGGCGCGCCATCCTCGCGGCGGCAACGATCATGTTGTTGTTCTCGACCGGGCTGCTCGCCCAGTCCGGCGGCTGGACCGACATCACCGGCCAGACCGCGGTCAGCGCGGGCACCGGCATCTACGACGGCATCAACCGCCAGTACCTGGCGACGGTCAGGGTAACCAACAGCTCCGGGGCGAGCCTTGCGGGCCAGCTGCGGCTTGTCGTCGCCAGCAGCAATATGAGGGTGAACAGTCCGGACGGCGTCACCGGCGCATCCGAGCCGTTCTTTTCCTTGGTCGGCGAGGGCGCCACGCTCGCCGCCGGCGACAGCATCACTAGGAACCTGAGCTTTGCGCGCGGACGCGGGCGGCTGAGCTACACAACCCGCGTCGAGCAGCAGACCCTTGCGCCGACCGAAATTACCGGCACCATCTCCGGCACCGTGACGGACACCCAAACCGGCGCCGCCATTGCCGACGTGTCCATCACCCTTGGCACCGCGACGGTCGAAACCAGCAGCGGAACCCAGGGCACCTATACGGGCGACTTCGGCGATGCCGAGGTCAGCAGCTCCCCAGAGCGCGGCGACTATGTCACCGTCACCGCCGAGAAGGAAGGCTATACCGACTTCCAGACCCAAGTCTCCGTCACCGGCGCAGGCAGGGTCTACAGCGTCGACTTCTCCATGGCACCCGTCGCCGCCAGCGTCGAGGTGGCCGACCCGTCCACCGAGCCGGTCGATCTCCCGGCGACGGACAACGGCACGCAGACCGGCCAGCTCGACATCCCGGCGGCCAGCGTGCTCGACGACAGGGGCAACCCGGTCAGCGAGCCGGTCAGGGTCGATTTCACGCCCATCGACCCCACCGACCCGGCCGACCTGGCGGCCTTTCCCGGTGCCGACTTCGTCGCCGCCGGCGGCGACCCGAACGACCCGACTACGCTCGATTCGGTGGTCCTGGCCGAGATCAGAGTCACCGGCGAGAGCGGAACCGAGTACAGCGACCTCGCCGTGCCAGCGACCATCGAGCTGCTGCTGCCCGATGACCTGCAGGCCGAAAACGCCGTCGGCGACAGCATCCCGACCTGGTACTACGACGAAACCAGCGGCCTCTGGGTCGAAGAAGGCAGCGCGGTGGTCCAGCTGTGCTCCTTCGATGCCAGCAAGAAGTGCGCGCTGTTCAGCGTCGATCACTTCACCTGGTGGAACGTGGATCGACCGATCTCGGCCCACGCCTGCTTCAAGGGCACCATCACCCAGCTCGACGGCACCACCCCGGTGACCGTGCCGGTGCGCGCCGCCGGCGTGACCTACAACGGCACCTCGTCCGGCAATCGCGACTATGCGGACCCGGCCTTCTACGGCGTCTCGTTCAAGCGCTCCGGCCAGGACGGTCCCCCCGAGCCCGAGCAGGTGAAATTGTTCCTCGACAAGGACGGCCAACAGCAATACCTGACCAACCCGGTGTCGCTGGGCACGGATACCTATCAGTACGACCTGACCCTGGATGCGAACGCGGCCAGCGTGTTCGACTCCCCGAACTTCTCCGGCTCCACCATCCCGAACCCGGACTCGGGCATCTGCCAGACGCTGAACATCCGGGTGGACTTCAATCTGGCGCCGGTGGTCAGCCTGACCGGCCCCGGCGTGCCGCAGACCCCGGGCAGCACGGTGACGCTGAACGCGGTGGTCACCGACGCCGATGGCAACTATAATCCGCCGTCTCCGGGAGGGGAATTTGCCTGGTCCGTCTCCGGCTGCTCCGCGACCCTGAGCAACCAGACCGCAAACAGCGCCAACCTGACGGGCTCCGGCGGCAACGAGGATTGTGTCGTCACCCTGACGGCAACCGACGACAAGGCCGCCTCCGGCAGCGACAGCGAGCTGGTGCGCTTCTCCTCCGGCGGTTTCGTGCCGGGCGACCAGCTCAGGGTTAGGGTGCTAAACGATCGCGGCCAGCCTCTGGGCGTACCGACTGGGGCCTTCCTCAGCGACCCCGCCGGCAACCCGATCACGACCGTCTCCTGCGATCCCAACGACGACGGCGCCTGCCCAATGGACCCGGATACCGGGCTCATCGACTTCGGAGCTGGATTCGCTGGTGGGCCAGTGGATCTGACCGTTGCCGCAGATCTTGGGTTTGCGCCTGGTGAGGAGCTTCCGATCAAGCGCCTGATCACCTTCCGGGGCATCCCGTCCGGATCCTTGACCCTGGTTGTCCCGGGCGAGACCTTCGATCAGGTGATTATTGGCAGCGTACGCCGGCCCAGGAACCTCCTCGCCGAGCTGCTGTTCGGCAAAATGGCGAATGCGGCCATCCTTATCGGCAGCTACGATTTTGGTGTCATTCTCGACTACGTCACTCCCCCCGGCAGCTCTGACTATGAAACGATCTTGCGCGCCGGCATCCAAGAGGACTTATTGTATCCGGTTAGCGAAACCACCAACCAATTCAACGTATCCATAAGCGAACCGGAACTGGAGCTCGGTGGACTCACGGCCTTCATTGGCTTTGGCCTCGATACCTCGCTGCCGGGTAGCGATGATCGCGAAAAGATCCGCTACGGGTTCGCCGTCGACCAAAACCCTGCTGCATACGATGTTTTAGGCTCCAACAGCGAGCTGCGGTTCGATCTCGACAAGACCGCGGGCCTGTTCGATATTACCGGCCCCTACGCCCAGGAGGAAGGCAATCGGGTTCTGGCTTGGCGCAGCGGCGTCAGCTATCGGATCGATTGCGACGACCCGCTGGCCACGCGGATCCCGCCGCAGGTGACCCTCTGCGACCAGTTCCCATCTGCCCGTTACTTCCATGTGGCACAGGGAACCGAAGCGCCGAGCCCACTGGAGACCTTCGATAGTCAAGCCTTTTCGGCCCTGCCGACCGCACCGGGACCGATCGGCACGGATGCACTGGAGGCGACGGTGGAATTGAGCAATGGCGTGATCGATCCGACCTCGAGCAGCGTCGATGTCAACCTCGGTGGAGCCGAGCTGGGACAGATCGACATGCTGCGCACGGATTTCCGTGCCTACGGAATACAGTTCGAGACCCTGGTCTGGACCATATTCCAGGCCCCGAGCGGCGCAGCCGTCGCGGTTTCTACACCGCTGTTGCCGGCAACCCTGGCGCCATTCACGCCGGCCTTCGCCTATGGCGACTGCGAATTTGAAGGCGGTGCCCCGACCATCACTGCGATGGCGCTGCGCCAACAGTCTACGACGGATTTCTACACCATGGTGCAGAATGCCCGCCTGATGGGAGATTACAAGCCCATCGCCCCCGAGAGCACCGGGGTGTTCTTCCCGGAAGTCTGGCCGGATGCGCTCTGGCTGATCACCGCCGACCGCCTGCAAGGCGTTGCCGGTGAGCAGTGCCTTCCCTGGGAGGGTTTCGATTCGACCTGATCCGGTGCCTGAAACCGACTGGACCCCATGATGCGCAGGGACGCGCGACAACATAACGCGCCGGCCCGGCTAGATACCGGGCCGGCATTTTTCTGGCCTTGGGTCGCGGTAGCCTTGACTTCATCGAGCCAAGCGGAGTTTGGCGTTTCTTGCGGAGTGAAAGTTCCGATGGGGGTGGGGGCCTCGGTCAATCTGTGCAGAATAGCTTGGCCTGTAGCCTTTCTACCGGGAAAGCCGCGGCGTTCGCGCCCGATCCGCTGGGTCGCCCGCAAGCGGGCTCCTACGGCGCTCGGCTTCCACGGCTGGTCAGGGTCCGCTTGCGGGCGATGCGCTGGTTCTGCAAAAGCGAGTCGGCAACAGCGACAACGCCCCGCAGCGACTGCACATTCGTGGAGATACCTCAGGAACCTGCCAGAGTCGTTTGCTACCCAGCCGCGGCCGGCACTTCGGTTGCGCCGGGCGATTGCCACTGTTGGTGGTACGTCCCCGATTATTGCGCCAATGTTGATCCAGATCCCCAGTCGTCGGGTTTCGCCACGCCGATCCAACCTCGGGAAGGTACCGGCTTATTTCAAACCATGAAGATCGGTATCATGTAAAGCAGCGATTTCCCGTCCGTGGACAGCGGCTCGGGTTTCCTGACAGATCGTCGACGGCCTCCAACACCAGCAAATGCGGATCAGACAATGCAAAAGTTGATTGAAGGTCTACCCAAGGTAGAGCTGCATATTCACATCGAGGGCTCATTGGAGCCGGAAATGATGTTTGCGCTCGCCGAGCGCAACGGCATCGAACTGCGTTTTCCGTCGGTCGAAGCGGTGCGGCAAGCCTACGCCTTTCGCGATTTACAGTCTTTTCTGGACATCTATTACGAGGGCGCTGCCGTACTTCGCGAGGCGCAGGATTTCTATGATTTGACTTGGGCTTATTTGCAAAAGGCCAGCGCCCAGCGGGTGCGCCATACAGAGATTTTTTTCGATCCTCAAACCCATACCGATCGCGGCATCGACTTCGATACGGTCATCACCGGCATTCATGACGCATTGGAAGACGGGCGCCGCCGGTTGAACATTTCCTCGCATCTGATCCTTTGTTTCTTACGCCATCTCAGCGCCGAGGCCGCCATGGCGACCTTGGAACAGGCGCTGGCACACAAGGAGAAGATCATCGGCGTGGGTCTCGATTCCTCCGAGCTCGACCATCCGCCCATTACCTTCAAGAGCGTATTCGAGCGCGCCCGCAGCGAGGGCCTCATGACCGTTGCGCACGCTGGCGAAGAGGGTCCTCCAGAATATATCCGGCAGGCGTTGGATTCGCTTCAGGTCGCGCGCATCGATCATGGCGTCCGCTGTATTGAAGATGCCACGCTCGTTGAACGGTTGGTGCGGAATCAGGTGCCGCTGACGGTCTGCCCGATATCAAATGTAAAGCTACGGATTTTCGAGACGATGCAAGCGCACAATCTAAAGCGGCTGCTTGACCTTGGCATCCGTATAACAATTAACTCGGATGATCCGGCCTACTTCGGCGGCTACATCACCGAAAACTTTTTGCAGGCACAGCGGGCTTTGATGCTCGATGTCGGCGATATTTATCGCTTATCCAAGAATGCGATTCTCGCCAGCTTTCTTGGCCATTCCGACAAGGAGAAATTACTTCAGGAACTGGATACCTATATTCTTTAGGCTTTAGGGATGAATGGCCGGGCAGTGGATTATTACCGAGGCGGGTAACTCAGTAGGGTAGAACGTTAGATCTGTCTGCTGGGTTTTAAAATCATGCCCAGCTTTAGGGCATTTAACCGTCAAACAGTTGGAAGGAGATAGGAGTGATAATCAAACTTCAGTTAGTTTACGATCCTATCTTTGAAAGACATGGAGTACAGATGATGTGCCGGTCGAGCACGACCTTGCTGTTGGCGAGGTTGTGACATCGACCGGCAGGAAGGATATTCGTTCGTGCGGTACTGAGGAGTCTGTCCCGAAGTCAACAGCTCGTAGCGGCCTGCCGATGAATTCCAACTATACGAGCCGGCTAACTACTTCGTCGGCTGGTGCGCCCCAGACCGGGCCGATCTGATCTAATACCGTGGCGTAGTTAGAAAAATCGGTCGTGGCATCGATGGTATCTCTCAGATCAATAGGATACAAATTCATGTGAGGCGAATCGATGTAGGGGCCGTAAGCTGACGCTCTGTCATGCTCGCCGGCTCCGACGCTGAGCCCGAGTCCGAGCAAACCTGCGGTGAGAAAGGTGGGTATGCGAAAAGACATGGCGTGTTCTCCGGTAGCAAATTTTGGGTTAGACAATGTGTCTTCGTCTCATGGATAGTAATTAGTTCCACATGGACAAAACCCAACCATTCCGCGATAGAGGTTACAATTGAGGTTGACATTTCTTTCGCACCTCTGTGGAGATCGAAGGCTAGAGCATCCCGGGCTCCGTTCTGCTCAGGCGGCCGGAGCCTGACAGAATTCCCCGTAGAGACTGTGCAAGTGTTCGCAGGAATCGACGCCCATCAGGTAACGTTAGGTGAGTTGCACCCCAAGTGCCGAGATTGGGCGAATATTCAGAATTCGGTCCGAAAATCGCGGACTGCGTCTGAGGTATCCCCACAAACTGGCCCTGGCATTAGGACGGCGTGTCGCCCGCAAGCGGGCTCCTACAAGCCCATGGGTACGGCCGACGTAGGAGCCCGCTTGCGGGCGAACAGGCCAAGGACGCCGACACATCCGACGCAGGCCACAGAATCTTGCCGGCAGGGCAGCATAAGGCGTTGTTAAAGCAGCAGATGATCTGGCAACACCCTGGGGTCTGCATCTGAGGTATCTATCGAGTGGCCGACGCGTCGCCCGCAAGCGGGCTCCTACAAGCCTATGGGTACGGCCGACGTAGGAGCCCGCTTGCGGGCGAACAGGCCAAGGACGCCAACACATCCGATGCAGGCCACAGAATCTTGCCGGCAGGGCAGCATAAGGCGTTGTTAAAGCAGCAGATGATCTGGCAACACCCTGGGGTCTGCGTCTGAGGTATCTATCGAGTGGCCGACGCGTCGCCCGCAAGCGGGCTCCTACAAGCCCATGGGTACGGCCGACGTAGGAGCCCGCTTGCGGGCGAACAGGCCAAGGACGCCGACACGTCCGATCCAGGCCACGGGGCCTCAAGGACAGGGCGGTATATGGCGTTGTTAAAGCAGCGGATAATCTGGCGACACCCTGGGGTCTGCGTCTGAGGTATCTATCGAGTGGCCGGCGCATCGCCCGCAAGCGGGCTCCTACAAGCCCATGGGTACGGCCGACGTAGGAGCCCGCTTGCGGGCGAACAGGCCAACGACGCCGACACATCCGACGCAGGCCACAGAACCTTGCCGGCAGGGCAGCATAAAGCGTTGTTAAAGCAGCGGATAATCTGGCGATACCCTGAGATCTATGTTTGAGGTATCCTCACGAACCAGCCCTAGCATTTGGACGATTTTCCCGTGGTCGCTCCTTATCGAGTGGCCGGCGCGTCGCCCGCAAGCGGGCTCCTACAAGCCCATGGGGACGGCCGACGTAGGAGCCCGCTTGCGGGCGAACAGGCCAAGGACGCCGACACATCCGACGCAGGCCACAGGGCCTCAAGGACAGGGCGGTATAAGGCGTTGTTAAAGCAGCGGATGATCTGGCGACACCCTGGGGTCTGCGTCTGAGGTATCTATCGAGTGGCCGGCGCGTCGCCCGCAAGCGGGCTCCTACAAGCCTATGGGGACGGCCGACGTAGGAGCCCGCTTGCGGGCGAACAGGCCAAGGACGCCGACACATCCGACGCAGGCCACAGGGCCTCAAGGACAGGGCGGTATAAGGCGTTGTTAAAGCAGCGGATGATCTGGCGACACCCTGGGGTCTGCGTCTGAGGTATCTATCGAGTGGCCGGCGCGTCGCCCGCAAGCGGGCTCCTACAAGCCCATGGGGACGGCCGACGTAGGAGCCCGCTTGCGGGCGAACAGGCCAAGGACGCCGACACATCCGACGCAGGCCACAGGGCCTCAAGGACAGGGCGGTATAAGGCGTTGTTAAAGCAGCGGATGATCTGGCGATACCTCAGAGTCTGCGTAGGTCGGCCTGAGCTTGCGAACCCGCAACAATCGACGGTTTCGCGGCGTAAACAATGCGTTCACCGCAGAGGCGCAGAAGGCCCAGGCGGATGCACCCTCTTCTCTGCGCCTCTGCGACGAATCAACTGTTATCCGCGATGGATAGGTGGACATTCCGCAAGGCCAATACCCCTGTCATGGCATCACAAGCCATTGATTCTTCGGTTGCGCACGCTCGACAACACCCACGCGGCCCGCCATTTTCAGTACGCATTCCGAATACTCGCACAGTCTCGACGCATGGCATCGCAAATTCAACAAAATCGTTGACAACAATTTTGTTGAAACTATAATTCAACAAAATTGTTGATGAGGGCATGGCGATGAAATCTTCCACCGGCCGCTGGGTCACGGGCGCGGACTTTTTTGATCGGGAAACCGAGCTGGCATTGTTGCAGCAGCGGATCGAAGACGGTAACCATATCTCCCTGACCGGGCAGCGACGCATGGGGAAGACCAGCGTTGCCCGCGAATTGGGGCGTCGGCTAGAGCAGAAAGGCTGGGTGTTTTTGTTCGCGGACGTGGAGGGCGCCTCCGGCCCGGAGGATGTGATCGCCGAGTTTGCAAAGCAGATCCAGCGCGTGCAGCCGTTGTTCAGGCGTTTTGGGTCCAAATTCAGCCGCTGGCTCGGCGATCATATCGAAGAATTGAGCGCGCTGGACGTCAAGGTCAAGGTCCGAGCCGTGCTGGATGACGCAAACTGGCGCCGCCATGGCGAAACCCTGCTCGGCGATTGTGCCGCCCACGAGGCGCCGGTATTGCTGGTCGTGGACGAACTGCCGATCTTCCTGAAGCGCTTGCAGCAGGGCGAAGACGGCGCCGCGCGAGTCGATAGGTTCCTGAGCTGGTTTCGCCAGGTGGTGCAGGACAGCCCGATGATGCAGGACAACCCGATGGCGCAGGACAACCCGGCGGGATCGCTGGTGGTCATGGTGTCAGGCAGCATTGGCCTGGGTCCGCTGGTGGAAAGGCTCGGCATCTCCGACCGCATCAATCATTTGGCCCCTTTTCGTCTCGGTCCCTGGGATAAAAGCGCAAGCGAAGCCTGTCTGCGGCGGCTTGCCGAAAGCTATGATGTTCAGATGCAAGCGGCCGTGCCCGGCGCGGTCTACGATAAGCTGGGAATCGGCATTCCCCATCATGTACAGTCGTTCTTCGCCCGTTTGCGGGACCACGCGCGCAAAACCGAGAAAATCTGCCTGACTCTGGAGGACGTCGACTATGTCTACCGCAATGAATTGCTCGGGCCGTCCGGTCAAAACGACCTGGTGCATTATGAAACCCGCCTGAAGGACGGACTGGAACAGGCGAATTACTCCCTGGCAATGGAAATTCTGGCGGAAGCGGCCGTGATGGAGGTCTTTACCGCCCAGGCGCGGCGTTGCCTGGCATCCGACTACCGGGACATCGTCGACGAAGTGCGCGCACGCATCGTCAATACCCTGGAGGTGCTGATCCACGACGGATATCTGGAGGAATCGGCAGACGGCCATCGCTTTCCATCGCGCTTGCTGCGCGACTGGTGGGCAGCCCGCTTCCGCGATCATCATATCCCCCTCGGCGATCGCCAGCGCACCGGTTGCCAAGAGCCAGGCTGAGTTGCGGACCATGCGCCAGACAACCGCCGACAGCAACGCGCCGGCCAAATCGAAACCGCGACTGCGCAAATTTCATATCGGCACCGGCCAGAGCGATCAGGAAGTCATCGACCAGTTCGTCGTGCGACAAAACGAGCTGGACAGAATCCTGGAAGTGCTGGCAGGCAATATCGACTCGGACTCCTGCCAGCATCTGCTGCTGGTGGGACCGCGCGGCCGCGGCAAGACCATGCTGTTGGTGCGGGTGATCGCCGAATTGCATATCGATGCCCACCTGGCCGAGGGATTATTGCCGGTGCGGCTGATGGAGGAGAGCCAGGAAATTTTCACCCTGGCGGATTTCTGGCTGGAGTGCCTGTACTTTCTCGCCAAGGCCTGCGAGCCGATCGACCAGGCCATTGCCGAGGACCTGCGCGCCAGCCACGCCGCCTTGACGGCGCAATGGGCGGACCCGGCGCTGGAAAGCCGCGCCCGGGCCAGTGTCCTGGATGCCGCCGACCGGCTCGACCGCAAATTGGTCATCATGATCGAAAACCTGCAAGCCCTGAGCCGGGAGGCAGATAGCACTTTCGGCTGGGATCTGCGCCAGGTTCTGCAAACGGAGCCGCAGGTCATGCTGCTGGCCACCGCCACCAGTCATTTCGCCGCCCTCGAGGATGCGGAGCAGCCGTTTTTCGAACTCTTTCGCACCCTGCACCTGCCGCCACTGGACACCGAAGAATGCCGCCAACTCTGGCAGGCGATCAGTCACGAGCGGGTCGACACCCGACAAATCCGCCCGCTGCGCATCCTGACCGGCGGCAGCCCGCGCCTGATGGTGGTGCTGGCCGGCTTCAGCCGTGATCGCTCGCTGCGCCAGTTGATGGACCATCTGGTGGAATTGATCGATGACCACACCGAGTATTTCCGCTCCCACATCGAGGATCTGGCCAGCTCCGAGCGCCGGGTCTATCTGGCATTGATCGATCTCTGGCAGGAGTCCAGCAGCGCCGAGATCGCGGCCCGGGCGCGCATGGACATCCGCAAGGTATCCACATACCTCGGCAGACTGGTGGAGCGCGGCGCCGTGCTGGTCGAAGGAACGGGCCGCAACCGCAGCTATTATGCCGCGGAACGCCTCTACAGCATCTATTACAAACTCAGGCGGGATCGCGACGAGGCCGCGGTGGTGCGCAATCTGATCCATTTCATGGTCACCTACTACCATGGCACCGAGTTAACGGAGCTGTCGCGCCGACTGGTGCTGGAGGCAAAGCAGTCGGCGGGTATTCGCGAGGGACTGGCGCGGGCGGCCCAGGAGGACGCCGAATTGCGGAACTTGTTGCAGGCGCAGGGCATGCAGGTGCCCCAGATGGCTGATCGGAGACTAGCCGCTCGGAACATATCTGCCTCGGAGCTGTCCGGAGAATCCCTGCTGTCCGAGGGAGCGGTCGGCGCGGAAGCAGCCGACACGCTGGACCAGATGCGCCGGCTCTACGAGTCGGGAGACTTCGAGGCCATGATTCGATTGGCAGACGCTTTTGTTGCAGCGGATCTGGACCATCCCGCCGTTGATCCAGCGGTGGAGGCTCGACTCGTTTCCTTGAAAGCGCAGGCCCAGTTGGAGTCCGGCGACTCGGCGGCGGCGATCGAGACCTACGATGCGCTGCTGGCGCGCTTCGGCGACAGCGCGCTGCCGAAGGTGCAGGTTCAGCTCGCCAGGGCAATGGTCAACAAGGGCTACAGCCAGGGCCAGCTCGGCGACTCGGCGGCGGAGATCGAGACCTACGATGCGCTGCTGGCGCGCTTCGGCGACAGCGCGCTGCCGGAGGTGCAGGTTCAGCTCGCCTGGGCAATGGTCAACAAGGGCGACAGCCAGGGCCAGCTCGGCGACTCGGCGGCGGAGATCGAGACCTACGATGCGCTGCTGGCGCGCTTCGGCGACAGCGCGCTGCCGGAGGTGCAGGTTCAGCTCGCCAGGGCAATGTTCAACAAGGGCATCACGCAGGGCCAGCTCGGCGACTCGGCGGCGGCGATCGAGACCTACGATGCGCTGCTGGCGCGCTTCGGCGACAGCGCGCTGCCGGAGGTGCAGGTTCAGCTCGCCTGGGCAATGGTCAACAAGGGCGTCACGCAGCGCCAGCTCGGCGACTCGGCGGCGGCGATCGAGACCTACGATGCGCTGCTGGCGCGCTTCGGCGACAGCGCGCTGCCGGAGGTGCAGGAATCGGTCGCCATGGCAATGGTCAACAAGGGCTACAGCCAGGGCCAGCTCGGCGACTCGGCGGCGGAGATCGAGACCTACGATGCGCTGCTGGCGCGCTTCGGCGACAGCGCGCTGCCGGAGGTGCAAGTTTGGCTCGCCAGGGCAATGGTCAACAAGGGCTACAGCCAGCGCCAGCTCGGCGACTCGGCGGCGGAGATCGAGACCTACGATGCGCTGCTGGCGCGCTTCGGCGACAGCGCGCTGCCGGAGGTGCAGGTTCAGCTCGCCTGGGCAATGTTCAACAAGGGCGTCATGCAGGGCCAGCTCGGCGACTCGGCGGCGGAGATCGAGACCTACGATGCGCTGCTGGCGCGCTTCGGCGACAGCGCGCTGCCGGAGGTGCAGGTTCAGCTCGCCATGGCAATGGTCAACAAGGGCTACAGCCAGGGCCAGCTCGGCGACTCGGCGGCGGAGATCGAGACCTACGATGCGCTGCTGGCGCGCTTCGGCGACAGCGCGCTGCCGGAGGTGCAGGAATCGGTCGCCATGGCAATGGTCAACAAGGGCTACAGCCAGGGCCAGCTCGGCGACTCGGCGGCGGAGATCGAGACCTACGATGCGCTGCTGGCGCGCTTCGGCGACAGCGTGGTGACGGAGGGGCAGGAATCGGTCGCCATGGCAATGTTCAACAAGGGCGTCACGCAGCGCCAGCTCGGCGACTCGGCGGCGGCGATCGAGACCTACGATGCGCTGCTGGCGCGCTTCGGCGACAGCGCGCTGCCGGAGGTGCAGGAATCGGTCGCCATGGCAATGGTCAACAAGGGCTACAGCCAGGGCCAGCTCGGCGACTCGGCGGCGGAGATCGAGACCTACGATGCGCTGCTGGCGCGCTTCGGCGACAGCGCGCTGCCGGAACTGCAGGATGCAGTTGGCATGGTAACCCGTAACATCGCAGAAAGGCTGTGCATGCTCGGCGATGCGGCAGCAGCATTACAGCGAGCGCAGGCGTTGCGCACCTTGGCCAGCCGACAGACTGCGACGGAGCCGCTGCTTCATGCCGATTGGGTCGAGGCGATGGCCAGGGCGTTGCTTGGAGAAACAACCCGGGTCGAGGCCTTGTTTCGAGGGATTCTGTCCAGATTCGATGGCGATGACCAGCAGATGGTGCACGACTTCCAGAAGACTGTTCCCACCCTGGTTGCGTTGGGCGCCGATCCGGGTTCCCTCGCCGGGGTGCTGGAGGAATATCCGCACGCCCTCGAAGCCCTGCGACCCCTGGCGGTCGCCCTGCGGCTGGAGGCCGGCGACAAGGTCCGCGCGCCTTCCGAAATGTTGGAGGTGGCTGAGGATATCCGTGCGGAGATCGATGAACAGCGCGGGCAGCGAGCCCGCTGATCCGTGCTGACCGGTGAGGGTCGATGCCGGGGTTCTGGATGTCCGGGCTGGGCTCGATCAGCAGGCGCACCATCCCGTTCAGATGGCGGATGGAACCAAGCAGAGCCTGGTTTCTGGTTTTCCTGTGGAGGCCCATGCTAGGCTGTCGAGATGTCCTGAGTTTTGATGTCAAACCGATTCCGGGTCTTGGATTGCTTCATCGAACGCACTGGGGAAGCCTCATCGGTGTCGGGGTCGCTATCGGAATCGGAATCGAATCCGCTCATCGATCAAAGCGGCCAGCTCGATACCAATCCCTAATGTTGACCTTGACATCGATCCCGACACCGACTAAGCATCCATAAACCGGGAAGCGCTTGTTTTAGTGAGACGCGCTCCCCGGCGCGCGATCTCTTAGGTCATGCTGTCCTGATCCGCGCAGGCCCGGCTGTTCGAATCCCTGCCCCTGGTCTGTCCCAACTGCGCTGTGGACATGCGCATCACCCAGGCCGCGCCCGTCGAGCAGAGTCTCTTGGCTCTTGGCGAGCCGCCGCGTCCGCCGCCGATCGGCTCCGCATGCCGGCCGCCCGCCTGGGACGATGCTCCCGAGCCGGACTGGGATGCCCTCCAACAGCCTGAACGGGACTTCCCATTCGATCGGCGCGTTGCCTGGCAGCCGCCGTCCCTCCCGCAGGCAACGGTGCGGCCTACCTCGTCTCCCGGCGGCGCGCTGCGCTGAAGATGCGAGCCCCAGCACCTTGGCACGCGCGCGCCCGCGCCTAGCGCCCGTCAGCCCCGTCGTTCGGTGTTGACCACCCATCCCGGCCTAAGCTATCCTCCCGTCCCAAGCCCATTTGAGACGCTCAGGGTCGCTTGGATTTCCTATCCCTAAACCTCTTGGCCAAAGCGCAGGTAGGTCTCGTGGCTGACATAGACCAGCTCAATGCATCGGTCGATGGCGTCATCGGGGCTCGGGTCGCTGAAGATCGCGCAGGCGCGCCGGTTCATATCGGTGATATAGCGGTTCTTCGACACCCTGAAGATGCCCACCAGGCTGTTCTCGAACAGCCGCCGGTAGCGCATTTCGCTCTCCGCGCTGGCCTGCTCCAGCGCGACCATCTCGAAGCGGTTTTCGAACACCGCCAGGCCCGAGCTCAGCCGCGAGAGCCGGTTTTCGACCCAGAGCTCGAGCGCACCGTCATTGTAGAGATTCGTCTTCAGCCGCAGGAACTGGCCGGTGCGGCGCAGGGCGTCGAGCGAACCGAAGCTGTCCGCCCCCGGAAACGGCTCGGACAGGCGCCGGCCGCGCATCGCCTTGATGTCGCAGTGGGTCATGCCCGCCCCGGCCGGGTTCAGATGGCGAAGCCCGAAGTCGTTGTCGTCATCGACCGATTCGCAGATGGCCACGCCTTGGGCAAGCTGGTCGGCGATGGGCTGTCGGGTACCAAGGAAAGGCTCCGGGTCACTGTCTCGATGGCAAGTGTAGGCGATGTGTGCCGGTGGATGCGTTGACCGCGACGGATTGCCGCCGGCCGGCTTGGTAATCGCCGCGCAATGAGTTAAGGTCCGGCTCGCGAGCCGCTGCCGCGATGGGCGCCCTCGGGCGTCCATCCGGACATCGGCTCGGCGGGCCGGTCGCCTTTGCCGCCGGTACCGCGCGCAATCCAAATAACCACTGTATGGGAGTCGAGAACTATGCAAACGAAACACCGCAAGCTGCTGCTCGCCCTCGGGACCGCCCTGGCCTGCGCCCTGGCCGCGCCGACCATCGCATCGGCCAAGGAGCGCCTGGTGTTCGGCGGTGGCCCTGCCGGCGGGACCTTCCAGGTCGTCGCCAACGCCATTCAGACCTACGATCCGATCAAGGACTCCGAGGCCTACAGCGTCAAGGCCCAGTCTTCCGCCGGCTCGCTGGAGAATTTGCGCCGGGTCAACACCGGCCGCTCGGACTTCGGCGTGGTCTACTCCGGGCACGTCTTCCTCGGCCGCGAGGGCCGGCTGAAGAACGATAAGCACAAGTACGAGAACGTGCTCGCCGTGGCCTACCTCTATGGCGCCCCGGCCCAGCTCGTCGTGCGCAAGGACGCCGGCATCGACAGCGCCCTGGACTTGGAGGGCAAGAAGGTCGGCGTCGGCAACGCCGGCTCCGGTGCCTTTGCCAACTGCGAGCTGTTCTTCACCCATCTTGGCATCTGGGACAAGATCGAGCGCAACGCCATGGGCTACAACGACGCCGCCGCGGCCTTCGGCAATAACCAGCTCGATGCCTTCTGGCTGTTCACCGCTTTCCCGAGCGGCGCTGTCATCATGGCCGCCCAGACCAACGACATCGCCCTGATCGACCTGCGCCAGGACGCCATCGACAGCGCGTTTTTCGAGAAGTACCCGTACTTCTCCCAGCTGATCGTGCCGGCGGGCACCTACAAGGGCGTCGATGAGGACGTTCCGTCGTTCCAGGACTCGGCCCTCTGGGTCGCCAACGCCGACGTCCCGGAGGACGTGGTCTACGACATGCTCTCGAAGATCTACACCGAGGAGGGTCTGGAGTATATGGCCGGCCAGAAGAGCACCTTCAAAGAGATGGGCCTGGAGACCGGCACCAACGGCATCGTTACGCCGATGCATCCGGGAGCGGAGCGGTTTTGGCGGGAAAAGGGGTTGATCGACTGATCCACGCGTCCTTTGCCGGCTGAGTCGCGCTGAGCGAACCTGCGCGACCCGGCCGGCTCTGAGCATCTTGTTTCCAAGAACCTGCCGGTACCAGTCCTATGTTTGAGAAGCTGACCAAGATCGAGCAACGCATCTTTGATCTGCTGGCGCTAGTGCTGGTGCTGTTCTACGGCTACTCCGCGGTGCTGGAGCCGGCCGCGACCCAGTACCACCGCGGCGTCTATGTACTGATCACCTATCTGCTGGTGCTGCTGCTGTACCGCACGCCGACGCTGGCTGGCCGGATTTTGGACTACCTGCTGATGACCGCATCGGCGGTCTGTGTCGGCTACTGGATCGCCAACTTCGAGGTCATCGCCTATCGTGCCGGGGCGGAGACGCCGCTGGATCAGGGCATCGCCGTGGTCGGCGTGCTGATCGGCATCGAGCTGGCGCGCCGGGTGGTCGGCAACGTGTTTGTCATCATCGGCGCCCTGATGCTGCTGTACGGCGTCTTCGGCGATGTCATGCCAGACCTGATCTCCCACGCCGGCGACAGCTTCCCGAGCCTGTGCACCAGTATCTTCTACAAAAGCGACGGCATCTTCGGGATCATGGCCAACGTCCTGGCCACCTACATCATCCTGTTTGTCATCTTCGGTGCCTTCCTGGAGGCGAGCGGAGCACAGCGCTTTTTCATCGACTTCCCGCTGGCCGCCGTCGGCCACCGCATCGGCGGACCGGCCAAGGTCTCGGTCATCGCCAGCGGCCTGTTCGGCTCCATCTCCGGCAGCGCCATCGCCAACACCGTCTCCACCGGCTCGTTCACCATCCCGATGATGAAGCGCGCGGGCTTCAAGCCCCATGTGGCCGGCGGCATCGAGCCCGCGGCCTCCATCGGCGGGATGTTCATGCCGCCGATCATGGGCGCCGGCGGCTTCATCATGGCCGAGCTGACGGGGCTTCCGTACTCCCAAATCATGCTGGTGGCCCTGTTCCCGGCGCTCATGTACTTCTTCAGCGTGTTCATGATGGTCCACTACGAGGCCAAGCGCTTCGACATCCGAGGCGAGCGCTCCGAGCGCAGCGCGCTGTCGATCTTCAAGGAAGAATGGCTGTTCATCACGCCGCTGGTGGTCATCACCGCGTTCATGCTCTGGGGCTACTCGCCGGGCTTTGCGGCCATCCTGGGGCTCGCCACCTGCATCCTGGTCAGCCACAAGCTGCTGGAGACCAGCATCGACCTGACGCTCGCCATCGCCATGCTGTTCGTGCTCGGGCTCGGCTGGCTGGTCAGCGGGCTGGACTGGGGGCTGGACGGGATCGGCGAAGCGCTCGAGGGCCTGCTGGTCGGCGCGCCGGCCGCCTGGCTGGCCGGGCTGTTCGCCACCGGGGAGCAGGCGCTGACCGACCTGACTCGGAGCATCGCCGAGAACCTGCCGCTGATCTACGGGCTCGCCATCGGCATCGGCGTGCTGCTCTGGCGCCGCCGCCGCGGGGCGGATATCGGCGCCGAGCTTGGGCGCTTCGTCGTCGCCTCCCGCCAGGGCACCATCGCCAGCCTGAAGATCGGCGCCACCGTCGGCGTCATCGGCATCATCATCGGCGTGCTCACCTACAGCGGCCTGGTACTGACCTTCGCCGACATCGTCATCGAGCTGGCGGACGGCAAGCTCTGGCTGACCATCCTGCTGATCGCCCTGGCCTCGCTGGTGCTGGGCATGGGCGTGCCGGTGACCGCGGCCTATTTGATCACCGCCGTGGTCGCCGTGCCGGCGTTGACCGAGCTCGGCGTGCATCCCATTGCCGCCCATATGATCGTCTATTGGCTGTCCCAGGACTCCAACATCACCCCGCCGGTCTGCATCGCCGCGTTCGCCGGCGCCACCATCGCCAAGGCGAACATGTGGCTGACCGCGTTCACCGCCTTCAAGTTTGCCAAATTCCTGTATCTAGGGCCGTTCCTATTCGGCTATGTGCCTGGCTTCTCGCTCAACGGTAGCGCGTCGGACATCGCCATCGCCTTCGTGCTGATCTTCTTTGGGACCTGGGCCTATTCCTATCTGTTGAGCGGATATTGGCTGAAGTACTTCCGGCGTGGGGTCTAAGACAACGCTTCCGATATCCTGAAGGCGTCATGGGGGCGAACCCATCGTAATCCTAACCTTATGCTTTGGCCGGGATTGGGGTGGATAAGTTGCAAGCGAACCCTTACGAGCCGCGGGAGCCAGCCAGCGTAGGAGCCCGCTTGCGGGCGACCCAGCAGGTGATGCCAGCGGACCGCACGCAAGCGCCGCGCCTTCCCCGAAATGCGTTTGATTCACCGCAGAGACGCAGAGAACGCAGAGAAGATGGCTGCATTCGCGTTGGCCCCTCTGCGCACTCTGCGGTAAATTCCAACGCGTCGCCCGCAAGCGGGCTCCTACAAGCCGACGGGTGCTGACGACGTAGGAGCCCGCTTGCGGGCGACCCAGCAGGTGATGCCAGCGGACCGCACGCAAGCGCCGCGCCTTCCCCGAAATGCGTTTGATTCACCGCAGAGACGCAGAGAACGCAGAGAAGATGGCTGCATTCGCGTTGGCCCCTCTGCGCACTCTGCGGTAAATTCCAACGCGTCGCCCGCAAGCGGGCTCCTACAAGCCGACGGGTGCTGACGACGTAGGAGCCCGCTTGCGGGCGACCCAGCAGGTGATGCCAGCGGACCGCACGCAAGCGCCGCGCCTTCCCCGAAATGCGTTTGATTCACCGCAGAGACGCAGAGAACGCAGAGAAGATGGCTGCATTCGCGTTGGCCCCTCTGCGCACTCTGCGCACTCTGCGGTAAATTCCAACGCGTCGCCCGCAAGCGGGCTCCTACAAGCCGACGGGTGCTGACGACGTAGGAGCCCGCTTGCGGGCGACCCAGCAGGTGATGCCAGCGGACCGCACGCAAGCGCCGCGCCTTCCCCGAAATGCGTTTGATTCACCGCAGAGACGCAGAGAACGCAGAGAAGATGGCTGCATTCGCGTTGGCCCCTCTGCGCACTCTGCGGTAAATTCCAACGCGTCGCCCGCAAGCGGGCTCCTACGAGCCGACGGGTGCTGACGACGTAGGAGCCCGCTTGCGGGCGACCCAGCAGGTGATGCCAGCGGACCGCACGCAAGCGCCGCGCCTTCCCCGAAATGCGTTTGATTCATCGCAGAGACGCAGAGAACGCAGAGAAGATGGCTGCATTCGCGTTGGCCCCTCTGCGCACTCTGCGGTAAATTCCAACGCGTCGCCCGCAAGCGGGCTCCTACGAGCCAACGGGTGCGGACGACGTAGGAGCCCGCTTGCGGGCGACCCAGCAGGTGATGCCAGCGGACCGCACGCAAGCGCCGCGCCTTCCCCGAGAGACCTTTAATTCACCGCAGAGACGCAGAGGACGCAGAGAAGAGGATGCATTCGCGTTGGCCCCTCTGCGCACTCTGCGTCTCTGCGGTGAATACTTATAGATGCTGCTACCGCCGCGCGTCGAGGGCCTCGTCGATCAGGATAACCCGATGCGCGCCATTGCCGCCTATGTCGACAGCTGCGATCTGGCTGCTCGGCGGTCTGTGTCCGGGCTATCATAGCATCACCAACTTCCGCCGCGACAACGCCAAGGCGCTGAAGGCGCTGAACCGCGAGTTTGTGCAGCTGTGTCGCGAGCTCGATCTGATCGGGGGTGCGCCTGTCGGCATCGACGGCAGCTTTTTCAACGCCAGCGCCAGTGCCGACAGCGTCAAGACCCGCACCAGTCTGGAGCGCGACCTGGCCAGGCTCGATCGCGCGATTGACGCCTACTCTGCCGCGCTGGAGAACAACGACGCCTGCGACAGCGACAGCGCTGAGGTGCCGTCTATCAGCGCCGAGCAGCGCGAAACCATCAAGGCGTTGCAGGAGAGCGGCGAGACCCAGCTCTCGCTCACTGACCCCGATGCGCGGCATCTGCGCAAGAAACGGCAAGGGATTGGTTGGCGACAACGTGCAGAGCAGCGTCGACGACAAGCACAAGCTTATCCTCGACATCGAGCTGACCAACGCTGGCAACGATGTAGGCCCGCTGGTGCCAGCGATCGAGCGTTGCCAAGAGGCGCTGGGACAGGACGAGCGGCAGACCACAGCCGAGATAGCGGCCACCGCGTCGCCTGGCACTGGCACCGAATCGAGCCAAGCGGACAAAGCAGCCAATGTACCGAGCGAGCGCTGCGCCGATGGTGCGGGGTGCGCTGTGCGAACACCCGTTCGGCACCATCAAGCGATAGATGGGTTGGGATCACTTTCTGGTACGCGGCTTTGTGAAGGCCGGCGGCGAGCCGGGCTTGATCACCCACTGCTACAACCTCAAACGAGTATTGAGTATGTTTGGGATCAGGGGCTTTAGCGAATGTTGTCAGCAGCTGCGCGCCGCTGCCGCAGAGCAGCAAAAGGGAAAAAGCGCTGCTTTTTTGCCTGCCGAGTCAGCTTTTCGCAAACGCTCTGGGAAGCCGTCTGCGCCTTCGGCAATCTGGCTGCTCACCGCAGCCTCGCCGCGCGGCGTGCCCAGCGCGCCCGCCAAAGCGCGCTGTGGCGATGCCTGCGGGCGAGTTTTCGGGCGTTCGCCCGGCTTTGAATACTTGCACAATCTCAGTGCTTCGTGATCATCTGATGGGCTTGGTAGGCCATTCATAGTCCAAGGATGCCGAACAGCAGTGGGGGTCCATCGTTGCGGCGGAGCCCGTGACCTTGGACGCGTCAATCGCCCTGCGCCCGGATCTCGCCAGTCACCTCGCCAATGACGGGAACGCCGTCGACGCTGCGGGGAAGCGTTGCCAGTGCTTCTCGGTTCTCGACGTAGACCACGACAGCATCTGTGCCGCCAGGAGTCATGGTGATCCCGAAACCGACGATGCCGTCCCGGTGCTGTAGCCTTTGCTCAATCTTGTGTTGAGCCTGTTCTACGTATAACGGCGTGGCATCCGGTTGGTAGTTGACCGCAGCTTCTTCATCGTAATCCATAGCGAGTTCTCTTGCATCGTTAGGTCGTACTGGGTTTGTGGTTCCGCTACACGGAACATGAGAGGCGGGAAAATAGTATTTGAACCGCCCGTATTATGAGGTGGATCAGCGAGTCGCGTCCATCAAAGACATGATACAAGTCAGGCGGGTTCTTGTTCAATACCTATCCCCCGACTCTACGCCATGGGATGGCCTCGTACGCCAGAGATGCTCGAACGGCAACTGAGCGGAATACGGCGCTGAGGGCAAAGCTATCGCGGCAATCCGGCGCGACGCTGGCGGGGAGCGTGGCACTGGTCCTCGAAGCAGCGGCCGTTCGGTGATGAAGTCCAGTGGCTGGGATTGCGAATTGCGAGATGAGCAGGGGGCGCCTTACGTTGGCCGAAGTCGATGAAAGCTGCCCCCTCATTCGTCTGTGATACCGCGAATTCCGGTGTCCTATCAGAGCGGCGTCACGCCTAAGGCCGAGACGACGCGGGACATACGGTTGCAGAAGGTCGTTCCGCCACCGCCCGCGAAGAGCAACCCGACGAG
Source organism: Thiohalocapsa sp. PB-PSB1 (assembly GCA_016745215.1). Classification (GTDB taxonomy): domain Bacteria; phylum Pseudomonadota; class Gammaproteobacteria; order Chromatiales; family Chromatiaceae; genus Thiohalocapsa. Next base: position 6,802,240 of record CP050890.1, read on the forward strand.
AGGAAGGCCACTCCGCCAGGCCCATACCGCTGATCCCGAGTCTCCAGGCGCCGAGAAGGTGCCGCTTTCGGTCGACTGTACCGAGAATTGATCGCGGAAATGCGCGACTCCGGCAGATCCGAATCCGACATTGATGGACACCCCGATTGCACGGATTGTTCCCTGCGTCAGATTGGTGGTGCGACCGGTCTTGCCGACCACCATACCAACGCGCGGTGAGATGATGGCTGAACCAACCTTAAAATATTGAGCCCGTGAACCTCTGTGGTACACGTGATCGCGGCGAACGAGCGACGGCCAGCACCATCCCGTGGCGCAATCGACATAGTTCGTGGCGCCGCGGCGGAAATTGATAGTGACGAACCGCTCGAGGATCGCAATGCGATCGCGCGGATTGACTCCGCCGTCGGCGCGACCGGGCTGGATAATGGAGTCACCGAACCGCCCGCGGTTCGAATCGGCCAGTACGTGGTTGTTCGAGATCATGAGCAACCTGTTCTGACGACTTCCCCGTCCTCGCGCCCAGGTGCCTATGGTACCCGCGGTGATACGGAAGTGACCGACCGAAACACCGGCAGGTGCAGGGCGAAACTTCGACCGGTTGCTGGTCAAGGCATCGATCGCCCCGGTCTCGATAACTTCGAACGGCAGGGTGTCGCTGGACGCCGCCTGCACGCCCATCAAGTCTACGATCTCGCGGCGAACCTCTTCCTCATTCGCTGAGTTCTCGACGTAAACAACGAGGCTGGGTTGGCCTGGAATGCCCCCTCCCTCACCGCCATAGGAAACACCGGCTCCGACCACCCCCGGCCCGTCTACGTTACGTGCCACGGCTTCGCTGAGGGCGCCTTTCGCCGCACATTCGCTCAGCTTGCATTCGATCTCCGCCTTCGCACTCATAACGGCCTCGGCAGCAGGATCGAATTCGAATTCAGCAGAACCCTCGCTGCCTAACTCATCTGGTGCCATGCCCTCGGGCGCATCGAATCGATCGCTTTCGGGAGCATCCTCTGCTTCGCTCGCAACCGGTGGATCGGCAAAATCGCCAATCTCGACTTCCGCGCCTGCGGGAATGGCCGCTTCTTCTTGCATGTTCTGTTCGTTGATGTTCATTACTATCTCCTGGTGTTCTGAACAAAAGCACGCGACCTCGGTTAGATCGAAGTCGTGTGACGTCTACAGGCTTCTGCATATGCGCGAGCAACTGATCCTATCTCACCGCTGACCGGTCGGCCCAATCGGTGGAAGCGAGTAGGTAGTTATGGCGACCATCACCACCCGCTTGGCGGCGCTGTTTCGATCGGCATCTGGGAGGATCCATGGGTGTTACCGCTGGCGACTCCACAATAGCGTCTGGCCCAGACGAATGCGGTTCGACTAGGGTTTACCCCCGCATGATTATGAGTATGTACAAAGGACGGGAAAAAGCAAGACCGATGTGCAGAGAGACATTTGCGCTGTCGCTTATTTCGGCTACCCTTGGCCTGCGACCCGCAAGCTCGCCGGCCAGCGGAGCTTTGCCCCCAGGCGTGCGAAGCAGTCGGGAGCAACAACGGTGTGCCGATGAAGCGCCACAACTGAGAGTTATTCTTATTCCCAGCGAGTGACAGGCAAGCGCTGTCGTCGGGTGCCTTGTCCCGATCCAAGACCGCTTGCTCGGGAGGGTGCCGGCCTAACCGGTGGCTGCGATCGGTTGCACCAGAGAGCGCATCTGCTCGGGGCGGCCCTGTTGGACGGCGGCTCTCAGCGCGGTTTTGAGGGTATGCGGATTCATCGCGGTATCGCCGTCCAGCCACGCCAAGCCGCTTTCGGGCGATGCGGCGAACACGTGATCCACATACTCCTCGTCATGAACCCGCAGCAACTGCCCGCGACTGGCCTCCGGGGCGTCGAAATGATGCAGCACCATGTCCAGTCCGGAGGCAATCAGTCGATCGCTGATGGCACTCAGCCGAGCCGGCTGTTCCGGGTGGTGATCACCCATCTCATGACGGGTGTAGTCGTGGTGAGAAATATAAGCGACAGCCATACCTACCCTTAACCACAACCGCTGCCGGCCGCTATTAACGACGAGACCCAGGATGACACAGTACAACAAACACAGGGTTGCAACTTCTGCCCGGTAGCACCGAACATGACCACCTCAATTCAGCCTGTTCATATTGCGTCGCATCACAATGAAAAGTCACTACCTGAAACACATCTTCGAACCCTCCTCGGTAGCCGTGATCGGCGCCTCTGAGCGTCCCAACTCGGTCGGCGCCCAAATCCTCCGGAATCTCCGCGAGGGCGAATTCCAGGGCGAGATCTACCCTGTCAACCCGAAGCACGAGTCGGTCCAGGGCCTGTCGTGCTACCCGTCCCTGGCGGCGATCGACCATCCGGTCGATCTGGCGGTGATCGCGATCCCGGCCAAGTACATCCCCGAGGTGATGCGTCAATGCGGCGATCACGAGGTACGCGGCGCCATCGTGTTGTCGGCCGGGTTCGCCGAGGTTGGCAAGGCCGGCAAGGCACTGCAGAGCGAGATCGTCGACATCGCGCGGACCCATAACATCCCGCTGGTTGGCCCGAACTGCCTCGGGATCGTCCGCCCGCGCGTCGGCCTGAACGCGACCTTCGCCAAGAGTGGCGCCCGGCAGGGCCATCTCGCCTTGATTGCCCAATCCGGCGCCTTCTGCACCGCGCTCCTCGACTGGGCGGATACCCAGAGCTTCGGTTTTTCGGCCGTCGCCTCGCTCGGCGCCACCGCCGACGTCGGCTTTGGCGACGTGCTGGATTACCTCTCGGTCGACCCGCACACAGACAGCATCCTGCTCTATGTCGAAGGAATCAGCAATGCCCGCAGCTTCATCAGCGGCCTGCGTGTCGCCGCCCGGCTGAAACCGGTGATCGTAGTGAAATCAGGGCGCAACGAGAGCGGTACCCGGGCCGCGGTATCACATACCGGCGCTCTGGTCGGCTCAGACCATGTTTTCGACGCTGCAATCGAACGGGCGGGGGCGGTTCGGGTCATGTCGGTCGGTGAGCTGTTTTCCGCCGCTCATCTGCTGGCGTCAGGCACCCGGGTGGAAGGACCACGCCTGGCGATCATCACCAATGGCGGCGGGCCCGGCGTCATGGCCGCCGACCGGGCCAGTGACCTGCGCGTACCACTGGCCGAGTTATCCAGCGCGACCATTGACCAACTCGGCGAGGTGCTGCCGACCCATTGGTCCCACAGCGACCCAGTCGACATCCTTGGCGATGCCGACGTCGACCGCTATCGGGCCGCGACCGAGATCGTACTCGCCGACAACAACGTCGACGGCCTGCTGGTGCTGTTGACCCCTCAGGCGATGACCGATCCGAGCAGCTGCGCCGAAGGCGTCATCGCCGCAGCGAAGGAATCGAACAAACCCGTCCTCGCCTGTTGGATGGGGGCCGGACTGGTAGAGGGTGGTCGGCAACTGTTCGCTGAAGCGCGTATACCGCAGTTCCGCAGCCCGGAGGCCGGGGTCGAGGCGTTCGGCTATCTCGCCTGCTACCGTCGCAACCAGAAAGCGCTGTTGCAGGCGCCCGGGCCGATATCTAAGCATCGCGGGCCGGATGTCGAAGGGGCGCGTCTGATCATCGAGAATACGATGAGTGAGCGTCGTCACACGCTCAGCAGCGCCGAAGCCAAGGCCGTGCTGCGCGCCTTCCAGATCCCGATCTCACCAAGCATCAACGTATCGACCGCCGCCGAGGCGCTGGTTGCCGCCGAAGGTCTAGGGCTTCCGGTCGCGATGAAGATCAATTCCCCGGACATCACCCATAAATCCGACGTCGGTGGCGTACGCCTTAATATTCGCGAACCACGTTCGGTGCGCACCGCGTTTCGCGAAATGATGGACAGCGTTGCGGCGCTGCAACCCGACGCGCGGATCGATGGCGTCACCATCGAACCCATGCTGGAACGCCCGCATGCCCGGGAGATCATGGTCGGCGTGGTCCACGACCAGGTCTTCGGCCCGGTGATCAGCTTCGGTGCCGGCGGCACGGCGGTCGAGATATTCGCCGACAGCAATGTCGCGCTGCCGCCGCTGAATGAGTATCTCAGCAAGCAGCTGATCTACGGCACCCGGGCGTCGCGCTTTCTCAAGCACTTCCGCAATCTGCCCGAGGCCGATATGCAGAAGCTGATCGACACCCTGCAGCGAATCTCGGAGATCACTTGCGAGCTACCCGAGATCCAGGAACTCGACATCAATCCCTTGCTGGTCGACGAGGACGGCGTGATTGCGGTCGACGCCCGGGTGGTGGTCGGGCCGCCGAAGGCCAGTACCACCCGCTATGGACACATGGCCATCCACCCCTATCCGACCGAGCTGGTCTCACAGTGGCAGCTACCGAACGGCACCGACATCGTGGTGCGCCCTATTCGACCGGAAGACGCCGAGATCGAGCAGGCGTTTGTCGAGAACTTGTCGGCAGAGAGCAAATATTTCCGCTTCATGCAGAGCCTCGAACGACTGACGCCGCAGATGCTGGCGCGCTTCACGCAAATCGACTACGATCGGGAGATGGCCCTCATCGCGGTGGTCAAGGACGGAACCACCAAGGCCCAACTGCTCGGCGTCGCACGCTACGTCAGCAACCCCGACCGGCATTCGTGCGAGTTCGCCCTGGCGATTGGCGACGAATGGCAAAATCAGGGCATCGGGCGTGAGTTGATGCGGCGCCTGATGTCGGTGGCACGCGACCGCGGCATCGAGGTGATGGAGGGCGAGGTGCTGTCCAACAACTTCCGCATGCTGGAGCTGTGCGAACGACTCGGCTTCCGGGCCGCTCACGACCCGCAGGAACCCGAAATCGTGCACGTACGCCGTCACCTGTAAGCTGGGACCGGGACCGGCCAAACGCCGGGCCTTTTGGCCAGGTATGAAAAAAGCGCCGCAACGCGGAATGGCTCTGAGTGAAGGGTATAGATGTTTTATATCAGTAGCTTACGTAGATTGCGCGGAGTCAAGTTCCTGGTTTCGAAGGCGCGGCATCCTTGGTTTGTTGCCTCCGGACTGGCATCTGAGTCCCTCGCGTCCGTTTCTGCACTCTACAAGCCCCTGATTCATAACGGCTCTAAGTGATGGTGCAGAAACAAGCTAAACAGGTTTTGGGCTTGGGTGTCGCCTGCCGACTCATTCGCTACCGCTATCGGCGTCGTTATCGGTATCGGCGTCGGTATCGAACTGACCAAACCGCTATCCGCCAAGCTCCTCGCTGACCGCCTAGCCACGCTGTCCGAGCTTCGTCAGCATGGCCACACGACGATCGAGCAGTGCCTTTTGCTTGCTGTGGTCGTCTGCGGACAACGCTTCGCACACCAGCGAGCACGTCCTCAATCGCAGCGCACTCCAGCGCCGAGTCTCGTGCGATTTCAAACGACCGGCGTCGATCCCCGCTCGTCGCTTTGCCGTTACCCTCGGCCATGTTCAGCGCGATGGCCTGCGATGCGCGCCTATGATGCGCACAGGAGTTGATCCTTCGCGTTACGCTGTCCTTTCACATGCTCGCAGTCGCGCTAGGCCCAGCCGACAGTCTCGATGGCCGCACGCTAGACGTCGAGCTTCTCATGACCGAATGGCATAGGGCGTTTTCTCTCTCGATTCCGATTCCGATTCCGATTCCGATAGCGACCCCGACCCCGATTGCACTCCGCCGATGTCTGGATAGCGTTGTATAGGTTATTCATGAACCGCTACTAAGCCTAACTTAGTGCCATTCGGGCGGTGCCGGCAGCCTCTTACGGCGTTGGCGGATGAACTCGGCAAGATAGGACCAGGGAGACGCAGTGGTACCAAAGGGTGTCTTCAACGGATACGAGGGCCACGCGGGGACTGGTCATCGGAAGATCCGGGCGTTGTGGTGCTGTGGAAGTCTAGTCGAGGCGTAGGAGAAGGAAAGTGGGCGTCCTTTTTCCATTACGCTTTTTCCAAGTACGAGGCGTAGGAGAAGGTCAAGTAAAGTGGGCAAGTAAAGTGGGTGTCCTTTTTCTTCTTTTTCTTTCTAGGAGAAGGTCAAGTAAAGTGGGTGTCCTTTTCTTTGGTGTTTTCTTTGATGAGAGTGGGTGTCCTTTTTCTTTGTTTGTGTCCTTTTTCTTTGTTTCTGGTGTCCTTTTTCTTTGTTTTTCTTTGATGTGGACACAGAAACAATGTGGGTGTCTCGTACTTCACGCAGGTGTCTCGTACTTCACGCATCTCGTACTTCACGCACTTCACGCACCCTTGCCCAGCAAGCCGGCCTGTTGCTGTATAGGTGTCCTGATTTGCCGCTCGGTTTGATGGCGGATTTCACCCTCTGGAGCTGATCTCACCAGCGGAGAAGGACCTTGACACCCTGGCGGGCGAAGTCCATACTTCTAGCATGGGCAAACGCTTATAGTATCGATTACGAGTCCAATAAAAGTAAGAGATAACGCAAACAAAAGCAGTTGCATCGCTGACCCTAGAGGGCGTGCCTGGTGCACAGATCGAGGTAACCGGCGACAGCTGCCATCTCGACGCTGTGGGCGTCAGCGGCGTCTTCGCCGGCAAAACCCCCGTCCAGAAGCAGCGCCTGTTGATGGCTAGGGTGAGGCATCAGATCGATAGCGGTGAGCTTCATGCCCTCTCTGGCAGACGAGTTACAATCAACTCTTCTACTGCCATGCTCAAGATAAAACGTCAACTCAAGCGGAGGGTAAAATGTTTGTCAAGCAGAGAGCTAGCGGAAAGCTGGTTGAAGTACTAAGTATGCGGGATCTTTTCAACCCGACGCATGTTTCCCTAGTAGGCCGTTTCCATGCCGGCGAAGAGGCGCAGGACCCAGAGACGTTCGAAAAGGCGAGCTTGATCTTCTGCTCTGGTGAGGAGCTTCCCAAGTGCTGGACCGACATCCATTACCGGGACGAGGAGGTGCACCACCATTACCACCCTCATTCCTAACGGCTCGCGGTGAGCCTTGCAGCGTTGTGCCCTAGTGACGACTCAACAATAAGCGGCTCGTCTTTCTTGACTAAGAAAAACGCGAAAATTCTCGAAATGCAGGTTAGATCCTTCTCAATTTCGCGTATTTCATAGTTTATTTCCGTCCGCGGTGATGTCCATATTGTTTGCAAACCGTTACCTGGGGACGGGGACAGGGATAAGAAATTGGGCGAAGTGCGTTGCGGCGCCTCCGTCTTGGCGCGCTCCTTACCCAGAGGCGCCAGCGGCGGCGGGTGTATGCCTATGGTCTCGGCGGCCAGGGCGGTGACAGATGCATTCGCCTTGGCCCCTCTGCGCACGCTGTGTCTCTGCGGTGAATACTTACATTGTTTGAAGGCAGTACCCTTCTTCCGGGAAAGGCGCGGCGCTCGCGCCCGATCCGCTGGCATCATCATTTGCTGGGTCGCCCGCAAGCGGGCTCCTACGCCGACCGGCTCCAACGCCTGGTAAAGATCCGCTTGCCGGCGGGGCGCCGTGGCCCCTCTGCGTCTCTGCGGTGAATCCTTACATTCTTTGAAGGCAGCACCTGATGCGGTCTTCTCTAATGCTTGCTCGGCCTTGACCATGCGCTGTTCACGGGCGTCGTGCTCCACCTGCGCTTTCGATGTGCTGTGCACCCAGAGGATGCGCCCGCCTTCCTCCATGACCTCGCAGCGTTCCTGCCAGATCATTTTCTTCACCATTGCGCACGCGTTGCAGAAAAGCCGGCACTTCTTTCAGATTGCGCGGTACCACCCTGATGTAACGACCGCCGTGCTCGGCTGTCGAAATCTGCTATCTCACTAAAACAAGCGCTTCCCGGTTTATGGATGCTTAGTCGGTGTCGGAATCGGTGTCAAGGTCGGAATGAGGGATTGGTATCGAGCTGACTGCTTTGATCGATGAGCGGATTCGATTCCGATTCCGATAGCGACCCCGACACCGATCAGGCTTCCCCAGTGCGTTCGATGAAGCAATCCAAGACCCGGAATCGGTTTGGTATCAAAACTCAGGACATTTCGACAGCCTACCGCCGTGCTCGGCGATGGTCTTGAGGTTCTCCTCGGAGCACAGCTTGCTGTCGGCCACGTCGATGAACTCCTCCTGCTCGAGCAGTTCCCGCAACGGCTGCCAGTTCGGAATAGGGGTTGTCACATCGGCCTGATTGCCATCGTCTGTCTGGTAACTCAGCGGCACATGCCCGTCCGCGGTGACGTTCAAGCCAAACAGGATCTGCTTGCAGTCCGGGCGATGGTCCTTGTGATACCCATGGGTCATCTTCGCTGCCTTCGGATCAGCGCACTCGTAGGCACCGAAAAACCTGATGCTGGTGGAGTCGTTATTGGTTTGCGTTTCCAAACTGGTGCACAACAATGGCCTTGGCGCTCAGCTCCGCCAGCAGGCTGTTGCGCTCGGCGGCGAACCAGCGGTCCAGCGTCCGCACGGTCATCGCTGTACTTAACCACTTCCACGCGTCCCTTGCTCACGCCATCAACCGAGTCATGCAACCAATCCTCCATCCGATACAGCGGTGTTGTCGACGCCATGATGTGCATGATCATCATGCACAACACCTTCGCTGGGGCGATTTCCGCGCCGTTGTGGTTCGGCACGAACTTGTCGAATAAGCGCGCAAGCTCAAGTGCTTACATGTCGTATTTCACGAATGGCAGGATTTCCATTGACTTGAGTTTGGTGTCCGTCGCACGTTCAAACCTCATCTGGCGGATAGAGGTTCGCAATCTGCCTACGTTTGATGGGATTGTCTCGCTAGGTTTGTCTATGCCCGCATCATGGTTTTCAATTCCAGCACCCGATGGCCTCGCTCTCGGATGCTGTGCCAGTTCCTGAACTGGTACTCTTCCTTATTGCCGAAGTCGCGACAGGACTCGCGCGAAAAGTAGGTAATATAGCGTGCTGGCTAGACTGTCATTTTTTTAGCGTCCGCTCGAGGCGGAACAATCAGGACGATTTTCAAGATATCTTATAAGTATTAATAAGTTATGGTGTTGACACCCTAGGTTTAGATGATGGAAAGAGAGAGCAAGAATAGCTGGGTTGGTTTCTTTATCGGGCCCATCCTCGTATTTATTGCCCTGGGGGCGATCTGGAAGAACGAGAGCCGCTTCGACTATCACCAGGCGGCAAAGAAAACCCAGGCCGTCAATTCGCCGCAGGATCTGCTCCCTGCCCAGCGCTTCTCCTATACCGAGCGCATGGACCCTGAGCTGGTTCTGCCAGGGGACTATGTGGAAGCCTTCACAGGCTACCTGATGGTGCGCCGCTCCGCCGAGATCTACGCCTGGGACAAGGACACGGATTCCGATAACAACGTGACCTGGTCGCGCCGCTGGATGAGCAGCGTCGAGAATAACTCCCGCAATCAGGGGATCAGCCAGCAACTGTCGTCGCGCACCTTCACCGCGGATGAATACCAGCTCGGCGCGCTGACCATCAACGGCTTGCGCATCGAATTCGTCGATCCAACGGTCACCATCGCGCCCTTTGGTTTGCAGGTAACTCATCCCGCACTGCGAGTTCAGGGAGACTATCTTTACCTGCTGAAAGGGCAGGCCGACAAGATTGGCGATGAGCGGATTCGCTACAGCGGTATTCCGGTGCCTGCAACCGCCACCTATTTCGGCAAGGCGGATTCAGGTCGGGGCGTGGCGGATACCTCACAGGCAAGGACCGGTATGATTAACGCGCTGATACAGGACAGCGGTGTGCTGCATCACATCGTCGCCGGCGATCGCGAAACCGCCCTGGCCACCATGGCCGCGCACATCAGCCGATTGAAGTGGATTGTCCGCGGGGTGGCCTCGCTGGCCGTGGTGATCGGCTTCAGTATGCTCTTCGGCTCCATGCTCGGGTTCCTGTATTCCATCCCGGTAATTGGCAGTCTCGCCAGATCGGGCTCCTTCCTGCTTTCCCTGGTGCTCGCGCTCCCGCTGATTTTGATCACCATGCTGGGCGGTTATTTATTTTCCAACCCACTTGTTCTGGTGGCGGTGGTGGTTTTGATTGGCGGCGGGCTCTTTGCCCTCGGCCAACGCAAGAAGGCAACCCAGAGGGCTGTCTCCCAGCAGCTGGAAAACCAGTATGGTGCCAAGCTGCAAACTCTGGATTTAACAGAGCTGGAGTTCATCGGGCTGGCGAAGTTGGCGTTTTCCGACGGCCACCTCGACCCGAAAGAGGAACAATTTTTACGCCGCTGGTCGCGCAAACAGGGCTGGAATGATGCGCGTTTCACCGCCATGCTGGCGAAGGCAAATCAAATGGGCACCAGCGATCCGCAGAGTGGCAGCGACAGCGAAGAGCAGCTGAAGAATCTTATCCGCCTTGCTCTGGCCGATGGTGATTTGTCACGCTCGGAACTGAACGTCATTCAGAACGCAGCCAAGCATTTGGGTTTTGATCAAGGGCGTATCGTCCAGCTAGTCCAGCAAGTGCAGTCCGTGAGTCTGCTGGGCTGATGGTTGAAGGCGATTTCTGTGGAGAAACCGACCACCTGGCTTATTTTCTCGTTCGGCCATCGACGTTGCGGCAACCCGTCCATGGAGCGACCATGGGCGGGTTGTCGCTTCGCCAAGGCGAACGAGCATCCGGTGCCGGTTGGTCTGTTTCTCTCCGGCAATCGCCTAAGTAGCGGTTCATGAATAACCTATACAACGCTATCCAGACATCGGCGGAGTGCAATCGAGGTCGCTATCGGAATCCGAATCGGAATCGAGAGAGAAAATGCCCTATGCCATTCGGTCATGAGAAGCGCGACGTAGAGCGTGCGGCCATCGGGTCTGTCGGCTGGGCCTAGCGCGACTGCGAGCATGTGAAAGGACAGCGTAACGCGAAGGATCAACGCCGGTCGTTTGCAATCACACGAGGCTCGGCGCTGGAGTGCGCTGCGGTTCAGGACGTGCTCGCTGGTGTGCGAAGCGTTGTCCGCAGACGATAACAGCAAGCAAAAGGCACTGCTCGATCGTCGTGTGGCCATGCTCACGAAGCGCGGACAGCGTGGCTACGCGCTCAGCGAGGAGCTTGGCGGATGGGTTGGTCGGTTCGATACCGACGCCGATACCGATACCGACGCCGATAGCGGTACCGAATGAGTCGGCGGGCGACACCCAAGCCAAAAACCTGTTTAGCTTGTTTCTGCACCATCACTTAGGGGCTTGGGTTTGGCTGGAGCCTGTGTGCATCTTCGATTTCAGCGATTAGTTCGGGACTCAGCTGCAGATCTCCACTGGCAAGGTTCGTTCGCAATTGTGCCAGGCTAGTTGCACCGATGATGGTGGAGGTGACAAATGGCCGGCTGGTGACCCAGGCCAGGGCCATCTGTGTTGGGTTCAGATGATGGCGTTCGGCAATGGCCAGGTAGTTTTCAGTGGCGGCAATGGCTTGCGGGTTCGAGTAGCGATCGAAGCGTGTGAAGAGCGTCAGGCGTGCGTTTTCGGGTCGGGCGCCGTGCCGATATTTTCCGGTGAGCTGGCCGAAGGCCAGTGGAGAATAGGCTAACAGGCCGCATTGTTCGCGTATGGCGATTTCGGCCAAACCGATTTCGAAGACGCGATTGAGCAGGTTATAGGGATTTTGGATAGTGACTGCCCGTGGCAAGCCGTGCTGCTCGGCCAGCGCCAATGCATGCATGGTGCCCCAGGGTGTCTCGTTGGATAGCCCGATATAACGGATTTTGCCGGCCTGAACCAGATCGTTCAATACCCCCAGGGTTTCCGCCAGCGGCACGCTGTGGTCTGGCTCGCTGTGTTCATAGCCGAGCTTACCGAAATAATTCGTGTTGCGATCTGGCCAGTGCAATTGGTATAGGTCCAGGTAGTCTGTTTGCAGCCGGCGTAGGCTGTTGTCCAGTGCGGTCTCGATGTTGGCTCGATTCAGCCGCAGCTGCGGTCCACGCAAATACTCCAATGAGTCTGAGGGTCCCGATACCTTGGTGGCTAGAATCAAGTCCGCACGATTATTCCTACTTGCCATCCAGTTGCCGATGTAGGTCTCGGTCAATCCCTGTGTTTCGGGTCGCGGCGGCACTGGGTACATCTCCGCAGCATCGATGAAATTAATGCCAGAGGCGACCGCGAGGTCGAGCTGTGCGAAGGCGTCAGCCTCGCTGTTTTGCTCGCCAAAGGTCATGGTGCCAAGGCACAATTCGCTGACGCGTAGGTCTGTGGTTGATAGGGGTCGGTAATGCATGCTTTCTGTGGATTGCTCTAGTGGTACGTTTCTATGATTACCTGGACAAGAACCGCAACCTCGGGGGCAGCGGTTGCAGCCGCGATCGACTGATGCCTGTCAGGAGGCAGACATGTGGATTGTGATCTCGCATCCAAACCCGACTTCCCTAGAATCTACCCGCATTTTCGGCCACTGCCATACAAGCATTCTACCAAACCATAATGACTTTAGATCCCGCCCTGTTCTCACCCTTTGCTATCTGGTCTGCCCTGGCGCTTTATCTATTTGCTCTGGGAATTGCGTTGGCCAGCGCGCCATGGCGAACACTCCTAAGAGCACGCCTGACCCATGTCTTATTTGGTGCGGCAGTAGTGCTACTATGCCTGTGGCAATTGGATACCCAGGTTCAGCCCGGGCTCCACTATCATCTGCTTGGTCTAACCGCGGTCACGTTGATTTTCGGCTGGTCGTTTGCAGTGATCGCCGCATCCTTGGCATTGCTTGGCGTCCACCTCAATGGCGATGTCGGTTGGCAAGGCTTTGCACTGAACGCATTGCTGAGCGGTGTATTGCCGATCACGCTGACGCAGATTCTATTGGTGTTAATACGCTATTATCTGCCTAAGCAATTCTTTGTCTATGTGCTGGTCAACGGTTTTCTCACCGCCGGCTTGGTGGGCGTGGCCATGGGCTATATGGCCGCTTGGCTGCTGGTGGGGAGCGGTGCCTATACATTCGCCGAGCTGAGTCAGAGCGTGCTGCCTTTTTTCCCCTTGATGTTCTTGCCCGAAGCCATGCTGAACGGCTGGATCATGGCGATTCTGGTGGTGTTCCGGCCAGAATGGGTCTACTCCTTTTCCGACGAGCAATATCTTAAAGGCAAATAGACGTTTCATTCATAGGAGTTATCTACGTGGGCTGGTTGGGTAAGATCTTTGGCGGGGTAGTGGGCTTTACCTTCGGTGGACCGTTGGGCGCCATGTTGGGAGTAACACTCGGCCATGGTGTGGATCGTGGCTTGCAGGCGTTAGTGGACAATATGCAATTGCCAATGGGCGAACGCAAGCGCATCGAGAGCGTGTTTTTCACCGCTACCTTCGCCACCATGGGATATCTAGCCAAGGCTGACGGGCGCGTATCTGCAGCCGAGATCGCGCTGGCAGAGGCGGTCATGGCCAAATTGCAATTGACTGGCGAACGTCGCAGGGCCGCTATTATTTTATTCCGTCAGGGCAAATCGCCAGGCTTCGATCTGTCCACCGTCATCAGGCGCTTCCGCACCGAATGCATGGGTCAGCGCACATTGCTGCAGATGTTTCTCGAGATTCAACTCCAGGCGGCCTACATCAACGGTGAGCCATCAGATGCCAAGCGTGCCGTGCTGGAACAGATTCGATCGGGTTTGAGCATACCGCGGCTGATCTTCGACCAATTGGAGAATCTGGTACGGCTGCAGGCCCAGTTTGCCGGCGGCGGGTCTGGGCAGGTCAAGGGACCCACACTGAAGCAGGCGTATTCGGTGCTTGGCGTCACCTCGGCGGACTCCGACGAGGCGGTCAAGCGCGCCTATCGTAAATTACTCAGTCAACACCATCCGGACAAGCTTGCCTCCAAGGGATTACCGGAAGATATGATCAAGCTTGCTTCGCAACGCACGCACGAGATTCGGCGCGCTTATGAGATGATTATGGATGCCCGTAAAGCGACTTAGCCGATTGTCGAAAATTGATCTATCCCGGCATTGCGATGCTTTTGCAGCTGCCAAAGTGGCTTATGGATTAGGTGAGGGGTGGCTGCATTAATCGCCCCTATTTCACTTCAGGCTGGCAAGCGAGCGTACAAACTCCATCGATGCGTTGAAAAAATCGTCGTCCTGATGGTCCTTGCAATGAGCCTGGGTGCGGCTCATGGCCGATTCAATTCCGGAGCCGCGCAGCAGATCTTCGCCGGTGGCGAGATTCAGACCGGAGATGAAACCGGTCAGCCAATCCTCATAGCGTTGGAATTCGGCAGCATCGCCGTTCTCCTCGGCCTGGCAAGCGAGCAGATAATCAGAGCAGCCGCGCACGCCATAGCCCCAGAGCGGACGTTCATCGGCGCTTACAACCCTGGGGAGCGCAAGCGTGCTGTACAGAATGACGATGAATGCGATGTGTATACAACTATGGCTCATTGTGGCAATGGTCTCCATTGAATGGGCCTCGGCCGTGCAGCTTTCCATCCTGTTACCATGTACTCTTTCACGTTAGACTTGGCGTGAATTAGGTTGTTAAGGCGATTTCTGTCGAGAAATAGACCACCTGGCTTGTCTTCTCGTCCGGCATCGACGTTGCGGCAACCCGCCCATGAAACGACCATGGGCGGGTTGCCGCTTTGCGAAGGCGCACGAGAATCCGGCGCCAGTTGGTCTGTTTTCTCCGGCAATCGCCTAAGTTGGCGTTTCTGCTCCGATTCCGGCCCAAACGTCGGTCCAGACGCTGGCCGTGTTTCTAAGCCCGGCCCAAATTCCCCGGCTGCGCGGGGACTGCCCCTTGATTGGAATGAACCATGCGCGTGTTGATGATCTCAGACGTCTATTTTCCGCGGGTCAACGGCGTTTCCACGTCGATCCAGACCTTTGCGCGGGAATTCACCGCCAACGGACATGATGTCACCTTGCTGGCGCCTGATTATTCCCAACAGGTGCCAGAACCATTTGAAATCATCCGCATCCCGTCGCGCTATCTGCCCTTCGATCCCGAAGACCGCATCCTGCGTTGGAGACATATCCGCACCCATCGGGACAGACTGCGTGCGGCGGGGTTCGATTTGGTCCATATTCATACGCCGTTCATTGCTCATTATGCCGGACTTGCATTGGCACGCCAGCTCTCGCTGCCAGTGGTGGAAAGCTATCATACCTTTTTTGAGCAATATCTCGATAAATATGTCCCGCTGGTACCAAGCAGTTGGCTGCGCTTGGTCGCCCGGCACTTCTCCGCCGCGCAATGCAACGATGTCGATGCGCTGGCGGTGCCGTCGCAAGCCATGCTCGAGGTTCTGCAACAGTACGGCATCGCCACACCAGCCGAAGTGGTGCCAACCGGTATTGACCTGGGCCAGTTTTCAGGCGGCGATGGTGCGCGTTTTCGCCGCGCCTGGGGTATTGCCGCCGACCGGCCGTTGTTGGTGCATGCCGGACGACTTGCTTTTGAAAAAAACTGCGACTTTTTATTGCGCATGCTGGTATGGGTCAAGGCCGAGGTGCCCAATGTACTACTGTTGATTGCCGGTGAAGGGCCAGCGCGCAAGCAATTGGAAGGGCTTACCCGGCGCCTGGGTTTGGCGGAGCAGGTACGGTTTATCGGGTATTTGAACCGCGACGGCTCGCTGGAGGATTTCTATGCTGCCGGAGATGCATTCGTGTTCGCATCGCGCACGGAGACGCAAGGCTTGGTGCTGTTGGAGTCCAAGGCCATGGGCACCCCAGTGATCTCGACCGCGGTGATGGGTACTCGGGAGGTGTTGAGCGATGGAGAAGGCTGCCTGATCGCCACCGATGAGGAGCAGGAATTTGCGGCGCATTGCATCCGTCTGCTGACTGACCGCGCGTTGCGCGATCTGTTATCTGCCAAGGCAGTGCGCTATGCGGAGCAATGGTCGGCACCGATGATGGCCCGTCGGATGCTCAATCTGTATCAGCAGGTCATCGAAAGCCGCAAACCCTCCCCGGTACCGACTGTGCGGCTGAACGCGGTTCCATCCGTTCGAAGCACCGAGTCACAATGTCAATCGGAGCCCCAGTCCGAGCCGATTTCCGAGGCAACCGAAATCGCTTCCACCCGCAATGCGCGGCGGCGCGCGATGCCTTGATCGGATGCAATCAAGATACTCAAATGCGTGGCCGATGAGGGTACGAACCCCATCATAACAACGAGCAGTGCCATGACTCAGGACTCAGCAGCCGAACGCAGTTCGGACTTCTTCAATCTCTACCATCAAGGTATGATGCGCGCCGCGGTTTGCGTGCCGCAGGTGCGGGTCGCGAATCCCATCGCCAACGCCGAGGCGACCATCGCGCTGGCCCGGCGCGCGCATCAAGCCGGTGCCGTGGTGGCATTGTTTCCCGAACTTGGCCTGTCTGCCTATAGCAACGACGATCTGTTTCACCAACAGGCTCTGCTGAATGCAAGCCTGGATGCGCTGGCTGCAGTGCTCGCCGCCAGTCGCCAATTGCGCCCGGTGTTGGCCTTGGGTGTGCCATTGCGGCTCGATGATCGCTTGTTCAACTGCGCGGTCGCTGTGCATGCCGGGCGCGTGCTCGGCGCAGCGCCGAAGACCTATTTGCCGAATTATCGGGAGTTCTACGAAAAACGCCAGTTCGCCGGAGCCGATGCGGCTATTTCCCGGGAGATTCAGCTGTTCGGCGACAGGGTTCCGTTCGGTAACGATCTGCTGTTGCAGGCGACTAACCACCATGGGCTAACCCTGCATATGGAGCTGTGCGAGGATCTATGGACACCGATCCCACCCAGCACCTATGCCGCGCTAGCCGGAGCCACGGTATTACTGAATCTGTCCGCAAGCAACATCACTATCGGTAAGGCCAGCAAACGCCATAACCTGTGCGCGGCCCAATCCGGCAAATGTATCGCAGCCTACCTTTACTCCGCCGCCGGACCTGGCGAGTCGACCACGGATCTGGCCTGGGATGGCCATGCCGTGTTGTTCGAAAACAATCGCATGTTGGCCCAATCGGAGCGCTTTAAGCGGGAAGATCAGCTGATCACCGCGGACATCGACCTGGAGCAGCTGCTGGCCGAGCGCCTGCGCGCCACCAGCTTCAGCGATAGTGCTCAGGCGCATCGCGAGCGGTTGCGCACCCTGCGTCAGGTGCACTTCGAGCTCGACCTGCCCAGCACCGAGCAACTC
This sequence comes from Thiohalocapsa sp. PB-PSB1, assembly GCA_016745215.1. Classification (GTDB taxonomy): domain Bacteria; phylum Pseudomonadota; class Gammaproteobacteria; order Chromatiales; family Chromatiaceae; genus Thiohalocapsa. The sequence goes on from CP050890.1 coordinate 6,819,300, forward strand.
GGCGCCGCGTTGACCCTGCAGCGCGAGGTCGAGCGCTTCCCGTATGTGCCGTCGGCCGGTGAAGCGCGTGACGAACTCTGCTACGAGGCCTATAACATCCAGGTACATGGCCTGGCCAAGCGGCTTGAATCCACCGGCATCCAGCGCATTGTGATCGGGGTTTCCGGCGGGCTCGATTCCACCCAAGCGCTGTTGGTCGCGGCGCGCACCATGGACTGGCTGGATCTGCCCCGCAGCAACATTCTGGCATACACTTTGCCCGGCTTCGCCACCAGCAGCGGCACCCGCGACAATGCCATGACCCTGATGCAGGCCCTGGGCGCCACATGCAGCGAGATCGATATTCGCCCGTCCTGCATGCAGATGCTCAGCGATTTGGGGCATCCGTTTGCCCAGGGCAAGCCGCTGTATGACGTCACCTTCGAGAACGTCCAGGCCGGCGAACGCACTTCGCATTTGTTTCGGCTTGCGAACCTGCATAACGCCCTGGTGCTCGGAACCGGGGATCTATCCGAAATCGCGCTCGGCTGGTCCACCTATGGAGTTGGCGACCAGATGTCCCATTACAACGTCAATGCCTCGGTGCCAAAGACCCTGATTCAATATCTGATTCGCTGGGTGATCGCCAGCGGCCAGTTCGACGCTGCCACCCATGCTGTATTGCAGGCCATCCTTGATACCGAGATTTCCCCCGAGCTGGTGCCGCCGGAGGCCAAGGACGAGGACGCGACCGGGCAAGCGCTGCAAAGCACGGAGGCCCGAATTGGACCCTACGAATTACAGGATTTCACTATTTATTACATCACTCGCTATGGTCTCAAGCCCAGCAAGGTTGCATTTCTGGCCTGGCATGCCTGGCACGACCGCAATCAGGGTCACTGGCCCGACAATCTGCCAGAGCATCGCCGTAACCAATACGACCTGGCCAGCATCCGACATTGGCTGGAGCTGTTTCTGTACCGATTTTTCACCATCAGCCAGTTCAAGCGCAGCTGCATGCCGAACGGCCCCAAGGTCGGTTCCGGTGGTTCCCTGTCACCACGCGGCGACTGGCGGGCACCCAGCGATTCCGAGGCATCGGCCTGGCTTGAAGAACTTCGACGCAATGTGCCGAAGGGTTGACTGAGCATTTCCCGCAGTGCGCAATCGCGATGAGATTGTGCAGCTATTCGGGGGGTCGTGTTCAAAAATTGCCGGACCCAGGGAGGGTGCTGCCTGCATAGAAGGTTCGGCTATTCAACCAGAATGAAGTGCCTCATATTCTTTGAAGGCAGCGTCCAGCAAATATCCGCCCAACAAACATCAGGTTTCTCGCGCCCTGATGTCATGTCTTTTCGATTCCGATTCAGATCCCGATCCCGATCAAGTCGCGCTGGGCGGGTTGCGGGTGAGGCGCCTTGGCCCCTCTGCGCACTCTGCGTCTCTGCGGTGAATTCCTTACATTTTTGAAGGCAGCACTCCCCAGGGATAAGGCGATTTTCGAACCCGATCCCTGATCCCAAAGAAGACTTGGCCGTCTTGTCGGCTAGGGTTGCTCGGGCAGGGTATCCTGGTCCGCGGCCCAATGGATCACCCATCGATTTTGCTCGCGGCGCAGGCGCACCATCATGAAAGGCCGCAATGCCCAGGGGCCATGGGTGAAGTCCTCCGGGGTTGGAAACCAGGCCAGCGCGGAGTCCTCGTCGTGTTCGATGATGCGTACCTGATACGGGGTCCAGGTGGCCATGTCACCATCTTGGGTGCGGGTGAATTCGGTCAACTGCTCGGCAATCTCGGCGCTGAAGCCAAGCCGATAATGGTCGTAAAGCTTCTGCCAACTGTCATAGCGTTCGGGATTGCGCCAATAGTCCGCTTCCAGACTATAAGCCTGGATGATTGCTTCGGCGATTTGCTTTGTTTTGGCATCCTCGCCAATCTCGAATCCCGCGCTCATTGCCGCGTCGAGCAATAGCAGAGCGATCACTACCGGGAGTACCGGATTTTGCATGGAATGAAAAAGTCGAAACGCCGCGCAAGCAAAGTACTTACGCGGCGCCGGTAAAAGGCCCGCTGTCCCAAGCGGGCTTGTGACCGGTGATATCACCGGTCGCGGACCTGTCGTCCAATCATATCAGCCAGGGATCAGTGACCGACGGCACGCGCCAGATCCCAGATCTTGGGCGAGTGATACAGCCGTGCCAGTTGCAACTCGCGCTCCAGTTCCATCTCATGCGGCAGACGATCGCCAAAGCGGGTGAATAGTTCCTCTTGCTCGACAGTCTCTTGACGCGCCACCTCCTGGTCGATCTTCATGATGGCAAAGAAGTCGTCGGGCTTGAACTCGAGGCCATCCCAGGTCAGATCGTCCCAACCCGGCAGCCAGCCGAGGGGGCTTTCGATTGCTAGGGCGCGGCCATCGCACCGGTCGATGATCCATTTCAGCACGCGCATGTTTTCGCCGAAGCCCGGCCAGATGAATTTCCCATGCTCGTCCTTGCGGAACCAGTTGACGCGGAAAATCGGCGGCGGCGTGGCGACATGCTGGCGACCGATGCGCAGCCAATGCTTCCAGTATTCTGCCATGTTATAGCCGCAGAACGGCAGCATGGCCATCGGATCCCGGCGCATTGCTTCCTGGCCAATGGCGGCGGCGGTGGCCTCCGAGCCCATGGTCGCGGCCATGTAAACGCCATGCTCCCAGTTGTAGCTCTGGAAAGCGAGCGGGAAGTTCTTGCTGACACGTCCACCGAACAGAAAAGCCGAAATCGGCACGCCCTTCGGATCTTCCCAGTCCTCGTCTATCGACGGGCACTGGCTTGCCGGTGCGGTAAAACGCGAATTGGCATGTGCCGCCGGGCGTCCGCAACCGGGGGTCCAGTCGTTGCCCTGCCAGTCGATCAGGTGTTCCGGCGGCTCGTCGGTCAGCCCCTCCCACCAGACATTGCCGTCGTCGGTCAATGCCGTATTGGTGAAGATGGAGTTGGCCTCGCAGGATAGGAGCGCATTCGGATTGGAGTCTGCATTGGTGCCGGGGGCAACGCCAAAGAAACCATATTCCGGATTGATCGCATAGAACTTGCCGTCTTCGGGGTTTGGCTTGATCCAGGCGATATCGTCGCCGACCGTGGTGACTTTCCAACCCTCGAAGCCCTTGGGCGGGATCAGCATGGCGAAGTTGGTCTTACCGCAGGCACTCGGGAATGCCGCTGCGACGAAGTTCTTTGTTCCTTCAGGGGATTTTACGCCTAGGATCAGCATGTGCTCGGCAAGCCAGCCCTCGTCGCGCGCCATCACCGATGCGATACGCAATGCCAGGCACTTCTTGCCCAATAGCGCGTTGCCGCCGTAGCCGCTGCCGAATGACCAGATCTCGCGGGTCTCGGGGAAGTGGCTGATGTACTTATCATCGACGCTGGGCGCACAAGGCCAAGGAACATCCTGCTCGCCGGGCGCCAGCGGGGCGCCAACGCTGTGCATGCAGGGAACGAACTCGCCGTTTTCGCCGAGCACGTCCAATGCCGGTTGTCCCATCCGGGTCATGATGCGCTGGTTGACCACGACATAGGCCGAGTCGGTGATCTCGACGCCGATATGAGCGATCGGCGAGCCGAGCGGTCCCATGCTGAAAGGGATGATGTACATGGTGCGACCGCGCATACAGCCTGAGAAACGCTCCTTCAGAATCGCACGCATTTCGTCCGGTGCCATCCAGTTATTGGTTGGCCCCGCGTCTTCCTCGCGCTCCGAGCAGATGAAAGTACGGTTCTCGACGCGGGCAACATCGCTGGGATGGGAGCGCGCCAGGAAGCTGTTCGGACGCTTTTCCGGATTCAGCCGGATGAAGGTGCCACCCTGTACCATTTCTTCGCACAACCGGTCGTACTCCTCCTGCGAGCCGTCGCACCAGTAGATGCGATCTGGTGTGCAGAGTTCCGCCATTTCGTCGATCCAAGCCAGCAACTTTTTGTTGCTGGTGCGCTTTGCGCCATCGTGTTTGGTGGTCATGTGGTTCTTCTCCTAAGGTTGGTCTTTGGTTTGAAAACGGAAAGCGACGGGTAAGTCGTCGCCGGCAACTGAATTTTCGTTGAACAGGCAGCCTGTAAGCCAAGGCAGTCTAGCGACTGCGCAATAATAAATCGCATTCGCGCAATCGCGTACCCTGAACTTCGTGCGACTATTTCATCAGCATATTTTTGTCATTGCAGGCTTGCCAGCCTGGAAGTATGGCCTGTTAGGCTCGGTTCGGCAAATCCGCCAGACAAAGATCCAGGGACTGCCGCCAGTCCGGCAAGACTAGACCAAAGGTACTGCGAAATTTACTGGTGTCAAGCACCGAATAGGCAGGGCGCGGTGCGGGCGCCGGATATTCGCTGGTGGGAATAGGAGTCAGTTCACAGGTGCTGCCCGAGGCGCGGCGAATCGCCTGCGCAAAGCCATACCATGAGGTCGCTCCGGCACTGGTCACGTGATAGACGCCACGGATGCGCTCCATGGTCAGATCGCCGATGAAGACCCGATGCAGGATTTGGGCGCTGACCTCGGCCAGCATCCGACTCCAGGTCGGCGTGCCGATCTGATCGTTCACAACGCTGAGTTCGGTGCGTTCGCGAAATAAATTCAGCATGGTCAGCAAAAAGTTACTGCCTCGCACACCATATACCCAGGCTGTGCGCAACACCAGCGCATCGGCATTGGAGTCGAGCAATGCCTGCTCGCCCGCAAGCTTGGTTTCGCCATAGATGCCGAGGGGATCGGCCTTGTCCTCCTCGCGATAAGGCCGCTGGGTCTTGCCGGAAAAGACAAAATCGGTGGAGTAATGCAGGATGGGAATCCCCGCCTCCGCGGCCAGCTCTCCAAGCAGGCGCGGCGCGTCGGCATTGATTACGCGTGCCAGGTCATAATCGGTCTCGGCGCGATCCACGGCGGTGTAGGCTGCTGCATTGACGATTGCATCGGGGCAGGTGTCGTCGAACGCCTTGCGCACGGATGCGGTGTCCAACAGGTCGATGGCTGGACCGGTCTCGCCGCCTATGGATGCGGCGATGACCTGTCCGACCGGCGCCAGGGTTCGGCGCAGTTCCCAGCCAACCTGGCCATCGGAACCGATAAGCAAAATACGCGGATGGTCAGACATGAGGACGGTGCTCCAGGACGCAACACTGGCCGGCCATCAGCCACGGCCAGGGTGAACAGGGTACAGGGAGAGGGAATGAGATCAAAACGGAATATCGTCGTCAAATCCACTGGTGTCCGGTGCATCGACGCTTGGAGCGCTGGTGTTGGGTGCGCTGCTCGGTGGCTGCGCCTCGGTTGCCGAGCCGAATCCTCCGCTGCTGGGTGTGGGCTGCTGATTGGTGCCGTAATTCGGTCCTTGACCGCCGGCTTGGCTGCGGCTGTCGAGCATTTGCATCACGCCACTATAGCTCCCAACCACAATCTCCGTGGTATAGCGATCTTGGCCTTCCTGGGTCTGCCACTTTTTGGTTCGCAATGAGCCCTCGATATAAACCTTGGAACCCTTGTGTAGATATTGTTTGGCAATTTCCGCGAGTTTTCCCCAGATGACCACCCGATGCCATTCCGTGCGTTCTTGGGGCTCGCCGGTGTTGCGGTCTTTCCACTTCTCGCTGGTGGCAAGACTCAGATTGGCCACCGGGTCTCCGCTCGGTGCATAGCGAACGTCCGGATCGGCGCCAAGATTGCCGATCAGGATCACCTTATTGATCGTTCCACCCGCCATGTCTTTCTCCCGTCTGCCCCGTGGAGCTGACTAAGCTGAGTTTTGATTCTTCTGCAATCTGCCGGGCAACTGAAAGGATTTCTCGACAACCTCGCTGCTGAGCACCGATTGGCTGTACTCCGGTCACGAACCGACAGAAATACTCTCTAATCTTGCCCAATCAAGGGTTCCATTGTCTACCTTCAGATAGGCCACCCCTTCATCAATGACGATCACGGCTTCCTCGACGCCAGGAATGGCCAGCAGCTGCGCCCTTAACGCTGGCGCTTGCTCGGCCAGCAAAACGCCGAGCGGCAGCACATGGCTGCTTAGATTATCCGGTGGTCGCAATGTTGACACCACGCCCAGCCAGACCAACCCGGAGCAGCCGGCCAGCAGGTACACCGCTTGTGGCCCGAACTGCTCGTGCGCCAAACCGCCCAACAGCCCACCGAGGAAAGCCCCGATGAACTGCGAGCTGGAAAATACGCCCATTGCCGTACCCTTGTCGCCCGCGGCAGCGGCCTTGGATACCAGTGACGGCAGTACCGCCTCGAGCAGATTGAATACCGTGAACATTACCGTCAGCAGCAACAGGGTAATCCATACGGAGTGATCGAGGGCAGCGAAACCGAACATCGCGGCGGACAATGCCACGGCAGCGCCGATCAGTACAGGCCGCACCTGACCGGCACGCTCGGCAGCGATGATGAAGGGTACCATCAAAACGATGGCCAGCAGCACCACGGGCAGATAGATTTTCCAATGCGCCGCGACGGGCAGCCCGGCTGCCTGCAATGACAGCGGCAGCACGACAAATAGGCTCACCATGGTTAGATGCAGCAGGAAAATGCCAACATCGAGTCGCAACAGGGTGGTATTGACGAGCACGCTCGAAAGTTGGCCCAACACCGTCTCGGTGTCACGATGGATGGTCGAATGGTCTGGTGTCGGCACGATGGTTGCCAGCACCAGCATACCGACTAATGCAAAGCCTGCGGTCAGCCAGAAGATGCCATTGACCCCAATCAGTTCGCCCAGCACCGGCCCGAGCACCAGCGCGGCAGCAAAGGACAATGCGACGCTGATGCCGATGGCGGCCATACTGCGGGTGCGCACCGACTCGCGCGTTAGATCCGCCGCCAGCGCGGTGATCGCCGCGGCAATGGCACCGCTGCCCTGAAGCGCGCGACCGGCGATGACTGCATGGATGGAGTCGGCGCTGGCGGCCACCGCGCTGCCGATGGCGAAGATGATCAATCCGGCAAAAATCACCGGTTTGCGCCCGATGCGATCCGACAGCAGCCCAAACGGGATCTGGAGTAATGCCTGGGTAAGTCCGTAGGCGCCGATCGCCAGTCCCACCAGCATCGGCGTGGACCCGGCAAGGTCATGGGCATACAGGGCAAAGACCGGCAAGATCATGAACAGGCCCAGCATGCGCATGGAGAAGATCATCGCCAAGCCCGTCGCCGAACGCAGTTCGAGCGGCGTCAGGGCAGGCAGCGGGACAGATGCTGAAGACGGGTTGGATTTAGCACGAGACAAGTCGAAATACCTCTTGAGACGGCGGGCAATCGGCACAGCCCGAGTGTAGACACCTATGGTATCAAGTCAACAGCCGGGATTCGTCAGGCGCGTCGACCCAGTGCGTGAGTTCCCGCAATATGGTGGTGGCATAGCTGCCCGCGGGCAACTGGAAATGCAGTAGCCACTGTCCCGTTTCGAGCGGACTCAGAGCCATGTCCATGGGTCTCAGCCTCAGCGGCCGACGTTCCTGTCGCAGACCCGCGGCAATCAGGCCATCACACCAAGCCGGGAAGCGTGCCGCAACCCCGGATTCCAGCTTTGCCACCTCGCCTGCGGTCAGCGCATCGCCTGTCCCGAACAGCGGTCCGGTAGGTTGCGCATCGCCGCTGTCGATGCGTTCGCGAATGCCAGGGTCGATGATCTCGGCCAGAAAGTGAGATTGGCTGCCTTGCAGCTGCAGTCGTTCCCCGGGCAGAGCTGTCTGCCAATCGCCACGCTCCACCCTCAATGCCAGCACTTCGTTGAAAAGTTGCGAGCGAGCCGCCGAGAGCCACAACCCCCGCAAGTGCCGACTGACCTGCGGGCGCTGTCGATGGGCATGGCCGACCTGGTGACCAGGCTGGTAGTTGGTCGGCTGATCTGCCAGCTGATTGGGCCGATCTTGGCGAGCAGAGCGAAACAGATCGTCGGCACGATACAGATTGCCTTGATTCCGACCAAATCGCTGTGGACCAAAATAATTCGGTACGCCTTGGGTTGCGATCTGATCCATGCGTTGTGCCAGTGCATCGAGATCGCCCTCGACATTGCGCAGCCGAATTGCGAAACGGTTACCGACAAGCAGGCCGCGGCGCAATTTGCGCCGATGCCGGTGGCTTTCCAATAGCTCGATACTAGCGGGCAGCCGGGACTCCCAATTTGGCTCTGGACGTGCTCCCAGATGCAGTGAAAACCACTGTGTAGTTACCGCATGGCGGTCCTTCAGCCCAGCATAGCCCACCGCTTTTGACGATACGCCAGCGATGGCCGCCAAGCGCTGGGCAACCCATTGGGTGTTCGCATCGGTTTTACGCACCCGCAGCAGGCAATGCTCGCCATCGCCATCCGCGGCAAACGCGAGTTCTTCATCGACTAGGAAATCTTCAGCGCGGCTGCGCAATCGACATTGAATCGGCGGCTCGCCGTAAGCGCGCGGCAATGTCGGGAAAGACCGCCAAGTCGGCGGCGACGGCTGGCCGACGCAGGTCATTCTTCGAGCAACACCACGGCTGATGCAGCGATGCCCTCGCCGCGCCCGGTAAAACCCATCCGTTCGGTGGTGGTGGCCTTCAGGTTGATACGTGCCGGCGGACAATTCAGATCGTCGGCCAGGATGTTGCGCATGGCCTGGATGTGCGGTGCTAACTTCGGCACTTGAGCGACGATGGTCAGGTCGGCGTTGTGCACCCGCAGCCCCAATTCAGCGAGATCCCGCATGACCCTGCGTAACAGGATGCGGCTGTCGATGCCGGCGAAGGCGGCGTCGGTGTCGGGAAAATGGTGGCCGATATCGCCGAGGCCGGCGGCGCCGAGCAGGGCGTCGCAAAGGGCGTGGATTGCCACATCGCCGTCGGAATGTGCGGCCAGGCCTTGGTCATGTGGGATTTCGACGCCGGCGAGCACCAGGCGGCGACCCGACGCGAAGCGATGGGCGTCAATGCCTTGTCCAATCAGCATAGTCGGCCCTGTTGTTGGAGAAAAAAACGTGCCAAGGCTAAATCCTCAGGGTGGGTGATCTTGATGTTGTCAGCGCGGCCTTTTACCAACCGCGGCTGTAAACCGAGCAGTTCCACGGCGCTGGCATCGTCGGTGACGATTGCGTTGTTCGCCTCGGCTTTGGTCAGCGCCCGGCGCAGCAAACCGAGACGAAACGCTTGCGGGGTAAATGCCCGCCATAAGGATGCCCGGGGCACGCTCGCATCCACCTTACAGCCATCGGCTGACTGCTTGATGGTGTCATGTAAAGGTACCGCCAGCAATGCGCCCACCGACTCGTTACGCAGGACGGCGATCAGCGCATCGAGATCCTCGGGATGTAGACAAGGCCGCGCAGCATCGTGCACCAATACCCAGTCCTCGTCTTCTGCGCCGTCTTGCGCGGCCAGCAGTTCCAGGCCGTTGGCGACCGAATTGCTGCGTTCGTGCCCTCCACAGGCCCGGCGTACATAAGGATGCTCGGCAAAGCGACTCTGTGGCCAGTAGCGGTCTTCAGGGCTCAGCGCAACAATGCAGCCGCTGATGGCGGGATGCTCGGTAAACAACCCCAGCGAATGATCGATGACCATACGCCCAGCCAGATCCAGGTATTGCTTTGGCCGTTCAGCACCGAACCGCCGACCAGCGCCGGCTGCTGGGATCAGCGCCCAATGGCGCGACTTAGGGGATGTCATCTATTCTGCATTTTTGCTGGTCGTTTTATTGGCAACGGCTTGCGCGGACCGCCTTCAAGGGCCAGGCTCATCTTCTGGGGTCTCGATGACCTGCAGAAAAACCTCGCCGCGCTGGATCATGCCCAGTTCGCTGCGAGCCCGATCTTCAATTGCCTCGAGCCCGGTTTTCAGGTTTTGCACCTCTGCCGACAGGGCTAGATTGCGTGCCCTCAGGACATCCAGTTCAGCACGATGTTCGGCAATCTGCGTGCGCAACGCATGCAATTCCTCAAAGCTGCCCTCGCCGACCCAGAGCCGGTACTGCAGCATCCCGAGTATAACGATCAATGTCAGTATCAGCCAGCGCATGGCAGTGGTGCCGGATACCGGCCAGGGGCGCGTAAGGCGTGCCCCGTGCCGGCCTGGACCCGTTACAGGAACCGGAACGCCGAGCGCCCGGCATACACCGCATCCTCGCCCAGCTGGTCTTCAATCCGCATCAGTTGGTTGTATTTTGCGACGCGGTCCGATCGCGACAGCGAGCCGGTCTTGATCTGCCCAGTGGCCGCGGCGACCGCTAAATCGGCAATCGTGGTGTCCTCGGTTTCGCCGGAGCGGTGGGAGACCACGGCCGTGTAGCCGGCCCCGTGCGCCATGCGTATGGCTTCCAAGGTCTCGGTCAGCGAACCGATTTGATTCACCTTGATCAGGATCGAGTTGGCGATCCCCTTGTCGATTCCTTCCTGCAAGATCTTGGTGTTGGTCACAAACAGATCATCGCCAACCAATTGCACCTTATCGCCAAGGCGCGTGGTCTGGTCTTTCCATCCAGTCCAGTCGCCTTCCGCCAAGCCGTCCTCAATGGTAATGATCGGGTACTTGTCAACCCAAGCCAGCAACAGGTCGGTGAGGCCGCTGCTGTCGAGCTTGCGGCCTTCACCCTTGAGGTTGTACACGCCATCCTCGTAAAACTCCGAGCTGGCCACGTCCATGCCGAGATAAATATCCTGGCCGGCCTTGAAGCCGGTTTTGTCGATCGCCTCGAGGATCACCTCGATAGCCGCCTCGTTGGATGGCAAGTCCGGTGCAAAACCCCCCTCGTCGCCAACGCTGGTGGCCAATCCGCGACCATTCAGTACGGACTTCAGGGCATGAAACACCTCGGCACCATAGCGGACTGCTTCGCGCAGGCTCGGTGCACCCACCGGCAAGATCATGAATTCCTGAAAATCGACACTGTTGTCGGCATGTTCTCCGCCATTGATGATATTCATCATTGGCACGGGCAGGCGATAGGTTCCATCGCCCAGGTACTGGTATAACGGCAATGATTGCTCCTGCGCGGCGGCATGTGCCACCGCCATCGACACCCCCAGCACCGCGTTGGCACCCAAGCGCGCTTTATTCTCGGTACCGTCCAGCTCGATCATGCGACGATCCAGGGCTTCCTGCTCCGAGACCTCCATGCCGATCACCGCATCGCGCAATTCGCCATTGACATTGCTGCAAGCGTTCAGCACGCCCTTGCCCAGATAACGGGATTTGTCGCCATCGCGCATCTCCAGTGCCTCGCGCGAGCCGGTAGAAGCACCGGAGGGCACAGCGGCACGACCGATGGCACCATCGGCGGTAACGACATCGACTTCGACCGTGGGGTTGCCGCGAGAATCCAGGATCTCCCGGGCTTTGACATCGACGATTTCAGACATGGATAAATCTCCTCAACAAGTAACGAAACAAGGGACAGAACGAACCCTGACGAGTCCAGAACCCCCGACATCTGGCAGTTCAGGACCAGTTACAACATCAAATCATTGTCACGCCTGCGTCTCACCCGACTCGCACCATCCATAGACGAACCATGTACGAGCGAGTCGAAGGATCTAAACACACAGGATGTACATCAGGCAACATGCTCGCTGCCCGCCTCTAACTTGCGTTGGCGATGGCGCGCCAGCGCGGCATTGATAAAACCACGAAACAACGGGTGGCCATCGCGGGGCGTCGACGTGAATTCCGGATGGAACTGGCAGCCGACGAACCAGGGATGATCGGGTATCTCGACGATTTCCACTAGTTTGGAATCCAGTGACCAGCCGGAAAAACGCAGCCCCGCGTCTTTTAGCGCGTCACAGTAGCGGTTATTGAACTCGTAGCGATGCCGGTGGCGCTCCCTGACCTGGTGGCGTCCATAGGTTGCACGCGCCAGACTACCGGGTTCCAACCGGCAGTTTTGCCCTCCCAAGCGCATGGTGCCACCCATGTCGGCCTGGCTGTCACGGGTCTCCCGGTGACCGTCGTCGGTGCGCCACTCGGTGATCAATGCGATGACCGGATGCGGCGTATCGGGTTCGAATTCCGTGCTGTGCGCGGCGTCGAGCTTGGCGACATGCCGAGCATAGTCAATTACAGCCACCTGCATACCGAGGCAAATACCAAGGTAGGGTACGCGCTGCTCGCGGGCAAAGCGAGCGGTGGCAATTTTGCCCTCGATGCCACGCTCACCGAAGCCGCCTGGTACCAGTAACGCGTCCATCTCCTGTAGACAATCGGTACCATCACGTTCGATTTCTTCAGCGTCGATATACTGTATTCGCACCCGCGTGTCAGTATGCACGCCAGCGTGTGCCAGCGCCTCGGACAGCGATTTATACGCCTCGGTCAGATCCATGTATTTGCCAACCATGCCAACATTGACCACAGCCGTCGGATTCTCGAAGCCTTCCAGCACCCGCTGCCATTCCGACAGATCCGCCTCTGGCACGTCAAGGCGAAATTGTTTGACGACCAGGGCATCGAGCTGTTGGGCATGCAGCAACATCGGAATACGATAAATATTGTCCGCATCGACAGCGGAAATCACCGCGTTCTCAGGCACGTTGGTAAACAGCGCGATTTTGCGTCGCTCATCGCTCGGCAGATCATGCTCGGCCCGACAGAGCAGAATGTCGGGCTGGATGCCGATGGATCGTAATTCTTTGACCGAATGCTGGGTAGGCTTAGTCTTGATTTCCCCTGCGGTTCGAATGAAGGGCACCAGCGTCAGATGCATGAACAACGAGTTCTCGAAGCCGACCTCAACGCGCATCTGGCGAATGGCCTCCAGAAACGGCAGTGATTCGATGTCGCCAACAGTACCGCCGATCTCGACCATAGCGATATCGGCCGCATCGGCACCCTGCCGAATACAGTCCTTGATCTCGTCGGTGACGTGCGGAATCACCTGCACGGTGCGGCCTAGATATTCGCCGCGACGCTCTTTGCGAATGACGCTTTCGTAAATTTGACCAGTAGTGAAATTATTGCTCCTGCCCATGCGTGTACGCAGGAACCGCTCGTAATGTCCAAGATCCAGATCGGTTTCGGCACCATCGTCGGTGACATATACCTCGCCGTGCTGAAACGGGCTCATGGTGCCTGGATCGACATTGATGTAGGGATCGAGTTTGATCATCGTCATCCGCAGACCGCGGGCCTCGAGTAACGCGGCCAGCGATGCTGATGCAATGCCTTTACCCAGCGACGACACTACGCCGCCGGTGATAAAGATGAGCTTGGTCATAGACTTGAAGAAATTTCGGCACAAAATCGCCAACCGGATACCTGTAGACGGTAGCAAAATCCCTCGATTCCCTCAAATTGGCGCGACCGCCGAGTGCACCCTGCATCATGGCATTCGTGTCGGTATTGCTGACCTGCCGACGGGCTTCACAAGCGCGAGCCTGCCAAATATACTTTGTCGGGTTCGTCTTTACGGACCGGCAATGATCGATCATCGGGCTTTCCCCGGCCTGTCGATCAATGCTCGACCTCTAACCGATTCTCATTGGAGTGTCAGAAGATGCATCAGCTTGCGAAAACAGTGGGCGCAGTCGCCATCGCCGGCACCGCCGCATTCTCAATGACCACGGCCCAAGCCTGGTGGGGCGGTCCTGGCTACTATGGGCCTGGCTACGGCTACGGCGGACCTGGCTACGGTTCCGGCTGGGGCGATGGCCTGGGCGATATATTCAGCGACATGTTCGGCGACGGCTACGGCGATTTCAATATGAGCATGTCTGGTGGCGGACGCGGCTATGGTCGCGGTCGCGGTCGCGGCTATGGCTATGGACGTGGCTACGGCTATGGTTATGGCTATCCTTATGGCGGCTATGGCTATCCCTACTGGGGAGCTCCCGGCTACGGCTATTACCCAGGCGTTCCCGGCTACGGTATGCCCTACGCTGCTCCGACTGCCCCAACTGCCCCGGCCGACAGCGAAGCCAAATAAGCCGCGCGGTTGTTGTAGTTGACTGTAAAGGCCACCTAGGGTTGCTTCCAACTCCTTGTGGCCGCAAAAAAGCCACGCCAAAAGCGTGGCTTTTTGCAATTTGAACTGGCACTCAGGTCCAGCAAAAGCGATTCCACGAAGTGCCCGTAAGGTTGATCCCCCGAGCGTTTATCCCCCGAGCGTTTGTCCCCTAAGCGTTTACCTTAAGCGAGTCGGGGAAACTAACCAGAATATCTCCAGGGGATTACCGATTCACGTTAAGGCTTGATCCAAGTCAACAACGGTTGCACAATAGGCACTCCCCCCAACTCAGAACAAACAGGTCCAACGCTGTGGCTCAAAGAAAAATCATTTCCTTCGAGACCATCCGAGTAGCATGCAAGAATTGCACGCTGTCACAGCTCTGCCTTCCCATGGGCCTGTCGCCCGACGATGTCGATCGATTGGACAGCATTGTAAAACGCACCCGACCACTGCATCGCGGCGACCACCTATTTCGCGGCGGTGAGCACTTTCGCTCTCTCTTTGTCGTGAAAACCGGGTCCGTTAAGACCTATGCTCCCAGCGAAGAAGGCGGCGAACAAGTGCTCGGCTTCCACCTACCAGGTGAAATCATTGGTCTTGACGCCATCGACCAGGATTGTCACGCCTGCTCGGCCAAGGTATTGGAAACCTCGGCAATTTGCGAAATTCCATTTCAGCGATTCGAAGAATTGTCGGCGTCGATCCCATCATTACAACATCAAATGTTCCGGCTCTTGAGCAAAGAAATCGGCCATGATGCCGAGATGCTACTGCTGCTTGGTAAGAAAAATGCCGAAGAACGCCTCGCAGCCTTCCTGATCAGTATGTCTAGACGCCTGAGCAAACGAGGCCTGTCGCCGACTGATTTTTACCTCAGTATGTCGCGCCACGAAATCGGCAACTATCTAGGGCTCGCGGTGGAAACGGTGAGCCGCTTGTTCACGCGCTTCCAGGATGAAGGTATGCTGAAGGTCGATCGCAAGCATGTACAGGTTCTTGACCTTGCTACCCTTGACGCCATCGCTGGTTCAGCGCCTACGATGAATCATAAACTTAGATCCAACTAAGTACTCCTAACGCCCTTGCGTGGATGCAACGCGATTATTGCCATCTGATCCACACGTAGGACCGAGCACGACCCGAATTCGTCAGGAGCTATTAGGCTTCATGACGAAGTGATTGCTATCGGATGCGTTGTTCGAAGGAATTCAGTCGCCTGCGTTACACGGTCCGTCCCCAGCAACGCGATGTCGAGGTCGTAATCTCATGCGACGCGGCGAGGGGAAGCCTGCGCAAAGGTGCAGGGAAAAAAAGCAAGAGAAGTAGTCGACGCAACCAGCGCAACGCCCTCTTCTCAGTCTCTGCTGCACGCATTCTATTTACCCTCTTCTCCTGTTCTTTTTTCCCTGCGCCTTTGCGCGAAATCTCTTTCCCCCAGCCGTGCTTATAGGGCGTCGACACAGCAAACGATACCGTCCTTCATCAGCGCGACGCCAGACTCGAGCAGTATGCCGAACTCGATGCCGCGCCCCTTCGGAACCATCGAGATCATCCGTCGATATGGTGGCAAAGTGCCAACGCAAGCCAGTTACCAGGAGCGCCGGCTCGCCGCGTACCCGGCTCGATGCCGGGCACGCGGCGTTGATGTCTCCGCGGGGTGCTGCCTTCGTGGAAGGTTAACCTATTCACCCGGGATGAAATTCGATTCACCGCAGAGACGCAGAGTACGCTGAGAACAAAGCGCATTTCCCCTAGCCCTTCAGCGCACTCTGCGTCCTAAAGACGGCAACAGCAGAGCCGGAAAAAACCGATCGAGCGTGCTGACGCGTACCACGCAAAAAACCTGGTCTGTCCCTGAGATATCCCCACGAAATGGAATATGCAGTCGCTGCAGAGCGCTGTCGCTGTTACCAACTGCCATCTGCAAAAGCCGGCGCGTCGCCGGCAAGCGGACCCTGACGAACCGTGGGAGCCGGTCGGCGTAGGAGCCCGCTTGCGGGCGACCGGCAGGCGATGTCAGCGGAGCGGACGCAAGCGCCGCGCCCTTCTCGGGAGAAAGGCTATAGGCCACAGCAATTCCCGCCGAAAATAATTCTGCTTTGAAAACCGCGTATTGACGAGACTTCGAAAATTGCTCTTCGTAAATTTCGTGGCTGAAGCCTTCTGGATGACCTACGCCGCGCGCATCCGCATCAGAAGCTGATCACCGTCGAAGACGGCCTCGCCTCCAAGGCCCCGCACATCCGCCAGTTGCAGGAACTCGATCTGCGCTTCATCCTCGGCGCCAAGCCGAACGATCACACCGACTTGTTCGATTGGGTGGCCGCCACGCCCGAGACGCGCGAGGTCGAACTCACCGACGCCAAAGGGGGTACGTCACCGTTTCCGCTACCTCAACGGCGCACCACTGAACGACGCCAACTTCGACCTCGAAGTCAATTTCCTCGAGGGCTGGGAGCACCCCCCGAACGGCAAGCTGACCCACTTCTCCTGGGTCACCGCTTTCACCATCAATACAACCTCAGCACCGTGCTCATTCATCTGATGATGCTGGCGTTTCTGATCGATCAGATCCAACAGTGCAGCTGCCGGCTGTTCCAGGTCGCCCAGCTATTCCCGAAAGCAAGATAACTAGTTGATATAAAAGGTTTTTCTTTTATGTCTTTTTGTAAACATTTTGTATTAAAAATCCAACGGTTAGCAGTCTTGGCCCGATTATGCTCATGAAATTTGCGTAACCAATTGATTTAAAAATGTTTTTCATTGCGAAAACAGAAAATAATTCCTTTATTTTTCAATGTGTTAAGTGCAGATCGGGAGTTGCTGCTGGTTACCTAACGGCGGCGCAGAGCAAGACGCGCTTATTGCGCAAACTGCACGCTCGCTTCGATCTCTGCCTGATTCCCGATTGGGACATGCTCTATCGCTCTATAATCCAGCCGTCTCTGCTGCCCTTGCCGCATGACACCTTCTGGTCGACGGCAGTGAACGAATATGCTTGAAGAACATCTCGAGGGTGACCGAACAGCCAGTCAGAACAACAGCGTCATCTCGTGGCGAAACCTGTGTTCGCCTGTACGGTCTCCAAACGCGCTCGCGCCGCTCGGGCGATCATGCGCATACACCGCGGGAATCGCTGGAACAGGGTATTTTTCTTGATATGTTTGCGCGCTGTTGGCGGGTTCCTGTGCAGTTCCAGCAATTTTTGCGTGTTGCGCACATGGAACCATTTTGCACAAACGAATGTTGAAGCATTTTTTTCATATATACTGATGCGTTCGTCTTGCAAGTCAAGCGAACGGTTCGATTTGCGTGCATTCGAAGGCACTGGTTAGCTTTTAACACATTAACCAAAACGAAGAGATTTAGTCATGAGTTATGTTTTTAGTATTTTTTTATCGATAATATTTATCATACCTATAGCTTTTGCTGAAGAGGTGACGACCATTGGCAACCTTGAACGCGGCATGTCCGCCACTATCGAAGGAGAAGTAAGCCGCATTCTTGATGAAGATGAATTTCGGATACAGGATGAAACGGGAAGCGTTAGAGTATATATCGGCTGGAAAAACAGGGTGTCTTTTCCGACCGGTGAAAAACTCACGGTGCGCGGTATTGTCGACGATGATCTTGAATCATACTTTCGTCCTGAACTTTACGCTTTAGAGATCATTCGCGAGGACGGCACACTGATCAAGCTGAATCAAGAATAAATCTTCTAGTTGTAACGGATTCTGTTGATAGCGTCTCAAGCTGATCATGGAGCCTGAAGCAAGCAGGTTTTCCAACCAATTGTCGGCGTAGCGTTTCCCGTTGAGCCGTTCGGCCGGGCACGCTTGGCCATGGTGTTTGCGAACCGTCATTGGCGAGGAAGGGCAAAAGTTCCAGAGCAACGCCAAAGCGCGTACCCGCAGTTCGGCCGAAGGCAGGGTGCCGTGGAAATAGTGCGCGTTGAAGCAGGCCCGATCAAAGAAGCGCATCAATTGATCCACAGGTTGCTGGTGCGATGCGCTCGGGGATGCTCGTCACTCCTGCTGAAGCGTTTGCGCTTTTCGCATAGATCCAGGGTATGGGACTTCATCGGCGAATCCGCTAACGTTCCCTCGGCCCATGCGCGCAGTCGGCGCAGGCGTTGCGCAAAACTGGCCTTTCCCTAGGAGGCTGTCCGAGAACTTAGAGCACGCACAACATATAGCGCCTACAATCGAGTTGTGCACTCTATATCTTATGTCTTATTTTCATTCTCGGACAGCCTCCTAGGCTAACCGCCAATCGGTCGGCCGCTCAGCCCTTCGCAACCGCATCGATCCTGCCATCGCGCATGGTCAACACCCGATCGGCGACATGGAACCAGCGATCGTCGTGGGAGACGCAGACCAGGGTGCGCCCCTCAGCCCTCAGCGACGGCAGGATCTCTTCGTAGAAGCGGCGGCGGAATTGCGGGTCTTGGTCAGCGGCGAGCTCGTCGAAGACGCAGATGGGGCGGTCCTTGAGCACGGCGGCGATGAAGGCCAGGCGCTTCTTTTGGCCGGTGGAGAGGTCGAGGTTGGTGAAGCCGCTCTCGCCGTACTGGGTCTTGCGGTCCATCTCCAGCAGGCGCAGCCAGTGGTTGACGCGCTCCGGGTCCAAGTCATCGATGCCGTAGAGGCGCTCGAACAGATGGAAGTCGGTGAACACGCTGGTGAACAGACTGCGGTAGCCGGGGTAATCGGCGTTGGTGAGGGTCCGGCCGTCGAGCCGCAGCTCGCCGCGGTCAGGTCGATACAGGCCGGTGAGGAGCTTGAGCAGCGTCGACTTGCCGCTGCCGTTGCCGCCGACGATGAACAGCAGCTCGCCGGGGCTCAAGGTCAGATCGAAGGGGCCGACCTCGAACAGCACGGCGCCGTCGGCATCCAGATAGCGAAAGCACAGGCCGCGAGCCTCAATGCCGGTGAAGCCGGTGCGGGGCGCTGCCGCTGTCGGTCCCTCGGCATGCGCAGCGGCGGTGTCTAGGCGGTCTTCCAAGCGATAGAGGTCGGCGATGGCGGCCTCGACCTTGGCGATCATCGGCATGGCGTTGGCGGCGCCCAACAGGCCGCGGGTGACCAGCAGCAGCACCACCGAGACCGAGAACACGGTCTCGCTGGCCTGGGGCACGAGGGTGGCGACCACGAACACGGCCGCGAACAGCACGACATAGGTCAAGCCGGTTGCGAAGATCATGTCCAGGGCCTGGCGCATGCCGACGGCGAGCTTGCGCGCATGGGCGCGCCGGGCCAGGCGCTCGATGGCGGTCAACAGCGCGTCGCGCTCCGGGCGGTTGAGCTTGAGCTCCTTGAAGCCCGCGAGCATGCCGGACAGCGCCTCGAACACCTGATCGTCGTCCGCCGCTGCCGCCTTCAGGTCGGCGCGTGTGCGCTCGGCATGGCGCACGATCACCGGCACGGCCAGGCCGAGCACGAGCAGCGTGGTCAGGAGCGTCGGCGGCGACAGCCAAGCGACATAGAGCATCGCGAACAGCACCACCACCGACTGATGGGCGATCAGCACCAGCGGTCCGGCACCCTGGGCGATGATGCTAGAGTCTTGCGCCAGCAGTCGGTAGGCCCCGCTGCTGCCGGAGACCTCGATGAAGCGCAGGTCGCTGCACCGCACCTTGTCGGCGATGCGCAGCTTCACGCGATCGAGCCCGCGCTCGATGGCGTCGACGGACTGCACCAGGGCATAGCTCAGCGCCGTCATCAGGATACTGAGCAGTACCAGGTAGGCCGCCGCCAGTGTACCCGGCGGCGTCCCCAGATAGACGGCCTTTGCGGCGGCGTTGGTGATCCCGATCAGGCTCGCCTCGGCCGCGCCGACCAGCGCGGCCATGAACAGGATGCTGCCGCGCGGTGCCTGCGGCTCCTCGGCGACGAAGCGCGCAAGGGGCTGTTGACCGGGACCGAGGGTGTCTGCGCTGCTCACGCCGCGACCGGCAGGGCGCCGAGCAAGAGCCTAGAGCCCCGGCAGGTACCGGTCACTTCGACCGAGGCTCGGGTGCAAGGCGCAGCGCTCCCGCCCTTGCCGGCAGCATGGACGCGTTCCGGCCCGGCGGCCGGGTGCGCTCCGGATGTGGGCGTTGCGTCGCCGCCGGCTGTCCGGGTCTGCGCGCTCATCTTGCCTGCGGGGCCTGATCGTCGAGCGCCCATCAGCCTGGCTCCTGGAGCCCCTGGCGGGTGGTCTGGGCGGTCTGCCCGGTCAAGGCAATGCTTGAGAACGTAGGCGTCCTCGTTAGGCAAGTGAACCGCTGAAATCAGGTGCTGGAGCAGCACCGCCACGCGCAACCCGTCCGCCGGGCCGCGCATGATCTGCCGCGAGCAGGTGATGTCAACGCCGAACGGCATTGGAATGCTGTGGGGCTCCGGGATCTGCCATTCCATGCCGCGCTTTAACAGCAACAGATCGAACGACACCTGATCGTCGCCGCTGTCCGACCCATGCGCCGGCCAGTGGCGCATGAATGCCCGAACTGGCCCCGTGGCACGCAGGAAGAACAGACTGCAGCAAAGGATGAATTGCCAGCGCTCCCAGCAGGGGATCGGCCACAGGGTTCCTTGGGAGAAGACGATGTCGGCATCGCTGCCGAGCTGGAACTCCGGGCGCGGGTCTTTGAGCCAGACGACGTCCACGTCGGAGTTGTTTAAGTGGTAGCCGCGCTGGACGATCGCAACGAACAGGGCGACGCGCCTGTGCCACAACGCCGATAGGTCGTCCTCGCACAGCAGCAGACGGCAAAGCGCGCCGGGCGTGTGCATCTGCCGCTGAGTCGGCTCATCGAGGGTAACAACGAGGATGTTGTCGATGCCGATGCGGTGCATTGCCGTGAGCCAGTTCTCGAGGATCGGCAGATAGACCTGGTTGCTGAAGGTCAGGATGACTGTGCCGCCGGCGCCGGCGACCTCGAGCAGGTCATCCAGCCCGGGCGTGCGGTCTGGCGGGGCCTGATCGGCTGTTCGGGCTCGGGGGGCTTGCATCGGCTTGGGTCCGGGATCATAGGGCATCGAGTCTGCGTAGCGTATCCTAGAAGGAGTGGTTGACCACTCTTTACTAGGATTATCGGCTACATGGGGTGTTGGTGCGACCTGGTTGTTCGATCCGGCAAACAACGACTTGGGTTTGAGAAACAACCGGTGGGCCGCTTGGGAAACACAACGACTTATCTCGACAGCACAAGGCATTTCTGTCGTTGGCCGGCGGTGCGTCCGTTACAATACTATACCAGTGGACGCAACGTCCGCTCGCGCGCTCGGAAAACAGGCGGTGTGGCGGAACAGTCCAGGGACGCCCATCGAGACACTTCGCTCCCGATTATAGGCCATCCATGCTTCATACGCCGGACTATCTCATGGTCAGCGCCGGCTTGCGGTGCGGCCATCGCACGTCTGCTGCATGTCGCTGACCATCGCGTGCAGGGGCTCGAGCGCCGTGCGCGCGTTGCCGGCAATGTTGACGACAGTGTGTACGCATTCGACATCCGCATCCATGACCATGACCATGGTACGCACTATTTTCGTACCTCGTCGGTGCGCATCTGGGCCTTTGTGAACCGCTTCGCAAAAAACGAAAAAAGGATGTAACTATTCAGGGGTACTTCGCTAGCCTCGATTTCCGCGGACGGGAGTTGACCTAACATAGAAGTCTCCGGATCGTGTCCGCTCAACCGCTCAACCGCTCAACCGCTCAACCGCTCACGCGAACTGAATCACAAGCGCTCTGTTGTCGAGCCAGGGCATAGCGTTGGGCTGGTCGGCGAGCCCGCTGTCGACCAGGTAGGGATTGTGCGCACGCTTGTCGAGAGTGACGAGGATGCGGGTCTCATCAATGTCGACTCGTCCGCTGACGTCGAGCAAGCTCTCGAAGAGCACCTTCGCCGTGGCGTGGTGGTAGTTGCGGGGAAGGCGGCGTGCGAACAGGCGATACAAGGAACTCGCCATCAGGGTGAGCTGGAAGTCGAAATCCACCTTGAGACCGACCATGGAGGAGAGCGCGTCGATGTGGAAAAAGTGGATCGCCTCAGCGATGCCGTTCTCGATGAGCATGCGCTGCGCGTAGCGGGTGATCAGCGTGGCTGGGGTTGCCTGCATGTCATTGGTCAACAGGATGGTCGGTGCTTCATGACCCAGGTCCAGGATGGAAAGTTGCCGAATCGGTTTCTTGCCGTAGCGCGCGAGCGCGATGCGCTCATCGTATACGCGGGGGGTTCGGTAGCTGCGCGTGAGGCTGCGCAGCGTCACACGTCGCCAGGCGGAGCCGGGGCGCGCATAGCTCTCGGCCAAGAGCTTGCGGGTACGCCGGCGCAGGGTCAGAAAGCGGACCTCTTGCTGATCCAGGCGAGCGAGATTGGCATAGGTGGTGAGCTGGGAGTCAAAGACCAGCTCCTGTGGCGGCGCGCCGGTCTGTTGCTTCCAGAATTCCACGAAGCGCAGGATCTCATCGGCTTGTTCGCACTTCGGGATATGCGCGTTGGCGTAGCACATCACGCGCTGTTCGGCGTCGCGAGCCAAGAACACCAACACCCCCTTCTGACTGCGGCTGCGACGCGACACGTAATGTTTTTCCAACGGCTCGTGCTGTGAGTTGGCCGGTACCGAATGGAAATCGAGGTCCAGTGAAGCGCTGCGCGACAGACCGAGAGTCTGCACCTGCTCGAACCACGTTTCCATCAACCGTCGTATGCCTTGCTCCCCGATGCTGCAGCTGTAGTCGGCGAGGTAGCTGCGCTTGGGAATCACATTGAGCCCGGCAAACAGCGCCAAGCCCTCGTCGAAAACCAGATTCATGACGTGACTTTTGCGCTCCATGCCGATGAGCTTGAGCGCCAAGAGGCTGCGCAAAGCCTGCTCGGGCGGGACCATCTTGGAGCCGGGCAGCTGCGCTTGTTCAGCAACCTGCCCGAGGTCCAAGTGCTGCATCAACGGCACGAACAAGAACAGTCCGGCCACGCGCGTGCGAAACGAGCGCGGCGTGAGGTCGAGCCGGCGGACATCGGCGATCTCGGCCGGCTCCGGCTTCACGCTGTGCGGGCGTTCCTCATCGCCTCGGCGCGGCAGGCGCTCGAAGCCCTCTTCGCGCAGCAGCACCGAGAGCGAGTTGATGCTGATCGTATGTCCGCGCGCATGGAGCTCTCGCTGGATGTCGTAGACGGAGAGATTCTTCTTGCGCAAGGCGACGACGAGCTCGCGCACCGGGTCACGAGCCGGCGCGGCCTGAGGGCCGTGGCGGACCTCGCGGAAGAAGCGCTCCTGAAGATTCTCCTCGTGCCGAAATGGGTGACAGAGCACCCGAAAGGCACCCGGCGTGTATCCAAATCGACGCGCCGCCTCGGCCGACGGGAGGTCCTCGACGAAGTAGGCCCGCAGGGCCTCGTACTGGCGATGGAGGGGATTGACCGGCTCGAGGAAAAACCGGGCCTCATCAGGGTGAGATGTTAGTGGTTTCCCATGATTGGTACCCATGTACACAGCATAGCTTGTTTTTCATCAGATGCAATGTTTTGGGATGAAAACCAAGCCCCAATCGCTATCTGGCGGTTGCAGCCTACCTGGTTTCAGTGCTGATATTTGATAACGAAAGATGGGCTGGCGCATGGTGCTGCGGCAGCGTGCTGAGTTCCTCGGGCTACGTCGCAAGTTCAACAGAGGAGGCGAAACTCCTTTTACCATCATGGGCTTGGATCGCTCGGCCGCTCCGGCATGGCTCCCGATCACGGCGGTGGATGAGCCAAGCCCACCTGTTAGGTGAACTCAGCACCGCGGAAATCGAGGCTAGCGCGTACTCTGGAACCAAGCCATCAACACATCCGCCGAATCAGGAACCTTGCCTATATTCGCTCTTGACAGCATAGGACGGTCGGCCTATGCCATGGGCTACCTTCGGTGAAAGAACGGGATGCGGTCATGGGTCATGCGCAACGACTTCGGCTCCAAAGCGACGTCCGGTCTATGTCAGGCGATCATCGCTTTGATGCCGCCGCATGACACCTACATCGAGACCCATCTCGGGGGTGGGGCGATCATGCAGCGCAAGCCACCAGCGCGGCGGACTATTGCCATCGATATTGATCTTGCCCCACTGGCCCGGTTCGAGTGCCACTATCCAGTCGAGAAGGTACATGGCTGCGCGCATCGGTTTCTCCGGGAGTTCGACTTCCACGGTCGTGAACTGCTCTACTGCGATCCGCCGTATCTGCACCAGACCCGCCGCTCCACGCGTCGTTACCGGTTCGACTATGAGGAACAGGATCACGTCGCGCTGCTGGATCTGCTCGAGTCATTGCCCTATCCTGTCATCCTCTCCGGTTACCCTTCGGCGCGCTAAGAAGAGCGGCTGGGACGAGTTGTTGGAGGGGTGGCGTAGCGCGCAGCTGCAGGTGATGAACCAGGCCGGGGTCAGAACTGAGAAGCTGTGGTTCGATTTTACCCCGGATCGAGTGCACTGGCCCGCCTATGCGGGGCGCAACTTCACCCATCGTTAAAGCATCGAGCGCAAGGCCGCGAGTTGGGGGCGACGCTATCAGGCCATGCCCCCTGCCGAACGCCTGGCTGTGCTCTCCGCGATCATGGCCGTAGAGGCGGGCGAGCACCTCGCTTAGGCCCGGCCCATGAAGATCGGACACATCGAGGTCGAACAGACCCTCGAACAGATCCTTGAACAGGTCGGGCAGCAGATCGTGCAGGAGCGCAACCTCTCTGCGACACTGCGAACAGCGTTGGAACTGTTGCTGACCCTGGTCACCTTGCTGTTGAACCGCTTGAGACTGAATAGCCGCAACAGTAGCAAACCCCCGTCCAGCGACCCCAACCGCATGCGCAAGACCAGGCGCAACACCACCAACAACAAGCCCGGCGCTCAGACAGGGCATACCGGCAACCACCTGGAGCTGGTCGATGATCCGGACCAGAGAGCCACTCGAGGTGGATCGTGCCACGCTGCCCACCGATGGCACCTTTCAGCGCATCGGTGTCGAGCGCCGGCAGGTGTTCGATATCCAGATCTCCAGCGTGGTGACGGAGTATCAGGCCGAGATCCTGGAAGATGAACACGGGCGCCGAGTCGTCGCCCCTTTCCCGGAGCATGTGACGGTCAAGGCCCAATACGCCTCCGGAGTGAAGATCCACTCGGTCTACATGTCCAACTTCCAACTGCTCCCCTACAAGCGGATCGAAGAACACTTCGCCGATCAGTTCGCCATTGCGTTGAGTACCGGCAGCCTCTACAACTTCAACAAAGAAGCCTATGAAAAGCTGGCCCCCTTCGAGGATTGGGTCAAGCAGCAGCTCGCCAAGGCGCCCCTCCTGCACGCCGACGAGACTGGGATCAACATCGGCGGACACCGCAAGTGGCTGCATGTGGCCTGCAGCCCCACGCTGACACTGCTGATGCCCCATGACAAGCGCGGCGGTGAAGCCATCGCGGCGATGGGTGTCCTTCCCGAGTGCCGCTTCCCGAGTGCCGGCGATGCTATGCCGGCTCGCCCCAAGCTGCGTTTGTAACCGCCCGATGAAGAAGCGCTGAATGAGCGCCAGCAGTGGCGTTGCACTCATGGCCGCGCACCTCCTCGAGGAGCCAGCAAACGCTCGGAGGCGAGTGCGAGCAGCTCTGGAACAGCTTGCAGATACCAAGAGGTTTCGCTCGGGCTGCCATGCCCGAGCTCGGTCGTTAACTGCGGCATAAGCCGGTTCACATCCTTTCCGGCGCGGTACCAAGCGATCAGCTGGCGCGTGGCGAAGGTGTGCCTAAACTCTTGGAGCCGAGGACCCCGTCCGCTGCGCCCAGGCTGACACGGGCGCAAACCAAGTGGCTGGCACAGCCGTGCAAAGGTCTTCCGCGCCCGATCACCGGGGATGCGCAAACCCTTGGGAGTGAGCAGAACAGCGGATGTCTTGCGATGCGCCAGGAGGCGATCACGTTGCTCGGCATACTGCGCTAAGCCGGCAGCCGCAGATGGCGTGATCGGAACCAGCCGCGATTTGCCGCCTTTCCAACCTTGAATCATCAGCACCTGCGCGTGCAGATCAACGTCATCCACATTGAGCTCGAGTGCCTCGCCAGGACGTAGTCCAGTGGCGGCGAGCAATCCGATCAGGGTCTCGAAGGTGGCGCCTTGCACAACACGCCGCCGTCGAGTTGGCGCGCTGCGCCCATCAGAGCCAAGACCTCCTCGTGGCGGTAGATGTCGGGTGTTGGCCGCCGGTGCAATGTCGGCAGTAGATGCAGTGGCGGAACCTCAGTGCGCGGCTCGCTCGCCTGCAGCCAGCCGGCAAACCCGCGCACGAGCCCCAGTCGACGCGCATCGGTGGCGGGTTGCAGCCCGACAGGCAGGCATGCCCAGCGCAGAGCCAAGGCGATCGTCACCACCTCGGCGTGCTGTGCGATGAGGAAATCGACAAACTGGCGCAACGCCAATTCTGGCCATTTCAATTGCGTCCCCAACGCCCGACGCATGTGCAGATACTCACCAAGAGCGACGTGCAGATCGGTCATTAGACCACCTCCTGCGTGCCCGGCCAGGCTTGGGCGACGTCACGCAAGCGCTCCAGATCGACTTTGGCATCTCCTTGGGTGGTCTTGATGCAGCGGTGGCGTAAGACTTCAGCGATCTCGCTCAATGAGGCACCATGGCGCAGCATCCGTGTCGCCAGGCTGTCGCGAAAGATGGGCGCGCCAACACGACCACTTGGAAGCAGTCCGGCACGCTCGAGCGCGCGATGGGCCATCGCGCTGACAGTCGAGGGGGCTTGCAGACCGATCCGCGCTGCCTTGCGGCGCAAAAAGACGTGGCGCGAGTCACTCGTGCCTCGGGCAACACGCAGGTACTGCACGAGCGCTTCGCCAACGTCTTGAAGCAACGGCAGGCGATCGAACTGGGCACCTTTGCCGCGTACCAGAATTTCGCCTTGCTCCCAGTGCAGATCCTCTAAGCGCAGCGCGAGGACCTCGCTGGCTCGTAGGCGCAAACCTGCCAAGAGTTGCAAGATGGCAAACTCCCGACAGCCACGCACAGAAGAGCGATCGACCATCGCCAGCACGCGCGCAATCGCCTCGTCTGTCAGGACCGGCGGCATGGGCTTGGGCTGCCAGCGTCCGATGCAGGGCACGGTCGTCGAGAGATCCCGGTTGATGAGGCCTTTCAGGAGGCAGAAACGCAGGAACGAGCGCAGCCCAGCGGCGTACACTTTCACGGTCGCAACGGCATGCTGCTGGCTCACATCCAGGATGTAGCGGCGGATCGCCAGCGCGTCCACGCCGACCGCCTCTTCCGCTAGCTGCATGGCTTCGATGCAGTCGCGTGCGCTAACCGCGTAAGCCGCTATCGAGTGGTCGCTGAGACCTTGCTGGCTGTGCAGGTTCTCAAGGACACTTGGGCAGAGGATGGCGGCGGCCGAGGGCTGCACCGGGCGCTGCGGCAAGACCTTGGCCTCGCACAGGTAGACCACGAACGCTTGCAGCGCGCAGCGATGCTTGTAAAGACGGCGACTGGGACAAGCCAAGAAGGCCTCGATACAGGCATCGAGGTCGTCAACCTCACACAGGCGAATCCCCTCTGTGCGGGTCCATTGGACAAACGGCGCAATCCGACGCGCCTTGCCGCGCAAGGTGTTCTCGGCATATCCGGCTTGGGCGAGGGAGGCGAGGAATGCCTCAAGATGGTGATCAAGATCGGGCTCACAGAAAGGCCCGGAGGATGCGTGCTGCTCGAACATGACGTCTCTCCACTGATCTGGCGGTGTTGCCAGACCTGATAGCCGACGGCATTATGCCGAACAGGTAAAGCCCAAATGATGTAAGGGACGCGGGATTGAGCGCGTCACGCGGCATAACTGAGGATGCGGCATAATCAGAACGAACGGGATCTGCGTATGAGCAAAGTTCAGCAGAAGATCTCCGGTTGCTTGCGTTCGAAGTTGGGGGCAAAGTTCTTCTCCCGCATCCGCAGCTATCTCTCGACCTGCGCGAAGAATGGGGTCTCTTCTGCAGAGGCCCTGCGCCTCCTGTTCGAGGGCCGATGGCCCGCGTTTATGGGCATGGCACCTGAATAGTTACAACCTGTTTAGCTTGTTTCTGCACCATCACTATGAGCGGGTTGCCGCAACAAGAAGGCGGACGAGAAAACAACCCAGCTGGTCTATTTCTCGACAGAAATCGCCTTCGTGGGTAGGTGCATGGTTGCTCCAGCATATTTCCGGCCGAATCGTCGCATTCAAAACTTCGCGGTGTCAGGCGTTCTGCAATGGCGATCAACTCCAGGATGCCGTCGAGCAGCGCGCCCAGCGCGATTGCAACACCGCTGCCGCTCTGTGTTCGTCCGCGCTCGGCTGCAGTCCGCTCGCGTGCTTGCGATGTCGTGTCCCGGTCGCCGCCAGCACCTTGTTGGCCAGCGCATCGATCGCAGCGCCGAGCAGGAAGCCGGTCGTGGCCGCGACCATTCCGACCTCTTCGAACGCTACCTTCACCAGTTCGAAGGCAAGGGCGGAGATCAGCACGCCGCTGCCAAAAGCCATGATCAGCGCGATTCTGCGCAACGGTACCGCCATGAAATAGCCGACTGCCGCACCTACGATGAGTGCACCGCCGGACACGAACCCTCAGCAAGTCGCTTCGATTGCTGGAACCATCATTCAATATCTCCGTTGCGCGCCAATCGGACCGACCTGCCTAGAGGCAGCGTCCGCTTTGCGTACAACTGCTGTTTTTAGCAGTCGGTCGGCCGCCGCTCCCGGCTGAATGATCCCCCAAGTTGCGGCAATGCTCGCACATCATTCCGGTCGCTTTCGCAAATTGCATAGCGCATGTCCCTGAAACGCTGCATAGTCACGCACTGGCGTCAATACTCAATCGAGCATTGCCTCAGGGCCGAGCCGATCCGGCAACCCGCCGCGCGGCCTGCGGGCGACGCGATCGTGGGCAGGCTGTCGTCCGGCAACTGCGACCTGACTCGACGGTAACGGTGGTCGATCCCGGCCCCAAACCCGCAACTCGACCGCAGAGTGCCTGGCTTCATGAACGCCCCCCGACTTCAAGCACACCCTCGGCGCCGATAAGGATGCGCAGATCACGGAGGGCCGGATCGCGGCGCCGCTCGCCGAAGCGGCCTTGTATACTCTAACTATCGAGAGATGAAGACAATGTCCCTACGTGCCGCCTCCTCCATGGTTGTTGTCGGCCTGACCTTGCACATCGTTGCGGTGCCCGCGCTCGCTCGGGCCGATGCCGACGTGTCCGAGCTGCAGCGTATCATCGCCCAACAGCAGCGCCAGCTCGAGGCACAGCAGAAACAGCTCGACGCCCAGCGCGAAATGCTGGAGCAGATTCAGGCGCAAACGCAAGCGCTCGTGGAAGGTGCCGCGAAGGAAGTCGATCAGCTCGAG
The DNA here is from genome assembly GCA_016745215.1 of Thiohalocapsa sp. PB-PSB1. Classification (GTDB taxonomy): domain Bacteria; phylum Pseudomonadota; class Gammaproteobacteria; order Chromatiales; family Chromatiaceae; genus Thiohalocapsa. The sequence goes on from CP050890.1 coordinate 6,848,616, forward strand.
CGCAGGGTCGCAGATCAACAACAACAGCTGACCTCGTTGCAGAGTCGCGTCAGTGATCCGACGAGGCCGAGTCTGCCGCCGAGGCAACCCATGACCGTGAAGAGCTCGCCGTCGAATACGACAGCCAGCGCGTCGCCCGTCGCCGCCCCAACCGCTCCGGAGAAGGTGGTCGCATCGGATGGTCCGCAGGCCGTCAAGCTCGCTATCTCGGGGCACGTCAACCGAATGATCAACTTCGTCAATGACGGCAGCGGCACCGAGACCTATTTTGTCGATAACGACAATAGCGAGAGCCAGGTGCGCTTCGTCGGCACTGCAAAGGCAACCGACGATCTAGAGATCGGCGCCACCATCGAGCTCTCGATCGCGCCCAACAAGTCGGGTAACGTCGATCAGCTCGACCAGGATACGAACAATATCTTCGATCAGCGCAAAGCGGAGCTGACCCTGGACAGCGCAGGCTTCGGTAAGCTCTGGTTGGGGAAAGGAAACACTGCATCCTACACCAGCGCTTCCGTCGACCTCTCCGGGACTGCGGTCATTGCCTACTCCACAATCGTGGACACCGCCGGCGGCCTGTTCTTCCGCGAGCGCGGCTCGGGCGAGCTGACGGACGTGCGGATCGGCAATGCCTTCAGCGCCTTCGATGGCTTGAACCGCCGCAACAGGATTCGCTACGACTCGCCGAAGTTTGCGGGTTTTCACGTGCAAACCTCCGCGATCAGCGATCAACGCTACGATGGATCCCTGTGGTGGTCCGGTCAGGGTTATGGGTTCAAGGCTGCCGGTGCCGCCGCTGTGGGCTACCCGAACGAGGATGGCACCAAGCGGCAATACGACGGCTCCTTTTCTGCCCTGCATCAGAATACCGGCTTGAATCTGACCTTTTCCGCAGGTCTGCTCGAGAACAAGGAGCAGAAGAATCAACAAAACACCTACGTCAAGCTCGGTTGGCGAAAGGGCCTTTTGCCGGTGGGAGACACCGCCTTCGGTGTTGACTACACCAAGGGCCGAAGCCTTCCGACCGAAACGGATACGAGCGAGTCCTTTGGATTCGCTGCGGTGCAGAATTTCGACCGGTTCGGCACCGAGCTCTACGCCCTTTACCGCCACCACGCCTTGGATAGAACACAAGACCCCAAGGTCGACGATATCGACGTTGTTGCCGTCGGCGCCAGGGTGAAGTTCTGATGCTCGCCGCGTCAGATCGGCGCGGGATACAGTCGGCCTTGTTCTGCCTGCTCGCTTTGCTCTGTGCCGGCTGCACCGACTGGGCACCCTTTGAGCCTCGGGACGAACGCGAAGAGGGTCCGAAAGCGGGGCTCTTTTCGGGCGAAGCAGGCGAGTTCGTCATCTATCGGCGCGATGGTGCAGCACCTGACTGACTCCAGGTTTCAGGCCCCCGGGCTTCACCGGCTGTTGTCGCTTTCCTGCAATCTCTTCATTGATTTTTCGCAATTTGCATAGCGCCGGCAGGAAAAATGCCACAGAGTGCGCCGTGGTCGTCGATGCCATGCGACCAGCCGGCTAACGCGACATTCCCTGCCGGCAGCCGACCCCGGCACAAGCGCCCACAGTTCAACCGCAGAGTGACAACGATGAAACGTAGAGCATTTATCCAGACTGTACCCTTGACGGCGATGCTGCCGGCAGGACTGGCCGTCGCCTCGGGAACGGCGCACGCCGAGCAAGCCGCGGCGAGCCAGACCGCAGCCGGGATGGCGGCACCGAGAACCGCTCCAGCGACCGGTGGCGGCGGGGCCGAGGCGCCGGACTTCGCCAAGGATATCCTCACCAGCGACATGAACGGGCTGGGTCCGGACGGCAAGCCGACGGGCGCCAAGGCTACCTTCACCGGTGCGTCGGCGGCCGGCGTCACCGCCGACAGTGCGCCGACCAAGATGATGCTGAGCGCCGACGAGCAGGCGATCCTCGACGGCAAGGAAGGCCCGGAGAAGGCCAAGCTGATGCAGATCCTGGTGCGCTTCGGCGAGACCTTCGGGGCTACGAAGCTGGTGGATCTCGGCGGCGCGCCGCACAGCAATCTGTACATCGGTGCGCCCTATCTCGGGTCCCTGATCGCGATGTTGGAGGAATGCGCCGCGGCGGGCCTCAAGTCCTATGCCCCCTACACGGTCAACCCGCGCCCCTATGACGTCTACAACGTCCAGAACAACGCCACCGAGATGCAGCTGATCGCCGAGGGCTATCCATTGCAGATGCGCCTCGACGCGGTCCACTCGGCGCTGGGCGCGCCAGACCTGAATCTGCGCTCCTGCGCCTGCTACATCGACGACATCGGCAACGCGCCGGCGCCCGGCACCGCGGTAGCCTGGTGCGAGTCCTCGGCGGTGAACTACGGCAACTCGGTGCTCGGCATCCGCACCAACCGCTACGGTGCCGGCATGGAAATGCTCTGCGCCATGCTCGGCAAGGCGCCGGAGTTCGGCCTGATGACCGACCAGGGGCGCAAGGCCAAGTGGCTGATCGACGTGAAGACCACCGAGGAGCCGGACTGGGGCGTGCTCGGCACCGCCATCGGGCGCAAGGTCGTCGAGGACATCCCCTACATCGCCGGCGTCGAGCACTACTTCGGCGGCGAGGTCAGCAACGACAACTGGCACAAGCTCAAATACATGGGCAGCGCCACCGCCGCCGCCGGTGCGGTGGGGTGCTACCACGTCGAGGGCGTGACGCCCGAGCCCAAGGAGAAGGGCCGCGCAATGCTGGCCGAAGGTTTCCAGACCTACGTCTTCGACGACGCCGAGCAACAGGCGATCCTAGAGACCTTCGAAAACCTCTGGGACGACCCGAACGGCGATCCGACCGCGGTGTTCATCGGCTGCCCGCACTGCAACTACGAAGAGACGGTGCGCTGGGCGCGGATGTTCGTCGATGCGCTGGATGCCGCCGGCCAGGACAAGCTGGCGATCCCGGCGTACATCTTCGTGCCCACCATCACGCGCACGCGCATCCTGCTCGAAGAGCCCGAGCTCGCGAGCCGGGCCCTCAATGCCGGCGTCCGAGCCACCAACATGTGCGGCGTCTCCTATTCCGGCATGAAGGGCTTTTCGGAGCGGGTGCGGGCAGTCACCAACTCGGCCAAGAACCGCAACTACTCGCCCATCCGGTACTTTCCCGACAAGAAGCTCGTGGATATCGCGGTGACGGGAAAGGTCTAGCGCAACGGCGGCCGAGCGGTTCGAGCAAGCGTTGGTCGTTGTCGTCATCAGGATCGCAACGACGACAACGAATTCAGCTTGGCGATCCGACCAAGATAGCGCTACTGAACATCGCAAGCAGATCAACCCATTCGGAGACAAAGCAATGGCAAAAACCTTCAAGGGGCGCCCCATCATCCCCGGCAACCTGGAGGGCAAGGCGCTGGTTTCGAAGCAGCCCTTCAACACCACCGCGTCCTACTTCACCAACATGTTCGCAGGCAACACCGAAAACGCCCCCTGCACCGACGCCAACAACCCGGAGCTGCATGAGAAAGATCTCAGTGGCGCGATCATCTGCACCCCGCAGACGGTCGGCTCCACCATGGGTGCCGGCGCCATCATGGGCATGAACCTGCTCGGCGTCGGTTTCAAGGCGATGCTGTTCTCCGACCACATCGACTCCATTGCCGCCGGTGGCCTGATCATGGACGACGTCTGGAACGATAGGAAGGTGATCACCATCGACCTGCTCGGCGATGACTTCATGAATACGGTCAAGAACGGCGATAAGCTGAAGATCAGCGAAGACGGCACGGTCGTGGTCGGCTGAGCCTCGATTCGATAATCACTCTGGGAGAAGAGCCCATGAAACGCAGAGACTTCGCCAAAGCCGTGGCGGCTGCCGGCGCAACCCTCGCTGCCAGCCAAGCCATCGCCGGACCGGCAACCACCGGCTTGCGCAGCAATTTCGCCTTCAAGAAGGAAGACACCCCGGTCATTTTGGAGGTCGCGATCAACGGTTCGGCTACCAAGAAGGTCAACCCGACCGCGCCGGAGACGCCGGCCGAGATCGCAGAGCAGGCGATTCAGTGCCTGGATGCCGGTGCGACCATCGTCCATGCCCATTCCAACCAACCCATGGAGGACCCGGACGCGGCTGCCCAGGTGTACATCGACGCCTTCAGCCCGGTCCGCGAAAAGCATCCCGATGCCATCCTGTATCCGACGGCGAACTTCGACCCAAAGGTCTATCACCAGGAGCGCAGGCCCTGGAAGCCAGAGATACAGAGCGGGCATTACCGCAAGCTGGCCGAGGCCGGCGCCGCCAACATGTTGTTGTTCGACACCGGCGTGGTTCCGATCGCGGTCTTCGACGAGCAGGGAAAGATTCCTGAGAAGAACTTCTGGTGGTACGGCTTCTGGCCCGGGGACGCGCAGATTTATCTCGACGTCTGCAATGACCTCGGCACCGGGGCTTCGATCTCGGTGTTCGAGCCGGGGTGGATGAAGAACGTCGTCGCCCTAGCTCGGGCAGGCACGCTCCCCCGCGGGTCCAAGGTCATCATGTACTTCGCCGATTACGATTGGGCTGGTATGCCACCACCCATCCCGGAGGCCTTGCAGCTCTATCTGCACATGATCGAGGGGCTGGACCTCAAATGGTCGGTGGGCATGGTCGGCGGCGACATCATGGATACCCCGCTTGCCCGCATGGCCCTCGAGCGGGGGGGCAGTTTCCGCGTGGGTCTCGAGGACAATTGGACCGGCCCGAGCAACTTGGAGCAGTTGGAGCGGGCGAAAGAGCTGATCAACAAGGTCGGCCGGCCCATCGTCACCGGGGCAGAGGCGATCAAGTACCTCGACATCCCGTTTCCGGCCACCCGTCCGAGCGCCTGAAAAAAACAGGCAGCGGCCTTACACCCGGCTGATGCCGGGCCTCAGGCACGCCGGACAGGTGAACGGCACCAGCGTCCATTCCAAGCATCACAGGAGCATCCGAACATGAGCAACGACAACCAGCAACCGACCCTCGAAGGCCTGACCCGCCGCGACTTCATGATGGCAAGCGCCGCGGGCACGGCAGGTCTCGCTGCGACCGGTCTCGGCATCGGCACCGCAGCGGCGGCCCCGACCCTGCCGCCGCAGCTGGGCGAGCCGCCGCGGACCAACTCGCCGAGCGGCATCCGCACCGCCATCGTCACCGACACGCAGCTCAACATGGGGCCGTATATCGCCGAGGAATTCGCCAAGCGTGGCTACAACCTGGTCATCGCCGATGTCAAGGAAGGCCTGCCGGAGAAGCTGCGCGAGCTGGGCGCCAAAGAGGTCGTCATCGTCCCCGGCATCGAGCAGGAGGCACCGAACGACGAAGGCCGACCAGGAGTCATCCAGACGGTGGTCGATGCCGCCATGGACAAGTTCGGCGGCTATGATTCGGTGTTCATCCGCACTGCATGGCACGGCGGCAAGGACATCCTGGAGGAGACGACCGAGAACATGCAGCTCTCCTACAACCAGAACTGTCTGGGCGTCATGTACGCGCTGCAGGCCGTGTTGCCACCGCTGATCGCCGGCGGCGGCGGCCAGGTCGTGGTGCAGACCAGCGCCACCGGCGAGAAGCCCCATCCCGGCCTCATGTCCTACAGCGTCATGCGCGCCGCCGCCAACATGATGTGCCGCTGCGCCGCGCTGACGGTCGCCGACAAGAACGTCTGCGTCAACGCCATCGGCACCAACTTCATGAACTACCCCGGCTTCAAGCATACCCTAGGCGCCGACAAGGATCCGAAGATCATGGAGGCCCTGCTCGAGGAGATCCCGATCGGGCGCCTGGGCGAGACCCGCGAGGCCGCCCACTTTGCCATGGCCCTGCTCGACGGCTACAATATGTACACCACAGGCAGCTTCTTCCCGGTGGCCGGCGGCTTCAACAACGTCGGCATGTGATGCTGCTGCGTTCCTTGCCACGACCGGCAAGTCCGGTCGGGGCTTCTCGACCCGCGAGATCGACCAGGCTTCGGCGTTCAGCCAGCGGCCTCGAACGAAGGCCTGTTGTCGTCTCTCGCGCTATCCTGCGCACCTGCGCCCAATACCGAGCCTGCGCAATCGCGCCCATTGCGCCGTTCTCGCCGTCCAGTCCGAGGAGACCGCATGGGTATCAACAACAGAACCGAGCGCCTGATCATCGGCGGCATTGCGCTGGCCGCCATTATCTGGGCGCTGACCACCGAGCACTTTGCGGGTCTTCAATTCAAGCTGGATTATCTGATCGATCTGTCCAGCCTGTTCACGGTTGCATCCTTTTCGGCGCGGGGGATGCTGCCGCTGCGACTGCTCGCCGTCGCATCGTCCGTCGCTGCCATCCCCTACTTCATGCTGCAGCCGACCCCGCTCTGGACCCCGGTGGGCTGGACCGCGCTGTTCATGCTGATCAACCTCTACCACATCGTGCGCATCCTGTTGGAGCGGCGTGCGGTGCGACTCACGCCCGATGAGCAACGGCTCTACGACCTGACGTTTCGCCGGCTAGCGCCCCGGGAATTTCTCAAACTGGCCAAGCTCGGCGAATGGAAGAGCGCTCAGGGCGGTGAGTTGCTGTTCGATCAAGGCCAGAAGATCGAGCGCCTGGTCATTCTGCTTTCCGGCGCCGTGGCCGCATCCCAAGACGGCGCGATTATCGGTCATCTGCAGCCCGGCGAGCTGATCGGAGAGGGCATCGCCCTGACCGGTCAGGTGTCCTTGTATCGGGCCGAGCTCACGACGGACTCCCGCTACATCGCCTGGCAGGTCGACGCCATCGACCGATTCCAAACCGAAAATCTGGATCTGCACATCAAGATCAACGACATCATCAACCACCAGCTGGTGGCACAGATCAATAAGCTGGCCTTGTCCGTGCATCGGCAGGCCGCCTGATCCCGTAACCAAAGAGGCACTCGGGGCGTGAAAACCTGATGTTTGCCCGATGTTTTCCCGATGTTTACTGGGTGCTGCCTTCAAAGAGTATGAATCGGACTTCATTCTGGTTGAATAGCTGAACACTCTACGCAGGCAGCACCCAGTGCCGAGAAGGCATGGCTGACCGCGCATTCCAGCATGGATCAACGCCCCGGCGTCTCGAACACCCAGGTCACCGGCCCGACCTGGCGCAGCGGGCGTTGCGGGTCGCCCGGTCGCTTGCCGAATCGGATCAGCTGAATCAGGTCGGAGCTGACCAGCGGATTGCTGGTGAAGAAAGCGTGGCCGAAGGCATCGGTGCGCTTGCCCTCGTAGATGATCAGCTCGATTCTGTTCCATTTCTCGAAAAATCGCTGCATCTCGTCGGGGATCTCTGCGGCGCTGGCGCGGCCGACCCGCCGATCGCTGCGGAACAGGAGGCGCGAGAGCAACAGCGCCCGGTCCTTCGGCGACGCATAGGTGGTCAGCCGAAAGCCGGGGGCGCCGTTCCCGTCGCTGCCGCGGCGGACCGACCAGTTCGGTACCAGATCGGGGTCGGACAGGCCCACGCCGAGCCGCTGGGCCGCAATGTCGGCATCCAGGTCCGGCGACAACAGCACGACGTTGCGGATCGGCAAGGCCGAGAAGAACGACGTGCCGCGCAATTGGTACTCGTTGCCCAACGCGCTCAGCGCATCCATGGTGAGGGCGCCGCCGCGGCTGTGCGCCAGCACATGCACGCCTTTCACGCCGGGCATCTCGCCGATCATGCGCAGGGTCTTCTTCAGGTGATTCACCGCGAAGGAGGCAGACTCGGTGGTGGCCGTGTAGGAGATCAGCGGGTTGCCCGACGCCGACGCCGGCCAGGTGAAAAAGGTGCAGACGTCTTCACGACCGAGGAAATGGCACAGCTCCGCGGCAGTGTAGGCGGCGCTCTCGAAGGTCTCGTTGAAGCCGTGCACATAGAGCAGAACCTCGCCGCTGGGCGAGGTCGCGAGGCGCGCGGCCAGCTCCCGGTAGAGGGCGTCCTTGGCCTGCCGATGGCCCGCGACCGCCGCCGGCGAGCGGCGGATGTGCGGCCCATCGATGACCACGTCGTAGGGCTCATCCGGAAACCGGCCGAGCTCGGTCGTCGTCCCGAGATGAAGCCGAATTCTCTTCGTCGCCTCGGGGGAATGGCTTTTCCATGCCAGGGTCTGCCATTCCAGGTTCTCGCCCATGCGCACGCTCGTGTTGCCGAAGGCGATGGCCCGGCTGCGCTCCTGGCCGTAGGGCAGCTCGGCTTGCGGGGCGGTGGCGGGCGCTCGGTCGGTGATGTAGAGCAGGCTCAGCTCGGCGCGCTTGCGCTCGGGCGAGATCGCTTCGGAGAAGATGCGCGGGCTCATGTCCTGGTAGAGTAGCGGCGTCGGCATCAGGCTGCGCTCGGTGCTGCACGCGCCGAGCAACAGCATCACCAGCGCCGGGACGACCCCTGGATGGCGTCGGATCACGGATGGGAGGCGGGCTGTGCGCAGGGTCATAGGGAGGATCATCGATGGCAGGCGGATTGGTCGTCAGAAACGAATGCTGCCTGCGTAGAATGTCCAGCTATTCAACCAGAATGCAGTGTTCTTCGAAGGCAGCGCCCGGTAAACATCAGGTTTAACATCAGGTTTCTCACGCCATTATGTCATGTCTTTTCGATCCCGATCCTGAATAAGTAGCGTTGGGCGGGTTGCATCCTGGGGTCTCTTCAGTTCATTTGTCCAGAACACGGTGGCCTACAGCCTTTCTCCCGGGAAAGGCGTGGCGCTCGCGCCCGCTCCGCGGGCATCATGTGCCGGGTCGCCCTAAGTGATGGTGCAGAAACAAGCTAAACAGGTTTTTGGCTTGGGTGTCGCCTGCCGACTCATTCGGTACCGCTATCGGCGTCGATATCGGTATCGGTATCAACGTCGGCATCGGTATCGGCGTCGGTATCGAACTGACCAACCCGATATCCGCCAAGCTTCTCGCTGACCGCCTAGCCACGCTGTCCGAGCTTCGTTAGCATGGCCACAAGACGATCGAGCAGTGCCTTTTGCTTGCTGTTGTCGTCTGCAGACAACGCATCGTACACCAGCAAGCACGTCCTGAATCGCAGCGCACTCCAGCGCCGAGCCTCGTGCGATTTCAAACGACCGGCGTCGATCCCCGCTCGTCGCTTTGCCGTTACCCTCGGCAATGTTCAGCACGATGGCCTGCGATGCGCGCCTGCGATGCGCGCCTACGATGTGCGCAGGCGTTGATCCTTCGCGTTACGCTGTCCTTATCACATGCTCGCAGTCGCGGTAGGCTAGGCTGTCGAAATGTCCTGAGTTTTGATGCCAAACCGATTCCGGGTCTTGGATTGCATCATCGAACGCACTGGGGAAGCCTAATCGGTGTCGGGGTCGCTATCGGAATCGGAATCGGAATCGAATCCGCGCATCGATCAAAACAGCCAGCTCGATACCAATCCCTAATTCCGACCTCGACACCGACACCGACACCGACTAAGCATCCATAAACCGGGAAGCGCTTGTTTTAGTGAGACTGCAGATTTCGACAGCCTAGCCCAACCCTTGCCAAGATTCGCGAAGCGGCAGCAGCCGAAGCCCTCGACCTGCCGCCGGCAATCGACGACGTGCGCTTGCATGACCTGCGACGGACCGTCGAAAGCTGGCTCGCTGGAGCCGGGAATAGCCTGCACCGGATTGGGCGCGTGCTGAACCACTCGAACGCATCAACGACCCAAGTCTATACGCCCGGTTCGGAGAAGACAGCGTTCGTAGCGCACTCGAACAGCAGGGTGAACGCATCATGGGTGCGGCTGGACTGACACCAACGGCTGAGGCCGTACCCCTGGCTTCCAGAATCGAGCGTTGTGGCACTTGCGGGTTTTCGGTTGAGGATCGCACCAATGCGCCGAGCGGTGCCTGCATCAACCATAGAAGCGCCCATTACGATGGGGCTAGAGCGGCCCTCAGTTCATCAAGCTAGGCTCGAACGTCCGCTATCGCCCGGCGGACTTGGACACCTGGCTTGCCGAGCGCCCGCGCGCGAATACCGCGGCTCGAGATGCGCGCCATGAACGCGGCCCAACCCTTACCCGATGAACGCGCGCAACGCCTGGCGGAAGCCGAACGCTTCCTGTCCATCCTCGACGCCGAAGCCGACACTCCGGTATCAATTGGCCTTGGTGCTGGCCGGACAGCAGTCCAATATCCCTGCCGCCCCTAATATCCGCCCGCCATCGCGATTAGCCGCATGCTCGCCACCCGCCCTTCAACGCACCGAAAAGGCGGCTCAACATCTCACACGGTTTAGAACCTGTCTGTCAAAAAATGTCCATCAACGTCAAGTGCTTTTTCTTCGAGAACAAGCCATGGGATACCCGAGTGACCTGACGGACGCCGAATGGGCATTGATCGAACAGCATTTTCAACCCCGTGATCGACGTGACAGTGCCAGCTCGTGGTCGATCTCCTCGGCAACCTGTTGCACGTGTCGGTCCACGCAGCCAATTGCAGCGATACCGTGGCGGGTGGTCCCGTGATGGCGCGTGCGGCGGAGAAACACCCGAGCATCGAGGCGTTTTCCGGCGATGCGGGTTAGCGCGGGACAGCCGTGAAATTCGTCGACGAGACACTCGGACTCGTCTTGCACATTTCCACCAAAATCAAAGACGGATGGGCTGTCCTTTCGAAACCTTGGGTGGTTGAGCGCAGTTTCGCTTGGCTCGGTCGATTTCGCAGGCTGAGCAAGGATTTCGAGATCCTGACTGGTACTGCCGAGAATATGATCCGTATCGCCACGCTCGAGAAAACGCTTGCAAATTGCGGCTGAACTTTTGCCAGACAGACTCTAACGCCAGCAACCCGTAGCGAGACCAGGGAGCCCGGGACCGGGGCGCTGCCTGCCCATGGACAGGATGCCGGGAGCTCTACCAACTCGACATCCGAAACATCAAGTAGCTGAACAGAGAAAACCCGGCGCCCAACCCAAACACGGATCCCGTCCGGTTTCCCGGACAGGTCCACCAGCACCTCGCCGAAGTGGTGCGTCGAGCGGAATCGACTGATGTCCCCGTGACGCTCCGGCCGACGATCAAATCCGTTGTCAACGGTCGCCTTGTCGACCAGCGCATCGAGCGGAAAGAAACCTTGTGTATCTGGTTCGGTCACTTGCTACGTCTCGACGGCTTGCTGCACCGAAACCTGGGTCAGAACCTCGTTGTAGAGGTCGACATCGACTTCAGGTGCTCGAATCGAAACAACCAATGCATAGCGCGCCTTTTTGTCGTAGCGCTGCAACACCTTCCTCGTCCTCCACCAACCCATCGCCGGGTAGACCGCGATCTGACCTCGCTCGGCAAGCGCTGCCGCTTTGCCCATCCAAATATCCTTGTGGATCGAGCCGCGATGCCGCTCCCGGCCCAACAGCCAATCCGGTTCGCTTGGACCGTTGACAGCCCCGTGTTCAGCATCCCTCGCCTCTCGGTTGATACGCCTACGGAAGTCCTCCAGGGACTCGAGTGGACGCTTGACGTCGAACCGTAGCTGGTGGCTGGCGTAACTGTACTTCCCGGCAACATTTCGACTCGACGGATTCGGCTCGATGAAATACGACAGCGTGACGGTCAGCTCAACATCGATGTCCCCGATCTGCTGCAAGGCGCTCTTCGGCCAGGGAAGATCATGCAGGTGCATCTCTCGGCTCCCGATGCGTCCTCCCGCTCGCTTCTTAAAAGGCTGCAGCTCGTCCTCTACGATCAAAGCCAAGGTGTTGCTCGCGCTCCACATCGAACGCTCAAGATCGGGCAGACCGAAACCGACACAGCGCAGGCGATCAAGCGCTCGCTGCCTGGCCTTCGACTTCTGCGCGAACTGTTGGCACATCGCGTCGGTCCAGTCCGCCGAATGGACCATCAAGGCGCGAATCGTCTCTGGCCAAAGGTCCGGATACTCAGCACGGAGCTCGGCAGCGAACCGACTCGCGAGCGCCGTGGCTGCGCTGGTCGCCTCGAAAGTTGTGAAGAGCCGGTCCAGTGGAGTGTTGTGGGTCGTCAGCAGCTTCAGGCTTGGAATCCCCGCACAACCCACGCTGTCCAGACCGACATTGCCGCCCTCGAAGACCAGATCCGGCTTCAGCGGCATCGTTCTGTCCCAGATCGTCGATGTTGTGCTGTAAGGTGAGAGACCTCCTTCTGGGGCAAGCGGCTGGTACTCGGAGCAATCCTGCTCCGTGATGCTGATCTTGGCCGTGTAGGCCCCTACGGTTAGGGCATTCCAAGCCTGTCCTGGATCGTGAATGTACTGCAATTGATTGTGATCCGGATACTCCTTCAGCGCAACCAGGTCGTCCCCAGTGTTGCCTCCGGCGAGCAGGAACAGACGCGGAAATGCTCCGTCCCTTACGGGCGCTATGGCAGCAAGTACTCGTCGGACAGCATCAACAATCCATATGGAGCGGGAAGCCCATACTCCAACGATCCCATTTATGTGGTCCCATCCAGGTGAACGGAAAAATGAGCAACGTTTTTCTCCACGTCACATCGCGTCCCACAGACTCTCGCTGGGACAATTCGCCTCGAGAATTCATGCGCCTCCCTGTCGTCGGCGAGTACGTCGCTACTGAATCCTCCGGCCCCGTATACAGAGTTGTATTGGTCGTCCACTGTCCTTTTGAAGCCACCTACGACGCAGAAGTGTACGCGGTCAAAGACGACATGACTGCTGCGTTGAAGGCTGCGACCACTTCCGCCGCGTAAGCAACTGAAAGGCAACTATTGCCCAACCAGTGCACCAGCCCGAGCGCATGCTGCCGAGCCCCCGCTGACGCGGGCGGCTCGGCAGCATGCGCCGGGGTGCTTGACGTTGGGCCCCAAATCGTACCGCGACCTAAGGAGCAAGCATTATGACGTATACCTCGTGTTTTTCTGTCTTTGGTTTGGTCTTGATGCTGACAGCCGCCCCGACTTATTCAGCAATTATACGTTGGGACTTCACAAGCACAATCTATTTGGTTAATACGCCGCTAGACAGCGAGTCTGGAATCCCTTCCGTAGGGGAAACAATTTCCGGATACCTGATTTTCGACTCATCCTCGTTAGATCAAAGGCCCGCTGCATCCGAGGGCGAGTACGACATCATCTCGATTTATGCCTCCACAGCGTCGCATGAGTGGACTTCGCATGGACTCAGCGCAATAAACGCATACAACGATTACCCAGGTTATATTGGCCATGATGTCTACGACTTATGGTCACGCGCCAACGGACCGGATTTCGGAAACTGGTCCTTGCAGCGTATCTCAATTAATTATAGGGATCTGGATTCAACAATGCTCGCGGACGATCGCCTTTTGCTCGAACCGCCAGACTTAAACGATCCTCAGATCGCGAACTTCGAAATCATGTACGGTGACAATCCGGATATGATTGGCCATATTCGGCACATTGCAGCACGCCTCGATAATGTAACAGCATCAACGGTTCCGTTACCAAATACTTTGTTAATCATCGGCCTCGGCCTTGCAGCCATTATGTCGAAGCGATTAGTTGATCGAAGCCGCAAAGGAACCACGAAAAAAAGGTTTGGACTCAGTAACTCTATTGCGTAGTGGATGACAAGACGCCCAACCAGTGCGCCAGCCCGACCGCCAACTGGTCAGCCGCGGCTGACGCCGACGGCTGGCCAGTTGGCGGCGGGCTGCGCACGACGTTAGCGTCAAGACCAAGAACAGGAGATTCCGTTGTATCGGGGGTTCGTAGACTATGAGAATGTCGGGAGTTTAGAAGGAATCGATGTCAAGTCTTACGAACGGTTGTTGATATTCTGCGGCCCTAAAAATAGCAAGCTTAAGTGTAACTTCTCACTTTCCTCCGGCAGCCGCCGCACGAACGACCTCGGCCAAAGGCGGAATAGCGTTCATCCGCGCCAGCCTGTCGTGCAGGTAGTGCCAGAACGAGATGCCCAGTTTGCGCAGGTTTTCTTCAGGCTGGTGAAGGTATCCCGACAGCGTCGCCCGTCTTCGCTGCGGGTCGAACCGCTGGTTTTGCGTCGACTGACATATTCGCGGATATCGCTTTCGCTGAGGTTGTTGTGTAACGGCAGGTCGGGGTCGTCGAGCACTCCAAGCAACTCTTCTTTGTTGCGCGCCAAACGTTTGAGGTGCCCGTTGAGCGTCTCGTAATTCGTGCGGGTCCGGCACAGTTCATCGAACCGGCTGCGGATTTCTTCGCGGAATTGCGGCGTTTGGAAAGCTTCCTCGATCTTGTACGCTTTCAGGTCGGCATACAGATCCCAAATCTGGCAACGCACCCAATCGATGTGCTTGGCGTGGGTTGGATTGAGCGGCACGAGCTTGTTGATGTTGCGCTCGGCGTGCATCCAGCACAGCGCATGACGGAAGACGTTGAATTGTCCCGCGTCATCGCTGACAACTCCCATTGTCGTCGGAAAACCCTGTGCCAGCAGGCTGCCCGTCAGCGCCCCTTCGGTCGCGATCTGGATGTGTTTCGGACCCGTGATGCCAACCGCGGCGAGAGACCTGTCCCACTCTTCCTTGTTCGCAAAGCTTTTGCCTTCTTCGAGCAGATGGAGTGTCTTCTGCGGCAGCTTGTGCCGGGCCATGTACTCCAGCGCCCCGGCGTTGAGCACGTCATCGGTGCGCCCGGCGCGCAGCAATTCCAGAAAGTTGACCCGGCTCTTACTCTGCGTGCTCTCGAACCAGGCGAACAACTCATTGCCGATGAAGGTGCAGTAGCCGTTCTTGCCGTCGTGCCGCGCCCCGGTGTCGTCCACCTGAATATGATTCGACACCTGCAATCCCGCCTCCAACAACCCATCCTTCTCGGCGTGGAAGTCCTCGTGCTTCTGCGTGAGCAGATGGTTCAGTTGACCCGCCGATATCTCGATGCCCAGGTCGTGCAAGTGCTCCAGCAGCAAGGGCTGGGTCACGCGCTGGTGGTGGTATAGTCACTCAACATGATAACCAGATATGCCCTTTTGTTTTTTGTGCCTGAGTGCTGGCCTTAAACGAAAGGGACAGTTTTGATGTCACGTGAGAGGACTATACTGGTAGAGGACGTAGCTTTTCAGTTGCGCCCCGTCATGGCCCTGCACCGAGATCGGCAACCGCCCTTTCAGTGTCTGACCGTCCGGCCCGATCCAGGTCTCCAGGCGGTAGCGGATGGTGTGCGCTTCGATTGTCAGCTCCTGCACCACGAAGTCGTCGTAGCCCTTGAAACGCCAACCCTTCTCGCGCGCATCCACCGGCAGCCCTTCCGGGACGATTTTCTGCTCTTCGTGGACCTCCAATTCCCCGGTTTTTGCGCGTTTCGGGCCGGGTTTGGGCTTCTTTTCCGTGCCGCCTTCCCCGGCCTTGTCGGTCTCCGCATCCATCCGGCTCGGCTTCAGTTTGGGCTTGCCCTTGAGCTCCTTTAGCCGCTTGACCTCGGCTTCCAACTCCTCAATCCGCTCCTGTTGCTCCACAATCAGCCGCAGCAATGCCTGCACCAGCGGTGTCTGCTCCGCTTCGGGGATCTCCGGCAGCTTGAGCGTCGGCTTGCTCATGGCGCTGAGTCTATCCGCATTTCTCCAGATAGCAACAGAATTTTGCCGGGGGAGAATGAGAAGTTACCCAAGATTCACGTAACCCATTGATCTAACTGGCTTAAGCCCCGGTCCAGAATTTCACGTGAATGGCTACAGCGAGCACTGGTGTCTAAGTAATCTAAGTAATTTATTGATTTTAAAGTGTAAAGCAGTGCTGAACCGGTGCATGGCTAATTATCGCATTGTTCAGCATGATGTTGTAAGCGTCGAAGTGCATTTGCATGGCTACAAAATGAAAAATTAAAAACCAATAAAAGTCTTTTATATCAGTATTTTATAGAAAAAATGGGCAAAATTGCCAGGGAAAACCGGGTAAAGCCCAAATGATGCAAGGGACGCGGGATTGAGCGCGTCACGCGGCATAACTGAGGATGCGGCATAATCAGGGCGAACGGGATCTGCGTATGAGCAAAGTTCAGCAGAAGATCTCCGGTTGCTTGCGTTCGAAGTTGGGGGCAAAGTTCTTCTCCCGCATCCGCAGCTATCTCTCGACCTGCGCGAAGAATGGGGTCTCTTCTGCAGAGGCCCTGCGCCTCCTGTTCGAGGGCCGATGGCCCGCGTTTATGGGCATGGCACCTGAATAGTTACAACCTGTTTAGCTTGTTTCTGCACCATCACTATGAGCGGGTTGCCGCAACAAGAAGGCGGACGAGAAAACAACCCAGCTGGTCTATTTCTCGACAGAAATCGCCTTCGTGGGTAGGTGCATGGTTGCTCCGGCATATTTCCGGCCGAATCGTCGCATTCAAAACTTCGCGGTGTCAGGCGTTCTGCAATGGCGATCAACTCCAGGATGCCGTCGAGCAGCGCGCCCAGCGCGATTGCAACACCGCTGCCGCTCTGTGTTCGTCCGCGCTCGGCTGCAGTCCGCTCGCGTGCTTGCGATGTCGTGTCCCGGTCGCCGCCAGCACCTTGTTGGCCAGCGCATCGATCGCAGCGCCGAGCAGGAAGCCGGTCGTGGCCGCGACCATTCCGACCTCTTCGAACGCTACCTTCACCAGTTCGAAGGCAAGGGCGGAGATCAGCACGCCGCTGCCAAAAGCCATGATCAGCGCGATTCTGCGCAACGGTACCGCCATGAAATAGCCGACTGCCGCACCTACGATGAGTGCACCGCCGTGATCCCCCAAGTTGCGGCAATACTCGCACATCATTCCGGTCGCTTTCGCAAATTGCATAGCGCATGTCCCTGAAACGCTGCATAGTCACGCACTGGCGTCAATACTCAATCGAGCATTGCCTCAGGGCCGAGCCGATCCGGCAACCCGCCGCGCGGCCTGCGGGCGACGCGATCGTGGGCAGGCTGTCGTCCGGCAACTGCGACCTGACTCGACGGTAACGGTGGTCGATCCCGGCCCCAAACCCGCAACTCGACCGCAGAGTGCCTGGCTTCATGAACGCCCCCCGACTTCAAGCACACCCTCGGCGCCGATAAGGATGCGCAGATCACGGAGGGCCGGATCGCGGCGCCGCTCGCCGAAGCGGCCTTGTATACTCTAACTATCGAGAGATGAAGACAATGTCCCTACGTGCCGCCTCCTCCATGGTTGTTGTCGGCCTGACCTTGCACATCGTTGCGGTGCCCGCGCTCGCTCGGGCCGATGCCGACGTGTCCGAGCTGCAGCGTATCATCGCCCAACAGCAGCGCCAGCTCGAGGCACAGCAGAAACAGCTCGACGCCCAGCGCGAAATGCTGGAGCAGATTCAGGCGCAAACGCAAGCGCTCGTGGAAGGTGCCGCGAAGGAAGTCGATCAGCTCGAGCGCAGGGTCGCAGATCAACAACAACAGCTGACCTCGTTGCAGAGTCGCGTCAGTGATCCGACGAGGCCGAGTCTGCCGCCGAGGCAACCCATGACCGTGAAGAGCTCGCCGTCGAATACGACAGCCAGCGCGTCGCCCGTCGCCGCCCCAAGCGCTCCGGAGAAGGTGGTCGCATCGGATGGTCCGCAGGCCGTCAAGCTCGCTATCTCGGGGCACGTCAACCGAATGATCAACTTCGTCAATGACGGCAGCGGCACCGAGACCTATTTTGTCGATAACGACAATAGCGAGAGCCAGGTGCGCTTCGTCGGCACTGCAAAGGCAACCGACGATCTAGAGATCGGCGCCACCATCGAGCTCTCGATCGCGCCCAACAAGTCGGGTAACGTCGATCAGCTCGACCAGGATACGAACAATATCTTCGATCAGCGCAAAGCGGAGCTGACCCTGGACAGCGCAGGCTTCGGTAAGCTCTGGTTGGGGAAAGGAAACACTGCATCCTACACCAGCGCTTCCGTCGACCTCTCCGGGACTGCGGTCATTGCCTACTCCACAATCGTGGACACCGCCGGCGGCCTGTTCTTCCGCGAGCGCGGCTCGGGCGAGCTGACGGACGTGCGGATCGGCAATGCCTTCAGCGCCTTCGATGGCTTGAACCGCCGCAACAGGATTCGCTACGACTCGCCGAAGTTTGCGGGTTTTCACGTGCGAACCTCCGCGATCAGCGATCAACGCTACGATGGATCCCTGTGGTGGTCCGGTCAGGGTTATGGGTTCAAGGCTGCCGGTGCCGCCGCTGTGGGCTACCCGAACGAGGATGGCACCAAGTTGCAATACGACGGCTCCTTTTCTGCCCTGCATCAGAATACCGGCTTGAATCTGACCTTTTCCGCAGGTCTGCTCGAGAACAAGGAGCAGAAGAATCAACAAAACACCTACGTCAAGCTCGGTTGGCGAAAGGGCCTTTTGCCGGTGGGAGACACCGCCTTCGGTGTTGACTACACCAAGGGCCGAAGCCTTCCGACCGAAACGGATACGAGCGAGTCCTTTGGATTCGCTGCGGTGCAGAATTTCGACCGGTTCGGCACCGAGCTCTACGCCCTTTACCGCCACCACGCCTTGGATAGAACACAAGACCCCAAGGTCGACGATATCGACGTTGTTGCCGTCGGCGCCAGGGTGAAGTTCTGATGCTCGCCGCGTCAGATCGGCGCGGGATACAGTCGGCCTTGTTCTGCCTGCTCGCTTTGCTCTGTGCCGGCTGCACCGGCTGGGCACCCTTTGAGCCTCGGGACGAACGCGAAGAGGGTCCGAAAGCGGGGCTCTTTTCGGGCGAAGCAGGCGAGTTCGTCATCTATCGGCGCGATGGTGCAGCACCTGACTGACTCCAGGTTTCAGGCCCCCGGGCTTCACCGGCTGTTGTCGCTTTCCTGCAATCTCTTCATTGATTTTTCGCAATTTGCATAGCGCCGGCAGGAAAAATGCCACAGAGTGCGCCGTGGTCGTCGATGCCATGCGACCAGCCGGCTAACGCGACATTCCCTGCCGGCAGCCGACCCCGGCACAAGCGCCCACAGTTCAACCGCAGAGTGACAACGATGAAACGTAGAGCATTTATCCAGACTGTACCCTTGACGGCAATGCTGCCGGCAGGACTGGCCATCGCCTCGGGAACGGCACACGCCGAGCAAGCCGCGGCGGGCCAGGCCGCAGCCGGGATGGCAGCTCCGGGAACCGCTCCAGCGACCGGTGGCGGCGGAGCCGAGGCGCCGGACTTCGCCAAGGATATCCTCACCAGCCCGATCTTCCGGCTCAAAATCGACCGATTTTCGCCTCTAGCCCGCGTGATTGCTCGCTTTCTTGCTCCTGACTTTTTTCATTTTGTAGCCATGCAAATGCAATTATTTTGCACTTGATTTATCGTTTATTTGAGCTATTATTTAGCCATGCATACAGCACATGGCAATTTGCACCTTGAGATCCAGACCTCTCGCAAGAGTCCAGTTGGGATCGTGCGCACCACGTTTCGCGAGAACGGCAAAATGCGCCATACCCAGCACGGACGCATCACTGGCTGCTCACTGGAGCAACTCAAGCTCCTCCAGCTCGCCTTCCGCGAGCAAGTTGTCCCCATCGATGACCCGCAGGCGTTCCATATCCTCAACAGCAAGGAATACGGTGCCAGTTATGCGATCCTGACCATCGCCAGACAACTGGGGTTGCATCGGGTGCTCTATTCGCATCCAGAGCCTTGGGTAAATGGCGCCTTAGCAATGATCGTTGGTCGTCTGATCCATGCCGGAAGCAAGCTCGCCTTGTGCAACCACCATCCCAATACCTGCCTATGGGAGCTCTGCGGCATCGCCGAGCCGCCCGATGTCGATACCCATTGCTATGAGCCGATGGATCGACTGCTGCAACGTCAGAAAGCGATTCAAAGGAATCTGACGCGCCGTCATCTCAAAGACGGCCATCTGGTGCTCTACGATATCACCAGTATCTATTTCGAAGGCGAATACAAGGACAGCGAGCTGGTGAGGTTTGGTTACAATCGTGATGGCAAAAAGGGGCACGAGCAAATCGTGGTCGGGCTCATCTGTACAGCGCAGGGCTGTCCGGTTGGCGTGGAAGTCTTTGCGGGCAATACCAAAGATGAGACCACGGTGATCGACAAAGTGCATGAAATCAAAGTTGACTATGGTATCGAGAAGATCGTCTTTGTCGGCGATCGTGGAATGCTGACGCACAGTAACATCGCATCTCTCAAGGACGAGAAAGACTTGCAGACGATCAGCGCCTTGACGCATGGTGAGATGAGAAACTTGCTCAACAAACAAGTCATTGCCATGGACCTATTCGATGAGCGCAGTATCTGTGAGGTGACTGACCCCGCAGAGCCGATGCGACGTTACTGTCTCTGTCGCAACCCACAGACCGCGCACAACGAGCACGACACGCGTAAACGTCTTCTGAAATTAACCACGGACGCCTTAGCCGATATCGCAGCCTACAAACGCGCAGCAACTGTTGAGACCCTCGGCGCACGTGTCGGAAAGATCCTGGCGAAATATAAGGTGGGCAAGTTCATCCAATGGTCGATTGATGCTGACCCCGACCGTGCGAAATCCTCTCAGCATCGATTGGTCTGGTCAATCGATATGGACAAGGTGGCCGAGGAACAACAATTCGACGGCTGTTACATTATCGCCAGCGATGTCGACCAGGACGCGATGAATACCCTTGAGGTTGTCAACGCGTACAAGAGTTTGACGTTTGTCGAGCGCGCCTTTCGCAGTCTCAAGACCGTACAATTGGAGATCCGCCCTGTTTACCATAAGACGGATGAACGCATCCGTAGCCATGTCTTTCTCTGCATGCTGTCGTATTACCTGCAATGGCATATGGAACAGCGCCTGGCACCATTGTTCGCAGCGGATGGGCAGGGTTCGGAAAGGCGTTGGACCTTCCATGGTGTGATCGAGTGTTTAGCTCAGATCACCCGTAACAGAGTCGCGGTCAATGGTGTGGAGTTCGATCAGAACAGCATGCTGACACCAGAGCAGGAAGAGATACTGGGTCTTTTGCAGATCGCGATGTAGCCACCCGCGTGAAATCCTGAATTGGCGTTTAAATCAATTCAGTCAATGAGTTACGTGTTTCTCGAACAGGAAAATCAGACCAGCGACATGAACGGGCTGGGTCCGGACGGCAAGCCGACGGGCGCCAAGGCCTAGGCTGTCGAAATGTCCTGAGTTTTGATGTCAAACCGATTCCGGGTCTTGGATTGCATCATCGAACGCACTGGGGAAGCCTAATCGGTGTCGGGGCCGCTATCGGAATCGGAATCGAATCCGCTCATCGATCAAAGCAGCCAGCTCGATACCAACTCCCTAATTCCGACCTTGACACCGACCCCGACACCGACTAAGCATCCATAAACCGGGAAGCGCTTGTTTCAGTGAGACAGCAGATTTCGACAGCCTAGCCAAGGCCACCTTCACCGGCGCGTCGGCGGCCGGCGTCACCGCCGACAGTGCGCCGACCAAGATGACGCTGAGCGCCGACGAACAGGCTCGTGGACATCGCGGTGATGGGAAAGGTCTAGCACAACTGCGGCTAAGCGGCTCGAGCAACCGTGCACAGGGAACAGGTCGTATCTAACTGCAACGACAGGGCTCTTTGTCTTGTCACCGCCTTGGTTTTACCTTTTTCGCGGGGAGTGGGCGCAAAACCCATAACGGCTACTGCGCCGGCTTCCGGTTGTTGTCGGGTGGCTTTACTAACCTTAAAGGTGAATACATGATCAGCGCTTTCAAACTCTTGCGTGGACTAACTCTCTCGACTTGTCTCAGGGTGTAACCCGTCCTCCGCGCCGTCTCAGGCCGCCATAGGCAGATGGAATGAGGAGTCATTGGCGGCTCGGACAGGATAGAGTGCTTGTTGTTGCTGTTCGATATGGAACTTCATAAACGCCTCCCAATGGCCATGAATATGGATATAGTCCTCTCACGTGACATCAAAACTGTCCCTTTCGTTTAAGGCCTGCACTCACACACCAAAAACAAAAGGGCATATCTGGTTATCATGTTGAGTGACTATACAGCGTAACCCCAGCATCGATTGTGCGCCTTGCATCACCCAACGCATTCCCGTGCCCTCCATGCGGTCGACATGTGTCGACAAGCGCCCTCGATGACCCCGGAGGCAACCGGGTAGCCGGCCGCCAAATAGTCCTGGTGCATACGATGGGCATTTTTCTCCAAGTAGCCACAAGCCTTGTCCACCGGCTTACGCTGTGAATCGCTGAGTTGCTGGTGGGTCGCTTGCCAGCGAAATCCGCGCATGACGCCCTGCACTTGACCGCGCAGAATCCGCCCGATTCGCTCCTTAACCAAGGGAATCTGTTGGTGTATCGGTTGCTGCGGATACAAGGCTTGAACCGCCTTCCAGACGTAGGAGCTGGCATGGAGCAGGTCCAGAATTTCAATGAGAGAGCCATCGCGTTGTAGCTCTTCGCCCATCTCCCAGAGCGTTTCCTCGCCATCCATGATCAGAATCTGCAAATGCGTTCCACAAGGATTGCGTTGCCGATATTCGTCCGCCAACCAATGGCAAATCTCTTCCCGAGCCGGTTGTAGCGTATCCGCCTCATCGCGCTGCAGGCTGGCGCGAAGGTGTTTGCACAGCGGCTTGGGGCGAGGTTTGGCGGTCTGTTCCGGGCGCTTTCCATCCGGGGTTCGAAACAGCGACTCCAACACCTCTTCCGGGGTGCGGGGGTTGGGTTCAATGCTATAGGCGGCCCCCAGAATGGCCATCTTTTGCTTGCCACTGTGGCTCTTTGGCGGTTTGCTCTCCATACACGCCGGTTTGTAGGTATCCTGATCATTGGGCTCATCGACCGCCTTCTCTTCGGCGCTTTTGCGCATCACCACCCCTTTACCATCGGCCGTGCCGACGACAAGCTGGGCACCTTGCGCCGGTTCTACTTCCACTTGGTTGTCCCAGTAGGACTCTACCGATTGCCCCAGACTTCGGTTCGTGCGTTCCAGACTCTGCACCGAGACCGACAACCCCAGAATGCGTTGCAGAATCTTGTTAACCTCCGTGTAGGGAATCTCCACCGCTAAGGACTGATCCCAATCCTGCAACAGGTAGGAAAACTTGCTCTCGGGCAACTGCAGTCGTACATCCAGCGGAATAGACTCCAGCTTCTGGCCTTCGCGGCTCCCATAGACATAGCGCTCCAACTCGTAGGCACCGAACACCGACTGATAGGCCCGCGCATGCGGTTGCGGGAGCCGTTTTACCACCGCTCCATCTGATCACTCTACCCGCTCTCCCTCGTCACACGCCCCATGGAGCGCAAACAAGTACCCCAAGGCTTGGTAGCCCATCTCCAGCAGCTTCTGGAATAGCCCTTTTTCCACCACATGAGCAGCCGTGCCCTCCCTATAGGCCAACTCCACCAGCTCGACAAGTTCATAGGCTTGATCCACGATCTCTTGGCCCTTGATGTCCAGTGCGCTTTCATTCATGCTGTTCATAGGTAGACTCCTCCGACTTGGGGACTCAAGTCCCTGGGGTGTTTAGTTAACGGCGGAGTCTACCTCAATTTCAACACCAGCAAATGGCCTCATCGCGCGCGGGAGGCGGGTTGCACCCTTGCGCTCGGGTCTACCTGACTATCGATCCCGAGTCCAACACGGTGGTGATCAGTCGCGAGATGCCAGCGGTGAACAACGCTCAGATACTCGCCGAACTCGCTGCATTGAGCTGAACCGTACCAGACAATGTCTACCTCGCACCGGTTAGCGACGACGTTCTGAACAGGCGCGACCCTGATCAATGAGCAAGGAACGGGTCCTGCTCAATGCGAATGTCTTATACTCGTATTTTTTGCGCGACCTGTTGCTCTCTCTGTTTGCGGTCGGACACTACGAGGCCAAATGGACCAATCGGATCGCCGCGGACATCTGGACCGAGATCGATCGGCTGACACATGTCGCGGATCAGTCCGAGATCCCGCTTGCCGCGAGGCTCAACGGCTCGTCGAAGCCGCCGCGGCGGGGGGACCTATTGATCTACGCTAAGGCACTGTACGGCACCGGTCATGTAGCTGTAGTGCTCGGGGTCGACCCCGTTCGCAACCTGATCCGTGTCGGCGAGCAGAACTTCGAGAACGACCCGTGGAGCGGCTCGAACGCCAGGGAGATCGCGCACATCGAGCGCGCGGGTCGCGTCTGGGTCCTGGACCCGTACCTGATCGGATGGAAGCAAGAGGCGCGGTGAATGCCATCACTCCGACCGCCGAACGCCGTTTGGTGAAGGTGGTCCCGTCAGCGATGTCGCCCCAGGATCGAATGCGCAGGTCGCCGGGCTCGATGTGCTCGTTCGAGCCCATCGGCAGCCGGGTCCTTGCTGCTCTCCTTGTTCAGCCGCACCACCTCACCGAAATTCACCCTCTGCCATCCCGGCTTCATGTTTTCCATACCTTCACGTCCGGCGCCTGACCGCTCGCCCGCGCATGTATACAAAACCGCTCGTCGAAGGTCTGCATCTCGGCGCCGTCGCAGGCGGCGAGATGGAGCGCATCGGCGAAGTCGGCGCCTTGCTCGTACCACGCTAGCGCACGGTCGACGACTCCATGGTCCTCGACCACGGCGTTCTCGCTTTGCAGCAGCAGGCGGAAGAAGGCCGCCATGCGCTCGCGGGGCAGCTTGTAGACCGAGCGCAGGACCCATTCGGTCTCCAGAACCACGGTGCGAGGAATCAGGGCGGTGTTGTCGGCAAGCAGCCGCTGGGCGAGTGCGGCTTGCTCGGGATGGTCATCCACCAGGAGCCGCACCAGCATATTGGTGTCGAAGGCGATCACTTGACCTTGGACTCCGGCGCTGGCGCTGAACCTGGTTCGGGCCAATCCGTGCTGTAGTCGACTGGCTTGCACAGGTCGTCGAGGGGCACGGCCGGACCTTCGGTCTTGAGAAACCCCCGCAGGTCTTCCAAACGCACGCCGCTTCCCGTCGTTGCCGGCTTGAGCAGGATACCCGCGCCGGTCCGTTCGATCAGTAACTCGGAGCCGGCCTTCAGATGCAGCGCGGAGCAGATTCTCGGTGGCAGGACGACCTCGCCAGATTCGCCAATCACGACTTTGTCAATGGACATTGGGATCTCCGGGTTGGTTATTGGTGTTTCGTGCTCGAGTCTAGCTGATCGGTGATCAGGCCGTCCAGGGTGTCGACCAGGGCATCCAAGCGGATCGAAACTGCGCCCCACCTTGTGGTTGCTGGCGCGGGACGGTGCGATTGGATCTGCATACAGGTTACCAACGCTCCGGTTCAGCGGCGGCGCGTCAGCGCCGTCCGCTGCAACCGCTTGTTAGCTGGCACTACTCATCAATCTTCTCAATATCGGGAAGCACCCAGCTCTGATCGAGGAAAGGCTGCGTCGGCGAGTAGAGGCGGAAGTACGGGAACCACGCCTTGTCTGGCATCGTTTGCACCCAGTTGGATTCCTTGCCGGCCGGGGCGCGCGGTCCGAAATACAGATCGACCGAACCGTCGCTGTTCATCTGGAGCTTCTGGCGTGACGACTGATCCGCTTTCTTCAATGTGTTCTGGATGATGGCACGCGTCGACACGTCGTAAAGCGTCATGGACCAGAAAACCTCCGCAGGTGGATTGGCCGGGACGTGAAGCGTGTAATTCTTTGCGCCATCCAGCCAGTTGCCGTCTGCATCTTTGTAGGCGGCCATGTAGACCTGGCCCCAGCCGGTCTCCTGCCCATGCATCGACTCGTCATTTGTCACCGCCTCGTAGAACCAAGCGGCTGATCCGTCGAGCTGCTGATAAAACTCTGCGCGCGAATCCCAATTGGACGTCGTCGCAAACTCCCAATGCGAGCCATCGCGGTAGTGGGCCTTCGCAAGGCGCTTGCTGTGGTCGTTGGCTTTGGCCATCGCCTCACCCACGAGCAGGGCGTCCATGAGAATCTCTTTCTGGCGGGCGTCCGGAGCAAAGGGTTTGCCTTTCTCAATGCCCAACTGCTTGAGCATGGCCACGAAGTAGCGATCCACCTCGCGCACCGGCTCGCGGTTGAGGCTCTTGTGGACCATCTTCCAGTAGTCCATGGTCCTGGGTTGGTGGGCGAACCATTTCTTTGTCGAATCGGGTTCTTCCGATCGGCGTATGGATAGAGCTTGATCTGATTCAGCAGCGCCTCGCGCGCCTTGGGATCTTCCGGCATGAGACGGATGCCAACGAAGAAGTTGTTCATCGGGCTGTGATTGATGATGAAGCCCTCGCTCTCCGCCTCAGGTGGCACCTCCTGGTAGGGGCCGACGAACAGGTATTTCCCGGGTCGGGTCATCTGCGCGATCTGGGTCTGCCACATATCGGAAGTGGCGCCCCGCACCTGGTTTCCCGGGGGGATCTCGATCACGAAGGGACCCGACTCTTTCATGTCCACGAAACCCCAGACATAGGGCGTCGTCACGTTCCATAGTCCGGCGCATAGACCAGCTGCCCATTCTTGGTGCCCATGACCTCGTCCTGATGGTGCTGCCACCACACGAATCCGACCAGCGGGATGGACCACATGTAGGCCTGGCAGGCCCGCTGAAAGTCCATCTCGTCGTAGAGCTTCTTGACCGTCGCGTCCGTGGGGTAGCCGTTGGCGAAGTCCTTGGTGAACTCGAGGGTGCCGATGCGGGTGTCAACGTCGGTCGTTTGCGCAAATACTGGGCCGCTAGAAATGACCGACATCAACAACAGCGTTTTCGTGACCGCCAACAAGTTCTTCTTCATCTTTGGTGCTCTCCGGTAAGTTTTTACAATGCGCGCTTCAATTATCTTGCTCGATCGGCGGAAGCTTGTATTCGCCGTTCTCAATCGCCTCGCCAGGCCCGTAGGTGCGGAGCACAAGCCAGAACGGCCCCTCAGGCGCCGGTAGCCAATTGCTTTCCTTGTCCTTGCCGGGTGACTTGACGGAGAAGTAGAGGGTGATCGAGCCGTCGGCGGCGGTCTTCAGTCCAGGCGTGGCGCTGCCGATCGAGTAGCGGTCGATCGGGTTGTCGACCAGATAGCGCTGGGGCAGCTTGTACATCGTCCATGACCAGAAGTACTTCACGGGCGGAATCTGGTCCTTGGAGAACGTGAGCGTGTAGCTGTGCTTGCTGCCATCGAACAGCTCGCCCTGGTCGTCCTTGGGTACGGCAAAGTACACCGAGATCGATTTCCAGTTGCCGAAGGCTCCGACCAGGATGCCCAGCGCCCGGTTAAAATAGTCCTTGTCGAGGTCTTTCCGGGTCCGGAAGAACAGGCTGGCGTCTTTGAAGGTTGTGGTTGCCGCCTGCAACTCGTCCATGGCGTCCTGCATGCCCGCCGCAATGGCCTTGCGGAGCTCGGGATCGAGCGAAGCCGGATCCCACTTCTGTCCCGCCGCGATGCCGATCTTTGCAGCGCGCGCCTGCACTGGTGCATCCTCCGGGTTCGGTGTGGTGAACTGGAGCAGGAAGTTCGCGTAGCTCCAGAACTCCTCGGTTTCCTCCACACCTTCCTTCCACGCCATCCACTGGATTTCCGGGGCGCCCGTCGGAGCTGGCTTCCCCAGGAAGGCGCTCAGCGGCTGGAGCTTGTACTCCCCCTGGATCCTTTTTACGTTGGGCAGATCTTCTGGAAACTTGAGCTGGGTGCGCGTCAGGCTGCCCAGGAAGTCGGAGTCGCCCCGGACGATGCGTTCGACCCCGTCGGGCTTCGCGCCTTTCCAGGTCGGGGAGGCGAACATGACGTTTATACCGTCATTGCCGTCGAAAACGGATCCGGAATTCTCGATCACGAAGCCCCACATGTCGTCCCACTGGCTGGTGTAGAATCGATCTTTCTCGATCTTCGGCATGGTCAGCACCCAGGGTTCAGCCCGCAGGTCGATCCACGCGTAGGAATACGGAGAGTCATTGTTCGGCGAAGGGATGTCCTGATCGGCCGGCGTAGCGACTCCGAGATGCAGCCACTTGCCGAAGCCGCGGTACGTATCCGATTGCGGGTCGATGGCCTGGCGGTACATCGTCCGGTAGTAGTACACCAGTGGGTAGTGGAAGATGTAGGCTTCCTTGGCCATGGCCCGCGCCTCGTCGGGAGAAACTTTGCCTTGTGCCGAAGCTATCGAGGCCAACAGCGTCAGCCCAATCACCAAGGCTGCAGATGCTTTGAACACCCGGTTGGTCAGTTGCATGCTATTTCTCTTCTTTGTGTTGGTCGAATGCGGGTACGGCGAGCACGCCAAACCAGATAGCTGTAGGGGCTGCGCATGGACCAGAATACATCGACCTCGAGCGGATCGTTCTCTGTCACGATGCGCGTTCGCCGCTCGGGGACGCCCTCCACTCTAGGGGGGTAGATGTTGTCGTTGAAGTGCGTCCACAGAAAGGCTTCCTGGTTCATCTGCGGATCATCGGTCACCGGCATCGGCGGCAGATCCGGAACGGCGGGATCGTCCAGCCAGGTCATGTCTAGGTTGGTGTTCAGTTCAGTCATCAACTCGGGTGTTAACCACGCGAACCACGACGCGAACCACGGGACAACCACCTCACCGCACGAACCACGGGACACGAACCACGGGACACCCACCTCACCGCACCTCACCGCACGCGAACCACGGGACGCGAACCACGGGACACCGACGCGAACTACGGGACACCCACCTCACCGCGCGAACTACCGCGCGAACTACGGGACACCCGCGAACTACGGGACACCCACCTCACCGCGAACCACGCGAACTACGGGACACCCACCTCACCGCGAACCAAACCAAACCACGAACCAAACCACGGGACACCCACCTCACCACGCGAACCACGGGGCACGAACCACGGGACACCCACCTCACGGTACCACGGGTACCAACATGGGCGGGTACCAATACGGGTGCCAATATGGGTGTCCCTTAGTTAGCTTTCAATATGGGTGTCCCTTAGTTAGCTTTCTTAGTTAGCTTTCCCTTAGTTAGCTTCTTAGTTAGCTTGGTGTCCCTTAGTTAGCTTAGTTAGTAGTTACCGCAAGTACTTCGACCTCCACTAGTAAACATCCCCCGGCAAAGCCGGGGGCTTTGAATTCGTGAGCCGCTCAAAGCGGCGAAGGGGACGCTAACGCGGCCCCAAGTTAATGAGCCGCCTAAAGGCGGCGGGTCAGCTCCATAGCCGTAGCTGATCGAAGCGTTGATCCTCGCGTTCCTGGTGCTGGATGTAGGCCCGGATCGTGGCCTCGTCTCGCCCAACCGTCGACACGAAGTAGCCGCGCGCCCAGAAATGCTGCCCGCTGAAATTGCGCTTGCGCTCACCGTAGACGCGGGCCACATGGATGGCACTTTTCCCCTTGATGTAGCCCACAACCTGCGAGACCGCATGTTTCAGCGGAATCGAGATCAGCATGTGCACATGGTCCGGCATCAGGTGCCCTTCCTCGATCCGGCTGTCCTTGTGCTGAGCAAGGTCATGAAACACTTCACCGAGGTGCTTCCGAAGCTGACCATATAGGACGCGACGGCGGCATTTCGGAATGAAAACAACGTGATAGTTGCACTCCCATTTGGAGTGGCTTAGGCTGGCAATCTTGTCCATCGGGACTCTCCACAGTCGTGTGCTTGGCGGCTCACGAACAGAATGTCTCCGATGGACTCCCGGAAATGTCAAACTGCTACTGTCACCCCGGCAAAGCCGGGGGATTACATTTCTTATTCACGGATCAGCCGTATTGTGCGTCGGGCGAAAGAGGCAAAAGGCAAGACCTGCGCTACAACCCGCAGATCAAGCGCTACTATCAACGCAAGCGCGCCAAGACCAAGGGCGTCATCGCCACCAAGGCGGTGGCGCACAAACTGGCTCGTGCCTGCTACTACATTCTTCGCGACGGCAGCGAATTCGACGTGAACCGCGCCTTCGCGTGAACCGAATCGGGCATGCCTCGGTGAGCTCGGCATAGGGGTTGGCGAGCAGCCATCAGATATGAGTGAGCCCCGGGGCATTCCCGCCAAGCATTGCAATCACCACGGAGCGACAGCGTATGTGACCGAGACGCCCCCGCCATCGAGCCATATCGGGTTGGCTGCGTCCTACCGGGGCGCAAGCCACAGTCTCTGTGAACGCACGGCCCGCCACCGAGCATCGCCGTGCACCACTTGGACCTTGGCGGGGTACCGATGATTTTCTGGGGCTCGAACGAGCAACGGGCCGGGTGTCTCCTCCCCATCGGGAGCAGCCCCATGCCTAGAACCTGAAGGGTGACTGGTGCGGATCGGCTCCGTAACCAACACATAGAGAACTGACGGCGCGTCCAAGGCACTACGAAACGATTCGTGGAAAATTGATCCAGATCATCGCGCCCGGACGCGAGAGTTTTTTGTCCCCTATTGATCGGGGTCAGCTAAATGGTGACCCCGCGCCTCTGCGGCGCGCGATGTCCGTCAACACCGCAGTCGGGCGTTGACGGCGCATCCCACCCCCGCCAACCTTCTTCCTCGGGCCAGCCTGGACTCTCAGGGCGGCTTGGATTTCCTATCCGTTCCGTTATCCGTTATCCGTTATCCGTTATCCGTTATCCGTTGCCCATGGGCAGCGTCGCAGGGCTTAGGAATAGAAATTTATTAACTTGTGCACTCCTGAGAAGCAGCAGGAACGGCACGATAATTCCATGCTGGCAAAAACGTATCAAAGAGGATGCGCATGTTTTGCTTGAAATCTGCCGCCACTTTTCGTCCCGTTTCATAGACCTTATCGATGACATGAACGAACGCCTTGAGTCCAGTTGAAGTGTGGGTGTTTTCCATGAGTTCCTTGACCAACTCGGTACTGGTGAAAATCACGCCTTGGCAGGCACGGGTCACATGGGGAAAGAGACGGTGTTCGATGGGATTGTACTTAGAACAGTAGGGCGGATAATGAGCAATGCGAATTTCGATCCCAAGCTCATCGGCGAGGCTCTGCAAGTCCTGTTTAAAGAGGTAGTGACGGGAACTGTTACTCCCGCCCCCATCGCACAGCACCAGGATGGAGGTAGCGCTGGGATAGTGTAGGCGACCGTGGTTACACCACCAATGCCGAAAACTGTCGCAGGCAAATTCACTGGTATCGTGGCTATTCCCGAGTTGGATGTAGCCGACATTATGCTTGATGTCATAGAAGCTATGCGGAATGATGACCCCTTCAGCAAAGCTGTTGAAATCATGGTCGTAGGTGTGCAGGGCTTCTAAGGTATACAACTGCCCGTCACGGTAAAAATTGCCAAGATTTTCTTTTTTCTTGGTATCCATGCTGACGATCGGATTGCCCGCGGCCTGATCGGCGGCTTTGAGTTGCGTGATCTTCTCAAATTGGGCATCGCGGTGTTTGATCTCGTCCTTCATGGTCGTTTTCTTCTGCGCTTTGCGGCGACGGTAGCCATGTTTTTTTAACAGCTTGCGCACGACCCATTGGCTGATCTGGATCTGATGATCTTCTCGCAATGCCGCGACAATCTCACCCAGGGTGAGGTTCGTCCAGCGAACCTTTTCATCCATCGGATCGCCCGCGGTATGATGGCGTAGAACCGCCAGGAACTTCTCGTCCAACGATGGCTCCCACGTCTGCTCATAGGGGCGACGACCACCACCAGGTTTGCGCACCCGGGGCTTGGTCCCGACTTTGTCCCCGCGAAGCTGCTCGTGTACCTCGCGCTCAGATAAACCGCTCATCTCGCGCGCGCCTTTGCTTACGGTGTTTCGGCTGCAACCCAGTACCTCCGCAATATACACGCGACCACCGCGACCATACTTCAAGGCTTCTAAGCCTGCATACAGACGGCGATCTTTCTCATTCAGGCCCATATAGAAACGACGCATCGATTCTTCTACTTGGGGGGAATAACGCTCCATTTAGGTCTCCAGAAGTTTGGCTTGGTTGCAGAGGCTAAAATGATACTATACCTTCTCCCTTCTGATGAGCTGCACAAGTTATCTAATTTCCGTTCCTTAACATTCACCCGCCGGACAAAATCCGTTGGCCGGCAGAGCAACATTCCATCGAGGTCCTACCATGTTCCGATTCCTTTGCCCCATCGCCGCACTGGCCTTCGCAGCCAATATCAACGCCGCCACCGTGCTCGGCAACCTGGACAGCCGGACGCCCGGCGACCCGGTGCTGTTCGGCTCCAGCACGTCGATCACGACGCTGCAGTCGAAGGCGGCGGCCTTCACCGTCGACAGCACCACGTCCCTGGGCTCTGTATACTTGGCCCTATCCAACTTCGACGACCAAGACGTGTTCGATGTCTTCATCGGCAGCCTGAGCGGGACCGTCATCACGAAGCTCGTCGACCTGGTGCTGATGGCACCGATGCGCACCAACAGCAACGAATCGCAGGTCTGGCAGTTCGATCCGGCGTCGATGTTCACGCTGAGTCCCGGCACCACCTATGCGTTGACGCTCACCGGTGGCGGCGGGACAGCGTACACGTGGGGCCGCGTGGGCGGATCCCCGGTCACCCCCACGGGCAGCGCAACCTTCACCGGCTACTACTTCAGCGACTCCCTTGTTCCAAGCTTTAGCCCGGCCACTGACCCAAATAACACCAACTCCTTCGCCATCATCGACACCATCGCCCCCGTCCCCGCACCCGGGGCGATCGTCCTGCTGCCGCTCGGCCTGGCGCTGATCGCGTGGCGCCGGGTGCGTGGCTGAGTCAACCGGCTGAGCTCGGGTTGGCTTGCGCTGGCCCGGGCTGAACGGGGAGTTGAACGGATGCTCGTCCCGACCCCGTTCAGTCCGGGTACAGCTCCGCACTCCAGCCAAGCTCGCGGGCATCTTCGCCATCGACGTGGCCGCCTATGCGGTGATGAGCAACCACTTCCACGTGGTCGTGCGCATCGACCGGGAGCGGGCGCTGGGGTGGTCGGTGGAGGAGGTGCTGCGACGGTGGACGAAGCTGTTCTCGGGGCCGCTGCTGGTGACGCGGTGTCTATCGGAGGCCCGCGCGGAGATGTGCGCGGCGGAGATCGCCGAGACCGAGGCGCTGGCGGAGACCTACCGGGCGCGTCTGCACGACCTGTCCTGGCTCATGCGCACGCTGAACGAGTACATCGCCCGGCAGGCGAACGCCGAGGACGGGGTCAAGGGACGGTTCTGGGAGGGGCGCTTCAAGGGGCAAGCAGGGGGCAAGCAAGACACCAGGGTGGGAACCACGGGACACCCACCTAGGCGGAACCACGGAACACCAGGCGGAACCACGGGACACCCACCTCGGAACCACGGGATACCCACCTAACGGTACCACGGGTACCAATATGGGTGTCCCGTAGTTTACGCCCGGATATCCGCACGCTGCCCAGCTCAGGGCATTGCATCCCGAGGTCGCAAAGGCCAAAGGCGATGTCCGGGTCTTCGCTGTCCAGCTCGGTCAAGAGCCATGTGGCCGCACCTAGGTAGTTCAATCTGGACGGTCCTGGCTTGGCCCGACTCACGCAGTTATCTTGCATCACCGACTGAACTATATTGGGCTATACATCAACGCCTTACAACCTCCGTCTATCCAGGCGCTGCACGTAGATCTGCGGGAGCGAAAAGTGTGTGAAGAAGGCCAAATTGAACACCCTAGGCCGCACCGCAGGGGTTAAAGAGTTTCACCACGGGTTCGAAGTCAATCTCGTCTTCGGTGCCGTAATAATAAAAGGACACCCGTAATAATAAAAGGACACCCAAATAATAATAAAAGGACACCAATAATAAAACACCAATAATAAAAGGACACCCACTTTAATTCGAAAATGTAAGGATTCACCGCAGAGAGCCGAGTGCGCAGAGCGGCCAAGGTGCCTACCAGCCGTGGGAGCCGGTCGGCGTAGGAGCCCGCTTGCGGGCGACCCAGCAAGAAAAGAAAAGCAAGAAAAGGGCACCCACTGTAGTTCACTTTAAAGGAACAAAGGAAACATAAAAGAAAGGAAAAGAACACCCACTTTACTTCGCAATTAAAGTGGGTGTCCTTTTTTAGTGATGCGCACCGAGATCCGTTTCGGCATGCCGGCGCAGGGCCTTGGCTTCGTCGGCGGTGCTCTGAATCACCTCCACGGCGAGGCCCGTGCAGGCATCTTCCAGCGCCGCCGTCCAGGTCGCCGCAGAGCGATCCGCGGCGTACCCCTCCAACAGAATGAAGTTCGACACCGGCTCGATGGCCACCAAGCAGGCCCCCGGATGGAACGTTTCGTCCTCGCACACCGTCACTTGCCGAGGCGCCATGCCCTCGCCAAGTGTCGTGCGCTGCGCCTCAGCCTCCGTGACCAAGGCCGCTTCCAGGGCCGCATTGAGCTTGTGTTGCGCGCCGTCGCTCACCCCGACGAAGGCCGAAAGCCCACTCAGCTCTAGAAATTCACTCACCAGCCGGGTGCCGCCCGCTGCCCGCAACCTGATACTGAAGTGCGCCGCTATCAGCATCCGGTGCAACCACGACATCCCCTCCGGGGTGCGTACGAACGCCACCAGACCGGCTGGCGCATCCCCAAGCGGTTGCTCATGGCACCACTCCAGCAGGGTGCTGCGCGCCACGCCCAAAGCGGCAGCCACCTCGCGTTGCGTCTCGCCGGCTGCCAACCGTGACTCGGCAGCAGCGATGTGTTCGGCTTGCTCCAAGCGCGTGCGTCGCGTCACGACCCGATTCCTCGCCCGGGTAGCGCAGCGCCCATGTATGATCTATAGTCAAGCCTGGCTATCCGATGTCAATTATCTTGTCCGGTCAGCGGTACGAGATGATGAGGGTTCTGCCAAATACCTGCACACCGATTACCAAGCGCTAGGCTCGGACTTGGCCGGAATTACGAGCAAGGCCATCGGCCCCGCTTCAGCGAGTCATGAGACATGAGGACTGATAACATGCTGCCAACTTTTAACATGCTGCCACGAGCGATTATGGCTGCGGGCCTGCTCGCCCTCTCCGCGACCAACGCTCAAGCGCTTCTTATTCCTCCAACCACTTTCGCCGCTTGGAGCGGGGAACCTATTCAGGTCGACGACCTGACCTTCACACTCGTTTCCGGCCCAACCGGCTCTACATTTGGTCAAATCACCGAGTCGACCGACCCTACGGGCCTCAACTTCGGCAGTGCAATTAGCCCATTCTCGTTTGTCTTCACGGTCGACACGACCCCGGGCATCGTGATGACCGGAGTCACCGTCTTCGACAACAGTGTCGGCGATACCACCCTGTCAAGTACGGATCTCGCCTCGGTCCTCCGTGCGCCCAGATTCGGCTTTATCAATACACCGTTTGGGACCCTGGACAACCTGACAACCTCGACCTTCACGCTCGACCTGAATGACCAAGCTGGCGGTAACGTCTCAGTGTTCGGCTATGGGGCATACTTCGACACGGCGGAAGCCCCGATGCCGCTGCCAGCTACCGCATGGATGCTGATCACCGGGATCGGCCTGCTTGCCGCGGTGGCTCGGAAGCGTCGCGTCGCGTGACAAGGGGCGAATGGACTGCCGAGGGTCGCGTCAGCCCGCTTGGAAGCGGGCGGGACTTCGGGGTGCGCGGCCCGCCACCGTATGACGCTAGGGCGTCATGATAGGGTTGGATGGGCATAACGCACTAACATACCAAGAGGTTCTCTCCCTCTCATAGCCCCTCCCATTTCACACAGCTAAGCTAGGTCGTGAACATCTCTTGGGGGAATCGCACCACCATCGGTGATGTCGCGCCTGAGTCTGAGCCAGAGCGTCCTCGTGCCCCGTTCGCCGTCGCCCTTGCACCCGAGAATACGACCGATGCCGGCGATCAGGCGGATGACGGTGTTGAGCGTCGGCGCGTGCTTGGGCGGGCGCTTTTTGGACAGGATGTAGGCGGCCTGCCATTCCGCGGGAGAGAACAGTAACGCCGCATCGCGGTCCGGGCTGATGCGCCTGGGGCGGCGCTGGCTTGCTGTTGCGCAGCGCTCAACTCACCCTCGGCCGACACCCGCAATCGTGGCTGTACCGCCAGTTCAAGGCAAGGTTGAGGACTGCATTGAATCCGCATTCCGAAGTTTTTCGCCGTCATGGCGCCTCCGGAAACTTCTGCGCGTTCTGGTTCACGGATTCAGGTAGCAAGGCAAATCCAACCGACGCGTAAAAGGCGCGCGGCTGACTTGCGTCGTTATGTCCGCAATGGGTCGTGACCTGCCGTTCGCTCCTACCTCTTTTTCGGGGCAGTGTAAAAAATTCTGACACCGCATATAAGCAAACGGTGTAGGTCCGCAACGGGTCGTAAGCGGACCTGAAACAGAATGTCGGATTCTGTTTCAGAGTGCTTTTTTCCCTGCATTCTGTCCCGGACACAAACGGATCATTTTGACAGGAGGCTCCCACCCCAAAGAACAGCGACAACTAACCGGCCAAGATAGTTGTCGCTGACCGGACAAGATAATTGACATCGGATAGCCGGAGGTGCTTCTGCTCGGTCAGCATCGTCGGACGGGTTCGGGAACGCGATGCCGTAGGCGTTCTTGATGCTGTCTCCGAGCCCGTCGTTGTTGCGAAAACGTGCGAAAACGGGGACTGCGAAAACGGGGACAGACTACCTTTTTCAGCATGAGCGCGATTCTGTAAAACGTGGAAAACGTGGTCTGTCCCCGTTTTCCCGCCGTCCCCGTTTTCCCGCCGTTTTCCCGCAAGGGCATCGCATACGCCGTAGCGACGAGTGTCTTGGCGTCCATGGTGCTCTCCTCAAAGGGTTGAACGTGTGATGGCGTCGCGCATTGGGCAGAGCAAATCGGTGGCAGGGATGGCGCTTCCGTGACCTGCGCGCGACAGTAGGCGCCGTGAGTCAGCAGCACCCAACCGAGCAGAAACGCCGATATCTTGAAAGAAAAGTCGATCCGCGGCGAGGCGGTCTCGGGTGATGCATTTCGACAGTATCCCCATCATCGTCCGATCTCTGTTTCTGCTCTCGTATAAGGGCAATCTCTCTTCGAGTCTTGGAAACCGAATCGAGATGCGGTTCTCGCTAGAGGCGATCAACGATTGCCTTGGCCAGGCGCTCTGGGACCTCAATGGGTGGCCAGTGGGACACGTCCTGCCATTTGTGCAGATCCGCGGACGGGTTGAGCTTCTTCATGCGATCGGCCATCGCCACAATGCCGTTGGGGTCCTGAACGCCCCAGCAGATGCTGGTCGGCGCAGAAAGCTTGGTCAGTCCGTCGATCCAACGTTGCAGGTTGTCTTTTCGCTCTTGCTGATAACGCATCAAACGCGGCATCAGACGCCCGCCGTGATATTGGTTGATTTGCGCAATCATCACGTCTATCAGCGCGTCGTTGGGCTGGTGCTCCTTCGAGAAACTGGAGCGGAGTAAGCCCTCCCACTTCGCATCTGGGATATCTTCCTCCAGCACGGTGTCTGGCGCTGCGAGCATCTCCTTCTGCAGAGGCATGAAGTGCACCATGTCGACCATGGTCGACCCGTTCAGAATGATCGCCTGCTTGATCGTGAAGGGCAGCTTGCCCTCTTCGTGACGCGCCATGATTTCGGCACCGACCGTTTGCCCCATGTCGTGAATCACGAGCACGACTTCATTCAAGCCTTCGCGGCGGGCGACTTCGATGACACGATCGGCTTGCTGGAACATCGAATAGTGGGTTTCGAAGGTACCGTCGGTGGGTTTGTCGCTCTGGCCGAAGCCGAGGAAGTCGCAGATCACCACACGGGTGTGAAGCGCGACGCGGGGAACGACGTGCTTCCAGTCGATTGACGAGCCCGGATAGCCATGGGTGAGCAACACCCCGTGACCCGGGCTCTTCGGTGTGCCGGAGGCATGGACGAAGATGTTGTGGCCGTCGATATTCTCGAAACGGCCCTCGTCTCGCCAGATTTGCAGGTCTTCGAGTGTGGGCACGGTGTTAGAGGCAGCGGTCATGAGTGGATCTCCGGGTGTTAGAGGCAGCGGTCATGAGTGGATCTCCGGGTGTTAGAGGCAGCGGTCATGGGTGGATCTCCGGGTGTTAGAGGCAGCGGTCATGGGTGGATCTCCGGGTCCGGCCCTCTCAGGAGCGTGTCACCCAGCGTCGGGCCAACGGATCGGCTTCGTCGTGAACGGCGGGATCGGTTCGTGGCGCTGCCTCAGTCCACTTTGGCGCAGCCGCCAGACAAACTGGTCGAATCTGTCTTGTCCGAAGAAGGGCTCGCCGTTGAAGATGAACAACGGAACACCGCCGTGGCCGGCTTGCACCTGGATCTGGCTATTTTCCAACCAAACCGCATCCACCTTTTCCGGGTTCTGTTGGATGAACCTTATCGCCTCATCGTAATCGAGGCCTTCGATGCTGTTGAAACGCTCTTTTACATGGGCTGGCCAATGTTCTTCCTGATTACCGAAGATCAGATGCGACAACTGGTTGACGCATTCGAGACTCTTTGCCTGCATCTGGGCATAGGCGCACAGGCGAACGACCCAGCCGATATACGGTTGCTTTTCCGGCGGATGAACGTACTGCCAGTTCTCCCCGTGGACGGGGTGGATGTTCTGCCAAATCGGATCAGGCGTTGGCCACTTGAAAGGCACACCGTTAAAGTGTGCACTGCGTACCGTATCCCACATGGCGTCCGGCAATTTATACCAGACTCCGAAAGCGCCCCCGGCCGAACCGCTGCCGCCCTTCGTGGAACGAACCGCAATCGGCATAACCGGGCGAACCCTGAGGTCGATATTATAATTTGAATGCAGCCAAACCAATCGCTGCAGCACAAGATAGCTATAGGGGCTGCGCATCGACCAGATCACGTCTACCTTGAGCGGTTCGTCCAGATTCGACTGAGGCGAAAGAGGAACAGGCGGTTGCTTTTCCGGCGGGTGCAGGCCGTCCCAATAATGACTAAAGAGAAAATTGTCCTTCGGCACCGGTGGGTCATCAGTATCGGACAAAGGTGGCAAATCCGGAACTGCAGGGTCATCTGGCCAAGTCGCGTCTTCAGCGTCGAGGCTATCGATCAACTCAGGTGTTACCGGAAATGGTGGGGAGACAGTCTGCGCCTGTGTGCCGAGCGTCACGGCCAACATGAGCGCTGCCGTGAGGCCACCAGTAATCGCCGTTTTCTTCGTTGGAGATATCATCGCTTTCACCTTCGTAGGGGATCTCGGCTGCATCAGGACATCAGGCCCAACCGAGTTCAAAGTGGCACCAAGTGTACAAGGGGTAGCGCGCAGATTTCTTGCCTCTTCCTGCCAGATGCCACATAATTTCGGGACACGAGTTAGAGCCTCGACCACAAGGGGCGTGGCCCGAGCACAGCGACCTAAGGCACGAAAATGCGATCGAACCCCCGGATCACGCGGCTTGCGCACCCCATGGCGTTCCGAGGCCTTCTGGACCGCATGGGAGAGCCCACCGAGCGCCTTTACCGCCAGCAAGGCTTGCCGGTGTTCTGC
Source organism: Thiohalocapsa sp. PB-PSB1 (assembly GCA_016745215.1). GTDB lineage: Bacteria > Pseudomonadota > Gammaproteobacteria > Chromatiales > Chromatiaceae > Thiohalocapsa. The sequence goes on from CP050890.1 coordinate 6,887,794, forward strand.
GAAGACCCGAGTGCCTTCGTGCCACTGTCGAGGGCTTGGTCGTTCTTCGACGCTGTGGTGCGGCGGGTGGATCCCGGGTTTGGTTGGCATGTCGGTCGCTTCATCGGAGACAAATCCCTAAACGATAGACTGCTCCAGAGGTTGGAGAAGGCACCGACGCTCAATCTTGCCCTGGGCAGACTGGTGGATCTCATTCGCTTGGAGTCCTCCCACCTGCAGGTTGGTATCCGTTGCCGCGGTGATGACGTGAGATTTTTCACAGGGTACCCAGGTATTGAGGACGCACCCGGATATCACGTCTCGCAGGCCTACCAGCTCGGTATCTACATCGACGTCGTCCGGCACTTCGTTGGTCGGAACTGGGTTCCGGCGGAGATGGGTATCCAGTCTTCCACGATCCCCATCGGACTGCCCGAGCTGTTCCCGGGCTGCCGAATCCTGAGCGGACAACGCATTGGTTACATCGCCATACCGCGCTCCGAACTACACAAGCAAGCGAACCATCGTGATCCGGACGTAGCGGACGATTCGTTCGTCATGACCGACAGGTTTGATTACGTGGGTACGCTAGCCGCTATGCTGAGAGCTTATCTTCCGGACGGCTACCCATCCGCGCGGTTCGCCGCGGGGCTCATGGATAGGTCGGAGCGCACCCTGGCTCGAGAGCTCTCGTCTCATAACCTCACGTACGGTGCGCTCATCGACGAAGTGCGCTTCAAGAAGTCTGCAGAGATGTTGCGGGAAACAGACGAGCGCATCGCCAACATCGGGTACGAGGTCGGGTTTGACGACCCTGCTCACTTCGCGCGGATGTTTGTCCGGATAGCGGGTCTCAGCCCCAGGGAGTATCGCAAAGCGACGCAGAATTGCGCCGAAGACGGTGCGGTTTAGTGGCAAACGATGCTTCGGCGAGAAAGCTGAAGCGAGTTTGGCGCAACAATGTTCTAATCCCGTTGCCGTTGTAAAGTTTTTCGCCCAAACCCCCAAGGAACGCTTGTGCCAAACCCGTCCGGTTGCTGCCCTGTCGGGCGCCAGTCGTCCTATGTCCCAACCCGCTGTCGGCCAGATCCCTCCAGGACTTTCACGGCAAAGCGGATGCGATGCGCTCAGGCTTACTCGATCCGGACCGACTCCATGAGCCTCGGCAGTAGCCGCTGCAAGTGTTGGTCGATTTGGAAGGCTTGCGGCTGACGGGTGTAGGGCCTGCGGGGATAGAGGCGGTCGTTGACCCAATGTTTCGACCAGCCCGCCGTGGTCTTGATGCATTGCTCCACAAAATCGAACTCCGGATCGGCGACGCGCTGCTGCAGTTCCATGCAGCCGATGATCACGATGTCGACGTAGGACTGAACGATCGGGTGTCCCTCGTCGGGCGCTTTGAGGGTCTCGGGCTTATTGACGTAGATCCAGATCTGACTGTCCGCAGGCACCGACGAAGCATCGAGCATCTTGACCGAGTCGGCGGCGACCGACGCCCGGCAATAGTCGATCTCCCGTGCATCGGCGCTCAGCTTGCCGTCCTCGGGAAACGAGCGATAAAGGGCCGCCACCATCGCGGCCCCCGACGAGCGCTGAACCCCGAGATAACAGGTCGGGTAGACGCCATGGGTGTTCCACGCCCGCTGAAATCCCGTGACCAAGACCGGCAGATTCTCGCCCGCGTCCGGCTCCGTGCTGCGCTTTGAGGCCGTTTGCATCAGGCTGCCGTAACCGACGATGAATTGCGGCTTGGCGAGATCGATTGGTGGATGGCAGTTGTTGTCGCCGTTGCGGTTTGCCGCCTGGGCAGCGCCGTAGGCGGGAGCGACCGCCGTCGTCGCCTCGCCCACCACCGTTTGCGCCTTTGTCACCAAGGGCACGAGTAGCGTTAGGGCCAGGCAAAAAGGCAGAAATTGTTGGCTAGTCGGCATTGTCCTGCTCAAGGTCGTCAAGCGTAATCCAAGCGGTCAAGGATCGCCTTGGCGATCCTGTCCGGCACCCCGAGCGGTGGACAATGGCCGCACTCGGGCATCTTGTAGCGATTGGTCCGCGGGCGTCGGGCCTTGATCCGGTCGGCGATCGCTTCCGCGGTGATGATGTCCCGGGTGCCCCACCACAGGCTCATCGGATCGCCGGCGGTGATTGTCGGAAGCCGCGCCTTGCCGACCGCCCCGCGGGGTTGGTTGGACGGTCCGCGCGTCGACGAAAGCTGCCGATGACGGCACCTCGGTCTGGCCGAGGTGCCTGTTCTATCCGGCATGCACGAGGTCGTGGATGCCGCTGGCCCTTTGCAGAGCCGCCTTACTCGCCCGCCGCCCAGCGTAGGGGCTTGGTGGTGAAGGGCGCACGCGGCTCGGGGCGCTTGGTGAGGCCATTCTGATACAGCCGCCAGACGAACTGATCGAACCGGTCCCCACCGAAGAAGGGTTCGCCGTTGACGACCATCAGCGGCACGCCACCGTGCCCGGTCTCCGCCATACCCTCGGCGTTGTCGATCCAGCACTGGTCGATCTTCTCCGGGTTCGCGCGGATGGTTGCGATCGCCTCGTCGTAATTGAGGCCCTCGACCCGATTCATGTACTCCTTGACGTAGTTGGGCCAATGGCCCTTGGCCGGATCATCCGCCGCTTCGGGGTTGTTCGGATGGACCACGCCGCTCCAGATCAGATAGGACACCTGGTTGACGAAATCGAGCGCCTTGCCCTGCTGTTCGGCGTAGCAGGCGAGGCGCGTGAGCCAGAAGATGTACGGCTGCTTTTCCGGCGGGTGGGTGAAGAGCCAGTTGTCCGGCCCCGGGACCTTGTCGCCCGGGTTCCACACCTGCCAGATCGGATCAGGCACCGGGAAATTGAACGGAACGCCCAGGAATTTTCCTTGACGCCGACTATCCCACATCGTGTCTGGAATCTTGTAGGGAAGGCTGAAGAGGCCGCCGGCTTTGCCTTTGCCTCCCTTGGTCGAGCGCACCGCCACCGGCAGGACCGGGCGAATGTTGACGTTGACGTTGTAGTTGGAGTTCAGCCACACCAGCCGATTCAGCACCAGATAGCTGTAGGGGCTGCGCATGGACCAATACACATCGACCTCGAGCGGGTCGTTCTCCGTCACGATGCGCGTTCGCGGCTCCGGCGCGCCCTCCACCCTGGGCGGGAAGATGTTGTCGTTGAAGTGCGTCCACAGGAAGGCTTCCTGATTCATCGCCGGGTCATCGGTCACCGGCATCGGCGGCAGATCCGGAACGGCCGGGTCATCCGGCCAGGTCGTGTCCAGGCTCGTGTTCAACTCGTTCATCAACTCAGGCGTCAGGCGGGGAAACTCCTGGGCGATGGCCTGTAATGAATGGCTAAGCAGCAACGCGCCGAGCACGGAGGTGCCGGCACGCAATCGATTCGTGATTCTCGTCATTGATTACCTCCAGGGTGTGGCTGTCCGCGGTCCGCGCAGCAGGTCGCGTCGATCACGAACCGTCCACGGGCAGGCCATTGGGTCTAGGCGAGCGACCGTCGGACGCCTTATCGATTACTCCGGGAAATTGCTTCGGGCGGAGCCATGCGGAGAACTACGCAAACCGCGGGCCGGACTGCACCACACCGAGGCTGGCCGCTCCGTCAACCAGAATGGTCGGCGCCCCCGATACCACACGCAGGTCACCAGGCCAGAAGGCGACTCCAAATCACCCGCCGCGTCGCGAAATCCCGGCCCGAGACTATAGTGGCCGAGGCGTGCTCGGCTATGCAAATCGCGCAAAGATGTGATTGCACTGGATGCGGCAGTCGCCAGTCAGCGAGGCGCTGGGGCGCTTCGGGCGACCTGTTCGTCGTGATTTCGGGGTCTCAGGGGTCGTCGGCCCATCCTGACAACAGGGCAAACGCATCTAAATCCTGCATGTTTTCTGTAAGATCAACTCATTTCATGAATTTTACTTAAACGAGCTGTTGAAAGTGCCTCTTTTTTCTGGCTATCACGGCTATAGATTCTGATTATCCTACTGATTTATAAAAATATATTTTCATGCGTTTGCCCTGATCCTGACAATGGCGCTGAAGAAAGCTACACTGTTCTCTCCGCATTGCCGTACCCTGGGTGCTTCGCCAAAGTGTCCGTTGCGAGTTCGCAAACTGCATAGCGTCGGATTTTCACCGATGCCATATTGCCGGCTGTCGCGCGAAGGATGTGATCGCCCAGGTGATCAAGCATCGGCCCCAAAGCGACTGAACCCCGCGCATCCGCAGCGGTTCGGACGGCAGACTGGCGCAGCAACACGGTCGACCTCGCGCGTGAACACTCCGAACCTCCAGGAGACGATCAAGATTGACCAGCCAACCTAATGCGCAGCACATGAGCGTGCGCGGCGCCGTGTCGCTCGGAGTCGGCTCGATCGTCGGCGCCGGCATCTTCGCACTGATGGGCGTGGCAGCGGCCCAGTCGGGCTCCGCGGTGTGGGTCTCGTTCTTGGTGGCCGGCATCATCGCGCTGCTGACCGGGCATTCCTTCGCGCAGCTCGGTATTTGTTATCCATCTCAGGGCGGCGCGGTGGAGTATCTGGTGCAGGCCTATGGTCGCGGCTGGTTCTCCGGTGCCTGCTCAATCCTGTTCTACATCGCCTGCCTGATCGGTATGGCGATGATCGCGCTGTCCTTCGGCAAGTTCGCGACGCGGCTGTTCGGCATCACCGAGAACCTCATGCTCTGGGAGCGCGTACTTGCCTCGGGGCTGATTGTCGGGCTCAGCGCATTGCGTCTGATCGGTTCGCGGTCGGCGAACCTGCTTGGGCGGGTTGTTGTGGTTGCGAATCTCGTGGTCGTCGCCGGCTTTGCGGTGGCCTTGTCGCCGCACGTCGACGGAGGGCGCCTTAGCGTCGAGACCTGGCCCGGCGCGGTCCCGATCCTGGGCAGCCTCGCGTTGACCTTCTTCGCGTTCACCGGGTTCGAGGTGATCAGCAACACCGCCGAGCGCATGCGCAATCCGGCCCGCGATCTGCCCCGCGCGATGTACGCCACCATCGGCATCGTCTTGGTGCTCTACGTCGGCCTGGCCATGGCGGTGGTGGGTGTCGTCTCCGAAGATCAGCTAGGCGCCAGCGGCGCGACCTTGCTTGCGGTTGCGGCACGGGAGATCTTCGGCCAATTCGGCTTCACGCTGCTATTGATCAGTGCCGTGATCTCGTCCGTCACCTGCCTGAACGGCGGGCTGTTCGGTATCACCAGCACCACCTATACCCTCGCGGAGCGCGGCCAGCTGCCGTCGCGCTTCATGCAGCAGATCGGCGTCAGCACCCGTGGCCTCACCATCTCCGCCGCGCTCGCCCTACTGCTGCTCAACCTGTTCGACCTGGAGACGGTGGCGTCCCTCGGTGCCGCGACGACGCTGCTGGTCTATTCGCTGGTCAATTTCGGCGCGCTTAAATTGGTAGGTGGGGCCGGGGTGCAGCGCGCGGTGATTCTGGCGAGCGTGATTGCCTGTTCGGGCACGGTCGGCATCTGGCTGCTGTACACGCTGCAGACCGCACCAAGCTCGGTGGCCGTGTTCCTGTTCTTCCTGGCCGCGGCTGTCGGCGCCGAGCATTTGCTCGCTCGCGTGCGCGGTCAGATCCGCCCCCAGAGCGACTGGGACACCGGGGCTGAGTCCCGGCCAGCCGAGCGTTGATGAACAGGGTCACGGCGCCCCGAGCGCATCCGACCGGAGAGTTCGCTTCGATGAGATCAGTCACACCCGCGTCCCTGAACACAGGCCCGCCCCGCCGCTTTCTGTCTCTGCCTTTCTGTCTGATGGCCGCGCTGACGGGAGCGCTTGGGCTCAGCGGCGCGGTGACCGCCGCCGACGCCGAGGCGCCCGCTGCAATGCCCAAGGCTTGCTCGACGGCGTGTGAGACACCCTTCGGCGATGTCCTCGGGCGGTCGCCGAAGGGCGTGGTGGCCTACTCCAATTGCCGAGCGGAGTGCGTGTTACCACGGCGCCATGAGGTCGATGGCACCTATACCGGACTCAAGTGGCAGTGCGTCGAGTACGCGCGCCGTTGGCTGCTGGTGAATCACGGTGCGGTATTCGGCGATGTGGATATCGCCGCCGACATCTGGACCAAGATCGATCGGCTGACAAAGGTCGCGGATCAGTCCGAGATCCCGCTCGCCGCGAGGCTCAACGGCTCGCCGGAGCCGCCGCGCCGGGGGGATCTGTTGATCTACGCAAAGGCGCTGTACGGCACCGGCCATGTGGCGGTGGTGCTCGGCGTCGATCCCGCTCGCAACCTGATCCGCGTCGGCGAGCAGAACTTCGAGAACGACCCCTGGAGCGGCTCGAGCGCCCGGGAGATCGCATACATCGAGCGCGCCGGCCGCGTCTGGGTGCTGGACTCGTATCTGATCGGATGGAAGCAGGAGACGCGGTGAATGTCATCACACCGCCCGCCGAACGCCCGGCTCAGCCCCTTATCGAGCTATTGCAGAGAGTAATGAGATGAGACAGCAGATCACCGGATGCAGCGTCGTGTTGGCGCTCGCCTTGATGGGGCTTGGCGCCTGCGGGCAGGCCGTCGCCGATGATGCCGCGGCGGACGGGGCCGGCGCTCCGGCGTCCCGCCCCGGCATCGTGCCCATCCCGAACTACGGCGGCGGTCTCGGCGAACGGGCCTATCTCCTGGGCGACTTCGGCGGCAGGCGGACCGAGTGGGCCAACAACGGCTTTCAGTTCGATGTGGACACGGTGAGCTGGGCCGAGTCCGTCGTCGACGGCGGGCAGTCCGGCGCCACCCGCTTCGGCGCCAACCTCACCTACAACTTCACCATCGACCTGATGCGCGCCGGCATTCTGCCCGGGGCCATGATCCAGGTCCGTGCGGAGTCGCTGGTGGGCGACAAGAGCGCCAGTGCCAACACGGGCCAACTAGTACCGGCGAACACCGCATCCCTGTCCCCGACCAACTATAACGTGCTCGGCGCGGGTTATGACCTAGCCCTATCGCAGCTCTCCTGGCTGCAGATGTTCAGCGAGCGCTTCGGCGTCATCTTCGGCAAGCTCGACCTCTACGCCGACGGAGCGCCGAGTGAGTTCGCCGGCGGTCGCGGTCGCACCCTGTTCATGAACTGGAGCCTGAACTACCCAACACCGGCGCTGTACGTCCCCTCATCCACCCTCGGCGCCGGCGTCGTGCTGCTCCCCAACCGAGATTTGAGCATCACCAGCATGCTGCTCAGCGGCACCCAATGCGCGAACAGCGACTGTTTCAACGACCTGGACGACAAAGGGGGCCTCTGGGCGACCAACGCGAGCTATCAATACCGGTTCCGAGGCCTGCCCGGCGGCGTGAACGGTTCCGTCATGTATTTCTTCGACAAGGACTTCACCGAACTCGGCTCCGTCACCTTCGTACCGACGGAAGGGCTGAAAGGCTCGGAGGAGAGCGAGTCTTGGATCGCCGGCGGTTCCTTCTGGCAATACCTGGCCGTGAAGGGGGTCCACGAGGGACCGGTCAACCTCACCAACAAGGTTCCCGACCTCCAGGGCTGGGGGCTCTTCGGCAGCCTCACCTTCGCGGACAACAGGACCAACCCGTGGAAGACGAGCCTCAACCTCGGCATCGGCGGGCGCGGCATCATCCCCAAGCGACCGAATGACCTGTTCGGGGTGGGCTACTTCTACAACGACTTGGAAAAGACTCTGCTCGAAGAGACGGCCAACTTGGACGATCATGGTCAGGGGGTCGAGGCCTTCTACAACCTGGCGATCACCAACGCCATCCGACTCTCCGCCAACGTGCAATACCTCTCCTCGGTCGATCGCGACGTCGATGACTCGCTCTATGTCGCCGGGCGTCTTCAGGTGCTGTTCTGAAAGACCGGCTACGGAATGCGCATGGCCCTGGGCTCCAAGGCCCCCAACCCTGAGAGGCCAAGAATGACGAAGACATCGACAATTCAATCATTGCGAACCGCACTGGGGTCGCTGCTTATATCGACGCTAGTTCTTGCGACGGCGTACGGCAGCCCAATCACGGCTGATGACTTGGCAGGTGCCGCCACGAATCCGTTGGCCAACCTGATGCAGTTCCAGTTTCAGTATCAGTACAACGGCGGGTACCACAACAGCAACGATACCTCGCAGATGGGTGTCATCCAGCCGGTTATCCCTTTCAATCTGCCGTTTGCGTCCGTGCCGACCGTGATCACGCGAACGACCATTCCCTATCTCACCACGCCGGAGATCGACGTCGGCAACAAGCTCGGCTCTGTCTCAGTGGGGCTGCCCGAAGACGGCTTCGTGGATGCCCCGCCCAGCCTCAATGGCAAGATCGACAGCCAGTCCGAGTGGGGGGATATTGTCTCTCTTGCCCTGTTTCTTCCGAGGCTCAATCTGAAGGGGCAGACCATCGGCATCGGCCCCGTCGCCTCGTTCCCGTTGTCGTCCAACAAGCTCACGGGCACCGGAAAGTGGTAGCTCGGCCCGGCGGCCGTGTATATCAATACCAAGACACCCACCTGGCAGTGGGGCGCCCTCGCTTACCACATGTGGGACGTCGCCGACAGCCAGAGCGACCGGCATTACCAGAGTAAGTCATTCCTGCAGCCCGTGCTTGTCAAGCACTTCAACAAGGGTTGGTATGTCGGCACCCAAGACCTGCTCTGGTCCTACGATTGGCGCAGCGCGAAATGGAACATTCCGCTGGGCGTTCGCTTTGGACGAGTCACCAAAATCGGTAAACAACCAGTGAACCTCTTTGTGGAGCCGATCTACCAACCCGTCGATGACGGCGTGCAGATGGAATGGGCCGTCAAGCTGAACATGACGTTCCTGTTTCCAAAGTGATCCATGTCGCGACCAACTCGCCCGATGCCTTCGTGATCGGTGTCCGCGGAACTTGGGAGGATGCCTACAACTGGGCCACGGGCAACGAGATCACCCCCTGCTGATCAAGGCCAAGCTCAAGAAGCTGACCGGTGTGCTGAACTGGATGTATCCCGACTCCCTGCATGTGCATGCGCCGATCTGGCAGGCAAGTGATTGTTGAGAGATCCTGAGCGCGGCGGGGTGGCGGCTGGCCCTGCCACCCCGCGAAGAGACATCAATTCCTATCGACATGAGGATATCAAATGGCTAGCCATACCTACCGAAAGTCCAAAATACTGTTCAGCGCTGCTTTGCTCTGCGGCACCTTTATCACGGCAGTCCAGGTGCTTGCTCAGAGCAGCGCGCCCCCGACCGACCGCACCTACCTGCCGGTGCCGGACCCCGAGCGTAAGACATACAGCGAGCTCGACGTCCGCAACGCCGAGAAGCCCGACAGCTACGCCGGCGTCTCCGCCCCGAAGAACGCGCCGAATGTGGTCGTCATCCTGATGGACGACATCGGCTTTGGCGCGGCCAGCCCGTTCGGCGGGCCGATTGATATGCCCAATATTGACAAGCTCGCCAATGAGGGCGTGCGCTTCAACAACTTCCACACGGCGGCGCTCTGCTCGCCCACCCGGGTCGCGCTTCAGAGCGGCCGCAACCACCATATGGCCGCCATGGGCAGCATCATGGAGTGGTCGACCGGTTTCCCCGGGTACACCGGACGCCACCCGGAGGACGCGGCATTCCTCGCCGAGATCCTCCGGCTCAACGGCTACAGTACCGCGCATTTCGGCAAGGCGCACGAGACGGCGGCCTGGGAAAACAGCCCGGTCGGACCGTTCGCCCGCTGGCCGACCGGGGCGGGCTACGACCGCTTCTATGGGTTCATGGGCGGCGAGACCGACCAGTGGCACCCGATGATGTACGACCAGAACCAACTGATCGATCCGGCCGCGGACAACCCTGACTATCACCTGACCGAGGACATCACCGACCAAGCCATCAGCTGGATCCGCCAGCACGAGGCGATCACCCCCGACCGGCCCTACTTCGTCTACTTCGCGACCGGCGCGGTCCACGCGCCGCACCAGGTCCCGGCCAAGTACATCGACCGTTACAAGGGTCGCTTCGACCAGGGCTGGGATGCCATCCGCGACGACATCCTGGCGCGCCAGATCAAGCTCGGCTGGGTTCCCGAGGGCACGGTGAACGCCGAGCGGCCCAAGGACATCAAGGCATGGGACGACCTGAGCGCCGATGAGAAACGCCTCTTCGCCCGCCAGGCGGAGATCTGGGCCGGCTTCGGTGAGCACGCCGACGAGCACATCGGACGGCTTCTCGACGCCATCGATGCGCTCCCGGACGCCGACAACACGCTCGTGATCGCCATCATCGGCGACAACGGCTCGAGCGCCGAAGGCACCATGGTCGGCCTCTACAACGCGATGGCCTACTTCAACGGCGTTCCCACGACGGTCGAGGACAACCTCGCCCAGATCGACAAGCTCGGCGGCCCGGAGTCCTACCCGCACATGGCGATCGGCTGGGCGTACGGGACGTCCGCTCCGTTCGCGTGGATGAAGCAGGTCGCCTCCGATTTCGGCGGGACCCAGAACCCGATGATCATGCGCTGGCCCGGCCGCTTCAAGGCCGACGACAAGATTCGGAGCCAGTTCCACCACGTCACCGACGTCGCGCCCACCGTCCTCGATGCCGCCGGGCTGCCCGAGCCCACCATGGTCAACGGTGTCAAGCAGGTCCCGATGGCCGGCACGAGCATGCTCTACGCGATCGACGACCCGGACGCGGAGACGACACACCCCACCCAGTACTTCGAGATCATGGGTAACCGCGCGATCTACCATGAAGGGTGGCTTGCCCGTGTCATCCACTTCCTGCCCTGGGAGAGCAAGCCGGCCGGCGGCCTTTTCGGCGGTTGGGCGGCCTGGCTCGACGACGGCGTGCCGGTCTTCACCTACAACTATCTTGCCACGGACGAGTACAGCATTCGCGGCAGTGATCCGCTGCCCAAGGGCGAGAACGAGATCGTCTTCGACTTTGACTACGAGGGGGGCAAGAAGCCCGGCCAAGGCGGCACGATGACGATCAGCGTGGGCGGCAAAAAGGTCGGCGAGGGTCGCATCGACAAGACCCAGCCCCTCGTGATGGGCACCGAGGCCTTCGGCGTGGGCCACGACTCGGAGACCCCCGTGGTGGCCGATTACGGTTGGGCACCGCGGTTGGGCACCGGACAACCACTTCCGTGGCGGCATGCTCGGCGCCGTGAAGATCTCCCAGACCAAGACTGAGACCAAGACTGAGACCAAGTGATTGGTTCGAGATCCTGAGGAAAGCGGGATGGCGGCGTGCCGCCATCCCGCGAATAGCCTTAAGTCCTTCCTGCTCCGGAGCATGACGTGATTAGCCAGACCTACCGAAAGTCCAAAATACTGTTCAGCGCCGCTTTGCTCTGCGGCACCGTTATCACGGCAGGCCAGGTGCTTGCTCAGAGCAGTCTGCCCTACCCGGACCCCGAGTTTCAGGGCACGATTGGGGAGACGTACAAGGAGTCGAAGGCCGACCCGTCTCTCTTCACGCCTCGATCGGCGCCGGAAGGGGCGCCCAACATCCTGCTGGTCTTGATTGACGACGCCGGGTACGGGGCGAGCCACACCTTCGGCGGTCCGAGCAACACGCCGACCCTTCAGAAACTGGCGGAATCCGGACTACGGTACACCCGGTTTCATACCACAGCGGTTTGCTCGCCGACGCGGGCGGCCCTGCTGACCGGGCACAACCATCATTCGGCAGGCACCGGCATCATCATGGAGACCACCACCGGGTTCCCCGGCTACACCGGGATCATTCCCCAGAATACGGCCTCCATCGGCCGGATCCTGCAGGACAACGGCTACTCCACCGCCTGGATCGGCAAGAATCACAATACCGTTGGCATGCAGACGAACATCGTGGGCCCGCACAGCCGTTGGCCGAACCAACTGGGTTTCGACTATTTCTATGGCTTCATGTCCGGCGAGATGAACCAGTGGTATCCGACGATCTACGAGAACCGGAATCCGGTTCAAGCCTGGGGCACGCCCGAAGAGGGTTACAACCTCGGGATCGATCTGACGGACAAGGCGATCAATTGGATGCGGTATCAGAATTCGATCGCACCGGATCGCCCGTTCCTGCTCTACTACGCCCCCGGCGCGACCCACTCTCCGCACCATCCGCCCAAAGAATACGCCGAAAAGTACCGGGGCAAGTTCGCCCACGGATGGGACAAACAGCGCGAAATCACCTTCGCGCGCCAGAAGGAGCTCGGTGTGGTGCCCCAAGACGCCGAGCTTACGCCGCGCCCCGACGGCATCAAAGCCTGGGATGAGCTCGGCGATGACGAGAAGGCGCTCTACGAGCGTCAGATGGAAGTCTACGCGGGATTCTACGAGTTCGCCGACGCCCAGATCGGCCGCATCATCGACGCGATCGAGCAAACGGGCGAGCTCGACAACACGCTGATCATCTTCATCGCGGGAGACAACGGCGCGAGCGCCGAGGGCAGCATGACCGGTACGGCCAGCGCGGTCGCGATGCTCAACGGCGTGCAATTCCCGCTCGAAGAGACGATGAAGTTCAAGGACCGATGGGGCGAGGCCGGCACCGACGTGCACTACGCCGTGGGCTGGTCGTGGGCGATGAACACGCCGTTCAAATGGATGAAGCAGGTGGCATCCCACTTCGGCGGCACCCGCAACCCAATGGTGATTTCGTGGCCGGCGCGAATCAAGGACACGGGGGGGCTGCGCTACCAGTTCCACCACATTAACGATATCGCCCCGACGCTTCTGGAGGTGATCGGCCTTGACCAGCCCGAATTCGTCAATGGTATCAAGCAGAAGCCGATGGAGGGCGTCAGCTTGGCCTACACCTTCGCGGATGATGGTGCCAATGCCGAGGAACGTAAGACGACCCAGTACTTCGAAATGATCGGCAATCGCGGCATCTACCACGACGGTTGGATGGCATCGGCGTTCCATAAGGAACCCTGGAACACGGGGGGAACCAAGCCCTTTGATGGTGACAACTGGGAGCTTTACGACATCACCAAAGACTTCACTCAGGCCAACAACCTGGCCGATCAGTTCCCGGATAAGCTCGAGGAAATGCAGGCGCTCTTCGATGAAGAGGCGAAGAAATACAACGTTTATCCGCTGGATGATCGTGCCGCCGCTCGCTTCGCCAACCCGGGTGGTATCAACCGGCCGAGCTTCGTGACGGGACGCAACCACTTCGAGTTCTTCCCGGGCGCCATCCGTTTGTCGGAGGGTTCGGCGCCGAGCGTCAAGAGCAAGTCGCACAGCATCACGGCGGATGTCGTGATCCCGTCCGAGGGCGCCGAAGGCGCGCTGATCGCCATGGGCGGGGACGAGGCCGGCTATGTCCTCTACGTCAAGGACAACAAGCTCGTCTATGGCTTCAACTACTACTCCTACGAGCACTACAAGGTCACGTCGACGACCGACGTTCCCACTAGCGAAGTCGAATTGAAGATGGACTTCGATTACGACGGCGGCGGGCCCGGCAAGGGCGGCGACGTCACGCTGTTCATCAACGGCGAGCAAGCGGGGCAAGGCCGCATCGAAAAGACCATCCCGGGCAAGTACGGGTTCGACGAGATGGATATCGGCATGGACCTGTCCGGCGCCGTGATGATCGAGGAGTACGACGCGCCGTTCAAGTTCACCGGGGAAGTCGAGAAGGTCAGGATCCAGATCGACGAGGATACGTGAGCCTCGAGCGCTGGACGCTCGGCGACATCCGGATCACGCGCTCCGAGTGATCGGCGCGGGATTCGAGGCGAAGCGGGATGGCGGCTGACGCTGCCACCCCGCGCATTGGATGAAGCCGCGCGTTGTTGGGTTGACTGAGCAGCCCGGATGCGCAGAGCACCCTCAGAATGCCCCGATTCTTCGGCGTGTTCGCGTATACGGACGGTCGGGTACCCCCTCGCTGCGGCATGCCCCCGCAGCAAGTTTTAGCGCCGGACGCCCGCCTTTGCGCTCGCGCAGTCAACCGTGTTTGCGCGAAATGCATAGCGAAGACCCAGATGTTTTGCCAGACTCTCGTCGTCGGCAGACCCACCACGTGTTGTTGGGTGACTCCCTAAGGCAGACGCGTGGCTCTGGCCTGGCGAATTTGGTTAGCTGCGCGCGGTCCGTCGGCGAAGCCGTCGGCCTCTCGCAACCGCTGGCGGTGTTGCCAGCAGCACTGAACGGAGAACGACCGCTCATGATCCGCTTGAATCTTTCACAGACCCTGCTGCTCTCTGCGATGCTGGTTGGCGGCATCGGCTTCGCGCAGGCCGAGTCCGACCTCGAGAACGCCACGACCAAGAACCTGGAGGCATCAGAGGCCAGGTGGAAAGCGGCACAGGCAGGCGCCGAGCATGACAAGAAGAAGATGAAGGAGATGGAAGAGAAGGCCGAGCAGCTCGAAGCAGAAGCGAAGAAGATGGAGGAAGAGGGAAAGTAGGTCGCTGTTGGATCGTCAGCGCATGCACGGGGGGGGGCCTCCGCGGGTTTGGTCGCCCGTTGTGGACCATCAAACCCCATGCATGTTCATTCTCTCTCTAGATTTCTCATCTAACTCCTTCTGGGATTTCCCGCAATCCAGCGCGGAGCGATAGCGATTCCCCAACACTCAATCCCCCCCACCGCGGGGAGACCGTCATGGGCTGGCAAGATCAGCTGAACAAGGCCATCCAAACCGTCAGGAATGCAGCCGACAGTGATCGGGCGCGCGAGATCGCCACCACGGCGAAGACCACCGCCGCGTCGCTGATGCAGAAGGCAAAGGACGGCGCCATGAGCGCTGCGGACGCGCTGGTCGAGGCCAACCGCGACCCGTCGGCGCTGGTGCTGCACCATATGAACGCGGACGTCACCATCGTCTCGCCGTCGGAGGGCATCGCCATCAGCCGGCACGATGCCGGCACCCTGGTGATCACCGACGGCAAGGAGAACGGCCTGGTCATCAACGCCGCCGCCGACCCGGCCTTCGTCGTCGAGACCATCGGCACCGTCATCCATGTCAGCGACAACACCTACGACTTGGGCGATCAGGACGGCGTCCACCTGGTCATGACCAAGTTCTGAGGTTCTCGCTCAGAGTCGAAGCAGGAGCGGGCGGTCGCGTCTACTAACCGAAGCCTGTCCGAGTCTGTCCTGAGTCGGGCGCTGAACGCAGCGGATGCGGTGATCATGGAGCACGAGCCCCTTCGCCTGAGCGAGGCGGAGGGGCCGGTGCTTCTGGACGCGCTCGACTATCCCCCGGAGCCGAAGGCCCGGCTGCGGCAGGCATTCGCCGAGCACGGCAAACCCGTGCGGAGGTTACGTGAGCGACGAGTATCTCCACCCCTCGCGGCCAGGTTCGGAAAACGCTTGGTTCCCTTTGCGGCGACCGGCTAGACTGATTGTCCTTGGCAATTTTGCCCATTTTTTGCTATAACACATTAATCTAAAAGACTTTTATTGGTTTGTAATTTTTCATTTTGTAGTCATGCAAATGCACTTCGTCGCTTGCAACATCATGCTGAACAAGGCGATAATTAGCCATGCACCGGTTCAGCGCTGCTTTACATTTTAAAATCAATAAATTACTTAGACACCAGTGCTCGCTGTAGCCATTCACGTGAAATTCTGGATTGGGGCTTAAGCCATTTAGATCAATGGGTTACGCGAATCTCGGCCAGGAAGATGCGGCTAGACTCCCCAAGGCGCGGGACTGGTGCAGCCTGTGTCGGCGCCCAAACCGCCTGAAGGCCTGAACTGACGTAGCTCGCATGCAAGACAATTCCTACGACACCGACTTCTACGCCTGGGCCAATGCCCAAGCGGAGCTGTTGCGCACGGGCAATCTCCAGCAAGCGGACATCGAGCACATCGCCGAGGAGATCGAGAGCCTGGGCAAGGGCGAACTGCGAGAGCTGGAGAACCGGCTGGCCGTTCTGTTCACGCACCTGCTCGAGTGGCGTTTCCAGCCGACCCACCGCAGCCGCAGCTGGGAATTGACCGTCAAGGAACAACGCCGCCGCCTCCGTCGCCACCTGGCCCAGAACCCGAGCCTGAAATCCAAGCTCCCCCAGGCCCGCGAAGATGCCTACGGCGATGCCGTACTCGAAGCCGCGCGACAGACCGGCCTTGCCGAAGATGCCTTCCCGATCGATTGCCCGTTCAGTGTCGAGCAGACGCTAGACGACACATGGTGGCCGGCGTAGGCATGCAGCGGCATGGCCGCGCGCAGACCGCAGGCTCACGGATACTGCGCAGTCCATGGAGCTTCGTGGACGCGGGTTCGACTTTCCGCCCGCTGTCCGGCAGGCGCAAGTGGGTACAGAATCGGGCCGCGGCCCCCGTCGGGAGGCAAAAGGCAAGACCCGACCCCGCGCTTCGCGTGACCCCGCGCTTCGCGCGCTTCGCTGGAGAAAGAGGCCGCTACTCGGCAAGCGGCTAGCAGTCGGCGGCGTACCGCTACACCACAGACCCAACGGGAGAAGCCCTTGTCACTGAAAAAGCCCCTGAAATGGCTCATCGCCATCGTCGTCGCCCTGCTGACGCTACTCGCGCTGCTCATCGGCGTCGCCTACTGGTTGCTGCACACCGATACACCGGACGTCGCCGAGCGCGATGCGCCGCTCGTCCCTCGGCTGTCGGGGGACTATCCCGGCGCGCCGCGTACAGTTGACGCCGAGCAGCTGCTGAGCTGGGCCGAGCGGGCCACGCCGATGGCCCGCATCAACACCGCCACCGACAGCCTGCCGAACGGCCTCGCCCTATCGATGCTGCCATTCATGGTGGACTGGGAGCAGTCACGGACCGAAGGCGACTCACCCTTCCTGTTGATGCGCAACGTCAACGCCGGCGGTAACCCAGTCATCGGCGAGAACATTCTGGCGACGGTTCGCATACCGCTGGATGGGCTGAGCGGCCTGCACTGGTGTCTGACACCTACTCGCAACGACAAGGGTAAGGACACCTTTATGGGGCACGCCATGCTCCGTTTCCTGTTCTCCAAGGAGAAACGTCCGGTCATCCTGGGCCAGGACGGCCAACCCCTGCCCGGCGCCCTGGCCCCCGATGACCTGATGCTGAGCTGGGAGGCCTGGCGCCCGCCCATGACCAGCTACGACGGGCTCAAGGGCCTAGACCCGGAAAGCTACACCCTGAGCGCCCGCGCCTACACCGGTGCGCAACGCTTCCTCACCGATATCGTGCGCGGCAATCCCTGGCGCTGCTATCCGGTCAAGCTGCCGGAGGTGGACAATGCCCTGCCACTGACGCTGCTGACCGCAACGCTGTCCGGCGACACCTTCGCCAGGCGCATCATCGGCGAGATGGCCGCTAAAGGCCAGATCAAGGCCGAGGGTCTGCGGCAGGCGACACCCGCACAGCGTGAGCGGGTCAAGTCATTATTCGCCACCTCTAGGCTACCCAAGGATCCCCTCAGCGGGCTGTTGCAGAAGGCCAATCTATCCTATCAACTGCTCGAGCGCTCCTGCATCACAGAATCACTCGCCATGATCCAGCTGTCGCTCGACCGCATCCACAAGGAGCACGACCTGGGGCCGCCGCCCAAGCTGGAACTGGTGCCGTCCGGCTTGCCGCCCTGGATACAGGAACTGGTCACCGCCGACCATGCGACGTTGCTTGCACACGTCCCGGGGACGTTACTGTTCGTGGCCCGTAATCGGCAAGTCCTGCCCATCCAGGCCTATCGCATCCTGGAGGAGGCGGGGCTGCTGCTGCCGAACCCGTCGTCGGACGCGGACGGTCCGCTCATGTACTACTACGATAAATCCAGCGGCATGCCCTACGGGTCGATCAAGGACAACATGATGTAGCCATTTCACTCGAGCTCCTCGAAGTCGCGGTATACGCGTTCCTGATTAGCAAGCTGTTGCAGCCAGCCGAATCCGATGCAGCGGACACTGCTCGCTACGTAACGCAGCGACCAGCAGCCGGGCTGGCAGGGCACGTAGAGCGAAGTGGCGATTGAAGCGATAGGCGATCGCGCCGAGGTAGCGCTTGGCCTAGCGGCTGGAGCCGTAGCTGTGATAGGCCCCGCTGAGTCCGGTCTTCAGGTTGCCGAGCACGGTGCTGACCCATGGTGCGCGCCCGCAATCAGCCAGCTAGCCGGTTGGTGAGCGATTCGGGCTAGTCGTGTGATCCGGGAGGCAGATCGAACGATGCGAGAACCCATACCGAGCCTCCTGAGCGAACCGAGCACTACCGTCAAGACTGTGTACCCACTGGCCAGAACTTCCGCGGATCGGCAGAAAAAGGCCAGAATCTCCGGAAATTTCTGGTACGTTTCTATGCCACGAGACCGCAGAGGCGCTTGATCCACAGGTGGACTACGGCACCGAGCACGTTGCCGTTGTCATCAACATCGATTCCACCCGAATACGATAATGCCTGATTGCGCAAATTGCATAGCGCAGCCCAAATCTCAGTTGTAGGATCGGCCTGCGCATTTTGGAAGTCGAATTCCGTATGGCGCCACTAAGCATTTACTGGGGTGTCTAGGACCCGGTTGCCGTGATCGCGATGGCGGATCGGATCAAACTGTGGAGTCCGACCACGGACCTCTACAAAATCCAGGAATCCGGGCACTGGCCGTCAATCGAAGTCCCGGACATCATCGCTGACGCAATCCTCGCTCGGATACCGCTCTACAGGTGAGCAGTTGATCGAAGTCCCGAGGCTGTCAATTAGGGCGCCTTGGGACTCATTTCACCAATGGAGCGCCAGCAGTGTGGGGCTCGGTTAAATGATTTGCGCAAGAGGAGGAAACATCCATGTCTAAACCGACCGTCGCCGAGTATGCCGTTCAACGGCTGGCCAAATTGGGCATTACCGACTGTTTTGGCCTGCCCGGTGACTACGCGTTCCCGATCAACGACGCGATTGCCTCAAATAAGTCGATCGAGTGGCGTGGGTGCTCCAATGAGCAGAACGCGTCTTATGCTGCTGACGGGTACGCCCGTATTCGACGCGCCGCGATGCTCAATACGACCTACGCGGTCGGGATGGCAAAAGGACCGGCTCAAAAACCGTGCCACGGCACCTATAGGAATAGCCCCAACGACCATCGGTCGATAGCCTGCGGGTCAGCGGGGGGAGGCAATTCAGCGTGGGGCGATGGATTTCTCGAACACGTTTCCCAAGATCGCAAGGGTCCGCGGTCCTTCGCTGGGGTGCGAAATTCCAACCCGCCGGATCTACTCGGCGACTCCGACATGCCGCCGCCGGGAAGGACAGACCAATGACACGTCGTTTCTGCTGTTTTCTTCCGGTTCAGACAGCTTGAACCTGCATGGCCGCATTCGCGTCTCCCACGGCAGCCTGTGGCGTGATCACCACGAGGCGATCGCGCAAGCGCCAGATTTGATCGCTTCCATTCGATTGCGACCCGCGCGGCCACACATGTCATGATCAGTATTTGCCCGGTGGCTTGAACCGACCTTATCGCGCTGGATGTCCTGAAATGGTCTTGATCCTCATCGGTGTCACTGCTCTGGTTGTCCTCGCCGCCCTGCTTCTCGGCCTGGTGTGGAGGCGAGGGCTGTTCAACGAATCGGCGAGGCGAAAGGCAGTCGAGGCGCGCCTGCTGACGATCTTTCACAACATGCCCGTCGGCGCGGTCATGTTCGACCTCGTCGACAAGGACGATCACTTCAAAAACCCGTGGTATATGTCGAACCAGCGCTTCACCGAGCTGACCGGGTACACGGACGAAGAATTGGCCACACTGGGCCATTGGATGGAAAGGGCCTATCCCGACGCCCAGTACCGACAATGGGTATGGGAGACCTGGGACAGGCTGAGCGAGCAATCCGTGCAGGATGGTACCTACATCAAGCCGTGTGAATATAAGGTGACATGCAAGGATGGACATGTCGCCGACATGGAGATCGCCGGCTATTCCCTCGGCGACCGCTTTATGGCCACATTCATCGACAATACCGAGCGTAATCGCAACGTGGACAAACTGCGCGAGGCCAAGGAACAGGCCGATGCGGCCTCTCACGCCAAGAGTACCTTCCTCGCCAACATGTCCCACGAGCTGCGCACGCCGCTCAACGCCGTCCTCGGCTTTGCGGCCTTGCTCGGCCGTGATGCGGACGCCACGGCCGGTCAAAAGGAGAAGCTGGACATCATCGTAAGCTCCGGCGAGCACCTATTGTCGATGATCAACGACATACTCGATCTGTCGAAGATCGAGGCCGGGCAGGTCGGGCTTCGGGCGTCCGAATTCGATCTCAAGGCCCTGGTTGCGGAGCTCAGCGAAATGATGCGCTCGCGCGCCGGCGAGAAGGGGCTCGGCTTTCGCTTGGACGCCGAGGACATCGGCTTGCCGTATCTCTGCGCGGATGTCGGCAAGCTGCGTCAGATCCTCCTCAACCTATTGAGCAACGCGGTCAAGTTCACGCGCGAGGGCGAGATCCATCTTCGGTGTCGAACCGAGCCCGTGCCCGATGAGCCCTCGCGTTGTCATGTGTTGCTGGAGGTCGCCGACACCGGCCCCGGGATTCCGGCCTCGATGCAGGCGCGGATCTTCGAGCCCTTTGTCCAGGGCGTCGGCGTCGCGACGCGCAAGGGCACCGGCCTCGGGCTTTCCATCTCCAGGAATCTCGTGGAGCTGATGGGTGGCACCATCGCCCTCGAGAGCACCGAGGGCGAGGGATCGCTGTTCCGCGTTCGACTGCCGGCGGCGATCGTGGAGTCGGCACCTGCCACAGCGTCCGTACAGGTGCGACCGAGGGTCATCGGCATTGCTCCGGGTCAAGGGCCAAAGCGGATTCTCGTGGTCGACGACAGCCTGGAGAACCGGCTCGTGCTCAAGGCCCTGCTGGAGGAGGTCGGCTTCCTGGTCTCGGAGGCGGCCAACGGCCGGGAGGCATTGCGGGCCGTCGATGAAGAGTCCCCGGACTTCGTCTGGATGGATATGCGGATGCCGGAGATGGACGGCTACGAGGCGGCCCGGCGGCTTCGCCAACGCCCCAACGGCGACGCGCTCCCCGTGGTCGCACTGACGGCCAGCGCCTTCAGCGAGCAGCGCCCGGACATCCTCGCGGCGGGCTGTGATGACATGGTCGCCAAGCCCTACCAGGAGCATGAGATATTCGATATCCTGGCCCGCTTTCTTAACCTTGAGTATGTCTACGAAGACCTTGGCCCCCCAGGCCGCGGCAATGCCTCGGGGGACGGGCTGACCGCGTCGATGCTGGCCGAGATCCCGCGCGGGCTCCGCCAGGAGCTTGCACAGACGACGCTGGCCTTGGACGTGGCAGCCACCCTCGATGTTATCCTGCGGATCGAAGAACAGTCCCCGGACACGGCGCGGCATCTGCGCGCCCTCGCGGAGGGGCTTCGAATGGCGCGCATCCAACAGCTGCTGAACGAGGTCGAAGCCTGATGAACCACCCTCCGCGATCTGACCTCTAGACCTGGCGAGCCATGGCGACCGACAACGATTCCGAGCGTCCCAGCGGCGATATCCTCGTCGTCGATGACGAGATCCCAAACCTTCAGCTGCTGCTCCAGCTGCTGTCCGCGGCGGGCTACCGGGTCCGCCCCTGCGAGCTGCCCCAGGTCGCGATCGAATCCGCCCGATCGCAACCCCCGGACCTGATCCTGCTCGACGTGCGGATGCCGGCCATGGACGGGTTCGAGGTCTGCCGGCGCTTGAAGCAGGACGAGCGCACCCGCGCGGTGCCGGTCATCTTCGTCAGCGCATTGCAGGACGTGCAGGACAGGGTCCGCGGCTTCGAGGCCGGGGGGGTCGACTTCATCTCGAAGCCGTTTCAAGAGGTCGAGATCCTCGCCCGGGTGCGCACCCACTTGGCGCTGCGGAAGATGACGCTGCATCTTGAAGAGATGGTCGCTGAGCGCACGGCGGACCTGACCCTGGCCAACCGATCCCTCCGGACGGAGATCGATGAGCGGAACCGGGTCGAAGCGGCGCTGCAGGAGAGCCGTCGCTTCACCGATCATCTGATCGAGACCGCCAACGTGATGATCCTGGGGCTCGATCTGCAAGGCCGTGTCACGCTGGTCAACCCGGCCGTGACGCGGGTCACCGGCTACACCGCCTCCGAGCTGTACGGCAACGACTGGTTCGCGCTGTTGATCCCGAGCGCGGACAGCGAAGCGGTCCATCGCGAGTTCGCCCGATTGGTTGCGGGCGGAGAGCCGAAGCAGTACGAGAACCCGATCCGCGCCAAGGGCGGCGCGGAGCGGATGATCGCCTGGCGCAACACCAGGCTGGATGTGGCGCAGCATCCTGTTGGCTTGCTGTCCTTCGGCATCGACGTCACCAGCCGAGTCCAGGCCGAGACAGCGGTCCGCGAGAGCCGCGACTATCTGGCGCGCCTGACCGATTCCATTGCCGACATCGTCTTCTCGGCGCGGATGCCGGAGCGGATCATCGAATGGACCAACCCCGCCATTCGCCAGCTGGGCTACGAGCCGAATGAATGTCTCGGCAGGCAGACCGACTTCCTCTATGCCGATCCGCAAGAGCTCGCCGCCATCGGGGAGGCGATGGCGCAAGCAAGCGCGCAGGGGCTGGAGAGACTGCGAAGAGAGGTCATGCTGAAGCGGAAGGACCGGACGATCCTTCCGGCGGACGCGATCACCAGCTTCTTTCGGATCGACGGTCAGCTCACCTCAACGACCGTTATCCTTCGGGACATCTCGGAGCAGCGCGAGAAGGAGCGACGGCTGCGGGACTATCAGGCCCGGCTCAAGGCGCTGGCGACGGAGCTGACCGTCAGCGAGGAGCGGGAGCGGCGGCGGATCGCCGCGGTGCTGCATGACGGCCCCGTCCAGACCCTGGCGTTCGCCCGCATGCAGCTCGGCGCCGCGATGCAGCAGGCGGATGCTGGCGAGCGGACCCGAGCGCTCGACGAGGTCTCGGAGAGCCTGCGCCAAGCCGGCATCGACACCAGTGGGGTCGTCGCCGATCTCGCCTCACCGATCCTGGACGAGCTGGGGCTGAGCGCCGCCATCTCCGACTGGGCGCAGGAACAGGTTCACCGGCGATTCGGCATCGAGGTGCGGGTGCAAAGCGATCTGGCGGAGGGCGAGGAGCGCGGGCTCGATGAGCTGACCTGCATGGTCCTGTTCCGCAACCTGCGCGAGCTGTTGACCAATGCCGTGAAGCACGCGCGGGCGACCCGGATAGACATCCGGATGGAGCAAATCGAGGACGCCATCCGATTGAGCGTCGGCGACGACGGCGCCGGCTGTGACGTCGCCACGGCCCTCGCCGGCACCAGCGACGCGGGCGGCTTCGGTCTGTTCAGCATTCGCGAGCGCATAGCCGATCTCGGGGGCAGCATGGAGATCCAATCCAGCCCTGGTGAGGGCTTCACGGTGGTCATGAGACTCCCCAAGAAACCTAAACCGGACTAGCGGGGCATCCCCGCGTCCCGGAGCAAGCCGACATGGCAAGACCCAAAGTACTCCTTGCAGACGACCACCCGCTCACCCGCGCGGGCATGCGCAAGATCCTGGAGGCCGGCTACGAGATCACGGGCGAGGTGGCGGACGGCCGAGCGCTGGTCCGGACCGCGCTCGAGCTGCGTCCCGATGTGGTCGTCGTCGACATCAGCATGCCCAATCTCAACGGCCTCGACGCGATTCGGCTGCTCCGGAAGAAGGGGGTCAGCGCAAAGGCCGTCGTGGTAACCATGCACACCAGCATCGACTTCGCGGTACAGGCCTTTCGGCTCGGGGCCACGGGTTATGTGCTCAAGATCGACGCCTCGGGAGACCTATCCCGCGCCGTGCAGGAGGCACTCGCCGGGCGGATGTTCATCTCGCCGAGGATGGCAGGCGACGTGCTCGCGGCCCTGATGGAGCCGCGCAGTGGCGCGTCCGAGGGCGACAACCCCTGGACCGGCCTGACGCCTCGGGAGCGCGAGATCCTGCAGCTGACCGCCGAAGGCCGCACGATGGCCGAGATCGGTGAGATGCTGCACATCTCCGCCCGCACCGTCGAGAAGCACAAGTACAAGGCCATGGAAAAGCTCAAGCTGCGCTCAACCGCCGAGCTGATCCAGTACGCGATCCAGCATGGGCTGGTCCATCCGGTCTGAGGGCGGTAGCCCGTGGCCTGGACATTAGGGAGTTTTCCCTATTCCATGCGACGAGCGTCTGGGTCAATCATGAGGTTACCTCAACGAAACGGTGTCAACCCGGTGCGATCCCATGTCCAAAAAGCCCCGCGTCTTGTTGGCGGACGCCCACGCAGACTTCCGACGAGCGCTGCTGCGTTTTCTCAAGCCCGAATTCGAGGTCGTCGGCGCGCTGCCCGACGGACCATCGATCCTGGAGGCAATCGAACGGTCGCCACCTGAGGTGGTGTTGATCGAGCTGAGCGCGCCCATCGACGAATCCCTGGCGCTTGCCGGTCTCATCCTGGAGCGCTCGCCCGAGGCCAGGGTCATCTTCCTGTCGTCCCTCGCATCGCCAAGCTTGGCCCGCAGCGCGCTATCCACTGGCGCCCTCGGCTACGTCGATAAGCTGTCAGCGGCCGAGCGCCTGATTCCGGTCATTCGGGCCGCTCTTTGGGATCGAAAAAGGGCAGGGGATGTGCCTCGATCATGCGTCCCGCAAGCCGGCGCTCCATTGCGCGGGAATCGCCGAGACGATTGAGCGCTTTCCAACACCTTGCTGGATCATCGGCCTTGATCATAAATCCGTCCAGAGCCGTAGCCCGGTGGGAGCGGCGTCCTCGCCGCGACTGGGCGCCCGTCGCGCCGAGGACGGCGCTCCCACAGCGGTGGAGGGACTTACGATCAAGGCCGATCATCTCCCCCTCGGCCCCGGACCCCTACACCAGCTCCACCGGGTAGCGGGCTGGGCAACCTGGGTCGGACCATCGCAACATGCGGTTCGGTAACGACAACTGCCGCGCAGGTGAGTGATTTCTCGGCTTAGAGCCCCTGTTTCGAAGCCAAAATGGCCGATCTCGCCCCAAGGCGTTACGTTGCACCAGAAGAACGGGCTGATCGCGGCCATGCGCAGCTTCTCCGAGATCGCGGGGCATCCCGCAACGCACGGCATCTCGCCGTTGTTGAAGATTCCCGCGGGACGACGCGATCCCCTGCACTGCAATACGGGCTGGACAGCCGTAGAACGGGGAAATCTCCCCATACAGCCGTATCGAGCAGGTATCTAGACTTCTCTCCCGAGCAGTGAGCACAGCCGGAGGGATTGGCGGACGACCGAGCAGGTGGAGTCACCCTCTCCCATCCAGCCTCACATAGGCCAACCAAGACGCGGAGACGATGATGAAACGCAGAGAAGTCATTAAGACCGGCACTTTGGCTGCCATGGTGCCGGCCTGGCTGTCCCTCCCGGGCGGCCGCGCGCGGGCCGAAGCGGCCTCGGCGGTGGGAGCGGCAACCGCCGAGACCCCGAGCGCTGCGGGCCAGGAAGGCCTACACCAACTGCTGACCAAAAAGCCGGGCACCCCGGACTACATCGACCATTTGCCGCCGAAAGAGACCGACATGGACGGTCTCGGACCGGACGGCAAGCCGGTTCCCGGCTACCGGGCCGCTGGCACCGGCTCGACCCCGAAGATCACTTCGCACGATCCGTCCAAGGAACCACACCAGATGCAGCTCACCCCGGAAGAGCAGGACATCATGGACGGCAAGCAGGGGGAGGTGCTGGCCAAGGTGATGAAAACGGTCGTGCGCCACGGCAATCTCTTCGGCGCCACCAAGCTCGTCGACCTTGGGGGCAACCCGCACTCGTCGACCTTTATCGGAACACCCGCCTTGAAGCCGATCATCGAGCTGTTCGCGCAGTGCGCCGACGCTGGCCTGAAGGCCTACGCCCCCTACACCATCAACCCCCGGCCCTTCGACCTCTACGGTGTGCATACGGATCAGGAACAGGAGTTGATGATCTTCGAGAGCCTGCCACTTCAGACCGACCTCGATCACGTGCACGCACGGCTGGGCGCCCGCGGCATGGATATCCGCAGCTGCATGTGCTACCTGCCGGAGGTCGGCAATCACCCTGAGCCCGGCACCTTCGTCGCCTGGGGAGAATCCTCCGCGATCAACGCCGGCAACTCGATCCTCGGCATCCGCACCAACCGCAACTCCATGGGCATGGAACTGCTCTGCGCCCTGCTTGGCAAGGCGCCCTACTTCGGCCTGATGACCGACGAGGGCCGCAAGGCCAAGTGGCTGGTCGAGGTGAAGACCTCGGAAGAGCCGGACTGGGGCACCTTGGGCGGCGCCATCGGCGAGAAGTGCGTCGAGGACGTGCCCTACATCACCGGGATCGACAAGTACCTCGATGGCGAGATCACGCCGCAGAACATGCACAAGCTGAAGTATATGGGTGCCGCCACCGCTTCCAGCGGCGCGGTCGGTCTCTACCATGTGGAGAACCTGACCCCAGATGCCAAGGAGAAAGGCCGGGCACTGCTCGCCGAGGGCTACCAGACCTATGTCATCGACGACGCGGAGCTAGAGCGCATCCGCAGCGCCTTCCCGAACCTCTGGCCCAAGGGTCTGAACAAGCCCACGAACGCCAATATCGGCTGCCCGCACAATACCCACCAGGAGATGGTGAACTGGGGCACCCGGATTACCGAGGAGCTCGATAAACGCGGTCTCGAGAAGGTCGCCCTGCCGACGCAGATGTTCGTGTCGCGCGTGGTCAGCGACCACTTCCTGACCACGCACCCGGAGTTGTACGCCAAGCTCTTTGCTGCCGGGGTGCGATTCTCCAACACCTGCACCGTCTGCTATGGCGGTTTCGCGGGCTACGCCGACGATCACTTCAACGTCACCAATTCCAACAAGACGCGCAAGTACACCAACTCGCGCTACATCTCCGACGACGACATGATCGAGGTCTTGATGACCGGCGAAATCCCAGCCTAGTCCGGCAGCAAATCCAGACTATTCACAGCACTGTTACCGGAGAAGAACGATGGCGAAAACCTTCCAAGGCAGACCGGTGGTTGCCGGCGCTCTCAGTGGAGAAGCAACGGTCTCGAAACAGCCGTTCAACACCACCTCGTCCTACATCGACAACGTGTGGGGCGGTAATACCAAGTCCGCACCCTGTACGGACCAGGACAACAAGGACCTCTATCAGAAGGACCTGGCGGGGGTCATCCTCTGCACGCCCCAGTGCATCGGTTCCAGCATGGGCGGCGGCTGCTACATGGCTGTGGCCGGGCTGGGCCTGGCGCCCAAAGCGCTTCTCTTTTCGGGCCACATCGATTCGGTGACCGCCTCGGGGGTCCTCATGGCGGACATCTGGCAGGAGAAACCCATCATCACGGTCGACCTGCTCGGGGATGAGTTCCTCGAAGCCGTCAAGACTGGCGATCCAATCTCCATCAAGGACGACGGGACCGTCCAGGTCGGCTGAGGCGGACCCTGGCTGTCCCAGCAAAGCGATCGAGTTCAGCGCCGATCCTCGAGTGCAATGCCGAGTCGGGGATCGGGGCCATTTTCAGATCCGATCGTCGCTAGCGGGTCATGAATACAACGCAGGAGTAGCAACCTATGAAACGAAGAGAATTCGCGAAAGCCGTAGCCGCGGCCGGAGCCACCCTGGCGGCCAGCCGAGCGCTCGGCGGGCCGGGCGTCTATCATGAGCGGAAGCCTGTGAAGAGGTCCGTGGAGGACACGCCGGTCGTTCTGGAAGTGGCCATCAATGGATCGAATACCAAGGCCAGGAACAAGAATGTGCCGGAGACTCCACAGGAGATTGCCGCCGATGCGATCCGCTGCTTCGACGCCGGCGTCACGATCGTACATGCCCATTCGCAACAGCCGAACGAGGACATCGAGGCGGCCGTCAAACCGTACATCGAGGCCTTCACACCTATTCGCAAGAAGCATCCCCACGCGATCATCTATCCGACTGCGAACTTCGATCCGAAGGTCAGCCACAAGATCCGCTCCGTCTGGCCCGGCGAGATCCAGAGCGGGCATTACCGCCCGCTGGCTGAAGCGGGCCTCGGCAACATGATGTTGTTTGACACCGGCGTTAACTACTTGGGCGGCTACGGTGAGAACGGACTGCCCGGGCCGGCAGACACATTCTGGTGGTATGGCTTCTGGCCAGGGGACTTCCAGATGTATCTCGATGTCTGCAATGAGTTCGGCACCGGTGCATCGATCTCGGTGTTTGAGCCGGGCTGGATGAAGAATGTCGTCGAAATGGCGCGCAAGGGCGTCCTGCCGCGGGGATCGAAGCTCAACATTTACTTTGCGGATTACGGCTTCGCCGGCTGTGCTCCGCCCATCCCCGCGGCGCTGGATATGTACCTGCAAATGCTCGAGGGCATCGACCTGCCATGGGACGTCGGCATGCTGGCCGCGAACATCATGGAGACGCCGCTAGCTCGCATGTCGCTGGAGCGCGGCGGCAGCTTCCGAGTCGGTCTCGAGGATTGGATGGACGGTCCCAGCAATGTCGAGCAGATCGCGATGGCCAAAGAAATGATCGACAAGGTCGGCCGGCGCGTCGTCACCGGCGCCGAGGCAATCAAGTACCTCGACATCCCCTTTCCCGCAACACGGCCCCCCGCGTAAGCCGCAAACGCGTCGTCATTACGCCGATTGAGCCACAGACAACAAACAGCGAAACAACCAGGAGAATCCGATCATGAGCGAAGATACAAAAACCGGTAGCACCAGTGGTATGGATCGCCGGGACTTCTTAATGGCGGGGGCCGCGGGACTGACCGCCGCGGGCCTTGGCACCGCAGGGCTGGGCATGAACACGGCTGAGGCGAAGACCATCATCCCGGGCGAGGAGCTCAAGACCAACGCGACCAAGGGCGGCAAGCGCGTCGTCCTCATGAACGACGCCTTGATGCAGATCGGGCCGCCGATCGCGATCGAGCTCGCCCAGAAAGGCCATAACCTGGTCATCGCGCAGCCCGCCGAAGGACTCGTCGACAAGCTCAAGAGCTACGGCGCCGAGGTCGTTGTTGTCGAGGGCATCGAGCAGGAAGGCCCGAACGACGAGAGCCAGCCCGGCTCCACCCAGAAGCTGGTCGACGCTGCGATGGCGAAGTTCGGTGGATTCGACGCGGCCTATATCCGCACCGCGATCCACCACAAGGGTGACGTGCTGACCACAACGCGCGAGGACATGCAGAAGATCTTCGAGTCGAACTTCCTTGCGGTCATGGATTCGCTCCAATCCCTGATGCCGCCGCTGATGAAGGCCGGCTCCGGGCAGATCCTGGTGCTGACGAGCGCGACCGGCGGGAAGCCCTATTACGACATGATGGGCTATTCCTCCATGCGCGCCGGGGCGAACATGATGATCCGTTGCGCCGCCATGAACGGCGCGCCCAACGGCGTCTGTGTCAACGCCATCGGCACCAACTTCATCAACTACCCCGACGCGGTGAAGACGCTGGGCGGCCCCGATGCGATGGCCGCGGTCTCCGAGTATATTCCCGTCGGCCGCTATGGCGAGCCCGAAGAGGCCGCGCACACCGCGGTCACCCTCCTCGACGGGCGCAACATGTTCGCGACCGGCATGTTCATCCCCATGGCGGGCGGTTACAACATCAAGAGTGATGCCGTCGCGGAATTGACCGGAGGCTGATTCGGTCCCGGGGGACATCATCGGAACGACGCCCGGCGGGCCAACGCCGCTCGCCGGGCAGCATTGCTGCTTCTGAGCCGGCGGCCTTGATCATCGTTCCGGCCCCGGGTCGCGGATTGCGCCCGACTTGCGTCTTGCCGCCACTACGAGGATCGAGGCTCGGTGTGCCGCAGACGCCAGACCTTGTGGACCATGAACGCTGGTGATCTTGGAGCAAGGCGAAAACCGCTCCTGCGCTGCGTCGGGCACCGGGAATTCTAGTATCGATTGCTTGAGCGCTTCCGCAATGGCCAGCACCCCAGCAGGAATGACCTAATGACTGACTACTCGAAGCTCGACGAAATCGTCGACAAGAACGCCGATGTCATTATCGATATGGCGGATACCCTGTGGAACGAGCCGGAGCTGGGATTCCACGAGGTGAAAAGTTCTGCCTATGAGGGAATCGTACTTGCCGATCATGGCTTTGCCATGAGTGACCGCGGTATCGGCGGCCTGGATACCTCCTGGATCGCCACCTGGGGCAGCGGCTCACCGGTGATCGGCATCCTGGTGGAATTCGACGCACTGCCCAGCCTTGGCCAGGCTGCAGCCCCCACTAAAACACCGCGTGAGGATGGGAATACCAACGGCCACGGCTGCGGCCACAACCTGATCGGCTCGGGCGCCATTGGAGCGGCCATCTCGCTCAAGGAATACATGGAAGCCGAAGGCATCCAGGGCACGCTCAAGGTCTTCGGCTGTCCCGCCGAGGAGCTGTTGATCGGCAAGAACTACATGGCCAAGGCAGGCGCCTTCGAGGGGCTGGACGTGGCCATTCATCACCACCCAGGCCCAAGAAACGTCGCCTTTAATTTTCAGATGCAGGCCGCAGTGGACCTGGCCATCGAGTGGCACGGAAAATCCGCGCACGCCGCCGTTGCGCCCTGGGCAGGACGCAGCGCGCTGCATGCCTCAGAAGTGTTCACCACTGCCGCGAATGGCATGCGTGAGCAGATGCTGCCCTCCTGCCGGCTGCACTACTACATGATGGAAGGTCCGAGGGCCGTTAACACCATTCCTGACTATGTGAAATTGATGGTGCGCTTCCGGGCGGCAGACACGGAGACCGTCGCCGAATACATGGCCTGGATCAAGGACATGGCAAAGGGCGCCGCACTTGCCACGCAGACCCGGGAAAAGGTCACCGTGGTCTCCACACTTTATGACCTGCTGCCTAACAACGTGCTGGCAGATCACCTGACAGAAACCATGGGGCGCTACTTCCCCGTCGACTGGACCGAGGAAGAGCAGTCCTTCGCCAAGGCCATCCAGAAGGAGATGGGCGTCGAGGAACTGGGAATGGCAACGGAAGTGTCGCCGAACCCGGGGGGCGCCCTGATGGGAGGTTCAACCGAGGTGGGCGATGTGAGCTGGAGCGTTCCCACCATCGGCGCGGTATTCGCCACATTCCCACTGGGCGTCGCGATCCACACCTGGGGAGTAACCGCCTGTGTCGGGATGAGCATCGGCCACAAGGCCGTTGTGCAATCTGCTAAATCGCTCGCTGCCATGGGTCTGGACCTGCTGACGCAACCGGAGCTTATCGAAGCCGCCAAGAAGGAGTTCAATGAGCGCACCGGTGGAAAGCCCTACAAGAGCCTCAACGAACTCGACGGTCCTCCTGGCGGGCGCCTGGACGAGGTGGCTTTGGAGGACTACGAGTGCTGTATCCACGCGGCCATGGAGCACTTGGGCGTCAAGGAGATCCCCCGGGCTTAGGCGTCGGATTGATATCAAGCTGCCGAGGCAATAATGAAGCGCAGAGAACTCATCCAACGATCCTTGATTGGAAGGTGTACCGAGAGTCGACCGCTGGCATCGGCAACCAGAAGCTCGATTCAGTCCTTGCAACATTTCGGAGAACACAGATGCAAATCACTCGCGCATTGTGGATTTATGTCTTAGCGACCCTGTTGTGGGCCGGAGTGGCCTTGGCCGAGCAGCCCGAATATGAAGTCCCCGACACCGTGCAGCAATGGGTGAAGGGCGGCCACTTCGTCGAATTTGAAGGTCTGCAGATCTTCGTTCACACCTCCGGAGATGCGCCGGTCGATGGACACGGCGTTCTGGTCGTGCATGGCATGCCCGGTTCGTCCTGGGACTGGTCTCGCGTTGCTCCGACCGTCGCCAAGCGGACCAAGATCGTCATTCCGGATGCAATCGGTTTTGGCCAAAGCGATAAGCCGTTGACGGGAACCTATAAGGACAACTTTTCGTTCATGAGACAGGCGGACATGTACGAGGCCATCGCAAAAGCCGAAGGTCTCGAGGAAGTCGTGCTGGTCGGCCATGACATGGGCCAAACCACTGCCCTGGAACTGATGACGCGTCACGACGAAGGCAAGCTGTCGTTCAAGATCCGGCACGCGATCCTCATGAACGGTTCCACCCTGTGGGACATGGTAAAGCTGATCCCGTTACAGACGGAAATGCTCGCAAGACCAGACAAGGCGTCGACCGAGCACCTGGATTTTAAGAAGTTCGGCGAGCGTATTCGGGGCTCGTATGGGACCGATGTGAGTGACGAGGTCATCAACGCCCAGACCGCACAGGTGTTTGCCAAGAACGGCGATCTGGTCATCAGTCAAATCATGCGTTACGCCCTGGAGCGCGAGGAGTTCTACGATCGCTGGGTCGGCACCTTCGCCCATTTCCGCACCGCGCCGCTGAGCCTCTATTGGGGCGCCAAGGACCCCGTCGCCAAGATCGCGATGGCGGAGCGGATCAAGACGTGGAATCCGGCCATGGACTACTACCCGATCGAGTCTGCCAGCCACTGGCCCATGATTGAGACCCCGGCCATCATCGCGGACGCGATCCTCGCCCGGCTTCCGCTTTACAAGTAGACGGTCGATACCCAGCGGGGCTGAGCCCGGGATTATTGATCGCTCTGCTGGGCAACGGATAGAAAATGTTGGGCCGACGAAGGAGGCCCAACAGGTGCGGTGCTCTCGGCGTCGGCAACCTCGTATGGACCTCGCAAGCTCGGCCCAACGTGCTTTCGGGTGCCCATCCCCAAGCAGAAGCAGCAGAAATGCAGAAGATTGAATGATGAAAGCAAACTATTTGACTTCGAGTGTGGGCACCCTGTTCGCGGTTCTGGTGCTCTTTGCAATCGACGCCTACAGCTGCACCCGAGTGTTCTGGAATACCAACCCGGACCTGATGATTGTAGGGCGCACCGAGGACTACGTAACCGCCTCCCACCCCTCGTTTGTCGCAACGCCGCGTGGCGTTCAGCGGTGGGGCACGGCCGACGAAGCCAAGCGATCAAAGGCAATTAGCTGGACGGTCAAGTACGGTAATGTCGCCATCTATGCGAACAACAGGTTTCCGAACGACGGTATAAACGAGGCCGGTCTCACGGCTCGAACGCTTTACTACCTGGAAGGCGAACCGAACGAGATTGTGGCACCAGACAGCAAGAAGGAGAAGCTTGACGAAGATCATTGGGTCAGCTTCGTGCTCGACAACTTCGCCACCGTCGCGGAAGCCGTCGATGCCATCAGGAATCAGGTGTACATCGTTTCCGTCGTGGGAAAGAAGGGGTCGGGTTACAGCTATGCGACGCCGAAACATCTCGCCATGGCGGATGCCACGGGTGACTCGGCCATTGTCGAAATCCAGGACGGCAAGGTGAAGATCTTCCATGGCGAAGAGTTCAGGATTCTAACGAACAACCCCGCCTATCAAGAGCAGCTGGCGAATGCCGAAAAATACAAGGACATACAACAAGAGAATCTTCCCGTCAGCTGGTCAGGAGCTGATCGCTTCGTACGTGCCGATTTCTTTCTGCGGCATTTCCCCAAACCCAGGAAGAACGATGCGCCAACGGCTTACGGCTTCATGTACTCCGGGCTTTCCTCCGTCGTGATGCCCGCGGGTCTACCGTCGCCAGAGGAGGACGCAGAACTCGTCAAGGATCTTGTGGCTAATCTCAAGGATCCCGACGAAACCTACGGCGGAAGCAGCACCTACTGGCAATCGATCTCTGATCTGACGAATAAGCACTATCGTTTCAAGTCCCTGATTGCTCCGTCTGACGTGTACTTCGAGTTCGAAGACTACAATTTTGCCGAAGGGCAACCAGTTCG
Source organism: Thiohalocapsa sp. PB-PSB1 (assembly GCA_016745215.1). Lineage (GTDB taxonomy): Bacteria > Pseudomonadota > Gammaproteobacteria > Chromatiales > Chromatiaceae > Thiohalocapsa. The sequence continues at coordinate 6,921,416 of CP050890.1, forward strand.
ACTCATCAAGAGGATCGACCTCTATGCTCAGCAAGGATGGAGCGGCGACATGATCCCTCATCTGGTCGAGATCGATGGCGACATCTACGACCAGCCCATCGAGTAAGGAGGACCGTTATGAACGATAAGCGATTGACCCAGCCTCGGTTGGCACCGGCAGTGCTCGCTGTCTTCCTGTTCTGTCTGACCGCGCTTTGCATGGCGCCTCACAGGTCAAGCTGATGGTCGGCGGCGGTTATGCCTCACCGACGGACCCGATCGAATCGACCCAGCTCTCGAGACCAGGCAGGGGTCGCCATTTAGCTGACCCCGCGCAGTAGGCGGTGAAAACTTCTCGCGGCTGCACACAAAAGGCGGGGGTCAAAACGCAGAGAACTCATCCAACGATCCTTGATTGGAAGGTGTACCGAGAGTCGACCGTTGGCATCGTCGACCAGAAGCTCGATTCAGTCCTTGCAACATTTCGGAGAACACCGATGCAAATAACTCGCGCATTGTGGATTTGTGTCTTAGCGACCCTGTTGTTGGCCGGGGTGGCCTTGGCCGAGCAGCCCGAATATGAAGTCCCCGACACCGTGCAGCAATGGGTGAAGGGCGGCCACTTCGTCGAATTTGAAGGTCTGCAGATCTTCGTTCACACCTCCGGAGATGCGCCGGTCGATGGACACGGCGTTCTGGTCGTGCATGGCATGCCCGGTTCGTCCTGGGACTGGTCTCGAGTTGCTCCGACCGTCGCCAAGCGGACCAAGATCGTCATTCCGGATGCAATCGGTTTTGGCCAAAGCGATAAGCCGTTGGCAGGAACCTATAAGGACAACTTTTCGTTCATGAGACAGGCGGACATGTACGAGGCCATCGCAAAAGCCGAAGGTCTCGAGGAAGTCGTGCTGGTCGGCCATGACATGGGCCAAACCACTGCCCTGGAACTGATGACGCGTCACGACGAAGGCAAGCTGTCGTTCAAGATCCGGCACGCGATCCTCATGAACGGTTCCACCCTGTGGGACATGGTAAAGCTGATCCCGTTACAGACGGAAATGCTCGCAAGACCAGACAAGGCGTCGACCGAGCACCTGGATTTTGAGAAGTTCGGCGAGCGTATTCGGGGCTCGTATGGGACCGATGTGAGTGACGAGGTCATCAACGCCCAGACCGCACAGGTGTTTGCCAAGAACGGCGATCTGGTCATCAGTCAAATCATGCGTTACGCCCTGGAGCGCGAGGAGTTCTACGATCGCTGGGTCGGCACCTTCGCCCATTTCCGCACCGCGCCGTTGAGCCTCTATTGGGGCGCCAAGGACCCCGTCGCCAAGATCGCGATGGCGGAGCGGATCAAGACGTGGAATCCGGCCATGGACTACTACCCGATCGAGTCTGCCAGCCACTGGCCCATGATTGAGACCCCGGCCATCATCGCGGACGCGATCCTCACCCGGCTTCCGCTTTACAAGTAGACGGTCGATACCCAGCGGGGCTGAGCCCGGGATTATTGATCGCTCTGCTGGGCAACGGATAGGAAATTCAAGCGCCTCTGCGAGCCCGAGGGGGTGTCAGGAAGAGAGGCTAGTGCTTGGCTGCGGAAATCCCGAGACAGTTTGCAGATGTGTTGTCCGCTCGGTATCGGTATCGGGATCGGTATCGGGATCGGCATCGAACAGACAGCCAGAGGATTTTCGATCCCGATCCCGACCCCGATCAGGAGCGCAAACCGTCTTCGAACTTTCGCAATGCTGCACTAGAGGCGTCCGTCTCTCCGTGCAGCCGCGCGCGATAGGCCCCGGGGCTTTCGCCGCGCGCCGCGCGGAAGCGGCGGGAGAAATGGGAGGGGTCGGCGCAGCCGAGCCGGCGGCCGGCCTCGGCCACGGGCATCCGGGTGAAGGCGAGCAGGCGATCGGCCTGGAAACAGCTATCGGACCACGCTGGGAGAAGCGCCCTATCCGCCGTGGCTGCTGCGGGACTGGCTGCTTTCGACATTCGGGGCGTTCTTCGGACGACACGACCTTCAGGTCAGCCGGATCGCTTGCAGGGTGCGTGATGCAAAAAGCAAGACCTGGCCCTCTGACTCGCAAAGTGATCAGCCGATGTACAACCAAGCGACGATTGAGGTTGAGAAGCAAGCACCCAATGAAGGATAATTCCACTTTCACGGCATGCTTGGCGCGTCAAGCTCCAGTGTGCAACCCATAGAGAGAAGCAACCAGTAGAGAGGTATCGCAGGTCATGCAATACGGCAAGATCATCCAGAATTCCCTGATGGCACTCACCTTCGCGTCGGCGATGGCGTCGTCGGCAACAGCCGAGGAGATGGGCACGCCATCCGGGACCGTGCAGTTCAGCACCGTCTCCGTCGCCGCTGGCGTCGGCGTCAGCTGGGGCAAGGGCACCCTGTCGGTCGGCGGCGACAGCTATCCCTTCAAGATCGAAGGACTTGGCTTGGTGGGTGCCGGCGCGGCAAAGGTCCAGGCCGAAGGTGATGTCTACAACCTCGGCGACATAGCCGATTTCGCTGGAACCTACAAGGGCATCGGCATGGGCCTAACCACGGGCGTCGGCGGCGACGATCTAAAGGTGAAGAACGAGAAAGACGTGACCATGGTGATCTCGACCAGCAACCAGGGTGTCAAGCTCAGCATCGGCGGCGGTGGGATGAAGATCAAGCTCGTCGAGTGAGCGCGTCAAGGGCACCTCGAAAGGTTCGAGGTGCCAGTTCGCCCCGCCAACCTTCACGCGCGTAAGCGCGTGGCGGTTTGAGCAAAGCGGAAACCGCGTTCTCGCGTTACGTCTTGCAGAACTGAAGTTTGTGCTTTTCTCAGGCCACGAGCCGCATGATTACAGAGATCAGGGATTTATTGCTGGATTTGCGGGATTCTGTGCATTCGATATCAAAACCTCCTCGCGCGATTTCCTTGGCGAGTGCTCGGCGCACATCAGTGAAGGCGTATTCGGTCGTATAGTCACTCAACATGATAACCAGATATGCCCTTTTGTTTTTGGTGCGTGAGTGCTGGCCCTAAACGAAAGGGGTAGATCTGATGTCACGTGAGAGGACTATATTGCCTGATGCATAGCGCCGGAGAGGGGCTTGTTTCAAATGCGCCGCGTAGATCCTGGCAATGGTCGTCGCAGCCATGCAGAAGTGCAGGTGATTGCAGACCGCGTCCGGATTGCGTGTCTGGGTATCGGCACTCCCGACCTCTTGTTTGATTTCCCGGAAGCCGGCTTCGATTTTCCAGCGCGCCGAATAATGTTCCACGATCTGCTCGACGCTGAGCGTGAGGTCCGTGGTCATCAAGGCGACCCACTGCGTCTTGCGGCAGACCCGTCTATGACCCCAAGCATCCACATGTCTCAACAGCCAAATTGCTTGGTGGGGCCACTACACCTTGAAAGGGCTGGACATATCCCTTACCGGGCTCTCGAATCTGCGCGTTCCTGGTCTAGACACCGAACAGTTCGCTTCGCTTTGCTCCCCGCATCCTACGGACACGGATTCCCGTGCTCGATCCTAGCAGTTGGAGACTTGACATGACAACAGCAAAGGCCGAAGCCAAGGGCTTTCGGTTTCCACTCTTCCAGGGCCTGTTACCCATCAATGCCTCCCAGGTGCCCACCGAGATCATCGCCGGCATCACCCTGGCGGCCCTGGCCATCCCTGAGGTCATGGGCTACACGAAGATCTCCGGCACACCGGTCATCACGGGGCTCTACACCATCCTCATCCCGATGGCCCTGTACGCCATCTTCGGCTCCTCGCGGCACCTGGTGGTGGGCGCGGACTCGGCCACCGCGGCCATCCTCGCCGCCGGTCTGGTGGGGCTCGCCTCGGTGGGGTCCGACGAGTACGTGGCCCTGGCCGGGCTGCTCGCCATCCTGGTGGCGGTGTTCCTGTTCCTGGCCCGCATCGCCAGATTGGGCTTCCTCGCCGACTTCCTCTCCAGCACCGTGTTGGTGGGCTTCCTGACCGGGGTCGGCATCCAGGTCGCGTTCGGGCAGATCGCCGGCATGCTCGGTCTGGAGGCCGGCGGGCACGGCACCCTCGGCAAGATCGTCGCCGACCTGCAGCATATCGGCGAGACCAACTTCTACGCCCTGGCGATGGCCGTTGCCGTGCTGGTCCTGATCGTCGGCCTGAAAAAGGTCTCGCCCAAGATCCCGGGGGCATTGCTGGCGGTGATCGCCGCCATGATCGTGAGCTGGGCGCTGGACCTGGAGTCCCACGGCGTGCACGTGCTCGGCACCATCCCCAGTGGCCTGCCGGCGCTCGGGATACCGCACGTCGACTGGAGCTGGGACTTGATCCAGCGCCTGCTGCCGGTCGCCTTCGCCATGTTCGTGGTCATCCTCGCCCAGAGCGCCGCCACCTCGCGCGCCTTCGCCAGCCGCTACAACGAGCGCTTCAGCGAGAACACCGACCTGGTCGGCCTGGGCATGGCCAACGTCGGCGCCGGACTGTCCGGGACCTTCGTCGTCAGCGGCAGCCCCACCAAAACCCAGATGGTCGACGGCGCCGGCGGGCGCACCCAGCTTACACACCTGACCACCGTCCTGGTCGTCTTGCTGGTCATCCTGTTCCTCACCGGCCCCCTGTCCTACATGCCCGAGGCTGTACTGGCGGCCATCGTCTTCATGATCGGCCTGGACCTGATCGATCTGAAGGGCATGAAGACCATTTACGTGCAGGCCCGCTCCGAGTTCTGGGTCGCCCTGATCACCGCGGCCGTGGTGGTTCTGGTGGGCGTCGAACAGGGCATCATCCTGGCCATGGTGCTGTCGCTCATGGACCACGTGCGCCGGGGCTATCGCCCGAAAAACTCCCTGATCATGGCCCGCGAGGCCGACGGCTGGCGCAGCGCGCCGGTGAGCAGCCCGGCCCAGTTCGTGCCGGGGCTCCTGGCCTACCGCTTCTCCCACAGCATGTACTACGCCAATGCCCAGCAGTTCTCCGAGCAGGTGCTCGAACTGGTCAACGGCGCGGACCCCAAGCTCGAGTGGTTCTGTCTCGACGCCGTCGCCATCGACGACGTGGACTACTCGGCGGCCGCCAAGCTGCGCTCCACCTACAGCATCCTGAAGGACAAGGGTATCCGCCTGGTCTTCGCGGTGGTCAGCGACGATGTCAAAGCCGAGCTGGACCGCTTCGGGATCACCGATCTGGTCGGAAAGGACGCCTTCTACGCCACCGGCGACGAGCTGTTGAGCGCCTACCATCAGAGGAACCAGCAATGAACTTCGATCTACCGGAGCTCACAGCCGATACGCCGCAAGGCGTACTTTGCCAAGCGAAGGTCGGCGACCTGAAGCCGACCCAGAACGCCGTTGGGTTCGACGAGGTCAACGACAAGATCGCCAGATACAGCGCGAAGTCGAAGGAAGACCTGAAGGATTACCTGCTCGTGCACCCCGTGCCGGTGGTCATTGGCAACGGCGGCAACTTCTATGTGACCGATCACCACCACTTGACCAACGCCTTGTGGAAGACGGCCGAGAGCGAAAACAAGGCGGGCATCGATACCAAGAGCGCCCGCGTCGTCGTCATGGTGCAGTCCAATCGTGCGGGGCTGAAGGGGTATCACTTCTGAAAGACGATGCAGGATAAACGCCTGGTCTACCTGTTTGACAACGACGGTGGGGGGCCGATACGCCCAAAGGACCTGTGCACGCATATGAAGGATCTGGCCAACGACCCCTATCGCAGTCTCGCCTGGAAGGTACGCACGCGCTACGGCTATGGCAAGAGCCTGCATGCCTTCGCAGAGTTCCTCTGGGCCGACTTCTTCCGTATCCGGATCGTCATCGACAGCTGGATCCTCAAGGACAAGATACGGGAAGAGGATGTCCTGATCAGCAATCTCCCCGCGGAGCACAAGAAGGAAATCATCGACGAGGCGATGCAACTGGCCAGGTCGCCCGAGGCGGCGGGCATGCCGGGGTACCTCGGCCCTGGCTAACACACATGGTGCGATACGCCACCTGAGAAGCATGAAAAAACTGGAGAAAGCAACCATGAAAAGACTGATTGTTGCCGCGGCCGTCGCCGCGATGTTCGGCGCATGGAATGTCCAGGCCGACGAGGCGATCGCCTACACCGTGATCGAGGGAGAGGACGAGGGAGAGGACATCCAAACCGTTGCGGGGCGCTACGAGGTCACGGTGGAGGACATCGTGATCACCAATGGCCTGGAGACCGAGGAGATCACGGTCGGCACGGTCATCTATATCCCGCCCAAGCACGCCAGAGGCTATTACGATCCGGACGCCGGCACCTACCTCATCGCGCCCGGCGACGATCTCTATGCGATCGCCAAGCGGTTCGGGACCACGGTCGAGGCGATCGGAGAGGCGAACGCCATGACTTCCGACAAGATCGAAGCGGGCGCGATCTTGCAGATACCGAACCAATAAACGAGGTATGCCAATGAACCAAAGCAATCAACCAACGGCCGCGGGCTCCCCAGCCCCGGATGACTTAGAGAAAGCGAGTCTCGACACCGTCTACGAAAAGCTCTCGACCTCGCCCGAGGGCCTGACCTCGGCCGAGGCCAAGGCCCGGATCGAGAAGTACGGCCGCAACGAGCTGGTGGACAAGGAGGCGAGCAACCTGGAGAAGTTCCTGCGCTTCTTCTGGGGACCCATCGCCTGGATGATCGAGGCCGCCGCCATCCTGTCCCTGCTGATGGGGCACTGGGCGGACCTGACCATCATCCTGGTGCTGCTCCTCTACAACGCCATCTCCGGCTTCTGGCAGGAGCGCAAGGCCTCCGACGCCCTGGCCGCCTTGAAGGCCGGCATGGCCCCCAAGGCCACCGCCCTGCGCGACGGGCAGTTCGCCGCCATCGACGCCGCCGAGGTCGTCCCCGGCGACGTGGTGCGGATCAAGCTGGGCGAGGTGGTGCCCGCCGACGTGCGCTTCATCGAGGGCGAGTACATCAGCATCGACCAGGCCGCGCTCACCGGCGAGTCCCTGCCGGTGAGCAAGAAGGTCGGCGACGAGGGCTACTCCGGCAGCATCGCCAAGAAGGGCGAGATGAGTGCGGTGGTCATCGGCACCGGCAACAACACCTTCTTCGGGCGCACTGCCAGCCTGGTGGCGAGTGCCGGCGGCGAGGCCTCGCATTCGGCCAAGGCCACGGCCCAGATCGGCGATTTCCTCATCATCACCTCGGTCATCCTGTGCGTCATCCTGGTGGGCTTCGAGCTCTACCAGGACATCGTGGTGCAAAGCGCCTGGGCCTGGTCCGAGCTGGCGGACATTGCTCGCATGGTGCTGGTCCTGCTGATCGCCTCCATCCCGGTGGCCATGCCCACCGTGATCACCATCACCAACTCCCTGGGCGCCCAGGCCCTGGCGCGGAAGAAGGCCATCGTCTCGCGCCTCGAGGCCATCGAGGAGCTGGCCGGTGTCGACATCCTGTGCTCGGACAAGACCGGCACCCTGACCAAGAACATCCTGACCCTGGGCGATCCGATCCTGTTCGAGGCCAAGAGCAACGACGAGCTGATTCTGGCCGGCGCCCTGGCCTCCGAGAAGGGCAGCGAGGACGCCATCGACAAGGCCGTGAGCGGCGGGGTGAAGGACCCCAAGGCCCTGGACGGCTACCAGGTGACCAACTTCGTACCCTTCGACCCGGTGGGCAAACGCACCGAAGGGCAGGTAACCGACCCACAGGGGAAAGCCATGCGCTACACCAAGGGTGCGCCCCAGGTCATCATCGAGCTGTGCAAGCTCGACGCCGAAACCGAAGCCAAGGGCAACAAGACGGTGACCGACTTGGCTGCCATGGGCATGCGCGCCCTGGGGATCGCCGCATCGAGCGACGAAGGCAAGACCTGGAGCTTCCTCGGCATCCTCTCGATGCTCGACCCGCCGCGGGACGATTCGAAGCAGACCATCGACAGCGCCAAGGCGCACGGGCTGCGAGTCAAGATGGTCACCGGCGACGACGTGGCCATCGGCAGCCAGATCTCCGGACAGCTGGGTATGGGCACCCATCTGATTGCCGCCGCGGACATATTCACCAAGGACATGGACATGAGCCACCTGCCGCAGCAGATCACCGAGAACGTGGACCGGGCGGACGGCTTCGGGCGGGTGTTCCCGGAGCACAAGTACGGCATCGTCCACGCGCTGCAGGACCGCGGCCACATCGTCGCCATGACCGGCGATGGGGTCAACGACGCCCCGGCACTCAAGCAGGCCGACTGCGGTGTGGCGGTGAGCGGCGCCACGGACGCCGCCCGCGCCGCCGCGGCCCTGATCCTTACCGCCCCCGGCCTGTCGACCATCATCGACGCCATCGATGAGTCGCGCAAGATCTTCGAGCGCATCATCAACTACATCCTGTTCCGGGTCGCGATGACCCTGGACATCATGTTCGTCGTGGTGCTGGCGACCCTGTTCTTCGGCTTCTCGCCGTTGACGCCGGTCATGATCATCCTGATCGCCCTGCTCGACGACATCCCCATCATGACCATCGCCTATGACAACCAGCCACTGCCGAAGGAGCCGGTGCGCTGGCATATGCGGCGGCTGTTGTTCGTTTCCGGCTTCATGGGTGTGATGGCGGTAGCCCAAAGCTTCGGGCTGTTGCTCATCGGCATGGAATGGCTCAGCAACCCGGAATGGCAGTCTTGGATCAAGCTGAGCGAAGATCAGGTCCAGACCGCGGTCTTTCTGCAGATCGTCGCCGGCGGCCACCTGCTGCTGTTCGTGATGCGCTCGCGCGGCTCCTTCCTCAGCCCGCCCTGGCCGGCCAAACCCATGTTCCTGGCCATCGTCGGCACCCAGATCCTCGCCGTCCTGCTGTGCGGGTTCGGCTGGTTCGTGACCGCGCTGCCCTGGACCGTCATCGGGCTGATCTGGCTCTACATGCTGGCCTGGATGTTCGTCCTCGACTGGGTCAAGTTGGCGCTCTACAGCCGCATACGGCCGGGCGCCGAGCATCCGCACTGGTACAAGCGCTTTCTCAAGGGGCGCCACCCCGCCCAAGCCGTCGCCCGGGCTGGCAGCGCCGCCCGATAGCATCCTTCCGATACCCCCAGACGTCCTTTCGGGCGTCCGGGGGCGACGGAAGGATCCGATCAGGATGACAAGCGGGAATGCGGCCAGCCAGGAGCCAGCCGTGTTCCCTTCCCTCAACGCAGATTCAAGAGTCGATTATCATGAACTACTTCAGCCAATTCCGTGTCGCGCCCGGCAGCAAGGTCGACCTCGCCAAGGTCGACGCCGGCTTCAAGGACAAGCACGAGTCCCACGAGCATGCCCTGCCGGAGATCGAGGCCTACAACCAGAAGCTGCACGATCTTCAGTACCTGATGTACGCCGAGGGCAAGCGCTCGCTGCTCATCTGCCTGCAGGGGCGCGACGCCGCGGGCAAGGACGGCACCATCAACCATGTCCTCGGGGCCATGAACCCCCAGGGCTGCAACGTCACGGGCTTCAAGGTCCCGTCCAAGGAGGAGGCGGCCCACGACTTCCTCTGGCGCTACCACAAGCACACCCCGGGCAAGGGGCAGGTGGCCATCTTCAACCGCTCCCACTACGAAGACGTGCTGGTGCAGCGCGTGCACGACATGGTGCCGAAGAAGGTCTGGACCGGGCGCTATGAGCACATCAACAATTTCGAGAAGCTGCTCTACGACAACGGCACCCACATCCTCAAGTTCTATCTGCACATCGACGCGGACGAGGAGCTCGAGCGCTTCAAGATTCGCATCCAGGACCCGGCCCGGCACTGGAAGATCAGCGACGGGGACTACGCGGAACGCCCGTTCTGGGACGCCTACACCGAGGCCTTCGAAGACGCGCTGAGCAAGTGCAGCACCGAGCACGCCCCCTGGTTCGTCATCCCCTCGAACCACAAATGGTTCCGCAACCTCGCCATCTCCCGGATCGTCGCCGAGACCCTGGAGTCGCTGGATATGCAGTTCCCGGCACCGACGGTGGACATCGACGAGATCAAGATGAAGTACCATGCCATCGTAGAGGCGGAAGGGGATGGGTCGGAGGCGGAGCTCGACACGCAGACGGACAGCGGCAAGAGTCAGAAATGAAAAAAGGGGTAGAAGGGCAAGTAGGTATCCGGAGAGCCACATTGGAGTCGAATACAGGCACCGGGATCGCGTTGAACATCACGCGTACGCGCGTGACGGTGCTGGTATTCAACCTGACGATCATCTCTCTTTTGCTCTCGATGATCGTCGCGCGTGGTGGCACTACTGGCGAACAGCATGTCATCGCGCATCTTACGAGCTATGCCGCTCTGTTCGTCGGCTTTTGCCTGACGCTCTTGGGGATATTCTGGTTGCTCTTCTCGCAGAACCTCGATGCCCAGGGCCTGAGCCTCCCCTGGCCCTTCACCCTGGGGTCGATTACCACCTTCCTTGCGCTTTCTCAGACCGTCACGGCCTTCATGCATGAGTATCTGGTTGAGTTCGAATCGGTCGTCGCAGCCATGCGGCCGATTGGTGCAGACCAAACCCAAGGCCTCGCTCGGCTGGATGTCCTCAAGCTCGATGCCCTCGGCCACACGCCCCTGTTTATCCTCCTCGTCATGGGAGGTGCCATCTGGTTCCTGATTACCTATATGGCCCCTCTGAGCACGGTCATCAGGAGTCCGGTTCGAGGCGGCCGAAGATGGGTCTTCGCGGCCTACTATTTCGCCATTCAGGTCCCGCTCTACTGGGTCTATGCCAGCGCCTGGCGTCTGCAGTATGTTTCAGCCGACCAGCCAACGGACATGCTGAGTCTGTTCGGGCTTCAGTTCGTTCAGCCGCTCCTCTGGTTCCGTTGAACCCCGCTCTTTTCATGAGGTGATTGTGGATACACTTTTTCGTATGGATCGGGATATTTCTCTGTCTCAGTCAATCCGCAATGTTTTCGGGCCTCAATCTGGCGTGTTTCTCCGTTCTCGCGAAACGCATTGAGAGTCGGCGCATTGCTGTCGCCAGTCGTGAGATTCTACCAACTCGCCCTGTACCCGGTGGCCAGGCCCACGGCTAAATTAGAAAGGTAATCCCCCGGCTTTGCCGGGGTGACAGTAGCAGTTTGACATTTCCGGGAGTCCAGCGGAGACACTCTGTTCGTGAGCCGCCAAGCACACGACTGTGGAGAGTGCCGATGGACAAGATTGCCAGCCTAAGCCACTCCAAATGGGAGTGCAACTATCACGTTGTTTTCATTCCGAAATGCCGCCGTCGCGTCCTATATGGTCAACTTCGGAAGCACCTCGGTGAAGTGTTTCATGACCTTGCTCAGCACAAGGACAGCCGGATCGAGGAAGGGCACCTGATGCCGGACCATGTGCACATGCTGATCTCGATTCCGCTGAAACATGCGGTCTCGCAGGTTGTGGGCTACATCAAGGGGAAAAGTGCCATCCATGTGGCCCGCGTCTACGGTGAGCGCAAGCGCAATTTCAGCGGGCAGCATTTCTGGGTGCGCGGCTACTTCGTGTCGACGGTTGGGCGAGACGAGGCCACGATCCGGGCCTACATCCAGCACCAGGAACGCGAGGATCAACGCTTCGATCAGCTACGGCTATGGAGCTGACCCGCCGCCTTTAGGCGGCTCATTAACTTGGGGCCGCGTTAGCGTCCCCTTCGCCGCTTTGAGCGGCTCACGAATTCAAAGCCCCCGGCTTTGCCGGGGGATGTTTACTTACTCAATCTGTGGCTGGAAGGCGGGGGTCAGGTCTTGCCTTTTGTCTCTTTCACCCGACGCATGATACGGCTGATCCGTGAATAGTGGAGGTCGAAGTACTTGCCGATCTGCTTGAGCGTATAGCCACCGCTGGCATATGCAGCGACAATTGCCTCATCGCGATCCGAGTACGACGCGGCGTACTCCGTCAGCGGCTTGGCGAGCGGACGGCGCTGTGCGCGAGGCACCTCCGAGAGATCCCGGTCTTTCGGCAGTCTGCGCCGGAGGTTATCCACATACTCTTCTGAGCCCAGAAAGACCTGGTGCTTGAGTTGCTCCCAAGGCGCAGGTTGACCCATGCCGGCGGCGACGAAGCGCCGGTAGCTCCCGATGGCAGCCTGCTCGGTGGCAGCGAAAGCCGAAAGCAGCCAGTCCCGGCGAAGCCAGTGCGGACAGGCCGCCTCGCCCGTCGTCGCGCGGCAGCTGCTCCAGGGCCAATCTTCGGCACGCTCGACCATCCTTGCTCGAACCGGGTTCAGCACGATGTAGCGCGCCAATTCCTTGAGATCTATTTCCTGCTGCACGATGATTGCCTTGTACCGACCCTGGAAGACGTGCCCGCAGCGTCTGTGAACCTCGTTGAACCGCTGGGTATACACGCCGTTGAGTTGCCGCATCCCATTGGCAAGATTCGCGTCCGGCGTCTCCATGAGCAGGTGGTAATGGTTGGTCATGAGACAGTACGCGTGGCCCCATCAGTTGAAGCGCTCGCACACATCAGCGAGCACCCTCAGGAACAATTGCCGGTCGCGGTCAACGCGGTAGATGTCCTCACGACCGTCACCGCGCGAAGTGATGTGGTAGAGGGCGCTGGGAAACGCTAGTCTGAGGGGGCGTGCCATGCTCAAAGCTAGCTCCTGAGGGCAAAAGGCAAGACCTGACCCCGCTCGTCCGGGTCGGTCCGGGTCTCCACCCTGACGGATCGGTTAACGGGAAACACTTGGACGCGGCAGTCGAAGGCGCGACGCTGCACGGCTTCAAGTCGCGGTGGAGGGCGAGGATATCGAGACTGCGAGAAGCCGAACCGGATCGAAACTCCTCGCGTTCAAGACACGCTCTGGGTACACGCTTTTCCTTCGGGTCGCTTGACCCGTGAGATTTGGGGCCGCCGAGGCCGTCGATTGGGTAGTTTTCCCCATACCTCACGCGCAACGGAAGCCTCATACTGTCCCTCCGTTGCATCCGCACGTGGGGTCATCCGCACGTGGGGTCATCCGCACGTGGGGTCATCCGCACGTGGGGTCACGCACGTGGGGTCAGGTTTCCCAATACACATTGGTTTGTTCGATGTTACATATGACCCGTGGTTCGCGCAGTCAACCGTGTTCGCGCGAAGTGTATAGCGAAGCCCCGGACGTTTTGCCTGACTACCGGCGTCGGCAGACGGACCACGTGTTGTTGGGTGACTCCCTGAGGCAGACGCGTGGCCCTGGCCTGGCGAATTTGTTAAATGCGCGCGGTCCGTCGGCGAAGCCGTCGGCCTCGCGCAACCGCTGGCGGTGTTGCCAGCAGCACTGAACGGAGAACGACCGCTCATGATCCGCTTGAATCTTTCACAGACCCTGCTGCTCTCTGCGATGCTGGTTGGCGGCATCGGTTTCGCGCAGGCCGAGTCCGACCTCGAGAACGCCACGACCAAGAACCTGGAGGCATCCGAGGCTCGGTGGAAAGCGGCACAGGCAGGCGCCGAGCATGACAAGAAGAAGATGAAGGAGATGGAAGAGAAGGCCGAGCAGCTCGAAGCAGAAGCGAAGAAGATGGAGGAAGAGGGAAAGTAGGTCGCTGTTGGATCGTCAGCGCATGCATGGGGGTCTCCGCAGATTCGGTCCCCCGTTGTGGAGCATCAAACCCCATGCATGTTCTCTCTCTAGATTTCTCATCTAACCCTCTGCCCCTGTTTCATCTTTACTAGGCATAACTCAGGATCCGCCCCCTCTTCCCCTCAAACAGCCCGCCGTTGTCGGGTAGAGGGCGCCGGGAAACGCTAGTCTGAGGGGCGTGCCATGCTCAAAGCCTGGCTCACTGTGGGCTAAAGGAAAGACCTGCCCCCGCGCGTCTTCTCACGACAAGTGATGTCGACAACATCTGAGGCGGCAACAGCGTAGCCGCGACCTGCACCGATGCGGACAACAAGGACCTGTACCAGTAGCTACTGACTTGTCGCGCGGGTCGGAACTTTAGAGCTGAACAAAGAGCAATGAAGAAAACAGGTTCTCGCACCATTTTCAGCGGCTTGGGGGTCCTGGTTTGTTTGGCCTTGCCGACGGCAGGGATTGCGCAAGGCAGTTCGGTTAAGCTCGGGCCCATTGTAGCGACGCCTATTACGGATAACCCGGCAGACGGCGAAAACCAGTTGGCGAATGCCCTGGAAAGGCGCACCCGAAAAAAGGCACTTTTCCCGACCGAGCCGCTTGGATTTTTCCGCAACGGTTTTGGCAGCGTCAGTGATCGGGTCTACGACAAGACCGGTCTGCGCCTGACCCTTGGAGTTCACAATGCCTGGCAGTGGTACGACAACCAGCAAAGCGGATTTCCGGATAAGGGATCGGCTATGGACATCGACTTCAACGGGCGTTGGGAGCTCGTGAACCGCGGTGAGCCCAATGAAGGCGGGATCTTCTTCAATGTCGACGGACGCTGGAACTGGACGGACTTCGGCCCCCAGACACTCGGGTTCTCAGGCATCGGCGCAGCCGGTGGCACGGCCAATACGTTTGCCGAGTACGCTCCCGCGCTGATCTTGCGCCAGATTTATTGGTGGCAAGGCAGCGAGGAGGCGGGGTGGTCTTTGCGGATCGGCAAGGCGACTGTTGACGCGCTGTTCATGGCATCGCGGCACCTCAATCCGAACACAACCTTTCTGTCGAACGTCGGCACCAGCCCCAATGCCGACGCGTCTCCCGATTCCGGCCTCGCCATCATCGGGAATTACGCCTTCAACGAGAACTGGTCCATACTGGCTCGTATATCCGATGCAAACGCTGACCGTTACGATTTTGGTTCCCCTGGTGCAGGCGACTACCACAAAGGTGCGGAGCTGCAGTGGAGAAGCAACAAAAACGCGGCCCGCGCCACAATAGTGAAAGTATCCGGTTGGCACACCGACGGCACCAAAGATGGAGAACCCGACAATGTGAACACCGGCTCGGATGGCTATGGCTTTACAGCGTTCTTCGAGCATGAACTGGCGGATGACGGCAGACCGGTCGTGATCGGCCGTTACGGGAAAAGCTACGATGGCGCGTCCATCTGGGATCAACAGGTGGGCCTGAGCTTTTTGCTGTACCAGCCGTTAGGCCCTCTGCGCTTTGAAACCGATGTGTTTGGCGCGGCGATCAACTCGGTCGACTCCGCGACGCCGGGAACACCCAGAGAAACCAACTACGAGATTTTCTACAGGTTTCCTTTGTTCCCCAACGTCGATCTGACATTGAACTACCAGTATATCGACAACCCGGCGAACAACACTGAGCACAATAACGCATCGGCATTCGCGCTCAGATTGGTAACGACGTTTTGAGCGTATAGCCACCGCTGGCATATGCAGCGACAATTGCCTCATCGCGATCCGAGTACAGCGCGGCGTACTCCGTCAGCGGCTTGGCGAGCGGACGGCGCTGTGCGCGAGGCACCTCCGAGAGATCCCGGTCTTTCGGCAGTCTGCGCCGGAGGTTATCCACGAACTCTTCCGAGCCCAGCATGACCTGGTGCTCGAGTTGCTCCCAAGGCGCAGGTTGACCCATGCCGGCGGCGACGAAGCGCCGGTAGCTTCCGACGGCAGCCTGCTCGGTGGCGGCGAAGGCCGAAAGCAGCCAGGCCCGGCGAAGCCATTGCGGACAGGCCGCCTCGCCTCGCCCGTCGTCGCGCGGCAGCTGCTCCAGGGCCAATCTTTGGCACGCTCGACCATCCTTGCTCGAACCGGGTTCGATTAGGATGCCGGATGCGGATAGGCTGCCGAACAACATGTAGCCCGCGGGCGCCCCTCCGGTCGCCATGACAGGTTGCGACCAATGCTCCCGGTACAACAGCATTCCGTTGATCTGGACGTAGTTCAACTTGCCGTCGAACCGTCCCGGGGACATCTGCCGCAGAATCAGATCCCATGGCTCGAGCACTTGGCAGTGTTCTTCGAGATCGTGCGTTGAAATGCGACCGGCGCTGGCCGTGGTTGACATGACGTCTCGGTCATCGATCGACGATAAAGATTTCCCAGTTGACGAAACCAAGCCGGGATGGCAAAGAACGAACGAGCCGGGAGGGCAAAGAACGAACGAGTCGGGCGCGTCCTCACAGACCGCCGTTCGCTTCGACGGCGCCCCCCTCAACCCGTCGCCGTTCTCGACAGTTGCGCCTTCCGGTACGCCCGCGGACTGACGCCGGCAATGCGTCGAAAGGCGCGCGCAAAGTGCGTCGGGTCACTGTACCCGAGCTGGCGCGCGACATCGGTTACTGTCGTGTCGGGTTCTTGCAGCATTCGACTGGCGACATCGTAGCGTGCGTGCTCAAGCACCTTCGAATAGCTGGTTCCGCTTTCCGCGAGCCTGCGTTGCAGGCTGCGCTTGCTCGTGTGACATAGCGCCGCGGCAAGCTCGATGCTCAGCTTCGGTTCGTGAAGATAGGTCATCAAGACTTGTCTGAGTGAACCGACAAGATTGTCCGAAAAGGAAGGATAGTCAAAATCCGAAGGAGCGAGGGTGTCGGTTTTCTCAGTCAAGGGCGGCAGGCTGAGCAGAGAATTCTCCAACTCAACATAAGAGTACTCCTGCCCACGACGTATACGTGTATTGGGAAACGCCTCGCAGATGGAATCGCAGGGTGCGCGATCTGGCATCACGCCGATCTCGTGGGGCTGCCACTCGGGGCCGGTGAATATGCGGATCGCGGCGATGACCGCGGTGAGGCCGAACCAGCCGATTTGTGTGATCGCTGGATTGTCTCGGTCACAGCTTGGACTGTGATAGAAACGCGCATGCTCACCGTCCGGACCCCTAATGACGCCCGTCCTGCTACGACTGATCGTCTTGTTGTTCAGCTCGCAGAATTCCATCACCGCATGATGGAGCGTTGGCGAGCGTTGGAGCAACTTTGTCAAATTGGGATCGGTCGAATCGGCGCCGGATCTGCTCCCAACAAGGAAGCCAAGATCAGGAATGCCTTGGCTTCGTGCAGCGGTGATGAGAAATTCCCAAAACCGGGGCGAAGGAACATAGTTGTCTACATCGTCGAGTGCTCGGTAAGGAATGCCGGACTGCTGAACCAAGCGCTCAACCGGCGCGCCCGCCTCGGCAAGAAATTGGACGAAAGAGCGCAGGACGGCTACCCGGTGCAACGGGATAGACGCTGTATTGTTGCTGCGTGCGTGCATCATCAGAACAGAATCTTTAACGGCATGGCGATGGCCGGCATCAGTGCGCAGGGCGCCCGCGACGCGCTCCGACACTTGGCACCAAATGGTCGATTCTCGCACCCTAGCATGTCCTGCTGAAATTGCAATCTGCCCCATCGGTTTGGCACCAAATGGTCGGTAAGCGCTCTTTCGGAAATCGCTTAGTCGTGGCATGTCAGCGGCGCTCGTCGAGCTGGTTGCTTCATCAATTAATGGCAATATTGTCATGTTGTTATAAGTGCCACGACGCAGAACGACCGAGACGCTTCGAACCACCAGTCCCGTACAAGATTGGCACGAGATGGTCGGTGATTTCTTGCGAAAATCGCATAGACTACTGCGCTGTAGCGGAGGTCAGGGATGCGGAGAATCAAGGGGCATGAATGGGCTTATCCCATTCAAGACATGTCCTGGGTACACGCTTGTCCCTGGGGGTCGCTTGACGGTTAGATGTGGGGCCGCCGAGGCGGTCGATTGGGTAGTTTTCCCCATACCTCACGCGCAACGGCAGCCGCAGACTATCGCTCCATCAAAGTAATGGATCGACGAGACGTGAACCCAATTGTGGCGAAAGAATCGCGGCCGGATCGTCTCCGGGGGAGGCCGCGGAAGACACACATGCCCCGGCCGCTCACAAACCGCTTCAGTAGACCATGCAAGAGGAGAAATGACTCATGTCTAAACCGACAGTCGCCGAATATGCCGTTGATCGGCTGGCCAAACTGGGCATCACCGACTGCTTTGGTCTGCCCGGTGACTACGCGTTCCCGATCAACGACGCGATTGCGTCGCACAAGTCGATCGAGTGGCGTGGGTGCTCCAATGAGCTGAACGCCTCTTATGCGGCTGACGGGTACGCCCGTATTCGCGGCGCCTCGATGCTCAATACAACCTATGCGGTCGGCGAGTTGAGCGCACTCTGCGGGGTGATGGGCGCGAAGGCCGAGCGGTCGACCATTTTTCATCTGGTCGGCATGTCCAGCATGCGACATCAGCACCTGCGCAAGCACGTGCACCATACGCTTGGCGATGGGGTGTTTCAGAACTTTATCAATATCTCGGCCCAATCGGCATGTGTGTATGCGATCCTGACACCGGACAACTGCGTCTATGAAATGGAGCGGGTCATCGCCACGGCGATGGCCAACCGGCAGCCGGCATACATCATCGTGGCGGAGGACCTTGCCACCAGGCCCATTACCGGTCCCGCGCTGGAACCCTTTCCCGAGCCGAAGAGTGATGCGGAAGAGCTCAAGGCTGCCGTGGACGCCGCTCTCGCCAAGCTGGAGGCCGCAAAAACCGGGTGCATCCTTCCCGCCTTCACGATCTCCCGTTTTGGTCTCCAGCCGGAGGTGACCGCGCTGATCGAGGCCAGCGGCCTGCCGTTTGCCACCACGGCCATGGACAAGGCCGCGATCTCCGAAGGACATCCGCAGTTCCTCGGAGGCTATGCCGGTAAGTTCTCGGCCCCCAATGTCGTCGAAGCGGTCGAAGGCTGCGATGTCGTGATCAACGCCGGCGGCGTCCTGTTTACCGATATCTCCACGGCCGCCTTTGCGCACGACATCGATCCCGCCAAGATGATCACGATCGGTATCGACCACACGCAAGTGGACGGCCGCGTCTACAGCAATGTTCGCATGCGAGACATGTTTGTAGCGCTTGCCGCCAAGGTGAAGAAGTTCGCCGATGTGAAGCTCCAGCGTCCGGCACCGGCAACGTTGGTCGGTGGGCCGAATGATCCGATCACCCAGGAATCGCTCCCCGGCCGTTATCAGCAGTTCTTGCAGCCGAATGACATCCTCGTGGCCGAGACCGGCACGAGCGCGGTTGCGACCGGCGGTCTGCTGATGCCTGAAGGCGCGGTTTACCATAACCAGACCTTGTGGGGCTCGATCGGCTGGGCCACAGGCACCGCCCTGGGAACTGCGATCGCCGACCGGTCTCGGCGCACCGTGCTGATCACTGGCGAAGGCTCGCACCAACTGACCGCCAATGAGCTAGGCAACTACGGACGACACGGCGTCAAGCCGGTGATCTTCGTCCTCAATAACTCAGGCTATGGGGTCGAACGTGTGCTGGAGAAGTACCCGGACTGGGTCTACAACGACTTGGCGCCGTGGGACTACCACACCCTGCCGGCAGCGCTCGGCTGCAAGGATTGGTTCACTGCCAAGGTGCAGACCAACGGTGAGTTGGACGCGGCAATGCAGAAGGCGGAGGCCGCCGATACGGCCTCCTACATCGAGATCGTCGGCCAAAAGCACGACTATCCGGCCGGGCTCAAGCTCATGGGCAGCAGGGCCTACGAGATGTACGGCATCGATAGCTAGCCGAACCGCCGCCTAACCGGCGGCAAGCCATGAATACGCCGTCAGGCGTTTATCATCCAACGAGAGGAACCTTCTCATGACCAAGAGAGATAAGCGCGTCGCCATCGTCGCCGACACCGCGCAGCACATCGGCCCCTGGGTGGCCAGGGCGCTGGCCGAGCGCAACCACGACCTGGTGATCAGCGACCCCAATGTCGTCATCGAGGGCGCCGAGACGTCTGCGCCGAACCTGGTCGCCGAGTTGAAGGCGATGGGCGGGAAGGTCGAGGTGGTCGACATCCCCGACGTCAACGCCAAGGGCGCGGTCCAGAAGCTGGTCGACCGCGCGATGGAGGTTTTCGGCGGCTACGATGCGGCGTTCATCCGCCCGGGCATCCACAACGTCGAACCCTGGGACAAAATCACCGACGAGGACATGACGGCGAATGTCGACGGCAACCTGCGCTCGACGCAGTACGCCCTGCAGGCGATCATTCCGCCCCTCGTCGCGCAGAAGTCGGGCAACGTCCTCATCGAGGTCAGCGCCACCGGCGCCAAGAACTTTCCCGGCGTCCCCGCCTATGGCGCCACCCGCGCCGCCGCGAAGTACCTGATCAACGCCGTCGCGCTCGACATCGCGCCGCATCAGGTCTGCCTCAACGGCATGGGCAGCATGTTCTGCGACTACCCCGGCTATCGGGTCACCCTCGGCGTGACCAACCCCGAGGCGGTGGCCGAAGCGTGCAAGCCGATCCCCATGGGTCGCCTGGGTCAGCCCAAAGAGATGGCGCACATGGCCGCCTCGCTGCTTGACGGCGGCTGCAACTACTACACGGCGCAGTTCCTGAACATGAGCGGCGGCTGGAACGGGCTTTAATCGGCGCAGGCATGGGACAGGTGCCACTTACCTGTTGATGGGAGTGCTCGTCCTGGCTTGCGCCGGGGCGGGCAGTTCCTGATCCATGAAGGGGATCTATTCGCCATTACGTTGCTAACACCAATCGCAGATACCCTCCTAGGAAAATAGAAAATGCAATACGTACGCGTCTACACGGGTTCCGATGGAGAAACTCATTTCGAAGATTTGGAGATTGAGTTAAAGGAGGTGAATTTCGCCCCTCCGGCCCCTCCGGTTCAGTTGTCGGAGGCCAACGCGGCCAAGCAGTGGATGTACTTCGCAATACCTTCGGGTTGGGCGGGGGACTGGCATCCGACGCCGACGCGACAGGCGTTCTTCTATCTGGCCGGCCAGTCGGAAATCGAGGTCAGCGACGGCGAGATCCGGCATTTCGGGCCGGGCGACGTCGTCATCGTTGAAGACACGACGGGCAAGGGGCATCGCAGCTGGACAGTCGGAGACGTGACCTCCCTTCAGGTCTGCGTGCAGATGACCGAGGAGGGCTGATCCAGTGCAATATGTTCGCATCTACACGGATTCCGATGGGGAAACCCATTTCGAAGATCTGGAGATTGAGTTAAAGGAGGTGAATTTCGCCCCTCCCGCCCCTCCGGTCCATTTGTCAGAATTCAAAGCTGCCAAGCAATGAAGGGTGTTCAACTATGTTGAATCCAAAACATGCTGTCTTGTTCGAACCCATTAAGATAGGCTCGATCACCGTCAAGAACCGCTACTCGCTTGGCGCAATGACGATCATCGGGATCACCGACGAGTACGGTTGCTACAACCAGCGCGCGGTGAACTACTATGGAAGCATCGCACGGGGCGGCACGGGGCTGATCGTCACCGGCGCGCATAAAGTCGACAACAGGATAGAGAAGTTTCCGTTGCCCGGATTCGCAACCTGTGACGTGGATCATAAGAGGTGGGTGGTCAACTCCCGCAGAGTCGTCGAGCAGGTTCACGCTTTTGACGCGAAAATTTTCGCGCAGATCTCAGCGGGCTTTGGTCGTGGCGTACCCCCCTCACTATTCTTGAATCAAGCGATCTCCGCCTCAGAAAACCCCAACCTGCATGATCCGAGTTTCCAACACCGCGGTCTGAGTACAGCAGAGATCCGGGAGATTGTGCAGAAGTTCGGCATCGCCGCCAAGCTGGCACAGCGCGCAGGCTATGATGGCGTCGAGGTGCACGCTATCCACGAAGGCTTTCTGCTAGATCAGTTTGCGGTCGCCCATTGGAACAGACGTAACGACCAGTATGGGGGAAGCCTAGAAAACCGTCTCCGGTTCGCTACAGAGGCGTTGGACGTCATCAAGAAGAGCTGCGGCAACGACTTCCCCGTCACGATGCGCTTCTCTGTCACTACGCGCATGCGCGGTCACGCTCAAGGCATCCTGCCCGGACAGGACCCGTCTCTGGAGATCGGACGCACACTGGAGGAAGGCCTCGAGGTAGGAAAAATGCTCGAGGATGCCGGCTACGATGCCCTCAACATCGACGCAGGCAACACTGATGCCCACTACTGGAACCACCCGCCTAACTACTTCGAACCTGGCATGTACCGACCCTTTGGTAAAGCACTGAAGGAGGTTGTCAAGAAGATTCCAATCTTGATGGCCGGGCGCATGGACGATCCCGAACTGGCCGTGAAGGCGATCGAGGACGGCGAAACCGAGGGTATCACACTTGCGCGACCGCTCCTGGCCGACCCCGACATCGTCAACAAGATCCGGCGCGGTCGCTGCGAATCGATCCGGCCTTGCCTGTCCTGCCATACAGGCTGCTTGACTCATCCTGGCATCGGCGGTGAAACCACCTGCTCTGTGAACCCGGCGATCGCACGAGAGGCAGAGATGGCACTGACGCCGACAATGCGCAAGAAGAAGGTCGTGGTCGTGGGCGGCGGTCCTGCCGGTATGGAGGCGGCGCGTGTTGCGTCTATGCGGGGGCATGACGTGGTGCTGTTCGAGAAACGGGATAAGCTCGGCGGCGCACTGATTCCCGCAGGCGTGCCCTGGTTCAAGCAGGATGATGGGAAGCTGCTTGACTGGTACCTCGGCGAGATGGAGCGCAACAAGATCGAGGTACGGCTGAACACTGAGGTCAAGAAAGCAATTATCGATGCGGAAGATGCTGACAGCGTCGTCTTCGCCACCGGGGCGAGTCCGAATGAACCCAGCTGGCTGGAGGGTGGCGATCGGCCCAACGTGCACTTGGCCGAAGATGTCCTGATGCAGCCCGACATCCTCAAGGGTGACACCATAGCGGTGATCGGCGCAGGGCTCCTTGGAATCGAAACTGCGCTCTGGCTGGCTCAGAAGGGTAAGAACATTATCCTGGTCGAGGCCGCAGAGCACGGCGGCGGCAGCCAACCGGTAGTCTACATAAACCTCCAGATGCTTCGAGAACTGGGCGACTTTCACGGCATCGAACGGCGAACCAAGACGAAGATCAAGGCAGTCACGGATCGCGGCATTCTGGTGTACCCATCGGACGACAAGGCCGCTACGTTTGAGATCGACTGCGACAGCGTCATTCTGGCCCTCGGCTATGTTTCAAACAAAACGCCCTTCGACGCCATCGCTAATGGGCTGGACGTAGAGGACATCTTCAACATCGGCGACAGCCGTAATCCGGGGAACTACCTAACGGCAATTTTCGAGGGCTATGAGATTGGCCGTACACTTTGAGGTAAGCGACGGCACGATCCGACACTTCGGACCCGGCGACGTCACCATCGTTGAAGACACGTCAGGCAAAGGGCATCGCAGCAAAACAGTCGGGGACGAGACCGCACTGCAGGCTCAGGTGCAGATGCTTGGCGACGATCAGCGTTGCTTGAACGCGTAAACGAGACATTGGAGACGAGGGCTGACATGAAATCCTGGTGTCGCATAGTGCTTGATGGGACAGCTCGTCTTGGTCTGTGTCAGGACGAGGATATCCTGATCCATGAGGGCGACCTGTTTGCCGACCCGGTGCCGACGGGTCAAAAACTGGATGTACAGGACGCCGAATGGCTCGCGCCGGTTGAACCAAGGCAGTTTCTGGGCCTGTGGAACAACCTGCATGAGGCCATGGTGCACGACGGCAACGACCTCCCCATTTCGCCGCTCTATTTCACGAAGCTGGCGGATTGCCTGAATCGACACCAGGGTGACATCCCGGCCCCCAGAGGATACGCAGACAAGGTGTTGTTCGAGGCCGAACTGGGGGTGGTGATCGGTCGCGAGTGTTTCCGGCCGCAGCGCGAGGCCATCGACGATTACATCTTCGGCTACACCTGCGTCAACGACACGACGGCTGCGGAGCCCTTGTTCGAGAACAAGCAATTCCCCCAATGGACACGAGCCAAGAGCTATCCCGGATTCGGCGCGATCGGCCCGTGGATCGTGCGGGGGATCGAACCGGATGAGTTGCAGGTTCAGGCGTTTCTCGATGGTGAGAAGAAGCAGGACTACCCGGTCAGTGACATGATCTTTTCGCCGCGCGAGGCGGTCTTTCGCATCGCTAGCGAGATCCGGCTCTACCCCGGTGACGTGATCGCCTGCGGCACATCGGTCGGCGCCTGCTTCATGACGCCGGGCCAGCAGATCGAGATACGCATCTCCGGGCTGGGCAGCCTGGTGAACCAGTACTCACGATGACAAGCATGAAGAGGAAACCACAATGTCAGCACTGAATCCCCACCGGGCGAATTTTGCGGCGCCGAGCCTGAAGCGGGCCTTGTCGGCGGGGCCGGCGTTGGCCGCCCGGCTGATCCTTGGGGCCGGTCTGGCCGCTGCGTTGCTGGCGGCCCTGCCCGCGAATGCGACCGACGACGTGGCGGTCCCCCCGAAGTTCGAGGTCGGGCCGATCCCGCAGTCGATCCTCGACGTGAAGACGGACAACGATTTCATCTACGACACCGTGAAGACCATCGCGCCCGAGATCGGTGGCTATGACGACGTCTTTCTGAACGAGGAGGAGACCGTCGCCTACACCACCGGTCGCGACGGATGGATCTGGAAGGTCGACCTGAAGACCGAGAAGGCCGAGCGCTTCGTCGACGTGCCGGTGATGGCCGCGGGCCTTCACCACATTCCCGGCGAAACGACCAAGATCATCACCACCAATTCCCGGCGTGGCGGACAGCAATACCCCGAGGGCGAGGAGGTGGGACTGTACACCCTCGATCTCGCCACCAAGGAGGTGACCGCGCTGGTCACGCGGGTGCCGCACTACGATGATCCCATCGAGCCGACGGTGATTCCCATCGACCAGCAGGAGCGCGTGCGCGTGGACTCGCTCGACGACTCGAACAGCCGCCCGCTCGCGATCACCAACGACGCCGCCGTCAGCGCCGATGGCAAACGCGTCTACTTCACCGAGTCCTACGTCACCGATGGGGCCACGATGGGCGGCCCCGGCTCCATCGCCACGGTCGTCATGCTGGGCAACAGTGGACGGCTCTGGATGTATGACTTCGAGGATCAGACCGTGGGCCTCGTGGGCGCCGGCTACGCGTTCACCGACGGCATCCTGATGGAGGCCGACGCCGACGGCGACGGCATCGAGGACTCGGTCCTGATGACCGACAACGTCCGGTTCCAGCTGCACCGCCTGCACCTCTCCGGCGACAGGGCGGGCGAGAGCGAGGTGCTCTGGAAGGATCTGCCGGGGCTGGGCGACGGCATGCGCCGCGATTCCAAGGGCCGGATCTGGGTCACCTTCATCGCCGAGCGCAGCCCGCAGTTGGACTACGCCCACATGAATCCCGAGGTGAAGCCGTTCCTGATGAAGCACCCGCAGCTGATCAGCATGGCGCCGACCAACAGCATCCTGCTGCTCAGCCCGGATGCCTCGACGCCGCTGTGGTTCACCTCCCACTACCAGACGCGCGTGACCTCCATCGCCGCGGTGACGCCGGCAAGTAACGGCCTCTACTTGTCGAACTTCAGCGAAAGCACTCCCGGCCTTCACCGGATCGACATTCCACTGGAGTGAACCGAACCTGAATGGGCGGTGTTTGCCGGGATGTCCTGACAACACCACGCGCCGCAACCCGCCTGACACCTCGTTTGAGAACTGACGGAGATAACCATCATGAGTAACGCAAAGCCAACCAGCGAAACGGGTGCTTCCGGCGGGGCGCTTCGTCCCGACCACATCGGGGTCGCTTACTCCGACATGACATCATATGACGCAGACGGGAAGCCAACGGCGGGGTTCAGCGACCGCAGCAGCAAACCGAAGTCTGATGACCCCACGGCGCCGTACCAGATGCCGCTCACGGACGAGGAGCAGGCCATTCTGAACGGCGACAAGGGGCCGGAACTGGCCAAGGTGATGAAGATCATCGTCGAGTTTGGCAATGCCTTCAGAGCCGAAAGGCTCGTTGATCTCGGCGGCGCGCCGCACAGCTCGCTGTTCACGGGGCAGGACTACCTCCTGCCGATGATCAAGATGTTCCAGGAATGCGCGGACGCGGGCATCAAGGCCTACGCCCCCTACACCGTCAACCCGCGCTGCTACGACGTCTACAACGTCATGAACAACGCGGCGGATATGAAGATCATCTACGAGCTCTACGGCGTGCAGCGGGATCTCGACTGGATGCATGCGCAGCTCGGCGCTCCGGACCTGAATATGCGCAGCTGCGCCTGCTACGTAGAGGAGGTCGGCAACAGGCCCGAGCCGGGCACCTACGTCGCCTGGGCCGAGTCGTCCGCGGTGAACTACGGCAACTCCGCGCTTGGTCTTCGCACGAACCGCAACGCCTCCGGCATGGAACTGCTCTGCGCGTTGCTCGGCAAGGCGCCGCTGTTCGGCCTGATGACCGACGAGGGCCGTATGTCGAGCTGGCTCGTCGACGTGAAGACCACAAAGGAGCCGGACTGGGGCGTACTCGGCACGGCCATCGGCCGCAAGGTGATCGACGCCAACCCTTACATCGTGGGCATCGACCAGTACCTCGGCACAGAAGTCTCCAACGACAACATGCATCTGCTCAAGAAGATGGGCAGCGCTACGGCCGCCGCCGGGGCCGTCGGCCTCTATCACGTGGAGAACCTCACGCCCGACGCCAAGGACAAGGGGCGCGATCTGCTGATGGAGGGATACCAGACCTACGTCTTCGACGATGAAGAGCAGGCGCGGGTGCTCGCCACCTTCCCGACGGATTTCGACGACCGGCCGGAAGACCCGACCGTCGCGCTGATCGGCTGCCCGCACAACACCTACAAGGAAGTCTTCGACTGGGGAACAATGGTCACAGAGGCCCTGGAGAAGAGGGGCCTGGACGCGCCGGCCATTCCCACCAAGCTGCTCTCGCCGTTTCCGGTGCGCGATCGGTTGCTCAAGGACGAGCCGGTGCTGTTCGGGAAGATGAACGCGGCCAACATGCGCTTCAGCAACATGTGCTCGCTGAGCTACACAGGCATGAAGGGCTTCTCCGAGAAGATGTTCGCGGTCACCAACTCTCCCAAGACGCGGAACTACTACCCGTTCGTCCGCTATCTGACCGACGACGCGCTCCTTGAGACCATCATAACAGGCAAAATTCCTGAAAACGCCTGAGGTCTTTCAAATCGCAAACTCGACAATCTGGAGAAACAACATGGCAAAGACATTCAAGGGGCGCCCGCTGATCCCCGGTTCGGCGGAAGGCGAGGCGCTGGCGTCAAAATCGCCGTTCAATGTGTCAGCCTCGTACATGGAGAACCTGTTCGCAGGCAACACGGAAAGCGCGCCCTGCACAGATCCCACGAACAAGGAGTGGTCCGGGAAGAACCTGGCCGGTGGGATCCTGTGTTTTCCATCGGGTGTGGGCTCCACGATGGGCGGGGCCACGTTGATGGGCGTGGGAAGCCTTGGCCTGGGACCCAAGGCGATGCTGTACGCGGAGCACGTCGACTCGGTCTCCGTCGCCGGGTTGATCATCGACAGTGTCTGGAACGGCAACAACGTGATCACGATCGATCAACTCGGCGAGGACTTCATCAACACGGTGAAGACCGGGGACAAGATCAAGATCAGCGAGGACGGCACCGTCGAGGTCGGCTGAGCCACTCCGGCATGCCTTTGCTCAATAGCCGCAAGCGCGGGAGATCGCCCGATGCTCGACAGGATTTCCACCGGCGCTGGTCGCCTTCATTGAAATCGAGAATGAGAGCAGATTCAAGCGTGACGAACATGAGTGTCGTCCCGGGGCCAAGGCCATTGCTTCTCGGCAGGCTTTCGGGATCTCAGTGGCATCCGGGACAGTCGCCGCGGACGCATCGAAAGGGCTGCTGCCCGTCCGCGAGTATGGATGCGGCATCTCAAACCGGCAGTACCTCATGGACGAGGGGGGCCGGGCGCGCACCGAGTCGGCCGACAAGCGCATTCAGTTCAACTTGGAAGTGGTGAGCCGGTAGTGTGTACTGACATGAGCCAACAGATCACAGTATTCTGCGTTGGGTTGGCGTTTGCCTTGGCGGGGCTTGGGGCCTCCGGTCAAGCCGGGGCCGACGATGCCGCGGCGGACAAGGCCTCGGACAAGAACGGTACCCCGGCGTCCCGCCCCGGCATCGTGCCGATACCGAACTACGGCGGCGGTCTCGGCGAACGGGCCTATCTCCTGGGCGACTTCGGCGGCAGGCGAACCGAGTGGGCCAACAACGGCTTTCAGTTCGATGTAGACACGGTGAGCTGGGCCGACTCCGTCGTCGATGGCGGGCAGTCCGGCGCCACCCGCTTCGGCGCCAACCTCACCTACAACTTCACCATCGATCTGATGCGCGCCGGCATTGTGCCCGGGGCCATGATCCAGGTCCGTGCGGAGTCGCTGGTGGGTGACAAGAGCGCCAGTGCCAACACGGGCCAACTGACGCCGGCGAACACCGCATCCCTGTCCCCGACCAACTACAACGTGCTCGGCGCGGGCTATGACCTGGCGCTGTCGCAACTCTCCTGGCTACAGATGTTCAGCGAGCGCTTCGGCGTCATCTTCGGCAAGCTCGACCTCTACGGCGACGGAGCGCCGAGTGAGTTCGCCGGCGGGCGCGGCCGCACCCAGTTCATGAACTGGAGCCTGAACTACCCAACACCGGCGCTGTACGTGCCCTCATCCACCCTCGGCGCCGGCGTCGTGGTGCTCCCCAACCGCGATCTGAGCATCACGAGCCTGCTGCTCAGTGGCACCCAGTGCGCGAACAGCGACTGTTTCGAGGACCTGGATGACAAGGGGGGCATCTGGGCGACCAACGCGAGCTATCAGTACCGGCTCCGAGGCCTGCCCGGCGGCGTGAACGGTTCCTTCACGTATTTCTTCGACAAGGACTTCACCGAGCTCGGCTCCGTCACCTTCGTGTCGACAGAAGGGCTGAAGACATCCACAAAGCGCGAGTCTTGGATCGTCGGCGGCTCCTTCTGGCAGTACCTGTCGGTCAAGGGGACCCACGAGGGACCGGTCAACCTCACCAACAAGGTTCCCGACCTCCAGGGTTGGGGGATCTTCGGCAGCCTCACCTTCGCGGACAACAGAACCAACCCGTGGAAGACAAGCCTCAACCTCGGCGTCGGCGGGCGCGGCATCATCTCCAAGCGACCGAATGACCTGTACGGGATGGGCTACTTCTACAACGACTTGGAAAAGACCCTGATCGAAGAGACGGCCAACTTCGACGATCATGGTCAGGGGGTCGAGGCCTTCTACAACCTGGCGATCACCAACGCCATCCGACTCTCCGCCAACGTGCAATACCTCTCCTCGGTCGATCGCGACATCGATGACTCGCTCTATGTCGCCGGGCGCCTCCAAGTCTTGTTCTAGGTCTGGTTGCTGCGGCACACCGACCGCCGCAGGCTACCGCGCGCCGCCTTGGTGCCCGAAGACCCGCTCCAGGTTGTTCGCGTTCTCGGTCATCACGCTCAGAAAGTCGCCCTCCGCGGGCCGGTTCGCGCAAGGGTCCACCACGAGGCTGGCGATGCCCAGTGCGCGCAGGCGCTCGACGTTCGCCCGTGCGGGATCGCCCTCCCAGAGCATCCAGCTCGCCGGGTGGTCCTTAAGCGTTCTTTCAAGCTCGCCCCACTGGGCCGCGTTCGGCATCTCCTCCGGCTCCCACATGACGCTCTTCAGATTCAGCCCGTAGCGGCGCGCGAGGTATTGGTAGACGGGGTGGGAGCCGAGCAGCGGGCGCCGGGGGTCGGTGCTTGCAATCTCGGCCATGCGCGCGTCGAGGGCCAGGAGGTCCGCCTTGAGCGCGTCGAGATTGCGCGCGATCTGCGCCTTGGCGTCGGGGCGTTTGCGGATCAGGGCCTGCGCAATGGCCTCGGCCTGTTTTGCGGCTTGGCTGAGATCCAGCCAGGTGGTGAAGGCCAGGCCACCGTGGTCGTGCTCTCCGCCGGGGCCGTGGCTGTGGGTGACGGTGCCGGCAGCGCGGATGTAGGCGTCGCGGTAGGCGCGCGAGGTATCCACCAGGCGTGAGCGCAGCAGGCTGACCTTGGCGGTCCACTTGGCGTAGTCGGCGCCGTTGAGCAGGATGAGGTCGGCGGCTTGATAGGCGGCGATGGTCTCGGTGTCCGGCATCCAGAAGGCTGGGTCGACATCGTCGGGGGCCGGAAAGGTCACTTCGGCCAGGTCGCCGGCGAGGCGTTCGGCGAAGTAGGTCAGCGGGTAGTTGACGCTGTAGATGCGCAGCTTGTCTTGGGCGAGGACTGCGGCGGGCAACAGCAGGATCAGGGCCGCGATGGCCGGCCAGGGCGATGGGCGTTCGGTGGTCTTCATGTCGGGGCTCCGAAGGGTCAGCGAATGAACAGGGCCCGCACCAGCGCCTCGTCATGGTGGGCGACGACGGCGAGCAGCAGGCCGGTGAGCAGGGCGGCGGCGGCGAGGATGAGGGCGATCTCGGCGCCGAGCAGCCGCGCGATGGTGGCCCGGCTGCAGCCGAGCTTGAAGATGGTCTCGATCTCGCTGGCGCGCAGGCGCAGCGACAGGGCCAGCACCAGGATCAGGGCGAGCAGGGTCGCGGTGCCAACCACCAGGATGACGGCGTCGAGCACGCCCTTGATGCGGAAGATGTTCGCGAGCAGGCCCGCGATGACCTCCGCCGGGACCAGGATCTGCTGCGCCTCGCCCCGGTCGCCGGCGGCGACGTAGCGACCGCGTAGCAGGGCGGCGGCCTTGGCGTCGTCGGGCAGCGCGATGACGGCCGTGATCGGGTAGTCCTCCGGACTGCCGTGCAGGTGGAAGCTGTCGATGTTCTCGGGCGTGATCTCGGTGTATTGGACCAGCTTGGCCGTGGCCGTGAGGTTGCCGTCGGCGCGGTCCATGACCAGGCTCGGGTCGCGGACCGCGGCGAGGTCCTGGTGGCCGTGGACCAGGCCCTGGATGACCCAGGCGGTCTTCAGGTCGACGAATACGGCGAGGTCGTCCGGGCTTCTGGTCGGCGCCAACACGCCCACCACCTGCATCTTCAGCGGATAGACGCCGGCGAGGTCGAACAGGGTCTCGGGCGAGGACAACAGGGTATCGCCGGGATTGAGCCCCAGGGCTTGGGCCGCGCGGGCGCCGAGCACGCACTCGCCGAGCAGCGCGAGATTGCGACCGGCCTGGACCCGGAGCCCGCGGAATGCGAAGTAGTCGAGATTAGTGCCGACGATGGGATGGCCGCGGGCCTTGA
Source organism: Thiohalocapsa sp. PB-PSB1 (assembly GCA_016745215.1). Taxonomy (GTDB): domain Bacteria; phylum Pseudomonadota; class Gammaproteobacteria; order Chromatiales; family Chromatiaceae; genus Thiohalocapsa. Next base: position 6,952,356 of record CP050890.1, read on the forward strand.
AGCGGACATGGATCGGGATCGGCAGCGCCAGCCCGGTGTCTGCGATGCCGTCGACGGCGGCCATGGAGATCGGCTCCGGCACCGAGTCGCCGAAGTACAGGCTGTTCATCGCCAGGTCCAGGGAGCTGCCCTTGGCGCCGACCACCAGCGGCGTGCCCTCAGCGCGTGCGAGCAGTTGGCGCTCGCTCTCGGCGAGCAGCAGCTCCAGCGCCAGCGGCAGCACCGCGATCAGGGTGACGCAGACCACCAGGGTCAGGCTGCGGCCCCAGTGATAGCGCAGGTAGCGCCAGGCGACGTAGAGGCTGTCCATCATGGCGCCGGCCGCCGTTCGGAATCGGCCGCCGGATCCGCCCGGACATCGGACTGAAAGTCCGCGAAGTCCAACACCCGTTCGAACCGCGGCAGCAGCTCGTGGTCATGGGTGACGGCGAGCAGCGCGGCGCCGCGGGCAGCGACGCTGTCGAACAGCAGGTCCAGGATGCGGCCCTTGTTGGCCGGGTCCAGGTTGCCGGTGGCCTCGTCGGCGAGCAGCAGGCGGGGCTCTGGCAGCAGCGCCCGGCAGATGGCGACGCGCTGGCGCTCGCCCTGGGAGAGGTGACTCGGGTGGCGCGTGAGCTTTTGTCGCCGACGCCGAGGTCGTCGGCCAGCCGCTGTGCCCGCGTCCGCACCGTCCGATCCAGGCGCAGTGCATCGCTGATGCGGTAGGGGTGCAGGATGTTGTCGAGCACGTCCAGATAGTCCAGCAGCTCGAAGTCCTGAAACACGAAGCCGACGTTGCGGATGCGAAACGCCCGCCGGCGGGCGTCGCTCAGGCTGCCGAGGTCGGTGCCCGCCACCCGCACCTGGCCCCGCTGCGGCGTGATGATGCCGGACACCAGATTCAGCAGCGTGGTCTTGCCGGAGCCGCTCGGGCCGATCACGGCCAGCCGCTCGCCGTCGCCCAGCGCAAACGACGGGATGTGCAGCCGAAAGCCGCTGCCGGGGTAGGCGAAGTCCAGTGCGCGGATGTCGATCATCGCCCGGCACCCGCGGCATCGACGCGTGGATCAGCCGCCGCCGTGTCGGTGGTGGTGGCTGGTGATTGATCGATGCGCTGCTCGTCGAGCAAATCCAGCCCGACGATCTTCCAGACGCCGTCCCGGGCGCCCAGGGTCACCACGGCCTCGTAGCGGTTCTGGCGCCGGTGCAGGTGTCCCCAGTGGCCCACCGTGCCCAGGGCGGTCCAGCTGCCGTGCAGGGCATAGGTCAGTCCGTCGCCGTCCACCCGCTCGGCCTGCGCGTCCTCCACCACCACCTCCTTGATCTTGGCCTGGGCGCCGCCGGCCTGCTGGATGGCCATGGAGCGGCGGTTCTGCAGATAGAGCTCGGTGAGGAGGTCGCCGTCGACGGTCAGCGCCAGCTTGTCGTAGACGTCCTCCTCGTTGCGGAAGTCGAAGGCGCGGTAGACGTTCTTCAGCAGGGTCGCGAGCAGGCCCGCGGCGCGGGCGTCGTCGAGCGTGCCCGCCATGGCAGCCGGGCGGTCCATGTCGAGCCGGGCGAAGGGGTAGGCAGCCGCCGCGCCCACCGCGCAGATCGCCGCGAGGGTGAGCGGCAGGCGCAGGGGTCGGTGCCCGCGGCGGCTCGCGAGCGTCCATCCTGCGGCGCCGATGAGCCCGATCAGGCATAGCAGGCTGACGACGGGCACACGCAACTCGCCGAGGGAGCCCGCCACCTCGGTCTGCCGCACCGTCGGCAGCGCGAAGTTCTTGAGGTAGTTTGTCCAGGTGTGGACGTTTTGGTCCGGGGTCACGTAGGTCGCCAGCGGGCCGGCCGGGTCCGTCGCCGTCGCCGGCACGCGTTGGATCAGGTCGGTGAACAGCTCCCAGTCCACGGTCACCGTCTGCGGCAGGCCGTCGGTGAGGTAGCTGATGATGACGCCGACGATGGCCGAGTCGATCTCCAGGCGCTCTGGGACCTCCATGATCCGGATGCCGGTGAGCGCGACCTTCACATAGTTGGTGCGGTCGAGGATCGGCCGCAGCGCCTCGCCGTCCACCCGCACCGGGTTCTTCTTCAGCAGGAAGTCGCCGATGCGCGCCTTCAGCGGCTCCAGCTCGTCGATCTCGATAGTGCGCTCGCCGCGCAGCCCCAGGTCCATCCACTCCCCCAGGTCCTTCACCCTTGTCAGGATCTCGTGGCGCACCTCGTAGGGCTCCACGTAGAGGTAGGACATCAGGGCGTCCTTGTGGTGGCGCTTGAGGTTCGGGTTGTCGAAGGCCGAGTACCAGGGGTCCGGGTCCAGCGTCAGGGTGCTGGGGGCGCCCAGGTAGCGGAAGTCGATCACCGGCACGGATTTGTGATAGACGATGAAGCCGATGGTGGCGCGCGGGCGGCCCTCGGCGTCCAGTGGCGGGCTGATGGTCAGACTCTCAGGGGCGCCACCGGCGAAGGGATAGACCAGCTCCGCGTAGAGCACCCGCTTGTCCGCCGGGGCGTCCGGCACCCGGCCGCGGGTGAACGGGTTGATCATGCCGGCGAAGGGCGAGACGCGGTCCTTGCGCAGGCGCGCCTCGGCGAGCCGAAGCTCCGCCTGCAGGGTCTCTCCAGTGTCGGTGACGAAGCTCAGGCCCTGCTCGGAGAAGCGCGCCAACCGCTCCGCCGCCGTGGGCCGGGCGGCCGCCTCGTCGCGCAGCCAGTCGTCCGGGACCAGGGCCTCGAAGCGTTCCAGGTCGCCGATATAGACCTCCAGCGCCACCTCCACGCGATCATCGAAGACGGTGATCTCGGCGATGTTCGGCGCGGTCTCGGCGCCGCTGAGGTTGATCCAGTCGGCCCGTGCGGGGCCGAGCAGGAGCAGGGCAGCAAGGAGGATGAGCCAACGCGCCGAGAAGAACCGACCCGGTCGAGGCGGACGCGGGCCGCATTCGTGGTCCATGGCTCGCGAAAACAGGCCGTCTCGGTTGCAGCATGTCGCGACACCGCACGGGCGCTCGACAGATCGTAAGTGGGCGAACCAGTCACCGCACCCGGGCGCTTTAGCGTCGCGGAACACGCTCATGGCCGCCTACCGGCCGTGCGCCCGGGATAGCCCTCATCCAGCGCCCAGATGTTGACATCGACCGGCGTCAGCGGTCGCCCGTGCGCGGCGCCTGGTGGGCGGCGGTCGCGCAGCACCAGGATCAGGTCGGAGCTGGTGGCCGGGTCGGAGTGGAAGTAGCCGTGGCCGATCAGGCCGCCGGCGCTGCGGCTTTCCACCATGGCCACATTGCCCGCGTCTTCGAACCTCGATGCAACTGTCGCCGGCAGCCTGCCCGCGCTGGCCCTGCCCAGGCGCAGCGCGCTGCCGAACAGCGCCTCCGCCAGGCCGATGGCCTTGTCCTTGCGCGACGCATAGATGGTCACCTGCTCGGTGCCCTCACCGATGCGCTCGGCGATGACCCGCTGGCCCAGGACATCGACGTCGATATCCGGCGCGGCCAGGATCAGGTTGGCGATGCGGTAGCGCGCGCGGGGGTCCACACCGGCGGCGCGGGCCTCGATGACCAGCTCACGTTCGGCGGACACCGCCACGTCGGTGCCGCGGCTGTGGGACAGCAGATGGATGCCTTCCAGTTCCGGCAACTCGGCCAGCGCCCGCAGCAGCTGCTTTAGGTGGAAGATGGTGAACTCGCCGGATTCGCGATCGTAGGCATAGCCGCTGAGGCCACCGTGCCCCGCGGGCCAGGTGTAGAGCAGCGGCACGCCCGTGCGCCCGGTGAAGTGCCAAAGCTCCGCCAGTGTCAGGGCGGCGTCGTCGAAGCCGTTGTTGTAGCCGTGCACATAGATGAGCAGCTCCTTGGTCGGGGCGGCCGACAACCGCCGGGCGACCTCCCGGCGCAGTGCGTCCTCCGCGCCGGCCTGTTCCGCGAGCACGGCGGCGTTCGCGACGATGCGGCCGTCCTGAACGGTGAACGGATAGGGCGTCTCGACGAACCGCCCGAGCTCGCGTAGCGAGCCCATCCGCAAAGGCCAAGCCTGGCCGCGCTTCCGGCGGCGGCTATCGGCGTCGAGCGCCGCCCAGTTCGAGCCGTCGCCGATCTCGACCATGGCCGAGCCGAAGGCGAGGGAGCGGGAGCGCCCGTGGCCGTAGACGAGCCGGCCCGTGCTGTCCGTTTCCGGCACGCGATCGGTGGCATAGAGCAGGTCCACGCGGGTGGAGCGCCATGCCGGGGGTGTCTCGGCGAATGGCTCGCCGCCCCCTGCGCTGTAGAGATTCGGCGTCGGCATCAGCGCTCGCCCGGCGCAGCCGGTCAGCAGCAGCGTCAGCAAGATCAGCAACACCGACCGGGATCGCGGTTGGAGGTCGGGGAAATGGAGCGATGGCATACGCAACGCCTTCAAGCGGTCCGCGCAGATGATCCGCCGCTCCAGCAACCCGTTCCAGGCACGACGTAGCGCCAGCGCCGCCATGGCGGCCGCGATCAAGGCGGCCTGTGCCAATAGGCGGCCGGGTTCCAGGGGCTGGCCCGTTAACACCGAGCTGTCGACCTCGCCCGAAGCCCACGCGGCGCGCAGAGACTCAAGGCTCCGGCAGCGGCGGCGGCGTATACCCCGGCCACTTGCCGGCGTCGATGTACTCGGAATAGCTGGCCTGGCCGCTGCGCGGTGCGGTCTTGTAGCCCTGGGTGGTCGGCGGTGCTTGGACGCGCTCGGCGCTGACCACCTCGCGTTGCGCAATGGCGTCCTTGGTAATGTTCCAGGCCATCAGGTCGTCGGCGATCACCAGCGGCCCGTCGTAGACCTTGCGGACCTCCTCGAGCATCATCTGATCCAGCTCGGGCTGCCGGATGGTGTGGTAGCCCACGGCCAGACGGGGTTTGACCTCGGCCATGATCTTGCCGAATCCGCTCGGCGGCGTGTGGATATAGGACGAGACGATGGTCGCCTGACGCGGCGGGAAGCCCAGGGCCGTTTCCAGCCCCTTGGGGGTGTAGAACATCTCGTGGATCACGAAGTCGGCCCCCTTGGCATGTTCGATGAACCACTTGTTGGGTGCCGAGTCGCCGCCGAAGACGAAGCTCAAGCCGTTCCACTCCAGACGATAGCTGACCGGACCGTCGATCACGTGCACGGCGGGAAATGAGGTGATCTTGACCCCGTTCGCTTCATAGACCACGCCGCCGTCCTGCTTGTAGTCGAACTCGTGCGCGATCAGCTGGCCGCCGGCGTCCGGCAGGATGCCGGAGCGCCCGGCGATGTCCCAGGCGTAGGTCTTCTTGAGACCCTCCACGTAAGCGGCGGTGCCGAGTGCCGGCTCCGCTCCGGACGGCCCGTAGATGTGCAGTGGCCTGTACCTGCCGCTAAGCCAGCCACCAACCCAGACCACGGGGGCATCGCCGACATGGTCGGTATGCAGGTGGCTGGCGAAGATCTTGTCGACGCGATGGAAATCCGGCCGCAGCGCAAACAGGTTCTCAGCGGAGCCCGATCCGACGTCGAACAGAAAGATGTCACCATTACCGAGTTCGACGTACCAGGCCGTGGACTTCTGGGCGCGGGTGATGGGTGTGGGCATGCCGGTGCCGAGGGCGACGACGAACATCTCGTCCGGGCCGATGGTCTCCGTGCGGGGATACCAGGCCTGGGGGCGCTTCTCGGGCGGTGCCTCCTCGGCCATGGCGGTCTGCAACAATGCCGTGTCGGCACAGAGGAGCACGAGCGCGGCGCAGACTGCGCCGATCGAGGTCTTTGATGCGATGCGCAACGGGTTGGGCATGGTTTCGGGTCCTCTTTGGTTTGTTCGGGTGGGCTTGAAGCGCCTGATGCTCGGCCGACGCTCGGCGCCCGGCGCTATTGCATCCACTTGAACAGGGCCGACGGGGCGGCCGGGATCATGTAGAAGCGGTAGCTCCAGTCGGTGCCGACCACGTCGTCGGGCTTGATGGCGGAGTAGTAGGCCTCGATCCCGAAGCGCACCGGCACCTTGCCGATGTTGATGGTCTTGTTGATGCCCAGACCAATGGGGACGGTCCATTGATTGCCGCCGGACTGCTCGAAGTTGGCGATGATGTTCGGGGCCGCGCCGATGGACGTGGTCTCATCCAGGCTGTACATGTAGAAGTACTGCAGGTTCATCATGTTGACGCTGTCGCGGTCGCTGTCGCCGGCGAAGTCCCAGTACTGCTGCACCAGGGCGCCGACCTTCCACTTTTGCCCGAGATAGACGCCCAGCGCCGACGGGCCGGCCCCCCATTTGCCGGTGCCTAGGATCTCCTCGCTGGCGGTGGGCGCCATCAGGTCGAAGCCGACGCCCCAGACGAACTTGCCCTTGCCCATCGTGATCGGCTTCTTCGGCGAGAACAGGCCGACGTAGAACATGTCGCCGAAGCCCGTCGTACGGCCCGAGAACAGGTCGATCGGCAATACCGGCGAGGTGCTCGGCGCCAGGGTGTTGCCCTGCAGGGTGCCGTATTGCGAGCCCGGCAGGTTGCCGGCCCGGTCGATCTTGTTCTGGCTCAGCGGCATGCTCGGCACGTTCCAGACGACCCGGTTGATCAGGTTCCAGTTATCCCCCAGGCCCTTCGGAAACTGGAAGATGCCCATGTAGTTGCCCTTGTCCTCGATGCGCCCGGTGGACGGGTCCTTGAGCTGATACCAGTCGAACTGGGTAAACAGCATCGCCACGTTGCCCAGCGGGTTGTCCATCAGCTTCGACATCTGCGCCGTGGTCGGCTGGCAGCCGGCGCGGATGATGTCGCCCACGTCCGCGTCCAAGTCCGCGGCAAAGGCGGCGCACTGGGCGCTGTCGGCTCCTGCATCGCCGGCGCCGCCACCGGTCGGCGCAGTCCTGGTCACGCCCGCATCGCCGGGGCGGGCGTCCAGGTCCAACCCCGGCGCGGCGGCCATCGCCGCGCTCGCCATGCCGAAAGAGAGCGCCAGTGCGCAGGCGCTCGCGGTGAAGGTCCGATCGCTCGGTGTCATTGGCTTGCCTCTAATGCGACGCCGGTGCAAAGCGTCTGCTCGATATAGTCCAGACCGCGTCCCTGCGCGACCCAGTCGAATTGGATGTCCGGCGGCTCCACCGACAGGTCCACCACCGCCAGGATCGCCCGGAACGGACGCGAGCGCAGGTGCCGATTCAGCGCCGCCTCGTCCTCCCAGCGCTCCAGCAGGGCGATCCGATTCGGGTCCTGCGCATCCTGGAACAGGTCGCAGCAGTTGCATCCAGACAGAACCCGGGTCGGCTCGATCAACCGCCGGAGCGTGTCCAGCACTGAGGGCCGGTCCCGGTCGCTTGTGGTCACGCACAGGGTGAGTTGGATCATGGGGATGTCGTCTGGCTGGTCGCTGGAACGATCTGGTTTAAGCAAATGACGTACCAGTGGACGTGATGATGGGCTAAGCGACTGATTATGCTCTACTTAGGAATCGATCCGGGGAGCCGGGGGGTCGTTCCGGGAACTGCCTTTCTCCAATAATTTGGAGATCATCCACAAATAGCTGGAGATTCGGCCGCCGGGCGCGTCCCTGATTCGGCTCAGGGAGGGGGCATTCGGTACCGCAACGCGGCAAAATGAGCCGACACCATGTGGATCGATCGGGCAAGGCTGGAAAAGTCCAACATGTTGGAGGCGAGACTGCGACCCGCTACGCCGCTGGACCCGGCGGTTGATGATCCCTGCACGATCAATCCAGAACAGATGGCAGGCGAGCCGTGCTTGCGGTCGCTGCGCATCCCGGTCGCGACCGTCGTCGGCATGGTGACCGACGGCATGCCCGAGCCCCGAATCCTCGCGGCTTACCCCGATCTAGAGGCGGGAGATATCCGCCAAGCCCTCATGTTCGCGGCCGAGGCGGTTCCTGAGCGCGAGCTTCCTTTGCTGACAGGCGTCCCTGCTGCTGCTCAACCTGCCCGGCATCGCGGCTGATCTGTTGGAGGGCGCGATGGTGGTCTTCGACGAAACGCGCATTCGGGTGCGCCGATTGCCGATTGGACTCGGCTGAACGCCTTGGCGCCAAGACCGACCACAGCGCCTTGCGCGCCATCTCGGGGGTTCGGCAACGCAGGGTCTGCATACCGAGGGTCGTCTTGATGTTTCTCACATCGAGCGCGACCTGCCATCGGCGCCCGTAGAGGGCCTTGAGCATGCCCTTCGGCGTGTCCTTCGGGCACAAGAAAGTCGTAACCAGGGTCTTGCCGCCGGTGTGAAGCTCGCGCACGGTCAAGTTGGCGGGAGCCGCGGCATACGCCTGCGGGCTCATCCAGTCCGGGCGTTCGGGCTTGGGCCGGACGTGATCCTTCGTGCCGAGCCGGGTGCCGATGTTGAAGTTGGTGCTGCGCTTGCGCGCCCCGTACTGCTCGAGCACGCCGTCGATCCCGAGGCGTCGTAGCGCGTAGAGCAGGAACCAGGTGGGGAAGTAGGCGTCGCCGAGCAGCACATCCCCCTCCCGAAGGTTGCCGAGCAAGCCGCGGAACAGCGTTTGCTCATCACTGCCCTTGCCCTTGCAGGGTCCTTCGGCGGCATCGAGCAGCGCCCCGCTGGCCAGACACGGCAGCGCCACCAGGCGCATCTGTGGGAAGCCCAAGCCCTTGCGCTGGCTGCTCGGCTGCGGGTATGCCACCTGGTTCTCTTCGGTGTCGGGCAACGTGACGGTGGTCCCGTCGGCCAGCACGACGCGTCGGCCCTCCGTTTGATCATGGCTCCAACCGCGGACTGACGGGCTTCTTGAGAATTAGAACACCCCAAAGTCCCATTGCGATCTCCAGAACTGCATAGACGACGAGTAGCATACTCGGCATACCATCAATGACGATGCTGACCACTCGCCCGAGGGCCAAGCCGAACATGAAGGTGACTTCGGCAATCACGGCTACCCATGTGAGGTTCGCCCGGAAAGCTCCGAGAACCCAAAGCACGATCATGCCCAGGTAAAGTCCCATGATGGCACGAAAGATGTGAGTCAAGTCCGTGCCCTCAACGGAGACATTGAGCGCAACCGGAAGAATCGTTGCCGGGGCGATGCCGTAGCTCAGAGCGATCACGAAAAGGCCTGCGGCAGAGAATAGTAGGTAGAATCGTGTCACGGAAATTCTCCTCCCGGTTGGGTTCCGTAACTCATGATGCCTTTACGGGCCATAAATGATGAAATTCTTCCAAACGGCGGGCTATTGCCCACCCAACCGGGAGACTTCGAGCAGGTGCAGAACGCGTGCCACCGACCGTGTTGCGTGCCGCCGCCCTCACTGCCGAAGTCGAGATCGACGTCGAAGCTTGATTCGATCGCAGCCTCGCCGATCGGATCGTTCGACGCTTCGAAGACGACCCTTCCGTCGAGGACGGTCTTGAGAACCTTGGTTGCGCCGATCTTCGTCGGCTCGATCTCGAAAAGGTTTTGATCGAGCACGACCATATCCGCGAACTTGCCGACTTCGATACTGCCGGTCTTGGCATCCTGGCCTGTCAGGTAGGCTGAGCCGAGCGTGTAGGCTTCGACCGCGGTGGCGACATCGATCGCCTGATCGGGCGCAAGTGGTTCGCCATGTCCACCCTGCGCCCGGCGCGTCACAGCGGCCTCCAGGGCGACAAGCGGATCGTGCCAGGCGATGGGGCCATCGGAGGCGAGCGCGATGCGTATACCCGCGTCCACCGCCGACTTGATCGGTGCCCAACGCTTCATGCGCTCGTCGCCGAGCGCGGCGCGTTGCGCTTCGGCGAGATCGGAGGGATACCAGGAGACCGGCGAGAACTCGATTGTGATGCCAAGTTCAGCCGCCCGCGCCATGTCGTCGGGATGAAAGAGCAGCGCATGCGACACGATGTGACGCCCGTCCAGTTGCCCTTTCTCCGCCTTGACCCTGGCAACGGCGTTGATGAATTGCCGGATGGTCGCGTCACCAATTGCGTGAATGACGACGGTGATGCCCGATGGTATGAACAGAAGCTCACCTTCGAGGGCGTCGGCCGTGTACGCGTTCTGTATGTGCAGGTGGATGTCATGCAGCCCCGGCATGACGAAGCGACCGTTCAAGTCAATCGCCTTTGTGCCATCGCCCGCCATTGCCTTGATGTCTGCATTGGAATCTACGGCAATGAATTTGCCGTCTTGGATCGCCTCGGCGTCAGCCCAGGGTTGGGCCTTGTTGACGGTAGAAATCCTGCCATTGGTGTAGACCATATCGGCGGCCTCGTCGACCGACTGCTGGTCGCAGCCAATCAATACGGCGACCGCGACGACGCAAGCAGTCATGTAAATGGACTTCATAATCAATACCTTCGCCAAATGACCCGATCTCATGCTGCACTAAGTTCTTGATTAATCCGCCCCAGATTTGCAGCCTGCTCAAGGGCTTGGTCAATACTATTTGCTTCGGGCATTTCCGGAAGCATTTTTAACACCTCCAGGACGTATTTCCGGCCGCGGAAGTGGGCTTTGAGGTCATTGACGCTAAAGCTCGGACAGTGCTCGCGCACCGGTCGCATCAGGATCTGGGACAGGTTGATCATCAGCATCGCCAGGTTGGCACTGTTGTAGACCGGCGTTGGCTTGGTCACCATGAAATCTTCCAAGCCCCAGTACTGTTTGGCATCTCGGAAGTTGAACTCGATTTGGAAGCGCAAGCGATAGTAATCGATGAGCGCTTCGTAGCCTAACTCGAGATCACTACTGAAAAGGATGACATGGGCCTGGGCGCCGGTGCGTTGGTTGGTCTTGACAAGGATCACGACATTGAGCCGGTCGGGGAATTTTTTGTGCCAAACGGGCAGTTGGTAGATGGCCGTATGAACCTGTCCTTCCACGGAAGTGGCTTTGAGAAAGCACGGCGGCAAGTGTTGATAATCGCGCTTGCTGCCGTACTTGCGCCGCGGGCCGCGCCCGGCGTAGGGGCCGTCATAGGGCAGATACAGCGCGCTGTTGTGGCGCAATTTGCTGATCAACTCTAAGCCCGTGCGACGGACCATTTGCAGCGCTTGATGATGGCCGAAGGCCCCGTCGAAGACGAAATAACGCACCGTCAGCGTCTGGCACACCAGTGCCAGCACCTGGCGCAGAAGGTTTTGAACGAACTGCAAATAGGGCGACAGACTCACCTCCCGGCGATTGCCATTGCGGCTACCTTTCGGCCGCCCTCGGTCCTTACCCCGACCCGCTTTGGACGCTTTCGGGCAGCTCGCGGCCGTCTCTTTGAGAATCGGCTCCAGGCGCAATGGGTACGAACAGCGCCGTTGCACGCTAATCAACGACAGGCTCAGAAAACACAACCCCGGGATCGTCTTGCCAACCACCGAGGAGAAAAAACGATCCAGACCGTGGGTCTTCTTGCCCGATTTGCTCACCACCACTTCATCGCCCGCCAGCAACCATTGCGTTTCGTCGCCCAGCAGGTGCTGGCGAATCACCAGCCAATGCACTTGGCCCCAACTGAGCGTGGTGTTGAACAACCGCTGCAGCGTCCGATCGCTTCCCCCGCGCTCGGTCCAGCGCGATAGCCCCCGCATCGTTACCCGCCCCGTCATCGCCAACAGCCCTTCCACAACGCAACCCAAACGGCCAAGGCTCGTCTTATCTACGCTCTGGCTTAAGCAGCTCAAGATCAGCATAATGTCGGGCATGGGCGATAGCCTCCTGAGGGAATAGGTCTTCGGATTAGTAACTGGATAACCTATCACCTCGGGCTGTCGCCCACCTAATTTTTGGCGCTAATTTTTGGCGAAGGTATTGATAATGGAAACACTCAGGTAATGAACCCGCTACCAATTCTATGGCGGCACAGTGTGATCGGACGTCAGCCCTCGGGGGCCGGCGCTGCTGGTTCCGGTGCGGGCAGGTCGAGGATCTCCCAAAGCGGTATCGCGAGCCCGTCCAGGGTGGCGAAGGTCAGCGGCTCGTCCGGGGCGATCACCGTGCCCTTGTCGAAGCCGTCCGCGCCGAGCAGGAAGCGCAGCGCATAGTGCTCGAGCGGGTCGATCAGCAGGTACTCGCGCACGCCGGCGCGTTCGTACAGGGCCTTCTTTTGGCGCAGGTCCCTCGCGGCGGTGCCGGGGGAGAGGACCTCGACGATCAGGTCCGGGGCGCCGTCGATGTGGGTTTCCGTGACGATGTCTGCGTTGCAGACGACCAGGATGTCGGGCTGCACCACGTCTTGCTCCGAGAGCTTGACGTCGGTGGGTGCGACGAAGGGCCGGCAGGGTCGTCCGCGCAGCTGTTCCGCGATGCGCGCGAACAGGTTGCCGACGACGGTCTGGTGGCGAATGCTCGGCGCGGGCGCCATGGCATAGGCGGCGCCGTCGATGAGCTCCCAGCGCTCGTCTGCGCGCCAGGTGCGGTAGTCCGCCCAGGTGAATCCGGTTGGTTTCGCGAGTGCGGTTTGGGATGGCATGTCGGGACCTCGGTCTTGTCGCTGACAACAGGCGCCACTACAGCCCGTCGCCCGCGCGACGGACATGCGGTCGGCTAGGGTCGCTTGAGGCCGAGCTTCTTGATGCGGTATTCCAACGTCGTCGGCTTGAGCCCGAGGATGGCGGCGGCGCCGCGCTCGCCGCGGATGCGCCAGCCGGTGCGGGCGAGGATGGCACGGATGTGGGCGCGCTCGATCGCCTCCAGGCGCTCGTCGGCGGCCTCCTCGGGGGTCGGGGGCGACGCTGGGCCGGGCAGGTCAATGCGCAGCGTCGGCCCGTCGCTGAGGATCAGCGCGCGCTCGATGAGGTTGCGCAGCTCGCGCACGTTGCCGGGCCAGGCGTAGGTCTGCAGCCGGGCCATGTCGCGACCGGGTACCGAGCGGATGGTCCGGGCGCCGTGCGCGCAGCACTCGCCGATCAGGCGCCAGACCAGGGCGGGGATGTCCTCGGGGCGCTCGCGCAGCGGCGGCACGCGGATCGGGAAGACGTTGAGCCGGTAGTAGAGGTCTTCGCGAAAGCGGCCCTCGGCCACGGCGCGGTCCAGGTCGCGGTTGGTGGCGGCGATCAGGCGCACGTCCACGTGTTGGGTGCGCGTGCTGCCCAGGCGCTCGAAGCCGCCGTCCTGAAGTACCCGCAGCAGCTTGCCCTGCAGCGCCGGCGGCAGCTCGCCGATCTCGTCGAGGAACAGGGTGGCGCCGTCGGCGACCTCGAAGCGGCCGATCTGGCGGGTCAGCGCGCCGGTGTAGGCGCCCTTCTCGCGGCCGAACAGCTCGGCCTCGATCAGGGTCTCGGGCAGGGCGGCGCAGTTGACCTTGATCAGCGGTCGGTCGCGGCGACCGCTGAGCCGGTGCAGGGCATTGGCCACCAGCTCCTTGCCGCTGCCGGTCTCGCCGAGGATGAGCACGGTGGAGCCGGTGGGCGCCACGCGCTCGATGCGCGACTTGAGCTGGCGCATGGCCTGGCCGTCGCCGGTGAGCGCTTCGTGGGACTGATGCAGCTCGATCTCCTCGCGCAGCAGCAGGTTCTCCGCCTCCAGCCGTTCCTTGAGCTGGCGCACCTGGGCAAGGGCGCGGGTCAGGTCCTGCTCGGCGGCCTGGCGCGCGGCCATGTCCTGCTTGCGCTGCAGTGCGCTGGCGATGATCTCGCCGAGCACGCGCAGACGCTGGGCCAGCAGCCGGTCCCAGCGCCGATGGCGGTCGAAGGAGTCGAGGATCACCGCCCCGCCGACGATACCGCCCACCGTCAGCGGCAGCAGGATGGATGAGGCGATACCGGCCTTGCGCACATAGTTGCGCTCCGCGACCGCCTGCGCCGGGAATTCATCCATGGGCAGCACGAACACCCGGCCCTCGCGCAGGCGTGCCGTGATCCACGGGAAGCTCTCATCGAACAAGCGCCCGTTGAGGTGCGGGTCGGTCCGAGGCACGCCGGGGGCGGCCCAGCCCAGGGTCAGCGCGCCCTCGGTGCCGGTCGGCGCCCGGGAGAAGCGCACGATGAAGACCCTGTCGGCCGCGAACAGGGTGCCGATCTTGGCCAGCGCGCCGTCGATCTCGGCGTCGATGTCTTCCGGCGACGGGTTGACGAAGCCCGCCGAGACCTCCGCGAGCAGGGTCTCGAATCGCAGCTGCGCCTGCAGCCTGGTCTCGGCCCGTCGTCGGGCCAAAGCGTTGCCGAAGATGGACGCGACCTGGGGCAACTGCGCGAGCAACTCCGGCGGCCAGCGGGTCTCGCGAAAACAGTGGATGAACAGCACTGCAATCAGCCTGCCATCGACCATGATCGGCTGGGCGATGGCCGCGAGCAGGCCGATGTCGGCCAGATAGTCCCGCTCCGCCTGCGCCTCCGGCGGCAGCTCGTGCAGACCTGCGTAGACCATCGGCCGGCCCGCGCGCAGCATCCGCGCCGCCACCGGAAACCGCTCGAAGAAGTCCGGCGTGGAGCAGGCCAGGTCCCCGCGCGCACCCTCGCCCAACCAGGCATAGGCCAGCTCATGTCCAAGGCTGCCGCCCTCGACGGTCAGCAGCCGGACCTCGTCGGCACCCGCGAATCTGCCGGTCAGCCGCAGTCCCTCCTCGATGGCCGCCTGCACCTCCTCGGCCCCCAGGTTGATCAGCCGCACCGCGAGCCCCGAGAGCAGCGTCTCGAACGGGACCGGTCGGCCGGGGGCGTTCGTCGGCGTCGATCGGGCTCGGGTGGCTTCGGGCATCGCACGCTTGAAGACTGGGGTTGGGGGTTTTGGGGCAGCGACTTCCCGATGCAGTATACCGCCGGGGGTCGGGGTTTCTCCGCGGTCCTGTCGGTGCTGCCCCCAATGAGCGCGAGCATCGTCGGTGCTGCGCCGGCTATTCGTCAACGAAATGGCAGTGGTCCATCAGGTTTTCGCTAACTGCATAGCGACGGGTCGGGCGCTTTGTCACACTTGCGAATCGCGTATGTCGATCGGGCTTCGTCAATCCACTCGCGCGACGTCAGCACCCAAACATCTGCTGACCGGCTCGTTCGCCAGCCTGCAGGCGCCAGCGCCTTCGCACCTTCGGCCTTCGATGAGGGGACGCAAAAAAAGCAAAAAAAGGACACCCGCTAGCAAAAAAACAAAAAAACAAAAAAAGGACACCCACTTTCTGCTCCGCTTACTTTTCGCTCCGCTGAAATATAGCAAAAAAAGGACACCCACTTTCTGCTCCGCTTACTTTTCGCTCCGCTGAAATATGGGTGTCCTGTATCGCTCTGTATCGCTAAGCGCTAGCAGCTAACATCAACCGCAGCCCGCGCCAAACTGCGGCGACGTGCGAAGCGCCCGCCGCAGTTTGGCGTCGGGCTGGCGGACTCGTTGGGCGCTATCATCGTTCAGCGGGTGCTAGCGACAAGACCTGCGGTTGTGCTTGTGGAAATGGTGTAAATGGTAAAGTGTCACCGTAATTCCGTCTATCTTGGCGGGAAGGAGCCCACCTGTTCAACCACTGTTTACGGCAGGGTCATGAAAACCCTCTTTGTCACGGAGCGCGCTCGGCGGGTTGCACCCGTATGCGGTCGGCTTGCGCTGGTTAGGCTGCGAGACCCGCACAACGGAAGGCGGTCCGTATAATCTGGTCGAGTTCTTTCTCAACAAGACCTTGTTTGGCACCAGTGTAGTCACCGAGTATGGAATGAGCGAACCGATATCCCCTAAGAATTCCATCGATATCTACATGGCGTCGAGTGTGTTGCGCAAAGATCGAGTTGATTCGTACATGAGCGGGTTGCGGAATTAGAACACAAAGACACTGTGCCTTTGGTGGAAACTTTTCTCTGACGTCAAGGTAATCAAGTTCTCGATCTTCGAAAATATGGTGGGCTTGCCAAGACTCCTGGCCAGATTGTTTACCGTATGCTGCATAATTTTTGGATCGGTATTTAGTAAGAGCATCCCACGTACCAAGAAGCTGATTTGCCTTGCTCAAGTGAACGAATGGATAATCCGCTAACCAATTTGGTTTTGGTATTGAGAGGACACCCGATTCACGAAGGATTCTATCGATGGTAATCATGACCTCTATCTCCATTCTGCCTAACGTCATGCGCACCCCGCCGCGGGCTGGCTGGCCGGAGCGCAGCGACGGCCAACCAGCCCGCGGTCGGAGGTGGCGCTATTGTTCGGTGACTCTGTTTCTTTGTGCCATTGCTATCTGACTGATTTCTTCAAGACTCAGATCTTCGTCTAGGTCCTGACGCCATTTGGTGTAGTCAAAGGGCTCTCGCTGGATTAAGGCGATGAATCGCTCTGCTTCGATATCCCCTAAGTATTGTGCAAGAACCTGAAAGCCTTTCGTCTTAATTTCAGTATCGGTGATCACGCCAACACCTCTTTGATAAACCCAATTGGATCGGTAATTTTGATTCCTTGAATAGATGTTGCCTTTTTCAAGACGCCATCATCTGTTGTTAAAAAGTAATCTGCATCAGCGTCGATGGCACATGCTATATGAAGTGAATCGATCTTCTTAAGTCCTTGTTCTTGCAGCATCGCTGCAATGCTCAACACCGCGTCACTTTCGACAACATCTGCAACAGCGTAGTTTCGCCATTTTGCAATCTGCTCTTTCCTTTCCTTGAATGGGTTCCTGCTGTTTTCGTAATCCAATATGTACGACCAGATGAGTTCATATGCTCCATTACGCGTTTCTTCTTGAATTTTCAATTTTGCTTCCGCTTCAAGCCGTATCCGAAGATGAGATTGATCATCATACGGACGATTGAAGCAGCAATTATCAAGGTAGAACTTCATTCCAATTGCGCAATGACCTATAAGGAGCTTTCCTCACCGAACGTTCAGCACAGCCCGCGCCAAACTGCGGCCTGAGCGCAGCGAAGGCCGCGTGTGACCGGCATGTTAGTCGGCTAGCTGGTGAAAGTCCAGCCATGGCCCTGGGAGCGGGGAACATGTAGGCGAAGGCGAGGGTGCCCGAAGAAACTCCCGTGCGCACTTCAAGGAAGAGGAGAACGGCAAGGTGGCTACCGTGCGGGAGCCAATGAGGGATCTGAAAGAAGCCGGAGTCCAAATTCGCCACCTAAGCGAAAGCGAACCTTTGCTGAGGCAGACAGGAGCGGGTGAGGTGCCGTGGACCACTGAAGCCCAAAACGCTCCACGTAAAGCTCCTGTAGGTAGAGAAGGTAGGTGGGCGAAGAAATAGACGATTGACTTACCCGGTGAACGGCCGCCGATCCTGGGTCGGTGTAACTACGACACTTTAAGCCCTAAACGGCGCGGAGACGTGACACGTTATGGGACGGGGGATAAGCAGATGAAGCCGTAGTAATCGTAAAGCCCGGTGCTTGTGATCCGGCGGTGACGTCGGTGAGGGTAAAACATCGGGTCAGTGGCAGGAAGGCCGGAGGTGAAGGGCGGAACACGTAAGCGGTTCTGGAGAAACATGAAAGACCGTGGGGTCGAGATCAGCCCGAAGAGGAGCCGTACGCTAGGCCGAGACGTAGACACCGGCCGAACAGCGGCCGCGCAGATCGAAGAAGACCTCGTGCAAAGAGAGTGACATGTATCAACTAGACCTATTGACTGACGAGCAAAGACTCTTCGAGGAGCTGTGCACAATCGAATGGTTGCGTAAGGGCTTTCTCAGCGTGAAGAAGAACGACGGAAGCCCGGGTGTTGACGGGGTGACCATCGCGGAGTTTGAATCACGCCTGGATGAAGAGCTAGGCCGGCTACAAGCGGAGCTAATGAGCTGGACCTACAAACCCTCACCGGTGCGGCGGGTTGAAATCCCCAAACCCGGTGGGCGCGGCACCCGCAAGCTTGGGGTGCCAACGGTGCGCGACCGGGTCGTGCAAGCGACCCTTAAGCAATTACTGGAGCCGATCTTCGAGCCGACGTTCTCCGACAACAGCTATGGCTTCCGCCCTGGGCGGAGTCAGCAACAGGCGGTGGAAGCGGCACGTGGGATCGTGGCCGGAGGCAAGCCCTATGTGGTCGATTTGGATCTGGAGCAATTTTTTGATCGAATCCACCACGACCGGCTCATCGCCCGCATGGGTAATCAGATTCCGGACAAGCGCATCTTGCGCGTGATCGGGATCACCCTGCGTAGCGGAGGGATGGCTGACGGCCTGAAGAGCGTAACGACAGAAGGAACCGTGCAAGGCAGCCCACTAAGTCCTCTACTCAGCAACATCGTCCTCGACGAGCTGGATAGGGAGCTGGAACGGCGCGGTCTAGCATTTTGCCGATTTGCTGATGATTGCAATATCTTCGTGAAGACGCCGAAGGCGGCCGAGCGGGTGATGGCGAGCATAAGTAAATACATCGAGACGAGACTCAAATTGGTGATCAACCGGGAAAAGAGCCAGGTGGCCCGCTCCGAGCGGGTCAAATTTCTCGGCTTTACCATCGTGGGCGAGACGATTGCAATCGCACACAAAGCCCTGCAAAGGGCGATGGCCAAGGTCAAGGAGCTGACCCCGCGCGGCACCCATTTGAGGCTGGAAGATAGCATCGAGCAGATCAACCGCTGGTATGTCGGCTGGGCGGGTTACTTCGCCCTGACCAACTATCCCGCGCAACTACGCAAGATCGAAGCCCATATACGGCGACGCTTGCGGTCTCGCTTGGTGGACCAACAAAAGAACCAGCGCAATCTCTATCGCAAACTGACTAAGCGGGGCGTGCCACGCGGTCAGGCGGCATCGGCGGTGTACTCCCACCGTGGTCGATGGGCTTTGTCTAACACCCGCGCGGTGAATAAGGCATATTCCAACGACTGGTTCATCGCAGTGATGGGTCAAGCAATTCGTTCCGACCGGAAGCTAGGGCATTGGTTTGAAGAGTTAAAGGGACACCCATTTAGCTTGCTCCCCATTTAGCTTGCTCATATAGCTCGACTCTCCCAGGGAAGGTAAGACTCCCTTTCCTCTATACCCGCTTCAAGCAGCTAATTGGGGCGCGAACAGGCCGCGTGCAGCACGAATGCCACGTAAGTATTTCGTCTGTCGCCGAGCACACAAACTGGTCATTGCTTCTGGCGCACCGATCGCGGTGCCGAATGCATCGAGAAGCCGGTCGGCGTGGCTGAGGAAGCGTTCGCTGTCGATGTTCAGCCGATCGAGGATGCGTGGATGCTGCTCCGCAATATGACCGCGCTTGTCCGAGCGTAGCGCCCGGCCCGTCCAATCGACCAGCTCCAGATAGTCCTCAAACGCGAAGGGCACCGCCCAAGGCGCCCGGGCGGTTGCGTCGAACGGCATCAGCGGGATTTTCGGCAAGGCCTGTGTTTCTTCCTCTGAGCGCAAGGTTTCGCCCTCCAGCGCGGGAGGAGACAGGCTGACCGGCGGGCTCTCTGTTGCGGTGATCTCGGAATCAACCTTGTCCGGCACCGCTTCGATGCGCTCTTGGATGGAGCTGTAGTCCGAGTCCTCCAGCGTCTCGGCGATCCCGGCGCGCACCGGGTTGAGATCGACATAGGCCATCGCCGCCAGCAGTGCCTGCTCATCCAGCAACGCCTGGCTCTTGAAGCGACCTTCCCAGAAGCGGCCCTTCACGCCGTCCTCGGCATTCGCCTGCCGGGCAATGTGCTCGTTCAGCGTGCGCATGAACCAGGACAGGTCGTGCAGCCGCGCCCGGTAGGTCTCGGCCAGCTCTTCCACCTTGGCGATCTCCGCATCGCACATCTCGGCGCGCGCCTCGGACAGGTAACGCGTCACCAACAGCGGGCCTGTGAACAGTTGTGTCCAGCGTGTCAGCACCTCCTCGACCGACCAATCCAAGGCCCGCTGCTGGTCGATGCGGACAACAACGTGATAGTGGTTGCTCATGACGGCATAGGCGGCTACGTCGATCGCGAAGATCGCGGCGAGCTGCATGATGCGCTCGGCGATCCACCCGCGACGGTGATCGTAGTTGTTGCCAGAGAAATGGTCCTCCCCACAGAGGAAGGCGCGCCGCACGCAGCGACTGACGCAGTGATACCAAGGAGTGTCTTCGAGAGAGACGAGCGTTGCGCGGGGACTGGTCATGGCGAGATTCCAGATGTTGAGTGGTTAAAAAAAGCCTAGCCCAGGTATGGAAGGAAAGTCAAGCTAAGTGGGTGTCCTATTAAAGTCCATCCTTGGGTGGAATATCAGAAAGTATCCAAACGGAAAACTTCTGATCAAACCGTCAGAGTCGAGCATCAAGACGCTGGCAGAGAAAACAGGGGAAATCCTCCGAAATAACCGGCAAGCCAAGACCACGAATCTGTTGAAACAGCTCAATCCAATCATTCGGGGCTGGGCGAATTATCACAAACACGCGGTGGCAAAGCTGGTGTTTCAACGAGTGGATACGTTCATCTTCAAACAGTTATGGCACTGGGCAAAAAGACGACACCCGAGAAAACCTTCCCACTGGGTTAAAGATCAATACTTCAAAACGGTGGGAGGCAATCACTGGGTGTTTACAGGTGTTGACGATCAAGGAGATCCGATACGTCTGTTCAAGGCCGATCTTGTGCCCGTCACAAGGCACGTGAAAATCCAAGGTGAAGCCAACCCTTATGACCCCGATTGGGAAAACTACTTCGAACAGAGGTATCTACAAAAGTGGAAATGCCGAAAATGGGGGAAAACCAAGCTACGGAGCATCTGGAAGCAACAGGGTGGTTTTTGTCCGATGTGTAGCCAAGGCTTCAATGGTGATACAAGTATTCATACGCATCACATCATCGAACGCTGCAAAGGGGGAGATGATAACCTGGATAACCTGGTCCTGCTCCATCCTAACTGTCATCGTCAGGTTCATCACCTGATGAAACTCGGTGCGAACATGCAGTTCGTGTTCGCTCATTTGACAGCCGGCCCTGGCTAACGGGGCTTTGAAAGGCTTGAGCCGGATGCGGGGAAACTCGCACGTCCGGTTCTTAGGGGGCCTCCCCGCTGTGAAGCGGGGCGGCTACCCGACTTAGCAATCATATCGGCTCAGTTTTTCGCAACAATACAAGAGAGCTACAAGAAACCTTGATACTTATCATCTCTGGTTAATCGTATCTCCACATTGTTCTCTAAGTCATAACTATATATTTCATAGCCGCCCAGCGTCTCCGGGAATACTTTCTCGTGTTCGTGCGCAGTCCTATAATGCTCAGGATCCTTATTAAAAAATATTCTCTTTGAGTCCGCTGACCACACCGGATTGAATCCTTCTGCAAATTTCCACGCGTTCCTGTTTGTAATATCGAGAAGATACAGCGCTGGGGGGGTGTTCCATGGATGAGCATTCATCACTAAGCTTCCCATTCGGCGATAATGTTAACTGTCCTTGCTCAAGGTGCACCAAGTCTTCTCCTACATCATCTGCATATATATTTGTATGCTCGAGTTTCAACCCATGATCGGTTATCGCAAAGGATTTTCCAAGTTTCCGAAAATAGTAAAAGTATTCATGTTCATCGTATACGCGAAATACTATATCTTTTGGCGTTAACCCAACAATCAAAGGGTTGCGTATATCATAAACGTATTCCCCAACGTTGATATTAAATATCTTCTCCGGCTTTTCTGGAGTCAAATCTATATCCCGCGCAAACAACTCGATCTTCCCGAAGCCGCCTTCTTGAAATTTGGCTACTCGATAAACGATAATATTGCGCGTTCGCATCCATGACGAATCGTCACCTTTCCAACTATACATTTTCGCAATTGATGCGGCATCGTATAATTGAATTTCCGCTGCTTCTGTAACGGTATCGAAAGAAAGCACGGAATAATATCTGCCATCGCCCGAACAGTTAAATTGTGAATATTCTGTGTTGTCTTTTGATAGTAACGTTCTTTCTTCTAGATGCTGGTCTAAGTAAGAAATGGAGCCATCGGAATTGAAAAATACTGTCTTGTTGCCATAGCAATTGTAAATGCTGTGCTTTACGCTTGGAGATGTCGTGTGTTGTCGCACATCTGTACCATCTGTATTCATAGAGAAAACTTGCGTTAAGAGATTCTCACCATCGTTATCCGCCTTCGCAGTATAAAATACCCTGTTCTGGAAAAAGTTAGCTTTTTCCGATTTTTCATCCTGCTGTAGTAAATCGTTTATGTTTCTAATAAAATCTTCAGCTACATGTTCTTGCCTTTCCTTCCCCGAGTTGTTATGAGCTTGGGAATGAATCACTGACTGTGAGTACATCATCGCACCGATTCCGACGATGGCTAAAGACCATGTAAGAATCAGGACCCATTTGAGCAAATGGTAAGACTGCTCTTTTGTCAACTGCGCGAAAATTTTCTTTCGTATTACATCCCTAAACAGAAGTAGGAACACGCCAACAGATAAACCGCCGATTCCGGCAATCTTACCTACTATTTCCAGGACTTGTGGTTCCATCGACTATTGAGCAAATGTGTTATAAAAGTGATGTACGCTAACGCCAGCCATAACCGGACCCAAAAAGCAGAGCGCAGCGGAGCTTTTTGGGGTCCGAGTTTATGGCATTGTTAGGCATTTTTTTGCGACTCTATGTAGCTGAGATGAGATTCCCACCATTGTGAATTGGCTGCTGAATAATCAGCAAAATCAAGTGCATTCTTATAGTATTTAGAAAAAGCAGGATCAGTATTTAACCGTGAGATTGCCTCTTGTATTGAATTTTTTCTCGATTGCCGCCACCAGCGTGGATAATCTAAGGCCAACGGTGTTACCGCAGATAGGCCACCATCTTTTAAATGCCTTTCCCAGGGCATAAAACAAGCTGCTGAGAAGCCACCGTTAAAAGGCGGCTCTCGAAACTCTTTGCTTAAAGTAACCCCGATCCATTTTTGGGCTTTTTCTGCATCGGCTGCACTTACTATGGGCTTGCCAACAAAATGTTGTTTTTCTTTATCTAATATTGCTTCACCAACACTGATAGAACCCCTTAAGGGAAGGCCAATTTCAATTGCTTTGCATAGCACTTCCATGATTGAGTAGCACAATGACTGAAGGTCTCGGGGATGATAGGGGCTCCAGAAAGCTATCGTATCGCTGAAATAAGTTGACTGAAGCTGTTCCATGCCGAAATACGGTGTTCCTTGCCACGAACTGAAAACCAGCCCCTCATGATCTTGTTTGTTTGCAGCTTCTAACAGCTCTCGATAATCGGAATAAAGTGAGGCAAGACCTCTGGTTTTCACAAGATTTGAAAATCCAAGTACGTCAAGGAAGCAAAATAGTTGATCTTTGGCCATGAGGCTTCCTCGTTTCAATGCCTAACAGTGTATTCGTTTGCATGCAAATCGAACAGCTCGCCTGACTTGCTAGACAAACACATCGATTTGCTTTCAAAAAGAACCATTCAACATGCGTGCATGCAAAATGGCTCGATGTGCAAAGCATGCAAAAACTAGTAGTATTGCGCCCATTGTCATCAAGAGCGCGCAATCATGTCAAGAAGAAATACCCCGTCCGGCTCGCCCCGGCGCGAGCATGGCACTCCGTCACGCTGGGATCAGTATTGGGCGCTGCTGGTGGCCAAGCGGATACCTCAACAGGCACAGCGCTGGTACGTGACACATGTGCAGGACTTCTTGGATGTAAACAAAACAGGACACCTGTAAACAAAACAAACAAAACAGGACACCCACTTTGATTGGTTTTAAACAGTGGTTTTAAACAGTAAACGACTCGACCGTTCCGCCAGGTCGACCGTGAAGAAATTAGGTTGCGCTTTTGATCGGAGCCCGACGGTAACGCATGTACTGCAATGTCGTTTTGTGTTCGTGGTGGTTGGGTGGTGGAACGAAGCACAGAGAGACGTACACCGAGCGACCCTGTTGGGATTCGTTCCTCATTCCAACCTACGCGCGCTGTCCGCGGCCATTTTCCGCCGCTGACAACGCGGAAGCACGCGGAAACATGCAGGCTTGGGTATTCACCGCAGAGGCGCAGCGTGCGCAGAGGGGCCGGGCGAATGCATGCTCTTCTCAGCGTACTCTGCGTCTCTGCGGTGAATCGAACTCGATGTTGGGTGAATGGGTTTAGGCGATTGTTGTCGAGCGCTAGACCATCTGACTTGTCTTCTCGTCCGCCTGCTTGTTGCGGTAACCCGCCTGTGGAGCGACTATGAGCGGGTTGCCGCTTCGGTATGTTTCTCTCCGGTGATCGCTCCGGTATCGAGACGATCGCCTCGCAGGTCGACGCCAACAGTAGGCACCAGCTCCCGCCAGATGGTATAAAGGTCAAAAGACATTGCTCTACCAAGCAACGGATGCCCGACACCAGCTTTAATTACCTCACCGCCGACAAGACAGATCTGTACCGTATCCTGATGCAGGCATTCTCTGAGGCCAAGGAACATTTCCAGGTTCATCTGCGCCCGGAGGATGTGCAGGAGCGGGCCGCGCGCAATGGCCAGCACATCGAGCTCGACGCGATCCAGACTGCCCTCGGCCAATTGGTGGAATGGGGCAATCTTCAGGCCGAGCCCGACACCAGCCGAGTGACTACGGTGGAGGACTTTTATCGGGCGCGCTATCTGTACCAGATTACGCGCGAGGGAGAAGCCGCCCAAGCAGCCCTGGCCACCTATCGGCGGATGCTTGAACATCAGGGTGCCCTGCAATCCGTGGCCCTGGCCGACATCGCCAGCCAGCTGCGCGCTTTGCGGACCCTGCTGGATGCCTCGGACACCGCAATTGCGCAAGACAGCGCAAAGTCGCATTTGCTGTTGCGCGATATCACCCGGGTCTTTACCGACCTTGCAGACAATGCCCGCGATTTCATGGCCGGGCTGGGCCGAGGGCTGGATCTGCGCCGAGCCGAACGCGCCGCCTTTATCGATTACAAGGACCGTCTGCTGGACTATTTGCGCCAATTTATCGGCGACCTGGTGACGCGCTCCGCTGAAATTTCACAGCTGATTTTGGACATACAGCAGCATGCAGGTTTCCGCCCTCTGCTGGAACAGATCGCCGAGCGTGACGCCGCGGACCTAGCCCCTGCGCCCGATCTGGAGCATGCCGATCCTGCCGCGCTCGATCCAGCCCTGGCCAGGGCCACTAGGCTCGACGAATGGCAGGCCCGTTGGTCCGGACTCGAGGCCTGGTTCATCGGCTCGATAGACAAACCATCCCAGGCCGAATTATTGCGCTCGCGGGCTCGGCGGGCTATTTCCGATCTGGTGGACGCCGTGGTTCAGCTCAACGAACGCCGCCTCGGGCGCAGCGACCGCTCCGCCGATTACCGTACGTTGGCCGCTTGGTTTATGCATTGCGAAAGCGATACCGAGGCGCATCGGCTATGGCGTGCCGCCTTCGGGCTGACCCCGGCACGACATCTTGGCATCGACAACGACAGCTTGCAGGCGCGCAACGAACAGCCGGTGCCACCTTCGCGCCCCTGGGCCGAGGCACCCACCTTGCAGATCAGTCCGCGCCTGCGGGAAACCGGCAGCCATGGAAAACGCGGCGTGCCGCCGAAAGTCCGGGATCGCGGCAAGGATAAGCAACGGCTGAAGACGCAATTGGATCGTGAAAGTCTGCAAGCTCGCGATGCCCGCCGCCGCCTGGCGACCGGGGAAGAAACCCGGCTGAGCCAGATCGGCAGGCTCGAGCCCGCGAGTTTCGATCTGTTTTTGCATTTGCTCGGCGAGGCGCTGGCGGCAACTCGCGATCCTGAACAGACCGTGCAAACGATCACCGGCGACGGCACCATCAGCATTTCTTTACAACCCTTGGACCCCGAGACCCGTGCTGTAATCACAACCCCCGCTGGAGACTTCGGCGGACGGGATTACCTGGTACGCATTACCGATCTGGAAACTGGCGCCCCGCCGAGCCCCAGTGATCCACGGGCTTTCGACCTTCGGCAAGCACAGCGGGACAGGGTTAGCCCGTGAACCTGTCCAGCCTGGCCCTTGGCGACCGCCTCGACCAATTGCGAGACGACGAACGCCGCCGCGCCATGCGCAGTCTGCTGATGCAGCCCCTGCTCTATGCCGATCATCCGGCCTGCCCGTTGGTAAAACGGCATGTCGACTGGCTCAGGCACTGGCTGCATGGCGAAACCCGCTGGGATTTGCATCTGGAGGCCGACTTTGTCCGGCTGGCCAAGACCGCTCCCGAACAGGACGATGGCAGCCGCGCAGCCCGTCTTGGCAAAGGTTCCTTGCATCTGGATTTTACGCGCCGCCGCTACGCCCTGCTGTGTCTGGTGTTGGCAGGCCTGGAACGCGGCGAGATCCAGAGCACATTGGGCCGGCTCGGCAAGGCCGCCGTGGACCAAGCAGCTGAGCCTGGCATTTTGGCCAGCGGCCTGCGCTTCGAATTGCGCACCCAGGAGGACCGCCGGGATTTGGTGGCTGTGGTGCGTTTGTTGCTGGATCTCGCCGTGCTGGTGCGGGTGGCCGGCAATGAGGAAGCCTATATCCGGAACGAAACCAAGGACGTGCTCTACGACATCGACCGCCACGTGTTGTCCGCCCTGTTGGTGACCCGACGCGGTCCATCGTTGATCGGCAGCCTGGAACAACCAGTCGAAACTTTGGATCAGCGCATCGGCGCCATCAACGCCCGGTTTGTGGCCGACACCCCGGAGGCACGCAATCGAGCCCTGCGCCAGCGACTGACTGAGCGCTTGCTCGATGATCCGGTGCTGTACTATGCGGATCTGGGTGAGGACGAAAAGACCTATTTGCTCAATCAGCGCCATGCCATCGTCCAGCGCATCCACGAGGCCACCGGCTTGATTCCTGAAATGCGCGCCGAGGGCATCGCCATGGTCGACCCGGACGGCGACCTCAGCGATCAGCGCATGCCCGCCGAGGGCACCGAGGGACATATTACTCTGTTGCTGGCCGCACATCTGGCGACGCATTTGGCGCAAGACCTGGTCGAACCCTGGACCAGCCTTCACCAAGCCTACCGGGGCTGGGTCGAGCAATATGGACGCTACTGGAAAAAAGCCGCCAAAGAGGCGCATGCCGAGCAAAGCTTCTGCCGGGATGCCGCCAAGCGCCTGGCCGGCTTGGGCTTGGCCAAGATCGAGGAGGACGGCGTTCGCCCATTGCCGGCGGTCGCCCGCTATGCGCTGGACGCGCCGCGCATCAGCCGCACGGGCAAACATGCATGAGCCAGAACGCCGATGCGCCTTTACCGTTGAGATCGCGCTGGCAGCCCCTGCGTCTGGGGCTCGTGGATTTATTCTATTACGACCAAGAAGAAATCTGGCTGCGCGACGGCAATCTGTTGTTGCGTGGCAATAACGGCACCGGCAAATCCAAGATTCTCGCCATGACTCTACCGTTCCTACTGGACGGGCAATTGATTCCATCGCGGGTCGAGCCGGACGGTGATCCCGGCAAACGCATGGAATGGAACCTGTTGCTTGGCGGCCAGTATCAGGAACGCTTGGGCTATGTCTGGATGGAATTTGGCCGGGACCACCAAGGCACCCTGGAGTTCTGCACCCTGGGCTGCGGCATGCGCGCAGTGGCTGGACGCGGTGCACCGGAACGCTGGTTTTTTATCACGCCCCTGCGCGCAGGTCGCGATCTGATGCTGGTGGACGCGAACGGTCGCGCTCTGTCCAGGGACAGGCTCCTGGAGGCGCTGGGCGACCGGGGGGAATTGCACACCAGCTCCACGCATTATCGCGCGCGGGTCGATGAATTGCTGTTCCAGCTCGGCCCGCATCGCTTCGAGGCGCTGCTCAATCTGTTGATCCAGCTGCGTCAGCCGCAATTGTCCAAACGCCCGGACGACAAGGCGCTGTCCTCGGCTCTGACCGAGGCCTTGCCGCCGTTGGACCAAGCCGTACTGAACGACGTGGCGGATGCCTTCCGCAACCTGGAAGAAGAACGCAAAACCCTGGATGGGCTCAATCAGGCGCGCGCTTCGGTCGGTGACTTCTTGCGCCACTACCGCAGATACTGCGCGGTGGCAGCCCGACGCCGAGCGCAGGCATTGCGCCAGGCACAAAGCGCCTGGGAAAAGATCGGCATGCAATTGCGCGAAACCGCGCAGGCATTGAGCGATGCCGAAATTGCCAAGGCCGATCGGGAAAAGCGCCAGGAGAAACTCGACCTCAATCTGCAGCAGAACCGAGTGCAGCTGCAGACCCTGCGCGACAGTCCGGAGATGCGCGATGCCAACCGGCTCAAGGAGACCAAGGAGCGTGCCAAGGAGCTTGGCAGAGCATGCCAAGCTCAGCAGGCCAGGCAGGAGCGCCTGGTCGAGGACATCAATCGCCATGAAGCTCGCCTAGCCACCCAAAAACAGGCTTGCGTCAATGACAGCGAGGCGCTGGTGCACAGCCTGAAGGCCTGGCACGAGCACGCGCGCATGGCCGGCATCTTGTCTGCCCATCAACGCGCGTTGGTCCCGTTGCATCTGGCAGATACCGATCAGGCACCGCAATCGGACCTGGCCATTGATGCGGCTATCAATGCGATCCAGGCTCAGGTGCAGCGCCGCACCAGGGCCATCGCCGAAATCCGCGGACTGCAAGACGTCCTGGAACAGGCGAGTCAGCAGGAAACCCAGCACCGGGATCGTCATCAGCAGGCGATCGAGGGCATGGAACATCTGGATCAGGATCGAATCCAGGCCGCCGACGATATCGATTGTTATAGCGATGCTCTGGTTGCTGCGCTGCGCCAGGTCCTGCAAGCCAATCAGGAATTACGCCTGGACGACCCGGAGGTCCTGCTCGCCGAGCTGGAGGAGTGGTGCAAGACGCTGTCTGGCGACAACCCAGCACGGCTTGCCACGCAACAAAGCTACATCAGCACCCGAGACCGTTTGCGCAGCACCAGGGAAGCGTCTTCCCGCGCCCAGGCACAAGCCGAGGCAGAAGTTGCCGCGCTTCAGCATGAGCAAGACCGCATCCAACGCGGCGAGCTTGCCGAGCCACCGATCCCCTATACCAGAGCCCCGGAAATCCGCCGCAATCTGCAAGGCGCACCCTTTTGGCAACTGCTGAACTTCGCGGACCATCTGCCACTCGATCAACGGGCTGGTGCCGAGGCCGCTTTGGAGGCCAGCGGCCTGCTGGATGCCTGGGTCATGCCCGATGGGATCATCTGGGACAGCACGACCTGGGACCGACTGCTCGGCCCGATTGCTCCTACGGTGCAGAATCTTCGCCAGGCCCTGCAGATCGCCATCGACCCGAACAATAGGGCAGCAACTGGAATCGAGCCCGAGACAGTTGCCAACATCCTGTCCAGCATCGGCTGGGGCGAGCAGGCGCATCCCGCCTGGATCAGCGGCGACGGACGCTGGCGTCTCGGCCCCGCGTCCGGCGCCTGGAGCAAGCCCGAACCCACCTATATTGGACATGCCGCGCGGGAAGCGGCCCGGCGTCGGCGCCTACAGCAGATCGCCGAGACATTGGCGGAACTGCAACGGCAGATTCAGACCCTGAGCGCGGGCATCGAACGGCTGACGGCCCGGCTGACAACCCTGGATCGGGAATGGCAGGCCCTACCGGATGATCAAGCCCTGCGCACGGCCCATCAGCGCCATGCCGATCTGTGCGCACACCTGGCCAGCCGCAAACAGGAGGTGGAATACCTGAGCGGCATTCTGCAACAGCGCAAGGCCTACACCGAGCAATGCCGAGATGCACGGGACAAGGCCGCGCTGGATTTGGATCTGCCCACGCAGGCCGCGGATCTGGATCAGGTTGCCGAGGCTTTGGCCCAATATGACAAGTCGGCTGCGGGCTTCTGGCCCAGTCTGCGCCACCATTGGGATCGGCTGCGACAGACCGAGGAATTGACCGAGCAGATCGCCGAACTGGCAGAACGGCGTGCCGAACAGGCAGAGGAGCTGGATCGGACCAAGGCCAGACAGCGCGAGGCCGAGACGATCTGGCACAGCCTGCGCGAGACCCTCGGGGAGCGTGTTGATCAATTGCAGCGACGCATCGGCGATACCGAACAGCGTATCGATGACCTGGAGAAACAAAGAGACATCAATCAACAAAAGCGGGTCGACCTGGCCGCGGAGGTCAGTCTTCTGACCGAGCGCCACGCCGGCCTGATCGGCAATCAGCGGGAAAAAGACCAGCATCGCCGCGACGCCATTGACACCCTAGCCGATTTCAGCCAGGTCGGTCTGTTGCACATCGCCACGCCGGAGCTGGAAATCCCTATGCGCGACGGCCCCTGGCCGGTGGACCCGGCGGTGCGCTTGGCCCGTCAAATGGAGCAGAGCCTGGCTGATGTGGAGCACGGCGACAACGCCTGGCGGCGCCAGCAGCAGGGCTTGTACGACCGCTTTCAACCCTTGCAGCAGACCCTGTCCCGCTACAACCACTCCGCGCATATCGAGCAGAACGGGGAATTGCTGCTGGTGCGCGTGATTTTTCAATCCCGCCCCTGTGCTCCGGACGAGCTGGCCGCAAATCTGGATACCGAAGTCGCAGAGCGTAAAGCATTGCTTGACGCCAAGGAACGGCAATTGCTCGAAGACCACCTGATGAGCGATGTGGCCACGCACCTGCAACAGCTCATCGGCGATGGAGAGCGCATGCTCGAGCGCATCAACCAGGAACTGGAGCAACGCCCCACCAGCACCGGCATGAAATTGCGCCTGGCCTGGGTGCCGTTGGACGAGGCATCCGGGGCGGCGCCGGCCGGGCTCGCCGAGGCTCGCAAGCGCTTATTGCGCCAGACCGTCGCCGCCTGGTCCAGCGAAGACCGCGGCGCCGTCGGCGAGTTCCTGCAACGGCGCATCGACGAGGTGCGCCAGTCCGATGATGGCGGCACCCTGATCCAGCATTTGGCATCTGCGCTGGACTACCGCCGCTGGCACAGGTTCAGCGTGGAGCGCTGGCAGGGCAAGCGCTGGCGACCCGCCTACGGACCAGCCTCCGGTGGCGAGCGCGCCCTGGTGGTGACCTTGCCGCTGTTTGCTGCTGTCTCCAGCCATTACGGCAGCGCCGCCGCCGACGCACCGCGCTTGGTCATGCTGGACGAGGCGTTCGCCGGTATCGACGACGACTCGCGTGCTAAATGCCTGGGGCTGATGGCTCAGTTCGACCTGGACTTCATGCTCACCAGCGAACGTGAATGGGGCTGTTATGCCGAGGTGCCCGGTCTCGCCATTGCGCAACTGGTACGCCACGAAGACATCGACGCCGTCTACATCTCCCGCTGGACCTGGGACGGAAGTCAGCGTCGCATCGATGCACCGCCGCCGATGAGCGCGGCGGTCGCCACAGCGCCGGACCTGGCCAAGCAGAACGACGATGACGGGCAACAACCCCGGCTCTGAGCATTCCGAGGCCGATCTGCAGCGGCTCGAGGGTCTGTTGGATCGCCCGCAGCTTGCACGCATCCTGCGGGCAGTCCGGGACAGCCTGGAGCGCGGTGGCGCTAGGCGGGTTTCCATCGCTCATCCGAGCGAGCAGGAACGCCGGGCCTTGGATGAGCTGTTGGGTCGCAAACCCAGCACCGGCAAACGCCTCAGCTTGTCCTTGCAACAGTTGGAAGACACCCTGCAACGCGCCGGTCTGGCTCGGGATCTGCGCACGGCCATGGCGAGCCTTGGCGGACCGCTGCGCGATCTGGCCGAAGAGCGCGAGGAGCGTCAGCGTGTCTGGCAGCAAGTCTTCGATCGCCATGGCGCGCAGGCGAAACGACTGCATGCGTCCGCCTGGCTTGCAGCATTGGAACGCGAAGGTCTGTTAAAACGGCTCGCCAACCAAGATCCCGCACGCGCCGAAATCTTGCTGCGCCAAGCCCTGAGCGTTCTCCAATGCCTCCCGCAACGGGGTAAGACCCTGAGCGCACTGGCCGCCGCTTGCCTCGGAGATGCCCACGGACTAGACCAGGGGCAGCCCGTGGCCACATTGGTCAGACGCGCCCTGTGCATGGATATCCAGGCGTTTTCCGCCGACGAACCCTGGGCGCATGTCGGTGTGCTGGCGGGTGGCGGCATCAGCAGCACCGTGCTGGTTTTGAATCTGCATGCGGAAGGGCATATCGATGGGGGCAGCGACGGAGCAACCGGCTCCATCGTCCATATCGCTGCTGGCCATGGCGAGCCCGTCTATCTAACCCTGAGGCAGCTTCTGCGAGATCCGCCCGCTTGGGCCGCGAGTCCACGACCTGTCTCCATCTGCGAAAACCCAGCCGTGGTCGCCGAGGCCGCGAATGCTCTGGGCCGAAATTGCGCTCCATTGATCTGCACCCAAGGCCAACCCAGCGCGGCAGTAACCACCTGTCTGAACCAGCTCGCCAGGGCTGGCGCCAGGTTCAGATACCATGGCGACTTCGACTGGCCCGGCATACGTATCGCCAATGGCATGATCCATCGTCATGGCGCCATCCCCTGGCGCATGGACACTGCGGATTACCTGGAAGCCATGGACTCCGGCAAGCCGTTGACCGGTAGGCCGGTCAGCGCCGAATGGAACGCCGAACTCACGCGCGTCATGCAGGCCCGCGGGCAGGTCATCGAAGAAGAACGGGTGCTGCAAGCGCTGCTGGCCGATCTGGATTTGCGCGTTGACGATGGGCATCCGATCATCGCGACAGAGACGCAATCGCAATAGAGACAATGGTCGAACATGAGCCAATCTCATGGTCGATTTCCTTAAGCAGATCTCTTGGTCCCGATACCGATTTCGGCTGCAAGACGCTTGCTGAATTCGCCAACCTGGGTCGCGAGCAGTACGGCCTTCATGAGCAAATCCAGCTCTGAGTTCCGAATCCGACACTGGTTACAGAATCGCGGCACGTTTGGCGGCAAAATAGGCATTCACCAGCGCGATGGGCAGTTGACTCGGTAACAGGTCGAGCACATGGGCGCCAAGGTGCTTGAGCAGTTCATGCTGGCGCCGCCGGTCGGCGAGGTAGGCATGGGTGCCATGAAAGCGCAGCGCTTGGCGGTGGGTTTCGACCGGTACGGCCAGGGTTTGGTCGAGGATGGATTCGCGCAGGTCGGCCACCAACACCAGATGGCGTTGGCGCAGTATCTGTACCGCGCGCAGCAGTTCAGGGTGTTCCTCATCGCGGGTGTTGGTCACGAATAACACCAATGCCCGACGTGGCTGGCGTTGCATCAGTTCGCGGGCGGCATGCAGCGGGTCGGAGGCATGCTGTCCGGCCTCCAGATCGAACACCGAGGCCAACAGACGATTGACCGTGTCCGGGTCTTTGCGCGGTGCAAACCAGCGTCGCGGTCCACCATAGGTCATCAGACCAACCGCATCGCCCTGATGAACGGCAACATAGGCCAGCAACAGCAGCGAGTTCAGCGCCTCGTCCAGATGGCCGCGGCCCTGATCGTCCTGGTGGCGCATGCGTCGGCCGCAGTCGAGCAAAAACAGCAGGCGTTGATCGCGCTCGTCTTCATATTCCCGTGCAATCAGCTTGCGCATGCGCGACGAGGCTTTCCAATCGATCTGGCGCAGGGTGTCGCCGCGGCGGTACTCGCGCAATTGCTGAAACTCCGCACCACTGCCGCGCCGCTGCATCCGGCGTACACCCATTTGTGCGAGTTGGTCGTTTGCGGCCAGCAGAGTATAGCGGCTTATTTCGGCAAAATTCGGATAGACGCGCACCGTTGCCACGATCGGGATGCGGCGGCGCCGGCTCCAGAATCCAAACGGACTCCGCAGCCGCAGATCGCAGCCGTTGAATTGGTACGTCCCGCGCCGCGGAGGTCGCAGCCGATAGCGCGGCCGCAAGCGCTCGCGTGCTTTCAGGGCTAGGGATTGAGGTAGATCCCGAACCTCGAAATCGGGGGGATGCAGGTCATGGCAGTCGAGTCGCAGCAGACGGGCATGGCGGTTGGTAAAGATCAACTCCACCGGACTCCAGACTCCCTGCGGCAGAATACCTGCGATCTTGCGCCGCAACTCGGGTGGGCGGGTGTTCAGCAGCAACAGGAGATCGGCGCTGGCGAGTGCCGCCAGTAACAGGCCCAGCACCTGCCAAGCGCCGATGGCCACTGGCCACCAAGGGGCGAGCAACCCGATGCAGGTCCATAAACCAAGACCGTAGAGCAAGCGTTGGGTCGGTTTCATGACGTATTGGATCAGGCGCGGGTCATGTCCTGGGTGCAGCAACATTGGCCAAGAGTTCCGCCAACACATCGTCCGTACTGTAGCCTTCGATCTCCAGATCGACGCCGAGTTTGATGCGATGACGCAATACCGCGTGTGCAACAGCCTTGACATCGCCAGGTGTCACGAAGTCGTTTCCATTGAGCAATGCCTGGGCGCGCGCCGTACGCACCAACGCGATGCTGGCACGTGGGCCGGCACCGCTGTCGATGCCCTGCCATTCGCGTGTTGCACGCACCATGCGAACCGCATAGTCGAGGATGCTGTCATCGATGGTCAAGCTAGCGGCGATGGCCTGAATCTCCAGTATCGCATCGGGTTTGATGACGCGTTGCACACGCGACAGGTCAAGCCCGTCGCCCACCGCACCGTCGGTAATCTGGCGCACCAGGGCCTGTTCGTCGTCCTTGCCCGGATAGCCGATCAAGGCTTTGATCAGAAAACGGTCGAGCTGCGCTTGCGGCAGCGGGTAGGTGCCTTCCTGCTCGATCGGATTCTGCGTGGCCATGACCAGAAACGGAGGTTCCAGCGGCAACGGCTTACCCTCGATGGTGACTTGCCGCTCCTGCATCGCCTCCAGCATCGCCGCCTGGGTCTTGGCTGGGGCGCGGTTGATCTCATCGCCAAGCAGCAGGTTGCAGAACACCGGACCGCGGCGGATGTGGAATTGTTCGGTCTGCATATCGAAGATGGCATGGCCGGTGACATCGCTGGGCATCAGATCGGGGGTGAACTGGATGCGCGAGTAGTGCCCGCCGATAGCCTGCGCCATGGCTCTGACCAGCAAGGTCTTGCCAACCCCGGGCAGGCCTTCCAATAGCACATGGCCAGCTGCGACCATGGCCACGATCAATTCGCGGATTACCTGCCGCTGGCCCAATACGGCACGATTGATCTGGGTCTCCAGGGCTCGCAGTCTGGCGCTGGCAGCGGCAAGCCGTTCTGGGGTGGCAGGGGGAGGTGAGCGTGGGGATTCGGGCATGTGATGATCTGGCGGTTGCTTGGCGGTTGTTGCGGGATTCGGCTCACAATCCGCTCCAAAGCCGTTGCAATACACGGCTCTGGGCGGTGAAATCTCGAGCACTTTGGTGCTGCCGATACAGAGCATCGTATACCTGTTGCGAGCCGATGCCGACCTGCTTGCTAATCCACTCAGCGCGGTCTGCGTTGTCCAAATCGCGCAACAGCGGATGTCGACGCAGCCAGGCTTGCTCGACGCGCCGACGGGTGGTTTCCAGCTGTAGGCCACCGCGGCCATATCGCCAGAGCAGCATGGCACTGGCTTCCAGATGATCGGCCAGGTTGCGCCTTGCGCGCGACGGTGCCGGCAAGAGTGGCCCGATCGGCCTGCCAAAATGCCAGAGCAATGCCGCCAGCAGCAGAGCTAGGGCAATCAAGGCGTGTGGGGCGGAATGCCAGAGTATCCTGGCCAACGACTGTGAAGCAGAGGAGGCATAGCTGTAGAACAACCAGACCTTGTCCACTTGCGTACTCATCAGGGCCAGGGCAAACGCGTGGTCGTGGTTGCCGATGTCGCGATTGGTCAAAAAGATCAGGTCGCTGGCCACCATCAGCAGACCGTCTCCAACAGGGTATTGGAGCAATCTTGGCTGGCTACCGGCGGTGGCGAGGATACTGGCTCGATTGCTGGTATCTTGCAGGTAATATCGGCTGTCGAAGCCCACCTCGACCAGTTCGGGGTGGGAATCGAATGCGACCTTCGCGATCACCTCTTCCGGCTTGCATTGCTTGCCGGCGTCGACTCGTAGCAGGGCGCCGAAGCTGGCCAGGAAGTCATCGTCAGGCGGCTCTTCATCCGGTTCAAGCAAACGAACGGCTTCGACCAGTAACTGACCTCCCTCTTCCAGCCAGGCTCGCAGGCGCTGTTGGCGTTGAGGGTTGAGACTCTCCAACCTATCGATCACCAACAGATCGCTTGTTGGGGGTAGGTCTTGCAACCAGCCATGGCTCGGTGCGCTGTCGGCCGGAATACCTGCGCCTTGCAAAAAGCGCTCGGCGGCCAGGTAGGGATTGCGCCGGGCTGCGGCAGACCAGCCGGTTTCCACCTGGATGCTGCGTCTTTCGAAGTTGCGCTGGAACCAGGTCCAGAGCAGCAGCAACAGCAGCAACGCCAGCGCGCTGATCAGCCAGAATTTGCGGTTGCCGTAGTGCAGGCTCATAGCGCACCGTTCGTCTGGCTAGCCGCTTTGTTGGCCGCTGGATGGGTTGCCAGCAGGTGCTCGATCTCATCGGACCCTGCTGATCGGTGGCCATAGGCTACGCGCTGCCAGAGCCTGGTAAGTTGCCGCAGCCAGTCGAGCTGAACCGATGCCATGGTGCCGGCAACAACCGCAACACAATCCGCCTCGGTGGCGCTGTCCGGAATGTCGATGCCCTTGGCACGCATATGTGCAATTTGCGCGCGATACAGCAACGACAGCGCGCCGCGGGTATCGCCCGAGGCCAGTAGGGCATGCACTGCGCTGGAGAGATCATCAGGCAACGGTTGCAGGATCGCGGACCCGTCCGAAACGCTAGCCACCTCGGCTTTTCGTTTAGTCATATTCGCGCGCAGACGAAGGTCCAATGCGCCCAGTCGCGGTAATAAGTGGTAAAGCAACAGCAGCAGTACGGCCAGCGCAGCGACCATCAAGATCCATTTCAAGCCATAGGCAAGAAAAGCCAACAGCTGGCCAAATAATTCGAACAGATCGTTTAGTACTCTGAGCAGACCTGTCGGTAAGTCGCTGGACAAGGTGTCAGCGGGCGTCCGATTGCCACCGATGTAATGCCAAACCTCTTTATCGCGGTAGGAACCGAAATCATCGTCGGCCAGCACCTGTTGGATCGCCGTTCGTGCCTGTTCGCGAGTTGCTGGCGATGCCTGCGCATTGACCTGTTCGGGCACGATGCCGGCAGCGAGCAATAACAGTGCCATCAGCATGCCCGACCACAGCGTGGGCAGCCATGCGCATGCCATTTTTCCCGGGCCGGCAGCGCGCGATTTGATTGCTTGTGGTCTGCGCCGATTCCGAATACGCGATTGCCGAGCTGCAAGACTGCGCCGAAAGCGCAATTCCAGATCCCAGGCCTCGAGGTCGGTGCGGCGACCGAGATAGAGCGCGAAGCCAGCTGCCACGTAGAAGGGCGCGATCACCGACATCGCGATCAGCATGCACAATGTGCCAATGAAATAGGGCGTCGACGTATCATCGAAAAACGCTGCTTCAATATCCAACCCAGGCAGATGGTCGGGGATCATGAAGGCGATCAGCAGTACTGCGGACCAGGCAAGCAGGGTCTCCAGGTGAACACAAATGATGGTCAACCAGGCCGCGGTGTCTTTGCCGCCACCGAGCACCCGCAGCCGTTCTCGGCGAGGCTTTCTGGATAAACGCTCCAACAGCTCCACCGGCATTGCGAATGAGCGCCCCAGACCGAACCGCCGCCAAAGCAGCCGCGGCCAAATCCGGGAGGAAAAGGCGCGAGGAAATTGTCTTGCGGTCTCGCGCAGCGTTGCAGTGTCGCCGAACAGGGCGTGACTAAGCCAATAGAGCAGCAAAGACTCGTACAGCGGCTTTAGCCACCAGACGGCCAACAGCCACAGCGATGGACGATCGTACAGCATTAGCAGCGACAGGGCGGCTGCTGGCAGCGCCGTTATCCACCATAACAGCCAGAGGGTCGAGAACCAGTGCCTGGCCAACGCAAAGCCCAGATCGACGCTTTCCCATCCGCTGCGTGGACGCAATGTGGCGCTGAGGCGATCAATCTCCACCAGGTTTTCCCCGGTCTTGTTGTGTTCCTTCACCTGGCCTGCCATGCGGATTGTACGGTCCCCGGTACCGCGACCCCTGTCTCTGGTCGCGCCCGGCGAGCCCAAGATAAGCGGCCACCAGCAGCCAACCGGCAACACCGACGGCGTATTTAACCGTCTCCGGGACCATTGACCTGGAGGACCAGAAGGCTTCCACCATGGCTGCCATCAACAACATCAGCGCGGCGCCACCAATCAGCAGCACGCCCTCGCGGGCGTTCTCTCGCAGTGCCAAGACGCGGCTGCGCCGGCCGGGTGCAAGCAGCGCCTTGGCTAACAATAATCCGGCGGCGCCGGCAATGGCGATGGCAGTGAGTTCGAGACTGCTGTGCCCGCTGACAAAAGACCAAAACGGCGTACCATAGCCGATCTGAGTCAGGTGTCCAGCCACGGCGCCGATGTACAGTCCGTTGCTGCCCAGCATAAACAGGCTGCCGATGCCAAAAGCGAGTCCCCAGGCGAAGGTGCGTAATGCGAGGCCGATGTTGTTATTCACATAGAAGCCGAACATCATCCAGTCCGTATGGGCCTGACGCTCGGCAGCACGCCCCAGCTTGGCGTTCGCCGGATCGTACATGGATTCCACCTCGGCAACCTGGCTCGATTCCAGCAGACTATGAATCAGCGCAGCGTCCTGCATGCAGGCCAGACCCATGGCAAGCATGGGTGCAAAAAACACTGCGCAGGAGAACCAGAACAGCCCGGCGTGACGCCGTAGGGCTTGGGGAAAGCCGACCAGCCCGAATTGCACCACCTGATGCCACCAGGCCGGACGTTCTCGATAGAGCTGGCGATAGCCGCGGCGCACCAGGCGATGGAGCTCGTCAATCAAACCCGGGCTGTAACCGCGGCTGCGCGCCAGCGCATAATGGCTGCTGATGCGGCGCAACAGTCGCGGCAGGCGTTGCACCTGTACATCGGGGTTAACCCTGGTAGCGGCCTGCCGGGGGTTCTCGAGCGCTGCCAGCAACTCGCTGAAGCGCTGCCAGGTCTGTTGGTTTTCCGACTCGAATTGCTGTTGTTTCATCGGCCTCGTGCAATCCAATTGGCAATGCCCAGCACCTCGGAGACGGCAGCTTCGCCACGCGCTCCCTGTGCACCGACGATCAATTCGGCCAGCTCCGCGCAGCGCGCTCGCGACAGCCGCGTACTGCGCTCGGCGAGGTCAAGAATCGCTTGCTGTTGCTCGGTGTCCAGTCGCTCCACCGGCGCAAGCGGTTTGTGTTCGGGAATGTGACGGTTGGCGGTCGGTTTGTCCGCATAGATCACGAGGGTGCCGGCGGCGAGGTCGCCGAGGCGGCGAAAGTCGCGATCCAGCAGCATGCTAACCAGCCCGGCTGCATACAGCATGGGCAAAAAATCTACCGCTCGCAGCAAATTGCGGATCACCGAGGCCGATGGCCCGATGGGCGTGCCGTCGTCATGTACAACAACCAACCCCATCGCCTTCTTTCCTGGCGTGGCACCGCTGCGCAGTTCGAAGAATACCGGATAGAACCACTCCATTAGGAACAGAGCAAGCAGGTACAGGCCGACTCCAAATCCGGATAATGCCAGCATTGGGGTCAGCAACAGATACAACACCAGACGAATTCCCCAATCCATCGCCAGCGCCGCGGCGCGTGGGGCAGGCCCGGCTAACCGCAGTGCAAGGTCGACGCCCTCGGGTGTTTCGAACACCCGCAGGGTGTCGATCAAGGACTCGCCGTCAGCATCTGCCGGGGCGCCGAACCCAGTAATGCCGATGCCGGTCGAGTTACCGAGCCTGTTGCTTGCCATAGCTGCTATTGGGCGGCTGTGCAGGAAGAAATAAGCAACAGAGACCCAGCCGCGAAGAGGCGACCAAAGCGGTCGCTTTGGTCGTCAGGCTGCATTCGACCCTGTCGCGCATCCTCTAGCGTGGCAAAATCTGCCCTTGGTGGGCGGTAGGGATCGGTGTTTTCCATGATGCAGGCTCCCGTGGCTGTCGTATAGGCTGATGATCCAATTCCCTCGAATCATTCTGACCGAATCGATGCCCTGATGCAATATGGCCAAATTTGGCGTCGGCACTCAGCGCCGTGCCGCGGCATACAGCAGGAGCGGAAAGGTTTCGGTGATCAAAATCACCGGTTTGCCGGCAATGATGATGCGATAGGTACGGAATACGCCGTCGGACAGGGCGCCGTGATCGGCTGGTTCGATACCAACTTCCATGACCTCGCGATAACTCTCCAAACCGCTGTCGCGAATCAATGCGCCAATGCCGATCTCGCGGTCAATCAGCCGTTGGCGAAAATGGGGCGGGATCAATTCGGTGCGGATGACCGAAAAGGCATGCGCATAGTGCTCGCCGCTGTCGGCTCCGCGCAGGCGTGCGCGGCGCACCATGATGGGATCGCCGGCGGCAATATCGATCCAGGCTATTGCGGCCTCGGCAACAATGAATTCCTGGCGCAGAGTGTCGACCACCACGGGCTCCCAGAAATAGGCCTCGAGGATTTTGGTCACGGTGCCATCGGTGACTAATAATGCGCGCAGGAAGGGCGGCAAGGTATCGATGGCGACCGGCTCACGATCGGCGCGCGCGATGGTGCCGTCGCGCACGAAGCCTTCGCAGCGGAACGGATTCGGGCCGTTATTGTCGCCTGCCTTAGCGTAATAGCGCTCTACCACGGG
The DNA here is from genome assembly GCA_016745215.1 of Thiohalocapsa sp. PB-PSB1. Lineage (GTDB taxonomy): Bacteria > Pseudomonadota > Gammaproteobacteria > Chromatiales > Chromatiaceae > Thiohalocapsa. The sequence continues at coordinate 6,992,698 of CP050890.1, forward strand.
TAGTTCGATCTCAATTGGAGCATCGTATTCGGCTCATGATGTGCATAAACTTTTTGTTGATGGATCGAAAGTCCGATAGCGGCGATTCTGTCCATATGCAGAGAGGTTCTTCACAGGGCTGTGCCTCTCATTTACCTCACTTTCATGATAAAGAGTACGCGCGTGCTTGGCGGTAAATGATCGGCACGGTCTGATTTGATGTCCACTCGGTGGCGATGTTGGTCATCCGGTATTTGCCTCGATTGCAGCCGGCCGGTGGGCGTGTTGCGATTGCGTCGTACGGGTATATCGGTCTCGCCACGAATGCGATGCTCGTGCTCCCAGCTCCCAAGTCGTTGCCCAGCGGCCGCGCTATCCGTGGTGCCGATCAGCAGCCGGTCACGCAGATTCGGTGTGCCGTTGGTTCCGTCGCAAATGGCCCAGCCTTGTTGTTTCAGCCAGACTCGTAATTCAGTCATATTGCGATAGTCTGCGCCCATCGCCGGCATGAATGCTATGATCGCTCCGATTGGCAGAGATGTGGCAAATGCATCGGTCGGCGTAACATCGCCATCAGATGATTCTGCGCTCGCGGCACCCACGAATGTGATCAATACCGCTGTAGCGATCAATCCAGCGCGCGGGCGTGCGGACTCGTTGGCGCAGGGCCTCATAATCGGATGCTCTATCACGGAATTTGGGCGATACTCAGGTACTAGGTCGTCGATGTCAATTAGGCTGGAATGTGTCAGCAATAAGTGGGCTCCAGTCGGCAAACAACATTTTGATCTTACGATGCTGGCCGTCGTGAAATCGGCGCCCACGGTATAGAAATGTGAGTAAATTCTCCACTCAGCTAATCTTCTGACGGCTTGGTGTATCAAAAAAGAGACCAGCTCTGTCGCAGAGAAGCCGACGCCTCACCTTGAAATTCAGCGAAAATCCCGCTACAACTGGGCCATATGGATGTTAAGATTGGATCGGCGTTGTTGGAACACGACGCTGTCAGATTCTGCTAACATTCATATTGAAGACTTAGGAAAAACCCTTAGTCTGTGCTATAACCTCTCTGCCGATCGGCAAACCTCAAAAACGGAGAAACTACGATGATGAAAGCCAAGCTCGCCGCCCTGTCCATTGCTGCCCTGCTGAGCGCCTCCATGCTCGGTGGCTGTGCCACCGATCAGGAAGCTCGTGACATGGCACAAGCCGCAATGGATGCCGCCAACGCAGCCCAATCCTGCTGCGAGGCCAATGAGGAGCGCATCAACCGCATGTATCAGAAGATCATGGTCAAGTGATGCCAGCTTCCTGAGCCTTGCCGGCCTCCCACCAAGCGTGGCAGGCCGGCATTCTCTGTCAGCGCTTTTCTGACTTGATTCCAGTCCACGACTACACCCTTGGCATTGGCAATGGAGGCTGGAATAACTTCCTGCGCTGATTTGTTCCGAGCCGCTTCGCCCTGCGCGCTCACCTCGAGATATAGCTGATCTCCCAGCCAGCCCAACTTATACGGCTGATCAACGATCTTCACCGGCGTACCGGTTTCCACCTCGCTAAACAAATGCTCGATATCTTCGGGGTACATCCGAGTACAGCCATGGCTGACTTGCATGCCCACACCCCAGGGCTTATTGGTACCATGAATCAAGTAGCTCGGATTGCTCAGCCGCAATGCGAACAATCCCAGCGGATTGTCCGGGCCGGCAGGCACCACTGCGGGCAGAATGTCGCCCTTGGCTGCATGCTCGCGACGGATTGACGCTGGCGGCGTCCAGGTCGGGTCCTTGATTTTTTCGATAATGCGATAATTGCCGATCGGTGTTTCCCAGCCCTCGCGTCCGGTGCCCGCCGAGAAGGTTTCGATCTCGGTCGGCGTATGATAGTAATACATCCGCTTTTCGGCCAAATTCAGCACGATGCCGTTGCGCGGAGCATTCGGCAGTATGTGCTGCGCGGGCACCAGCACATCCGTACCGCTGCCCGGCACCCACATATCGACGTTCGGATTCGCTTGCTCCATCTCGTCGTAACCGAAGCCATGATGGCGCCCGATATCGAGTAAGGTATGTTCCTCATCGGCTTTTACATAGAAGGGCACTCCGATGACACTGTCGTTGCTGCTGCGCAGCCGATAGACATCGGCGTTTGTGGCCGTTGCTACTAAGCTATTCAGGGCGAGCACGACGATTATCGATGTCATGCGCATGTCTGTCCGATGCAAGCCCAGCGCTGTCGTATTCATATTTGTTCAGTCTCCGTAGGTTGTCGATTCGATGAGTCAACACAAACAGGTTGCGTCCGCACATGCCTATGCCAAGCTCGCGCTCGTACGCAACATCGGCGTCGCTGCCCATGTCGATGCGGGCAAGACGACGCTGACCGAGCGTATCCTGTTCTACACCGGCGCCTCGCACAAGATCGGCGAGGTGCACGATGGTGCCGCTCATATGGATTGGATGGCCGAAGAACAGCAGCACGGCATTACGATTACCGCTGCCGTCACCCGCGCTCCTTGGCGAGATCACCTGTTGCAGGTTGTCGACACACCAGGTCATGTGGATTTTACCATTGAGGTGGAACGCTCAATGCGCGTGCTGGACGGGGTCATTTTGGTGCTCGATGGTGTACGCGGAGTTGAACCTCAAACCGAAACCGTATGGCGCCAGCGCTGCCGGTTCGGCCTCCCGGTGCTGTTTTTCATCAATAAGATGGACCGGCCCGGCGCCGATTTTGTTCGCACGATGTCAACGATTCGCGACAAATTTGGGGTGCAACCGGTGGCGGTCACGGTTCCTGTGATGCAAGCGGCGGAAGATCGGCACGGGGTGGTCGATCTGGTGCACAAGAGCTTATTGCATTTCAACGGTGAACAGGGCGAACAGGTGTCAGTTCAACCCTGTCCATCGGCGCTCTGGGAGTCGATGACGGAATTGCGCGAAAGCCTGCTGCTGGCGGCGGCAGAGGTGGATGAATCCCTGGCCGAACGGGTTCTCGGCGGCGAACAACCGGATGCAGCGGAGTTGATCGCGGCCCTGCGCAAAGGGACGCTGGCTGGCAGTTTGTTTCCCTGTTTCGGCGGCAGCGCATTGCACAACCTCGGGGTGCAGCCGATCATGGACGCTGCGGTCGACCTACTGCCGACACCGCTGGATCGTCCGCCGGCGCTAGCTAACCGGCCCGATGGCAGCAGCGAGGAAATCGTGCTTGGTCAACATGGGCCGCTGGTGGCCCTGGTCTTCAAGGTGCAGCTTTGGGATGGACGTCGACACTGTTTTACCCGCGTCTATCGCAACCGACTGAAGCCTGGCGACAAGGTCTCTTTTATCACCAGCGACGGCCGCACCCTAACAGAGCAGGTCGCCCGCATTTTCGATACCGATGCCGGGCGCAAGACCCGCCTAGAGCAGGCCGAGCCAGGCCAAATCGTATTGCTCGCGGGTTTGCGCTATGCCTCCACCGGCGACACCCTGTGCGCCCCGGACCACCTGTTGATATTGGAGCGCATCGACCTGCGCAAGCCCGTGCTGAGTCTGGCGATCGAACCGGCTGCCGGCACCGACGAGGACAAACTGCTCGAAGCGCTGGATAAATTGCAGCAGGAAGATCCGACCTTGCTGGTGACAGAAGATCCCGAGACCGGGCAGCGCCTGCTCAAGGGCATGGGGGAATTGCATTTGCAAATCATACTGGAGCGCCTGCAGCGCGAGTTCCACCAACAGGTCCGCAGCGGCCGACCAGCCGTTGCCGTGCGCGAGACCATTCAGGACGGCGCAACTGCCGAGATGTTCTATACCCACCCGGCAAGTCCGGATGGCAAGCAAGCGGAGGCTACTGCATGGGTGCAACTGGAAGTGACGCCTAGACCTCGCGGCAGCGGCAACTTGCAAACATGCGAGCCCGCGGTGCGCCCGGACGGGGCTGAGCTGACCGAAGAGCAACTAGCCGCATTACGTGCGGGGGTGCAGATGGGGCTCGCGTCAGGACCCATGCATGGTGCCCCGGTGGAGGACGTTGCCATCCAGATCAGGGTGGTGGAATTGTTCGGCGCCGCCAGCACCATCGAGGCTCTCAGCGCCGCCACCGCGCGCTGCGTCGGCAAGGCCCTGATGGCTGCTCAGCCGGCGGCATTGCGACCGGTGATGCTGGTCGAGGTGATCGTGCCAGAGGACAATCTGGGCAGCGTCCTCGGCGACCTGCAGCAACGCCGTGCGCTGATCCAGGCCACCGATATTCGGGATCGGATTGCCAACATCAGCTGCACGGCGGCACTCGAGGCCCTGCTTGGCTATACCACCGACCTGCGCAGCCTGACGCAGGGCCGCGGCCAGTTCAGCATGCAGTTCGAGCGGTTCGATCTGACCTGAATACAGCCTCAGTCAACAACCAGGCCGGTAGCGAAGATCCAGCGTGTAGGGGTGTTCACCGGCTGGCTCTTCCGGCGGCGGATCGATGTCGCCGGGGGTGTGCCCCATCAGTCGGAAACGCGCAATGCGCCGGCTCTCGGCCTCGTAGCTGTTGACTGGGAAGCGTTGTTCGGCGCGTCCTCCGGGATGCGAAACATAGTATGTACAGCCGCCCAAACTGGAGCAATTCCACAGGTCGACGACATCGAACACCAGCGGGTTGTGCGATGCAATGGTGGGATGCAGGCCGGATGGTGGGTTCCAGGCTTTAAAGCGTACCCCGGCGACGAATTCGCCTCGGCGCCCGGTCGGATGCAAAGGAACGCGGCGGCCGTTGCAGGTCAGCGCGTGGCGGGCGCCGGTCATGCCGTTGACCTTTACCTGCATGCGCTCCACCGACGAGTCGACAAAGCGCGAAGTGCCCTGGGCAGTGACCTCCTCGCCGAGCACATGCCAAGGCTCGATGGCGCCACGCAATTCCATGCGGATGCCGTTGCCGGTGATCAGATCGCCATAATGTGGAAAACGGAATTCGAAAAACGGCTCGAACCAGGCGGATTCGAACGCATAGCCGGCGCGCTGCAGGTCGCAGATCACATCGCCGAAATCTTGCCTCACAAAATGTGGCAATAGAAAGCGATCATGCAATTCGGTGCCCCAGCGCACTGGCTCGTGGGCATAGGGCTGCTGCCAGAAGCGTGCGACCAATGCGCGCAACAACAGCATCTGGGCCAGGCTCATGCGTGCATGCGGCGGCATCTCGAAGGCGCGAAATTCCACCAGGCCCTGACGTCCAGACGCGCTGTCCGGCGAGTACAGTTTGTCGATACAGAACTCGGTGCGATGGGTATTGCCGGTCACGTCCACAAGCAGGTTGCGCAATACGCGGTCGACGATCCAGGGCTGCTTGATCTGGCCTTTGGGCATTTGCTGAAAGGCGATGGCCAGTTCATACAAGCTGTCATCGCGTGCTTCGTCGACGCGCGGCGCCTGGCTGGTAGGACCGATAAACGTGCCAGAGAATAAATAGGACAGACTTGGATGGTGCTGCCAATAGGTAATCAGGCTTTGGATCAGGTCTGGCCGGCGCAAGAGCGGGCTGTCTGCCGGCGTCGGACCGCCCAGGGTGACATGGTTGCCGCCGCCAGTTCCAGTATGCCGGCCGTCGAGCATGAATTTTTCCGTGCCAAGGCGCGTCAGCCGCGCCTCTTCGTACAGAATGCTGGTATCGCGCACCAGGTCATCCCAGGAGCTGGCCGGATGCACATTGACCTCGATGACACCTGGGTCCGGCGTCACCGCAAGCTTGGTCAGGCGGAAATCCCGAGGCGGCTCATAGCCCTCGATGATGATGCGCAGGCCGGTTTCCGCGGCGCTGGCCTCGAGGTTGGCAACCAGGTCGAGCCAGTGCTCCAGGTGTGTCAGCGGCGGCATGAAGCAATACAGCCTGCCCTCGCGGGCTTCGATACAGAGCGCGGTACGCACCAACTCGGCCGGGTAATCGTCCGGTAATGTCCATTGTGCAGACAATGGCTGGCGCCGATCGTCGATGGACGCTTGGCGGCCATGCAGGCGTGCCATCGCATCCGGGTCTGTGCCCTGCTCCTGCACTGCCTGGCGTGGCTGGTCGGATTGCACCTCATGTACGAAGCGTCCTCTGCCGCGGTCACGATCCAATGCATCCGCAGCAGGCGCTTGTGCACTGTAGACCGGCTCGAACGGATCGCGCTGGGGATGCGTGTCCAGCTCGGCATCCGGCACATAGGGCAAAGCTTCCAGCGGCAGTCGAAAGCCCATTGGCGAGTCGCCGGGGATCAGGAATAGATTGCCGTCGCGCAATGACCAGCGACCGCTGACCCAGCCGCCCCCGGGAGTCAATCCCGTCCAGCGCAGCGGCAGAGCATAGCCAACGATGCGCTCCAGCCCTTGGCTGAAGACGCGCGCGACCCGGGCGCGCTCGATGGGATCTTTGAGCTTGTTGTCGAAGGGATCGACATTGACCGGCAGGCGCGCCTCCTTCCATAAATAGTAAAATACGTCCTCATGTGCCGGCTGGGCGTACTCGGGACGCACGCCGAGCTTTCGCGCCAATGTGGTGACAAAGCGCTTGGCCTCGTCGGGTCCTTGCTCGTAGGTTTCCCGCTCGTTGCCGAGCAGACCCTCGTCACGCCAGACCGGCTCGCCATCCTTGCGCCAATAACAAGCCAATGCCCAGCGCGGCAACTGCTCGCCGGGGTACCATTTGCCCTGGCCGATATGCAGCATGCCGCCAGGCGCGAACTGCCGTTTCAGGCGCAACAGCAGATCCTCGGCCAGGAGTTTCTTGGTCGGCCCCAAGGCCGCAATGTTCCACTCGGCGCCTTCCATGTCGTCAATGGAAACAAAGGTTGGCTCACCACCCATGGTCAGGCGCACATCGTTGTCGGCCAATTCGGCATCGATCGCGTGGCCAAGGGATTCGATCGCATTCCATTGCTCCTCGGTATAAGGCTTGGTAACCCTCGCATCCTCGTGAATGCGCTTGACCCGGTTATGGAAATAAAAGGTCACATCGCACTTGTCCGTGGCGCCGGTGATGGGCGCCGCCGAGACCGGGTCTGGCGTGCAGGCCAGCGGAATATGGCCCTCGCCGGCAAACAGGCCGGAGGTGGGATCGAGGCCGATCCAGCCGGCTCCAGGCACATAGACCTCAGCCCAGGCATGCAGATCGGTAAAGTCTCGCTCCGGGCCGCTTGGACCATCCAGCGCCTTGACATCGGCGGTGAGCTGGATCAAATAACCCGACACAAACCGCGCCGCCAAGCCCAGATGGCGCAGAACCTGTACCAGTACCCAGGCGCTATCGCGGCATGAGCCCCTGCGCAGGCGCAGAGTCTCCTCGCACGTCTGGATGCCCGGCTCCATACGGATGACATAGCCGATGTCCTGTTGCAGGCGCTTGTTGATGTCGACCAGAAAGTAGACGATCTCGCGCGGGGTCCGATCGACGCCGGTCAGCCATTGGTTCAGTAATGCGCCGTCTTGTTTGATTTCAAGATAGGGGGCAAGCTCTTTGGTGAGCTGATGTTCATAGTTGAACGGAAACTTGTACGCATATTCATCGACGAAAAAATCGAACGGGTTGATCGTGATCATCTCCGCGATCACATCCACCTCGATGCTGAGTTTCCTGGCCTTTTCCGCAAACACCAGCCGCGCTAGATAATTACCGAACGGATCCTGCTGCCAGTTGATGAAGTGATCCTCGGGCTCGATCTTCAGCGAATAGGAGCGGACCGGCGTGCGGCAGTGGGGGGCCGGGCGCAGCCGGACAGTGTGTGGCCCTAGCCCGACCATGCGGTCGAAGCGGTATTCGGTTTTATGGTTGAGGGCAACAAGGATCGACATGGACGCCGGACTCCAAATTAACGGTTAAAACAGACTTAGAGTGCGTAGATTAACAGTGCTCGGCAAGAAATGCGTTGCGGAAACGAGGTACAGGACGCGCTCGCGGCAAGCGCCAGAAAAAATCGATCCTACTGCACTGAAAAAGGCCGGCTCGACCACGCCATGCACTGCAACGGGGCGCGCTGGACCGACATAGGCCGGTGGTGAGCACGATCGCGGCTACAGTACCTGGCGCGAAGTTTGCTGCGGCTTCATCCCATAATAGCCTGGTTTGCCCGTGATGGTGCTGTTGACAGTGCTGGGCTGGACTGGTCGAAAGTGTTTCTGCCACGGCTGGCCTTCCCTGGGCATCTGCCGGGGCTTTCCAACAGGATTCCGGCAGCCTGCCTGTATTCTTTTCTCGGGCACCTGATGAGTGTTTGCGATGACGATGAGCCAATTCCAATCCGGCCGCGGTCAATTCCAAAGCCTGCGGCCGGATTCCACGCGGCGGGCCGCGGTCACTGGCGCGGCACAGACGCTGGCCTTTCACGAATTCTATCAGGAAGATTTTCGCCCTCGCGACCACTACCTGCCGATGTGGGAACACATCCAGAAAACTGGCCAGCAACTGCTCAGCGATAAGTCCCGTGAGGCGCACCTGACATTGCACACCGAAGGCGTCACCTTCACCCTGTACTCGAATCAGGACGAAGGCATCGAGCGGGTCTGGCCTTTCGACATCCTACCGCGCATCATCACCGCGCTCGAATGGGCACATATCGAGGCAGGCCTGAAGCAGCGCATCCGCGCGTTGAATCTATTCCTGAAGGATCTCTACCACGGCCAGCGTATTCTCAAAGACGGTGTGTTGCCGCCTGAGTTGATCTATCTTGGGAAGGACTTCCGCCGCGAAATCATGGACATCGACGCACCCCACGATATCTATACCCACATCAGCGGCGTCGATCTGATCCGCGACGAAACCGGCCGCTATCTGGTGCTGGAGGATAATTTGCGCACCCCCTCCGGCGTTTCCTACATGATCGAAAATCGGGTGGTCGAGCGGCGCATCCTGCCTGAGTTCTTCGCACGCTACCGTGTACGTCGCGTGGAACATTATCCGGCACTGCTGCTGCAAGCCCTGCGGCATCTGTCGCCCCGCGGCAAAGAGCGGGCCAACATCGTCGTATTGACGCCGGGTATTTTCAATTCTGCCTACTTCGAGCATACCTTCCTGGCCAAGGAGATGGGCGTGGAACTCGCCGAGGGACGAGATTTGGTCTGCCGTAACGACAAGGTCTATCTGAAGACCACCCGCGGCCTGGACCAGGTGGATGTGATCTACCGGCGGGTCGACGACGACTTTCTGGACCCGCTGGTGTTTCGCCCCGATTCGGTGCTGGGGGTTGCCGGCATCATCAATGCCTGGCGCGCCGGCAATGTCGCCCTGGTCAATGCGCCGGGAGCCGGCATCGCCGACGACAAGGCAGTGTACGCCTATGTACCCGAGATCATCCGCTATTATCTGGGCGAGTCTCCGATTCTGGCCAATGTTCCGACTTACCAGATGACAAATGACGAGGACCGCGCCTATGTGCTCGATCACCTGCAGCGCATGGTGGTCAAAGCGGTCGCCGAATCCGGCGGCTACGGCATGCTGATGGGGCCGAGTTCGACCCCGGCACAGCGCGCCGAGTTTGCGCGCAAGATCGAGGCAGACCCGCGCAACTACATCGCCCAGCCGGTGATCCAACTGTCCCGCCATGTCTGTTATCTGGACGGCGAACTGGAATCGCGGCACCTGGACCTGCGGCCCTTCATTATCTATGGCGACGAGATCGACGTCGTCCCCGGCGGCCTGACGCGGGTGGCCATGACCAAGGGCTCGTTGGTGGTCAACTCCTCGCAGGGAGGCGGCAGCAAAGACACCTGGGTGCTTGCCGACTGATGCTGAGCCGAATCGCCGAATCTCTGTATTGGATGGCGCGTCATCTGGAACGCGCCGACAACACCGCCCGCATCCTTGATATCAACGTGCTGTACATGCTCGAAGCGGACGAGGGTGCCACAGAAGAAATGCAGTGGACACCCTTGTTGACCATCGTCGGTGCGGACGATACCTACTTGCAGCGCTATGCGGATGGCAAGGTTACGGTACAGCGGGTCATTCAACTGTTGACCCAGGACAAGGCGTATGCCGCCTCGCTGTACAACAGCCTGCGTCTGGCAAGGGAAAACGCCCGGGTTGTCCGCGATCGCATCTCCCAGGAGATGTGGGAGGCCATCAACGAATTCTGGCTGGCCACCGATCGCCATTTGAAAACCAAGCTCCAGCCCTGGCGTGCCGCCGAATTCTACGCCTATGTGCATCGCGAGGTGGCGCTGTTTTTCGGCTTGACCCAGAGCACCATGATGCGCGGCGAAGCCTATGGTTTTACCGTTCTCGGCAGCCTGCAGGAGCGCGCGGACATGACCGCGCGCATCCTCGATGTGCGCTATCATCTGCTGCTGCCGGATCTCACCCTGGTCGGCTCTCCGTTGGACTTCTATCAGTGGGGTGCCTTGCTCAAATCCCTATCCGGATTCGAGTCCTACCGACGCAAATACCACAGCGGTATCCGGCCGATCGACGTGGTCGAATTCGTCTTGCTCGACGGTGACTTCCCGCGCTCGTTGCGCTACTGTATCGATGGCCTCGATCGCGCGCTGGAGCGTATCGGCCCGGTGCACGGCGCCGCGGTGACCGATCGCATGCATGCATTGCGCGAACATCTGGATCGCACCTCGCCAAGAGCAGTGTTGGACCAGGGTCTGCACGAGTATTTGGACGACTTCCTGGCCTTGCTCGCAGACCTGACGACTGCCCTGCAGGCCGATTTCTTCGAAGCGCATATAGGCGAAACCCAAATCAACGAGGCGCCATTGGCCAATCCAACCAACAACCAGGGCCAACCATCAACGCTGGCAGCAGGTATAGCCAGCCAATCCGACGACCATGCCCGATGAGATATCGCATTCAGCGCGATGAGCGCGTCGACTTCAGCGCGCCGGTGCGCGAGCATCATTTCGAGTGCCGCATCGCGCCCTGGGACGATGCAAGCCAAAGCCTGACCAGCCTGCAAATCGACCTCGAGCCGATCGCCGAGTGGGCCTCGCATCGAGACTGCTTCGGCAATCAGGTGCATCGTGCGGCGCTGCTCCGCGCGCATGACCTATGCCAAGTGCATCTGGTGGCGGAGGTGGAAACAAGGCTCGCCAATCCGTTCGACTACGACGCCGTAGTTCCGGAGCGCGAGGCGGTTTGGATCGCCGACAGCCTGCGTCAGGCACCGCGGCTGTGGGACTATGTACTGCATCGCAGCGCGCTGACGCCAGCCATCCAAAGCTTTGCCCAAACCGAGGCAGCAGACGAACAAGCGCCCTCACCACTCGCTACCCCGCCCACATGGCGCTCGGGGGTGCCGTTGCTAAAGCAAGTGCAGGATGCTTGCCTTTGGGTACAGGCCGAATGCGACATCGATCCAGCACGACCGCCCGCAGCGGCTCTTGCAGAACTCTGTCAAGAACAGGTCGGCAATTCGGCAGATCTGGCGCATTTGCTGATCGCGATCGTGCGTGGCTGGGCGATACCGGCGCGCTTTGTCAGCGGCTACCTCGACCCGGGCTATTTCGAACCCGACGACGATGATCCCGAGGGCACCCCGGCACGTGCGCAGGCGCTACATCACTGGGTAGAGGTGCTGCTGCCCGGCGGCGGCTGGCGCGGCATCGATCCGGCCCAGGGCCTGTTTGCCGACGACACCTATGTCCGGCTGGCCGTGGGCCGAGATCTGCAAGACGTGACCGGTTTTCGGCACAGCTTCAAAGGCGATGGCGAATTCATCGGCATCGAAACCAGTTTAAATGTGCAGCGCTTGGATTGATCCCTGCGCATGGATCATCTCGCCATCAATCGCCCGCGCCGCGCCGCCGAGGTCTCCATGAGGATTCCGTGCGCCAACCATTGGGGCATACGCTGGTTAACGGTCGCCCCCTTACTGGTCGCCCTGTTATCCATCGCCGGCACGGCAGCCCCCGGGCTGGTCCGCGCACAACCGGCATCCCAACCAGCAACAGAATTGCCAACGCAGCCAAATGCTGCCGGTCCTGTGCGCGAGCCCTTGCTGATTGGCACCCGCCAGGTGCCACCCTTCGCGATGCGCGATGCCGACGGCAATTGGAGCGGGATCAGCATCGATCTCTGGGCACAGATCGCCGAGCGACTGCAATTGAAATACAAGCTGGTGGAATTGGAATTAAGCCAGATGCTCGATGCCGTGGCCAATGCCGAGGTGGATGCCGTCGTCGCGGCGCTGACCATCACCAGCAAGCGCGAGCAGCGTGCCGACTTTACCCAACCATTCCATACATCGGGGCTCGGCATCGCCGTCGCACGCGATCCGGAAAACAGCATCATCGTCACCTTGCAGCGCCTGGTCTCCGACCGCTTCCTGTACAGCGTGGCAAGCCTATTTGCATTATTAGCATTGATCGGCGTGCTGATCTGGCTGGCCGAGCGCCGCCGCAATGCCCAGTTTCGTGGCGGCTTGGCGCGCGGTATCGGCTCTGGCCTATGGTGGTCCGCGGTTACCATGACAACGGTCGGCTATGGTGATAAGGCACCCGTTACAACTGTCGGCCGCGGCATCGCGATCGTCTGGATGTTCGCCAGCGTGATCATCATCTCCGGCTTCACTGCTGCCATCGCCAGCGCGCTGACGGTGGGCGGACTGAAGCACCCCATTCGCGACCTGAACGGTCTCTACGACACCCGTGTGGTTACGCTGGCCAACAGCACCAGCGGCGAGTTTCTGACCAGTTATCGAATCCGCCACAAAACTGTCCAGGAATTGCGGCAGGCTCTGGATCAGCTCGCCGCCGGCGATGTGGATGCGGTGTTATACGATGCGCCGATCCTGCGCTTCTTGATCACCAACCAATACCCGGAATCCCTGCGCGTATTGCCCCAGGTATTGAAGCGACAGGACTACGGTATCGCGCTACCGCAACCCAGCCCATTGCGCGAACCTGTCAATCGGGCATTGCTGGACATCACCCGCGACGAACGATGGGCAACCCAACTGGAGCACTATCTCGGGATTCCCGAATGACCCTCGGCACCCGGCACCAGAGCGCTTGGGCAACGAGATTCGTCGAGGCGATTTTCGTGGAGAAATCGACCTCTTGGCTTGTCTTCTCGTGGGTGCTGCCTGCGTAGAATATTCCTGATTATAACGGATTCTGTTGATAGCCTCTCAAGCCGTTCATGGAGCCTGAAGCAAGCAAGTTTTCCAACCAATTATCGGCGTAGCGTTTCCCGTTGAGCCGTTCGGCCGGGCACGCTTGGCCATGCTGTTTGCGAACCGTCATTGGCGAGGAAGGGCAAAAGTTCCAGAGCAACGCCAAAGCGCGTACCCGCAGTTCGGCCGAAGCCAGGGTGCCGTGGAAATAGTGCACGTTGAAGTAAGCCCGATTAAGGAAGCGCATCAATCGATCCACCAGGTTGCTGGTGCGATGCGCCCGGGGATGCTCGTCACTCCTGCTGAAGCGTTTGCGCTTTTCGCACAGATCCAGGGTATGGGACTGCATGGGCGAATCCGGTAACGTTCGCTCGGCCCATTCGCGCAGTCGGCGCAGGCGTTGCGCAAAACTGGCCTTTCCCTCGGCGCGATAGGCTTCCTAAACGCGTCGGCTGACCTCCTCGAAGTCTTCGCCCAACGCGTTGGTTGCTCGGTCGCGGATTTTCAGGAAGGCGTGTAGGAAACACAGGATGACGGCGATGTTGGGAAACAGGCGCTTCCAGGCGCCTTGGGTGGCGGCCCAACCATCGGTATTGACCGTCTCGGGGGCATAGCCCGGGTCCACATCCCGCGCTTCTTCGGCAAACACGCCATACGCGCGATGCAATCCGGCCTCCAAGGCCGAGTCGACGACCGAAGCCCCGAGGATGCATCCGTCGGCGGCTGTCGTGGCGATGGAGATCTTGTCTCCCTGCAAACGGCTCTGCTTTTCGTCGACGACCAAATCTTGCGCCAAGCGCTCCGCCGCCTTGACGGTCGTACCGACCACACTAAAGCGTCCAAGCCCTTGCTCAAGCCGATACCACTACATGGCATTGCGCCCGAACACATGGGCCAGTGCCCAGCAAGGCACATGAAAACGCCGCAAAAACAATGCCTTCTCAACCTCTTCCGTGCGCCCTGTCATGTACGGCGTCACGCACGTCGGGGCAACGGTATACACCACCGCGCCGGCTACCAGCCGCACCCGCTGACAGCGTATCCCTTGTTTGCTCGAACTCGGCGTCTTGCCGCACAACAGGTAGCCTTCCTCCCAACCCGCAGGAAACAGTTCCGGATGCTGCCGATACAGCTCATCGAGTTGCATTCGGCAATAGGCGTTATCGCTCAGGAAGCGTTCGTAGGCGTCCTTCGCCAGCGGTAATCGGATGGTTCGGTATCCTCTTTTGGGAGAACCAGGTACAGTAGTAAACATCCCCCGGCAAAGCCGGGGGCTTTGAATTCGTGAGCCGCTTAAAGCGGCGAAGGGGACGCTAACCAGCGATTCACAGCGTAAGCCGGTGGACAAGGCTTGTGGCTACTTGGAGAAAAATGCCCATCGTATGCGCTACCAGGAATATTTGGCGGCCGGCTACCCGGTTGCCTCCGGGGTCATCGAGGGCGCTTGTCGACACGTGGTTGTCGACCGCATGGAGGGCACGGGAATGCGTTGGGTGATGCAAGGTCGATGCTGGGGTTACGCTGTATCCATATTCATGGCCATTGGGAGGCGTTTATGAAGTTCCATATCGAACAGCAACAACAAGCACTCTATCCTGTCCGAGCCGCCAATGACTCCTCATTCCATCTGCCTATGGCGGCCTGAGACGGCGCGGAGGACGGGTTACATCCCACGCCATCATTGCGTGCGGCGGTCATCAGCAGATGAAGGTGGTTGGTCATCAGCACATACGCGTGCACAGCAACCGATTCCTCCGCAGCCACCGCGGCCAGATGATCCAGGAAAAACTGGCGATCATCATCCTCGAAAAACACAGATAAACAGCAGATAAACAGGGACAGACCACGTTTTCTAGTTTCGCCCGGTCCCGGTATCCCCTGTTCCCCCGGAAAAACGGGAAAAACGTGGTCTGTCCCGGTTTTCCGTGTCCCGGTTTTCCGCCGCCGGTTTTCCGCCACCTACATTTTTCGACGAGTAATTGGCGATTTTTTAATTTATTACAAAGGCTTATATGGAAAAATGGTAACTTCTCACTTTCCTCCGGCAGCCGCCGCACGAACGACCTCGGCCAAAGGCGGAATAGCGTTCACCCGCGCCAGCCTGTCGTGCAGGTAGTGCCAGAACGAGATGCCCAGTTTGCGGCAGGTTTTCTTCAGGCTGGTGAAGGTATCCCGACAGCGTCGCCCGTCTTCGCTGCGGGTCGAACCGCTGGTTTTGCGTCGACTGACATATTCGCGGATATCGCTTTCGCTGAGGTTGTGTAACGGCAGGTCGGGGTCGTCGAGCACTCCAAGCAACTCTTCTTTGTTGCGCGCCAAACGTTTGAGGTGCCCGTTGAGCGTCTCGTAATTCGTGCGGGTCCGGCACAGTTCGTCGAACCGGCTGCGGATTTCTTCGCGGAATTGCGGCGTTTGGAAAGCTTCCTCGATCTTGTACGCTTTCAGGTCGGCATACAGATCCCAAATCTGGCAACGCACTCAATCGATGTGCTTGGCGTGGGTTGGATTGAGCGGCACGAGCTTGTTGATGTTGCGCTCGGCGTGGATCCAGCACAGCGCATGACGGAAGACGTTGAATTGTCCCGCGTCATCGCTGACAACTCCCATTGTCGTCGGAAAACCCTGTGCCAGCAGGCTGCCCGTCAGCGCCCCTTCGGTCGCGATCCGGATGTGTTTCGGGCCCGTGATGCCAACCGCGGCGAGAGACCTGTCCCACTCTTCCTTGTTCGCAAAGCTTTTGCCTTCTTCGAGCAGATGGAGTGTCTTCTGCGGCAGCTTGTGCCGGGCCGTGTACTCCAGCGCCCCGGCGTTGAGCACGTCATCGGTGCGCCCGGCGCGCAGCAATTCCAGAAAGTTGACCCGGCTCTTACTCTGCGTGCTCTCGAACCAGGCGAACAACTCATTGCCGATGAAGGTGCAGTAGCCGTTCTTGCCGTCGTGCCGCGCCCCGGTGTCGTCCACCTGAATATGATTCGACACCTGCAATCCCGCCTCCAACAACCCATCCTTCTCGGCGTGGAAGTCCTCGTGCTTCTGCGTGAGCAGATGGTTCAGTTGACCCGCCGATATCTCGATGCCCAGGTCGTGCAAGTGCTCCAGCAGCAAGGGCTGGGTCACGCGCTGGTGGTGGTACTGGTAGAGGACGTAGCTTTTCAGTTGCGCCCCGTCATGACCCTGCACCGAGATCGGCAACCGCCCTTTCAGTGTCTGACCGTCCGGCCCGATCCAGGTCTCCAGGCGGTAGCGGATGGTGTGCGCTTCGATTGTCAGCTCCTGCACCACGAAGTCGTCGTAGCCCTTGAACCGCCAACCCTTCTCGCGCGCATCCACCGGCAGCCCTTCCGGGACGATTTTCTGCTCTTCGTGGACCTCCAATTCCCCGGTTTTTGCGCGTTTCGGGCCGGGTTTGGGCTTCTTTTCCGTGCCGCCTTCCCCGGCCTTGTCGGTCTCCGCATCCATCCGGCTCGGCTTCAGTTTGGGCTTGCCCTTGAGCTCCTTTAGCCGCTTGACCTCGGCTTCCAACTCCTCAATCCGCTCCTGTTGCTCCACAATCAGCCGCAGCAATGCCTGCACCAGCGGTGTCTGCTCCGCTTCGGGGATCTCCGGCAGCTTGAGCGTCGGCTTGCTCATGGCGCTGAGTCTATCCGCATTTCTCCAGATAGCAACAGAATTTTGCCGGGGGAGAATGAGAAGTTACGAAAAATGGGTAAATTTAGGGGGAACTTCAGGCTAGCTCGACCGCAAGTAACCCATCCGATGCGCGAACTTCGTTGCAATGCGGTGATAGGCGGGCTGGTAGCGCCGTGGTATCACGGCGAACAGAGACGTGCGCGTTATGTGCAAGACGAGGCGGAGCGGCGATCGTCGAATATTGCGAATCCCTAGGAGGGTGGAATATGGCGTTGTGGATGCTGCGGAGATATGAAGCCGATCCGGGCGTGTCGACCGCAGCTCGGCAATGCGCTCAAGCCGGTCTGACATGAGCCGTCCAACGTGTTCGACAGACAGGAGGTCACGTGAATCGCTTTGCGCTCTTGCACCAATCCGGGCGACCAACTCAGGTTCTTCCCAAAGCCGGCGCATCAGCTCGGACGCGTGATCGATCTCGGGCTCAGCCCAGATTGTGCCGGCATCGTAGGGCGGATCAGCTTCCGCAAGCTCCGTGAGCCGGTAGCGGACGGGAAGCGAATTGGCGATGCTCATGAAGTCCATATTGCCACTCCATCCGGTCGCAACGACGGGTTTGCCCAAAGCCATCGCCTCTGCGATACCAAGACCGAAACCTTCGGCGCGGTGCAACGAAAGGAAGACATCGGTGCTCGAAATCAGTTTATAGCGGTCATCACTGCCGAGGGCGGCGTCAATAAAGGTGATGCGGGCCTCAGCGGCCATTTTTCGCAAGCGGGTGAAGGACTCAGGCCGGTTCCTTCCGTTCATGGATTTCACCACCAACCGCACCGGCTCCGAGGGATGAAACGCCTGCCGAAAGGCCCGAATCGCGCCCTCTGGATTCTTCCGTGCTGGCGTGCTGTGAAAATCGAACATGAAGAGGAAGATGAATTCGTCGTCCGCCAGGCCAAACGCGCTGCGATCAGAGCGGACGGACAGGGGTTCGACTACATGCGGTATGCGCAATACTGGAATCGGGGAGACCGCAGCGATACCCTCGGCCATATAGCTCCCTCCGACCCAGATTTCGTCAAGCAATGAAAAGCTGTACCACCAGTGCGAAGGAAAGCGCCTGGTCTCCCAGGCCCACATCCCGACAACATAGGCATCTTCCGTTAATGAAGTGCCGAGCTCCGTAAGAACATTGGCGAGTTGATCCGCATTCACGTGTAGGATAACAACGCGTTCCGCACTACTATCGTCCGACATGCCGCTGGCGGTCTCCGCTTCCAGCGTCGCTTGGCGTTCACTGCTAGTGAAGTGGCTAACGTCGATCGTATCGACTGGGATGCCCAGGGCACGTAATGCCTTAACATTCCCCCGCGCGGCTTCACCAAGCCCGAGGTGTGCGGAGAGATAGCCGACGTAGGTGACCCGAAAGTCCTGCGATTCGGAGAGCTCCGCGGACGGAATCTTTAACCCGCGCTTGGGCGGAAGGAATGCCTCGTTCAAACCCATCTCCATCCGGCCCGATCCATACAGCCACGCAACGTATGCATTCCAATGAGAGCCCAGAAAATCGGGATATGTTGCAGCGATATCTGGTCGTCGAGCGTTAACGAGCCTTAGATAGCGGTTTAAGTAGCCCATTGACGAACGGCTGCGTTCAATAGGTTTTGTCACCCATTCGAACAAACCGTTTGGGCCGTCCGACAAAGGGTTACGGAAATACTTTCCGTTAGCGCGCGCCTCCCGATAAATGGCGCGACAAAAATCATCGACTTCGATACCATTCGCGAACCGCAATGGGGGGAACCTGAGGCGTAAGGCCTCGTCGTAGCAAGAACCACGCAGTTTGTTTGCGTACAGTTGCAGTAGCCGAGCGAGCGGGGAACCGCGCGCAATGATGACGCGGGTTTGGTGCTTCGACAGAATCTCGGGTGCGCTGGGGTCGAACCCACTGAAGTGAAAAAATACCAACGGCTGACCGTCGGCCTGCCATTCGTCACCGCAGAGTTCCAGTTCGCGTTGTGGTAGGTTCCAATACGCCAGGTTATATCCTGGGTGTCGTAAAATAACGTAGCTTGGGCAGAACACCGGGGCAAAGTTGACCCATTTCTGATCCGTGAACGTGCCGGTGGACTTGTCTTCGAAGCAATGTGTTCGCAGCCAGCTTGCCCACCACTTGAGAAAGCGGTCTGTCTCCGGTCCGGCTGCGACGGCCAGAAACCCGAGATTGAAGACGCCCGCACCGAGAAGTTCCAGGTCATCCGGCTGTTCGCCATCTCGGGGCAGGGGTTGCATAATGTGCGGAGTAAGGACACCCTGCGCTCCTTGCTCGAGCATCTCCAGAGCCTCGTTGAGCGGCCGGAACACCAGGATGTCCGGATCGATATAGATCACGCGCCGGGCCCCTTCCTCTAGATGCTTGAGGAAACAGAGCGGTTTAACGGCGGTTGCAAGTTCTCGAATGTTGAAGTTCAGGGAGAGTTCGATCCATTCCTCCGCCTCGACCATCCGCGGGATGAAACGAATGACCAGATCGTCCGGAAGCTTCGGCAATTCGCCTTCATCCAGCAGCCAGACGACGATTTCGGCATCTCGGTGATGCTGCTTCAGAGAAGCGCCCAGCGTGGTCGCAAAGCCTAAATAGTTGCGAGCACAAATAGTGAAAAACACGGGTTTCGAGTTCATTGTTACAGATCTTTAGCTGATTATAACGGATTCTGTTGATACAATACCTTCGCCAAAAATTAGCGCCAAAAATTAGGTGGGCGACAGCCCGAGGTGATAGGTTATCCAGTTACTAATCCGAAGACCTATTCCCTCAGGAGGCTATCGCCCATGCCCGACATTATGCTGATCTTGAGCTGCTTAAGCCAGAGCGTAGATAAGACGAGCCTTGGCCGTTTGGGTTGCGTTGTGGAAGGGCTGTTGGCGATGACGGGGCGGGTAACGATGCGGGGGCTATCGCGCTGGACCGAGCGCGGGGGAAGCGATCGGACGCTGCAGCGGTTGTTCAACACCACGCTCAGTTGGGGCCAAGTGCATTGGCTGGTGATTCGCCAGCACCTGCTGGGCGACGAAACGCAATGGTTGCTGGCGGGCGATGAAGTGGTGGTGAGCAAATCGGGCAAGAAGACCCACGGTCTGGATCGTTTTTTCTCCTCGGTGGTTGGCAAGACGATCCCGGGGTTGTGTTTTCTGAGCCTGTCGTTGATTAGCGTGCAACGGCGCTGTTCGTACCCATTGCGCCTGGAGCCGATTCTCAAAGAGACGGCCGCGAGCTGCCCGAAAGCGTCCAAAGCGGGTCGGGGTAAGGACCGAGGGCGGCCGAAAGGTAGCCGCAATGGCAATCGCCGGGAGGTGAGTCTGTCGCCCTATTTGCAGTTCGTTCAAGACCTTCTGCGCCAGGTGCTGGCACTGGTGTGCCAGACGCTGACGGTGCGTTATTTCGTCTTCGACGGGGCCTTCGGCCATAATCAAGCGCTGCAAATGGTCCGTCGCACGGGCTTAGAGTTGATCAGCAAATTGCGCCACAACAGCGCGCTGTATCTGCCCTATGACGGCCCCTACGCCGGGCGCGGCCCGCGGCGCAAGTACGGCAGCAAGCTCGATTATCAACACTTGCCGCCGTGCTTTCTCAAAGCCACTTCCGTGGAAGGACACGTTCATACGGCCATCTACCAACTGCCCGTTTGGCACAAAAAATTCCCCGACCGGCTCAATGTCGTGATCCTTGTCAAGACCAACCAACGCACCGGTGCCCAGGCCCATGTCATCCTTTTCAGTAGTGATCTCGAGTTAGGCTACGAAGCGCTCATCGATTACTATCGCTTGCGCTTCCAAATCGAGTTCAACTTCCGAGACGCCAAACAGTACTGGGGCTTGGAAGACTTCATGGTGACCAAGCCAACGCCGGTCTACAACAGTGCCAACCTGGCGATGCTGATGATCAACCTGTCCCAGATCCTGATGCGACCGGTGCGCGAGCACTGTCCGAGCTTTAGCGTCAATGACCTCAAAGCCCACTTCCGCGGCCGGAAATACGTCCTGGAGGTGTTAAAAATGCTTCCGGAAATGCCCGAAGCGAATATTATTGACCAAGCCCTTGAGCAGGCTGCAAATCTGGGGCGGATTAATCAAGAACTTAGTGCAGCATGAGATCGGGTCATTTGGCGAAGGTATTGTTGATAGCCTCTCAAGCCGTTCATGGAGCCTGAAGCAAGCAGGTTTTCCAACCAATTATCGGCGTAGCGTTTCCCGTTGAGCCGTTCGGCCGGGCACGCTTGGCCATGCTGTTTGCGAACCGTCATTGGCGAGGAAGGGCAAAAGTTCCAGAGCAACGCCAAAGCGCGTACCCGCAGTTCGGCCGAAGCCAGGGTGCCGTGGAAATAGTGCGCGTTGAAGCAGGCCCGATCAAGGAAGCGCATCAATCGATCCACCAGGTTGCTGGTGCGATGCGCTCGGGGATGCTCGTCACTCCTGCTGAAGCGTTTGCGCTTTTCGCATAGATCCAGGGTATGGGACTTCATGGGCGAATCCGGTAACGTTCGCTCGGCCCATTCGCGCAGTCGGCGCAGGCGTTGCGCAAAACTGGCCTTTCCCTCGGCGCGATAGGCTTCCCAAACACGTCGGCTGACCTCCTTGAAGTCTTCGCCCAACGCGTTGGTTGCCCGGTCGCGGATTTTCAGGAAGGCGTGTAGGAAACACAGGATGACGGCGATGTTGGGAAACAGGCGCTTCCAGGCGCCTTGGGTGGCGGCCCAACCGTCGGTATTAACCGTCTCGGGGGCATAGCCCGGGTCCACATCCCGCGCTTCTTCGGCAAACACGCCATCCGCGCGGTGCAATCCGGCCTCGGAGGCCGAGTCGACGACCGAAGCCCCGAGGATGCATCCGTCGGCGGCTGTCGTGGCGATGGAGATCTTGTCTCCCTGCAAACGGCTCTGCTTTTCGTCAGCGACCAACTCTTGCGCCAAGCGCTCCGCCGCCTTGACGGTCGTACCGACCACACTGAAGCGTCCAAGCCCTTGCTCAAGCCGATACCACTACATGGCATCGCGCCCGAACACATGGGCCAGTGCCCAGCAAGGCACATGAAAACGCCGCAAAAACAATGCCTTCTCAACCTCTTCCGTACGCCCTGTCATGTACGGCGTCACGCACGTCGGGGCAACGGTATACACCACCGCGCCGGCTACCAGCCGCACCCGCTGACAGCGTATACCTTGTTTGCTCGAACTCGGCGTCTTGCCGCACAACACGTACCCTTCCTCCCAACCCGCGGGAAACAGGTCCGGATGCTGCCGATACAGCTCATCGAGTTGCATTCGGCAATAGGCGTTATCGCTCAGGAAGCGTTCGTAGGCGTCCTTCACCAGCGGTAATCGGATGGTTCGATATCCTCTTTTGGGAGAACCAGGTACAGTATTCATGCTGTCTCCGGGTAGCGAGATGTCGAGTCCGTTATTGTAACCTTCAGCATCGCTTAGTCGGAAACAGTCTTCCAGGGCATTTCGCCAGCTCGTCAACAGAATCCGTTATAACCAGGAATATTCAGCTATTCAACCAGAATGAAGTTCGATGCATATGCGTTGAAGGCAGCGCCCATTGAACATCAGGTTTCTCGCGCCCTGATGTCTTGTCTTTTCGATTCCGATTCTGATCCTGATTCTGATTCCGATCAAGTCGCGCTGGGTGGGTTGCAACCTGGGGGGCATCATTTGTCGGGTCGCCCGCAAGCGGGCTCCTACGGCGCGTAGAGGTCCGCTTGCGGGCGAGGCTCCTCTGCGTCTCTGCGGCGAATCCTTGCATTCCGCTTCGCGGAGGTGAACGAGAATCCGGCGCCAGTTGGTCTATTTCTTTCCGGGGATCGCCTTATTCCAGATAGCCGAGTTCTCCTGTGCGGTGCCTCGCGCCAATCCAGAGCGTATTGCCTTGCGGCTCACGCATGGCGACATTGGGCTGAGCCAAAGCGGCCGATATACGCAATCCGCATTGCTTATGTAACAGGATCGTTTCCTGTTCGTTGCGCTCAGAGCACTTGACATTCTTCCAGCACCACCGGCTCCTTGGTGCGCCCGCTGCGCGAGCCCTGGGCCTCCATCGCTCGCACCACATCCATGCCGTCGGTGACCTTGCCGAATACGACATGCTTGCCGTTCAGCCAGGGAGTGGCCGCGACGGTGATGAAAAATTGCGAACCGTTGGTGTTCGGCCCCGCGTTCGCCATGGACAGCAATCCAGCCTGGTCGTGCTTCAGATCGAAGTTCTCGTCCTCGAAGCGGTCGCCGTAGATGGATTTGCCGCCGGTACCGTTGCCGTTGGTGAAGTCGCCGCCCTGAATCATGAATCCGGGGATGATGCGATGAAACGGGCTGCCGGCGTAGCGCATGTCTTCGCCCTTCTCGCCGCTGCATAACGCGAGGAAATTCGCGGTGGTTTTGGGTACGACGTCGGCGAATAGCTCGACTTCGACGGTGCCGGCGGGTTCGTCGCCGATACGGATCTGCATGGTGGCCTTGGGATTCTCTGCAAAGGCCGGTGTGGCAAGGGCAACAGTCAGGCCGATGACGGCAGCGTGGACGATACGCATGGAAAAAGCTCCTGTGGGTGATGATGAATCAGTCTTTGATGAGGAGCCTGATTGTAACCGGCAACGAGGCGGCGTGCGCGCCGGGTTGGTGCAACTGCTGCCCTGTTGCCAGCGTAAGACAATCCCCTGGAAAGCTGGTCGAGGCGATCGGGGCTTGTGCCTTTTCGACCAGGGCCTGCTGCGCGATCTGCATGCTCCGGCGACGCGCCTGCGGCACACTATCGGTCAACGCCAATCCAGGCGCGGACGCCGACGAACAGTCCCCACATGAACGCCAGTGCGCCCCAGATCAGCCCCAATGTCTGCTGATGGACCAGATACTCCAGCAGTGTCGGGGCCTGATTGTGCAGGGTATGGAGGTCCGCTCCGGTGTCGATGCGCTCGACCCGGCCCACCAGCTGCAATGCGATGCGGGCGGCTTCGTCCTGGCTGGCCGGGATCAGCTCCAGTTCGATGCGCTCGGTGTCGATGGCGCCTAGGCGCAGCCAGTCGCCGGGGTGCAGGGTCAGCTGGCGGTCGGTGTCGCGCAGATGCAATGTCCCGCCGAGGATGCTGGACTCGGAGCGCGCTCGTGCGTCCAGGTCGCGGCGCAATTGCAGATCGGCGGCGGCAAGGCCGGCGAGCCGCCAGTGCCCGTCCGGCTGGACCACGAGCTCGACGGGATTGTATGTGCTGCCGGTGCCGCCGAAGTCGATAAAGCTCGGGCGCCGGCCGTCGATGGGCTCGCTGCGCGCCTGGCCCCTGGCCGGATCGATCCAGAGCCTTGCCCTGTTGGCCTGGACTTCACCTTGCAGACGACCGGCGTAGACGGCCAGATGCAGATCATCCTGCCACCAGAGCCGCAGCCGCGGCTCGATCGCGGCCCCAGGCCGCTCCCACGGCAGAGCGGACTGCGCCGCCGTGGGAGCGGCTGCAAGCCGAGATGCCGCGTCCGAGGACGCCGCCGGCTCGGCGACCGCGGCGGCGATGGCCAACCCGCGCAATTGCAATGCGGGCGCCTCCGCGTTCGCCGGCTGCAGGCGCAGATTCAGCGGCCCTGCCGGCGTCTCGATGCCGGGCACGCGCAATGCGTCGACGGCTCCGACGGCCAGCATGCGCGTGGCGACCCGCGGATCATCGCTGGCCCAGTCCGCGGCCAGCGCCAATTCCAGATCGTCGGTCGTCAATGCGATGACCACCGGCACATCGCTCGGTCGCCAGCCGAGCCCGATGCTGACCAGGATCAAACAGGCCAGCGCGAAGATCAGGGCTGCACGGCGGCGGGCACCTCGAGCCTCGGAGCCCTTGAGCAAGGCATCGGCATGCTCGACCCCGGCCAATGCGCGCCCGGCACCCTCGATGTCGCCCCGGTTCAGCCGTTGCGCCGCATCGGCGCGGTAGCAAGCGCGCTGCTCGCGCAGTCGCGCGCGGGTCTCGGCGGGCAGCGCACCGGGGTCGCGCCGCGGCGGCAATAATCGCGCCAGCCACTCGCGCCAGTCATGCAGGTTCATCGCAGGATGCGCACCTCGGTGCGCAGGGGCCGATCCGGGTCAGCGCGCGGATCGGCCTGGACCTCCATACAGAGGCTCGGGCCAAGCCTGGTGTCGGGCAGCGGGATGCGGATCGCGGCGCCGGCGCCGAAACCCCGCGGCCGCTGGTTGTCGAGCAATACCTGCCAGTCGTCGGCATAGGTTCCACAGCGCAGCCCCGGCGCCGAAACCGCTCGCCACAGCACCTGGCTCAGCGCGGTGGGAGTGCGCAGCAGCAGCTGGGGATCGCCAGCGGAGGCTGGCCCGTCGCGCACGGCGATGGGTACCAGCCAGGTGCCGGGCTCGGCGGTCGTCGGCGGCTCGAGCAGTCGGCCGTAGAGCCCGACCTGGTCGGCACGGAAGCGCTGATGGCGGGTCAGCAATCGGGTCGGCCAGCGCAATTCGGCGTTGGCCGGCAGCCGGGCGTCCAGCCGCCAGTAGCGCCGCGACGGGATCAACTGGCCGACAATGGCGATGGCGCGGTCCGGCAAGGCCGCGGCCAATGTCAACGCATGATCGCTCGGATCGAAGCGCAACGGTCGTGCGAACAGCCCCAGCAACTCCAGACGATTGCTGACGGTGCCGCTGTAAAAGCCCTCGCAACGCTCGCCGTTGGGGCGCTGACGGTAGCGGGTCGCGTTGTCCAGATTGCGGGCGGCCTCGACATAGGCGGGCTGGCAGGGGGTTTGGGCCAAGGCGAGGATGGGCAGCAACAGCGGCAGGGCCGACCACAGCAAACGCGCGTGGATTGCTCGCCAGTATGGCATCTCGATCACCTCATCGGGCTGGGCTGAAGAATAGGGAATGGGGAAAAGGGAAAAAGAAAAAAGGGAAAAGGGTTATAAGGTCCTGGCGAGACGGAAGCCGAGAACCGCACTGCGTTCATCTCGGAAGTACCTGTTGCGGAGGGCAGAGCGGAGGAGCCAGGGGTCGTTGAACCAGCCACCGCCGCGCACCACACGCCGGGCGCACTCGCCTTGGTTTGCCTCCAGCCAGGCGCTGCCGTCGGTGGGCGCGCCGTCGTAGCGATCGTGCCAGCAGTCCTCGACCCATTCCCAGACATTGCCGGCAATCTCGTGCAGTCCGAAGGCATTGGCGGGCAGTGTGCCGGCCGGGACTGTCTGCCTGCGAAAGACGCCGGTCTTTGCACCGCAGCCATCGTGGTCATAGTTGCCATCGTAGTTTGCCTGGTCGGTATGGATGCAGTCTCCGGTCCAGAACGGCGTTTCGGTGCCGGCGCGGGCGGCATATTCCCACTCGGCCTCGCTCGGCAGTCGATAGTTGGCCCCGGTCTGCGCACTGAGCCAGTCCGCATAGGCGTTGGCATGGTCCCAGCTGACGTTGATGACTGGACGCATGCCGCGTCCCCAGCCCTGGTCTTCGGGCAACGGCTGCCCGGTGGCCTCGGCAAAGCGCTCGTAGTCGGCAAAGGTCACCTCGGTCTGGCCGATGGCGAAGGACTGCAACGCCACTTGATGTTGCGGTCCCTCCTCGTCAAAGCGTCCCGGCTCCTGCCCAGGGGAGCCCATCATGAAGCGGCCTGCGGGGATGACGACCATCGGCGGTCCCTCGCCGCCATCCTCGAGCCGGTCGCGGAATACTTCGAGCGGCTTCAGTTCCGAGCCTGAAATCCCGTTATCCTGGTCAGACGATGCTGACATATCGCAGCGTTGCAGTTGCCAAGGAGCGCCGCGATGAGTGACAAAGCGGCGGATGTTATCCGCCGCAACGGCCGTCGCATTGCTGCCGTCGCTTGCAATGAGGATGCCGAGCAGCCCGTCAGCGCCGATCAGCGGCGCGCCGGAGCTGCCGGGCTCGACGGCATCCATGGCGATCTGGATGCGGCCCAGCGGGTCCGGTTCGTGCTGGGTGATGTCGCCGGCATCCCGGTCCACCGGGATCGTCCAGCGCTGTCGCCGGCCGATGTACCAAACATCCTCGCCGTAAGCGAAGCGATGGCACCAGGTGGTCCGTGTGGTCCGCCAGGGCAGGTCGAAGTCTGGGGCAGGCAATGTCAGCAATGCCAGGTCCAGCACCGGCAAGCTGCCCAGCAAGCGTGCCTGCACAGGCTCGTCCGGATCGGCGACCAAGCTGATGCTGATGTTCTGCGGCGCGAGCCTGGGTGTGGATGGATTGTCGTCGTGGTCCGGGCCCACCACATGGGCGGCGGTGACGGCATAGAGCTTGCCGTGGCGCTCGCCGACGATCAGGCCGAAGCCGTGCTCGGCGGGGTTGTCGGCGAAATCGGCCCGGATGCGGATGGTGGCCGGCTTGAAGGGCTCGGCGATGGCCTGGCCGCGCTCCTGTCCAAGCGCCGGGGCGACCGCGGCGGCCATCAGGCCGAGCCAGAGCAACGCCGGCCGCAACCAGCGCTGAGCCAGGCTCTGCGCTGGTCGCGGGCTGCGCGTCATGCGTCCCAGCCGATTTGCTGACGCAGGGCCCGCGAGCAGGCAACCATGCCAGTCTGCCGGCAGACTGCGCCGGCAACGGGCGCGCATTCTCGAAGATCGCGTCGGGATCATGTTCGGGCGGCGAATGGGCTCAGGAAGAAGGTCTCGATGGAGACCATCGGTTTCAGCATTGGTACGACCTCTGTTCTTTGCATGCTGGTTGGTCAACCGCGAGCGTATGGTTTGCTCGATGGGTAGGAGCTTGCACCTAGGCTGTCGAAATCTGCAGTCTCACTAAAACAAGCGCTTCCCGGTTTATGGATGCTTAGTCGGTGTCGGGATCGGTGTCAAGGTCGGAATTAGGACTGCAGATTTCGACAGCCTACCATAGCGCCACTATGGGCGAGTTTCCGCTTCGTAAAGGCGAACGAGAATCCGGCGCCAGTTGGTCTGTTTCTCTCCGGCAATCGCCTAAGGCCAATGCATCCTTCTTCTCTGCGTCTCTGCGGTGAATCAAGCTCCATTCTGGTTGAACAGCGGAACATTCTGCGCAGGCAGCACCCCGGCCTGACCGATATCAACGTTGATCGAATCCATTTCGATGCGTGTCGGCGGCCACCGGGATAGCCACCGGGGTCACCACCGGGGCGATCAATTCCGGTCCGTCATTGCGTGGATTGTTCACCTGTCGGGAGACCGGGTGCAATGTCCATTGTTCCACCGCTGTCGGCTGCAATAGGTTGCGCAGTGCCGCGGTGTCGGAATTGTTCGGATCCAGCCAGCTCGTATGCTCTGCGGCATCCAGGATGACCGGCATGCGATCGTGGATCGGGCGCACGAGCGGGTTGGCTTCGGTGACGATAATGGTACAGGATTCGATGATTTCGCCCATCCGGCCTTGCCAGCGTTCCCACAGGCCAGCCATGGTGAAGGGCTGGCTGTCTTGGCGACGGATCAACATCGGCGTCTTGCCATGCGGTCCGCTGTGCCATTCGTAGAAGCCCTCGGCGGGGATCAGACAGCGGCGATGCTTGAAAGCATTGCGATAGGCCGGCTTGCTGTGCACCGTCTCGGCGCGAGCGTTGATCATGTTGTAGCGATTGTCCGGCCCTTTCGACCAGGCCGGCACGAGGCCCCAGCGCAGTGGGATCAATTGGCGTTTGTGTGCGCCATCTTCGCGGATGGCCAGCACTGGCTGGGTCGGGGCGACGTTATAACTTGGGCGCGCCTCGCACAGGTCATCCAGATGGTATCGACTGGCATAGAGTTCAGGATCGAAATGCTGCACAAAACGTCCGCACATGGTCTTCTCCGCTTGAATTTTGCACCGGGTTTGCGGTCAGATAGAGTCGCATTCGCCAAAACCGATTTTCCAGCTCCCTAGGCGTGATGGCCAAAGGCGGCGATGGCAGCATGGCGGGCATTGGCCTACTAGCTTACCACCCAGGATGACGTTGCTCGGATCAGCCATGCAAGACGACCCGGACGGGTTGCACCCCGAGCTCACGGGCTGGATGAACGACCGCTGACAATAATCCCCAAGTGCCGACCGCAACCAAACCCATGGCCTTAGATATTTCCGAGCCCGAATCCCTGGCACCGATCCTTGCCGGCCCGATTTTACGCCGGCTCACCCCGCGGCGCCTGGTCATCTGGCTCGCATCGAGCGAGCCTCTGGATCTCAGGCTGTGTCTGTATGATCGGGGCAGCCAAACGCCGTTCCTGACTCGAGAATTCCAGGGCCAGCAACTGCAACACCTGCGCATCGGCGAGCGCGCCTTTGTGCAGCTTATCGATCTGCGTCCCGAGCAGCCGTTACCCGTGGATCGGATTCTGGAATACGATTTGTTCCAGTTGGGCGCTCAGGGCGAACGCGGTTTGCGCGAGCTGCTGCCCGGTGTCCTCTATGAAGGCGAGCAGCGTCCGAGCCTGGTGATCCGCTCGCGGCTGGACGATCTGGTGCATGGCTCCTGCCGCAAACCGCATCATCCTGGGCCTGACGCATTGCCGCGGCTGGATCGCTTGATCGAGGCGACCCGGGCCGATCCTGCAGGACGGCCTGCGATGCTGATCATGAGCGGCGATCAGATCTATGCGGATGATGTGGCCGGCCCGATGCTCGTGGCCATTCATCAGGTGATCCGATTGTTGGGGCTGTATCCGGAGCAATGGCGCGGGGCTACGGTGGCGGACAGCGAGGCCTTGCTGTCGAGCCCCTACTGCTATTATCAACGCGAGGAATTGCTGCCGCGCACCCATTCTAACCAGATGTTGCGGGATCGCTTTTTCGGCGGCGCGAAAAAACCCATTTTTACCACGGCCTCCGCGCACAATCATCTGATCACGTTGGCGGAAGTGGAAGCGATGTATCTGCTGACCTGGTCGCCAGTGCTCTGGCCGCTGGTATGGGATGCCGTTGAGGGTAAGATCGATGTGAACGGCCGGCCAATGTACCAACCCCCTGGTGCGACCTTGTCGGCACGGCAGGCCACCCGCTATGCCGAAGAATTGGCGGCTTTGATCGGCTTTCGGCAAGGTATGGACGCTGTTCAGCGTGCGTTTGCCCACCTGCCGGTCTATATGATCTTTGACGATCACGACATCACCGACGATTGGAATCTGACCCGCGGTTGGGAAGAGACCGCCTATGGTCATCCATTTTCTCGGCGGATTATCGGCAATGCGCTGATCGGCTATTGGCTGTTTCAGGGTTGGGGTAACGACCCGGATCGATTCGACATCGCCTTGTTGGACAGCGTGCGGCGCTTTTTTGCCCAGCCCGTCAGCGAGCATCAGGATGCATTGATCGAACGCCTGCTGGATTTCGAATGCTGGCATTACAGCGTGCCGACGCAGCCAAAGCTGGTGGTGCTCGACACCCGCACCGATCGCTGGCGCTCCGAGACCAGTCTGGCGCGACCGTCCGGCCTGATGGACTGGGAGGGCTTGTCTGAATTACAGCAGATGCTGATGCACGAGGACGCCGTGGTCATGGTATCTCCGGCGCCGATCTTCGGCGTTAAGTTGATCGAGACCTTGCAGCGCCTGTTCACCTTTTTTGGTTACGCCCTGATGGTGGATGCCGAGAACTGGATGGCTCATCCCGGCTCGGCCAATGTCATTCTGAACATCTTTCGTCACCGCCGTACGCCACGGCATTTTGTCATCCTCTCCGGCGATGTTCATTATTCGTTCGTCTACGATGTCAAAATTCGTTTTCGTGACAACAGCCCGGAGATCTGGCAAATCACCGCCAGCGGCTTCAAGAACGAGTTTCCGCACAGCCTATTGCGCTGGTTGGATCTGCTGAACCGTTGGTTGTTCGGCACCCGCTCGCCGCTGAACTGGTTTACCAAGCGCCGACGCATGAAAATACGTGCCCGCCGTCCGAACGCCAGCCGTCGCTGGCGTCTGGTCAATCGCAGCGCCCTCGGCCGTGTGCAGATCGACGCCAGTGGGGTGCCCGTCGCAATCAGTCTGCTGACCGCCGACGGCGATCAGATCCATTTTCCGGAGCCGCCGTGACGGCCTTGGTCGTCTCCCGGCGTTTTCACCTCGAAGACGCGGAGGACGGGTGCTATCTGCGTAGAATGTTCAGCGATTCAACCAGAATGAAGTTTGATTCATCGCAGAGACGCTGAGAAAAGGGATGCATTGGCCTTAGCCTCTCTGCGCACTAACAATGGACCATCTGGCTTGTTTTCTCGTCCGCCTTCTTGTTGCGGCAACCCGCCCATGGAGCGACTATGAGCGGGTTGCCGCTTCGGTATGTTTCTCTCCGGTAATCGCCTTATGTCTCTTCGATCCCGATCCTGATCCCGATCCCGATCAAGTCGTGCTGGGCGGGTTGCACCCTGGGGTATCTTCAGTTCATTTGTTGAGAAGACAGTGGCCTACGGCCTTTCTCCTGGGTAAGGTATGGCGCTCGTGTGCGATCCGCTGGCATCATTTGCCGGGTCGCCCGCAAGCGGGCTCCTACGCCGACCGGTTCCCACGGCTGGTTAAGATCCGCTTGCGGGCGAGGCGCCTTGGCTCCTCTGCGCACTCTGCGTCTCTGCGGTGAATCCTTACATTCTTTGAAGGCAGCACTCCGACGATGCCCTGCATACCGTTGGATGCCCGAGCCGGACGGCCTGAGCCAGCAGAAGAGATGCAACTGCGCTCGAAGAACGGGTTAGAAACCTTCGTTGCTGACTCAGAAGCGGTAATTGAATGCCGCCCCCGCAAAGGGCGCGATGTCGTAATCGCTCTTTTCGATCAAGTCGCCGCGCTCGTCTTCCAGGCGCAATTGGCCGCCTACCTCCGTGCCGGCAAGGAAGCTGAGGCTGCCGTTTGGGCTGAAACGGCGCGTTACGCCCAGATACAGCGGTACCGCCCTATCCTGTCCGATGCCGCCCGGGGCGATGCCATCGTCGTCCAGGCGAAAACGGTCTTTTTCATAGCGTCCACCTAGGCTGAATGACCAGCGCTTGGACGGATCCCAGACCAACACGAGCCCAGGGCCACGGGTTGCGGCGAAACCCCGGCCCGTGCGCAGGCTGATGCGTTCGGTGATCTGCCAATCCACGGCGAGGATCGGAAACCAGTCGGCGCTGTCCTCCAGTTCCGAGAAAACGCCAACGCCGGGGCCGATGCTCAGGCGATCGTTGACACGATAGGTGGCCGCAGCGAGCAGGCCAAGGGTGCGGCCATCATCTAGCGTGGCCCCCGTCTCGGCTGCCCAACGCACGGTTGGAATGGCGAAGATATTCCATTGTTCATTGGCTTGCCAGTTGATGGATGCGCTGAGTCGGGCTTCGCGCACATTGGACCAGGGGCGAGATCCTCCGAATCCGGTATTGCCGGAAAAGCTGTACTTGTTTTGACCAAGGCCGGCGGACAGGCCGGCGCGCAGCTTCGGAGTCCAGACGCGACTGGCACCCAGACGCAAGGACCAGGCGTCCACCGAGAGCTTTCCGCCGTCATCGATATTGCTCTCCCATTGATGCAATGCGCCGGCTTCGGCCGAAAACTGCCAGCCGCCTGGCGCGGGCTGGGCGTGCAGCCCGTAAACAGCGGCAGATAGCGTCAGCGCCACTGCTGATCGGAGGATGTTGCGCATGCTATGAGGTTCCTGGTGGAGACATCCTGGGACAAAGGATATCGGGGTTGCCAAGGCTGAAAGGTTGATTTTAGCGCATCGGCCGCAGCTGAAGGTAGCCATTGCCCAGCGATTATCTGCCCAGCAAACATCATGTTTCTCACGCCCTTGATGTCATGTCTTTTCGATCCCGATCCCGATCCCGATCCCGATCAAGTCGCGCTGGGCGGGTTGCACCCTGGGGTATCTTCAGTTCATTTGTCCAGAAGACAATGGCCGACAGCCTTTCTCCCGGGAAAGGGACGGCGCTCGCGTTCGCTCCGCTGGCATCATTTGCCGGGTCGCCCGCAAGCGGGCTCCTACGCCGACCGGTTCCCACGGCTGGTTCCGCTTGCGGGCGAGGCGCCTTGGCTCCTTTGCGCACTCTGCGTCTCTGCGGTGAATCTGTACATTCTTTGCAGGCAACATCCCTTCTCGTCCGGCATCGAGGTTAGGGCAATCCGCCCCCCATAGAGCGACTCTAGCGACTCCGGGCGGGTTCGCGTTGCGAAGACGAACGAAAATCCGGCGCCAGTTGGTCTGCTGCTCTCCGGCAATCGCCTAATGCGCAGACACCAGCTTGAGTCCGACAATACCGACGACGATCAGGCCGACGAAAAAGAATCGCGCCAAGGTCGCCGGCTCGCTAAACAGCCAAAGCCCGAGCAGAAAAGCACCGACCGCGCCGATGCCGGTCCAGACCGCATAGGCTGTGCCCATTGGAATGGTTTTCTGTGCGATCAGCAACAGCGCGCCGCTGGCTGTCATGCAAAATACCGAAAACCCGATCCAGCCCCAGCGCAAACCGGTCTCGGCCAAGCCAAGCTTAAGCCCGACGGGCCAGCCCCACTCGAATATGCCGGCGATGATCAGATAGGTCCAAGCCATGATTACAGTTTCCAGAAAAATCCCCAAATCGTCGCCGATCCTGCCAAGTCTGCGGCGATCGCCGCAGATGGCTCGAAAGCGCAACACCTCATATGGCGGCGACTCCTCGGGCAGGCTGATGGACGTGACGCATGGGAATCGAAAGCATTAACAGTCAATCGCGCCCCAGGCGATATGACCCGGGAATCTGGCAGTCTCTGTGTTTACATTTGGATCCCGGTCCTTCGGGTCGTCGACCGTCGCGCAATGGAATCGATAGGGGAGAACAGTCAGCAGCGCGGCCAATGCCTATTCCCATGCGGGCAATTGGCGCGGCCCAAGCATAGGCGATCAAGCCTGTGTGAAGTGGGCGTTTCGCCCACCTCATGGATCAATCGTTACGCTCCAGCTGGCTCTGGACTCTTACCTGAGGATGGGCTCCGATCATCGCGGTAAATCGCTGTGTCCCATCAGCCATTCATCCACCGCTCGGGCACATTGTCGACCCTCGCGGATGGCCCAGACGACCAGCGATTGGCCACGGCGCATGTCGCCAGCGGTGAACACACCTTCAACATTGGTGGTGTAGGCTTTCTCGCCCTCGGTGCTGCCTTTGACATTACCGCGCGCATCCAGCTCCAGACCCTTGGCCTCGGTCAGTTCGGCAAGCATGCCCTCTTGCACAGGGTGCACGAAGCCCATGGCGAGCAGTACCAGGTCGGCCTTCAGTTGGCCCTCGGACCCTGGAACCTCGGTCATCTGCCAACGGCCGGTATCGTCCTTGTCCCAGCGCACAAGGATGTAGTTTAGCGCTTTGACATTGCCGTTGCCGTCGTGCTCGAAGGATTTGGTCAGTACGTTCCAGAGCCGATCGCAGCCTTCCTCTTGGCTGGTGGAAGTACGCAATTTGTTTGGCCAGTTGGGCCAGGTCAAGCCCTTGTCTTCTTTTTCCGGCGGTTTTTCGAGAATCTCGATCTGGGTGATGCGCGCAGCGCCGTGACGATTGGATGTGCCGATGCAGTCGGAGCCGGTGTCGCCGCCACCAATGACGATGACATGCTTGCCATGCGCGCTGATGAATTCCTCATCCGGCACATGGACGCCCTGTACGCGCTTGGAATTGGGGCGCAGAAAGTCCATGGCGAAATGAATGCCATTGTAGCTGCGCCCGGGCACGTCCAGATCCCGCGGCTTTTCTGCGCCTCCGGCAAGCACCACCGCATCATAGTCATCCATCAGCGTGGATATTGGAATGTCGACGCCGATGTGACAATGGGTATGGAACTCGACGCCCTCGGCACGCATCTGGCTCATGCGCCGGTCGATGAGTTTCTTGCTGAGCTTGAAATCCGGGATTCCATAGCGCAGCAGGCCACCGATGCGGTCTGACTTTTCATACAACGAGACGCTGTGTCCAGCCCGCGCGAGTTGCTGGGCGCAGGCGAGTCCGGCCGGGCCGGAGCCAATCACCGCGACGCGTTTACCGCTGCGATGCAGCGGCACCTGCGGCTTGACCCAGCCCTCTTCCCAGGCTTTGTCGGCGATGGTGCGTTCGATTGCCTTGATCGCCACCGGCTCGTCGTTGAGGTTCAGCGTACAGGATGCCTCGCAGGGAGCCGGGCAAATGCGCCCGGTGAACTCGGGAAAGTTATTGGTCGTGTGCAGCACTTCGATCGCTGCTTGCCAATCTTGTTGATATACCAGGTCATTCCAATCCGGAATGATGTTATTCACCGGACAGCCTTGGTGACAGTAGGGGATACCACAGTCCATGCAGCGCGCGCCCTGGACGCCGATCTCGGCGTCTGACAACGGCAAGGCGAATTCGTGGTAATGAACGACTCGATCCGCGGCCGGCTCATAGCCTAGGTCCGCGCGCTTGAATTCCATGAATCCGGTCGGCTTACCCATGGTTGACAACCTCCTTCTTGATCTTCGGGGAATAGGGTCCGCTGCTGCCCGGTGGCCGGCTTTGATGTGATTGCATTTGCTCCAAGGCGTTGCGGTAATCGACCGGCATGACCTTGACGAAATGGGGTAGCAGTTCGGCCCAGTGGTCGAGGATGTGTCTGGCCACATCCGAGTTCGTGTAGTGCAGATGTTTGACGATCAGCTGTTTGAGACGAATGGCATCGAAGTGGGTCAGATCATGGCTGACATCAACCATTCCATGTGCCTCCAGATCGCCGCCCTCGTGTTGAATGGCTTCGAGGGCATCGTCTTCCTCCGCCAGCGGCTGCAATTCCACCATGGACAGGTTGCAACGCTGTTCGAAATCACCGGCCTGATCGAACACATACGCGATGCCTCCGCTCATGCCTGCCGCGAAGTTTCGTCCAGTAGGACCAAGGCAGACCATAATGCCGCCAGTCATGTACTCGCAGCCATGATCACCGACACCTTCGACCACGGCATTGGCGCCGGAATTACGCACGCAGAAGCGCTCGCCGGCGACGCCGCGGAAATAGACCTCGCCACTGACCGCCCCATAGAGCACCGTATTACCGACGATGATGTTGTCCTCGGCCTTGTCGATACCCGAATCAGATGATGGATAGATGATCAGTCTGCCGCCGGACAGGCCCTTGCCGACATAATCGTTGGCCTCGCCTTCGAGTTCCACGGTCACGCCATGGGCAAGCCAGGCACCGAACGACTGCCCGCCAATGCCGCGCGCCTTGATGTAGATGCTGTCATCAGGCAATCCAGCATGGCCATAGCGTTCGGCAACCCGTCCAGAGAGCATGGTGGCGAAGGTGCGATTGAAGTTCTTGACGTCAATCTCGATACGCACCGGCTCGCCGCGTTGCAATGCGGGCTCGGCACGACGGATCAGTTCGTGATCCAAGGCTTTGTCCAGACCATGGTCCTGGCTCTCGCAGTTGAATTGCGCCGCAGGCGGCTGGCCCGGGCCACCCAGCTCTGGCTTGCTCAGAATGCGCGAAAAGTCCAACCCTTTGGCTTTCCAGTGGTTGATTGCCTTACGCATCTCCAGACGATCCATCTGGCCGATCATCTCGTTGAAGGTACGATAGCCAAGCTTGGCCATCAGCGTCCGGATTTCCTCGGCGACGAAGAAGAAAAAGTTGACGACATGCTCGGGCTGGCCGGTGAATTTTTTGCGCAATTCCGGATCCTGGGTGGCTACGCCCACCGGACAGGTATTCAGGTGGCATTTGCGCATCATGATGCAGCCTTCGACGATCAGCGGCGCGGTGGCAAAGCCGAACTCGTCGGCCCCGAGCAAGGCGCCGATGACCACGTCGCGCCCGGTTCGCATGCCGCCATCCACCTGCACCGCAATGCGCCCACGCAGACGATTCAGCACCAGCGTCTGGTGGGTTTCGGCAAGGCCGATTTCCCAGGGACTGCCGGCGTGCTTGATCGATGTCAGTGGGCTGGCGCCGGTGCCGCCATCGTAGCCAGCGATCGTAACGTGATCGGCGTGCGCTTTGGAGACACCGGCGGCGACTGTACCAACACCGACCTCGGATACCAGCTTGACCGAAATGCGCGCATTGGGATTGGCATTTTTGAGATCATGAATCAGCTGGGCCAGGTCTTCGATGGAGTAGATGTCGTGATGCGGCGGCGGGGAGATCAGGCCGACGCCGGGCGTGGAATGGCGTACACGCGCGATCTGGGCGTTCACCTTGTGGCCCGGTAACTGGCCTCCCTCGCCGGGCTTGGCGCCTTGAGCGATTTTGATCTGGATGTCGTCCGCATTGACCAAATACTCGACGGTGACGCCGAAGCGCCCCGAGGCGACCTGCTTGATTGCCGAGCGCTCCGGATTACGCGAGCCATCGGACAGCGGCATGAATCGCTCCGGTTCCTCACCGCCCTCACCGGTGTTGGATTTACCGCCGATGCTGTTCATCGCCTTGGCCAGCGTCGAGTGCGCTTCGTAACTGATGGAGCCGAAGGACATGGCGCCGGTAGCGAAGCGCTTGACGATTTCGGCCGCTGGCTCGACTTCTTCGATCGGGATGGGCTGATCGGCCCATTTGAATTCCATCAGACCGCGAAATGTCAGCAGGCGCTCTGTCTGCTCGTTGATCAAGCGAGAATACTCGGCAAAGGTGGAGGCGGAATTAGCGCGCGTCGCGTGTTGTAATTTGGAGATCGTCTCCGGCGTCCAGATGTGATCCTCGCCACGCAGTCGGAATGCATAGTCACCCCCGACATCCAGATGTTTGCGCAGGATCTGCTCCTCGCCATAACCGCGGTTATGCCAGACCACCGCCTCGCGCGCGACCTCTGCCAGACCGATACCTTCGACCATGCTCGGGGTGCCGGTGAAATAGCGCGCGACAAAGTCGCGATTCAGGCCCACGGCATCGAAAATCTGCGCGCCACAATAGCTCTGGAAGGTACTGATGCCCATCTTGGACATGACTTTCTTCAGCCCTTTGCCGACCGCCTTGATATAGCGGGACTGGGCCTCGTCGAAATCCAGTTTTTCCGGTAACCGCGGCAACTGCGACTGGATGGTATCGAAGGCCAGATAGGGGTTGATGGCCTCGGCACCATAGCCGGCCAGGGTAGCAAAGTGGTGCACCTCCAGCGCGGCGCCGGTCTCGACCACCAGTCCGGAACTGGTGCGCAATCCACGTCGAATCAGGTGATGGTGCACCGCCGAGGTAGCCAATAGCGATGGAATAGGTACATAGTCCGCATTTGCATTGCGGTCGGATAGGATCAGGATATTGTGCCCATCCAGCACCGCGTGCTCGGCCTCGTCGCAGAGTCGCTCCAATGCCGGCGCCATGCCGTCGGCGCCCTCGCCAGCAGGGTAGACCATATGCAATGTCTTGGTGCGAAAGGCGCCGCCGGAGTTATCCTGGATGTGTCGGACACGCTCCAGATCTTCGTTGGTCAACACAGGCTGAGTGACTTCCAAACGCCAATGCCAGGTGCCGTCCTGCCCGGCCTCGTTGAGGCCGAGCAAATTCGGCCGCGGACCAATCAGCGACACCAGCGACATGACCAGTTCCTCGCGGATCGGATCGATCGGCGGGTTGGTCACCTGGGCGAAATTCTGCTTGAAATAGGTCGACAGGTGTTTTGAGCGCGACGATAACACGGATGGCGGATTATCCGCCCCCATCGAGCCAATCGCTTCCTGGCCGCTCAGCACCATCGGTGTCAGCAGAAACTTGATGTCTTCCTGGCTGTAGCCAAACGCCTGCTGTGCATCGAGCAGGACGTGCTGCTCCGGGGCCATCGGTGCTACATCTGTCGGTAAGGAGTCCAGGCGGATCTGGGTACGGCCGAGCCATTCCCGATAGGGCTGAGCATTCGCCAATTCGGCTTTGATCTCGGCGTCGTCGATGATTCGGCCCTGTTCCAGATCGATCAGGAACATTTTACCGGGCTGCAGACGCCATTTTTTGACAATGCGATCCTCGGCGATGTCGAGGACGCCCATTTCCGAGCCCATCACCACGAGATCGTCATTGGTGACCAGATAGCGAGCCGGGCGCAGGCCGTTGCGATCCAGCGTGGCGCCGATCTGACGGCCATCGGTAAAGGCAACCGCGGCTGGTCCATCCCAGGGTTCCATCAGCGCGGCATGATATTCGTAAAAGGCGCGGCGCTTTTCATCCATCAGTTCGTTACCGGACCAGGCTTCGGGAATGAGTAACATCATCGCATGGGCCAGCGAATAACCCCCCATGACCAGCAGTTCCAGGGCATTATCGAAGCAGGCGGAATCGGATTGACCTTCGGGGATCAACGGCCAAATGGTGTCGAGATCCTCGCCCAGGATCTCCGATTCCATCGTATGGCGGCGCGCGGCCATCCAGTTAACGTTTCCGCGCAGGGTGTTGATCTCGCCGTTATGGCAGATCATACGGAACGGCTGGGCCAAATCCCAGGTGGGAAAGGTGTTGGTGGAAAAGCGTTGATGTACCAGCGCTAACGCCGATTCGAAACGCTCGTCTCGCAGATCGCTATAATAGTTGCCGACCTGTGCCGCGAGCAGCATGCCTTTGTAGTTGATCGTACGCGAAGACATGGATGCGACATAATAGTCGGTCTTGTTGTAACCAGCAGCGCGGATCTCATTGTCCATGCGCTTGCGCACTACGAATAACTTACGCTCGAAGGCATCCTGGTCTTTGCAATTGTCGCCGCAAGCGACAAACACCTGGCGGACCACAGGCTCCGTGGGCCGTACGCTTTCGCCCAGATCGGAGTTGTCGACCGGGACATCGCGCCAGCCGAGTACGGTTTGACCACCTTCCTCGATCCTGCGCGTGACGGTATCCTGCATCTCATTTCGGGCTTGCTCATCCCGCGGCAGGAACACCATGCCGACACCGTAATGACCGGATGCGGGCAATTGAAAATCGACATTCGCGCGAAAGAAAGCATCCGGGATCTGAACCAGAATGCCGGCGCCATCGCCGGCCTTTGGATCAGCGCCGACGGCGCCGCGATGGGTCAGCCGTTCGAGGATCTCGAGCCCTTGCTGTACGATCCGATGGCTCTTGGCGTTCTTGATGTGGCAAACGAATCCAACACCGCAGGAATCGCGCTCGTTGGAAGGATCATAAAGTCCCTGTGCGGGAGGATAGGCACGCAGATTCATCTGTTGGACCTCGCTATCACCGGGTTCTGGCACCGGGTTCTGGCACCAAGTTCTTGGCTCAATTGTATCTTCCGGCTGAGTGTGTAAAACACCCCGGGAAGTTCCGGCTTGGTCAATCATTTGTTTAGGTCTTGTCCGGCTGGGTCTTGTCTAGCCCGGACTTGGTCTGCCGATTGCTCGGAGCTCAATTGAGTACGGTATGCAATTGCGCGGAGCGGCAATCGCACGGGTTGGTATAGTTTGTGCGAAATGGGTTGGTGTGGTTTTGTGCGCAAGATGCATCTCAGCTCATCTACCTCGGCTTATCTACCATGAACTCTGGTCTACCATGGATTTTGGCCTAACCATAATAGATTCTGATCATCCGCATGGACACTTTCGCAGTTCGATTTTGGACTGTTTGTTTGCATGCCAGGGCGAGCCGCTGCCTTCATCTGAAATGATGCTGTAGGACAGCGTCATGCGACCAGTCAGGCCGTTATCATACTCATCATGCAGAAGCTATGCCATAGATGGGTCTCCTCGATGGCAGGGTGGTCGCACCCTGCGGCGAACCAAGATTGCGCGTGCGCATTTCATCTTGCACCAAATTGGGGGCTGAGCAGGTAAGCTGCCGATTTTGATGCCGATGAATACTGAACTTGATACCGACTGAATAGTTGAGCAGACTGTATAGGCCTGGGTTTCTAGGCTTCAGCATGCACCTTCGATGGTCGCGGTTAATTGCTCTGTACTGAAAGCGTCGCTTACCAAGGCATCGCCTATGGCGCGCAAGAGTACCAGCCTCAATGAGCCATCCAGCACCTTCTTGTCCACTGCCATCAGCTCCAGCCAGCGTTCAATGGCAATCGATGCCGGTGGGTCAACCGGGAGTTCGAGGTTGTGCAAGAGTCGACGGATACGCAGTACCGTGGTCTGATCGATCCAGCCCAAACGCCGAGAAAGGTCAGCAGCCATGACCATGCCCGCAGATACCGCCTCTCCATGCAGCCAGTTGCCATAGCCGACCGCAGCCTCGATAGCGTGGCCGAAACTATGCCCAAGATTGAGCAGGGCGCGCTGGCCAGATTCACGTTCGTCTGCGGCAACCACCTGAGCCTTGTTGCGGCAGGAACGCTCGATCGCCTCGCTGAGGGCAACGTCGTCACGAGCGAGCAAGGCGCCAGCATGCTCCTCCAGCCAGATAAAAAAATCGGGGTCGCGGATCAGGCCATATTTGACCACTTCGGCCAAGCCGGCCGCCAATTCTCGTCGCGGCAGCGTGTTGAGTGTATCGATGTCGGCGAGCACTGCGCGCGGCTGGTAAAAAGCGCCGATCATGTTTTTGCCGGCAGCATGGTTGACGCCGGTCTTGCCACCGACCGAAGAATCCACCTGCGCAAGCAGGGTCGTCGGTACCTGTAATAGAGCCACGCCGCGTTGGTAGCAGGCGGCAGCAAAACCGGCCATGTCGCCGATGACGCCACCACCGAGCGCCACCAGGGTGCAATCGCGGCCGTAGCGCTGTTGCAGCAACGCATCGAAGATGAGATTCCAGGTGGTAAGGTTTTTATATGTCTCCCCATCCGGCAGGATCACCTCGCCAACCCGGTAATCGCTGAGCGCCGCACGAACCCGCGCAAGGTAAAGGGGTGCGACCCTGTCATTGCTGACGATCATCACCCCAGGGGAAGCAATGTGGGCACGGTAGAGGTCTGGCTCGTCGATCAGCCCCGGGCCGATGTAGATTGGATAAGTCCGCTCGCCGAGGTCGACCGACAGGGTACGTCGATGGCCTTTCATTATGGAGGTTTTTATCAGATGTCTGCGTCAGAGGTCTTCGCTTTCGAGGCGGCGGCGTATTTCCTTTACCACCGAGGCGGTGCCGCGGCTCTCGGTGGAGACCACCATGTCCGCAACCTGGCGATAGATAGGTTCACGCTTCGCCATCAGGTCGCGCAGGGTCTGTTGTGGATCATCACTGTCGAGCAAAGGTCGGTTCCGGTCGCGGGCCGTGCGAGCATATTGCTGCTCGGGGCTGCAGTGTAGATAGATGACGAGACCGCGTGCCGCAAGCTGCTGGCGATTCTCGGCTATGAGTACGACGCCACCACCGGTAGCGAGAACCATATTCTCCCGCGCTGCCAAATCCATAATGACCTGGCGCTCGCGGTTGCGAAAACCTTCCTCTCCCTCGTATTCGAAGATCGTGGCAATATCGACACCGGTACGGCGCTGGATTTCGTGGTCGCTGTCTTGGAACTCGTAGCCCAGCGACTGCGCCAGTTGCCGTCCGATGGTGCTTTTGCCGGCCCCCATGGGGCCGACCAGGAAAATATTTTGTGGGCGAATCATGCTGGCTAGTAATGCCAGATTTGCCCTTGATGAGCAAGGCCGGCTTATCCAAAAGAGGTTGAATTTATCGAATTATCGGTTCGCCATATCGCGCTTCAAGATCTTTGGCGTAACGAAAATCAGCAGTTCTTCATTGTTGTCCTGGCGTTGCGTGGTCTTGAACAAATTACCGACAACCGGTAGATCGCCGAGCCACGGAACCTGTTCACGCTGAAATGATTTCTCGCGCTCGTAGACGCCTCCGAGTACGACCGTCTCGCCGTTGTCGACGAGCACCGAGGTCTCCACCGATCGCGTATCCACTGGCGGTACGCCAAGCACATCGCGGGTGAAATCGGGATTATCCTTATTCACCTGCAAATCCATGATAATCCGGTCATCCGGTGTAATATGTGGAGTCACTTCCAGCTTTAGCACCGCTTCCTTGAAGGCGACGGATGTGCCTCCTCCAACGCCACCGGTTTGCTCTTGATAGGGAATTTCCTGCCCGACCTTGATCACCGCCGGATTCTGGTCCGATGTGACGACACGCGGCGAGGAAATCACCTCTCCGCGGCCTTCGCGCTGCATCGCCGAGAGTTCGAGCTGTAGTAGATGAGAGCCGACTTTGCCGAGCAGGAAGTTGATAGAGCCGGACGGGGTTGGGGCAGGCAAATTGACAATCAGCGAATCATTTCCCGAACCAGCGGGATTCTCGATGCCGGAATTAAAAGGCGACAACGGTATGCCGGAATTGCGGTATGGCCCTGCATTGTCCGATGGATCCTGATAGAAACTCGCATCATATGCGCCCATAAAGGGGCCTTTATCAACCTCGATCGTGCTGATATGCCCCGGTTGTCCGCCAGCAACCAATAACTCATTATCGCCTGTACGTCCCATTGATCCGGAAAGACCAAAGCGAACACCCAGATCCCGTGCAAAATCATTATTGGCAATGACCACGCGTGACTCGATCATGACCTGCCGGACCGGCACGTCCAGCCGATTGACCAGCCGTCGAACCTCCTCGAGCTTGGCGGCGGTGTCCTGCACCAGCAATGTATTCGTTCGAGCATCGACGGTCACGCTGCCGCGATCCGGTGTCAACATATTGTTATCTTCTGATTTTAACAAGCTGGCAAGACTCGACGCCTTGGCATAGTTGACTTGAATGAATTCCGAGCGGAGCGGTGCAAGCTCTTCGATTTGGATCTTCGACTCCAGCTCGAGCTTTTCCTGCGCGGCGATTTCCTGTGTTGGCGCCACCATGATGACGTTACCGGTCTGACGCATAGAGAGTCCTTTGGTCTTCAGAATGATGTCCAGCGCCTGATCCCAGGGAACATTTTTCAGCCGCAGGGTAATGTTGCCGCGCACGGTATCGCTGGCAACCAGATTAAGCGCGGTGAAGTCCGCCAGCAACTGCAATACCGCGCGTACCTCGATGTCCTGAAAATTGAGTGA
Source organism: Thiohalocapsa sp. PB-PSB1 (assembly GCA_016745215.1). GTDB lineage: Bacteria > Pseudomonadota > Gammaproteobacteria > Chromatiales > Chromatiaceae > Thiohalocapsa. Next base: position 7,036,200 of record CP050890.1, read on the forward strand.
CAGCCGATCGCCGCTGTAGACGATCTTATCCCGCTCCAGTTGCTCCTTCTCCGCGGGTGTCAAAGCGCGAAACTCGACCGTAAACAGATTATCGGTTTGATAAGCGAGGTATTCGTACTCCTCGGTGGTCTTGATATCGATTTTGACGTTACTTCCCACGGCGCGCGATTCGATCGCGACCACGGGGGTTGCGAAGTCGACGACGTCAAGTCGCCGGAACAACCGCTGTGGCAGTTGCGTATTGGTGATATCGACCACGACGTCGCGACCCTCCTCGCGAACGCTGATCGGAGTTTCTGATGAGGGTAACGTGATCACTACGCGCCCCTCACCATCGGCGCCGCGACGGAAGTCGATGTTCTTGACAGCGCCTTTCGGCGCTTGACGCGTGGCAGCACGAACCCGGCTCACCCCGGTGTCGCCGCCACGCGCCTGCTGACGCGGCACGGGCGTCGGACGCTCTGGATTCAGGGCGATGGTCACGCGATTGCCACGAGTCGTCAATTCGTAGGGCACAGAATCGTTTAGGTTAATGACGATACGAGTGCGGTCGCTTGCTTCGATTGCAGCCAGGCTGTGCGCTACGCCCAGCCCGATGGGGATCTGCTTTTTATCCAGGCCGCTGCTGGCGCCGGGAAAATCGATGGCGATGCGGGCTGGATTTTCAGTAGCGAAGTCAGTGGGCGATGGGACGGAACCGGAGAATACCAGATCGATCTCCACCTGATTACCCGGTAAAGACGCGAATTCGACTTCCTCCAGCACCGCAGCCAGGGTCAGCATCGGCAACATCAACAAGCCAACGAAGAACGCCTGCACCGGCAAGACCGAAATAGACCGACGCCCGGGTCGCAGGATTCCAGGCCCTGAGATTGAAAACATGACAGCACTCCTGGTTGATTCAACCGGCATATCTTACTGGCTCAGGGCGATCAAGGATTCGCGCTCGCGCCAACTGCCTGGCCCATCGCTGATGATTTCGGTGAGCCGGATCGCCTCCGGGCCGATACCGGTAATTTGGCCATTGTTTTGCCCGAGGTAGTTGCCGACCTGTACCCGATGCAGGATGCCGTCCGGCGTAACCACCAGTCCCCAGCGCGTTTCATTTTGTTCCAATGTGCCGACCATTCTCAGTGAGTCGAGAGAGAATTGCTCTAATTCTTCTTTACGACGTAGTGGGTCTGGCGCGATGCCGCTGTTTGGTGGCGGCATTACCGCGCGAGCGGTGCGGTTATCCATGACAAACGGATCGCGACGATTATCAGGTTCGTAAATATAGGTATCCACCTGTGGGATTTCCGGCAACGGCTCAATCGGCTCGGGAGGCCGCTGCTTGACCTTTTCGATGTAGGCTGTGAGTTCGTCCTTATCGGCTCCGCCGCATCCGGCGATCAGCGCAATCATCAGCGGCACGGCAGCCCTAGCACCAAAACTCATCATTCCGCGCTCTCATCCAGATAACGATAGGTTTTCACCGTTGCGTTGAGAGTTAAACGCGGTCCCGCCAAACCGTCGTTGTTGGGGGCGTCAATTGCTACATCATGTATCGTTACGATGCGTGGCAATGCCGCCAAACCGCTGATAAAGCGCCCAAAATCATGATACTTACCATTTACCCGCACGGAGATCGGAAGCTCTGCGTAGAAGTCGCGATTCTGCTCGCCGGACGGTTGGAATAATTCGAACTCCAGTCCAGCCGCCAAGCCGGTCTGGGAAACATCCACCAGCAAGGATTCAACTTCCGTCGTATCCGGTAGTTGACGCAGCATAGCGCCGAATGATTCGCGCATTTCGTCTAGCTGTTTCCGGTATGCCTCGAGGTTTGCGGCCTTTTGCTGCTTTTCCTCGAAGGTGGCGCGTAACTTGATTTCCTTGGCATCGACATCCTTGAGTTTGCTCAGTTGCTCGCTGAAGATAAAGTAATAACCTGCGAACCCAAGCAACCCACATAGCAATAGGATAACCAGCGCTTTGGCAACCGCCGGCCAGTCACCGATTTTGCTTAGATCAAGTTCGAGTTCGTTAAGATCGCTCAGTTCCATGACAGTGGGTCCGGGATCAGGCCCGGGTCGACATCGGGTTTGACATCAACAGCTTTGCTCTTCGGCTGTCGAGAAACAAATCAGGATAGCTCAGGACAGCAGGCCAGCGATGGCTGCCGTCCGAGTTAAAGCTCCATCGACTGCTCGTCATCGGATATTCGCTGTTGCTTGAAACTCAGCCGAAAATGGCTCAAACCGGTTCCGGTCTGATCCTTATTCTCGATGACCAACAGCTGCGAGTTACCGATCCAGCGAGATGCATTGACGTTGCGCATGAATGCGGATACACGGGCATTGGACTGCGCCCGCCCCTCCACCACGACACGACTGCCGTTTTGGGTGATCTGCGTCACGAAGACTCCTTCGGGAACTGATGTAACTAACTCGTCAAACAGATGCACGATCTCTGGGCGGCTCTCCTGCAGCTGCTGGATGACATGCATGCGCGCGAGCAGATCGGACTTGGTTTTTTCCAGTTTCTCGATTTGCCTGATACGCACATTGAATGCGGCAATCTCGCGGTCCAACAGCGCGTTTCGGGCGTTTTGAGCATCGATTAACGCCTGGATTTGAAACCTTACGCCGATACCGACCAGCAATACCAACCCCACCGCCACACTGGTGGCGATGATGAATTCACGTTGGCGGCGACTGCGCTCGGCCTCGCGCCATGGCAGTAGATTGATTCTTGCCATATGCTGAGCGGTCAGTTAGTCGAAGGAACGCAGTGCAAGGCCGGTTGCGGTCATCATTGATGGTGCTGCATGGTCGATGGCGTGCCGATCAATCTCCGGCGCGAAACCCATAATCGAGAAGGGATTGGCGATCGATACCGGGAATCCAAGCCGTTTCCCGACAAATGGCGCAAGGTTAGGCAATACGGCCACGCCCCCAGCAAGGATAACCTGGTCGGTCCGATTGAACGTCGTGGCCGAATAGAAAAATTGCAGTGCTCGGGCGATTTGTTGTGACATGGCATCTTTGAAAGGGATCAGCACATCGGTTTCAAAGTCTTCCGGCAGTGTCTCCGCCGCGAGATTCTCGAGCGCATCTGTCTTGCTCATGCCATATCGATGCTGAATCTCGTCTAACAGCTGGTCGCCGCCGAAATTCTGCTCTCTGGTGTAGATGGTTCTTTCACCGTGAAACACGTGCAGCGTGGTCGTGCTCGCCCCCACATCGGCAAGCGCAACCGTTTCGCTCGCGTGTGCTTCGTCGGAATGCCCCAGTAAGAGTGCGCAGGCGTTTTCCATCGCAAAGGCTTCGACATCGACAATGGCGGCGGTCAGGCCGGCGATCTCCAATGTGGCGACCCGATCGTCGACATTTTCGCGCCGCGATGCCGCGATCAATACATCGACCATTTCGGTATTTCCGGCGGTCGGCCCGACTATGTCGAAGTCGATGTTGACCTCTTCGAGTGGGTACGGGATGTACTGATCTGCCTCGACCTGAATTTGTGTCTCCATCTCTGCATCCGACAGCGACGCCGTCATTGGGATGACCTTCGTGATCACCGACGAACCCGAAAGGGCGACCGCCGCGCGCTTCGTTTTGCTGCCGGAGCGCCTCAGCGCATTTTGTATACATTGTCCGACAGCGTCAATATCAGCGATCTTCCTCTCAACTACAGCGCCCGTGGGAAGCGGCTCGACAGCAAAGGCGTCCACCCGATAAAGTTCCGCTCCCGTACCAGACGCACGGCTTAACTCAATCAGCTTGACCGAGGTCGAGCCGATATCGAGCCCGAAAAGGTTTGATGATTTTCGGCCAAAACCAAACATGGTCGTGCTGACGCATTCAGCCTCGTAGTTTCATCTTCTGGATTGAATTTTAATCCCAACTATATCAGATATTGGGCAATTTCAAACCGATTATTATGCGCAAAATGTCTCGCATCGCAGCACTATCCACAGCCGGCAAATCGGCACGGGGCAATAGGCACAGTCACCTCGAACGCGGTAGCCACAGTATGGCAACGCGCGGCAAATGCGAGGGACAGCGGCAACGGCTCGCCTATGAATCCGCGCGTATGTTGTCAGAACTCGGCGCAGATGCATTCGACCGCGCCCGACGTAAGGCAGCCGCACGGCTTGGCGTTAACGATAGGCGCTGTTGGCCTGACAACGAAGAGATTCGACAGGCACTGCTCCAACAGCAGCGTCTATTCCACGCCGATAAACAGGACCGCACCCTGGCCGATCTACGCCAGCGCGCGCTGACCGCCATGCGTGAATTCTCGGCATTCGCTCCGCGCTTGGTTGGTCAAACCGTAGACGGCACGGCGAGTCTGGATGCGGGCGTGCATTTGCAACTTTTTGCCGACAGTCCAGAGGAGATCGCCCTCGACCTTCTTCAGCGCGGCATTCCCTGGCAACAACGTGATGATCAGTTTCGCTACGCGGGCGGCAGCAGCGAGACGCATCCTGTGTTCGGATTCATTGCTGGAGGCATACCAGTACATCTGATCGTGCTGCCGCATCAAGCGAGGCGCAATCCGCCGCTGAGCCCGGTCTCCGGACGCCCTGAACGCGGGATCGGCGCCGCTGAACTCAGTCGGCTAATCGCTGCCGCAGAATAACCTGCAATCCTGGGGATTACGTCTTTGCACAATCTCCCAAACACACTGACTGATAGGCTTCCGAACGATGGCCTCAACAGCGCCTTCGATTAACGTTTGGAGATCGGAAGGTAATCGCGCGCCACCGGCCCCTGATAGATCTGGCGCGGCCTGCCGATGCGGTTGTTCGGGTCGCTCATCATCTCCATCCAATGCGTGATCCAACCCACCGTTCGCGCGACTGCGAACATCGCGGTAAACATCGTGCATGGGATACCCAGGGCGCTGTAGATAATGCCGGAATAAAAATCCACGTTTGGGTAGAGCCTACGCTCGATGAAATATTCATCACTGAGCGCAATTTCTTCGAGTCTCAATGCCAGCTCGAACAGCGGACTGTCGCGCGTATCCGGGATCTCATCAAGCAATTGATGACACATCTCGCGGGTGATCCGGGCGCGCGGGTCGTAATTCTTATAGACTCGGTGTCCGAAGCCCATCAAACGGAATGGATCATCCTTGTCCTTGGCCTTGTCGACAAATTTCGGCACATTGACGACATCGCCGATTTCCATAAGCATGTCCAACACCGCCTCATTGGCACCGCCGTGCGCCGGCCCCCACAGCGATGCGATGCCAGCGGCAATACAGGCGAACGGGTTTGCACCGGAGCTGCCGGCTAATCGTACCGTGGACGTGCTGGCGTTTTGTTCGTGATCAGCATGCAGGATCAACAGGAGATTCAACGCTTTCTCTGCCAGCAGGTGAGGCTTGTAAGCGATGCAGGGGGTGGCGAACATCATGTAGAGGAAATTTGCCGCATAACGCAGGCTGTTGTCCGGATACATGATTGGCTCGCCGACACTGTGCTTGTATGCGGCTGCCGCGATGGTTGGTAATTTGGCGATCAACCGATGTGCCGAGATCTCGCGATGGCGAGGATCGTTGATATCGATCGAGTCGTGATAAAATGCCGACAGTGAGCCTACCACGCCACAGAGAATCGCCATTGGGTGGGCGTCGTAATGGAACCCGTTGAGGAAGTTCTTCAGGTTCTCGTTCATCATCGTGTGTGTCGTGATGACGCGCTCGAAATCGGCCAGCGCCGTCTCGTTCGGCAAGTCGCCATACAGCAATAGATACGCAACCTCCAGAAAGCTCGCCTTAGCCGCCAGCTGCTCGATTGGGTAGCCACGATACAGTAACAGGCCCCGGTCGCCATCGATGTAGGTGATCGCACTTGTACAACTTGCGGTCGCCATAAATCCGGGATCGAACGTTAACAAGCCAACGTCATGATATAGCGAGGAAATATCGATAGCGCTCGGGCCGAGCGAGCCGTGCCGAAGTGCTAATTCATAGCATTCGCCGTCGGCGTTGTTTGTCAGCGTGACGGTTTCGTTGGCCATGACCTATTGCCTTATCTGGATGTTTGTACTCTTTAAGGGACACATTCAGAGAGACACATCACCCCGAAAGGTTCCTTCGGAATGATAACGAAATCCAGTTTCGCCTGCTGAGCTGATGTCGGTATTTGCCGCTGCGCTAGAAGGGTTGCCGCATGAAGGTCATCTGGATACCGATCCTAATACGAACGGCGATCATCCCTCATCTAGGCGATTTCTCTCCGACAATCGCCTTGAAATTGCTGGGGTTGAACCGTCAGCGGTCGGCTGAACGAACTCGTCCTGTACGGAAACGCCGGTATGCCCCGGCGAAGCGGTCGGCCTGGCTGGCTTTGCGATCGAATTCGACCAGCATGGCTGACAACCCGCGTGTACTGGCAGCAGAGCGAATTTGGCCAATCAGCGAGCATACTTACGGCGGAACTTGTCGACGCGGCCGCCGGTATCGATTATCTTTTGTTTGCCGGTGTAAAACGGATGGCAGGAAGAGCAGACCTCCACATGGAGTTCATCTCTTGCCATTGTGGAGCGCGTCGTGAACTCGTTACCACAACTGCACACCACCTTGAGATCACTGTACGCGGGATGGATTCCCTCTTTCATCGTAAGAGCCTCGTAGGCCGAAAAGACGGCCAATAAACGCGAATGAACCGTGAACTTTAACCTTAAACATGGAATCTCGCAAGCACGGACATGCCTGGGACATTTGCACTGTACGATTTTTTCAGATCGCGACCAAGAATTAGTGAGTTGGATTCGGGGAATAAGGTTACCTGGCACTGAGACCCTTGCGGCAAAAGGGTGCACTCATTAGGCGATTGCCGGAGAGAAATAGACCAACTGGCGCCGGATTCTCGTTCGCCTGCGCGAAGCGGCAACTCGCCCATAGCCGCTCTATGGGCGGGTTGCCGTGACGTCGAGGCCGGACGATAAGACAAGCCAGGTGGTCTATTTCTCGATAGAAATCGCCTTAACACTGCCTTACAGCTTTCGGTTTGCGCAGCAATATACCGAGCTCCAACGAAAGTTTACGAAGAACCTTGATGCAGTCCAGCCTAAGTTTCTGTTCCAAAAAGAAGGCAATGGTTAAGCGACAATTGCTTTGCAAAGCATGGCCGAGGGGCAAGCCACTACAGCAAATCGCAAATTGCGCGGCCAGGCAACAGGCCACAATCTCAAAGGCAAATGCCTCTGACAGAAGCTGAAGCGCGTCTGCAACTACTTCACGAATAATAGGCTCCGTTTAGCCTATGATCAAAATTTCTGGAGCAGGGTCTCCTGATCGCCTCCGACGTCATCGAAGGAGCCTGCCGGTGCGTAGTCTAAGGACCTCATGGAGCACTAAGGGATGCGCTGAGTGTGCGGTGGGCGCAAGCTATGTTCTTTCCGCGCGGCACTTACTTCAGCGGTCTGCGGGAGGAGGTCATACGGTTACGGATTCAGCCCAAATGTCGGCGTTTGTATCTCATTTCGGCCGCCGACGATGTGTTCCCGCTATCACCCATCGTCTAGTGAGATGATTGGGCGAGTTGTACCCCTGTGCAGGCCAGTTCGAAGGGTTTGGCGGGAAAACGATTTTCACCACGGAGAACACGGGGAGAATGCTGTATTTTTTGAACAACTTGTCACAACTGGAATGTCTATATTCCTTGTGGCGAATTGGCATTTGGCCTGGATTACGAAAACTTTACAGTCTCAGCAAGACTGTAAAAGCATTCCAGTAATCCATGAAAATTTGGAGGGAGCACCCGTTCGACTAGCAGATAGTGCGATGATGTCGAACTGTTCATTGCTCTACATCAATCGCTCTGTATACGTCATTTGGTGGGCCGTGTAGGATTCGAACCTACGACCAAGGGATTAAGAGTCCCCTGCTCTACCAGCTGAGCTAACGGCCCGCTTGAATGAAATGACAACGCTGTCGAGCTGTTGCCGTCGACTTGCTGTGCAATGGCATTGGGGTGGACGATGGGGATCGAACCCACGACCACAGGTGCCACAAACCTGCGCTCTACCAACTGAGCTACGTCCACCATTGATTTTGTGCCGCCCCTTCCTGGGTTGGTTTGTTCAAGTCGATTTTTGCTGGGTCGACTTCTTTGGGTCAGCTTCTCTCAACCAGCCTACTGAACCTATCCTAATCAGCTTCTTCAAACTGGCTCAAACTGGCGCGCCCGGCAGGACTCGAACCTGCGACCCACGGCTTAGAAGGCCGTTGCTCTATCCAGCTGAGCTACAGGCGCATTCGGAGGCGCATTCGAAGGCGTTTCGGTCGCATGGGCCATTATCGACGCGTTTGTCCGCTCATACCCTGAAATTGACCTCTGTCTCGTCGCGCACCCCTGGCGACTCGCCCTAGTTACCCTGATCGATCCGATGAGAGACGATCAGGATGAAGGTGGTCGGGGTAGAGGGATTCGAACCCCCGACATCCTGCTCCCAAAGCAGGCGCGCTACCAGACTGCGCTATACCCCGATTTGCTATGCGCCGATTTGCGATGCCTGCTCGGACTGTATTCGATCTTTCCGCAGTCAGCGATAGGCATTGCTGTCGTAACCGCCGCGCTTGGTCTAGTGATCTTAGGGTCTAGTGATCTTTTAGGTCTAGTGATCTTAGGGTCTAGTGATCTTTGAACCTGCCAAGACGAGCCATCGAGATTTCGGCCGAAAACCAAAGACTGCGAATCATACAGCCGCTGAAAGGCCGCGTCAATGCGCCTCAACAAGCGCGTCTGAGCGGTTGCGGTCGTACAATGGCAAATTTCGCATCGTACTCGTTTTGTTCTATTTTGGCGACGGTCAAAAAGTCCACGGACGCTGTGTGTCACCTGTGATCAAGCCTGTGGATAACAAGTCTAACCCGCTGACCTGACAAGCGAATGCTTGACTTGTCCAGATTTTGATCAATCAGTCTAACCAACTGATTTTCAATAGTCATTATATGCCGCGATCAGTTCAGATCACATTGATGCAAGTTATCCCCAGCGGCTGTGCATCAGCTGTGCATAACTCAGGTATGAAGTCAGATATCCCCATGAAGCGACAGCACAAACCGCGGGACCGATCAAGAATTGTCCAACATGCTCGCGCAGAAGCTGGGCTCAGAATTTGGCGGAGCAAACGCGACAACTGGCATGGTTGCCAACCGCCAAGGATTGCTGGGGAAGACATGGTTAAATTCGATGGGTATGTGCTTATTCGATATGCCCTAATAAGGTTATAAAATACCCGGTATCCCTTGCCTTGCTAGGTTAGCGAGGTGAGAACCGACGTCATGACAATCGAAATCGCAAGCGAGATGAAATGCAGGCTTGTGTCAATATCCAGTTGAAGAAGACAGGTTATCAATGCGATGATTCGTCGGCGCTCATTTTCGATCCCGGTCATCGGTCAGCTCGGCCAGGTCGAATAGTTCAGCGCGCAAGCGGCACGACAGCATGTAATGCAAAAGCGGTTACGCGCGCCATTACCTGATTTTTACGTTTGTATGTATGTTTTGGAGAAACGACACCATGAGTGAGATGCTACGCGAAAATCCGCAGAAATTGGCTAAGCGAGCCAGCCTCTATTTGATTCTAATTATTGCCATGCTGGCGCCATATCAGGCTGCACAGGCATGGATCATCTCCTTTGGACCAGGTGGTACTATCTATATTCACCTGCAGATCTCAGGCGGCAGTTACGATCCTGTCACCGATGTCTACGTCTACAGTAAATCGACTGCCATCGACACTAAGAGTACACCTCGTTTCGAAAGCCGCAATGATGACGTGGGTACTTGGCATAACGGATTCGTCCAGTATGGGCCTGGATCTAAGTCTGGGTCTGACTGTCGCACGTTACCGAAGGGAGGCGTGCGCTTCTTCACCGAAGGCAAGGGGATAGGAAAAGGGCAAAGCGCAACCTTCAGCTTTACAGCAGAAGCGGAGGAGAAAGAATGGTTTATCGACTATTTTGACACCGATAAAGATGCATGGACTCTCGGCGTGAAACCGACCCCTGGGGAACCGCCGGTCGCCAAGCGAGATGCGGAACCGCCGTTCGCCAAGCGAGATGCGGAACCGGAGCCACCAAAATTCGGTCGCCGCCTGCTCCTGATTCTGCTCGTATTAGGAGCGGCCTACTGGTACTACACTGAAGGCCGTAAGAAGCGTGGACCGTCGGGCAATGGTCCGGATGCGAAAACAAAAGACCGGATAGATTAAGTAGCAGCGCGTCGCGATCGCGTTTACCGCGGTCGCGAACGACAGGCAGCTGACGGTATCTGTCCTGCACCGGCAGTTGCCTAGACGAAGCGAACAGAGATTGCGCCACACCAAGTCAAACCGGGCGATTGCCCCCTTAGGTTCTAGCCAGCATCAGGACATTGAGGTCTGCCGCATCGGCAGCGTGGCGGCGTTGACCATTTGCCGACCATGCACGCAATCATGACTGGATCTCATCGATGCCTATTCTATATGACGCTGCTGTCCTGTATTGCCGGCTGGCCGTCGCTGGTCGCGGCCTGCGACAATCCGCTGGCTCGCGTGGTTTCTATCGAAGGGCAAGTACAGCGCAGCGATTGCGGTAACCAGCCTTGGTGCGATGCGGTTTTGCAGATGCCCGTCTGCGACGGCCAGCGCGTACGAACCGGAGCGCACAGCCGGGCTGCGATCCAGCTGACCTCGGACGCATCCGTTCTTCGATTGGACCAGTACACGACGCTGCTAGTCGAATCAACCGATCAAGCCTCCCGCGGCCTACTACTGGAATTATTCGAAGGCGCGGTGAATCTGTTCAGCCGAACCCCGAGTTCACTGCTCATCAACACCTCTTTCATCGCTGCCGCGATCAAAGGCACCGAATTCCAAGTCCGCACTTTCGACAACAGCTCGCGAATCGATCTGTTCGAAGGCGTCGTTGAAGCCAGTAACAGCGAGGGAAGTCTGACCCTGCATGCTGGCCAATCCGCGCTCGCCGTCGCTGGCAAGCCGCCGCGCTTGATGGCATTGGTCGATCCGATTGATGCCGTGCAGTGGTCTCTGTATTACACGCCTCTGATCGCAACTCTTGCGGGTCGGGATGGCGATGGCACCGAGGCCGATGCGGTTCGGGTTGCCACTCGGGGCGACCTGATTCGAGCCTTGCAGGAGCTTGACGGGGTGCCCAAACGGGAACGTCTGCCGAGCTGGCACATTGTGCGTGCCGCAATTCTACTCAGCGTGGGTCGCGTCGATAGGGCGCAAACCGAACTTGATGCGGCGGAAACCGCCGATCCAGGCATTGCAGATGCCGCTGCGCTGCGTGCTGTCATCGCCTTGACCAGAGGCAGCGCTGGCGACGCTCGGCAAGCCCTGGCACGTCGGGCATCGAACAGCGCCGCAGTCTGGCTGGTGGAGTCCTATTTACGGCAAAACGCGGGCCGACTGCCCAAGGCATTGGCAGCAACCCGACAGGCCTTGGAGTTGCAGCCGAACAATGCGTTACTGATCGCGCGCCAGGCCGAATTGCTGCTGACCGAAGGCCGCCTGGGTAATGCAGTTGCGCGCGCTGAACAAAGCCTGGAAATAACCGGCGATGTTCCGCTTGGCCACATCGTGCTCGGTTTTGCCTACCTTGCCGAGCGTCGCCCCCAGGCCGCCGAGACCGCCTTTGATCGTGCACTCCAGTTAGACCAGGGAGATCCGCTACCGAGATTGGGATTAGGTTTGGCGGCCATCAGCCAAGGTCGGCTGCAGGCCGGTACCGAAGAGCTGGAAATCGCGGTCGCGCTGGACCCGCGCCGCTCCCTGCTCCGAAGCTATCTCGGCAACGCGTACTTCGAGCAAAATCGCAATGCTCTAGCCAGAGACCAATTCCTGAGCGCGGAAACTCTAGACCCGCTCGATCCGAAACCCTGGTTCTATTTAGCACCATTGCTGTTGTCGGAAAACCGCCCGATCGAGGCACTGGATGCCCTGGTGCGGGCGGTAGATCTCAATGACAACCGTGCCGTGTATCGCTCGCGTCCGTTGCTGGAGCAGGATCGGGCAGCCCGCTACGCCACTATGGGCAGCCTATTTAGTGAGCTGAACTTCGATGAACTCGCCTTGCCGGCGGGAACCAGGGCGACGGCACAGGCACCTGCCGAGCCAGGTGGCCATTTCCTGCTGGCTGATCTATACAATGAGCAACCACGGCGAGAGGTTGCGCGGGTCAGCGAATACTTGCAAGCGCGTTTGCTCTCGCCTGTCAGCAGTCGTCCCGTTCAGCCTTTATTGACGCAAACGCGATTGACCATTCCGAATGGGCTCGGACCGGCTAACTTGTCTTTATTCGAATACGGTTCTTTATTTGATCATGATGGCGGACGCGCTTGGGTCAGCGCTGCTGCCGGAAGTCAACAATCCATTGGCGATGAATTGCTATTTTCTTTCCTGCAAGGGCCGTTTGCGTTCAGCCTGGGCCAGTATCGTTACCAAGATGAAGGTTATCGACCCAATAACGATCAGCAGCGCGATCTGATTTCCGCTTTTGCTCAATGGGATGTGACCCCGTTTACCAGCATTCAGGCGGAAATAAGCCATTCAAGTCTGAACAGCGGCGACTTGGCCAGCTACTTTCTGCCTGATGCCTTTTCTCCGAATCGCCGAAGCGATTTGATGACCAATAACTACAGGTTGGGCCTGCGTCAACGCTTTGGGCCGCAGCTCGTGCTATTGGGCTCGCTGATTGACAGCCATGAGCGGGTAGACTTAAGGGACAGCGCCGAAGACCGTTTATTGCTTCCTCCGCCGTTCGGCTTAAGCCAAGTGCGAGCCAATGCCGAATTGAAAAGCCAGGATGACGGGCTGAGCGCGGAATTTCGCTGGCTTTGGAGCCAACCGATGCTGACGGTTGATTTCGGCGGCGGCAATTATCAGGTGGATGCAAGCCGGGACGAACGAACGACAACCATCATCTCCTCGCCGCAGTTGCCACAGCCGCGCATCGCAAGTCAACCAAGATCTTTTAGCAATCGCTCCGATCACGACAGGCTCTATCTCTATACCGGGATCGAACCTTGGCAAGCACTACGACTGGAGCTCGGTCTAAGCTGGGAGAACTTCAACGACAGGTTGCTTAATTTCAAGCGCCAACTCAACACGTTTAATCCAAAGCTCGGGCTCACCTGGGAACCGCAACCGGGCACTACGCTGCGTGCCGCCACGTTTCGAACCCTGCAGCGGCCGATGGTCACCTATCAAACCATCGAACCGACGCAGATCGCGGGATTCAACCAGTTGTTTCAAGACACGACCCTCGACCAAGCTAGGCATGTCGGATTGGCATTCGATCAGCGCTTCGGCTCACGACTGTTCCTAGGCGCCTGGCATACGCGGCAGCGCAACGACACAAGCTCGGTGACATTCAATGTGGATGGAATAACGACGGAAACCCTGGTCGTTGAGCGCAAGTTCGACACCGAGCGCAATCAAACCACCGGCTACCTCTACTGGGCACCGATCGACAGCTTGGCCTTGGCAGCAGAGTACCATCGCGAAACCTGGGAGAAGTTCGATCCAGAACCCGCTTTCCGGGTCGACACCCGTACTCAGCGGGTACCATTGACGGGTTCGCTGTTCTTGCGCAATGGCTTGAGCATCGTGGCACGCGCGACGCATGTGAATCAACGCCTGATCCCAAATCCAGCCAAAGCACCGGAAGTCAACGACCACAACGGCTTTTGGAACCTGGATCTTGGATTCTATTGGCGCTTGCAAAAACGCAAAGGCTTTTTATCCATCAATGTACTCAACCTGTTGGACGAACAGTTTGCTTACGAAGACCAGGACAGCAACCGTCCGCTGTTCGTGCCGGAACGGACTCTTGCATTGCGGGCATCGCTGAAGTTCGACTGAGTGTCCACCCTGTGCCGTGGCATCCTGTTGGGACTGATTGCCGGCCTGTGTTCCGGTTTATTGTCGCTTACCCCTTGGCTTACCCGGCTGGAAGACAGCATTGGTCTGAGCTGGCTGTTTTTGCTGCGCGGCGAGCGCACGCCCGGAAATGTCGTGGTGGTCGCCTTGGACCGCGCCAGCATCGACCGGTTGGGCCTTGATCCGGAGCATCAGCGTTGGCCCCGGGACTTGCATGCGCGCCTGCTGCAACGCCTGCAACAGGCCGGGGTAGAACTGGTCGTCTTCGACGTCTTCTTCGAGCGCTCTCGTAATACAGACAGCGATCGGCGCTTCGCCGCGGCGATCCAAGAATTTGGCAAGGTGCTGTTGTTTGCCGATTTGAAAAGGCGCGTCGAACAGCGCGGAAGTATCGCGTTGGTCACCGAATCGGAAGTTCCGCCGCATGCGCTGTTTGCAACGCAGGCGCTCTGTAATGCGCCATTCGTGGTCCCGGACCGACCCGGTGCAGTCACCGACTATTGGGCCTTCAAGCCCGGTGCCGGCGGTGCCATCAGCCTGCCGGTGTGCGCCTTCCACCTGCATTTGCTGTTGCATCGCCCGGATGCCTTTACCGCCCTCAGGCAACTTGATCGACGACTCCTGCACCTGCCTGAACATGTCCAAGCCCTGACCCCTGGCATGCTCAATCGGATCACCCGCGATATCCGCGAAATACTCGTCAACAATCGCGCGTTGGGTGAACGTCTGCAGGCCAAAGCCGGCGATGAGCGTCTGTTGAGCGCCTTTGTGCAATTACACACCGGGCCGGCGTTGCAACCGATCAACTATTACGGACCACCCCGAAGCATCTCCACACTGTCATTTTGGACTTTGTTGGAGATGAGTGACGAGCAACTGGCTGCGTTGCGTGACAAGGCGGTGTTCATTGGCGTCTCGGAGGACGCCAAATGGGAGCGACTCGACACGTTGCACAGCGCCTTCACCCGAGACGAGACCGCATATCGAATCGGCGGCGTCGAGGTCTGCGCCACGATCTTCTCCAATCTGGTCGGCAACGAACTGATCAAGCGCGCATCGGCAATCGAACGTTTCGCATTGCACATGTTGCTTGGCTTTGCGGCCGCCTTGCTCGGCCGCCTGCTGCCACCGCTTCCGGCCTTGGCAACGGGCAGCCTGTTGGCCGCTAGCTACAGCACCGCCACGGTGCAGCTGTTCAGCTGTTGCCACCTGGCGTTGCCGTTGCTGATGCCGCTTGCCACTGCACTCGCTCCCAGTTTGATAGCGGGGCTGTTACTTGGGCATCAAGCGACCGCGGCAGAGAAACGACGCCTGACCCAAGCCTTTATCCGCTACCTGCCGGAACGCAAGGTCGCGCAACTGGTGGAGCGCATCGTCCGCGTACCCGGCACTGAGCGGGTTAGCGGGATCTGCCTGCTGTCCGATATCGAGAAATACACCAGCCTGTCGGAGCGCTTGGAGCCGGAGCATCTGAATCAGTTGGTCAATGAGTTCTTTGCCACCGTGTTTACCGAGGTCGAATGCCGCGATGGGCAGGTGTCGCAGTTGGTCGGCGATTCGGTATTGGCGCTTTGGATCGACCGCGGCTCGTCACGCGAACACTGCACACGCAGTTGCCATGCGGCACTGGCACTGCTGCAGGCGGTGGATGCCTACAACCGCGACCATCCGGAGGTCCAGATGCCATTGCGTGTCGGCATGCACTACGGCGAGTTCGTGATGGCGGATCTCAGCACCCAAACCCACAGCGAATACCGCCCGGTGGGGGATATGATCAACACCGCAAGCCGTTTGGAGGCCGCCAACAAACAACTGGGCACCTACCTGATCGTCAGCGAACCCATCGTCCGTGGTGCCGAAGGATTGATATTCCGCGAACTCGGACTCTTCCGCGTCACCAATAAGCGCAATCCGCTGCGACTCTATGCTCCATTGGGCGAGATAAAGGAGTTGGAGCCCGACAGCACGGATTTGATTGACGCCTACGATGCAGCCCTGCGTTTGTTCAGGGCACGCTGCTGGCAGGGGGCCAGCTCGGCATTTCAGTCAATTCTAGAACGCTGGCCGGAGGATGGTCCGTCCAAGTTTCATTTGCAATACTCATTGCGTTACCAGGAAATGCCGCCGGCTGAACCCTGGGATGGCAGTTTGTTTTTGGCCAAGTAGTCGCTTGGCTGAGTGCGGCACGACAGAGCTTGATCGAACAGAAGCAAACTCTCCTCGTAGCGTGCCTAGTGCTCGGGGCTTAGAGCAAGCAAAGCGCGGCGGAAAAGCTATTGGTGCCGATTCTGACATTCTCTTTGTTACCAATAAACAGGGTCATTGAATTCCTTGACGCATGCAACAGGTTCATTGATTGTTGGAATTGGCTCTTGCGTCAAGGACTGACCCAGCCAACCTTGTGGCATTGTCAGCTTAAGCGGAGCCCGGATGACACTTTCTGGCAGCGCTTCGAATCCTACCTTGGAGTAGAAGGATGGATCGCCATAGGTGATCGCAATATCCACAGAACGATTTTTCAGTTCATGAAGGCCATAACGGATGAGCGCCTGTCCGATGCCTTTACCCTGATGCTCCGTATCGACCGCAACAGGAGCAAGCAGGTAAACCTGAAGCTTTCGCTCTAATCGAAGCCGGGTAAAAAAAATCGCCGCAATGATTGCTGCTTGCTCATAGGTTGCGAAGCAGATGATTTCTTCATTGTCCACTGCTGAAGATAATTTTGCAGCGAGCTTTCCAATCAGATTCCCTTCGTGCTCTCCCTCGGACAGAGTGAAAACAGACGTAAATAGGTCGGTTACTTCTTTTTGCTGTTTCGTACTCAGGATGTGTTAATTCATGTTTTCTTTTCCAAATCGATGCTGCGTCCTGCTCAAAGATCGTGGCGATTAGCGATCTTCAAGGCGTAGCTTACCCGGACTCTCAGGGTTCGCGCCGATCGCGTGCGTCGGTATCGGCCTTTGTAACCAGCCAATAGGCAGTGCCCAAAGACAATACGATGGCAGCAATGCCCATCAGGTCCATGGCGCTGTAATCGTCCATGTCCAGCACGATGACTTTTCGTGCAATGGCCATCATTGCGGTGGCAATTACGAGCTTCACCGGGAAGACATCGGTGCGCAGGTAAAGGGTGATGTTAGAAAAGATCTCGTAGGCAATCAGGACCGCCAGAAAGACGCCGAATGTCTTTACGATGTCTGGCACCATGAAGAAAGGTGGCCGGGACATCGTGATGTAAAGGGTGTAGATGACGCTTGCTACACCCTCCAGAATGACGATTGCCATTGCTAGGGCGAGAACGTAGGTGGCTGCGCGGAGTATCCGGTGAAGGAAGCGCAGCACCGGGTCCGACGCGCGGGTTGGAAATTCTTCGTGTTTGCCTGGAAGGTCGCTCATGATGCGTTTTTTGCCGGATTTCGATGGGGTGGCCGATAGCGAGCGCTTTGTGCCCTTCCGGCATCGACGTCGCAGCAGCGAGCCGAGCACACCTGCCACGGCGACAGCGGCGAGCACCACTGCAACCCTTGTAAAGTCGGGCCACTCCCACCAAAAGGGCAGGGCGTCAGTGCCTGGCATAGCTTGCTCCGGGAAATAGTCTGCGATTGTAAACGCTGGGGGTCTTACCCTGGAAACTGTTCGCTGTTTCCGGTAGCCACATAGGCATCTTTTCGCAGACCATGGATGTGCAGGCGAGAGCCGTCGAAGCGCCAAGGTTCTACCTGCAAGGCGGCATAGAGCGGCCGGTGGTCGCGCCGAGTTAGGCTGTTGATCTCTAACATCAGATCCGGCGATGGGTCGATGGAGAGGCCGATGATGCTCATTGCGGCTTCTCTGGCTGAACGTCACGGGTCTCGCGCACGATCGCCATCGCCGAGGCTACCAGCGAGCCCACCTCGGAGAGATTCGCAGGTAGGATCAGCGTATTGCCCTGCTTGGCTAGGTTGCCGAATTCGCGCACATATTGCTCGGCCACCCGGAGGTTGACCGCCTGCATGCCGCCCTCGCCGCGGATAGAACGGCCGATGGTCTCGATGCCGTTTGCCGTCGCCGCGGCAATCAGCTCAATTTCGCGAGCCTTGCCCTCGGCCTCGTTGATCTGACGTTGCTTGTCCGCCTGGGAGATGTTGATCATTTCCTGCATGTGGCCCTCTGAGACGTTGATACGGGCCTGGCGGTCGCCCTCTGACTGGGCGACGGTGGCACGGCGTTCGCGCTCGGCGCGCATCTGCTTCTCCAGCGCATCGCGCACCGTAGCCGGCGGGATGATGTCCTTGATCTCGTAACGCAGCACCTTGACGCCCCAGGGACTGGCGGCCTCGTCTACGGCGGCAACGACCCGGGCATTGATGATGCTGCGTTCTTCGAAGGTGCGGTCGAGTTCGATCTTGCCAATCTCCGAGCGCAATGTGGTCTGCGCCAACTGCATGGCGCCGTAGCGATAGTTATCGATGCCATAGGATGCGAGCTTGGCGTCCATCACCTACAGATACAGCACGCCGTCGATCTCGACGGCGATATTATCCTTGGTGATGCAGGTCTGGGAGGCGACATCCATGACTTGCTCCTTCAGCGTGTGCCGATAGGCGACGCGGTCGATGAATGGGATCAGGAAATGAAAGCCCGCCTCCAGGGTGCGCGAAAAGCGCCCTAGGCGCTGGATGACATAGGCGTCGCGCTGCGGCACCACCACCGCGGTCTTGATCACCACGACCATGACCAGCAGTGCGATCAGGGCGGCGGCGACTAGAAAAAACAGGTCCGGCGAATTCATATGTGAATTTCTCCAATCTCAAGCGTCAGCAGAAGGCCGTTCCGGGGCGACCTCCAAACAAAGTCCGTCATGGCCGACGATGAGCAGCCAATCGCTGGCGGCGATCGGGGTATCGTCAGTGCTGCGGGCATCCCACTCGGCACCACGCCAGCGCACCCGCCCGTGGCGACCTTGGAAATCAGTCACGGCCTGTACCCGCTGACCAGCGCCTTCGTCATCGCTACCGCCGCGCTGCTGGCCTTTGAACATCAGCAAAAGGCGTCGGCGCAGCAACAGGATGGTCGCGGCCGTCACCAGCGCGAAAACCAGGAATTGCAGGGCGATATCGTCGAGTCCGGCAACCGCGAGCAGACTAACCAGAATCGCCGCGGCTCCGAACAGCGCTAGGATCATTCCCGGCAGCAGAACCTCGCCAATCAATAGCAAAAACCCGGCCACCAGCCAGACCAAGGCCGCGACATACTGCGATGACATGATCAGTCCAACCCCAACCCAAACAATTGCTTAATTGTTATCCCAGCTGCACACACCAGCGTATAGGAAATCCAATCGCTACTGCGGAGCTCGGGGCAGAGATGACTTCCTGCCACATCTTTTATCACACCCCAGTCTCTGTCATGGAACACTTTATATCCCAATGTAACCGTTTAATAATCGATTATCCATCTTGACTGTTTACTCCACTCGCATCAATGACATCGCTTCGGCTCCCGCAAATCGGGTCATGACGAATGAATTGAGTCTTGACTTCGTGAACTGTGTCAGAGAATGTTCGCTGAGCGATTAAGATAACGGCAAACAGCAGAAACTGTAGCGGGACATCCGCACCGCTGCATTAGGTTGAAGACAGTTAGGCGCTGCTTGTGCTCCTCGAAAAACGTCTTCGACCGGGTGCTGATGTGATAACTGGCACCATCTTGTACAAGCACGATGTGCTTACGCGTCTTGCCGAGCGCCTGTTTGAGGTATGCGGCATAGGCCTCCGAGTCGAGGTGCTCTTCCTGGCACTTGAAGAAGAAGCGGCCAATAACCTAGTCGATCAGGCCAACTACCTTGTAGCCCTTGCGCTTACCGGAAGTCTCAATGACAGGCGGTTGGCCCTTTTTCGCCCAGGTGTCGCTGAGAGTTCCCCATTGCGGGAAGGATGCCTCATCGCCGAACAGCAAATAGGTGTTCTTGCGTCGCGCAAGCTCCAAGATTTGCGGCCATGTGCTATCCAGTGAATCAATCCGGTCCTTATCAGGCAGGCCCACCGCTTTTCGTTCAAATTCAACTATCTGGCGTACCTGCCATTGGATCTATTAGAAAAAAATTCAGTCGAAAAGGAACAGTTCGATACAGGTCGTATTGCAATTCAGCTCGTACCCATTGCCGCGAAACTGCCAGTAGTTCGACAGGTTTCCCCAATCGCCGATCTTTTTCGCCGCTAGCGAATCCCTGCCGTGTGGTTGCTGACGCGACTGAACCAGCCATAACCGCCGGCCATCAGCCACAAATTCCTGCGCCAGCTCCTTAGCGTCCGTCGACAACTCCCCGTTCACGATGGACAAGCGCCCCAATTCATCGCTTCTCCCAGTTCGCTTCCAGTAATAATCAAGCGCTTTGCTGAGATAACCCGGTAGAACAGCAACACTATCGCCGTCGCGCCAGCTATCTGCGATATGGTTTGCAACCAGATCCCATCTCTCCTTTTCGTAGAAACTGTAATAGTTATGCAGGGACCAGACATTGAGAAACAGTATCCCAGCGATTAGCCCAAAACCCAGAATGCGGGGCCGAATACGTACCGCAACGATTGCTGTCAGCACAAGAAACGGAACGGCCGCATACAGCACGGAACGGGTCACCAATATCGGCTTCCATGTGCTCAATACATACAACACGATGATTGGAGTCAGGATCAATGTGACGAGAAATGCCGCCCACCACGGCTGTTTTCTCAACAAGAAAACGCCCCAGACAAAGATCCCGACGAGCACTGGCAGCAGGAGAGTTCTTGGCTTCCATACACCAAAGAGCCAGAAATCATTCAGCACTTGTATCAGTGTGGACGGGCCTACCTGAATCCAGTCGGGTATCCCGGAACTCGCTTGGTGGAGGAGGTGGGGCAGCCATAGGAACCAAACTGCTAGCGTTAGGATCTGAAGTATGGACCAGTGAGCTGCACATTGCCAACGCCACTTTGCGCAGGAAAGAATCGGCCAAAGCATGGCCAGGTTGATCGCAAAAAGGAAAACGGGTCCGGAATTATGTGCGAGCAAGGCACCCAGCGCACCGGTCACATAGAGAAACGAGAGCCAGATATCCCGCCTGGGTGGTCTGTCGTTCATCTGCTCCCAAGCGCTCCAACCACTGACCAGCCTAACCGCAGCCCAACTCGCAAGCGTGGCGCCGAACGCCAACAGCGAGTACATGCGCGCCTCTTGACTATAGTAGATGAGCAGGGGTGAAACAGCCACCAATAATGCGGCAGTGAGCCCTGCGGTAGTTCCACTTAGGATTCTTCCGAAATCGAACGCAAGAACGACGATCAGAATCCCGCTCAGCACCGAGAACAGCCGCAGAGCGACCTCAGTGTCTCCGAATACAAGGAATCCGCGCACAATCGCATAGTAAAATGGCGGGTGGCTGTCGGTCTCGACGGTAACCCGCCATGCTTCGGATAAATCCATGCTGGCACGCGTGAATGTCACCGCCTCGTCGTACCATAGCGGCTGCTGGGAAAGCCCTAACAGGCGCAGGCAGACCGCTAAAAGGATCACCACCAGCAGAATGCCTCCAGAGTATCTTCCAAGATTTAAATCCCTGAACCTGGTGCTATTCATTCTGATTTCCGCTAGTTTTTCGCCAAATCAGGCGGGAGGTGCTCAGATAATTCGAAATCGAGCCGACAACCGCTCCCACAGCCCCCGCAACCGCCCAATGTTGCCCCATCGCGTAAACTCCTTCCGCAGCAAGTACATTGAAAATCGCTCCAAGGGTGCATGCGGCATAAAAAGAGAGGAGACCGCGAAAAAAAGATGCGCCGACGAGTGATCTGTCGCCGAAGGTGAGGCGATTGTTCAGGACAAAATTGGTCGTCATCGCTACCCAGACGGATAGAACCTGTGCCCAAAGGAAGTTCACTCCTGCGATTCGGTGAAGTCCCCCTAGAACCAGCACCTGTACGACGACTCCGCTCAATCCGACAAGTCCGAACATGACGAAGCGCGTCGGTAGCCAAGCGGGGCACTTGAGCAGCATCGACTCCATTACATTCGAGCCAGCGAAATCAGTTGTTCCAGTTGCCTTATTCATTCGCAGACATGGCTCCCGCCCGAACTACCGAGCGCGTAGATGAAAAACTACGTTGAGTTCTTCGGCTGATGGCGGGCTGTCTGGCACTCTGCGTTACCACCTCTACCCGCGTTCTGAATTGGTTTTAAATCAGTTGGGCTTGACTATCTTGCAGAATCGGCAGCAGCACAACCCAAGGATTGGATTTTCGTCATTGATACAATATGACCCCGGGCGGGTTGAAATGTTTGGTAACACTCGTACGCCTATCAGCCAGTTGGCAAGCCCGGTTACTTGCCCAGCCAGTGTGGCATGAATCGATAGCTGTTCGGGATGCTCCAAAAGCGTAACGCCTTTGGTCATCATCAGCTACGCTGCGCGACAATCCGCGCTATCGTATACCTTTCAATCTCATACAACAAGGACAACAAGATTCCTTGGATAGCGAAGACCCGAACCGCATCGCGCGACGTGCTGTATTCCTGCCGTTATCCTTGGCTCTTAGGGACAGTAAGCACTTTTTTGCCAACTACGCGATCTCGTTCCGACGCTTGCATGTTGTCCAAGGGGATGGTGTGCCTATTCAGATTGTGCGGCAGCAGTGCCGCGACGGCTTCGGGGGTCTTGGTGCCGTTGGGGCGCCAGCAAATAGCCGGGTCTTTCTGCCGACCACGAGCGGGCAAATGGCGTTCTCGGTGCGGTTGTTGGTGATTTCCAAATGGCCGTCGTCGAGGAAGGTGATTAGCGTCGGTGATTGGATAAAGGCATAGCCAATGGGTTAGGCCTCAGAATAATGTGATTGCTATCGGATGTGCTGTTTGAAGGGATTGTATCGCCTGCGTTACATGGCGCTTCCTGATCAACGCGATGTTGAGGTCGTACTCTGTTGCAGCGCGGCAAGAAGAGGCTCGCGCAGGGGAACCAAGAAAAAAGCTCGCGCGCAGATGCAAAGGCGGGGGGAAGAGAAGAGGAAGCTCGCGCAGAGACGCAGAGACGCAAAGGGAAGAAAGAGAAGTAGTCGACGTAACCAGCGCAATGTCCTCTTCTAGGGCGATTTCTGCCGAGAAACAGCCATCTGGGTTGTCTTCTCATGGCTACTCAATAAGTGAGGGTGGCTTTTGTATCAATGACTTGCGGCCACAAACACGTTTTTATTCGGCAATCGCTCGAGAAATAAAGGAGCAGTTACGAGCCTTATGTTCAGCAGTTAAACGTCGATCATGTTGTTGAAGAAAAGCCATCTACCCAAGATTCACCCTCACTGTGCGAGGGCGCAGCAACAGCTTCCTCAGGCCTGCACCGGCATCAAGGGACTACTGATCAACTGCCATCCTGGCACTTGACCAGTTCGCGCTTCGAAATGTGCGACTCTCTCGGTGCTGCATTTTCCACAACCGCAGCTGTCGAGAGAGCCTGGTCATCCCTGGCCCGAACCGGAATCACAATAAATCTGCGTTTCGCTGGGTTGCGGATTTCCTTGCGGGTACGGCGATGCGTGGAACCACGCGTACTTCGACCATACAATAAAGCAGCGTCCAAAGATACAGTTTCACCTGCCGCAAGACTTGAAACTTCGACTTGCCGGCATCGCGATCACACCAACTCGTCGGCACGACAGTATAGCGGGCCTGTTGTGCTACCGCTTTGATCGACATCTCGATGGTCAAGTTGAACTGACCGGAGACCAATGGCTGCATTCGCTCCACCACTTCTCGGCGATAGCATTTGAATCCGTTGGTGAAATCGCCATAGCGCTGTCCCATCAGCAGCGCGATCACTGCATTCCCCATGCGATTGATAACGCGCTTGAACAGGGGATATCCATCGACGATCGCCCCCGGAATAAATCGAGATCCAAACGCACAGTCGTATCCCTCCATGACTTTCTCATAATAGACGACCATATCGGATGGGGCATCGGAGCCATCGGCCATTGCAACGACGACGGCATCTCCAATGAATTCAGTCAATCCAAATCGCACCGCATATCCGTAACCGTGCGGTCCGGGGTTCTCTACATGCCGGAGTTCTGGAATGCGTGGCTCCAGCTGTTCAAGTACCGCAATCGTGCTGTCGGCGCTGCCGTCGTTAACGACCAAGATCTCAAAAGCCCAGTCACGGCCTGAGAGTTCCTGGGCAATGGCCTTAACTGTCGTTCCGATATTTTTCTCCTCGTTATAAGCGGGAATGACGATTGATAACATAATCGGCTGCTTCAGTTTACCGGGTACCAGTCTCGAATGAGATCTACCGCATCTGCTACCTGCTCCACCGCGGGTTCTTGACGGCGCATTTCGATCGAGACCCAGCCTGTGTAACCAGTCTCCTCCAAGGCGCGTCCAACTGCTCGATGGTCGACCTCCGGCGACGTAAAATGACTGAGCTGCGGCTCACTGATATGGAAGTGGGCAATCTTGCCGGCGCAGGAACGGACGGCATCCGCCGGATCGTCACCCGCCAGTCGTATACAAGCCGTATCCAGATGCAGACCAACCCCCGGATGCGCGATCGCATCGACCAGCTCCGCAGCCTCATACCAATGGGTGACAAAATTGCATCCGTATTCCTCCGGGTTCGGTTCCAGCCCAAGGCACGTACCATGCTTGGCACAGGCATCTCCCGCGGTTCGAAAGAAATCCAGGGCACATTCGCGCACCCGTTGATCCGAGAGAGTGCCCCGGTTCCGATTCTTTGGTGAGCCGAATACCAGCACCCTTGCCCCCAAGCCCTGGGCAATCGCCGCGACCATCTCGATATGGGCTAGGGTCTTCCGTACCAGATCATTTGCTGCGAACACCTCCAGCTCGGGCTTTCCGTAAAGAATCGCCTGCAACGCGGGCACTTGGAAACCGGCATCGGATAGCAGTTTCCGGGCTGACCGCGCGGCGCTTGCCTCGGCGCCCACCCAATCCGGCCAGAGCTTCGTCGGCGCCACCTCGACGCCGCGGACTCTTCGCTCCCTCAGCACCCCGAAAATCTCGTCCTGCTCGTAGCCGTTATTCCAGGCGATGTTAGATATAGAAAGCTTCAAGTCATCGAATCCGTGCGGTAGTCTGAAATGAACAGCGACATACGCTCTAGTACCTGATCAGCAGTTTCGATATAGCCATCTACGCCACCGAAGACTGGGCCGTACTTGGTCCGCAAGTCATAGTGAACCTCCGGTCCGGCATCCCTTCCGACGACAACATCCTGAAAGAAGCAATTAACGATGGTCTCAGTCTTCACCGGCTCTGTGAACAGGTGTACCAAGTCGATGGGATTCTTGCGCAGCAGCTCGATGTCTTGCCAAAGACGCCCGAGGTCATAGTATTGGATCGTCGAACTGGGGTTGATCTTCTCCAGCTGATTGGAGTTGAGAAGATCATAGATTACGTTCTTCTTCAGGCCCGCTCCGAAGAGACCGGGAAGACGTACGACCTTCACCACATCGAACATGGAGCGCACCCTATCCTCGACGCGCAAACGATGTCTTCCATAGGCATGATTTTCGTAGAAATGAGGGTCGGTATCTTCATTCGTGCCTGCATGCAGGGGGAGGACATCGATCGTTGAGATCAAGACCACCTCTGCAGCTTGCACCTTCGCCAATGGATCGAGCAGGGATTGGATTTGCGCCCAGTCTTCCTGGGGATGAAGATTTGCCCACCACTTTTTCGCTTGCACCCCGGCAATGACCAGTAGCTCGAAGCTGGAACCGTGAATTTCCCAGATGTTCTTCGAATTAAAGTTGGCATCAAAGCGATGTTGATGGGCGAGATTCGCGCCGACGAAGCCAGTATGGCCGATTAGAGCATGCCTACCCATATATCCTCACGTAGTTCTCAACTGCCGTATCCACCGTGCGCTCTTTATAGTAAACAAGGTTAGACGCAGTTCCTTCGTCACGCCAAGCACATCGATCAGCCTCGATGACAGAGTTAATCTATCGTTAGATTATCTATGATCACAGGGTCGATCGCACCGGAACTCACTGAGACTCACTTGGCATCTGCGAAACCGGGCTGGCACACAAAGGAGGCTGGCACACAAGGGCTGATACACAGGATATGCAGAGACGAAAAATGGCGGAACGCGGATGCCTTGCGATTCGGGTCCGAAGCCAGTGAGAAGAACATCAGTTGTAGGTCAGGTCGTTGGCCAATAATAAGTCATGCTAACACATGGTCATTCGCTTCGAAACTTTGCTAACCGGGTATGGACGATGCGCTGGGCGAGTGTGGCTTGCGCCCACGTCGAGTATCAAGTGCGTCCTGGAGCGCCTTCTTACGGTCTATGATCACGCACAGACAGGCTCCCTCGATGATGCTGGCTTTAGACGCGAGCCTGTATCTTGGGGAAACGGGTGAATCCTTATGACCTGAGCCAGAATCAATCATGCTTACCAGCGCCTTCTTTTATCACTTCTTGCGGTGTCGCTGCGGGATGGTGATCCACTGCAGTGGCAACCTTGGAGGTAGCATTGCGGCCCGCATCGATCAAGTAGCTTTTTCCCTTCTTTAACTTGTCGCGAAAGGTTGTGCGCATTTCCCTAGTGCGCATGTCTGCTAGGGTGCCGCCGGATTCGAAGTGAGCGATAAAGACTTGTCCGATTGCATAGGTTAATGCCCCACCAAACACCGCGATGCTGCCGCTGCCCAACAGGGTGCCGACACCAGGCATGATCTTAACGCTCGAACTCAAGCCGACCACGCCGAGCACCGGCGCGCTGCCAGCCAGCAATGATAGGACGATGGGTTTAGCCTGATGTTCACTGAAGGGGACATCGTAGAGAACCGACAGGCTGTGTATCATTGCGATCTGATTGCCGATCAACAGCGTGATATCGAACAGCGGCAGTGGTACCAGGCCAAAAGTTTGCGCGATTAAGACATGATTTTTCACAACATTTCCGGCATTTGCTCGGCGCGCCGCGTCTGCCAATTGGACAATCAATTCGTCCTGATTCTGATGTTCGGTATACTCGGTATCAGTGCTGGTTCTCATTACTGGGGGGACCTTGGCAAACGGTTGATGGATTGACAGGAGTTGGAGAACGCCTGCACGACTTCGAATACTTAGTCATTTGCAATCCGCGCTACGGTATCTGAGTTGTATGGTTGGTTATTTGCTCTGACCGGAATGACGATCACGTCCGCCAACTGCTCCGCCGCGGTCACTGCTTATTCACACACAATTGCTATCCTTACGACTCTAGCAGAGAAATTATGCCATCAAAGAGGATTAAGATCGTGAACACGAAGGCAACCAATATCAATCCAACCCCACTCGCGCCGGAACTGCTGAACAAAATCGACGCCTATTGGCGTGCTTGCAACTATCTGGCAGTCGGTATGATCTATCTGCGCGATAATCCATTATTGAAGGAGCCGCTGAAAGAGGAACATTTAAAGAATCGACTGCTTGGCCACTGGGGGGCCAGCCCGGGCCTGGCCTTCATGTACGTTCACATGAACCGTATTATTGTCGAGCACCAACAGCAGGCGATCTTCCTGGCCGGCCCTGGCCATGGTGCACCGGGCGTGCTGGGACCGGTCTATCTTGAAGGTACCTACTCCGAGATCTACCCGAATAAGAGCGAAGACGAACATGGTCTGCGTGCTTTTTTCAAACAATTTTCGTTTCCAGGTGGCATTGGCTCTCATTGCACTCCGGAGACCCCCGGATCTATCCATGAGGGGGGCGAGCTCGGTTACTCCATCTCGCATGCCTTCGGCGCTGCTTTCGATAACCCGGATCTGCTGGTTACGGTCGCAGTCGGTGACGGTGAGGCCGAAACTGGACCGCTGGCCACCAGTTGGCACTCGGCCAAATTCCTGAACCCGATCCGCGACGGTGCGGTGCTGCCAATCCTGCATCTGAACGGCTATAAAATCAATAACCCGACATTGCTCTCGCGCATTCCCAATGACGAGCTTGCAAGCCTGCTGCGAGGCTACGGCTGGACGCCGTACTTTGTTGAAGGTGACCAGCCCCTGGAGATGCACCAAAAAATGGCCGCGACGCTGGATGCCTGCTATACCGAGATCAAAGCGCTGCAAAACGAGGCGCGCAGCAGCGGCGAGGCGCGGCGTTGTCACTGGCCGATGATCGTGCTGCGTACGCCCAAAGGCTGGACCGGCCCGGATCAGGTTGACGGCCATAAGGTGGAGGGTTTCTGGCGCGCGCATCAGGTGCCGCTGTCCGGCATGCACAATAATCCCGAGCACCTGAAGCAGCTTGAAGACTGGATGAAGAGTTACAAGCCGGAGGAATTGTTCGACGAAAAAGGTCGGCTAAGGGAAGACCTCCGCAGTCTGGCGCCAAAGGGCAATCTGCGCATGAGCGCTAACCCGCATGCCAACGGCGGCCTGTTGCGGCGCGCGCTACGTTTGCCGGATTTCCGTGACTATGCGATTCCTGTTGACCGGCCCGGCACCACTCGGCATATGAACACCAAGCCGGTTGGCTATCTGCTTCGAGACATCATGGCTCGTAATATGGATAATTTCCGTATCTTCGGGCCGGACGAGAACACGTCGAATAAGCTCGACGCAGTCTATGATGTATCAAAAAAGCTCTGGCTCTGCGATTACATGGCAGAAGACGCCGACGGTGGCGAGCTTGCGACAGACGGGCGCGTATTGGAGATGCTCTCCGAACATACGTTGGAGGGCTGGTACGAGGGCTATGTATTGACCGGCCGGCACGGCTTTTTTGCCACCTACGAGGCATTTGTACATGTGATCGACAGCATGTATAACCAGCATGCCAAGTGGCTGGCCATTTGTGAGCAAATCCCCTGGCGCGCGCGCATCTCGTCGCTCAACCTACTGATCACCTCCACGGTTTGGCGTCAGGACCACAATGGCTTTACCCATCAGGATCCTGGTTTTCTGGACGTGGTGGTGAATAAAAACCCCGAGGTCACGCGCATTTATTTACCACCGGACGTCAATACCCTGCTGTCGACGGTCAATCATTGTTTGCAAAGCCGCGATGACATCAATGTCATCGTTGCCGACAAGCAGAATCATTTACAGTATTTGGACATGGACGCGGCGATCAAACACTGCACCAAGGGTCTTGGCATCTGGGAATGGGCCAGCAACGACCAGGGCAGCGAGCCGGATGCAGTGCTGGTGGGCTGCGGCGACATACCCACCAAAGAGGCGCTGGCTGCTACAGCATTACTGCGCCAGCACTTCGATGACGTGAAGATCCGTTTCATCAATGTCATCGACCTGTTTAAGATCCAATCCGCTGGTGAGCATCCCCACGGATTGAGCGATGCGGACTTCGACAGCCTGTTCACCAAGGATCGCCCCATCATATTCAACTTTCACGGTTATCCCTGGCTGATCCATCGTCTCGCCTATCGCCGCACTAATCATAGGAATCTGCACGTACGCGGATACAAGGAAAAGGGCAACATCAATACACCGCTGGAACTGGCCATCAGTAATGAGATCGACCGATTTACGCTGGCCATGGACGTGATCAAGCGCGTGCCGCGCTTGCAGGTAGCCGGCGCTCATGTCATGGAGCGGCTGAAGGATCTACAGATTGAATGCCGTAATTATGCCTACGAGGAGGGGATCGACAAGCCGGAGGTGGACGAGTGGATCTGGCCTGACTGAGCCGGGAACCAGAGCCTGGCGGCCAAGGGACGAAGACGAAACCGTCCTGTCCCTTGACCGTGTCGCCAACCAGAAGTCAAACACCCCCAGCATCACACGGACCAGCCATGACAGCACAAACCGCATCTCTACCCCATGAGCATACCCGCACCGGCCTGTCGAAAGAGGCACTGAAAAATGCCTACATCGATAATCTATTCTATGTGCAAGGGCGCTTTCCCGATGTGGCCGTTCCAAACGACCTCTATATGGCCGCTGCCTATACCGTGCGCGACCGGATGCTGGAACGCTGGATCAAATCGGCGCAGACGTTCAAGGAACATAATTCGCGCACGGTTTGCTATCTGTCGGCGGAATTCCTGCTCGGCCCACACCTGGCCAACAACATGCTCAATCTCGGCATCACCGAGATTGCCCGCGAAGCCGGCGAGGAATTGAATCTGAATTTCGAGCAGATCCTAGAAACCGAGGAAGAGCCTGGCTTGGGCAATGGTGGCCTGGGTCGGCTTGCGGCCTGCTACATGGATTCCCTGGCGACCTTGCAGATCCCGGCTATCGGCTACGGCATCCGCTACGAATTCGGCATCTTCGACCAGGTTATCGTCGATGGCTGGCAGGTGGAAAAAGGCGATACCTGGCTGAAAAATGGCAACCCCTGGGAAATTCGGCGGCCTAAACTCTCGTTCTCGGTAGGATTTGGCGGTCGCACCGAGCAATACATCGACCAACAACATAATCTACGCACGCGCTGGCGACCCGATCTGGTGGTCAATGGTATTGCCTACGATACGCCAATCCTAGGCTATGGCGTCGACAATGCGAACCTGCTGCGGCTGTGGAAATCGGAAGCGCCGGAATCCTTCGATTTTCAGGCGTTCAATGTTGGCGACTACTATGGCGCGGTGCACGCAAAAATGGAGGCTGAGACGATTTCCAAGGTTCTGTATCCCAACGATGAACCCGAGGCTGGCAAGGAACTGCGCCTGAAACAACAGTTTTTCTTCGTTTCCTGTTCGCTGCAGGACATGCTGCGCCTGCAGCTCAGCAACGCCGGCAATCTGGACCGCTTTCACGAAAAATTTGCGATACAGCTCAACGACACTCACCCAGCATTGGCGGTCGCCGAATTAATGCGGCTATTGATGGATCTGCATGGCATGGGTTGGGAAAGTGCCTGGGAAATCACCCGCAACACCTGCCACTTCACCAACCATACGCTATTGCCCGAAGCATTGGAGACCTGGCCAATCCCGCTGTTCGAGCGACTCCTGCCGCGGCACCTGGAAATCATCTATGAGATCAACCGTCAATTCTTAGACCAGGTTCGGGTGCGCTTTCTCGGCGACGATGCGCGCGTAGCTCGACTATCACTGATCGGTGAAGAAGGCGAGCGTAGGGTGCGCATGGCACATCTCGCCGCAGTCGGCAGCAATGCCATCAATGGCGTAGCCGCATTACACACCGAGCTGCTCAAATCCACCGTCATGCGCGATTTCTATGAGTTATGGCCGGAAAAATTCCAGAATGTGACCAATGGCGTCACGCCGCGACGCTTCATTGCGATCAGCAATCCGCGCCTGGCGAAACTGATCACCGAAATCTGCGAAGATCCCAGCTGGTTGCGTGATTTGGTCCAGTTGCGCCAATTGGAGACGCACGCCGAAGATCATGCATTACAAGAACGCTGGCGGGCCGTCAAAACCGCGGCCAAGCAGGATCTTGCCAACTGGCTTGGTCAACGCACCGGGTGGCCTTGTTCATAAGCTCGGCCAAGCCTTGAGAGTTAACCTCGAACGGCGCAGTATTTTAACCTTAAAACCAAAACCTTACGGAAAAGCCCCACGCACCTGCTCGTCACTTGGTCGGAGTTATGAACAAGGCCCACCGGGTTCACGCCAGACCCGCAGACCCTGTTCGATGTGCAAGCCAAACGCATTCATGAATACAAGCGTCAACACCTGAATTTGTTGCACATCATTTATCTGTACGAACAGCTGAAGCAGAACCCGAACATCGAGATGACACCGCGCACCTTCATCTTCGGTGGCAAGGCGGCACCGGGCTATTTCATGGCCAAGCTCATCATCAAACTGGTCAACGCGGTCGGCGAAGTGATTAACAATGATCCCCAGGTCCACGGTCATCTGCGAGTGATCTTCATGCCGGATTTCAATGTGAAGAATGGCCAGCGCCTGTATCCGGCGGCGGATCTGTCAGAACAAATCTCATTGGCCGGCAAAGAAGCTTCCGGCACCGGCAATATGAAGTTTTCAATGAACGGCGCCTTAACCATCGGCACCCTGGATGGTGCCAATATCGAAATCCGCGATGAGGTTGGTCATGACAACTTTTTTCTGTTCGGCCTCACCGCCGCGCAGGTGCAGCAACGCCAGGCGGAGGGTTACCAACCTTGGGAAATATACAGCGGCAACGACCAGCTCAGATCCGCGATCGACTTGATCGCATCCGGCTTGTTCAGCCACGGCGACACCGAGCTTTTTCGCCCGCTGACAGAAAATCTGATCCACACCGATCCGTTCATGGTGCTGGCAGATTTCCAAGCCTATCTGGACTGTCAAAGACTGGTCGAACATGCCTACCGCGCCCACCACCACTGGGATCGAATGTCTATCCTCAATACCGCACGTATCGGCAAGTTCTCGTCTGATCGTTCGGTACAGGATTATGCCGAGCGGATCTGGCAGGTACAACCCGTGCTGGTTGAGTCGTCTGCTTAGGCGATTTCTGCGCATTGGATAAGACCCATTGCGCAAACAGTCCGATGTTGGATAAGCCATGCTTAACCTATAAAAATATCAAGATGACAACCAACAAACATTGGATAAAATCTATTGCGCAAACAGTCCGATATTGGATTAGCAATGCCTTAACCTATAAAACCGCCACCTATGGAAACATCAAAATGACAGCCAACAAACAAGTTGACACGCAAAAAACCATGCTCAACGAGGGTACTGCTTACTGGATGGCACGCATCGCCCAATCGGTGTATCAACGCAAAGAAAAAGACGGCGACAAGACATTTCCAGACGAAGCTGGCATTCTTGAGACTCTCAAGAGTGAAGATGACGGCTTTCTCGACGTGAAGGGCTTTTCAAAGAAAAGTGCGCAAGGCTGCGTCATCGAGCATCAGGACTATCTTTGCTTTGGCTTCCGCGGCACGGACGAAATCGCGGACTGGCTGGATAATTTCGCTGTAAGCCGTGAGAGTGCGCTGTTCGGTGAATTCCACAGCGGCTTTTGGCACTCCACCGAGGATCTCTTCGGCGACATGATGAAGCGCTATCGGGCTATCCGCGCCAGCGCTCCAACCGATGAGGAAGGTAACCGCCTGCGCCGTCCCCTGTTTATCACCGGGCACAGCCTCGGCGGGGCCATGGCTACCATTACGGCAGCACATTTTGTCTACCATGATCTTCCTTTCATGGCGGCTTACACTTTCGGTCAGCCCCGCGCGATGACTTATGATACGGCACGCATATTTAACAGCTGGACTTCCAACCGCTTCTATCGTTTTCATAATAACAACGACCTAGTACCGCGTGTGCCCGGCCGCATCATGGGCTATAGCCACGTCGGCCAACTGATCTACATTAAAAGCGATGGCGAATTGCACAATGACGCCGGCTTTTGGCTGCGCTTTCTCGATGCCATCGAGGGTGCCGTGGAAGAGGCTGGTAAAAAGGGCATCGATGGCATCAAAGATCATGGGATGGACAAATACGTCGCTGCTGTAGAGACATGGAACAA
The DNA here is from genome assembly GCA_016745215.1 of Thiohalocapsa sp. PB-PSB1. GTDB lineage: Bacteria > Pseudomonadota > Gammaproteobacteria > Chromatiales > Chromatiaceae > Thiohalocapsa. The sequence continues at coordinate 7,069,522 of CP050890.1, forward strand.
GCAGTTCTGAGCTAGGGGAAATAAGATCAAAAACTGAATTGCATCTGAAAATTAGAGGAAGTATAAACGGGTGCTGCCTGCGTAGAATGTTCAGCTATTCAACCAGAATGGAGTTTGATTCATATTCTTTGATGGCAGTGCCCGGCAAACATCCACCCAGCAAACATCCACCCAGCAAACATCAGGTTTCTCACGCCCTGATGTCATGTCTTGTCGATCCCGATCCCGATTCCAATCCCGATCAATTAGCGCTGAGCGGATTGCACCCTGGGGTATCTTCAGTTCATTTGTCGAGAAGACAGTAAGTGGCCTACAGCCTTTCTCCCGGGAAAGGCGCGGTGCTCGCGTCCGATCCGCTGGCATCGCCTGCCGGGTCGCACGCATGCGGGCTCTCCTATGCCGATCGGCTCCCGCGGCGCGTAAAGCTCCGCTTGCGGGCGAGGCACCTTAGCTCTTCTGCGCACTCTGCGTCTCTGCGGTAAATTCTTACCTTCTTTGAAGGCAGCACCCGTGAAAACCCCTGTAGAATTATAACTTATGTCTCCATCGGTCTCGATGGCGCTTGCCCGCGTATTAGATTACTCATGCGCGGGTTTTCGTCGCCGTTTGTGCCCAGGTCGGGTCGTGTGAATCTGGCTGTCCAGGCCTTGTTGAAAACCCTGTTGACCAGCCTGATTTATCTAAATTGGAATCGGTATTGGCTATAACTTACCGGCTGGCCTGTCCAGGGGATCCCCTGACGTTGTAATCCGAGAGGGTATCTGTGTGAAGCGCTATATGTGTCTCGTATGTGGTTTAGTCTATGATGAGGAGCAGGGATGGCCTGACGATGGTATTCCCCCAGGCACTAAGTGGGAGGATGTTCCGGATAACTGGTTATGTCCTGAGTGTGGTGCTGGAAAAGAAGACTTCGAGATGGCGGAAATTTGATGTGCGCTGGATCTGATGTGCTTTCAACTACGGAAGAACCCATCGCCAAGGCAAAAAATAGATTAAATTTCAACGCTTAGGATCTCGTTTCGAAAAACTACGACCACGCAACTCGATCATGTTTCCCATTTTTTGAACCCCCATTCTCCTTGTGTCAAACAAAGTAAATCGAAGCGGATGGCAAACGCTAGCAGGTTTAAACCAGACTGATTTCCCCTGGAATTAGATGTAACCGCTGTGATAGCTTTACCAGTGGTCTGCTGCGTAGGTCGCGAGATCGCTTGCAGTCGTTGTCGTAACCGATAACTCACGATAAGCGATTGCGACAACGACAAATAGCAGAAACGGTAGCGGGACACCCGCGCCGCTGTATTGACTGTAAGCAACTTTATTAGAGGTATCTCTCATGCTGTCCCCTCTGACCGATCAAGAATTAACATTGACTGAGGCTGCTCGGCAAAAAATGGGCGAACTGTTCGACGACATTGACGACAGTATTGCGGGAGTTCGTGTCTACGCAGCTGCTGGAGGCTGTAGTGGCGTCAGTTTCGGAATGACCTTTACCGACGCGATCAACGACAACGATGGCGTGCGTGAGTACGATCGATATAAGGTCGTTGTCGACGATGGTACCTTGGAGCATATTCGCGGCGTTGAAATCGACTTCATCGACCATGGCGATGGCAATGCAACCTTCGTCTTCAACAATTTGCCTACGAATAGCGGCGGTTGTGGAACCTGTGGCTCTTCCTCGTCTTCCGGTGGCGGCTGTGCGTGAATAAGACATCTCCGAGGTATGCTCATCCGAGCGACATATCGAATCGCTGCTGGATGGTACGATGATTAATGTTGGTATCGTAGGTGGCACCGGCTACACAGGGTCAGAATTACTGCGCATTCTGGTGCAACATCCCAACACTGAAGTGCGAGTGGTTACTTCACGTGCCGAAGCTGGTGTACGCCTGCAAGATGCCTACCCGCAGTTACGCGGGCATATTGACCTGATATTCGCAGCCCCTGAAAAAGCGTCTCTTACCGATTGCGATATCGTCTTTTTCGCGACTCCCAACGGTACCGCCATGCAGCAAGCACCAGAATTGTTAGCGGCGGATGTACGCGTAATCGATCTAGCCGCAGATTTTCGGCTTGACGACGTTACTGTATGGGAGCAATGGTATGGTATGCGTCATGCCGCCCCCGAACTCATAGCAAACGCCGTCTACGGTATGCCTGAACTGAACCGCGAGGCCATTCGCCAAGCCCGTTTAGTTGCCAATCCCGGATGCTACCCGACTGCGGTTACCCTTGGTCTACTGCCGTTAATCGAAACCGGAATCATCGATCACCGACAGCTGATCGCGGATGTGAAATCAGGTGTCAGTGGCGCCGGTCGCAAGGCGAATACCAGTCTGCTTATGGCGGAGACAGGGGAAAGTTTCAAAGCATACAGTGTAGGCGGTCATCGCCATCAGCCGGAAATTTGCGCTAATATCCGGCGAGCCACGGGGTGCGAGATCGAACTGACCTTCGTGCCACATTTGGTACCAATGATACGTGGCATTGAGGCTACACTATACGCTCCGATAAAAGATGCACATAGGCTTGATTTCGACCTCCAAGCGCTCTATGAGTCGCGCTATCATAGCGAAAAATTCGTCGACGTAATGCCCGGGGGAGCAGACATTGAGACGCGTTCGGTAAAAGGGACTAACCTATGTCGCCTAGGTGTCGTCAGGCCGCTTGATGCAGGGATTATCGTTGTGCAGTCTGTAATTGATAATCTAGTAAAAGGAGCCGCGGGCCAGGCGGTGCAAAATATGAATTTAATGTTTGGCTGGGACGAGGCGACAGGTCTCTCGACGCTGGGGCTCGTACCCTAATTTTGCATGGGTGATAGTAGAGCTGTCGCAGTGCCGGCTCAAGCATGCCGTGGGCCGCTGGCCTTCCGGCTCTTTATTACAATTGGGTGGCTGGCTGTAATTGGTACCGCATTCGCTGGTGGTTATTTCCTCGCAGGCTATGATTCTGAGCGAGCCATGGTTCGTATTCAAGCATTACAAGCTGAACGCGACAGCCTCAAAAAAGCATTAATTGCGGAGCGCGAAGCCCGTCACTACGCAGAGCGATCAGGCTTAATTGACCACGAGGTAAAACGTGCTGCTCAGATGCAACTGGTAGGTTTGCAGACAGAGCGACTACGTCTTGCGAAACAGGTCAGCTATTTAAAAGGGTTGGTGCGTAACGGCGGGGCGGGAGTTGTCGAAGTGAAGGAATTCGTGCTGGCCCAGGGAGATAATTCAGATGTATTCGATTATCAAATATTTATAGGTCAGCTCATTCCCGATTTCGGTCTGTCTAAGGGAATCGTGGTCGTCAAGCTCGCCGTTCGCCGCGGCGACAGTAGCGAGATCCTCGAATTGTCTGAGCTGCCTGGCTCTTCAAGCGGCCGTCATATTATCTCATTCCATCATTTCCAATCCCTTAGCGGCACAATCCGAGTACCTCAAAATATCGAACCTTTGTACGTGATCGTTGATATTGAGCCTGATAGCGACAATCTCATTCGCTCGTCTGAATCCTTTGCATGGGTCACTGACAGTAATACCTATGATTTAGGGTTAACCCAGGTGCCAGGAAATGAAACTGCGACGCTAAAACGTGAATGATGGTCGTAAATAACCGATATCCTGATGGCCCCAGGTTAGGAGTCGGGTCCAATCCAGGGCCAGATCCAGGTTAGGAGCCGGTTAAAATTAGTTGAATAAATTAGGACCGTCCCTAATCCCTACTAGAACCTAATAGACGTCCCATATCAAATCAAAGATCTTAACGCGAATAGATAGAGAGATACAACCTATGTCAGATACCATCGCTGTCGACGACGCCCCCCTTGTTTTTACAACACAGGCAGCTGCCAAGGTAGCAGACCTGATCGCTGAGGAAGGGAATACCGATTTGATGTTGCGTGTATATATTCAGGGTGGAGGCTGTTCTGGGTTCCAATATGGATTCACATTTGCTGAGACTGTTGAGGAAGGAGATACCGAAGTAGAAACTGATGGTGTTACCCTTCTTGTCGACCCAATGAGCCTACAGTATCTCAGTGGCGCTGAAATCGATTACACAGAAGGGCTGCAAGGTGCGCAATTTGTAATTCGCAATCCCAATGCTAGCACTACCTGTGGTTGCGGTTCATCTTTCGGGGTTTGAACCTAGCCTTCGAAATCTCATCTTCGAAGCCCATCTACTGGGCTCTGAGTCGAGAAGGTGGCTGATGTATATTCATTACCGGCCACCTAACATCTGAAGTTCCCGACATTTAGAATTTCAAATGCCTACTTCCGACCTTGATCATAACTCCGGCTGCCTGACCGGAAGGTTTGTCGCAATCTTCGGTAACCCTATATTTATTCCAGGAGGCCGCAGCATACGCTGACCCTGGGACGGGGTTCTGGCCGTACTGATGATCAAGGCCCTACTTCAGATTCCAGAGAAGAAACAGAATCGATATGGATCAAGCTGAAAGTATGCTGATTGACCCGCACCATGCACTTTGTATGGTTACTATAACCCACTGAGGGCAAGCATCTGGACGCGTGCATGTCAATCAAGTCGATTTTAATCAGCCGGCAGGTGAGGATCGGATATTGTCTTCGTACTGTAGCCAGGAGGGGGGGGCGGCAAGTCAAGAGGTATCGAGTTGGATTTAGAAGAGGGTTGATTTGGCTGAGATGGATTTGGTGACGACGAGCTAGTGCCAACCTCCAGCCAATTGATGGTGATGAGCGAAGCAATCACAAGCATAACAAGAATTAGCGTGTATTTTGCTAGTCGCTTATATCGATTTCCACTGCGCTCGCGAAATTGCAGGTTGTTTCCTCGTCCCTTATAGTCTCTCATTGGCTGTATACCACCGGTTGATCAGATTGAGCAAATCTGATTTTAAACCAGATGAGGGTATGCCGAAAACAAACTGCACTCAGTTAGAATCACTGGAGGCAAAGTTACTGGAGGCTACCACTATCAGCGCTTCAGATTTAGCATAATCGGTAATATGTTCGTGTAGCGGTCAAGTCATGATAGGTGCAAATATTCCATTTTCATATATTTTACCGGAATTTATCACTTTAAGGTTGTTACTTAGATGCCAGAGATCCAAGAAGCTGTTGCGCAACTGATTCACGGCACTGATGAGGTGCTGACAGTCGATGCGCTTACCAAGCGGCTCACCACCGGCCGTTCTCTGCGCGTTAAGGCAGGATTCGATCCGACCGCACCGGATTTACATCTTGGGCATGTTGTTTTACTTAATAAGTTACGACAATTCCAAGATCTTGGCCATCGGGTATCATTCTTAATCGGCGACTTCACTGGTATGATTGGTGACCCAACAGGCAAGAACGCCACCCGAAAATCGCTTACGCGAGACGAAGTAGCAGCGAATGCAAATACCTACCGTGAGCAAGTGTTTCGAGTGCTTGATCCCTCTTCGACAGATATTACCTTCAACTCATCCTGGTTATCGGCGCTTGGTTCTGAAGGGCTGATC
>CP050890.1:7085000-7950631 GCA_016745215.1 Thiohalocapsa sp. PB-PSB1
CGGCCTGCGCGGAAGATGTAACGGGGCTTAAGCTATGTACCGAAGCTGCGGATGCAGGATTTTCCTGCATGGTAGGGGAGCGTTCCGTAGGCCGTTGAAGGTAGGCTGTAAAGTCTGCTGGAGGTATCGGAAGTGCGAATGCTGACATGAGTAACGATAAAGGGGGTGAGATGCCCCCTCGCCGAAAGCCCAAGGTTTCCTGCGCAACGCTAATCGGCGCAGGGTGAGTCGGCCCCTAAGGCGAGGCCGAAAGGCGTAGTCGATGGGAAGCAGGTTAATATTCCTGCACCAGGCATAACTGCGATGGGGGGACGAAGAAGGCTAGGCCATCCAGCTGTTGGTTGCTGGTTTAAGCGTGTAGGCAGTCATCTTAGGTAAATCCGGGATGGCAATGCCGAGGCGTGATGACGAACTCCTACGGGAGTGAAGTGGTTGATGCCCTGCTTCCAAGAAAAGCCTCTAAGCTTCAGGTTATGCGTGACCGTACCCGAAACCGACACAGGTGGGCAGGGTGAGAATCCCAAGGCGCTTGAGAGAACTCTGGTGAAGGAACTAGGCAAAATGGTACCGTAACTTCGGGAGAAGGTACGCCCCTGAGTACGTGAAGGCCCTGCGGCCGGAGCGGAAGGGGGTTGCAGTGACCAGGCCGCTGCGACTGTTTACTAAAAACACAGCACTCTGCAAACTCGAAAGAGGACGTATAGGGTGTGACGCCTGCCCGGTGCCGGAAGGTTAAGTGATGGGGTTATCTTCGGAGAAGCTCTTGATCGAAGCCCCGGTAAACGGCGGCCGTAACTATAACGGTCCTAAGGTAGCGAAATTCCTTGTCGGGTAAGTTCCGACCTGCACGAATGGCGTAACGATGGCGGCACTGTCTCCACCAGGGACTCAGTGAAATTGAAATCTCGGTCAAGATGCCGAGTACCCGCGGCTAGACGGAAAGACCCCGTGAACCTTTACTACAGCTTTGCACTGGACTTTGAACCTACTTGTGTAGGATAGGTGGGAGGCTTTGAAGCCGGGACGCCAGTCCTGGTGGAGCCACCCTTGAAATACCACCCTGGTATGTTTGAAGTTCTAACCTCGACCCGTCATCCGGGTTAGGGACAGTGCATGGTGGGTAGTTTGACTGGGGCGGTCTCCTCCCAAAGAGTAACGGAGGAGCGCGAAGGTACCCTCAGCGCGGTCGGAAATCGCGCATTGAGTGCAAAAGCATAAGGGTGCTTGACTGCGAGACAGACATGTCGAGCAGGTGCGAAAGCAGGCTTTAGTGATCCGGTGGTTCTGTATGGAAGGGCCATCGCTCAACGGATAAAAGGTACTCCGGGGATAACAGGCTGATACCGCCCAAGAGTTCATATCGACGGCGGTGTTTGGCACCTCGATGTCGGCTCATCACATCCTGGGGCTGAAGTCGGTCCCAAGGGTATGGCTGTTCGCCATTTAAAGTGGTACGCGAGCTGGGTTTAGAACGTCGTGAGACAGTTCGGTCCCTATCTGCCGTGGGCGTTGGAGACTTGAGGGAAGCTGCTCCTAGTACGAGAGGACCGGAGTGGACGTACCCCTGGTGTTCCGGTTGTCACGCCAGTGGCATTGCCGGGTAGCTATGTACGGACGGGATAACCGCTGAAAGCATCTAAGCGGGAAGCCCCTCCCAAGATGAGGTCTCCCTGGACCCTTGAGGTCCCTGAAGGTCCGTCGAAGACGACGACGTTGATAGGCGGGATGTGGAAGCGCGGTAACGTGTGAAGCTAACCCGTACTAATTGACCGTGTGACTTGACCATATAACACCCAAACGCTTTGGGTGCTGACAGAGATGCATCCACACTCCATCTCCGCGATTGAACCGAATGATGCAGACGGATCAAAGAAACACCACCTGAGGTCAGTCTGCCAACGCTTTTCCTGGCGGCCACAGAGCACTGGAACCACCTGATCCCATCCCGAACTCAGAAGTGAAACGGTGCATCGCCGATGATAGTGTGGGGCCTCCCCATGCGAAAGTAGGTCACTGCCAGGGCTTAAACTGATAAAACCCAATTGTCTGAAGACAATTGGGTTTTTTTATATGCCCATGGCGATTGCCGGAGAGAAGCATATGGCCTTGATCATCACTCGGCGCAAAACCCTAAACTACGCAGGAAATAAAGGCTGTAAGCTGCTGTTTTGCCAATATTATCGTGCCAACCCAGGGCCGTGGTGTCCAAACGAGGATCAAGGCAAAACATACCAACTGGACCCGGATTGTCATTCGCCTTGGCGTAGTGGCAACTCGCCCATGGTCGCTCTATGGGCGGGTTGCCGCAACAAAAAGACCGGACGAGAAGACAAGCCAGGTGGTATGTTTCTCGACAGAAATCACCCAATTCCGCCGCTGAAGCTTGCCGTTGCGATTAGATATTTCGTATCTCCGCGGTAATCCGGTCCACTTGTATGTTTTTCAAAGCCATGTTTTTCAAAGGCATGTGTTGTACCGTAGGTCAACCGGAATAATTTACCAAGGCAATTATTATGCTCATCAGGTTTTCCCAAGCCAACTCTGTAGTGCGTCCACGATTGCCTGTGCTTGAGCCTGGCTAGAAATATTAAATTTAGACTGTTGACGATACTCACCATTTCGCTTTTGGTAGCGTCGGATAGTGAACCGTTCTGGACCATATGCGTTCTTGGCACGATCCCAGTCTTGGTATCGATAGAGGATGGTAGCCCAGCTCCCTCTGGACAGCACTACTTTGTCAAGTTCCTTGGTGGTTTCTATACCGCCTTCTGTGTACGTCACGGTTAGATCGTCAATGCTTTCCGTCATAACTAACTGCCAAATCTATTCAAGTTTAATTGAGCTGACGCAGGAGTGCGGACTGACAGCTACCTATCGAATCGCACCGTATTGCTTCAGCAGTTGAGTAATGATTTTTGCTGATGTCTGGTCATTAAGCTTTTGGGCAATAGCTAGGGGCGTTAACCCAGCGGCGTTCGTAGCATTAACATCGGCGCCAACAATAATGAGTCTTCTTGCTAGTTTGACATCTCCTAAACTCACTGCTAGGTGTAGTGGCGGTTCACCATCCTGATCGGCAGCATTGACATCTATCCCTCGTTTAGTCAAAAACTCAAGCGTGTCAGAGTCTGCCGCTTGTTCTCGAACGAGTGTCAGGAGAAGAGCTTGAAGATCATCATCTGGTTGTTCATTCAATAATAATTTGGCTGATGGTACCTTGCCGCTGGCAAGAGCCACGTGCAGCGGGGTGCGTCCTGCGGCGTTTCTCGCGTTGACGTCGGCGCCATGGCGTAGGAGTTCCCTCGCAATGGCGATGCTGCCTTGGCCGACGGCGATGTGCAGCGGAAAATCGCCGTTCGGGCCAGGTTGGTTAATATCGGTCCCCCAAAACAAGTGGCGTTTGATTTGCTCAATGTCGCCTATGTGTACGGATCGGTACAGGTTGACTGTGGGTTTGGGAGGCTCGTTGCACCCCGTCAGACTCGAGGTCAGACTGAAAAGCAGCAAGATGAGGAGCAGGAGTCGCATTGTGTGTGGACTGGTGCCGAGTAGGCAAAATGTCATGTGTTATTGTAAGAGACCCAGAATCTTGCTCGGAAGCTATCTCCAGGTAAGCTGTTGGGCTGATGTGAGGCCGCTATGCTGAGTAAGTTATTGATCACCGCCTTGGTGATTTTTATCGCCTATCTGGTCGTACGCTTTCGCCACCAAGAATCCCAGCTGAACGAAAGCGATGGTTTATCTTCGAAAATGCACCTAAGACTGCAGGGCATGCAAGGTGCCCTTAAGGCCGGTGCCTACGCCCTTATTGGGCTCTTGATAATCGGTAGTCTGCTGCACCTATACCAATCCTGGGAGAGGAAGCAAGATATAGTTAATGTTCAGGTCGTTAATCCTTATACAGGGCAAGTGCAACGTTATCAGACTCGGCGCGGTGATTTGCAAGGGAGAATATTTCGTACCTTAGACGGTCGCACAATCCGAATCGCCGACATGGAACGCTTGGTGATCGAGGAATTGCCATGATCATCCGCTGGTTGGTCAACTGCTGTCATCAAGCTCCAAGCCCAATATTGAAGGCGACAGAAAGTCTTAGTCTTTTGCTCTGATTTTGCTCGACGGCGTGAGGCAAATCTGGTGGAAAGAATAGCATCATGCCTGGTTTCGGGCAGAAGTATCTCGGTAACGGGCCATCATGAAACACGAGATTTCCAGATTTTCGTGGGACACTTACATAGTACACGCCGGATAGCAGCTCGTCGTTTTCCTCGTGGCTGTGGACGCTGGTACTTTCCCCGGGTTCCATTGCGTTGAGCCAAAAACCAATACGCAGGCGGTTGGGCTCGATGTGAAGCACGCGACCAGCTTGGTTAAGTGCAAATTGCAGCACAGAGCTCAGACCAGGCAACCGATCTTGCTCGACATAAAGATTCTCAAAGCGGCCATCGATGAAATGCGAGCGGCGCTTAAAGTCAGCGTCTGTTAACTCCACAAAAGCGCTTGCCAGCAGACGATTGATACAATCTGAATGTGGCAACCATGCTATATTGATCAGATTATCATCATGGTCATCAACAGCTTTTTGCTTACTTCGGTCTACTGCCAAGGTTCGCTTCCGTTGCCATTCAGTCAGAGTTAGATGAGTCAAAGTGCACCCGCGGTGGTGTCGAATCGAGGGCGGCTTTTATATTTTCGGTTTCCTTGTTTAACGTCTTTTCAGGTATATCAGATGTAAACTGTGGGGTCGGTTGCATCGTCTTTCCCAGAGTAGTGCTCCATGGCGTGACGACTACCACCGAGATCGAGTTCTTTGGCGATCCTTCTATGATACGATCGCTGTAGGTTAGATAAACCAGTGTATTTCTGGGTGCGTCATAGAAGCGTACCACCTGCATGGTTTTAGTGAACAAGGAAGTCCTTTTCTTAAAGACGTCATCACCATCAGCCTTACCATTGGCCACCTGTTCTGGAATCTGCACCGGCCCGACTTGGCGGCAGGCTAACGACGCATCGGATGTATCTTCAGCTACGCCCACCGCGCCGCTGATTCCGCCCGTCTTGGCTCGGCTCAGATAGCATGCAATGCCAGGAATGTCCGGGTCTTGAAACACCTCAACGACGATCTTGTCGTTCGGTCCCATCCACTTGAACTTCGTGCTGACTTGTCCAATGACCTCGGCAAAAGCTGGCATAGAACAGATACTCAGTAGAATCATTGCTACAGTGAATAAACGCATAATGTGTCTCCGTTTTGGATTGGTAACTGGCTTATGTTGGACTGTGTTCGACATCGATCTCAGTCGCACAGCCATGGCCTACAGACAGCCACTCAACGGGAGCCGAACAGCCGTGCGTGCTCTTTGCGACTCCGTGTGATGCAATCTTCGATTGATACGCCAAGAAACCAATTACCGGTCGTGGCTAAAGGCCGACTAACCAATTCTTGGTCCAATCTGTCAATAAGTTGCTGATGACCCTTGCGTAAGCTTGGTAATCGATTTTTGCTATGGGCGATGGCAGCGGGCTTGTCCGGTGCCACGTCGAGTGCATCGCAAGCTGCTTTTATGCGTTCGGCCGCTTCATAACGTCCGCCAGGGAAGTGGAACGCGAACCCCCGTCTTTGCTGCTCATCGGCCATGAAGTCCCGTGATACAGCCGATAAGAATGGGCCGTCAATGCTGATCAGTCCGGCCATCTTGTCAGTGGGGATGTCGAACTCGTAGAAGGCAAGCAGCAAGGTATCGATTTCGGCCATGCCAATGTCGCCGACGGCATTGGCCGCGCTGGGCGCGATATCCCGGAGCAGTGGCACCGCAATGTCAGGTGGAACAGCGAGCGTCAGATAGTCGCAGGTATATTCGCAACCATCTTCGCGTTGGATGACAAAATGGCTATTGTGGCTGCCTACAGCTGAAACTGCCTGGCCTAATTCAACCCTCATGCCAGGTGTCTTCGCGATCGTTGCCGGAATCTCGCTGAGCCCATTTGGCATTGTGAAATTGCGTAACACTTCCTTGCGCCTTGGTTTTTTTCGAAAAAGAGCCTCGGCAGGAAACTCGTCTGCAGTCTGGCAAACCACGGATCGAAAGGCAGGGCCAAACAGATCCCGATAGTTTCGCTTGCCAAGCCCTCGACCGTAGTATTCAAGAACGCTGCAATTGGATTTCGATTGCCAAAAGAGTTGGGGAATCGACAGGACTAATTCAGCCACATGCAATGCCGATAGTATGCTCTTTCGTTTACCACCGCGCCAAAGCTTGTAGGCTTGTTTTTCCTTGGGTGTTGCGCGCTGCAGTAAGCCTATATCTTCCAAGATGTCAAGCAGATTACCGTAACTGTTAAAACAACTGTGGCTACCCGCCTCAACCCAAAAGTGATCAAGCTCTGAAAAATTGTGCGTGTGCATACAGCCACCGACGCGCTGCTCGCGCTCGAGCAACACGGTATCCACGCCGGCGCGAGCCGCGTAGTACGCGGAGCTCAGACCACTGATGCCGCCTCCAATAACGATATGCTGGTGGTGTTGTGAGCTCATATTCAACCAATCTCATAGGGGCTAGGTTATTCAACTACCGCACCACCAACCTGGGGTCAGCAGTTCAGTCAGTGCGCTCGGTCTCGACCTCGTCAATTTGCACCAGTTTCAGATGGTTTATGTTGAGTTCAGGCGGCTTCGGTGCCGGAGGCTCACAGTCCTGGAGAGACCATTCCGGCCCCGATACCAAGCTCAACGAGGCCGTGTTCGGCGTTTGGGGCGGACCACGATCGTCAATCTCATCCAGCGGTGAACCGATCGGCGCAAGCGTGAGCCCTCCGTCATTGACGATCGGTGACCTCGATGTTGTTTCCGACTCCGTTACCGTGCTGGTTGGTAACCCTGTTGCAGAGGCCTTGCGCAAGGGCTCGATCAGTGTCAGAGCACCCAGGTTACTGAAGGTTGACTGGTAGCGTTTGGCCATTTCTAAACTGACTTCGCGCTTCACGACAATCCGCTGTCCGCTAAATAGATTGTCCAGTTGCGCGTCGCCCAATTTGAATGTTTCTTTTATGTCGCGACGCGCGGATTCCCGCGTTGTCGTTGGTGAGATCTGGCCGGAAAAGATAACATTATAGCGATCTGCGGTCATGGCTAAGACTCGATTTGAAACGCCTATCTGAAATAATATGCAAATTCATCGCACCTGCTATCTATGCGTCCGATGCAGCCGATGGTAGGTTGAGATGATACTCCAACCTGGTAGGACTTCGAGAGAGAAAAGCACGTGGATTCTGTTGAACGTTACTGAGGCGATTGCTGGAGAGAAACAGACCAACTGGTGCCGGATTCTTGTTCGCCTTCGCGAAGCGGCAACTCCCCATGGTCGCTTTATGGGCGGGTTGCCACAACGTCGATGCCGAACGAGAAGACATGCCAGGTGGCCTGTTTCTCGACAGAAATCGCTTGAGCCCTGAGGCAAGTTGCATCGACCGCCTCGGTCCGTCCGGAGTCGACCTCATTGCAGCTTTCGATTCACATGGTTAACGGCACTGCTCTGGAGGTGTTGTCGATGCTTACACTTGTACGGTTGCAACCGGAGATTTCATGAACGGTATTTGTGGATGGTGGGGCGCCCGACCCCAGGCTGCAGAGGGTATATTTCCAACAACAAGCGATGCAAGCATTAACGATTGTGACATCAGCGCGGCAGTCATCGGTAACAACACCGGTGGTTTGGTTCATGCGGATGTCGAGATAGTTGTTGCGATCTCCGAACGCACTTCATTCGGTGACGCAGCAACGGTTGCCGCAGCCTATCGGCGCGATGGCGATGCTATGCTGTGCGCGATGCAAGGGGCGTTCGCATTGGCATTGCTTGACCGTCGACGTAGCCGATTCTTGCTGGCCGTAGATCGCGCCGGTGCTCGATCGTTATACGTAAATGAGCGTTATGGAGGGGTTTTTTTTGCTAGTCGTCTGGAAATGCTCAGTCGTGCACCCGGATTTAACAGGATGCACGACGATCAGGCTATCTTTGACTACCTCTATTTTCATGTGATTCCGAGTCCGCGGGTGATTTACCGCGACGTATCGAAATTACTGCCGGCACAGATGCGGATTTGGGAGAACGGCCAGACCTTGCATCGGTTTTACTGGCATATGCCGTATCGAGATTCTGAAGTAGCGGATTACGCTGCCTTGCGGCAGGAGTTCCGAGCGTTGTTGCCGCGGGTGGTTGGAGATGCCGCAGGGCATTCGAAGACCGGGGCTGACCGGGTCGCCTGCTTTCTAAGCGGGGGCACCGACAGTTCTACCGTGGCCGGTACTTGGCGTGAGCTGCGCGGCGCGCCGGTTTCGACATATTCGATAGGATTTGACGCTGCCGGTTTCGACGAGATGGACTACGCGCGCACTGCAGCGCGCCATTTTGGTACCAATCCGCGTGAACTTTATGTTAAACCCGCAGATGTTGTCGATAGCATCCCCCGCATCGCGGCTTATTGTGACGAACCATTTGGCAATGCCTCGATCGTTCCAGCCTACCTATGCGCCCGCTTTGCCAAGGATGATGGCATCGACACCATGCTCGCTGGTGATGGCGGTGATGAAATTTTTGGCGGAAATGAACGCTACGCCAACCAAAGTCTGTTCGAACTCTATGGGCGAATCCCCGCGCCGGCGCGCAGGCTGCTCGAATCGGCACTGCAAATGCCGGGGCTGGACGCGATTCCCATGGTACGCAAGGCCCGCAGTTACATCGCCCAAGCGAAGGTGCCATTGCCAGATCGCTTTGAGACCTACAATTTTCTACATCGCACCGCGCTCGACCAGATTTTCGAGCCTGCATTCCTGGCGCGAGTGGACAGCGAGGAACCGCTGCGCAATCTGCGCGAGGTCTATGCCCGAACCAAATCCAATTCGGCGATCAACCGTATGATGCATCTGGACCTGAAAATAACGCTCTCCGATAACGATCTGCGTAAGGTCAACCAAGCCTGCGAACTCGCGGGTGTCAATGTTTGCTATCCACTGCTCGATGATCGCATGCTGGACTTTGCAGCCTCTGTACCAGCGCGCATGCAACTGAAAGGGACGCAATTGCGCTGGTTTTTTAAACGATCACTGGCGGATTTTTTGCCGCCCCAGATCATCGCCAAGCGAAAGCAGGGTTTTGGTTTGCCGGTGGGGCTCTGGATGGCGGACTATGCGCCATTACGCGAACTTTCACATGAGAGCCTTATCGCTCTCAAGCATCGTCAAATCGTTCGCCCGAGCTATATCGACTGGGTAGAGCAGAAGCATGCGAAAGAGCATGCCTCGTACTATGGTGTTATGCTCTGGATTCTCATCATGCTTGAGCAGTGGCTACAAGCTCATCAAGCGACAGCTCAGAGATGACTGGAACACCCTCACCAAACCGACGGGGGGCGAAATGCCCAACCCGCACAAGCTCGAAGGCTGATAAACGTTACCAGGCGATTGCCGGAGAGAAACAGACCAACTGGCGCCGGATTCTCGTTCGTCTTTGCGAAACGGTAACCTGCTCACGGTCGCTCTGTGGGCGGGTTGATGCCCGAAGAGAGGACGAGCACGGTGAGATGTTTCTCGACAGAAATCGCCTTATAGTTGAACGTTACTAGGCCCCTCGGCGTCCCGGCACGCTGAGCACCTTAACCCTTACGCGGGTAGTGCCTCGCTTGATGATGCCGAGTTTAGAGGCGGCCCGACGGGAAAGATCGATGATTCGGCCCTTGACAAAGGGACCGCGGTCATTCACACGCACCACGATACTCTTGCCCGTACGCACGTCCGTTACCTGTACCTTACTACCCAGTGGTAGGGTTTTGTGTGCCGCGGTCATTTTATTCCTGTTATAAGTTTGACCGCTTGCGGTCTTATTTCCGTGCAGGCTGTCGTGATAGTACGAAGCGATTCCCTTCAATACTTTACCTGGACGTGCGCTGGAGCCAGCGAAGGTCGACATGGAAGCAGTTGCAAACAGGGCTGCAAGAAGAACAAGGGCAATTTTTCTGGTCATTGTGCAATACCTATGGTTGGACCGCTGGACCTTGGGCGTGTCGACTATCTTGCCCGACTGTACCAACCCGATTCTCTTGTTGGAGTATTCGGGCATGACGGTCTTGATGAAATAACAGTGGCCCTAGCATACGGGAAAACCCGTATAAGGGAAATCCCTAATTAACCCTGCTCTTGTTATTCGTAATGCAGCGATTCTGCCGAGGATAGCCGCTCTGCAACCAAAGCCGGATAAAGAGCGGCCAGTGAGCAGCTGAACAATGCCAACGCCAAGGCTGAGATTGCGCTGCCAGGTGATAGGCTGAGCCGATAGTCGAATAGGGTGAAATGATCAAGAAAACCGATACCGATAGCAGCAAAGACATGACCTAAGGCCAACGCGAAGAGTCCGCCTACACCGCCGATCACCGCTCCCTCGGCGATCAGCATGCGTAGAGTTTGCATCCGGGAGACCCCCAAGGTACGCAAGAGCGACAACTCCCGACGGCGGGCCAGCACCTGAATCAGTAAGCTGTTGGCAACGCCTACGGTGGCCAGTACCAGAGTCAGTCCAAAAATGAAGTCGAAAATAGAGAAGTCTTTATCTATCTCCCGTGTCTGCCATTGGCGCTGCTCCCAACCCCAGCTCTGGATTCGATAGTTACCCTTGAATAAATCGAGGTCTCGTTCCTTTGGGACCGATCCGGATGTGCCCCGCACAGCGAGCCGATCACCTAGGGTATGGGCCAAATTGTCTGTGAACAGAGGGCTTTGATGATGGAACAGGAACCAGGATTTAAGGTCCACATATTGACCGTCCTCGGCGAAATAGCCGATTTCGTTGGTTACTGCCTTGATATTAAATATGTAACGTTTGTCGTCAGTGTGGATAATTACGCGATCTCCCGCCTGCAGCGTAAAACGGGCTGCCAAAGTACTGGATATGAATACCTCGTTTGAGCCAAACGGATCACGACCCTGAGATGTTAGGAATGCGTTGGCATCATCACCGTGAATCAACCGGATCGGGATCTCGCCAGAAACCTTGTGAGATAGACGCATTGGATACAGTCCTTCGGCGCGTGCTCGATCGAATAGTGCTTCTTCTGGCATGGCAGTGCCTGGGCGATGATGAAGAAAAGCATACGAATCTAGCGCCTCGGCACTCCAGGTTCTGATCTCTGCCTTCAAAGATCGTGTCAGCCCGTCCAGTCCGATCAGTAGGCTGAACACCAGCGTAACGGATGCAACGGTGAAGATAAGTTCCCGAGCATTGAACCGCAGACGCCGACCAGCGAGTAAAGACTCTAGCGGCAGCAGTGACCTGAGCGACCACTCCATGAAATATACTGCGCCTTGCAGCACTGGCGTCATCCACCATAGGATGGCCAGACCTAATGCCATTGCAACCGCGGCCTCAACCAGGAAAAACTGAATCACCGAAAGCCAGTCCTGTAATATGGGGCGAACTGCCAGCCAGCTGGCTAAAAACAAGATTGGCACTAGCCAGCCGAAGCCGCCCAGCCCGGCCGACGGCAGCCGCCTCGTGGCATCGCGTTCGACAAGAAAATGAGGCTGCAATACATCCACGGGTTGCATACGCATCAATGATTTCCAAGGGCCGACCACGCCAAGCAGAGCAATAGCAACGCTCAAGGTGGCAAGCAAACAGAGCTCCGCTAATGGCATGTTCGGATTTGAAGTGGGCGATCGGCCCGTGGTGGACACCCCCGCGTCCAACAACTCAAAACCCGCGGCCCAGCCGCTGAGTAAGCCGACTAGGGTTCCTGCCAGCCCAAGCAGACCGGCTTCTATGAGCAGCGACAATCCGAGTCCCCGGCGCTCTTGGCCTAGACAGATCAACAGCATGAGTTCACGTGCGCGCGATGCAACCGAGAAACGCATGCTGTAAAAGACGATGACCGCACCCACCGCAAACGCCATCAGCGATGCGAGACGCACCGCCAGGCGCATGGCCTGATAGTCCTCCTCGCCGCGCTTTGGCAATGGTTTCTTACTCGAAACACCGCCTGCCCCCAGACCTTTCTGGCTTGGTAGAAGTCTGCTAGGAGTGGAGTTGGCGTGCTCGCTAGTATGAGTTCTGGTCGCGAGGTTTGGAGTGAGATTCTGAGTGTTCGCAGTCTGCGCGCGGCCAGTAGGTCGCTGCTCCTGCTCGCGACGTTCGAAACTGACCCGAAGAATCCGCCGCGGCTTACTGGTCATGGGCGATTTGTCTGTCGCTGGTACCGCCCTGGATAGATCCACCAATGACTGGGAAGGGATGGGCTGCTCACGGCTGTTATGATCAACGATCAGGATAGCAGCCGCTACCGTCAGACCCAAGGCGACACCGAGCAGCGTCATGACAGCTTGCAGCCGATGCTGGCTCAGCCGTCGCCAGGCAAGCAGTAACGCTAGACCCGGATTCATATTGCGAGATTCGCCAAATAGTCGTGGATCAGGGCCACCTGATCTCGCCGTCGGCCTTGCCTAAGGACTGCTGCGATTTGGCCGTCTTTCAAAAAGCACACCCGGTCAGCCCAAGCGGCGTGCTCGGCGCTGTGGGTCACCATCAGTATGGCAACTCCACGGGCCTTGGCTGCGCCCGCCAGAGTTTCCAGAATATCCTCGGCGATGCGTGGATTCACATTCCCGGTTGGCTCATCTGCCAGCAGCAGCTCCGGGCCGTGAATCAGTGCCCGGGCGATCGAGGTAAGCTGCATTTCTCCGCCAGAGAGTTGAGATGGCAAATGATCTCCGCGAGATTCCAATCCAATTTGGATCAGTAGTTGATCCGCCCTTTCCCGATCCTCGCATTTGACCTTGCCGCGGATCATGAGCGGCAGCAAGATATTTTCGCGAACGCTGAGCGTCGGGATCAAGTTGAAAAATTGAAACACGATTCCGACTCGCTCCCGCCGTAGTGCGGTGCGCGCCTTTTCGCTGTCATAGTCTACAAGGGTACCAGCGAGCGATACGCTGCCGGCATCAGGAACGTCGATGGCTGACAAACAATTGAGTAATGTGCTTTTGCCGGAGCCGCTTGGCCCCATGATGACAACCAGTTCTCCAATTTTTACATCCAGGCTCAAACCCTCCAGAACCGGTAATGAACGCTGGCCCAGCCGGTAAGATTTAAATAAGTCGGTCACTTGCAACAGCGACTCGGTGCCAGTGGAGAAACAAGCCGGCAATTTGTCCTCGACCGTCTGCTCCCCGCCAACATCGCCTTCGGGTATCGGCATCTCAATCGCTTGCATATCGAGAACTCTGCGTGATACAGATCGCTCAGCCATCGCGGAACCATTCCTCTAGCGGTTAATTCAAGTGGGCCATGAAAGATGAAACCCATAACAGAACACAGTCAGGGTGGGACGGATCGAGGTCAACTCTCTACATCTGAGCAAGCAACGGCTATCTCAGGCGCAACCTGCCTTTGGTTACATTGCATGTGAGCCTGCAGCGGGCGCGGAGTAAATATCGATCAGGATTCGAGCGGCAAAGCTAGCATCATCGCCCCTGGTAAGTACCACAAGAGTCGGAAAAAATGATAAATTGCCATGGTCCGTCGCAGCCTGAAACAGCCCGTCTTGCCGCACCGCTCTGCTCTACGAACTCCAGACTTAGCCAACTACCACAGAGTCTGATGGGCAGGCAAAATCCTAACAATGACTCACTCCTGTTCCTTCATGGCCTGTTCCTCCATCAGGATTCTTAATCCATGTCATCCCGCGCCAAAATCGAGGATCAACCCATGCCAAGCATCCGTTTATTTGTCTCATCGATTACCTTGCTCGCCGTTAGCACTGTGCTCGCCGCTGAGTCTGCGTTCAGAACGCACGATGAGGCTGCCTTTACGGCCCAGGGCAACGAGCCGGGCTGGTCGCTGCGGATGACCGAGACGAAAATCCGGCTTAACCTTGATTATGGCGCGCGAACAATCGAGGCGCGGCGACCCAAAGCAATCATAGAAGACAACGCAACGCGGTACAGAGTGCCTGATGAGGACGTCAGAATCACCGTCCGTGAACAACGCTGTCACGACGATATGTCAGGGATGCCCTATCCGCTTAGGGTAGAAATCAAGGTCGAAGGACGTGAACTGCGCGGTTGCGGGGGCGAGCCACGGGCCTTGCTCGAAGGGTCGGCCTGGACGCTGAGTTCGCTGAAGGGTGAAGCATTACCGGAGGCCGTCAGCATCACCATCCAGTTTCTTGAAAACAACCGCATCGCTGGCAACAGCGGCTGTAACCGATTCATGGGTGGCTATGTGTTGACAGGCGAGGGTCTATCGTTCAGCCAATTGGGCGGCACCATGATGGCTTGCCCAGAGCCCCAGATGCAGGTCGAACAGCAGTTTCTCGATCTCATGGCGGAAGTCATAGGCTTTGATCTATCGGCAGATGGCGCGCTGTTGCTGAAAACAGCTGTTGGAACACAATTGACCGCCCGCCGTTAGGCTATAGAGATCCAAGAACCAGCAGCGGTTGCTGACAGCATGGGCTCATATTATTACCTGGCGTTCGGCTCGAACCTGCTGAGCCTGCGATTGCAAGCGCGCACGGGGAACGTCCGCTTGATTGGTCCGGTGGATCTTCACGGATGGCGGCTCACCTTTCACAAACGCGGCAGCGATGGCTCCGGCAAGGGCGACATCGTACCAGGCACTCGCGTTGATCGGGTCTTCGGTGTGCTATATGAGCTGGATGAGCGCCAGTTGGCCGTGCTGGATGAAATCGAGGGTCCAGGCTATGTCCGCGACAGGATCGAGGTGGGCTGTAACGGCAGGCGCTTTCGCTGCATGCTGTATCGCGCCGTGGCAGAGGCGATCGACCCGACCCTCGAACCCTATGATTGGTATCACCAGCTGATCCTTGCCGGCTTGCTCGAACAGGGCGTAGATGCCGATTACTATGACAAGGTTCGATGCCAGAACAGCAGTCCTGATCCACGACCGCGGCGCCCGGCACGACTGCATGCCCTTACTGTATTAGACCAATTTTCAGCCTTATGGCCCGATTACGCGGCCAGGCTCCATGCAAACCAAGACCGCACCTGGTGGGAGTAAGGGTCGATATGCTTGCGCCCGACCAATTCCACGCAGGCGGCCCCTGTACTGGATGTCATCCTGCTGCACCTGCTTCAGTCGGCGCTGCCTTGGGGGAGCGGCTTGCGGTTGCGACGGATTCGCACCAACGGCGGGCTGCACCTGCCGAGCGCTCCCCCCTGACAGAGAAGGTTTACATGGCTGTTCCATGACCACCGTCATGACTGCCGCCATGACTGCCGCCATGACTGCCATAGCCATCCCATGACCGCCATGTCCAGAGTTTCAGGTAAGGCAATCGCCTAAGTGATGGTGCAGAAACAAGCTAAACAGGTTTTTGGCTTGGGTGTCGCCTGCCGACTCATTCGCTACCGCTATCGGCGTCGGTATCGGTATCGGCGTCGGTATCGAACCGACCAACCCATCCGCCAAGCTCCTCGCTGACCGCGTAGCCACGCTGTCCGCGCTTCGTGAGCATGGCCACACGACGATCGAGCAGTGCCTTTTGCTTGCCGTTGTCGTCTGCGCACAACGCATCGCACACCAGCGAGCACGCCCTCAATCGCAGCGCACTCCAGCGCCGAGCCTAGTGCGATTTCAAACGACCGGCGTCGATCCCCGCTCGTCGCTGTGCCGTTACCCTCGGCAATGTTCAGCGCGATGGCCTGCGATGCGCGCCTAGGATGCGCACCTACCATGCGCACAGGCGTTGATCCTTCGCGTTACGCTGTCCTTTCACATGCTCGCAGTCGCGCTCGGCCCAGCCGACCTACTCGATGGCCGCACGCTAGACGTCGAGCTTCTCATGACCGACTGGCATAGGGCGTTTTCTCTCTCGATTCCGATTCCGATAGCGACCCCGATTGCACTCCGCCGATGGCTGGATAGCGTTGTATAGGTTACTCATGAACCGCTACTAAGTCCTTCATCCTCCCAAGGCCTTCGCCTGGATACCCCCAAATGTGGGTCCATGGCTGGACTTGCACCAACCAACTGAATACCATGCCGGTCACATTTGTGGCCTTTGCGATCGTTGTAGATCAGAGTCCGTCGTGGGCTTCGCGCAGCCTTTCACCAGGTTAAACAAGCCTATAGAGAATAAAGTGAAATTAGTTAAACAAATACAGGGCATATCGCAACTGGGTGAACAGATGCTTGCGTTGTCGTGTTTGTCGGCAGTCGCCACGACGGCCGGGTCATCTTCGATCTTCGATGACAGTAATGACAGCGGTTGGACCGGCTACAGCCTGTTTACGCCTTTCGGTGCCAATGCCACACTCAGCTTTCCGAACGGCGCATACAGGATGCAGACCCCCGCCCTTCCGCAGCCCAATACGCTTGGCCCAGGCCGTGAAGGGAGTGATCGTCAGGATGTGGAAATTGCAGATTTTTACACCAGCAACAATAGCGTCGATCGGGATCATTCCCTCGAACAAGGATTCTGGCTATTGGCGCAAATGCAAGAATTTGCTCTGGGAACCACTGATGGTTACTGGATGCATTACATCACGGACAGCCCGGCATATCCCGGCCAGGGCTCTCTGGTTCTCGATCGGCTCGACAATGAGTTTTCCATCATCCTCGATGTTGTACCTATCACACCGCATCCCGACCAGGATTATCGGCTCGTATTTGCTGGTGTGGGCTCTGTCCTGACCGGTCAGCTATTTTCCATTGCCGACTTCAGCATCCCGTTGACGACAGGCTCTCTTATAGACAGCACCCATATATCTGGAGAGGTCGGTCTACTAGTGCAGCGGTGCGCATGTCCCGCTACCATTTCTGCTGTTTGTCGTTGTCGTAATCGCTCATCGTGGGTTATCGATGACGACCACGACTGCAAACGGTCTCGCGACTTCCGCAGCAGAGCACTCGTCAGTGATCTGACCGTTAGAGTGAACGGACCGGCCGACGCCACCTTCGACAACTTCTTCGCCACCGATCTCTCCGAACCAAATCCGTCAATCCTATTAGCCGTTGGTCTCCTTAGGATATTTTTGCTGCCGCCGGTGGGGCAACGGCACTTCACCCCATGGTGGCCCGGATCATCGCCACCGAGAGCATCCGATGAAAAAGCTAGTCTCGTTCAACGTCAACGGCATTCGCAGTCGTCCGCACCAACTCGCGGCTCTCACCGAGCGGCTTGCGCCGGACCTGATCGGCATTCAGGAGTCCAAGGTCGCGGATGATGCCTTCCCCCATCAGGCCATCGAGGCCTTGGGCTACCGGGCACAGATTCACGGCCAAAAGGGGCACTATGGCGTCGCATTACTCAGCCGTGAGGCACCGCTGCGTATCGACAAGGGCTTTCCCGGCGATGAGGCAGATGCTCAACGTCGCTCCATCACCGGATTTTTCGCCGACGGCGATGACCAGATCGTCGTTATCAACGGCTACTTTCCCCAGGGCGAGAGCCGCAACCACCCGATCAAATTCCCCGGCAAGCAGCGCTTTTATGCCGACTTGCTCGGCTACCTGCGCGAATGCTTCTCGCCGAATCAAAACTTGGTCGTCATGGGCGACATGAACGTGGCTCCGCTGGACCTGGACATTGGCATCGGCGACGATAACGCCCGCCGCTGGCTGCGCACCGGCAAATGCAGCTTTTTGCCTGAGGAGCGCGCCTGGCTGCGCGCCATCACTGACTGGGGTCTGTTCGACGCCTACCGGGTCGTCCATCCCGAGGCTGACGACTGTTTCAGTTGGTTCGACTACCGCTCCCGGGGCTTTGAACGCGATCCCAAACGCGGGCTGCGTATCGATTTGATCCTGATCAGCGCACCGCTCAAGGAGCGCCTGCGTGGGGCCGGTATTGACTATGGCATTCGCGCGCTGCAAAAGCCCTCGGACCATTGTCCGGTGTGGATCGAACTCAGCTAGCATGGACATGTTTCAGGACATCGGCCTCGGCATGATGGCATTGACTTTTGCCGCCAGTTTTGCCGCCTGCTTTTTCTCCAGCCTTTCCGGCGGTGGCGCCGGGCTGATCCTGCTGCCAGTATTACTGTTCACTGGGCTACCGTTCATTAATGCCCTTGCCAGCCACAAGCTCGCCGTTGGCTTTATTGGCATTGGCTCGACCATCCGCTACGTGCGCGAAGGGCTGATTGACTGGCGAGTATTTTGGTGGACCGCAGTCATCGGTCTACCATTTGTCGTGCTCGGCACCCGCTTTGCTGCCGCCGTCCCTGGCGAGATCATGAAGCCGCTGGTGGGTGGCGTCATCATCGCCATGGTACTGATCGCGCTGGCGCGCAAGGCTGCCCCGAATGTATTCGAGCCTAAGCACCTATCACCGCGGCTACTGCTGATCGGGTCGCTGTTGATGGTACCGGCGGCTTTCTACTCAGGCTGGATCTCCGCCGGCAGCGGCGTCTTTACCACATTTATTTATCTATGGCTGCTGCGCTATGACCAACTTCACGCCACCGCCATGACCCTATCTGCCAACGGCATTTTCTGGAATGGCGTCGGCGCCATTGCCCATGTCTACATGGGCCATGTCATCTGGCCCCTGGCTCCTGGCCTGATCCTCGGCGCCCTTCTCGGCAGCTATGTTGGCGCCAGCGTTGGCATCAAGAAGGGCAATCGTTTTCTGCGCATCTTGTTCTTAGCCACTGCTGCCATTACCGGGGTGTTATTGATCTACCCCTGAATGCTGGAGCCTGCTGCTGCCCCCTGAAAAGGCATCAAACATTAACCAAGTCGCAGGTAACCGCGTTAGCCTAATGTCCATTTGGCTGGCTTCCGGGAACTGTCGTTTGAATAGCGTCATGCGCACACGTCTCTGGCTGGTCATCATCGTCATGTTGCCCACCTTTCTTCCCGCACCATGCGGCGCGATGGACAGTGTTGGCCGCGAATTCTTTTTCGCCTTTCAGTCTAATTACTTTCAGCCACCTCAGTACTTACGTTTGTACGTTGCCTCGCAAAATGGCGCTTTAGGTCGTGTACGGATTGCGCATCTAGGGTTCGACCGAACTATACAGGTCGCTCCTGGGGGGCTGAGTCAGCTCGACCTGCCATTGACTGTCCGGGATCTGGCAGATAATGGGATCTCTAAATTGGGTGTCGAGGTTCGCCTTGATGGTGATGCAACGGTTTATGGAATAAATCGGGCCAATAATACGACTGACGCCTTTTTGGCCTTGCCAACCGACGCCCTGGGGCGACACTATCGAGTATTAACTTACCGTTCGGCAAGCGGCAAGAGTCAGGTGGCCGTGGTTGGTACAGTGGACGGCACGAAAGTCCGTATCCGAACATCGGCACCAGTTCGTAGCCTTACGCCGGGTCAGCAGATCATGCTGACGCTTGATGCTGGAGATGTCTATTCTCTAGTCGGGGCGACAACGACCGTGGATCTAACCGGAACGTTGATCGAAGCCGACGCCCCGGTTGCCGTAATGGCTGGTGCTAAGTGCGCCAATGTGCCTGCCTCGCATGGAGCATGTGATCACTTAGCGGAGATGATGCCGCCACTCTCTACTTGGGGCAAACGCTTCGTGACCATGCCCCTGGCCACGCGCAAGAAGGGGGACCTGATCCGTGTGCTCGCGGACCGTCCCGATTCCCATATTCGATTCAACGGTGAGCAAGTGGCAGTGCTGCAACCGGGCGA
The DNA here is from genome assembly GCA_016745215.1 of Thiohalocapsa sp. PB-PSB1. Lineage (GTDB taxonomy): Bacteria > Pseudomonadota > Gammaproteobacteria > Chromatiales > Chromatiaceae > Thiohalocapsa. The sequence continues at coordinate 7,104,663 of CP050890.1, forward strand.
GGTCTACGAGTCGATTCGTGTTCAACCTCTGTTGATCGAATCAGATCAGCCGGTACTGGTTAGCCAGTACTCGTTAGGCACGCAATACGATCATGTCGTCTCCGACCCATTCATGGTGATCGTGCCACCGACGGAGCAATTTCTCGACAACTACGTCTTCGCCACACCGGAAACTGGCTTCCATGCGAACTTTGTCACTATCGTCGCCCTCAGTCAGAGCATTGCGACGACTCGCCTCGACGGCCAACGCCTGGATCGAGATACATTTCGTATCATCGGTGAATCAGAGTTCAGTGGGGCCGCCATCGCGCTGGATGCCGGTATCCATAGGCTCGAGGCCGAGGAGCCGTTCGGCATCACCCTGTACGGATTCGATCAGACCGACTCCTACGGCTATCCAGGCGGCATGGCCTTCGCTCGCATTAACCCGATTGGTGACGGTTGGCCGCCGTCCATTGTTCAGGTGCAGGTCGGTGATGGTCGCGCCATTTTGCGCATGACAGATAGCGAAGACACAAATGCTGATGGCCAACTCGGGGAAGGGGAGGATCTCGACGGTGATGGCCACATCGGACCACGCAACGAGGACCGCAATGGTAATGCCAGACTCGATCCGGGCGAAGACCGCAATCAAGACGGTATCATCGATCGGGATACGGGCCTGGTCGCATTCAGGTTGTCCGATGATGTAGAAAACCTCCGAATCGAGGGCGAGCAGCCGCCGAATGGCGCCTCCTCTCATCTCATTGCTCTGGTCCTGATCGATCCAGACCAGCCTGGCAAGGCTCATGTAATGGTTGAAGATGCATCGGGTAACCAGGCGCAACTTGATGTCCAGATCAAAGCTTCTGCGAGCGCCCGACTCGGCGAGCAGCGGGCATTGATCCTGGGCGACCTGCCTGAGAACAGCCAACGGATCATCGATTTGGCTCCCAACTTCACACAACGCGACGGGCGCCCGCGCGTCCAGGTGAGTACGGACCTGAATGGCACAGGTGCCCGGCTGGAACTTGACCATGGCGACGGCTGGCAACGCATCGATAACGCACCAACCACAGTCGTTTACGATCCGGATCGCGGCCCCTGGGCGGTACGCCTGCGCACTGGTCGCTGCATCAATGCCGTCGAGCAGGGGCAATTCCATCTCCTGCTCGAGACCCGCGCCGAGGACGGCAGCATCAGTCGAGCGCAGGTGCCGCTGAATCTGCACCTGGAGCCGACACCACTGTGGCGCTGCCTGTTGCCGTTTTTAGTGCTTGCAGCGCTGGTGCTCGCCTTAGCCTTTATTCTTTACGGATTCATTCGCCCATCCCGCTTTCCCACCCGTCTCGGTGTCATGATGGCCAATGAAGAAGACATCGAAGATGGCTTCTTTCTGTTGCTGCGAGCCCAGAAGGGCGCCAGCATCGGCTTCTATCGCGATGCCCGCGTCTACGTTCGCGAGGACTACCGCGTCTGCGGCAATCCGCGCGGTGCCATCGTGCGACTGAGAGCGGACCACGGCCGTATCCTGATCCAGCCCGTTGGAGGGACATCCGTCACCTGGCAAAATGCCGAAGGAGACTGGGAACCGCTGCCCGATCATGAAATCGGTGCGGCGCTTGGCAACCTCTATCGCAACCAGCGGGAAACGGTCTTTTTCTCGCTTCGCAATCGCTGATCTGATTGGCCCCTACCGGAGTTAGCCCTGTCGTTATGAATCGAGACAACGCGCGCCAATCGTCGCTGCTGACTCGAACGGCTCACGCCCGAGCCGCCTGGGTTCAGTTCGTCGCGCAGCTTTACCGGGTTGCGCTGGCAAGCGGGACACTGGAGATCGTGCAATCGTCACCCCCCGTATTTGCAGCGAGCGATCTCAACAAACTGATCATGAACGCGCGCGAGGCGCTGCCATCGCGAATCGCCGCGGCCTATTCGTCGCATTGTTCGCTAGATGCATTTCCAGGCCCCGCAGGGTCAGATCGGCAAGGTACACTTGCGTTCGCCCAGGTCAGGCTATCTCAGTCGGAGAGTCAGGTCACCTCAGCGGACAGCCGATTCTTGGTGCGCATCAACGAAGACGGCGAACCGCTGCGAGGGGGTGCGCCGGAGGCAAGCCTGACCGACTACGCCGAGGCGATGCTGGAGGTTTGGCTGGCTCAGCCCAGTAGTTTGCACGAGCTTCCCGAGTGGCTGGATCGCTTGCTGGATGATGATGGCACCCCGACCGCCGAGCTGGTTGCGATGATCCCTGAGGTACAGGCGCTGGCGACAGCCTTTATCGATGACTCGCCAGAGGCGCCGGGCTTCCTGCGTCGACAACTGCTGGAGCGCGCTCGCAAGTCCTCGCTGCCATTGGATCGGCTGCTCGACCCCTGGCACTGGCGACTGCTGGCCCATGCCGAGCTATCGACGTTCATCCTGACCCTTCCCGAGCGACTCGCTCCCCGCGAACGTGACCTGCAAGCCGCCGCCGTCGACGCGTTGGCAACAGGCTCCACCTGGCAGCTGCGCGATGCCGATCAGCCTTGGCAGCGTCCGGATGATCCAGCCTGGTGGGAACGGCTACGAGCGCTCGCCGGCGGAGCGCCACAGCTGATACCGACGCCGCTGCTGGCTGATCTGGGACGCGGACTCTACCTTGATGCGTTGCCCGCACCAGGCGTTGCGGCAATCTTGGCCGCCGAGATGCGCGAGGGAAGCCTGTGGCGTCGGCGTTTCCAGGCCGAGAATATTGCCCAGGCGGTCTTTTTACCAGGCGTTGTTCCGGTCATGCTGAAGGCCACAGCGGAAAAAGGGGACAGACCACGTTTTCTACAATGCAAGCTCACCTAGCGGAAAAAGGGGACAGACCACGTTTTCTACAATGCAAGCTCACCTTGCGCATCCGCATCGATTTCCTTTAGCGGCCGTCCTGGTGCTCCCTTCCAGGTTCGTCTACCGAGCATAGCGGCGATCTGCCGCTCGAACTTTGGGCTGCCAAGCACGAAGCCGCCGTTGGTGCACTCGCGGAAACGTTGAAGCAACTCGGCGCTGAGCATATCCTCGAACAACCTGCGATACGCAGCAAAACGAGCCTGATCAGAGTCTGCCAAGCCTTGGTACAGCCGGTGCGGTGTGACCATGGAAAAAGCATGGAAAAAGGGGACAGAACACGTTTTCTACATGCATTGGGTAGCCGGCGGCGATGATACGTGCGCGTCTAGGCATGGATAACAGGATCTCAAAGACAATAGCAACATAGCACCGAACCAAGTCTAGCAGAAAAACGTGGTCTGTCCCTGTTTTCTCCTACGCCCAAAACTTGGACGAAGAGTAGTTGCGCGGGCTGTCGCTGCGGCTGCTGGAGGATCTCAAGGAGGCGCGCAAACGGTTGCGGCAGAATCCGACCAACAGTTCTCGTCCGCCCGGCAGCCGAGCGCCTTGGGAGCGTCCGTCGGCGGGCAGCGGAGAGCCGAGCGACGAAGGCGGCGTCGAGGCGGGCATGTTTCCAGGACAGCCTCTGCGGCTGCAGCCATCACACCCGCGCGCGCCCCGGCACCGGCGCAGTCGAAGACCCGAGCCTCGAACCCGTCGCCTTGAGCGAATGGCGTCTGGTCGGGCCGGGTCTGGCGAGCTTGATCGTGGCGCTGCGTCTGCGCTTTCGGATGTCGTACCGGCGCATCGGCGAGTTTCTGCACGACTGGCTCGGCTTGAGCCTGAGCGTCGGCACCCTCAAGAGCACCCTGCACGAGGCCGCCGCTGCGGGCGCGCCGCTGGAGCAGGAACTGATCGATGCGGCGGTCGCCAGCGACCTGCTGCATGCCGACGAGACCCCCTGGCCGCAAGGCAGCGAACTGCTCTGGCTGTGGGTCTTCACCAGTGCCACCGTCACCCTGTTCGTGGTGGTCAAGCGCGGGCGCGGGATTCTCGACCGCCTCCTGCCCGACTTCGCCGGCTGGCTGATGACCCTGAGAGTCGGTTGGCGGAACCTCCGAAATTCTCTACCCTCGGGAAGTACAAGCTGACCAAAGGTGGAGAGACATTCCGGGGGGGATCGAGAACACGCTGCACTGGGGAATCGACGTGTCCTTCCGCGAGGACGACTGCCGCGTGCGCGAGGCCAACGCCCGCGAAAACCTCGCGGTGCTGCGCCACATCGCCATCACGCGGCTCAAGCAGGACCGCGCCAAGCTCGGCATCAAGACCAAGCGACTCAAGGCCGGTTGGAGTGACTCCCATCTTGGGGAACTGCACTTTCAACCGCCCAAGCCCATAAGGAAAAATCCGCATTAGCGAATCCGAAAATTCGCGAAGCCTGATGCGATTGCCCTGCCTGCCCCGGTTGCCTTGCTCCCGTTCGGTCGTCTATAATCTCGTCCAGTCGACGTTCCCATCCTTTTGCAAGGCATAAAGAAGCAGAGTTCAAACTCGACTTTGGCCGTCTTTGCCGGCAAGAAATCCTGTTAGAAACAGATCGCTTTTGAAAAGAATAATTTCGCGGCTCGGGAACCCAAGCCGTCGAAAACTTTTCGGCCCCCCACGACATTTCAGGCATTGAGTAGCGTGGGAGTCTACCAAAATGGCCAAATTCGAGATAGAAAGCTCATGACTGTAGCTCTGGACCACATCGCCGTTCAAACCGACGACTACGACAACACCGTCGCCTGGTACAAGGCGTACTTCGACTGTGAAGCGACCTGGGACAGGACCTTCGAGACCCTGCCCCGCGGTATTCAGGAGCGCATGCCGATGTGCACCCGGCTGGTGGAGCTGCAGGTCGGTGACATCCGCTTCCACGTCTTTGACATCAAGGAAGGGCATACCTTGCCCGAGGCCAGCGCCCTGCAGTATCAGCATTTTGGCGTCATGGTAGACACCCGAGAACGCCTGTACGCGATGCGCGACAAGTGGATTCGCCTCTACCAATCCGGCCGTTTCCGCTTCAAGAGCACGGAGCAGCCGTCGGACTATATCCCGAGTCCCGGCGAGATGCTGTGCTTTTACGCCAAAGACCCCAACGGGCTCGAATTCGAAGTCATCCATATCGCCGTCAGCGCCTAGTATGGAAAGGACTACGCCCTATTATGGGGATTATGCATTCGGCAATGAGGTGTTGCGGCTTCCGGCGATGGACGACGATCTGCCAGGCGGTTTCCCGGCCATCGGCACCCTGTGCCTGCCCCGGCTTGGGTCCCAGTTCGACACCCGCTTCGATCAGATGTCCACCTATTGGTTTCGCTGGATCACCGGCCACCAGGTGATGCTGCTACTGTGGCAGGTACTGAATCGGGATCTGCGCGCCAAGCACAGCTTCGACCAAGCCATCCTGATGCATTACACCCAGGTGTGGAACCTGTGTACACTGATCTACGAGTATACGGGTTCTTGCACCCTCGACTACTACGGAAACCATATCCGACCCGTGATGATGCGGGTACACCAGGGCTTCACGGGCCGTTGGGCGTCCGACTACGTGGGCCTGCCAAAGGCCGTGAACCGGGCCGCCCGCCAGGGGGAATGCAACGCAGCCGCCCAGCGCATGCGCGACGCTTATCTGCAGAGTCAGAAGGCACACCTCGCCATCGCCGATCGATTGGTTCCGGAAGGGGCCTCGCTACTCAAGTCAGCCAAGGCCGACGGCATCGAGGCGGTGGCAAAGGTGTGTGCTCACCATCAAGCCATCTTCGATCACTTCTTCCTGATCAGCCGGGGTGCGGTGTCCGCTACCGAGCTGTTCGAGAGTCTGCAACGGCGACTGGCGGCCATCGATGCCGATCTGCGGGCCAACCCACTTGACGGGTCTGCCCTCAGCGGGAGCCCCGAGCTGACGCTGCGGGTCGGCGCCGATGCCATCGCCCGCCTCCTCGAAGGCTGGTGCGACGACGACCGAAGGTCGCGGCGTCAGGCAGCCTCCGGGTAACGACAAGTGAACGCCGTGAAGACATCCCTGTCGGCTCAACGGCAGCATCTCTGCGCCCGATATGCCAGGCACGTGCTCTCGCAGAGGCTGCCTCAGGCTCTCGCAGGATGCATGACGGTGCCGTCGCGGCCTCCGGAATTGGCAATTCTCGAGTCCCTTTCCAAGGTCGACTCTTCGGCAATGGCTCGATTCGAGAGCTTGACGGCATGATGAAGATCGATTTAACAGGCAAGAACGCCCTGGTGTGCGGTTGCACCTCGGGTATCGGCAAGGCAACTGCATCGGTGCTGGCCGAGGCTGGGGCCAATCTGGTGCTGATGGGCCGCAGTGAAGAACGCCTGCGGGACGTCCTGGCGGCATTGGACACGACCTCGGGCCAGCGGCATTGTCACCTGGTGGCGGATTTCTTCGAGCCCGAGGCGGTGACCCAGACGCTGCACGCGCACCTGGCCGGAGGCGAGCCGGTGCATGTGTTGGTCAACAATACCGGGGGGCCGAGCACCGGTCCGCTGCTGGAGAAGACCCCGGACGACTTCATGCGCTTTCTGACCTCGCACCTGATCATCGCCCACCTGCTAGCGCAGCGAGTGGTGCCCGGCATGCGCGAGGCTGGCTACGGCCGCATCCTCAACGTCACATCGAATGCCGCCAAGCAGCCGCTGCCGAACATGGGCCTGTCCAACAGCATCCGTGCCGCAGTCGGCAACTGGGCCAAAACCCTGGCCACAGAGCTGGGTCCCGATGGCATCACCGTCAACAACGTCCTGCCCGGGGCTACCGACACCCGGGAGCTGCGTCAGGTCATCGCCGGCAAGGCCAAGGCCAGCGGCAAGTCCGAGGCCGAGATCATCGAACACATGTATTCGCTGTGTCCTGTGCGCCGCTTCGCCGATCCGGCGGAGATTGCCTGGTGCATCGCCTTCCTCGCCTCACCCCTGGCGGGCTACATCAACGGCATCAATCTGGTCGTCGATGGCGGCAAGACGCAGAGTCTATGACCCGAATCCGCAACAACTTCGATCCGACACCATGAACTTGAATCTGAACGACAGGGTGGCGCTGGTCTGCGCGGCCAGCAAGGGCCTGGGCAGGGGTGCCGCCATGGCCCTGGCCCGCGAGGGCGCGGACCTGGTCATCTGCGCCAGGGGCGCCGAGGCCCTGGAGGGCACCGCGGAGCAAATTCGCGCCGAAACCGGCGTCGATGTCCTGCCGGTGCCCTGCGACCTGAACGGCGCCGACGAGGCCCAGCGCCTGGTGGAGCGGGCCCTCGCTGCATTCGGCCGCGTCGACATCCTGGTTAGCAACATCGCACACCCCAAGATGGGCGGCTTCAGCACCTTGTCGGAAGAGGACTGGCGCAACGGCTTCGAGACCATCTTCCTGCCGGTGCTGCGTCTGTGCCGGCTCGTGGTGCCCGGAATGCGTGAGCGCGGCTGGGGCCGCATCCTCAATATTTCCAGTTACGCGGTCAAGGAGCCGAACGCCACCTACCTGCTGTCCGGGGTGTTCCGCACTGCCATCGCGGTGCTGAACAAATCACTGGCAAATGAGCTCGGGGTCGACGGCATTCGCGTCAATACCCTGTGCCCGGGCCTGTTCCACACCGATCTCGGCGAGGGCATCCTGCAACGCATGGCCGAGCGCGACGGCAAAACCTTCGAGGAGGCCGAGGTGGAGATGGCCGCCTACACCGCCACCCGCCAATTGGGTCGGGTCGAGGAGCTGGCAGGGTTGATCGCCTTTCTCAGTAGTGATCTCGGCAACCACATCACCGGACAGATGCTGATGGTCGAAGGCGGCAAGGCGAAAGGGCTGTTCTGATGGCAGCCGCCCGAGCCCCGCGTCCATGAAGCGCATCATCGAGCGCTATGCGGCCCTGTTCGCCGCTGACGCCCGGGCCGCGCAACGGGCGGCGGCCTTGCTGCCTGGCGGTGTGAGCACCGACAGCCGGATCATGCAGCCGTTCCCGGTTCACGTCAGCCACGCCGCCGGCGCCCACAAATGGAGTCTCGGAGGCAGCGACCTGATCGATTACTGGGCCGGCCACGGCGCCATACTGCTCGGCCACAACCCGCCCGCCGTGGTGAACGCGGTCGGCGAGCAGATCCGCAAGGGCACCCATTATTCGGCCTGTCAGACCATCGAGGCCGACTGGGCGCAGCGGGTGATCGACCTGATCCCGTCCGCCGAACGTGTGCGCTTTGCCGCATCCGGCACCGAGGCCAATCTGCTCGCGCTGTCCCTAGCCCAAACCTACACCGGCAAGCCGAAGCTGTTGCGCTTCGTCGGCCATTACCACGGCTGGCGCGAGCCGCTGATCACAGGTAGCGAGATGGTCGCGGGGAGCTTCGTCGACGACCGGGTCCGGGTCTGTGCCGGCCACGACCTGGAGACGGTGGCGCAGGCACTGGCCAATGATTCGCGCATCGGCTGCATCATCCTGGAGCCCACCGGGCCGTCGTCCGGCGTGGTCCCGATCGATGGCGACTTTCTGCACGGCCTGCGCGAGCTAACCCGCAGCTATGGCGTGCTGCTGATTTTTGACGAAGTGGTCACCGGCTTCCGGGTGTCGCCCGGGGGCGCCCAGGGATATTGCGGCGTCACGCCGGACCTCACGACCCTGGCCAAGTTGCTGGCTGGCGGTTTGCCCGGCGGTGCCGTCGCCGGCCGCGCGGACATCATGGATTGTCTGACCGAGGAAGGAGCTCGGCGTATCGGCCGTCACAAGCTCACCCACATGGGCACCTTCAGCGGCAACCCGCTGTCGGCGGCGGCCGGTGTGGCCGCCCTGGGGCACCTGAGCACTGGGGCTCCCCAGCGTCTAGCGGAGCATTCGGCGCTGGACCTGCGGCGGGGATTGAACGAGATCATCGACCGGCATGGCCTCGATTGGGCCGTATACGGCGAGTCTTCGATGGTAAAGTTCCTGGTCGGTCACGGCGGCGCCACGATCCCGGCCGCAGACTTCAAGCCAGGCCTGGTCGACCCGCGCATTCTGCTGCGGCGGGGCGATGCAAACCTGTTCCAGGCCCTGCGGTTGGCGCTGCTGATCAATGGCGTCGACATCGCCCCGAGCAGCTTTCTCACCGCCGCCCACAGCGACGCCGATCTCGACAAGACCTTCGCCGCATTCGAGGACGCCATCGGCCTGCTGCGCCGGGACGGTCTGCTGCCATGACGCCCGATTCGCATGCGTCGACCGCCATGATTCGTTGCCGCCCTGCACGGGCAGGAGAGCGCCTGCGATGACAACGCCCTTGGGCTACACCGTCACCCATTGCTATGACGGTGTCGACATCTCCGACCGCGAGTTCCAGCATATCCTGGACCTGGCCAGTTGGAAGCAGATGCCGCGCTTCTCGGTGCGTGGCCGCAGCGCCTGGCATATCCTGCGCGAGGGTGTGGCCCTCAAGTCCGTTCCCGATCGCCGCTTCGCCGCCGCCAAGTTGAAGGGCGTCGGGGTCTGGAACCCGGAGGCCGGCGCCCGCAACCGAGACTCCCTGATGGTGCCGATGAGCGACATCCCGTCGCCGCCGACCACGATTCCTCTGGAGAGCTTCGCCACTTATCCGCATTTCGGCCTTACCCGGGAGGGCGAATACAGCATCGTGTTCGGCAAGGTGGCCCCGGTGGGCGGCATCCTGCACGAGCGCGCGGCCCTGGAATACGACAACGCCAAGCGCCTCACTGAGGCCGGCGTGACCAGCATCGTACCGATGGCGGTGATCGAGTACGACGAGTCCTACCGCTTCGACGGCAAGCCCATGGGCGCCAGCATCTCCCTGTCGCATGGCAGCGCGCCCTACCGACTGTCGGAGCTGCAGTACGGTGCGGTCACTCGCCTTGGCCAGGACCCGGACAAGGACGCCTACTGCGAGCGGGTGCTGCGCGCCCTGGACGTGGACGGCGAACTGAGCTGCGAGATCACACGGCTGCGCGCGATCCGCATCCTGTCGCGGCAGATCGGCGGCCTGATGCACGACTTCACGGCCGCCGGCCTGTACCGTTATTCCCCGGAATGGACCAACCTCGAGTTCGACTTCGACAGCGCCCAGGCCGTGCTCACCGATCTGGACTCCACCCGGCCGATGGCCGAGCTCGACCCGCACATGCGCACCCTGCACGCCCTGCGCGACCTGGCCAGCCTGTTGTACCGCACCCTGGCCAAGTTCTCCACGCCGTCCGCCTTGGGCCATTACAGTCTGGCCAATCTGCTTAAGTACGACCCACTGGCCGAGGTGCTGCAGGGCTACTTCCCGGGCGCTGACGTCGGCCGGGTGCGGACCATCTCGAGCCGTCTCTGGAATGCCGGAATCCCGTATCTGTTTCTGTTGACGAAATACCGTGAGCAGATCCGGACAGACTGGGACCAGGCGCGCCGCCGCAGTTACAAGATGGACCACGACCTGTTCTACGTACTGGCCATCAGCAGCGTGTTCGAGCTGTTCCAGGGTTCCGATATCATGGCCCAATACCCGTCCGACCTGACCCGGGACGCGCTGTCGGAAAAGGCCCGCCGCTACCTGGGCGAGCGCTTCGAGTACTTCCTCTACCTCCTGGAGTTCGGCGGCTCGGTCAGCGCCTACCAACAACTGCAGGCCCTGGGCGGCTGATTCCCGGATGCAGCTGAGCACCCTCATCGTCCCCGGCGCGAACGCCGGCCTGCTGCACCAGGTGTGGGGCCGGGCGCGCAAAGGGGGCATCCGTGTTGCAGGACACGCCTTGTCCAAACCGGCGGCCCGGCTGAAGACAGCGGCCCGGCTGAAGACAGCGGCACTGCCCGAGCATGCCGTGCAAGTGCGCGAGGCGAACCGCAACCTGGCCGCCTCTGCTGGGTTGACCGCCGCGGCGGGTATCGGCAGCTTAACCACGCCCCTATTGACCCTGGCGGCGATACCCGGCTTCGTTTACCTCAGTTTACCGGTGTTTTGGCGGGCGCTGCTGCTGCTGCGCCGTGGCAAGGTAGGTATCGAGACCATCCTGTTTCTGTCCTGCATCACCGCCTTCGGGGCGGGCTACGTGTTTGTCATGGGCCTGACCTACGTGCTCTATTACCTGGCCGAGAAGCTGGCGCTCGAGGTGCAGAACAACACCGCCCAGGGCTACCTCGGCATCCGCGCTGAGCAGCAGCGCCACGCCTGGTGCGAGCGCGACGGCGTCGACCTGAAGGTCGAGGTGGATGCACTGTTGCCTGGCGATCGGGTGCGGGTGCGTGCGGGCGAGGGGGTACCGGTGGACGGTAGGCTGGTGGAGGGAGGGATCACGGTGGACCAACGGCTACTGACTGGCGAGTCGCAACTGGCGGAAAAGGGTCCGGGCGACTACGTCTACGCCTCGACCCAGGTGCTGACCGGCGAGGCCCTGGTCCGCGTCGACAAGGCAGGGGCGGCGACCGCCGTGGCCAACGTCGAGCGCATCCTCAACCAAACCAAGGAGCTCAAGTCCGGCATCCAGGTACGTGCCGAGGCGCTGGCGGAGAAGACCGTGCTGCCGACGATCGCCCTGGGTTTCCTGGTCTGGCCGGTGCTCGGACCGGCGAGTGCCCTGTGCATCCTGCAGTCCCATTTTACCTATCGCATCCGTCTGGTGGCCCCGGTCAGCGCCCTGAGCTACTTCAAACGCATGTCCGAGCACGGCATCCTGATCAAAGACGCTCGAACCCTGGACCTACTGCAACAGGTGGACACCATCGTCTTCGACAAGACCGGCACCCTGACCGAGGACGTGATGGACGTGACCCGGATCCACGTCCACGGCGACTGGCTGGAAGACGAGCTGTTGGCCTGGGCGGCGAGCGCCGAGCGCCACCAGCAGCACCCAGTGGCGCGGGCCATCCTCGCCGCGGCCGAGGCGCGTGGACTGACCCTGTACGACACGGACCGGGCGCAGTGTCGAATCGGCTTCGGCCTGACCGTAGACAGCCGCGACGGACAATGGCAGATCGGCAGCGAGCGTTTCATGCGTTCTCTCGACGTCAGGCTGCCGCAGCCGGCCCTGGCGCTCTGGCAGCGTTTGCGCGACGACGGCCGCAGCTGGGTCGGCATCGCCCGGGATGGCCGCTTGGCGGGCACCATCGAACTGCAGCCGCGGATCCGCCCCGAGGTGGTGGAGACCCTGCGGCGACTGCGTGCGATCAAGTGCATTGATCGACTGGTCATCCTGTCGGGCGACCAGAAGGCCCCGACCCGACACCTGGCCCGGGAGCTGGGCCTGGACGGTTATGTCGCCGAGACCCTGCCTGAACAAAAGGCCGACGTGATCGCGGACCTGGTGGCCCGGGGGCGCAAGGTCTGCTTCGTCGGCGACGGCATCAACGACGCCATCGCGATGAAGAAGGCCCATGTGTCGGTGTCGCTCGAGGGCGGCTCGGACATCGCCACCGACACCGCCCAGATCCTGCTGATGGACGGCCACCTCGATGCCCTGCCGGAAGCCTTCCGTATCGCCCGCGATTTCCACCGGAACATCAACACCGGCTTCGGTCTGCTGCTGGCGCCCAGCGTGGTCGGCATGGCCGGCGCCGTGCTGCTGAATTTCGGACCTGAGCAAGCGGTCTTGCTGACCCAGACCGGCCTCGGCGCCGGTCTGCTCAACAGCCTAGCCCCGCGCTTGCGAGCGTCGCGTCGGCAACGACAAATCAACTCGGCAAAGACAGACACCTCACCATGACGAATCGTTTCCCCAAGGTCCCGGACCAGCCGCGCCTGTACGATTGGATGTACCGCAAGACGGACAAGGACGTTGCCATGTACCGGCAGTTCACCGAATGTCACGCCGAGATCCTGGAGATCGCCGTGGGCACCGGCCGGCTGGCCATACCACTGGCCGAGGCCGGTCGCGTCGTGCACGGCATCGACGATTCGGCGGCCATGCTGGGCCTGTGCCGCGACAAGCTCGAGGGCCTGGACCCCCGGGTGAGCGGGCGCATCCACCTCTACCAGGTGGACATGCGCGAGTTCGACCTTGGCCGCCAATTCGACTTCGTGTTCATCCCCTTCGCCAGCATCGTCTACCTGCTGAGCATCGAGGATCAGCAGGCCTGTCTGCGCACCCTGAAGCGTCACCTGGGCGCCAGTGGCACCCTGGTCATCGACTTCCCCACCTGGGCCGAGGCCAGGGACGAGCACTGGCTGGACAACGACCAGTTGCTGCGCAAGGAACGCCGGATGGAAGACCCGAACAGCGGTAAGCTGGTCGAATTGTGGACCCAGAACCGCTACGACGCCGCCACCCAGATTCTGGAGCAGGACCGACACTTCCGCACCTACGACACCGACGGCAACTTCGAGGGCGAAAAGGTCGTACTATGGCGCAGTCGTGTGTTCACCCCGGGTGAATTCCAGCTTCTGTTGCAGACCTGTGGGCTGAAGCTCGTCGAGATGTACGGCGATTTCCAGTTCGGACCTTTCCATCACGACAGCGAGGTTGCGGTCGCTGTCATCGGCCACGCCTGAAATCGAGCCCGAGGAATCAACCATGAACGACAAGACCGAAGCGGTGCGCGCCGTGCGCGAACGTATGGCCCAGGCCGCCGAGCACAGCGGCCGCCGGGCCGCGGACGTAGAACTGGTAGCCGTCAGCAAGGGCAAGCCGGTGGAGGAACTGAACGCGGCCTACGTAGCCGGGGTACGCCACTTTGGTGAGAACCGCAGCGCCGAGCTGGCCGAAAAGGCCACCGCACTAGCCCATCTGCCCGACCTGCAGTGGCACTTCATCGGCCATCTGCAATCCAGGCAGGTGCAGGACGTGGCCCGCCACGCCCATTGTTTCCACGCCGTGGACCGGATCAAGATCGCCGAACGCATGCAACAGGCCCTGGAAGAGGAGGGGCGCGAGCTGGCGGTCTATCTGCAGGTCAATGTCTCCGGGGAGGAGAGCAAGGGCGGCTTCGAATGCGACGCCTGGCCTGAGGAGCCCGCGCAACTGACCGCATTCTTCGACGCCGTGCGCGCAATCGCGGCCATGCCACGTCTCCAGGTGCTCGGCCTCATGACCATGGCCCCGTACAACGCCACCGAGAACGCATTGCGTACCGTCTTCAGCCGGCTGCATAGCCTTTCCGAACGTCTCGACGCCGAGCTGCCGGGGCTGGATGCCAGGGGCCTATCCATGGGCATGAGCGGCGATTTCGAGATCGCCATCGAGGAGGGTTCCACCCTGGTACGGGTCGGCAGCGCCATCTTCGGCGCCCGCGGCTGAGCCATGGCGGACAACCCGGCCCGACTGAACTGGCAGGCGTCCAGTCCGGATGAGCTGAAGGCCCTGTATGATCGCTGGTCCGAGAACTATGACGCGGACCTCGACCGCCTGCATGGCTATCGGGTGCCGGCTGTCGCGGCCGAGGCCCTGGCCCGCCACGTGGCCAGGGATGCCGCCATCCTCGACCTCGGCGCCGGCACCGGGCTGGTCGGTCAGGTGCTGGCCGGGCTCGGCTACCGCAATCTGATTGCTCTCGATGCTTCGGACGGCATGTTGGCTCAGGCCAGGCGCAAGGGCGTGTATCGGGAGGCGCTGGTACACAAGATCGGTACCGACTCTGCGCCTGGATGCGCCTTCGACGCCGTCATCGCGGTGGGCCTGTTCGGTCCCACCCATGTGCCGGCGGCCCAACTTGCCGGTCTGGTGAGGTGGCTTGCGACACGCGGTGGGCACTTCGTGTTCACGCTGCGGGAGGAGGAATACGCGGGCGCCTTTGCCCGCGCCATGGACGCCCTGTCCGCCAGCGGTGCCTGGCGGCTGATCGAGACCCTGGCGCCGTTTCAGGGACTGCCCCGGAGCGAGCCGGAGCGGCTGTTCCTGGGCTGGGTCTTTGAAGTGACGACGCGTCGCCGACGATCCGACCTGCGACGACTGGCAGCGCGAGATGCAGAACTGCCGTGAACGGCAAAACCCAGACCATTACCCATAACTCTCCCCGATGCTGCGCTGCGCCCTCAACGCGAGCACGAAGTCGGCGGTCCGTTGGACACAGATCCAGAGTGTTTTCCGGCCGGGGAAACCATCGAACAGAAAAAGCGAACAGAAAAGACAGAAAAAGGGCACCCGAACAGAAAAAAGAAACAAAGAAAAAGGAAGAAAAAGGACACCAGGAAGAAAAAGGAGGAAGAAAAGAAGAAAAAGGACACCAAAGAAGAAAAAGGAAAAGAAGAAAAAGGACACCCACTTCGAAGAAAAAGAGAAAAAGGAAAAGAGAAAAAGAAAAGAGAAAAAGAAAGAGAAAAAGAAAGAGAAAAAGAAAGAGAAAAAGAAAGAGAAAAAGGACAGAAAGAGAAAAAGGACAGAAAGAGAAGAAAGAGAAAAAGGACACCCACTTAGCGGAAGAGAACAGAAAGAGAAAAAGGACACCCATTTAGCGGAAGAGAAAACAAAGAAAAAGGACACCCACTTTACTTAACCCGAACAGCGCCGCCACGACGGCCGCCGTATGCAACCGCCACAGGGCCGCCGCGTTACCGCGCAGCCCGTAGTAGATGTAGTCCACGCGCTCTACGGAAGAAAAAGGACACCTACGGAAGAAAAAGCACTTTAAGAAAAGATTTAAGAAAAGGACACCCACTTTACTTAACCCGAACAGCGCCGCCACGACGGCCGCCGTATGCAACCGCCACAGGGCCGCCGCGTTACCGCGCAGCCCGTAAGTAGATGTAGTCCACGCGCTCTACGGAAGAAAAAGGACACCTACGGAAGAAAAAGCACTTTAAGAAAAGGACACTTTAAGAAAAGGATGACTCCGGCGGACATCCACGCGCTGACCAAAACGCGCGCTTCATGTGGGCTTCCGAAACGGTAGCGGGACATCCGCAACGTTGTACTAGTACACATCCATCGGTGCACATCCTATCGGGCGTATTCACGCAGCCTATCTAAGTAGATCTCTGGATTTCCTGACAGCGCGGCTGCAAACGTGGAAAACCGTCGTCGTGCCCACCACGCGGACACTCGAAAACAATCACAACCCTGCCAAGCTTCCCGATTTGCGGGCCTTGTGTGCTGCCTGTCAGGGGCTGAAGATGTGCAAGCACAGACGCCGGTATACGATAAGGAGTACGGCCACGAAGTATGCGGATGGTGCATTGACCAAATGTCGATCCCCCTTTACGATGAGTTAATAAATCTCAGCTGGACGCGCACAACAGATTGGATGACCCATCCGGCGATGAAGATGACCATTGCGAGGATGATGAGCAAAGAGCAATCAACAGCCAGCCTAGGAACCTCGTCATCGAAAGATCCTCGATCACTGACCGCGGAGGCGCTACACATGGCAGCGACAGAGACTCCATCGCCCCTGACAACAGAGCGGGTCGAATATATCGACGGCGTGGTCATCGGCGTTCTGCTCGGTTTTGACGATGCCGGCGAGCCATTGGTGGCCTTTCCCGGCAACCCCGAGGAGACCGCACTCCAAGCCCGCTCCACGGCCCAACTCGCGGACGCCGATATCGGTCGCGAGGTGGCGCTGTTGTTCGAGGGCGGCGACCCGAGATCGCCACTGGTGATCGGCCTCGTCCAGCATCCAGCCCGCAACCGATCGGCACCTGAAGCCGTGCACGCGGACATCGACGATGAGCGGATTCTGCTGCGTGCGGACAGGGAGATCGTGCTCAAATGCGGCAAGGCCAGCATTACCTTGACGCGAGAAGGCAAGGTATTGATCCGCGGCGCCTATCTGCTCAGCCGATCGTCGGGGGTGAATCGGATCAAGGGTGGATCGGTGCAGGTCAATTAGGCCCAGTGACTGCGTGCGTTGACCGTGTGGAGCCTGAATAACCAAACTCCTTTCGCTGCCGAGCGCACTTGGGTGCGGGATATGAACGGTGCGGAAGTATGGTTGGTCGCGGTCAAGTGTACGTTCGATATCGGTTCCAATGGCCATCTGACCATTGCGCAAAAGCAAGAACCAGTGATTTTGGCACCAGTCTTTGCTGGCGACCCACGGACCTCTAGCCTTCTTATGGATACCGACCTCCCCCACCGAAAAGCGGCGACCGATGTCCTGATCTTCGGATATGCCCATGCGCCCGAAGCGAAGCCCGCGCTTGCTGTCGACGTCGAGCTTAGAGTCGCAGACCTGCGCAAGCGGCTGCGGGTCATAGGGGATCATTTATCAATCGTTAGCTGGGTGTCCTGTATTTCGCTGTATTTCGTGTATTTCGGCTGTGTACTTCGGGTCTCCTGTACTTCGACGCTTGCGTCCGCTTCGCTGGCATCTTTTGCCGGGTCGCCCGCAAGCGGGCTCCTACGCCTGGCGGCTTCCATGGATGGTGAAGGTCCGCTCGCGGGCGAGGCGCCTTGGCCCCTCTGCGCACTCTGCGTCTCTGCGGTAAATCCTTACATTCTTCGAAGGCACCACCCGCCCAGGACGTCTGCAAGGATCTCTTGGCGGTGAAGTTCATTGGCGCTGTGGTTCATGCTCTGTATTGTGGGCTCCCTGTATTGTAGGCTCCACAGCTAGTCGCTGAGCCCAAAGATAGACTCGTGTCGTCAAAACCTGGTGTGTCGTCCCGCAGCCTTTCTTGCAGCGGACCAAGAGAAGAACGACAAGACTTCCAGCATCGACGACTTGCAAAACAGGTTCGGTTATGAATTTGTCATACTGTTCGGCTATGGTGATTCAACCCTGCCGGCAAGCTGAACGCCGGCCAACGATTGCACTCCCTGCTGCAACTGAATGCGAGACTCATGAATCCAGATCGCCCAGACAACGCCTCCATCAGCCCGGCCGAATTCTACGAGGCCCAGGAGGATATTTCGACCAACCCATCCACAGCGCCGACCCTCGGCGACGTCATCCAGCAGCGCTTCAGCCGCCGCGACCTGCTGCGCGGTGCTCTTGGCGTCTCGGCATTGGGTGTGCTGGCCGCCTCGCCGTTGGCGGCCCTGGCGGCTGCCGCGGAGGCTGCCGGCAATTCCGAGACCGACTCTGACGCGCGCATCAAGGATGCCACCGAGACGACCCGCTTTGCCTTCACCGAGATCGCGCACGGCGTCGACAAGACGCATCATGTCGCCCCCGGCTATACCGCCGAGGTGCTGATGCGTTGGGGTGATCCGCTGTTGCCCGGTGCTCCGGCATTCGACCCTGGCGGCCAAAGCCCGGCTGCGCAGTCGGCCCAGTTCGGCTATAACAATGACTTCATCGGTTACATTCCGCTGCCGCCGGGGTCGAAGAATGCCGAGCACGGGCTGCTGTGCGTCAATCACGAGTACACCAATCCGGAGGTGATGTTCCCGGTACCGAGTTCGGCCGCCGTTGGCGAGCCGAGCCTGGCCGAAGCCGAGATCCAGCTGGCCGCCCATGGCGGCTCGATCCTTGAGATCCGGCGCAAGGACGGCCGCTGGCATGTCGTCCGCGAAAGCCCCTACGCCCGGCGCATCACCGCATTGGCCACCGAAATCCTGCTGTCGGGTCCGGCTGCCGGCCATCAGCGTCTGCAGACCCAGGCCGATCCAACTGGTACTCGGGTCATCGGTACGTTGGGCAATTGTGCCGGCGGGATAACGCCCTGGGACACCTGGCTGATGGCCGAGGAGAATTTTCACGCCTATTTCGGCGGCGATCTCGACGACGATCATCCGGAGCAGGCCAACTATATCCGCTGCGGCATTCCGAGCAGCCGTTATGGCTTGAACCGGGTCATCGAGCGCTTCGATATCAATGCAGAGCCACGGGAGGCCAATCGCTTCGGCTGGCTGGTCGAGGTCGATCCCCTGGAGCCCGTCTCGACGCCGATCAAGCGCACCGCGCTCGGCCGCTTCAAGCACGAGGGGGCGGAGTCCGTCATCAACGGTGACGGTCGCCTGGTGATCTACAGCGGCGATGATCAGCGCTTCGAGCATCTCTACCGCTTTGTCAGCAACGACAAGGTCAATCCGAACGATCGCGCCGCTAACCGCAATCTGCTGGACAGCGGTATCTTATCCGTGGCCCGCTTCAACGACGACGGCTCCCTCGACTGGCTACCGCTGGTGCATGGACAGGGCCTGCTGACGGCTGAGAACGGTTTCGCGTCCCAAGCCGACGTGTTGATCGAGGCACGCCGCGCTGCGACCCTGCTCGGTGCGACGCCGATGGATCGGCCCGAGGATGTGGAGCCGAATCCGGTCAACGGACGGGTCTATGTGATGCTGACCAATAACAGCAAGCGCGGCAACGATGGCAGGCCCGGCACTGATACCGCCAATCCGCGTGCGAACAATATATGGGGCCATGTGCTGGAGTTGGTCCCGAAGGATGGCGATCATGCCGCTGATCAGGCCAACTGGGAGATCCTGATCCGGGCCGGCAATCCCAACGACCCCGGTACCGCGGCCGAATGGAACCCGGCCACAAGCGAGAATGGCTGGTTTGCCTGCCCTGACAACTGCGCCGTGGATGCAAGCGGCCGGCTCTGGGTCGCGACCGATCAGGGCAAGAATTGGCAGCAGGCTTCCGGGACAGCTGATGGCGTCTGGGCGCTGGAGACCGAGGGCGCGGGTCGCGGCACCGGGCGCATGTTCTTCCGCGTGCCGGTTGGAGCCGAGATGTGCGGACCTCGCTTCACCCCGGACGACCGCACCCTGTTCGTCGCCGTACAGCATCCGGCTACCGATGGGACCAAGGATTTTCCCGGCTTCGAGCGGGTGTCGACCTTTGAAGACCCGGCCACCCGCTGGCCGGACTTCAAGGCGGGGATGCCGCCGCGACCGTCCGTGGTCGTGATCACCAAGGACGATGGTGGGGAAATCGGCAGCTAAGTGGCAACAATGAACGCTGGAATGCCGATTAATTGGTGGAATGTGCTGGCGTTGGCGAATCGCTGTTGTTTGCAACGTCCAACAACAAACTTGCAAGCCGTTTACTGATATTGCGACGTTCGAACTGGGCTAGGTAGGCCCAGTCACCCGTCAATTGCTCCGGTACTGGGCGTTGCAGCCATTGGGCGAGCTTTTCCCTGCAATGCGCTACCGACTCGGCAGGCACCACCGTGCCTATTTTCCCGCGTTCGATGATCTGCTGGGTGGCTCCCGGGTCGGTTAATGCAAAGATCGGTCTGCGGGCCGCAACATACTCGAACAGCTTGCCCGGGATCACCCCAGAGGATGTTGTGCCGGTATCGACAATGAGCAGCAAATAGTCCGCCTGCACCTGCGCTCGCATTGCTTCTTGATAGGGCAGATCTCCGGTAAAACGATAGAGATCTTGAATATGATACTGCGCCAGGATCTCGTCGTAGCGCTGTCTGATTTCCGCTGATACTCCGCCGAGAATGTGCACCTTGACTCGTGCGCGCAGTGCAGGCTGTTGCGCCACCAGTTGTCCAAGTGCCTCGGCGAACGAATAGCCGCGACGATTCTTGAAGAGTCGACCGGTGAAGACGAAGTCGATGGTGGCATTCGGCGCGCGCGGCTCGGCCAGATAGGGGGCGTAAATCTCTGGGTCATACCCATTCGTCAGGGTCAAAAATCGCGCTGACGACTTCGGTTGCAGGGTCTGCAAAAATGCTGTTTTCTGCTCCGATACGGCTACCACCGCGTCGGCGTAACGCAGATAACGTCGTTCGCGAATCAGTTCCAGGCGCCGCCGTATTGGACTTATCCACTCGCGGAGTACGTCGCCATACCAGAGATCACGGTAGTCGATTACCCATGGAATGCCATGCTTGCGCTTTAATCTAAAACCGATCCGAGCCGCGCTGAATGGCGGTAAGGATGTGAATACCAGGTCAACTTTTGTGTTGTTGCAATACTGATCAGCGACCGCCTCGGCTCGAGCTGCCCATAGCCAGTAGCTGTCAGGAACCTCAATCCAGTTGCGTACAATCCATTTGAATGCATCAATCGAATGCTGTTTGAGATTAAGCCTGTTATTCGCTGCAGAAGACGTGCTGGCTGGAGGCGTTGAAGGCGCCTGTGAGGGCTTGTCCGGAGCCCGACCAAGGTGCCGTACCATTTGCTTTAACGGGTCCAGCAGAACTGCCTCGGTGTCTAGCATTGGAACGCGCAGCAGTTCAATTGCCGAGGGCACTTCGTCCAGCAACGCCGGATCGAATCCTGAAACGCTGGCGTTTGCCTCAGTGGTCAGCACCGTCATGTCGAAACCGTCCTTGCGCAAATAGTCGACGAATTTTGCTGAACGCAGGCGCCCGATGGTCTTGATCGGTGGAAACTCACCGGCGACGAACAATACTCTCAAAGCCATCTCCGCCGTTTATTCATCGGTATCGCTCTGCACAGGTTGAACAATCTGTTTTGATCCTCTTCGAGCATGCCAATCGCGTCTATCAAGTGGTGTAAACCGCAAGGATGGTCTCTGCCCCAAGGATGGGTTGATCGCTGGCTCGGCGCCTGCGGTCTTTGATCTGCGGTTCCACCACCACGCGCACGCTGGCTGGCAGTTCAATCACAACGGTGCTGCCGAGAAAGATCTTGCCCAAACGTTGGCCGATTGTCACTTTGTCTCCTGGCTTGACGAAGGTTTCAATACGTCGAGCCCAAATGCTGGAGATCTGGCGGACCACGACTTCCCCGATTTCGGTGGACAGTGTTGTGACTTTCTGAACCGGAAACAGGTAGTCTTTTTCAAAACTCCAGGGATCCTCGAAAAAGCCGCGTTCGTCATCGCTGCCATAGATTGGCTTATGGCCACATTCGTCCACCTGTACAACAGTTCCATCGATCGGCACCCTCTGCATATGGATATCATAGAAATTCATCGAAATATCAATCACAACCTTGTTGTCTCGTTGGAAGATGTCTCGAATCACGCCGTCCGTTGGAGATACGATAATACCGCGCTTGTTCGGCACCTTTCGCTCGGGATCCCTTGTGAAATAGCGAACAAAGCTCTCTCTCGGCAGTTGGTGCTGGCGTAGGCTTGCCGTGATCTCATGCGCTGGCCACCGCTCCTGAGGTGGCAGTACGCTCTGGAATGGAGTGTAGAGCCATGGTATATGGTCGAAAGTTGTGTACAGTGCCCGCTTGGTTCTCTTCACCAATTTCTGGCGTTGGGTATACATCCAAGGACGACGATCATCGTTCGCATAGAGGGATTGCACCAGTTCGCCTTTCAGTGACTGTCGATAGGCATGGCGATCCAGCGTACCTTCGGCAATCGCTTGCTGCGCCGAACGCTGATCGTTTCCAACATCCCGCCATTTGACAGGTGCTTTGCGCGGGATCGCCTGCTGTGCCTTCAGGCCAAGCAAGTCTCGATAGGCGACGTAAGGAATGTTGACTCCATTCGCGGTGGCGATCTCGTTTTGGTAATCGGTCCTGCCGATTGTAGGTTCGATCGCGATGAATGATTGACCGTCGAGCGATCGCTTGAATTCCAAAGAGCCGAGACCGGTAAACCCTGCATTGTCAAATAGCGTGCAGGTTTGTTCAATCGTGCTTGTCCTTGCGTTGGCTGGTTCAGCGTAGGCTGTGTTGCCGGTCCGCGGAGGCCAAATTCGAAGTTTGCGCCCGGAGAAACTCGCTAGGCAATGGCCTTCGCGATCATAGTAGACCAGCGTGAAGTAAATTTCCGAATCGGCACTCGCAATGAACGACTGGGCGAGCAAAGGCTCCTCATTCCATGGATAATCATTGAATCGCTCGCGCAGGGTTTCCAGGTCTTGGATGAATAAGGCTCTGGCACCAAAATGAGCCTCGAACGCGCCCGTTTTTATCCGCGGCTTTACCACGATTGGGAATTGTAATCCTTGGGTCGCTTGCGTGATGTCAATATCCGCACCAAGCGCAATGGTCTCTGGTACATGAATACCATGAGTCGAAGCAAGCATGGAAAATTCCAGCTTATCGTTCAGCTTAGCAAGCTTGTCTGCCGAGGGTAGCTTGAAAAGATAGAATGCCTGCAATTCTTCGCGATAGCGGGAAACAATAGCGACCGATTTCTCCATGGTGAGAAATAAGGGCAGCCTGCCCTTTAACGTACGACCATAAGTCAGCAGACTCTCAACCACCTCCTCTGTGCGCTCATTTGCGCACCTCTTGGAAATACAAAAACGGGATCTGGCAGTAGGCTGTTTCGGATCGGACGAAAGCGCGATGACCGGAACGCCCGCGCGACCGAGGGCGCGAATCACGCCTAGACCATTGATCTCTGCACCGAGGACTATCGCAGGTGTTGTACTCATTACCAGGAAAGAGGAGAAAGCAAATGAATTAAATATAAAAAGACTAATACCATCGCATGGTACAGAACGCCTATCCTTTATATATTAATTTTGTGTGCTACTGTCGAGCACCGACTCCAGTCGTTTGCGCAGACGATCCATTTTCATGCCAGCCTGTTCTGCCTGTATTACCAGTGCCGCTGCTTTACGCGTCTGTCCGAGCTCATAATAGTATCGCGCGAGATAGAATAACAACGGCCCTTTTTGGCGTGCTGTCCCCAATCCAGATTCCAAGGTTGTAATTGCTGCATTTATATCCCCTGCTCTCTGCAGGGTACGCGCAAGAGCCACATGTACCTCCGGGTTTTCGGCTGACTGCTTAACAAGTTCTTGCAGTAAAGAAACCGCGTCGGTAACTTTTCCGGATCCCTCGAGCGCTCGCGCATAGTTGATTGTCATCTTATCCCACAGTAGTGCACCAGGCGCCGATCGACTCCATGCGACTTCGATATCCTTGATAGCGCTTGCGTACGCTTGCGCCGCCGATAGGCCGTGACGCCTCAGAGTCGTTGAATTCTGAGCGCGACTCAGCATCAATACGCCATGGCAATAGCGAGGTAGGCTATTCCACAGCGGACCCACCACATTTTGCCATTTCCGTTGCTGCGTGAGGCTCATTACCGGCAGGCGTTTGGTTGACATTCTCGGCTGCTCGACCTCCGTTGCCAGCGCAGCTTTGCAATAATCCGGTAATAATGAGTATTCTAAATGAGTGAATTGAGGATGACGACCAGCTACACAAGGAGGCAGCGATAAGATGCCAAAAAAAGTCAGTGCAGCCAATACGCGGGGGGCGGAAGCCAAGGCGGTTCGAGTCAACATTGGAAATCAGTAAAGCAGCAGGTGTTTGCCGTCTGTCTCGGGGATAGGATGGGGGCCGGAATGGGAGGCTGGCATGCTTGTCTCTCCAATAGCCGCAAGAAGCCCATGCCGCATCTTCGGCAAGGTACGGCAGTGGACGCATCATTATCCAGGCAGCGGGCGTGCGGTGGTGTCGGCGTTCTTGGTCAGATCGAACTCCATCATCAGAGCGTCTGCAAAAAATTTCGCCGACCAGTTGGGATATTGCCAGGGGTGATATCCTCCGTCGATTGGGTAAGACCCTTTGATGCCACCGCACATCGGATTGTTCAGGTCGAGAATTTGGGTGCTGCGGGTAAAACCATTGATGCGGACTACGGCATTACGAAAGGCCGATTGCCCGTCAATTTGATACAAACGGCCCCAGTTGATGGCCATCTGTGCATTCCCGGTGAGACAGGACCAGCCCACGGTCGGTCGCCAATATTGATCAAAACGGCCGGGCAGGAAGCCTGACTTCGGCAATGCGGCGAGCATGGCGTCGCCGATCGCCACGGCGGCGTCGATAAAATGCCTTCGATCCGCATACGCGCCCACTTCCAGTAATCCGCGCATCGCATAAGCAATTGTGTGTACGAATGGCTGTGACGGGTCGAGCAGGCAATTCTGTTTTAGCCAGCCATTCGGGCGGCGTTGCGTCAGCGCCCAGTCGCAATTGGCAACCGCGGCATCCAGATAACGCTGGTCGGCGATCAGTTGATGTGCACGTGTCAGCGCCCAAGCGGTGCGGGTGTTGTAAGTATTGATGGCATCGGCGGTCATGGGTGAGCCGAACCGGCGCCAGCAGCCATCGTCGTCTTGGACGGCACAGAGCCAGTCCGCGGCACGCCGGGCCGATTCATAATAGCGCTCATCGCCAAAGGCTTCGGCCGCGCGCACCCAGCCAAAGATGACCTGACCGGTATTGAAGATCGTCGGCTGATCCGAGTCACCGATTGCACCAGCGACCACGCCGCCGTCAGGCAGTTGTATGTCACACTCCCAGTCCGCCATGCGGCGGGCGCGATCACGCACTTGGGCATCACCCGTATTCTCCGCATAGCGCAGAAACGTCGGTATGATGTATCCGGTGGTCTCCGGGTAGGACTGCGCCCAGCGACGAGATTGAACAAAATAGGCTTGCGCAACGCCAGCGTCCGACGTTGCATCCTGGGCACGGCAAAGCCAGTCGATTGCCGCCGCAAGATGGTCTTCTAAGCTGCTTGTTTGCTCGAATCCGACTCCGAGCTGTGCCGCAGCCAGTCGGCCATGGGCAGCAACGCGAGCCATAACGCTTTGGAATCGGCTCATCTGTACTATCGGCATGGTCTTGAACTGGTCGGAGTCTTGGTAGGTCGTCTTCGAGCGCGCAAGAGTATACGATAAAGATCCGGCAGCAAAGCAAAGCCGACACATGTGTTTCAGACTGGATGATCTTTTTGCTCCAGCGATCCTTATCAGGCAAGCAATTTTGGCAACTTAACAGATATACACAGAATTCGCCTAGCCTTGGCTAATCTCATATTGCTCAAACTCAATCCGAATGAACTATTTTGACGTTTTTAATGGCGATGCGGACGGTTTGTGTGCGCTACAGCAATTGCGCCTTTCGTGCCCTGTCGACGCCCTGCCGGTCACCGGCGTGAAGCGTGATATCGCGTTGTTGCAGCGGGTGGAAGCGCAGGCGGGAGACCGAATCACGGTCTTGGACGTATCCCTGGATAAGAACCGAGAACCGCTGTTGAAGCTTCTGGAGCAAGGCATTTCGATACAGTATTTCGACCATCATTTTGCCGGCGATATTCCCTGCCACCCGCTGTTGGAAAGCCACATCGAGACCTTGCCGGACAAGGGCACAAGTCTGCTTGTGGACGACTATCTGGGAGGAGCACAGCGTGCTTGGGCGGTGGTTGGCACATTCGGTGACAATTTCGACAGTGCGGCCCATCATGCAGCGAAACCCCTGAGATTGGATCCTGATGAGCTGGCGCTGCTGCGTGAACTCGGGATTGTTCTCAATTACAACGGCTACGGGGAAACCATCGATGACCTGCATATCGCCCCCGACGAGCTGTTCCGCCGTATCGCGCCATACGCCGATCCGTTGGACTTTGCTCGCGAGGATGCAACCTTTGCCCATTTACGCGACGGATTTGCACAAGATATCGAACGCGCAAGGGCCGTCGCGCCGGAGCGGCAAAGCGACCAACACATGATCGTTATCCTGCCTTCTGCCGCTTGGGCAAGGCGTGCAGGCGGCGTCTATGCCAACGAGCTGGCTCAGGCCGCGCCGGGCCGTGCCCACGCGTTGCTGACGCGGCTTGTACAGGGCGGATTTGTGGTCAGCGTACGCGCACCGCTTGCACGCGCCGGCGGTGCGGATCGACTTTGCCGGAAGTTCCCAAGCGGTGGCGGGCGCCGCGCCGCGGCCGGCATCAATTATTTACCAGAGGAGGATTTCGGGCGCTTTACAGATGCCTTTCTTGCCGCCTTTCAAGCCTGAGGATGACCAACCAAAATGCATGTCTGTCGGTTACAGAACCAATGATGGAACACACAATGTTCGCTGCCGCCTGCCGCATAGTGCCTGGTGCGTGGCTGCTTCCAACGGTAGCAAGCTGATGAAGTGCCTGTTGGTCGCGAATATCTTTCCACCTATCAACGGCGGATCGGCGGTGGTCTATGAAAGCCTGTGCCAGTTTTCGCCGGCCGGCAGCATGATCGTTCTGGCACCCTGGCGCCACTACATTACAGGTGAGGTGGTCGACGGCTGGCAAGAGTACGATGAACGCGCGTCGTTTCCAATCGAGCGTGTCGAACTCTTACGCCCTTCCATCGAGAACCCGAGTTCTCTGCTCCACTCGGCCTGGCTGCAGCTCTCCGTCGATCTGCCGCTGAAGGTTCGGGTGCTCTGGAAAACAATCTCTTTGATACGCCGCGAAAAGATCGACGTTATTTGCGTATGTGAGCTGAGTTCCGGCTCCTGGCTCGGGCTGCTGTTAAAGCGCTTGCTCGGTATTCCATACATCAACTATATTCACGGCGAGGAGATCACCACCGAATCTAGCTACCGGCTGTTTGGACGTCGTCGAAAACATTATTTACGTCAAGCAGATGCGGTGGTCGCGGTAAGCGAGTTTACGCGCCAGGAACTGATCGAGCGCATGGGTGTCGCGCCCGAGCGTATTAGGCTAATTATCAATGGTGTTGATTCGTCACGCTTTCAGCCGGGGCCAAGACCCGAGGTATTGGTACGTCGATATCATGTCGCCGGCCGCAGGGTATTGCTGACCGTCGGCAGGCTAGTCGAGCGTAAGGGCATTGACACGACCATCCGCGCCATGCCGCACATACTTTCCCGCTGTCCGAACGTCACCTATCTGATCGTCGGTATCGGCCCCTACTTGCCAAGGTTGCAGGAGCTGGTGAGAGAAATGGCGGTGGATGAACAGGTGATTTTCGCCGGACGCATACCGCATGATGAGCTGGTCGCGCACTACCAACTCTGTGATCTGTTCATCATGCCAAACAGGGAACTCGAGAATCGCGATACCGAGGGCTTTGGTCTGGTTTTTCTCGAGGCCAATGCCTGCGCTAAGGCAGTCATCAGCGGCAAGGCCGGCGGTGTGGTGGAGGCTGTTCAACATGGCGAGACCGGCCTCAATGTCGACGGCAACAGTGTCGAGGCAGTAGCCGATGCCGTGGTCGAACTGCTGTGCGAGGACGCCCGCCGGGAAGCGATGGGAGCGCGCGGCTTGGAAGTTGCGCGCGCATCGAGTTCGGCGGAGCGAGCACAGCGTTTTTATGAACTTTGCCGGCAAGTTGCCGGCAGTACCTGATAATGCAAACTCAGAGGAGGCAAACTCAATGGCAGCAAAGAAAATTCTGATGCTAGTCGGCGATTTTGTTGAAGACTACGAGGTCATGGTGCCGTTTCAGATCCTGACCATGGTCGGGCACGACGTGCACGCTGTTTGTCCTGATAAGCAGGCGGGCGACCAGGTGCGCACGGCCGTGCACGATTTTGAAGGTGACCAAACCTATAGCGAAAAGCCGGGTCATCTCTTTTCATTGAATGCCAGCTTCGCCGATATTGATGTCGCAGATTACGACGCCCTGGTCATCCCCGGAGGTCGCGCACCTGAATATCTGCGGTTAAACCCGCAAGTCATCGATATGGTGCGCCACTTCTCGCAACAAGCAAAACCCATCGCGTCGATCTGCCATGGACAGCAGATTCTGGTGGCGGCGGGAGTATTGCAGGGGGTAACCTGCACGGCCTATCCATCCTTGCAACCTGATATTGAATTAGCCGGCGGCAGTTGGCATGAGGTGGTCGAGACCTTCGCCAATGCGCATACCCATGGCATGCTGGTGACTGCTCCGGCTTGGCCAGCGCAACCGGAATGGATGCGACAGTTTCTGCAGGTGCTTGGCAGCCGCATTGAGCCCTGATGAGTACAGTTCGCGTTCCGTCCCTGAAGCAGCCGATTCCTGAAGCATTGATTTATGGAACACCGTGTTTTTGTCTACGGTACGCTGCTGCGCGGCGAAGCCAACCATGGTTTGCTTGCAAAAGCGCGGTTTCTAGGTGCGCATCAAACCAAGCCCTGTTTCAGGATGCTCCTGCTCGGCGCCTACCCTGGGCTGGTTGCCGGCGGCTCCACCGCCATTGCCGGCGAGGTCTACAGCATCAACCAGGCTATACTGAGCGTGCTGGATCGGCTGGAAGATTATCCGCGCCTGTACGATCGCCGTCTGATCCCTACCCCCTACGGACCTGCCTGGCTGTATCTCTACCGGGGCAAGGCAAAGGACCGACCAACGATCAGCTCCGGTAACTGGCGCGATCTCACCCGGTCCGGCAAGCCTTTGTGCGCTGCCGCCGTACGCAATCGGCGCGACTCCAAGAACCCAAGCCGTCAATTCCCATCGCCGTCACAAGACCGAGGTCTTACAGAGACTGAGATCTGACTTGCCCACATCAGAGGAGAGCACAGCATGACTGAACAAGGCCGCTTTACCATCCATCTGGAACAGCAGGAGGGATATCAGATCAATGTCCGCTTCGATTGGAAGCGCGCAGCTGATCTGCTGATGGACGAACCGCCGCCGCTGGGCGAGACCTCCGGCCCAAACGCTTCACGTCTGCTTGCTGCTGCCGCCGCCAACTGTCTGTCCGCAAGCCTGCTGCATTGTTTGGCCAAAGAAGAACCCCCGGAAAACAGCCTGCGCGCCGAGGCCACCTGTATTCTGGTCCGAAACGACAAAAAACGCTTACGCATCGGCGCCCTAGAGGTTAAGTTGATCGTCGGCGATGCCCTGTCCGGCTCTCACCGACTGGCACGCTGCAAGGATTTGTTCGAGGACTTTTGTGTGGTGTCAGCAAGCATTCGCGACGGTATTCCCATCGACGTCACATTGGTCGACGAAGCCGGCAATCTGCTGCGCGACAGCGACTGATGGGCTCGCGGCGAGGCAGTTGCCGGGAATCTTTATCTATGCCGCTGTCCATCGCCGTAAGCCTGAATGATACGGATGAGCGGCCATGCGCGCTTACGCGCTCTGGCATGCTGGTCGAAAACGGCAGTACCGATTCCTGAGCGACCTGATGTTGCGGGCACCGGAAGTCCTAATCGCAGGAAGCGGAAGCCTGGCAAAGGATACCGCGATGGCGCTCAGCCGACACCATCGCCGGGTCGTATGGATCGATCAGCTCGATCGCATCGGCAAACGCATGCACCCGGACGCAACGCTGATCGTCACGGCGGAGGAAACGCAGCCCCCCGGGAATGACCGGAACCAAACCTGGGAACAACTTTGGGCAGCGCTCGATGCCCGATTGCAATGCCGACGGACCTTGCCGCGCATCCTGCTGCTGTCGGAGGCAGGCGCATCATTCCCCGCCCAGCTGCCAGCATCAGCGCAAGACATCGAACCGCAGATCGAGCGGCTGGTCTTGGAACAGAGTGCGGCACGCCTGCTGTTTACGCGCTGGCCATTGCACTTTGGCTGCGACCCGCTGTTCGGCCAACAAGTGCATTGGCTCATTTGCGGTCGCACGCCGCTGGCCGATGCTCTGCTGTTACACATGCTGCGGATTGCTCATTACAGCGAGAAAAAGCCAGTGATCACTCTGGTCTCCGATGCCCCCGAGCATTGGCATCAAAACTTTACCAGCACCTATCCCGGAGCCGAAGCGTTCAGCCGATTGCACTTTTGCTCACATGACGACCCTGTTCCTGGTGATGAAGCGGCAGTCAGCGGCGTCATCATCTGCGCGCCACCGTCCGGCATCGCATTGGAGTTTGTTGAATTTCTGGCGCTTTCGATCGTTAGACAACAACGCATATCACCGATCATGCTTGTCGATGTCGGCGATGCCGAACCTGGCGGTCGCATTGAAGACTGGAATGGCCAGATCCTGGCCTTTTCCCAGCGCCGCATGGTGTTGCGGCCCGAGGTGTTGTTGGACGCTCAGGACGACCAACTGGCTCAGGTCATCCATGAGCATTATCGAGACAGCATCGCCGGACAAGGCCGTAATCCGGATACCGAGCCCTCGTCGCAACCCTGGAGCACTTTGGATGACTCATATCGATCCGCTAACCGCCACCAGGCAGATCATCTGTGGGCAAAACTTGCGATCACCGATTGCCGGGCGGTCACCGAGGATCTGGTGGAGTCGTTCGCCTTCGCGCCGGAGGAAGTAGAGCGACTTGCCGTGATCGAGCATGCTCGTTGGGCCGCCGACCGTTATCTGGACGGCTGGAGCTATGCGCCTATACGCGACAACGCTAGCAAACACCACCCGCAGCTCATCGCCTACGATGAACTCTCCGGCCCGATGAAAGATCTGGACCGATTTGCCGTACGGCTGGTGCCCGCCTTGCTGGCACGCTCTGGTCTTGGGCTGATGCGCATGCTGATCGTCGGTATTCGCGAGGGCTGGCCGCTGACTGCTGCTGGCGCGGATGGCGGCAATTTGCGACGCCGGGTGGACCAGGTGCTGCGACGCCTGCGCAAACGGTATCCTGACCGCGGTCTTGTCATTGCCACCACTCTGGCCGATCCCGCATCGAGGCTGTTTGCAAAGCGTGCGCGGCAACTGGCCGATGCCAGTCTTTTTCTATTGGTTCCGCGCCTGTTCGATGAGACTCTAGCTGCCCAGCCGGACCATGTCGCCCGACGCGAATTACTGGAACTCGCGGTCCATGCTGAGCGCCGAATCTCGCTGCCGGGCGCCATGGATCTTGAGCAATGGCTGAGGATACGCGCTGAAATCCTGGTGGAGTTCGACTCTGATGCATCTGAGCGCACTGCGGATCAACGCGCCACCAGCATCCGCAAACATGTGCGCATGGGTGCAAGGCATGAACCCGAATGGAATTTTGAATACTGAAGTTCATGCTGACAAGCGCCGTTGTCAAAGCAATTCGTGAACCTTGGTCTTGACTTCAAATATCTCCGGCTTACCATGCGCCATGGTCTAAATCGGACCCAACCGCATCCTGGTCATTGAGGAATCCATCATTGAGTAGCATCCAATTTGTCGGGGGCGAAAAGGGCGGTGTCGGCAAGTCTGTCCTGGCACGCCTGCTCGCGCAATACCACATCGACCGCGATCTGCCATTTCGCGCGTTTGATTCCGATCGCTCCCACGGCGCCATGCTGCGCTTCTATGGCGACTATTCAGCGCCGGTTACCATGGACATTTTCGACAATGCCGATCGGATCATGGAAGCCGCCTTGGAGCAGCCGCCCCGGAATGTCATTGTCGACTTGGCCGCGCAGACCGCATTGCCGCTTTTTCAATGGATCGACGACAACGACCTGCTCTCTCTGGCGGCAGACGAGGGCATCGGCGTGGTATTCTGGCATGTGCTGGACGACGGTGCCGACAGCATCAAGCTGTTACGCGACTTGCTCAAGCGCCTTGATGGCCGCGAACAGCTGGTCGTTGTGCGGAATTTCGGTCGCGGCAATCAGTTCGCCGCGTTCGATGATTCAGTAGAACACACCGATGCAGTGCAAGCCGGCGTACACATCATTGACCTACCCGCTCTGCATCAGGCAACCATGCGCAAGGTTGACCATCTGGGAGCCAGTTTCTGGGCGGCGGCCAACAATCGTGACAGCCTGAGCGTCATGGACCGCCAGCGCGTCAAGGTCTGGTTGCGAAGAGTCTATGCGTCACTGGATCAAATAGCCGATGCGCTCTTGCTGACGCATCCCGCCGCGGACACGCCAGCCCCAGATCATTCAGCTGAAGACAATAGGACAACGTCGGAGACCACCGCATTCGAGCCGGCGCTGTAAGCCATGTCGCCGAATCCTAGCGAAACGCTGAGGCGCTGTCGGCACGCCACCCAACTACAATCCAATTATGCCAAGAGTCGACACTGACAGCTTTTATCGTGACTCCTTAGCACGTCATGGCCACAGCGCCGAGGGGGTGCAATGGAACTCCGCGCGATCGCAACACATACGGTTCCTTGCCTTAAGAGAATTCCTGCCGGACGATCTGTCAACGCTCAGCCTGGTCGATGCCGGTTGCGGGCTCGGAGATCTATTCGTCTTTCTGTCCGATCGAGGCGAAAAACCGCGCAGCTACATCGGTATCGACGTTGTCGCGCCAATGGTGGAGGCAGCTGCCGGTCGCACCGGCCGCGAGATTCTACAGCGCGATGTACTACTGGATGACCTGCCTGGTGCCGACTACTATCTGTGCAGCGGCGCAATGAACACCCTGACCCATGAAGAAACGCTGCTGTTCATCCGGCGCTGTTACGCTGCCAGCAGACAGGGCTTTGTATTCAACCTGTTGGAAGGTCGCCAGCGCGGAGGTGCCTATAATCATTTTCAATATGATGACCTGCGCCCCTTGGCCGAGGAGTTAAGCGCCGAACTGAACTTCGCAAACAACTACCTTGCCGGCGATTTTACCGCATCCTTCATACACCGCGACGCCAGCTGATACTCGGGGAGAATCAGATCGAAAAGATAGTACGCCAGGGTATGATTTGATGATCTTTGGCGGTTGATCTGAAATGTATTGACTACAGAGACACAAAGTGCATAGAAAACCAGGGCAAATGCAGCCTTTTTCGGGCTTCGTCTATATCTCCGCGGTGAATCAAGCTTCACCTTGTGTCAAGAGATATTGACCCTGAAGACTCAGAGTTTGAAGCCGAGGTTGGTATCACTTACTTTTAGAAAGTATTTCAAGACATAGATGCTGGGAAACTTACTTGGTCGTACGCATCTGTTACACTTGACGTTCAGTTTCCTCATCAACTTTGCGTTCCGATAACTAGCAGTTTTCGCCGAATTATTCTCCGACTCATTTTCCTCTAACCACAACTTTTCCCTAACCATAGGAATTGCTCATGGCCGTGATCGAGCTGACCCAAGATAACTTCGAAGAGACCATCACCAACAACCCTTTCGTTCTCGTGGACTTCTGGGCGCCTTGGTGTGGACCCTGTCGAGGCTTTGCACCAGTGTACGAGAAGGTTTCCGCGGACCATGACGACATCCTGTTCGCCAAGGTAAACACGGAAGACGAACAGCAAATCGCCGCTCATTTCCAGATCCGCTCCATCCCGACATTAATGATCTTCCGCGATCAGATCATGATCTTTTCGCAGCCAGGCGCATTGCCTGAGGGATCGCTGCGCGAGCTGTTAGTAAAAGCTGGCGAGTTGGACATGGCCAAGGTCCGTACGGAAATAGAGCAGCAGCAAGGTAGCAGTAATGCCTAAGGCAACCAACCTGATAAGCCCGATATGCCGGATGTAATGGATCGCAACATTGCAGCGCGGGATATCGCAAGCAGCTGATCGCCAATTCGGTCTGCTGCGGCCACGAAAAATCTCGGGGATTCATTCGGACGCTGACAGACTGTGACCGTGCAGGTATTCTTTGCTCCTATATCAATCGCCCCTCCCGGGGCAAGGAGCGCTTCTAAAAGCAGGTTTGGTACCGACTAAACTGTACCTGTGCATCGCAGATTTGATAGTAAAATTCGATTTTGGTCCGGATAGCGATTTCGATCCTGATTGATGCAGGCAAAATCGTAACGCTCATTTCTGACTTCAATATTCATCTTCACAACCCCCTTCTCTTACCGAGTTTTCCCATGCAGGTTTCGACGCCGCTCCAACAATGCTGTGAGCCGAATGGTGATCGTCCAACCATCGGCGATCTGATGAGCTTGTGTGAAGAAAACTATTGTGCTCTGCATCGTCTAGCTCCAAACCTCGCGACCCTACGAGGTCCATTCGTATCCTGCGATGAGGCCGGCGCCGATCTACTCCTCGAGGTACGCGAACAAGCACCTTTCACAACCCTATTCCGATTGACTCATTTGTTTGCGGGTCCACAGGATATCGGGCGCTGGCGACCTGATCCAGACGCCATATTGCGTGCCTACCATGATGCCGGTCAGGTGGAGGTGCTCGATCTTCGCCAGACGGCATTGCCGGTATTCAACCATTACCGCGCGCCGGCACTGTTGGCAAATTGGAAGGCTAGCCTATTCCTCTCTAAATGGCTCCGTTATTGCCTTGCCCGCGAGCACCGCTTCCCGCCGGTGACCAACCGGCCGCTGCGACCCAGCGAACATGAATTGACACCAATCCCTTAGAATCTGTCTGGCGAAAAAATGTCCATCAACGTCAAGTGCTTTTTCTTCGAGGACAAGCCACAGGGTACCCGAGTGACCTGACGGACGCCGAATGGGCACTGATCGAACAGCATTTTCAACCTCGTGATCGACGGGGCAGTGCCAGCCTAGGCTGTCGAAATCTGCCGTCTCACTAAAACAAGCGCTTCCCGGTTTTTGGATGCTTAGTCGGTGTCGGTGTCGGTGTCGAGATCGGAATTAGGGATTGGTATCGAGCTGGCTGTTTTGATCGATGAGCGGATTCGATTCCGATTCCGATAGCGACCCCGACACCGATGAGGCTTCCCCAGTGCGTTCGATGATGCAATCCAAGACCCGGAATCGGTTTGGCATCAAAACTCAGGACATTTCGACAGCCTAGTGCCAGCCTACATCCGCGCAAACGGATCGTCGATGCCATTTGTACGTCGTGAAGTCCGCTTGCCAATGGCGCATGCTCCCCAACGATTTTCCGCCCTGGCAAACGGTTTACGATCACTTCAGCCGATGAAACAAACGCGCTGTTTGGGAAACTGCACGGGATCAAGTGAATGCGCTCCATCGCCAAAACAACGGTCGCTCGGCATCGCCGAGTTACGGGATGATCGACTCGTAAAGCGTCAAGACCGAGTACGCAAGCGAAGAACGCGGGATCGACGGCGGCAACAAAGTCAAAGGGCATAAACGCTATAGCGTGGTCGATCTTCTCGGCAATCTGTTGCATGTGTCGGTCCACGCAGCCAATTGCAGCGATACCGTGGCGGGTGGTCCCGTGATGGCGCGTGCGGCGGAGAAACATCCGAGCATCGAGGCGTTTTCCGGCGACGCGGGTTAGCGCGGGACAGCCGTGAAATTCGTCGACGAGACACTCGGACTGGTCTTGCACATTTCCACCAAAATCAAAGACAGATGGACTGTCCTTCCGAAACCTTGGTTCGTTGAGCGCAGTTTCGCTTGGCTCGGGCTTGGCTCGGTCGATTTCGCAGGCGCAGTAAGGATTTCGAGATCCTGACTGGTACCACTGAGAATATGATCCATATCGCTATGCTCAAGAAAACGCTTGCAAATTGCGGCTGAACTTTTGCCAGGCAGACTCTAACAGCGACTCGTGAAACTTTGATTCATGCTTTTCATCTCCGTGTCTCCGTGTCTTCGTGTCTGCGTACGAGGTGTGGATCTAAAATTTTCTTGGCTCTTGTGCTTGACAAACATAAATCTAAAACCAAGTTGCACTCTAGGAAAAGGCCGAGACAACCAAGGCGTACCACCATGAGACTTTCAACTAAAGGCAGATATGCGGTAACGGCGATGCTGGATCTCGCCCTTCATTCTGGGAAAGGACCCGTAACATTGGCCGATATTTCGGTCAATCAGGGCATCTCGTTGTCCTATTTAGAGCAACTATTCGCTGCTTTACGCGGTAAACAGCTCGTCCGCGGCATCCGTGGCCCCGGCGGCGGCTACTATCTTGGTAAAGATTCTAATGAAATCTCTATCGCTGATATCATTTGCGCTGTCGACGAATGGGTCGAGTTTACACGCTGCGGCGGTCGGGAAAATTGCCGAGACGGCCAGCGTTGCCTAACTCACACGCTTTGGGATCAACTCAGTGACGAAATTTTCACCTTCCTGAGCGAAATCTCATTAGCTGATTTAGTGGAACGTGGCCAGCAAAATATTCGTGAGCTCGAGTCCAAGCAAATGCCCGCACGAAAACAGCGTGCGGCGTAGAGTCCAGCATCTATCGATCGCCGGGGCCCTGCATTCGGCCCCGGCAACCCTATCAGTTCGCAGTACACCATACTGACTCCGGTAGCCCCACAGTCAACAAGAAAGTACATTCCATTACGTACTGAGCAGGGCGGTGAACACATTCACTTAGTTGTTACCCCTGCATACAAACTTCTGGTACTTAACCGCCGGCTCCCCCACCCGTACCGGTCCCGTGCAAGGCGCTCGACCGCCCGATACAAAACATCTTCTACGCTGATATACGCAGGCTAGTGCCGACGAATATCACCGATAATAGTACGAAAAAGACAAGGTCAGTCTAAAACCGAGGGCTATTTCACAGCGTGTGAAGCATGACTGAGGTCAATGATTGGGTCAGCTTCTGAAGCAGATCGGTTAATAATGCTATTCTTCGATGCCCGCTGTCGCAAATCGCGACGATCACCGGGGCGTCCGGCCCCGCGGCGGCGGCCACCGAGACCGCGGACCATGGCAGTCGATACAAATGCATTGTTGACTATACAAGACCTCGTTCGTTGGAGCGCATGTCGTTTTGCCGATGCGCGACTCCACTTCGGACATGGCACCGATAACGCCTTCGACGAGGCTGCCTGGCTGATTGCAAGTTCTCTCAATATGCCATTGGAGCATATCGGACCCTATCGTGAATGCCGCGTCACCGAAGATGAGCGAACGGCGGTATTGGCGCTCGTGCGCCGGCGCATCGTTGAGCGCAGGCCGGCTGCCTATCTGATCGGCCAGACCCGATTTGCAGGCATGGAATTTATTGTCAACGATTCGGTGATGATTCCGCGCTCGCCGATAGCCGAGCTCATTGCGGACGGCTTCGCACCCTGGGTCGACCCGGAGCGGATCCATCGCGTGCTAGACCTTTGCACCGGCTGTGGCTGCCTTGGCATCGCATTGGCCGCATACTTACCCGAGATCGAGGTGGATTTGGCTGATATCTCGCCAGCGGCGCTGAGAATCGCGGCACGAAACCTAGCGCTGCACGACCTCGACGATCGGGTAAGAATCATTGAATCGGACCTCTTTGCAGGCATTGGTCAGATCGGCGGCTCACCCAGCGCGGCATCCATCACGGAGCCCGCGTCAGAACAAATTTATGACATCATCATTTCCAATCCGCCCTATGTCGGCAACGAGGAGATGGAGAGTTTGCCAGCCGAATATCAGCATGAGCCGCGACTGGCATTGGCGGCTGGCGAAACTGGGCTTGACCTTGTATTGCGCATCCTGCGCGATGCTCCGGACTATCTTGACGACGAGGGTATCCTGGTAGTCGAGGTAGGCAATACGGCAGCGGCGTTACAGGCATGCTTCCCTGACCTGCCTTTCACCTGGCTCGACTTCGAGCACGGCGGCGAGGGCGTCTTCCTGCTGCGCCGGGAAGAATTAGTTCAGGGTCATCAAAGATTTTCCGAGGCAGTCGCCAACTTATGAGTTCGATACGGAGCACAGAGTGCCGACGAATTTCCGATCCGCCCGCGAGGACTTGCGCTGGCACTGTGCAAGTATCGATCGGTATCGAAATCGCCACCAGAAACCGCATTTTGGGCGATTTCCGTGAAGAAATAGACCACCTGGCTTATCTTCCTCGTCCGGCATCGACATTACGGCAACCCGCCCATAGCGCGACTATGGGCGGGTTGCCGTTTCGCGAAGGCGAACGAGAATCCGGCGCCAGTTGGTCTATTTCTCTCCGGCAATCGCCTTACCTGTCATATCGGAGATGCGCAGCCCTAAAGATCTTCAGCCAATGACCCTGGCATGCTGACCCAAAATGATCATTCCAAATCAACGAGTTGCGATTGCGCAGTCCGAAGACCTTTTTCTTAAAGACGACAACACGGCCGATCCCGCTCCCAATTTCGGTCTCGTTTCACACCCTAATTAAAATAGATCAACAAGGCCTGTCGCCAAGGTCTTGAGGTAGATGAAGATGATGCTTGATACCCGCCAAAATGCTGACGCTGCCGCCCGCAATCCGGGCATACCCGGCAGCTCTAACCCGCAACAAGATCAACATACCATCTTCGATCTCGATCTGATCAAACGCTACGATCAAAGTGGCCCGCGCTATACGTCTTACCCCACCGCGGTAGAATTTGACCCAGCCTTTGACGCAACACGCTATGCCCAGGTTTGCCGGGATAGCAACCTGAGCGGTCGGCCGCTGTCGCTGTATTTCCACATTCCGTTTTGCGACACATTGTGTTTCTATTGTGCCTGCAACAAGATCGCAACCAAGGATCGCAGTATGGCGCAGCCTTATCTGGAGCGCGTCTACAAGGAGCTGGAGATGCAATCGGCGTTGTTCGACGACCAACGCATTGTGCAGCAATTGCACTGGGGCGGCGGTACACCGACCTTCATCAGTCAGGCGCAAATGCGCGAGTTGATGGAGCAGACACGCAAGTACTTTAGACTTGCCGACGACGATCACGGCGAGTTTTCCATCGAGATCGATCCGCGCGAGGCGCGTGGCGACAGTGTAAAGCTGTTGCGCGAAATCGGCTTCAACCGCATGAGCCTTGGCGTGCAGGATTTTGACCAGCGGGTGCAGAAAGCAGTCAACCGCATTCAAACCGAGGCTGAGACCATGGAGGTGTTGCAAGCGGCCCGCGATCAGGGTTTCCGCTCCATCAGCATCGACCTCATCTATGGTCTGCCGCACCAAACCGTACAGGGCTTCATGGCCACGCTGGAACGTATCATTGAAGTCGCACCGGATCGGCTGTCGGTGTTCAACTATGCTCACCTGCCGAGCCGCTTTATGCCACAACGGCGCATTGCCGACGAGGATCTGCCGCCGCCCGAGGTCAAGCTCGACATCCTGCAGGCCACCACCGAGCGCCTGACCGAGGCCGGCTGGCTCTACATCGGCATGGATCACTTTGCCCGCCCTGACGACGAGCTGGCGCTTGCCCAACGCGACGGTACCCTATACCGTAATTTCCAGGGCTATTCCACCCACGCCGATTGCGATCTGATCGGCGTCGGCGTTACCTCCATTGGTAAAGTCGCCAACACCTATGGTCAAAACCGCCGCGAACTCGACAGCTAT
Organism: Thiohalocapsa sp. PB-PSB1; assembly: GCA_016745215.1. Classification (GTDB taxonomy): domain Bacteria; phylum Pseudomonadota; class Gammaproteobacteria; order Chromatiales; family Chromatiaceae; genus Thiohalocapsa. The sequence goes on from CP050890.1 coordinate 7,144,028, forward strand.
TACGAGGATATCGACCATGGTCGCCTGCCGGTCTTTCGCGGTATCGAACTGAACCGCGATGACGAACTGCGACGCGATGTCATCACCCGACTCATCTGTCATTTCCGGCTCCGGTTCGCCGACATCGAGCAATGCTGGGGAATCGACTTCAGCGATTACTTCTCCACCAGCTTGCCCAAGCTCGATGGCATGGTCCGCGACGGTCTGCTGGAAATTGACTCCGATGGCATTCTCGTTCTGCCTAAGGGCCGCTTGTTGATCCGCAATATCTGTATGGCTTTCGACGCCTATCTCGATACCAAGCAGGGGCCGATCGGTTTCTCAAAGGTCATTTGAGGAAGCAATGACCTAGGCTGTCGAAATGTCCTGAGTTTTGATGCCAAGCCGATTCCGGGTCTTGGATTGCTTCATCGAACGCCCTGGGGAAGCCTCATCGCTGTCGGGGTCGCTATCGGAATCGAATCCGCTCATCGATCAAAGCAGCCAGCTCGATACCAATCCCGAATTCCGACCTTGACACCGATCCCGACACCGACTAAGCATCCATCAACCAGGAAGCGCTTATTTTCGTGAGACTGCAGATTTCGACAGCCTAGCAATGACCCCAGCGACCACAGAGTCCAGTTCCCCAGATCCAGCGCGATCAGAAAACAATTCGCCTTTGTACCAGGACGGCGATCTGGCAATGCTGTTTCGACGCATCGCGGCCGCACATCGCGAGGCACCGGCTATCTTCGCCGATTCGCCCACCTGGTCCTACTCCGCGCTTGATACCGCCACTGACGGTATCGCTGCATCGCTCGCCTCTCGCGGCCTGCTGCCGGGTGAGCGTGTGGCGCTGTATTGCCCGAACGGCGCTGAATTCGTGGTCGCCTACCTCGGCATCCTCAAGGCCGGCGGTGTCGTGGTTCCGATCAATCTATTGCTGAATCCGCGTGAGGTTGCGTTTGTGTTCGCGGATGCCGGCGTGCGGGCACTGTTCTTCCATGCCGCCGTCACCGAGCATGCCACCAAGGCGCTTGCCGAGGTTCCCGAAGTCCGTTTGCGCATTGGCATCGGTCTTGACGAAAGCGATCAGGTCGTGGATTGTCATTTGCATCAACTGATACGTCCGCAACAGTCGCCCGAGATCAACATCGATCCAACCAGGGACGCAGCCGTCATTCTGTACACTTCTGGTACCACCGGGCGACCAAAAGGCGCCGTGCTGACACATGCTAATCTGGCCAGCAACGCATTGGCCGTGGTCGAGGCATTGGAATTGCAGCCGACCTCGGATCGCATCCTGGTGGTATTGCCCATGTTTCATGCCTTCGCCGGCACGGTCGGTATCCTCACCCCATTGCTCATCGGTGCTGCACTGGTACCAGTGGCAGGTTTCGACACGCGCGCTATCTCCCAAGCCATTGCACTCCATCATGCAACCATCTTTCTCGGCGTGCCGAGCCTGTATGCAGTGTTGATGCGCATCAGTGATGAACAAGTAGCGCTCTGGCAGAGTGTGCGGCTGTGCATATGCGGTGGCGCGGCGCTCCCGGAAACGTTGCTGCAAGCCTTCGAGCAACGCTTTCAAGTGCCGATACTGGAAGGCGACGGCCCAACCGAGTGCGGGCCGGTGACCGCAGTGAATCGACCTCGGGAAGCGCGTAAGCCGGGTTCGATCGGCCCCCCGATTTCTGGCGTGGAGATGCGCATCGTCGGGCATGATGGCAATCCGCGGCCAGATGGCGAACATGGCGAGGTTTGCGTTCGAAGCGCGAGCGTGATGCGCGGCTATTGGAACCTGCCGAAAGAGACCAAGGATGCATTTTATGGCGACTGGTTCCGTACCGGTGACCTGGGTTGGCGCGATGCCGATGGCTATTTCTATCTAGTGGATCGCATCAAAGATCTGATCATCACGAATGGAATCAACGTCTATCCGCGCATCATCGAAGAGGTGCTGGTGCAGCATCCGGAGGTTTCCGAAGCGGCTGTGGTCGGCGAACCGCATCGCATACACGGTGAGCTTCCAGTCGCCTATATCACATTGGCATCGGCATCCCAAACCGACAATAGGGTGCTGAAAGACTGGTGCCGCGATCATCTCGGTCGTCACGAAATCCCGCGCCGCATCGAAATCGTCGATAGACTGCCGAAGAATGCTGCCGGCAAGATCCTGAAGCGCGAACTGCGCCGCGCGGGGGAGATCGAACGCGGAATCGATGACACCGGAATTGCTACGCAAGGGAAGCCTCAGTGAGCGCAGATGTGTCTTACTCCCATATCGTTTTAAGGCGATTTCTGTCGAGAAATAGACCACCTGGCTTGTCTTATCGTGGGTGCTGCCTTATCAAAATGCCCATCTATCCATTCAGGATGAAGTTTGATTCACCGCGGAAACGCAGAGAATGCAGAGAATGCAGAGAAGAGGATACATTCGCCTTGGCCCCTCTGCGCACTCTATGGCTCTGCGGTGAATACTTACATTTTTTCCAGGCAGCACCCCTTCTCGTTCCGCCTCGACGTCGCGGCAACCCGCCCATAGCGCGACTATGGGCGGGTTGCCGCTTCGCGAAGATGAACGAGAATCCGGCGCCAGTTGGTACGTTTCTCTCCGGCAATCGCCTAAGCCAATGCGGCCGAGATCATAATGAACCCTGAGTTCAGCGCTGAATTCATCACATTGGGCTGGCGCGAATGGGTCGGGATGCCAGACTTGGGGCTGCCGATGATCAAATGCAAAGTGGATACCGGCGCGCGTACCTCGGCACTGCATGCCTTTGAGGTCAAGACCGAACAACAGGATCAGATCGAGATTGTCCGGTTTGCCGTGCATCCACAGCAGCAAAGAACCGATACCGTTGTGCACTGCGAAGCTCCGTTGCTGGAGCGTCGTATCGTTACCGACTCCGGGGGGCATCGCGAGCAACGCTGCGTCATCGCCACCGACCTGATCATTGCCGGTCAGCGTTGGCCCGTCGAATTAACGCTGACCGATCGCGACAGCATGCGTTTTCGCATGTTACTCGGGCGTACGGCATTGGCCGGACGCGCGCTGGTGGACCCGCAACGTTCTTTTTTGACTGGCCGCCCGGCAGTAATCGACTTGTCAGGCAGGAAGGCATGAACGCGACTGTCCAACTGGACAGCTGGGCCAGATCACGTCCACAGCTGGCAATCGGAGCTATTTCGACCACTTGCCGCGGCAGGTGTAAACTCTTGTCATCCCAAGCGAACCGATACTTTTACCATGTCTGATCACAGCATCATCGACGTCGAAGCCTACATGGCCGCGGTCGGCGCCCGCGCCCGTGCAGCATCACGGCTGACAGCGCGCGCCGGAACCGCGGTGAAGAACACTGCTCTCGCCGCCATTGCAGAGGATTTGCACCGGCGCCGGAATGCCCTCGGCCAAGCAAATGCCGCGGATCTGGAAGCCGGTGTGGCCAAGGGGCTGGATGCGGCATTGTTGGACCGGTTGGAGCTGACACCAAAACGCATTGACGCGATGATCGAGGGCCTTGCGCAGATTGCCGCGCTGGAGGATCCAATCGGCGCCATCAACGATCTAAACTTGCGTCCATCCGGCATCCAAGTGGGGCGTATGCGAGTACCCCTGGGTGTGGTCGGTATCATCTACGAATCGCGGCCCAACGTCACCGCAGATGCCGCTGCCTTATGCCTAAAATCCGGCAACGCCGCGGTGTTGCGCGGCGGCTCCGAGGCGTTTGCATCCAACCAGGCAATTGCCGCCAGCATCTGCACCGGTCTGGAGAGCGCTGGGCTACCCGCCGACGCGGTACAGGTGTTGGCCACCACCGAACGCGCCGCGGTGGGCGCCATGATCACCCATCCGGAGCACATCGACGTGATTATTCCTCGCGGCGGCAAGGGTCTGATCGAGCGCATCAGTCGCGAAGCACGGATACCGGTCATCAAGCATCTGGACGGCATCTGTCATGTCTACATCGACGACCGCGCTGATCTCGACCAAGCCTTCGAAATCGCTATGAACGCCAAGACCCAGCGCTATGGCACCTGCAACACCATGGAAACCCTGCTGGTGGCCGAGGCTGCCGCAGCAGATATTCTTCCGCGGCTAGCAAGCGCTCTGCTCGACAAGGGCGTCGAAGTGCGTGGCTGCGAGCGCACCAGGGCATTGGTGGATGCTGCCGTGCCCGCCACTGACCAGGACTGGGAGACGGAATATCTGGCACCGATTCTGTCCGTGCGCGTGGTGGCTGACCTGGATGCTGCCATTGAACACATTGAGGTATACGGATCACATCACACCGACAGCATCGTCACCACCGACTATCTTCGCGCACGGCGCTTTTTGCGCGAAGTCGATTCCAGCTCGGTCATGGTGAATGCCTCGACGCGCTTCGCCGACGGCTTCGAATACGGTCTCGGTGCCGAGATCGGTATCAGCACCGACAAGTTTCATGCGCGCGGGCCAGTTGGCCTGGAAGGGCTCACCTCGCTGAAGTTCATTGTGCTCGGGGATGGGCAGGTGCGCCCCTGAGCGAGGCGGCTTCAGCTCCTGATTGCAGCCAGGCTCCGCTAGCAGAAATACCGCGGATTTTTCTGCTGAGGTGCTTTTCTGTTAAAGTATTATCGAATGAGTTTGAGAAAGGTTTGCTCTAAGTGATGGTGCAGAAACAAGCTAAACAGGTTTTTGGCTTGGGTGTCGCCTGCCGACTCATTCGGTACCGCTATCGGCGTCGGTATCGGTATCGGCGTCGGTATCGAACTGACCAACTCCGATTCCCATAGCGACCCCCGACCCCGATTGCACTCCCCGCCGATGTTTGGATAGCGTTGTATAGGTTATTCATGAACCGCTACTAATTGACTTTGGAAAGACTGCCAAATCAGATCGAAAGGTTTTTTCGCTTGGTTTTCTAGTTCCCACTATTCTCCTTTTATCAAAATCATGCATCTGCACCAGAGTGCGCAACTGCGGCCGCATAGACCAGACTGCCATATGAGCCAAACTCCATCGGTCTGTTACAGTCATCCGTATGAGCAATACGGCACCGACCGCAGTAGAGGTTTGCACCAGCGACGCATCGGCGACAATGCCTGTGGCCTGTCTGAATGCGAACCTCGACCTCCTGTCCCACCACCGCTATCCATTCAGCGCGCGGTATGATCGGCATCTTCGGCGGCACTTTCGACCCGATCCACTACGGCCACCTGCGCCCGGCCCTCGACGTTCAACAGGCGCTCGCATTGAGTGAGTTGCGATTCATGCCTCTGAATATCGCGGTGCACCGCGAACAACCTCGCGTTGCCGCGACACAACGGCGGGAAATGGTGGAGGCAGCCATCGCCAACGAACCGAGTTTCCGCGTCGATGATCGAGAATTATCTCGTGAAGGTCGGTCCTATACCGTCGATACCCTGATCTCGCTGCGCCAGGAACTTGGTGATGATCTACCGATCTGTTTATTGGTCGGTGGCGACGCCTTTAACGGCTTTTTTGATTGGCACCGCCCGCAGGACATTCTCAATCTGGCCCACCTGGTGGTCATGCAGCGGCCTGGAGTCTCGTTACAGCGCGATCCTGAGCTGCGCTCCGAAGTCGAGCGTCGGCGCGTCATGCGGCACAACCAATTGCAACACACCCCTGCCGGGCATATCTGGTTCAAAACAGTGACCCAACTCGACGTCTCGTCCACCCGTATTCGCCAGATGTTGGCCGCCGGTCACAGCCCGCGCTACCTACTGCCAGATGCCGTGCTCGACATCATTGAGCGCAATGCCTGTTATGGAGTGCAGACCGAGCGAGCCATGCCAGCCCATAATCCAGTAGATCAGCGTGCCATCGCCGGTCGACCTATGCCTATCGAGTCCGCAAACACCAACCCAGAGGGGAAATGATGCAGCTTGAGCAACTGAAAGACCTGATCGTCGAAACCCTAAACGATATGAAGGCCCGTGATGTGACAATCATGGACGTGCGCGGCAAGACCGTAATCACGGACTACATGGTCGTGGCATCTGGTACCTCCGACCGTCACGTAAAATCCATAGCCGAGACAATCGCTTATCGCGCCAAGGAGGCTGGAGAACCGGCAATCGGCAGCGAAGGAGTCGACGCTGGCGAGTGGGCGCTGGTGGACCTGAATGGGTTAGTCGTTCATATCATGCTGCCAAAGGTGCGCGATTTCTATAACCTTGAACGCCTGTGGTCGGCGCCCGCGCTTGTTTCCGATTCGATGCCTGCTCAACCCCAGCCGGCATCGCAGACTCTGGCAGCCGGCTCGCTTTAGCCTATTCAGCCCTTCCGCACCAAGCGTCAGCCTGTGCCCCGGGTCAATTTAATCGCATCATCGAACCCACATGCCTGACATCCTGGAACAAGGGCGCGCATCCGCTCGAGCAGATCTGCAAGCAGCCTTCACTGCATCTGATCAGCCATTTCACCAGGTGCCATCACCGCCACGCCGGCTTATCCAAGCCGGAAGCAATAGTGAAAATGTCTGGCAAAACCCAACCAAATAATGCGGTCCATGACGCAACAACGTCCTCTCGTTACCATCGTCGCAGCTATGGCCCGCAACCGAGTCATCGGTCATGCTAACGATCTACCCTGGCACCTGCCCGCTGATCTGGCGCATTTTAAACACCTGACATTAGACAAACCCATCATCATGGGGCGGCGCACCTGGCAGTCTTTACCCGGCCTACTGCCGCGCCGCCGCCATATCGTGATCTCCCGCGATCCATTCTTTCACCCCGCACAATGCGAGGTCGTCGACAGTCCAGAGACCGCCATCACCGCCGCCGCTGGCGAACCTGAGATCATGATCGTCGGCGGCGCCAGCATCTATCGCGCCTTGCTGCCCTTTGCACTGCGTATGGAATTGACCCTGATCAACGCCGATATCGATGGCGATACCCGCTTTCCGCCATGGGAGCCGGAGCAATGGACGGAGGTCGCCCGTCGGCATTGTGCGGCAGACGAATACAATGCATATTCGATGGATTTTGTTCGATTTGAACGTCAGGCGAACAAATCACCCTAGTGCAGCGGTGCGAATGTCCCGCTACCGTTTCTGCTGTTTGTCGTTGTCTTGATCGTTGTCTTAATCGCTCGTCAGGGCAAACGCATCAAAATCTATTTTTATAAATTACTAGGATAATCAGAATCTATAGCTGTGATAGCCAGAAAAAAGAGGCACTTTCAACGGCTCGTTTAAGTAAAGTTCATGAAATGAGTCGATCACGCAGAAAACATGCAGGATTTAGATACATTTGCCCTGAATCGCTCGTCGTGTGTTATCGATGACGACCACGACAACGACTGCAAACGGTCTCGCGACTTCCGAGCAGAGCACTGGGCCAGCAGAGCACTAGGCTGTCGGAATGTCCTGAGTTTTGATGCCAAACCGATTCCGGGTCTTGGATTGCTTCATCGAACGCACTGGGGAAGCCTCATCGGTGTCGGGGTCGCTATCGGAATCGGAATCGAATCCGCTCATCGATCAAAACAGCCAGCTCGATACCAATCCCTAATGTTGACCTTGACACCGACCCCGACCCCGACTAAGCATCCATGAACCGGGAAGCGCTTGTTTTAGTGAGACTGCAGATTTCGACAGCCTATCTACAAGCTAACGGGTACGGCCGACGTAGGAGCCCGCTTGCGGGCGAACAGGCCGCGATGCCGGCAGGTCGGATGCAAGACAGGGCCTTGCCGATAGAGCAGGAAAGGGTAGCGGGACATCCGCACCGCTGCACTAGCACGATAAAAACATGCCACTAAGCGCGAAGGTCGATCTTTGTCGGGTAGCCGGCACATCGCCCGCAAGCGGGCTCCTACAAGCTAACGTGTACGGCCGACGTAGGAGCCCGCTTGCGGGCGAACAGGCCGCGATGCCGGCAGGTCGGATGCAAGACAGGGCCTTGCCGATAGAGCAGGAAAAGGTAGCGGGACATCCGCACCGCTGCACTAGCACGATAAAACATGCCACTAAGCGCGAAGCTCGATCCTTGCCGTGTAGCCGGCACATCGCCCGCAAGCGGGCTCCTACAAGCTAACGGCTACGGCCGACGTAGGAGCCCGCTTGCGGGCGAACAGGCCGCGATGCCGGCAGGTCGGACGCAAGGTACAGTGCCTTGCCGATAGAGCAGGAGAGGGTAGCGGGACATCCGCACCGCCGCACGAATACAATGAAACATGCCACTCAGCGCGAAGCTCGATCCTTGCCGTGTAGCCGGCACATCGCCCGCAAGCGGGCTCCTACAAGCTAACGGGTACGGCCGACGTAGGAGCCCGCTTGCGGGCGAACAAGCCGCGATGCCGGCAGGTCGGACGCAAGGTACAGGGCCTTGCCGATAGAGCAGGAGAGGGTAGCGGGACATCCGCACCGCTGCACTAACACAATAAAACATGCCACTAAGCGCGAAGCTCGATCCTTGCCGTGTAGCCGGCACATCGCCCGCAAGCGGGCTCCTACAAGCTAACGGGTACGGCCGACGTAGGAGCCCGCTTGCGGGCGAACAAGCCGCGATGCCGGCAGGTCGGACGCAAGGTACAGGGCCTTGCCGATAGAGCAGGAGAGGGTAGCGGGACATCCGCACCGCTGCACGAATACAATGAAACATGCCACTAATCGCGAAGCTCGATCCTTGCCGTGTAGCCGGCACATCGCCCGCAAGCGGGCTCCTACAAGCTAACGGGTACGGCCGACGTAGGAGCCCGCTTGCGGGCGAACAGGCCGCGATGCCGGCAGGTCGGACGCAAGGTACAGTGCCTTGCCGATAGAGCAGGAGAGGGTAGCGGGACATCCGCACCGCTGCACTAGCACGATAAAACATGCCACTAAGCGCGAAGCTCGATCTTATCCGATGTCAATTATCTTGTCCGGTCAGCGACAACTATCTTGGCCGGTTAGTTGTCGCTGTTCTTTGGGGTGGGAGCCTCCTGTGTTGTGGGGTGGTTTGGGGCGCCCCTGGCGGGTCCGAGCACGGGAAGAAGCCCGAAGGGCGACTGGACGTGCTCGGACCCGCCAGGGGCGCGGCGCCGCGCCGTGGGGTTGTCGTCGCGCGCCGTGCGGGCGCGCTCGCGACGACGATTACTCGGCCTCGGGGTTGATGGCCGACGCGCGCGGTTCGTTACGCCGCGCGCTGTCAGCGCTGCTTGTCGTCGACCTGTTCGCTGGCGCCGGATATGCGCTCGCTGGCTCGCTGGCTCGCTGCCGCGCTGGCCGAGGGCGTGCTTGCGCCGGTAGCTATCGCTTACGATCTCGATGATGCTCGCGTGATGGACCAGGCGGTCGACGGCGGCCACCGTCATCATCTGGTCGGGGAAGATCTGATCCCAGTCGGCGAACGCCTGGTTGGAGGTGATGATCAGGCTGGCGCGCTCGTAGCGATGGGCGATGAGTTCGAACAGCACCTGTGTTTCCTGTTGGCTTTTCTTGACGTAGCCGAAATCGTCCAAGATCAGTAGCGGGTACTTGTCGAGCTTGTGCAACGCGTCTTCCAGGCGCAGTTGCTCGCGGGCGAGTTGCAACTGCTGCACCAACGCGGTGGTGTTGGCGTAGCGCACGCGCACGTTGCGCTCGGTGAGCGCATGGCCGATGGCGGCGGCCAGGTGGGTCTTGCCGACGCCGCTGGCACCGAACAGCAGCAGGTTGCGCGCTTGGCGGGTCCAGTCGCTGGAGCCGGCCAGGGCCTGGATCTGCGCGCGGGTCGCCTCTGGCAGTTCGGCGAAATCGAAGCTGGCCAGGCTTTTGCCCGGGGGCAACTGGGATTCCTTGCTGTAACGCGAAATGCGTCGGCTGTGACGATCGGCCAGCTCTTGCTCGCATCGCGCACTGAGGTAGCGCGCGCCGTCCCAGCCGTTGCGCTCGGCTGTCTCGAGCTGCGTCTGCCAGTGGCGGGCGATGCTGGTGAGGTTCAGTTGCTTGAGCATCAGCGCTAATGTGGCGGTCTGGACCATGTCAGTGCAGCTCCATGGATTGGCCCTGCGCGGGCAACAGGTGGTCGTAGCTCGCAAGCGCGTGCTGGATACTGGGCCGGTCGCGCAGCTCAGCCTGCTGTGTGGCTGCGTCGCGGGCGTCGAAACGGCTTTCCAGCGCCGTCAGCGTGGGCACGCTACCCGCGGCGATGCGCTCGAGCAGATACGCGCCCAGCGCCTGCTCACAGTCGGCGCGCGCGGCCAGGGCGAGGATGCCGACGATGCGTTTGCATGCCGCGCGTGCTTCTAGGTGGCTGTCCAGATGCTGCCAGATCGCGCGGTAGGTGGCGTTGGGCAGCAGGTCTTCGCGCAGCTGCGAGTAGCGAAAGGCCTGCGGCTTGCGTGCCAGCACGCCGATGAGGTGGCGGTAGTCGATGCGCCGTGCCCGCTCGTGGTTGACGCTGTACACCCGCGGCAGCGTGAGCGCCAAGGTTGCGCCGACGTACGCCTCGATGCGGTCGTCGAAGAGATGCAGGCGTAGCCGCTCGCCGACCAGGCGTGCGGGCACGCTGTAGAGCACGCGCTTGACATCAATGGTGGCGAAGGTGGTGACCACGACCACCTGCTCGCTGTAGTCGCCGGTGCGCCGCCGTGGTAGGGCTTGCAGCTGCGCGCGCTCAATGGCGAGCGCCTCGCTGCAACGCCGGTTGAAACGCACCAGCAGGGCGTCGAGCCACTCTCGGTAGTCCTGCAAGCTGGCGAAATCGGCCGAGTCACGCAGCAACAACGCCTGCACAATGCGCCGCTTGATGTGCCCGTGCGGCGATTCCACGGCGCCGTTCTCGTGACTGACGCCACGGTTGTTGCGCGTGGCCGTCATGCCGTAATGCGCGCAGAGCTGCGTGTAGCGCTCGGTGAGGTCCGCTTGTGCTTCGCTGCTGAGGTTCTTGTAGGCCGCCGAGAGGCTGTCGGTGCGGTGCTCCAACGGTGCCCCACCAAGCCGCCACAGCGCCTCCTGTAGCCCTTCGGCCAGCGCACTGTAGGATTCCCCTCCAAGCACGACCTTGACGTGGCTCCAGCCGCTGTAGGCGAGGCGAAAGTGGTACAGCCGGTGGTCCAGCTCCTCGCCAGCGATCGTCACGACCAGCCCTTTGAGTTCGGTGAAATCCGATAACCCCTGCCGACCTGGTTCCTGCACCTGGCGGAACATCACCTCCTTGTCCGCTCCGTGCAGCGCCTTCCACGCCTTCACCCGACGCTGGAAGGTGCGCTTCTTGCCGTTGCCGTACTCTCCCGGATGGCGTTCCTGCAAGTCTTCAAACAGGGTCGTCGCATCCAGGCGCGGCTGGCGCTCCAGACGACTGACGATCTCCTCCTCCCAGACCCCTGCAAACGGGTCCGCGCGCGTTCGCCAGTGCCGCTCCTTGCGCTGTAATACGCCGACCTCCCCGTGTTCGATCCGCCGTGCACTGCGCTCGGATACGCCCGTCTTGGCGCTCGCCTGCGCCTGCGTGCGACTTTGCTTTCTGTTGCTCATGTAGAACTTGACCTGCTCAATGGTGATCCGCTTGCCTGACATTCACGCGCCGTTTGGTTGCGAAAATGCCAGCTACCTTAGCCTCTAAAATCGGCCAAGTTAGTTGTCGTCGACCGGCCAAGTTAATTGTCACCTAACAATGCCGGACGAGAAGATAAGCCAGGTGGTCTGTTTCTCGACAGAAATCGCCCTAATTCACCACGGAGAATGCGAAGGACGCAGCGCAAAGGATGCATTTGTCTTGGCCCCTCTGCGCACTCTGCATCTCTGCGTTGAATCCTCGCATTCTTTGAGAACAGCACCCAGTAAATGTCAAGTTTTTCATGCCCTGATGCCATGTCTTTTCGCTCCCGATCCCGATCGCGATCAAGTACGCTAGGCGGGCTGCGCCCCATAGGCACCAGCCGCTGATCAGGGTTCGCACTTCTTCGCTCTACTCGCAGTCATTGCTACCCACTGCAAAGAACTCGCCTTTGGTGACTGTGGTACATCCTTGGAGCATGGACAATGGTTGAGCTGTCGGAGCGTTCCATCCTGTTGCGGATTACTGATTAGCATCAACGACAGCGTCAGTGGATTGGCGGGTTCGAGTGCGTACGGAAACGGGATCTGAGCAAATGCAAGAAAGATCTGTCGCATTGACGACAATGCTGCTCGGATGCACCGATCCATTTTCCCGCAGATAGGCTGCATTGGACTATAATTCATTTTTAGAACAGGAGTATGGGAAATAAATCCATTGCCTGATTGTGGCCTTGTTTTACCTGGTCTCAGCTTTGCTAGGAAATGGAAATTCAGCAGTGTAAATTGGGAGACCCTGGTGTGAAGCTCCAACTCGATTGGTCCGCCTATCAGGACGCCGGCATGGGCGATGCCTATGCCGATATTCCCCGTCACGGCGGCGACTTTGCGCGAGCCGTGGCGGTCTGCATCAACAGCCGTCAGTGCGAAGCGTCCGGCAAGCAGGTAATGTGCCCGAGCTTTCAGGTCAGCGGCAATCCTAATCTATCCACTGGCGGACGGGTACGACTGCTCAAGGCTGCCCTGTCCAACGACCTAGTCGACCAGGCATTGAACGACCCGACCCTGGCCGAGGCGATGGATCTATGTATTGCATGCAAGGGCTGCAAACGCGAGTGTGAAGCCAATGTGGATATGGCGCTGATCAAGGCCGAATACATGGCCCAGCGCCGCGTGCACCAGGGCTTGAGCGCGCGCGGGCGTTTATTTGCCCATCTGCCGCGCTGGTTACACCACTGGCCATGGCTCAAGATCATGATGCGATGGCGCAATCGCAGTCCATGGCTGGCCTATATTGGTCGAAGCTGGCTGGGTATGGTCGCGGACCGACCGCTGCCGGAACCCGCGCGGCAAGCCTTTGACATTTCTCAGGTTTCGTCTAACAATGCTGCTTCCGGCACTGAACCTGGACCCGCATCGGCTCCCAGCTCGAGCGCTGGCAAGTGCATCGGCAGCGCCGAGAAACTGCCGGAGGTCGTCTTATTCGTTGACACATTTAGCCGCCATTTCGAGCCGGATATCGCCCGGGCGGCGATTGCAGTGCTGCATGCGGGCAGCTATTCAGTGTCGATTGCGGAGCCCGCTGTCATGGACGCCAAGGCGATGCGCCCACTGTGCTGCGGTCGCACCTATCTGGCCCAAGGCTTGATCGACGCTGCGCGCGTTGAGGTTCGGCGTGTGGTCGACGCTCTATTGCCCCATATCAGGGCTGGGCGTACGATCGTTGGCCTGGAAGCATCCTGCGTACTCGGCCTGCGCGACGATGCCCGGGCGCTGGGACTCGGAGCGGAGTTGGAGAGCGTTGCGGGCAATGTGCTCTTGTTCGAGGAGTTTCTCGCCAAGGAGATCATCGCCAAACGTTTGCATCTGCCGCTGCAAGCAATCGGCAGCGGCGCGACCCTGGTGCACGGACATTGCCATCAGAAAGCAGTCGGCGCCACCAAGGCCATGCGCCGGGTGCTGAAATTGATTCCTGGACATCAATTCTCGATGATCGAAGCCGGCTGCTGCGGTATGGCCGGTACCTTCGGGCTGGAAGCCGAGCATGCTGAAATGGCCACCGCGATGGCAGAGCAGGCGCTGATGCCAGCTCTACGTGCCGCCCCGCAAGCCCTTGTTGTTGCCAACGGTTTCTCCTGCCGAGCGCAGATGCGCGCCCATGGCGACCAGCGCGCACGCCATCTAGCAGTGCTGCTGCGCGACGCGCTTGCAAAATAACGCACGCTTATAAAGAGGCCGCCGATGACCCGTTCCCAGCCTGATTATGATGATTATGCGCAATTGTTCCAGATCTACGGCAAAGATCTAGGGTCTATCTATCAGGAGCCGGACGACGACCGCTATGCACTCCTATTCGAGCAGGTCGTGCGGCTATTGATCAAACCCTCCCCATTCAATCAATCCCTACCGGAGCCGTTCCGCATCTCCGCACGGCGCTATCACAACGGCCATCCAGCAACCGTCAAGCATCTTGGCAAGCCCGCCAACCGCAATTTCATGCTCTGCGATCTGCATGACCTGATCAAGCTCAAAGGCCGGATGGCGCTCAAGCGCCGAGAGCGTGAGTCCTGATGGAGCGCCTTATGCAGCAGGCTCCCAGTCGCGATTCAGCAAAACATCCCAGTCTGGTACCGGTTCCCCCTTATCAGCTCCCTGGCAATCGCCTCAGCCAGACCTAGCCCTGATTCCGCGCGGAACCACCGCATGCTCGGCGCGCTCGAACAGCCAGCTGATGGCAAGTGCAAACAGGGCCGCCGGCACCGCTCCCTCCAGGATCAGCGCGGTATCATCGAGACGAATGCCGGTGAGAATCGGCTGACCATATCCGCCCGCGCCAATGAGCGCGCCAAGGGTTGCGGCACCAACGTTGATCACCGCGGCTGTCTTGATGCCGGTCAGGATAGTCGGCATGGCCAACGGCAATTCAATACGCATCAGTCGCGCTGCGGGTGGCAACCCCAAGGCCTCGGCGGCTTCGCGTAGGGGTGTTGAGATGCCGTTGATTCCAGCATGCGTATTGCGGACGATGGGCAGTAGGCTGTACAGGAACAGCGCCACCAACGCTGGCCCGGCGCCAATACCAAAAAATGGGATCATGAACACCAACAGGGCTAGCGCGGGGATGGTCTGGGCGATGCCGACAATCCCGAGCACCAGCTGTCCAAGTCGTCGACGATGAGCGGCGACGATACCAAGGGGCACCGCCACCAGCACTGCTGCCGTCAGCGAAACGCCCACTAAGATCGTATGCTCCAGGGTGTTACGCAACAGCCGGGCAAACAAGCCCTCGTCGTTGTGATCGAGGTCGATGCCAAGTTCGTCTCGCAGCAGTTCCGAAGCCACCTCACCCTCGGAGCGGCCATCGATCTTGACCGCGGCATTCAGCCTAATCATCTGCGATGCATCGATCAGCCCGACGCTGCGCTTCAGCGCCGTGACCGCTGCCGGCAAGCGCTGCTCAAGGTCAATCCGATACAGCAACCAGGCCTGATAGTGGGGAAAGTAGTTGCGATCGTCATGCAAAGTGCGCAGATCGTAGTAAGCGATTTCGGCATCTGTGGTGTAGAGATCCGTCACGTCCGCATCACCTGATGCCAATGCACGATACGCCAATTCGTGCTCTATGCCACGTACATCGCGTTGGCGTAAGCCGTAGGCATCCTGGAGCCCTGGCCAGCCGTCGGCACGCTCCATGAACTCGGTGCCAAAACGTAGACGCAGATTCGGATGCCCCACCAGATCGGAAATGCGGCTCAGTCCGAGTTCCGCAGCACGTGGCTTAGTGACGCCAAGAGCAAAATTATTCTCGAAGCCGAGGCTGCCACCAAGACGGATGCCGTCCTCGGCAAGACGTGCAAGCAAACCCTCGCGGGTCAGGGCAGCATCGGAGCCGGCATTGAGTTCGGCATCCGCAAGCACCTCATGCAGCAGGGTTCCGGAGTATTCCACGTAGGCATCGATCTCGCCGCTGACCAAGGCGTTATAGACAATTCGTGTCCCACCCAGGGCACTGCGATGCCTGACTGGAATCCCGGCATCGGCAACCAGCCCAGAGAGCACCTCGCCGAGCACGACACCTTCGGTAAACCGCTTGCTGCCGATTGCGACCTTGTCGTCGGTGCGGGTGCAGGCGGAGAGCAAAAGCGCTAGGATGCACAGCGCCAGCAGGCGTGGGATAGGCGCGGTCAACGTGACAAGCCCATGGCTCATCGCGGGTCATCCAGGGCGTCCAGATAGCCGCGTTGTGCGCGCACGAACTGCTCGACGAATGGTTCCGCCGGCTTGGATACCATGTTTTGCAGGCTGCCCACTTGAACCAATCGACCGGCGCGCATCAATGCGATGGTCTGTGCCAAAAATCCGGCCTCCGCCAGATCATGAGTGACAATCACGACCGTCTTACCCAAGGTCGCGAACACCTGCTTGAGATCCTCTTGCAGATCAAAACGGATCATCGGATCAAGCGCACCCAGAGGTTCATCCAATAAGAGCACTTCCGGATCGAGCATCAGCGCACGCATTAAACTAACACGCTGGTTTTGACCTCCGGAAAGTTCTAGCGGATAGCGGTTGAGTGCATCAAACGGGAAATGTGCCAGTTCCGCCAATTCCGCGAGTCGGGCTTCGATGCATTCCCGATCCCAACCCAGATGTTGCGCCATCAGCGTCACGTTTTCTCGGGCTGTCAGATGAGGAAATAACCCCCCTTGTTGGATGACATAGCCCATGCGCTTTCTCACATCGGCCAAGATGCCGGCATGCAATGTTTGCTCATGGAACAACACATGCCCGGCATCCGGCTCGATGAGACCGATGAGCATTCGCAACAGCGTTGATTTGCCACAACCGGAAGGGCCAATCAAGGCCGTGGTGAGCCCGGATTTGAAGCCTAGAGTGATGTCATCCAGAGCCAGTGTATCGGCATAGCGCTTGCTGACCCGATCAAGCCGGAAGACGGTCGAAGAACCGGCAACCCTCGGCAGCCCGAAAGCGAGTCCATTATTTGTCGAAATCGGCGCCTGGGCAGACCGCTTGTTGCTCATTTAACGATCGAGTTGTTCCATCATTTCGTCGACGTCGGAAAACGAGAACGGCTTATGCAACACACCGACCACATTGAGTTCCGCTAAGCGGGCGGATTCCTCTGCCGCCAACTCCGGAAAACCGGTGACGATAATGGCGCGGACTTGGTCGTACTTTTCGCGCAACCGCGCAAGCAGATCGACGCCATCCAGTTTCGGCAACACCATGTCGATGACAAGCAGATCAAACTGATCGCGCTCGCAAAATACCTCGGCCATGTGGCCATCGAAGGCAGCGACAACGGTATGACCACGCGCCACCAGATGGTCGGCAAGGATGGTAGCCAGGAGGCGATTGTCGTCAATAACAAGTATTCTCATGCCGGATCTCGTGCCTGCCGAGCAAACCTCGACATGCGCTCGCTGCAGTTAGGGCAAATACCATGACTGATGCAGGGCAGTGAATCCGCGGCAAACAGCCGCAGCTTCGTCACGGCCTGTTCCACCTCGACCCAGGTTTGATCTGCCAATGCCGATTTGCACCAGCTGCAGACCAGAAGGGTGTCGCTGGAGCGTGTCGCTTGTCGGCTGTCCAACAAGGCTATCGGTTCACGCCATTCCATATGCAACACGCGGCTACGAAACTCGAACTGTTTGAACGCATCCTGGTATTGCATCCGCATTTCCATCAGTCGACGACAGTCCGGCGAATCGCAGCGATAGCCAAAGCGAGCCACGCGACCGGATTCCCGAACGCGCTCCATCAACAGAGAATACAGATGGCGTGTCTGCGGATCTGTAATCACGGCATTCAGGTTTGAGCCAAGCGCCTTTGTACCCCCGAGTGCCCAGTTATTCTCCATGGCAAACTCCTTCCAGGCGGAATTGACAAAGCAGATGCGACCGTCCAGATCGGTACAATGGATGAATTCGCGGTGATCAGATTGATTATTCATTCGATTCTCCACGTGCGCGGTGGGCCATGATCCGCTGAGGTCGAGCATGAATGTATCATTGCCCAAGATCTCTGCCATATTCTCTACAGTGACCATACCCTCCATAATAAGAGGCTAGCACGCAGACAGCGTTCCTCGTTTTTCGTCGCTATACCAGTCCGCGATAACCTCTGATAGGTTGTTTCTGAATTGTCTCTAAGCCGCTTTGGGTTTACTCCAGGTGTATACGGACGTTACGGCGTAGTTCCAGACAGCGCCGACAACGATGCCGATCAGCGCCGAGCTGATCCAACCCGCTGTATTCGCCTCGAACAGATAGGTTGCAATGCCGACATTCGAAATCGCACCAATCGAACAGGCGATACTGAAGGAGATCCAGCCCTTGACGAGCCCCCACCCCTCGAGGCGGCGATCTCGGTAGGTGAACAGGTTATTAATAAAAAAGTTGCTGGTCATTGCCACAAGAGCCGCGATACCTTGCCCCACTGCAAAGCTAAAGCCAGCACCTTGAAACGCAAGCCAAAGCACTGCCATATGCACAAAGACGCCGAGTCCGCCAATCATAGCAAAAGGTATGAAACGTACTGGTACATAGCGCCCGAGGGATTTATCCAGCAGTAGCATCAGGTATTCCCAAATAACCATGCTATCGAGTTTACTCTCGCCTGCCTGCCGAGCGCGAAATGTGTAGGGCAGTTCCCTAACGCGAAGAACCTGCTTTGTAGATGATATGATATCCAATAATATTTTGAATCCAATCGCGGAAAGATTTGGAAGAGCCTCATGCAAAATATCCCGCCTCAGCATGAAAAATCCGCTCATAGGGTCTTGCAACGGTGTCTTCAGTATCCACTCGGAGAGCCGGGTGGCAAAGCGGCTAGCAAAGGCCCGATCTGCTGACCAGGCTCCAGTACTTCCACCTGGCACATATCGGCTGCCGATCGCCATATCCAGGGAGTCAGCTTTGAGAGCTGTCAGCATAGCCGGCAGGAGTTGCTCGTCGTGTTGCAGGTCTGCATCCATCACCGCTAGATAGGGGGCAGAAGATGACAACATACCTTCGATGCACGCGCTGGCAAGCCCTCGGCGGCCAACCCGATGCAGCACGCGTACTCGACGATCAGCACGGGCGATTTCGCGCACACGGTCTGCAGTACCGTCCTGCGAGTCATCATCGACAAAAATCGCCTCCCACTCAATACCTTGGAGACAACTATGGAGTCGAGTCACCAACGCGCTGATATTATCGCGCTCGTTGTAGGTTGGTAAGATGACAGAAAGCTCGACACCTGGTTCAGAACGCTGTTCAGCCACGTGGGGCTCCCGCTACTACAGTACGGAAATCCCCAATGCCTAGTCGGAAGAGCAAACGGGGAAGATAACTTGAATATGCGACAAGAAATAACAAAATGTGTTTAAGTGGATGTCAGGCGGAAGTATAGGGCGCGCAGATGGTGTTGCGCAAGAATCATCCGCGGGGAACAATATAGAGATGTTTTTAGTCTCAGCTTCGCCGTTCGCTTGGTCGATCAATCCTGTATCATTTACCCATCACGGGCCATGGCGCAGGGCAACGAGTTAAGATAGACCGTGACGGTCTAAACTGCGTACAATCCAGCGCTGTGCTTGAAAAACGGAAGCGATGACCTCTGAGAACTCGCTCACACTGTCGCAGCCCATCGCACTGACTGCTGGCCTTGCCAACGCATTTTAAATCAGCGGATCTTTGTCAGCGAGCTGACCGCTTCATCCCGAACCAAACCTAGTGAATACAGCCAGTCGGAGTTACCATGCCCGTCGAACAAACCCTGTCTATCATTAAACCCAACGCCGTCGCCAAGAATGTCATCGGCCAGATTTGCGCACGTTTTGAAGATGGCGGTCTGCAGATCGTCGCGGCTCGAATGTTACACCTGAGCCGCGAGCAGGGTGCTGCCTTCTACGCGGAACATCAAGGCAAAGGATTTTTCGACGAACTGATCGACTTCATGACGTCTGGTCCCTGCATGGTGATGGTGCTGGAGGGCGACAACGCCATCGCTCGCAACCGTGAGATCATGGGTGCCACCAACCCGGCCGATGCCGCACCAGGTACACTGCGCGCTGACTTCGCCGATTCCTTTACCGAAAACGCGGTGCATGGCTCTGATGCGCCGGCCACCGCCGAGCGCGAAATCGGCTTCTTTTTCCCGGACGGCATCTGTAAGCGCACCCGCTGAGCCGGCTTAGCTATGCCATTCCCGCACAATCAGCCAGCATGAGTAGCGATCCCATTATAAACGGCAATTCGACCATCTCCCCGCGCTCCAGTGTACCTAGTTCGACGCAACCGATGAAACAGCGCATTGATCTAATGGGCCTTGATCGCGGAGAAAGCGAGGCGTTAGTCAGTGCTTGGGGCCTAAAACCCTTTCATGGTCGCAACCTATTCAAATGGATTCATAAGCATACTGTGCTCGACTTCGATGCCATGTCGGACCTATCGAAGGCAGTGCGTGGGCGGCTCCAACGCGAGGCCCAAATCACCATACCACGTGCGGTCGCAGAGGAGCCATCGGCGGACGGCACGATAAAATGGGTCTTGCAGCTCGCCGATGGCCAGCGTGTGGAGACAGTCTTCATCCCGGAAGAAGGTCGAAGCACGCTTTGTGTTTCATCCCAGGTTGGCTGTGCACTTGAATGCCGTTTCTGTGCCACCGCGCGTCAAGGTTTTAATCGCAATCTCAGCAGCAGCGAAATCATCGGGCAGCTTTGGTACGCCAAGCATAGGCTGGGACGCACACCAACCAACATCGTGATGATGGGCATGGGGGAGCCGCTTGCAAACTTCGAGGCAGTCGTCAGGGCGATGAATGTCATGCAGGACGATTTCGCCTACATGCTGGCTAAACAGCGGGTGACTCTATCGACCTCCGGAATCGTACCCAATATCCAGCGCTTAGCCAAAGTCAGCGATGTTTCATTGGCAGTGTCCCTGCACGCACCAGACAACGCATTGCGCGACCAGCTCGTCCCCATTAACCGCAAATACCCACTGGAGCAACTTATCCCAGCATGCCGCGCTTATCTGCGCGGCGAAAAGCGCCGACGCATCACCTGGGAGTATGTCATGCTCGACAATGTCAACGACAGCGATCGCCACGCCAAGGCGCTGATTCGATTACTCGAGGGTACGCCATCAAAGGTGAATCTGATCCCTTTCAATCCGTTCCCCAACAGCGGCTTTGCCAGCAGCCCAAAGGAACGTATCGATGCTTTTCGAATGCGTCTGATCCGCTCCGGCTTAGTCGCCACCACGCGCAAGACCAGGGGCGACGAGATCGCAGCCGCCTGCGGACAGCTGATCGGCCGTGTACAAGATCGCAGCCGGCGCCATATCTCGATATCGGTCGACGGCCTGGCACGAGCGCGATGAAACAACTTACCGCCGCGTTCTTCGGCTGTTTGCTTTTAACGGCCTGCGCAGGTGGGGCTGCAAAGAAATCCGGCGCAAACGGCACGGCAGACGAAAGTCCGGCCGACCTCTATGTGAATATGGCGGCTGCCTACTATCAACGCGGGCAAATGGACGCGGCACTCGAGCGTGCTCTACAGGGTTTGGCGGAAGATAGGCGAAACCCGCGCGTACATTACGTGCTTGGCATCATCTATCAACGCCTGGGCAAGACAGACGAAGCACGGCAGCGATTCGCCGAGGCGGTCCGCATCGAACCAAAAAACCCGGATTTCCTGAATGCACACGGATCAATGCTCTGTCTCGAACGTAAATACAGCGAGGCGATTGCACAATTCGAGCTGGCATTACAAGATCCCCTGTACAGCACGCCGGAGGTGGCCCGAATGAACGCAGCGGATTGCGCGCGACGCGCGAATCGCCGCCGCGAATCGGAGCAATACATGCGCGAGGCACTATCGGCTAATCCGAACTATGCTCCAGCGCTGCTCGCCATGGCGAATCTCAACTTTGACCGCGGCAACTATCAGGATGCCAGAAATTATATGGCCCGCTACTCCCGCGTCGGGCAGGCTACGCCCGCAGCATTACTGCTCGCGACTCGCATCGAAGCACGGATTGGCAATGCAAAAGGCGCCAAGGCCCTCGCCGATTCGCTACGAAAACGGTTCCCGGACTCGCCCGAAGTCATGCAACTTTGACAACAATGCCTAACCCATGAATATTCCCGCCGCCGACGACATCGAAGCCGACGTTATTCCGCCTCAGCCGCCACTTCTGACGCCGCACGCATCGACCCCCGTCGATATCAACACTCCAGGTCATGCCCTGCGCGATGCTCGGCAGGAGCGCAAACTGGAGATCATGCGTATCGCAAGCGAATTGCGACTCACCCCTGACACGGTTGACGCGTTGGAGCATAATGACTACCGTCGTTTGCCCAGCGCGGTCTTTGTGGCTGGCTACATCCGCAGCTATGCGCGCCTGCTGGGACTAGATCCAGAACCGCTGATCGCACGCTTCCGCGAATTACATCCTGACGCGGAGGCATCATCGGGCAGTGTTCCAAGCGTACGTGGTCAGACCGCAAAGCGCCCGCCCCATAAGCCTCTTTTTCTAAGTATGCCGCTGTTGGCATTGATCTGCGCACTGGCATTGATCGGCGCGATGGTCTATCTATCGCTGAACGGTGAAAATCCCTTTGCTACAGCATCAAGTTCAGCAAACAATCAAGAGCAGCCCTCGCGTGTGTCGACCGAACCTGACATGAGCGAAATCAGCCAAGCCGAATCCGACGCGTTACGACCCAAGCAGATCGAATCCGATCCCATTGCGTTGGTACCATCATCCGATCCGCCCTTGGCAGGCAGCGAGGCTGCCGAGCAGATCGATCCAACAGCGAGCGACAGCGATCCAACAGCGATCGAAAGTACATCGGTCATCTTAGACAGACCAAACGACATACAGCAACCTGCGGTAGAGACTGCACCGGCCTTGGCACCACCACCGCTGTCGCCTCAAGCGAGCGTCAACGACACTCAATCATCTCCGGTGCCCCTTTCGGCCGACGTCACAAGCGAACCCGACGCGGCCGCGCCCGACACATCCGCTCTGGATACTTCCCCCGCGGGGCAAGTTGTCATTGCCTTCTCCGACCCCTGCTGGGTCAATGTCCGCGATGCATCAGGTCAAGCGCAATTGTTCGGAGAGATGGCGAAGGGCGATCGCCACGTGCTCGGCGGAGAGCCGCCTTATTCCCTCGTGTTGGGCAATGCCGCGGGGGTGGAGTTGACGGTCGGCGGCAAGCCCTTCGATGTCCGCGCCATTGCCAAGGGCAATGTCGCGCGCTTCAATCTCGATCCGGCCGAATTGCAAGAAGACCAGCCTACCAACCAAGCGGCCGACGGCGTAACAACGGCCGTGCCGAGTACAAACTTCGACTAGACCAACGTAGAGCTCACCGATGACCGATGCCGAATAAGATTCAAGCCATTCGTGGAATGCATGACATCCTGCCCGAGCGCTCCGCGCTTTGGCAGCACCTGGAGGAAAAGGCGCGCAATCTACTCGATCGCTACGGATATCGCGAACTGCGCACGCCTCTGGTCGAAGTCACTGAATTGTTCAAACGCTCCATCGGCGAAGTGACAGACATCGTCGAAAAAGAGATGTACAGCTTTGCCGATCGCGGCGGCGACAAACTTGCGCTGCGGCCCGAGGGCACCGCGAGCTGCGTTCGCGCGGCCATCGAGCACGGCTTGCTCGAGCAGCCTCAACGTCTTTGGTATTGCGGCCCCATGTTTCGGCGCGAACGACCACAGCGCGGACGCTATCGGCAATTTCATCAAATCGGAGTCGAAGTCTTCGGACTCGAGGGTCCCGACATCGACCTCGAGCTGATCCTGATGACACGGCAGTTTTGGCGCATGCTCGGCCTCGACAATCTGCGTCTGGAAATTAACAGCCTCGGCGACGCTCACGAACGCGCTCTTTATCGCGACGATCTATCAGCCTATTTGAGCAGTCACAGCGAGCGCCTGGACGGCGATAGCTTAAAGCGCTTGAGCACAAATCCATTGCGTGTACTCGACTCCAAGAATCCTGCCATGCAACAGCTGATCGCCGATGCACCAAGTCTGCTCGACTGCCTCGGTGAAGCCACAAGAACACACTTCACTAACCTGTGTTCCGGGCTCGATTCCGCTGGCATCCCCTACCAGATCAACCAACGTCTGGTGCGTGGACTCGATTATTACAATCGAACTGTGTTCGAATGGATCAGCGATGATCTCGGTGCCCAGGGCACGGTTTGTGCTGGCGGACGCTATGACGGACTCGTCTCACAACTCGGTGGTCGCCCGACTCCAGCGGTTGGCTTCGCGATGGGCCTGGAACGGCTGATCGAGCTGATTGACCCTGGCCATATCGACAGCGGCCCCGATGCCTACTTGGTGGCAGTTGGCGAACGCGCCCAGGCCGCAGCACCACTGCTGGCTGACCGCTTGCGCGAACAAATGCCGAAGCTGCGATTGCTGTGCCACTGCGGTGGCGGCAGCTTTAAAAGTCAGTTTAAAAAGGCCGACCGCAGCGGCTCCCAGATCGCATTGGTGCTAGGCGATGCTGAACTCGACCAAAACAGTGTCGGACTGAAGCCATTGCGTCATGACGGCGAGCAACGCACGGTAGCCTTTGAGGCTCTGCACGAAATCCTGCCGCGCATCCTCGCCGAGCGAGGATCTGAGACATCCGCTAGCGAATCCAGCATAGGGGAAGCTGGCATTCGAGCCGAATGAACCTGACTCTTAACGCTTGATCTACTGGAAGTATCCATGACGGAACTGCAAACAGACGAAGAAAAAGTTGAAGCCATCAAACAATGGTGGAAAGCAAACGGCATATCAGTGATCGCCGGCATTACCATTGGCCTCGGTGCAGTTATTGGCTGGCGCGCTTGGGTCAATTACCAGGACAGCGTCGCACAGCAGGCGTCTATCGCCTTTGAACAACTGCTGTCCAGCACGGCGAATACAGCAAATGGCATGAGTGAATCGGCCGAGAAACAGGCGGAGATTTTGGTTGGCAACTATGCCAATACCCCTTACGCCATGTTCGCGGATCTCGCCGCCGCTAAAGTGCGCATCGAAAACGGAGACACAATCGGTGCCTCGGCAGCGCTGGAATCGGCAATTGAGCGAGCACCAGATCCCGGGCTCGCCAAGATTGCCGCATTGCGCCTGGCACGCGTTTTAATCGCCAGCGGCGAATTGACCAAGGCCAAGAACATCATCGACACTTATGGCAACAGTGATGCCTTCGCCGCTGACTTTACCGCGCTGAGAGGCGACATCGCCTCCGCGCAGGGCCAATTTGGAGCAGCCCGGGCAGCCTACCAGAAAGCCATTGACAGCGGAGCGGCAAACGCCAGATTAATCGAACTCAAGCTCCGGGAGCTACCCGCGGAAGACGCATCCTGAGCATCCACCATGCCGCACATCGCCAGATTGTATGTCTGCATCGGTTTTCTCGTCGCTGCTGTCGGGTTGCTGCCGGGTTGCGGCGCATTATCTTGGCTCAGCAGCGAAAAAGATCCCAACCCCCCCAGCGCAATCGACAAAAACCTGCCCCAGCAGGTTCAGCTCGACATTCTATGGAAAACGCGTATTGGCAAGGGTACCGACGAACGTCATCTAAGACTGGTACCAGCCATCGCTAATGGGCGGCTCTACATGGCGGATCCAGGCGGAAAGATTGCTGCTCTCTCACCACGAGATGGTCGCGTGCTGTGGGAACGCAAAACTGATTTTCAGTTCAGTGGCGGCCCAGACGTGGCAGGCGATCTTCTGGTCGCAGGCAGCACGAATGGCGTGCTACTGGCCCTATCGAGCGGAAACGGCAGTCAGCGCTGGCGTACACAGCTTGGCGGCGAGATTCTATCCATCCCGCGCATTATCAATGATCTGGTGGTGGTGCATACCATCGACGATACCGTATACGGGGTCGACCTTGGCGATGGCTCGGAGCGCTGGCGTTTCTCCTACCCCGCACCAGTGCTGACCCTACACGGGAGCAGCACGCCGGTAGCGGCCGGCGAAGGAATCATTGTTGGTTTTTCAGGCGGCAAGCTTGTCTACCTGGAACCCGAGCAAGGTGCGCCCGTATGGGAAGCAACCGTGACACCACCTCGCGGTCGCAGTGAACTTGATCGTATTGCCGACATCGATGCCGACCCATTCGTGGTCGGCGACATTGTCTACGTCGCCACCTACAATGGTGACCTGGCAGCAGTCGATATCACCAGCGGCACTATCCTGTGGCGCCGCGAACTATCCGCCCATGCTGGGCTCACCGCCGACCAGAACGCGTTGTACGTAACCGATTCCGATGACAACCTCTGGTCGGCCGACCCCAGGGACGGAGCTGGCCGCTGGCGTCAGGAGGCCCTCGCCCATCGACGCCTCACAGCCCCCGCGCTGGTAAGCAGCGTTCTGGCCGTTGGCGACTTTGACGGCTATGTGCACTTGATCTCACCCCGCGATGGACGACTGCTCGGCTATGAACGCATCGCCAAGGATCGCATCGGTCATCGACCAGTGGTCGCTAATAGCATGCTTTACGTCTACGCCAACGATGGCACGCTTGCCGCGCTGCGTGTCGGCGCCGCTGCCCGTCCCGCACCCGGTGCCTCATTAAGCGGCGCGGGTGCCGCAACCAAGGTGAGCGCCCCAAACACCGAGATCATACCCGCACAAAACTCGGCGCAAGGACCGGTTCCCGATGCAATCGACATCCGCTGAGCCGATCAAGACAACCATGCTCCCTGTCATCACACTGGTGGGTAGGCCAAACGTGGGCAAATCGACGCTGTTCAACCGACTTACGCGGACTCGCGACGCGCTGGTGGCAGATTTCCCCGGTCTCACGCGTGACCGACAGTATGGCATCGGCCGTGTCGGCCCTGGTCCCTACTTGGTGGTTGACACTGGTGGAATCAGTGGCGGTGACGGCATTGAGGTGCTGATGGAACGTCAGGTGCGGCTTGCCATCGACGAAGCCGATCATCTGCTGTTCATGGTTGACGCTCATACAGGCGTTAGCCCGGCAGACTTGGATATCGCCCGCGAATTGCGGCGCAACGGCAAGCCGTTGACTCTGATTCTCAATAAGATTGACCATTTGAGCCAGGAGTTGGTGAGTGCCGAGTTCCACGAACTCGGTATCGGCGATCCTCACCCCATTGCCGCAACCCAAGGCCGTGGTGTTACAGCATTGATCGAACAGATCTTTGATCTGCTGCCACCGTCGGATAATACCGATCTGGTGCCAGGCGTGGACAGGGGCATTCAGATCGCCATTGTAGGGCGCCCGAACGCCGGCAAGTCCACGCTGATCAACCGTATACTGGGGGAAGAGCGGGTGGTCGCATTTGACAGCCCCGGCACCACGCGCGACAGCATCTACATTCCGTTTGCCCGCGGCGAACGGCATTACACTCTAATTGATACTGCCGGTGTTCGACGCCGTGCACGCGTCAGCGGTGCCATCGAGAAATTCAGTGTTATCAAAACTTTGCAGGCTATTGACGCGTGCAATGTCGTGGTACTTGTGATGGATGCCCAACAAGGCATCGGTGAGCAGGACGCTACCCTAGCAGCGCATGTGATTGAGAGCGGTCGCGCTTTGGTCGTCGCTGTCAACAAATGGGACGGTCTCGATCCCGAACAACGCGCTGGCATCAAACATGCACTCGATCGCAAACTGCCGTTCTTGGACTTTGCCGCTACACATTTCATCTCGGCACTGCATGGCAGCGGCGTTGGGCTGCTGCTCGACGAGGTGGATGCAGCCTACGCCAACGCCATGCGCAGACTACCAACACCGGTGCTGACCCGACTGCTCGAGGATGCCATCCAAGAACATCAGCCACCGCTGGTACGCGGTCACCGCATCAAGCTCCGCTATGCTCATCAGGGCGGGCGCAACCCACCCATCATTGTTGTTCACGGCAACCAAACCAAGGACTTGCCGAATACGTACCGCCGTTACCTGATCAACCGCTTCCGTGAAGCCTTGCAACTTTTCGGTACCCCCATGCGCCTCGAATTCAAGACTGGCAACAACCCATACGATGGACGAACGAATAAGCTCACCCCACGCCAAACCAAAAAGCGTCAGCGGCTGCGGAATTTCGTCAAGCGCAACAAATGATTCACTCTCAGGGCATGGCCAAGCCCAGCACCACGCCAACCCAGCCTCCGCAGCAATGCAGCCGCTTTATATTAGAAAATCAAACCACACTCGTACAGACTTGCGCCCAGCTTGATTCTGGTATAGGTTGGTTTTTAACGAACAGTGTGTTGATCTGATGAGCCTAGATTGCAGATTGGGGAAATTCGCCAATCCTTTAATCAAGCTAGCCTTTTTTCGATTATTTTCAGCATTTGCGAAAACCTTCTTGCTGAGTCAAAACCTTCTTGCTGAGTCAAAACCTTCTTGCTGAGTCAACACATGTGGTGGTCGCATAGCCCGCAATGCGGGAAATCACGCTGACGGTTTTCACCAGCGCATGCGCTCGTTTGCCTCTGGTCACTGAAGCCTCCGGGCGCGTGCAATCGATCTACTATGACGTTGGTGCCACGATCGGTGGCGAAAGCAGATTTGCGCGCATGGACGACACCTTCCTGCGCTTGAAATTGGAAGAAGTCAACGTAGAGCAGACTCGACTGTGCTTGCAGATCGCCTTCGATAAGCGTGAGGTGAACCGTTATGAGAAGCTTCTACGTCAGAATCATGCTGTGGTATCCCAACTGGATACCTTCCAGCAGACACTCGCCAATCATCAAAACGAACAATGGCGTCTAGAGGTTGAATCGCGGGTTCTCAACGAACGATTAAAGCGTACAAAAGTACTCGCCCCAACCGGTTGGCGCGTAACTGAACGCGATGTCGAGCCGGAACAATGGGTCAACGTTGGTGAGCACATCGGTGAGGTGGCGGATTTCACCATTCTGACCGTACCATTCGCGCTGACGCCTGAGCAACACGCAGCACTTACAAACATGTCTAAGCAATTCGATGGTATTCATTTAACCTTGTCCGAGTTGGGACAACAGGTGGCAGCTTCGATGTGGCGCACAATTTCCGGCTTTGCTCCGACTACACGCAAAATCGCCATTGAACTCAAGCTGCGAACAGCGGTCGCTTCATCGTGCGGTGGGCTGCGAACCGAGCTGGTCATCCCGACGCCAGAGCGAAGCGGTGCAGTCATGTTGCCGCCAGAGACAGTACGCCAGAGTTTCGAAGAACACTGGGTCGACCCAGTTGAAGGTAACCCAAATCGCGTCCTGTTGCTGGGAAGCTATTCAGGGCCTGACGGAAAAAAGCTGCGCATCGGCAGCCCCGAGGTCTTCCCCGGAGCCCGCTTCAAAATCTCCCCGGAGGAAAAAGCCATGGACGAAATGCAAAGTGATCACGCTGCCGCTAAAGCGACAAAATAGGTCAGCTTCTTGGATAGCTATCGAAGATCCACAGAATTCTCCGACCGATCCACGACCATCAGCGCATGATTGGATAACACCAAACCCAGTCGACTTGCGAGCGTTGATTAAAGGCAATACCCGGCACGGGTAGACTTTCGAGCAGATGATGAGGAGTTGCTGTGGCTAAAGAGCTTAAAACATTATTCGGTCGATACTTCGAGATTCACTGTAATATCGGCTCAAATCCCAAGCTTTTAGATGAAGCCCTTGGTCTTCGCTTTCAGGTTTACTGTATCGAGCACGCGTATGAAGAACCGTCCGAATTTCCCGATCAGAAGGAAACAGATATCTATGATCGGCGCTCACACCACTCTTTACTCATTCACCGTCCGACTGGGCTGGCAGCCGGCACCGTGCGCCTGATTCGCCCAAACCCGAGTAATCCAATGGGATCATTACCGATCGAGACTCTCTGCGAGCAACCCGAGCTCTACGATGAGAGCCTGTTGCCGCGTGAGACCATCGCGGAGGTCTCGCGCTTCGCCGTTTCAAAAGCATTCCGACGCCGTCTTGAAGATGCGCCAACTCCAACCGGTGTCGGGCCGGATTGGCGCGAACCCGAAAAAAAGGAAGAATTACGCCGGGTGCCACATTTATCGCTGGGTCTGGTCCAAGCGATGGTCTGTACCAGTGCCCAGGAAGGACTCACGCATTGGGTCGCAGAAATGGAGCCCGCTTTATTGCGGATGTATAGTCGGCTTGGAGTCCATTGGACCAAGCTTGGTCAGATGATCGAATTCCACGGCAAACGACAGCCCTGCTATACCAAGCTAGATGAAATGTTGCAACGCGCCAAGCGGGAGCGCGCGGACATCTGGGAGTTGATTACTGATGGTGGCCGGTGCATGCCCCCAAATACCTTTGGCTAACATTTCAGTCTAGCCATGATCGACCCAGCGTTGACCTAGGAGTCAAGGCGATCACTGGATTTGGAAATTGCATTCGCTACTGGAGCGCAATCTAAGGAATTCAATAAACGTTGAACGTTGCCGACCAGCGCGATTGAATTTCCGATTCGTGCCGGCGCTCTTCCTCGCGGAGAAATGCGAACAGTTGCTGCAATGGCCCAGGTGGTGTCAATTCTGCCAGGTAGCCATAGTGCTCAAAAGCGATCCGCTCTCGGCTCTCGACATAGTCAAGGATTTCATCCTCCGAGGCGCCAGCAGATAATTTGCGTAGATGGATATACTCGTCTAATCGAGGTTGTGTGGGGGGGATTTTATACTGCTGACTTAGCGTGTACGAAAGACGTTCGGCAGTCGAAATATCTTCAAGCAATTTTGCATGTTTTCGCTCCTCGTCCGCAAGATCGAGTAGCAGTGGGCGGGCCTCTGGATGTACCTGATCCGCAAGCTCTCGGTAAAATGCCTGCGCGGACTGTTCAAAAGCGATTGCGGTTCGTAAGGCGTCATGCACAGACATGCAAGGTGAGATTCTGCCTTGTATCGCTTCTGGCTGTTGATCATGTTTCATAACGCGACCTATATCATGGGAGTAGGTGCAGAACGTTCGTCCGGGTACAAACCGAGGCTAGTATTGAATATGATCTGTATTATGGATCGACACGCTGCGTTCTGCACTACTGATATTTTCGAGACCCAGAAGTTCAACGTACGGACTGCCCTGCCTTGCCTTGCATCCCAGACCATTAATTAATGCTGCCGTATTGGCCGCATCCGGACCGAAGATGCGATTTGGCCGCAGTTACATCTTACCTGGGCAAGATCTGCAGACAGGAAAACATCGATCTTCTTGTATTCCTATACACTAGCCGTGACCATAAGCCGATAAGCTACGTAGTGTGTTATATCGAATATCGGGGTCAAAAAATCAAGAACAATGCCGCACTGCAAGACAACACTTCTTCTTGATGGCGAGATTTTGTTTCGATCAACCGCACGATGAGTTTCTGAAGCGGCCTTGCCCGCGTCTGGCCAAGCATATATTTGTAGTAGTTACATGCCAGCTTCTCTCGAACCTCGACATAGTCCAGCACATCATCCTCGATGGGCTCGTCCCCCAGGCTTGCAGGGTCGACGGATTGGCGCGATGCCTCATCCGATAAGCAGAACTTCAAATTTGGACTTGGCACCTTACCCAATTCGGCGGATTTCGCAAAGTCACTCAAGAATTCCCCATCCGCCTTGCTATCGGCGACAAGCCGCAACAGAAGAGGCCTCACCTGAGAATCCACTTTTGTCGCCAAATCCATGTATATGCGAACCGACAAACGCTCAAACTCTACGGCGTCCTGAAGTGCATCTGCAAGCGTCGCCATAGGCAGGCTACTGATACGTATTTGGTTAAATTGACTCACGGTTATACTCCTGAGCGCACTAGCTATCGACCTCGATATGATCCCAACAGTAATACTCTGCTTTTCGCAAGCTATACTCGTGATGCTGCGCCATTCACTTCGTTAGGAGCGCAGATATATCGAGCAACGAGCCATGCAAGACGGCAAGAGTCTTCCCACTAAGAAAAAGTACATCCAATGCGAGCCGGCAGTCCGGACCGGTATCACAGTTCGCGTAATTAATTACTCATCAACTCGAAGTCCCCGGTTCTCGTAACATATCGATTTAAAAAGACCACTTTAATGATGTCAAATACGAGAAACTCAGTATAATCAAACAGTTATGGTTTCCTGGCCGGGGTTCTGCCCTGAAAATATGTAAGGATTCACCGCAGAGATGCAGAGTGCGCAGAGAGGCCAAGGCGCCTCGCCCGCAAGCACACCTTTACCAGCCGTGGGAGCCGGTCGGCGTAGGAGCCCGCTTAGGGCAACCCGGCAAATGATGCCAGCGGAGCGGACGCGAGCGCCGCGTCTTTCCCGGGAGAAAAGTTGTAGGCCACTGTCTTCTCCACAAATTAACTGAGGATACCCCCGCAGCTATCGCGCGGGGTAAAGCCGCGCAGAAGCGATCCGGCGCGGACTCGACACGCGCTTGCGGCCAATCCTGCTCACCAGCATCACGACGACGCTCGGCCTACTCCCGATGGCGCTTGGGATCTCGAGATGTTCTCTGGTCTGGGCCTCAATGGCCTCCATCTCGTCACTGGTCTCATTGCGGCAGCACTTTCGACTTTTTGTTAATTATCCCAGCGCTCTGGGACCTCGTTGCTGAAGCCCATTCGACCGCCAGCCCGATAACCGACAGCCGTCGGCTCGTCCACCATCATCGCGAGGCGGTATACTCGCTGCGATGCACCAGATCAGCCTTCCGTGCAGGCTCCCCTCCCTACAACGTTTGACCTTCTGCCGGCATCGTTGGTCGTTTATGCTGACCGATGCCGATACGCATGCTGGTCGGCTCAAGCATTTTGCCATGATCAACTCATGATGCTCGCTGGGAGGCAAACATGTTGCACCGATCAATTGTGCGGCTGTCCAGTGTTTTACAATGCTGCTCAACCGACCGAGCGACCAAATTACCCCGCTGATCACAATGACTAGCAAAACATTGCAACTCGTATTCAATGAACGTTCAACGATATACAGGAATTTTATAATGCATGGTTTATTCAGCCTGCTCTTGGTTCTTCTCTTTGGTATGTGGCAGTCAGCTGCTATCGCCGATGATGAACAAGACTCAAAGCTCGCCGGTCTGATTGATGGCATAGACGCACAAATTGCCAATGGCGAAACGAACGCTGCGCTCGTCGCCCTACTCAACGCGGCGCAAGAACATCCTGACGCGCCAGAAATTCGACAGATGCTGGCAACAACTTCGATTGATCTTGGCAACGGCGCGAGAGCCGAAAAAGAAATCCAACAGGCAATGGAATTAGGCCTTGATCCGGTAATCGGGTGGCCTACTCTGGTCAAGGCCATCTTTATTCAGGGAGAGATGGATCGAGTGATCGACACCGCCTATCTGATGCCAGTCGACATGCCACTCAACGACCGGGCAGATATCCTCGGTATGCGCGGCTTCGCAGAGGCCTCTAATCGCCAATGGAGCAAGGCCAAGGATACGTTGCAGCGCGCATTGTCTATAGCGCCGAATTCGCTCCCTGCCCAACTCGGCATGGCCCTGCTGTACGGCCGCCGAGGGCAGTTCGACGAAACCCGTCAATGGATCGATCGCACGTTCGAAACACACCCCGAGGCACCAGATGCGTGGGGGCTTCGCGGGGAGTTGGCCATGGCACAGGGTGAGTATGCGCAGGCGGAGGCGGCCTTTGACAATGCTGCGTCAAAGCGTGCATATCCTGGAATAGAGCATGCGTTGCGCGCTCTGGCCCTATCTCAACTCAAGCGCTATCCCGAGGCCGCCGCGGAACTGGCCGTCCTGGTGAACACTAACCTCAATGATCACCCATATGTAAACTACGTGAAAGGCCGCTTGCATTTCGAGCAAGAAAAATATCAAGCAGCAGTGGAAGCGTTCGACGCGGTTTACTCAGCAAATCCACGATTTCTTCCCAATCGTTTGTTCTTGGCAGTCACTCGGATCATGCTCCAGCAGCCGGAGCAGGCATTGGTTCACGCGCAGTTCTTCATCTCCCGTACCAAAAACCTTCTGTCGCCGACACGCATCGGCGACGGCCTCGTCACAGTCAAACGCCTGCAGGTTGCGGATGCCGACGCCTCGCAATACAAGGTCGCTGAAGATGCCCTCGTATCGGCTTTGACCCAAGCGCCTGGCGACGCCGTCACCCTCGATCTGCTGACCGCAATTACGCTGTTGCAGGGCAAGGACGCAGAGAGTACGAAATACGCAAAGCAGCTTGAGTTAATTGACTCCAGCTCGGCTTATGCTGAGGAATTGACGAGATCGCTAGTCGAACAACCGACCGATCTGGAGCGCAATAAGAATGATTATGAGGAGGGCTTACTTCGGGTTTTGGATTCGTTTACTAACAACAAGCTACAAGACGCCTTGGCACAAGCACAAGACCTGTCGGCCCAATCCCCAAGGAAAACGGACCCGATCAATCTCATTGCGGCCACTCACCTCAGGCTTGGCCAATGGGACATGGCCAAGCGCAGGCTTCAGGAGTCCCTTGCGCTGGACCCGGAACAGCCAGATGTGGCCGTCAATCTCGCCAAAGTTGAGATGCAGACAAACGACCCAGCCCAGGCAAAAGCGGTACTCCAGCGCTTACGGCCAGATGAGCTTGGCAGCGAAGGCACGCTGCTGCTGTTCCAGTTGCAAGCGCAGCTGGGCGAGTTGGAAGAGGGATTGCGGCTGCTCGAATCATCCCTCATCGATCATCCAGAAGCATCAGATATCCGTGCGGTCCTGGCTGCGCAGACATTGATGGCAGGCGATGCGGGCAAGGTCGAGCAATTGACTGCGGGATTGAGCGAGGCGCAAATGGAAGCAACACCCGAGTTTTACGAGTTGCGGGTAAGAGCACAGCTCCTTGCCAATGATATCGAAGGAGCCCTAGCAACGGCGGAACAATGGGTCCGCTCCTTTCCCGATTCTGCATCAGCACAATTCTATCTCGCGGAGGCGCTGGTAAAGGGCGGCGAGAGCGAGCGGGCCGACGCCGCCATCGACCGGGCCGTCACCTTGGACCCAAATTTCCTAGAGGCACGCATCGGCCAAATCAAATCGCTTGCCCGACAGAACCGGCTTACCCAGGCCGACGCGGCCATCGCAACGCTGAGGGACGACTTCGGAGAGCCTGTCGCTGTGCTGGAGATTGAAGGTTGGTTCGCGCTGGGCACCGGCGACTATGCCCGCGCGCGCGGCAGTCTTGAGCGAGCACTGGCATCCGATCCGAACAATAACGAATTGGCACTGTTGCTGATCCGCACGCTGTTGGTACAGGAGTCTTACGACGAGGCCATCGCCTTGATGCAGCGCCGCCTCGAGCAGTCGCCGCAGAACCTGAAGTTGCTGATGACGCTCGCCGGCTCTTATCTGGCGTTGCAGCGCGACGCCGATGCCAAAGCCGTTTATGCTCGCATTGTCGACGCTTACCCGAACCACATTGCGGCCCTGAACAACCTCGCTTGGCTGAGTCGGGACGACGATCTCGAGGCCGCGTTGGGCTATGCACGTACCGCCATGGAGTTGTTGCCTACCGATCCCTATGTGCTTGCCACCAATGGGAAGTTATTGCTCATGCATGGCGACACCAGTGACGGCATCGCTATGTTGCGCCAGGCAATGCAACGATTACCGGCCAATACCGAGATGCAACTCGACCTTGGGCGTGCGTTGGCTGAACATTACCAGTACGACGAGGCACAAGCGCTACTGGGGCAGCTGATCAGGAACGCCCCAGAGACCGATCAGGCCAAAGAGGCCAAACGCGTACTAGCAGAGATAGAAGGCGACAAACCCCAGCCCAAGTAGTCGAAAGATTCGATTAAGTCGCGGGCGTATCATTGCGTGCTGCCGGTTGCTGCCGGCAAAGCGGTTTGTTGCTCAGGCGATTTCTGCCGAGAAATAGACAACCTGGCTTGTCTTCTCGTCCGACATCGACGTTGCGGCAGCCCGCCCATAGAGCCACCATGGGCGGGTTGCCGTTTCGCGAAGACGAACGAGAATCCAGCGTCAGCCGGTATGTTTATCTCCGGCAATCGCCATAGCAACTCTCCATCAATTATTTCCCCTACTTTAATCGTAC
This sequence comes from Thiohalocapsa sp. PB-PSB1, assembly GCA_016745215.1. Classification (GTDB taxonomy): domain Bacteria; phylum Pseudomonadota; class Gammaproteobacteria; order Chromatiales; family Chromatiaceae; genus Thiohalocapsa. Next base: position 7,179,539 of record CP050890.1, read on the forward strand.
AGGGCAACTCTCGGAAAATAGGTTACCAGCACTCTGCTGCTGCCGATGGAACCACAACATGATTCAAGCAAGGCGCCATTCCAGTACATTTCCAAGATGCCCCAACAACGTTCAATGGGATTGTATTTGCCCGCATCAGGCGATCTTGCGGCTGAAGCGACCTAGCGCGTCACCTCCCACATGTGCAGCTCGGGTGGATTTGGCTCGGGTTTGAGGGATTTTCGCGATTTCCTCCGTCTTTGGCGCGGCATTGAGCCGCGCCAAAGACGAGCCGGCTAGAAAGCCGGCGGTCCCAGTGAAGCGCGCCAAAGACGAGCCGGCTAGAAAGCCGGCGGTCCCAGTGAAGCGCGCCAAAGACGAGCCGGCTAGAAAGCCGGCGGTCCCAGTGAAGCGCGCCAAAGACGAGCCGGCTAGAAAGCCGGCGGTCCCAGTGGGGCACGCCAAAGCCAGCTTTTGCTCTCGGGAGCCTATTTCCAGGGGGTTGTCCAGTTCAGCAAGAATTGGGAATAGGTGGGCAGTTTCTTAGAATCCTCGGCCTTGATCAGGATTTTTAGGCCATCCCAGTCGACCGGTGACGGAAACTGCGTGGCAAGCGCTCCAAGCTGCCGATGCTAGGCCTGAATGCATATTCAGTACATGTAAAAGGCGCTCAATCAGATGAATCTCTATCTCTCCGGGCAATAAGATCTCCAGGGTCAAGCGCAAGACTACCCTCTCGGCCAACCGTGCTGCCGCAGCATGACATATCGCCACAACAGAGGGGGCTTTCCAACTCCAAAAGCGCACTCGGGGGTTATTTGCGCCGCTAACAAGCACGTTTAGGCGCTCCCGAGGCGATTACCGCCGCCGCCCACAAATTGGCCACAATCCTCTACAGCATGGTCGCTAATCAGACAGAATACGCTCCGCCCAACGCCCACAAGACGAACAGGTGCAGTATCGCAAGCTCGTGCTGAGCAATCAGCGACGGCGTGCCGATCAGCTCGGTGATAGGCCTTGTTCGTAACTCCGACCAACTGACGAGCATGTGCTTGGGGCTTTCCCGTCAGACTTTGTTTTTCAATTTAAAATACTGTGGCGTTGGAGGTTAACCCTCAGTCTTTGCCAAGCTTATGAACAAGGCCCGATCTTGATCTGATCAGCGATCTAATAGAGCGACCCACCCAAACGCGCTCCCGCCTAGTCGCTTTGCCAAATAAAGCCTGCCGGGCAGGACAGGAGGGGTCTGTCCGAAATCCGACCAATAGACCAGTTTTCATATCAATGACGCGGCCATCTTCGGAACGAGTGCTGCTACAAAGAATGTAAGAATTCACCGCAGAGACATAGAGGGGCCAAGGCGCCTCGCCCGCGAGCGGAACTTGACCAGCCGTGGGAGCCGGTCGGTAGGAGCCCGCTTGCGGGCGACCTGGCAAATGATGCCAGCGGATCGAACGCGAGCACCGCGCCTTTCCCAGGAGAAAGGCTGTCGGCCACTGTCTTCTCGATAAATAAGCTGAAGATACCCCAGGGTGCAACCCGCCCAGCGCGACTTGATCGGGATCGGGATGAAGAGGACATGACATCAGGGCGTGTGAGAAACCTGATGTTTACTGGGCACTGCCTTTAAAGATGACGAGGATTCACCGCAGAGACGCGGAGAGACCAAGGCTAATGCATACCTCTTCTCTGCGTCTCTGCGGTGAATCAAACTTCATTCTGGTTGAATAGCTGAACATTTTAAGCAGGCAGCACCTTTCGCAACTTGCTTCTATGCTCCTTATCTTTTATTCGCAGCTACAACAATAGGCTATTAACTTCTTCCCCAATACGGCACTCCATGCCGGTCCGCAGCTATTTCGTCACATCAAAATCTGTGAAATAGTTAGGCGATTGCCGGAGAGAGACTTACCAACTGTTGCCGGATTCTTGTTCGCCTTCGCAAATCGGCAATCTGCCCCTCCATGGGCGGGTTGCCGCGACGTCGAGGCCGGAGGAGGAGACAACTCAGGTGAGTTGTCTTTCGACAAAAATCGCTTTAGTTACCAGTAGTTAATTGGAAGACTAAGAAGGGCACGACGATCAACGCAGTTTGCGGCGACGCGACGACAAGCCCATGCTCAACAGGCCCAAGCCGAGCAGCGAAAGTATACCGGGCGCTGGAATTGCGTAGACCTGACTCATCGTAACGACGGTGTTCCCACTCAGAGCAACGGAGTAGTCGGCCTCGGGCAGATCACTGATGGTAATACCGAAGATGAAAAAGCCAGTATTACTGGTGCGACCATACTCTGCGGTTTGAGGATTAACCGACGCCGAAACCCCCCGGTTGAGATCGGCGCCATCGTCATCCTCAACGCAGGTTACGCCCGCTATGCTGACCGAACAGTTATTTACCGTTGTGCCCTGGGGCGCCCAATTGACCGATCCACCGCCGTCGGCGTTAGCTCTGGTCAAGTTGAGGGACTGCGCGATCGATGCCTGAGCTACACCACCTAGGAAACCACTGTCCTGGTCAATCTGCGCGAGCAGATCCGGGTCTGCCTCGAATGTGAGTTGTAACGTGCTGCCCGGACTTGTAACCGTGAAGTTAAAATTCAAAGCCGTTGTTGACTCGATATTCGCATTGGCGGATGCTGTTGATCCGGTCTGAAGCTCTGCCTCGGCGATCTGCGCGGTACTGGTGGTGAGATCATCCGTTAACTCCGATGTTCGGATAAGGCTGTCGGAGTTGGCGTACTGGTCGTTACCCGGGCCAAAGTATGAAAAGTCATTATTCGCCCGGGTCACGCTACTCAAGGGGGCGTTGGAGGCATTAGTGTCCAATGTCGGGTCAGCACCACAGGTGTTCAGTCCACCAGGGGTTCCTGGGAGTCCTTGACAAGTGCTTGACGACAGCGGCGTGCTTAACCCGTTCAATACTGCCGAGTTGGTCACCGTAAAGTTAAAGAATCCAGGGGCACTGCCGCTTTGATCATTACCGTCGCCATCGGTAATGGTGATCTCGAGGTTCCGGATTTCGAGCTTCGAGCCACCGTAGATGCTCGCCATCGCTTGGCCGGAGATGGCCGAAAGTAGTAGTGCGCCCGACACGGCGAGGGCAGCTTTACGCCCTTGTTTGTGATCGGATCGTGTCATGGTTTATCTCTCCCTACTTGAAAAATTTTATTAGATCAGCCGTGGGACTTGGTTGCAAGTCCGTTAAAGAAAGTGGGCAAGGATGCGCAAAGGATGCAGGGCACAATCCGCATTCTCACGCTCTCGCTCAAGCTCCCTGACATATAGCAAATCGTGGGCCAAAATTATTATCTATATTAAAAATAATTAGTTAGAGATATCCGACCGACTGAGACAAGTTTACCAGCAGCCAAACTGTAAAAAATCCTGACAAATATCGGGCGGCCACTAAGCAAAGCGCGCCTAACTCCGACTCAACTGATTGAAATCCTCGCCGGGAGCTAAATTAACTCATTCTTTTAAATAGAGTTTTTCCGGATATTTGCGACTGTAAAATTTGTTGACGGGGGTGGATGAGAAACCTCCCTCCGAACAAGCACAGCAGCTCCAGCATCGCAAGAGACTGCCCCGACGCCAAGTCATAAGCGGAGTTGGCGGCCGTTGCCTTGCGACAACACACCACGGCCACGGATCGACAGCATGTCTCTCAATTTCGCTCCGAGAAACGACAGGCCGCAGTGCTGGCAGACTCGGATCAGCCCGCGCGCGTGCTCAACGAATGCCATCGGCGCGAAGCCGTCGGAACGGTATGCGACTAATAGGGGGCAACATAGTTGATGTTCCGCAGATATGGCAACGGCAGACTCCGGGAGGGCGACCCCATGCGCACTTGTAAATTTTCGGATAGGGAGGCGCTGCGTCGGCGTACCGATCGCAAGCGGCGACCGGGTGTCACCCGCCACCGTGTCCGGGCTTGATGCGCTCGACCAATTCGACCGAATTCAGTGCAAATCGCGCCAAAGCTTGTTGCATCACGCCCCGAGCAAGCGCGCCAGCGGCAATCGTAAAGACCTTGCCCGCGCGTCGGTGCCGTAACCGACCCGGCCGGCGAATACGGCATCCGTAACGTTCGCTTCGCCCGCCAAGGTATTGAACTCCACCCTGAGCTTTTCCGCCTTGGCAATCGCCGCTTGATCGGACGAGAATCGGATGCCCTTGCGCGCATAATCGGCAAAGATAATTGGCGTCTGCTCGGGCTGAAACTGGATGTCGTCGCTGGCACACGCAAGCCAAAGGCGCTGTACGGCTCGGCCTGCGGCCATATAGCCGCTGATGTCTGCGGGGGACTGCCTCGCGACCAGCAAAAAATGTGCGGCGCAGCCTAAGCCGGGCAGCAGGTCCATCTGTAGTCGCGGCAGCCAGGTGCCGGCAAACCAACGGTTCAGGAACTGTACCCGCTCCCAGCTTGCCATCGCCCAGCGCATGCTCTTGACGGTCATCGCATCCAGCCCCAGAGCCTGATCTGGAATACGGTCCTCGCTGAACTGCGCATCCCATTCGATGATCCGTTTGTGGACTTCATACGCCTCCTTGATGGTGAGGCGAATGTGGGCATTGCGGAACAGCAATCTGGCCATTTGCAACTTAGGACCCGTCCCTTCGATCCACACAATGCGATAGTCGGGACCGACGGCGGCCTCAAGAGCGGATTTATGCTCTGCTGCGAGTCGCTTGGAGCTGAACGGGCGGCGCTGTGTGGTGCGCTTTTCGATCACAGCCTGGAGTGGGTCTACAGCACCATCCGGCGCTGCGGCCAAGGCCACGTTGATGATCGGGCGTGTCTCCGGCGCATCGGAGTCGATTTCGAAGCGAGCCTCAATACCAAGTGCGCCGGCCGCCAGCGCGATGGTTTCAAATAAAGCACCGACGGCAATCTGGCTAGCGCGCCCCTCGAGGTCGTAGACGCACCAATCGCGGGTGTCATTGCTATGGATACGAAAACGGTCGACGGCGATACGCTCGAAGCGCCACGGCTGGGTGTTGTCTCCACTCGGCGCCCAGCGTGCCCGATTAAGGATATTATCTATAGTTTCGGGCTCGATCATGCCTTTCATTATCGTGTGTCCGGTTTCGAGTCGTCCGACATGATTCGCTTACCAGTCTGCAGCCTGGCCTCGATACAGTTAGACCGGGGCATCCAGTGATCTGGCAGTCATGCCTTGCGCATGGCCGCGAGCCGCGCCTGCATCTCCAGATGGCCCATGCCACCGGGTCGCTCGACCCATTCGCTTCGGCCGGTGAAGGCGTCGAAATGCAGCGACCAAGGAGCGGCGAGTACTTCACCCCGACGGAGCAGCAACTTTACTACGCTGGTGCAGGCGACGGCTGCACTCAGGAAGGCACCGATGGGTGTGGAGGGGCCGCGCTCTTCGGGTATATTCAAGCGCGTCGGATCGACGATGTGCTCAAGTTCCATGCCAGTTGGCGACAGCCCGGCCAGAAACCGCATCAGTTTCTCCTCATGGGGCTGACCTGCCATCTGGAAATAGTCCTCAAAGCTCATGCCGCCAGGGACGAATACGATCAAGGCAGTTCCCCAACCAAGAGGGGCCGCTGTAAGGGCAGGGATACCTTTCTCGGCGCAGGCCGCAAACACAGTCTCACGAGCGTTCATCACAAAGAAATCGAGGCCATCTAAATAGAGGTCCACATCACGTAGGAATTCATTCACGTTGTGCTCTCCGATGCCTTTCGGAAACAGATTCAAGTCGACTTCTGGGTTAACATCCAGCGCCATCTTGGCGATAACGTCGACCTTCGGCTGACCAATCTGGCTCATGGTCGCGCCTAATTGGCGATTGAAGTTAACTATTTCAAAGATATCAGGGTCTGAGATGTTGAAGGCGCCGATACCCAGTCTGGACAGCCCGGCCAAATGCGCTCCCCCAACACCACCGAGGCCGGCAATTGCAACCCGCGACTGCCGTAACACCTGTTGCTCAGTCTCCGTGATCCAGCCGATATTGCGACTGAATGCCGTTCCATAGTCGAATTTCTCCGCGTCTTTGGAATCGTTGGGCACGTCGGGATCTCCAATCTTCGAGCCGTGTTTCGCACAAATAGCTCTGGCAGCGCAACTGTTGTACGAATTAGAAATAAGCAAGTTAGACTCGCTTTGCATTTAAGCTGTCAGGCGTACACTCAAGCATGGACCATCTTTTTTCGTACTATAGCAGGGATACAGGGAGCTGCAACCGCGATGCAAAAAGAGGTAGTTCGACCTGGTTTTGAAGCCTAAGACCGCCTCGTGCAACAGTATCTCAAGCCTATGACCAGTAAAACCATAGCAGAAAGCGACGAAGTGGACCTAATAGGATAATCCAGCGCCTACTCAGTGAACGCTTTCACACGGGCCGTCAGCTGAGATCGCAGGCACCTGAGGTCGCGGGCGCTTCACCCCGATACCTGCTCCGTTCGTCACCCCAGTCACCTTGGGTTGAAGTTCCTGGACGCATGTCATGCTTCATCTTGCGCAAATCGATTAATTAGAAAATTTTATGGTTCATAGCTCTGCCTACATCTAACTGTTCGATTTCTTAAGGGGGGCGTAAATCAAATCGCTCATGTGGGCTCTAAGGTGAGGACGTGATACAGCACGTTGATTTCCAACGGGACTATTATCTGTTTCACCTTGTGTCCCATATGAGCCAAAATCAATATGCTACGCGCGTAGATCAATAGCTTCAAGTCATTATCAAACAAAAAAATCAGTGAGTTACAGCGCATCAAAAAGCCGGTGAGAGGCTTAACTGATTGATTTCAAACTTGCGGAATGTAGGTATTAACTGAAGCTTCCTGATTCCTGGGTGGGTGGCGAGCTAGGTAGGAGCAATTTATTTGGGTTTGCTCGAACCTGCGCAAACCAGCCTAGATATGCCGGCCCCAAGTAACCGCCCTCCTTGCGATGTTCAGAGAGAAATCAAGGAACTTCAGTAATGTGAACAGATCGCTTACAAAGTAGCGCTCAACGGCTGGCATGCAGCTGCGGTCGGTATCGCGGGATGTCTGTTCTCTGCGATCGCATCTTTCGGAAACTGTAATACATTCGTCGTATTTTGTGGGATCGGTATCGGATCCCCAATGAATGTCGAGTAAGCTACAAAAGCGGGTCCGTTATTTAACATCCGCTCAAAACCGGGCAGAGTCTTTCGCATGCCGGCTTCCGCCTCGCGCACATTGCAGCTCTGTGGTGTCCGTAAGCCTCTGTGTTCGACCGGATCGCCGACAATCTCCAGCGGTATTCCAAAACGTGTCAGTAGGCGCGTCGTGGCGCGATTGATGATAAAGTAGAGATGGTCAACGTCATTTTCCTGCCCCCAGACGAAACTGGCTCCTAATAGACGCAGAAAAATTTCATTTTCTTCTTGGCGAAAAAAAATGGATGTTTCCCTACCCGCACCACTTAGTCTATCCGTCAGCAGCGCGCCCCACTTATAGGCTTGTTCCGTCTTACGATACTTTGCCAAGACGCAAAGCCGCGAGAATTCCACCGCTCTTGATCTACGTTCATTCAGGTCTTTGAGATCAGAGGCGCAGATCACTTCGCAGGGCAGCGTCCGGTCTGACGCAAACACCAGGCGCATTGCGCCCACCCATTCTCTCTCTAGTCGATCCCAGACAATAAAATGCACCGCATGAGAATCGAATGAGTCGCGTTCCATCTGATCCGGGAAATTTGCCGCGTTTTCGAAACGCGCCTCTTCACAAAAGACCCGATAACGAACTCGATAATGCACTTCTCGGGCGGCCGACGAATCCGCCAATACGGTTTCGAATCGATTGATAAACATAGTAATGCCTCGGTGGAGGATCTCGGACGTTGTCAAGGAAAATCATGCCGGGCACTTTTATCAGGATCGACAGCCGATAGAGTAGTACGGACAGAAGCAGATCTTCATGGTGGATTTACAAGCTGTTAAAGCAAGTTGACGGTTGAGCGGGAGTAAGAATTCTAGACCCAAATCGAGACTCTTATCATCAGTTCGTACCTTAAGCTCGAGAACTCGGTACTCTCGAATAATCGAAACATGCTTGCACTGTTGACTGCCCACGCCACGGCATGCGCGCTCGCCAGCTGACATTAGCCGGTTGTGATGCCCCATCGCCGCGGCGATGGGTGGCTACACAAGTCGATTCTGTTGATCCTTAGGCTGGAAGCTGAGAGTTTGACCGTTGAACGAATATCTAGTTTTCTATATGGCAAAATAGAAAGAGCTAGTTGTCAGCGGTTTATTTTAAAGCGCGTGAAGTATACAAGCTAAGATTACATTTGCATAGGGGTAATCCCTAACCTAACAGACGGTGAAGGCTGTATATCTCACTTCAACCCTTGAAGGCGATAAGATTGCTCGATGTTTGTTTGTCCACTGGCATGTGCGATCTAAGATTCATGATCTCAGCGAGAGCGATGCTTGTTCAGATTCTCGTTCAACAAACCTGGCACCTCCGTGGCTACTTGAATGATCGCGTTGGGACTGAGAGACTGCCCTTTCTAAACAGTCTCTAAACAGGTTTTTGGCTTGGGTGTCGCCTGCCGACTCATTCGGTATCGGCATCGGCGTCGGTATCGAACTGACCAACCCGCTATCCGCCAAGCTCCTCGCTGACCGCCTAGCCACGCTGTCCGAGCTTCGTGAGCATGGCCACACGACGATCGAGCAGTGCCTTTTGCTTGCTGTTGTCGTCTGCGGACAACGCATCGCACACCAGAGAGCACGTCCTGAATCGTAGCGTACTCCAACGCCGAGCCTCGTGCGCTTTCAAACGACCGACGTCGATCCCCGCTCGTCGCTGTGCCGTTACCCTCGGCACTGTTCAGCGCGATGGCCTGCGACGCGCACCTACGATGTGCGCCTGAGATGCGCACAGGAGTTGATCCTTCGCGTTACGCTGTCCTTCACAAACTCGCAGTCGCGCTAGGCCCAGCCGACAGACTCGATGGCCGCACGCTAGACGTCGAGCTGCTCATGACCGAATGGCATAGGGCATTTTTTCTCTCGATTCCGTTTCCGATTCCGATAGCGACCCCGACCCCGATTGCACTCCGCCGATGACTGGATAGCCTTGTATAGGTTATTCATGAACCGCTACTAGGAGATGCTCGATTCAGTATCGATCGGATGCAAGTAGGCGTCCAGTGGCAGATTGCCGAAGTGGGAGCAGACCCGAAGTCGAGGTTTATCCAAGGTGTCCTTATCGACCAGCAGCATGATTGAGCAGCGCTACACTTCCAATGCTCGGGCTGCCGCGGTTGCCAACGCCTCAAGGCCCTCCTCCAAGGTCTGACGCTGCTCGATCAGATTCGCCACATCGATCAAATGTATAACAGGAACCGATTTCACGGGCAAGATGCCTGGCTGGCTGGATTGAGCGTAAGCCTAGCGTGATGGCGGAATGCAGTTCAAGCATTTCTTAAGTAGTCAAATCCGACTTTGGCGTGCGGCAGTGGGAGCACTGTCAGCCACGGGCGCTAGCAGATCGTCGACAAGCAAACATCAATCCGTGTTACTGCGGCTGTGATTCGACACTGTCCACGGTCGCGATCAACGTGCCATGTTGCGGTCGAACACGAATGTGCGAGCCACTCGGAACTAAACGTGCATCGCGGACGATCGTACCCTCCGGTAACAGGGATACGACAGAAAATCCCCTGGCCAGAATCGCAAGCGGACTCAACGCGTCGAGCCTGCCGGCCGCAGCAGCGAGGCGCTTTTGCCGAATGGAAAGGTTACGCGCAGCGCTCGTTGCGAGGCGTTGTGCCAAAGATTTAAGAGTATTGGCGTCGATAAGCACGCGAGCACGCGGCGACACTCGAACCAAGCGACCCCTAATGTTTCGTGTACGAGAGGCATTCCCTTGCAGCCGATAGCGCATAACAACCGCCATCCGCAGTTCAATCCGATCCAGTGCCTGTGCACGTGATTGGAGGCGGGAGAGCGGATGCAACATGCGCAGATGTCGAGCAGCCGATTCGACGCGTCGCGACGCCCGAATTTTACAAATGCGCTGCGCCGTAATCAGGCGCTGCTGCAAAACTTGCAGTTGCTGCCTAATATCGGAAACCGACGGCGACGCTAGTTCCGCCGCCGCCGAAGGCGTTGCGCCGCGCCTGTCCGCGGCTAGATCCGCAAGACTGATATCGACCTCATGACCGATGCCTGTAATGATGGGAGTATCAGAGGCGGCAATTGCGCGCACCAACCGCTCGTCATTGAAGGCCATCAGATCCTCTAGCGAGCCGCCGCCGCGGGCCAGGATCAGCAAATCGCAGTCTCCTCGGTGGTTCGCGCGTGCAAGCGCGTCAACCAAGGTCGAGACCGCATCCTCGCCCTGCACCTGAACTGGATAGATCAACACTGGCAGCAATGGCAGTCGGCGCCGCAACACGGTGAGCAGGTCGTGCAGCGCGGCGCCGCTTGTGGAGGTGATCAGACCCACTTGCAGCGGAAATTCCGGAAGCGGGCGCTTGCGGGCCTCGTCGAACAGCCCCTCGGCGGCGAGTTGCTGTTTGAGCCGTTCCAATTCGACGCGCAATGCACCCTCGCCGGCCGGCTCCATGTGTTCAACAATCAGCTGGAAGTCACCGCGTGCTTCATAAAGCCCGACACGGGCGCGTATCAGCACTCGATCTCCGTTGCTGGGCCTGAATCGCATCAGCCGACGCTTGAACCGGAACAGTGCGCAACGCACCTGTGCGGCCTCATCCTTCAGCGTAAAATATAGATGGCCAGAGGCTGGTTGTGACAGGTTGGAGAGTTCGCCCTGTACCCAAAGTAGCGGAAAGCTGCCGTCGAGTACCGTCCGCACTTCTAAATTAAGCCGCGATACGCTCCATAGGTCGCGACTGAAGTCGACCAGCGTATCGGTGCCAGCGGTAAAAGAGTTGGCTGAATCCGTCATCATCAAGCAGGAATGTCGAGGATAGATTCGAATCTCTATCGTGGGTCTTGGCGAAACGCGGTATGCTGGCAGCAGGATTTTGTTTACCCCATCGCATTGAATTCTTATGATAGTGGGTTAACTGTCCGAGTTCCACCAACCGCCTGAGGTCAATCATGCGCCTGCTCGGGGAAGCCCTCACCTTCGACGACGTTCTACTCGTCCCAGCCCATTCCGATGTCGTGCCGAATAAAGTGGATCTCGCCACCCGTCTGACGCGTGGCATTGAGGTAAAAATCCCGTTAATGTCTGCCGCGATGGACACGGTCACGGAGGCACGCATGGCCATCGCCATGGCCTTGGAGGGTGGCATCGGCATCATTCATAAGAATATGCCCAGCGCGCACCAGGCGCGCGAGGTCTTAGCGGTCAAACGCTACGAAAGCGGAATCATCCGCGACCCAATCACGGTGGACTCGCAGATGACCGTCGGCGAAGTGCTCGCCATCACCCGAGCGCATAACATCTCAGGTGTTCCGGTGACTGAACAGGGCCACCTTGCTGGTATCGTCACCGGCCGTGATTTGCGCTTCGAGACGCGCATGGACTCACCGGTTTCCGCCATCATGACACCACGCGAGCGCTTGGTCACGGTCAAAGAAGGTGCCAGCCGCGACGAGGTGCAGGGCTTGTTGCATAAACATCGGATCGAAAAAGTGCTAGTGGTCAACGACGAGTTCGAGCTGCGCGGACTGATCACGGTCAAGGACATCCAAAAAGCCGCGGACTTTCCGAAGGCGTCCCGCGACGAGCGGGAGCGGCTACGGGTCGGTGCCGCGGTGTCGGTCGGCGCGGGCACGGAGGAGCGCGTCTCAGTGCTGGTGGAGGCCGGGGTCGATGTACTCGTTGTGGACACCGCTCACGGTCATTCACAAGGGGTGCTCGACCGCATCGATTGGATCAAGAGCCATTTCACGGGCGTCCAAGTCATCGGCGGCAACATTGCTACCGGGGAGGCGGCCCGCGCTCTAGTCGAGGCTGGCGCCGATGCGGTCAAGGTGGGTATTGGCCCTGGCTCCATCTGCACTACACGCATCGTTGCGGGTGTCGGTGTGCCGCAGATCACAGCGATTTCCAATGTCAACGAGGCTTTGGCTGGCACGGACGTACCGCTGATCGCCGACGGTGGTCTGCGCTATTCCGGCGATATCGCCAAAGTGATCGCCGCTGGCGCTCACACGGTTATGATCGGCGGATTGTTCGCCGGCACCGACGAGGCGCCCGGCGAGGTCGAGATCTATCAGGGTCGCTCCTACAAATCCTACCGTGGCATGGGCTCGATCGGTGCCATGGGTGCGAAGGAAGGCTCCAGCGACCGCTATTTCCAAGAGGATGTGGAAAAAGAAAAGCTAGTTCCGGAGGGCATTGAGGGCCGCGTACCGTACAAGGGCAGCGTGCTTAACGTTATCACACAATTGCTTGGCGGCCTCGCTTCCAGCATGGGCTACACAGGTTGCCGCACCATCGATGAGATGCGTACCAAGCCCCAATTTGTCCGCATTAGTGGCGCCGGCATGCGCGAGTCTCATGTACATGATGTGCAAATCACCAAGGAAGCGCCAAACTATCGTATTGACCGTTGACACCGGTCGTCAGGGTTTCAGCAACTAGGGCTGAAATAGGGCCGTGATCCCAGCATCAACTCTACCCCCAGGGCTTCCGTAACCTTACGTCAGGCCCCTTCACTGCAGCCATGCCTTCAATGCGTAATATTCATGCCGACCGCATCCTGATACTGGACTTCGGCTCCCAATACACTCAGCTCATAGCGCGCCGGGTGCGCGAAGCCGGGGTCTACTGCGAGCTGCATCCTTGGGATATGCCCGCGGATCGAATCCATGACTTTGCGCCAAAAGGCGTGATCTTATCTGGCGGACCACGTTCCGTTCACGAAAACGCGACGCCACGCGCTGATCCGCTGATTTTCGACCTGGGGGTTCCATTGCTCGGCATCTGCTACGGTATGCAGGCCATGGCTGCGCAGCTCGGCGGCAGTGTTGTTGCCGCCAGCGAACGCGAATATGGCTATGCCCAAGTCCGCGCTCGTGGCCATTCCCGATTGTTGCGCGATATCGAAGACCATACCAGCCCAGAGGGCTACGGTCTGTTAGATGTATGGATGAGTCACGGCGATCGGGTGGACGCCCTGCCCAACGGCTTCAAGGTCATCGCGACCACCGACAATGCCCCATTTGCAGGTATCGCCGATGAAGCGCGCAGCTTCTATGGCGTACAATTTCATCCGGAAGTCACACACACACGCCAGGGCAAGCGCATCGTCGAGCGCTTTTGTCACGAAATCTGCGGCTGCGGCAACCTGTGGACGTCATCCAACATTATCGATGACGCCATCGCCCAGGTGCGCGCACAAGTCGGCGACGATGAAGTATTGCTGGGCCTGTCCGGAGGTGTCGATTCCTCGGTGGTGGCCGCATTGCTGCATCGAGCCATCGGCGCCAAACTCCTCTGTGTATTCGTCGACAACGGGCTGCTGCGCCTCGGCGAAGGTGATCAGGTCATGGCGACCTTCGCGCGGCACCTGGGTCTGCGCGTGATCCGGGTCGATGCCGAAGCACATTTCCTGGAACAGCTCGCCGGGATTAAAGATCCAGAGCAAAAACGCAAGCGAATTGGCAACACCTTCATCGAAGTCTTCAACCAGCAGGCAGCAAAGCTTAGCAATATCAAATGGCTGGCCCAGGGCACCATCTATCCGGACGTGATTGAATCCGCCGGCGCAAAAACCGGCAAGGCCAAGGTTATTAAATCTCATCACAACGTCGGCGGACTGCCTGAACACATGCAGCTCGGCCTGGTCGAACCGCTGCGAGAACTCTTCAAAGACGAGGTACGCCAGCTCGGTGTGCAACTCGGTCTGCCTGCCGAGATGATCTACCGCCATCCCTTTCCAGGGCCTGGCTTGGGCGTACGTATCCTTGGCGAAGTGCGCAAAGACTACGCCGACACCCTGCGCTTGGCCGACCATATTTTCATCGAAGAACTGTATAAGGCCGATCTATACGATCAGGTTTCGCAGGCGTTTGCCGTATTCCTGCCGGTGCGCTCGGTCGGCGTAGTCGGCGATAACCGCCAATACGCACATGTCATCGCGCTACGCGCGGTCGAGACAGTCGACTTCATGACTGCCCGCTGGGCACACCTGCCCTATGAATTCCTGGAGCAGGTTTGCCGTCGCATTATCAATGAGGTAAAGGGTGTCTCGCGCGTCGTTTATGACATCACCGGTAAGCCGCCTGGCACCATTGAGTGGGAGTGACAGGGATTTTTAAGCTATTGATTATTAAAAATAAAAAAGATCTAACTGGTAATATAACCTGCATCATCAATGGTATATTTCATGGTATTTGTTCTGTGTGGCAAGGCAGAACACATCGATGCCATGATAAGAAAATTGAGTTTGGCATGGTATCAGGACAATCGAGCGGCGTATGCGTAACTGTTTGTCTTCGTGCCAGACAGTATGCCTCTAACGACAGAGGCACAGGTTCCCATTGTTGACCGCCGACTCCTGTTGGTTGATGATCTCTCGGTCGAGTTCGTCACCTGGGCCGATCCGGCGGTCTTGCTAGATATCAATCAGATCATCCCGTCGAAGCGCTGCAAGGTGCTTTCCCACCTCTTTCCGCAGATCTTTATCTTGATGTGAGTACAACGTACTTTCGCCCATCAGCGTGGTCATTTCAGAGCGCCCTTGCGCTGAGCTTCTTGACACGGGTCAGTGCATAACTGGTTTGATTACATTAGGTTATATATGATTCTATGCCGTTTTATTGGACAGGGCGTCACGGCAGTAGCTTTGATGGTCGTACCTGTCGAAATCGCTTTTTATTGAAAATCGGTTGGAGCCAGAGGGCGAACGAATGATTGAAGACCGCTGGTTGTCGGTAGAGGAAATCGCGGCTTACCTCGGAGTCAAGCGCGACACCGTCTACAAGTGGATCGAGCGCAAGGCCATGCCGGCTCACAAGGTTGGCCGACTATGGAAATTTAGAAGAGACGAAGTCGACCAATGGGTCAGGCACGGCGGCGCGAGCGAGGGCTAATGCATGTGTGACAAGGTGACAGCAGAGGAAGAGGTGAAGGAATCGAATGGCTGAAAAGCAGGGTGCGGATAGGTTTGTGAACGCGATATTCACGATGACCATACCGTCGCTGCTGCCAGCCTGGGCCGGCAGAGGCGCGTGCGCAATGAATCAATGCAGGGTTGGCCGTGATAGCGCTGCGACTGGTACGAGTTCCGTGAATTCACATAGAGAAGAGCGACCAACATGAAACCCTTGCTGGAAAAACACTGGCACCACCTGCCTCGGGACGAGGTGCTGGACCTGCTCGACACCGATGCGAAGAAAGGCCTGGACAGTTTCGAGGTCGAGGAGCGACAGCAGAACTTCGGTCCCAACGTTCTGACGCAGCGCAAGGGCAAGGGGCCACTGCTGCGTTTCCTGCTGCAGTTTCACCAGGCGCTAGTTTATATCCTGCTGGCCGCGGTCGTAATCAAACTCATGCTGGGCGCCTGGGTGGATGCCAGCGTGATTTTCGGCGTGGTCCTGCTCAATTCCATCATCGGCTTCGTGCAGGAGGGCAAGGCCCTGAGCGCACTGGCGGCGCTGGCGAGCGCGTTGACCACGGCTGCCACTGTGCTGCGCGCCGGCGAGAAGCATCGCATTGACGCCCGTGAACTGGTGCCCGGCGACATTGTTTTACTGGCCTCCGGCGACAAGGTGCCGGCGGACCTGCGCCTGCTGCACGCCCGTAACCTGCAGATCGACGAATCCGCCTTGACCGGCGAGTCAGTGCCGGTGGAGAAGTGTTCGGGCGAACTGGCCCACGACGCCGTGCTGGCGGAGCGCGCCAACATGGCCTATTCCTCCACCCTGGTGACCTATGGCACCGGGGTCGGCGTGGTCACCGAAACCGGCGACAACACCGAAATCGGCCGTATCTCCGAACTGATCGCCAGCGCCGAGGTGTTGGCCACGCCGCTGACCCGCAAGATCTCCCGCTTCAGCCATGTGTTGCTCTATGCCATCCTGATCCTGGCTGGCCTGACCTTCGCCGTTGGCCTGTGGCATGGGGGCTCTGCGGTGGACATGTTCATGGCAGCCGTGGCGATGGCTGTCGCCATGATACCGGAAGGGCTACCCGCCGTACTGACCATCACCCTGGCCATCGGTGTAGCGCGCATGGCCAAACGCCACGCCATCATCCGCCATCTGCCTGCAGTCGAGACCCTCGGCAGCACCACGGTGATCTGCTCGGACAAGACCGGCACCCTGACCCGCAACGAGATGACGGTGCAGCGTCTCTGGGCGGGTGACGAAGCGGTCGAGGTAACCGGTGTGGGTTACACGCCGCAGGGCGAACTGTCGCACAACGGCCAGGCGCTGGTGCTCAGCGACCACACTGCTCTCTCGGAATTGCTACGTGCTGGCCTGCTGTGCAACGACGCGGTGCTGAAACAAGAGAATAGCGCCTGGAAGATAGAAGGTGACCCCACCGAGGCTGCGCTGCTGGTAGCGGCCGGCAAGGCCCGGTTCGATGCAAAACGGACTCATGAAGCATACCCCAGACTCGATGCGATTCCCTTCGAGTCCCAGCACCAGTACATGGCCACCCTGCATGGCGGTGACAACCCGGTGATCTATCTCAAGGGCTCGGTCGAGAGCCTGCTTGCCCGATGCACCGATGTCCTGAGCGCCGACGGTGAGAGCCGGCCGCTGGACACTGCCGTGGTGCATGCCCAGGTCGAGGCAATGGCGTGTCAGGGCATGCGAGTGCTGGCGTTCGCCCGTCTCAGTATTCATCCGAATACCACGGTAATCGATCACCCGCAGGTTGCCGGCGGCCTGACCTTTATCGGGCTGCAGGGCATGATCGATCCGCCGCGCGAGGAGGCAATCCGCGCGGTCAACGCCTGTCAAGCGGCGGGCATCCAAGTCAAGATGATCACCGGCGATCACGCCACAACGGCGGCCGCCATCGCGGGTCAGATCGGCCTGGGCGGCCCGCTGCCAGAAGGCCAGGTCCCGGACGTGCGAACCGGCCGCGAACTGGCGGCGCTCAGCGATGCCGAACTGATCGACGCTGCCGCCGATACCGAGGTGTTCGCCCGCGTTACGCCGGAGCAGAAGCTGCGCCTGGTGGAAGCCCTGCAGGCGCGCGGCGAGGTGGCGGCCATGACCGGCGACGGGGTCAACGACGCCCCGGCCCTGCGCCGCGCCGATATCGGCGTCGCCATGGGCATCAACGGCACCGAGGTGTCGAAGGAGGCCGCCGACATGGTTCTGACCGACGACAACTTTGCCACCATCGAAGCGGCGGTGGAGGAAGGCCGCGGCGTGTTCGCCAACCTGATCAAGTTCATTACCTGGATCCTGCCGACCAACGCCGGACAGGGACTGGTGATCATTGTCGCGGTGATGGCGGCCCAGCCGTTGCCGGTGCTGCCGGTGCAGGCGCTGTGGCTCAACATGACGACCGCCGTGCTGCTCGGCCTCGCCCTGGCCTTCGAGCCCAAGGAGCCGGGCATCATGCGCCGCCTGCCGCGCCGGCCGGATGCGGCCATCCTCGGCGGTGAACTGATTTTCCGAATTCTGCTGGTAGGCTTGCTGCTGCTAATCGGCGGATTCGGTCTGTTCGAGTGGGCCTTGTACCGGGGTGCCAGCGAGGCCGAGGCGCGCACTATCGCGGTCAATGTGTTTGCCGTGGGGCAGTCCTTTTACCTGCTCAACTGCCGTTCGCTGCGTTTCTCAATGTTCCGTCTAGGACTGTTCAGCAATCCGTGGATCTGGGCCGGTATCGTCGCTATGACCGGGGCGCAACTGGCGTTCACCTATCTGCCGGTGATGAATTGGCTGTTCCACACTGCGCCGATCGGCTGGATGGACTGGCTGCACATCCTGTTGGTCGGACTGGTGATCTATCTGGTCATCGGTGCAGAAAAGGCCTGGCGGCTGCGTCGCGAGGCGGGGGACCGTGAAACATGAAATGGTCTATGTGTCGTTCATGCAATGGTTTCTCGATACCCGGCCGGTGGACTTCGTACACGGCGTGGAAATCATTGCGCTGGGAGTGGCGCTTTTCATGATTCTTGAACTGGAAAAACTCTCACTACGTTAATGGCGCAGTAAGCATGATGGCCGCCGCGGCTGTCCAGGGCGGAGCGAGGCCGAATCATGACGGTGTTCCCGGACGTCTTCACCGAAATGGCGGTGCTGCTGCTGTTTGCCGCGGCGGTGGGGGCACTGGGCGTACACCTGCGCCAGCCCTTGATCGTCGCCTTTATCGCTGTGGGAATACTGGTTGGTCCGTCGGTGCTCGGTTGGGTCAGTGCGAACGACCAGGTCGATTTGCTGGCCAAGTTCGGAATCACGCTGTTGCTGTTCGTCGTAGGCTTGAGACTGGACCTGCACATTATTCGCACCATGGGACCAATCGCCCTGGCGACGGGGCTCGGTCAGGTGATATTCACCAGCGTCGTCGGTTACCTGATCGGTTATGCCTTTGGCATGACGCCACTTACGGCCCTGTACGTAGCGGTCGCGTTGACATTCTCAAGTACCATCATCATCGTCAAGCTCCTTTCCGACAAGCGCGAGGTGGATACGCTGCACGGTCGCATCGCCCTGGGTTTCCTGATCGTGCAGGATCTGGTCGTCATGTTGGTCATGATCGGTTTCAATGCCCTGGGTGCCACCGGTGATGTCTCGTGGACCCAGGCAGCGTTCGCCGTGCTGGTCAAGGGTGTGGGGTTTATTCTGTTGGTCGGGTTAGCGATGCGGTACCTGCTACCGCGACTGCTCCACATGCTGTCACGCTCCCAGGAATTGCTGGTGTTGTTCGGCATCGCCTGGGGGTTGGCGCTGGCCGCACTCGGTGTCATGCTCGGATTCAGCAAAGAGGTGGGCGCTTTTGTCGCTGATGTGACTATTCGGCCGGAAGCGAGAGGCGTTTTTCGCTAACGCGGAAAGCCAAAAAGCGGGGAATTGCTAGCTCGATTTCATGGCTAATTTCGACAGCCTAGGGATTACCCCTACATTTCGCGCCTGATTGATCGCGACTTCGGAATTATATATTGTCGAAGTAAAATCAATATGTTAAGTGCGATGACAAATGGCTTCAAGCTATTATCAAAGAAAAAATCAACGAGTTACAGCGTATCAAAAAGCCAAGGGGAAGTTTAACTCATTGATTTTAAAGGTGCGGAATGTAGGCTAGATGGGCGCAGAGGATCAATAATCCTCAAGCAAGTCCCGACGCCTTGACTTAACAAGCCTTGCGCAGTCATGAATCATCAAAACGACGCCTACTCGACGTTGGAAGAACACTGGATGCAATGCGCTCTGGCACTTGCGGCGTACGCGGCGGCTGAGGGCGAAGTTCCGGTTGGTGCGATTCTGGTCAAACAGAATCAGATCGTCGGCAGGGGCTGGAACTGCCCCATCGGTTCCCAGGACCCTACTGCCCATGCGGAAATCCAAGCCCTGCGCGATGCCGCCCGCCGCCTCGGCAACTATCGCCTTCCAGGAACCGAACTGTACGTGTCGTTGGAACCCTGCCCGATGTGTGCCGGCGCGATCCTCCACGCCCGTGTCGCCCGCGTTGTCTACGGTGCTCGCGACCCCAGGGGCGGCGCTTGCGGAAGCGTCTTCGACCTGCTGCCGTCCGACAACCGGTTTAACCACCGAACCGACTGCCAAGGCGGGTTGCTGGAGCAACAGTGCGCGGAGACGCTTCGCGCCTTCTTTCGCGCCCGCCGCTGACTTCAACAGCGCTCATCGCAATGCTCTCAGCATAAACCTCCCACAAACGGGCCAGCTCGGCTATACTATTCGGCTTGTTGGAGAGGTGCCGGAGTGGCCGAACGGGCTTGACTCGAAATCAAGTGTACCCTTGCGGGTACCGTGGGTTCGAATCCCACCCTCTCCGCCAACCATGCCGCGATAGTCAAATCCACTCCTACCAATCCAGCACGTCAATCGCCCAGCTTGGGAGCATCGCCCCGTGTCAGAGCATTTCGATCTGCAAGACGACATTCTATATTTGAATCATGCCGCCGTTTCACCTTGGCCACGGCGAACAGTGCGGGCGGTTCAGCGTTTTGCGGCCGACAACGGGATGACGGGCTCCAAGAAGTATGTGCGCTGGATGGCCACCGAAACGCGATTGCGCGAGCGGCTGGCAGCGCTGATTGGTGCCGAGTCGGCCACTGA
Source organism: Thiohalocapsa sp. PB-PSB1 (assembly GCA_016745215.1). Taxonomy (GTDB): domain Bacteria; phylum Pseudomonadota; class Gammaproteobacteria; order Chromatiales; family Chromatiaceae; genus Thiohalocapsa. The sequence goes on from CP050890.1 coordinate 7,199,707, forward strand.
CATCGCGCTGGCCAAGAGCACTTCCGAGGCGCTATCGATTGTCGCCCAGGGGTTGCCCTGGCAAGAGGGCGACAATGTGGTGGGCGTGCGCCAGGAGTTTCCATCCAACCGCATCGTCTGGGAGGCGCTGGCGGAGCGCGGCGTGCGCTGGCGTGGGCTGGACCTGACCAGCAGCGCTCATCCAGAGGAAGATCTGTTGGCGTTGTGCGATGAACGCACTCGTGTGTTGACGGTAAGTTGGGTGCAATATGCTCGCGGCTTGCGCCTGGATTTGGAGCGGCTTGGGCATGCTTGCCGACAGCGTGGCGTATTGCTGTGCGTGGACGGCATTCAGGGCATTGGCGCCCTGCCCTTCGATCTGGCGCAGATCCCAGCAGATTTTGTTGCCGCGGATGGGCACAAGTGGATGCTGGGTCCGGAAGGGCTGGCACTTTTCTGGTGCCGGCCAGAACTGCGAACGACACTGCGCCTGACGCAATTCGGCTGGCATATGGTACAGGACATGGGCAATTACGACCGCGAGGACTGGCAACCGGCGGCCGACGCCCGGCGCTTTGAATGCGGCAGCCCGAACATGCTTGGTATACACGCATTAGAGGCGAGCCTGGAGCTCTTACAGGAGGTCGGTTTGGAGCAAGTCGCCGATGCGATTGATGAGCGCGTCGCTCGGCTGATTGAACTGATCGACAGCCATGGATTGGAGTTGTTGAGTCCGCGCTCGCTGCAGCGGCGCGCTGGCATCGTCACATTTCGCGTTCCAGATTTGGACCAGCAGACATTGTACCGGGCTCTGATACAGCGTAATCTGTTGTGTGCCAGCCGCGGAGGCGGTGTGCGCTTTTCTCCCCACTTTTATACCTCCATGGAGCACATAGATGAAGCCATGCACCTGACGCTGGAGACCGCGGCGGAGCTGCATGCTAGATCATGAGCACTGGCTCCAACCCGAGCATCGACGACGATCTGCCGGCTTCGCCCAGGGTCGATGACTTTGAACACTGGCAATTGGCCCTTAGGGTGCTTACGATGCCAGCAGACACCAACCAGTATGGTGATATCTTCGGCGGCTGGCTTCTGTCGCAAGCAGATGTTGCCGGCGCCACCATCGCCATCGCTCGCTCGCGTGGGCGCGTGGCAACCGCGGCAGTACAGGACTTCCAATTCCTGGCGCCGCTGCGGGTCGGCGATCTGGTGGAATTGCATGCACGTCTTGTGCAAGAAGGAAGCAGCTCAATGACCGTCGAGGTCGACATAAGGGCGCGGCGCGAAGCCCGACCGGAGGATGAACAGCGAGTCGCTAGCGGTCAATTTGTGTATGTCGCCGTCGGACCCAACGGGCGCAGTCGGCCAATCCAAAACGAAGCCACGCGGCGGATCTGAGAAGGTCAAAGACACTGCGGGCATCCTGCCGGAGGAAAATCGAAATGTTCGAGGCGACCAAGGTCGGCCGAACGGTCGGCAAACAGGAATTCAAAGCGCAGCGGGATGAATTACGCACGCAATTGCTGGAGGCGCAGCGGGATTTGCGCAAAAGTGACACGCCGGTGATTGTCATCGTCTCTGGGGTGGAGGCGGCCGGAAAAGGCGAGGTGGTGAATCGGCTTAACGAGTGGCTCGACACCCGTGGCGTGCAAACCTTCGCATTCTGGGAACTCAGCGACGAAGAGCGTGAGCGACCGCGCTATTGGCGATTCTGGCGCACACTGCCGCTGCGCGGCGAAATCTCGATTCTGTTCGGGGGCTGGTATCTGGCGCCCATAGAATATCGTTTTCAGGGGCTGTGTGACGACGCGGCGCTGGATGCGGAGTTGAACCGCATCGTCGAGTTCGAGCGCATGATGACCCACGATGGCGCACTGGTGGTCAAATTCTGGTTCCACCTGTCCGAGCAGGATCAGAAGCGGCGCTTGAAGGAATTGTCCCGGGACGATCGCAGTCGCTGGAAGATGCTGCCGGAAAAATCCAAATTCTCAGAGCAGTATCATCAATTCGAACACGTCGCGGAACGCGTGATTCGGCAAAGCGATCGTGGTATCTGCCCGTGGTATCTGATCGAAGCTGAAAACAAGCGGTATCGGGATCTCACCGTCGGCAAAACCCTGCTTCAAGCCATCCGTGCCCGGCTTAACGAGCCGGTGGCAATGGAGCCACCGACGCCGGCGGACCGGCTGGAGTTACCGGAATCCGACGGCGCACAGATCACGCTGTTGGATCAGATGGATCTGACGCTCAAGCTGGATCGCGATAGCTACAAGGCGGAGCTGAAGCTGCTGCAGCAGGAGATCAATGAATTGAGCTGGGAGGCCTACAAGCAGCACCGGTCCACGGTGCTGGTGTTCGAAGGAGTCGATGCCGGGGGCAAGGGTGGCGCAATCCGGCGCATCACGAGCGCGGTGGACGCGCGCCTCTACCGCACCATGTCGGTGGCCGCGCCGAGCGACGAGGAAAAAGCGCATCATTACTTATGGCGTTTCTGGCGACATGTGCCCCGCGTTGGCCATATGATCATCTACGACCGCTCCTGGTACGGGCGCGTGCTGGTGGAGCGCGTGGAGGGGTTTGCGAAGGAGGCAGAATGGCGGCGCGCTTATAGCGAGATCAACGAATTCGAGGAGCAACTGGTCGAGAATGGTGCGATTCTACGAAAATTCTGGCTCCAGGTAAGCGACCAAGAGCAATTGCGCCGCTTTCAAGACCGCGAGGACACCCCCTATAAACGCTATAAGATTACCGACGAGGACTGGCGCAATCGTGAAAAATGGCCTGAGTACAAAGCAGCCGTAAACGAGATGGTTGCACGCACCAGCACCGAGGACGCACCTTGGACTTTGGTCGAAGGCGATGACAAGCCGTTTGCCCGCATCAAAGTGCTGAGAACGGTCTGCGATGCGATGCGCAAGGCGTTGCATGAGCAAAAGGGTAAGTTCACCTCCAGCGGCGTGACGCGTTGCGGCGATCAGAGGATGCAGGACAAACAGTAATCCCACGCATTGTCCATAGATATGCGGCGGGAAACTGATTGGGGCGCAAGCCACTCAAAGCACTTAGTAGCGGTTCATGAATAACCGATACAACGCTATCCAGACATCGGCGGAGTGCAATCGGGGTCGGGGTCGCTATCGGAATCGGAATCGGAATCGGAATCGAGAGAGAAAACGCCCTATGCCATTCGGTCATGAGAAGCTCGACGTCTAGCGTGCGGCCATCGAGTCTGTCGGCCGGGCCTAGCGCGACTGCGAGCATGTGAAAGGACAGCGTAACGCGAAGGATCAACTCCTGTGCGCATCGTAGGCGCGCATCGCAGGCCATCGCGCTGAACATTGCCGAGGGTAACGGCATAGGACAGCGTGGCTACGCGCTCAGCGGGGAGCTTGGCGGATATCGGGTTGGTCAGTTGGATACCGACGCCGATACCGACGCCGATAGCGGTACCGAATGAGTCGGCAGGCGACACCCAAGAAAAACCTGTTTAGCTTATTTCTGCACCATCACTAAGCATGCTGTCCTTTAGGACTGTACTTGCGTTCGACCTCGGTCGTGTCGAGTTGCCGTAAGATCTCTTCATAGATGTAGCAGTCATGATCCTTCGGGAGCAGATCGAATAGATTGCTCGGGGACAAGATGTCCGGATCATGTGAAAGCCCAGGCGCAACCGATTGCGCAGCACATTGGGCTTTTGAAACAGTTCGATGGCGACGCCGCGTCGGGCGAAACCCTCGGTATCACCGACCAACAACCTGGGCTTGCCCGCGCTCTTGGCGACGATGTCCGCGAGTCGACGCTCCGCCGCTCTGCCGATGAACAGGATCTCGCAGCTGCTTTGCGCCAAGCGAGCGTCGCCCGTGCGGATCTGAATCGGGCGAGTGGCGACGGCTTTCGCCTCGCGAACGAGCACGCGAAGCGCGTGCCCCATACCCGAGTCCGCAATGACGCAGATGAGAAACGGGGCCTCGGGACGGTCGTCCGGCCACTCGACAAAGTTGGTGAAGCGGTAGATGAAGGCGACCTCGAGCGCGTCGAGCGGGTCCTACGCCGCGAGGGAGGGGACAGCTGATGTGCTCGAGAGCACGAACACGACCAGTGCCGAGAATGATCGAGCCGTGCGTCGAATCACCGCGCCAGTCCATGCATCGAGCCATCCGGGCACCCCCGCCCGACCCGTGATGAGCCCATCCTCTGCCCGCGCAGTCACTCCGGCTCAGAATTCCCAGCCGAGGGTCGCAGTGACCGTGCGCCCCGGCCCGATCAGTCCTCGCTCGAAATCCACTGGCGCGTCGGCCGGATAGCGTATCTGCGTGTTCAGCAGGTTGGATGCATGCAGCTCGGCGAACAAGCCGCTTCCGGGATGGCGATAGCGAAGGTTTGCGCCCAGGTCCCAGTAGGCATCCGTGCGCTCGCCGACGCGCTCGACAACTCTGGGGATCGACGACCCTGAGGTGAAGTCCCAGTTCGTCTCCATGGCATCGACGTAATGACCGAAGGCCGCGTAGGTCCAGGGTCTGCGGGTGTAATCCGCCTTGAGCTTCGCCAACAGCCGCGGGGAATAGCTCGGGTCGATGCCTGTCGCGCGGTCGTCCGTGTCCTGCCAGGTCAGGCTGGCGCTCAGATGCAGGCCGGGAAGCGGTTGCAACTCGCCGATCAGCTCGACGCCGCGGGTGATCAGTTCCCCGGAGTTGTCGCTGGACGGAAAGAAACTGCGCGTGGTGCCATCGAATCGCTGAACCCGCAGCACTGGCCAGTGATTGTGTCCTGGCGCGATCAAGCGGACGCCGGGCAAGCTCAGCCAGTCGTCCACGATGCTCATTGCCTGCTCCACCGACAGTGGTCGCTCGAAGACGCGCGCACTGGTGCAGATGCGCAGGAACGCGAGCGCCACTACCTAGGGCAGTCCGACGAAGGCCGCATCGCTCAACTGTTTCTCCAACCAACGCCGCGCCCTGGCATGATGAGGAAGGTCGCTGTTGACCGCATAGATCAGCAGGTTGGCGTCGACGAGGATCATCGACGTTGGACCAATTTTTCGGCGATTGCCTCGTCTTCGAGGGCATCGGCGAGCGCCCGCGCCTTCACCAAATCGAATGCCGAGCGTGGCTGCCCGAGCGCGTGGGGCTGGAGCCGATAGGTTGCGGGCTCGGGCCGCTCCAATGCCAAGAGTCCCGCTCGAAGCGCCTGCCCCACCACCTGTCGAAAGGGTTGTCCGGATGCCCTAGCGCGTTGTTTCAGTTCGTCGAGGAGCTGGTCCTCGATGGTCAAGGTCGTACGCACTTTGATGCTTTACCTGATGTCTTCAAGATGCACGCACTGTAACACAAGTGCGCAACTCCGATCGTGCGTCAGGATTACGGTGACAATTAACCGTTTACACAAATTGCAGTTGTCTCTGGTCCTTCTGTTTGCAGGGGGCCGACCAGCCTTTAGTGCAAATGGTAAAGCGTCACCGTAACTCCCCGCGACTGTCGGGTTACGCGCTGGCGCGCTAACCCGACCTACGTTTTCTGAAACGCGCTGGATGGCCCGAAGTCGGCGCCGTTAACGCCGATAGTTGTGCAGCGTTGTCGACGGCAGCTCCCCGAACATCGCCTTGTAGTCCCTCGCGAAATATCCGAACTCATAGAAGCCGAAGTGGAGTGCAGCGTCCATCACGCTCTGCGACTGCCGAGGCTCTTGCAGGGCTTGCCGCACGGCCAGCAGCCGTTGGGCCTTCAAGAACTGTTTTGGCGCAACGCCGTAGACCCCAACGAAGGCACGATGCAGCGTCCGTTCCGGTACATCCAGCGCCGCGCAGATCTCAAGAATCGTCGGTGGGTCCGACATCCTGTTCAGGATGTAATCACGGATACTGCGAGCCAAGCGATATTGCTGACCTCTGCGCTTGCCCGGCGCTTGTGTACTTCCAGTGAGCGCATGGCTGGTCTGCATCGCGATCTCGTGGAAGACTTGCTTTTTGGCGTCACCGCCAAGCATCCCTTGCCGGTAAAGGCGAATCGCTGCGAGGCATCGATTGCGCAATCGCTCCAACGCATTCGGGTCAGACCGAAGGATCGCGTGGTTGTACTGTTGCTTCGGCAAGGTCGGCATCAGATGTGAACCGCTCTGATGCTCAAAGAAGCTGCCGAAAATAGAGATGCATAGCCAATGGGTTTGCTTAGGTGTTACAGCGAATACCTCATGCCCGGCCCCGAATACATCGATGTGCGTTGAGGTGACGGCTTCACCACAAGAGGCGTAGGCGTTGCTGTGCGGAAAAGGCACTACGCAGCTCAAGCCAGTCGCCGGAGCGGCGCCGGCGATCTCCATCGGGGTGTCGAACTGCTCTATGTCGATCTGAATCGCATTGGTCCGCAACGAGATGATGCGTCCGTTGAAGCCCTCTCGCTTGAGCGGGCGATAGCGTGTATCCCAGCCGTTCTGCGCCGCGGCGAGCTCATCGAAATCGGTCGGTTCAATCTCAACGATCATCCTGGAGCGCCTGCGCGTTGGTCGGGGTTGAAAGAACTGGCAGTTTTTCCATAGCGGCGGGTCGGCGTCGCGGGGTAGCATCATGACGCGATGCGCGGACGGCACTGCAAGCGGCCAGGGCGAACCCTCGCTGCTCGCTTTCAGGAGCCATCTGCGGTGGTTTGTCGAAATATTGACCCATTACTTCGGAGCGATCTCATGGCCAGCAACGATGAGCATGAGCCCGGCAAGACGCCGGGCGATTTCGATCAGGGCAGGCGCGACCTGCTGAAGGCCGCAGCTTTGGGCGCCGCGTTGGGCGCGAGCGCGGGGGCGGGCTCGGCTCGGGCCTACGGGATCGACGGTGTGCAGGAGGGGCTGAACCGAACGGGTCGCCAGCGCCTGCCTTTCCGGCAGGGCCAACGGACCTGGTTCAGCAACATTGCGAACTGGTACGAGTTCCCGACCACCGACCCGGATGTGCTCGAAGTCTGGGCCTACACCGACAAGCTGAGCTATGCGCCGGGGGACGAGGTCGCCCTGCACGTCAACACCACCGCCGATGCCTACAACGTCGAGGTGTTCCGCGACGGCGGAACGCTTGCTTCCGTCTACAGGCAGGAGGGCATCGCCGGCGCCTATCATGATACCCCGCTCGAGGCCTACGAGTCGGGCTGCAACTGGCCGGTGAGCACAAGCTTCAAGATCCCGGCCGACTGGAAGTCCGGCGGCTACGTCGTCGTCCTGACCGTCGAGCGCGACGGTGAGAAGATCGAGCACGAGGCGTTCTTCATCCTGCGCAGCGCCAATCCCGGCCGAACCGCGAAGATCCTGTTCCTGCCCGCCATCCCGACCTGGATCGCCTACAACGATTGGGCGGGCGGGTGCTCCTACCGGCTCCCGCCGGAGGCGGGCGGCGGCGGTCGCGAGGCGCGTGAAACCAGCTACGCCGTTCACACCAGCACCCACAAGCCGTGGCCGCGCGGGTTCATCCGCTTTCCGAACGTGGGGATTGACGGTTTCCTGCAAGACAAAGCCGCCGGGACCGTGCCGATCAACTGGGAGGTCACCTACCCGGAGTTCGACTACGTCTTCGCCAATGGCTACGCGATGTTCTCATGGATGGCCGGATGGGGCTACTTCGACCGCCACTTCGCGATCTGGGCGGAACAGAACGGCTACGAAATGGACTATGCGTCCATGCACGACGTCTATGACAACCCGGACCTGCTGGAGCCCTATGACCTGATCGTTCAGGTCGGCCACGACGAGTACCACACCTTCGAATACCGCCAGGCGGTCGACGCCCATCTGGCCCGCGGCGGCAAGGTCATGCGTACAGGCGGCAACCTGATGTGGAAGGTGCGCTGGGACGAAGAAAACAAACGCCAGACTTACTACAAGCATGCGCTCCGGAAAGAAGACCCGATGTATGAGGAAGGCAAGCGCGAACGGCTCACCGTCGGCTGGCACCATTTCGAAAGCCCGACGGAAAACCCCGTCACCACCTGGGGGGTCAATGGCCACAAGGGCGTCTATGCCAATACCGGCGGCGTGACGCCACGCGGGTCGGGTGGGTTCACCGTCTACCGAAACAAGCACTGGGCGTTCGAGGGGACGGACCTCTACTATGGCGATATCCTCGGCCGGATCGTACCCGTTGTCGGGTTCGAAGTGGACGGCGTGGACTATACCTTCCGCCATGGGCTGCCCTATCCGACCGGTGAAGACGACGCGCCGGACACGCTGGAAATCCTCGCTTTGGCGCCGGCCCTCGCGGCAGAGGAAACCGATCATGGCCATTCCGAAGGCCTGCACATGTGGGGGAGCATGTGGGATGACGCGCGTGAATATACAGCCGATCTGAACATCGAGCCGACGCAGGAGAACCTCGAAAAGTTGGTCTATGGCAACTGCGCGGTCACCTACATGCGAAAAGGACCGGGCGAGGTTTTCGCGGCCGGGACCTGCGGGTGGGTGCACGGTCTCAAGGGCGGCGACCCGTTCATCGAGCGTGTCACCAAGAACGTGATGGATCGGTTCACGTCATAAGATTGCGGGCCCGGTGATCAGGGATTGTCGGGCTCGCCTTTACCAGGGCGCCACGATTAGGAGTAGACCATGAGGCATTGCCTAAGACATGCCGTCGCAGCGACGTTCGTCATAACTGCATCCAGCGGTTTCGCGGAGGATTTCACTTACCACATGCAGTATGGGGACCAAATGGGAACTGAAGCCCCTGCAGCACGCAACCTGACAGAGGCGATTTCATCTGCAGATGCGGGAGCCGTTTACGCGAACCGTAACGCCTCCGAGTTTTCCACCGTCGCCTATAACTGGGCACCATCTTCCACACCGCTGCGTTTTGGAAGGGGAGCAGTCCGGCCCATGTCAGCCGACGATCTGGCCCACATGGAAAGCACAAACACAGACGGCTTTATTGTCGTTAAGGATGGGACAGTCATACGGGAGTACTACGCCGCGGGGATGCACCCCACGACCAAACATAAGGTGCACTCTACGGGCAAGAATTGGACTTCTGCGATCTGGCATGACGTTTTGTTGCCGGTCATGGACAAAAAAGTTGGCGAGCTGATGCCCGAGATTGCTGACTCAGTATATGGAGATCAAACTCTCAGGGCTGTTGTGGACATGCGTGTTCCGGTTTATTGGAGTGAGGATTTCTCCGATCCGGAGGCTCCGGTGGTTCTTGGATTTGCTGCGACCGGATCACAATACAAAAACCCAACATACGATGTTGTTGCGTTCATCAACGAACTTCGCCGCGACGAAGAACGCAAGGACGGCAATTGGTACTATGTGAGCTCAAACACCAACGTGATGGGACTTCTTGGCCCAAGGCTCGCCGGTGTCCACGCTTATGAGGGGACACGGCAGTTCATGGAAGCACTTGGAATGGAATATATTTCAGGAAGCGTCGCAAACCTGCACGGACAGTATGGGGCTAGCGGCGATCAGTACATGACACTTCGCGATTTGGTTAAGCTGCCATACGCCATGGCAAATGGCGGCAGGGTCGATGATCGCCAGGTGCTTTCGGCCGAGTACATCCAAGATGTGTTCGATGCCGGCGAAGACAAAAGCGCCGTTTTTCGGAATGGCCCTTACGGTGAAGCAATGCCCGACATCCAGTATTACTCAAACCAATGGTACGTCGTTGACGAAAACATTGCTGTCGGAATTGGCTCGTATGGCCAGTTCATTGCGTTCAACCGCGCTACAGGAGTCGCGATCGCCAAGTTTTCAACTTATAGCAAGAGTTCGAACTTCGCCCAAGGTACCCCGGATCTCGCTTGGGTGATCCAACAGGTGCGGTCCTACTGATCTTAACAGCTTGGAGGCCGAGCACCCGGCAGGGCTTGCAACAAACGGCAGAAACTAGGCGGATTGGACCGCGGGCAGATGCAGGCGATCTTGATATCAATCGGCACGCCACTTCGGGAATATCGGATGAAACAGATGAAACAGATGAAACAATTGCTCCAGGGACATCTTTCAGGGCTTGTCGGGATTGGTGCCGCCGCGATCCTCTTTGCGTCTGGCACCATGGCACTCGCCGATGACCTTTCCGGTGTCGGCAGCGCAGCCGACGAGCAGCTGTTCTTCAAGCCCTTTGAAACAGAGAGTATCCCGCCCGAAGAGCGTCAACGATGGCCGTACAGCCGGCACACCTTCGCTAACTGGCCCGAGTTCACGGAGTTCGGGGTGGCGCGCATTCCCCCATCATCAAATCCCGCCGAGATCTCCGTCGCGGAAGAACAGCTGGACCTCAACAGGCCATTCGAACTGGGCCAGTCATTCTTGCGTGCGCTCCACGCAACGCAAACAGCTGGGTTCGTCGTGATGCGGGATAATCAGATCCTGGGCGAGTTCTACGACAACGGCCTGCTCCTCGGGAACAGTTACATCCTGATGTCTTCCGCCAAGACAATCACCGCCATCGTCGTTCACAAACTGATCGACGCCGGACTGATCGACCCGTCCAAGCCCGTTCAATATTACGTTGAAGACTTCAAGGGTTCGGATATCGGTCAAGCCCCGATCCAAACCTTGCTGGACATGACAAGTGGCATGCCTACCCTCTTCGATTACGACACTCCGGGGTCAATCGATCAGCAATACGAGTTTGAACTTGGCATGCGGAAGGGCGCGCCTATTGGGCTCATCAATGTGATCCGACAGTATGAGACCAACGCCGCGCCGGGCGAGCGTTGGCAATACAATGACATGAACACCGACACGCTCGCGATCGTTGCCTCCCGAGTGACGGGCAAGAAGTTCGAGCAGCTCTTGGGCGAACTGTTCGACGAGATCGGCACCAACCATGAAGCCTGGATCGCGCTCACCTCCGAAGGGCTGTGGGGAGCAAACTGCTGTATCGGCATGTCTGCCCGCGACTATGCGCTGTTCCACCAATGGATCGCGACGGGCAACGCGCCAGCCTCGTACTACGCCTCCGCCTTGGACAAATCAAAGGATCAGATCACCCAAGTGGAAGTGATGAAGCCCTTCAAACACGATTCCTACGGGTCCCAGACGTACCACATGCACGATGAGAATGTCCTGATCTCTATCGGGTCTTTCGGTCAGATGGGCTTCAGCAATATGGATACCGGGATATCCATCGTTTTTCTGCAGGCGTGGTCGGCGAACGCGGTTGCCGAAAAGATTGTTGGGAACAAGCGCATGGCGACGGTGATCGCCAATCTCTATCGGAATGACTAAGCAGCAGGCGGTTCAAGCGCCACAACACGGAGTAGACCATGAGACTTTTTCCAAGACATGCGGTCGCAGCGACGATCGCCCTGACGGCCTCCAGCGGTTTTGCAGAGGATTTCACCTATCACACGCAATATGCCGACCAGATGGGAACAAAAGCCCCCGCCGCACGCAACCTGACAGAGGCGAATTCGACCGCTGCAGGGGGGGCGGTCTATGCCAACCGCAATGTGTCAGAATTCTCTACGGTGGCCTATAACTGGGCACCGTCTTCGACACCGTTCAGCTTCTTCGAAGGCGGTGTGACGCCGATGTCTTCCGAAGATCGGGCGCATGTGGAAACAACCAACACGGATGGCTACATCGTCGTCAAGAACGGCGTCATCATCCGCGAATACTACGCCGACGGTATGCACCCGACGACCAAGCACGGGTTACATTCCACGGGGAAGTCCTTGACCTCTGCAGTCTGGCATGACGCATTGTTGCCGGTGATGGACAAGACTGTGGGCGAGCTCATGCCTGAGCTCGCACAGACCGTATATGCCGGCCAGACCGTGCGCAATCTCGTCGATATGCGTACCCCAGTGTTCTGGTACGAAGATTACGCCGATCCCGAAAGCCCGGTCGTACAGTCATTTGCGGCTGTCGGTCTGGAATACCAGAATGACGAATATGAGCTTGTTGCATTCACGAAAACGCTGAAGCGCAACCCGAAGCTGGAGGATGGCGATTGGTACTATGTTTCGAACAATACCAACCTGATGGGGCTACTGGGCCCGCGCCTTGCCGGTGTGAGCGCCTATGAAGGAACGCGACAGTTTCTTGACGCATTGGGCATGGAGTACATCTCTGGCAGCGCCGCCAATCTTCACGGTCAATACGATGCAGGCGGCGGTCAGTACATGACGCTTCGAGACATGGTGAAGCTCCCTTATGCGATGGCGAATGGTGGTAAAGTGGAGGATCGCCAGGTTCTGTCCGAGGCTTACATCAATGACGTGTTTTCCGCCGACGATGCCAAGCGCGCGGCTTGGGCGAACGGTCCTTACGCTGGACCGATGCCGGATATTCAGTTCTATTCCAATCAGTGGTACATAGTGGATGAAAACATCGCCGTCGGTATCGGTTCCTACGGCCAATACCTCGCATTCAATCGAGAAACGGGTGTCGCCATAGCTAAAATGTCCACGTACCATACGGGGCAGAACTTCCTGCAAGGTCAACCTGATCTCGCGTGGGTAATCGAACAGGTGCAGTCCTACTGATCTTATCATCTTGGGATTAGCCCAAATGGCGGCTTTGTCCGCAGAGACGTCAACGCTAACTCCGATCTTGCTGCGGAAGCGATGAACGGCCGCTTCTTACGCTGCACGTGAAAGGTCAAAGGCGTCTCAGGTGTACGCGGCTGTCGGGTTACGCGCTGTCGCGCTAACCCGACCTACGGCTCTGCCCCGTCGATCACGGGGTTAAAAATAGTGTTCGATCAGTGCCCATTCGGCGTCCGTCAGGTCACTCGGGTATACCACAGTTTGTCCTCGAAGAAAAAGTACTTGACGTTGATGGACATTTTTTTCCAGACAGGTTCTATGAACGAGACCTCGATGCGTTCTAGAAAAAGTTTACTGAACTCATCGTTTGGCTCTTTATGACTATCGTAACACTCACCCATCTTAGAGCATTGATTGTTTCATTGACTAACTATGGTGGGAAATAAATTGTTCCTTCTAATGTGCTCTGCTATCGTAGTTGCTGCCCAATTATTTCCCCGCGGGCTCCAATGACCGTCACAAACATGGAACATTCCACTTGTATCAACTGGAACATGATCCATCAAATTTAGAAGTGATACCTTATGTTGTTGTCTAGATTCAAATGTCTGAAGTCCTTGGTACCAAGTTTGTTGTTTATAACTGTCTGGTAGATTTTCTGCTTTCCTTCTCCTGATATCACGTATCCCGGGAATAATAACGAAAAGTACATCTCGCTCTCCTGCTAAATCAAGGATTTCTTCATATGCGAGAAGAAGATTAATTTGTTGTTGCGCGTTAGCGTCATAAAAGAAACTTTCAATAGAGTCTTCATCGATTGATGCGTTTCTGGTGTTCCCTCTCAACATCACTAGTGCTGTACGAAGAGCGTTTGCTGACCAAAAATAATCTTTAATAAACTGTTTTATGACACCGCCAGTAGGATCCAAAAAATTATCTCGCTTTTTTGCCTCGGTAAAATAGTAAGGAACCAAGGGGTTTCCATCATCATTACCGAAGTAAGGGCGGTATCTTTGTCTGGAAATTCCAGCCCAAAAATTCGCATCGTTATCAGTAAAATCGTTTGCGGGCAGTACATAAATGATTAGACCATTATGTTGCAGGTAGTGGAATTCCCTGTATATCAGCAATTCTTGTAACGGCCCAAAATCTCCCGCTACGCCGAAGTTAGCAATCTCTACTCCTAATTCTCTTTCAATAATATATTGCGAAGTATCTTCATAAGAAACACCAAAACCTTCAGCAAAAGAGTCACCTAACAGGAATAATGAATTTTCGGATAAATCTGAAAATGAACTGTCTCTTGCACCAACCTCGTTAAAAGTCATTTCTACATTAAAGCAAAACATAGTATGTGTATAAGTTCCATTGGGGGCATGCCACGCCCCCCAAGGATCACGTTCCGTGCGCCCATAAACGATATCTCTGTAGTTCGTATTAGATCCGAATCTGTAGACGCTTGGGGTTTCATTAAATAGAAACAGCTCCATTTTCGTTACAGCAAAACTTGATAACTCAAAAATCACCAATGTGATTAATAGCATTGCGACAAGAGACTTAACCAAGTTCATAATGTTACTCATGACTTTCTTTCAGATCCTCATCTTACTTTTCTTTGATTAGCAGGTAATTTCTCGCTGCGAGGGCTTTTAATTCCGTACCCGCAATACACTTAAAAGCATCAGTGGGAGTACAGATTATTGGCTCACCGCGTAAATAGAATGAGATGTTAACAACAAGTAGACAGCCAGTTTTCTCTTTAAACTTAGAAATTACTTCGTGATAGCGAGGGTTAGCATCTGGGCCTTGTTCATAACCCCGACCAACTGACCAGCATGTGCTTGAGACTTTTCCGTAAAACTTTGTTTTAAATTTAAAATACTGTGGCGTTGGAGGTTAACCCTAAGTCTTGGCCGAGCTTATGAACAAGACCAGCATCTGCATGAACAGTCTGAATACGTGCTATGTAGTCAACATATGTAATTGCCAGCAAAGAGGAATAAGGTACGTTTAGTAAACGTGCAAAAAAGTTTTACATATTTTCCGGTTACTCCATTCGCATCGACGATAATATTCCAATCTCCGAGAACCGGGTCGTGGCGAATGAATTGATCCCTGATTTCGCGAAATGTGTCGGAGCATTTACGTCCCAGCTCGTAGACTTTATCGAGGATGCGAGCGGTGACGCGAAGACCGCTTCGAGTCGATATTTTCTCAACCGCTCTCAGTGCCTTCTCGGGGAAATTTAATATCACGCCGTTCCAACGATGTTCAACCTGGCTGAAGAGGCGCTGTTCGATCGGATTCCAATTCGAGGTGTAAGGCGGATAGTGAGCAATGCGCAGGCGCACGTCGAGTCGCTCGGAGAGTGCGATGAGGTCTTCTTTGAAACGCAGGGAACGCGCGGCATTGGCACCACCGCAGTCGAACAGCAGCAACGCTTCGGTGGCATCGGGATCGAGTGGGCGAAAGCACTTTTCCCGGGCCAGCGCCATGGCGTCACAAACGAAAGCACTGGTCGGCCTTGTTCATAAGCTCGGCCAAGACTGAGAGTTAACCTCGAAAGCCACAGTATTTTAACATTAAAATCAAAATTTTACGGAAAGGCCCCGCGTACCCGCTGATCACTTGATCGGAGTTATGAACAAGGCCCACTGGTCTCACGCGAGGTGCCGAGCGTCAGGAAGCCGACATTGCGTACGCTGTCATAGACTCCGTGCGCAACCAAGACGCCGTCGGCGAGGTGGCGGAAATCATGATCGTAGACGTCCTGCACGCCCGGGCTGTAACGCTTCCCACGTTGGTACAGGGTACTGAGCAGTTCCTTCTTTTTCGTATCGATGCTCAACACTGGCACGCCACGCTGGCGCGCGAGTCGGCGCAGTGCCGCAATATGACAGAACTGTTTGTCGCGCTGCTGCGAGTCAACCGCGCCGGTGATCAGTTTTTGCGTAGGGAACGGCGGCGAAAGCCGGCCTGATGCAGCCAAGCGGCTGCGGTGTTTCGACAGATACGCACGCCCTGCTCACTCAGTTCCTGCGCCAGTTGCATGGGCTTCAGGTCGGTCCAGCGTACATCAGGATCCGTCGGGCTCCCCGCGCTATGCGCTTCTAGCACCTCATGCAGTGTCTCGGCTAACTGCGGGTCATTGTCGAGCATCGGCCGACGCCCGCCACCGCGACGGCGCACCCGATTGGCCTCACCACTGGGACGCTGCGGATGATCCCGATCAGCATCGCCCATCCCCTCCAGTTCACGGATGCCGGTGTAGATCGTCCGTCGACTCATCCCTAACACCCGTGCCACGTAAGCCACCCCTCCATAGCCGATCTTCAATGCTTCGACCGCCGCATAGCGGCGGCGATGATCCTCCGGCAAAGAGCGAAAGTAGAGCCGCATCATCTCCTCGTGCGTTGCGTCGTAGCCCGGAAACTCGTTCATCGTACATCGCCATTGAACAAAAATGATCGACTATAATACTCTCAATTGATTTTAGTGTTTTCAATCGTGCGGAGCAGACTATTTAGAAAAATTATGAAGTCAAGATGATTTGGTTTTTAAGAACCTGTCTGGCAAAAAATGTCTGTCAACGTCAAGTACTTTTTCTTCGAGGACAAGCCATGGGATACCCGAGTGACCTGACGGACGCCGAATGGGCACTGATCGAACAGCATTTTCAACCCCGTGATCGACGGAGCAGTGCCAGCCTGCATCCGCGCAAACGGATCGTCGATGCCGTTTTGTACGTCATGAAGTCCGGTTGCCAATGGCGCACGCTACCCAACGACTTTACCCCCCTGGCAAACGGTTTACGATCACTTCAGCCGATGGAACAAACGCGGTGTGGGAAACCGCGCTGGATCAACTGAATGCACTCCATCGCCAAAACAACGGTCGCTTGGTATCGCCGAGTTACGGGATGATCGACTCGCAAAGCGTCAAGACCGAGTACGCAAGCGAAGAACGCGGGATCGACGGCGGCAAGAAGGTCAAAGGGCATAAACGCCACAGCGTAGTCGATATTCTCGGCAACCTGTTGCACGCGTCGGTCCACGCAGCCAATTGCAGCGATACCGTGGCGGGTGGTCCCGTGATGGCGCGTGCGGCGGAGAAACACCCGAGCATCGAGGCGTTTCCCGGCGATGCGGGTTAGCGCGGGACAGCCGTGAAATTCATCGACGAGACACTCGGACTCGTCTTGCACATTTCCACCAAAATCAAAGACGGATGGGCTGTCCTTTCGAAACCTTTGGTGGTTGAGCGCACTTTCGCTTGGCTCGGTCGATTTCGCAGGCTGAGCAAGGATTTCGAGATCCTGACTGGGACTGCCGAGAATAGGATCCGTATCGCCATGCTCAAGAAAACGCTTGCAAATTGCGGCTGAATTTTTGCCAGACAGACTCTAAAGACCAATTCATCCATCTCTTCGACCTGCCCCTGCCGGCACATGATCTTCAACCACAGTGAGACCAACCCCATGACCACCAAATGCCCGACGAGGGTCCGCTTCCTCACCCTGGCCATTACGCTATGGCTGCTGCTGTTCAGCCAATGCCTCTGGGCGCTTGCCGACGGCAACGACGTCGATGCCGACCAAGACCTCAACTACGTCTTCGATGTCGGCGCTCTGCCCGAGATCTTCATCAAGGTAGCGGAGGCCGAATGGAACCGCCTAGTCCAGCTCTACGACCGTAACTATCGCAACGAAGACTATGTGCAGGCCGATTTCTACTGGAAGAAGGGCGACGAGCCGACGCAGGCGATCAAGACCGTGGGCATCCGCGTTAGCGGCAACACCAATCGCCGCCGACCTCAGGGCGGCGACAACATCTACGACATCCGCCCCTTCAACTTCAAGATCGACTTCAACGAGTTCGTCGATGACGACGACCATGAATTCCATGATCAAAAGGGCCTCAAGTTCAAGGCGGCGGGCGATGACTTTGGCGATACCGACCAAGACTGCCGGGCCGAGCCCGTGTGCGAGGGCAGTGCCATCACCCGCACCGACAACGGCGGCCGCTCGGTCAGCGACATCGTCGTCGAGCAGACGGGGACCTACGTCGTCACCTTCAACGACAAGACCTATGCGTACCGCTTCGCCCGGATCGAGGACGGTGACGGCGACCAATAGCGCCGCTCGCCTCGGGTGCGCCGAACCCCGTAGACAACTCCGAGGCCGTGGACTTCAGCCCGTAGGATGGGTAAAGCGCAGCAAAACCCATCCGGGGCACCACTGAAGCGCCGATTGATCCTGGAAAGAGTGGCTGAACGGCCTCCAAGTTGCGTCCAGCGGGACCCATAGCTAGGCAGTCGAAATGTCCTGAGTTTTGATGCCAAACCGATTCCGGGTCTTGGATTGCATCATCGAACGCACTGGGGAAGCCTCATCGGTGTCGGGGTCGCTATCGGAATCGGAATCGAATCCGCTCATCGATCAAAGCAGCCAGCTCGATACCAATCTCCTGATTATAACGGATTCTGTTGATGGCCTCTCAAGCCGTTCATGGAGCCTGAAGCAAGCAGGTTTTCCAACCAATTATCGGCGTAGCGTTTCCCGTTGAGCCGTTCGGCCGGGCACGCTTGGCCATGCTGTTTGCGAACCGTCATTGGCGAGGAAGGGCAAAAGTTCCAGAGCAACGCCAAAGCGCGTACCCGCAGTTCGGCCGAAGCCAGGGTGCCGTGGAAATAGTGCGATTTGAAGCAGGCCCGATCAAGGAAGCGCATCAATCGATCCACCAGGTTGCTGGTGCGATGCGCTCGGGGATGCTCGTCACTCCTGCTGAAGCGTTTGCGCTTTTCGCATAGATCCAGGGTATGGGACTTCATGGGCGAATCCGGTAACGTTCGCTCGGCCCATTCGCGCAGTCGGCGCAGGCGTTGCGCAAAACTGGCCTTTCCCTCGGCGCGATAGGCTTCCCAAACACGTCGGCTGACCTCCTTGAAGTATTCGCCCAGCGCTTTGGTTGCCCGGTCGCGGATTTTCAGGAAGGCGTGTAGGAAACACAGGATGACGGCGATGTTGGGAAACAGGCGCTTCCATGCGCCTTGGGTGGCGGCCCAACCGTCGGTATTAACCGTCTCGGGGGCATAGCCCGGGTCCACATCCCGCGCTTCTTCGGCAAACACGCCATACGCGCGATGCAATCCGGCCTCCAAGGCCGAGTCGACGACCGAAGCCCCGAGGATGCATCCGTCGGCGGCTGTCGTGGCGATGGAGATCTTGTCTCCCTGCAAACGGCTCTGCTTTTCGTCGACGACCAAATCTTGCGCCAAGCGCTCCGCCGCCTTGACGGTCGTACCGACCACACTAAAGCGTCCAAGCCCTTGCTCAAGCCGATACCACTACATGGCATTGCGCCCGAACACATGGGCCAGTGCCCAGCAAGGCACATGAAAACGCCGCAAAAACAATGCCTTCTCAACCTCTTCCGTGCGCCCTGTCATGTACGGCGTCACGCACGTCGGGGCAACGGTATACACCACCGCGCCGGCTACCAGCCGCACCCGCTGACAGCGTATCCCTTGTTTGCTCGAACTCGGCGTCTTGCCGCACAACAGGTAGCCTTCCTCCCAACCCGCAGGAAACAGTTCCGGATGCTGCCGATACAGCTCATCGAGTTGCATTCGGCAATAGGCGTTATCGCTCAGGAAGCGTTCGTAGGCGTCCTTCACCAGCGGTAATCGGATGGTTCGGTATCCTCTTTTGGGAGAACCAGGTACAGTATTCATGCTGTCTCCGGATAGCGAGATGTCGAGTTCGTTATTGTAACCTTCAGCATCGCTTAGTCGGAAACAGTCTTCCAGGGCATTTCGCCAGCTCGTCAACAGAATCCGTTATAACCAGCAAGGTTGGGATGAGGAACGAATCCCAACGTCACCGCCGTTCCCGTCGGCTCGTAGGAGCCCGCTTGCGGGCGACGCGTTGGATTTCAACGCAGAGGCGCAGAGGGCGCAGAGGGCGCAGAGGGGCCATGGTGGATGCAGCTCTCTTCTCTGCGTCCTCTGCGTCTCTGCGGTGAATCGAAGGTCGCTCGGGGAGATGCGGCGCTTGCGTGCGGTCCGCTGGGTCGCCCGCAAGCGGGCTCCTACGTCGTCAGCACCCGTTGGCTCGTAGGAGCCCGCTTGCGGGCGACGTGTTGGATTTCACCGCAGAGGCGCAGAGGGCGCAGAGGGGCCATGGCGGATGCAGCCTCTTCTCTGCGTTCTCTGCATCTCTGCGGTGAATTGAAGGTCGCTCGGGGAGATGCCGCGCTTACGTGCGGTCCGCTGGGTCGCTCGCAAGCGGGCTCCTACGTCGTTAGCACCCGTTGGCTCGTAGGAGCCCGCTTGCGGGCGACGCGTTGGATTTTAACGCAGAGGCGCAGAGGGCGCAGAGGGGTCATGGCGGATGCAGCCTCTTCTCTGCGTTCTTTGCGCCTCTGCGGTGAATCAAAGGTCGCTCGGGGGAGGTGCCGCGCTCGCGTGCAGTCCGCTGAGTCGCCCGCAAGCGGGCTCCTACGTCGTTAGCACCCGTCGGCTCGTAGGAGCCCGCTTGCGGGCGACGTGTTGGATTTTAACGCAGAGGCGCAGAGGGGCCATGGCGGATGCAGCCTCTTCTCTGCGTTCTCTGCATCTCTGCGGTGAATTGAAGGTCGCTCGGGGGAGATGCGGCGCTTGCGGACGGTCCGCTGGGTCGCCCGCAAGCGGGCTCCTACGTCGTCAGCACCCGTTGGCTCGTAGGAGCCCGCTTGCGGGCGACGCGTTGGAGTTCACCGCAGAGGGCGCAGAGGGGCCAAGGTGGATGCAGCCTCTTCTCTGCGTTCTCTGCGTCTCTGCGGTGAATCAAAGGTCGCTCGGGGAGATGCGGCGCTTACGTGCGGTCCGCTGGGTCGCCCGCAAGCGGGCTCCTACGTCGTCAGCACCCGTTGGCTCGTAGGAGCCCGCTTGCGGGCGACGCGTTGGATTTAACGCAGAGGCGCAGAGGGCGCAGAGGGGCCAAGGTGGATGCAGCCTCTTCTCTGCGTTCTCTGCATCTCTGCGGTGAATCGAAGGTCGCTCGGGGGAGATGCGGCGCTTGCGTGCAGTCCGCTGAGTCGCCCGCAAGCGGGCTCCTACGTCGTTAGCACCCGTTGGCTTGTAGGAGCCCGCTTGCGGGCGACGCGTTGGATTTCACCGCAGAGACGCAGAGTGCGCAGAGGGGCCATGGCGGATGCAGCCTCTTCTCTGCGTTCTCTGCATCTCTGCGGTGAATCGAAGGTCGCTCGGGGAGATGCCGCGCTTACGTGCAGTCCGCTGGGTCGCCCGCAAGCGGGCTCCTACGTCGTTAGCACCCGTCGGCTCGTAGGAGCCCGCTTGCGGGCGACGTGTTGGATTTTAACGCAGAGGCGCAGAGGGGCCATGGCGGATGCAGCCTCTTCTCTGCGTTCTCTGCGTCTCTGCGGTGAATCAAAGGTCGCTCGGGGGAGGTGCCGCGCTTGCGTGCAGTCCGCTGAGTCGCCCGCAAGCGGGCTCCTACGTCGTTAGCACCCGTCGGCTCGTAGGAGCCCGCTTGCGGGCGACGTGTTGGATTTTAACGCAGAGGCGCAGAGGGCGCAGAGGGGCCAAGGTGGATGCAGCCTCTTCTCTGCGTTCTCTGCGTCCTCTACGGTAAATCAAACCGCGCCTCGGCACCAGCCATCCCGCGACCCTGCTACTCCGCCTCCTTGTCCGCAGCCTGCCCGCCGGCTGCCAGCGCGAGCAGATGGTCCGGGTCCAGGTCCGCCAGCGGGATCTCGCCGTCGACGCTGATGGTCAACACCTCGACGCGGCGCTCGATGCGCAGCCGACCGGCGGTGGCGATCAGCGCCTGCGCCTTGGAACGCTTGCCCAGCCGATCGGCAATGCCCATGGCCGCGAACACTGCGCCAGGAATGGACAGCGCGAGACCGACACCGGCGACCACCAGCGTCGGGTCGGTTTTCCGGGGCACCTCGGGGGCATGTACCCCGGCATCGCCGGGGGTTGTCCGGGGCAGGCTCCGCAGATCGAGGGCCGCGGCCAATTCAGCGGCGGCGGCCTCGGCGTCGGCGCCGGTCAGGGTCAGCAGGAGATCGGTCATGAGTCTAGGCTCCAGGGGTTGGATCATCATCGGCGCCGGAATTTCAGGGCAAGGCGTCGGTGCCCGAGCAGTCCATGCCCGCCTGTTGCAGGATCTGCTCGATCTGATCCGCCTCCGGCAGGCGCAGACGGCGTGCGTCGGCCAGGGCGACACAGAGCAGCTGGTTGGCCTGCGTCCGGTCGGTTTGGTCCTTGGTCTGGTTCATGCGCATTAGCAATGCGACGGCGATGTTGGCGCGGCAGACCAGGAGATCGCGCACAGCGCCGAGCCGCTGAAAGACCGGGAGTTGTTCCTCGGTGCGGATGCGCAGCGCCTCATCGAGCTGTCCGCGGGCCATCAGGAGATCGGCGATCTTGCCCTGGGTGACGGCCATCTCGCGCACAGCGCCGAGCCGCTGAAAGACCGGGAGTTCTTCCTCGGTGCGGATGCGCAGCGCCTCATCGAGCTGTCCGCGGTCCATCAGGATATCGGCGATCTTGCTCTGGGTGACGGCCATCTCGCGCACATCACCGAGCCGCTGAAAGACCGGGAGTTCTTCCTCGGTGCGGATGCGCAGCGCCTCATCGAGCTGTCCGCGGGCCATCAGGAGATCGGCGATCTGGCCCTGGGTGACGGCCATCTCGCGCACAGCGCCGAGCCGCTGAAAGACCGGGAGTTGTTCCTCGGTGCGGATGCGCAGCGCCTCATCGAGCTGTCCGCGGGCCATCAGGAGATCGGCGATATCGCCCTGGGTGACGGCCATCTCGCGCACAGCGCCGAGCCGCTGATAGACCGGGAGTTGTTCCTCGGTGCGGATGCGCAGCGCCTCATCGAGCTGTCCGCGGGCCATCAGGATATCGGCGATCTGGCCCTGGGTGACGGCCATCTCGCGCACAGCGCCGAGCCGCTGAAAGACCGGGAGTTGTTCCTCGGTGCGGATGCGCAGCGCCTCATCGAGCTGTCCGCGGGCCATCAGGAGATCGGCGATCTGGCCCTGGGTGACGGCCATCTCGCGCACAGCGCCGAGCCGCTGAAAGACCGGGAGTTCTTCCTCGGTGCGGATGCGCAGCGCCTCATCGAGCTGTCCGCGGGCCATCAGGATATCGGCGATCCGGCCCTGGGTGACGGCCATATCGCGCACAGCGCCGAGCCGCTGAAAGACCGGGAGTTGTTCCTCGGTGCGGATGCGCAGCGCCTCATCGAGCTGTCCGCGGGCCATCAGGAGATCGGCGATCTGGCCCTGGGTGACGGCCATCTCGCGCACATCGCCGAGCCGCTGAAAGACCGGGAGTTCTTCCTCGGTGCGGATGCGCAGCGCCTCATCGAGCTGTCCGCGGGCCATCAGGAGATCGGCGATCTTGCCGGAAAGTACGGCGACCCCTTGCGCATGATCGTTCAGCTGCGCCAGGTCGAGCCCCTCCTCGAACGCGGCCATGGCGCCGTTCAGGTCGCCTTTTCGATGCAGACGCTCGCCGCGCTGCTGGGCGATCTGGAGGGTGCCGACCCAATCTTCATCGCCATCGGGGTCGCCACCGGGATCGGCATCGGCCAGGATTGCATCGGCCTCGTCGACATGGCCGGCGTCTGCCAATACCCGTACCGCAGCGGCGCTGAATCTGCGGGTGGGTGGGCGGGCGGCGCGTTGTAATAGAGCGTTCACTTGCCGGGCCAGCTGGGCGGCATCCTGGTAGCTGTCGCGCGCCAGCGCCCCGATTGCATTGGCGCCCTGGTGCTGGGCGACGGTCTCGGCGACGGTGCGTGCGTGTTCCACGACGGCCATCTGATCAGCTGCCGGCTCAACTGCCGGCTCAGCCGCCGGTCCGGCCACCAGCACTGCGAGCCGGCACAGTGCCAGGTCGACGTCGTCGGGCCATGAGCCGTCGGCGGTCCAGGCACTGTGCAGCGGCGCCAGGGTCAAGGCGGCGACCGTCTGCCGCTCGGCCTCGGTCAGCGATGATAGCCGTCCGGCGGCCAGCGGGTTGACGCGCCGGGATGGCCTGGCCGGATCATTCAGGCTGCGCACCGGGGCGAGTCCGGGTTCCAGCAGGCCCAGGGCCGCGAGATGCTCCGGGTCGCCGCCGAGCTGCTCGGCGATGGCCTGGATCACCTGGAACGGCAGCGGCTGTTCGACCAAGGTCAATGCCCGCACCAATTCCTGCCCCGAATCGCCGGCCAAGGCCAAGAGTTTGTCCACGGCGATCTGTTCCAGCAGGGTCCGCAGTCGCTCGTCGGTCGGCAATGGGCCGCCGGTCAGATGGGTTTCCATGTCGCGCAACGCGGCCTCGGCGGCGGCCAGCGGTACATTGGGGTTCAATACCAGGCCGGCGCCGATCAGGTCCATCAGGCCCGGGTTGCCGCGGGCGGCGCGTTTGGCGCCTTCCAGCAGGGCTTCGCGCTCGGCCAGGTCCGTGAAACGCCCAGGGCGTTCGCTGGCGCTTTGCTCGGCGGCGCCGCGCTGGCGCAACAGCAATTTGTCTTGCTCGGTTGGCCGAAAGCTGCCCAATGCGATGGGATGCAGCCGGGTGGCCGGGTCGTCGCCGGCGCCAGAAGCCGGTACTGAAGCCAGACCAGAAGCCAAACTGGCAGGGCTGCTGGACAGGGTGAATGGATAGCGGCTGGTGATCAGCAAGCGGCTGTCGCTGCGGGTCGGCTCGAACACCTCGAGCAACAAGCGCACCAGCCCGGCATGCTTGGCATCCACCGGCCGCGGCGCGGCACCATCCACCAGCAGCTGCTCGAAATCGTCCAGCACCAGCAGCAGCGGTTTGCCGGCGTCGGTGCGCTGCTGGCAAGGGCCACCGAGCAGGTTCAGCAGCAGTTGCCGGAATGCAGGCAGGGCCGCGGCGTCGCCCTCGGGCAAGGCCTGCTGTACGGCAGCGGACTGTTGCGCCAGCAACTGCGCCGCCGCGGGCTGATCTTCCAGTGTTCGGGTGAGCCGTTCCAGCAGCAGCGCGATGCCGAAACGGCCATGCACGACGGCCACCGAGCGCTGGTCGCGCAGGCGATTGACGATGCGCGCCGCGAGGCTGGATTTGCCCAGCCGGCCCATGCCGGTGATCAGCACGCCGATGGAATCGGCACCGGACAGGGCCGCGAGGGCGCGCTGCAATTCCCGGCGACGGCCGACGAAGTAGCCGTGGGCGGCCACCGGCACGTCTTTGGCCAGCAGGTCCTTTTGCATATAGTTCGCGGGCAATAAGGAGCGCTTGCGCCGGCCTTGCACGAAGGGCTGTTCGGCCTCGCCCCGATCGCCGAGCCACAGCCGCGCCAGATGCCAGTCGGGCCAGGGTCCTCCCTGGGCTTCATCCAGCAATGCGGCACGCGCGGCGGCCACCGCGAGCGCCAGGCCTGTCTGCTCTGCCAGGCTGCGATACAGGGTCGCGGCGAATCGGGTCGCGGCCTGGTCGGCCACGGAGCCATCCCAGCCGAGCACGGCCGGGAGTCCGGCGCGCAGCAGAGCGGTGGCCAGGGAGTGCACCGGCGCCGCCGCGGTTGCCGATGCGCCTTGGGCTCCAGCGGCGCTGGCATCCGGCGCTTTGTGCTCCGGTGCCGGGGGAAGCTCGCCGGCAGGCCGCGGCGCCGACGCCGAGTCGGCAGTCGGTGCATGGGCGCTCAGACAGGCGGACAGGAACAGCAGGCGCAGGGCGCGCGGTTGCAAGGCGCGTAATAGAGTGGGCGCGTCGGTGGGGCTGGAGCCGAAGGCGCCGTCCTCGAGCATCAGCACCGGGCGCTCCGGCTGGTTTTGGTTTTCCCGCCAGGCCGAATGGCCATGGCAGGAAAGATGCAGCACCGGCAGATCGCCGCTGTCGCGCAGGGTTTGCCCCAGGGTGCTGGCCGCGCCGCTCTCTTCCACCACCAGATCCAGCGCGGTGCTGCCGACGGCGGTGAGGATGGCTTGTTCCTCGGCCTCGAAGTCCAGCTCCGGCTGATCCGCCGGCGATGCGGCCATGAAGCAGAGCCCGAGCCGGTAGTCGTCCGGCGCCAGCGGTGTGCGCCGCGGTCCGAGTCGCCGGTAGGGGGCGAAGCTCAGCAAGGGTTCGGCGGCCAGATGTCCGTGTTGATCGGCCAACATTTCCCAGGGCGCATGCAATACCGCCCATTCCGCTGCCGAGGGTTCGCGGCTCGGGCAATGGACCTCGAACAGCAGCGGCGCGCCAGCTTGCTCGATGGCGCGCGCGAGGCGGGCATCGGCGGCATCCATCCAGCGGTACAGTCTGTGGCCGAGTTGCAATGCATGTTTCCGATCGGCGCGGCGTTCCAGGCGGCGATAGGCTTCGGCGATTTGGTGCAGCAGCGTCACGGCCGTTTCGTCCAATGGCATGGGAGCCGCCAAGGGAGTGGATGCGACCCGCAGGCTGATGCTGTCGTTCTGGATGAGTAGGCAGATGGACAAGGCGACCTCCTGTTGCGTGGGCGCCGCAGCCGACTTGTCGGCGCGGGTTTGGTTGCTGTGGCAAGGTTACCGCATTGCAGGCCGGGTGGATAGGTTTGGGATTGCGGTGCTGGCCGATTGGGTTAGGCGCCGGTCTGGGCGGTGTTGCCTTCGGAGAGGGTCGCTCGGGGGAGATGCCGCGCTTACGTGCAGTCCGCTGGGTCGCCCGCAAGCGGGCTCCTACGTCGTTAGCACCCGTTGGCTCGTAGGAGCCCGCTTGCGGGCGACGTGTTGGATTTTACCGCTGAGGCGCAGAGGGCGCAGAGGGGCCATGGCGGATGCAGCCCTCTTCTCTGCGTTCTCTGCGTCTCTGCGGTGAATCGAAGGTCGCTCGGGGGAGGTGCCGCGCTCGCGTGCAGTCCGCTGAGTCGCCCGCAAGCGGGCTCCTACGTCGTTAGCACCCGTTGGCTCGTAGGAGCCCGCTTGCGGGCGACGCGTTGGATTTTACCGCTGAGGCGCAGAGGGCGCAGAGGGGCCGTGGTGGATGCAGCCTCTTCTCTGCGTTCTCTGCGTCTCTGCGGTGAATTGAAGGTCGCTCGGGGGAGGTGCCGCGCTCGCGTGCAGTCCGCTGGGTCGCCCGCAAGCGGGCTCCTACGTCGTTAGCACCCGTCGGCTCGTAGGAGCCCGCTTGCGGGCGACGCGTTGGATTTTGACGCAGAGACGCAGAGGGCGCAGAGGGGCCGTGGTGGATGCAGCCTTCTTCTCTGCGTTCTCTGCGTCTCTGCGGTGAATCGAAGGTCGCTCGGGGGAGGTGCCGCGCTTGCGTGCAGTCCGCTGGGTCGCCCGCAAGCGGGCTCCTACGTCGTTAGCACCCGTTGGCTCGTAGGAGCCCGCTTGCGGGCGACGTGTTGGATTTTAACGCAGAGACGCAGAGGGCGCAGAGGGGCCGTGGTGGATGCAGCCTCTTCTCTGCGTTCTCTGCGTCTCTGCGGTGAATCGAAGGTCGCTCGGGGGAGGTGCCGCGCTCGCGTGCAGTCCGCTGGGTCGCCCGCAAGCGGGCTCCTACGTTGTTAGCACCCGTTGGTTCGTAGGAGCCCGCTTGCGGGCGACGCGTTGGATTTTACCGCTGAGGCGCAGAGGGCGCAGAGGGGTCATGGCGGATGCAGCCTTCTTCTCTGCGTTCTCTGCGTCTCTGCGGTGAATCGAAGGTCGCTCGGGGGAGGTGCCGCGCTCGCGTGCAGTCCGCTGAGTCGCCCGCAAGCGGGCTCCTACGTCATTAGTACCCGTTGGTTCGTAGGAGCCCGCTTGCGGGCGACGTGTTGGATTTTAACGCAGAGACGCAGAGGGCGCAGAGGGGCCGTGGCGGATGCAGCCTCTTCTCTGCGTTCTTTGCGTCTCTGCGGTGAATCGAAGGTCGCTCGGGGGAGGTGCCGCGCTCGCGTGCAGTCCGCTGGGTCGCCCGCAAGCGGGCTCCTACGTCGTTAGTCCGCTGGGTCGCCCGCAAGCGGGCTTCTACGTCGTTAGTAGCGGTTCATGAATAACCTGTACAAGGCTATCCAAACATCGGCGGAGTGCAATCGGGGTCGGGGTCGCTATCGGAATCGGAATCGAGACTGATTTTCCTGTTCGAGAAACACGTAACTCATTGACTGAATTGATTTAAACGCCAATTCAGGATTTCACGCGGGTGGCTACATCGCGATCTGCAAAAGACCCAGTATCTCTTCCTGCTCTGGTGTCAGCATGCTGTTCTGATCGAACTCCACACCATTGACCGCGACTCTGTTACGGGTGATCTGAGCTAAACACTCGATCACACCATGGAAGGTCCAACGCCTTTCCGAACCCTGCCCATCCGCTGCGAACAATGGTGCCAGGCGCTGTTCCATATGCCATTGCAGGTAATACGACAGCATGCAGAGAAAGACATGGCTACGGATGCGTTCATCCGTCTTATGGTAAACAGGGCGGATCTCCAATTGTACGGTCTTGAGACTGCGAAAGGCGCGCTCGACAAACGTCAAACTCTTGTACGCGTTGACAACCTCAAGGGTATTCATCGCGTCCTGGTCGACATCGCTGGCGATAATGTAACAGCCGTCGAATTGTTGTTCCTCGGCCACCTTGTCCATATCGATTGACCAGACCAATCGATGCTGAGAGGATTTCGCACGGTCGGGGTCAGCATCAATCGACCATTGGATGAACTTGCCCACCTTATATTTCGCCAGGATCTTTCCGACACGTGCGCCGAGGGTCTCAACAGTTGCTGCGCGTTTGTAGGCTGCGATATCGGCTAAGGCGTCCGTGGTTAATTTCAGAAGACGTTTACGCGTGTCGTGCTCGTTGTGCGCGGTCTGTGGGTTGCGACAGAGACAGTAACGTCGCATCGGCTCTGCGGGGTCAGTCACCTCACAGATACTGCGCTCATCGAATAGGTCCATGGCAATGACTTGTTTGTTGAGCAAGTTTCTCATCTCACCATGCGTCAAGGCGCTGATCGTCTGCAAGTCTTTCTCGTCCTTGAGAGATGCGATGTTACTGTGCGTCAGCATTCCACGATCGCCGACAAAGACGATCTTCTCGATACCATAGTCAACTTTGATTTCATGCACTTTGTCGATCACCGTGGTCTCATCTTTGGTATTGCCCGCAAAGACTTCCACGCCAACCGGACAGCCCTGCGCTGTACAGATGAGCCCGACCACGATTTGCTCGTGCCCCTTTTTGCCATCACGATTGTAACCAAACCTCACCAGCTCGCTGTCCTTGTATTCGCCTTCGAAATAGATACTGGTGATATCGTAGAGCACCAGATGGCCGTCTTTGAGATGACGGCGCGTCAGATTCCTTTGAATCGCTTTCTGACGTTGCAGCAGTCGATCCATCGGCTCATAGCAATGGGTATCGACATCGGGCGGCTCGGCGATGCCGCAGAGCTCCCATAGGCAGGTATTGGGATGGTGGTTGCACAAGGCGAGCTTGCTTCCGGCATGGATCAGACGACCAACGATCATTGCTAAGGCGCCATTTACCCAAAGCTCTGGATGCGAATAGAGCACCCGATGCAACCCCAGTTGTCTGGCGATGGTCAGGATCGCATAACTGGCACCGTATTCCTTGCTGTTGAGGATATGGAACGCCTGCGGGTCATCGATGGGGACAACTTGCTCGCGGAAGGCGAGCTGGAGGAGCTTGAGTTGCTCCAGTGAGCAGCCAGTGATGCGTCCGTGCTGGGTATGGCGCATTTTGCCGTTCTCGCGAAACGTGGTGCGCACGATCCCAACTGGACTCTTGCGAGAGGTCTGGATCTCAAGGTGCAAATTGCCATGTGCTGTATGCATGGCTAAATAATAGCTCAAATAAAAGATAAATCAAGTGCAAAATAATTGCATTTGCATGGCTACAAAATGAAAAAAGTCAGGAGCAAGAAAGCGAGCAATCACGCGGGCTAGAGGCGAAAATCGGTCGATTTTGAGCCGGAAGATCGGTCGAGAGAGAAAACGCCCTATGCCATTCGGTCATTAGAAGCTCGACGTCTAGCGTGCGGCCATCGAGTCTGTCGGCTGGGCCTAGCGCTAGGCTGTTGAAATCTGCTGTCTCACTAAAACAAGAGCTTCCCGGTTTATGGATGCTTCGTCGGTGTCGGGATCGGTGTCAAGGTCGGAATTAGGGATTGGTATCGAGCTGGCTGCTTTGATCGATGAGCGGATTCGATTCCGATTCCGATAGGGGTGTAACCCGTCCTCCGCGCCGTCTCAGGCCGTCATAGGCAGATGGAATGAGGAGTCATTGGCGGCTCGGACAGGATAGAGTGCTTGTTGTTGCTGTTCGATATGGGACTTCATAAACGCCTCCCAATGGCCATGAATATGGATACAGCGTAACCCCAGCATCGATTGTGCGCCTTGCATCACCCAACGCATTCCCGTGCCCTCCACGTGTCGACAAGCGCCCTCGATGACCCCGGAGGCAACCGGGTAGCCGGCCGCCAAATAGTCCTGGTAGCGCATACGATGGGCATTTTTCTTCAAGTAGCCGCACGCCTTGTCCACCGGCTTACGCTGTGAATCGCTGAGTTGCTGGTGGGTCGCTTGCCAGCGAAATCCGCGCATGACGCCCTGCACTTGACCGCGCAGAATCCGCCCGATTCGCTCCTTAACCAAGGGAATCTGTTGGTGTATCGGTTGCTGCGGATACAAGGCTTGAACCGCCTTCCAGACGTAGGAGCTGGCATGGAGCAGGTCCAGAATTTCAATGAGAGAGCCATCGCGTTGTAGCTCTTCGCCCATCTCCCAGAGCGTTTCCTCGCCATCCATGATCAGAATCTGCAAATGCGTTCCACAAGGATTGCGTTGCCGATATTCGTCCGCCAACCAATGGCAAATCTCTTCCCGAGCCGGTTGTAGCGTATCCGCCTCATCGCGCTGCAGGCTGGCGCGAAGGTGTTTGCACAGCGGCTTGGGCGAGGTTTGGCGGTCTGTTCCGGGCGTTTTCCATCTGGGGTTCGAAACAGCGACTCCAACACCTCCTCCGGGGTGCGGGGGTTGGGTTCAATGCTATAGGCGGCCCCCAGAATGGCCATCTTTTTCTTGCCACTGTGGCTCTTTGGCGGTTTGCTCTCCATACACGCCGGTTTGTAGGTATCCTGATCATTGGGCTCATCGACCGCCTTCTCTTCGGCGCTTTTGCGCATCACCACCCCTTTACCATCGGCCGTGCCGACGACAAGCCGGGTACCTTGCGCCGGTTCTACTTCCACTTGGTTGTCCCAGTAGGACTGTGGAGCCTGGGAGCCGGAACCGCGCGCAGGGCCGGGATGATGATCCAGCCGCTCAGGGTGCGGCCGAGCGGACGGTGGCGATGCGGGCGCGGACAGGGATGTTGCTGGAATTCAGGCCGGGCTCCTGCCCGTGCAGATCGAAATCCAATTGGACGCCGGGGCGGAGGAGCAGGACGTGCGTGGCGCCGCCGAAATGGAACATGCCGAGCTCGTCGCCCTTGTTCACGTGCCAAGGAACAGCGGGCAATTTGGCGAGCGCGGCGCCGGCCTCGGGCACCGGCCAGGCACCCGGGCAAGCCGCGCCAGCAGGTCCCGATGCGCGCGGCTCGCCCCGCCCCTGCTATTGCCCGCCGCCCGCGTCTTCGAGCCGCTCGAAGCGGTACTGGTAGGTGTCGTCGTTGAAGGTGATGGCGTAGGTACCCGGCTGATCGACGAAGATGTCGCTCACCGAGCCGCCGCCGTTGTCCGCGCGGGTGATGGCGGTTCCCTCGCACACCGGCTCGGTGCGACAGGCCTGGTCGGTATCGCCGAAGTTGTAGGTCCAGTCGCCGTTGATGTCGAGCTTGAAGCGGCTCGGCCGGTCGCTGGTCTCGGCAAAGGTCGCTTGGGTCCGCCACAGGTGGTCGTCGACCAGCTCCATTGGCGTCGTTTGCCAGCCGTTGGGCGTGCCGCGGAAGTAGACATGCTTGAAGCGCGCCTCCTTGCAGTCCGGCTCGCAGGCGCGCGCCTGCCGAACGACCGTGAGATACGGCTTGGCCGGGTCCAGGGTGTCGAGCCTGAAGGTATAGCGGCCCGATTCGGGGATCCGGATGTTCAGGTTCTGCACGGCGGAGACACGGGCCTTCTGCGCCAGGCCGTACGGAATGGACAGGCTGAGCCGCTCGCTGCCGGGCCAGGCGCCGAAATCGGTCGCGGCGGACCAATCGGCATCGGCCACCTTGAAGCTGTAGTCGCCGGCGTCCAGGTCGGCAGTGACTTGGTAGAGGCGATCGGCATCGCCGGGCTGAAAGCGCAAGGCCGGCTTCACGTCCCAGCCGTCGAGCCCGCGCAGGTACAGCCGCGCGCCGTCCATCGTGGCGCCCGGCTGCAGGCTGTCGCGCAGATTGCGCTGCTTTACGCGGAAGAAGTTGGTGTTGGCGTCACCGCCGAGGACCCGGTACCAGGGGTTCGCGCCCCACCAGGGCGGCTCGTCGCTGATGGACCCGTACTGGCCGGTGGGGTTGGCGACGTGGGGGCCGATCAGGCGGTGATAGCCGCGGATGATGTCGCGATTGCGGTCGGCGTCGAGCAGGCCGTCGTTGGCCAGCGCGAGCAGGTAGCCCTTGTATTCGTCGAGGAAGGTCGGGTAGCCCAAGAGCTTGCCGATCAGTGGCACATTCGCATTGCCGAGCTTGGTGAATTCACGCCAGTTGCCCCGGCCGCTGTCGTCGAGCAGGCTGGGGGGCGTCGTCCCCAGGGCGTTGTCGTAGTCCATCGGGATGAAATAGAGGACGCCGTCTTCATCGAAATAGAAGTTGAAGTTGTTGGTGTTGACCCAGTAGCCGTCGGTCTGGCCCAGGGCGACGTCGGCGGCCATCGCCTTCAGGAACAGGCTGACATCCATGTGCGCGCGCACCCAGTCGACAAAGGCCTGCCCCTGGAGCCTGTCGAAGCTGTCGATGAAGGCCACCAGCTGGCGCTCGGCCTCGTCCGCGTCGTGCTTGCCGGCGCGTCCCAGCGCATAGGCCGGCTGGTAGGATTGCTCCCAGCTGTTGGCGTCGATCCGCTCCTCGCCGGCCTTGCCGCTATCGGCAAAGGGCAGGAAATCTGGGCGCCCCCAACGGGTCGTCTGCGGGCTCATGCCGCCTTTCCAGAGGTCGCCGTCGTTGTTGTGCTTGCCGAAGCGCGCGGTCAGGTAGGGCTTGGACAGGTTCTCCACCATGCGATAGACGCCCAGGTAGCGCTTGATGACGTCGCCGCCGCGGTCGATCTCCATCTGCACCCGCGCGAAGGACGCCCGCGGCGCGGTCCAGACACCGAAGCGGTGCATGAATTCCAGCCCGAACACGCCGCGAATCATGGTTGGATCATCGCCAGCGGCCTTGAACTTGATGCCCTTTTGGTCGTGAAACTCGTGCGCATCGTCGTCGACGAACTGGTTGAAGTCGACCTTGAAATTGAACGGGCGAATGTCGCTGATATCACCGCCCTGGGGCCGGCGGCGGTTGGTGTTGCCGCTGACGCGCACGCCGACGTCCTTGATCTCCTGCGTTGGCTCATCGCCCTTTACCCAGTAGAAATCGGCCCGGACGTACTCCTCGTTGCGATAGTTGCGGTCGTAGAGTGAAACCAGGCGGTTCCATTCGCTTTCGGGAATCTTGATGAAGACCTGCGGCAGCGCGTCGATGTCGAAGACATAGTTCAGGTCCGCATCGGCCTGCACGTCATTGCCGTCGGCAAGCGCCCACAGGCCCTGGCTGAACAGCAGCAGCCATGCCATGGCGGCCAGGCTCAGAAGTCTCAGGGTCGTCGGTGCTCTCGCTCTCATGGGTTTAGCCTCGTTGTGGTTGAAGAATCGCCGCCCGGTCAGGGCAGGTCGAAGATGTGGATGGATTGGTCTTTGTGCCTGGTGTAGGCGGGCTGGCTCGCCTTGCTGCGGTCCGACACGAGCACGACGCGACGCTCGCCGATCCAGCTCACGCCTTCGATATTACCGTAGATCCTGTAGCCGCCGTTGCCGACATGGCCGTCCCGGTCGCCCTCGGGCAGCGCGTAGATCTCGCCCGGTCCGGTATAGGCCCAATCGCCGTCGCTCAGCCGGCCGATCCAAAGCCGTGCATCCTCCTGCGAGGTGATTGCCACGCGGCCGTTGCCGTCGATGGCGATGTCCGAATAGTCGCCGAAGTCGACCGGCGCCGGAATGCGCGCGACCGTTTGCCAATGCTCGCCGTGCTGCTGCATCACGAGCACCATGCCGCTGCTTTCGATGAGGCCCAGGAGGTAGTCTTCGCCGTGGCGCCTCACCCACGCAATGCCCTCGATGCCCTTGTTGCGCCGGTGCCGGGGGAAGGCATGATCCGTCCATTCGCTGCCCTGGTAGTCGAGATCGATGTCGTATTCGCGGATCTGGGCATAGTAGGCACCGTGCCGCCGCGCCGTTTCGATCACGACGTAGAGGTTTTCGGTGCCGTGGGAGTCCCAGGTGATCCCCTCGAAGCCGGAGCCGGAGCCGGATACGCCCTCGAGGGTGTTGGCCTTGCTGTTGTGGGGAAGCTCGGCGGCGATCCTGGCAATCTCATAGCGGTTGTCGAAGACGACGTAGAAAAAGCCGTCGCGGTACTGCACGCCGCTGGCCTCGAAGGCATCGCGATGATCAAAGCCCGGCAGCAGCTTGTAGAGCTTGGCCTCGGTAATGGTCGGAGCCAGGACCGTCACAGTCGCGCTGACGGCTCCAATCTGCTCGGCACGCGGGCTGGCGCAAAGGCCGGCCAGGACGGTCATGACCGCGGCAGCGCCATGCTGCCTCATCGTCGTCACGACCACCGCCCCCCGTCTCGGGCCCGGCAACGGAATAGAGGCATTCGGCGCATGGCCGGATGCTCCGGGGCCATCTCAGTGCCCAAGCTCGTCTCCATTCCGGCACGGGCGCAGGCGCAGGCCGAGCAGTCCGGTTGCGAGCAGGGCCAGGGTCGCGGGCAAATGTTGCATGGGGTTGCGTTGCAGGGATTGATCGGAGGCATTGGTGTTGCAAATACCTTGCGGTAGATCGGGCGTTATCGAGATCGGTTTGGCATCAAAACTCAGGACATTTCGACAGCCTAGCATCGAGCAGCTTGGCGAGTCGTGCCCGAACTCATGTACCTGTCGCTCGCAGCAACTGCTCTCTCACATGCTTGCCCAGACTGCGACTGCGTAATCGGCGTAATTTAGGCTTGAGGCCAGCAAATGCGGAGTCGATTGCATCCTCGGGTTTTTTGTGCGCCTCACGAACGATGACTTGTTGGCGCTCTGGGGTGGTGGTCACTAGTTCGCAACGCACCCGGTGACCTTTGAGCGAATCGAATTCCTCAGCGATGCGGGCGCAGATTTCGAATTCCTGACTTGGAAAGCTTTTTTCAAGCGCTTGGGTGTGTCGTTCGATTCGGCGCACAATCTTGCGATCCAGCGCAAGCGTATCTCCACTAATGCGTACGCTCATTCACTACCTCGTATTCTTGGGACTCATAGAACTGGTACAACCACTTCGCCAAGGCCGGTCGGCTGGCGAAATACACGCTGGCAAATCCGAATGTCTACAGGAAAAGCGACGTGGGTATTGCCGAAGGTGTCGGCTGACGGTCGTATTTTTTGGGAGGGAGGATGGGACTGTTGCGGGATAGGTCGATCCCGCGGCGGATCGTTGCGATGGCCTGGTGCCATTCGGCGAGCCCAAGGTGACCCGCGTTCGCGGGTGGTGGACTTTAACATGTGGCGTTGCTCGTCATTGCTTATCCTTAAATCAAGTTGGCTCCGACTGTTCTCAACTTGTCTGAAAAAGTCGATTCGTTAAGGCGTCGAAGACTTGTTTCGAAATTGACCTTGGCCTGGTTGAGTTCAGCTTGGGTTGCAATGTGATGGCATTGGCGGATGCTGCAAGAAAATGGTAGTTCGTATCCAAATACCAACTAGCCACGACCATTCGCAAAAATCATAACCAATGCGGCCAGCGCTGCAACTATGCGGGCTGCTCTGCAAGCAATCTTTTTGGGTGAGGCGATTGGTGGCTAACTGAAAGCCCCAAAGCCGAGGCCACCTAGACATGCATCTACATGGTATTGCCTAGATTTCATCTTGTTGGCGGGGAATGTACCACAAAATTTTTCGTCATGGTGCTATGAAATGTTGGTTAGCCTGCTTGCGCAGCAATGCTGTTGTGCAAGCATGCTTGCAGATTCTCGTACCAACAGAGCGATGAGTGGACCCTTCCGGCTTTACTATCCGGCCTTGTTCATAAGCTCGGCCAAGACTGAGAGTTAACCTCGAAAGCCACAGTATTTTAACATTAAAATCAAAATTTTACGGAAAAGCCCCGCGTACCCGCTGGTTACTTGATCGGAGTTATGAACAAGGCCTACCATCCTATGCTCTGGGACACCGTCGAAATGTGCCCAATACTCTGATATTTTTAGGGAAATAGAGCGAAACAAATGCGAACTATTCCCCCGCGTCGTACTCATAGTCACTGAGCTTCTGCGAAGCTTTCTGACTCCTTGTCGTGTTCCCCGCCTTTGGCGGGGTTTTTTTTGTCGACCCATGAAGTTTACATCAAGCAAGTTCATGTAGGCCAATGCTGCAATCCCAGCGCTACGATCAAGGCGACACCACTAACGATTTGAACAACGGCGTTCAACGTGCCTGAAGGCGATACCATCTATAAGATCGCAGTCTATCTCGATCAGGAATTACGCGGCCAATCGTTGCGGCGCATCCAGCTCAACCCGCGCTTTGGCAACTCCTGCGGCGCACGCCGCGTCATCGGGGTGGACAGTCATGGTAAGCACCTATTCGTAACCTTGGACAACAATGTCCAACTGCGCAGCCATCTCGGTCTGTACGGCTCCTGGCATCGCTATCGCCGCGGCGAGCCCTGGCGCAAACCGGCGAAGCAAATGAGCATCGTTATCGAGA
This sequence comes from Thiohalocapsa sp. PB-PSB1, assembly GCA_016745215.1. GTDB lineage: Bacteria > Pseudomonadota > Gammaproteobacteria > Chromatiales > Chromatiaceae > Thiohalocapsa. The sequence goes on from CP050890.1 coordinate 7,236,015, forward strand.
CCGAGCACATGGACTATGTGTGTTTTAACGCCCGGGAAGTGCAGTGGCTGCGTATCGATAGCTTCGAACGTCGAGATCAGGGGCACCGATTGGGAGCGGATCTGATCCGGGATGGCATGAATGCCAACGCCATCCTGGGCCGCATCGATGCTTTACTATCGCCGGACATCTCGCTCGCGGATCTGTTGTTGGATCAGCGCATCGCCGCTGGTATCGGCAATGTCTATAAGTCTGAGCTGCTGTTTCTGGAAACACAACCACCAACGCGGCGGTTGCGTGATCTCCACCCGGACAGAATCGTTGCACTGTATCGGCGTGCCGCCGTGCTGCTGAGCCAGAACCGCGGCGGCGGGCCACGCAGCACCAGAGACAACTGGGATGGGCGTGGTCGTTTGTGGGTTTATGGCCGCCGGGGGCGACCCTGCCTGCGCTGCGGAACGCGTATCCGACGCGCCTATCTGGGCGTCAATCAACGCTCTACCTATTGGTGCGAATTCTGCCAGCCTGACTAAAAGGGGCGGAAATCTGACCAGGCACGCGTCAGAAATCCTGCCGATACCGCCGCACAGCCGGTCAGCAGTGCGGCAAAGGTGACCGTCAGCAGCACGAATGCCCAGCCGGGCATGCCCAACACGCCACCAGCCGCGGTCGCTAACCGCGCCGCTTCGCCAAACAGCGCGTTGCACAACAACAACAACAGCCAGGCACTGCCGCCAGCCAGTGCTGACGAGAGAAACAACCGCGGCTGGCGAGCGAAGAGCACACCGGCCAGCAGCCCCAGCATGAGCAGACTCAGCCAGCCGATCAGCAGGGTGCCGATGATCGATAAGGTCGCAAGTCCGGTGATAAAGCGCGGGTTGTTAACAATCATCAGCGCGCCTCCGCATCGGCATCCCCCGTACCCGGTACCAGGCGTAGCCTGGCGATGGCACGCCCAGCGTCGAACTGTTCGGGGCTCTCTGGCGAATAGACCGGTTCCAATTCCCCGGTCTGCCAGGCCGCCAGACGGTCGTCGTATAGTCGGCTGGCGGGATTGCCGGATTGCCCGCCTGGATAGACAGCTCGAGCCTGGGTCTGGGCACCGGCAAGTTCCACCACCATGCGCCAACTGGCACCATGAGTGCCATCACCGGAAGACGGATTGAGATTGCCAGGAGCACCGCCGGCTAATGTCAATCCGGTCCGCCCAAGCCCAGGAAATAGCGCGAGGTGGTTGATGTTGGCACGACGATGATTCGACCAGCGCCAGCTGAGACCTGCCGCCTCTGGCCAGGTATCCTGCTTGCGCTCAAGCGGGGTGCGACGCACGGGCGGACCGTTTTCGAGCACCAGCTCTGCATAGGCGCTGGCCAAGGCCTTGCGTAATAAATAGTCGCGATCCTCGCGCTCGCCGGTGCGCCGGTCATCCCACCAAGGGTTATCCGGCTGCTTGAGCAATGCGTAGAGAATCGCTCTTTCTGGCGTTGGCGGTGTTGGCAACTCGCGCAGCTCGGTGAACTCGAACTGCAACTCGTCCCATAACAGTGCCTCGAGCCGGTCAAGGGCGCGTTCGAACAATAGAGGCGCTTGTGCGTCAGAAGTGTAGCGGTAGTCCCAGTCCTGCAATACGGCGGCGGGTGCGGCGACCTCGTCGAACCAGGCGGCGGCGGACAGAAAATACGGCGTTAATAATCGCGCCTTGTGGTTGCCCGGATCGGTTTGGTAGGCGCGCATGTCCTCGAGACTGACCGTCGGGCTGGCACGCAGTAATCCATTGATATGAAGCGCCCGCCATGGACTCGGCCAGTTACTGCCCAGGTAGAGCGGTTGCTGGCTGGCGGCAATCGGTTGCTGGTTGGCCGATGCCAGATAGTGCTGTGCCGGGTCGATCGATTGCGGATAGAGTTCAAGTGGCCAATACCCTATCCAATCGCTTTGCGTCGTACTACCGTCGCGAATCGAACGACCATCGCCATCGCCGGGGCGGATCGGATATAGACCGGTCGAGCGCATGGCAATACGTCCATCGGCATCGGCCATGATGAAATTTTGTGCCGGTGCGGCGAAATCGGCCAGCGCGGCCAGCAGTTCGTCCACCGAGTCGGCAGAGGCAGCACCCTGAAAGGAACTGGGACTTGCGCCGTGCTCGAGCGCCAGCCAACGCATGGATACCGGACTCGGCACAGCCGATGATGTCGGCAGCAATAACGGACCACGATGGGTGTAATAGCGCGTTTCCTCAGCCAGCAATTCGCCATCCTTACCATAGTATTGTTCAGGGCGACCGCGCAGCGGCTGCCAATTGCCGTCGAGCAGGTAACGGCCAGGCTGATCGACGGAGTCGAGGGTCTCGTAATAAAAGTCGATGACATCGGCGCGATTGTTGGTGACGCTCCATGCGACATTTGGCGTGAAGCCGATAATGATCACAGGCACGCCTGGGATGGTGACACCATGCACATTCATCCGGTCCTTGACAACCAGGTGTGCTTCATACCAGATCGACGGCAATGTCAGCTGCAGGTGCGGATCATTCGCCAACAACGCGTGCCCGGTGGCGCTGCGCCCAGCCGCAATCGCCCAGTTGTTGCTGCCGATCACCATAGTCTGTGGTACGGACGGCGGCGCGGCGGCAAGCAATTGCTCGGCCACATGCACCAGGCTCGCATTGCCTATCGCCGGTGGTGGAATCGGCTCCCGTAGCAACCAGGGAGCCCCCAGCTCGCTGGGTTGGATGGGTTCCTGAATCGGACTATTGACCGGATACAGGGCATCTGCGGCCGCCTTGCCCACCAGGCCTTCGGCACGCAGGCGCCATAGATCGTCCCTGTTGTAGCACAGGGTATGTGACATGCGCCGTTCCACCAACAGGCTGTTCACCGGCTGCCAGCGCTCCGGGCGGTGATCGAGAAAATGATATTCGAACGGAATACTGTTGCGCCCCAGGTTGTCGATGTGCGCATTGATGCCGTCGGCAAGCGCCTGATACAGCGCATGGTCGAAAGATGTCGGGTCGAGCGCCTGCCAGGCACGCTCGGCGCTGTCGGCAAGCCCGAGACGACGCTGTTGTTGATCGATGTCGAGCGGCGATGCGCCGAACAATTCCGTGAGCCGACCGGCCGCGGCCTTTGTTTGCAATTCAAGCTGGAATAATCGGTCGCGTGCCTGCAAGTAACCGAGCGCGCGGACAGCATCCGGTATACTGCTGGCGTAGACATGCGGTACACCTCGATTATCGATATACACATCGACCGCGGCATTCAGGTTCGCGACAGCGACCGAATCAGTGCTTGCTGGACGCGCCTGACGAGCGGCCGACCAGACTCCGGCAACCGGATCAAGCAGGGGTCCGAGTGCCGGCAGCGGCCCCATCCGCAATGCGCCGACGGCAAGCAATGACAACAGGCCAATGATGCCCAGCCATCCCGACAGCATAAGACGGATGGGTCGTGGCGATGGAGTGGTGCTTTCCGGGTCGACTTGCGGCATGATGCCGATACCTCGTTTTCGATTGGATGTTGCTGAAATGACAACAGTTACAGCAAGTTGCCCATTTGACAGACAATTTGACATCGATTGGGCGGTGTGTGCCGCTCGGAATGAGCGTCAGCGCACCTCGAATGATCAATTGACTTTGATCCAAAGAACAGGAGAACTTCATGTTCAAACAACAGGATCTGATGGTTCGATCCCTTGGCGGGTGCCGGTTTCCTTCACCACTCTGCTTTGCCCAGCCCTCCGAAGGAAAAAAAAGCCATTTCGTTTCCGATTCGACCCGGCTGCGGGTGAATGTGGAAATCGGAACAAAGGATTGCGGTCCGGACGAACCCTCATTCGAGGAAGCTGGACCGCGCGAGCGGATTTACTTCGATCCGTCTGCAACCACGGCGGCCATTGTCACCTGCGGTGGGTTATCTCCCGGGCTGAATAATGTCATCCGCTCTGTATTTTACGAATTAACGGTAAACTATGGCGTCAACAAGGTACTTGGTATTCGCAACGGTTATCTCGGCCTGAACCCGGCCGCGGGCCTGCCTCCGATCAGATTGACCGAAGAATACGTGCAGTCAATCGATATTCTGGGAGGAACGGTGCTGGGAACCTCCCGTGGCGGCCAAAAAGCATCGGTCATGGCAGATTTTCTGGCTGCGGAAAAAATCGACATCCTGTTTTGCGTCGGTGGCGACGGAACCCAGCGGGGTGCCCATGCACTTCACGAGGAGGTTTTGCGCCGCGGACTCGATATTGCCGTGATCGGCATCCCGAAGACAATCGACAACGACATCGCCTTTGTACGTCAGAGCTTTGGTTATATCACCGCCATGGAGAAGGCCGCGGAAGTGATTCGCGGTGCGCATGTCGAAGCACGCGGTGCGATCCGCGGGGTTGGCCTGGTCAAATTGATGGGTCGCGATGCGGGCTTCATTGCAGCCGGCGCCGCGGTTGTCAGTCAGGAAGTGAACTTCGTGCTGGTACCTGAGATTGCTTTTCCGCTGCAGGGTCAAGGCGGGTTTCTTGCCGCGCTTGAACAACGCATGGACAAACGCGGTCATGCCGTGGTCGTCGTCGCGGAGGGGGCAGGCCAACATTTGATCGAATCCGACAATACGCGTCGCGATGCCTCAGGCAATCTTCTGCATGAAGACGTCGGGCTTTTCCTGAAGACCAGAATCAGTGAACATTTTGCCGCGAGCGGTCAACCGGTAAGTCTGAAATATATCGACCCCAGTTACTTTATCCGCAGTGTGTGCGCTAATGTGTATGATCGTATCCTATGTGATCAGATGGGACGACACGCGGTGCACGCCGCCATGGCAGGCAAGACCGGCATGCTAATCGGATTCGAACACAATCAGTTCATTAATGTTCCGATCCCGGTCGTCGTTGCGCAGAAAAAACAGATGGACGTTACCAGTGATCTCTGGCGTGCGGTATTGCAAGTGACACGACAGCCCCACTGGTAAGTGGTCCTTCCATGAAAGCGAAACAGTATTTTCGATCACGCCCAGTCAAAAAAATGCCGCCCAACGGGCGGCATTTTCATCTCAGGGCGAGACTCGCCGATTAACGATTGCGTCTGCGTGCAAAGGCACCGAGCAGCCCCAGCGCACCGCTGAGGGCAATCAGACCCCAGGCGGAAAGCGTTGGAATCGCCTGCGTCGTGCGAACCACGAATTGGGCTTCACAAGTATTCGCAGCATTCATCGTCACGACATTTCGGACAATATTACAGTTGTCGCCGCCCCAACCGCCGAACTGGAAGCCGGGTTTGGGAGTCATGAGAAGTCTCACCTGCGTGCCCTTTTCGTAGTCCTCGGTGCAGTCCATACCGCAGTCGATGCCGGGCGGGTTCGAGGTAATCGTGCCTTGGTCGGGGGTTTGATTGTTGATGGTCAGAGTATATGTCGGAATTTGGATGAAGGTGGCACTACAGGTCCGGTCTGCGTCCATGGTCACATTGCCGTCAACATCGCAGTCACCGGTCCAACCATCGAACTGATAGCCGGTGTCCGGGGTCGCAGTGAGCGCGACGCTCGTGCCTGCCTCGTATTCCTCGGTGCAGTCCGTGCCGCAGTCGATGCCGGCAGGGCTTGAGGTGACCGTGCCATTGCCGCCGTTGGTCACCGTCAGCTGGTAAGTGATCGGCGGAAGGATGCTGAAGGTGGCACCACAGGTGCGGTCGGCATCCATGGTCACATTGCCATTGATGTCGCAGTCACCGGTCCAACCATCGAACTGATAGCCGGTGTCCGGGGTCGCAGTGAGCGCGACGCTCGTGCCTGCCTCGTATTCCTCGGTGCAGTCCGTGCCGCAGTCGATGCCGGCAGGGCTCGAGGTGACCGTGCCATTGCCGCCGTTGGTCACCGTCAGCTGGTAAGTGATCGGCGGAAGGATGCTGAAGGTGGCACCACAGGTGCGGTCTGCGTCCATGGTCACATTGCCGTCAACATCGCAGTCACCGGTCCAACCATCGAACTGATAGCCGGTGTCCGGGGTCGCAGTGAGCGCGACGCTCGTGCCTGCCTCGTATTCCTCGGTGCAGTCCGTGCCGCAGTCGATGCCGGCAGGGTTCGAGGTGACCGTGCCATTGCCGCCGTTGGTCACCGTCAGCTGGTAAGTGATCGGCGGAAGGATGCTGAAGGTGGCACCACAGGTGCGGTCTGCGTCCATTGTCACATTGCCGTCAACATCGCAGTCACCGGTCCAACCATCGAACTGATAGCCGGTGTCCGGGGTCGCAGTGAGCGCGACGCTCGTGCCTGCCTCGTATTCCTCGGTGCAGTCCGTGCCGCAGTCGATGCCGGCAGGGCTCGAGGTGACCGTGCCATTGCCGCCGTTGGTCACCGTCAGCTGGTAAGTGATCGGCGGAAGGATGCTGAAGGTGGCACCACAGGTGCGGTCGGCATCTATGGTCACATTGCCGTCAACATCGCAGTCACCGGTCCAACCATCGAACTGATAGCCAGTGTCCGGGGTCGCAGTGAGCGCGACGCTCGTGCCTGCCTCGTATTCCTCGGTGCAGTCCGTGCCGCAGTCGATGCCGGCAGGGCTTGAGGTGACCGTGCCATTGCCGCCGTTGGTCACCGTCAGCTGGTAAGTGATCGGCGGAAGGATGCTGAAGGTGGCACCACAGGTGCGGTCGGCATCCATGGTCACATTGCCGTCAACATCGCAGTCACCGGTCCAACCATCGAACTGATAGCCGGTGTCCGGGGTCGCAGTGAGCGCGACGCTCGTGCCTGCCTCGTATTCCTCGGTGCAGTCCGTGCCGCAGTCGATGCCGGCAGGGCTTGAGGTGACCGTGCCATTGCCGCCGTTGGTCACCGTCAGCTGGTAAGTGATCGGCGGAAGGATGCTGAAGGTGGCACCACAGGTGCGGTCGGCATCCATGGTCACATTGCCATTGATGTCGCAGTCACCGGTCCAACCATCGAACTGATAACCTGTGTCAGGGACCGCGGTAAGAGTCACCTCGGTACCCTCGTTGTAGTCCTCTTCGCAATCCGTCCCGCAGTCGATTCCGGGGGGGGCCGAGGTAACCGTGCCGTTGCCGCCGTTGGTGACGGTGAGGGTGTATACATCGCCTGTAACAGTAACGGTACTGCCGGTGCTCTGCCCGGTGGGTAAACTGGTTCCGAGCGGATCCGCCAAGGTATTGACGACAATATCAACCGGCGTTGAACCCGGTATTGTTCCCGCAATAAAGTGAATGGTCAAGAAGTCGAGTGCGGTACCAGGACCTGCACCTGCTATGCTGAAGCCGTTTATAGTAATTTGGCCGGGCGTAGTAGCGTCCACTGCTGCTGGAGCGAAACCATCAGGCCCTGGTTCGACACCATTATTGCCTATCGACGTGTCGAGCTGCAATGCCGCTGGGTCGTAACTAACGGTAAAGTCAAACGCGCCGATTTGGAGAGGACCGGAGTCTACCTGCACGCTGAGGTCAAAGGATTGCTCTGTAGGAACGTCTATAGACGGTGGTTGTATTGAAACGTCGCCAGCCGCTGCCAATACCTGCTGCATTCCGAGCGTCAGCAGGACGGTTACCAACAGCAATGTCGATCTCATGATTGGAAACCGAGTGGTTATTTTCATCTAGCACTCCTAATTACTAAGATATTGAATTACTGAGAAATCGGCAAGGCGAAAGGCTCCGATAAAGGAACCCGGGCCTCATCGCCAGGCAGGTCTTGACCTGATGCTGTCTTAGATCAAGTCAGCTCTTCCGGCTCGAATTCTGGCCAATAACGCCTGCCACGGCAAGGTGTTTTTACCTCAGCAATTCCCGCCGAAAATAATTCTACTTTGAAAACAGCGTGTTGGCGAGACTTCAAAAATAGTTCTTCGTAAACTGCGTGGCTGAATCGGTATACTGTCGCGCCTACTCGAGGCTGCGAGGCAGGTGTTGATACGTGCTCCGATTTCACGCAAACAACTCGGTGCCGCAGGGCTGCTGAACAAGGCGCAGCGGTTTTTTGCGAAGATCTCCGACCCGTGCGGTGGCGAGATTGCGCTGGTCGATCATCTGATATCGGGGCTGGCGTTGTTTGGGTCGAAGTATCCTTCGCTGCTGTAGTTCGAGCACGACCGTCGAGAAGAGACAATGCGAGCGAATCTGCACGCCCTCTACGGGATCCAACGCGCGCCGAGCGACACCCGCTTTCGCGAACGCCTTGATGCATTCGACCCGAGCCTTCTGCGCCCGCCGTATCAGTCCTTGTTTGCGGACCTGCAGCGCGGCAAGGGGCTGGAGGGGTTTGAGTACCTTGATGGGCATTACCTGCTCTCACTCGGCTCTCACTCGATGGCACCGAGTATGTTTCCTCCTCCAACGTGCATTGCCCGCAGTGCGGGGAGAAGCACCACCGCAATGGCACCACCACCTACGACCACCAGATGCTCGGGGCGGTGCTGGTACACCCCGATCACAGCGCGGTGTTCCCGCTAGCGCCCGAGCCGATCCTCGAGCAAGACGGCGCGCGCAAGAATGACTGCGAGCGCAACGCCGCCAAGCGCCTGCTGGCGGACCTGCGCCGCGCGCATCCGCATCTGAAGCTGATCGTCGTCGAAGACGGCCTCGCTTCCAATGCCCCGCACATCCGCCAGTTGCAGGCACTCGATCTGCGCTTCATCCTCGGCGCCAAGCAGAACGATCACGCCGACTTGTTCGATTGGGTAGCCGCCACGCCCGAGACGCGCGAGGTCGAGCTCACCGACGCCGAGGGGATACGTCACCGTTTCCGCTACCTCAACGGCGCACCACTGAATATCGCCAACTTCGACCTCGAGGTCAATGTCCTCGAGGACTGGGAGCATACCCCGGGCGGCAAGGTGACCCACTTCTCCTGGGTCACCGATTTCACTCTCAATGATAGCAACCTCATGCTGCCGATGCGAGGAGTCCGCGCACGCTGGACAGTCGAAAACGAAACCTTCAATGCCCTCGAGAACCAAGGCGATCACTTCGAGCACGACTTCGGTCACGGCAACAACAACCTCAGCACCGTGCTCATGCACCTGATGATGTTGGCGTTTCTGATCGATCAGATCCAACAGCGCGGCTGCCGGCTGTTCCAGGCTGCCTTAACGGCGGCGCAGAGCAAGACGCGCTTGTGGCGCAAATGCGCGCTCGCTTCGACCTCTGCCTGATTCCCGATCGGGACACGCTCTATCTTTCCATTATCCAGCCGCCTCTGCTGCCCTTGCCGCCTGACACCTCCTAGTCGACGGCCGTGAAACGAATGTGCTCGAGGAACATCTCTGAGGGTGACCAAACAGCCAGTCAGAACAACAGCGTCGTCTCGTGGCGAGACCTGTGTTCGCCTGTACGGTCTCGACACGCGCTCGGGCGATCGTGCGCGTACACGGCGGGAATTGCTGTTGTTACCTTAGATCTGTTGACAATCAAGTGTGCCAGCAGGGCTGACAATGCTAACAGCGCATTAAAAAAAATGCCGCCCAACGGGCGGCATTTTCATCTCAGGGCGAGACTCGCCGATTAACGATTGCGTCTGCGTGCAAAGGCACCGAGCAGCCCCAGCGCACCGCTGAGGGCAATCAGACCCCAGGCGGAAAGCGTTGGAATCGCCTGCGTCGTGCGAACCACGAATTGGGCTTCACAAGTATTCGCAGCATTCATCGTCACGACATTTCGGACAATATTACAGTTGTCGCCGCCCCAACCGCCGAACTGGAAGCCGGGTTTGGGAGTCATGAGAAGTCTCACCTGCGTGCCCTCTTCGTAGTCCTCGGTGCAGTCCATACCGCAGTCGATGCCGGGCGGGTTCGAGGTAATCGTACCTTGGTCGCGGGTTTGATTGTTGATGGTCAGAGTATATGTCGGAATTTGGATGAAGGTGGCACCACAGGTCCGGTCTGCGTCCATTGTCACATTGCCGTCAACATCGCAGTCACCGGTCCAACCATCGAACCGATAGCCGGCGGCGGTGTCCGGGGTCGCAGTGAGCGCGACGCTCGTGCCTGCCTCGTATTCCTCGGTGCAGTCCGTGCCGCAGTTGATGCCGACTGGGTTCGAGGTGATCGTGCCGTTGGTGGGAGGATTGACTGTTAGAGTATATGTCGGAATGTCGAAGCTGAAGATGGCACCACAGGTGCGGTCGGCATCCATGGTCACATTGCCATTGATGTCGCAGTCACCGGTCCAACCATCGAACTGATAACCTTTGTCAGGGGCCGCGGTAAGAGTCACCTCGGTACCCTCGTTGTAGTCCTCTTCGCAATCCGTCCCGCAGTCGATTCCGGGGGGGGCCGAGGTAACCGTGCCGTTGCCGCCGTTGGTGACGGTGAGGGTGTATACCTCGCCTGTAACAGTAACGGTACTGCCGGTGCTCTGCCCGGTGGGTAAACTGGTTCCGAGCGGATCTGCCAAGGTATTGACGACAATATCAACCGGCGTTGAACCCGGTATTGTTCCCGCAATAAAGTGAATGGTCAAGAAGTCGAGTGCGGTACCAGGACCTGCACCTGCTATGCTGAAGCCGTTTATAGTAATTTGGCCGGGCGTAGTAGCGTCCACTGCTGCTGGAGCGAAACCATCAGGCCCTGGTTCGACACCATTATTGCCTATCGACGTGTCGAGCTGCAATGCCGCTGGGTCGTAACTAACGGTAAAGTCAAACGCGCCGATTTGGAGAGGACCGGAGTCTACCTGCACGCTGAGGTCAAAGGATTGCTCTGTAGGAACGTCTATAGACGGTGGTTGTATTGAAACGTCGCCAGCCGCTGCCAATACCTGCTGCATTCCGAGCGTCAGCAGGACGGTTACCAACAGCAATGCCGATCTCATGATCCGAAACCGAGTGGTTATTTTCATCTAGCACTCCTGAAAAATTCACAAATTGAACCTACCGAAAAATTGACAAGGTTCCGCAAAGGAACCTGTACCCGATCGCCGGGCAGATTTTAGCCTAATGCTGTCTGGGATCAAGTCACCTCCCTCAACTCGGATTTTGGCCAATAACGCCTGCAACTGCAAGGTGTATTGGCATTGGATCTGTTGATATCTAGAATGCCCACAGGGCTGGCAGTACTAAGTTATTGAATAATAATGCAGTCTCTGCTTGATTCATGCGAGTTGTCTCATATCTGCATCTGGTAATCAATTGCTTACGGGTATATTTTAACACACTTTAGAGATTACGCCGAGGGCGCCCGATAGAAGGTTCGAGGCCCACGGCGAATAATACCAGCCCGGGATTATTGCCCCAAGCAGGTTCCCGATACCGGCAGACCAGCCGCGTAACGCGCCACCAACAAGGCGTCGACAATGCTGACTTGCGTATCGCCGTTGACATCGCCGCACAAGCGATCAGTGATCTCGACGCTGGCTCCGGTTCCCTGCGTGCCCAGGGACGTACCATTTTCATCTGTCAACGTTTCGATCTGCACGTCGAGGTTGGTAGTGGCAGGGGTTTGTTGTGCAATAAAATGCACGGTCAGCAGGTGCAGATCCCCCCCGGGACCGACGCCGGTAATATCGAAGCCGGCCAATCCCAATACGCCGGTCGCATTGTCCGCACTGACGAAATTGCTGGACAGCGCATCGGAACCCGCGCAAACGCCCTGATCGCACTGGCCGACGTCAATCTGCACCAGCATCGGATCGAAGGTCAGATCGATATTATAGGCACCAACCCGTCCGCCGTCTCCATCCGCGTAAAGTTCGACTTCGAACGGGGAGCCGAGACCAACCGTTTGCATAGCAGGTGCCAACCAGGCGTCGCCGGTGCTGACTGCAGCCATGGCAAGAAGAGCGGACGGCGCGCTCGCGTCGACCACAGGTATCGAGGTTGAATCGTTAAAGCAGGTGCCCGAAACCGGCAGTCCCGCCACGTAGCGGGCGATCAACAAGGCATCGATGATGCTCACTTGATCATCCCCGTTCACATCACCGCAGAGTCTATCGCGAATCTCGACATCCGCACCGACACCGACCGTGCCAAGTGATTGGCCCTGCTCGTCGCTCAGGGTATCAACTTGCAAGTCGACGCCCGTTATCCCAGGGGTCTGCCCCGCGATAAAATGCAGCACAAGCAACTCCAGGTCACTGCCAGGGCCTGTGCCCGAGACATCGAATCCCACGAGGCTGATACTGCCGCCGGCAGCATCAGCGTTGACTATATTAGTCGACAGGGCATCGCTGCCGGCACAGACTCCCTGATCGCACCGTGCTGTATCGAGCTGAACCAGGCTCGGATCGAAGTCCACCTGCATGGAATAACCGCCGATCAAGCCGCCATCGCCATCCGCTGCCAAGCTGAACTGGAAGTTGCGGCCACGACCGACGCTTTGGGTGCTGGGCGACAGCCAGGCATCCGACGAACCGCCCTGATCGGTGAAGGTTGCCGTGACCGATTTTGCCGACGACATGGTGACCTGGCAATTGGTCGCGGTTCCGCTGCAGTCGCCGTTCCAGCCGGTGAAGCTCGAGCCGGCGGCAGCCATTGCATTCAGCGTCACTCTGGTATCCCGGGAAAAATCTGCCGTACAGATGCTGCCGCAGTCGATACCGGTCGGGTTGCTTTCGACGCTGCCGTTGCCGTTGCCGTCGCGGAAGACTTCGAGCCTGAACTGCTCGTCGATGACCGGTAGGCACATCGGATTGCTCGCGGCCGTGTTGGTAACATGATCGTACATGGCATTCGGCACACGCTCGGCATCGATGCCGTAGGGATGCGATTGTCCGAAGGTGAAGCTGATGTCCGACATGCCGCCGCCGAGCAGGTGGCAGTAACTCATGATCGTGCCCGTGCCTTGTCCGGGAGTACCCCCGGTCAAGCTGCCGAGCCCCGGCAACGAGGTCAGGCCGAAGTAGCAACCATTTTCAGAGCCGTAACAATGGTCCACATCGTTCGGGTTGCCGAAGACGCCGGCGTAACAATGGGTGTGGTGAGAATTGAAGTTATGCCCGATCTCATGTGCAACCGCTACCACGTCCCACAGCACCTGAGGGTTGTCGATGTCGAAGTCACCGGAAATATTCGCCGTCAAGCCGAAGCCAAACTCGGAGTTGCACAGCACGCCAACATAGGCGATGCCACCCCCGAGCCGCTTGCCGCTGAGCATGTGCACGGTCGCGCGGTCGACCCCGGTCATGTTCTGCAGCCAGTAGCTTCGTAGTTCACCCAGCGCGGCGGGGGTGCCGCTGGTAGCGTTCCAAGGATCCGCCGTGGCGCCGTTGGTCCACAAACGGCTATACCCGATCTGCAGCTGGGTATTTACTTCCTGCTGATAGGTCGCGGAGATGTAGGCGAACAGGTCGCCGATGTAATCCGTGGCTGCTGGCATCGATCCGAACAGCGCGTAGAATTCATAGTCGGTCTCGATCGCAAGCGTCGCCATGTATTGCTGTGTGGTCGACTGGAACCGCTGGCTTGCGGCCTCGATGCCGTGGGGGGCGAGTTCGCCGATCTGAAAGGACTCGCGTTCGGTGCCGCAGATAAAGGGCTGGCGGTCGGACTCCGCGGCGGTATCGATGGCGCGGGTCAATAGGCCGTAGGGCGGTGCCTCGGCCTGCCCGATCAGCCAGGCTTTCTTGCCGGCGGTGATGAGTCCACGGACCGGGCCGGTTTCCGGTACGCTGAGCACCACGAGGCTCTTCGGCTGACCCTCGATATGGCCCTTGTAGTAGGCGGTACGCGGGATCGGAAACGAGGTTTCGTCGTCGACCAGGATCGTCGCATCGGGGGCAAAGACCTCGAAGCGTTGTAATTCCAGATCGACGATGCCGCGCTGGTCGAGTGGCATCGAAACCAATCGCAGTTTCTCACCGACGGTGACCATGGCCGTACGGATCGCCTGATCCGCCGCTGACAGGGTTGTAGCTTCGCTTGCGGTGGCGCTGACGAACTGCGCCGATAACAGACAGCCAAGGGCTGCAGCACGGGCAAAGCGACTAGGTAACATTAAATTCATGGTTTTGAGCTCCTACCCAAGACAGCCGTTTGTCCTGGATGGCCGAGGAAAAACACCGGCGCCAGCTACACCCGCAGCTGGCGCTTGGGCCGCGGCGCGTTGAACGCGCCGCTTAGGGTTGGCGACTACATCAGACAGGTGCCAGTAACGGGCAACCCGGCGACAAAGCGCGCGATCAACAATGCATCGATGATGTTCACAACCCCATCCCCGTTCACATCGGCAGCCGCAGGATCGACCGTCGGCGGTGGCGGCAATCCAGCAACCGAACGGGCGACGGCCAGCGCGTCGATGATGTTCACAACGCCATTGCTGTCGGCGTCACCGCAGAGGACGTCGCTGATTTCGACCGTTGCCCCCTCGGCATCCTTGTTGCCTATAGGCGATCCGAGGGGGTTGGCCAGGGTATTGATCTGAAGATCGACCGGCGTGGTACCCTCGGTCTGTTGCGCATCGAAGTGAATGGTCAACAGCTCCAGCGCGCTTCCCGGGCCGATACCGGTGATACTGAAACCGTTGATCGTAATGGTGCCAGCGGCGTTGTCGGTGGACACTGCTGCCGGATCGAATCCGTCCGCACCCGCACACACACCGTCGTTACATTGCGATTCATCGACTTGTATCAGCGACGGATCGAAGCTGATCCCCAGGTCGAAGGCGCCGATCTGTTGGCCTCTGCTGTTGACGAGCACGTCGATTTCGAACGCATTGCCTATGCTGACGGTCTGCGTCTCGGGAGATAACCAAGCATCCGGGTCGCCAGGTGTTCCACCGTTGAAGCGAGCCGTCACCGACCTCGGCGCCGACATGGTCAGCGTACAGGTTGTGCTGCTGCCGGAGCAGGCGCCGCTCCAGCCACCGAAGGTCGAACCGCCCAAGGGTGTTGCCGTCAGGGTGACCGAGGTACCGTCCGGATAGTCCTCGGAGCAGTCCGAACCGCAGTTGATGCCGGACGGACTGGATTCGACCGTGCCGGTGCCGCTACCGGATTTGTCCACCGACAGTCGGTGGTCTTGCGGGTTTGGTGGATTGAAGTTGGCCGTGACGCTGCGTGCCGCGCTCATGGTCAGCGTACAGGTCGTACTGCTGCCGGAGCAGGCGCCGCTCCAGCCACCAAAGGTCGAACCGCCCAAGGGTGTTGCCGTCAGGGTGACCGAGGTACCGTCCGGATAGTCCTCGGAGCAGTCCGAACCGCAGTTGATGCCGGCCGGACTGGATTCGACCGTGCCGGTGCCGCTGCCGGACTTGGTTACCGACAATCTGTACCGGATAGTTGGTGGATCGAACCTAGCCGTGACGCTGCGTACCGCGCTCATGGTCAGCGTACAGGTCGTACTGCTGCCGGAGCAGGCGCCGCCCCAGCCACCGAAGGTCGAACCGCCCGAGGGTGTTGCCTTCAGGGTGACCGAGGTACCGGCTGTATAGTCCTCGGAGCAATCAGTACCACAGTTGATGCCGGCCGGGCTGGATTCGACCGTGCCGGTGCCAGTGCCGGACTTGGTTACCGATAGCCTATAGGTGCGTTTATTGAATTTGGCCGTAACGCTGCGTGCCGCGCTCATGGTCAGCGTACAGGTCGGACTGCTGCCGGAGCAGGCGCCGCTCCAGCCACCGAAGGTCGAGTCGCTGGCGGGTGAGGCACTTAGGGTCACGGAGGTACCGCTCGTGTAGTCCTCGTTGCAGTCCGAACCGCAGTCGATTCCGGATGGGGTGGAGCTGACGGTGCCATTGCCCGTACCGGACTTGCTTACCGTAAGCCGATAAGAGGGCGCCGCCGTTACTACAATGGGGAGGGCATCCCAGTCGTCGGTGTCGTTGTTGGAGCTGTTGCCGTCAACACCGGGGTCGTATTCTACTCCAAGCCAATAGGTGCCCGGGGGCGTATTGGCTGGAATGGTCATCCCCGAGCTGCCGACTATCACACTCCCCATCGCGGCAAAGTTCCACGTGAGCGTTCGCGTTGAAATGAGTGTGTCGCTGCTGCTGATATTGTCGTTGGACGACAGATAGACCCGGAATTGAAAGGTATCGTTAGAGGTACCGTTGGTTGGGTTGGTGGCAAGATGCGTAATATTCGGGAGGGTGCTGCCGGCTTGGAAGGTCGTGCCGCCGCTACTTGCCATGTCGAGTGCTTGCAGGTCGAACGAGCTACCGCGAGAGTCCCTGATGAAATCTTGCAGGCCTCCAGTACCGGTCACGAAGCTACCGTAGAGCCGTGCCGCACGAAACCAAGTGCTTCGATTCGAGGTCGAGGCGGTCGCATGTACGTAGCGACTCGACCCGTCAATGTAGTAAAAGCCGCTGCCACTCATGCCGCCCCAGCCGGCATTGAAGCAACCACCGCTGGTGTCGATCTGCAGGTTGTTGCTGGTCGGACAGGAGTCGAAATTGCCAAACCAGTAGTACATATCCGTTCCCGTATGGAGTCCCCCGCCGCAGCTTTCGGACGGATAGCTGGGATTGTGGTAGGTCTTGCCCAGGTGCCAGCTGCAGCTGCCATCCCACACGTAGCCATACCAACCGGTCAAAGCACCGACTGCTCTAGTAACCCGGATGGCTCCGACATCCCAGTTGACATCGCCGTTTGTAGTCCATCCGGTATTGCTCAAAAGTAAACTTGACTTGGCCTCGCCAAAGAATTCGGCATCGGGATCGTGGGCTCCGCCGTCCCATCCCGGGTAAACCCAGATGTTATCTGCCCAACCGGCACCACCGTGCTCGAAAACGCAATGCCCAGCGGTAAATACCGTCTCGGCATCGACCATGGCGCCAGAACAAACGAAATATCTGCTGCCGAATTGCATCAGCAGCTTGACATTCATTCGCCAGGGAAATTCCTGCGGATTGACGGTATACATATTGCCGAAGGTCATGAGCAGATCGAGGTCTGTCCCGCCCTCGGCGCCGTCCGACCCATTATAGCCTTCGACGTAGTTACCGAAATCACCGAACAAACTGCTCGGTCCCGGATTGATCTGAATCTCTTCGCCGGTACTCGGGTCATACACGACATTGGCGACATCTTCGCCAAAAGTGACGGTTCCCGCCGAGGCATCCGGCATGGGCATGGGCGGAACCTGATCCAACGGTGGATGATCAGGAGGTTGTGCCTCCTCGTCTTCGATATAAATTTCAACGTCTACCGGTGCGCCGGTATCCACGGAATTGACGGTTGGTGCTGGCTCCGAGGATGGAGGAGCATTGATCTGGCTTTGTGCAAACGCGACGGCAGTCGCGAGTGCCAACGCAAGCGTTAGCAGGAAAGTTAGTTTTTTCATCTGTGATTTCCCCTTCATAGAGCTTCTAGATAGCGATGCCTACAGACCAACTGATGGCAGGACACCTAAGGGCCGATTGCAAGGCCATTTTCGGTGGCTAGCGTGTCAACCCTGAGTTGCAGATCCTTTGCCGCGGTTTTTAGGCCGACAAAATGTACTGTAACGAGATGCATCTGCGGCTTTCCAGGCCGGCCGGCGAGATCGAATCCATTAACCGTGATACGACCGGGTTCGGCTGCATTCGCCGACGCTGCAAATCCATCCACACCAGCACTGACTCCGCCGAAGGCGCCGCGGCTTGTGTCGATCTGAATGCCCGCGTCTGCGTTGTAGTCCAGCGAGAACTGATAGGCGCCAACCCGGCTGCCGGCGGCATCCACATAGACCTTGGCATCGAAGCCTTCAGGGTTGGACACGGGTACCACTTCCACCCAGCTGTCGCCAGGAGCGGCAACGGCTTGGGCGGCGATGAACGCAAAGATTGCGGGACCGATGATGCGGTTTTTCATTACTGATTCCTCTTGAAGTTTCAGGAGATTGCCGTCTCGATGACGGAGGTGGGCCGGAATCCCGATATCCGGCAGTGATGTCGACGGGTTTGGATGTTGCTGGTGCGATGTTGCACGCGGGCAAACCGGTGCACGGAGAAAACCGGGTAATGGACCGTCTATCAAGCATTTGCTCTTGCCCATGGCTGTTCAGTCGTTATTCTTCAGATCCGATGAAGCGGCGCAATCAGGGAGTCTCTACCGCACCCATGCGGATAAGACTATGCAAGTATTCGACTGTGCTCAGGATGTCGCGCTCAGAGGGCGAAGTATGCGTTCCTGGTCGGGATCGTGAATTCCGCGTCTACAAACCCTGGGTATAGGCTCGAGATACCGATTTTGCTACCGATAACCACAGCGATCCCGATCTCCGCGAATACTTGCAAAGTCTTCGGATGCGCATCAGCCTTGAATATATCTTTTAATAAAAATATAGACCAAGGTCGGGAATAAGGCTAGCAGGCCCCGGAATAATAAATATGTGAAATATGTCACTATACTTCCGGTGAAAAATTTAACGCCACGCGATAGAACAAGACTCTAAAATCCCTCCGTCTGACATACCCAAAGAAGCTGTTTGGAAACTCTCGAGAACGCCTATCCCTGGGGTGTCACGGCCGTCGTCAGTAGGCGAACGTCGCCGTTTCGGGCGACATTCAACATTCGGACACCTGATCGGGGTCACGTAAGTCACTGATACGGGAATTTCCAAACAGCTTCTAAAATTTGAATGACTTGGAGGAATAGTCTATGTTGAGCGCAATGCGAAAGGCAGCATCCTGCCTCTTTGGCATCACGATGAGTTGGTACCTGGTCCCGGTGCATGCCGAGGCTACCGCGACGACAACCGCTGCCAGCGAGTTCGCCGCCATCAGGCTCGCAAACGACATCATCGCCGAAACGCAGCAATTGTCTCGTGGTAATCTGTTGTCCCGCGATGAGGCCGGGCGAGCAGTCGACATCGCCGGTGACCTCGCGATCGTCGGTGTACCCTTTAAGGTTGGACCCGGTTTTTCCGGCGATATCGGCACAGCTTATCTGTATCGATACAACGGGGTGCAATGGGTACAGATTCAGCAGCTCGACCCCGGCGACCTCAGGGATCGCGACAACTATGGCGCAAGCGTTGCTGTCGACGGCGATACCGTCGCCATCGGCGCCTACAATCATGCGATCGGCAGGGGAGCGGTCTATGTTTGGCAGGATGTCGACGGGATCTGGACACTGATCGACAAGCTCACGGCACCAAGCGCGAATGCCATCGAGTGGTTCGGCTGGGCTCTGGATCTCGATGGCGACCAACTCGTGGTCGGCGCCACCCGACGGGATCTGGGCGCAACGGACGCCGGCGCCGTCTTTGTGTTCGAGCGCAACGGCGGCGGTTGGATGTACAGCGAGACCCTGGGCTCGGCCAGCCCGGTCGGCAGCCTCGAACTGGGCTACGATGTCGCGCTTGACGGGGATACGCTGGTGGTCGGGAGCGGGCCTTCGTTCGATCGCGCGGAGATCTTTCGCAAGGTCGGTGGAAGTTGGATCGCCGATACATTGCTTTCCGACCCCGGGGGCGGCGGCTTGGGAAGCAATTTCGGTTTTTCCGTCGGCGTCAACGGGGACAAGGCCGTAATCGGCGCACCGCTGTACGACGCCGCGACCAACGGCGGACCATCAAGAATCGATGCCGGCGCAGTTTATGTCTACGAGCGCGACCTGGGCGGATGGATCGAGACGGCCGTTCTCACGGGTGATGAAACCGAGGCCGGAGATCGGCTGGGACAGTCCGTCGACCTTGCCGGTGACCTGATCGCCGCCGGCAGCCACCGGTTCGATCTGCCCACCGGCGGCGGATCCAGCGAATGGGAATCCGGCGGCGTTTTTTTGTTCAGCCGTAATGGGGGCGTTTGGCAGCAGGCCGGCATCCTCGGCGCGAGCGATGCCCATATTCAGGATAACCTCGGCGACGCGGTTGCGATGGATCAGGACTGGATCATCGCCGGTGCGCCGAAGGCAGACTACCGGCTCGATGGCAGAATCGACTTTGACGTCGGCCGAATCTACCTGTTCTCGAACCCAAACCAGGGCGGCGTCTGTGGCGATGCGAACGGCAATGGAAACACCGACATCGTCGATGCTCTGGAGACCGCTCGCTTCGCAGCCGGCCTGATCGCCGCGGTTGCGAACCCTGCCGCGGCCGATGTCGATCGAAACGGCCTCATCAACATCGTCGATGCGCTGCTCATCGCCCGGCACGCGGCGGGACTGGCAACGCCTTTGACCTGCTTTGATGCAGCGGGTCAGCACATTGCGGGTCAGCCCGGGGTTCGGGCAGAGGCTCTCGCTCGAGAATGCCTGCTGATGGAGGGTGCTGCCTAACCTAACACAAGGGTGCAGCCCGCCCAGCGCGTCCTAGGTGATGGTGCAGAAACAAGCTAAACAGGTTTTTGGCTTGGGTGCCGCCTGCCGACTAAGTCGCTACCGCTATCGGCATCGGCATCGGTATCGGTATCGGCGTCGGTATCGAACCGACGAACCCATCCGCCAAGCTCCTCGCTGACCGCCTAGCCACGCTGTCCGAGCTTCGTGAGCATGGCCACAATACGATCGAGCCGTGCCTTTTGCTTGCTGTTGTCGTCTGCGGACAACGCATCGCACACCAGCAAGCACGCACTGAATCGCAGCGCACTCCAGCGCAGAGCCTCGTGCGATTTCAAACGACCGGCGTCGATCCCCGCTGGTCGCTTTGCCGTTACCCTCGGCAATGTTCAGCGCGATGGCCTACGATGCGCACCTACGATGCGCACAGCAGTTGATCCTTCGCGTTACGCTGTCTTTTCGCATGCTTGCAGTAGCGCTAGGCCCAGCCGACAGACTCGATGGCCGCACGCTCTACGTCGCGCTTCTCATGACCGAATGGCATAGGGCGTTTTCTCTCTCGATTCCGATTCCGATTCCGATTCCGATAGCGACCCCGACTCCGATTGCACTCCGCCGATGTCTGGATAGCGTTGTATATAGTCCTCTTACGTGACATTAAAACTGCCCCTTTCGTTTAGGGCCAGCACTCAAGCACCAAAAACAAAAGGGCATATCTGGTTATCATGTTGAGTGACTATAGGTTATTCATGAACCGCTACTTAGAATCTTGAGAGTACCGAGTTCTCCAGCAATCTGGCAGCAATCTGTTCCTTGAAGCAGCCCCATCCGTGCAAGTGAAAATACGGTCGTGGCGGGGTTGCTGCTGCCGATGTCCGTCAGATCGATAAACCAATGGGTAGACATTCCGGAAGGATCTATAGTCCTCTCACGTGACATCAAAGCTGTCCCTTTCGTTTAGAGCCAGCACTCACACACCAAAAACAAAAGGGCATATCTGGTTATCGTGTTGAGTGACTCTAGTTATAGCACCTGTGTAGACTCTACTCGAGGTGTTTGTCATGCAATTGTGGTTCTATTGGTGGGAGATCATTTCGTTGCTACGGCCAGCGTTTTCCCGCGATCAGACGTTCTTTTGGTTCGTTGTCAGCGTCGCCGGTCTGTCAGTGCGCACGGATAACCTTGGGGTCACGAGCATCGTGCGCGCCCTTGGCCTGCAGGAGCAGTGCTACGATTCTCTGCTTGACAGCTTTCACAGCAGCGCAGTGAAGCTGAACCGCTGATTGGCAATCTGGACCAAGGTGGTCCTGAAGCTGTTCCCAGGGGTGATTCAGGTCAATGGTCGGTTGGTGCTCGTGGGCGATGGGATCAAGGTCGGCAAGCAGGGCCGAAAGATGCCGGCAGTGAAGTCGTTACATCAGGAGTCGGAGTCGAACACCAAACCCGAGTACATCATGGGCCATTCGTTCCAGGCAGTCGCGGTTCTGATCCAGGCGGCACAGAGCGTCTTTGCGCTCCCACTGACTGCCCGGATTCATGAGGGCGTTGTGGAGACGAACCGAGACAAGCGCACGCTGATGGACAAGATGATCGCTCTGCTCGGGCTGCTCGGCATGGAGCAATCCTACTACTTCGTGGCCGATCGCTATGACATGTGTCGGAAGATGGTCAAGGGCCTGCTCGCGCAAGGCAATCATCTGGTGGTTCGCGTGCGCTCGAATGCCGTGGCTTGGACGCCCTACGTTCAGGACGCAACAGAACCTCGTGGGCGTGGGCGCCCGCGGACATATGGCCGCAAGATCAAGCTGCGCTCGTTGTTCGAAGAGGGCCTGGTGAACGAGCAAGCAGCGAGCCCCGTGTAGAACGAACAAGGGGTCATACTCCGCTATGCCGTGCATGATCTGCTGTGGCGACCGGCCGGACAGCTGGTGCGTTTCGTCATTGTGATTCACCCGCACCGAGGACGTTTCATCCTCATGTCGACAGACCTCACATTGGATGCCATCGACATCATTCGTCTCTATGGGCTGCGTTTCAAGATCGAGGTCACCTTCAAGCAGGCGATCCACGTGTTTGGGACATTCCACTACCATTTCTGGATGAAGGCGATGAAGCCGCTGAAACGGCGTAATGGGGATCAATACCTGCACCGAGAAACGGCGGCTTACCGTCAAGCCGTGAAGCGCAAGCTGCATGCCTACCATGTCTTCGTCCAAGCTGGATGCATTGCCCAAGGGTTGGCTCAGTACCTGGCAGCATGCCATCCGCGGCTGGTTTGGCAATCCTTATGCCTCCTGGTTGCGCACAATCCGCCCTGGTCTGGCACCATCCGAACGCGTGGTCACCCTGGCGTTACGCCACAGCCTACCGGAATTACTCCTGGATTGGAGCCAGAGGTCTATTCTGGCGAAATTCATCATCGAAAGGCTCGATCCGGATCGATCTAAGCTACTTGGCGCCGCCGCTTAGCTCTGACCCCGCCTTAACGGCGCGTTTCGATCGCGCCGACAGTTGGTTTGGAAGCGATTCCAGGATAACTCTTGCCCTTTTGATTTTAATAGAAGAAACTCGGCACTCTTAAGTTAGAATGATGAAATACGCGAAAAGCGCGAAAAAGAACTCTGTGAAGCCTGATTCACCGCAGAGACGCAGAGAACGCAAAGATGGGGGATGCATTCGCCTTGGCCCCTCTGCGCACTCTGCGTCTCTGCGGTGAATACTTCCACTCTTTTTTAAAGGCAGCACCCAGTAAAGGCAGCAGCCAGTAAACGTCAAGTTGCTCATGCCCTGATTTCATGTCTTTTCGATTTCGATCCTGATCCCGATCCCGATCCCGATCCCGATCAAGTAGCGCTGGGCGGGTTGCACCCATTCCTTCTTGCCGCTGAATGCGCAGCAAAAGATGCCGCATGGCAGATCAATTGCTCGCGTAAGTCGGAATGAGATTGACAAACTTTGGCAGGTCGACTATAAGGCTTCAGGCAATAACCTTTAAATGGCTAAGGTGATCAGGACAAGCTGGAAGCTGATCTGGCGGATCGTTCTTTCAGCGTGTTATTCAGAGCTTTTACGCAAGAGAAGGGCGTCTAATGAACAGGAACAGGATTTTCTCGCACATCGCCGCCATCGGCCTGTTGGTCTTCGCGGTGGCTACCTCGGCATCGGACTTCTGCGTCGACAACGTCGCGGATCTGGAAAGCGCCCTGCTCACCGCGCAGAGCAACGCCCAGGCGGATCGCATCCAACTGGTACAGGGCAATTACAGCGGCAACTTCGTTTACACCAGCACCGAGTGGCACGGGCTGGAAATCCTCGGCGGCTACAGTGCAGGCTGCGCCAGTCGCACGATCGATCCGGAAAACACGGTACTCAGCGGCGCAGGTGGCGGCAATGTACTGGCGGTGACGGCCGGTCTGCGCGCGGATTTCACATTGGAGGGTGTCACCCTCAGCGACGGCGATGCCAGTGCCGACAACGGGGGCGGGCTGATGGTGGTCTGCCCATCCGATGTCACCCTGGCGCGGAATATTCTCAGCAACAACAGCGCCGCCACGCGCGGCGGCGGGGCTTATCTGGAAACCAACGCCCGCCGCGTGACCCTGACCGACAATCGCATTATCGACAATACCAACGACGGGCTCTATATCGCTGCCGCTTTCGTCACCCTGACCGGCAACCGGATCCATGCCAACAGCTCCGAGGGGGTCGACATCTCGGCGAGCGGCGGCTTGGTCTCAATGAGCGATAACGTCGTCAGTGCCAATGACGGGCATGGCGCCAATCTGATCGCGGCTAACGCGCTGCTGAACGGCAATTGGTTTGAAGACAATGGTGAAAACGGGGCTTCAGTGAGCGCAGAATTGACCGCCACCGACAACCGCTTCGACCGCAATGGCGGGAATGGCATCTGGGCTGACCGATCCATGACTCTGATTGGCAACGGCTTTTCGTTTAATCTTGGGACCGGTGCCTATTCTGCTGGTCGCTATTCTGTCTCAATCGTGCTGGAAGACAACGAGTTTCAAGGCAATCTGGACCGCGGGGTCTATTCAGTTAGCGATTATGCCACGCTCGAGAACAACCGCTTCATCGACAATCAAAGCTCTAGAAGTGATGGCGGTGGCGCATACCTCGCTGGCTCCTATTCTAAAACTCTGATAAACAACCACTTCACCGGCAATACCGCGAGCGGTAATGGCGGCGGTGCATACTTGGAGAGCAGTAATCGCTCCAGTTCCACCTCCACCTTGGTCAACAACCGCTTCGAAGGCAATTTTTCCACGGATCTGGGCGGCGGGGCCTACCTGATTTCTCACACCGCCGCCACCCTAACCAACAACAGCTTCGCCAACAACGACGCGACTCGGGGTGCCGGGCTCGGTTTGCAACTGTACTCCGAGACAGCGAGCACGCAACTCGTCAACAACCTGTTCTGGAACAACGCTGCCTTGCTCAGCGCCGATGATCTATGGATCTACAATGATACCGACAATGACGGAACTGCTTCTCCCTTGGAGCTGATGCACAACGACTTCGACCAGACCCAGCCCGCGGGCCTGTACGTGACCCTTCCCATCAGCATCGATCCGAGCAACCTCGACGCGGTCGATCCGTTGTTTGCCGATGAATTGTTACACCTGTCGGCGGGTTCGCCGCTGATCGACGCCGGCGACGACGGCGCCGCGGCCTTGCCCGCGACCGATATGGACGGCGAAGCGCGCATCCTGGATGCCGCCATTGACATTGGCGCCGATGAATACAGCGGAGTTGTGCATCGCTACCAGCTCGGCGTGGTGAAGACCGGCAATGGCCGCGTGACCAGCGGCGATGGCCGGATCGACTGCGGCACCAGCTGCAGTGCTGACTATGCGCCGGGAACCCAGGTTGTCTTCGACGCCAGCCCAGATGCCGGTTGGGACTTCGCCGGCTGGGGCGGCGCCTGCTCCGGCACCGGCCGTTGCATCGTTCAGACGACCAGCGGCCAGACGGTGACGGCGCGTTTCGATCAGGGGCTCTGTATCGACAGTGTCGCGGGTCTGGAGAGCGCCCTGCTTGCGGCTCAGGATAACGCCCAGCCGGATCGCATCCGATTGGTACAGGGCAGTTACAGCGGCAACTTCGTCTACAACAGCACCGACAGGGGCGCGCTGGAGATCCTGGGCGGCTACAGTGCAGGCTGCGCCAGCCGTACCGTCGATCCGGCCAACACGGTGCTGAACGGCGCCGGTGCCGGCACCGTACTAGCGGTGACGGCCGACCTGGGCGCGGATTTCACATTGGAGGGCGTCACCCTCAGCGGCGGCGACGACAGCGCCGACAACGGCGGCGGGCTGCGGGTGGTCTCCCGATCCGATATCACCCTCGCGCGGAATGTCCTCAGCAACAACAGCAGCACTAGACGCGGCGGCGGGGCTTATTTGGAGACCGGCGCCCGTGTGGACCTCACCGACAACCGGGTCGTGAATAATACTGGGGCGGGGCTCTCCATCGACGCCAAAGCCGCCTTCGTCACCCTGGCCGGCAATCGGATCAATACCAATAGCTCCAGTGGGGTTCACATCACGGGGAGCGACAGCTTCATCTCTCTCAGCGATAATGTCATCGGTTCCAACAGCGCCAGCGGGGTTTCTATCCACTCTAGGAATGCATCTATCTCTTTGAAGGCTAATACCATCGTTGCCAATGCGCGTGGTGCTTATGTGTATGCAGACAAAGCATTCCTGATCGGAAATCAGTTTGAAGACAATAGTGGGGATGGGGCTTATGTGGATGATGCTAGACTGATTGCCACCAATAACCGCTTCGACCGCAATGGCGGGAATGGCATCTGGGCTGACCGATCCATGACTCTGATTAGCAACAGCTTTTCGTTTAATCTTGGGACCGGTGCCTATTCTGCTGGTAGCTTCTCAATCGTGCTGGATGACAACGAGTTTCAAGGCAATCTGGACCGTGGGGTCTATTCAGATAGCGGTTCTGCCACGCTCGAGAACAACCGCTTCATCGACAATCAAAGCTCCAGCGGTGGGGGCGGTGGCGCATACCTCGCTGGCCCCTATTATTCTAAAACTCTGATAAACAACCACTTCACCGGCAACAGCGCGGGCGGTAATGGCGGCGGTGCATATGTGGACAGCAATGGTTACAACTACACCTCCACCTTGGTCAACAACCGCTTCGAGGGCAATTTTTCCACGGATCAGGGCGGCGGGGCCTACCTGATTTCTCTCACCACCACCCTAACCAACAACAGCTTCGCCAACAACGAGGCATTGCATGGTGCCGGGCTGGCTCTGGAATTGAATTCCGAGACAGCGGACACCGACCTCGCCAACAACCTGTTCTGGAACAACGCTGCCTTGCTCAGCGCCGATGATCTATGGATCGACAATGATCCCGATAATGACGGGACTGCTTCTCCGTTGGAGCTGATGCACAACGACTTCGACCAGACCCAGCCCGCGAGCCTGGTCGTGACCCTGCCCATCAGCATCGATCCGAGCAACCTCGACGCGGTCGATCCGCTGTTCGCCGATGACCTGCTGCACCTGTCGGACGGCTCACCGGCGATCGACGCCGGCAACGACGCCGCGTCCGAGCTGCCGGCCACGGACATGGACGGCGAGGCGCGCATCCTCGGTGCCGCGGTCGACATCGGCGCCGATGAATACAGCGGCAGCGTCCTGCCGCTGACCTTGAGCGTTGTAACAGACGGCACCGGCCTTGGCCTGGTCACCAGCAGTCCGGCGGGGATCGACTGCGGCAGCGATTGCAGCGAGCCCTTTGCCCCCGGCACCGTTGTCGACCTGACTCCGAACCCGAACGCCGGCTCGATCCTCGCCGGCTGGACCGGCTGCGACTCGACCGGCGGCGATGTCTGCCGTGTCACGATGAACGGCGACCGCGGGGTGACGGCCACCTTCAACGTCTTCCAGGCGACGCTATCCGTCAACAAGATCGGAACGGGCGGCGGCGTGATCGCCAGCACCCCGGCCGGCATCGATTGCGGCAACGATTGCAACGAGGTCTATCCGATCGGAACCGCGGTCGAGCTGACGGCCACCGCGGGGGCCAACGCGACCTTTGTCGGCTGGAGCGGTGCCTGCTCCGGCAGCGGAAGCTGTATGATTACGATGAACGGCGACCTTGACGTCACCGCCAGCTTCGACCAGATCCGGCACGACTTGACCATCAACCCGCTTGGAGCCGGAACCGGGTCCGTGATCAGCATCCCGGCGGGCATTGACTGCGGCAACGATTGCACTGCCGACTTTGTCCAGGGACAGGCGGTGGATCTGACCGCGAGCGCCGCGGCAGGCTCGGAGTTCGTTGGCTGGAGCGGGTGCGATACCACAAACGGCAGCCTGTGCAGCCTGGTCATCGGCAATGACCGGGTGGTCTCGGCCACCTTCGACCTCCTCGTCGGCGCCTGCGCCAGCATGACCATCCACCAGACCGACACCACCGATTGTCCGGATCTGCGCAGCATCCTGTCGATCCAGGACGATCAGGGGCAGCCGGTCACGGGGCTGATCGAGACCGATTTCAGTCTCGACGAGGACGGTATCGCGCGCGCGGTGCAATTGGAGGCCGGCGGCGAGCGGGCCGTGGGCCTGGTCATCGATACGAGCGGTAGCCTGGAAGACACCGACCTGGCCAACATCCGCCAGGCCTGCATCGACTTCATCGGCCTGTTGTCGCCGGGCGACCGCGTCGCAGTGTACCAGTTCGACTATACGGCCAACCTGCTGCAGGACTACACCAGCGATCTGTCGTTGGCGATCGACGCCATCAATACGCTCGTCTCCCCTGGCGGCAACACGGCATTGTACGACGCCCTGTTCATGGCCGCGGACGATGCCGATACGATCGGCGGCAGCAAGGGGGTCGTGGTGTTGACCGACGGACAGGACAACGTCAGCAACCGGACCGTCACCGAAGCGGTCGAACGGGCGGTCGACGCTGGCGTGCCGGTGTTCACCATCGGTTTTGGGTCTGCCGATGCCGGGGTACTGACCGACATTGCCGATCGCACCGGCGGCCTGTACTACGCCGGCGTCGACTCCGACGACCTGCAGGATCTGCTCGATCGCCTGGGCACGGTGCTGAACAGCCAATATGTGTTGCTGTGGCAGAGCGGCTTCCCGGACGGCGGCCGGCACGGCATCGCCATCGAGGCCCAGGTGTCGCCGTCCTGCCGCATCAGCGCCACGGCCAGCTACGATCAGGCCGGCTCGCCGTGCCAAACCAGTACCTGCATGGCCGAGCGTTCATTGCCGCTGGGCTATGCCGCCGAACTGCCCATTCCGGTCGCGGTGGCGGTCAGACCCGAGGACAGCGTGCAAACCTATGCCCTGGAAGATATTCCGCCCGCGGGGATGGCGGTCTCCAACATCAGCGATGCCGGCGTGCTGGACAACGGCAAGGTCAAGTGGGGACCCTTCTTCGATAACCTGGACCGTGACCTGGGCTACAACATCACCCCGCCATCGGGCACCCAGGGCAGCCTCGGCTGGAGCGGCCTGTTCTCCCACGACGGCGTCAGCGAGCCGATCTGCGGCGATGCGCTGCTGCCCGAGGGGCTGGTGCACCCGGCCGATTACGGTGCCGCCGGCGACGACTGGCGCATCGAGATCAACGAGCTGACCAGCTACACCAGCGCCTGGAAGACCGGCACGAGCTGGCCCCGGCCGCCGACCAGCATCCCGCTACCCTACGCGGTGAATGCCGGCTATCTGTGGCAAAACGGCGAGGACTATCATTTCGATCCGCTCAGCGACCCGCCCTGGGAGATCGGTCTCATCGCCAGCCCCATCCCGCGCGCTCAACGCCTGGCCACGGCCGAGGTGCTGACCGACCACGCGCTGTCGTATCTGAATCCGGAGCAGTACAGCCCCGGGAGTCCGGTGCAGGTCACGTTGGAGATTACCCCGCCAACGGGCACCCAGGCCTATGCGGTCGAGGAGACGCCGCCGGAGGGCTGGGCGGTGAGCGACATCAGCGACAGCGGCACCTTTGCGCCGCAGTCCAACCAGATCCGTTGGGGGCTGTTCTTCGACGACGGGTTCAGGAGCTTGACCTACAGAATCACTCCCCCGGCGCAGGCCAGCGATACGCAGACCCTACATGGACAGGCGGCATTCGATCAAACGACGGTACCGATCGGCGGACAACGCAACTTACCCCCCGCCGGTTCCCTATGCGGCGATGCCAACAGAAGCGGTGCCACCGACATCATCGACGCCCTGTGGATCTCGCGCTACAGCGCGGGCCTTAACCCGCAGCCGTTCGATGAGGTTGCCGCCGATGTGCAGGTACCGCCCAATGGCGTAAGCATCGTCGATGCCCTGTTATGCGCCCGCTTTGCCGCGGGATTGCAGACGACAGGAACCTGTCTGGGCGCCCCATAAGCGAGGATTTAGAAACAATCTGAGCGATGCAGCGGAAGGAACGAGCGACGCAATACGCGAAATGCTCGAAAGAGGCGGGTCTTTCCTGTACCTATCGAGCATTTTCTCCGGGTGGCGAGGCTCCAGCCGCGTCACCCACGCGACGGAGTTCCAGCTTCGCGTCGCCAGGCGTCAGCAGCAGCGGGCACGCACGATTCGTGAAGCTGAAGCTTCATCGCTTAGGTGACGGGATTAGGCCTCGGAATAATGCGATTGCTATCGACAATACCTTCGCCAAAAATTAGCGCCAAAAATTAGGTGGGCGACAGCCCGAGGTGATAGGTTATCCAGTTACTAATCCGAAGACCTATTCCCTCAGGAGGCTATCGCCCATGCCCGACATTATGCTGATCTTGAGCTGCTTAAGCCAGAGCGTAGATAAGACGAGCCTTGGCCGTTTGGGTTGCGTTGTGGAAGGGCTGTTGGCGATGACGGGGCGGGTAACGATGCGGGGGCTATCGCGCTGGACCGAGCGCGGGGGAAGCTATCGGACGCTGCAGCGGTTGTTCAACACCACGCTCAGTTGGGGCCAAGTGCATTGGCTGGTGATTCGCCAGCACCTGCTGGGCGACGAAACGCAATGGTTGCTGGCGGGCGATGAAGTGGTGGTGAGCAAATCGGGCAAGAAGACCCACGGTCTGGATCGTTTTTTCTCCTCGGTGGTTGGCAAGACGATCCCGGGGTTGTGTTTTCTGAGCCTGTCGTTGATTAGCGTGCAACGGCGCTGTTCGTACCCATTGCGCCTGGAGCCGATTCTCAAAGAGACGGCCGCGAGCTGCCCGAAAGCGTCCAAAGCGGGTCGGGGTAAGGACCGAGGGCGGCCGAAAGGTAGCCGCAATGGCAATCGCCGGGAGGTGAGTCTGTCGCCCTATTTGCAGTTCGTTCAAGACCTTCTGCGCCAGGTGCTGGCACTGGTGTGCCAGACGCTGAGGGTGCGTTATTTCGTCTTCGACGGGGCCTTCGGCCATCATCAAGCGCTGCAAATGGTCCGTCGCACGGGCTTAGAGTTGATCAGCAAATTGCGCCACAACAGCGCGCTGTATCTGCCCTATGACGGCCCCTACGCCGGGCGCGGCCCGCGGCGCAAGTACGGCAGCAAGCTCGATTATCAACACTTGCCGCCGTGCTTTCTCAAAGCCACTTCCGTGGAAGGACAGGTTCATACGGCCATCTACCAACTGCCCGTTTGGCACAAAAAATTCCCCGACCGGCTCAATGTCGTGATCCTCGTCAAGACCAACCAACGCACCGGTGCCCAGGCCCATGTCATCCTTTTCAGTAGTGATCTTGAGTTAGGCTACGAAGCGCTCATCGATGACTATCGCTTGCGCTTCCAAATCGAGTTCAACTTCCGAGACGCCAAACAGTACTGGGGCTTGGAAGACTTCATGGTGATCAAGCCAACGCCGGTCTACAACAGTGCCAACCTGGCGATGCTGATGATCAACCTGTCCCAGATCCTGATGCAACCGGTGCGCGAGCACTGTCCGAGCTTTAGCGTCAATGACCTCAAAGCCCACTTCCGCGGCCGGAAATACGTCCTGGAGGTGTTAAAAATGCTTCCGGAAATGCCCGAAGCAAATATTATTGACCAAGCCCTTGAGCAGGCTGCAAATCTGGGGCGGATTAATCAAGAACTTAGTGCAGCATGAGATCGGGTCATTTGGCGAAGGTATTGTATCGAATGTGCTGCTTGAATGGATTGTGTCGCCTGCGTTACATGGCTCCGGCCCTTTCAAGGTGCGCAAAAACAACATTCTGAATCACTCTCTTAGCGTCAAAGGCTCGCAGGCATCCGCAGCCGCTTGCCAGCTTGTCAGAAAGCAAACACCGCAAAATCATGCGG
This sequence comes from Thiohalocapsa sp. PB-PSB1, assembly GCA_016745215.1. Taxonomy (GTDB): domain Bacteria; phylum Pseudomonadota; class Gammaproteobacteria; order Chromatiales; family Chromatiaceae; genus Thiohalocapsa. The sequence continues at coordinate 7,267,420 of CP050890.1, forward strand.
TTGTGATCGTACACGTATCAACACCTTAAAAGGGCTGGTTACATGGCTCTTGAAGAGGAAGCCCGCGCAAAGGCGCAAAGGGAAGAGAGAAAGAGAAGTCGATGTAACCAGCGCAATGCCCTCTTCTCAGTCTCTACTGCTTGTATTTTCTTTGCCTCCTTTTTCTGTTCTTCTCTGGTTCTTTTTCTCTGCGCCTTTGCGTCTCTGCGCGAGATCTTTCTCCCCCGGCTGTGCACGCGTCATTCTTCCAAGGCGTTGAAGCAGCCAACGATGCCGTCCTGCATCAACGCGACGCCGAACTCGGGCGGTAGGCCGAGCCGAGATCGGTCAGGCGCAGATTGGTCTGGACCGGTTCTCCCCGCAGCCTGTTTATGGCGCCGTGAGCGCGCGATCGGCGCGTCGAAAACACATTTTTTCAAGATCCCCTTAACCTTCTACGAAGGCAGTACCCTCAGCAGCAGCGGGCGCCCACGATTCGTGAAATTGGAGCTTCATCGCTTCGGTGATGAAGCTGGAGCTTTGCCACCAGTGCACCGTTGCAAGCAACATTCACCGCTGCGCACTATCATTGCCCTCATGTAATGCATCGCGGATGATGCCGATGGCATGTTCCAGGTGCTGGAATGCGTGGTCGCCATCCGGGTAGACCACAACCTGTCCGCAGTCGATATAGAGAGCTTGCGCGACTCGATAGTCGATCAACTCGTCACCCTGGTCCAAGAACAGCGTCGTCGGAACGCCATCATCGTCACCATCGCATGGATAGTGCACCGCGTAAGCCCTTGTGCCATTGATGGTATCCGCGCTCAAACGGTATTCCACACCCGCTGCCGTCGTCATCGGCTGATCCACGAAATCTGACAAGAGTTTCCAGGGTTCGAGCGCGGGATTGATCATGAACAAGTGCGAGATCGGGAACTGCCGCGCCAAATATTGGCCATAAAAGGCACCCATGGAGCTACCGATCAACACTGGTGCTGCCCCGGTTCGGGTGAGCTTAGCAAGCAAGAGCGTCAGTTCGGCAACCGCGGCGTGCGGACGATGTGCCGGATAATCCGGCACCAACAGGCTGATAGGCGCCAGCGCGTCACCTAGTTGCTTGGCCTTGGTCGACTGGCTCGAACTGTTCAGTCCATGTAAGTAAATGATCATGACTTCTCCACCGTTTGTGTGCGGCAGCGTTCGTTGAATCTTTACACCGACTCTTGTGGGATGATCCCGATCCCGATGACAGAAAGTTTCCCGAGCTTGCAGGCCTGTCCCGCTCGCCACACCTGATCAAATTTAATTCGTCGAGTAAAGAGTACAGAATATGTCGGATTCCTCGATCCCAGAGCGATTACAGTCCTATCTCGACGAACTCGTGCCCGATCGTCCGCCGGAGTTACGCGCGATGGAAGCCTTGGCCGAGGCGGAAGGTTTTCCAATCATCGGCCCAGCCTGTGGTCAGGTCTGCTACCTGATCGCCCGTCTGATACATGCCCGGCGCATTTTCGAGCTTGGCTCCGGCTTTGGCTATTCCACGGCTTGGTTTGCCCGTGCGGTGCAGGAGAATAGTATTGATGATCGACCGCCGACAGGCGAGGTGCATCATACCGTCTGGGATCAGACCCTGTCAGATCAGGCCAGACGACACTTGAAAACCCTGGGGCTTGCCGATTGGGTGCGCTTTCATTGCAGTGAGGCGGTGCAAGCATTGCGTGACGTGGAAGGCCGTTTTGATCTGGTCTTCAGCGATATCGATAAACAGGGCTATCCAGATTCATTGCCGGTCATCGAGCAGCGATTGCGCCCCGGCGGTGTGTTGATTGTTGATAATATGCTCTGGAACAATCGTATTTTCGATCCCGCCAAGCGGGATGAGAAAACCGAAGGTGTACGCAAGCTAACACGCATTGTGGCCAACAGTGACCGCTGGATCGGCTCCATTCTGCCGATCCGCGATGGATTACTGCTGGCGATGCGTCGTTGAGTGCCCATACTGAGGCGGTTTGTCTCTCTCCGGCAATCAATCGCCTTAGCGTCCGAAAACTAACCTGAAATCAGCCCAAATCGCACTTATGACCACTGATCCTAAAACGCCAATGGAACAGGTGGAGCAGTTATATGAGAATCTAATCCTGCACTATGGCGACGGCGACCGGCGCGAATTGCGCGCCGCGGCGAAGCTTTTGCTGGTGGCCTTGGTAAAATTCCGAGAGCATGGCGGTTGCAACTGGTCGTCCTTGCTCGATGAGTACATCGACGCGCTCAAGAACGATCCGGTGAAATTCGAACGCATACTGGAAAGCAACCGGGCCACCTCCGCCGACGAACTCCTCGCCTGACAGAGCCCGCGCCGCGGTTGACGCCGACTAAACGGCGCCCATCCGTTATACTGCCATTGCGCTGTGCTCCGCTCGGAATGCTGCTTTCCGTGCAATGGGCCAGCAAGCGATCAACGAGACCATCCTCCATCGACCCATCAGGAATCCCTTATGGATATTGCCCAGGCAAATGACGAGTTCGGTATCGACGGTGCCCTGCAGATCTGCGCTGGCAACGGCGGTTTTGCGGTGATTCGAATCCACAATGAGCATGCCCGCGCGGACATCTGCAGCTATGCCGGACAGGTGTTATCCTACCAGCCCGAGGGCGAAAAGGACGATTTGCTTTTCGTCAGTGAGCAGGCGCATTTCAAGCCCGGCAAAGCAATCAAGGGCGGTATCCCGGTCTGTTGGCCCTGGTTTGGTCCAGACCCGCACGGCCGCGGTGGACCGGATCACGGTTTTGTGCGCGCGCGGCAATGGAAACTGTTGCAGACCGAGATGATGGTCGATGGCTCCTGCCGGGTTCGTCTCGGCATCAAAGACAATGAGGCCAGCCACGCCTTGTGGGCACACCCCTTTGCGCTGCAGATCGAAGTCAAAGTCGGCGCGACCCTGGATGTCGCTTTGATCAGCCAAAACCACGGCGATGCACCAATGATCCTAACCCAGGCACTGCACAGCTATTTTAAAATCGGCGATATACGCCAAGCGCAGGTGCTTGGTCTCAGCGGTTATGACTATATCGACAAAGTCGGTGAAAGCGCGCAGCGCAGCCAGTCCGGTCCCATCAACTTCGACGGTCCTGTCAATCGTATCTATCTGGAAACCACCGAGGAGTTGGTGATCGATGATCCGTCTCTGGGGCGGCGTATCCAGATCGAGCGCGAGGGTAGCCGCTCTGCTGTGGTTTGGAACCCCTGGATCGAACAGTCCCGCTCAATGCGCGACTTCGGCGACCAGGACTATCTGCAGATGGTCTGCGTCGAGACCACCAATGCGGCAACGGATGCGGTGGAGCTGCCACCAGGCAATACTTATCGTCTCGCCTCGCGCTATGCGATTCGCAGGGATTAGGCGATTGCCGGAGAGCAACAGACCAATTGGCGCCGGATAAGCCAGATGGTCTGTTTCTCCACAGAAATCGCCTTAGCGGCGGCCACGGCAGCAGGTCCAGGCAGCGACAAAAACGATCATCGAACTTGGAGAACCGTCGCAGCGGTGGATGTGCGCGCGCAACCGCGGGCAGATCGGCCGAACTCCGTGCGACATCAGCACAGATCAAGTATGACCAACGATCAACAACCGGGTATCGCCGAGCATCATTGGCAGCAATGGCTTGACTGGGCTGCCGAGCATGAGTTCGGCGTGCCATCCGACGCTGAATTCCACCAGGCGCGCTTGCGAGTCTGGGAGGCCAGCGAGTTTGCCGCGCTGACCGCAGCACGTAGCCCGGAAACGCTGGCAAGCCTGATTACGGACGGGGATCTTGGACGTCGCTTCCAACCCGGCACTCTGTCCACCCAGCTCAGCACGGCCCTCACTGATGTCATTGACGAAACCGGGCTGCAACGGGCGTTGCGTCTATTCCGGCGGCGCCAGATGTTGCGCATCGTTTGGCGCGACCTATCCGGCTGGGCCAATCTGGACGAAACCCTGGAGGATCTGAGCGATCTGGCAGATTGCTGTATTCAGCAAAGCCTGGCATTGCTGCGAACATGGACCGAAACCGAACTTGGTATTCCGCGGGATGCAAACGGTCAAGCGCAGGCGCTTGTCGTACTCGGTATGGGTAAGCTTGGTGCCCGCGAGCTGAATTTGTCGTCCGATATCGATCTGATTTTCGCTTTTCCAAGCGCCGGCGAAGTGACCGGCGGCCCGCGTCCGCTCGGCAACGAGAAGTTTTTCACCCTCCTATGCCAACGCCTGATCAGGGTGCTGGACATGCAGACCGTCGACGGTTTCGTGTTCCGTGTCGATACCCGTTTGCGGCCGTTCGGCGCTGCCGGCCCGCTGGCCATGAATTTCGACGCCATGGAGGGCTATTATCACTCCCAGGCGCGCGAATGGGAGCGCTATGCAATGATCAAAGCGCGCATCGTGGCTGGCGAGCCGGATGCCGCCGCCGAACTGACGGAGCTGTTGCGGCCGTTCGTCTACCGCCGCTATTTGGACTTCGGCGCCATCGAATCCCTGCGCAATCTGAAGGCGATCATCGATCGCGAACTCAAGCGCAAGGGCATGGCCGATAATCTGAAGCTTGGTCCCGGCGGAATTCGGGAAATCGAGTTCATCGGCCAGTCTTTCCAGCTGATTCGCGGTGGCCGCAATCCGGACTTGCAGATGCGCCCGATTCAGCCGGTATTGGCATTGCTGGGAGCCAAAGGTTTTCTCGATTCGCAAACGGTCGTCGATCTCACGGCCGCATATCGGTTTCTGCGTTTGGTCGAGAATCGCCTGCAAGCCTGGCAGGATCGTCAGACGCATGTGCTCCCCGAACATCCCGAGGCGCGCTTGCGCCTGGCACGCAGCATGGGATTTGACGATTGGCAGGGTTTCAAAACCCAGCTGAACTTGCACCGGTCGCATGTTCAGGCCTGCTTCGACGACATTTTTGCCGGGCCTGGGCCGCGCGCTGAAGCCGATGATCCGCTCGCATCGCTTTGGTCGAATGGATCAGACTCAGAGCAGACCCCAGCGCTGTTATCGCGGATCGGCTTCCAGGATCCGCTTGCGGCGATAGAGCGGCTGCAGGATTTTCGTGCCGCCGTTGAGCGCAAGGGGCTCAGCAGCCGCGGCGTTCAGCGCATGGCAATCCTCATGCCGCGCCTGTTGGGCAACATTGCCAAAAGCTCCGCGCCGGATCGGGCATTGGGCGGCGTGCTCAAGGTACTGGAAGCAGTCAGCGGCCGTACCGCTTACCTGGCCATGCTGGTCGAGCATCCAGATGCCCTGCACCAGCTGGTTACGCTATGCGCCAAAAGTACCTGGTTTGGAGAGCGCACCGCCAAGCACCCACTGCTGCTTGATGAACTGCTGGACCCGCAGCGCCTGTTCGCACCTTTGGACCGGGCGCAGCTGGAACATGAGCTGGATCTGTTGCTAGCCAACGTCAACGGCGACGATCTGGAGCAACGCATGGAACGCCTGCGTCAGTTTGCCCAAGGCAATATGCTGCGCGTGGCCGCCGCCGACGTTACCGATCGCATTCCGTTAACCGTGGTCAGCAACTATTTGACAGGCATTGCCGAAGTGGCGATAGCCCGCGCTCTGGCGATTGCCTATTGCGACCTGTCCAGGCGCCACGGCACCCCGCAGGACACCGGTGTTGACAACTCGGGCTTCCTGGCCCTCGGATACGGTAAACTCGGCGGCATCGAGCTCGGGTACAACTCAGACCTGGATCTGGTGTTCGTCTATGACGACGCACTGGCCACCGGCAGCACCGACGGCCAACGGCCAATCAGTAATCCCCAATTCTATGTGCGTCTGGGCCAGCGCCTGATTCACCTGATGACCACGCCCACCTATTCCGGCATTCTCTACGACGTCGACATGCGCCTGCGTCCGGATGGCAACCAGGGCATGCTTGCCCGTTCGCTAAAATCCTTTGCCGAATACCAGGCTAGCGATGCTTGGACCTGGGAGCACCAGGCGTTGGTGCGGGCACGACCTGTGGCCGGCGACCAACGTATAGCGCGGCGTTTTGCCACGGTGCGCACCGACATTCTGAGGCTTGAACGTGATCCGGACGATGTGCGTCAAGCAGTGGCTAACATGCGCACCAAGATGCGCGACAATCTGGACAAAACCGGCGACGGACGATTCGACTTGAAACAGGGCCGCGGCGGTATTGCCGATGTCGAGTTTATGGTTCAATACGCGGTGCTGCGCTGGGCATGGCGGCATCCGGAGCTGACAGCCTGGACCGACAACATCCGCTTGCTGGAAACCTTGGATAAACTGCAGCTGCTGCCCGGCGGTACGGCGCTTGAATTAACCGAAAGCTACAAGGCACTGCGGGCGATGTATCATCGTAATGCTTTGCAAGACAGCCCAGGGCTGGTGCCGGATGAACAACTACAGCCCGAGCGCCGACGCGTGGCCGAGGTCTGGCAGGAATTGATGGAAATGACCTGATGGATGCCTAACGGATGCAGATTAGCGGATGCAAGGCGGGCAAGCCGGCAAACAGCCTTGAATACCCGGGCCCTCGGCCCTTTTCCCGGCCCTTGTTGATGGCCGTTCTTCCGTAGGAGCAGCAACCATGACGATGGCTGACCGTGACGGCTTAATCTGGCATAACGGCAATATCGTGGACTGGCGCGAGGCGCAGACCCATGTACTCACCCACACCCTACACTATGGCATGGGGGTTTTCGAGGGCGTGCGCGCGTATGCAACCGATCAGGGGCCGGCGATCTTTCGCTTGCGCGAGCATACCGATCGGCTGTTCAATTCGGCCCATATCTTAGGCATGAAATTGCCGTACGACCGCGACACCATCAACGAGGCTCATCGCATTGCGGTACGTGAGAACAATCTGGAGTCCGCGTACATCCGCCCAATGTTCTACTATGGTCCCGAGGGAATGGGCCTGCGCGCGGACAATCTCAACGTCCATTGTATTGTCGCCGCATGGGAATGGGGTTCGTACTTGGGCGAGGAGAATATGCAAAACGGCATCCGCGTGCGGGTGTCGTCCTTTACGCGCCATCATGTCAATGTGACCATGTGTCGGGCCAAGGCCAACGGGAACTATATGAACTCCATGATGGCGCTACAGGAAGCATTGCGTGACGGCTATGACGAAGCCTTGCTGCTCGACGCCCATGGGCTGGTGATGGAAGGCAGCGGCGAGAATATTTTCATTGTGCACGACGGCGTCTTGCACACGCCAGACCTGACCTCGGCGCTTGACGGCATCACGCGCCGCACCGTGATCCAACTGGCGGGGGAGATTGGCATCCAGGTGATCGAAAAGCGCATCACCCGCGACGAGGTTTATATTGCCGACGAGGCCTTTTTCACCGGCACCGCCGCCGAAATCACACCGATTCGCGAGGTGGATGGCCGCAACATCGGCAACGGCACCCGCGGTCCCATCACCGAGCGACTGCAAAAGCTGTACTTCGACCTGGTCCACGGCCGCTCCGATGCACATCGCGCATGGCTGACGCTGGTCTGACAGTTACCTATCCCTTAGGCGTTGACCGCAGGGCATCGCCAACACGCTGGGCTGCAGGCTTGCCAGCCCAAGCTGGCCGACACCGACCAGCCCAGCTCATCGACACTCTATCGCAAGTCCATAAAACCTTCCCTACAACTATGGAAAAAATCATCCCCGATCCTTCGCTCGACACCAGCAACATCCAGCCGCCACCACGCTCTGGCGAGATCACGATCGTTACCCGCGACGACCTTCCCCTTTGCTGTCCTCTGCCCGGGGAGCATGTCTGGAACATGCATCCGCGGATCTATCTGCCGATTGAGGATGATCCGGACGGCCAGGCCATCTGTCCCTACTGTGGCGCCCGCTACCAGTTGCAATCTTGACCAACGCACCGATACCCGAGACCTTCGACGACATCGACCTGCCCGAACCCCTGCTTCGGGGGCTCGCCAAGGCCGGATTGACAACCCCGACGCGGGTGCAGCAACAGGTCATTCCGGCTGTACTGTCGGGCGCCGATTTGCTTGTCTCGGCGGCCACTGGCTCTGGTAAGACATTGGCCTTTCTGCTGCCCATCATGCAGCAGCTGCTCGACCGGCGCGTTGCCCAAAACAGCCCGCGCGTGCTCGTTCTGGTGCCCACCCGTGAACTGGCGCGTCAGATCCAAACTCATTTCATGGCAGTCGGCAGCTATACCAGGCTCACCGTCGAGGTTATCACCGGTGGCGAGAATCGCGGACATCAGATCAGCAGGTTACGGCGCAACCCGGATTTGTTGATCGCCACGCCAGGTCGACTGGTGGAACACCTGGAGATCGGCGAAGCCGAACTCGACGAGTTGCAATATCTGGTGCTGGACGAAGCCGACCGCATGCTCGACATGGGTTTTGCCGAGCAGGTATTGGCTATCCTTGGACACTGTCGGCGCGAGCGGCAATCCCTGTTGTTCTCTGCCACATTGCAACAACGTGGCTTGGACGACCTGGCCGCACATTTGTTGCGCCAGCCGCGCACTCTGATCATGGATGTCGTACGCGCGCCGCACCCGGATATCCGCCACCAACTGTTGCTCAGCGATGCATTCGAGCACAAGCGCCAGCAGCTCCATTGGCTTTTATGTAACGAACCTGCTGATAAAACCCTGGTGTTCGTCAACAAACGTGAACGCGCCGAACAGCTCGGCAATTGGCTTATCGGCCAACAGCAGCGTTGTGCCGTACTGCATGGCGAATTGGACCAACCTGAGCGCAAGCGGGTGATGCGCCTGTTCCGCGATGGCCGTGTTTCTGTACTGATTGCCACCGATTTGGCTGCGCGCGGCCTGGACGTGCCCGGCGTGCAGCGTGTTGTGAACTTCGATGTACCGCGCGCAGGGGAGGACTACCTGCACCGCAGCGGGCGGACTGGACGTGCTGGCGAGCAAGGCACTGCCGTGACTTTGGTTGCCGCGCCGGAATGGAATCGCATGCAAGGCATCCAGCGCTATCTGCACCTGGACATACAGCAACGCGTGATCGACGAGTGGCCAGCGCATTTCAGCGGTGCGCCGAGGCGCAGCAAATCGCGCAAACGCCAGCAGGGCGCCATGGTCAAATCAAAGCTGGCCAAACAGGCCCAAGCCAAGCCCAAAGACCGCCTGCGCGATCGTAAGAACATCGGCAAACGGCGCAAACCCTCATCCCGGCCCGGCATCGAGTCTGGCTTCGAGCCGCCAAAGCGCCGTAATTGATGGCACAGCGCGCGTTCAACGCAGATCGGCGACACGCTGGCCCTCGGCGAAGTTCAGCGTGCCCTCGTAGATAGCGCGCCCAGTGATGGCGCCGATGATGCCGCTGTCGGCCACCGCCGCAAGCGCCTTCACATCTTCAAGGTTGGTGATGCCGCCGGAGGCGATGATCGGCACGGCAGAGGCCTCGGCAAGGCGCCGGGTGGCGTCGACATTCGGGCCTGTGAGCATGCCGTCACGGCCGATGTCGGTATAGACGATGGCGTCAACACCATCGTTCTCGAAGCGCCGCACCAGCTGCTGGACCGGATGGTCGGTGACCACCGCCCAGCCATTGATCGCGACCTGACCGTCCCTGGCGTCCAGACCAACGATGATGTTGCCGGCAAAAGCGCGACAGGCGCGACCGACGAACTCGGGCTCTTTCACCGCCTGTGTGCCGATGATGCACCAGGTAACGCCAGCGTCCAGATAGGCAGCGATGGTGCGCTCATCGCGAATACCGCCGCCGACCTGGATCGGCAATTGCGGCAAGGCCGCCGCGATGGCACGGATGGCATCGCCGTTCACCGGCTCGCCGGCGAAGGCGCCGTTCAGGTCCACCAGGTGCAATCGGCGGGCACCGGCATCGACCCAGCGCCGGGCCATTTCCACCGGATCATCTGAGAATACCGTCTCGTCGTCCATGCGGCCTTGGCGTAGGCGCACGCATTTGCCGTCCTTGAGGTCGATGGCGGGGATCAGAAGCATGAGGAAGGCTCCGCGGGTTGCGTTGGTGGGCTGGCAGGGATGATAGAGATTTCAGCAGGATGCTTGACTATGCGTTGCAAGTGTATTGGGCTCGATGCGAGCGTTGCGTTGTGGTTGCTGTAAGCTCATCTCGGCGATCTCTACCTTCATTGATAGACCTCCTCGTGAGCCGATCGTTGCGTGACGAGCAAGAAGCTGGTCTTGGTCATGCAAAAATCTGCCGTGGCTGTAGTATAGGTGCTGCAGGAGGTAAGCAAGTACCTGAAGTCTCGCAGCTTGGCTGGCAATCATTCTTTATTCAGTTTGTTGACACAGTAAGAGAGTTTAATCCTATGTCCTACGTCCTGGTACTCTACTACAGCCGCTATGGTGCAACAGCCGAGATGGCGCGCCTGGTTGCACGCGGCGTCGAAGAAGGCGGTCTGGAGGCTCGCTTGCGCACGCTGCCAGCGGTCTCGACGGTCTGTGAATCGGTGGCAGACAGCATCCCGGAACAAGGCCCCCCCTACGCCAGTCACGACGACCTCGCACAGTGTTGCGCACTTGCATTGGGTAGTCCAACCCGCTTCGGCAACATGGCCGCGGCGATGAAGTACTTTCTTGACGGCACCTCACCACTCTGGCTGAAAGGCCAGTTGGCCGGCAAGCCTGCTGGCGTGTTCACATCCACATCCAGCCTGCATGGCGGCCAGGAAAGCACCTTGCTTTCGATGATGATCCCGCTGCTGCATCATGGTATGTTGTTGCTTGGCTTGCCTTACAGCGAGACAGATTTACTGCATACACAGGCCGGCGGCACGCCGTACGGCCCGTCGCATCTGGCCGGTATCGACAATGACCGGCCGCTCTGCGACGCCGAGAAACGCCTTTGTACTGCCCTCGGGCTCAGACTCGCCAACGTCGCCCTGGCACTGCAACCTTCAGCCTGACTCTGCCCAACCGCAGGCGAAACGCAACTGAACAGGCATTCTCCGGCAACTGACGATGGAGCAACTGACCCTCGCGCTGAAACTGCCGGTCGCTGGCGGCTTCGAATCCTTTGTCGCCGATGGCAACGAAGAAATAATCGCAGCCCTACAACGCTGGACGACCGGAGACGGCCAACGCTATCTGTTTTTACACGGTGCGCCCGGCAGCGGCAAAAGCCACTTGCTTCAGGCCACTTGTCGCAGGAGTATCGATCTAGGACGAACCGCCCTTTACCTGCCGCTGGACCAGGACGGACCAGCCCCTGCCATGCTGGAAAACCTCGAGTGCCGCGATGCCGTCATTATCGATGCGCTGCAGGTCATCGCTGGCGACAGCGATTGGGAGCAGGCTTTGTTCGATCTCTACAACCGGCTGCAGGATGCCAACAGGCAGTTATTGGTAGCCGCACGAGCACCACCATCCGCTGTCGGGCTGGGTCTTGCGGATCTGGCCTCGCGCCTGAGCGCCGGACCCGCTTATGCCCTGCGTGCCCTTGACGATGCCGGAAGCATGCGCCTGCTGGAGGCTGCGGCAAAACAGCGCGGACTTCGCCTTGACCCGGCGGCAGTTGGTTATATCCTAAACCGTTGCCCCCGCGAAGCGGGTTTTTTACTGAGCCTGATCGACGAGCTAGACCGACTGTCATTACAGCGTCGGCGCGCGCCAACGCTGCGCTTGATCAGTGAAATGCTCGCCGAACAGCAGGCCCGGAATCAGCGCCAGGCAGTCGCTGACAAAGGTCCATAAACCAGGGCAAGACAAAGCCAAAACGGTTACCCTAGCCAGCGTTCCTCAGATACCGGGTTTGTGCGCCACCACTTGACCCGTGTTCCCGAATTTCCAACAGAGCTGTTTTAACGCGCCATGGTCCTGATGATCGACAACTATGACTCCTTCACCTACAACCTGGTGCAATACCTGGGTGAACTCGGCGCGGAGGTGCGCGTGGTACGCAATGACGAGCTGTCGGTGGAGCAGGCGTTGGCACTGGCGCCGCGGCACATCGTCGTCTCGCCCGGACCCTGCACGCCCAATGAGGCGGGTATTTCAGTGTCGTTGATCCGTGCCGCGGCAGGCCGCATACCAATCCTCGGCGTATGCTTGGGGCACCAATCCATTGGACGTGCCTTTGGTGGCGAGATCATCAAGGCACACACTGTAATGCACGGCAAGACCTCGCCCATCCATCACAGCAACACTGGCGTCTTCGCCGGCTTGAGCAATCCCTTCGAGGCCACCCGCTATCACTCCCTGGTGGTCGATAAGGCAACCTTGCCGCCGGAGTTGGAAGTAACCGCCTGGACCAGCGTCGACGGCGATGACAACGGCGGGCGCGATGAAATCATGGGTCTACGCCATCGCACCATGCAGGTGCAGGGCGTGCAGTTCCATCCCGAGTCGATTTTGACTCGACAGGGTCATGCCTTGCTGAAAAATTTTCTCGACGACCATCCCTGAAAGCAAAGACCCCGGTGCGCAACAACGAGCGCGTGACAGGCAATGCAAAACGCCACCTGCAGTGCCCCGCGAAAGCAACCTTATACACAGCCATAGCCGTAGCCATAGCCAGACCATGGACATCAAAACAGCCATCGCACAGGTCATCGACGGCCAGGATCTGACCGGTGACGACATGACCGCGATCATGCATAGCATCATGAGCGGCGGCGCAACAGCGGCGCAAATCGCCGGTTTTCTGATCGCATTGCGACTCAAGGGCGAGAGCGTCACCGAGATCGCCGCTGCCGCGAACGTGATGCGCGAACTGGCCACCGGCGTCGATATCGCCGGGCTCGATCACAGCGTTGACATTGTCGGTACCGGCGGCGATGCATCCGGCAGCTTCAACGTCTCCACCACCAGCATGTTCGTTGCCGCGGCCGCCGGTTGTCATGTTGCCAAGCATGGCAACCGCTCGGTATCGTCCAGGTCTGGCAGCGCCGATGTGCTAGAAGCAGCCGGCATCCGTCTGGATTTGACGCCGGAGCAGGTGGCACGTTGCATACGCGAGGTTGGTGTCGGCTTCATGTTCGCACCGGGGCATCATGGCGCGATGCGCCATGCCATTGGCCCGCGCCGAGAACTGGGCGTTCGAACCTTGTTCAACGTGCTCGGCCCACTGACTAATCCGGCAGGCGTGCCGAACCAATTGCTTGGCGTTTTCAGCGGCAGCCTGCTGCAGCCGCTGGCCGAGGTATTGCGCGAACTCGGCTCCAATCATGTGCTGGTGGTGCATTCTCGCGACGGCCTGGACGAAATCAGCATCGCCGATCATACCGACATCGCCGAACTCCAGCAGGGAAACATCAGGTGCTACAGCGTTACGCCAGAGGACTTCGGCCTGCAACGGGGTAACCTCGACGACATCCGCGTCGACTCTCCAGAGCAGAGCTTGGCGATGGTGAAAGCGGCTTTGGCCAATGCGCCCGGCGCAGCTCGTGATATTGTCGCGCTCAATGCCGGCGCTGCCATCTATGCGGCTGGCATGGCCGACAGCTTGCAGGTCGGTGTTCAGCGCGCACAACAGGTGCTCGCCAACGGCCAGGCATTGAAGCGGTTTCACCAACTTGCCGCATTGACTCGAGGATTTTAGTTCCCCATGACGCAGACACCGGACATCCTGAAAAAAATACTGCGCCAAAAAGTGGAGGAGATTACCGCGCGCGGCGATCGGATTCCCCTGCGTGAACTGGCTGGGCGCGTCGAACATGCGCCAGCCACGCGCGGATTCGCCGATGCGTTGACCAACAAGGTGAAGGCCGGCGACGCGGCAGTGATTGCGGAATTAAAAAAAGCCAGCCCCAGCAAAGGATTGCTTCGGGAGGATTTTCGCCCGGCGGAGATCGCCCGCGGCTACGAGCGCGCCGGCGCCACCTGTCTCTCGGTACTGACCGACGTGGCATTCTTCCAGGGTTCCGACGCAGACCTTGGCGAAGTCCGCAGCGCCTGCAGCCTACCGGTGATCCGCAAAGACTTCATCATCGATCCCTACCAGGTCTACGAGGCGCGCACCATTGGTGCCGACTGTATCCTGCTGATTGTCGCCTGTCTCAGCGATACCCAATTGAGTGAGCTCAGTGGGCTCGCCCATCACCTCGGGATGGACGTTCTAACAGAAGTGCACGACGCAACCGAATTGCATCGGGCTCTGGCGATACCAGGCCAACTGGTCGGCATCAACAACCGCAACCTACGCAACTTCCACATCGATCTGAGCACCACCCTGAACCTGCTGGACGAAATTCCCCCCGAGCGTTTGGTTATTACCGAAAGCGGCATCCATCGCCGTGACGACATTGCCCTGATGCGACGCAATGGTGTCAATGCTTTTTTGGTGGGAGAATCCTTCATGCGCGCGCCCGACCCGGCAGAGAAGCTGGTGGAATTGTTCGGATTATGAGTGCCGTGGCCGCTGCCTCCAATCAGACGCGATCCAACCCGTCCGCGGATACTGGCGATCTCGTGCAACGGGTTGCCAGAGGGCTGCCAGAGGGCTGCCAGAGGGCTGTCGGAGTAGCTGCTGCCGGGAAATCGCCTTAGTAGCGGTTCATGAATAACCTATACAACGCTACCCAGACATCGGCGGAGTGCAATCGGGGTCGGGGCCACTATCGGAATCGGAATCGGAATCGAGAGAGAAAACGCCCTATGCCATTCGGTCATGAGCAGCGCGACGTCTAGCGTGCGGCCATCGAGTCTGTCGGCTGGGCCATAGCGCGACTGCGAGCATGTGAAAGGACAGCGTAACGCGAAGGATCAACGCCTGTGCGCATCCTAGGCGCGCATCGTAGGCCATCGCGCTGAACAGTGCCGAGGGTAACGGCAAAGCGACGAGCGCGGATCGACGCCGGTCGTTTGAAAGCGCACGAGGCTCGGCGCTGGAGTGCGCTGCGATTCAGGACGTGCTTGCTGGTGTGCGAAGCGTTGTCCGCAGACGACAACAGCAAGCAAAAGGCACTGCTCGATCGTCGTGTGGCCATGCTCACGAAGCTCGGACAGCGTGGCTAGGCAGTCAGCGAGGCGCTTGGCGGATAGCGGGTTGGTTAGTTCGATACCGACGCCGATAGCGGTACCGAATGAGTCGGCAGGCGACACCCAAGCCAAAAACCTGTTTAGCTTGTTTCTGCACCATCACTTACCTTGTCCCGAACACAACGATTGTCTTGCCCTTTGCGCTGATATGACCTTGTTCTTCCAGCGTCTTCAACACGCGTCCGGCCATTTCCCGGGAACAACCCACCATACGCCCGATGTCTTGGCGTGTGATCCGAATCTGCATACCGTCCGGATGGGTCATGGCGTCGGGCTGTTTGCACAGATCCAATAATGCACCGGCAATCCGACCAGTTACATCGAGAAATGCCAAGTCGCCAACCTTGCGGCTGGTGCGGCGAAGTCGCTGCGACAATTGCCGCCCGATCGCGAACAGCAGTTCCATAGCATGGTCGCCTAATTCGCGCTCCATCAACTGTTCGAGGCGCCGATAGCTGATCTCGGCAACGCGGCATGGTACACGTGTTCGTACGACCACCGAGCGCTTCTGCATCGGCATGAACATCCCCATTTCCCCGATGAACTCACCTTGATTGATGTATGCCAGAGTCAGCTCACGCTGATCTTCGTCCTCAATCAGGGCGGCTACTGACCCTTCGACCAGATAGTATAGGGTGTCGGCAGGCTCGCCAGTGCGGATCAAATCGGTCTGCTTGGCATACTGCTTGACGTGGCAAAAGTTCAGAAATGGAGCAAGCCATTTTTGATCGGGTTCAGAGCTGGGTCGAGAGTCAAAGCTGCTCATGATGCATCGGGTTTGTTTTTTTGGATGCCGGGCTTGATTCTAGCAGTTCCTGCGTCTTTCCGAAGAGATTAATTTACAATTGTCGTTCACAGCAGAAAATGACCATGCGAGTCACCGCGCGGATGCGGACGGGGACGCATCGCGGTAAGAACGAAAGAAAGTGGTTTTAAACTAGAGGGCTGAGAATATGCAGGCACGGGTCAAGTGGATCGAAGGCGTCGCCATGCTGGGCGAATCCGGCAGCGGTCATGGCGTGGTCATGGATGGCCCGCCGGAATTCGGCGGGCGCAATCTGGGCGTTCGGCCGATGGAGATGTTGCTCATCGGCATGGGTGGCTGCACGCAGTTCGACGTTTTGACGATTTTGCGCCGCGGGCGTCAAAATGTCACCGACTGCGTGGTGGAACTCCAGGCCGAGCGTGCCGAGACTGATCCCAAAGTTTTCACCCGCATCCATGCCCATTTCATCGTGACCGGTCACGACCTGGACCGACGGCGGGTGGAACGCGCCATCGACCTCAGCGCAGAAAAGTACTGCTCGGCATCCATCATGCTCGGCGCCACCGCCGAGATCACCCACGACGTCGAAATCCGCGAGCCCTTGCGAGCCAAATAGGTCGTTTCAAACCCAATAGGCACCGGTTGTCATCACTTTCGACACCGCTCGCATCGCAAATTTCACCGGAGCCGGTAATTCCGCGCCGCCGGCCTGGTAGGCGACATCGGCATGATGCACCTCGTCGGCCTTCATCTGTTCCATGATCGCATGAGTACGCAGATCGTCAGCGGGTACCCGGGATAGGTGCTCGTCCAGGTGATCCTCGACCTGATGTTCGGTCTCGACCACAAAGCCCAGACTCCAGCGGTCGCCGGCAATACCGGCTGCCGCGCCCATGGCAAAGGAACCGGCATACCACAGCGGATTGAGCAGGCTCTTGCGCCCGCCCAACTCGTCAATGCGCTGTTCGCACCAGGCCAAATGATCGCTTTCCTCGCGGGCCGAGCGCTCCAGACCCTCGCGTATTTCCGGCATGCGCGCGGTCAATGCCTGGCCCTGATACAGGGCTTGAGCGCACACCTCGCCGGTGTGATTGACGCGCATCAGCCGGCCGACGTGGCGGCGTTCCTGTTCATTCAAATCCACATCTGGATAATGCTCGGCTGGGTTGCGTCGCTCGGTGACTCTTGGCCGTCCGAAAAGGGTTCTGACTGCCTGATCCAGGTTGATCAAGGCTCGGTCTGCGGCGCTGTAGTGACGGTCGTTCATACTAATTCTCCGATTATTTCAACAGGATTAATATTGGGGTAGGGGCTGATAGACAAAAAGGCCGAGGGAATGGGCAAAAAGACTGGGAACCACAATGTGCGCTTGCCAGGGAAATGGATACAAGCTGTTTGAGCACCTCAAGTCGGCCTCGGTGCCGAGGGCTCGATGCCTGACGTAGCGACAAGCTGACGTGCGATCAATTCGATCGGATGCAGCACCTCGATCTGGATACCTGCATCGCGCAGCCGGGCGACCAGATGGGCGGCACAACCCGTGTTGGTGGTCAACAAATAGCGCGGACCAAGTTTGGCCAGCGCCTTTACCTTGTCCGCTGCCAAGGCCAACGCGGTATCGGGCCGATCCAGCAAAAAGGTGCCCGCCGCACCGCAGCAGCTGTCATTGCCGTCCAATCCGACCACGCGCAGTTCTGGAATACGTGCCAACAACTGGTAGACCGCATCTGTGTCGCGTAATAGATTGCGATGCGAGCAGGGCTCGTGCACCGCCACCAGGGCTGGAAGCGGACGCAACGAACATGACGCCGGCCAGGCAGAATCCACCAGAAAACGACATAACTCCAGCCCATCGAGCCCTTGCCGTAGTTCCGCCACACAGGCGCTTGAAAAACCGACAACCGTTTGCCGCGCAAATGCCTGCCGATTGGTTTCCAGTAATTTCTCGGCCGTATCCGGATGACCGTTATGCCGATGCATGGCCCCGCAGCAGCGCTGCTCCGGTGGAACGCGGACCGAGAAACCAAGTGTCTGTAACACCCGAAGCGTGGCTTCCGCCGTCGGCCTTTGCAAGCCACGCGCAACGCAGCCCATGAATAAACCGACATGAGGATCGGGCTTATGCGGCACCCGGTCCGACCAAGACCATGGTGGGCGCACCTGCAAGAGCAGCCCATGCAGTACCGCGAGATGTCCGCGGCGCGCCAAGCCCAGCCGCATGACCATCGACGCAACACCGCTCATTCGATAGAAACGCGACAGCAAGGCCAAGATCGATGGCGTGCGCCGATGGGCCAACAGGGCCAACCGCAATCTCAACCAACCGCGGCGCCAACGCGGCAATCTTGCGACTTGATAGGCGCGCGCGCCATCCATCAACAGGCCGAACTGCACCAGCGAAGGACAGGCCGGCTCACAGGCCAGGCATTCGAGGCAATTTCCGAGATGCACACTCAGGCGTCCGCCGTCATCCAACTCTCCAGATAATAACCCCTGAATGAGCGCCACACGCCCGCGTGGCGATTCGGCCTCATCCTGGCGCAGACGAAAGGTGGGACAATGCGGCAGGCAATAGCCGCACTTTACACATTGGTCAGCCAGCTGTAACAAGGGTTTCTGGGTCAAGGTAAGGTTTTCGCCTGAATATCGGAATCTTGGTCAACACAGGGCCGAATGCAGAATATGCAAAAATCGGGTCGCGGATATCGTCACGGCCTCGCTTGCGTCAGAGCGTCAGGCACGCCATTTCTTCAACCAATCTCAAATTAACTTAGGAGACCATTGTGGCCTATTACAAGCACCATGTGTTCATGTGCACCAACCAACGCGAGGACGGTCGCCAGGCTTGTGCCCAACGCAATGCCCAGGTATCACGCGATTTTCTGAAAAAACGCAGCAAGGAACTCGGGCTGACCGGCAAAGGCGGGGTGCGTATCAATATCGCCGGATGTTTGAATCGATGTGCACAGGGTCCGGTCGCGGTCGTCTACCCGGAGGCCGTCTGGTACACCTATAAGGACACCAAGGATCTTGAAGAGATTCTGCAAAAGCACCTGATCGACGGTGAGCCGGTGGAACGCTTGAGGTTGCCAGAGTAAACGCATAAACCGCCGGATGACAGGCGCCCCATTCATACCATTCGAACGCATCGCTGGGCAATCTCCAGCTAACCGCGGCAATTGCCCGGTTGGAGTTGCAAAATGTGGAAGTGCTGCGCTATGATCCGCGATCTTTAATCGGCATGGGCGAAGGGTGAGCGCCATGGCCCGATCCAGTCGAGGTCGATCAGAGTAAATTCGACATGCTAAATCTGACGGCCAAAACTAGAGCCAGCACTAGAGCCAGAACTCAGAAATAGCTCTACCGGAAATTCTACAGGAAAAGTCGGTAGACGAAACAATTGGCAGATCGGGCCTGGCAGAGTAAAGCAGGGCGCTGTCCCATCTCGAAAATCGATTGCAACAGGTCTGGAGCGACGGACATGACAACAGAGAGCGCGAAGCCCGCCGAAGTGCGGCGCGCCTGGTACCTGGTCGATGCAGAGGGTAAAACCCTCGGGCGTCTGGCCAGCGAGATTGCTCGCCGATTACGCGGCAAGCATAAGCCACAGTATACACCTCATGTGGATACCGGTGACTACATGGTGGTTATTAATGCGGAAAAAGTGCGCGTGACCGGCAACAAACTCCAGGATAAAATCTATTATCGTCACACCGGCTATGTAGGAAATCTGCGGTCCAAGAAACTAGCCGATGTGCTTGCCGAACATCCAGAGCGCGTGATAGAAGCCGCCGTCAAGGGTATGCTGCCGCATAATCCCCTGGGGCGCGCTATGTATAGAAAACTCAAGGTTTATGCTGGCCCCGAGCATCGCCATCAGGCGCAGCAGCCACAGCCGCTCGAGTTATGATCTCCAACTGATCTTCAACTCCGCCAACAACGAAACAGCAATAGAGCCAGACAGTCATCATGTCGGAAATGCAATATGCCACCGGCCGGCGCAAGAGTTCCGCGGCCCGCGTTTTTCTCACCCTCGGCAGCGGGAACATCACCGTCAACGGCCGCGAACTGGATCAATTTTTCGGTCGCGAGACGGCCCGCATGGTGGTCCGCCAAGCCCTGGAAGCCGCCGAGATGACTGATCGAGTCGATATCCGCGCAACCGTTGTGGGCGGTGGAACCACCGGGCAAGCCGGTGCGATTCGGCACGGCATCGCACGCGCCCTGGTCAAATTCGATGAAAACCTACGCTCGCCACTGCGCCGTGCCGGCTTCCTGACCCGCGACGCACGCGAAGTGGAGCGCAAGAAAGTCGGTTTGCACAAAGCACGTAAGAGGCCGCAATTCTCCAAACGCTAGCCTTTTGTCTATCAGCCGCAAAGTAAAACACGATGGGATATCGGCGATCGATTCTGTTGGCCATCAGGATGGGCCTGCTTGCATCTTGGGGGATCGTCTAGCGGCAGGACTACGGACTCTGACTCCGTCAACCAAGGTTCGAATCCTTGTCCCCCAGCCAATATTGAACTCATCAAACTAGACTACACGTCAGTTAGATGGCAAAAAGCCGGCCTTGCGCCGGTTTTTTGCTGTCTGGTCTATTTTCTATCAGGCAAAGTCGTGGTCGGTGAGAGTTCGCCAGTGCGACAAACAGCCAAAAGCGCTGAATCGAAGCCGGACCCTTTCTGGCATGACCGCAATGCCTTATCGTAGTCTCACGCCAGGAAATGTTAGGTGGTCCTAACCCATCCACGCCCAACGCTAACTCAATTCAAAGGCGGCCCTCGCCGTCCTGGCTTGGCATCATCGAGTGTTGCGCCCGCGCAACGTATCCAATATTTGTCTCTTTTTTTGTAAAAACTGTTGCGCAATGTTGCATACTGGTCTAACATTCTGTTCGCAAGAGATGATTGTGTGCGCCGAGCCAATCATTGATTATTTTCACAACAGCGGAGAACACGATGAACAAAAAGCTCATCACTCTGGCAGTCGCAGCGGCGGTCGCCGCGCCGGCAGCCGCGATGGCCGAGGCCACCCTGTACGGGCGTTTGGGCGTCTCGCTTGATTACGAAGACGTAAAAAACGCTATCCCCCCAGCATATTTGAGGGAACCTGTCGTCATCAAGCCCGGCACACCGATCGGCGTCGACGCCGATGGTAGCGTTGTCTATGACGTGAATGATCCTCGTGATCCTCGGATCCAAGAACGAGGCGTCGTGATCGACAGCTTCGGCCGACCGATCACAATCCAACAAGGCCAGGACTTCAAGGGTTGGGGTGTGAATCAGCAGGGTAGCGAAATGCGTGGCGAAGGTCCGTCCAACCGGATCGGCGTCAAGGGCTCTGAAGACCTGGGTAACGGCCTGAAGGCGATTTACCAGGTTGAGCTGGGCGTGAAACTCGCCGCTGCGGACGACAATATTCCGAGCGGGCGCAACGACGGCGTCAGCATCCGCAACAGCTTTGTCGGCTTGGCCGGTGGCTTCGGTACCGTACTGATCGGCCGGCACGACACCCCGCTGAAGATCTCCACGGGCAAACTGGATCTATTTGCCGACACCATGGCCGACTATAACGGCACGGTTGATTTCGATGATCTGCGCGTTGACAATACATTCGTCTACATCAGCCCGAGTTTCTCCGGTTTCTCGCTTGCAGCGGCTCTGGTTGCCCCAGGCGGCGCCACCGCTGGCTTCGGGCAAAACTACAATTCAGACGAGATCAACGGCGCTTGGTCGATAGCCGGTATCTACAACAACGGCCCGTTCTACGCATCCGCTGCCTACGAGACCTTGAGCAATGAAATGTTCATGAATTCGGAGACCAGCCTTGCTGGTGAGGCCGCCTGCTTCGACCAAAACCCCGACGGGACATTTATTGTCGACTCCAATGGGGTGCGTAGGCCAACTCGTTCCTGTAATTACGTCGGTGACGATTACAACAAGTATCGCTTCGGCCTCGGACTGCTGGATTGGAACGGCTTCACATTGACCGCGATTTACGAAAATCAGGATAACCTCCCATTAAGCCAGACCCGGTCGAGCATCACCTACATCAACGACAAAGGTGAGATTATCCCTGGCAGCATCCAGAACGGCTTCCAGTCCCAGGATCTATGGCAGATACAGGCCGGCTATGCGTTCGGCAACAACATGTTCAAGGCCATGTACGGCTCTGCTGACCGCGGCGATCAGAGGTTTGCAGCGAATCTGCGCAATACCACCATTGCCGCTAACAATGTCGGTGCAATCGTTGACAATCTTGGCAGAGACCTGGCCGGAGACAAGAGCACTTGGGCTGTTGGTTTCGACCACAACTTCAGCAAGCGCACCAAGGCCTACATGCTGTACACCAACGTCGACGACGATCGTGAGGATCTGCCTCTGAGCTTCGATCAGAGCTGGAGCGGCTTCTCCATCGGCATGGTGCATAAGTTCTGATTCCAATCAGATCTTGACTTCCCACGGGGCCTTCGGGTCCCGTTTTTTGTTGCATCCTCGCCATCAAAGCAGCATCACGGCCAATCAAGTCAATACAGGCGTCAGGATCGACCTCCCTCTCAACCAACTGGATTGCAACCAAACAGCAAAAGCAACCACCTCCCCGCCCCCGCTGTTTCTCTTTCCCAACTTCAGTTCTTCTGGCGTAGAATCAGGAAAAATGACTGACGCGCAACCGGAGCCCTGAACATGCCGTTACAGCTTTGCTATGCCAGCACCGCCACCCGCGAAATGCAGCGTAAAGACCTGCTCGAACTGCTCACCTATGCGCGCAAGCGCAATGCTGAAGACGGCATTACCGGCCTGTTGCTGTTCCATGGTAAGCATTTTTTACAGGTTCTGGAGGGCGAAGCCGACGCGGTACGCTCTACGTTCAAGCGTATTTGCCAAGACGAGCGACATGAACAAATCGCGTTATTGTTCGAAGATCTGGTTTCACAACGCCAATACCGAGACTGGAGTATGGGTTTCCAGGCATTGGATGGAAACGAATGGATGGAATTCCCGAATGAGGATGGCAGTGAGAAGGATCTGCGCGCAATGGCAGAAACCATGGGTCGGGCCAGGGAGCTGTTGCTCTATGTACGCAAGCAGGGCTTGGATCCTGCTAAGGACGTGATTACACCAGATATGATCTGATGATCACAGGTGAGTAGGATGCGCGGAGACGAAGGATAGGTTCGCTGGGCTTTTACGCCACTATAGCAATGGATTGCCGAACTCTTTGAAGAAAGTATTCAGTGAGCATCAAATTATTCATGCCCTTGTAAGGTTACCTGGACTCGAATTTCACGAGCCCAGGTAAATTGGAAGCAGGAAACGGCGAGTAATAGCGGTCAACTCAGCGGAAGCTCGGGGATAGATACGGCTGCGGTGTCGCCATCTTTTTTCTTCCCTCCGCAACTGGATCCATCGCCGGCGAAAGCGCTACCGGTTCCGAGGACAAATACGATACCAAACAGGATTGCAGCTAGGGCCATTAGAGTTTGCTTGTTCATGATGAGTTTGCCTATTCGAAGTGGTTTGATGGTATGGGTCTGCCCAGTCACATCGTCGATATTTATGTTTTGCCGATGCTTTACAACCCTGAATAACACAAAGTTTTAAAGGCTGATGTCTGGTGCCTATCCTAACGGCCAGGGAATGGTACAGAAACGTACCAAGCGCTATGGGATTGTGGCGGACAGAAATAACTATGAAAAACGCGAAATACAGTCGCTCTTTCTGTACAAACCCTTCATGTTTGCGCGTTTCAGATTCGCGTGTTTCATAGTTGGTAACACTGTACCGATTGCCGTTGAATCATTGCCGACCGAGTCTGGTTTGTCGTCTAGTCATAACTCGGTCCAACGGATCAGGTGATTACATCCGGCTGCGCACGGCCGGTTCGTGCCTCGATTTGCGCCAGCTCGCGGGCGATCAGGATCAGCGGCGCCAGAGCTTCCTGCACCTGCTGGTCATGCTTGGCCGGATCAGGCTCATACTGCTCGATGTAAACGCGCAGGGTCGCACCCTGAGTACCGGTGCCGGACAAGCGCATCACGATGCGCGAGCCGCCCTCGAAACCAATGCGAATGCCCTGTTGGGCCGACACGCTGGCGTCGATTGGATCGGTGTAGCTGAAATCATCGGCATAGGCGACCTGATAATCGCCGAACTGCTTGCCAGGCAGGTCTGGCAACAGGATGCGCAGATGCTCCACCAGGCCGTTTGCCGCATCGCTGTCCACCGCTTCGTAGTCGTGGCGAGTGTAATAATTTCGACCAAAACGGCGCCAATGATCGGTGACGATGTCGGCGACGGATTGACGTTTGACGGCGAGCAGATTGAGCCAGAACAGCACTGCCCAGAGCCCATCCTTTTCGCGTACATGATCGGAGCCGGTGCCAAAGCTCTCCTCGCCGCACAATGTGATCCGACCGGCGTCGAGCAGGTTGCCGAAGAATTTCCAGCCAGTGGGTGTCTCGTAGCAGCCCAGCCCAAGCTCAGCGGCGACCCGATCGGCGGCCTGACTGGTCGGCATGGAGCGAGCGACGCCAGAGATGCCGTCCCGATAACCCGGTGCCAGGCTGGCGTTGGCGGCCAGCAGCGCAAGGCTGTCACTGGGCGTGACGAAAAAATCGCGCCCCAGCACCATATTGCGGTCACCATCGCCGTCGGAGGCCGCGCCGAAATCGAGCCCGTCATGACCTGTTGTCAGTTCCACCAATTGGTGTGCGTGGACCAGGTTCGGATCGGGGTGACCATGACCAAAGTCTTCCAGCGGCGTGCCATTCATCACGGTACCAGGCTCCGCGCCGAGCCGCCGCTCCAGGATCTCTTTCGCATAGGGGCCGGTAACTGCATGCATGGCATCGAATCGCATGCGAAAGTTACCAGAGCTGAACAAAGCACGGATGGCGTCGAAGTCGAATAGACCTTCCATCAACTCGGCATAGTCCGCGACCGGGTCCAGCACGCGCACGGTCATGCCTGCAAGCGGTTGCTCACCGATCTGGTCAAGATCAATCGGCTCAACATCTAGAGTGAAATAACGCTCGATCTTCTGGGTATGCTCATAGATGGCATCGGTCACAGACTCCGGGGCCGGACCGCCGTTTTCTGTATTGAACTTGATGCCAAAGTCCTCGTCCGGCCCACCCGGATTGTGACTAGCAGAAAGAATAATGCCGCCCTGGGTCTGATACTTGCGTATGATGCACGAGGCCGCCGGTGTTGACAGGATGCCGCCCTGCCCGACCAAGGCCTGTTTGACGCCGTTCGCGGCAGCCATGCGCAGGATGATCTGGATCGCCTCGCGATTGTAAAAGCGCCCATCGCCGCCTACCACTAAACTGCCGCCGTTGAGCTTGTTCTGCGAGTCGAAGATGGCTTGGACGAAGTTCTCCAGGTAATGTGCTTGCTGAAACACCTTGACTTTCTTACGCAAACCGGAGGTGCCCGGTTTCTGGCCATCGAACGGCGCGGTATGGATGGTTGTTGCTTGCATCTGCATTCCCCTTGAAATCGAGTTGGTTTGCCTTTAGGAATTTGGCGCTAAAAAAGCACCCGAGGGGAAATTGTAACGGCTGGGTTGCGCGCATGGACAACGAATTCTCACCGCCCGATGTCCAACACCACAATCCGGCATCCAGTCGCCGACAACCGACTATGGTCAACCAACAAACACAGCTCAAAAGTAGGCTGTTATAAACAACCCTTGGCATGCTGATTTAAAAACGATTTAGAAACAGTCTCAGGCATCAGCGCGGATGGGAAGAATGACGAAATAGGCGCAGTACACCAAAGCCAACCGTTGTCGGCGCACAGAACAGGCATGTTCGCGTTTTACGCAGGTTTTGGAGTTCAAATTCAACATGCCGTCTGTTGTCGAATCGTAACTCGATTAGCTTGATCGAATCCGAAATCCACCTGATCGGATCCGAGATCGACCTGATCGAATCCGAAGAATAACCCAACGAAGGTATCTCAGAACCATGACCCTAGACGCCCATAAGGAAACCCTCGAATTCAAGGCCGAGGTAAGCCAGGTGCTGGACCTGGTCATCAGCTCTCTCTATTCCAATAAGGAAATCTTCTTGCGCGAGTTGATTTCCAACGCATCGGATGCGGCGGAAAAACTCCGCTTCGAGGCATTGACCGACGAACAGTTGCTGGAAGATGATCCCAATTTGCGTGTACGCATCTTGATGGATAAGGATGCCGGCACCCTCACGATCTCCGACAATGGTATTGGCCTGAGCCGTCAAGAGGTGGTGGAGACCATCGGCAGCATCGCCAGCTCCGGTACCCGGCGTTTTCTGGAGGCCATGCAGGGCGCCCAAAAAGAAGGCTCAGAGGAAAATCAGCAGGCCACCGACAACGCCCTGATCGGCAAATTCGGAGTCGGCTTTTACTCCGCCTACATTGTCGCCGACAAGGTCACGTTGATCTCGCGCCGTGCTGGACTGACCGCCGATCATGGTGTGCGCTGGGAGTCCGACGGTCGCGGAAGCTACACACTGGAGACGGTCGAAAAACCCAGCCGGGGTACCGACGTCATCCTGCATCTGAAAGAAGACGAGAAAGAGTTCGCCGACTCCTGGCGCTTGCGCGCCATCATCGGAAAATTCTCCGACCACATCGCAATGCCGGTGGAGATGCAAAAGGAAACCTACCAGACCGAAGCGGACAAGGCAGAAACGGAGGGTGATGAAAAACAGGATTCAGAGAAGCAGGAACAGCCACCGGAGTACGAACAGGTCAACCGCGGTACCGCAATGTGGATGCGCGCCAAGTCGGAACTCACCGACGACGAGTACAAGGAATTCTACAAGCATATCTCCCATGATTTCGAGGAGCCCCTGACCTGGGTGCACAATCGGGTCGAAGGGACTAACGAATACACCGCGCTGCTCTATCTGCCCAAGCGTGCGCCCTGGGATTTGTGGGAGCGTGAACAGAAGCATGGGATCAAACTCTACGTGAAGCGCGTATTCATCATGGACGAGGCCGATAAGCTACTGCCGCATTGGTTGCGCTTCGTCAAGGGCGTGGTGGACTCCGACGACTTGCCGCTGAATGTCTCCCGCGAGATTCTGCAACATAACCGCAAGATCGACACCATCCGTGGCGCCAACATCAAGCGCGTACTGAACCTGCTGGAGACCATGGCCAAGGATGAGCCAGAAAGATACCAGGAATTCTGGAACCAGTTCGGCCGCGTGCTCAAGGAAGGACCAGCTGAAGATTTCGGCAACCGCGAGCGCATCGGCGGTCTGTTGCGATTCTCCACCACGGTCTCCGAGGGGACGCAACAGAATGTCTCGCTGGATACCTATATCGAGCGCATGAAAGAGGGCCAGGACAAGATCTACTACATCACCGCGGACAGCCCCGCGGCGGCCCGCCACAGCCCGCATCTGGAGGTATTTCGGAAAAAGGAGGTGGAGGTATTGCTACTCTCCGATCGCGTCGACGAATGGCTGGTCTCGCATCTACACGAGTACAAGGGTAAGCATCTGCAATCAGTCACCAAGGGCAAGCTCGATCTCGGCGATCTGGCGGATAAGGAAGATCAGGAAAAAACCGAGCAGGCGGAAAAGGAACATGGCGATCTGCTCAAGCGTCTGAAGGAATCCCTCGGCGAGCAGGTGGCCGAAGTGCGGGTTTCGACTCGCCTGGTGGATTCCCCAGCCTGCATCGTCGTCGGCGAGCATGACATGAGCGCTAATCTGGCGCGCGTGTTAAAGGCGGTCGGCCAGGATGCACCGGATACCAAGCCCATTCTGGAACTCAACTTAGAGCATCCGCTGGTCAAGCGCCTGGAGTCGGAAAGCGACGCCACCAAGTTTGACGATCTCGGCATGATCCTGCTCGATCAGGCGCAGCTTGCCGAGGGCGGTCAACTCGATGATCCGGCCGCCTTCGTTGGGCGCCTGAACAAGCTCATGCTGAATATGTTCATCAGTGGCGGATGATCCGCTAATCCTGACCCGCATTGCCGGCAGGATGCTGCCGGTTTGGGCCGACACCGGCGCCAGCAGTTATCGGCGGGCGCCGCCGGCCATTGGGGCGGTCTCAAAAGCGAGTGGTGCAGAACCTGCTTTAGGCGATTTCCATCGAGAAATAGACCACCTGGCTTGTCTTCTCGTCCGGCCTCATTGTTGCGACAACCCGCCCATAGAGTGACCATGGGCGAGCTGTCGCTTCGCGAAGGCGAACGAGAATCCGGTGCCAGCTGGTCTATTTCTCTCCGGCAATCGCCCGGAACTCTGCACCCAGGCGTACTGTACAGGTTTGCTCCTGCTGGGCGCGCCGTGGTCGGCGCCGACGTACCTAGCCGTTGGCTATGCCGGCGCAGCGGCGTCGGCCAATCGTTTGTGCCATATACCAGCCGAACAGACCGGCTCCAATCAGCATCAGCGTCGCCGGAACCGGCACCCGCGCGGTGCTGTAGAGCTCTATTTTATCGGTATCGTAGTCGATAAAGAGGTCGTAAGAACCAAAACTGCGCACCAGGGAATTGCTGGCGTAGTTGGTAAACATCCCGGTCAGGGAACTAAATACGTCGATCAGCGTAAAGCGAGTCGCCTCGTTGAGCGCAAAGCTGGAATCGAAGCTGAGCCTCAGTTCTGCATCGATATCTGCATCTCCGGCAATCCTCAGCGGTGCCTGATCGTAAACACCAAAGCTCAGCAGCGAAATGGCCAGCGAGGTATCCGGCGAGGCAGCGGTTTGAGTAAAGTTGCCGCTGATGTAGGATTCGCTGCTGCCGAGGTCGATGCTGCCACTATTGGTGACATCAATGCCGCCGCCGAGACCGTCGGTTCCGGAGAGAAGCAAAGCGCCTTCCAGATCGCCGGAATTGACGATGCCGCCAACGCCGGAGCTCTGATCAACGAGGATAGACGCTGCGTTGCCCGAGATGTCGCCCTGGTTGTTGATCGCTCCGACAACTGACGATTCCGATAACAGAGCTATGCCGACGCTATTTTCATTATCCGGCGCCGCGGAGATTGACCCCTGATTGAGGATTTGCCCCTGGATTTGGGAATTGAACAGATAGGCGCCATCGAAGCCGCTGCTTTTCAGTCTGCCTTGGTTAACCAGGTCGCCAGCGATGGTGGAAGATTCGGCAAAGATACCGTTTCCGAAACTGCTGGTTATTTCTCCAGTCTCTGCATTGTTGATGTCCCCATTAATCTGGAAGACGGCAAGCTGGATACCGTTGATCCCCCCGGAGAGCGTGCCGGCGTTGGTGATTGATGTTGCAACTCCTACGCTTCCGCCCGCGAGGCTGATGCCACTGGAGCTAGCCGTAATCGTGCCATCGTTGCCGATGTCATTGACGACGATGCCGCCGTTCCCGCTGTAGACCCCGATCCCATTGCCGTCAAAGCTGGTGACGATACTGCCATTGTTCTGGATATTACCCAGCGTCACCGCACTACTTAAGCCAAACCCATAGATGCCGTCCCCGTTGGTGGCAGTAATGCTGCCCTCATTGCTGATCGAGCCGATAGCAACGGCAGCATTGGTCGCGGACACCGCGATGCCGTTGGTGTTCGCCAGGATTTCGCCGGTCTGCTGATTGACAATTGCTCCCTCGATAGATCCACTGAGGAAAGAAATCCCGTCATTGGCGGACTCAATCTTGCCGGCATTCAGAAGATTGCCCTTGATGAGGGAATTACTCTGGACTGAGACACCATCGTCACCCTGGTTGGTCAAGGTGTCGATCGATCCTCCTTGGGCATTGATCAAATCGTTGTTCAGGGTCGACGCGCTATACAAGCCAATACCGTCGTTGCGATTTTCGATCTCGTTACCGCCTTGGATCGTGCCGGCATTGGAGAGATTGCCGCTCAGTTCGGAGGAGACAATGGAAATGCCGGTATCCCCAGCGTCGATCAGCCCACCGGCTGCATTCCTGATGCCAGCATTGGCCGTTGCGCCACGATCGATGAGAATACCCGTATTGCCGACGTCAATACTGCCGGCATTGTCGATGGCACCGATGGCGGCGTTGGCACCGGTCGGAATCACGCCGGAGCCGTTCGCAACCTCAATCGAGCCGGTGTCAGTGATTTCCAGCGACTGATTGCCGCCGATCTGCTGCGTGCGCGTCTCCCGCCCGTTAATTGTGATATCAGCAGCCTGTGCAGTCCCCGGCATCGCGCTCAAGGCAAGCGACAGCCCGCCACCAAGGGCGACAAGACCCGATGCCGATGCCCGATAACCCAATCGGCGCTGCTGCAGTTCGGAGTTGCGCCAATGCGCCCTCAATTGAGATAAAAGATGAGAATTCTGTTTCATGTGCGACCTCGTCGTGTTTGCGTTCGTGCTACCGTCACTGCAGCACGCCGGAGCGGCAGTCAGAACCAATCAGGCCGTTACCGAATACGGCGGACGTTGATGACGGGCATTGGGCAGTGTCGGAATATCAGAGGCTGACCCAGATTGTTGAATTAGATAATGCAGCATTGACTCTCGCCTTTTCAGCAGAATCCGCCGTTTCAGCAGAATGAGTGCGAACACTGCAAGCTGTGTCAGTGCCGACCCGCCCCGCTGGGCGGGTGTTAGGGCGATTCCTGCCGAGAAACCCACCACCCGGCTTGTCTTCTCGTCCGGCATCGACGTTACGGCAACCCGTCCATCGAGCGACTGTGGGCAGGTTGCCGCTTCGCGAAGGCGAACGAGAATCCGGCGCCAGTTGGTCTGTTTCTCTTCGGCAATCGCCTAAGTTGGCAGGAATCGCCCCGTGCGGATCATCCGCGTTATTATCCGTCTAGCTCTATTAAGTGACTGATACATTTGAACCAAATCCGCATCGAAAAGCCTCCTTGCAGAGGCGTATGCCGGTGTTTGCGGGGTGCTCGTGCATCATTTACCTTTGGGTACCAGATATGCTGCCATACTTTTTGGGGTTGTCTCATACAAAAACAGATTGAAGGAGAACAAGTCTGGCAAGAGCTGTATGGCTTCTGACGCCAGTATCCTGTTCATTCATGACAGAATGTGGAAAATGATGGGTACAATCCCGGTGTCCGCGTCAGCCGCGGCCCTACCCGACGAACGACATCGGCAATCGGTCAACCGGTAGCAATCCCAAACGCCAGCCCTCGACCCTCAACCCCGGCAGCAGAGAGACAGTATGAGCAGCAAAGAGCGCTTGATCATTTTTGACACGACGCTGCGCGACGGTGAGCAAAGCCCCGGCGCGTCCATGACCCGCGACGAAAAAGTACGCATCGCCAAGGCGCTGGAACGACTGCGGGTAGACGTGATCGAAGCCGGCTTCCCAATCGCAAGTTCCGGTGACTTCGAATCGGTGAAAGCGGTTGCCGAAACCATCAAGGACAGTACCGTATGCGGGCTGGCGCGGGCTCTGGACAAAGACATCGAGCGTGCCGGCGAGGCGCTGAAGGATGCCAACTCGGGCCGTATCCACACCTTCATTGCCACATCGCCGATCCATATGGAGAAAAAGCTCAAATTGGCACCGGATCAGGTGTTGGAGCAAGCCGTGCATGCGGTCTGTCACGCGCGCCGATACACTGACGACGTAGAGTTCTCGCCAGAGGATGCTGGTCGCTCCGACATCGATTTTTTGTGTCGGGTGCTGGAAGCGGTGATCAAGGCCGGAGCCCGCACGGTGAATATTCCAGATACTGTCGGCTACGCATTGCCGCATCAGTTCGGTAATCTGATCGCGCAATTGCGTGAGCGTATTCCAAACGCCGACCAGGCGGTATTTTCGGTGCATTGCCATAATGATCTCGGCCTCGCGGTGGCCAATTCCCTAAGCGCTGTACGCAATGGCGCGCGGCAGGTGGAATGCACCATCAATGGTCTTGGCGAGCGCGCTGGCAATGCCGCGTTGGAGGAGATCGCGATGGCCGTCCGCACCCGCCAGGATCTATTCGAATGCGACACTGGATTGGATACCACAAGGATCGTTACCTGTTCGCGGTTGGTGTCCGGGATCACCGGCTTTGCCGTGCAGCCGAACAAAGCCATCGTCGGCGCCAACGCCTTTGCGCACGAATCCGGCATCCATCAGGACGGCGTGCTCAAGCATCGCGAAACCTACGAAATCATGCGCGCCGAGGATGTCGGCTGGGCCGAGAATCGCATGGTGCTTGGCAAACACTCCGGGCGCAACGCATTGCGCGCTCGCCTTGGCGAACTGGGCGTCACCTTCGCCAGCGAGGAGGAATTGAACGCGGCCTTCAGCCGCTTCAAAGACCTGGCGGACAAAAAACACGAGATCTTCGACCAGGATCTGCAGGCGCTGGTCACCGATGCCACGCTGGATCTTGCCAACGAGCGTGTCAAGCTGGTCTCGATGAAAGTCTGTTCCGAAACCGGCGAGACGCCGAGGGCCGATCTCGTGCTGGCTGTGGACGGCGAGGAAGAACCCGGCACCGCCATTGGCGGCGGCCCGGTGGATGCCACCTTCCGCGCCATCGAAAGCATCGTCAACAGCGGCACCCTGCTGAAGCTCTATTCAGTCAATGCCATCACCAGCGGCACGGATGCGCAAGGCGAGGTAACGGTGCGGCTGGAAAAAGCCGGGCAAATCGTCAACGGCGCCGGCGCCGACACCGATATCGTGATCGCCTCCGCCAAGGCCTACATTAACGCCATCAACAAAATCCTGCATCCGCGCACACGCTCGCATCCGCAAATCGGCGATGTGTGACAGGATGAGGATTCCTGCATCCCAAGGTAATATGAGTACGAGCGAGAGCCTGACGTGAACGAGGCCCGAAGGCAACAGTATCTGGCGGCGATGGGCATTACCAGTTGGCATGCGCGTACGCCAAAGGATGCCCCATTCAATCAGCCCCAACCGCGTGCATCCGAACAGGCGGCTGCCACCCCGACAACGGCAGCGCCGCGCGCATCAGCGCAACAAAACCGGATGCTTGCCAAGCAAGAGACGCAAGCTGACCCGATCGCCGCAATGGACTGGCCGACACTGCAACAGACCGTCGCCGGCTGTCGCGCTTGCGGCCTGTGCGATGGTCGAAATAATACCGTGTTCGGCGTCGGAAACCAGCATGCGAAGCTGATGCTGGTTGGCGAGGCGCCCGGGCGGGAAGAGGATCTGAAAGGCGAGCCCTTCGTCGGGCGCGCAGGGCAACTGTTGGATCGCATGCTGGCAGCGGTGGAGCTGAAACGCGAGCAGATCTACATTGCAAACATCGTCAAATGCCGCCCGCCAGGTAATCGCAATCCGCACGCGGACGAGGCAGCCGCTTGCCGTGCCTATCTGCTGCGCCAGATCGAATTGGTACAACCCAAGCTGCTGGTCTGCCTGGGCGGCGTCTCCGCCACTAACCTGCTGGAAATTGACGAATCAGTGGGCCGCCTAAGACAGCGTACCCACGTGTTCGCCGCGACCGGGACGCCGCTGTTGGTCACCTATCATCCGTCGTATTACCTGCGAAGCGCGGCAGAAAAAGCGAAGGGCTGGCAGGATCTGCAACAGATGATCCGTCTATTGCGAGAGCTGGCAGGGGAGCAGCCTTCGTAGCAACGTTCGCCCATTCACCCAGGATGAAGTTTGATTCACCGCAGAGACGCAGAGAAGGGGTGCATTGGCCTTGGCCTCTCTGCGCACGCTGCGTCTCTGCGGTGAATCCTCATATTTTTTGAAGGTAGCGCCCAGCAAACATCCACCCAGCAAATGCCTACCCAGCAAACATCAGGTTTTTCACGCCCTGATGTCATGTCTTTTCGATCCCGATCCCGATCAAGTCGTGCTGGGCGGGTTGCACTAGTGGATCGGTACAGAAATCCCGAGGCGGTTCGTTGTCGTTGTCGTAATCGTAGTCGTTATCGAGCATTCGGCTAAGACGATTATGACAACGACAACGACAACGATAACGACAACGACCGGAAACTGTCTCGGAACATCTGCACCGAAGCACTAGGCTGTCGAAATGTCCTGAGTTTTGATGCCAAACCGATTCCGGGTCTTGGATTGCTTCATCAGCCTAGGGCATGGCGCTGGTGACGAAAACGACTTTTGTTTCTTTACCTTTGCGCCCCTGCGTCTCTGCGCGAGCCTCTTCTTGCCGCGCCGCAACAGAGTACCACCTTAACCTCGCGTTGATCAGTAAGCGCCATACAACGCAGGCGACACAATCCATTCAAACAGCACATCCGATGGCAATCGCATCATTCTGAGGCCTAACCCCCGTTACGTCGGGGAGCAACCCCGTGGGACGCGAGTCGGAAAAAAGCTCAACAAGCACCGCTGCAACCTCGAAGGCCAGGCTGACGCACCAAAACGCTACCCCAGGCGTATCGGGATCGAAATCCATCAAAACCACCACCAAAGCGCGAGAAACTCAACGTTCATCGCCTCGCAAATTGACTCTGTCGCCTGGAGATCCAGGCGCAGACTTTACGAGCAGAATGGAATTGCTCCATCCGGCCAATCCCTGGCCGTCGCTGGCGGCTAAGTCAGCGACTGATAATAATCCATCAGGATCTGCGCCACTTCGGGCCGAGAGAACTCCGGCGGCGGCGCCACGCCATTGCTCAACATCTCACGGACCTTGGTGCCGGACAGCAGCACAAAATCGTCCTTGGTATGATCCGGGGCCTCGCGCATCATCACCACCTTGTGCAATTTGTTCGAATATGCTGTGTGATCGGCCTTGAAGATCTCGATGCCCAATGCGCCCTTCGGAACCTGCTCGTCAAAGATGGTCTGGGCATCGAAGGCGCCATAATAATCGCCGACACCAGCATGGTCACGACCGATGATGAAATGTGTTGCGCCCATATTCTGGCGAAAATAGGCATGCAGTACAGCCTCGCGAGGGCCGGCATAGAGCATGTCGAAGCCATAGCCGGTGACCATGGCGCTGTTCGGCGGGAAATAGAGATCCACCATCTTGCGAATCGCGGCATCGCGCACCGGAGCCGGGATATCGCCGGGCTTCAGCTTGCCGAGCAGCATATGGATGACCAGGCCGTCACAGCTCAGGCGCTCCATGGCCATATGGCACAACTCCTCGTGCGCCAGATGCATCGGGTTGCGGGTCTGAAATGCAACCACCCGCTTCCAGCCACGCTCGGCGATCTCGTTTCTGATCTCGACTGCGGTACGGAAGGTGTCGGGAAAGTCGTCCTGAAAATAAGAAAAATGCAATACCTGGATCGGGCCGGATAGGGCAACGCGACCTTGGCCTTGAAAAGCAGCAACTCCTGGATGCGCCTGGTCGGAGGTTCCGTACACGCGCTCGGTCATCAACGTCATCTGTTCATCGGAGACCGATTCGATGGACTCCAGGTCCATAATCGCAAGCACTGGATTGCCTTCCATATTTGGATCGCGCAGCGCAATACGTCGCGCATCGCCGATCGAGCTCGGATCGTCCACAAGACACAGAATCGGCACCGGGAAAAACATCCCCGCGGTGGTCTTCATGGTCTCGGCCACGCTCACTGCATCGGCGACGGTCATAAAGCCGGTTAATGGCGTAAAGTAACCACCACCCATCATCACCGCATTGCCGGCGGCTTGCGAGCTGATGGTGATGGACGGCAGGCCCTCGGCCTCATGCATCAGCGCATGGTGCTGGTCCGGATCGTAAACAAACAAGGGCTTGAGCTCATCGGAGCCGACGGGTCTGATCATCGCATGCCTCATGGATTGGGCTCGCTGACATTGGCAAGCACGCACTCGCCCGTGATGCTGCAAAGCAGCGAGCCGGTTGGAAAAAACAGAAGTCAACGGCCAGATGGCCGCGAGCATCCGCGACCGCAGCGTAAGCCTGAAGCCGCGCACCACAGCAGACGATACCACATGCGCTGCATTGGAATTACAAGGTTCTGCTTATGGCTGGTATGAGTTTGCTTGTGGCAACGGTCCATTATCGCGCAGCACAGCTCGGAATCGCCCTGTCGTATGTTGCCGGTCCTTGGACCAAGCAATCGACGATGAGCGGCCCTGCCCGCTCTTCTCTGTCCTGGCAGAGCTGTCATGGACATCTACCGGCTCTTGATACAGGAATCGCCGTCATTCTCCGATCGCCCCGAGCGGCCCGGACTCCATCGACCAGCGAGGCCGAGCCTTAGCCCACCATCATTCGGACCCGGGTGCCGAGGCAGAACGCCGCTACCGGCACCAGCCTAACCACGACCTCGCCGGCAGGCGCAAGGAGGGGATGCCTGAGCACCCCCGCGATGTCGTTGAGCTTGTGCCTGACTGGATCTGCGAGATCGTCTCCCCGGGTCCTGCTTTCAAAGAATGTAAGGATTCACCGCAGAGACGTGGAGTGCGCAGAGCGGCCAAGGCGCCTCTCCTGCAAGCGGACCCTTGCGTGGGAGCCGGCCGGCGTAGGAGCCCGCTTGCGGGCGACCCGGCAAATGATGCCAGCGGAGCGGACGCGAGTGCCGCGCCTTTCCCGGGAGAAAGGCTGTAGGCCACCGTCTTCTCGACAACTGAATGGAAGAGACCCCAGGGTGCAACCCGACCAGCGCGACTTGATCATGATCGGAATCGAAAGGACATGACATCAGGGCGTGAGAAACCTGATGTTGACTGGACGGATGTTGACTAGACGCTGCCTTCAAAGAATAGGGATCAAATTTCATTCTGGTTGACTAGCTGAACATTTTACGCAGGCAGCACCCGTCTCGCCCAGCCTCGCGCGCCAGGACACACTGACTCTGTTTTTGCTGTTGCAATGCCATCGCGTGCCGTTCTACTGGCCGATTTGGCCGCAGAGTCAGCCGCACACTCATGGCCTACCGCATCGCTGGCGAACATGATCGCCACAATCACCGAGCTTGCCCTCTTGCGCATTCTCCCGTTCAACGCGGTTGAGATGGTTCTGGGACAGGATCCCGGCGAATAGCGATCGCCAATGGAATCATCCGCGGGCTGGCGAACAACGCCCAACGCGTTACAATGCATGGGTCTTCCAACTCGAGCTAGCCGCGCGCCACAGACCGCCCGCAAACTCTATCAGCAGATTAACCCGCCCATGGACCAGACTCCGAGCACAATCCTCCAACAGGTCTTTGGCTACGACAGCTTCCGCGGTGCCCAGGCGCAGATCATCGCCCGGGTACTCGACGGCGACGATGCCCTCGTGCTGATGCCCACCGGCGGCGGCAAGTCCCTGTGCTATCAGATCCCATCCTTGCTGCGTCCCGGAACCGGCATCGTCATCTCGCCACTGATTGCGTTGATGCAGGACCAAGTCGACGCCCTGCGGCAGCTCGGCGTACGCGCGGCCTTTTTGAACTCTTCGTTGGCCGCTGACCAAGCCTATCGAGTCGAGCAGGGCTTGCTGAATGGCGAGCTGGATCTGCTCTATGTCGCCCCGGAGCGGCTGCTCACCGAGCGCTTTCTGGCATTATTGGAACGCAGCAGAGTCGCATTGTTTGCCATCGACGAGGCGCATTGCGTCTCCCAATGGGGGCACGACTTCCGCCCGGAATACATCCAGCTTCATCTGCTGCACGAGCGTTGGCCGGATGTGCCCAGAGTCGCGCTAACCGCGACGGCCGACGAACCAACCCGCAACGAGATCGTACAACGCCTGGGGCTTGCTGGTGCACACAAATTCGTTTCCAGCTTCGACCGGCCGAACATCCGCTACCGCATTGTCGAAAAGGATAGCCCGCGCCGGCAACTGCTGGAGTTTCTGCGCCAGGAGCACCGCGGCGACGCCGGCATCGTCTACTGCCTATCGCGACGCCGAGTCGAGGAAACCGCCAGCGCACTGGCTGGCGAAGGCCTGCTGGCACTGCCCTACCATGCAGGACTGCCGCAGGACATGCGCCGCCAGCATCAGGCTCGCTTCCTGCGCGAGGAAGGCGTCATCATCGTCGCGACGATTGCCTTCGGCATGGGCATCGACAAGCCGGACGTGCGCTTTGTCGCCCATCTGGACATGCCCAAGACCCTGGAAGGCTACTACCAGGAGACCGGTCGCGCCGGCCGCGACGGCTTGCCCGCCAATGCCTGGCTGACCTATGGCCTGGGCGATGTCGCCATGCTGCGGCGCATCATCGAGGGCTCAGAGGCGGACGAAAAGTTCAAGCGCCTGGAAATCCACAAGCTCAATGCCATGGTCGGTTTTTGCGAAACTACCGACTGCCGACGCCGGGCGCTGTTGCGCTACTTCGGTGAGCAGCGCGAGGAGGCCTGCGGCAACTGCGATACCTGCCTGGAGCCAGTCGCGACCTGGGACGGCACCGTCGCAGCACAAAAAGCGATGTCCTGCATCTATCGTACCGGCCAGCGTTTTGGTGTCGGCTATTTGGTGGACGTGCTGCTGGGTAAGAACAGCGCCCGCATTCGCAACAACCGCCACGACCAGGTCAGTACCTTCGGCATTGGCAAGGAGCTGAACGCCAGCCAGTGGAAATCCGTCTACCGACAACTGGTCGCCGCCGGACTGGTGGCGGTGGATGTGGAAGGCTATGGCGGATTGCGACTCACTCCAAACAGCCGGCCGCTGCTGCGTGGCGAGCGCGGCATTCAATTGCGACGCGACCCGGAGCGCAAGCGCGGCAGCACCGGCGAGCGTCGGCCCAGCCTGGCCCAGTTGCCGAATCACCCGGATGCCCAGGTGCTCTGGGAACGCCTGCGCGGCCTGCGCCGGGAGTTGGCCGTGCGCGAATCAGTGGCCCCCTACATGATCTTTGGCGACGTGACTCTGCGCGAAATGATCGCCTATCGCCCGCGCGATTCCGCCGAGCTGATGCGTATCTCCGGCGTTGGCGCAGTCAAGCTCGAACGCTTTGGTCCTGATTTCCTCGCCCTGCTGAGCGAGCACGAGGCCGAGCACGGACGCCCTAAGGACTTGGCCCCGCTACCCGAACCAACAGCCCGTGCCAGCACGCGCGCGGCCAACGAGGCTCCGCGCCCGAGCCAAGATTCTGGCCTCAGCTACACCGTGCGCACCACGCTGGACATGTATCGCGACGGGATCGCGGTGCCGGAAATCGCCCACCGCCGGGATCTCAAGCCCGCCACCATTTACAGCCATTTGGCGCGCGGCATTGAAATCGGCGAGCTGTCGCTGCAAGACGTGGTCCAGCTCGATCCGGCGACCATCAACGCCATCGAACTCGCTTTCCAGCAATTGCCCGAGGATAATCTGTTCAGCCTCAAGCCCGTCTACGATAGTTTCGATGGGCGCTACGACTACGGCCTGCTGCGTTGTGTGCGTGCCGGGATGGGAATCATCGAGTCGCGGGATTGACGTTTGCAGCACGGCTCGGGCCGTTCAGGAGGTCACCTCGGGAGTTGGACGGGGTTGACCAAATCTGGAGCATTGGCGCTGGCAAATCATACCTGGCAAATCATACGGGCTCAGCCGAATCCGGAAAGAATCGCGACTACCGGGGCACCAAGAGTGCAGTCGCAAGCTGCGCCCAGAGTTCGCGGTAGGCAAAGGTGGCAGCGTGGGCTGGTGCATAAGCGGGCAATGGCATGCGCTGTAGGCCCATGCGCTCGATCTCAGATGCCCGCGGGATGGATGTGCTGAGCATGTCGGGATGCTCTTTCACCAAACGCTCCATGGCTTCGTGCTGCAACGGCGAAGTGTCCTCCACCATGGAAAAAAACGCTAACAGGCGCGCGCTGTAATGGGCATCCTGCGTGGCCAGGAAGTCGGCAAGTTGGGTTAGGGTTCGCGCTGCCAGGGTGCTCGGGACTACCGGCACCAACAATACATCGGCGGCGCGAAAGATATTTTCGGACAACAGCGAAATGCTGGGTGAGCAATCCAGTAAGATCAGATCGTATTCGCGCTGAAGAGGCTTTAGCAGGCGCTGCAATTGGGCCGTGCCGGGCTTCTTTGTGCCTCCCAGCAAGAGATCCATGTGGCGGTATGAGAAGTCTGCGGGCAGCAGATCCAGCAAATCGAAGTCTGTTCCTTTGATACGATCATTGAGTTCCCGCTTTCGCCGCAGCAGAGCGCTGCCACCACCTTTGACCTTGGGCTTGATGCGAAAATAATAGCTGGCAGCCCCTTGTGGGTCGAGATCCCAAACCAGGGTGCGCAGACCATCGGCAGCCGCCAAATAGCCCAGATTAACGACGGTGCTGGTCTTACCAACACCGCCTTTGATGCTATAAACGCCGACGATTTTCATGCTTGGTTCGCGTCTCCAAGGTTGGAATCTGGATTGCCAGCGGGATTGCAGTCGGTGCTGGGAGTCGGTTTGGCATCCGTACCGGCCGCGGCAGCAAACAAACGCTTGAAGGCGGCCCGGTTTGCGGCACTGTCGAAGGTCGTGAAGGTGTCTGTGAATGCCTTGCGCGCCTGCACCTGTTGATCGAGCATGGTCTTTACCAGGGCACCGATGGACAGCAGCGTGGCGGTGTCGGCGGCGCCCTCTGCCTGCATATGCCGAGCGCTGTCCCTGAGGTGGTCGGCCTGCACCTGCAAATCCTGGAAGCTACCCAAGTTGTCCAGCAAGATCTTGCACTGTTTGATCAGACCTCGGATTTCGTCCGCTGGATACAGACTTTCGAAAAACTCCATCAGATAGCGCAGTTTCTTGCAACTCTTGCGCAACTCGTGCAGTTCCTCCGCCGGCGATGCATCGGTGATCGCCCTGCCTTCACGGCGCACGCGCTTGAGCATGCTGCGGATGCCGGAATCAGCGACGGATTTGATCGACCGCCTGGCATTGCGCGGTGCCGGTGCTAAAGAGGGCGAATTTGGCATCTCCAGAAATGCGCGCCAATCTTCGCGCAGAGCACGAAATTGCGGCGATTCCAGCGCCTCGACAAGCTTGGTTTGTTGTTCGGCGTAATGGCCGCGGAGCCAGTCGCGCAGCGGCTCTAGGTCGTCGCGCATGGATTCCGGCAGGCTCTCGCGCAGATTTGGAAAATCCAGCAAATAAACATCCAGGTCACGCATTGGGCCGGTCACCTGCTGTAGCCAGGCGAAACCCGCTTTGAATTCGTCCACCACCGCAGGCGGAAAAACCCCTTTGATTTGGGCCAATGCCGAGCGTGTACGGCGCGTTGCGACCCGCAGATCGTGCAGAAACTCCGAGTCGAGATTATGCAGCGTGCCGTCGATATTCGCCTCCAGAGTATCGAATAAGCCGCGCAGGATCTGCTTGGCGGCGGCATCGGCCGGTTGTTGCGGATCGAGTTGGTAGGCAAGCTTCGATGAGTAAGATCCCGGACGGCGACCAACTGACGCCAGCGCCTGCTGGAACAGCGTTGCCGGTTCGCAGAGCATGCCGGAGTGTAGCCCCAGAGAGGACTGCAAGCGTTGAATCGTGGCTTCCAGTTTGCGTTCATAACCGCGCACGGGCTGTATGAATAGGCGCGCTGGCAAAGCCTGCAACCGATGGCCAGCCGCATCGATCGGTCTCGATTCCTCGATCAGGATGCGTACGACGGTCTTATCGTCATCGTTCAATACGCGCAATCCGTGTGTGCAAATACGCAATTCCGCCATCGGCAATAGGCGCCGGATGCCAAGCACCGGTGCCAGCAACCCGCGCACCGGCCCTTCCGGCAGACTTTCGACAAAGTCCGGATCAACCGCAATCATCTGACGCGCCACAACGGCGCCGTGGTTGCCAAGATCGAGCCAGCGCAGTTCGCGCCCCGTGTTCGCCAAGGTGCCCGACATCCGCTCTTCGAGTGCGGCACCCGCCAAGTAGAGATTCCATTCGAAGCTGTCAAGATAGCGGCATATCGACTCGACGGTGGCGTCCGTTGCACAATGCAATGTGGAGCCAATGGTCGTGACAATCTCTGAAGGGTCGGTCTCCGGTGAAAACAAATAGTGCCTGGGTGCGGGGTGCATTGCATACCTGAACGATAGATTCGACTATTGGGATTGGCGCGCGGCGACCTGCTCAATGACCTGGCTCCTACGCGATTGAGACTGTGCGAGTCGTCGTGGGGATCGGAATCAGAATCAGCGTTTCGAGTCTAACAGATGGATTTTTAGACGCGAAATTTTCGATTTCGATCCCGACCAGAAACGCAACCTTATGCTCTCTGGGCGCGGCATCCTGCGCACAAGGCTCGAGTGCGTTTACAGTCGCGATTGTATTGTGACAAATAGGTTACGAACTTGCCAATGCTTGCGACCGGCTCGACATGCCTGCATCGGCAACGCCTGCAATGAGCAAGCGGCACGACGTGCCAGGATATCCGAACTCCAGGAGCAAGGCGGAACAGGAGATTCGAAAATTCTTATCGGTCATTTGCAAGTCGGTTCTTAGTAGCGGTTCATGAATAACCTATACAACGCTATCCAGACATCGGCGGAGTGCAATCGGGGTCGCTATCGAAATCGGAATCGGAATCGAGAGAGAAAACGCCCTATGCCATTCGGTCATGAGCAGCGCGACGTCTAGCGTGCGGCCATCGAGTCTGTCGGCTGGGCCATAGCGCGACTGCGAGCATGTGAAAGGACAGCGTAACGCGAAGGATCAACGCCTGTGCGCATCTTAGGCGCACATCGTAGGTGCGCATCGCAGGCCATCGCGCTGCACATTGCCGAAGGTAACGGCAAAGCGACGAGCGGGGATCGACGCCGGTCGTTTGAAAGCGTACGAGGCTCGGCGCTGGAGTGCGCTGCGATTCAGGACGTGCTCGCTGGTGTGCGAAGCGTTGTGCGCAGACGACAACAGCAAGCGAAAGGCACTGCTCGATCGTCATGTGGCCATGCTGACGAAGCTCGGACAGCGTGGCGACGCGGTCAGCAAGGAGCTTGGCGGATGGGTTGGTCGGTTCGATACCGACGCCGATACCGATACCGACGCCGATAGCGGTACCGAATGAGTCGGCAGGCGACATCCAAGCCAAAAACCTGTTTAGCTTGTTTCTGCACCATCACTTAGGGAAAACCCGGGCTTTCATTGCAGCACAATGGTCACGACAATCCGCTAGGGTGAATGCTGAAGACCGCGGAGCCGGATGGCGACCGCGACGGCTGACCCGATGGATAGGCCGCCATTTTCAGCGGCATCAAGATAAGAGACAGGTGAGAGCATGAATAAACTCGACCAACTAAAGACGATGACCACGGTGGTTGCCGACACCGGCGACTTCGAGGCGATCGCTGAATACAAGCCTCAGGATGCGACCACCAATCCATCTTTGTTATACAAGGCTGCACAATTGCCACAATACCGGCACCTAGTGGAAGATGCGGTCGCTTTTGGCAAGGAGAAGGGCAACAATGCAGACGAACACGCAACTTGGACCATGGATAAGTTGGCGGTCAACTTCGGTGCCGAAATACTGCAAATCGTGCCGGGTCGCGTCTCCACCGAAATCGATGCACGCCTGTCGTTCGATACCGCAGGCACCCTCGCCCGCGCTGAGGGTCTGATCGAGCTGTATCAGGAAATCGGTGTCGATCCGCGCGAACGGGTGTTATTCAAGATCGCATCCACCTGGGAGGGGATCCGCGCCGCTGAACGCTTGGAGGCAATGGGTATCCGCTGCAATCTGACTTTGCTATTTTCGTTCGCCCAGGCAGTCGCCGCTGCCGAGGCCGGCGCGACGCTGATTTCCCCATTCGTCGGTCGTATTTTGGATTGGTACAAGAATGCCGAAAATATGCCCGGCTATCCTGCCGATGCCGACCCGGGCGTGATGTCGGTCACACGCATCTTCAACTATTTCAAACGCCACGGCCATACGACCATCGTCATGGGGGCCAGCTTCCGTAATGTCGATGAGATCCTTGAATTGGCCGGCTGCGATTATTTGACCATCGCACCGAAACTGCTCGCCGAGTTGGCCGAGTCGGACGGCGACCTGCCACGCAAGCTGGACGCTGAGGCTGCCCGCAATATGGACATTCCTAAGCAATCATTTGACGAAAAGGGCTTTCGTTGGAGTCTGAACGAGGATGCCATGGCGACCGAAAAATTGGCCGAGGGCATTCGATTGTTTGCCGCCGACACCCAGAAACTAGAGCAGTTTACGCGCGAAATTTGCCAATCTTTCTGAATAAGTCCACACGACTGACCTGGCTGAGAGCATCGTAGTTGCCGTCGGATGCCAGATGGTAGCCCCTGATGTCATGCCGGGCGGCAAACATCTGATCTTCGTACCAGAGCGGAAGGTACGGCAGGTCAGCATGCAGGCGCTGCTGCAATTTGCGGTACAGCATCGCCTGGCGTCGTGGATCGGCCTGCGCGCGAGCACGCTCGATGAGGCGATCGACGAATTCGCTT
The DNA here is from genome assembly GCA_016745215.1 of Thiohalocapsa sp. PB-PSB1. Taxonomy (GTDB): domain Bacteria; phylum Pseudomonadota; class Gammaproteobacteria; order Chromatiales; family Chromatiaceae; genus Thiohalocapsa. Next base: position 7,311,332 of record CP050890.1, read on the forward strand.
CGGTAGCGACCTCGATTGGCACCGTCTGGTGGCAGCGAAGCGCTGTGAAATACATAGCGAAAGATATCCGGTGTGCGAATCCCGACCCAGGTCAAGCCATACAGTTGAAAGCGACCAGCCTTGATGTCGCCGAAGAACGTGCCCCAGTCGTAGCTTTGAATGTTCAGATCGATACCAACCCGCGCAAGCTGTGCCTGGATCACGGTGGCCAAACGCAGCCGAAACGGGTCGCTGGAGGTCTTGTAAACCAGCCGCAATGGATGCGCCCGGTCATGGCCAGTGGCGGCGAGCAATGATCTTGCCTGCTCTGGATCGTGATCGTAGGCCATGAGAGCAGGCGCCCCTGCCCAGTGTTCCGGCGGGAACAAGGCCTCAGCGGCACGCGCGCCGTCCTGGAATAGGTAGTGCAGGATCGCCGCACGGTCGATGCCATGTGCCACCGCGCGGCGCACATTCAGATCTCCGCTGCTCGCATCCTCCAAATTGAAGCCGAGATAGGAGAAATTGCTGCCGTTGGTGCGCTCGATATGGATGCCGGGCTGCCGGCGCAGCAGCCCCACCAGTTCCGGCGGCAGATCGTTCTGCAGCAGATCGATTTCGCCGCGCAAGAGCTTCATGACGCGCACATTCGGATCTTTGACGGTGACGAACTCGATACGCTGTCCGTCGCGCTTGCGTACCAGTTCTACCTGTCCCGGTCGCGGCCAGCCTGCAAAGCGAAACGGACCGCTGCCCACCGGCTCGCGCTGGAAGCGATGGCCGCTGCCGATCAACCCTGCCGGCAGGATGCCAATGCCGAGATAGCTCGGAAACAGCGGGTCTGGCTCGCGCAGATGAAAAGTCAGATGATCGTCGTCGATCAGTTCGATGCGCTTGATGATGGACAATAGCGCCTGATGTGGCGATGCGGTGGCAGGATCGAGAACAGAGCCATAGGTCGCCGCAACATCCGAGCTGGTCAGCCGGCTGTGATTGCTGAATTGGCGCCCTGAGGTGCCAAGGCGGAAGCGGTAGCGGAGTGCGTCGAGTTGCTCCCAAGCGCCAATCCAGGGTACCGCCCGACTGCTGTCGTCAAAGCGGATCAACGCGCTGTATAACAGGCGGTTCAGGCGCTCGGAAGTGGCGTCTGTGGCAAGCCGTGGGTCGAGATTCCGCGGCGCGTTGGCGATGCCGAAACGAATCAGTGCGGCATCTGCTGGTGCTTGGTTTGGCGCGCAGGCAGACAACCACGGAACTGCCAGCAGCGCATGCATAAAGCGGCGCCGGTGCATCCTGGACTACCAGGTCGTATAGGGTTGCTGTGCCAGATTCGAGTTAAAGTAGCGCGGGTCGTCGGAGACCTCCTGCCCTGCCCATGTCGGCATCTGAAACGGCTCGTTTTCGTCACCGAGTTCGATCTCGGCCATCACCAGCCCAGCATTGGCGCCGTGAAAGCAGTCCAACTCCCAGACATGCTCGCCGCAACGTACCTGATAGCGGGTCTTATCGATTAGCGCAGGGAGCGAAAGTTCGCGCAGCATACGCTCGGCATCCGCTGGCGGAATCTGGTATTCGTACTCCGAACGACGAAGGCCCTGCACGCGCCCCTTGATGGTCAGGAACGCGGCATCGCCTTTGATGCGCACCCGCACCGTTGCATTGCCGGCGCTGGACAAATAGCCCTGCAGTACATGGGTTTCGGACTCCGCCGCGTCGCGCCAGCAGTCGTTGACGACCAGGAATTTACGTTCGATTTCGATTGCCATTGGATATTGCTCCAGATCGATCTGCGACCTCCAGATTGCGATTCAGCGCTCGAACAGCGCCATGGATTCCAGATGTGCGGTATGCGGAAACATGTCCATCGCACCCGCCGCCAGCAACCGATAGCCCAGACTGTTGACCAGCCGATCGGCGTCTCGCGCCAACGTCGATGGATAGCAGGATATATACAGCAGCCGGTGTGCGCCGCTTTCGGCAAGCAGATCCAGAACCTCGAATGCGCCGCTGCGCGGCGGGTCGATCAACGCCTTATCGAAATGCTGGTGGCGCCATGGCGCTGACTGGATATCTGCATAGAGATCCGCGCTGTGAAAACTGGCGTTGTCGATGGCGTTGCGTCTGGCGTTAGCGCGTGCGCGTTGCACCAATTGCTCATCGCCCTCGACGCCGACCACCCTATGTGCCCTGCGGGCGATTGGCAATGTAAAATTGCCAAGACCGCAGAACAGATCCAGAATCTGTTCATGCGGCTGTGGATCGAGCAATTCCAACGCACGATCAAGCATCAGCCGATTCATTTCCAGATTGACCTGGGTAAAGTCCATGGGATCGAATTCGATCTGAATCTCGTGCTGCGGCAAGCTATAGCTCAATGCGCGGTCCAGCTCTGGCTCGCACCCTGGTAACGCTCGCACCTTGTCGACCCCACCAGATTGAAGATAGACCCGCAGGCCGGTATCGGCGGCAAAGCCTTGCAGCAGCGCCAGATCCGAGTCCGATGGGGGATCCAGCACGCGGAATACCAGCGCCGCCGCCTGCTCACCCATGGCGACTTCAATCTGCGGCACACGCTCGCGGATGCTCAGCCCCTCGATCAGCCGCGCCAGCGCCGGCAGCCGCTCCCCGATACTCGGGTGCAGCACGTCGCAGCGCTCGATATCGGTAATAAAGGCTGAGCCGCGTTCGCGAAAGCCCACCAGCACGCGCCCCTTTTTGGCCACCCAGCGCACCCCGAGCCGCGCCTTGCGCCGATAACCCCAGGGCTCGGCAGCCAGTGGTGCCAACCAGCGCTGCGGTTCGACCTTGCCGATGCGCCGCAGCAGGTCCGCCAGGATATCCTGCTTGGCCAGAATCTGCGCGGCGGGATGCATATGCTGCAATGAACAGCCGCCGCAGATGCCAAAGCTAGGACAGCCTGGCGTAACGCGTTCCGCTGCCGGTTCCAGCACTTGCGTCACCAGCCCCTCGTCGTAGCGGCGCCAAGCGCCGGTGTAGCGGAACAGCACCCGTTCGCCGGCAAGCGCGCCATGCACAAAAACGGTTTTGCCGTCGATGTGGGTCAGACCGCGCCCATCATGAGACAAGGATTCGATGCGCGCCTCAACTGCTTGTTGCGGAAGTTTTTTGCGTTTTCTCCCCATGTGTCAGCCTGGATATACCCCGGTCGACAAATAGCGATCGCCGCGATCGCAAATAATTGCGACGATAACCGCATTCGAAACCTCCGCGCTCAGTTTGAGTGTCGCCGCGACCGTGCCACCGGAGGAAACGCCAGCGAAAATGCCCTCGCGAATTGCCAGTGCGCGCATGGTCTCTTCGGCTTCGGTTTGCGATACGTCAATGATGCGGTCCACCCGAGATGCGTCGTAGATTTTGGGCAAATAGGCCTTGGGCCAGCGGCGAATGCCAGGAATACTGGCGCCCTCCTCCGGTTGCACACCGATAATCTGTAATGCGGGGTTTTGCTGTTTCAGAAAGCGACTGGTTCCCATGATGGTGCCGGTGGTGCCCATGGCGCTGACAAAGTGCGTGACCCCTCCCCCCGTATCGCGCCAGATCTCAGGGCCGGTGCCCTCGTAATGGGCCAGGGGATTGTCCTGATTCGAGAACTGGTCCAGACGGATGCCAACCCCCTCGGCCTCCAACGCGCTGGCCAGGTCGATGGCTGCCTCCATGCTGCCTTCTTTTGGCGTCAGCCGAATCTCGGCGCCATAGGCGGTCATGGCTTGACGGCGCTCCATACTCATGTTCTCGGGCATGATCAGCAGCATGTGATAGCCCTTGATCGCCGCGGCCATGGCCAGTGCGATGCCTGTGTTGCCGCTGGTTGCCTCGATCAATGTATCGCCGGGCTTGATCCTGCCGCGCTGCTCGGCATGACGGATCATGCTCAAAGCCGCGCGGTCTTTGACCGAACCCGCAGGATTATTACCCTCCAACTTGGCGAGGATGGAATTATCGGTTGTGCCGGGCAATCGCTGCAGGCGCACCAGCGGCGTATTTCCGACGAATTGTTCAATGCTCGGAATTTGCATGATCTGTCAATTGCGCTCCTTGGTCAGCTTGGGGTCGATAACGGGATTGTGCACCAGTGAGGCGGAACGAAAAAGGTGCAGACGACAGCATGCGCGATTGTGTCGCGCGATCGCCAAGACTACGCAAGTGGTTCGGAGAATACATAAAGGCACTTGAAGCTAGCTCATCGATCATCCCAGGTGCTGTTCTGAGGCGGTTTCTCTCCGGCAATCGCCCTAAACGACGAATCCCCCGGCCAGCAAGCCGGCTGGCAGGGGGATCTTCAAGGGATCGAGATTTCTCCCGGTTGAGAGTTATCTGGACTGAGGGATTCTCCGAGTCCGGGATTCTCCGGGTTGGATTTTTGCGGATTGGATTTCTGTGGGCTGGGGCAGAATCGCCCCCAGGATGGGGGCAACCGTTTTGTCAGCAAGCCTCGCTGGTGCTGGCTTGGCGAGGCTGAGACCGCATCATGCTATCGACCGCGACTGCTGCCAATTCATTCGCCTGCGCACGGGCGAGAATCTCATTATGAAGCTTGGCCACGCTGCGCTGCGCGCGTCCGAGATCCACATCGTCCTCCAAAAGCCCGGCCGCCTTGTCGACAATGCGCACCATCTGCGCGAGATTTTCACGATCTGCCACCGTGATCGGCTCGCCATCGAAGACCTGATCGCGGATGGCGAGCGCCTCCGGCAGTCTCTGCATCTCGATTCCGCGCATCAGATGACTTACGATTTGTTTGCGCTGCATGTGCCAGTCCCGCTCTGGCGTTTGGCTAGGAAGATGGGTCTCTTTTGACTCGACAGGTTGCGTTGCGACATTGGAATACTGGTCATGGATTGCTGGCATGCTCTTTCGCCTTTGGTGTTCAGGTTATCGGTGGTGGTATTACCGACAGGCCCGTGATTGGGCTTGCCAGTGGTCTATACAGTGGTCTATTGGCGCTGGTTTATGCTTATCGCTGCTGCGCTCTCTTTATTGTGCTGCAAATTCCTCGCCCTCGTTTTCCAGCAGCCGATTCCAACAGCGGCCATTCGACTCGTGGCAATGCAACCAAAACGAAATCAAGCCAAAGTGAAATCAAGCCAAAGTGAAATCAGGTAATGCATGCCAGCATGCTGCATCTTGATGTGCAGTTCGCTGAGGTTGGATTGCAGCATGCCCGCGACCGACGCTCCGGACAATTCCGACTGTCCAGCACGCATATAACCATCTTCCCCAACTCAGGTGCGAACAATAGTGAGTATCGGTTGGTAAATGGTGGTTTTCGTATGGGCAATGATGACCTGCAGTTAAGCTGCTTCTGCCGACCGAACGCCTCAAACTACAGATTATTTGCAGGGTATTTCCGAAAATTTCCCGCGGATGGCCAGCAGCTAAAGCGTTCTGAGATAAGGTGTTGCGTTTTCATTGCATCAAAATGAGTACGGCCGATGAGAATTCCGGAGGCAAGATGCCGGAATCCATCATCGACCGTGTTCGAAGCTGCTTCAGCTGGTATTTATCGACTTACATACTGTCAGGAAGTGCTGATATTGTATGATTTTATTCGGTGGCACTCCGCATGCTTGCCAAGAAGTAGCGGTTCATGAATAACCTATACAACGCTATCCAGACATCGGCGGAGTGCAATCGGGGTCGGGGTCGCTATCGGAATCGGAATCGGAATCGGAATCGAGAGAGAAAACGCCCTATGCCATTCGGTCATGAGAAGCGCGACGTAGACCGTGCGGCCATCGAGTCTGTCGGCTGGGCCTAGCGCGACTGCGAGCATGCGAAAGGACAGCGTAACGCGAAGGATCAGCGCCTGCGCACATCGTAGGTGCGCATCGTAAGGCGCGCATCGCAGGCCATCGCGCTGAACATTGCCGAGGGTAACGACAAAGGGAGGAGCGGGGATCGACGCCGGTCGTTTGAAAGCGCACGAGGCTCGGCGCTGGAGTGCGCTGCGATTCAGGACGTGCTTGCTGGTGTGCGATGCGTTGTGCGCAGACGACAACGGCAAGCAAAAGGCACTGCTCGATCGTCGTGTGGCCATGCTCACGAAGCGCGGACAGCGTGGCTAGGCGGTCAGCGAGGAGCTTGGCGGATAGCGGGTTGGTCAGTTCGATACCGACGCCGATAGCGATACCGAATGAGTCGGCAGGTGACACCCAAGCCAAAAACTTATTTTAGCTTGTTTCTGCGCCATCACTAACTGCCAAAAGGCTTGGGTACAGGCCTGTCGGGGCGATTGCTATTGAGCAACAGACCACCTGGCTTGTCTTCTCGCTTTGCATCGACATTGCAGCGACCCGCCCGTAAGGCGATTATGGGCGAGTTGCCATTTCGGGCAGGCGAACGACGATTCAGCGCCAGTTGGTACGCTTCTCTCCTGCAATCGCCTTGGACCGGCTAATTCAGGCTGGCGCGTGCAAGTATCTCATCACGCAGTTTGGCGACGCCCCGCCGGACATTGCCCAAATCCTGTTCATCATCCATCAGTGCAGCTGCCTGATCGACAGTCTTCACCATTTGGGCAAGAATGTCGCTCTCAGCCGTCGTGATAGGTTCGCCGGAGAACACCTGTTTGCGTATAGCGAGCGCCTCCGGAAGCCGCTGTGTCTCGACATCGCGCAGTAGATGCTGGGCGATTTGTTGGCGTTGAAGACCCCAGCCCTGCTCGTGGTCAGAGCCATCATGCGTGGATGGACTCGACTCGATAGAATGGACCTGGGTGGTTGGGAACTGTTCTTGGATTGCTGGCATGCTCATTAGCCTCTTATGGATACTGGAATTGGTGGATATCTTGTTCATGATGGGCAGGATTCAACCTGGGAACTGCCGATCAGCCTGTTTGCATCATCTGTTGAAGCGCCATTGTTGGCGTAGCGTTTCTGGCTTCGAATCTTCCGTCCTCTATTCCCCAAAAGTGGTAAGAAAGCATGTTTGTGCTTAAGAATGCGGTTAGCCAACGACCGAAGCAATCCCCATTGTCCACTATGCGTATGAGCAACTTCCCCGAGGCGATGGGCCGAAGTCGGCAGCGCTTGGCCTACCCGGCAGCATGCCTCGACCTGTTGCCGGTGGCTTGAAGCGCTGAGAAATCAGAGCATAATGCCGGCAAGCAGCGCCAAGCCAGTAACTGGGCTTAGGCGATTTCTGTCGAGAAATAAACTACCTGGCTTGTTTTCTCGTGCGGCCTCCTGGTCGCGAAGGCGAACGAGCATCCGGCGCCAGTTGGTCTGTTTCTCTCCGGCAATCGTCTAAAGTCACTGTTCGCCAAACGGGCCGCTTGGCTCCATTCTGCGGATAGGTCCAACGTCCAGGTCTTCCCGTATCACGCCCGCCAGACCGAGCACCAGGTCTGGGCCGTACACGGCAGCCGGTGTTTGGAAACCTGGTTTGAGTTCGCCGGCCAAGGCACGCGCGGCAATCCTGAGCGCGATCGCTGGCGTGATACTGTATCCATCAGGCGTGTACAGACGCGAACATACCCGCTGGCGCCAGGCATCTTCGGCCTCGGCAACAATCACTCGGCGCGCGGCGTCGCGTTTCTCCTCACTCGGGCCTTGCGGCCAAAATCGGGTTGGCCATTCCAGCAGTTGTCGCGTCACGGGCAGGCGCAACGGCAGTCCGAACCAAGCGCCCGCCTGATACAGCATGCGCGCGGTGGCATCCGCCTCCGCATACACTTCGATATTAGGAATGCCGGTGGTGTGGTAGGCGGTAAACACGTCCGCCCAGCTCAGCGCAGTGCTCAAACGCTCGCCATCGCCGAAGTCGAAGCCGCGTTCGAGATGACCCACCCGGACGCTGGTGAGCCTACCCGCCCGACGGATGCTGACGCCTTCGCGAACTAACCCCAGCATCGCGCGCAGGGTGCCCCGGGAGATCAGGTCGGCGCGGGAAAAAGCGATACGCAAATGGATCGCATCGGGCATGCGCGCGCTCAGGTGGGCGGCTAGACAGTCGGATGCGGCACAGACGAAGCCGACTCCTGGCATCAACATCAGGTTCCGGGCGCGGGCAGCGCTGTCATTTCGATACAGGTCTACAAAGACAGGCAATTCGCCGGTCAAGTCCAAATAATGTGTGTCGTTACGTAGACAGGCATCGAGCATGGGCCGAGCGGTGGCGGCGTAGGGACCCGCCACATGCAATACTACCGCGATGTCTGCAAGCGCGCTGTCAAGGGATGCAGCGTCATCCAATCTTGCGACTCGCCATGGCAACCCCAGAGACGCCGACATCCGCTCTAGTTGCCGCGCATCGCGCCCAGCCAGCACCACATCCAGCCCGAGCAAGTGCGCGTGTTCCGCAACCAATTGGCCAGTAAAGCCGGTCGCGCCATAGATCAGTAGCCTTCGCCCCATATCAATTACCTTGATGAATTAAAGCCGGGTGCTGCCCTCAAAGAATGTAAGGATTCACCGTAGAGACGCAGAGTGCGCAGATGAGCTAAGGCGCCTCGCCCGCAAGCGGACCATTACGCGTCGTGGCAGCCGCTCGGCGTAGGAGCCCGCTTGCGGGCGAGCCGGCAAATGATGCCAGCGTAGCGGACTGCCGCTCGACGCTTGGTTATGGCAGAGTCTCCAAAGGTATTTTTTGCCCACTCTTTAAGGTCACGAGTACGCACGCTCTGCATTGCCGTACGCACTCGCTCTGCCGTGATGTTGGTCAGAAATACAGGGATCATCAGGATGGATTTGCCGATCTCCTGAAGCGGGCTTTGTGTTCGAAAAAAGCTTCTCCTTGCCGATGACCGATTCGCAACGATCGGAGCTGGCCAACCCGATCTCCCCCTTCGGAAGCTTCTTTGCCTCCTCGGCAACGGCGGATAGGAGGTTGTCGCGAAAGCGTTGTGCACGCTCATCGACGATCTCGAGCCGAGCAAACCGCGCGGCCAGATCCTCGGCGGAGTCCGCATGCAGTCCTTCTGTTTTCAACAGGATTTGGCTGGTCTTGATCAGCGTCAGAAGTCGCGCATACGACCGATAGGCTTGGCGATCGTTCAGCAAGACCTTGATCATAAGTCCGGCCAAAACCCCGTTCAAGGGTTTAGATATGCTGCGGCTTCCTTGAATAAACATAGGGTTAGCGAAAATTCCGACAAACCTTCCAGTCAGTTGGCCAGAGTTAGGATTCAGAGTCTGCCTAGCAATAATTCAGCCGCAATTTGCAAGCGTTTTCTCGAGCATGGCGATACGGATCATATTCGCGGCAGCCCCAGTCAGGATCTCGAAATCCTTGGCTCAGCCTGCGAAATCGACCGAGCCAAGCGAAACTGCGCTCATCCACCCAGCGTTTCGGAAGGACAACCCATCCGTCTTTGATTTTGGTGGAAATGTGCAAGATGAGTCCGAGTGTCTCGTCGACAAATTTCACGGCTGTCCCGCGATAACCCGCATCGCCGGAAAACGCCTCGATGCTCGGGTGTTTCTCCGCCGCACCCGCCGTCACGGGACCACCCGCCACAGTATCGCTGCAATTGGCTGCGTGGACCGACACATGCAACAGGTTGCCGAGGAGATCGACCACGCTGTGGCGTTTATGCCCTTTGACCTTCTTGCCGCCGTCGATCCCGCGTTCTTCGCTCGCCTACTCGGTCTTGACGCTTTGCGAGTCGATCATCCCGTAATTCGGCGATGCCGAACGACCATTGTTGTGGCGACGGCGCGCATTCAGTTGATCCAGCGCGGTTTCCCATACACCGCTTTTGTTCCATCGGCTGAAGTGATCGTAAACCGTTTGCCAGGGGGGAAAATCGTTGGGTAGCATGCGCCATTGGCAACCGGACTTCATGACGTACAAAATGGCATCGACGATCCGTTTGCGCGGATGCAGGCTGGCACTGCCCCGTCGATCACGGGGTTGAAAATAGTGTTCGATCAGTGCCCATTCGGCGTCCGTCAGGTCACTTGGGTATCCCATAATTTATCCTCGAAGAAAAAGTACTTGACGTTGATAGACATTTTTTTGCCAGACAGGTTCTCACAAGATAGGGATTATGCAGTAAGTTCATAGTCGAAAAAAGATCGATTTTCGACAGCCTCGTCTGTGACCAGGTTCTTGAACGGCACGGGTCCGCGGCTGGACTCCGTGCAGGGGGTCGCGGTCAGCTCCAGCCCGAACAGGGGCTTCAGCTCGTTGATCGCGCGCACCCCGGCGCTGGCCCGGTAGCGGTATGACTCGTCCATCAGCAACACCAGCTCCGGCAACTCGGCCAGGAAATTGAAATAGCTGTCGCCGAGATACTCGGACAGGCGCTTGATACGCGGGCTCTTGCCGCCGCGCACCTCCGCGCACTGTTCCAAGTGCGCCCGTAGGTCGGCGTCGGTGGGATCATCGAGAAACACCACGCGCTTCCGTGCTACCAGGTTGCTGAACCAGCGACTCGCGAATCGCGAAGCTGGCCGATTCCGCCCCCGCGTCAGCTCCGGTGAGCTGATGGCGTGAAAGCCACCTTCGCGCATTGCCGCAAGGAACGCACGACTCATGCGTGAGCTGGGGTCGGCGCCCTCTCCCGCAGCGCGCAACACCGACGCATCGACAACCAACACCGCTGCTATGGGGTATTGCGATGTCATGACCGATGTCTCGCTGCAACGACGTCCAGATACTCGCACTCGGCGCGCAGTGCGACATCGTCGCAGTCCGAGGGCCAGTCTCCGAAGGCGCCGTCTGCATCCAACGGCGCCTTTGCTTCCCTAGTCAGACCGGTCTTTGGATCGCGGCCGAACCAGTGCAGGCTGACGCGGCAAGGCTCGATGCGACCTTTGGCGACGGCGGTCTGAATACCCCGCAGCAGAAGGTCGCTGTGTGTCTTCACGATCACCCGCACGCCCCGCAATGCCATATCCACCAGCACATCGGCCATCCGGGACTGGGTCAGCGGATGCAGGTGCAGCTCCGGCTGCTCGATGTAGACGACTCGGCCGGGTTTCGCGGCGATCAGGGCCACCCAGACGGGTAACGCCTGAGACAGGCCGAAACCGACATCAAGGATGTTGACCAAGTCTGTATTCTGAAACCGTTCACCGGTCGGAAGGCGGGCAACCAACAGTTCCAAGCGGGCATCGTCGATCCGCCGCGCTTTCAGATAGCGAGCGATGCCGACGTGGCGGAGGCATTGAACGAGTCGCGTGAGCTGGTCTTCGTCGACCTCGGCCCACTGTTGGATCAGGCTGGTCACGTGGGCTCGAACGCTCCGTGGAGACCCTCGCCGATCTCGGCGCGCGGATAGGAGCGCGCTGGGTTTCCGCGCAGACCGGGCACGTGAATCAAGTCCGCCAAGACCCGGATCAGAGGAGTAGCCGGCTTGAGCGCGTCCAACGGCAGCAGGGCGGGAGGCAATGGCGCATCCGGGGTCCCCTGGGCCTGGGCCAACAAGCAGAGCGAACCTCGCCTTGTCGGTGATTGGGCGAAGGGCAAGGAAACAGCGTTCTCGCCCGACCTCGACCCCCACTGGCGCATGTTCCTGAGAGACGAGTACCTTCAAAGCGCCCGGTAGGGCGTTCCTCAGATGTTTCGAAGCGCCGTCGGCTTCAAGCGTTCCCGCAGAGCCATCGGACGCGCGCGCGAAATCCATGGCCTGAAGCTAGGCTGTCGAAATCTGCCGTCTCACTAAAACAAGCGCTTCCCGGTTTTGGATGCTTAGTCGGTGTCGGTGTCGAGGTCGGAATTAGGGATTGGTATCGAGCTGGCTGTTTTGATCGATGAGCGGATTCGATTCCGATTCCGATAGCGACCCCGACACCGATTTAGGCTTCCCCAGTGCGTTCGATGAAGCAATCCAAGACCCGGAATCGGTTTGGCATCAAAACTCAGGACATTTCGACAGCCTAGCCTGAAACTCGAATCCCCCCGTCGCTTCTCCTGCGATAGCGATTGGTGATGCCGCCTCCATCCGTCCAGAGCCGAACGGAGAATCCCGACACAGACGGGCTCAACACCTGTGCCGCCTTGCTGAAGCGCACATGCGGGCCGTCCAGCAGCAACGGACCCGGGTCGTAGCTCGCCTCCATGGTCTGCTTCAGCAGCAGGAGAGGTTGCACGATGCTCGACTTGCCGGAGCTGTTCGCGTCGGCCAGCACCGTCAGCGGCGCCACATCGACGGTCTGTTCTTCGGCGATGGACTTGTAACAACCCGCGACGGCGACTTGGCAGATGCTCGGCTCGGCTTGCTCGATATCGGTCATGTCGTATCCCCGTCGAACAGTGAACGCTGCTCGGGCTTGGTTGATCGCGGCGCCTCCTTAGGCGCCGCCATCGGCAGGTTCTGCACGTTCAGGCTGTAGTCGTCGCGGCCCCACTCGCAGCGGGCCAATACCACGCGCGGGATCTTCTTCAACATCAGGTTCGGCCAGCGCTCGGCGGCGGCCTCGGCACCCAGGCCGCGAAAGGCGCTGCACAGCACCAGCAGCGAGCGGCCCTCGCCCACCTCGTTGGCGAGGACCTGCAACTGCTCGGCGGACAGGTTCTGCGTGGTCACCCAAATGAAATCCCGCTCGGTCGAATGCCCGTGCTGCCACCACAGCGTCTCCGACGGCGCGTAGGTGAAGCCCTCCAGCTTGCACAGCGCCTCGGCCAGCATCGCCGCGTTGTAGGCCCGGTTGACGACCCAGTTGCCCCAGCGGTCCCGCTCCAGCAGCAAAGGCGCCAGCCGGTAGTAGCGGAAGCCGCCGCCGCCCTTCCAGCCCACCGCTTCGGTGATGCCGCCGGGGTCGTCGCCGTCGATGACCTTCTTCAAGCGGGGAATGATGTGGGTGTGGCAGTGCTCGCCCAGCTCGATCATGATCCAGCGCCGGCCCATCTTATGCGCGACGGCCCCGGTGGTGCCGGAGCCGGCGAAGGAGTCGAGGACCAGGTCGCCGGGGTTTGAGGCGATGTGAACGGCGCGCTGCAACAGCTCCTCGGGCTTGGGGTTATCGAAGACTGAGGACTTTGGCAAGAGCTGTAGCAAACCCTTCTTCGCGGCATCATTCGTCCCGACCTCAGTTGCAGGCCAAATGGTTTCTGGGGTCAGGCCTTTCTTCGCTTTCTCAGCGAGAAACATCTTCACCCGCGGCGCATTATCGCCGGTTTTACCGAACCAGATATTGCCTGCTTGAATCTCTTCGTGCATCCTTTCCTTCGTGTAGAGCCAACACCGCCCTTTGGGCGGATCAATCTCCCTTCCGGAGGGCAGTCTGAGTTTGTAGAATTGGCTCGGGGTGCCGTGCCCTGCTTGCGCATTCGCCGAAACCGATTGCCAGGGGCCGCGCGGGTCATTGTCGGGATTCTTATAGCGGCTCAAAACCTCTTCCGAGAGGTCCAGCGGATTCCTTATTCCTGCAAAAACCGATTTACTCTTACCATAGATCAACAGATGATCGTGATTGAACGAGAACACCCTCCGATTCTCGCGGGACGTACGTTTTTCCCAGATTGCGTTGGCAATAAAATTGTCGCGACCGAATACCTCGTCGCACAAAACCTTCAGATAATGCGCCTCGTTGTCGTCAATCGTGATCCACAACGACCCATCCTCCGCCAATAACCGCCGAATGATTTCCAACCGATCCCGCATCAGCGACAGCCAGATGCTGTGCTCCAGCCCGTCGTCGTAATGGGTAAAGGCGCTGCCGGTGTTGTAGGGCGGATCGATGAAGCAGCACTTGACCTTGCCGGTGTACTCCCGCTCCAGCGCCTTCAGCGCCAGCAGGTTGTCGCCGAAGATCAGCCAGTTGTCGAACAGGTCGCCGTCGCTGACCCGCCGCTCGGCATGATAGGACCGCGCCGGGTCCTCCAGCAGGATGCGCGGCTCCAATTTCGGCCGCTTGTCCTTGCCGATCCAGGTCAGCTCCAGCTTCTGCTTCTTGCTCATGGGCGCGCGTCACCCTCTCGCTCCGACGCTCCAGCGTGGGAGCCAGGGCCGACGCTCCAGCGTCGCGTGTGCGGTTGCCATCGCTCTGCACAGGCCGCCGAAATGGCCGCGCCTGCATTCCCGCGCTGGACCGTGAAAAAGACCGCGGTGTGTCTGCTCGATATTGGTGTCATGTCGCGTTCACTCATCCACCGCCGCATGCAAGTCCAGCAGCGTGATCATCAGGGTCATCTCAGTTTACAGGGTTGTTCCACATCTTGGCATCGACGTATAGACGCCGTCTTTACGGGCGAGCGCCGAACTGGCGGTTGCTCACGATAAGCCACGAATCTGCGGCGCTTTGGAAACCAAATATTCAAATAGCGGTGGGCCAGGTGGGTTCCTTGCGCTATCGGATTCGTGTGAGTTGACCACGGCCATTGCGTCGGTTTCATGCTGAGCGGTCCTCGGCAGCTCAAGGCAATTGCAGCGGCAACATTCGCACCACAGCGGGTCTCGGGCAGCTGCACTCGTAGTGGTTCTCGCCTTTCTTGCCGGGAATTTGGCCGCAGACCCCGCAGCTTAGGGTCTGGGCAAGCTCCACGGTCAGGTTGGCGAATGCTTCGACTTCGGCGTCGGAGATGTCCAGGCCCGCCAGATTGAAGTGCGCGCCGACCTGATTGCGGATGAAGGCGATCTGCTTGAGCTTGGTGAAGGTCTGTTGCGGTTGCTGGGTCTCGTGCTCGACGTCCGCATTGGGGTCGCCGTTGTTGGCGGCCTGCGGCTTCTCCATCCACAGTCTTTTGAACAGTGCGGTACAACCGTCGAGCAGCTCGCCTAGGGTGTAGGCGTTGTCGTAGGTGCGCGGGACCCGGCAGCGGTACTTGAGGGCGAGGTAGTCGAGCATGGTTTCGAGCAGTATGCCGGCCTCGTTGGCCACGCGCTGACGCTCGAAGGGCGCAGCGTTGACCGACGCGATGAGCTGGTCCAGCGCGAGCCGGGTGCGGTAGGCACGGATGCCGCTGGACAGGGTCCAACGCTGGAGCTCGTGGAGGTCGGCCCGATTTCCGGCCCCCTGCTGGTTTCGGAAGACGTCCCGCCAGCGCCGCTGATGAGTGGTTAACAGCACATGAGCGAAGTGTTGGGCCTCATCGACGATGAGCTGGGAGATCCGGCCGAGATGCTGGGAGTCCACCGAGGTGAAGACGTCATCGAGCACCAGCACCGCCTCCCTGTTTGGACTCTCGCGCTTGGCCACGGCGAGCCAGAAGCAGAAGGCCAGGGTATCCAGATGGGATTCGCTGAAGTAGGCCTGGGGTGGCACGTCGTCCTTGTCTTCGAAGCGCCCGAGCTGGATCAATGAGGCATTGCGCGCCTTGTCGAGCTCGAGCTTGGACAGGGCAATGGGCTCGTTGGGGTGGATGAGGCCGTAGAGGCGGTTGGTCTCCTCGGCGACGGCAGCCAGAATGTCGTCGGTGAATGCGATGCGCGTCTCGCGGACGATCTCCGCCGCCCGTGACAAGCGCCTTGCCTGCTGTTCCAGTCCTACGGACGCGTCGACGGCCTTGTCGAAGTTCCCGAGCAGGGTCGCGACGTTGTTGATCTGCCCGAGCTGCTGTTGCAGGCGCTGTTCCTCGGTTTGCAGTGCGCCCCGAATGCTGTCGGCGGCCTTGGCGAACTTGGCCAGGGCGCGCAGTGTTTCGCTCGAAAGCAGGGCTTCGGACTCCGGCGTCCAGCCATCCGCCTCGCTCGGAAACCCTGCGCAGACCTCGGCGACCCCGTCCAGCTTAGCCGGCGCCGGCGCGCCCAAGGCCCGTCGGATCGCGATGGCATCGGCGGCGAACACGGTCGTCTGGCGGGCGTACTCGTCCTGCGCGCCCTTGAGATTGCTGATGATCCGGGTATGGGTGTTGGCCAACTGCTCGTACTGGGACAATTGCGCCAGCCTGGCATCGAGATCGCCGCGCAGCTGATCCATGGGGATGGCCTGTTGGCAGACGGGACAGGCATCGGGATGGTCTCCTTGCCTGAGAAACTCAGCCGCCTTGCGCAGCAGGCTTGCCGTGTCCATGGCGGCCCGCGTGTCGGGTGCAGGCGTCTTGGCGACGGCTTGCTGATGCGCTTCCTGCTTCTTCTCTTCCTGCTCGATACGTTGCTTCGCCCGGCGACAGGATTCCAGGCTCGTCGATGCGGCAACGATGCTGTTCGCCGCCGCCCGCAGGTCAGCGGTAGCCTTGTCCAGGTCCGCTGTGTTCTCGCTAGCTAGTTGCCTGGCCCAGGCGAGCCACGAACCGGCAGGAGAGCCGTTCTGTCGCCAAATCTCTTCCAGAGTCCGCTCCGCCTCTGAGCGCTGCCTAACGGCATCGTCGAAGCGCCGCTTCGCCTCCTTCGCGGCGTCGCCGAGGGCCTTCTCGGAGCGGACGATGGACGGGACGTCGACGAAACGCCTCAGGACTTGGTAGCGCTCCGAAGGCGGTGCATCCACCAGCTTGAGCAGATCGCTGCGCCTCAACACGCGGATGCGCGGGCGTTCCGTCGGCTCCGTACTGATCCGGCTGTTGAACATGCTGGCTGTCCAGACGTTGCCGGCGGTGTCTTCCAGGCGGACCTCAACGTCGGCGTATGTCTTGCCCAGGGATGGCAGGTGCTCCTTCACGTTGGTGGAGGAACGGTCCTTGAGGGAGCCGGGCGAGCAATTGCCGACGGCGTCCAGCGCGTCGGTGACGGTAGTCTTGCCGGTGCCGTTTTCGCCGAACAGCACGATAAGGGGCTTGGACGGATGGAAATCCAGTGCTAGGGGGCGGGATGCCCCGCGAAATGCCGTGAGCTCAAGCCGCTTGAGGGCCTTCATGCCTCGCCCTCCGCCGGGTCGTTCCCGTTGGGTCCGCCTTGTTCGCGGTTAACGTCCGCTGCGGCCAACTCGCTCCACAAGCCCCAGTCCTCGGCTTTGGCGGTACCGGACGCCACTTTCGCGGTGATCTCGGTTCGCTTCTGCCCTGCTACCAGCCCTTCGGCAATCAGTTTGTCGACGATGGTCTCCGCCAGTGCTCGTGCCGGGTCCGCGGGGGTTTCCTCGCACATTTGATCAACTCCCATTCGATGATGAACAAGCCGTGCGTCGCGGCCTGTTGCGCCAGTTGCATCTCCAGATCGGCGATCAGATCGTTGCGCCTGCCTTCGATCTCGTCCTGTCGATCAAACAACGCCCGCCGTATCCGTCCGCGCCGCTGTTCCAGCTCCCGCTGCTGCTTCTGCCAGTGGAGCTTTTCCTCAAGTGTAACGGCGACGGTGGCGGTGCGGCGCACCTCTTTGATCTGCCGGTCCAGCTCCTTGATCTCCTGCTCCAGGCCGACCTTGAGGTCGTCGGCCCAGGCGTCGAGCTTTTCGACCTCTTGCTGGAAGTAGCTCAGGTTGCGCTCGTTGACCTGCCGCGCGATGGCGTTGCGGCGCTGATCGAGGTTTGATGACAGCGCGGGCGGCGCGTTCGGCGCCGCATCGAGGGCGGTCTGACTGGAGATCGGCAGCCGGAGCAGCTTCTCCGGGTCGTCCTCGCCGAGGATACGGTCATCGTCGGTGATCGCGGCCACCACCAAGCGTTGTTCGCGACCGGCGAGGGAAACAATCGTCATCAGCTCGGCGACCAGTACGCCGCGGCTTCCCCGCCAAGGTTCCAGCGTGCTCAGGCGCTTGGAATAGGCGTCGTAGTCGAAGACCAGCCGCGCCGGACTCAGGGCACGGGACTTCGCTTGCTCCAGCAGGTACGCGCCAAGGGGATGGCCGAGGCGGTACAGGTGCGCATCGCCGGAGCGGCGCGGCAGCTCGTAGCGGCCGAGGGGCACCTGACCGGCAAGCGCAGGGCTCGGGAGGCTGTGCAGCGTAAAGCTGTTGTCGGCGGCGAAGGTGGCGTGGCCGTTCAGCTCGGCGCGGGTCAGGTCGAGGAACAGCTGCTCGAAGCGGTCGCGGGTCGCGATGCTGTCGTCGCGGACGCGCTCCAGCACCTGCTCGTCGAAGTGCTCCAGCAGGATGTCGCGGGTGCGGACCATGGCCTCGTTGATCTCGGAGGCCAAATCGAGCTGAAGCTGCTCGAAGCCGTCGCGGATGGTGTCCGGGTCGCGGCAGCGCTGGTAGATCTCGGCAATGCGACGCTCGAAGTCGACCCCGGAGCCGATGGCGCCGAGGACCTCGTCGCTGGCGCCGAAGACGCCGCTGAAGAGCTGGAACTTCTGTTCCAGGAGCTGATAGACGCGGCGGTCGGCGTCGTTGCTGCGGTCGATGAAGTTGACGACGACCACGTCGAAACGCTGCCCATAGCGGTGGCAGCGGCCGATGCGCTGTTCGACCCGCTGCGGGTTCCAGGGCAGATCGTAGTTGATGACCAGCGAGCAGAACTGGAGGTTGATGCCCTCGGCCCCGGCCTCGGTGGCGATCATCACCGTGCCGTGGTCGCGGAAGTGCTCCACCAGCGCGGCGCGGGTATCGGCGGTCTTGGAGCCGGTGATGCGGTCGCTGCCGGCATGGTGCTCAAGCCAGGCGCGGTAGATGCGCTGGGCGTCCGGTCCGCTGTTGCTGCCGTTGAATAGGACGATGCCGTGACCGTAATCGGTGTCGGCGAGCAGCGACAGCAGATAGTCCTGGGTGCGGCGGGACTCGGTGAAGATCAGGGCCTTGCGCGGGGCGCCGAGGTGATCGAGCTCCGTGAAGGCGCGCCCCAACGCGGCGAGCAGGGCCTCGCCCTTGGCATTGTCGCGGATGCCCTTGGCCAGTTGCTCGTAGCGGCGCAGCTCGCTGATTTCCTTCGCGATGGCTGCGCGGTCCTGCGCGCTCAGCGGCGCATCGGCGTCGCTCGAGCCGTCGCCTTCGTCATCTGTCTCGTCCAGCGCTTCGAAGTCCCGGCCTATGCGATCCGCCAGGCCCTCGGGTTCGGGCGTCTCGGCGAGCAGCCGCTCCAGCCGCGCGGCCATGGTGCCGAGCGCGCCGCCGATGGCGTGGGTGCTGGAGGCGAGCAGCTTCCACAGCACCAGCGAGATCAGCTGCCGCTGGCTGTTGGGCAGGGCCTTGAGATCCGGGCGCCGTAGATAGTCGGCCACCAGGCCACGCAGGCGCTGCTCGTCGTCGCCGGGCGTGAACTCCTGCACGATGGGGATGCGGTTGGTATAGCTGATGCTGTGCGCGACCTGCTTTCGCAGCGTGCGCTTGCACAGCGGGGCGATGCGCCGGCGCAGGGCCTGGAAGGTCTCGGGCTGGTTGATCCGCGCGAATTGGCGGCGAAAGCTGTCCAGGTCGCCAAAGACGCGCTCGTCGATGACGCTGACCAGTCCGAACAGCTCCAGCAGGGAATTCTGTAGCGGCGTCGCGGTGAGCAGAACCTTAGCCGGCACCTGTGCCAGACCGTCCTTGAGGGTGTTGGCAATGACGTTGCCCGGCTTGTAAACGTTGCGCAGCCGGTGCGCCTCGTCGAAGACGACGATGTCCCAGGGCACCGCGCGCAGATCCGCGATCTTGGCCTTGGCGAATTGATAGGAGCAGATGATGGGCGCGCCAATGTCGAATGGGTTGGCGACGCCGTCACGCCTTTGCTGGTTGTAGCCCTTGGACTCCAAGATCTGCCCGTCCAGCGCGAACTTGTCCTTGAGCTCCTGATGCCACTGCTTGCGCAGGTTGGCGGGGACGATGATCAGCACGCGACGCTTGCGCTCGGCCCAGAACTGCGCCAGCACGAGGCCGGCCTCGATGGTCTTGCCCAGCCCCACCTCATCGGCGAGGATCACACCGCGCGATAGCGGGTTGCGGCAGGCGAACAGGGCCGCTTCGACTTGGTGCGGATTGAGATCGACCTGTGCGTCCACCAGCGTCGAGCCGAGGGACTCGACGCTGTCGGCGTTCGCCCGCCGGGTCAGTTCCCACGCAAAGAACTGGGTCTGGTGCGGCGCAAAGACGATTTCTGTCGTGTGAGTTCCTCGTGGCATGGCTACCATGCTAACCGATTGGTCGTATAGGTTCCGCATTGCAGTTCTCGGTTTTCAAGAGCGGCCGATCTGGAAATTCTCGGTCAATAGCGTGCGTCGCTTCGAGGCGTATGAATCGAAGTTCGCAAAGAAATCCTTGCACGCGGCGCGGAACGCATCGAATGCTTCGTAGTAGCGGTTGTAAAGCACTTGGCGCTTGAAAAACTCCCAGAAGCGCTCGACGAGGTTCAAACTCAGAGAATTCGACGGCAAGAAGATCAATTCGATGCGTGAGTCCTCCTGATAGGCGCGCACACGCTTGCAGCGGTAATAGCGGGCGTTGTCGCAGATGACCGTGATGCGCGGCGCCCTGAGATAGGCTTGCTCGATTGAAGGGGAAAAGGGGACAGATTTATTTTTTGTCATCCTTCCGTGGCCGACCCTGCTTTCTGTGCTCGATACGCCGCCCGATAATCGCCTCGACTTGATCGACGAAGCGTTGGCTACCGGTTAACTGCCCGCGGTGTATCGATTCGCGTATCAAATCCCGCTCGCCGTGGGGGATAGCACCGGCCATGAAGCCGCGGTAGTTCAACGATTTCAGTTCCTCTGTAGCACCCAATCCTTCATAACAGGGATCAATGTCTACCCAGGAGCATTGCCCACGATTTCCCGTATGGCGGTGATAACTGGACTAGTGCCTCGGTGCAGATGTTCCAAGACAGTCTCCGGTCGTTGTCGTTGTCGTTGTCGTTGTCGTTGTCGTTGTCGTTATCGTTGTCGTTGTCGTTGTCGTTGTCGTTGTCATAATCGTCTTAGCTGAATGCTCGATAACGACTACGATTACGACAACGACAACGAACCGCCTCGGGATTTCTGTACCGCTCCACTAGGGATACTCCGCCGGGTCTGCAACCATACCCGCCCTCACCGGATTCAACTCCACATAGCGGCAACAGGCCAACAAGTCGGTGTCGGTAGCGACTGGACTGGATTTGTACCGACTCTCCCAAAGCGTTCCCGTTCGCAATTCCTGTCGCTTGACGAACCCTGTCTGCCGACCCGCCAGTCGTTTCATCAACTGCCCCATCTCAGCCACTGAGTCACCGGGTTGCAATATTAAGGTGAACCTGGTTGATCATCAAACAGAATCCGTACACCTTTATATCGTACAAATCTTTGCACTCTTCCAGGGTGTTCAAATAATAGAGGTAGTCGGCTTCCTCTGCAAAAACCGCCTGCTCGTTGTGCCCTCGTTGCACCACATGCTGTGGGTAGTTGGGCAGCACGATCCTTCCCAATCTGGGTATCTTTTCTTCCACAAGACGCATCTTCCTGACCAAGATTCGCGTAACCCATTGGTCTAAATGGCTTGAACACCAATTCAGAATTTCACGTGGGTGGCTACAGCGAGCACTGGTATCTAAGTAACTTATTGATTTTAAAGTGTAAAGTGGTGCTGAACCGGTGTATGGCTAATTATCGCCTTGTTCCGCATGATATTGCAAGCGACGAAGCGCATTTGCATGACTACAAAATGAAAAACTATAAACAAATAAAAGTCTTTTATCAGTTTCTTACAGCAAAAAATGGGCAAAATTGCCAGGGAAAACCGGACAAGAACAAACGAATAAGGATTTGTATCCTACCGATCATCGCTACAAAAATGAATCTGTCCCCTTTTTCCCTCTGTCCCGCATCGCCTGATGCTGCCTCTTCGTCCCGTTTGCGTGGTCTGCCACGCCGGCGCAGCTCCCGCCGCTATCCGGTCATGGCCTCGATTTCCCGATAGAAGCGATCATTGCCGCTCGGCTGATATGATTGAGTGCTAGGCGGAGGTTGCTGAGTGGTGTCTCGTCGAGCGTCCTGCGGAACAGTTCCCGATAGGCAGCACGGCGCGCGTCGTCATCAGCGCCGAGGACGTTGGCGCGGTATCTTGGACGGCATATGATAAAGGCCCAGCTTCTCTATGTTTTGCTATTGCGCTCTTTCTCATCACTTGTAGAGGATTGGATAGCCGCCCGTCGCATCTCGGGCGTGAGCATTCCGAAGGCGTCGAGCTAGGCGTTCGCGCAGACGGCGAACCGCTCGAAGCCCGCGAGCGCCCGCGCCTCGTTGATCTCATCGTGAGGGATCAACAGGTATCGCCAGGGCTTGCCGCCATGCGTTTGTGCATAGTCGCTGGCCCGTTGGCACCAACGGCTCGCCGCATCCGCCTTGGCCAGCACCTCGGGGTCCTTGAGTGCCTCCCGCGCCTTGGTTTCCACCTGATAGATGACGCCGCGCGACTCGGCGACGAAGTCGGGCACGTACTCCGGTTGCTCTGCACCCAGCTTGTAGTAGATCTGAAACTGTCCCTTAGCGGGTCGAAACCACTTCTGCGCATCCCGTTCCAGGATCACGGCGAAGCGCCGCTCGCTGTCCGAGTCGAACTTCTGGAGTGGATAGAGGCACTTGCTAAAGCCGTTGAACAGGATCTTCTTGATGCTCGACTTGTCGGTCAGCGTCTCGCGGTAGTGGCGGACCGGGTGCTTGCCGGTGGCGGTGTAGTCGCAGGGCCGCAGCTTGGTAAAACCGCGGCTGACCCGAACCTCGTAGCCGGTCGCCTTCTCCCAGAAGTGCTCCATCATCTGCGCGCGGATGGCCTCCGCGATCAGGCGGCGGTCGCGGTCCAGCACCGCGCGCGCCTCGTCTTCCGAGAGATAGCCCAGCAGGTGCTGCACCATCTGTCCGGCGAGGTCGTAGAGCAGCTCCGCGTGGGCCTCGTAGTCGATGTCGTCGTAGTCGATCAGCCCGGAGACCACGTAGTCCTCCAGCCGCCGCTCGGTGATGCCCCCGTCGGAGGCCAGGGTATAGCGGCGATTGCTTTGCAACATTTGGATGACCAGCTCCCGGTCCGCCGGCTGCAGCCGCAGCCCGCTCAGGTCGAGCGTGAAGGGATTGAAGCCTACCGTCACCTCCCCCGTCGGCACCATGCTGATGCGGGGGATATCGATCATCCCCCGCACAACCGTCTCGGCGGTCTGCGCCACCACGGCCTCCAGGTCCAGTCCCTCGTCCGGCAGCAACTCCCCCTGCGCAGGCGCCAACCGCTGCCGAACCCGCTCGACGATCGCCTGTTGCACCTGCGCAGTCGTCAACGCCGTGCTGTTGGGCAGTCTGTCGTTGTCGCGCTCCATCTCGTCGATGACGTCCATCACGGCGCTTGCCGCCTGCCGCTCGCGGTCGGTGTTGAAGACGGGCGTCTTCAGGGCCTCGGTCTCCATGCTGTAGGGCTGGCCGTCGCCGCCCGTCACCTTGGGCACCGTCAGGCCCAGCGCCAGCTCGGTGTTGGAGACGACCTGCACGCTGATGGTCGGCTCGGTCGCCGACGGCGCATCCAGCACGACCTGCTTCAGCCGGATCGGCGAGTCGCCCCGGTTAGCCTCGTCGATGATCTCTTGAAAGCGGTCATGGGCGACGATGTTCAGCCGGTCCACGGCCGGAACCCCGGTGCGCCGCCCGAACGGGAGTCGCAGCCCGCGACCGATGGACTGCTCGATCAGCGTGCGCGCGTTGGCCGCCCGCAGCGGCACGATGCTGTAGAGATTGGTCACGTCCCAGCCCTCCTTGAGCATGTTGACGTGGATGACGAGCTCGGTCGGCTCTACGGCGCTCTCCACCGCGAGCAGCCGTTGCACCATCTGCTCTTCCTCCTTGCCGCTCTTGCTGCTGTCCACCTGGATGACCTTGTCCCGGTAGCGGCCCTCGAAGAAGGCCTCGGATTCGATCAGCGCCCGCAGTTGCGCGGCGTGGGTGGTGTCCCGCGCGATCACCAGCACGAAGGGCTTCACCGGCCCCTTGCCCAGCCGGCGGGCGTGGGTCAACAGTTCCACCTTGGTGGCCTCGTGCACCCGGATGCCGTCCTCCAGCTTGATCTTCTCGATCTCTTCCGGTGTATGCCGCTTGGCGTCGAAGTCGCGCTGCGTCACCACCGCCGGTTCCTTCACGAAGCCGTCCTCGATTGCTTGGGCCAGCGGATAGTCCATGACCACGTTCTTGAACGGCAGCGGCCCGCGGCTCGACTCCGTGAACGGCGTCGCCGTCAGCTCCAGCCCGAACAGGGGCTTCAGCTCGTTGATGGCGCGCACCCCGGCGCTGGCCCGGTAGCGGTGCGACTCGTCCATCAGCAGCACCAGGTCCTCAAGCTCAGCCAGATAATTGAAATAGCTGTCACCGAGATACTCGGACAGGCGCTTGATCCGCGGGCTCTTGCCGCCGCGCACCTCGGAGTTGATCTTGGAGATGTTGAAGATGTTCACCGTCACCGGCGACAGCAGGCTCAGATTGCCGGCGCGCTGTTCGTAGTTGTCGCCGGTGATGATCTCCGGCGGATAGGCGGCG
This sequence comes from Thiohalocapsa sp. PB-PSB1, assembly GCA_016745215.1. Lineage (GTDB taxonomy): Bacteria > Pseudomonadota > Gammaproteobacteria > Chromatiales > Chromatiaceae > Thiohalocapsa. The sequence continues at coordinate 7,335,485 of CP050890.1, forward strand.
AACTCGGCGATGCCGGTGAAGACGTACTTCGGCGTGTTCGGCGTGAAGTCGGCGATGAGCTTGTTGTAGATGGTCAGGTTCGGCGCCAGCACAAAGAAGTGCTTGAAGCCATGCGCCAGATGCAGATAGCCGATGAAGGCCCCCATCAGCCGCGTCTTGCCGACGCCCGTGGCCAGCGCAAAGCAGAGCGACGGGAAGTCGCGCTCGAACGCCTCCAGCGTCGGAAACTCCGCTTTGAGCGCCGCAAGCACCGCCTCCAGGTCGGGTTCATGCTCCAGCATCGCCGGTGCCGCGTCCAGGGCTTGAGCAAGTCGTTGCAGAGACTCGCGCTGCGGCGGGCGCAGCGACAGACGGCCGGCGATGGCGTTGAAGATGCGTGCATTCATACCGTAGATCTCCCGCCCGCGGAGACCGCCGCGCGATCCGGCGGCGCGGCGGCAAAGATGGTCAGGCACAGCTCCAGCTCGTCGATCTGCTCGTAGATCGGCCGCCTGCCCGAGAGCTGCTCGCTCTCGCGGAGAATGGTCTCGACGCCATAGCCGCGCCGCTCCATGAAATAGCTTCGGCCGAGCCTTGGATCATCAAGCGGGTAGTAGCGCCCGAACAGACTCGCCAGCACCTCGTTGCGCGGCGACGACAGCCGCGTCATGGACTCCAGCGACAGGGTGTTCGGCAGACCGCCCGGGGAGTGAATCTCCAGCCGATCCCGAAACAGAAACAGCCGAATACGCTGGCTGTGCAGGGAATAATCCCGGTGCGCCACGGCGTTCACGATGGCCTCGAAGACAGCCAGCAGCGCATACTGCGGATAGTCGATCCGCCCCAGCGGCTTGCGCGCGGCCGTGGTCATATTGCGCTCGACAAAATGGAAGGCATCCAAGAGCTGCCGATCAAGCGGGCCGCCAATCTCGCGGGCATCGATCTGCTCATCGGGATTGTTCCGGATGCCCAGATGCGCCACGGCGATGATCTCCGCATTCCGCAGCCAGCGGGTCGGCTCCAAGGTGCAGAGCAACGTGCCCAGCACGGTGGGCACCGAGACGCCATCGACCTCGCGCAGCAAATGCAGCCTGCGCAACTGCGCGCTGGCCTCGCCCTCGCCGGGCTTCAGAAAACGCCTGACGAGCAGCGCATCGAAGTCGTCGAAGCTGCAGCCCGGCACATCCTGCTCCTCGAAGTGGAGGATGCGCGCCTGGCTGCGCTGCTGAAACAGCCGCGCCAGCGCGTCCGGTGCGAGCTTGCGCTTCGCATGGCCGACGCGCCGGAAGTAGCCGTTGGCGCCCTCATGCACCCACAGGCTGCGCGGCACCTCGACGACGATGACGGCCCGGGGCGCCCCGTCGTCGTCGGGCAACTCCAGATGTCGGGTCAGCACATCCAGCGGCGGCTTGATGCGGTCGGTGCAGATCGCCGTCACCCAGGCCTCGACCCGATCCATCTGGGCCAGCGGGATGCCGGTCACGGCTCGGGTCTTGTCGTCGACGCCGAGCACCAGCATTCCGCCGGCGGCATTGGCCAGCGCCGTCAGCTCGTCCGCCAAGCCGTCGGCGTGCGGCTCCGTGACCTTGCCCGCCGGGCTCACCGCCACCCGCTTCAGCTCCAGCGTCGAGTCCTCGCCGAGGCGGATGCGCTGCTGCAATGCCTCGATGTTCATCGCGTCCGCTCCGTCATCATGCCGAGTCGCTCCCGGAGGAGTCATTCACGGGCGCCGTGGCGTCGGCCTTGCTCGGCGCACCGCCGGCATCGGGTTCTTCCGGCATGGCTGGATCGATATACCGAATCTGCCCGTCGCGCCAGACGACCAGGCGTGTCCGGGTCATCAATGCCTGACGCCGCGCCTGCTCCGCGGCACGCTTCATTGCAGCCAGCGAAGCGGGCAGCAAGGGATCATTCGCTTCGGAAATGTCTTTGGTATTCATTGATTCTCACCCCAATCGACGAGCTTGGGCGGCCTTTCGGCGCTATCGAACAACACCCACTGGTTCGCCAGCGGCCGATAGAGATCGATGAAGTTGCGCCAGCCGGATGCAAACCGTCGCCGGATCACCGCATCTGGAACCGCATGCCCTCCTTGGCGAACGCGCTCCGCGACCCGAGCGACAGCCATGTCCGCGCTCGGCAACTTCAAGAAATAGATGGAGAATCGATAGCCCACTGCCTTCAGTGCCGCCAGGCGGCGTGCATAACCACGGCCCGCCAACGTACTCTCCAGCGCGAAGCTCTCGCGTCTTGCTGCATGTTCGTCCATGGCTTCCAACATCAGTCGCGCAGCCTTGACCGCCGCAAGCTCGGGCGAGAACGGCGACAGCCCGGCGGCGATCAGGTCCGCGTTGATGTACGCAGGACACTGCGCCTCCTTTGGCAGGAACTCCCGAGCGAAGGTGGTCTTCCCTGCGCCGTTGGGGCCGGCGATGACCAGAACACGGGGGTTGCTCATTCGCCATCCTCGTCGAACAGCGAGCCCTGCCGAGGGACGTCACGGGGAGGCTGCGCGTCCGGCGCCGCCATCGGCAGGTTCTGCACGTTCAGGCTGTAATCATCGCGGCCCCATTCGCAGCGGGCCAGGACCACGCGGGGGATCTTCTTCAGCGTCAGGTTCGGCCAGCGCTCGGCGGCGGCCTCGGCGCTCAGGCCGCGGAAGGCGCTGCACAGCACCAGCAGCGAGCGGCCCTCGCCCACCTCGTCGGCGAGGGCCTGCAACTGCTCGGCGGACAGGTTCTGTGTGGTCACCCAGATAAAGTCGCGCTCCGTGGAATGCCCGTGCTGCCACCACAGCGTCTCCGACGGCGCATAGGTGAAGCCCTCCAGCTTGCACAGGGCCTCGGCCAGCATCGCCGCGTTGTACGCCCGGTTGATGACCCAGTTGCCCCAGCGGTCCTGCTCCAGCAGCGAAGGCGCGAGCCGGTAGTAGCGGAAGCCGCCGCCGCCCTTCCAGTCCACCGCGTCGGTGATGCCGCCGGGGTCGTCGCCGTCGATGACCTTGCGCAGGCGCGGAATGATGTGGGTGTGGCAGTGCTCTTCCAGTTCAATCATTATCCAGCGGCGCTTCATCTTATGAGCAACCGCGCCTGTCGTGCCGGAACCCGCGAATGAGTCAAGTACGAGATCTCCCGGATGTGTCGCAATCTCTACGATACGACTGACCAATCGCTCAGGCTTAGGCGTTGAAAAGGGCTCGATGTGCGGCAGCAACTTTCTCAGGTGGTCACGGCGAGCCTCTTGGTTCGAACCCACTTCCGAAGATGGCCACCACGTCTTCGGAACGATACCCGCTTGGACTTCACTCAAATACTTCTTAATGACGGGAAGTCGGTTCCCATCCTTGCCAAAGTAAACTCGATTCTCCGACAGCGCCTTCTCCAACGTGGGCTTACTAAATCGCCAGAAATTGCCCGCAGGCGGCGTGACTACTCTCCCGCTCGGAAGTGTGATCTCATAGCGGAGCGAATCGGAACCGCTCTTTGCCGTACCATCCGCGCCCTGTCTCCATGGACCACGTGGATCATTATCCGGGTTCTTGTATCGTTTCGTATGCTCTTCTGTCTTTGGCAAGAGATTCCTGCAACGACGCCAAATATCAAAGTTGGCCGCATAGACCAAAACATAGTCGTGCGAATTTGAAACCACAGCGTCGTTCTTGCGGCCCGCATCCTTTTCCCACACCATGGACGCAACGAAATTCTTCCTGCCGAAAATCTCGTCGCACAAAACCTTAAGGTAATGAGCCTCATTGTCATCAATCGTAATCCACAGCGACCCGTCCTCCGCCAACAATCGCCGAATGATCTCCAGCCGATCCCGCATCAGCGACAGCCAGATGCTGTGCTCCAGACCGTCGTCGTAATGGGTGAAGGCGCTGCCGGTGTTGTAGGGCGGATCGATGAAGCAGCACTTGACCTTGCCGGTGTACTCCCGCTCCAGCGCCTTCAGCGCCAGCAGGTTGTCGCCGAAGATCAGCCGGTTGTCGAACAGGTCGCCGTCGCTGACCCGCCGCTCGGCATGATAGGACCGCGCCGGGTCCTCCAGCAGGATGCGCGGCTCCAGTTTCGGCCGCTTGTCCTTGCCGATCCAGGTCAGCTCAAGTTTTTGCTTATTAGACATTGTTAATTATACGTGCTGTGGCAAATCGGCCATCAGCGCCGCCTTGACGCTCCGTAGGTCGGTTGCCGATTCGAACACGCTGCGATACTGCTTTCCCCAGGAGACGGCCTTGCATTTCTCCACCAGCTTTTCAGCAACGGTATCGATAGCCCGAGAAAGCCGTTGACGTTCTTGGTTCGAGAGGTTCAGCGCTTGGCCTTCACGCAAGCGCGTCTTAATGAGAACGATATGCAATACAAGCCATCGCCCTTCTCGCAGGATCGCTCTCGTACCCTCATCCGCTTCCGAAGCACCTCTAGCCTTGAGCGTCCCTTGGATGACTCGGGCAATTTGCACGACGCGCCACAACTCTCGCGCCGTCAACGCATCCGAGAAAAGCCGTTCATACGCCTCGCCAAGCCGTCCGTTAGTAACAGTCAAGCCTGCACGCTGGAACAAGCGTTTCTTGTCCTTCTTGGCGGCAACCAGGTAGTCAGCCTAATGCCCCCCCGTCTGGCAGCATGCTAGCGCCGGACCTGCCTCTCTTACACTGAAGACGCTTTCTGATGGGGGCGGATCATCCTCTCCGTGTTTGTACAGGTACTCGACACCGGCCGCCGCGAGCGTCTGTTTCCAAGATTCCTGCCGCTCATCCAAAGCGGCAAAATCCTCTAAGTCAACGGCGTTCTGGCGATTGCGATACTGCGTGACCTTTGCGCCGAAATCGTCCGGAGTCGATTCCAAACAAATAAACGTCGCCAAAACCTCAGCTGGGAAGTTATTGTAGTGGGCTTCGCCGTGCCTAGCGATGGAGCCCAACGTCTAAGCGCCGTTGATGACAGTTAGGCCCTGCACTCGAAAGCGTCCGTCCGTTCGATCACCCAACGGCGGAAGCTGGTGGATACCGTCGCACAAGAAGGTTACGCCGTTGTTGTAGTAGAAGAAGTGGTTTGCTTCAGTAAACAAGATGTTCTCCATACCATCATTAACGGCCGTCGTGCCCTTAAAGCGCAGAATATTTCTTTCAACCAACTGATCCCCGTATTCGACGTGCAATCGAGCGAGCGTCTTCGCTGACATCCTCCCATAAAAGCCCGGAAACGGCTGATCAATGTGACCAAAATGTAAAAGATTGATGGTTTCTCAATTTTCGGGGGAGCCAGCCTTTCCATTACGAAGTCGTGGAGAGAAGTGAGTCCTCTTGCCGTGCAATGTAGAAAATCCGGGTCGGTCTCGTTATATCGTCGTTGCAAATCGGCGAATACTTCCCGTCGCTGATCGGATATCGCTCCTCCCGTATGGGCCAGGACCACTCGAACCTGACGATGGGGTTCGGACAAAGCCGCAGCGATGCCAGGCGCCTTGGCCTGGACTGCTTGGTTGAAGCGATCATATCTCCCTGCCAAGAGATCGACAACCCCATCACGGAACTTGGATAAGTCGCCAAGATCCGGTTCGCCACGACCGCTTGCGATGAACTTCGATTGGACTAACCAGATCGTCCACGTAGCATCGACGTATATCGCATCTATTCCATGATCGCCACCGCCATCGACAATCGCAGAGGCTGCGTCTTGGGGCGTGGCGCCGGCTTCGTTGATGAGCGTGAACGCAGCGACAGCTTTGGAAAGAAAACTCCTATCCTGCTCGGCTGCCGTGTTTCCGACCCCCTCAATTAGTCCTCGAAATTCAGTGCGCAGCTCGCTCTCAAGAAGTTCCAGTTCTAATGGACTGGTTTGCGCTGCTTGATTCGGCATTAGCTAAGCTCCCAGGCAATGGCAAACAGTTTGCAGGTTTCAGCCTGCTGCTGCAGATGCGTCTCCAGCTCCGCAATCAGCTCGTTACGCTTGCCTTCAATTTCGTTTTGACGATCAAACAGTTCTCGCCGCATCCGCCCGCGCCGCTGCTCCAGCTCCCGCTGCTGCTTCTGCCAGTGGAGCTTTTCCTCGAGTGTCACGGCGACGGTGGCGGTGCGGCGCACCTCTTTGATCTGCCGGTCCAGCTCCTTGATCTCCTGCTCCAGGCCGACCTTGAGGTCGTCGGCCCAGGCATCGAGCTTTTCGACCTCTTGTTGGAAGTAGCTTAGATTGCGCTCGTTGACCTGCCGCGCGATGGCGTTGCGGCGCTGTTCCAGATCTGATGCCAGCGCGGCCGAGGCGTTCGGCGCCGCATCGAGGGCGGTCTGGCGGGAGATCGGGAGCCGGAGCAGCTTCTCCGGGTCGTCATCGCCGAGGATACGGTCATCGTCGGTGATCGCGGCGACCACCAAGCGCTGTTCGCGACCGGCGAGGGAATCGATCGTCATCAGCTCGGCGATCAGTACGCCTCGGCTACCCCGCCAGGGCTCCAGCGCGCTCGAGCGCTTGGGATAGGCGTACCTGCTCGTCGAAGTGCTCCAGCAGGATGTCGCGGGTGCGGACCATGGCCTCGTTGATCTCGGAGGCCAAATCGAGCTGAAGCTGCTCGAAGCCGTCGCGAATGGTGTCCGGGTCGCGGCAGCGCTGGTAGATCTCGGCGATGCGGCGCTCGAAGTCGACCCCGGAGCCGATGGCGCCGAGGACCTCGTCGCTGGCGCCGAAGACGCCGCTGAAGAGCTGGAACTTCTGTTCCAAGAGCTGGTACACGCGACGGTCGGCGTCGTTGCTGCGGTCGATGAAGTTGACGACGACCACGTCGAACCGCTGCCCGTAGCGGTGGCAGCGCCCGATGCGCTGCTCGACGCGCTGCGGGTTCCAGGGCAGATCGTAGTTGATGACCAGAGAACAGAACTGGAGGTTGATGTCCTCGGCGCCGGCCTCGGTGGCGATCATCACCGTGCCGTGGTTGCGGAAGTGCTCCACCAGCGCGGGACTCGGTGAAGATCAGGGCCTTGCGCGGGGCGCCGAGGTGATCGAGCTCCGTGAAGGCGCGCCCCAACGCGGCGAGCAGGGCCTCGCCCTTGGCATTGTCGCGGATGCCCTTGGCCAGTTGCTCGTAGCGGCGCAGCTCGCTGATTTCCTTCGCGATGGCTGCGCGGTCCTGCGCGCTCAGCGACGCATCGGCGTCGCTCGAGCCGTCGCCTTCGTCATCTGTCTCGTCCAGCGCTTCGAAGTCCTGGCCTATGCGATCCGCCAGGCCCTCGGGTTCGGGCGTCTCGGCGAGCAGCCGCTCCAGCCGCGTGGCCATGGTACCGAGCGCGCCGCCGATGGCATGGGTGCTGGAGGCGAGCAGCTTCCACAGCACCAGCGAGATCAGCTGCCGCTGGCTGTTGGGCAGGGCCTTGAGATCCGGGCGCCGTAGATAGTCGGCCACCAGGCCACGCAGGCGCTGCTCGTCGTCGCCGGGCGTGAACTCCTGCACGATGGGGATGCGGTTGGTATAGCTGATGCTGTGCGCGACCTGCTTGCGCAGCGTGCGCTTGCACAGCGGGGCGATGCGCCGGCGCAGGGCCTGGAAGGTCTCGGGCTGGTTGATCCGCGCGAATTGGCGGCGAAAGCTGTCCAGGTCGCCAAAGACGCGCTCGTCGATGACGCTGACCAGTCCGAACAGCTCCAGCAGGGAATTCTGTAGCGGCGTCGCGGTGAGCAGGACCTTAGCCGGCACCTGTGCCAGACCGTCCTTGAGGGTGTTGGCAATGACGTTGCCCGGCTTGTAAACGTTGCGCAGCCGGTGCGCCTCGTCGAAGACGACGATGTCCCAGGGCACCGCGCGCAGATCCGCGATCTTGGCCTTGCCTCGATTTCCGCGGACGGGAGTTGACCTAACATAGAAGTCTCCGGATCGTGTCCGCTCAACCGCTCAACCGCTCAACCGCTCAACCGCTCAACCGCTCACGCGAACTGAATCACAAGCGCTCTGTTGTCGAGCCAGGGCGTAGCGTTGGGCTGGTCGGCGAGCCCGCTGTCGACCAGGTAGGGATTGTGCGCACGCTTGTCGAGAGTGACGAGGATGCGGGTCTCATCAATGTCGACTCGTCCGCTGACGTCGAGCAAGCTCTCGAAGAGCACCTTCGCCGTGGCGTGGTGGTAGTTGCGGGGAAGGCGGCGTGCGAACAGGCGATACAAGGAACTCGCCATCAGGGTGAGCTGGAGGTCGAAATCCACCTTGAGACCGACCATGGAGGAGAGCGCGTCGATGTGGAAAAAGTGGATCGCCTCAGCGATGCCGTTCTCGATGAGCATGCGCTGTGCGTAGCGGGTGATCAGCGTGGCTGGGGTTGCCTGCATGTCATTGGTCAACAGGATGGTCGGTGCTTCATGACCCAGGTCCAGGATGGAAAGTTGCCGAATCGGTTTCTTGCCGTAGCGCGCGAGCGCGATGCGCTCATCGTATACGCGGGGGGTTCGGTAGCTGCGCGTGAGGCTGCGCAGCGTCACACGTCGCCAGGCGGAGCCGGGGCGCGCATAGATCTCGGCCAAGAGCTTGCGGGTACGCCGGCGCAGGGTCAGAAAGCGGACCTCTTGCTGATCCAGGCGAGCGAGATTGGCATAGGTGGTGAGCTGGGAGTCAAAGACCAGCTCCTGTGGCGGCGCGCCGGTCTGTTGCTTCCAGAATTCCACGAAGCGCAGGATCTCATCGGCTTGTTCGCACTTCGGGATATGCGCGTTGGCGTAGCACATCACGCGCTGTTCGGCGTCGCGAGCCAAGAACACCAACACCCCCTTCTGACTGCGGCTGCGACGCGACACGTAATGTTTTTCCAACGGCTCGTGCTGTGAGTTGGCCGGTACCGAATGGAAATCGAGGTCCAGTGAAGCGCTGCGCGACAGACCGAGAGTCTGCACCTGCTCGAACCACGTTTCCATCAACCGTCGTATGCCTTGCTCCCCGATGCTGCAGCTGTAGTCGGCGAGGTAGCTGCGCTTGGGAATCACATTGAGCCCGGCAAACAGCGCCAAGCCCTCGTCGAAAACCAGATTCATGACGTGACTTTTGCGCTCCATGCCGATGAGCTTGAGCGCCAAGAGGCTGCGCAAAGCCTGCTCGGGCGGGACCATCTTGGAGCCGGGCAGCTGCGCTTGTTCAGCAACCTGCCCGAGGTCCAAGTGCTGCATCAACGGCACGAACAAGAACAGTCCGGCCACGCGCGTGCGAAACGAGCGCGGCGTGAGGTCGAGCCGGCGGACATCGGCGATCTCGGCCGGCTCCGGCTTCACGCTGTGCGGGCGTTCCTCATCGCCTCGGCGCGGCAGGCGCTCGAAGCCCTCTTCGCGCAGCAGCACCGAGAGCGAGTTGATGCTGATCGTATGTCCGCGCGCATGGAGCTCTCGCTGGATGTCGTAGACGGAGAGATTCTTCTTGCGCAAGGCGACGACGAGCTCGCGCACCGGGTCACGAGCCGGCGCGGCCTGAGGGCCGTGGCGGACCTCGCGGAAGAAGCGCTCCTGAAGATTCTCCTCGTGCCGAAATGGGTGACAGAGCACCCGAAAGGCACCCGGCGTGTATCCAAATCGACGCGCCGCCTCGGCCGACGGGAGGTCCTCGACGAAGTAGGCCCGCAGGGCCTCGTACTGGCGATGGAGGGGATTGACCGGCTCAAGGAAAAACCGGGCCTCATCAGGGTGAGATGTTAGTGGTTTCCCATGACTGGTACCCATGTACACAGCATAGCTTGTTTTTCATCAGATGCAATGTTTTGGGATGAAAACCAAGCGCCAAGCGCTATCTGGCGGTTGCAGTCTACCTGGTTTCAGTACTGATATTTGATAACGAAAGATGGGCTGGCGCATGGTGCTGCGGCAGCATGCTGAGTTCCTCGGGCTACGTCGCAAGTTCAACAGAGGAGGCGAAACTCCTTTTACCATCATGGGCTTGGATCGCTCGGCCGCTCCGGCATGGCTCCCGATCACGGCGGTGGATGAGCCAAGCCCACCTGTTAGGTGAACTCAGCACCGCGGAAATCGAGGCTTGGCGAACTGATAGGAGCAGATGATGGGCGCGCCAATATCGAATGGGTTGGCGACGCCGTCACGCCTTTGCTGGTTGTAGCCCTTGGACTCCAAGATCTGCCTGTCCAGCGCGAACTTGTCCTTGAGCTCCTGATGCCACTGCTTGCGCAGGTTGGCGGGGACGATGATCAGCACGCGACGCTTGCGCTCGGCCCAGAACTGCGCCAGCACCAGGCCGGCCTCGATGGTCTTGCCCAGCCCCACCTCATCGGCGAGGATCACACCGCGCGATAGCGGGTTGCGGCAGGCGAACAGGGCCGCTTCGACTTGGTGCGGATTGAGATCGACCTGTGCGTCCACCAGCGTCGAGCCGAGGGACTCGACGCTGTCGGCGTTCGCCCGCCGGGTCAGTTCCCACGCAAAGAACTGGGTCTGGTGCGGCGCAAAGACGATTTCTGTCGTGTGAGTTCCTCGTGGCATGGCTACCATGCTAACCGATTGGTCGTATAGGTTCCGCATTGCAGTTCTCGGTTTTCAAGAGCGGCCGATCTGGAAATTCTCGGTCAATAGCGTGCGTCGCTTCGAGGCGTATGAATCGAAGTTCGCAAAGAAATCCTTGCACGCGGCGCGGAACGCATCGAATGCTTCGTAGTAGCGGTTGTAAAGCACTTGGCGCTTGAAAAACTCCCAGAAGCGCTCGACGAGGTTCAAACTCAGAGAATTCGACGGCAAGAAGATCAATTCGATGCGTGAGTCCTCCTGATAGGCGCGCACACGCTTGCAGCGGTAATAGCGGGCGTTGTCGCAGATGACCGTGATGCGCGGCGCCCTGAGATAGGCTTGCTCGATTGAAGGGGAAAAGGGGACAGATTTATTTTTTGTCATCCTTCCGTGGCCGACCCTGCTTTCTACGGCGAAGCCTCTTGGCGCGGGCGACGAATCACAGACCAGCATGAGGTCGAGAGCGCTCCGACGCTGAACGCTCGATCGTCCAGCGGATCGAAACGGCAGAAAGGCATCGGTGATCGGTCGTTGCCCCAGGACCCGATCCCACCGAATCACCTGCCCGGGAGACCTCTTATGCTGCCGGACTAGCCCCCTGGCGGCCTGCAAGACGCTATCTTCAATATCCAGCGTGGTGCGCATCTCTCCCCCGGGGAGGCCTTGCGGTGCGATGACATGAGCGCATGATGGCCGTATCGATGACCAAGTCCACGGGCAAGCAGAAAAGGCCGGGGTGTCGAAATCGACGTTGGCATGAGATCAGCCACGGATGCCCAATGACGTTCAGGAGTGAAAAGACCACCGCCAAGGCACCGGCCAGATGGTCATCGTCTCGCCCTCCCGCCCCAGGGCGATCGCCTTGTCGATCAGGGTGCGGGCGCGGATGGCGCAGACATCCAACCCCTCGATGCCGTCCTCGATCAGCTCGTCCGGGGTAAAGTGCCTGGCGAGCTTGGGGGCATAAATCTGGCCTGAGCGCCGTTGGTAGCCGTGCTGACCGGTCTCGCCCGTGGCCGTCTTGTCGCAGTGGCGGACCTCGTCGCGAAACAGCTTATGGTAGTAGCCGTTCTCCTTCCAGAGCGCGCTTTCGACGCAGTGCAACGAAGCGGCGACCTTCAGCCGGTGACCGACGCCAAGGCCGACGATCCAGGCGTGGTCGATCTCGCGCAGGCGGTAGTAGGGCGAATGCTGAATCTAGGAGGTCTCGCTGCGTTGATGATCGCGGGTCAGAGAGTCGGCATTGGGGCCGATGGCGCAGACAGAGTGGTTCAGATTGATGCTGCCGCTCACGCCCGGATAACGGCGAAACGCCTCGGTCAACAGCCCGCCCGCGGAGGATGTGCGGTCGATGCGACCTTTACCTAAAGTTCCAGTTGACTGACGACATCAGCCAACAAAGTTGAAGCCGCTGTACGCTCCGCTTCCTTGGCACTGCGGAGATCTTGCAAATCCTGATAGTCTTCGAGAGCTTCTATGACGGCGCGAAACTTCGTAATGGGGCGGACGACGTACTCTTCGGAGCCTTCCTGCCTTATAAACTGAGGATGCAGGTTCATGGATTACCTCTTAGTGTACACGTGCTTTCGGTGCATCAAGCGGTACATAATAAAAAATAAAAAAAGAAATAAAAAAAAATAAAAAAAGGACACCCACTTTAATTGCGCCCCCACTTTAATTGCGCCAATTTTGATTGCGAAGTAAAGTTGGTGTTATTTTTCTTGCCTTCTTTTTTTTCTTTCTCTTCTTTTTCTTTTTCTGTCAGTAAGGCAAACAAAGTGGATACCTATCCTAAGGTTATGATGAGATGGGTGTCCTCCGTTCTTTTTTCCTGAAGATCAAGTTAAGTGGGTATGCTTTTTCTTTCGGTTGCCACGGAGATTTCGAAGAACCATTCTCGAAGTCTTGACAAAACTTTGTTTTCAATGCCGAATTATTTTCGGCGGGAATTGCTGCTCAGCCAGCGCCGAAAATGCGGCTGATGATGCGGTTCGATCCCGGTCGCCACCACCATCGCAGCGTCAAAGCAGGAGGCAATTTCGAGGGGTGTCTGCAACACGGGCTCGGCTTGCGGGATAACATTCAGTCACAGCAATATTCCCACGAGCGGCCCGTGAGCAAGCAGTCGAGCAGTCGTTGTCAACGGATAAATGCCGTGGTAAGTTGTCCAGAAACCATAAAATCACTAGCTCAAATTGACAACTAACTGATAATGCCAAGGAAAAATTGAAAAAGACGCAGAAATAGGCTGAAGACTGTCCGCGCCGTCGCGAACACGCATACCTGCGTTGATGCGGATTCGCGACAGCGGAAACGCAGCTCGATTCGATCTATTTCTGCGCCTTTGTGAATTTGGCTATTGCTATCAGTAGGATTGCGATAGAACCTGAAGCTCCACGCTGACTCCGCTTCGCTCTGCCGGTGAGCCGAGCCGGTGAGCCGAGCCGGTGAGACGGTGAGCTTCCTATTGGACGAACCCGCGTATTTTTTACTCTTCCCCGACAAGGTGATCGACATGGAAAAAAGAAACATTTTAGGCTTATTACCTTATGTTCTCATTTTAGCTTGCTTAGGCAATGCTCATGCTTCGCTGTTCTCCGACGTCTTTATTTTCGGGGACAGTTTATCTGACACAGGCAATGTCTCCACTTTGACAGCTGGCAGCATTCCGGGAGTCGACTACTCCAACGGGAGATTTTCCAATGGCTCAGTATACGCAGACCACTTGGCACAGAGTCTTGGTTTCGCTTTAAGCCCGCTCTCCGTTCCAGTTTTTAATGGCTGGTCTCCAGGCGGAGGTAACAACTTCGCCTATGGCGGCGCTTTGACAGATGGACACCGAAGCGGCGCACCGCTCGGCGTAAATACGCAGGTGGCGAGCTACATCAATGGAATCGGATCGGCTGACCCCAACGCGCTCCATATACTGTTCTCTGGCGCCAATGATGTACAAAGAGCAATTGGCATAGCCAACGACAATCAGGCAGAGGCCCAGGCTGCATTCTCCGATCCAACGGTGGCGCAAGATGCGGCTCGGCTCGGAGCTGCGAATATTGGCGGCTTTATCCAGGACCTCGCCGCCGTTGGGGCGCGCCACTTTTTCGTTCCCAACGTTCCGGATTGGTCTCTGACCCCCGCCGTCATGGAAATTGAGGCTCTCAACCCCGCGGACCTCACGGGGTACGGCGCCTTCGCCCAAGAAGTGACCCTAGCATTCAATGACCAGCTCGTCCAAGAGTTACTCGCATTGCAGACCACGCTTCCTGGTGTCGATATCGTGCAATTTGACTTCTTCAGTCTGTGGCGAGACATGATCAGTAATCCGGACGCATTCGGTTTTATCGACGTTACCACAAGTTGTTATGACGGAGACGATTTAGGTTTTACCGGAGGAGGAACGGCTTGTGCAAATCCGGATCAGTTCTTTTACTGGGATAGAATCCATCCGACTGCGTCAGCCCACTCGGTATTCGCCCAACAATTTTCGTCCGCCATCCCAGAGCCCACTACGCTCACACTGGTCGGGCTTGGTATCGCGGGAATCGGCTTCAGGCGAGGTGCGATGCGCAAGAGACAGGAAGAAAGTTCCGGCGTTGCCAAGTGAAGAAATCGCTCAACAATCGCATGCACGCCGACCGCTAAAAGCGCCGCTCGCCGTCGCGGTCTGCATCCTGATCGGGGTCCATGCCATCCCGACCCTGGCCCAATGCGAGGACTACCGCCGCGTCAACATCGCGGCCCAGCTCGGCCCACGGCCAGGCTTCCTGGTCGATCAGCTCCAGGATGGCCCCCTGAAGACACAACTGCAGTCGTGCCGCACCCGGGTGTTTCGCAAGCACGACTTCTCCATCGGCCATCGCGGCGCCTGCATGCAGTTCCCCGAGCATACGCTGGAATCCTACGTGGCGGCGGCCCGGCAGGGCGCCGGCATTATCGAATGCGACGTCACCTTCACCGGGGACGGCGAACTGGTCTGCCGGCATTCGCAGTGCGACCTGCACACCACCACGAATATCGTGACCATCCCGGCGCTGAACGCCAAGTGCGAGCAGCCGTTCGAGCCTGCCACTTTCGACGCGGACGGCAACAAGCTGACCAACGCCAGTGCGCGCTGCTGCACTAGCGACATCTCCCTGGAGGAGTTCCGCATGCTGACCGGCAAGATGGACGCGTCCAACCCCAACGCCGCAACGCCCGAGGAGTATCTCAGCGGCACCGCCGACTGGCGCACCGACCTATACTCCGGCCCCGTCAGCAGCGGTACGCTGATGACCCACGCCGAGAGCGTCCAGCTGTTCAGGACCATGCGGGTCAAGGTGACGCCGGAGCTAAAGGCGCCGAGTGTCCAGATGCCGTTCGAATTGCTGGATGGAACCGACTTCACCTACGATAACTATCGGCAGAAGCTGATCGACGAGCTGCGCGACGGCGGCATCCGTCCGAGCGACGCCTGGGTGCAGTCGTTCGTGCGCACAGACATCGACTACTGGATCGCCAATGAGCCCGAGTTCGCTCGGCAGGCGGTCTATTTGATCCCGGCGGACAACCCGACCGAGCTGGCACCCTTCGAGGCCGAGCTATCGAGCTACCAAGCCGCCGGCATCAACTATGTCGCCCCAGCCATGTGGGCTCTGGTCGAGGCCAATGGTACCGACATCGCACCCACCAGCTACGCCACTACCGCCAAGGCCGAGGGTCTGAAGATCATCACCTGGACCCTCGAGCGCAGCGGCCTAGTGGCCGATGGCAGCGGCGGCTACTACTATCAGCTGCTCGGTGAGGTGCTCGCCGATCGCCAGAACGAGGGCGCGATCCTGGAGGTGCTCGATGTGCTCGCCCAAGACGTCGGCATCGATGGCATCTTCTCCGACTGGCCGGCAACGGTGACCTTCTACGCCAACTGCGTGCTGGCGCGCTGACCGTGACGCGCCGGCCCGGATCTGGCTCCGATACTAGACCGGCGCTCCCCGACGCAGGCTTACTCCCTCTCCTCTGCAGCTACGAGTAACCACATCATGGTATTTTTTCACATTCGACGGCACCTCCCGGCTACCGGCTCGGCCATCCGCCTGACCTTGGGCCTGGTTCTCTCCGCGGCCGTGCTATTCGCCGGCCCGGCGGCGGCCGGCGCATTCGACGCGACGGTGAGCGCAGAACTGCGACTGACCGCAATCAACGCGCCGAGCGGCATCGCGGGCCTCGACATCACCCTGAGTGACACCACGCTCGTCGACCTCGGCAGCTATGCGGATGGCGACGCATCGGTGGACCTGGTCGACGACCCGCTCGGCGTCGGCGTCGGCTTCGACGCTCTGCTGATGTCCGCCACCTCCGGCAATGGCAAAACCATCGGCAACACCGAGGCCAACGCCGTGATCGGGCTCGAAAATGTGCGACGGGCGGCACCGTGCTGTTGGACTATGCGTTGACCTACAGCGCGGTCGGAACCGCCGCCATCGCCGCGTCCGGAGACGACGCCTATGCCGAGGCCTTCGTTGACCTGTTCGTCGACGGCGTCGTGCTCCAGGGCATCGGCTCTGTCTCCGACATCGCCATCGCCGATATTACCGGCACCGACAGGGTCGCGGACATGACCAGCTTCAGCATCGAGCTGCCGGCCGGCCAGAGCGCCGAGATCCTGCTGACCATCGGTGCCTTCGGCACCGCGACCGGGGCCGCGGTGCCGGTCCCCTCGGCGCTGTTGCTGATGTTGCCAGGCCTCGCCGTCCTGCGACTCCAGGCCGTACGTCGACCAGCGGCCTGACCTGCACCCATGCCCGCATGACGCGGGCATAGGGCGGACCATCGCCCGGCTCCGCCCCGGCTATGACCGCAGCACCGTAGCGCAAGAAAGCGAAGCGCATCCCGCCGATTCCGCTGCAGTTCGGCTTTCCAGAGCCGAAGGCGAGACCCGTTGCCGCCACGCCGTCCGTAGCGATGCACAGACCTGGTTGGATCAGTGATCCGCCCCGCGACGTTTCTCAGTCCCCGAGATCGCAGTGAATGAACTTCAGCAGATGCGCGGCAATTGTTCAGCGGCCGGCCAGTCGACGATGCGGTTGCCGCCGAAGCTGGTCTTCATCTGCACAAATCGATGCGGGTCGTCGATGTTTCGGCCGATTATGGCTGCATCCCGACCCAGCGGATGCGCACGCATGGTCTGCAATACTGTCTCGGCCGGGGGGGCGGGACAGATAAGTGCAGATAAGTGGGTGTCCTTTATTTTTCTTGGTGTCCTTTATTTTTCTTTGGGTGTCCTTTATTTTTCTTTATTTTTTCTTTATTTTTTCAGATAAGTGGGTGTCCTTTATTTTTCTCTTCCTTTATTTTTCTCTTTATTTTTCTTCCTTTATTTTTCTTTATTTTTCTCACTCGATCTACCGTTGGGGATCGAAGGATTGCATAAAGGGATTGGCGGTCGTACGTCGAACCCGGATGAAGGAATGCTCGGTCGCCTGATGGCATGTATTGCAGCTCGCCAAGAGCTTTTCGAATTGGCTATCGGCGTCTTCCCAGTCGACGGCAGTGACAGCTTGTTCCAGTTTTTCGAACGACGGCATCAGTTTCGACTGAACCAATGATGCAATCGGGTATCCATCGTAGGACTCGACTGTCTTTAGCTTCTCGATCACCTCTTCGATCTCATGCATGTAGAAGCTCGCTAATGGCTGATTTCGCGAGTCGATCGCCAAACCCGCTTTATGGGCCATGTACTGCATGGTGCCCATATGCTGGATCAATTCCATGTCGTCACCAGCATGCGCGGAGGTAGAGATTGCTAGAAATAGCAACAAAAAAGCGGTTTTGGGTAATCTCTTAGTCATCTTGGGTGCTCAAAATCCGATTCTCGAAAGACCAAAGGGAGCGGCTACGCGAAATGATCGAGGCCGTTATGCCGACCGACTTGCCTCCGGGTGCAGCCGCTTCGCGCCAGGTCGGTGGGGCTTTCACTGTCATTGCTCGATCTCGCAACAAGCCATCTTCATCTTCGGCCTGGGGGCGGCTGTAGCCGCCCCCAGGCCTTTCCCGTACCAAGGCCCGGTCAGCAGACCCACGAAGCCTCAGTCGCAGGATCCTGCCCGAACAGGTACTGCTCCGGCTAGACCTGCTGCGGCGGTAGCCCTAAGCGGCACGGCGGCGGATAGTACGCAGCCCAAGCAGGCCAAGCACCAGCAAGCCCGCGGTGGCCGGTACCGGGACGAACTGCGCTTCGGCCTCGGTGATGAGCTGAACCGTGACGAAATTGAAGCCTCCGGCGGGCACCGTCAGGCTGATCTCCCCTCCGTCGGCGGCCATCATCGACTGTTCACCGTCATAGAGCGCCTGGATCGACTCGTCGATATCGAGCGTAAAGGTATTGTCGAACATCACGATCTGGGCATAGGCCAAGGCGGATGCGAAGTCATGGATGCCGGTGACCTGCTGGATTGCCTCCAGGGTGTATTCCCAGCCCAGCGTTACTGTGCCACCGGTGGTGCTGTTGGTGCCGTCCAGCACAATTGTGGCTTCGTTCGACAGATTGGCCTCGGCAGCGCCCAAGTCGGAATGCACTGTCTTATAGGCCTCAGCCTGGCTTTGGGCATCCTGGTCGACAAAGAACAGTAGCTCGTCGATGTCGCTGTCGGGTGTCTGCAATACCGAGGCGATGGCGTTGCCGGTGGTGCTCGTGCCGAAGACGGTGTCGGCCGTGAAGAACTCGTAGGTAACGGTGATGTCGGGATCGGCTTCGACCAGCTCGAACAATGCGACGGCAGTGGCGCTGGTGACGGCGCCGGCGCTGGCTAGTCCGGGCAGAGCGAACAGTCCTGTCGCCAGGGCGATCGGCGCGAGGGCGCGCCCGACACGACTGAATGTCATGAGCATGGGTCTATACTCCTGAGTTCGGATAGGGGTTCGGATAGGGGTTCGGGTCGAGAGATTGACAATGGGAGACTTGGCGTTGCCGCTGGCGCTAGGACGCCGCGCCCTTTGGAATGGGCACGGCGCGGCGGGGCCTTCGGCCCCGAGGTTCAGCCGCCGCGGCCGATCAGTTCAGGGCCGGGAACTTGAAGTACCCGACGTGCCCATACTTGCCTGCCTCGCCCTCCGGGGCATTGGCCAGCTCGCCCCCGTCGGACTCGCCGTAGGGGTGCTGGACGACGCTCATCAGATAGCCCCAGCCGTTCAGGTTCGGGTACCAGTAGACCGAGGTGGTCTCGGAGCCGAACGGGGTGCTCTGGATGCGGGTCAGCTCCTTTTTGCGCATGTCGTAGGCCCAGACCATGTCGATCTGATGCACGCTGTTGCCGGCGTCCTCGCCGATGATCAGTAGGTTGTAGCCCGGCAGGAATGTGATGTTGTCCGGGTTGCCGATGCCATCCAGGCTGCACTGGTTGCTGCCGCTGGTCGCGATCTGATGGCCGGCCAGGATACCGCTCATGGTGCGGGCAACATATTTGCTGTTGATGGGGTTGCCGTCGCTGTCGCGGCCGCGGCTCGACATGCGCAACTCGTAGATGGCACCGCACTTGTTGGCGGCGAGGCGAACGTGGTTGTTGCCGCCCACGTCATAGGTGCTTGCGGGGTCGGTCGTATTGCCGTCGAGCATACCACTGCCGATGTCGCTGATGGCCATGTACAGCACCCGTCGCGACGCATCGTAGCTCGCGCCCTCCACCTTTCTGAACTCGGTGGTGGCGCCCTTCAGCGCAGCATAGCGGCGCGTCTCCAGGCGCGAGATGATGTTCTCGCCGACGACGTCGGTCTTCATGGAGAGGCATTCCTGATAGGGACTGCCGTGGCCGCTGTTGACCGAGGTGAGGTCGTTGGGGCAGGTGCCGTCCGGGTTCGGGTCGGCATAGTCGAACATGTCGTCGAACTCGACCTCCCAGCCGCTTTGAGGGTCGTAGGCGCCGTCGACGACCCCTGCGATCTCATCGGAGGTTGCATGGCCCAGGTCGATCCAGCTCAGCCAGGCGCGCCCCCCCAGCGGGGCGCCGGTGACCGGGTCGGTGGTATCGGCGATCTGGTTCCATACACCGCCGTACAGGCGGCCCTGGCTCAGATCGCCGGCGGGCAGGTCGTTGCCCTCGGCATCCTGGGCCACGAACATGATCAGCATGGTATTGGTGCCGTCGTCGGTGATGTAGACGGTCTTGTTGTCGGGCATTACATAGGACAACTCGTTGGCGGTACGGCCCATTGCGAAGTGCTTGATGACCTCGGTACTGCCGTCGGCCTCGACCTGCACCTCTACCGGGTAGCCGTAGCGGTAGGGGTTCATGTTCGCCTGGATGGTATCGGCCTCGCTGCCCGCGGGGTTGTTGTTATTGAAGGTCCATCCGGTGGCGTCATAGTACGCGGCCATTGCACCGTTGTAGCTGCTGATACCGGAATTGGGAATCTCATCTTTGAGATCCTCATCCACCCACTGGCGGGCATCCGGTTCGTACTCCTCGGAGCCAATGTGCGAACCCCAGGGAGTCTTGGTGCCGGCACAGTGCACCCAGCCGCCGTAGACGCCGGAGAAGTCGATCAGGCGGGTCGCCTCGGGGCTCAGGTTGCCCTCGTCGTCCTGATCCAGCAGAGTCAGATACATGGCGCCCGGGCGCGTCTCGAAGTGGGAGACGAGATACAGGTTGCCACCCGCCTCGATGAAGGAGTTGAAGTCGTTGGAGTTGGAGATGGCGTCGCTGCAGCTCTCGTCCCGGTTGTCGAAGTCGAGGCAGCCGCCGCCGGCCTCGTCGACCAATGCGGTGCCGTCCGCCATGTAGAGCTTGCCGAAGCGCTCGGTTTCGGAGTCGGACGGCTCCGTGCCGACCAGCATGTTCAGCTGATCGCCACTGCGCAGCAGCGGCTTGAAGCCGGTAGACTTCATGAAGCCATTGATCAGGGCTTTGGACGACGAATGAATCAGATGCTTGTCGGGCATCGTGGTGTCCGGCACCGGCTGCGGCGGCATGGGGGCTGGAATCTCCTGGGCGGAGAAGCTGCCGGCGATAGCGTTGCTGGCGGCCAGTGCCAGTGCGCCGACGACGGCGATGTGGAGTCGGTTCTTGGCGAACATGATGTGCTCCGTTTACTCGTGAATAGTGTGGTTAAGGGGCCGCGTCTTGGTGTGGCGAGACGAGCGCTGGACTTAACATTCAAGATTAACCTTGGAGTTATGCGCTGAGATTACGGAGCGATTGCGATATTGTGAAGGCCGACGACCGCTGTCTACGAGCGGCTGAATGTTAGGCTGAAGTAGCTGAATTGATCAGAAGCAATTTCTGCGCCACCTTGCTTTCCGCCGGCACATCCGAAAACCCATTATTTCGGAAAAAGGGGACCGGAAAAAGGGGACAGACCACGTTTTCTACAATGCAAGCTCACCTTGCTCATCCGCATCGATTTCCTTTAGCGGCCGTTCCGGTGCCCCCTTCCAGGTTCGTCTACCGAGCATAGCGGCGATCTGCCGCTCGAACTTTGGGCTGCCAAGCACGAAGCCGCCGTTGGTGCACTCGCGGAAACGTTGAAGCAACTCGGCGCTGAGTATATCCTCGAACAACCTGCGACACGCAGCAAAACGAGCCTGATTAGAGTCTGGCCAAGCCTTGGTACAGCGGGTGCGGTGTGACCATGGAATCCTGGCGGCCAAGCGCATTGGCCCGATGGCTCGACCAGCGATAATCACCAGGCACACTGACCATCGAGGCACGAACCGGATTGAGCTCGATGTAACGCTGGCAGGCCAGCAGATAGGTGTCGGCCTCAATCGGCGATGAGCGGAACCGGCCCTCGAACAAGCCGCCCGTGCGACGAGAGGTCCGGTTGACGTGCTGGACAGACCGCTGCCCAACGCGCTTCATTACCGCCGACACGCCATCATCGCGTGCGGCGGTCATCAGCAGATGAAGGTGGTTGGTCATCAGCACATACGCGTGCACAGCAACCGATTCCTCCGCAGCCACCGCGGCCAGATGATCCAGGAAAAACTGGCGATCATCATCCTCGAAAAACACCGCAGCCCGGTCGATCCCGCGCAGGATCAGGTGCATTGGATAGCCGGCGGCGATGATACCTGCGCGTCTAGGCATGGATCACAGGATCTCAAAGACAATAGCACCGAACCAAGTCCAGCAGAAAAACATGGTATATCCCTGTTTTCTCTCTGTTTTCTCTGTTTCTCACTGTTTTCTCAGTCGATCCGCGACCTGGTCGATGCGCGCCAGGCATGCCTCCAGCGTCGGGCAGGTATCCGGGGCTGGAGGGGTGCTGGATGGGCTCTGGGGCAGACGCCGGACGCAATCCGTCTGCGTCGGATCGCAGGCCGTGGCTGCCATGCCCTGTCCGCCGATTGCGAATACGAGCAGACTCAGGATAGCGGCAATGGGTAGAGCGGCAAACCTGCACCCAGGCTTCGGCCTGTCCAACATCTTTGGTTACCCTTGTGCGATCGATGCGGTCCGGCGGAAGCCTCGGGCGCAGCTCCCAGTTTTGGCAACAGGCGTCGACATGGCAAGGAGTCGGATCGGACGCGGCAGGTCGCCGATGCTCAGATCCGCAGCAGCAGCACGAGCAGCAGGACGCTGGTCAGGGTCGCAAGCCAAGTGCGGATCAGATTCCAGCGCAGCCAGCGGGGCTCGAAGTCGGCACGGGCAGCGGCGAGCGCGGCTGCATCGAGCTCTGCGAGATCCAGAGCCTGAAGCCGGTTGTTGAGCGGGATATTGACCTTGACCGTGGCAATCTGAACGCCGGCAATATAAATGATTAGAGCCGTGATCAACAGCACAAGATCGACACCCCGAAGCAACCAAAATCCGAGCAACGTTGCCAGGATCAGCGCCAATGCGGAGCCGATCCAGACGAGCATGAACAGGGGCTGGCCGTCCTGGATGACGCGGTCGATGGCCTTGAAGCCCTGCAGAAAACCGAGATCGCCGAGGGTCTTCAGGCCTGGCATGATGACGATGGCAAACACCAGGGTGAGGCCGGCAACCAGTGCGCAACCGAGCGTGGCGAGGATCAGCAGGAGGGAAAAAACGGTCAGCATGTTGTTGTGGGCTCCCAAAGGGTATTGACGATGGCAAGGTATCAGATAGGGTGAGCTATTGCGAAATACGATCAGCGGTTTGCCATTGTCGAGCCACCGCGTTGCCGCAGGCATCATGAGACACCGCAACGGTCATGTCACATTGCCCTTCTTCTGCCTCATAGGAAAACGGAGGAAAACGGGGACAGACTATGTTTTCCACGTTTTACAGAATCGTGGTCATGCTGAAAACAGTTGTTTGTCCCCGTTTTCCTGCTGTTTTCTCTGCTGTTTTCTCTGTTTTCTCATTGCCGCAGGTGCGGCTTCGGCCGCTCGATCGCTGCCCATCCTGTGGCTGAAGCCGTAACCGCCACAGAACCGTCATCCTATCGTCACGGGTCCCGGCTATCCTGCCGTCGAGCGCGCGCCCGCTCCGGGCGTGACGCAGCTATGACCAGGAGACCTCGGGATGCTGAAAGATCGATTGAGTCTGTTCTTTGTACTAATCCTACTGGCGGCGTTCGGGTCCTTTATGTACTGGGGCCTGGACTACACCAACCACAGCCACGTGATCCTATTTACGCTGGCGACCATCTTCGGCCTGTTCATGGCCTTCAACATCGGCGGCAACGACGTCGCCAACTCCTTCGGCACCTCGGTTGGCGCCGGCACCCTGACCATCCGCCAGGCCCTGTTCGTGGCGGCGATCTTCGAGGTTTCCGGGGCCATGATCGCCGGCGGGGCGGTGACCGACACCATCCGCAAGGGCATCGTCGACCTGAGCACGCTCACCGGCGAGCCCGGCTTCGACCCGATGGACTTCGTCTACATCATGATGTCGGCGCTGTTCGCCGCGGCGCTCTGGCTGTTGATCGCCACCAAGCGCGGCTGGCCGGTGTCGACCACCCATTCGATCATCGGCGGCATCGTCGGCGCCTCGCTCACGCTCGGGTTCATCGCGCTGGACGGCAGCCGATCGCTGGAAATGGTGCATTGGGGGCAGATTGGCACCATCGCCCTATCCTGGGTGATCTCACCGGTGCTCGGCGGGCTGGTCGCCTATATCCTGTTCTGCAACATCAAGAAGTACATCCTCAACTACAACGACGAGGCGCAGGCGAGGCTGGACGAGATCAAGGCCGAGAAGAAGCGCCACAAGGAGGAGCACAAGAGCGCCTTCGAGCGCATGACCGAGCTGCAGCAGATCTCCTACACCCAGGCCATGGTGCGCGATGCGGCCACCGTGGAGCTGGAGGACAGGATGAAGGAGGACGAATTCGAGTCCGACTACTACAGGGGCCTGGCCCGCATCGAGGCCAAGCGCGACGATGTGGCCGCCTTCCAGGCGCTGCAGACCTATGTGCCGCTGCTGGCCGCCTTGGGCGCGATGATCATCACCGCAATGCTGCTGTTCAAGGGGCTGAAGCACATGCACCTTGGCCTGTCGAACATCGACAATTATCTGATTATCGCCATGGTCGGCGCCGCGGTCTGGATGGCCATCTACATCCTGGCGCGCACTCTGCGCGGCAGCAGCCTGGACCGTTCCACCTTCCTGCTGTTCAGCTGGATGCAGGTGTTCACGGCCTCGGGCTTCGCCTTCAGCCACGGCTCCAACGACATCGCCAACGCCATCGGACCGTTCGCGGCGGTGCTCGACGTGCTGCACTCCGGCGACATCAATGCCCAGGCACCGGTTCCACCCATCGCCATGCTCTGCTTCGGCGTCGCGTTGATCGCCGGCCTCTGGTTCATCGGCAAGAACGTCATTGCCACTGTCGGCACGCATCTGACCAAGATGCATCCGTCTTCGGGCTTCGCCGCCGAGCTGTCCGCCGCCGCCGTGGTCATCGGCGCCTCATCGCTGGGCATCCCGGTGTCGTCGACGCATATCCTGGTGGGCGCCGTGCTCGGCATCGGCATCTGCAACAGCTCCGCCAACTGGAATCTGATGAAGCCCATCGCCATGGCCTGGGTCATCACCCTGCCTGCCGCGGCCCTGATCGGCTCGCTGTCGTTCGTGGCCCTGCGGGCCATGTTCTGAGTGCTCAGCCCGGTCTGTCGGGGTGCGTGCGCGAACGCGGTATCGCGCCCTGCGCCGACCTGATGCTCAACCACAGGGCCAGGGAACACGACCGGGCGCGGCGGGCACTCGCCGGCGATGCACAGTATCTCGACTACGACCTGACCTACCCGGACCGGGAGCGACCGGATGCCTTCGAGCGCACGCTGCCGGAGATCTTCCCGGACGAGGCACCCCGCAGCCTCAACTTCGTGCCGGAGATGGCCGGCGGCGGACGCTGGGTTTGGACCACGTTCTATAGCCATCTAACACGCCGACGGTCGTATCCACCTGGCGCCCTACGGGCTGCGTTGGTTGGTGGGCGAAGGGGCGATCTGAACCGAGGCAGCGGAAATCAACCATCAGAGGGTCACAGGGTCAGAGACGGTTCTGAAGCATGGTTTCTTGCGGGTGCGCTGCGACACCTGCCACGCCGAGCAGTTGGTGGCGTCCAGCTGTCGCCGACGCTGCTTCTGCCCCCAGCCGCGGGGCGCGGCGCATGGTCGAGGGCGCGGCGCTGTTGGTCGATGAGGTGTTTCCCGAGCAGCCCGTACGCCAATGGGTGCTGAGCTTTCCGTATGGGACACCCAGGTTCTTTGCAGGTTCTTTGACCACGCTTCGCTTCTGCACTACGCTTAGCGCGACGGCGCGCACGCCCTAGGCGGCACCCTTCGCGTTCGATGAGTATCAAGCGCTCAAAAATGGCAAACAAAGCAGCATCGAAGAGACCTGAGCGGACGCGATCAACGAGCGTTTTCGAGCAAGCAAGACAAGATCTGCTCATCCAAGACCTGCTCATCAGGGCTGGAGACACTCGATTCGGCACCATTCTCGAGGAAAACGGAGACAGACCACGTTTTCCACGTTTTACAGCATCGCGGTCATGCTGAAAAAAGTGGTCTGTCCCCGTTTTCTGCTCCGTAGCCGAACGCTTTCAGGCCGTCTGGTCGCGCTTGAAGGTGCTGGCCGAAGTGGCTGACCTACTTCAGCGCGCCTGCGAACGCCTGGCCAAAGCCGAGCGCCTGAGCGTGCAATGGCTGGCCACCATCGCGTTCTTCTTCGCCACCGTGACTGCCAGGGTCGAGGCCCTTGAACGACCACCGGAACAGGAAGCGGCGGTCCTCGAGCCGCTCATCCCCGCCCTGTACCTCGAGCGCGTCGCTGCACGCAGCACGCGGGCCGAGATCCGACAACGCGTGCAAGCATCGAGTAGCGTATTGCTCGACGCGCTGCGTCAACCCGATCGTCCGCTGCAAAGTGGCGCCCGAGACGAGCGCGTAGGTCGAACAGGTTGCCGGCGCCTGCGCTGATGTGTTCCAACGCAGCAGTTCCTGTGTGGAAGGACGCAACGGCCAACTGGCGTTGTATCATCACGGCCGCCATCGTTTGAGTGACCGCAAGCTCGCCGCGCTCACGGCCGTGCATCACTTCCACATCTGCCGCGCCGACGGCACGACGGCCGCCGAGCGTTTCTTTGGGCGAGCGCACCCCGCCCTGTTCGAGCGACTCCTACTAAGCGTGCCTTTGCCGCCGCGACCGCGACGACGCCGAACGCGCCCGCCGAAACCGGCCTACCTAACGCCGGCGGCGGCTTGACAGCGGTGGCCGGAATTATGAACAAGGCCGGCAAGATGCCACGGCAGCCCAAGCGTCAAGCCAACGTCATCCAACCGACTTAAATCCGTACGCACGGGCGGGGTATTCTTAACCATGGCCGTCCGCGGCCGCTCCCATGCCCTCCTCTACATCGATTCAAAGGTGATGTCATGCCATCGCGAACCCTGCTTGCCGCCCTTGGTGCCCTCTGGGTCCTGGTGCTCACCACGCCGGTCTCGGCTAGTCCGATTCCGGCGTCCTCGGCCGTCCCTCAGACCCATGCCCACAACGACTACGAGCATCCCAATCCCCTGTATGACGCCCTGTCGTGGGGCTTTATCAGCGCCGAGGCCGACATCTGGCTCTACCCCGCCGATAACGACAACCTGAGGGTCGCCCACGACCCGGTCGCCGATCCGACGACCCTGCCAACGCTCCAGGAGCTCTACCTCGACCCGCTGGTGCAGGAGTTCAATTCCAACTCGAATGGCGGCATCTACGCCGACGGCACGCCGCTGCACCTGCTGGTGGACATCAAGAGCGCCGACACCACGACCTATGCCCGCCTGCATGAGATCCTGAGCGAATACGCGGGTGCTAATCCTGGTCTTTTCACGACCTTCACGAAGACGGGTCAGGACACTTGGGAGGTCGTCGAGGGTGCCGTCAACATCAGCATCTCGGGTAACCGCCCGCGGGCGGACATGGAGGAGCAGGACGTACGCTATGCCGCCTATGACGGTCGCGCATCGGACATCGGCAGCGGCGCCTCATCGGACTTCATCCGCCTGATCAGCGACAACTGGAACACCTTCTTCGGCGACTTCGGCTGGGACGGCACCGGCACCATGCCCACCGACATCCTCACCGCCATCGACACCATCGTGGCGGAGGTCCATGACGAGGGCAAGCTGCTGCGCTTCTGGAATCTGCCCAATGATGGCCCGAACCTCTGGGGACCGCTGTTCGACGCCGATGTCGACTACATCAACACCGACGACCTCGCCGGCCTGTCCAGCTTCGTCCAGCAGCAGGTGCCGGTGCCGGCAACGGCACTGCTGCTGATGGTCGGCCTGCTCGGACTGTTGCGCGCCCGGCGGCGCTGATCGACTGGGCGCCGCGGGACGCCGATAGGGTCGATCATGACCGCGGTCGCGGCTTGGATTGGATGCTGCAGAGATGTTTAGGGGAATAGTTCAGAGTACGTTGACCCTGCATGCTCCACACTGCCCTTGCCTCTGGATACCGAGGATCTGTGGTCGGCTGCTGCGTCCAGGGTAATCGGATGTATGATCAAGGCGACGCCGAGGGAGCGGTGTCGCCAGTCATCGGCGTCCAGAACTTGCTGATGCGGCCCTTGCCGCGCGGGGGGGCGGCGGCGATCCGCGTGCCGACTATCCAGCACGCGCTGGGCGCTGGCTCCCAAGCTTCGGAGACTGGGCAAACACTGCTGTAGCGCCGGAAAGGCGCCCTGCCGTAGGATCGGCCACGACCCTTACACCAGAACGCAACGAGACAATCATGTCCGCAGTCCGGGCAGCGGGCGCGTGCGAAACCTTAGGCGACTCACAGCATCGAATATGCCCGTCATCATCTCCATGCTGAACAGCTACTCCGGTTGGGCGGTGGCGGCGGCCGGCTTCACCTTGCACAAAACGACCTGCTGATCTTCGACGACGCGAAGCACGCCATCGAGGACATCGCCGCGGCGTTGCAGGCGGGAACCAGGGGGGCGAGATCGACAATCGGTCCACACACCGGGAATATATTGCCTTCTCCTACGGTCTCATAGGGAGATATTGTTCGCTAATCGGAGATCTGATGCTCAAGCTCAAACCCTCTTTCCTAGTTGCCATAGTCCTGGCTGGTAGCTCGATGGTGCTGTCGTCGATGACCACGGCGGCGCCGGCCGGTGCGCAATCCATCGTCCTCGGCATGGGCTGCTTTTGGGGCGCCGAGAAGCGCATGGCCGCCGTCCCCGGCGTACTCGATGTGGAGTCCGGTTACGCTGGCGGTGACGCCGAGAAGGCCGGTTATCGGGATGTACTGAACCTCGAGAAGGCCATCGCCCGCGGACGCAGTAACGAGCGCAACCACGCCGAGGTCATCAAGGTGACCTTCGATCCCGAGCAGGTGTCTCTGGAGGAGGTCCTGATACAGTTTTGGCAGAATCACGACCCAACCCAGGGCGATCGCCAGGGCAACGACGTCGGCACCAACTACCGCAGCGCTGTTTATACGACAAGCCCGGGACAACGCGCCGTTGTCACCGACACCCGAGATACTTACCAACAGGCGTTGACGGCGGCGGGCTTCGGGCCGATTACCACCGAGATCGCGCCGCTGAAGAACTACAACCGAGCCGAGGGCTATCACCAAGACTATCTGGTGAAGAATCCGAACGGCTACTGCGGCCTCGGAGGGACCGATGTGACCTACCCCGGCCAGCCGGAACAAGCGAAGCCCAAGGCGCTGATGGCAGCGGACCTGAACCGCGCGCGCCAGCTGGTGGTATTCGAGGCGGAGGAGTGTCCCTACTGCGCACTCTTCAAGCGCGATATCCTGTCCAGCTGGGCTTCCGAGGTGCCGGTGGTGACCACCTACGCGACGACGCCGCCCGACGGCTGGAAGCTCGCAAAGGCGCTCTTTGCGACGCCGACGACCGTGCTGTTCGAGAACGGCCGCGAGGTCTCCCGCTACACGGGCTACAAGGGCGATCGAGAGCGCTTCTGGAAATGGCTCGGGCAACGCATCCTAACCCCGGAGCAGCGCCGCATCGCCTTCGAGAACGGCACCGAACGGCCCTTCACCGGCTCCCATCTGGACGAGACGCGCCCTGGCTATTTTGCCGACCCGATTACCGGTGAGCCGCTGTTCCGCACCGACACCAAGTTCAAGAGCGGCACTGGTTGGCCGAGCTTCTTCCAGCCGGTGGCCGGCGCCGTGACGCTGCATGAGGACAGCTCTCATGGAATGCGTCGTGTGGAGGTCCGTAGCGCGAGTTCAGGCATCCATCTGGGCCACGTCTTCAACGACGGTCCACCGCCTACCGGGAAGCGCTATTGCATCAATGGGAATGTACTGGCGTTTGTGCCGGAGTGATGGGGGCGCGTTGATCTTTGGTCGACGGAGGTTGGCGGTCAAGAGTTTTCCATGCCGCGTAGATTGCCACATCGGTCGCTAGGAAAGTGAATCTGGGGCCTCCGCCCTAAAAAAGCGCCCTAAAAAAAGACACCCACTTTAATCCGCCCACTTTAATCCGTTGGCACTGAAAAACTTAACTTCGGCGGAAAAGAAAAAAGAAAAAGACACTCGTTTTACCTTGCAATAAAGTGGGTGTCCTTTTTCCTTCTTTTGTGTCCTTTTTCCTTCTTTTTCCTCTTTTTTCCTCTTTTTTCCTCTCGTTGCCAATAAAGTGGGTGTCCTTTTTCCTTTGTTTTTCCTTTTGGTGTCCTTTTTCCTTTTTTTGCCGACGGCCCCAAGCTCATCGATCGAAAGACGTGCACACCAACCCATGCGCTCGGCTCTGGGTAGGAGCCCGCTTGCGGGCGACCGTCGCGATGGCCTCGGGCTCTCCGTCGCCCGCAAGCGGGCTCCTACCGGTCCCAGCGCGGCAATGTCATCTCTGCCGACAGCCCCAAGCTCATCGAGCGAAAGACGTGCATACCAACCATACGTTCGGCCCTGGGTAGGAGACCGCTTGCGGGCGACCGTCGCGATGGCCTCGGGCTCTCCGTCGCCCGCAAGCGGGCTCCTACCGGTCCCAGCGCGGCAATGTCATCTCTGCCGACAGCCCCAAGCTCATCGAGCGAAAGACGTGCATACCAACCATACGTTCGGCCCTGGGTAGGAGACCGCTTGCGGGCGACCGTCGCGATGGCCTCGGGCTCTCCGTCGCCCGCAAGCGGGCTCCTACCGGTCCCGGCACGGCAATGTCATCTCTGCCGACAGCCCCAAGCTCATCGAGCGAAAGACGTGCATACCAACCATACGTTCGGCCCTGGGTAGGAGACCGCTTGCGGGCGACCGTCGCGATGGCCTCGGGCTCTCCGTCGCCCGCAAGCGGGCTCCTACCGGTCCCGGCACGGCAATGTCATCTCTGCTGACAGCCCCAAGCTTATCGATCGAAAGATGTGCAGACCAACCCATGCGCTCGGCTCTGGGTAGGAGCCCGCTTGCGGGCGACCGTCGCGATGGCCTCGGTCTCTCCGTCGCCCGCAAGCGGGCTCCTACCGGTCCCGGCGCGGCAATGTCATCTCTGCCGACAGCCCCAAGCTCATCGAGCGAAAGACGTGCATACCAACCATACGTTCGGCCCTGGGTAGGAGCCCGCTTGCGGGCGACCGTCGCGATGGCCTCGGGCTCTCCGTCGCCCGCAAGCGGGCTCCTACCGGTCCCAGCGCGGCAATGTCATCTCTGCCGACAGCACCAAGCTCATCGATCGAAAGACGTGCACACCAACCCATGCGCTCGGCTCTGGGTAGGAGCCCGCTTGCGGGCGACCGTCGCGATGGCCTCGGTCTCTCCGTCGCCCGCAAGCGGGCTCCTACCGGTCCCGGCGCGGCAATGTCATCTCTGCCAACAGCACCAAGCTCATCGATCGAAAGACGTGCACACCAACCCATGCGCTCGGCTCTGGGTAGGAGCCCGCTTGCGGGCGACCGTCGCGATGGCCTCGGGCTCTCCATCGCCCGCAAGCGGGCTCCTACCGGTCCCGGCGCGGCAATGTCATCTCTGCCGACAGCACCAAGCTCATCGATCGAAAGATGTGCAGACCAACCCATGCGCTCGGCTCTGGGTAGGAGCCCGCTTGCGGGCGACCGTCGCGATGGCCTCGGTCTCTCCGTCGCCCGCAAGCGGGCTCCTACCGGTCCCGGCGCGGCAATGTCATCTCTGCTGACAGCCCCAAGCTTATCGATCGAAAGATGTGCAGACCAACCCATGCGCTCGGCTCTGGGTAGGAGCCCGCTTGCGGGCGACCGTCGCGATGGCCTCGGGCTCTCCATCGCCCGCAAGCGGGCTCCTACCGGTCCCGGCGCGGCAATGTCATCTCTGCCGACAGCACCAAGCTCATCGATCGAAAGATGTGCAGACCAACCCATGCGCTCGGCTCTGGGTAGGAGCCCGCTTGCGGGCGACCGTCGCGATGGCCTCGGTCTCTCCGTCGCCCGCAAGCGGGCTCCTACCGGTCCCGGCGCGGCAATGTCATCTCTGCTGACAGCCCCAAGCTTATCGATCGAAAGATGTGCAGACCAACCCATGCGCTCGGCTCTGGGTAGGAGCCCGCTTGCGGGCGACCGTCGCGATGGCCTCGGGCTCTCCATCGCCCGCAAGCGGGCTCCTACCGGTCCCGGCGCGGCAATGTCATCTCTGCCGACAGCCCAAAGCTCATCGATCGCAAGACCTGCACACCAACAATACGCTCGGCTCTGGGTAGGAGCCCGCTTGCGGGCGACCGTCGCGATGGCCTCGGTCTCTCCGTCGCCCGCAAGCGGGCTCCTACCGGTCCCGGCGCGGCAATGTCATCTCTGCTGACAGCCCTAAGCTTATCGATCGAAAGATGTGCAGACCAACCCATGCGCTCGGCTCTGGGTAGGAGCCCGCTTGCGGGCGACCGTCGCGATGGCCTCGGGCTCTCCGTCGCCCGCAAGCGGGCTCCTACCGGTCCCGGCGCGGCAATGTCATCTCTGCCGACAGCCCCAGGCTCATCGATCGCAAGATGTGCACACCAACCATACCCGTTTTCTCCCCGTTTTCTCCGATACCGACGCCGATAGCGGTAGCGCATGAGTCGGCAGGCGACACCCAAGCCAAAAACCTGTTTAGCTTGCTTCTGCACCATCACTAAGCGGGCTTCCCTTGGCGCTCTTGGCGCCTTGGCGGTTGAACAATCAAGCGCCATGCGCCAAGGACACCGACACAGAGCCCGGATGCTTCAGCTCTGCCACCGGGGCAGGATCGAATGCGGTCAGCAACCCACCGAAGCCGCGCAAAATTCAGCCCTACAGCCAGCGGGAATAGCCTAGTCCCCGTCCATCCGATTCGCCAGGGCCTCCCAAGCATCCAGCCCGCCGTCGAGGCCAAGCCAACCGGCGAGTCCCTCTAGCGCAGCAAGAGCCTGGGCCAGATTCATCGGACGGGCCAGGCGATAGACCCTCACCCAAACGTCTAGGGCTTGTTGCTGCTCTTCGTTCTGCCAGTGGATATGGCCCATATTGAACAGCGTTATGCAGAGTCCGGCCGAGTCGCCGACCTCCTTCTGAATCGCCAGCGCTTGCTTCAGGTAGCCGAGCGCCGTCTCGTAGTCGCCGCGGGCGTCGTAGATCTGCGAGAGGTTGTTCAGCGTGGTCCCTTCGCCCTCGCGGTCGCCGATCTCCTTCTGAATCGCCAGCGCTTGCTTCAGGTAGCCGAGCGCCGTCTCGTAGTCGCCGCGGGCTCGGTAGATCTGCGAGAGGTTGTTCAGCGTGGTCCCTTCGCCCTCGCGCTCGCCGATCTCCTGGACAATCGCCAGCGCTTGCTTCAGGTAGCCGAGCGCCGTCTCGTAGTCGCCGCGGGCTCGGTAGATCTGCGAGAGGTTGTTCAGCGTGGTCCCTTCGCCCGCGCGCTCGCCGATCTCCTGGACAATCGCCAGCGCTTGCTTCAGGTAGCCGAGCGCCGTCTCGTAGTCGCCGCGGGCTCGGTAGATCTGCGAGAGGTTGTTCAGCGTGGCCCCTTCGCCCGCGCGCTCGCCGATCTCCTGGACAATCGCCAGCGCTTGCTTCAGGTAGCCGAGCGCCGTCTCGTAGTCGCCGTTGGCATAGGAGACTGTCGCAAGGTTGTTCAGCGTGGTCCCTTCGCCCGCGCGGTCGCCGATCTCCTGGCGAATCGCCAGCGCTTGCTTCAGGTAGCCGAGCGCCGTCTCGTAGTCGCCGCGGGCGTCGTAGATCTGCGAGAGGTTGTTCAGCGTGGTCCCTTCGCCCGCGCGGTCGCCGATCTCCTGGCGAATCGCCAGCGCTTGCTTCAGGTAGCCGAGCGCCGTCTCGTAGTCGCCGCGGGCTTTGTAGATCTGCGAGAGGTTGTTCAGCGTGGTCCCTTCGC
This sequence comes from Thiohalocapsa sp. PB-PSB1, assembly GCA_016745215.1. Lineage (GTDB taxonomy): Bacteria > Pseudomonadota > Gammaproteobacteria > Chromatiales > Chromatiaceae > Thiohalocapsa. Next base: position 7,368,660 of record CP050890.1, read on the forward strand.
CCGCGCGGTCGCCGATCTCCTTCTGAATCGCCAGCGCTTGCTTCAGGTAGCCGAGCGCCGTCTCGTAGTCGCCGCGGGCGTCGTAGATCTGCGAGAGGTTGTTCAGCGTGGTCCCTTCGCCCGCGCGGTCGCCGATCTCCTGGACAATCGCCAGCGCTTGCTTCAGGTAGCCGAGCGCCGTCTCGTAGTCGCCGCGGGCTCGGTAGATCTGCGAGAGGTTGTTCAGCGTGGTCCCTTCGCCCGCGCGGTCGCCGATCTCCTGGCGAATCGCCAGCGCTTGCTTCAGGTAGCCGAGCGCCGTCTCGTAGTCGCCACGATGAAGGAGCTGTTTGCCGGTCTGGTTCAGCGCATCGGCGCGCACGGCCGGGTCCGACGACTCGCGGATGGTGGGCAGCCAATCATCGAGCAGGCTGGCGTAGAGACCGGCCCGATTCATCGGTCCGACGATATGGGCCAGCGCCCAACCATCGGCCTCGACCCGCTGGTCGGCGAGTTGCAATGCCTCGTGTGCATTGATGGCCTGTATCAAGGTCGTGCGCTGGTGCCGGTACAGATAAACCTGGTAGTCGGCGGCTGCGTTGCGTTGTTCGGCGCTCGGGGCCGGTGCCTGGTTGCGGCGCAGCCAATCCGCCACCAGCGGCGAGCATTGGTATTCCCGCGTCAGCAGGTCCGGGGCTTCGCGTTGTTCGACCAGGGAGACGGCCATCAAGGTGTCCAGCAGTCGCTCCGGCTGCGGCAGGTCCAGCGCCAGCTTGATGATGCCCTCCAGCGGCACCGGGGTGCGATAGGCGGGCAGGCGATGCAATAGGGCTTGTTCGGCGTCGCTGCGATGACCGATCACGGTCTGCAAGGCCATGTCCGTCTGTACCTCGGTCTCGGCCTGGGCCAGTCGCTGCAGAAACGCCTGCTCGGCTTGGCTGTCCAGATCGCGCAGCGCCGCGGCAAAGAATTCCAGGCCGCGCCAGTTGCCGTGCAGGACGCGGTAGGCTTGGCGCAGTCGGTCGCGACGCTGGAAAAAGGCGGCCGGCAGGTGCTGGCTGGCATAGCGCACGAAATCGCCATAGTTGGCGTGTTCCAGCGGCCAGTGGTCTTGCTTGGGCCAAGTCGGCAGGCGCCAGCGCGAGGTCAGCAGCAGCACCAGCCCCTGCGGGAGCAGCCGCTGTGCAGCATCGATCCAGGCACTGAGGGTGGCGCCCATTGCGTCTTGGGTCAGCGCCAGGCTGTCGGGTTGTTGCAGGGATTCCAAGTTGTCCAACAATAACACCAGGCCTTCGGGATGCTGGGATAACAGCAGGCGCAATAACCAGGCGGCCTGGGTGGCCTGGTCCCGGCCCTGGGCCAGCAGCCGCTGGTATTGTTGCTGGTTGTCGACGGACAGGGCGAGTTCCAGGTCGAGCTGGAATTCTTCCCAGGCGTTTTCCGGGCGCGCCGACCAGGCCAGTACCTCGCGACCTGTGGCCTGGAATGACAATGCCAGTTTGCCGGCCAGGGCGGTTTTGCCCTGGCCGCCGGGACCGGTGATCAGGAGTTGCCGACGCTGGCCGCTGAGCAGTTGCCGTTCCAACGCACGCAGTTCCTTGCGCCGGCCGAGAAAACGCCCTGGCAAGCTGACCTTGTCCAGGAACAGGTTCATCGGCCGCGGCGGCGGCTGGGGCGAAAACGCCCAGTCGATCAGGGCGCGGCCGGGATCGGCGCTGAGCAGCATGGGCAGACACCATTGGCCCAGGCTCAGCTCGGCCAACGAGGCATCCGCGGCATGCTGCCAGATCGCCCCGGACAAGGGCTTGGTCATGGCGGCACGCGCGGCTTGCAGGGCGACATCGACGCGCTCGCGCCGGGCCAGGGCGTCGCAAAAGGCGCGCGCGAATCGAATGCCGGCCCGATCCAGGATCGATTCGCGCATGCCGATCACATGCGGCAGACCGCGCAGGCTGAGCTGGTGCGCCAGGCCGCTGTTCAGGGCGTCGGAGGCGGCCTTGCCGGACTCGCAGGCGGCCAACACCAGACATTGCAGCCGCGCGCCGATGAAGGCGTCCACAAGCTCGCGGTCGCGCACCGGCTCGGATTCGCCATGCGCGCCCTCGAAGAGGAACTCGCCATGGCCCGGCTGGTCATCCCCCGGCGGCCGCACGAAGCGACCATGACCGCTCAGGAACAATAACTGGGGCTGAAACTCGCGCACGCTCTCGACCAAGGTGGCGAAGCGCCCGTCATTGGGCATTTGCAGTTCCACCAGGCCCTTGGCGATCCATGGCGCCAGGGCTTCCTGCACGGCGTCCTGCTCGGCCTCGGTGTCGAGACGCCCGCGCTCGGCATCCAGATCGTCCGGCAGGGAGGTGAACAGCAAGACCCGCAGCGGGCCGGGTTCAAGCGTCATCGCCCGCTCCGCCGACGCCGGCCGCAGGCGACGGGACAGTGCAAAGGCCGCTCCACGCCCGATAAAGCCCAGCTCGGGATGGTGCAGGATCTCCCAGGGCCATTGCATCAGTTGCGGTTGCGTACATTCGATCGCCAGCGGCAAGACCTGCATCCCGGCCCGCGCGCGCGCCTGCTCCAGCTGGTCGGCGGCATCCAGGGCTTGCCACAGGCGCGCGCCCAGGGCTTGTAATTGCTGATCGGTGACCAGCTCGCGATGCGCATAGCGCAACGCAAGCTCCTTGGCCATGCGCGACAAGTCCGGCTGCCGTTGCAGCAGATCCTCGGCGGGCTGTAATACCAGGCCTGGCCCAGCGACGGCGCGCGGCGCATTCATGCTTTGCCTGCTCGGGTCGTGGGGTTAGGGGTTGGTTCGGATGCCGGTTCGGATGGCGGTTCGGATAAGGGCTGTTCTGGGCTGGAGGTCGGCAGGGCATCGGCCAGTTCGATTTGCCGGGTCGGCGAAGCGTCGCGCACAGCGCGGCTCACCGAAATGATCCGCTGCCGATCCAGCAAGGCCAGGTCCACCTTGCATTGAGCGCCGCAATACGGACACTCGAGCAACAGCAGCGGCTCGCCCTCGAGATCCACGACTTGCCCAAAACGCCGCTTGCATTTCCAGCATTCGAACCAGGGCCGTTGTGTTGTCATCATGCACTCCCGTTGACAATGGATTTCGACGCCACTGTACCAAATTCGCAGATAGTCGTGCATGATGGCGAGGCAGCCGCAGGTCAGCGAGGGCGCCGGATCGGTTGCATTGCGCTGCATTGGCGCTGGTTGCTGTGCTGCTCGTCATCGATGACCCGCGATGAGCGATCGGGACAACGACGAACAGCAGAAACGCAAGCGGGACATCCGCACTGCTGTACGAGACTGTGCAAAGGCAGCGCCTGGGTACCAGTCACCTTGGTGCAGCTGCTTCAGGTGCGCCGGGCCTGCGCATCGAGGCGTTGTTCGCCCGTGACATCGACAATTCCAATGGAGAGAACACATGCCTGTTGACGACAAGCCGATTCCAACCCAGCCGCCTTCTCGCACGGATCAGCTGTTGCAGGACAAATTCATCGAGGATCTGATCGGCCAGAGCGGGCGGATGGACGACCTGGCACGTCAGCTCATCACCCTGGAGCTGGCGGTCGCCGGCCTGTACGCCGCCGCGCTGAAATTGCTCGCTGGCGCCGAGTGCGCGATCGACATCGGCATCTGGCTGTATCTCGCTTTTGGCTGCTGGGGGATCGCCCTGGCGTTGGCATTGTCCAGTCTGATTCCGCGCCGCTATGAGGTCGACATGAACCGGTTATTTGGCGATCGGAGCGAGGGTGCATTCAGTATCCAGGGCTATTTTCGCCAGAGCGCATTGCACAAGCGCTGGCTGCTGTTGCCTTCTGCCTTGCTGTGTTTTATCGGCATCTGTGCCGCGGTGCTGACCTTGTTCTGAGTCCTGGAACTTTCGCAGTGCTGCACGAAGCAACTGTCCACCGACGAATGCTCGATGCTTGCTGGACTGGGCCTGGACTGGGCCACTTCATGGAACTAGGGTATTGAGAGTAGAGGCTGGCTTTGGAGAGCCTTGCTGGGACCGCCGGCTTTCCAGCCGGCCGGGATTGGCCACTGGGACCGCCGGCTTTCTAGCCGGCACGTCTTTGGCACGGCTCAATGCCGTGCCAAAGACGTAGGAAATCGCGAAAACCCTTCAAACCCGAGCCAAACCCATCCGAGCTGAACATTCGGGAGGATACATACCAAGTCGCCCTGGCCGCAAGATCGCCTGATGCGGGCATTGAGCCCGCATCAGGCGAGGCCGGCTGGAAAGCCGGCGCTCCCAGTCAGCCGTCGCTCCTAGGGCTCGGGGGTCTGGGGCCATCAGTTACAAAACAGTTACAAAAGAACAGTTACAAAAGGAAACAGTTACAAAAGGACACCCACTTTAATTACTCACTTTGAGGAAGTGACGAATTATTTTATTGGTCGACACACCAGCGGCTTTGTCGAGGGATTAAACAATAAGATCAAAGTCATCAAACGCCGCTGCTATGGCATCACCAACCTTGGACACCTCTATCAAAGGATATGCTTGGATCTCAACGGATATGACCGGTTCGGGGTTGACACATTATAAATCAATGAGTTACAGAGTTTGCGCTCGACTACATTTTAACCTTGATGTGTACGAAAAAATGAGCTTAAGTAATTGTTTTTCATGTTTTTATTGGTTCCCATGAAATCCAGGAGAGGCAGAAAAATGTGCGCTTGCCGATTAATATAACATATTGATTAGATTACTATTTTCTTCCTTATGAGTCAGTTCGAGGGTAGAAGCATCACGATAGGACTCAAAATGCTTTATAAATATTAATAAGTTATGATTTAGACACTCTAGCCCAAGGGCAAACCGACAAGAACACGTTAGCCGACATGAACAAGCTCGCACCAAAGGACCAAGTCGCATGACGATGTCCATCCTCGACACATGCACACCGCGCAAGGACCTGCTCGCCGGGACCTTCAACCCCGAGATCTTCACCGCCAACCTGATGCAGGTCATCGGCCACTATCGGGGCGAGACCGGTGTCGTCGAGAACATCTACACGGACCCCCTCGCCTTCTTCGGCGAGGGCACCTACCCCACGGAAGGTATGCGCCTGATGCTGCGCAACATTTTCGGCCGCTTGAAAGGCACCGACGCCAGCTTCCCCGCAATCCAGCGTTCCGAGACGGCCTTCGGCGGCGGCAAGACCCACACCCTGATCGCGGCCACGCATCTCGCCTACCGCGGTACCGAGATCGCTGATGCGGCCCGCGAGCTGATCGACGCCGACCTCCTGCTCGCGCCGGGAGCTGTCACCGTCGTCGGCATCGCCGGCGACCGCGTCGCGATCCACGAGACCAAGGGTTCGCGCCTGATTCCCTACACCCTCTGGGGCGAGATCGCCTACCAGATCGGCGGCGAGGACATCTACCGGGAGATCGGCTCCACCGCCACCTCGTTCGGCTCCCCCGGCGACGAATACTTCGACGTGGTCCTCAAGGGCCGTCGCGTCCTCATCATGCTCGACGAGCTGGCGGCCTATGCTGCCCGCGTCGAAGCGGCCCGCCCCGGCGGCCGCTCCAGCGTCGCCACCTTCCTGATGTCCCTGTTCCAGTACGCCAAGGACCACATCGGCATCAGCGTGGTCCTGACCCTGGCCAGCCAGAAAGACGCCTTCGCCCGCCAGACTGCGATGCTCTCGGAGATCGTCTCCAAGGCCAAGGGCGAGGAGGTCAGCAAGACCGAGGCCCTGGACATCGCCCGCCGCGCCGACGGCGAGGTCCGCAGCGTCGTCGCCCGCGACGTCACCACCGTGACCCCCGTCCGCGGCCAGGAGATCTCGCGCGTGCTCGCCCGCCGCCTGTTCGGCCAGATCGACCAGGAAGGCGCCGCAAGCACCGCCGATGCCTACATGGACATGTACCGACGCACCGCGACCCTGCTGCCCGAGGCCGCGCGCCAGGAGACCTTCCGCGAGCGCATGGTCGCCCACTACCCCTTTCACCCAACCCTGGTCGACTACCTCACCGGCAAGCTCTCCACGGTCGAGACCTTCCAGGGCACCCGCGGCGTCCTGCGCGTCCTCGCGCTCACCGTCTCCAACCTCTGGAAGAAGCACACCGCGGTCCCCGCCATCCACACCTGCCACCTGGACCTGCGCGACCATCGCCTCTCCGACGAGCTGATCAGCCGCACCGAGAGTGCCGAGCTGCTGCCCATCATCACCGCCGACATCGGCGGCGCCGACAGCGGCGACCTCAGCGCCCAGGACAGCAACGCCGCCCTGATGGACAAACACAACCCCCATCCGGAGGGCTTCTCGCTCTTTGAAGACACCTGGAAGACCGTCTTCCTGCACAGCCTGGCCGGATTCGGCGAAGGCCTCGCCTCCAACGTCTTCGGCATCAACAAGCAGGACGCCCTGTTCGCGACCGCCTTCCCCGGCATGACCCCGCCCCAGGTCGAGACCGCCCTGGACGCCATCCGCTCCAACGCCTACTACCTGCGCTACTCCGAGACCGAGGGCCGCTACTACGCCAGCACCGGCGTCTCCATCAACCGCGTGCTCGCCGACATCCGCCGCGGCCTGCGCGGTTCGGATCGCATCGAGGAGCTGCTCAGCCAAACCTCGCGCAAGGTGGTCACCGCCGGACAGCACCACTTCGAGGTCATCCCCGAGGTCTCCGTCCCGGAGCGTATCCCGGACAAGACCGGCAAGCCGACCCTCGCCCTGATCGCCCTCGATGCCAACAGCATCAAGCCAGACGAGCTGATCACCCAGGCCGGCCCCAATCGCCCGCGCATCGAGCAGAACCTGGTCCTGCTGCTGATCCCGGACACCGTCAACGTCACCGGCGACCATCGCGCCGGCGACGATATGCTCGACAACCAGGAGAGCCGCGCCCTGGAGCTGCGCGACCGCCTCCAGAGCATCGCCGTCGACGTGCTGGCGCGCCGCATCCTCAAGCAAGACCCGGCCGCCTATGGTCTCTCCGAGTCGGCGCTCAGCGACCAGACCTTCAGCCGCGACACCAAGGAGCGCGAGCAGGCCCTCATTACCGTCGTCACCCAGGCCTATCGCAACCTCTGGTTTCCCGGTGGGGGTGGTGGGGGCCAGGGCGGCAAGATCATCCGCCGCGAGATCAGCACCGCCGGCGGCGAAGGCGGCGTATCCGTCATCGAGCGCATCAAAGAGGTCCTGCTCAACGACGGCGAGCTGGTCACCGCCGAGCTGGCCGGCAGCACCACCGCCGGCGCCTCCGCGGCCAAGCTCTTCTTCGCCAATCAGGACTACCGCACCCTGGCCGACCTGCGCGCCGACTTCGCCCGCCGCCGCGACTGGCCCCTGCTCGAGGAGCCCAGCGTCTTCGACACCTTGATCCGCGCCGGCGTCAACCACGGCGCCTGGTGCCTGTTCCGCATGGGCGAGGCCGATTCCGAGAAGCCCACCGAATTCCACTCCCGCGACACCGGCGAGATCCCCTACCAGGTCACCCTCACCGACCCCGGATGGAGCGTCGTCACGCCCCAGGGCGCCAAGAAGCGCAGCTGGACCGAGTCGGACAAGCCCGATCCGGCCCGCATCCGCCAGTGGGTCCAGGACGAGATCAACGCCACGGGCTACTGCTCCGTGGCCGAGATCGCCGCCAAGGTCGAGCAGGACCACGGCAGCGTCGCGACCCCGGACATCTGCAAGGCCGTCGACGAGCTGATCAAGGGCGGACACTTCTACGTCCACACCGTCGACAAGAACCCGGACATGGAGCCCGATGCCCTGCGCGGCGCCAGCGACTGGGTCATGGAAACCGTCAGCCCCGAGTACAAGGTCGTCACCAAGCCCGAGGCCAGCAAGCGCGGCTGGGTCACCAAAAAGCCGACCGGCATCCAGATCGGCGGCGACGAGGCCAAAAAGAAGGTCCTGCCACTCCTCAAGCAGATCGCCCAGATCTACAAGAGCGGCGGCAAGTCCACCATCGACTACCTGGAAGTCAGCGGCCTCCAATTCCCCCAGGGCGGCATCTTCAACATCCAGCTTCAGAACCTGGCGCCGGAGGATGTACGCACCCTCGACGAGCTGCTCGACGTCGCCATCGACCTGACCGAGCAACAGCAGGCCGAGGTCCAGCTCGTCATCAGCGCACCGCAACCCGACTGCAAGCTGGTCGAGCGGCTGCGTTCGTGATTGATGTTCACCACAGAGAACACAGAGGGCACAGAGTTGGAGAAAGATCCTTTGACAGGGGCGGTGATCGGTGCGGCAATCGAGGTCCATCGTCACCTTGGTCCTGGATTGCTGGAGTCGGCATATGAGGCATGTTTAGCGCATGAGTTGGGCCAGCAAGGCGTTGGATACCGACTCCAGGTTCCGTTGCCCGTTAAGTACAAAGGCGCGAGCCTGGACTGCGGCTACCGGATCGACATGGTTGTGGAAAACCGCTTGCTCTTGGAGCTAAAGGCGATCGAGCAAGTGCTGCCGATCCATACCGCCCAGATTCTGACCTACATGCGCTTGGCTTCGATCGACACCGGGTTGTTGATCAACTTCAACGTGACGCGCCTCGTCGATGGCGTCCAACGGTTCAAGTTATGAAGAGTTTTTCACCACAGAGGACACAGAGAGCACAGAGGATATTGAGTCCTTTTCTTTCTCTCTGTGTCCTCTGTGTCCTCTGTGGTTAATCTTAAATGCCCAAGCAGAAACAGAAGCTCGACCTCAAGCAGCACCACAAGGAGCGCCTGGCCAAGCTGAACGCGAAGGCCCCCTTCGTCCTGCGCGTCACCGAATGGAAGGACAAGCCGATCCCGATCCTGGTGATCAAGGAGCGGCACTTCCGCGACGAGTACGAAGACGCTCGGGATGCGGACGGCCAACGGGGCAAGGCCCGGCCGGTCCTCATCGAGCGCGGCAGCCTCTACGGCGAGCCCCAGCACCGGTGCCTGCCCGTGCTGCGGCGCATCCTGGAGCCGGTCACCGACGAGGCCGGCATCCCCTTGGAGCTCAACCGCTACATGACACCCGAGGGCCTGCGCTTCCGCGGCAATCTGCCGCTCAACGAAGAGGCCGGCGCCAAGCTCGGCCTGATCTTCCGCCTCCAAGACCGGCTCAAGGATCTCGACCGGGTCGAGCTGATCGCCTACCGGGTCGCCCAGTTCACCCGCGAGGAGGCCGCCTACTGGCTCTCGCGGGCCACGAGCTTCGGCCCCAGCGCCAACCGCTGGGCGCTGTCTGGGCTGCGCATCATGCTCGGGGGGCATCCGAAGGACCCGGACATCGGCAATATGTTGGAACGCTTCAGGGCTGAGTGATGGAAAGACACGACGACCTTCGGTTGATCGAGGTGGGGTTTCCATGTCACCAGGTGGGTGCAGAGACCACCCGAGAGCGCGACACCGGCCTGGCCCCCCCAACGCACCGCCTCCACGTCTGGTGGGCACGCCGACCGCTGACGCCCAGCCGCGCCGCAATTGTGGCGTCCCTTGACCCCGCCGGCACGGTCCCAGACACCTTCATCCGGCAGCTCGGCATTGAGCAGGTGCAGGCGCTGGTGTACGGCGAACCCTGGACCTTAACCGGCAATTTGCTTGAGCGTGTCCATCCCCTCGGCAACGAACAAGTCTTGCGGGTTGACGGCGTAGTATTGCGGGCACTTGATAAGGAGCAGGAGTTCCGAGCTGAGAATCGAAGCCAAATAGCAGCTCTGAAGGCCGATAGACCAGATCTGGTTGGTGACCCTGTGTTGAGACAATGGGAAGAGCAAAGTCGCCCGCTACCGATGCCTTGGCCACGGGAAGGGGAGGTTTTTCCTGTACGGCACGTGACGGGAGACCCGGCATGGTTTAAGGATCTCATGACGCTGGCCAAGGCAAACGATACCCGTGTGCCGAATCTTTACGGGTACGACAGGGCGTACGCAACGCCAGTTGCCTATAGGCCAAGCGGCCTGACGGTGCTCGACCCGACCGCTGGTGGCGGCTCCATTCCGTTCGAGGCGCTTCGTCTTGGACATAAAGTAGTCGCGAACGAGCTCAATCCTGTCGCTACTGCCATTCTTTATGCGACCCTGGACTATCCGGCGCGTTTTGGCCGAGATCTCGTTAAGAACATTGAGAACTGGGGAGCAAGACTTCTTGCCAGACTCGATGAATCCCTTCCTCCAGTGTTTCTCGCCGAGGGCTCTCTACCCGAAGAAGAGAAGCGCTCACTCCGAGCCTATCTAGGGCAAGCCCCGGAGCACTTCGAGACCTTCAATCGAGAGCAAATAACCTCGTACCTGTTCGTACGCCAGACAACTTGTCCCCATTGCGGCGGCGAGGCCCCACTGCTCAACACCCATTGGCTGTCCAAGGAGGCGTCCGACCCTTGGGGTGCTCGCATGATCCCCGAGAACGGTACCGTTCGTTTCGACACCTACCGGATTGTGCACGGCAGGGGCCCCAATGGCGAGGACCCCAACGCAGCAACGGTCAACCGAGGCACCGGCCAATGTGTGCACTGCAAGCAGGCCATCGACGGTGATGAGATCAAGCGGCAGGCGCGTAGCGAGTCACCCCACGGGGGATGGGAGGATCGGCTTTACGCGGTGGTCGCGGTGCGCTTGGAGCCTAAGCTCGACCGCCATGGCAAACCCGAGCGTTACAGCTCGGGCGCCCGCAAGGGCGAGATCAAGACCCGCAAGATCCGGTACTTCCGTCCGCCGAATCAGCGCGACCTCGACGCCTTGGCAGAGGCGGAGCGCAGACTGAAGGAGGACTGGGAGCGATGGGACGCGGCGGGGCTGATCCCGACCGGAAGCATAGATAAGTATTCCAACTACGATCGTGGCCACCGGATGTACGGCGAGGAACGGTGGTGCGACATGTTTACACCACGGCAGCTCATCGGACATGTCACGCTCACGGAGGAACTGGTCCGCCGCACGCCGGAGATTCTCGCAGAGCTGGGCCGAGAACGTGGTCGCGCCGTCGTCACCTACCTCCAGTTCGCGATCGACAAGGGCGCAGACTACAACAGCCGCCACACCCGCTGGGAATATACCCGTGGCATCATCAAAGGTACGTTCGGCCGCCATAATTTTGCGATCCAGTGGACGTTCGGCGAGATGGTCTTCGTGGGATCAAACTCCGGAGCCGCGTGGGCACTCTCCCAGGCCGTAGACGCATACAAGGGGATCGCAGATCTCGCAGAGCCCGTGTACTTAAAGACAGAGGGTGCGCCGCCGGTAACCATCTTGAATCAGGCAGCCGCATACCTGCCGCAGGTGCCCGATCAATCCGTCGACCTAGTCTGCATGGATCCTCCGTACTACGACAATGTGCTGTACGCGGAGCTTTCCGATTATTACTACGTATGGCAGAAGCGCACGCTTAGCGACTTTTATCCTGGCGTTTTCAATCGGCGCCTAACAGACAAGAAAACCGAGGCTGTAGCTAATCGCGCCAGAGACGGAAGCGGAGCAAAAGCAAAGCAAGAATACGAGCGCATGATGGGGGAGATCTTCCAGGAGTGCCGGCGCACGCTGAAGAACGACGGTTTGTTTACCCTGATGTTCAACCATAAGTCGCAGGATGCATGGGAAACGCTGACTCGCTCACTCGTCGAGGCGGGCTGGGAGATCACCGCGTGCTTTCCCGTTGAGTCAGAGAGCAGCCATTCAACTCACCAAATGAACCTCGCCGCGGCTGCCAGCTCGATCTTTATCGCTTGCCGCAAGCGCGATCAAAACGAAACCGGCACAACTGTGTGGCAAGGCTTCGGCGGCCAAGGCGTGCGCTACGATATCGAGCGTGCGGTTCACTCCGGCTTGGAGGATTTCGTGCCGCTGAGGCTGAACCCGGTCGACGAGATGGTAGCGAGCTACGGCAGGGCCCTTCAGGTGCTCACCGCGAACTGGCCCGTGCAGGACGGTGACGAGCTGGTAAGTCCTATTCAGGCCATGAACGAGGCCAGCCGCGTCGTGGCCCAGAGCCGGGTCAGCCGCATCACCAAGGGCAAGGTCCAGGTCGGCGATCTCGACAGCGAGACCGCGATGGCCCTGACCATCCTCGGCATCTGGGAGTGCTTGGATGTCGCCTACGACGACATCCTTCTGCTGTCGAAGTCCTTGGGGATCGCCCTGGTCAACAAGACCAGCAGCTCGGGGAGCACTGGATACAAGGTCACCGACCGCGAGATCGGCCTGAACACCGAGACCGGCGGTCGCGCCTCGAAGTCGGAGCAGGTCCACGCCCCCCTCGTTCGCAAGGGCTCCAAGCTGCGCCTGGCTCTGCCGGAAGAACGACAACCGGCCCGGCTCGCCAACCCGCAGACCGACTGGGACCGCCTCCACGGCCTGATCATGGCCTACCGCGAGGGCGACATCCCAGTGGCCCGGGCCTACCTGCAAGAGCACGCCGCCGAGCACTCGGACCGCATCATCGACCTCCTCGAGGTCTGGGCCGCCGAGGCCCGACACCCAGACCGCCAACGCGAGGCTCGTACCATGCTTTACGGCCTGGGCAGACAGCTGAGCTGATCATCAGACCGCCGCCATGAAGACCGAGCACGACGCCAGCATCGACACCGCGACCGCGGAGGCCCTGCGCCTGTTCGCCGAGCGGATCACGGCCAAGTACGACGTGCTGGACATGATGCTGTTCGGCAGTCGCGCCCGCGGCGATCACGCCCGCGACAGCGACGCCGATGTCGCCGTGCTGCTGCGCGGAGATCACCAGCGCCTGCTGCCCACCAAGCTCGCGATGGCCGACGAGGCCTTTGACGTCCTGCTGGAGACCGGGATTCGCATCCAACCCCTGCCCATCTGGGAAGACGAGTGGGCGGACCCGGATCACTACGCCAATCCTCGCCTGCTGAAGAACATCGCCCGCGAGGGCCTGCGCTTGTGACCCAACCAAACGCCAGTGCAGCGCTGATGCAAAAGGCCGACCGCGCCTTGGCATCGGCTCGCCTGTTGCTCGACGCCGGTGATACCGACGGGGCCTGCAATCGGGCCTACTACGCGATGTTCGATGCCGCGCGGGCCGCGCTCGCCAACGAGGTCGAGCCCGAGACCACCAAGACTCATAGCGGTCTGATCGCGGCCTTCGGGCTCCAACTGGTCAAGCCCGGCCGGCTTCCGAAGGAGCTGGGACGGATGCTGAATCGCGCGGAGGAGGTCCGGCTGCTGGCGGACTACACCGGCGGCTCGGTCGAACCGGCGGATGCGACGGAGCTGCTCTCTCAGGCCGAGGCCTTCGTCAACGCGGTGCGAGACTATCTGGATGGATAACGGAGGCCGCCAACGTGGAAGATTGCAGAAAAGGATGCAGAATAAAGTGCCCTCAATGCAGAATAAATGAAGAAAAACGAGCTATAGGGTTTGGATTTAAAAAGCATTTCCCTGTATCCAAGCTGTGGTGGCTCACTGCGCTTCTTAATGGAATACCACAGAGAGCACAGAAACATGTTTGTTGACTCTCTATTTCTCTTTAGCTCTGTGCTCTCTGTGTTCTCTGTGGTGAATCTTCCCAGCGCCGGGGTAGACAGATGAGCGGCCAGCCCTCGACTCCCTGCCTCTCCGACTCGGTCTGGCAAGCCTGGTACCGCAGCACCGAGTGCGACATCCTGCACGACTTCTATATCCCGGCGCTGCGTGCGTCGGTGCGCTACGACCGGGTTGCCGGTTACTTCACCTCCACGTCCCTGGCCGTGGCCTCCCAGGGCTTCACGGCGCTGATCAAGAACCAGGGGCATGTGCGCCTGGTGGTCGGCGCCGACCTGGACCCCGAGGACGTGCGCGCCATCGTCGACCAGGACGACCGCAAGCGCCTGGCCGATTCCCTGCTGGCCGAGCTGGGAGGTCTCGCTGATTGGCCGGAGACTGTCACGAACGGCCTGGGCCTATTGAGCTGGATGGTCCAAGAGGGTTATCTGGAGCTGCGGGTTGCGCTGCGCGTGCATCGAGAGACGGGCGAGCCCCTGCCCTTCTCTTCCCGCATCGACGGCTATGCCCATGAGAAGTGGGCCATCTTCCGGGATGCAGAGGACAACCGGCTGGTCGCCGCCGGCTCGCTGAACGAATCGAAGACGGCCCTAACGGCCAACGCCGAGAATCTGGTGGTCCGCTGCGACTGGGAGGGGGACAAGGACGCCCAGTTCGCCGACCGGGTGGACGCGTCCTTCGAGGCCATCTGGAACGACGACGATCCCGGTCTGCGCGTACTGACGCTGCCGGATGCGGTCCAGGAGCGGCTGATCCAGATCGCGACCAAGGTAACCAAACCGAAGGAGATCGATGGCTCCTCGGAGCTGCCGCCGGAGGCGCCGCGACCCTCGGCAAGGGAGTGGCTCCAGTTCGCGATCCTGCGGGATGCGCCGCGTATGCCCAACGGTCGGCTGGTGGGCATGGTGACGGCGCCGGTGGAGCCCTGGCCCCATCAGGCGGTCGTCGCGCGGCGGCTGATCAAGTCCTGGCCCTATAGCTTTCTGCTCTGCGACGAGGTCGGGCTCGGCAAGACCATCGAGGCGGGTCTGGCGCTGCGATCGCTGATCCTGTCCGGCCTGGCACGCCGGGTCTTGATCGCTCCGCCGGCGAGCCTGGGCAAGCAATGGCACAACGAGCTGAAAGAGAAGTTCTATCTGCCCTTCGCCCGAGCCCTGAACGGCGCCAAGCCCCGCCACGAGGTTATCCATCCGACCGAGCGGCAATTCCCGAGCAAGACGGTGTTCGCACCGGACCTGGCCATCGTCTCGACGGGCCTGGTGCGCCGAAAGGAGCTTTGCGGTGAGTTGACGAGCCACGAGTGGGACATCGCCCTGGTCGACGAGGCCCATTATGCAAGGCGCAAGAACGCGACCCAAGGCACCACGGTGCAACCCCGCTACGGGGAGCTCTATCGTGCCGTCGCCGATGGGCTGCGACCACGCGCCAAGGCCCTGTGGTTGGCGACCGCGACGCCGATGCAGCTCGATCCCATCGAGGTCTACGACCTGTTCCAGCTGACCCGGCGTGTCGGCCCGTTCTTGCAGGACCCGTCGCTGACGGCGGCCTACTACGAGGTTCAGGGCCGCATCCAGCGCGGCGAGCAGGTCTATCCGGACGAGCTGGCGTTCGTGCGCCAGGTTCTGCGCTCGATCCACCGCCATGATCCGGAGCTGGCCGAGCACATCCGCGAGACCGTGCTGACACCGGCGAACCGGATGCAGTACGACAACTGGCTGGAGAAAGGCTTTCCGCCAACCGCATTCAGCCTGAAGCAGCTCCTGCGCGCGATCTTCGCGTCCGCGCCTCTGTCGCGGGTGATGATGCGCCACAACCGCGCCCTGCTGCGC
This sequence comes from Thiohalocapsa sp. PB-PSB1, assembly GCA_016745215.1. GTDB lineage: Bacteria > Pseudomonadota > Gammaproteobacteria > Chromatiales > Chromatiaceae > Thiohalocapsa. Next base: position 7,383,914 of record CP050890.1, read on the forward strand.
GTCTACCAGCAGAACGGAGAGCTGAAGAGCAATCTCGCCCATCGCCATGTGCTGCCGATGCGGCGCATCCAGTACACGGCCCAGGAGAAACATGCCTACGAGTCCCTGGAGGACTATGCCCAGGACCTCGCGCAGCAGGTAACCGCAGCCAACGACCAACAGACGCGGGTCTCAACCGGCTTCTACCTGAGCTTTCTCCGACGACGCTTCGCATCGAGCCTCTGGGCCATCGCCGAGACCCTGCGCCGGCGGCGCGATCGGGTCGCGGCAACCCTGGAGTATCTGGAGAACGGTGGTTCGCCCGCGGCCCTGGCGACCGGGAGCACAGTCGAGGGCGAGGAAGACTTCGAGCTGGACGACTCGGACGCCGAGATCATCGATCAACTCCTGAAGAATCGGACCGAGGAAGACCTGCGTTGGGAGCTGGAGCGTCTGGGCGAGATGCTCGGGAGCAGTCTGTACGACGCCGCGCCCGCCTCGTCGAAGATGCAGGTCCTGCTCGGCTATGTGCAACAACGCAAGGACACGGAGCGACCCGGTCGTATCGACCAAATGGTGATCTTCAGCCAGTTCTGGGACACCGTTCAGGATCTCGTCAGGCGCTTCAAGCAGGTCAACCAGAAGTTCCTGATCGGGACCTACTCCGGCCGAGGCGGCCAGTACACCGACCCAGAAACAGGAAAGCTGGTCGGCACCGAGCGCGAGGAGATCAAGAAGCGCTTCCTGCGTGGTCAGATCGACATCCTGGTCTGCACCGATGCCGCCGCCGAGGGCCTGAACCTCCAGACCGCCGACTACCTGGTCAACTTCGACCTGCCCTGGAACCCGGCCAAGGTGGAGCAGCGCATCGGCCGCATCGACCGTATCGGTCAAAGACACAACCATATCTACGTCCAGAACCTTTGCTACCTGGACTCCGTCGAGGAGATCGTCTACGACCGGCTTCTGAACCGTTTGGGCAACATGATCTCGGTCGTGGGCGAGCAGCAGCTCTCGATGTTGCCGGTGACCGAGGAGGACTTCCGCCGCCTGGCCGATGGCGAGATCACCGAGCAGGCCCTGGAGAAGCAAGCCCTGGAGCGCGTTGCCGTCACCCAGCGCCGCATCCGCGAGACCGAGTTGACCGGCCAGGAGATCTACGACATCTACCAACGCATGGCCCAGCGCGATGCGGGCCAACGGCTACCGGCAACCCTCGACGACACCTGGGATGTCTTGACCTCGTCCAAATACCTCGCGGCTATCGGCTGCCATCGAGCCGCCAACCTGACCGGCGATGCCCGCGAGCCACTGCTGCTGGCTGGCATCCCCGGCGTCCCGGACGGCACGGCCATGACCGTGGACCGCGATCTGTTCGATGAAGGCATCGAGGCCCTCGGCACACGGCTCCACTTCGCGACCTACGGCGATACCCACTTCGACGCCTTGATGGAACTCTCCGCGACCTGGGAGACGCCGTCCTGCGTCCGGCGAATTGCCGTGACGCCGAAAGGACTGCACAACCAGTACTTGGGCTATGTGGTCGCCGTGAAAGACGATCCGGCCGGACACCTTCGCCTGATCACCGCCATCTCCCAGCTTTCCGAGTTGCGCCTCGACGAGTCAGCGACGGTCACCGAAGAGGACGCGGCACCCCTCAAAGCGCAGCTACAGGCCCAGGCCGACCGCGAGTTCAAGCTGAGCGCCCACGTCGACACCATCGAGGCCGACAACATGCTGTCCGGCAAGGCACAAGCCGCCCTCTCGCTCGGCGTCGCCTTCGGCTCCATCACCAGCCGCCAGAAGTTCGGCAACGGCGACCCGAACTTCTGGAAGGAGATCGACGCTTGGCGAGCCCAAATCGAGTCCCGCACGGCCGCCGGCGGCGCCCTCCGCGTGCAGCACATCCCAAGCGATCTCAGCAACGTTGCCTCGACCGCCTTCCTCCCCTTCGACGTCAAGCGGAAGGTGAGCGAAGACACCTACTGGATCGAACGAGCGCCGGGCCTGCTACTGTCCAGCGCCGCAGACACCGCCTGCCGGGCCGCTGACGGGATCAAGCGGAAGAAGTCGGATGTCTCGACCGAGTTCGGCCTTGAACGTCTTCGCAACCAACTGCGTTCCTATCTCCGATAGTACTCCCGTGCTGTTTTCCTCCTAACCGCTCTTGGTCTTCTTGTTCCCACAGCTAGCGCTACGCATCAGCACTTGCATGACTTCATCCGCCCAAATTTCGTCAATGACATCTCCCTTCCCGTCGCTCGGCAGATCCTTGTCCAATTTCCAGATAAACCTAATCTTTCTTTGTGCGGCAGTTGTGCTCTCATCGATATCGGTTGCTAGATAGTACGAAAACGGGGACTACGAAAACGGGGACCGAAAAAGGGGACGACCGAAAACGGAGACAGACCACGTTTTCCGCGTTTTACAGAATCGCGCTCATGCCGAAAACCGTGGTCTGTCCCCGTTTTCCTCTCGATGCTTGCTGGACTGGGCCACATCACGGAACAAGGATATCGAAAGTAGAGGCTGGCTTTGGAGAGCCTTGCTGGGACCGCCGGCTTTCCAGCCGGCCGGGATTGGCCACTGGGACCGCTGGCTTTCTAGCCGGCACGTCTTTGGCACGGCTCAATGCCGTGCCAAAGACGTAGGAAATCGCGAAAACCCTTCAAACCCGAGCCAAACTCATCCGAGCTGAACATTTGGGAGGATATGTACCAAGTCGCCCTGGCCGCAAGATCGCCTGATGCGGGCATTGAGCCCGCATCAGGCGAGGCCGGCTGGAAAGCCGGCGCTCCCAGTAGGCCGGCTGGAAAGCCGGCGCTCCCAGTAGGCCGGCTGGAAAGCCGGCGCTCCCAGTAGGCCGGCTGGAAAGCCGGCGTTCCCAGTAGGCCGGCTGGAAAGCCGGCACTCCCAGTAAGCCGGCTGGAAAGCCGGCGCTCCCAGTAGGCCGGCGCTCCCGGTCAGCCGGCGCTCCTAGGGCTCGGGGGTCTGGGGTTGTTCGACGCCAAACGCTGCTCGACGGGCAGATGCGGTTGGATCGCCTGTACGTTAACTTTCCGTATTCTTTGCGCAGCCTCGGAGCTTGGAAATCAGCATTGGGTCAGCGCAGAGCTCTTTTATCCCGGCATGGTCGGGAAACCCGCCCGGGGTCCCATCTCGTAGCGATCGCGGGCGTACAATGGTGGCGACTGCATGTAGATTGCGACTAATTCGGCGATGGATTCGAGCGCTTCCTGATGGATGCGCTCGTAGCCGTGTGATGCGTCGATGCCAAAGGCGACCAGGGCGGTACGGACGTCGTTGCCGGCTTCCAGCGCGGCGGCGCTGTCGGAACGGTAGTATTTGAAAACGTCTCGCTGGTGCGGGATGTTGAATTCCTGGCAGATTTGGATGATGCGCCGGGTCAGGTGATAGTCGAATGGCCCGCCCATGTCGGCCATGCAGATGGTGGCGCCGAATTCGCTGGAGTTCTGTCCCGGCGCCGTGGTGCCGTTATCGATGGTCAGCATTTCGGCCACGTCCTGGTGTAATGCGGCGGAGGCGCCGGAGCCGATTTCTTCGGCGATGGTGAACAATGGGTGGCAGTCCACCGGTAAGGTCACTTCGCTCTCGACAATCGCCTTGGTGGCGGCGAGCAATAATGCGGCACCGGCTTTGTCGTCCAGGTGGCGAGAGTTAATGTAACCAGTGGCGGTGACCTCGGGGTTAGTGTCGATGGCGACGAAATCGCCGATGTGTACGCCGAGCTTGAGGAGGTCGTGGAGATCGGACACGCGCTCGTCGATGCGAAATTCCACATGGTCCCAGCCGCTGGGCTGGCTGTCGATTTCCGGACCGAAGGTGTGTCCGGATGCTTTCATCGGTAAGATAGTGCCGCGGTGCTGGCCTACGTCGGTAAATAGGGTGCAGCGCGCACCCTCGGCGAACCGCGCGTTCCAATGCCCGACTGCTACTAGCTGCAGGCGGCCATTGGGTTTGAGCGCCTTGACCATGGCGCCGAGGGTGTCGATGTGCGCGACGATTGCCTTGTTCGGTCGCGATACTTCGCCTTTGAGGGTGGCGCGAATGGCGCCACGCCGGGTCAGTTCGAACGGGATGCCGAAGCTCTCCAGTTCTTCGCAAACCAGATGCACGGCACGGTCGGTATAGCCGGAGGGGCTCGGCGTGAACAGCAGCTTGAGCAGGGTCTCCAGTAGGTAGTCGGTGTCGATTCGAAGAGCTTTCAAACACGGACCTCGCGAGTGGTTGTCTGCGGGAAGAGCAGATCGACAAAGCGCTCGGCGGTGGGTTGTGGCTCATGGTTGGCCAGACCCGGTCGCTCGTTTGCCTCGATGATGACGTAGTCGGATTTAGTCACGTCAGGCACTAGGAAGTCAAGGCCGGTCACCGGGATATCAAGGGCGCGAGCGGCTTCTTTGGAGGCGCGTGCGAGGGCTGGGGATAGGTCCGCCGTTACATCGTGTATGGTGCCGCCGGTGTGCAGGTTAGCGGTCTTACGCACCACCAGGGTCTCGCACTCGGGCAAGATGTCTTGCATGGCATAGCCGGCCAGACGCACGCAGCGCTCGGTTTCTGTATCCATCGGAATGGACGATTCGCCGCCGGTTGCCGCCCGGCGGCGGCGGCTTTGGATCTGGATCAGCTCGCTGATGGTGTGCGAACCTGTGCCCACCACCTGGGCTGGACGGCGTATGGCAGCCGCCACCACTTCAAAATCGATCACGATGATGCGCAGGTCGTCGCCGGTGCAGAATTCTTCCAGAATCACGGTCTCGCAGATGCTTCGGGCGGTATTTACCGCGCCCTCCAGGTCGCGCGGGTCGCGGATGTCGACGCTGATGCCGGCGCCCTGCTCGCCGCGCGCCGGTTTGATGACAATGCGTTTGTGCTGGGTCAGGAAGGCTTCGGCCTGGTCCAGCGCCCGGTACAGGGTTTGGTCCGGCACCCGCAGCCCGACCCTGCGCAGCAGCCGTTGGGTGACCGCTTTATCGTCGCAGCGGCTCATGGCCACCGCCGTGGTCAGTTCGCTCAAGGATTCGCGACAGACGATACGACGGCCGCCCAGGCTGAGGGCGAAGTAGCCACCCTCGGCATCGACGACCTCGATGCCGATGCCGCGCCGGCGAGCCTCGTTGACGATGATGGCGGCGTAGGGGTTCAGCTTGGCCTCGGGCTGTTGGCCGATGAACAATGGCTCGTTGAAGGCGTTTTTGTTCTTCAGCGCAAAGACCGGCACCCGCGCGAAACCGAGCTTTTCGTATAGCCGGATGGCGCTGTTGTTGTCATGCATCACCGATAGGTCCAGAAAGGCGCGGCCACGCGCCTGGTAGAACTCCGCCACCCGGCGCACCAGCGCCTCGCCAACCCCTGGATAGGGCGCCTGGCTGTCCACCGCCAGCGCCCACAGGCTGGCGCCGCCTTCGATGTCGCTGAATGCCTCGTAGTGGTCGATACCGGTCACCACGCCGATGATGGAGCCGTCTTGCTCGTCTTCGGCGACCCAATATTGCAATACGCGCGAGGCACGCTTGTCCCAGACGAACTCTGGGTTGGGCGGTACCATGTGCCTCGATGCATACAATCGATGGGCGGCTTCCGCGTCATCGTAGCTTTTCAACAGGCGGACGAAAAAGCCCCGGGTACCTCGGTTGGAACATTGGTAGCGATCCAACCATAAGCGGAAGGTGTGGGATGGGTCTAGGAATAGATCCTGCGGGGCATAGGATAAAACGACATGCGGATCGCGCAGGTAGAGCGCCACGTCGCGGGTGTTCGGGCGTTCTTCCTGCAGACAGTCGGCAAGCCGTTTCAGATTGTCGAAGGTCTGGCCGAAAATCAGCCTGCCCCAGCCGCAGTCGACAATGGTTTCGGACCAGATTTCGTCCTCGTGGCGGGGCTTGTTGTCCCAACTGCTGACCGATGGCGCACGTCGGCGTTCCAACCGATGGCGGATCTTGTCTTTGCTTGCCATGTCTTAGATTCCCTGTTGTTGCAGCCAGAGTTCCAACAGGGCGACTTGCCAGAGTTTGGAACCGCGCAATGGGGTGATGTGCTGCTCCGGTGCGGCCAGCAATTCTTCGACATAGTCGGTTTGGAATAATCGGCGCTCACGGGCGCGCTGCGATAGTACCGTATCGCGCATCATGTCCAGCACTTCGCCGCGGGGGTACTTCAGCGCCGGCACCGGGAAATAGCCCTTCGGCCGGTCGATGACCTGGCTCGGGATGACGCGCCGGCCGACCGCTTTCAGCACGCATTTACCCTCGTCGCAGAGCTTGTGCTCGGCCGGGATGCGCGCTGCCAACTCCACCAGCTCGTGATCTAGGAAGGGTACGCGCGCCTCCAGGCCCCAGGCCATGGTCATGTTGTCCACGCGCTTGACCGGATCATCCACGAGCATGATCAGCTGGTCGATGCGCAACGCCTTGTCCACAGCAGCATCGGCCCCGGCCATGGCGAAGTGTTCGCGGATGAAGTCGCGGCTGTGGTCGTTGCCATGCAGGCGTGGATGCACCGCGCGCAGATACTCCTGATGGTCGCGGTCGCAGAACACGCGGGCATATTCTGCCGCGGCATCCGTGTCGGGTCCGCTATCGGCCGCCAGCGGTGGATACCAGTGGTAGCCGGCAAACACCTCGTCGGCGCCTTGCCCGCTCTGCACCACTTTGACATGCTTGGCAACCTCTTGCGACAGCAGATAAAAGCCGATCGCGTCATGGCTGACCATGGGTTCGGCCATGGCCTGGATACAGCCGGGCAGGTTCGGCAGCAGCCGACTGGCGGAGTCGACATGAATCTTGTGATGCGTCGTACCATAGTGCTTGGCGATGATGTCGGAATACTGAAACTCGTCTCCGGCCTCGTCACCGACGCTTTCGAAGCCCACCGAGAAGGTATTCAAGCCGCTCTGGCCTTGTTCTGCCAGCAGCCCGACGATCAGGCTGGAGTCGAGGCCGCCGGACAGCAGTACGCCGACATCCACATCCGCCACCAGGCGGCGCTGCACCGCGGTGCGCAGCGCTTGCAGAACCAGATCCTGCCAGTCTTGGAAGCTGTAATCGCGCTCTTCCGGCTGCGTCTCGAAGCGCGGCGTCCAGTAAATCTGTTCGCGGCTGGTGCCGTCGGCTTCGATCACGCGCATGCTGGCCGGCGGCAATTTGCGCACACCGCGCAGGATGGTGTACGGCGCCGGCACCACGGCATGAAAATGCATGTAATGATGTAATGCCACCGCATCCAGGTCGGTGTCGATACCGCCCCCCGCCAGCAGTGCCGGCAAGGTGGAGGCAAAGCGCAGCGCACCTGGGAGTTCCGCGAAGTACAGAGGCTTGATGCCGAGCCGGTCGCGGACCAGGGTGAGCCGGCCATTGTCGCGCTCGGCAACGGCAAATGCGAACATACCCTGGAAGCGGTGGACGCAGTTCGTGCCCCAGGCATGAAATGCTTTTAGCACGACTTCTGTGTCGCCATGGGAGAAAAATCTATAGCCCAGCGCCTCCAGCTCAGTGCGCAGCTGCTTGTAGTTATAGATACAGCCGTTGAATGCGACCGTCAGCCCCAGCTCGCTGTCCACCATGGGCTGGCTGGCGTGGGTGCTGAGATCGATAATGCTGAGCCGCCGATGCCCCAGCGCGATGCGCGCCTGCTGGACCATGCCGCTGCCGTCCGGGCCGCGCGGCTGCATACTCTGGTTGATGGCATTCAGGGCGCCAAGATCGATGGGGCGGTCGTCGAAACGAATTTCACCGCAAAATCCACACATCGGTAATTCCTCGGGTCAGGGTCGGCAGAAGGGAGGTAGCCTTGGGCAAGGCGAATCTTAGGAGGCTGCGAGGCAAAATGGCGGGGTTGAAGCGAAAAAGCCGGCGCCGAAAATGCTCCTGTTCCCTGGGCATCCCCCACAGCATTCACCGCGCGGGGCTACTCCTGTGCAGGTATTCGTCGGCATCGGCATCGGCATCTTACCCGTCAGATCGGAGAGACACAGACTCGGAGAGACACGGGCATTTAGGGTCGATTTCGATCGCGATTTCGACCTGGGGCGCGTCTTGTGCTCCCCAGGCGTGGTAATTCGTACTCGTGCCTGGAATACTTGCACAGTCTCATGTTGTTTCGGGCTCGTGGGTTTGGACTCGTTGTTTTGGGAATCGCCGCCATCATTGGCTAGTGGAGCGGTACAGAAATCCCGAGGCGGTTCGTTGTCGTTGTCGTTGTCGTAATCGTAGTCGTTATCGAGCATTCGGCTAAGACGATTATGACAACGACAACGACCGGAAACTGTCTCGGAACATCTGCACCGAGGCACTAGGTCGGCAATGCATGCATCCTGCTTCTCCCGCAAAAATCGATCTACAGTCTACCGAAACAAGCAGCCGGCTTCCAGGCAGCCTCGGCGGTTTGCTCTGGTCGCGCTTGAAGATTCATACTTCGTTCAGTGCAAGACGGCGACCGGCCGGCGAGGATGAAACGCTTGACGGAACAGGGCATAACCGCCAATCATCAGCTGCTGTCATCCCGGTCAGGTTGCGATCCAAGGCCGAATGCCGTGCGTCCTGGCACAACCAGATTTATCACCCCGGAGGCCACTATGGTCGAACTTCGCGTTAACGGTGCCCTGCACCAATTGGATATAGACCCGCGGATGCCCCTGCTTTGGGCGTTGCGCGAACATGTCGGCATCACCGGCACCAAGTACGGATGCGGTACCGGCCAATGCGGTGCCTGCACCGTTCATTTGAACGGGGCGGCAGTGCGCTCCTGCTCGTTATCGGTCGGCGGCGTTGCCGGTCAGCAGATCACAACCATCGAGGGGCTGCTGCAAGGACCGAACGGCAAGATCGGCGAGGCGGTGCAGCAGGCTTGGCAAGATCTCGACGTGGTGCAATGCGGGTTCTGCCAGCCCGGTCAAATCATGCAGGCCAGCGCATTGCTCGCCGGCAATCCGCATCCGGACAAGGCCGCGATCGACGCGGGCATGTCCGGAAACCTTTGCCGCTGCGCGACCTACGCGCGTGTCCGCGAAGCCATTAAACAGGCCGCCGAGCGCCTGGCCTGAACGGGGAGAAGCCGAACATGAAACAACATCATTTCAAGCATCGCAGCGCTGCCGGTATCAATCGTCGGGTGTTTCTAAAATCCAGCGGCACTGCCGCCGCGGGGCTTATGCTCGGTGTCTGGATACCGGTTGCCGCGGACACCCGCACGGCCGGTCCAGGTCTGGCCGGCGGTGCAGATGCAGACAGCGGCGAGTTTGAACCCAACGCGTTCCTGCGCATTGGCCTGGACGACAGCGTCACCGTGATCTGCAAGCATCTGGAAATGGGTCAGGGCACCTATACTGGCCTGCCGACCCTGGTTGCCGAGGAGTTGGATGCGAGCTGGGAACAGGTGCGTGCCGAGGGCGCACCGGCGGATGCCGACCGCTATGGCAATCTGTTTTGGGGTCCGGTGCAGGGCACCGGCGGCAGTACCGCCATCGCCAATTCCTTCGAGCAATTGCGCAAGGCCGGTGCCGCTGCGCGGCAGATGCTGGTCGCGGCGGCCGCGGCGCAATGGCAGGTGCCGGCGGCGGAGATCAGTATTCGCGATGGCATTCTCAGCCATGCCGCATCCGGCAACCAATCCGGCTTCGGCGCATTGGCGCAGGCGGCGGCGACTCAGCCGGTGCCGACCGAGCCCAAGCTCAAGCAACCCTCCGAATTCCGTCTGATCGGTAAGGCAAAATTGCCGCGCAAGGACAGCGCGACCAAATGCAACGGCAGCGCCCTGTTCACCCAGGACGTGCGCTTGCCGAACATGCTGACCGCGGTGGTGGCGCATCCTCCGTTGTTCGGCGCCAAACCGCGCTCGTTCGACGACAGCGCGGCCAAGGCCATCCCGGGCGTCGAGCGCGTGGTGCAGATTCCGAACGGCATCGCGGTGTTGGGACAGGATTTCTGGAGCGCCAAACAGGGTCGCGACGCGTTGCAGATCGACTGGGACGACAGCGCTGCTTTCAAGCAGAGCTGCAAGCAGATTTTGGCGGATTATCGCAAGCTGGCGGAACAACCGGGCAAGTCCGCGCGCGCCGACGGCGACGTCGACCGGGCTCTGGCGCGGGCAGACATCGTGATCGATGCCGAATACAGCTTTCCCTATCTGGCGCACGCGGCGATGGAGACCATGGACTGTATCATCTCCCCGGACAGCGGCGGCGGCGTACGGGTGATCAATGGCGAACAATTTCAGACCATCGATCAGCAGGCCATCGCCGGGGCGCTCGGCATTGCTCCGGATCGGGTCCATATCGAGATGCTGTATGCCGGCGGCTCGTTCGGCCGGCGTGCCAACCCGAGCTCGGATTATTTGGTCGAGGCCGCACTGATTTATAAGGCCAACGGCGCTAAGCAACCCGTCAAATTGATCTGGACGCGCGAGGATGACATGCGCGCCGGCTGGTACCGGCCGCTGTATCTGCATCGACTGAAGGCCGGTCTGGACGCGAATGGGCGGCCGATCGCCTGGCAGCATCGTATTGTAGGCCAGTCTATTATCGCCGGCACCGCCTTTGAGCAGGGACTGATCGTCGATGGAATCGACCAGACCTCGGTGGAAGGCGCCGCCGACCTGCCCTATGCGATTGAAAACCTGGCCTGTGAGCTGCATTCGCCGCAATTGTCGGTGCCGGTGCAATGGTGGCGTGCGGTGGGCTCGACGCATACCGCATTTGCCGCTGAATGCATGATGGACGAGCTGGCCGAACGCGCGGGGCGGGATCCGGTCGCGTTTCGCATGGCACTGCTGGAGGGCCACCCGCGTCATCAGGGGGTGCTCGAATTGGCGGCGGAGAAGTCCGGTTGGGGCAGCCCGATGGCTGCAGGTCGCGGTCGAGGCGTCGCCGTGCACGAGTCTTTCAACAGCTATGTCGCCCAGGTCGCGGAGGTCAGTGTCGACGGCAACGGCGGCTTCCGCGTGGAGCGGGTGGTGATTGCCGTGGATTGCGGCATGGCCATCAACCCGGATGTGGTGGTTGCCCAGATGGAGGGCGGTATGGGCTTTGGCCTGTCAGCGGCGCTGATGAGCCAGATCCAGATGCGCGATGGTGTTGTACAGCAGTCTAACTTCCATGACTACCAAGTCCTACGCATGGACCAAATGCCCGAGGTCGAGGTGTATATCGTGCCCTCCGCCGAGCCGCCCACCGGCGTCGGCGAGCCATCCACGCCGGTGATCGCCCCGGCGGTTGCCAATGCTCTGTTCATGGCCACCGGGCAGCGCTTGCGCAATCTGCCGCTGAAACTGGCCTCTTGATGTCTGACGTGCTAAAGCCTGTTTGCAACTCCGGCTTGTTCATGAGAATCAAAGCCGCGGCCTGCCGAGCATGCAGCGCAAGGACCCGTTGCGAGCGGCCCGCGGCGGTTGCTATCCTGCTCTGGACCCCTCCCGGGCCGTCGTCCGCAACAGGTTCCTTTGGCAGCAGCATTTCGGAGTATGCCCCATGCTGAGGACAAACAGGCTGAAGACGAACAGGGCGTCGCCATCATTGCTCTTGGTATGCGTCGTGCTCTGTTGTCTAAGCAGTGGGAACCTAAGGGCTTCACAGGGAAACTGCGAAGACGCCGTTACAACAGCCGAGATGCAACGCTGCGCGAGCCAGCGCTACCAGACTGCCGATGCCAGGCTGAACCGGGTCTATCGACGTCTCCTCTCCCAATTGCCAAGCGAGCGCCGCGCCAAGTTGCGCACCGCACAACGGGCTTGGATGGAGTTTCGGGACAAGCACCTGGATTTCGTTGTCAGCAGCGTCGAAGGCGGGACCATGGCCCCTGTCTTGTCCCTGTCCGAGAAGGCGGCCATGACCGAACGCAGGGCAAAGGAATTGGAGGGCTGGTTGGAGTAACCGCAGCATGAAGTCGCTCCTGGGCAACACTGCCAGCGCGCGGCATTTCTGCTTCAGGCGAGTGCTCTGCTGCGGAAGTCGCGCGACCACGACAACCACAAACAGCAGAAACGGTGGCGGGATATCCGCACCGCTGCACTAGGCGATCGGAACGATCCCCTGGAGTAGGGATTCAGTAGGGAGATCAAAGGCGAATTCTTCCTTAGTCCCGGGGTGTCCTGTCCATTAACCGCGAGGAGAACCGAGTATGAAAGAGAATTTCGAACAGTCGTTACAATACGTGCTGGTGCATGAGGGCGGATTCGCAGACCATCCGTCCGATCCCGGTGGTGCAACCATGAAAGGCGTGACACTGGCCACCTTTCGGCGACATTTTGGCGCCAACAAGAGCGTAAACGACCTTAAGAACATCACCCAGGCGCAGCTCGAGCAGATCTACCGCAGCGGTTACTGGGATAAGTGTCGCTGCGATCAGCTGCCCTCCGGTGTCGACTATGCCGTGTTCGACGGCGCCGTGAATTCCGGGCCTGGGCGTTCGGCGATCTGGCTGCAGGGGGCGGTGGGCGCGGTGCGCGATGGTGGGATCGGCCCCAACACCCTATCCAAGGTTGCCACCGAGGAGCCAGCCACGATCATCAACCGGATGCTGGACGAGCGCCTCGCCTTCCTGCGCCGGTTGAGGACCTTTTCGGTATTTGGGCGCGGCTGGACTCGACGCGTTGCGAGCGTGCGTTCTCAGGCCCTGGCCATGGTCAATCATGACAACGACGTGCCTCCGGATCAGGTTCTGCCGAATCTGCATTTCGATGTCGTACGGCTCGGTTCGACCGGAGAATGGGTGGTGAAGCTTCAGGAGGCCCTTGGGATAACGGCAGACGGCAAGTTTGGACCACGCACCGAGGCTGCATTGGTCGCCTTCCAGGATGCGTATGGCCTCGAGCCCGACGGCGTCGCTGGGCGTAATACGTATCGCGCGCTCGGCTTGATCGATTAGCGACTTGGCTCCGGCTATTGTTGCTCCAGTTCAGAGAGAGGCTGCGTTCACGGCCTGTTTGGCGATTTCTGTGCAGAAACAGGCCACCTGGTTTGTCTTTTCGTTCGGCCTCCTTGTTCCGGCAACTCGCCCATGGAGGGACCATGGGTGGGTTGCCGCTGCGCGCAGGCGAACGAGAATCCGGCGCCGGTTGGTCCGATGCTCTGCGGCAATCGCCTTGCTCTATACATCTAGGATCGAGTCTGGGGGTATCCTGAGTTAATTTGTCGAGAAGACAGTGGCCTGCGGCCTTTCTCCTGGGAAAGGCGCGGCGCTTGCGTCTGATCCGCCGGCATCGCCCTGCCGGATCTCCTACGCTGGCCGGCTTTCGCGGTTCGTAGAGGTTCGCTTGTGGGCGAGACGCTGGGTTTACAGAAGCCTGCTGGGTCGCCCGCAAGCGGGCTCCTACGCTGGCCGGTTCCCGCGGTTCGTAGAGGTTCGCTTGTGGGCGAGACGCTGGGTTTACAGAAGCCTGCTGGGTCGCCCGCAAGCGGGCTCCTACGCTGGCCGGCTTTCGCGGTTCGTAGAGGTTTGCTTGTGGGCGAGACGCTGGGTTTACAGAAGCCTGCTGGGTCGCCCGCAAGCGGGCTCCTACGCTGGCCGGCTTTCGCGGTTCGTAGAGGTTTGCTTGTGGGCGAGACGTTGGGTTTGCAGAAGCCTGCCGGGTCGCCCGCAAGCGGGCTCCTACGCTGGCCGGTTCCCGCGGTTCGTAGAGGTTCGCTTGTGGGCGAGACGTTGGGTTTGCAGACGCTCGTCGGGTCGCCCGCAAGCGGGCTCCTACGCTGGCTGGCTCTCGCGGTTCGTAAAGGTTCGCTTGCGGGCGAGATGCTGGGTTTGCAGAAGCCTGCTGGGTCGCCCGCAAGCGGGCTCCTACGCTGGCCGGCTCTCGCGGTTCGTAGAGGTTCGCTTGTGGGCGAGACGTTGGGTTTGCAGAAGCCTGCCGGGTCGCCCGCAAGCGGGCTCCTACGCTGGCTGGCTCTCGCGGTTCGTAAAGGTTCGCTTGCGGGCGAGATGCTGGGTTTGCAGACGCTCGTCGGGTCGCCCGCAAGCGGGCTCCTACGCTGGCCGGCTTTCGCGGTTCGTAGAGGTTCGCTTGTGGGCGAGACGTTGGGTTTGCAGACGCTCGTCGGGTCGCCCGCAAGCGGGCTCCTACGCCGACCGGTGAGGGTACGCTTGTGGGCGAGGTGCCGGCTTTGCAGAAGCCGGTTGGCGATGGCGCCCCGCGGCGACTGCGCATTCGTGGGGATACCTGGGGGGCGGTTGGATTAGCGTTTCAGCCGGCGCAACAGAATTTTGCCCCCGAAGTACAGTCCACCGCCGATCAGCATGATCAACTCGGCGGCGACGAACCAGGCGAGAAACAGAAAACCCACATCGCCCCAGCGAATGCTGCCGGTGAGCGGGTCGCTGAGTTCGCCTTGGAAATTATGCATGAAGCTGACCGCGGTCATCAACAATGCGATGATCAGAGCCCAGGACATGGACAACATCAGCAATGAGGGTTTTTGTTTCATCAGGAGTCGTAGAACCAAACGGGAATAAAATTGGCTGCGTTCAGATATGCAACGGAGTCAGGCGATTTAGCAGCTGGCAGTGGCATCGCTAAGCGCTGCTGCTGCCGTCGCTGTTGCAGCGGCTTTTTCGGCTTGTTCCTTCAAGGCCCAGTGCATCACCAGATTCAGCATACGCATGGTGGCACCGATGGCGGCGAACACCTGGTTGGCATGCACCCCACGCGTTTTGAATTGGCCGCGCTCCGGGCGCGACCAGGTGATGATGCATTCCACCAGGGCATCGGTGCGACCGCCCTTGGGAATGCGTACCTCGTAATCGGCCAAGCGCGCCAGGCTCAGCCCCTGGCGCTTGGTGATGCGCGCCAGGGCATTATTGAAGGCGTCAAAGCCACCGTTGCCGCTGCCGGCAGCAGTGAACGGTTGGCCGTTGAGCAGGACTTTAATGCTGGCGGTGGACTCCAGGCCCAGGCTGCTGGAAACGTTGCAGGCAAGCAGTTCGGCGTGATTGTAATCGCTGCTCTCCAATACCTCGGCGATGATGAACGGCAGATCTTCTGCCGTGATGCTCTTTTTGGAATCGCCCAATTCGACGATACGCGCTAATACCTTGCGCTGATTCTCGTCGGACAGTTGAATGTCGAGCCGCTCCAGATTCTTGACCAGGGATGCTTTACCGCTGAGCTTGCCCAGCGCATAGGTGCGCCGCCGGCTGAAGCGCTCTGGCGATAGACGCGTGACATACAGGCTGCCTTTATGGTCGCCATCGGCATGGATGCCGGCGGTTTGGGTGAATACGTCCTCGCCGATGATTGGGGCATTGTCAGCCACGCGTTTGCCGGAGAAATACTGCACCAACTCGCTGACACGAGCCAGATGGCTTTCGTCAATGCGCATTTGCATATCGAGTTGATCGCGCAGATTGACCACGACCTCGGCCAGGGAGGCGTTGCCCGCGCGCTCGCCGAGACAATTGACGGTGCAATGCACGGCTGCGGCGCCGGCCTGGGCCGCGGCAACGACATTTGCGGTGGCCAGCCCGTAGTCGTTATGGGGATGGAAGTCGAACAGACAATCCGGAAAACGCCGGATCATGTCCATCATGGCGGTGAAAACCCGCTCCGGTGTCATCACCCCCAGGGTGTCCGGCAGCATGAAATGATCGATCCCGGCGCCTTGTAGATGCTCCATCAGCCGATAGACGTAGTCTCGTTTATCGGCATAGCCGTTGGACCAGTCCTCCAGGTAAAGATTGACCCTGAGCCCCCGCTCGCGGGCGATCGCGACATTTCGCCGCACATCCTCGGCATGTTGCTCCAGGGTCTTGCCCAACTGGGTGGTGCAGTGCTTTTCGCTGCCCTTGGCCAACAGGTTGATTACGCTGCCTCCGGCATGCTCGATCCAGGCCACACTGTCGCCATCGTCGACAAAGCCCAACACTTCGATCCGTGCATCCGTGTCATTGTCCCGGGCCCAGTCGATAATGCCGGCCAGCGCCGCCTGTTCGCCGCGGGAGACGCGCGCGGAGGCGACTTCGATGCGGTCCACGCGCACCATTTCCAGCAGCATTTTCGCGATATTGATCTTCTCCTCTGGCGAGAAGGAGATGCCTTGGGTCTGTTCGCCATCGCGCAATGTGGTATCGAGGATCAGAATCCGGTCTTGATTGCTGGTCTGGATTTCGGCGTTCTGGGTTTTGCTGGTTTCGCATGCTTTGGTTGTGGGCTTGCTGGTCATAGATTGCACATTGTCTCAGGACAAGTTTGCCTCCGTTGCCAGGGTGGCACGGATATGCTCGCGCACGGCCAGCGGCTCGGCGTCGAGTTCGGCGCAGCGGGTCGGTTTGTCCAGCAGTCCCTGCAATGCCGGCGGCGGCGGCGCCTCGCGGTCGATGGCCTCCCGCACCGCCTGATTGAACTTGGCTGGATGCGCGGTGGCCAATACGACGGCATCGGGCTCAGCCGCCGCCGCGCGTGCGCCGACCGCGGTGTGCGGGCAAAGGATGTAGCCGCTCGCGGCGTAGGTCGCGCGGATCTGTGCCAGGGTTTCGCGATCGCTCACGGCCTGGGCGGAGAAGTCTTGCTGCACTTGGCGTAAACGCTCGCCGTCCACCTGCAGGCATCCGCTTTGCTGCATGCTGGCGAGCAGAGTGCGCACCGCCCCGGCATCTTCGTCAAGCAGATAATACAGATAACGCTCGAAGTTGGATGCAACTTGGATGTCCATGGCCGGGCTCAGGGTGTGATAGACCTCGCCCTTGGCATAGACACCGTTGTCGACAAAGCGACTGAGTATATCGTTGCGGTTGGTGGCGATGATCAGCCGTTCGATGGGCAGCCCCATGCGCCTGGCCAGAAAGCCGGCGAACACATCGCCAAAGTTGCCGGTGGGCACCGCGAAGCTGACGCGCTGCCCGGGGTCGCCGCCAAGCTGACCCCAGGCGTGAAAATAGTAGATGGTTTGGGCCAGTATACGCAGCCAATTGATGGAATTGACCGCGCCCAGCCGATAGCTGGATTTAAAGTCCAGATCGCTGAATAGGGTCTTGACGATGCGTTGCGCATCGTCGAAGGTGCCGCGTATCGCAACATTGTGCACATTCGCATCGAGCACCGTGGTCATCTGGCGTTCCTGCACTGCGGACACGCGCCCCTTCGGATGCAGGATGAAGATATTGATCCGCTGTTTGCCACGTACGCCGTAAATCGCCGCGGAGCCGGTATCGCCGGAGGTGGCGCCAAGGATATTCAGCTCGCCGCCATCGCGGCGCAGCAGATATTCGAACAGGTTGCCGAGCAATTGCAATGCCACGTCCTTGAATGCCGCGGTAGGACCATGAAACAATTCCAGGTACCGCCGTCCACCAGCTTCGCGCAGCGGTGTCACCCGCGGATGCGAGAAGCTGGCGTAGGAGCGTTGCACCAAATCCTGCAAATCCGCCCGCGGGATCTCGTCGGCAACAAAAGGCATCAGGATCTCCACCGCTAGGTCTTGAAAACTCAGTTTGGACCAGGCGCGGAGGATGTCCGCCCCAACCGGCGCCGGCAATCGCTCCGGCACCATCAGCCCGCCATCGGTGCCGAGCCCCATCATGACGACATCGGCAAAACCGACCGGCTCTACCCCGCCCCTGGTACTGACATACTTCATTTGGATATTCTCGCCGCGGATGATGCGCCTTGGCCATTCGGTCGCCGGGCGCGGTTAAACTTATCACGTTAGTCAAAACGCCGTCCGGCCGCAACCGAGCAATGCGGCTGATCGGCGCGATTGCACGCAAGCTGGCCGGGGTTATAACCACGTGGTTTGTATAAGATTGACCATTCGCATTGCACATTTCGCCCAAA
Organism: Thiohalocapsa sp. PB-PSB1; assembly: GCA_016745215.1. GTDB lineage: Bacteria > Pseudomonadota > Gammaproteobacteria > Chromatiales > Chromatiaceae > Thiohalocapsa. The sequence continues at coordinate 7,401,665 of CP050890.1, forward strand.
AGCTGCCGTGCCGACGTTGACATAGTGTTACCGACAGCAACACAATGCTCGACCGCTTGCACGCCGATTCCGATTGCTCGTGCGGGCGTCGATAAAAAAATGCCGAGCAAGGTCAGCCAGGTTGTTTTGCCTTTTGTCAGTATGCTGAAGCAGCCTCGTGCTCGACATCCCGCTCTGCCTTTAATGCCAACATCCCCTGGGGAGGACAGTACTGATGACACCCGAAAATCGCGCCGCCTACTGGAAGTCGAATCTCTGGCTTCTGGCCATGCTCCTGGCCGTTTGGTTTGCCGTATCCTTTGGACTCGGTATCTTGCTGGTCGAGCCGCTCAACACCATCTCACTCGGCGGTTACCCGCTCGGCTTCTGGTTCGCGCAGCAGGGTTCGATTTACATCTTTCTTGTGCTGATTTTCATTTATGCGATCAACATGAACCGTCTCGACAAGAAGTTTGACGTCGACGAGGAATAAAGGCGCCAAATTATGTTTGACTTATCTGATATCTCGATTCTCAATTGGTGGACCTACGGGATTGTTGGCGCCACTTTCTGTCTCTACATTGGCATAGCAATCTGGGCGCGAGCTGCCACTACCGGCGAATTTTATGTCGCCGGCAAAGGTGTCCATCCGGTCGCCAACGGTATGGCGACCGCCGCGGACTGGATGTCCGCAGCTTCCTTTATCTCCATGGCCGGGCTAATCGCCTTCGGGGGCTATGGTACATCAGTCTTTCTGATGGGCTGGACCGGCGGTTATGTGCTGTTAGCATTATTGCTGGCACCGTATTTGCGTAAGTTCGGTAAATTTACCGTGCCGGAATTCATCGGCGATCGCTACTACTCCCAAGGAGCGCGTATCGTCGCCGTCATCTGCCTGATTCTGGCCTCCATCACCTATGTTATCGGACAAATGAAGGGCATCGGCGTGGCCTTCTCCCGCTTTTTGGAAACGTCCTACGAACTGGGCCTGGGCATTGGCATGTTCATCGTTGCCATCTATGCGGTGCTCGGAGGGATGAAGGGCATCACATATACCCAGATCGCGCAATACGTCGTGCTCATTCTGGCCTATACCATTCCGGCCATTTTCATTTCCCTGGCGCTGACGGGTAACCCGGTCCCTCAAATCGGGCTGGGTGCTGGCTATGCACCCAGTGACGGCAATATAACTTTGCTCGGTAAGCTCGACCAGGTGGTGACTGACCTGGGCTTTAAGGAATACACGACGCAAGTCATGGGCAGTTACCTGAATATGTTCGTCTACACCCTGTCGCTGATGATCGGCACCGCGGGCCTGCCTCACGTTATCATCCGCTTCTTTACCGTACCCAAGGTCAAGGACGCGCGCTTTTCCGCCGGCTGGGCGCTGGTGTTCATCGCCTTACTGTACACAACTGCGCCGGCCGTTGGTGCCATGGCTCGATTGAACCTGATGAATACCATCCAGACCGGCCCGGTGGGCACCGAGGAAGGCAACCTGCTCTATGCCGACCGCCCAGAATGGTTCAAGAAATGGGAAAAAACCGGTCTGCTGCAGTGGGAGGACAAAAACGATGACGGTCGCATCCAGTACTATGACGACAGCAACGAAACCTTTGCCGAGCAAGCCGAACAATACGGCTGGAAAGGCAACGAAATGATCAAGGTCGATAAGGACATCATGGTACTGGCCAACCCGGAGATCGCCGGCCTGCCCAACTGGGTCATTGCGTTGGTGGTCGCGGGCGGTCTCGCCGCGGCGCTCTCCACCGCCGCGGGATTATTGTTGGCCATCTCCTCATCCATCTCGCACGATCTGCTGAAAGGCGTATTCATGAAAGGGATATCGGAAAAGGCTGAACTCAATGCCGGACGCCTATCGATGATCGCCGCGATCCTGGTGGCCGGTTATCTGGGACTCCATCCTCCTGGATTCGCGGCAGGTACCGTGGCGATCGCCTTCGGTTTGGCGGCATCGTCCATCTTTCCGGTGTTGATGATGGGTATCTTTTACAAAAAGATGAACAACACCGGTGCCATTGCCGGCATGCTATCCGGCATCAGCGTGACTCTGCTTTATGTGTTCCAGCACAAAGGCATTTTCTTCATTCCAGGTACGGAGTTCCTGGCGCCGAGTCTGGGTATGGGGCCGGATTGGTTCTTTGGCATCTCTCCCAACGCCTTTGGCGCCATCGGGGCAATAGTGAACTTTACGGTTGCCATTGCCGTCGCTCAGTTCACCACACCGCCGCCGGACCATATCCAGCATCTGGTCGAGGATGTGCGTGTGCCGCGTGGTTCCGGCGAAGCTACTAGCCACTGAAGGAACCGGTCGTAGACTGAAAAGCCCCGCTTCGGCGGGGCTTTTTTTGTCGGTCTCCCGGCGGTTGCTGCAAACCCCGGTCTGGTACGCTGGGCGGGTCGCACCCTGGGGTATGTTCAGTTCATTTGTCGAGAAGACAGTGGTCTACAGCCTTTCTCCCGGGAAAGGCGCGGCGCTTGCGTCCGCTCCGCTGGCATCATTTGCCGGGTCGCCCTAAGCGGGCTCCTATGCCGAGCGGCTGCCACGGCGGGTTAAGGTCCGCTTGCGGGCGAGGCGCCTTGGCCCTCTACGCACACTGCGTTTCTGCGGTGGATCCTTACATTCCTTAAAAGACAGCAGCGGATCATCTGAGGATACCTCAGGCTTTGCCAGGGATTGGGCAAGCAGGCTTGCACCGACAGGTCCGCAATCAGTGCTGGTAGAAGACGTCTCGGAAGCTCGTATAGCTCGAGGCAATCAAGATCGGAATGACAATCAACAGCCCGAGAAAGAAGGGGATGATGCCCAGGATAATCAGCGCCAGTGCAGCAAACCCGTAGATCAAAAACGGCAAGATATTGCGCAAACAGGCGATGAAACTCAGCTTTACCGCCTCCAGAGGCTGCACCTTTCCAAGCACCACAAGCGCGGGAGAAAACCAGTAGGCCATGATCACGGGGAGCATTATTAGTAAGAAGAACAAGGCCGCGATCAATACGGCAGGACCCAGGGTACTCAGCATCAACTCGAGATCCTCTGCCTGCATTGCATCCGGGTCAAATGCATTCGGATCAAGCCCGCTCATGCTGACGGCCAAGCCCATGGTCAACACACCAGTCAGCAAACCGGCCACAATAACAGCCGATAGATAGAGCAGACCGATGATCAATAACGGGCCGAGATGGCTGGAAAAACCCGCAAACAGATGACTGATCTGCAAGCGACCGCCGCGCGCCTGCGCATGCGCGCCTAGCATGAGGCCGCCGTATAGAATCGGGGCGATCACCAAATTGATCAGCTGGCCCACCATCGGGATCGCTGAGATTAGGATGTTGATGATCATCATCGATATGAAGATCAGGATCCAGGTCAGCGGTGCATCCTTGAACAGGTTGAATGCCTCACTGATCCATTGCCAGCCATGGCCCATGGCCATCGCATGCGGACCGCTCATGATCTCATCGCCTTCCGACTGGGCAAGCGGTACATAGAGATCCGCGGAAGGTGGCGCGTAGGGGTCGATACCCGCAGTGCCGGCATCAGAGGATCTGTATGCGTCGCGATCGCCTTCCCTCCCCGGACTTGCCGCGGCCGGACCATTGGCTTGTGCTGGCACTGTTCCCGGCTTTTCATCCGAACTTTTTGCCAGAGGCATTGCCGATGCGGACTCGCCGCTGTGCATCGGCTCAACGTACACCTCGAGCCCGATTTCGTCGAGCAATTCGCGATAATGCTCGGCATTCGTCACATCGATTTCTTTCTTCAGAACGTGTTCGACCTGACCGCAAATCAGAGTCCGCGCCCTATCGACCGGGGTCTTGAAAATCGCGGCAAAATCTTGCGTTGCCTGCTCGCTGTCAACACCTGGTTTGAGTTGGCCGGTGTAGACCACCTGATAGAGGGTATTCACGTTTGACCTCGCGCGTTTCCAGCGGCCGTTCTGCAACGACCGATGTGCTGTGATTTAGTTCTGCCGCCGGCGTGCAAGTGCTGGTTAAGCGGTTACTTTTTTCATCCACGCAAGCAGCCCCGGTTCGGCCTCCCAAACGTCGCGCATGGCCTCGCGATACAGCCAGGCCTGCTCTTCTCCCCCCGGGGTGAAGCCGTTGGCAGCCAAGGTCGGACGCTTGATCCGTTTGCGCAGCAAAAAGCGTGGGATGCGCGGCAGGCGGCCGACCGCCTCATGCAATGCGTGTGCGGCGCTCTCCTGTTGTCCCAACCGATACAGCGCCAGCACCTCGCCATAGGCAAGATCTGCCAGCACGTCGGTGGGAAATTGCTGCGCCAGTTCCAGCGCCTTATTGTTTTCGCCATCACGTAGATAGTGGTTCATCAGTGCGGCACGTACACCGTGATGGTCGCGCGGATTCAGCGCCAGCAGGCGCTCGAGTACTTGCGTGGCCGCGCACCGCTCGCCGGATTCGGCGCGCAGCAGGTAGAGACGAAACTGCATGCGCAACATCGGGCGGTTGCGCTCGTCGCTCCACGGCAGGCGTTCCGCCTCATACGAGTTCAGGGTGGTCAACAGCAACGCCTCGGCTCGCTCCAGCACCGGCTGTAGCAGCACCCGGCTGACCCAGGGCAGGCTGCTCTCGGGGTGAGCATAAAGGGCCGTGGCAATGTCATCGAGAATGTCCGGACTGTCGGCCGCTTCCGGATGAATCTCGAGAAACCTCAACCAGGCATCCTGCTGCCAGGCGCGTTCGCCATCGGCCGCGGTGAGGCCGGTGGAATAGGGCTTGCCGACCGGGAACAGACGCCGCCAGGTGTGCTCCAGCTGGCGCAATTGCGGTAACGAACACAGCGCAGCAAAGCGTCCCGAGTTGCCGATCGTCGGCAGCACCGGCAGCTCTGTGGTATCGAACAGTGGCAGTTGGCGACCGTCCGCATCCTCCAGCGGATCATCGAATAATACAACGCCGATTGCGACGGGATCGCGTTCCACCGATGCCTTGATCCAGGCGCGCAGCCGCACCAGCATCGGGTCCATAACACTGGCCTGGCTCGACACCAGTGCCTCTTGCGGGTCCACACGGGCGCGTTCCAGAAACTGCAGTATATTATCTTCAACCTCACCTTGACGGCGCAATTTATGATGCCAGAACAGGGCGCGGGCTCGGGCATGCTCATCCCGGTATTGGGCGGCCAACAAGGTGATTTCAAGGAGCGCGGTTGCGGGGCCGTCCGGGCTGTTGCGTTGCGCCTGCAAAAAGGCATCAAAGGCGTAATCGAACTCACCCTCGTCGATGAATTGGACACTCAGTCGCTGCCAGGCGGCTGCCTTGAGCTCCCGGCTACCCTGATCGGCGACTTGTAACAGGAAGCTTTGTTTCTTTTTCCAGTGATCCAAAGCATCGTATGCGTCGCAGAGCGCGTCCAGTGCCGGCTCGGAATGCGCATCAAGCCGCGACAGATCCGTATCGAACAGTGGCTCGAGCAGGGCCACGGCTCGCCCTGGCCGGTCGATTGCGAGCCAATGGTCGGCAATCCGCGCGAAAAGCGCCTGCGGCACCGCCTGCAATTGCAGCGCGCGCTGCAGGTCGGCATCGGTCAGATCCTCCAGCATCAAATCCCAGATCAACTCGGCGGGCAATTCGGGACCCACCTGCTGCTGCCCGCAGCAGTTACCGTAGGTCTCCGCGGATCCACAGGGGCAAGGCGCATCGGGCTCGGGAGTTGCTGTTGTCAGGGGACGAAAATCATTGTCTGGGCGGGGTGTTACATTCCAAATGGCAAGCCCCAGCAGGGTGGCTAATCGGTGCTGATCATCACTTGATAGTCCTTCTTCGCTGACGGCAGTCGGCATCGCCGTGCGCATCCAGCGCAAAAAGCCGTCAAAATTGCGGTATTCCAGGATATGGCGGACGGCATCCTGAAGCAGTTGTTCCATATCCTGCGGTTGCGCTTGCTCGAGGTGATTCATGACAACCCCTTGTCTGTGGTGGAATGGCTCGCTCCGGATGGATTCCATTCTAACGCGTGCGACCGGCCTTCGGTCGACCTTATCTGCCGCGACTGACGGGCATGCCGAAGATTCAACTTGAATCCTCGGTGCATTACAAGCTCTAACTTGGCATCGGTGGCGGCATCTGGGCACAAACTTTGCCAGATCCGTATTGAATCGACCATGACAAAACCGCCATGTAAGGTTTATGACCCGAGTTAATTTAGTATTCACCAGTCTGACAGCCGATTTTTACTGCTTAGTGAACAGAGTGTGCTCATGATGACGGCCCAGCAACAACTCGCGGCGCTCGCCAACCAAACGGATGACCAAATCGATCTATTCACCGCGGCCCTGACCATCAGCCGTTTGTTTCAACCCGACGCAGACCCGGCCGCCGCCGCTGATCGGCTAGATCTACTGACCGCTGCCGCTCGCGCCCGCATGCCCGAACATACGGATATGTTACGACGCGTGGCTGCACTGAATAAATTCCTGTTCGATGACCTCGGCTTCAGCGGCAATCAGGACGACTTTTACGATCCTCGCAACAGCTTCCTCGATCAGGTACTCGAGCGGCGGCTCGGCATTCCGATCTCGCTGTCGTTGGTCTACTGCGAGCTGGCCACGCGGCTTGGCATGTCCGCCCATGGAGTCAGCTTTCCTGCGCACTTTTTGGTTCGCGTTGGCCGAGGTGCCACGGCATTGATGCTGGACGTCTACTCCGGTGGCCTGGCCTTGGCAGAAGCCGAACTCGATCGACGCCTCGCCGATGTCTATGGCCAGGGCGTTGTCACCATCCGCGCGCATCCAGGGCTTCTGCGCCCTGCGGGCAAGCGCGAAATCCTGGTGCGCATGCTGCGCAATCTGATCGGCATTTACCGTGCTCGTGGCGATCAGGCGAATCTACTGGAGGCCTTGACCGCCGCGCTCAGTCTCTCGCCCGATTTGGCAGATGAGTTGTACCAGCGCGGTCTGCTGTATCGTGAACTCGGCCATGCACCAGCGGCACTCGCGGATCTGCGGCGCTTTGTCGAGATAACGGATGACGCGGAGCAAGCGGCATCGGTGGCACCCGTCATCGAGTCTCTCGCCAATGCACCTTCGAGACTCCATTGAACCCTGGCCCGGTATTCTGTTGCCAACATACCCTGCACCTTGGCCGCAGGCAGATGCTGTCGACCGCGATCATCATCGCATTGCTGATTTCACCGACCTGGACGCAAGCCGGCAATCACCGGCTGTCCGGCGGCCATCACGCACACAACCCGGTCGCCGGCTATACCTTCCGATCGAAGCGACCGCAGCACAGAAACCGCATCCAGGGCAGCCGATACGATACTCTACCGCCTACTGACCCGGCGTTACGCCAGTACTGGTCAAATCGATGCATGCAGCAGCCTGTACGTGGTTGGGGACATACTGGGGATTGCGAAAGTCCTGCATACCATGGCGGCAAAACCAGCAGGCGTCACCGAAGCCAGCAGGGTTGCCTGGGTGCCGGCAATTGTGCAGACTGAGACCAATCCTCCCATCGATTGCTTCCGGTTTGGAAATGCCACTCTCATTACCATTGTTTTTGTATCTAGGATTATTGTCGACGATTGCCGCGGTCCCAAGCCCGAGTCAGGCGCAGGGTCCGCCGGAGTCATCCGCATTGCGCTTCCTCGCCATCGGCGATGTACCTTACTCCGATACCGAGATGTTTCACCTACAAACCCTGCTGAGGGATGGCGCTGCGGAAGATCCTCCGTTCATTCTGCATGTCGGCGACATCAAAGGCGGCGGGCAAGCCTGCAGTGACGCGCGCATCCAAGGTGTTGCCGATCTGTTCCGGTCTCAGCCCGTGCCGCTGTTGTACACCCCTGGCGACAATGAGTGGACCGATTGCCATCGTCCCCGCGCTGGCGGTCGCGATCCGCTGGAGCGCCTGGCGCTGCTGCGCCGGATGATGTATGCCGATCCGCTGGTGCTGCATTCCGACACCTTATCGCCGACGACGCCAGATCCCGCGTACCCTGAAAACCGCTATTTCCACCACGACGGTATCCTATTCCTGCTCATGCATGTGGTGGGCAGCAACAATAATTTTCGCGATAATAACGCTGCGGCCATGGCCGAGCACAGGGCGCGGGCGGAGGCGAATCGAGTTCTATTGGAACAAGCCGTACAGGCGGCAAACCGGCTCGATGCGCGCGCCTTTGTGCTTGCATTCCATGCCAATCCGCTGTTCGAGGCACGCATGCCGCGGCGCGGCTTTGTGCCGGTGATACAGAACCTACAGCGCCTGCTTGCGCAATACCCTGGCCCCGTGTTGCTGATCCATGGCGACACGCACCGCTTTCGCTTCGATCAGCCGCTGACCGACACGCAGGGCGTACCCATCGAGCGCTTTACACGCCTGGAAGTGCCCGGCTCGCCAAGCGTGGCCGGTGTCTGGGTGACGGTACAAACGCACGTGCGTCCGGCGTTCTCGGCACAGTTGGTCTATCCGACTATCGACTAAGAACCCCTGTCGGTATCGACAACATTGGCTGCTTTGTCGGTTTTATTGGTGAGCCACGAGTCCATTGTGTTAGCTTGCGCGGTCATCTTCATAAGGCGTAACCATCATGCAACAACTCACATCTGAAGGTCAGCACATCGTCGCCGACCTGTCGCAACGCTACGGCTTCAGCCAAGACGCGGTCACCCACATGTTTTTTGCCGTACTGAACGGCAACGGCTCCATGGCCCAGTTCAACCATTCGGAGTTTGCCGGTTCAGGGCAATGGATGCGCGGCGGCATGCTGATGCTTGGCGATATGTTCAATAATAACCTCAAAGGCCAAGTCGATGCCCTGTGCAACGAGATCTCGGATATTCTGGCGAATCAGCCGGGGTTGCTGCGGTCCGGCAGTTTCCAATCCCAGTCCCAGGGCGGCGGCGGTCAGCAGGCGCAATATGCCGGCGGAACCATCGGACAATCGAGCCTGTTCGTGCCGGATCCCGCCGATCACTGGTGGCCGCGCGATCTGGGCGCGCCAAGCGCCACCGGCAACCAGAATCAGGTGCAATACGCCTATTTCGCCAACGCTCGCCGGCTTGCGGTAAAAACCGGCGGCCAGGTCTGGCTTTATGACACGCTGGACCACCAAATCGGCGGCTTCTCCCAGCAGCAGGGCAGCGGCGGCTCAATCCTGTTCACCAGTCAGTACGGCACGGTGAACCTGGGCACCTTGCCGGTGATCTCCATCGATGGCCAACCTCAGCAGCCGGCATCACAGGCACAGATGCATTCCCCCGATCCGGCCCCAGCAGCCAACCCCGATTCGCGGGCAGCCGGCGGCCCGGCGTCTGGCAACGAAAAGGACATCTTCACCGCGATCGAGCGACTCGGGAAATTGCGTGCGGATGGACTGCTGAGCGATGAGGAATTTGCGCAAAAGAAGTCGGAACTGCTGAGCCGGCTATAATGCCCGCCCAGCGCGTTCTCGGGAAAGTGACAACATCCAACAGCATCACTTCCAACAGCACATCTGCTTGAAACGACGCAACAAGTTGGAACGACGAAATAAGCGAGGAAGCGCGCGAGAGCGATTAACACGTCAGCTGGGTGCTACCTGCGTAGCATGTTCAGCTATTCAACCAGAATGAAGTTTGATTCACCGCAGAGACGCAGAGAAGAGGTCAAGTCGCGCTGGACGGTTTGCACCCTGGGGTATCTTCGGTTCTATTATCGAGAAGACTGTGGCCTACAGCCTTGTCTCTCGGGAAAGGCGCGGCGCTCGCGTCCGCTCCACTGGCATCACTTGCCGGGTCGCCCTAAGCGGGCTCCTACGGCTGGTCTAAGGTCCGCTTGCGGGCGAGGCGCCTTGGCCCCCCTGCGCACTCTGCATCTCTGCGGTGAATCCTTAGATTCTGTGCAGGCAGCACCTAGGCTGTCGAAATCTGCCGTCTCACTAAAACAAGCGCTTCCCGGTTTATGAATGCTTAGTCGGAGTCGGGGTCGGTGTCAAGGTCGGAATGAGGGATTGGTATCGAGCTGGCTGCTTTGATCGATGAGCGGATTCGATTCCGATTCCGATAGCGACCCCGACACCGATTAGGCTTCCTCAGTGCGTTCGATGAAGCAATCCAAGACCCGGAATCGGTTTGGCATCAAAACTCAGGACATTTCGACAGCCTAGTGCCTCGGTGCAGATGTTCCGAGACAGTCTCCGGTCGTTATCGTTGTCGTTGTCGTTGTCATAATCGTCTTAGCCGAATGCTCGATAACGACTACGATTACGACAACGACAACGAACCGCCTCGGGATTTCTGTACCGCTCCACTGGGCAGCACCCCGTCAGATCAACGGCAAACCCTTGCCTGGATTCAGGATGCCGTTTGGATCGAATTGCCGCTTGATGTCCTGCATCAGATGCAGCGCGGCGGGGTCGATCTCGCGCTGAACGAAATCGCGCTTTTCCAGACCCACGCCATGTTCGCCGGAAAGCGTGCCATCGAGGGCGATGACGAGGTCGAAGACGGCGCTCAGGCAATGCTCCGCTCGCTGCATTTCGTTATGGTCGTTCGGATCCACCAAGAGGTTGACATGGATGTTGCCATTGCCCGCATGACCAAAGTTGACAATACGAATGGCTTGCTCCCGCGACAGCCGTTCCAGTCCATCGATAAACTCGCCGATGCGCGAGACCGGCACCACGACATCTTCATTGATCTTTTTTGGCGCCACATGGCGCAGGGCCGGCGACAGTGCCTTGCGGGTGTGCCACAACCTGGCGATTTCGTCGCGCTCGGAGGCCATGGCCAGATCCAGCAAACCCTCATTGCGGGCCGCGGCGCTGACTGCCTGGGCGGCATCGGCAATACTGCTCGCTGGACCGTCCACCTCGATCATCAGCAATGCACCGGTCTCTGCCGGCACGGCCAGATCGGAAAAACGACGCACCATGTCAATGGCGGCGGCATCCATGAACTCCAGCGCGCAGGGCGTGATGGATTGCGCCATGATCGCTGCCACCGCGGCCGTGGCGCTGTGAATGTTGCCATAGGTGGCACGCAAGGTTCGTTTGGACTCGGCCAGCGGCGTAAGCTTGAGGGTGGCGCTGGTGATCAGGGCCAATGTCCCCTCGGAGCCGATGATCAAGCGCGTCAAGTCATAGCCAACCACGCCCTTGGTGGTCAACACGCCGGTACGGATGGCTTCGCCCGCACCGGTAACTGCGCTCAAACCAAGGGTGTTTTCCCGCGGTGTGCCATATTTGACCGCGCGTGGTCCGGCAGCATTGTAGGCAAGATTGCCACCCAGGGTGCAGACCGCAGCACTGGTGGGGTCCGGCGGCCAGAAGAATCCATGTTCTGCAACCGCGCGTTGCAGGTCTTCGTTGACCACACCGGGCTCGACCAGCGCCAGCCGGTTTGCCGGGTCGATGCGTAAAATCTGATTCATGCGCTCGAATGCGAGCACGATGCCGTTAGGCTCCGGCACCGTGGCGCCAGTGGTGCCGGTGCCCCGCCCGCGGGCGGCGATCGGGATATGCTCCCGGTTGCACAGCGCCACCACTGCCTGCACGCTGGCCGCGTCGGTGACAAACACTACTGCCTCCGGCGTGGCTTGCCGACGACTATTGTCATAGCCATAGGGCAGGCAGTCGGCCGGGTCGGTCAGCAAGGCATCGGCGCCGACGATGGCGCGCAGTTCCCGCGCGAGGGAATCAGCCAGCCTTGGTCTGGCGCGCCTGGACGAGGCCCGTGATTTGCGGTTCCACATATTCGAATATCTTTACCACGCGGGTGACACCGGGGATGCGCCTAACCTTCTCGGCCGTTGCTTGGCCTTCCTCCCTGGTGACCAGGCCCATCAGATAGATAACGCCGTTTTCCGTCACGACCTTCACCCGTAATGCATCGAACTTGGGCAGGTCGATGGATTGGATGGCCAGCTTTGCACGCGAGGTCAGATAGGTGTCGGTCGTCAATTGTTTCAAACTGACCTTGGGGCCGATCTCGGCCTCATTGTAGACCCGCTTGACCTTGGGCAACTGGCTGACAACATGCGCAAATCGGTCCGCAATCTGCTCTGTATCGGCCTGCCCGGTGATCAACGCGACATGGCTGTAGCTAGTGACCTTGAGCTGGCTATGTTCACTGAGATCCGGATTTTTCAGATAGGCATCCCGAGCCCGGAATTCGATCACCTCGTCATCGAATACCGTGCGCTCGTCGCGGCGATCATACACCACCGCGGCACCATAGGTGGTGCCGGCAACCAGCGTTGGACCGCAGCCCTGCAGTAAGTTGGCCAGGATGCTGACGGCCATCAGCGCGGCGACTGTCGAAAGGTCTGGTCTGATCCATACTGGTCTGATCAAGATAGGGCTCCGTCAAAAGCGCTTTGAATCCACTGTATCCGATCGTCTGCGCCGATCGCGACCACATCGAAGCGACAGGGTAAATCGGTTGGATACCTTTGCAGATAATAACCGGCCGCGGCGCTCAACCGTGCCTGTTTGTGTCGGTCCACGCTGGCGGCGGCGCCGCCATATCGCTCGCTGCGCCGATAACGCACCTCGACAAAGATCAGGGTGTGCTGATCGCGCATGACCAAATCGATCTCACCATGGCGGCAAGCCACGTTGTGAGCCACATGCCGCAAGCCCTGGCCTTCGAGAAAGCGGCGGGCGAGCGCCTCCTTGGCGTCGCCTATGCGCCGGGCATGGGAGCGAAACAAGGAGAACATGGTTCAGCCATTGCCCATTGAGACGCTACACGACACGACGGCTTGCTGGATACTACGGCTTGGCATCGGTATCGGACGCGTCCGGATCGCTCTCGTCCTCGGTATCCGAGGCTTCATCATCGACATCAGCCTTATCCGCAGCCGCCTGCATGCGATTTCGCACTTCCGGGCCAGAGCCGGTAAATTGCGCCAACAGCAGTTGGCGGCGGATCTGCCCCAGGGAGTCGACGGTCAGACCGCCGGTCTCGCCGGGGAAGAATGTGCCCGGATTCTTGCCCATCTGAGCGATACGCGGTGCCAGGCGATAGCCGTCGATGCCCATGGCATACAGGCGTGCTAAAGGTCCATTCACATTTGGCAATTTGTCGCGCAGCGCCTTGCGCGACAGCGCATCGGAACGTTGATTGTCGAGAATCCATGGAATATCGACAAAGTACAGCCCGGACAGCGCCATATCGCGGTTCGGATTGAAATCGCCGTCGTATACGTGCGAGGTCGCAATCACCGGCATACGCGCGCCGGCCTCGCGCAGCGAGGGGTACAGGGCAAGGGGATCTTTGCCAAAGGCAACCATGAAGATAAAATCCGCTTTGCCCGCGGCAAGCAAGGCGGCGGCGGTTCGATTGTAACGCCGATCCCCGGGAGGATAGGCCTTTCTCGCCGCGATTTTACCGCCTAGGGTGCGCCATTGGGCGGCAAAGGCATCGGTGATGCGGCTGCTGGTTTCCGCCCCGCGTGGATAAACCAGAATGGCGCTCTTGAAACCCGCGCTTGACGCGTAGTTGGCAATATTGAAGCCCTCGTCCTCCGGGGCCAACGAAAATTGATACAGGTTTTCGGTGAAACCGCCGCCGACCCGATTCAAAGCCAGCGTTGGCACCGGCAACGACGAACGCGACGCCAATGCCCTCACCGACGATTTCAGCAATGGGCCGATCACCAGATCGGCACCGCCATCGACACCCGCGTCATAACTGCCGCCAGCAAAGTCCAGATCGGGCCGGTTGCCGCTGCGATCTGCATCATAGGCAGCCTGAATCCCGTCTCTGATGACCTTGACCGCGCTACCAAAAGCCCCGCTTCTGGGCAATTTCACCAGCACATCGGTGCCGGCCGCATAGCCGCCCGCGAGGGTCGTAAAATAGCCGTCCGGCAGATTGGCCAATGCCGGATGGCCGATATGGGCAGAGCGCCATTTGCGATATTGGGCATCCAGCTTCGGGCTTGGGGCACCGTACCGGCTGAACAATGCTGCCAGTTCAGACCAACCCTTCATGCGCCCGCCGCTGGAGCGGACCGCCTCCTTCAACCCATTCTGGCCCAGCATTGCCAGCGTGAACAGCAGCGACACCTGGTTATCTAAACGTGCACCTGGATCGTTCTTGAGAACCCTGTCCAACTCATTCAAACTTTCGGCCGCACGCATCGGCTGATTGTCGAGCCGATAAGCGGCCGCCTCGGTGCCTAGATAGCTGATCTTCAGGTCCGCTGGCAGCGAGCCTTTGTTGACCTGCTGCAATTTGGCGATGGCCTCGGACGCTCGTCCGCGTTGTAATGCCAGTTCGGCTTCCAGCAGCAGCACCAGCTCACGCTGGGTCGCGGTGAGTTTGGACGCAGGGATAGCATTGAGTACGCGGTTCGCTTCTTTCAGGTCGCCAGCGGCGAGCAGCGCTTCGGCGGCATTCAGTTCGAGCTGCTCCTTGGCCGGAGACGACGCCGTCTCGGCCAATTCCAGGTAGGTTTCAGCGGCCTTGGCGGGCTCGCCTTGGTCCTGCAGGGCGCGTGCCTGGCTCAGTTCGGCGGCCGGGACATCGGCCAGCACGCGTGCAGCATCCTTGGCCGGGTCGATGGCGCAGCCAGCAAGGCCGCCCAGCACAAGGCCGAGCACAAGACCTGCGAAGACAACGCCAGCGGAGCTTGTCGCGGCAGGGCGGGTGGTTGGATCGGTGCCAGCGCGCGGCGCGGTGGGCTTCCGGGACATGGGCATCTCCGGGCAAAACAAGAGTAAAGTTGGGGGCAAAAGTTGACGCAAATCGCCGGTGTACTATACGTGGTGGCAACACCAATCGGCAATCGTACCGATATCTCGGCCAGGGCTTGTCAGGTATTGGCCGACGTTGACCTGATTGCATGCGAGGATACCCGCCACAGCCGACCTTTGCTGCGGCATCTGGGCCTGGACAAACCATTGGCGGCCTTGCACGAGCATAACGAAGAGGAGGCCACGGCACGCCTGCTGGCCATGCTCGCCAATGGCAAGCGGATCGCGCTGATCAGCGATGCCGGCACGCCGCTGGTCAGCGACCCTGGCTTCGTGCTGGTACGCGCAGCGCGCGAGCGCGGGCTGACCGTCATCCCGATCCCCGGCCCCAGCGCCCTGATCTGTGCCCTGTCGGCGGCTGGGCTGCCGAGCGACCGCTTTGTGTTTTTGGGCTTTCCGCCGCGCACCGAGGCCGCTCGCCTGCGTTGGCTGACGGCCCTCGCCGATGAACCCGGCACCCTGATCTGTTACGAAAGCGGGCGGCGCGCGGAAGCGACCTTGAATGCAATGGCCAGCGTTTTCGGCGCGCGCCCAGCGGTGCTCGCCCGAGAATTGACTAAGCGTTTCGAGACCTTCATCTCGGCCAGCCTGCCCGATCTTGCGCAGCGCATCGCCAGCGACAGCGAGCAGCAGCTCGGCGAGCTGGTGATTCTGGTGGAAGGTGATCGACGCGACTCCGATCAGCGCGCCACCGCCGAGCAGCAGCGCATACTCGCCATTCTGGCCGACGAGCTGCCGCTGAAACAGGCGGTTGGGCTTGCTGCGCGCATTACCGGCGGAAATCGCAACCGACTCTATCAACAGGCGCTGGCGGCAAAGCGCTAGGCCCTGTCGACATGCCATACCTCGGGTGCATCATCGCCGCGCCATGGCCACCGTATAATGCGCGCCCTGCTTGAGTTTGTCATAGTTGCCGAACACCTCGCTCAGATTGCGTTTAATAAACTGGCGCAGGCCGTTGATGGTGACCAGATAGAGTCGTCCACCGGGCATCAGCCGGGAATGAGCATCGTGCAGCAGCAGCGCCAGCAATTGCTTGCCGACCTTGGCCGGCATGTTGCTGGCAATCAGGTCGAAGCGCAGCCCCGGGGCGATCTGATCGAAGCCATTACTGAGCATGGCCGTGGCATTGTCAAGCCCATTGTGTTGCGCATTGCGATTGGCGAGATCAACGGCGATGAAATCCTTATCCACCATCAGTGTGCGACCTTGTGGCGCTCGGGCCGCCAGGCAAAGCCCGATGGGACCGTAACCACAGCCGAGATCCAGACAGTCGCTGTCCGGCGCGACATCGACATGATCCAGCAATAATCTGGTTCCCTCATCGATTTCCCGCGGCGAAAATAACCCCCAGGTGGATTCCAGATGGAGCGAACATCCGCCTAGTTGCGCCTCAAAGCGAATCGGCCGGCGGAGTTCGGCCAGTTGTCGGGCTGACAGCATGGATGACCTTTGATATCGACAAAAGCCTTCAGTTTACATGGCGATGCCAGGACGCGGTAAAGTAGACTCGTACAGCAGGTGAGCAGATTGCTCGATCTGAGCCGGAGTTGTCGGCCCAGATGCTTTGCTCGTACACACCAGCGTCATGATTCCTAATTTCTCATGTCCGATCTTTCCGGTCAGCTGATCATCCATCTGCGCCGCGTCGATAAGGCTTTGTCGGTATCGATCCAATCGAGCCGACCATTCGCCGCGGTGCACGTGTTTACCGGTAAGCCGGTGTTGGATGTGGTGCGGCAGCTGCCGGCGCTATTCAGCATCTGCGCCACCGCCCAGGCCCAGGCCTGCGCAAGCGCCTGCGAGCAGGCGTTGGGACTGGCAGCATCGCGCGGCGCCCGGCAGCGGCGCGCTCTGCTCTTACGGGCCGAGACCGTCAAGGAGCATCTGTGGCGCCTGCTGCTGGATTGGCCTAAAGCCTTCGCTTGGACACCGGCCCATGAGCCCATGGCGAGTGCGATGCGCGCATTCTTCGATCTGCGTGCAGCACAGCAGGCTGACCAAGAACCGTTTACGCCAGGAGCCGACCTGGCGTCGATGCAGCCGCAAGCGCAACGGATGCAGGTACAAAGATTGCTCGATAGTGTTGCCCAGAGCGTGTTCGGCCGATTGCCCGGGCTTTGGTTGCAGCAGATCCGCGATCATGACAGCCTAAGCGCCTGGGCCATGTCCGCCGACACCATTGCCGCAGCCCTGGTGCGAGCGCTATTGCGTACCGATCTTGCCGGACTGGGCCGCAGCGAGGTCCGGGTTTTGCCGGATTGGGGCACGCAAGCTCTATCTGTGGATTTGGCGCAAGCCCTGGGCTCTGCGCATGCAGATGCCTTCGTGGCCGCTCCGAGCTGGCGCGGCAATGCCCACGAGACAACGCCTTTTGCGCGCTGTACCCAATGTCCACTGGTGGCAGATCTCGCGGTCAAATACGGCAATGGCTTGTTGCCGCGGCTCGCGGCGCTATTGGTGGAACTGGCCGAAGTCAGCCTGGCTCTGAGCGGCGAGCGCCAATGTTCGTCCCACCAGTGTTTGTCCCAGCCAGCAGCGGAGTCTATCCCAGAGACTTCTGGCGGCATCGGCATAGGCCATGCCCATGCCGCGCGCGGTCTGCTGTTGCACCGTGTCGAGCTGACTCATGGACAGGTCGCTGACTACCGTGTTCTGGCGCCAACGGAGTGGAACTTTCATCCCGACGGAGTGGTCGCGTCGGGCCTTGCGGGCAGCGGTTTTATCGGCATTGCCGACGACGCCGAACTGCTCCGCCGTGCCGCGCTGTATGTCACGGCAGTCGATCCCTGTGTTGCCTACCAGCTTTCGGTATCCTAGGGTCGATCCTGCCGAACCCACCTTGAACCAATCCGGAGTGCGCTTGCATGTGTCTTGCTGTTCCCGCCCGAATTCTGCAAATCGACCAAATCGCGGATACCGCGATCGTCTCCCTCGGCGGCCTGCGCAAGCCGGTTTCGCTGGCCTTATTAGACGCTGCTGCCGTGGGCGACTACGTGCTGGTGCATGTCGGCTATGCCCTGAATCGCATTAGCCCGGCAGAGGCCGAGCGTACATTAGGCTTGATGCGGCAAGCCGGCGGGCTGGATACACCCGAATTGCCCGGCAACACCGAGGTCGAAACCCAAGCTGCAATCCAGGCCGAAACCCAGGCCGAAACCCAGGCCGAAACCCAGGCCGAAAAAGACAACGACTCCAGCATCGCGCCCATCCGGGAGCATCAGCGATGAACAAACCAGCGGCAATGCAATACATCGACGAGTTCCGCGATGGCCAACTCGCGCGCGGTCTGGCCCGAGCCATTGCCGCGGCCGTCGATCCCGCGCGCGACTATCGGTTGATGGAGTTCTGCGGCGGCCATACCCACGCGATCTTTCGCTATGGCGTGCAGGATCTGACGCCGGCGAATCTGCGTTTTGTGCACGGCCCCGGATGTCCGGTCTGCGTATTGCCCATGGCACGCATCGATCAGGCCATCGCCATGGCCATCGAGCATGAAGTCGTCTTGTGCACCTACGGCGATCTGATGCGCGTGCCTGCCAGCGCACGCAACAGCCTGCTCAAGGCCAAGGCCGGCGGCGCCGATATCCGCATGATCTACTCCACAATGGACGCCTTGGCCATCGCCCGCGCCGATGCCGAACGACAGGTGGTATTGTTTGCGATCGGATTCGAGACCACCACGCCGCCGACCGCGGTCGCATTGAAGGTCGCCCGTGCCGAACGGCTAAGCAATTTTTCCGTGTTCTGCAATCATCTGCTGACACCGCCCGCGTTGGCCAATATCCTAGCCTCGGCCGCGCCTGGTGCGGATGCCCAAGGCGTGCAGATCGACGGCGTTCTTGGGCCGTCTCATGTCAGCACCATCATCGGCAGCCGCGCCTACGAATTCGTGCCGCTGGAATATGCCAAACCGCTGGTCATCGCCGGTTTCGAACCCCTGGATGTGATGCAAAGCGCGTTGCTGCTGGTGCAGCAGATCAACCAGCGGCGTTGTCGCGTCGAAAATCAATACAGGCGCGCCGTGAGCCGCGATGGCAACCGCAAGGCGCAGGCGCTGATGGGCGAGACCTTCAGCGTTCGCGATCAATTCGAATGGCGCGGACTGGGACAGCTTCCCCGCAGCGCGTTGCGCATCGCCGACGACTATGCCGAGTTCGATGCCGAGGAGCGCTTTTCGGTCATGCCGGGTCGTGCCAAGGAGATCAAGGGTTGCGAATGCCCCAGCGTACTGCGCGGCAGCATAGAGCCGCTGGAGTGCAAATTGTTCGGCACTGTCTGCACGCCGGAAAACCCCATGGGCGCCTGCATGGTGTCCTCGGAAGGCGCCTGTGCCGCCTATTGGAGTTACGGGCGCTTTCGCCGATCCGCAACGGCGCCGACAAGCGCATCGTCGGAGACTGCCGCAGCAGCGCCTGATGCTCTGCCACAGGACCGCCTGCAAGCGACGCAAACCAGTTCGTTCAGCAGTCCCGGCGAAAAGAAGGCAGTGGTCGAATGAGCGCCCAGAACAGACGCACGCCTGGTTCAGGCAGCCGCCTCGATCTCCAGCATGGCATCGTGGACATGAGCCATGGCAGCGGCGGCCGCGCCATGGCCCAGCTCATCGACGAGCTGTTCTGCAAACATCTCGATAACGAGTTGTTGGCGCAAGGCAACGACCAGGCCTGTTTTCGTCCGCCAGCAGGGCGGCTCGCGATCAGCACGGACGGTCACGTCGTCTCTCCGCTGTTTTTCCCCGGAGGCGACATCGGCTCTCTGGCCGTGCATGGCACCGTCAACGATATCGCCATGTGCGGCGCCCGCCCGCTGTATCTGGCCGCCGGCTTTATCCTGGAAGAAGGTTTGCCGCTGCATGACCTGGCGCGGATTGTGCAAAGTCTGGCCCAGGCTGCCAATGCAGCCGGGGTGGCCGTTATCACCGGCGACACCAAGGTCGTGGAACAAGGCCATGGCGACGGCTGTTTCATCACCACCACCGGCATTGGCCTGGTACCGGACAACATCCACATCTCCGGCGACCGTGCGCGACCGGGGGATGCGATCCTGATCAACGGCACGATCGGCGACCATGGCGTCGCCATCCTGTCGAAACGCGAAAATCTGGGCTTCGACACCGAAATCCGATCCGACAGCGCGGCATTGCACGACCTGGTCGCCGCCATGCTCGCGGTGGCACCGGACCTACACTGCCTGCGCGATCCCACCCGAGGCGGTCTTGGGACCGCATTGAACGAACTCGCCCAGCAATCCGATGTGGGCATCTACATCCACGAGCCAGCCATTCCGGTGCGCCCGGAGGTATCCGCGGCCTGCGAGCTGCTCGGCTTGGACCCCCTATATGTCGCCAACGAGGGCAAGCTCATCGCCATCTGTCCCGCCCTCCGGGCCAAGACAGTATTGCAGACCATGCGCGCCCATCCGCTGGGTCGGGATGCGGCCATCATCGGCCGAGTCATCGACGACCCGCATCGATTCGTGCAGATGGAGACCAGCTTCGGCGGCAACCGCATCGTCGACTGGCCGGCCGGTGAACAATTGCCGCGCATCTGCTGAAGTTCATTCACTGCGATCGCGAGGACTCGTGCTCTGCTGCGGAAGTCGCGAGAGCGTTTGCAGTCGTTGTCGTTGTCGTCATCTTGGTCGTCATCGATAAGTAGCGGTTCATGAATAACCTATACAACGCTATCCAGACATCGGCGGAGTGCAATCGGGATCGGGGTCGCTATCGGAATCGGAATCGGAATCGGAATCGAGAGAGAAAACGCCCTATGCCAGTCGGTCATGAGAAGCTCGACGTCTAGCGTGCGGCCATCGAGTCTGTCGGCTGGGCCTAGCGCGACTGCGAGCATGTGAAAGGACAGCGTAACGCGAAGGATCAACGCCTGTGCGCATCATAGGCGCGCATCGCAGGCCATCGCGCTGAACAGTGCCGAGGGTAACGGCAAAGCGACGAGCGGGGATCGACGCCGGTCGTTTGAAGTCGCACGAGGCTCGGACAGCGTGGCTACGCGGTCAGCGAGGAGCTTGGCGGATATCGGGTTGGTCAGTTCGATACCGATACCGACGCCGATAGCGGTACCGAATGAGTCGGCAGGTGACACCCAAGCCAAAAACCTGTTTAGCTTGTTTCTGCACCATCACTAATCCACGATCTACGATCATGACAACGACAAACAGCAGAAACGATAACGGGACATGCGCACCGCTGCACTAGGAAAAACATGGGACGGATAAGCGATCCAACCACGTCTGTGCATCGCTGCGGACGGCGCTGGCGGCAACGGATATCTCGCCTTCGGCTCTGGAAAGCCGAACTGCAGCGGAATCGGTGGGATGCGCTTCGCTTTCCCGCCCTACTGGGCTTAAGGTAATAACATACTATTCGGTGCGGGGCCTTGGTCTACCATCAGGATGATGGACAGCCCGCAAGACAACCACAGCCCCTTGCCGGGCGCCGAAGCCCACCACAGAACCCAAAAACCAAATTTGACCAAACTGGCCGGAGATAGACCATGATCCAGAAGATATCACCCTCTTTGTCCCATCGCCCGCTGACCGCCCTGATCGCCGCCGGTGCCCTCGTCGCGGCCCTGCCGTCGGCAGGCGCAGCCGATGCCGAAGCCATCGCCGCCGAGCACGCCGCCTGGACCGAGGAACATGCGGCGTGGCGTCAGGACCATACCGAATGGCAAGCCGAGCACGCGGCGGCCGACGCGTCCGCACACAAACTGTTGTGGTTGATTCATCGCCATCGGCAGGAGATCACCGCCCACGAAGCCGCGATCGAGACCCATGCTGCGGCCGTCGAACAGCATGCACAGGCCCTGGAGGGTGAGAGTGCCGACCCGGAAGCCATGGCGGAGCGCCATGAGTCGATGGCCGCGGCCCATGCCGCCCACGCCGAGCAGCACGAGCACTACAAGCAACTGCATGCGCAGATCGCCGACATCGTCGCACGCATCGAAGCACTGCCGCTGCCGCCTGCACTGCACACGAACCACGGGGCTGCGGACGAAAAGCCCGAACCGGCGCAGCCTGAGGAGTAGCGTTCGATGACGGGGAGCCGGCAGCTGGGATCGCGCCGGGTTTTATTCTGGCACCGAACAGGCGGCACAGAATAGAAGAGGCTCCCCGTCGCTTGTGCGGCCACCCTCGCTGCTGGGCGCCGCATGCTGCTGCTCGACACTGACCTCCCGCATCGTCGACTGGCCGGCCGCTGAACCAGCAGTTTCAAATTTAAGACCATAGTGTTATGAAGGACTCTCTAGAATCTACTGGAGAGTCCCTTGGTCCTCAAGCCGAAGTCCACGCCTGTGAAGTGGACCATAAAGCCGCTGGTTGCCACGGTTCGCTAGGCGCTGTGCGCCCTGCCGGATGCGCGCAAGGGCGGCAACAATCAACGCTACACGATGGGCGATGCCGGAATGAGTGCGTTCTCGGTATTCTTCATGCAGAGCCCGTCGTTTCTCGACTTTCAGGTGCGAATGCAGAAAGCGCGAGGGCGGAACAATGCCAGCTCGCTGTTCGGGATCGAGCAGATCCAGGGAAAACGGGGACACAGGAAAAACGGGGACAGACCACGTTTTCCACGTTTTACAGAATCGCGGTCATGCTGAAAAAGATGGTCTGTCCCCGTTTTCTGCTTGCATTGGGTAGCCGGCGGCGATGATACGTGCGCGTCTAGGCATGGATAACAGGATCTCAAAGACAATAGCAACATAGCACCGAACCAAGTCTAGCAGAAAAACGTGGTCTGTCCCTGTTTTCCCCCCTGTTTTCCCCTCCCTGTTTTCCCCTCTGTTTTCCCCTCTGTTTTCCCCTCTGTTTTCCCCTGAAAAAGGTGCTCTGCCCCCGTTTTCTTCCCAGCAGCTTTCCAGCCGGCCCGTCTTTGGCACGGCGCACTGGGACCGCCGGCTTTCCAGCCGGCCCGTCTTTGGCACGGCTCAACGCCGTGCCAAAGACGTGGGAAATTGCGAAAACCCTTTAAACCCCAGCCAAATCCATCCGAGCTGAACATGCGGGAGTGGGCTTGCCAAGTTGCTTTGGACGCAAGATCGCCTGATGCGGGCATCGAGCCCGCATCAGGCGAAGCCGGCTGGAAAGCCGGCGCTCCCAGTAGGCCGGCTGGAAAGCCGGCGCTCCCGGGGCCGGCTGACGAGATAGCCCAGAGAGGAGTAGCCAGCGGCCGATGGCGCGGATCGGGCTGCTCTGCTCCGCGACGGGGATGAATCGGCTCGGCATGATTGGACAGTGCCGCGGATGGCGCCAGCGCAGCAGGGTCTTCAGTTCGATCAGCTCCGTGGGTCCGATGCCCGCCAGGTCGATCCGCCACTACACCATTCCACTCAGAACCACAACTGCCAATATACGCCTGACTGAATCTGCCGCATCACCATCCACACCGAAGAGGCGGAACCGCTATCGCGTTCCGCCCTACGCGGGCTTTGTTTCTGACCCGTTATCAGGGGCAGCTCGGCAGCGCCAGCACACCGCCCACCGGCGAGGAGATCAGATAGCCCTCCCCACGCAGGATCGGGAAGTCGTAGCCGG
Source organism: Thiohalocapsa sp. PB-PSB1 (assembly GCA_016745215.1). Lineage (GTDB taxonomy): Bacteria > Pseudomonadota > Gammaproteobacteria > Chromatiales > Chromatiaceae > Thiohalocapsa. Next base: position 7,424,928 of record CP050890.1, read on the forward strand.
CGATCCTTTGGTTTGGTTGGGTTCCGTAATAGGCGCAGCCCTGCCAGCGCCCCGTGGTCGGTTCGAGGCGATGGATCGAAGTTGCCGTGGTGCTCCCAAGGGTCTCCAACCAGCTGGAGCAGGTAAACCCGGCGGTCGGTTGCGGGTGGCCGATGAGGTTGATCCCGGCGGCGAGCATGGGGGCGCTGCAGAGCGGGTCACCATTCAGGGTTAGCTCGTGCGGCAGCTCTACCTCCAGCACATAGCCCTCGGCGGTGGTGATACCGAAGTGGCCGGGGTCGCTGTCCGTCGTCGTGACGGTGCAGGTCCGGTACGCCTGCGCGGTTGGGTCGAGGCGCCGCAGCCTGTCGCTCGGGCCGGTGGCGCCGATGGCGTTCAGCAACTTGACGCAGGTGTCGTGCTCCGGCGGCACCTGGTGCGGATAGGCAATGAGATTAGTGCCGGGTTGAGCAGCGATGATGACGCTGAGCCCGTTCAAGTACTCGTCTAGATCGCTGGTGCCGTCGTTGTCGAAGTCGCCGCTGCCGTTGCGGTCGAGCGTGCCGAACCGAGCTTGCTCCCAGGCGTCGGCCATGCGGTCGCAGTCGGTGTCCCAGACCGGGCAGACGAGGATTTCGACCAGCTGACTGGTCTCCAGCACGCCGTCGCTGGCGGTGAAGGTGATCTGGTAGGGGCTGTAGGTGCCGTCCGGCTCGATGATGGCTTGGCCGATGCGCACGGGCCAGTCGAGGGCGTATTGGGCCAGCGTTTGGCTGCTGGTCTCGTCCTCCAGCACAGCGCCGTCGGGCAGCGGATCGGCGGTGATGGTGGGCAGGGTACCGTTGGGATCGCTGGCCTCGACGATGAAGCCCAGGCGCCCGCCCTCAGCAATCTGCTTGTCGGTGATGAATTGGAGCGCCGGCGGGGTCGGCGGGAGGACCAGGTTCTCCAGTGCCAGCAGGTAGGTGCCGGTGCTGTTGATATCGAACAGGTTCAGCCAGTACTCCCAGCTGTCGGTATCGCGGTTACGGGTCTTGCTGAACCAGATGTTGTCCGCGCGGATCACCTTGCCGTCGGTGCGAAAGGCCTCGACGACCTGCTTGCCGCCGGCGTAGGGGTCCGGCAGGCGGACGTAGACGAAGCCAGCGGAATCGGTAAAGCTCAGTTCCTCGCGGCCATTGTCCAACAGGGTCAGGCTGGCCTGGTCGGAGAGGTCCGCCACCTCGCTGTCGATGCCGTTAGATTCGAACACCTGCTTGATGCCGGTCTCGAAGTCACCGTCGAAGGCCAAAAAGTCACGGATGGCGTCGCGACCCGGCAGGTCGACGCGCACGTGGCGGATCAGAAAATGGGTATCGACGTCGTCGATGAGCGACGTCAGCTCGCCGCCGAGCTCGTCGGCGTGACTGAACTCGGCCTCGAAGCCCACGAACTGCCCGGACAGCGTGGTTTCCATGTCCCAGGCGGCTATCCGGCTGGCGCCGGGGTCCAGGTCGCCTAAGCCCACCAATAGGCTCGGGCTCGCGGGTTGTTCATCGACGCGACTGCCGGTGATGCGGAAGTCGATGAGCAAGCCCAGTTCATTCTCGACGATCTCCGGCTGGGCGGAGTCGATCTGCACGTCCGTCGCCGGCCCCTGGCCGTTGTTGCGCACCCGCAGCCCGAGCAGGAAGGGCTCGATGGATTCGATCTCCGGAGTGAGAGGATCATCGGCGAAGACGTCGCGCTCCAGGAAGTAGTCCAGGCTCAGCAGCGGCAGGGGCTTGACGAAGATGTAGTCTGGCGTGACCTCCGCCGCCTTCTCCTCCCCGCCGAGGGTGTAGCCCACCCGCGCGCCGACATAGTACAGGGTGCCGTTGGGGTTGTTGCCGCCGGAATCAGGTGCCGGGATGATCAGCCAGCGCACATCGGCGCTGCTCGACGGCGCCACGCTGCCGCTGCCGTCCACGGCATCGGTGCCCTGCATGGAGCGGATGCGGATGAAGAAGTCCGCATCCGTATTGTCCGGGTCGAAGCTCGCTGTCACCGGCAGCCCGTTCTCGTCCTCGAACAGCACATCGACGGACAGGTCCTCGATGGCCAGGGTGTCCAGATCGTTGTTGATGCGCAGATGCGCCTCGAAGGCCTGGCGCTCGAAGGTCAGTTCCTGCTTGATCTCGATCCTGACGACGGCGCAGAGGGTGTCGGCGAGGAGTGCCGGGCTTTGTAGCGTGAGCAATAGGGCCAATGCGGGGAGCCAGTGCCACAACCTTGCGCCAAGGACCGCTGCACGCCTCGTCTCCACGCTCCCGCGTGGAAATACAGGGCGGTCGCTCCGGCAGCCCGTTGTCGACGCGACGCTGGAGCGTCGGCCCGTGCTCCCACGCTGGCGCGTGGGAGCGAGGCTATGGACGATCACTAGCATCCGCAACTTCAACCGCATCATGTGCATTGCTTTTGCTCCCAACATTCGCAGCAGGTCCCGCTTGACGCCGAGACACTGCAGGAACCGCAGGAAACGCCCACCGATGATGCCAACTCAGTATCGAGGGCGACCCGTAAGCTGCAATCGCCTTGGGCAATCGTCATACCAATAGACGCACCGGCGCCAACGTCGTAACCAACACAGGCACAGACCTCGACACCCGCGCAGCACGAGGTCCTGCAATCATCGACGCAGCATTCCCAACCTGCGGAAGCAGTGCCCCCACTACCAACAACCAGACTCCCGGAAACCGTACCGTCGATACAGACCTTCAGTCCCAAGGGATCAATGTGCGTTGCCGGAGAATTCAAACCATACGCATACACATTCATCCCGGCGCGTACGCCGAGTGGGTCAAATCGATGGTATCGCCCAACAGCAGGATCGTAATGCCGGGTAAAATTGTATGCCGCTTCCAGCTCCGCCATATGGAACTGACCCGGAAATCGCCACGGATTCTGGCCGGGCGTACCTGCAATCAACTCGGATTCACCAAAACTCGCGTAGCGCATTGACCACACCGAGTTGCCTTCGCTATCCGCTACCTGCCAGGGCGTTCCCAGTTGGTCAGTGAGCGGATAGCTGACGTCGATGCCGCTGCGCATCCAAAGCGGATCCGTACCCCAGGTTCGTCCGGGACGCCAACCATGTTGACGGATGAGGCTACCGTCCGCGCTGAACTCCGCCAGTAGCCCATCGTCGCCATACAAGTAGTGCGTCTCGCCATCGGCGGCACTGCGTCGGATACGGTGTCCCTCGGGATCGTAAGCGTAACTCCCAAATAGCTGCCCAGTGCCATCCGCAGCAGCGATCAGTCGATTGCGCAGACCGTAGGCGTATACTTTTTCTGTCACGCCAGCCGTGGTTGCCTGTTCAACCAGGTTGCCGTTGAGGTCGTAGCCATACTCAGTCGGGCCGTTGCTCAGCAACTGATCGAACGCGCCGTATGTCCACAATGGCTGCGCCGCACTGGCGACGCGATTCCCCACTGGATCATAACCATAGGTCTCATCAGCCAAAGTGGGATTATCAGCCTCCACGAGACGATCAAGCACGTCGTAGCTGAAACTGTAATCTCCATGCTCGGTGGACTTCGCAGCAACGCTGCCGACCACATCGTAACGAATACTCTGCTCCATCAAAGTCTCACCATCAGCATTTCGGTAATGGACCAAAGTAATCCGGTCCAGCCCATCGTAGCCGATGCTCCGGCTCATCCCTCCCGGATACCGCCATTCGCTCGGTTGGCCATGCTCGTGCTCGATGATTTCAATGTCGCCGACGTCCGGAATGGAAATCTGGTTTAGGCGTCCGGCATTGTCGTAGCCGTAGCCGACGCGCATGCCGCCTGGATAGATGAGCGCAATCTTCTGCCCGTCGGCAGCGTACTCATAGCTGTAACCGGCCTCGAACGGGCCAAAGTCGACTTGCTCGGCAAGCTTGCGGTTGACGGCGTCGTAGGTGGCGGTGGAGCTGGTGGTGATGCCTTCATTGGCGCCCTCACCGGTGTCGGTCCAGTCGGTGCGGTTGCCGACGGCGTCGTAGCCGTAGGTGATGGTGCGGGCCGGGTCCGAGGTGGTCGCGTCCGGGAACAGGGTGGTCTCCACCAGTCGTCCCGCAGCGTCGTAGGTATGCTGGGTCCGCTGGCCCTTGGCGTCGATGATCAGGTTCAGGTTGCCGTCTGCATCCTGGCCGTAGCGGCGCTGACCGCCGCCGGGCCAGTGCTCGGCGGTCATCCAGTCGTTGCGGTTGTAGTCGTACTCGCGGATCAGGATCTCGCGGGCGTTCTCCACCGACAGAAGGTTGTCGCGGTCGTCCCAGGTGAAGCGCTGCACGCCGCCGGCCTTGTCGGTGATGGCGATGACGCGGTTCAGGGCGTCGTAGGTGGCGCTGCGGGTGCGGCCCAGGGCATCGGTGATGCTGAGGTGGTTGCCCACCGGGTCGAAGGCGCCCCTTGTGGTGCCTTCGGGGGCGTCCTCCGGAGTTTGGGTGACGCGGTTGCGGCGCCCGCGTCGGTCGTAGCCGTAGGTCTCGACCAGCCCGGGGCTGGTCTTGGTGACCGGGCTTTGGAAGGGCACGCCCGTTTCCGCCGTGGCATAGGAGAAGCTGGTGCGCAGGTCGCCGGGCTCGATCATCTCCCCGAACCTGCCGGCGGCGTCGTAGCTGAGCTGGGTCACCCGGCCCAGGGCATCGATCATCCGCGTCGCCCGCCCGGCGAGGTCGTACTCGGTGCGCGTCACCGCGTCGAGGGGGTCCGTGGTGCTGATGCGCTGGTTGCGGGCGTCGTAGGCGTGGGTGGTGGTGTGGGTGTTGCGGTCGGTCTCGCTGATCAGGTTGCCGGCCTCGTCGTAGGCGAAGGTCTCGGTCTGGTTCAGCGGATCGGTGTCGGTGAGCTGGTTGCCGGCGGCGTCGTAGGTCATGGTCCAGCGTTTACCGCGCGGATCGGTACGGACCAGGACGTTGCCCATGACGTCGTACTCGAAGCGGGTGATGTTGCCCTCGGGGTCGGTCTCGGTGGCGACATTGCCCCAGTCGTCGTAGGTGGTGGTGGTGGTGGCCTCGGCGGTGCGGGCGTCGCCCAGACGGCGCTCGGTGAGCCGGTTGCCGACGGCGTCGTAGCTGTACTCGGTGGTGCGCTCGGCGGGGGTGCCGACGGCCTCGACCTTGCGGGTCAGGTTGCCGTTGGCATCGTAGGCGTAGGTGGTGACCACGCCGTTCTCGTTGGTCTCCTGCACCGGCAGGGACCAGCGCGGGTGCCAGCGGGTGGTGCGGGTGCTGCCGTCCGGGTGCTGGACCTCGATGAGGTTGCCGCGGCCATCGAAACGCAGCTCCGTGGTGAGGCCGGCGTAGTTGGTCATGCGGCGCCGGGTCTCGTCGCCAGAGACGGTTTGCACGGTCTGGCCGTTGATCTCGCGGCGCACCAGGGCGCCCTCGCGGTCGTACCAATTGTCGGTCTCGACGCCAGTGCCGTCGATGACCCGGAACAGGTATTGTTTCTTGGTCTTGTCGTAGTCGTAGCGGTACTGGCGCCAGACGCCCAGCTCGTCGGCGATCTCCACCACGCGATCCTGGCCGTTGTAGCTTAGTGTGACGGTGTTGCCCGCGGGGTCGGTGCGGCTGGTGAGCAGGTCACCGCTGTAGCCGTAGTCCCAGTCCTGCCCGCGCAGATCGGTCACGGTCTCGAGGCGCTCGCCGTTCCAGCTGTAGCGCACCTCGCGGTCGGTGGCATCGTAGACCCGGCGCAGCCGACCGCTGATCTCGTCGTAGTCGAACCAGAGCACCGGTTCGCCGCGGTGATCGGTGACGATGAAGGGCCGGCCCTCGGCGTTGGCTTCGATGATGGCGCGGATGCCGTTGCGCCCGCCGTAGGCTTCGATGCGACCGTCGCTGTGGTAGTGGATCCATTCACCGTCGCGGTTGCTCCAGCGGAAGCCGGTGGCCGCGACCTCGATGCGGCGGTGGCGCCCGTAGCGGAACAGGTCCGGGTCGTTGGCGGTGGGCTCGAAGCGGTCGCCGTTGCGCTCGATGGCCTTGATGCTGTTGTCCAGCGGGTCGCGGATGATGGCGAGCGGTTGCCACTGGCGGTTGAAGTGCCATTGGCCGTTCTGCCAGCTACGCTCGACGCTGGCGTAGCCGCCCTGGATCTTGACGCGGATGTCGACGGTGGTCTCGACGTAATCGCCTGAGGTGTGGTTCGGAGTGCCGACGAAGGGGGCGCCGAGGGTTGGAGTCAGGGCGCTGAGCAGAAGCAGGCCCAGAATAAGGACAAGCCATGCGGCGCGCACGCCTGCGCTTCGTCTGGTGGTTGCCGGCTCGCCCGTGACGCGGAGCGTCAGCCCTTGCTCCCACGCCGGAGCGTGGGCGCCAGTCAATGGCGTCGGTGGGAGCATGGCGATGGATTTGATTGGTTGATTCATGTCACGTTCGCTCACTCGCCGCCTCCTCCGCCACCGCCGGAGCCCCCTCCGGAGCCGTTGCGATCACAACAGTCACCCTCGCAGTCCGGCGGGCATGGGATCAGCGGCCAAGCGACCGGCGTCCAGCCCCCACCGCCAATGCCGCCCGGCAACCGCCCCCACCAACCGCCGCCGGTGCAGCTCGCGCTGACGTCCGCCGAGATCCGGAAGGTCGCACTGCCGGAAGACTCCACGCCGTTGATGCACAGAAAGTCGTAGATCAACCGCAAGAGGACACCAAAGCCGCAACCGCCTGCGCCACCCGTCGCCTCCGCATCATCCCCGGCATTCAGCGGCCGCAACGCGACGATTCGATAGGGCACGGTGATGCGTTGCTTGGCCTCCAAGCTGTCCGGCACCTCGGCCTGGAACTCGTAGTCGAAGAACTGATCGTCTGCGGGCGGGGTGAAGACGACGTTGTCGGCGCGGATCAGGCCGTAGTTGGTGATGGTCAGCTCGCCGCGATAGACCTGCCCCGGCGCCATCTCCGGCAGGGTGATGCCGGGGGGCTCGATGACCACCACCGGGGCCGGCACGTCGGTCTCGTAGGTGATGTCGAGCGTTATCTCGTAGCGGTCCTCGATGGTGATCTCGGTCACCGACCACTCCAAGGAGATGAGATCGTAGTCCAGGAAGACCTCGCGGGAGGCGGTGATGCCGGGCTCGATGGTAAGCCGGCCCTGGGCGTCCGCGTGGTTGGCGGCGCTGACGCGGAACAGGTAGCGACCGGCCTGAAGATCCGTCAGCAGCAGCTCGCCGTTGGCGTCGGTTCGCCCGTTGTACTGGATATCGGTGAACTGCTCGTGCTGCACCTCGATGCGGGCGTTCTCCAGGCCCGGGATGGGCACGCCGTTCTCATCCAGCGTCGCGGTGTAGATGTCCGACACATGGAACAGCACGTCGCCAATGCCTGCGCGGGTGACGTGGGCGTAGACGGGTATGTCGAAGCCCTCGGCGTTGTCCGCGGCGACGCGCAGCAGCAGTTCGTGCGTGTCTTCCGGGATCGCCTCGGTGGGCGCGATGCGCACGCCCACCGGGTGCTCGGCGCCGATCTCCAGCCGACCGATCTCCGCCGGCGTGGTCAGCGAGGCCCAATCCAGCGGTTGCTTGGTGATGGCGTCCAGCAGGGCCACCGTCACGCCCTCCACGGCCCGCAGACCTTGGTTGCGAAGGTCCAGCTCGGCGCTGGCGCGCTCGCCGGGGGCGGCCACCAGTTCCAGGTAGGAACGGCTTGGGAGCAGCACGGCGCCGGCCTCCACCACCTCGTAGTCGATGCGCACTAGCCCGAGGGGGGCGTCGCCGCCTTCGTCCGCCAGCAGGCGCAGGATCAGGCTGCCGCTATCCAGGGCCTCCTCGGTGGCGGTGATAGCCACCGCCAAGGTGCCCTGCTCGCCGGCGGCCAGCGCGGTGGCGGCGCCGGGCACCAGGTTCAGGCCCGGCTCCAGGGTGCCGAAGAGCTGATCGTCTGCCACGTAGCCGAAGCGCAGATTGGTGACCGGGAAGCCGTCGCCTGCGGTGACGTCCAGGCTCAGCGTGCGCTCGGCGTCGCGGCCCAGCTGCACGCGCAGCCGCGTCGGCTCCACGAAGACCCGCCCGATGCTGAAGCCACCCTGCTCCGGGCGCAGCCGCAGGTCCGGGTGCACCACAGAGACCTGGAACACCCCGGCATCGGTGGACAGAGGCTGGTAGTCGAAGCTGAACGCGCCGTCGTCGCCGGTGAACATCTCGAACACCCGCTCGAAGCCGCCGTTGGCGATGACCAAGTGCAGCTCGACTCGGGGCACCGGCTCGCCGGAGTAGCGGTCCAGCGCCCGGCCCTGGATGGTGATGGGCGCATCACCGAGCGACTGCTCCGGGCTCACGGACAGGAACTCGCCGACGTAAGGCGTGTCCGCCAGCTCGGCCTCGATCTGGGTGCCGAGGCCGTCGATGCTGACGGCGTCGTCCTCGCCCAGCCGATAGTGCAGTTGGTCGATCTCCAGCAGCGCCAGCACCTGGTCCGGCGCTGCCTCCGGGATGTCCAGCGCCAGCCAGTCGGACTCGAAGCGCTCACCCGGCGGCAGCGTGGCCACGCAGCGGCCGTCCGCCAGCGTGGTGATGAACGGATGCACCGACTGCTCCAGCGCCGTGGATGCCAGCGGGTTGCCGTCCAGGTCCGTGAGCCGCACACGCACCTCGTCAGATGGCTGATTGCCGCGCGCCGTGGCGGTGATCAGCTGCACGGGCGCGCCCTTTGAATCATCGGGGCTGATGTTTTCTACGCTGAAACGCAGCTCGCCGACGCCGCCGCGGGTGAGGTTGCGGGCGGACAGCTCCAGCAGCAGCACGCCGTCGCTGACCTCCACCTCGGTGGTGCGCACCACGCGGGCCTCCTCGCCCGGGTTCGGGGTCTGCACTGCGGCGATGGCGAGTGTCGAGAGGTCCGGCAGGTCGGCGTAGCCGCCGACCACGGTGCTCAGGGTGCGACTCTCGCCTGCGGGGATGTCCTCGGCGGCGGAACGATGCGTGTGGTCGCCGATCGCGAGTTCCAGCACCACCGCCTGCGCCGGCTCGCTGCCGGTGTTGGCGATGTCCACCGCGACGCGGTTCATCAGCCCGCGGCGGATGGCGGTGGCCTCGGCTAGACTCGGCTCCAGCGCCAGCAGCGTCAGGGTGCGTGGCAGGCTCTCGTTGCCCTCATCGTCCACCGCCAACAGGCTGTAGGTGCGCGCGCCGCTGCTCCAGCCGAGGTCGGTGTAGGCGGTGTCGGTGAGCGGCGTGCTGCCGTTCAGCTTCAGGCCGGTGTCAAGGCTACCCAGATACAGATCGAAGCCGTCGACGGCATTCACATGGCTCCAGGCGAGCTCGGGGAAATCGCTGTCGTGCTGCTCGACGCGGAAGCTCGCCACCGGCAGCAGCTCCGCATTGAGAGTGTCCCAGGCGGTGTCCGGCGAGACATTGCCGGCGGGGTCAACGGCAACGACCAAATAGGTCAGCAGGTCGCCCTCGGGGGCCGGCGGCGCGGGATCCTCGGCGCTGGTCTCGGTGATGTCGGACAGGGTCGGCGCATCTGGGTTTAGCGCTCCGAGGCCAGCGCCGGGCAGCGCGTACAGCCTGTAGGTCAGCGGGTCGGCATCGTCCGGTGCGTTCCAGCTGACCTCGACACCAGTGGCGCGCAGGGCCAAGGTCAGGTCCGAGGGCGCATCCGGCGGCGTGGCGTCGGCCTTGACGGCCACAGGCCCGCTGAGGGCGCTGACACCCTCCTGGCCATTGGCCTGACGCACGCTGGCGACGGCGTAGCGATAGATTCCGTCGGCGCCCGGCTGGTCCGTGAATTCCAGCGCGCCGGCGCTGCGGGCGATGGCCGCGAGCTCGCCGGCCTCGCCGCTGCCGCGATGCAGCTCATAGTCCGTCGCGTCGTCGACCGCAGCCCAGGCGAGCCGCACCTCGCCGCCGGGCAATGCGGTGGCCGTCAGCCCGGCGGGGGTCTCCGGCGGCGGCAGCTCGCCCTGGTAGACCTGAATGCTGGCGGGGCCGTCGATGCCAGTGCCGAGGTTGCCGAGGCGGTCTTGGCCCTGGAAGCTGAAGCTCAGCAGCTCCGGCCCGTCGGCGCCCATCTCCGCCGGCAGCGGCAGCTGGCCGGTCCAGGTGCCGTCCTGCTCGGTAAGGGCGATCACCACGGGCGTCTCGGCTAGGCTGGGAGCGCTGGCGCTGAGATTGGGCTCGGTGCTGTCGGCCAGGTCCTCGCTGGGGGTGAAGCTGATGTCAAGCGTCGCCGGGTCCTCCGGGTTGTTGAGCACCGGATCGGCGGGCGTCACGCTGAAGCCGCCGGCACTGGGGCCGTCGGTGTCGATGAGCAGGGACGCACCAGCGAGGATGTCGGTACCGCGATTGCCGGCGTTGTCGCGGGCGGAGAACACGGCCAGCGCGTCACCGCTCGGGGTGCCGTCGCCGATGCTGAAGCGGCCCATGTAGGCGGTGTCGTCCAGCCAGGTGAGCGCCACCGGCTGCGGTACGCCTGCGCTGGGCGCAATGGTCAGGAAAGGGGTGGTGGAGACGGCCTCGCTCAGCTGCACCCTCACCTCCACGTCACCGACGCCGAAGGCATTCCGCTCCGGGTCGTAGGCGCCCAGGGGAGCGTAGTCGATGCTGAGCGCCTGCGGTGCGACGCTGTCGGCGCTGGCCTGGGCCTGATTGGACAAGGCGCTCTCGGTGCCGAAGCGGTCGATGGCGGAGACGCGGTAGTACCAGGGACCGTCCGCGGGTGGCGTGTCGCTGTAGGCGGCGTTACCCTGGTCAGCGTAAAACTCGGGCGTGACCACGTCGTCGACATCGAAGGGATCGGGCTGACGGTAGATGCCGTATTGGGTGACGGTGGCATCGGCGGAAGCTGCCCAGCTCAACTGCACCACGCCGCCCTCCCGCGCACGGGCGCTCAAGCCCACCGGGGCGTCCGGGATGCTCAGGTCCAGGGTGATGCTGCGCGGGTTGCCGGGCTCGCTCAGGCCGCCGCGGTTCTCGGCGCGGGCGGTGATGACGTTGGCGCCTTTCTCCAGCTCCAGTTGGGCCTGGAACTCGCCGTAGCTGGCCGGCACCGGGCTGCCCACCGGGGCGCCGTTGCGGTACAGGGTTACCTGCTGGGCGTCGGCGCTGGTGGTGCCGCGGATGCGTACCAGGGGTTCGTTGGTGTCGCCGTCGCCGGGCGGCTCGGTAATGACCGGCGCCGGAGGTGGTGCCAGATCGATATTGATGTCCAGGTCGCGGCCGGCACGGTTGCCGTAGGCATCCACTGCCAGCACGCTGAGCCTGTAGCCACCGTCGGCCAGGGCCGCGATGTCCCATGGAATGCCAAGGCCGTTGCCGGCATCCGCATCGACGTTGAACAGGGCGCCGTCGAGGCTGAAGTCCACCCGGGCGATGCCGGCAGGGTCGCTGGCGGCGACGCTCAACACATCCGGGCGGGTCAGCACGGCGCCGTCCACCAGGACCTGACCCGCGAAACTGACGGACTCGATCACCGGTGGGGTCAGATCTTCGTAGTTGCCGGCGAACACCGAGGTCACCGCCGGGTCGGTGCCGCCGGAGAGGTTGACGGTGGCCACCGCATAATAGCGCTCGCGGATGGCGTTGAAGCTGCCCAGCATGGCGCTGGTGCCGGTGCGGGTGGTCACCGGCACCAGACCGCTGATGCTGGTGATGGGCGCGGTCGCGCTATAGACGGCGTAATGGGCCACTAGCCCGGCGGGCTGCGGTCGCACCCAGGACAGTTCCACCTGGTCGCCGATACCGCGCAGGGACAGGCCCGTCGGGTTCGGCAGCCAGGTGACGCCGAGCACCGAGGTTCCGTCGCTCTCGTCACCGAACACGTCCAGCGTGGTAATGCGCAGCGGGTAGCCGGTGGCCGCGGCCAGGCCGTCGCGCTGCCATGTCGTCGTCTCCGGCGGCAGATCGATGGGCGTCTCGCTGCCGGCGAAGTAGAGCCGATAGCCGGTGAGAAAGTCCTCGGCATCCTCCGGCGGCGCCCAGCTGAAGGTCAGGCTGTCCGCTCCGCTGGCGACGGTCAGGTCCAGCACCTCGCCGACGCCGGCGATGGACACCTTCTGGGAGAAGGCGCGCACCGTCGGGTCGAAGTTGCCGGCGGCGTCCTCGGCCACCACGGCGAAGTACAGGATCGCCCCGCCGGGCAATCCGCCGAGCAGGTGTGTCTGTTTGCCCGCCGGGACGGTGGCGAAGGGGATCAGGCCGGACACGTCCTCGTAGAACTCGGTCGCGGTGTAGATGCGGTAGGTGGCGACGTCGCGCTGGGCAACCTCGTCGTACTCGGTCCAGTCCAGGATCACCGAGCCGTAGGCGCCGCGGGATGTCTCGACATTGAAGCCGCTGTCGATCCCCGTCACCGGTGCCGGCGCAGCGTCGTCCGTCGTCACCAGCGAGACCTCCCGCGAGATAGCCTGCGGATAAGGCGAGGCGCCCACCCCGCCGGTGAAGAGCGTCACCTCCCGCGAGATGGCCTGGGGCGAGAGTGCATAGCCAGCGCCGTAGGACACCAGGGGCTCGAACTGCCCGAGCCCGTCCACCGGCACCACGGCGAAGTAGTGCTCGACGAATGGGGTGAGGCCGGTCAGGGTCCAGCCCAGCAGCTCGGCGGAGACCCGCGCCACCGGCGTCAAGCCAGTGACGTCGAAGATGGGGCCGGTGTCGGATTGGTAGATGGCGAAGTGGTCCACGTCCGCCACGGACCAGGGGTTGTAGCTGGACCAGTCCAGGGTCGCCACAGCGCCGGTGGGCGTGACGCTGACGGACAGGTTCTCGATGGCCGGAGGCGGTGTGTCGCTGACCACCACCAGACTCGCCTCGCGGGATATCACCTGCTTCGGTTCCGATTGCGGCGCGCCGCCCACGTGCAGCGTCAGCTCGCGGGAGATGGCCTGCGGTGCCAGGATGTAGGCCGCGGAGTAGATCACCGCCGCCGGGTCGCTGTTGCCGAGGGCGTCCACCGGCACGATGGCGACATAGTGGTCGGTGAACTCGGCCAGATCCGTGATGGTCAGGCTGGTGCCGTCGCCGCCGACGACGAGGTCCGGCGAGCGACCAGTGACGTCGGTGAGCGGGCCGTCGTCAGTGATGTGGATGTCGAAGCGGGCGATGTCGCCGACTGCCCACTGGTTGTAGCCGGACCAGTCCAGCGTGACGCGGTCGCCGGTGGGCGAGACCTCCAGGACCAGCTCGGTCACCGGCGGCGGTGGTGCAGCGTCGGTTACCGCCAGGCTGACCTCGCGGGAGGCCACCGACGGGGAGTCGCCGGGGCCGGCGCTTTGCACGGACAGGGTGAGTTCCCGAGTGATGACCTCCCGGGGCGCGTTGGCCTGCACTCCGCCGACGTGCAGCGTGACCTCGCGGGTGGCGACCTCTTTGATCAGCACCGGACCCGCGTCCTGGGCCGGCGCCTGCATGCAGACGACGAGCAGCAGGAGGGCCGGGACGATGAGCCGCCAGATGCGGGGCGACTTGGGGTTGGGGTGGTGCCGGCTCATACGTTGGTTCCGTCGTGGCGGCCTTCCGGAGCACCGGTCACTGGCTCCGACGCTCCGGGGTCGGAGCAGCGTCGGGCGCTCTGCGTCGAGTGCATCTTTGCTCCAGACCCCGGTACGCGGAGCGTCCGCCAGGCGTTCCCGCGCTGGAGCGTGGGAACCAGGGTGCGGCGGATGGTGCAGGCTGCGAGCGGCTGCATCGCTGCGCCTAGGCCGGTGGTCTGCACCGCCCCGGAACTAAGGCCGAATCACCTTGGCCTGGATGGCCGAGTAGCCCACGTCCACAGGGATATTCGCGGTCCAATGTACCACCAGCGGGTCGTTGGAGATCACGGTGTCCAGCGCTGCCGGGATGAACTGATGCGCGGCGTTGGAGCGTGGCGTGACGCGCACGTAGACCTCCGCCGCCTCCTCGACGTTGATGGTCTCGACGATCACCTGAGTGGACTCGGTGTCCGGGATGGCGACATCCGCGCCATAGGTGCCGAAGGAGGCCCTGGGATCGTCACCGACGGTCTCGCCGCCGATGGATAGGATCTTCGCGCTGGGCGCGGATGTCGGCGGCCAGATCAGGGCCGTGCTGCCGTCGGTGAGCGGGACGACGCTGGGGGATGGGGTGACCAGCAGGGAGCTGGTGTCGGTGACGTATTCGAGGCGGATGCGGCCGACGGAGCCATCATGGTCGACGTTATAGCTACTGCCGCCTAACGCCTCCATCGTCCCGTTCCCCGCAAGCTCTCGGGAAACGACCCGCAAACCGCCACCACTGCCGCCGCCTGGTCGATAGTAGTATGCGTTGCCGCTAAAGAAACCACGATCACCGCCGTTCGCCACGATAGACCCATTCAGGATGACTGTGGCTCCACTCGCGATGAACAGTGCTCCTGCACCACCGCCTCCGCCGGAGGACCGATCCCCGTCTCCACCGCCCCCGGAGCCCCCGACCAGCGGGACCAGTGAGGAATTACCGTAAGACTCGGATCCGGAGTGAGCCGGAGCGCCGTAGCTTCCGCCGTAGCCTGAATCACCGGAAACCGGGCCTCCACCAGGCCCCAGGCCGGAACCAGAGGCAGCCCCGCCCGAAGAGTAACCCATACCGCCGCGGAATCCGCCAGGTCCAGGCTCTGCCAAACCGGGCGCCACGGCCCCATCCACCCCACCCACATCCACCGTCCCATCAATGGTCACATCCCCACTCACCAACCAAACCACCGGCGCACGGCTGGGATGGTTGGCGAAGGTCAGGGTCGCGTCCGCGTCCACGGTGACGCTGGCGTACTTGAACACCACCGCCCATTTGTCCGGATCGTACACGCCGTTGCCGGCGTTGGAGCCGTTGCTGCCGACATCGGTGCTGGCCGTATCCCAGGCCGCGGTGGGCGCTTGGGACAGATCAATAACCGTGTCCGCGGTGACGTGCAGGCTGCCGTCGGAGCCGTCGGCGCCGGGGATGGTCAGGTCGGCCCTGGCCAGGCCGGCCGCGAGCAACAGCGAGGCGGTGAGCGCAAGACAGCGGCAAACAGGCATGGCGGGCGGTCTCCTGGGTCTTAGAGCAAAGTCGCGGGCGGGGCGAGCGAGCATCATGGGCAACTGTCAGAGGCGAGGTTCAGGGGCAAGCGCAACAAGCCGCCGGGAGACGACCAGCGGGCAGCGACGCAGCTGCACCGGGCGCGGGCGGGAGGCGCAGCCCGCGCAGGACTGCGGCAGGGATGGCCCACACAGGCCGCAAGGCGTCGTCCGTTGCGTCTTTGGCGCAGGCGCCTATGGGCAGGCGCACACATGGCGGTTGCTATTGCATCGTCAACAAGCCCAACCGGCGCGCGCAACAACAGGCCGCACTGCGCCGAATCACATGCCACTAGCATACCGAAACAACCCCGTAAACCAATGACCCAGATCAACGCCGGACGGATAGGCGATCCAACCGCGTCTTCGCGTCCAGCAACGCTGGAGCGTTGAGGCGAGAGGAGGCTCGCGGATCGGTCAAGACTCCCTGCGGGTGCGCACTGGGCTTATGGTGGGGCAGATGAGCGGTTCTGCGGAGGGTTCGAGCGCGACTACGGGGGCAGTGGAGGATTTAGAGTACGGATTGGAGTACTGATTGGAGTACAGGGGGGCGGCTGCGCCCTCGTCCGCAGGCGCTGGCGGTTACCAGGCAACGCGCTGATCGAATTCGAAATCCGGCTCGGTCGCGTGCGGTCTCATCATCATGTCCATCAGGAAGAGGCAGGTCACGCGAGCGACAGAATTCCTTCAAGCAGTACGTCCGCCACCAAGCACACTATCTTGGATGCTGCACCCTTAATCTTCGCGAGATCTGCGACCAATCAGGTGCAATGCACGAAAACCAACGATCAAGAGTCGTCGTCGATGGCGTGCTGAGGTACATCGCGCGCTGGGTCCGGGCCTGCTGGCGTTGGTATACGAACGAGTCGCAGCGAATGAATTGGCATGCACGAGATTGTGCAAGTATTCCGAATCGCGCTCCGAAACCCTGAGCTGCGTAGATTGGGGGTGAGGTACGGACCAGAACAAACAATGACTTAGTACCGGTCCATGAATAACCTATACAACGCTATCCAGACATCGGCGGAGTGCAATCGGGATCGGGGTCGCTATCGGAATCGGAATCGGAATCGGAATCGAGAGAGAAAACGCCCTATGCCATTCGGTCATGAGAAGCTCGACGTCTAGCGTGCGGCCATCGAGTCTGTCGGCTGGGCCTAGCGCGACTGCGAGCATGTGAAAGGACAGCGTAACGCGAAGGATCAACGCCTGCGCGCATCGTAGGTGCGCATCGTAGGCCATCGCGCTGAACATTGCCGCGGGTAACGGCAAAGCGACGAGCGGTGATCGACGCCGGTCGTTTGAAATCGCACGAGGCTCGGCGCTGGAGTGCGCTGCGATTCAGGACCTGCTTGCTGGTGTGCGATGCGTTGTCCGCAGACGACAACAGCAAGCAAAAGGCACTGCTCGATCGTCGTGTGGCCATGCTGACGAAGCTCGGACAGCGTGGCTACGCGCTCAGCGAGGAGCTTGGCGGATGGGTTGGTCGGTTCGATACCGAGGCCGATACCGATACCGACGCCGATAGCGGTACCGAATGAGTCGGCAGGCGACACCCAAGCCAAAAACCTGTATAGCTTGTTTCTGCACCATCACTTGCGAACATTGCGAGGGTTGTTGATTGTCGCCTCGACTCCGGTTTCCAGTAGACGCGGGTTACCGGTCGATGCAGAATTCTGCCTCGACCTCATCGATCCCAATCAAGGCCCCGCCGGCGCCACATACTCCCGCTCCGCGATCAGCTGCGCCCAGGACAGCGGGCTGATCTCGGCGTTCGGGAAGCTGCCGGCGGAGAGGGTGGCCAGCGCCGTGACCAGCGGCGGTAGCAGCAGCAGCCAGTAGGTCTCGCGCAGGCCGCGTCGGGGGATGTGCTCCTGGGGCCAGGGTCCGGCGGCGGGTCGCAGCCAGGCCCGCCACAGGATGGGCAGGAAGTAGGCGGCGTTGAGCAGGCTGGATGTCCACAGTACCCAGACCGCCCAGTCCATGCCGGCGGCGACGGCGCCGTCGGAGAGCCAGGCCTTGCTGACGGCGCCGGCGGTGAATGGGGCGCCCATCATGCCCAGGGCACCGATGGAGAAGGCCAGCGTGGTCAGCGGCATGCGCCGTCCAGCGCCGTTCATCTGACTGATTTTATGTATGCCCAGAGTCTCGGCGTAGATGCCGGCGCAGAAGAACAGCGTGATTTTCATGATGCCCTGGTGTACCAGATGCACCACCCCGCCGATGGTGCCGACGGGACCAAACAAGGCTACCCCCAGCGCGATGTAAGACACCTGGCTGACGGTGGAGAAGGCGAGGCGCTTCTTGAGGTCATCCTGGAACAGCGCGCGCAGGCTGCCCCAGATGATGGTCGCGGCGGCGACCATCGCCAGCGGCGGCAGCAGGCTCAGGGACTCGGCGAATTCGATGCCATAAACCTCGTAGACGATGCGTACGATGCCGAAGGCGCCGGCCTTGACCACCGCCACCGCATGCAGCAGTGCGGAAACCGGTGCCGGGGCGATCATGGCCTGCGGCAGCCAGCCGTGCAGCGGCACCAGCGCGGCCTTGACGCCGACGCCGGCGATGAGCAGCACGAAGATCACCCGAAGCTCGGTCGCATGCGCTGGCCCCAGCGCCGCCGCGACGCCGCCATGGGCAAACTCGGTGTGCCCCAGCAGGTCGTGCAGCCAGACGATGCCGGTCAGCAGCAGGGTGCCGCCGATCAGGGTATAGGCGAGATAGATGGTGCCGCCGCGCAGGGCCTGGTCGGTGCCCCGATGCACCACCAGTGGGAAGGTGGACAGGGTCAGCAGCTCGTAGAAGACGAAGAAGGTGAACAGGTTCGCCGCCAGGGCGATGCCCATGGTGGCGGTGACGCAGAGGCTGAAGAAGCCGAAGAAGCGGCTGCGGTGGGGGGCGCGTTCCAGATAGCCGACGGCGTACAGGGTGGTGAGCAACCAGAGCACGGCGGAGAGGATGATGAAGAACAGCCCCAGGGCGTCGGCCTCGAACGCCAGGTCCAGTCCCGGCAGCACTTCGAAGCGCACCCCGTAAGCATCCCCCGCCCGTACGCCGACGAACAGCACGAAGACCAGCACCAATTTGGCGATGGCACCGAACAGGTTGAGGACGGTGCGCAGGGCGATGCGCTCCTCGGGCAGGGTGAAGATCACCAGCCCCGGCAGTAGCGACGAGGCCAACACCGCCAGCGGCAGCCATTGGTTGATGCTCATGGGCCGGCCCCGATCAGCCGCATCAGCTCGACGCCGCGCAGGCCCAGCAAGACGCTGGCGGCGGCCAGGGCGAAGGCACTCCAGGCCAGCATCCGCGGCACGGCGGCGAGGGGCTCGGGCTCGGCCCCATGGTTGGGCATCAGGAACGCCTGGCGCAGCACCCGAAACACATAGACGCTGGCCAGCAGACCGCCGGCCAGGGCCACCACGGCGATGGCCCAATAGCCCCGGGCCAGGGCCGCTTCGATGATCTGCCACTTGGCCAGGAAGCCCGCCGACGGCGGCAGCCCCATCAGCGTCACGCCCGCCAGCGCAAACGCAAACAGCGCCAGCGGCAGGTGATCCACGGTGCCCGCCAGGCCGGCCACGGTGTCCCGGCCGGTGGCGCGGATCATCACCCCGGCGGCGGCGAACATGCCTGCCTTGGCCAGGCCGTGGGCGAACACCTGCATGACCGCGGCCTGCACGGCTGCCGGTTGGGACAGCAGCGGGAAGATCAGAAACAGATAGCCCAGCTGGGCGACGGTGGAGTAGGCGATCAGGCGCTTGAGCTTGACGGCGCGGATGGCCCGATAGGAACCCCAGAGAATCGCCATTGTTCCGAGCAGCGCCGCCAGCCAGGCGGCGGCGACCGGCAGCAGGGGCGCGAACGGCCCGATCCACAGCCGCAGGATCAGATAGAAGGAGGCCTTCACCACCAGTGCCGAGAGCAGCGCCGAGACCGGCGCGGTAGCGCTGGCGTGGGCCGGTGGCAGCCAGAAATGGAACGGGAACAACGCTGTCTTCAGCAGCAGGCCCAATAGCATCAGCGCGGCGGCGAGCCATACCAGCCGCGGGGCCTCGGTGGCGATCAGCGGCGTCAGCGTGTCGATGGAGACCGTGCCGTAGCTGGCGTAGAGCAGCGCGACGCCGAGCAGATAGGCTCCGGAGCCGACCAGGCTGACGAACAGGTAGCGCAGGGCCGCCGCCACCTGCCGAGCGCCGCCGCCGGCGGCGACGATGCCGACCGAGGCGAGCCCCACCAGCTCCAGCGTGACATAGAGATTGAACAGGTCGGTGGAGACGAACAACGCATTCAGGCCGGCGATCAGGAACCCGGTCAGCGGCCAGAACCAGGCCCCGGCCGGGTCGTCGGAGCGGAAGTAGCTGCGGGCATAGAACGCCAGGGGCAGCGCCACCGCTTGGGTCAGGATCAGCATCGCCGCCGACAGGCCGTCGGCGGCCAAATCGATGCCGAGCGGCGCGCCCCAGCCGCCAATGGCATGCTTGGCCGCAGCGTTTCCCAAACCGATCCCCTGTGCACCGTTGGCCAGCATGGTCCGGGCCAGCGCAAGGGCCAGCCCAAGCTGCACGCCGAGCCCGATCAGTGCGGCCCACGCCCCGCGTCCGGGTCCGAGCACGAAGGCGAGCGTCGCCCAGACAAATGGCAGCACCACCAGCCAGACCATGGGATCGAGCAGGGCAGGGAGGTCGAGCCAGGCCGGCACCTCAGGCATCGTCGTCCTCCGGCAGCTCCAGGCGGCCCGTCAGCCTGTAGAGGCGGCGTACCAGGGCCAGCGCCAGCGCGGTGGCGGCGACGGCGACGACGATGCCGGTAAGCACCATCGCCTGGGGCACCGGGTCCGGCACATCGCCGCGCTGGGCCAGTCCGACCAGCACCAGGAAAGCGCCGCTGCCCATCAAATTGAAGGCGAGGATGCGGCGCAGCAGCTGGTTGATCAGCACCACGCCCGCCGTGCCAAGGGCAAACAGCGCGATGCCGACCAGGGCGAACAGCAGGCCGGTGGTCATCGCCGCGCGCCTGGATCCGATACCGAGCCGTTGGCATCCAAGCCGGCCCGCGACAGGAACAGGAAGAGCCCGGCGAGGATGAGCCCGAGGGAGATCGTCAGCCCGGCCTCGATCAGCAGAATCAGCAGGCCCGCCCAAGCTGGCGGGAAACCGAGCAGCGCGCCCCGCGCCAGCAGTGCCGTTGCCAGGCCCAGAAAGAGTGCAAAGCCGACCGCCAGCCCAAGCCGCAGGCGCAGCGTCGGCGCCGGCCAGCTCGGCATCAGTCCCACCAGATGCAGGAGTACGGCTGCTGCGGCCAGCACCGAGCCGGCCTGGAAGGCGCCGCCGGGCCGAAACGCGCCGGCCCAGAGCAGGTAGACGGCCACCGCCACCATCAGCGGCGCTGCCAGACGCGCCGGCTCACGCAGGATCGGATGGGCCGTATGCGCCGCAGCCGGTCGCGTCTCGCCGCCAACGGCCAGAATACCGAGCACGGCCAGCAGCAGCACGGCCACCTCCAGCAGGGTGTCGTAGCCGCGGAAGTTCAGCAGCACCGCGGTCACCGGATGGCTGACGCCGCTCTCGGGCAACTTGTCCGCCACGTTCGCACGCAGGTCCACGGCAGCTGGTCCCAGTTCGAGGATGGCGACGGCCGCGGCGGCAACGAAGCCCAGCGCGAGTGCGATCACGATCAGTGTCTTCAGCGTTTGGATCATGCCTCCTCCTGCCGTTCCTTGCGCCGGTGCAGTGCGCCGTAGGCGTCGAGGATCAGCGCCCCGGTCAGACCGGCACCGATGGCCGCCTCGGCAAGGCCGATGTCCGGTGCCGAGAGCCTGGCCCAGGCGACGGTCATCAACAGCCCGAAGGCGATGAATAGGATGATGGCCCGATCCAGCCGCGGTGTGCTCAGGGTGCGCCAGGCGCTCCAAAACAGGGCCAGGGCCAGCATCCCGTCGAAGGCGAGGGCTAGGGTCATGGTTGGTCCTCCTGTTGGTCATCGCCGTAGCGCCAGGGACGGATGCCCAGGCGCCGGGCGCGGCGGGCGATGGCAAATCCGACCCCGGCACTGGCCCCCAGCACCAGCGGCCAGATCAGCAGCAGCTTCAGCGCCAGGGCCAGATGGTCCGCCTGCTGCGCGAGCCCGAGCAGGATGCAACCGAGCCCCAGATTGTCCGCCTTGGCCAGCGCATGCAGCCGGCTGTAGACATCGGGGAAGCGCAACAGGCCGATGGTGCCGGCCAGGAAGAAGCCGCAGCCGATCACCAGCAATGTGGCGCCGATCCAGTCAGTCAGGAGCCAGTCAATCAGCATCATCTCGCCCGGCGCGCCAGGCGCGCGTTGCAAAGGCGATACCGCCGATGGCGGCCAGCAGCGCCAGCACCAGCGCCACATCCACCAGCGAGGTGGTGTTGCCGGCGGTGGCGAGCAGCGCCAGCACGGCGGTGCCCGTGGTGCCGAACAACAGGGCCATCAGCATGCGGTCCGCCGGCGTCGGGCCGCGCGCCGCGGCGATCAATGCAACGACCAGGTTCGCCAGCAAGAACAAGGCGGCGGCAAGCGCCAGGGTGGTCATATATGCCTCCCGAACATCCGAGCGATGACCGCCTCCAGTGCCTGCGCCTCGGCCAGCACCGGCAGGCGCTTGTCGAGCACATGCAGGCGCAGGGTGCGGCGAGACAGGTCGACGCCCAGGGTTCCCGGCATCAGCGTCAAGGCATTCACCAGCAGGATGCGCGGCGCTCCCGGTGACAGCCGTAGCTGCAGCTCCAGCAAACCCGGTCGCAGGGCGGCACGACCGCGCAGCGCCATCCAGGCGACCTGGGCACCGGCGCGGATGGAGCCCCAGAGAAAGACGCCCAGGAACACCAGCAGGCCGCCGGGCTGGACGCGGCGACGCGCCGGCGGCGACAGCACCAGGCTGGCCCAGGTGGCGCAGACCACGGCCACCGCGCCCAGCGCCCAGCCGTCCTGGCGGCCTTCGGCCAGCACCCACCAAAGGAGCGCGAATGCGGCGGCGCGCAGCGGCCATGCGCTCCAGTTAGCCGTGCGCATGGGCCTGAGATGCCGGCATTGCAGCGGTGAAGTTGCGGGTGTCACTGGTCATGTCGAGATACTCTGGATACGAAAGTACGACTGCCTCGGGCGCGATTCCGGTGTCAGCGCAGGTCTGCGCTACGCGCCAGTTACCACAATACCCGATTTCGCACAGAGCCACAGAGCGGAATTACAGGCGGCCTCGGTAAGCACTTCATGACTTTGCTGCTTGTGTACAGTAAGGGGCTGTCCGCGGGTGTATGGTGCGGTCGTTTACGAAGCGTTGCTTGAATCGACGATGCTGCCGCGAACGTCACCCCCGCGCTTGCCCGCCGGCACCGGCAATGCTGACGGATGGGTAATCCAGCCGCGTCTGCGCTTGTTGCGCCGCGCTGAGCATAGAGGAGGATTGCGGATCGGTCAAGGCCGCCTTCGGCTGCGCAGTGGGCTTATGCTGGAGCAGATGGGTGGTTCTGCAGAGGGTTTGAGCGCGACTGTGGGGGTGGGGAGGGCAGTGCAGGGTTGGAGTACAGGGGAGGCTGTGCCCTCGCCCGCAGGCGCTGGTGGTTACCAGGCAACGCGCTGATCGAATTCGAAGTTGGGCTCGGGCCGTCGGACCAATGGACAATCAGGTACTCCCAAGCCTCGAAAGACCGGGCCTCGATTCAGGCCGACAGCCTGATCTGCTCGTAACCCAGGGTGCTGACGTAGCGGTCCGCCCAGAGGTTGTTGCCGGTGAAGCGCATCGCATGGTCGCCGTGCTGCGGATCCTCGGTCGACCAGCTGCCGTTGCCGTCGGACCACCAGGCGTCGAATCCGGTCTCGAAGCCGTCGAACAGGAGGGTCTCCCGGGTGCCGGGCTCGACGACCTCGATTGCATCGGCTCGGGTTAGGCTGTCCGTGCCGTCGGCATTGGTGACCGTCAGGTTTGCGTCGTACAAACCGACCGCGTCGCAGACGTGGCTCGGGTTCTGTTCGGTGGACGTTCCGCCATCGCCGAAGTACCAGCTTCACGATGCGCTGCTCGCCGTTTACGACATCGACGAGACGATCTTCGATGCGATCGAGCCGGCGGTCGCTGGCGAGAACTGGACGCATCGGTACTCCGGCCGTGCGGAATGCCTGAGCGAGACGCGGGACGGCACGCTCGAGATCAGGGTCGACATCCCCTAAGACGACATCCATTGGCTGTTCATCGAGGCACAGTCGGCGGCCTACGGAGGTACAGACTGCCGCAACGACGTCGCCGTTCCTTGCGGGCTTAAGCCTGCTGCTGCGCTGCGGGCGCCATCGGCGCCAGAGCGTCGACCGGGGCGCGGACGGCGCACGCCATTTGGTGCGACTCTCGGGCGGCACCAGTCCGAGCGGGGCAAGCAGAGGTCTTGGGTATTATTGTTGCCGGCGTCTCGACCTCTGCCCGCCCCATTGATTTCTGCGCATGCAAGGCCGGCTGTCGTAGCTGTTCAACGTCGACCACGACGGCATGAGGGTCCGCTCGGATCAGGGCAGCATGACCGAGACAGAGCGCGCCGGGGAGCGGGCATTGAAAGCCGGTGCCCGAGACAGCGAACTGATCGCGGTCGGTGAGCCTGTTGCGTCCGCTACCTCAGGCCCGCAGACGTTGGCAGCCACACGCAGCGGCGCGTTGGGTGCGAACGCGCCGCGATGGCAATGTCGCCTGAGCGGCGGCCAATCCGAGAACAGCCCTAGATTTCAAGCGTGGATTGCGGCTTCCTCACCCCAAGGACAAGGCCACCAAGGCCGATCGCAATGACCAAGTCGGTCCTGCCCCGCCAGCCGTGGCGGCGTCAATGTCGCCCGAACCCTGAAGGGCCGTTGCGGATGTTGCGCAGCTGGGGCAGGGCGCCGCCAAAGAAGGCGAGCACCGTCAGGTCATGCTCGATGTCGAAGAAGGTGTGGTCGCAGGCGGCATGTACATAGAGTAGAGTGCCCTGCTGCACGCTGTGGGCGTCGTCGCCGATGCGCAGCTGGCCGCGCCCCTCGAGGACGAAGTACAGCTCGTCTTCTTCGTGGGCGCTCGCCATCTCCTTGGAGCCCGCAGGCAGGTGGTAGATGGCACAGCTGAGGGACTGCGTACGCAAGAATTCATGGAAGCGCAGTTTGCCTGGCTCGACATGTTGGAGTAGCTCGGTGAGTTGGAAAACGAGCCAGTTGCTGGATTCTTGGGACATGAACACCGCCTGATTGGTGAATCGGGATAAGGGTTTGCCGGAGGGATGGCAGGCCGGAGAGGGCGCACGGCAACGAATCGCCACCGCCGACGGAGCCTTCCGGACAATGACCTACAGTCTACGCCGACACCCTCCGACTGAGAATTATTTGCATTTGCGTCAAGTCAGGGTATCGTCAGATAATCCTAGCGGATCGAGGGCATCGCCGCCCATCATGACCGGTGTCGGACGGTACCCCAACCGCGCTGGCGGCGCCGCCTCAGCGACGGTCGGATCATCGTCCAAGCCTACGCCCTTCAGCGCATTCAACAACAACCCGATGGTGGTGTCATTGTGGAGCAGGGCACTGGCCACCGGTGACAGCCAGCCGAAGATGGTCCCGCCGAGCAGCCCGGTGTTGGCACCGATGACGACACCGAAGTTGGTGCGGATCAGGGTCATGGTTATTGCCCAGGCATCGTCCTTCGACACCGTCCTTCGCTGTGACAGCGTCCTTCAAGTCACCGTCCTTCAAGTCTACGCCATGTCTATTATGCATCCTCGTGACTCACCCCGCATGCTCCGAGGACTCGGTTTTCAGGCGGGAAACTGGCTCGATGTGGATTGGGGCATGAACCGGCCCCTTCAGTGCAAGTAGCAATCGGATCTGGCAGTCCCACGTCTTCGAGAGCCCATTCAGCCCCTACCAAGTCAGCTGAAAGCTCTGTGTCATAAAACTTTTACATCGTCGACACGCATCTGACACAGGCGTTGCGTAGATTTCGCTTCATCCTTTTGGAGTTTGTCTAGATGTCTGCACAGCAAATTCAGCGTGGTGAGGGCTCACTGCCCGTTTACCGCCAGATTAGCGAGATCCTGCGCCAGGAGATTCAGAATCTCTACAAGGCAGCTGATCGGCTGCCTGCGGAAACCGAATTAGCGCTGCGTTTCCACGTCAACCGCCACACCCTCCGACGTGCAATCGATAAACTCGTAGCCGAAGGGCTGGTCGTGCGCCGACACGGCAAAGGCGTGTATGTACTCGACCCGGCCATCGACTACGCAATCGGCAGACGCACCCGTTTTACCGAAACGCTTGAAGCCCAAGGCGTGACCACCCAAAGCCGGGTGATTCGAAAACAAGTGGTGCTCGCCCGCGGTGGCGTCGCCGCAAGGCTTCAGGTCAGCGAAGGTACCAAGGTGATTTTTCTCGAGACACTGCGAGAGGTCGATGGTAAGCCATTCTGCATCATCTCCCACTTCCTTCCCCTGCAGGCATTTCCGCAGGTGCTGGAAAGTTACGACCAGGGATCGTTGCACGCATTTCTGCAAGCGCACTGCAATACGCAAGTGCAGCGAAACAAAAGCCTCATCAGCGCTGTGCTACCGGAAGCCGATGACGCTGAACTGCTGAACATTCCACGCAATCTGCCGATATTGCGGGTGAAAAGTATCAATGTGATTAGCGATAGTCAGCAACCAGCTGAATACGTGGTAACGCGATTTCGAGGCGATGCCACGCAATTGTCTGTCCAGCCTTGATCATCGTTATCCAACTGTCGAGGAAACATAATGAAACTGACCAAGCTGATCACCGCGGGCATCGCCGCAACCACGTTTCCGCTGCAGCTTTTGCTGCCAACCTGGCGGACGGTTCGGCCGGGAATCCGCTGCGCGTGCTGATGGTTCCCGCCGATACCGGCACCAGCGACATCACCACGGACTATGCGCCGGTATTCAACGGCATCACTGAGCACTACGGCATCCATTTCGATCTGCGCGCCGGGGCAAGCTATGCAGCCGTAGTGGAAGGCATGTGTAACGACCAGGCAGATATCGCCTGGTTCGGTGCAGTGACCTTCGGCCAGGCTTATGACCGTTGCGGTGTCGATCTGCTGGCAGTGGATGTGAAGAAAGGCAACGCGTCTTACTACTCCGGCATCTTTGTTGCCAAAGAAAGTGGCATCGAAAAAATCTCCGACCTGAAAGGCAAAGGCATGGCTTTCGGCAGCCCGAACTCCACTTCTTCTTTCAACTTCCCCGTTGCCATGCTGATCGCCGATGGCATCGACCCGGCGAAGGACCTCGAGAAGATCATCATCGCCGGCTCTCACTCCGCATCGCTGGCTGCGCTGGCCGAGGGCAAGGTGGATGCTGCCGCAGCTTCTTATAATTCCTTCGGCAAGGCGGTGAATAAGGACGCCATCGATCCGGCCAAGTTCAAGCCGCTAGCCAAATCCCAGCCTATCCCCAATCCGCCCCTGGCCATGAACAAGGGCCTGCCTGCTGATCTCGAGGCCAGGCTTCGCAAGGCCTTTGGTGAGATTCACACCAAAATCGACCCGGCCAAGATTCGCGGCTACGGCGGTAAACAAGTCGACAGCTACGACACCAATTTCGATGTGCAAAAGATCTTCGATGCGCTGGGCAAGCTGTCTGCTGTGACCAAGCAGGTGAAAACCGAAATGATCGATAAGGCCGGTCAGCGCTAAGCGCGATCTATCTGTCTTTTGCAAGGGGTCGTTACCCCTGGCTTTTGCCAAGTTCGAGGTGTAGCTATGCTGAGCTTTGAAGCAGTCAGCCGCGTATACGATGACGGTACATGCGCTGTCGATAACCTGTCCTTGCGTATCAAAAAGGGCGAATTCTGCGTGCTGCTCGGGCCTTCGGGCGCTGGCAAATCCACCCTGATGAACATGGTCAACGGGGTGGTCATTCCCACCAGCGGCAAACTCACCATCGATGGCGTGGAACTGACGCGCAAGACCCGCAATGCTATTCAGCGCCAGGTCGGCATGATCCACCAGCAACTGCACCTGGTGCCACGCCTGTCTGTTCTGCATAACGTACTGACCGGTAACCTGCCCACGGTTGGATTCTGGCGCAGCATGTTGAAGTCATTTCCCAAACAGGATCAACTTCGCGCCTGCGAACTGCTGCAAGAGGTCGGCATGGAGGAGAAACACCTTTTCCGACGCGCATCCGAACTTTCCGGCGGTCAGCAGCAGCGTGTCGCCATCGCGCGGGCCTTCCTGACCAACCCGCAAGTCGTGCTCGCTGACGAGCCCGTGGCAAGCCTGGACCCGGCCATGAGCCGCAGTATACTCGGCAGTTTGAAAACTGCTGCACGTCACCACGATTCCACGGTGATCTGCACCCTGCACCAGCCGGATTACGCGCTCGAGTTTGCCGACCGTATCGTTGCCCTGCGCAAGGGACAGGTCTTTTTCGATGGTCACCCCAGCGCGATGAGCAAGCAGATCCAGGCGCAACTGTACGAGCTGGCTCAACCCGTCGAGAAGCTTATCGGCCAAGTGCAGCTGGTCGCCGCATGAACAGCGCCGATGGCCAGCCACGCTCTGCGGAACACTGGGAACTTTATCGCGCGATCACCCCGCGTAACCTGCTCATCGCCTTGGTTGTGTTCGTGCTGTTGTCCATGTCTGCACGCAACACCGAAATGGACAGAGCCTTCGTCGAAACCAGTCAGGCGGTACTGTCTGTGTTTGGGATTGGCGATTCTCAGGTGCTTGATGGGGCCGTGCGATTTGGCAGCAAAGCCTTCCCGATTCAGATTTCCGAGCGCACTGAAGTCAGCCGTCTCGAGGATTTCGATCGAGATAACCTCCCCTGGCTCGCCTATCTCGAGGTAGCTGAAGACAACGAGTACGATGCACTCACCGATACATGGACGCTTGCACAAAGCGAGTACCTTGTCGAGCCGATCGGATATCTCACCAAGGTATTGTGGAAGATGTGGGAGACCGTTGAGATGGGGTTTTGGGGCACTCTGATCTCAGTGATGATCGCGTTACCACTGGGCATTCTGTCGAGCCGCAATTACACGCCGCACAAACTCGTTTACACCATTGCGCGGGTCTGGTTGAGCTTCCACCGCGCTATGCCTGAACTGATTCTGGCGCTTTTCCTGGTGCTGATGTATGGCTTTGGGCCTATCGCCGGTGTGCTCGCGCTCGCCATTCACACCAGTGGGGTATTGGGCAAATTCTTTGCTGACGAGATCGAAAACGCACCGCCCGGACCTCAAACCGCCTTGGCCGCATCCGGCGCCAATTCCATGAAAGTACTGCGTTTTGCGGTTTTTCCGCATGTGTTGCCCGCCTGGATTGCCTATATCCAGTACATCTTCGAGCGCAATATTCGCACCGCGACCGTTCTCGGCATCGTGGGCGCGGGTGGTATCGGCATGGAACTGAAGGGTCGCTGGGATCTGTTCGACTACGGCCACGTCTCGACCATTCTTCTGGCGATATTCGCTACAGTGGTCGTGTTGGAAATGTTCTCGCAACAGCTTCGCAGCAGAACACTCTGACCCTGCATGCCATTCGCCGGGATGTGAACTTCGATAGACATAAGAGATCCGGACCAATGATCAATCTACCGAGAGAACAATGGGTACGCGCTTTGAGCGTAATTCCCGAAGAGGCACTGGCAAGTGTCGTGCAGAACTTTCCCGACGCATGGGAAGTGACCCCGAATGCATTGCCGCAAGAAGGGCTTGGCCTGCTCAAGTTTCGAGACAGTGCACTTGGCGATGCCTTTTATCTCGGGGAATTTCCGCTCGCCACCTGCTGGCTGAGCATCACCACTCCGGATGCAGTCAGCGCCGAAGGCGCCGCCATGGTGATGGACGACCGAGCTGAGCGGGCTGAACAAATGGCACTCTGCGATGCCGTGCTTTCGGCCCAGTTACCCGGCTGGGAGGCCGTCGCAAAACTCATCGAGCAGGGGGGCGAGCAATTGGCGCTGAAAGCGCGCGAACGTAAATCCATGCTGGCAAAAACGCGGGTCGACTTTTCCCTGCTCGATGATGTTGGGCTCGATGATGTTGAGCTCGATGATGTTGGGCTCGATGATGTAGGAGAAGACCATGCTTGATGTCGCACCCATTTGGACAGCGCATGTCCAACAACAAAACTATCGCGCATTGCTGGACGCGATGTCGCGCCCAGGTTCGGTTTCAAACATCGGCTGCGGCGATAACGACAAGCCCTATCTGGCCGTACTGGCCACGCTGTTGGATGGTGCAGTCTCACTGGCGGATCCCCAGCAACTTCTGAAAGATCAGGATTGGCCTCTGCTACAGGCAAAATTTCGTGATCTCGCAAATGCCGACTACCTGTTGTTCGAGGGCAGCCAAGTCACCGCTGTGCAACCGAAACTCGGCACCCTGCCCAACCCGGAGGATTCCTGCACCTTGATCATCCATGTGCAGTCGCTGACTCAGGGGGATCTGCGCCTGCGCCTTAGCGGCCCTGGCGTCAACGGCACCACCGATGTGGCCATTGATGGGCTGCACCATGACTGGATTACACAGCGTGCAGACTGGGTATGCGCCTTTCCCCTTGGGGTCGATATCATCCTGGTAGATCGAGATGCGGTCATGGCCCTGCCCCGCACAACACGCGTGGAGGTGATGTGATGGGTTACGTCGCAATCAAGGGCGGTGGCCAGGCCATCCAAGGCACCAAGGCGGTTTTCGATTATCTGCGTGCGCGCCAGGGAGAAGGTGCTGATCCCATCCAGGCCGATACCATTGAAAACCAGCTTCGGCTGTTGCACGCCCGCGTCCTGTCAGAGGGTGGCGTCTACCATCCGCGCCTCGCCTCGCTGGCCATCAAACAGGCCCAGGGCGACACCTTGGAGGCCGCCTTTATCCTGCGCGCCCATCGATCTACGCTACCACGCCTGGCAGAAACCGAGCTGTTGGATACGCGCAACATGCGTATCACCCGTCGTATCTCCTCCGCCTTCAAGGACATTCCCGGCGGCCAGATGCTCGGTGCCACCACCGACTATCACCTGCGCCTGATGCGCATGGAACTGCTCAACGAGTCGCCACAGCGCTTCAAGGCGATCACCGGCGAATGGTTTGATGGCCTCGACATTGACGAGATTCCGGACACCTTTCCCAAAGTTCTCGATGGACTGCGTGCCGAAGGCCTATTAGCCCCGCTCGACGAGCAACGCGCCACGCAGACACCGTTCGACATCACCCGCGAGCCGATGATTTTCCCTGTCCCGCGATCAGCCGCCCTCTCCACCATGGCGCGTGGCGAACAGGGATCATTGCTGGCAATTGCGTATTCCAATATGCGCGGATACGGTGATGTACACCCAACGGTGGCCGAGTTACGGGTCGGCTATCTGCCGGTCATGCTGCCGCACCCGGTGACGGGCAAACCGATGGAAATCGGTGAAGTGGAAGTCACCGAGTGCGAAATTGTCGCCATGTACGAAAGCGACGAGGATGGTAGCAAGCCAGTCTTTACCCTGGGCTACGGTGTCTGCTTCGGTCACAACGAAGTCAAGGCCATCAGCATGGCTATTCTGGACCGCTCACTGCAAAACGGTATGCAGCATGACCCAAGCAATCCTTCCGAAAACCCCGAGTTCGTATTACTGCATGTCGACGGCGTCGACTCGATGGGCTTCTGCACCCACTACAAAATGCCGCACTACGTCACCTTCCAGTCAGACATGGATCGCCTGCGAACCAGCCAGAAAAAACAATCCAGCGTGGACGGCCGATGAGCATGCAGCAAAGATTTGGCTTTCTCGACGAGTATGCCAAAAAGGAAATTCGCCGCAGCGTGCTGAAGGCCGTTGCCATACCCGGTTACCAAGTCCCCTATTCCAGCCGCGAAATGCCCATGGGGCGTGGTTTCGGCACAGGCGGTCTGCAACTGACCCTGGCTTTGATCGGACGTGGGGAGACATTGAAAGTCATCGACCAGGGTTCCGATGACTCGGTCAACGCCGTCAACCTGCGTTCCTTTATCGAGATGACATGTCCCGGGATAGATACAACGACGGTGACCGAAGAGGCCGACCTGATTCAGTCCCGTCATCGCATTCCGGAAAAACCCTTGCGCGAAGACCAACTGCTGATTCTACAGGTGCCCTATCCAGACGCATTGGTGGTGGTCGAGGCGTCGGAAGACAAACGCAAGCTGTTGCATGGCGAAGGAGATTATTCCCGCCTGCTGGTCAAGCTGTACGAAGACATCGTGAAATTCGATGAGATTACCATCTCGCACCGCTACCCAACCCGGATTGATGACCATTATGTGATCGATCCCTCACCCATCCCCCGCTGGGATGTACCCAAGCTGGATCATTCCAAGACTTTGGTGTTACTCGGTGCCGGCCGCGAAAAGAAGATCTACGCAGTTCCTCCTTATACCAGGGCCACACCTCTTGCCTTCGAAGACGTGCCGTTCCGAGTTGAAGACTTCAACGACGAGCAAGGTCGAAGACGGGCTTGCGCACGCTGCGGATGCAGCAACAGTTTTCTCGATGAATACGTCGATTCCACGACCGGAGAAACCGTCTACCGTTGTTCGGATGCCGACTGGTGCGCGGAGCAAGAACGTTTGAACGCCGTGGCAGGCAGGATGCCGGAAACGATCATCGAGCCATTGAACCGAAGCGACAAAGTGGAGGCGGTCAATGGATAGGGTATTAGAGGTTCGCGGACTATCCAAACGCTATGGCAAAGGCTGTCCTTCGTGCTTCGACAAAACGGGGCCGGATTACGATTCCAATATCTGCCCAGACTGCGGCAGCGTAGTAGCGGCACAGGATGTGTGCTTCGACCTGTATACGGGGGAAATCCTCGGCATCATGGGCGAATCGGGCTCAGGTAAATCCACCGCAGTAAAATGCCTGTACTTCGACCAGGAACCCACTGCCGGCAACGCCAGGTTTTACGATCAGGGCCAGCAGTTCGACTTATTCTCATTGAACAAGGCCCAGCAACGCCGACTGTCGAACCAACGTTTCGGCATGGTCTATCAGAACCCTCATCTGGGTCTGAACTTCGACATCTCTGCCGGTGGCAACATTGCCGAACGCCTGCTGATGTCAGACGTGGATAATTATGCGCAGATCCGCCAACGTGCCACCGCACTGTTGTCGCGCACTGAAGTGCTTCCCGAACGCATGGACGAACTGCCGAAGAACTTTTCCGGCGGCATGCAACAGCGCGTTCAGATCGCCAAAGCACTGGCCACGCAACCCCCGCTGCTGTTTCTCGATGAAGTCACCACAGGCCTGGACCTATCGGTTCAGGCGGCCATTCTCGACTTGATTCTGGAGATTCAACAACAGCTACAGACGGCCATGATCGTGGTCACTCACGACCTCGGTGTCATCCGCCTATTGGCCGATCGCACGCTGGTAATGAAGTGCGGCCAGGTCATAGAAAACGGCCTCACGGATCAGATCCTGGAAGACCCTCAACAGGCTTACACGCAACGCCTCGTTGCTTCTGTTTTGTAAGGTGTATCCATGAAAGAGAAACCGGTGCTGCAGGTACGCGGTTACGCCAAACGGTTCGTTTTGCACGAACAGGGAAAAGTCATTCCTTCATCCTATGACGTCAACCTCGATGTTTATCCCGGCAACCTGACGGCACTGATCGGCCCCACTGGCTCAGGCAAAAGCACGGTACTCAAGGGTATCTACCGAACTTACCTGCCCAGCGACGGGCAGTTGCTGTTTACCCGCGAAAACGGCGAAACCCTCGACCTAGCCCAGGTAGACGAACATCAGGTTCTGGAATTACGCCGCAACGAAGTCGGCTTCGTGACCCAGTTTCTGCATTTTCTGCCGCGCCAGCCCAGCGAAGACATTGTGGCACAACCGCTGGTGCAACGAGGCTACCGGCAAGAACAAGCTCACAAATTGGCACGCGACATGTTGGCTGCCATGAACCTGCCGGAACGCCTGTGGGGTATTTCACCCGCAACCTTCTCCGGTGGTGAAAAACAACGCGTCAACCTGGCGCGCGGACTGATCGCCAAGCCCCGCCTGTTACTGCTGGACGAGCCAACTGCTAGCCTTGATTCGAAAACCACAGATCGCGTAGTCAGCCTCGTCGAGAGTCTGAAACACGAGGGCGTGGCCATGCTGGCCGTTTTTCACCAACCCGAACTGGTCACGCGCATGGCCGACCGGGTAGTTGAACTCGAAACACCGACACTGACTGCAACACCTTTAGAGGAAATCGCCTGATGAAGACCTGCTTGAGAAATGCCCGTGTCGTACTGGCGGACGAGGTACTGGACAAGGCTGATGTTGTCAGTGAAGACGGTGTCATCACAGCCATCAACCCGGAAAGCACGATCGCTGACGACGTGATCGACCTGAACAATCAATGGCTGATGCCGGGGATGATCGACCTGCACTGCGATGCGCTGGAAAAAGAGGTCGAACCCCGACCCAATGTTCACTTTCCGCTCGACTTTGCTTGCGCGCAAGCCGACAAGCGCAATGCGGCTGCAGGCATTACAACCGTCTACCATGCACTCTCATTCGCCAACGACGAACTTGGTGTCCGCAACAATGCATTTGCTGCCCGGATTGTCCGCGCCGTACACGAATGGCATCCGCATGGACTGGTGGACAACCGGGTTCATTGTCGCTACGAAATTACCGACGAGAGCGGATTGCCGATACTCGAGTCACTGTTGCAACAGAAATCCATGCATCTCATTTCGATGATGGACCACACACCGGGCCGGGGACAGTTCAAGGACATGGCGGCATACCAAAACTACCTGACCCTTACCTATGAGAAAACTGCCGACGAAGTGGAAGCCATCATCGAGCGCAAGATCGAAGCTGTTCGCGGTGCCTTTGCGCGTATGCAGGAACTGGCCAATGCGGCGCATGCTGCGGGTATTTCTGTTGCCAGTCATGACGACGATTCAGCAGAACGCGTCTTCACCATGAGCGGCATCGGTGCCGATATCTCGGAATTTCCGATGACCCTCGAAGCGGCCAAGGCGGCCAAAGCAGCCGGCATGTCGACCATCTTTGGCGCACCGAATATTCTGCGTGGCAAAAGCCAGTCGGGCTCCATGAAGGCTATCGAAGCGATTCACGAGGGCGTAGCCGACTGCTTGTGTGCTGATTATACGCCCGCTGCGCTGATCGTCGCCGTTATGAAGATTTCCGAGGGTTCCGATCTCGATCTACCGGCAGCCGTGCGCCTGGTCACAACCAATCCGGCCAAGGCCGGCAAACTGCATGATCGCGGCCAGATTCAAGTCGGCGCCAGAGCGGATCTGATCGCCGTTGGTCAACCTGGTGGCCTGCCGCAAGTTACCCGAGTATGGTCCGGTGGCAAGCAAGCCTACGCCGTGCAGTACGACCATGGCTGAGATGTTCCATGGTTTTTCAGAAAAAGATGTTGGCAATTGAATCCGTACCTCGAGCCAGCGCAGGGTCCATCTCGAATAGGCAAAGCACCTCTTTCTTGGCACCCTCGAAGAACGACATCGTCTCCTGCACTTTCTCCTTCAGCGATTCGAAGGTAGGGAAGTCATGCAGATGGGTTCCTTTCTCTTTGACTTTCTTCCAGAGCTTCTCAATGGGGTTGCAGTCAGGCGAGTAAGAGGCTAGATCGAAAACGGTCAGGTGTCGCTTGTGCTCCTCGAAAAACGCCCGCGTCCGAGCGCTGGTGTGGTACCGGGCACCATCCTGGACAAGACAGACGATATCCTGCTCGGCGACGCCTGTTACCCGACCTACTTTCTGCTCTGCAAACTGGTGCAACGGGGCATCGACGGGGTGTTCGAGCAGTACGGTGCACGCAAACGCAGCACCGACTTCAAAACCGGTAAGAAGCTCGGCGCGCGTGATCATTTGGTGCTGCTGAAGAAATCAAAAACACGACCGGATTGGATAACACCGGAGGAAGACGCACAAGCCTCGGCAACGCTGAAGGTACGCGAGTTCGCGGCCGCTGGAAAGATCACGGTCACCACCTTCCTGGATGCCAAAGTGGCGCCGAAGAAAAAATCGAGGGTGCTGTACCTGCGCCGCTGGAACGTGGAACTGGATTTGCGCAACATCAAGACAACGCTCGGCATGGCGCGGCTGCGTTGTAAGACCCCGTAGATGGTCGTCAAGGAACTGTGGGTCTACCTACTGGCCTACAACCTGATCCGCTTGCTGATGGCCCAAGCCGCCTTGCTGGCCGATCAAGTCCCCAGGCAGCTGAGCTTCAAGCACACCGTGCAGGTCTGGTTGTCCTGGCAGCAGCGGGCAGCAGCGCGGCGGCGCAACCGCCGATGGCGTCTGCATCCTTGCTGTACTCAGTCTGATTGCCGAGCCGCGCGTCAGTCTGCGACCCGGTCGCATCGAGCCGCGGGCGCTGAAACGCCGCGCCAACCCCTACCCGCTGTTGACCGAACCGAGAAAGGCGGCGCGCGCTGAGGTCGGCGAAAATGGACATCCGAAAAAAACAGGGTTGAATCCATCGATTATCCGGATTGCGGCAATGCCATCTCGCTTATCATTAGTGCCATTCGGATCGGCACCCTTTTTTCGCTGCCCGACCGGATCGATGGCGGCGGGTGAATGTTGCGACTGACGCAGCACTTCACGCCGTGAGGTAGAACGGCTACCCGACTTAGGCTTCGACTTTCTTGGGAAATCCTGGGCAAACGACTGACTCCGCCAGCCTTCCATCCGCCCGATAGAAAATCATTTCGCCCGTTTCCTCACAAATCCAGACCTCCTTGGCACCTTTTTCAAAATACAACCCCTTCTTCTCCACCAGCTCTGCCAACCTTTTGCTAGGCGACGCCACTTCTACCACTATTTCTGGTGATTCATCGTATGGGGTGGATGTTCCATTCTTATCGAAGAACGTCATCGAGCCCCAAACGACATCCGCAACCTTGACATTTTTCGAGGTCCGGATACTGCATTCGACAAAGGCTTTTCCCGACGGCAATTTCTCCTTCAAAAGGATAACAATGGCTGTTTGCAACATTCCATGCGAATTGCTCGCCGGACTCATCTCTATTTTCCCCCATTCATTAAGTTCGATCTTGAATGGTAGCTCCGATAGGATCGGATCAGAAATAATCGCGGACCAATCCATCTTCTCCCTCCTTTCTTATCAGATATACGCTAGT
Organism: Thiohalocapsa sp. PB-PSB1; assembly: GCA_016745215.1. Classification (GTDB taxonomy): domain Bacteria; phylum Pseudomonadota; class Gammaproteobacteria; order Chromatiales; family Chromatiaceae; genus Thiohalocapsa. Next base: position 7,461,047 of record CP050890.1, read on the forward strand.
AGGCAAATCAACACCCACAATACTGCCACACTCAACGCCAAATTAAAGCCAAGCATCCATTGCAATAGCCGAAAATGACCGTTCGCTCGTTCCTCCAAGCTATCGAATTTTCGTTCCAATCGCTCAATATCGGTTCGCAGCGAAAATTCCAACTGCTCCATGACGGTCCGCATGGTAGATTCCATCTTTATCATGTCCGCCCCTATGGAAGCTTTCAGCCGTTCCAATCCCACTCGAGTGGTGAGCTTTTCGGTGCTGCCTTTAGCGCGTCCGCCAGTACCGTTGTTTGCACTTCGGCTTGCTCGGCAGGTATCCCAGCTTCCTTGGGCTTCTTGGCATAGGCCAAGGTGCCAAAGGCGATTATGCTCATCGTGCTTTCCCTTGCTTGATTCGGCGATTTAACTCGCATCGCTTCGCGCGGCTTGTAAGGCAAGCTTGGTATGGATTTTGACTGAGCACTGGTGCATATCTCAGCAGCTTACCTATGAAAAAGAGCTTAGCATAGGCCTCCAATCCCGCCAAGGGCATCAAGATGCGCCAGTGGGTCGGCTAGAGATCACGCAGGGGCCCCGACGATGTAGAATCCATGAGCAACTGGCCTGGATGATGACCAAGTCCGGTTCGCAGACATTACCAAACGTAGGTCAGGCTGGAGAAGATCCCGTTGGCCGCACGCCCGGTACCGCCCGCGCTCTTTGGGTAGTCCCAGTCGCGGGAAAACTCGACGGAGAGCTTCACGCCGTCCATAAACCACTCGCCGGCACCGATCTGAAAGCGGCGCCGTGGCAGGTTGCCAACGCGTGTGAGTTCGTCCCCAAACATACGTTGTACTCCCTGGAAGTCCTGGCTCTCCGAGTAGGACATCGCGAGATAGGTGCCCTGGGCACCGATGGCCTCCACCCAGGGATTCCAGTCAAGCTGGTACCCCAGCGAGAACTGCCAGGCTGACGGCTTTAGGCGCTGGTTCACACCGGCGTCGTCCTGGAAGGTGCCGGATGACAGGGCGCCGTTCCATTCGCCGATCAGCGAGATCGGGCCGAAGGTGGTTTTGGCGCTGGCAGCCATGCCAGGCACATAGCCGATGTCCCCTAGCCATTGGCGGTAGCCAACGCGCATGAAGCGGCTGTCGAATACCGAGCTGTTGTAGTCCAAGTCGAAGTCCAGGGTCCAGGGACAAAAGCTCCACTGGGTCAGCTCTTCGTAAGGCTTGCCGCAATGCCCACCGGTACGATAGCCGATGGTCGCATTGATTTGATCGTCAGGACGCCAGCCGGGCTGGTATTGATCAAAGGTGTCGCCGTTGAAGCTGTAGAGACCCAGGTTCCAGGTGGGCTGTTGCTGAGGCAGCAGCACCGGTGTTGGCGGTGCCGTTGGGGTCTTCGGTGGTTCAGTGCCCAATGCCGCGAGCAGTTTGCGCCACATGGACGGGATCAGCTGCGGGCGGACTGGCGGGATGACCACCGGCTGCTGCGGTGCCGGTTCCGGTGTCGGCCAGGCCAAGCCGAAGCCGATGGCGATCTGGCGTTGCTCAAAGCCGGCGATGGTCAGGGGATCTTCGATGTTCAACACATCGGCAACCGGGTTCCCCGTGGAGATGCCGAATGGCAGTATCATCCGACCCGTGATCAGGTAGGGCGGGAAGCGCTGCGGATCACCCAGGCGGACAAAGGCCGTGTCCAGGTTGATGCGGTCGACGGACTCCTCGAAGCCGCCGGTGGAGATGAAGGACACATCCTGACCATCGTCGTATTGGATCACCATATTGCCTAACACCCAATCGTTGATGGCGATCTCGAAATCGAGTTCGGCGGTATTCAACACGACATCGCCGGCCGAGCTGCCGTCGAAGTCCTCGGTCCAAGCTGCGGCGACTTCCAGCGTACCGGCCAGGGCCACCGCGCTGTTGATGTTGGAACCAACGCTGGTCATGGCATCTTGAATAATCAGGCGGGTCGCATCGTCTCTGGCGGACTGCATCGTCTCCAAGTCCTTAACGCGCTGCTCGAGTTCGGCGTTTGCGACTGTATCCCGATCCGGAGTTGAGGTTTCTATATCCTGGACGTAGGCCATCATGCGCGCGTTTTCGTCCGAGAGTCCGGTGATGATCCGCGTCTGCCGGGCGTTGATTTCCTCGAGTTCGGCCACGCGTCGCTCCAACTCTGGTTTGGCCGCCCTCTTCGCTGCAACCATGGGCTTGTCGCCACCCAGGGGCGCCTCCAGCTCGGCAACACGACGCTCGAGGCGTGTCCTGTCGGCGTTGAGTAAGGCAAATTCGTCCTGTTGGACTAGGCGCGCTGTTTCCAGCTCTCGAATGCGCCGCTCCAGCGCCACCTTCTCCAAGGCCATGCTGTCGACCAAAGCGGTATGTTCAGCGCGCGCGGCCTCGAGCTGCTCAATCCGGGCGATCAGCTGAGCCGTTTGCGATACAGGTGCGACGGGCGCAGCAGCAGCCCGTGCGGCTTGTTTGGACTCGATGGTCGTCAACCGCTCTGCCATGGCCTTATTCTGCGCCACCAGTTGTTCCACCGTGCGCATCAACTGCTGTATCTGCTCATCTGCTGCCAACACTGTCATCCCGGACCAAGGACCTAACCACAGCCCCAGGGAAGCGATGCCGGTGACGGCAAGGCGATACGGATCGAAAATCGCGATCATGATGTTGGTTTGATATGCCCCGTTCATCTTTAGGCGTTGTCGCTACAGGGAAGGATGCTGACAACGTCAAGTTTGTCGACTCGCTCCTGCCGACAAATTTACACTAATATAGACGCTTGCGCCAGTTTTTCGAATAATAATTTAATTAATTAAAATAAATTATTGAATTAATTGCGAAACGCCTCCACTGGTTCCAGCCGCGCCGCGCGTAGGGCCGGATAAGTTCCTGACAATAGGCCGATGGCGCTGCCGACCAGGGGTGCCAACAGCGGCGCCTCGGGGTCAAGCACCGGCGTCCAGACTTGGTAGGCGGAAACGCCGATGACGACCAGCACGCCCAGGCTGGCACCAATGACCCCACCAACGGCGCCCATGGATGCGCTCTCCACCAGGAACTGGGCTGCGATATGGCTCCTGGTGGCGCCGATTGCCCGGCGCAGGCCGATTTCTGCGGTCCGCTCCATGACCCCGACCAGGGTGATGTTCGCGATGCCGATGGCGCCAACGATCAGAGAAAGCCCCCCTAACAACAGGAACATCATGTCGATGTCTGTTTGCACTCCATCGCGCACGCGCTTGGGTTCTTGTGGCACCGCGACCTTCAGAGTTCGGGGGTCATCAGGACGTAGCGCGACAGGTGCCTGCTGCGCGATCAGATAGGCAGCGCCGATCCGGGTTTCGACCACAACGGTGCCGGGACCGGCCAGCGCAAAATACTCGCGAGCCGTCCCTTCCGGGATGATGACGGACCCAAGCAACTCCGGCTTGCGGCCCACGTCCTGCAAGATACCGATCACCAGGTAGAGGTGATCACCGACATAAATGGCGGGTAGCTGATTGAGCCCGCCGATACCGAGCCGACGCGCCGCATCCGGTCCCAAGACAGCGACCCGATCGGCACGCTCGGAATGTCCCAGGTCCAGGAGTCGTCCAGTCCTCAGTTCTGCGCGCACGGCCCGAAACAGCTGCGGCGATGCGGCCTGCACCCCCATACGCATCGCGGTCGGATTCAACGGATCCCTGACTGGGGATGAGCTGACCAGCGCATTGCCAACCTCGACCTGGCTCAAGTTGCCGACAGCAACAACGCCGTTCAGACGGCGCAGCCGTTGCGGTGCGTCCCAGGGTATGGCACGCGGGTCCACGACCCCGGTAGTACGGCCGGGACGTGCGCTGATGAAGAGTTCGGTTGCCGCGAGCTGGTCGAATTGGCTGATGATTCGATTGCCAGCGGTTCGGGTCAGACCGATTGTCGCCACCAGAGCCGCGAGCCCGATCACGATACCGAGCACGGTCAACAGCATGCGTGTCGGACGGGCGAAAATCCCGGCGACGGCCTCATTGATCAAGTCCCGGATCGTCATTCCGGAGCGCGATGCGCGCGCGGCTGCCGCGACCTGGGCTGCCTGCGGTGGAACCTGCTCCACCGGCTGATCGGTGCTGGTCAGATCGGTCAGCCGTCCGTCGACGATATGGATGCGCCGCGAGGCCCGTTTTGCGACCTGCTCATCGTGGGTCACGACCACCAGTGTCAGCCCATCATGGTTGAGTTGCTCGAACAGGTCCATGATCGCGGCCGAGTTTTTCGAGTCCAGGTTGCCGGTGGGCTCGTCGCATAGCAGCATGCTTGGCGAGCCGACGATCGCGCGTGCGATGGCCACGCGCTGCCGCTCGCCGCCGGAGAGCGTGGTTGGCATGTAGTCGATGCGGTGCCCTAAGTCGACACGCTCTAAGGCGGTGATTGCCCGTTCGCGGCGCCCGACCAGGTCGCGCTTGCCGTAAACCTCGGCGAGCATCACATTTTCCACCACGCTGCGGTAGGGCAGCAGATGAAACGACTGAAACACAAAACCGATCCGTCGGCTGCGCACGCCGGCGCGCTGCTTGTCCGACAGCCTGGTGGTGTCGATACCGTCCACCTCGTAGGTTCCAGAGGTCGGTCGGTCGAGGCACCCCAGGATATTCAACAGCGTCGATTTTCCAGCGCCAGAAGGGCCGGTGATCGCGAGCCAGTCACCCTCGTAGATACTAAGGTCGATGTCGCTCAGAGCGTGCACGGGCGGATTCGTGCCGTACTGGCGCCCCACATTGTGCAATGCGATGACCCGCCGGCGATCGCGTCCTGAGCTATAGACACCAGCGGGTGGGTTCATGGCAGCAGGCCGCTGTCGGGGTTTTCGAAGCCGACGACGACGAGCTGGCCGGGCTCGAGTTCGGCGTCAAGCGGATGCACCTCCACATAGCCATCGGCGGACATGCCAGGTTTTACCTCGACGTAGCGGAGGTTGCCCGGTTCGCCGATCTGAATCCGCGATTGACCGTCCGGAGCCAGCGACAGCGCGCTGACCGGAACAACAATCACCTCGCCGTCGGTCGATTCGATCGGGATTGTGAGCCGCAGGGAGTAGCCCTCGAGCTTGACCTGGGTGGGTCCGACTGCGACTTCGAAATAGATGTGGAAACCATCCACGCCACGCGTGCCCGGTACATCAGCTACTTGCTTGATCGAGCCCTCGGCTTTGACGCCGAGGGTTTGTTCGTCAATGATCACCTTCATGCCGGCCTTGACCAACGGGGCCGTCTCCAGCGAGAGCGAGCCGTCGATCGAGACGACGTTATCCGTTACGGTCATGACTGTACCGGCCGCTGGATCGCCCACGGCCATCATCAGCTCCTCGATGCGGACCGGCGGGGCGTGGAGAAATACGATCTCATCAACGGGAACCTGGATGCCCATCCGGGCGCGTGCCCGTGCGAATCGTTGCTGCAGCCGCTCGGATCGCTCCGCGGCCAGATTGGCCTCGAACTCGGCGATCTTTTTTGCATCGAGGGCGGCGCGAATGGCGCGCTCGCCGTCGATCGCTGCCGACCGAACCGCCGCTTGTGCCGATGCGATTGCCGCGTCGGCGGCCTGAATCCCCTCGGGACCGGACTGTGATTGGCGCTCCGCGTTGCGAATTGCGAGTTCACCCTCGAGACGCGCCTGCCGCAGTCTGGCCCGCGCCAGCCCGAGTTTGGCATCGGCAGCGTCGCGAGCCGTCTTTGGCTGGCGCGGATCAATCACGATATTGGCGCGCTCAGCAATTTTGGCTGCGACGTCCGCTTGGGCCGCCTCGATTGCCGCTTCGGCTTGGGCCTTAGCAGCCTCGACACTGAGGGTACGGTGCGCTTTCGACGCGGATGCCAGTGCCTTGCGTTCGGCTCTGCGGGCTGACAGCGCAGCCGCAGCGGCTCGATTGCTGGCCTCCGCTGCAGCGCGTGCGGCTTTCACATCAATCTCGGCTGACTCCAGGGCCGCTGCCGCGGCAAGCGCGTTCTTGCGTGCATCTTCCCAGTCCCGCTCAATGAGCCGAAGCGCGGCAAGCTGCTTTTGCGTGGGCTCAAAGGGCTCCCAACCACTGTCTTGGTACCAGGCGGCGACGGCGTTATCAGTACGCTCGTCGTAGTGGCCGTCGATCGCTCCCGGATCGAAGCCCAAACGCTGCAGCGCTTGCTCCAGCTGCATGACATCGTCGCCGGTGATACCAGGTACCAAGTCGCGGTAGGCGGGGATGTTACCCTGAAGAAGAAATACAGGGCGACCTGACGCCGTCAGCAGAACGTCGCCCTCGGTAAACTGCATGTTGCGCCTGGGAAGGGTCGCGATTAGCCCCGGTCCTGGCTTCAGGCTGGATGGGGCGATGGAGACCGGCTGGGGTAAGCCAAAGCGTGCCGTACCACGGGTGATGATCTCGGTGCTTAGCACGCGCTCCTCGATCGGTACCAAGATCGGTGACGGTTCCGGTGGAGCGGTCCGGGCAGCGGCGTCTGCCGGGGATTCGATCCGGCTTCCAGCGAACCAACCCAGGACCGCTATGCATACAACCACTGCCAAGGCACCGACCAATACCGCAATTCGCTTACCTGCCATACTCGAGTCGGCCCCAGGTAGGTGTGTCATGCGGGCGCTTGACGTGCCCGCTCTGTTTCAGGTTGCCACGAGGCCAGACCTCCGCCATCCGCCGATTCGCCTTCTCAGCAGCGCCAGCGGAGTCTTGGCGATGAGCGTACATGCTGTCGAGTCGTCCTAGTCAAGGGCGTTCAGACCGATAACCGCATTGCGCCTACTGCCACATGCTACTTGCCCTGGCGCGAGAACATTTCTTTTTCGATTTCCTCTTCGACAGGGTCGAAGATCTCCTCGGAAAGATAGAAGTTCATGGCCGCGGCACGTCGCTCATAGGTTTGCAGTCGTTTCAAGGCTCTGATCTGGTCTGGCGTCATCTCCGAGAGCTGGAGCGTGCCGTTGTTTGTCAGGGCCGCCAGGCGCTCGCGCACATCCGGCTCAACCTCGTCTGGATGGTTGTAGTCGAAGCCCTTGCTGCGCATTTCCTCAACATACTTACGCAAGGCCTTCTTGATGCGCGGATCCTTGTTCACCAGAGCATCCTTCGGATTGTAGTAGGTCGCCTTGAGTTCGTCCGGGGAGAACACCTGGCTGATGCCCTCGCGGGTACAACCACCGGTGCGGGAGAAGTTCTCGCCTTCGATCGAAACGGCCAGGCTCTCGCCCATATTGTCGCCGAACAGCGTTCTATTGTAGGCCACCTGGTCGGCTGGCGACAGGTTCTTGAAGATGTCGATATTGCGTTGGCCGAGGCCGATCCTGGCCGGACTGTAGCCCTCGGACAATTGCGGTGGCTTGCCGGAATAGAAGGTCGAGATACCGAAGCCGTAGCGTTGAATGAAGTCCGCCTCGCTCATCCCCGGCAGTATCTTGTCGGCCGACATGCCTTTGCGTATCGTGGCATAGTCATTGGCAATATAGGTGAATCCCTGGTTGCGCATACAGGTCGCGATGTGCACCTCGATTTTCTCGATTGCCTCAACCAGCTGTTTTGGCGTCAGGCCAAATTCCTCGGTGCCCAGATTGGGCTGTTCGGCAGCCACTTCCGCCGTGTAGAAGACCAGGCCGATGAGGGCCGGCAGTGTTGTCAGTATTCGCATCTTCATTAGTTATCCGTCCCCACGACCTCGCCGGTCTCGATGTCAATGAAAACATCCCATTCAATACCGTCTGCCGAGCTGATGATCTCGACGGCATAGATGTTGCGCTTGCCCATCCGCTCGATCTGCACTGAATTCACCTCTCCTGGGATCTCCTTTAGTGCAATCTCAGTGGCCTGGAGTCCGTCGATCTTCGCAACCGGAGGGACAGTCTGGACCGGATTCTTGTGGAACCTGCCAAAATCCGAGATATCGGTATCAGGCAGGGCATCGGATGCAACCAGCTCGCCATCGGAGGTGTCCTTGACAAGGCCGACGCCCTTGCACCACCACTTCTGCGTGATGTCCGACGGATTCGTCAGATTGTTCTCGGTCACCTGGACGCAATCTTCGAAAGTACCCGCCGGAACCGTAATGGTCAATCCGTCCGCATCGTTCTTCGTCCAGCCGTAAGCCTCCAGCTCATGGGCTTCGTAGAGGTACTTGTCGCCAACCTTGAATTCGCCTGGCATCAGCAGGCCGGGTTCGGCAATGCCGTTGCCGTCCGGCTCACCAACGCGCCAGGTGCCGGCAAATACTTTGCGGCCGGCATGATCGATCTCCCAGCTGATCTCACCAAACGCATACATGGCGTTGGTCGTCTTGTCGATCGCAAACCAGTTCTGCGCATTCTGATCGAGGACGCCATCGAAAAACTCCTCCTCCTGGACAACGGCGGCCTCGAACTTGCCAAACCCGGGCACATCAAAAGGCTCGGTCTGGTCGAGCACGATCACCTCTTTGCGATAGGCGCCCCAGGGATGGTCAGGTTTCTCCATCACGAATTTGAAACCGGGTTTCAGCGGAAAATAATAGGGGTTATGACCAGTCGGGGAGAGGTTCTCCGCTTTGAGTTTCCAGTTCTCAATGGACGAAAACTGGACGCGCGCACCGCCCTGCGTCCTTTCAACAGTCTGCTCCGCCGCCTCCGTCCGAGGCTTTGTTTCCGCAGGGCTCTTCGCCTCTTCGATGGCCTGTGCTGCAGCTCCGACGAAGGCAGTCATCATGATGGTGACAACCAGCCTCGGGCAATTGGACATTGTGCTCCGTATCATCGAACGAGGTTTGATCTGGATTGGTTTCATGGCCTTTTTCCTTTAGTTAACAATTGAAACTAAGTGCTACAGTCTGGGCCAGTCGAGTCGTTGAGATCCGCATCGACTGGGATTAAGCTAGCTCACTCCTCCCGTGTTGTTGCAAAAGAAATTTCGACAAATGAGCGATTGCCGTCTTCGGCAACTGCGCCAACGGCAAGTTTGTATTCCCTATCCGGGTGCAAAAAGCCTTCCGGGGCCTTGAAGGATAGGGTATCACCGGGGAGCTCGACCTCCATTTCCAAATCCAGCTCCTGATCTTCCAGGATCAAAATATAGTGCCTGGCGCCCTTGGCGGGCGTCCACTCAAAGGTCAGGCCCGCGATTGCGACCCCTTTCTGTCCGTCATTGGGTTGCACCAAGCTGACCGATGATGGGAAGTCATGTCCGAGACGAGCAGCCGCAGAAATTGCTTCACCCGAGGTGGTTGTGCCGGAGAAACGATATTCTCCAGCCGGGTAGTCTGCCAGGATCTGCCCATCGTTCTCTGGCTCGGGCGATTCAACGAGTATCTTGCGTAGTCCGAGCTTGCTGTTAGGAGCATTGAGGTCAAGCAAGAGACGACCATCGGGGCCAGCTATAGTCAGGCGGGACAGCCCTTCGTCGTCGGCGCTTGCGTTGATGACGACCTCGGCGTCGCCATCGGTCAGGTTTTTCTCGAGATGGATTTCGGATGTTTCAAACTGATCGTCCGCCCAGACGCTGCCAAGCATCATTGAAGCCGCTAACGCCGAGCTGAACACGAGGATTGCATGCATGTGTGTATTGTCCTGGGTCGTAGAGAAGCTGCATTAAGTCTGCCAAAGCCACAGCAAACCAAGAGTGATCGCCATTCCTGCCGTTGCGCAACGTCCTTGTCGCCATGGCCCAAAAACCCTCCTGGTCTCAGGCGGGATTCACCTGGGTTATCGGCTCGCCATCGGTGCGCTCCAGCGCATAGGCCGTTCCGCGACCGAAGCGCAGATACAGCGCCGGGATTACGAACAGGTTCAGCAAGGTCGAGGTGACCAGGCCACCGACGATGACCACCGCCATCGGATACTCGATCTCGTGGCCGGCGATGTTGCCCGCCACCACCAATGGTGTCAATGCCAGCCCCGTGGTTAGGGCCGTCATCAGGATCGGTGCCAGCCGCTCGCGGGCACCGCGCAGGATCAGATCCGGGCCGAAGGTCTCATGCTCGTATAGCTCCAGATTCTGGAAGTGGCTGATCATCATGATGCCGTTGCGGGCAGCGATACCGAGCACGGTCAGGAAGCCGACCAGCGAGCCCAGCGAGATGATGCCCCCGGCCATATAGGCCGCGATAATGCCGCCGACCAGGGCCACCGGGAAGGTCAGGAAGGCCATGGTCGCGAGCTTCCAGCTCTTGAACGAGGTGTGCAATAGCAACATGATGATAATCATCGCGACCAGCGTGAAGGTGTAGAGTCGGTATTCGACCTTTTGCCGCTCGGCATACTCACCGAGCAGCACCGGGAAGTAACCGGTCTCAAACTCCACGCTATTCAGCCGCTCGGCGACCTCCTTGGCGACCTTGCTCAGGGCAACCCCTTCCTCCACATTGCCGCCGACGTCGATGCGCCGCTGCATGTCTTCGCGCTTGACCACATTGGGGGTTGCGCGGATCTCGACCCTTGCGACATCTTTCAGGCGCACCTGCTCGCCGGTGGGTGTATCCAGCAGCAGGTTTTCGATGTCGGTCAGGCTGTTGCGTACTTCTGGCGTGCCCCAGACCTGGACATCGTAGGCCTTGCCGCCGCGGAAGATGTCGCCGACCTCGATACCGGCGACCAGCACGCCGGCGGCACGGCGCACGTCCCCGGGCTTCAGGCCGTACTGTTCGGCCTTTTCCAGATCCACCTCGACATCGATCTGCGGCTGTTCGGTTTGCAGCGATACGTGCAATTCCTTAAGCCCCGGTGTGCCCTCCAATGCGTGCTCCACCGCCTCGGCATGCTCACGCAATTTGTGCAGATCGTTACCAAAGATGCGCACCGTGATCGCCTCATGGGAGCCCGTCAGCACCTCACGGATACGCTCTTTCAGGTAGGTCAGCACATCGCGGTAGAGGCCCGGGTAGCCATCGACCACCTCCTGGATCTTGGCCACGGTCTCGTCATAGTCCACCGAGGGGTCGATACTGATCCAGTTCTCGCCGAAGTAGATCCCCACCACCTCATCCATAATCAGTGCCTGGCCGATGTGTGCACCGAAGTTGCGCACGCCGGGGATGGCTCTGAGTTCATGACTCGATTGAATGGTGATGCGGTTCATCTCCGGCCAGGAGGTGCCTGGCTTGGTCAGCCAGTGCATCAGAAAATCCCGTTCCTTGAACGACGGCAACAGCGACTGGCCAAGCTGCGGGATGATCAGGGCACCAGCCAGGACGACGACACCAAAGGTTGCATAGGCGGTGACCGGAACTCTGAGGATGCCACCCAACACCGCCTGGTAGCCGGCTTGCAACGGTTTGATCAGCGGTGATTGGCGCCGCTTCAGCGGAGCATTGCGCAGCAGGATCATGGCCAGCGCCGGCGTTACCGTCATGGCGACGATCATGGAGGCCAGAATCGCGAGTACATAGGCCCCGGCGAGTGGTTTGAAAAAGGCGCCGGACAATCCCTCCATAAAGAACACCGGCATCAATGCGGCAACCTCGATCAATGATGCGAATACAATGGCTGTACGCACCTCCACCGAGGCATCGAGGATGATTCGGCCCAGGGAAATCACTTCCCCGGACGCTCTGCGCTGTCGCAGACGCCGGGTGATGTTCTCGATGTCGATGATTGCGTCATCGACAACAGCTCCCAACGCGATCACCATGCCAGCGAGGACCATGGTGTTGATGGTCGCCCCCTGCCAATAGAGCACAATGCCCGCGGCCATCAATGACAACGGGATCGCCACAATACTGATCAGCGCGACCCGCCATTCCCACAGGAAGGCGCCAAGGATCAGAATCACCAGCACGCAGCCGATCATCAGGGCCGTGGTCAGGTTGTCGATGGAGATCTCGATAAAGGTCGCCGGGCGGAAGATCTCGTGGTCGATCTCCACTCCGGGCAGGCCGGGCCGAAGCCTGGCGAGTACCTCCTCGACTCCATGGGTGACGTCCAGGGTGTTGGCCCAGGGGAACTTCTCGACAATCAGCAGCAGGCCGATGTCGTCGTTGATAATGCCGTCGCCGATCATAGGCTGATGTTCCACCAGCACCTCGGCCACGTCGCCCAGGCGGAAGGTCTCGCCGTCCCGGTTGACAATGGGCAGCTCGGCCAGGGTCTCCGCCGAGACGATGGGCAGCACATGACGGATATGCAGGCGCTGATTCGGCGTGTCGATAAAGCCGCCGGTGCCGACCACGGCGCCGTCGGACCAGGGCAGCAGGCCCGAGTCCATGGCATCGGCGGTGGTTTTCATGACCTGTTCCAACGTCAGGCCGCGCTCGGCCAGACGCTTGGGATCGACCTGGACTTGCAGCATCTCCAGGCGCTCGCCCCAGATCGCCACATTGGCCACGCCCTCCACGCCCAGCAGCGCCTGGCGGATTTTCCAGTAGGCGATCATGGAAAGATCGATGACCGAGTGCTCTTGCGACGAGATGCCAATCTTCATGGTGCGGCTGGTGGCTGACAGCGGTGGCACCATGACCGGCGGGCTTGCCCAGGATGGTATCGATGGAGTCACCATATCGACCCGTTCCTGTACCACCTGGCGTGCGCGCAGCAGGTCCGTGCCGGGCTCGAAGATCAACTTGATTGCCGACAGCTGCGGCACCGATTTCGAGCGCATCACATCAAGCCCGTCGACGCCGGCCAATGCCTCTTCGAGCGGAATGGTCACCAGATCCTCGACCTCCTCCGGCGTTAGGCCCAGACAGGGGGTCTGGATTTCTACCATCGGCGGCGCGAATTCGGGGAAAACATCGATCGGCATATGCCGCAATCGATCGATGCCAAAGAACACCATCGCCGCGGCGATGGCGATGATAATAAAACGGAACCGCAAGCTGGTTCCAACAATCCAGCGCATCATGATTTGGTCCCTCCCGGGATATGCATGGCTATGACCATCAATGCCCGATTTCGAACTCGGCGCCGTGCAGCTCGGCTGCACCCACGATAACGACCTCGGTGCCGGTGGCAGGACCGGAGGTCATATAGAGCTTGTCACCGTCGATCCGGTCGACAATCACCGATGCTCGTTTGAACACGTTCTGCTGTGGGCTGGTGTAGACCCAGGTGCCGCCGTTGGCGTCGTACAGCAGGGCGCCATAGGGCGCAATCTGCATACCGCCTTCACTGGTCACCTCGGCCAGCTCGATACCGAGACGCTCCACCGCCTTTTCGGTCAGGGACAGGCGACTGATGCCGGAATCCTCGGATGGCTCCACTGTGGCTGGATGGATCATATGATGCGCGGTTTTGTCCGCGTCGCCGCAGCCGGGCAGCGGCAGTGCAGCGACCAGTGCGATGGTGATAGCCCATTGATTCAGACGTTTCATTTCGAGTCCCCTGTTGGTCAAGCGGTTGGACGATGCGGTCCGACACGAGCTGGTGCGCGAATGTTCAAGCCTCATGGGTCTTGGCCTCCAGCAGGTTTTCGAAGTCCTCGTCCGACGTAGCATCGGCGGCGAAGCCGAGGTAGAGCGCGGGAAGTACGAACAGGACCATGACAAATGTGGTGATCAGGCCGCCAATGATGGCGAACGCCATGGGGCCCAGAATTTCCATACCGACGGCGCCGGCCATGACGGCAAAGGGCAATGCGACGACGGCCACCGCCAGCATGGTGGCAGTCTGCGATGTTGCATTGAGCAATGTCCCCCGGGTCACAAGCTCGGCTCCGAAGGCCATGCCTTCGGTGCGCTCCAGGCGCTGGAAGCCGGCATAGAGCAGGATGGCAAAGCGCGCCGCGAGACCCATCACCAGCAGCATGCCGAGGAAGACGCCAAGACTGAGCTGGCCGCTGATCAGAACCAGGATGATGCTGCCAAAGACCGATATCGGCAGGCTGAGCAGCACGATCAACGCCAGCCGCCAGCTGCGCAATGCGGCCTGCAAGACCAGGAAGATGCCGATCAAGGCGGTCAGGGCTGCGGCGATTGCGTATCGGTGCTTGTCGGCCTGCAGTTGGTAGTCATCGAGAATGTCGGCGTGGTACTCCATCGGGAAGGTGTGAGCCTCGAGCCGAGTACGAATTTCGGAGGAGATGTCGGCCAGCGAACGACCGTAGAAATCGATCTCCAGGTCTGCGTAGCGGGCAACGCCCTCGCGCTTGAGCACCGTCGGATGGGGCTTGATGACCACCTCGGCGACGTCCTCGAGACGCACATAATTACCGCTGGGCGACTGGATCAGCAGGTTGCGAATGTCGCTGAGACTGGAACGATTGTCCTGGGTGCCCCAGACAACGACATCAAAGACCTTTTTTTCCTCGAACAGACTGCCAACCTCGAGTCCTGACAGCAGGGTCGCGGCGGCGCGGCGCACATCACCGGGTTTGATGCCGTGCTGGCGTGCACGCTCCAGGTCCACACGGATTTCAACCGTGGGTTCCATTGGGGTGCCGATGAACTCGACCTCCTCGACGCCGTCGATGTCTTCGAGCATCGCCTTGACCTGCTGCGCCTCCGTCGACAGCACATCGGTGTCTTGGCCATAGACACGCACGACGAGCTTGTCGCTCTCGCCGGCCAGTACCTTGCTGATGCGTTCGCTGGAGTAGGTGGTCAGATCGGAGTCCACTCCGGGATAGCTGTCGATGATGGAATCCACGGCCTCCACCATGTTATTGTAATTCGCGTCGGATGCCAGGCGCACCCATACCTGGGACTCGTTGATGCCGACGATCTTGTCCGAGGTGACCGCGCGGCCGACATGCGCACCGACGTTGCTGACGCCCTGAAGTGCTTTCAGCTCATCCACCAGTTCGCCGGTAATGCGGCTCATCTCTGGCTGTGAAGTGCCGGGCTTGGCGGTCCAGTTGATTAGCAGGTCGCGCTCATGAAACTCGGGCAGTAGCTGCTCTGACTTGATGAAAGGCAAGCCAACCAGTATCGCCAGCAGGGCGATGCCGGCAACGGCATAAGCAATTATTTTGCCATATTGGGTTGAAAAGCCCGCTACGGTCCGCTCACTGTAGCCGGCGAGGGCGGCTGAGAGTTTCGTCTGGGTGATTGCCCGTGGTTCAGCCGGCAACAGCAACAGGCACAGGGCCGGGGTCAGCAGCAGTGCGGTCAGCAAGGATGCGACCAGGGCGAGCGTGTAGCTTGTGGCCACCGAGGTCAGGAACGCGCCAAGCACACCTGAAACCATGACCAGCGGCAGAGCTAGTAGCAGCACGACGGCCAGGCCGAAGCTCAGTAGGCTGCGTGAGCTGAGTGCTGCGGTGGCGATGATAGTCCAGTGGTTGTCGGCGTCGGCGCGCGGCGCGGCGAGCATCTGCCGGATGCGGTAAGAATCCTCGATCGCGTCCTGGATCACGACACCAACGGCCATCATCAGCCCGGCGATGATCAGGGCATCGACGGTGGCGCCAGCGAGGAACAGCACGAACCAAGCCATCAACAGGGAGGTAATAACCGACAGGGTTGCGATCAGGGTCAGGTGCCAGTCGAGGAAGAACACAAACAGCACGGCCACAAGCAGCACCAGACCGATGACCGCGGCGGTGGCGACATTGCCCAGGGCGCGCTCGATAAAGGTGGCTGGACTGAAGATCTCAGTGTCGATGTCAATCCCGCTGAGACCGGGACGCAAGTCATCCAACGCTTGTTCGATGTTGGCGGTGACCTCCAGCGTGTTCGCCCAGGGGAATTTTTCAATGACCAGCATAATGCCGGTGTCGCCGCCGACGATGGCGTCGCCGATCAACGGCTGGTGGCTTTCGACGACCTCGGCGATATCGCCCAAACGCAGCTCCTTGCCTTCGACAACGACCTTGGACAGACCTTCGGGGGAGACGATTGGCAAGACGTGACGCACGCCCAGGCGTTGGTTCGGGGTGTCGATAAAGCCACCAGTGCCAGGGTAGGCCGCATCGAGAAAGCTCAGCGGCGAGACCCAGAGCGCGTTACCCGTGGTTGCGAGCACCTCTTGCAATGACACATCCTGTGCTTGGAGGGTTTCTGGATCCACATGGACCTGTAGCTGGCGCTTGCGCTGGCCCCAGATGGAGACATGCGCAACCCCGGGAACACCCATCAAGCGCGGGCGGATGTTCCAACGCGCTAGCACCGACATGTCGATCAGCGACAACTCATCGGAGCGCAGGCCGATTTTCATCACACGGCTAGTGGATGAGACCGGTTGCAGCATGACCGGCGCCTTGGAGACGTTCGGCAGGCCGTGGGCCTGGGTCAGCTTCTCCTGGACCATCTGGCGGGCGCGCATCAGATCGGTGCCGGGTAGGAAGGTCAATTGGATAGATGAGACAGAAGGGATGGATTCGGAGCGGATACTGTCGAGCCAGGCGACTCCGTTCAGCAGGTCGGCCTCCAGCGGGACCGTGATCAATTGCTCGACCTCGGCTGCCGATAGGCCCAATGCCTCGGTCTGAATTTCCACCGTGGGCGGCGAAAATTCCGGCAACAAGTCTGCCGGTGTATCTCCTATCTTAATGATTCCGAAAACGATCAATGCTAACGATACGGCTACGAATATATATCTGAGCCGAAGGCTGCTACGTATCAATGTACTCAACATATCGCTCTCCTCGCCCGCCTGATCCAGCGGTCGTTAATCGGGTTTTTGGCATGCAATCTGGCGAGTGCCTCGTTGATGTAATCGCACCTTATCGAGGTGCTGCCAACGGCTTTGTTCATAAGCTCGGCCTAGACTTGGGGTTAACCTCGAATGCCACAGTATTTTAAATTAGAAAATTGTCTTACGACAAAGCCACGCGCACCCGCTCGTCAGTTGGTCGGAGTTATGAACAAGGCCCTACCAACCCCGCATACCAATTATAGAATAGCACCCACAAGTGCAAAGTCTACAGCGCATCGAGTAATACGCTGCCGTCCTCATGATGCTCGGGCCAGGGCGAGAGTGCCCTGATGGTAGGCTAAGAAGACAATGGCGCCCTGGCCGCGGTATTTCCGTGCTCAGGGCGCCATCAGCTTCCTGATGGTTATTTACTGTTTCTGGCTGCTAGTGCCTCGGTGCAGATGTTCCAAGACAGTCTCCGGTCGTTATCGTTGTCGTTGTCGTTGTCATAATCGTCTTAGCCGAATGCTCGATAACGACTACGACAACGACAACGAACCGCCTCGGGATTTCTGTACCGCTCCACTAGCGATAACCAGATGTAACCATAGGGATGCAGCTGTTGGGATGAAATTTCTGGCCTGGAATCAGTTCGTGACCTTCAGGTGCTCGTCAATGACATCGTCGGTTTTATGGGCCTGGCGATACATCTCCATGACCTGGTCGGCGGTGGGCTCGTCGGCGTCGATAATGACAGTGCCAAGCTCAACGAATTTTTTGTATTCAGCCTCGAACTGATCGGCGACATCGGAATATTTATCAGCATCTGCGATTTTTCGCCATGCTGTCCAATGCTCCTCCACATCCCCGAGTTGCTTTGTCCATTCTTGTTTGGCGCTGACACCGTCGACGCTCAACTCCGGCTCGGCTGCATGGAACATGGCTGCTGCCACTAGTTCCCAAAGGCTAACCTCGACTTCGCGCAGCCTGTGCTCTTGCTCCACGGATGAGTGATCATCGGCAATTACAGGAACACTCACAACGAGGGCAAGGGTGATAGCTGAGATTGTTAGTGCTTTCATGTTGTGTCTTCTCCTTTATGTCAGGAAGATTTCTTGACTGCGGGGGCAAGATTAGCATTATTACGCGCATTGAACCAATTAAGGTATATTATTCCATTTGTTATGGTTTTTCTTTATACGATATTCCCCGCTCGAAAGTACCGGTTCTTTAGCAATCTGGCAGTAATCCATCCCCTGAAGCAGTCCTTTCCGTGCAAGTGAAAATACGGCCGTAGCAGGGTTGGTGTTGCCGAGGTCCGTTGTGTCGGTGAGGCCTTGTTCATAAGCTCGGCGGCTCTCCTGGATTTTGTGGGAACCAATAAATATCTCAAAAACAACCACTTAGTCTCATTTTTTCGTACACATTAAGATTAAAATGTGGTTGAGCACAAAGTCTGTAACTCATTGATTTATAATGTATCGACCCCGAACCGGTCATATCCGTTGAGATCCAGGAATACCCTTTGATAGAGGTGCCCGAGGTTGGTGATGCCATAGCAGCGGCGTTTGATGACTTTGATCTTACTATTTAACCCCTCGACAAAGCCGCTGGTGTGTCGAGCAATAAAATAATTCGTCACTTCCTCAAAGTGAGTATTCCGCGGAGCGGTTCGGGACACCCACATTTCGGCGGGGCGGAGTGGGTGTCCTTTTCTTGATTGGAGTGGGTGTCCTTTTCTTGATTGCGGGTGTCCTTTTCTTGATTGAGTGGGTGTCCTTTTCTTGTTTCTTGATTTTTTGTTCTTATTCAGATGCCGACCGCTGGTTCGGGTGTGCTTCATTACCTCTTTGCCAAGTTCGATATCCCAGAACTGATCGCTGTTGCGGCCATGCTCGCAATCCCTTTCCCTCAGGTAGCGATGAAGCTGTTCTTGGATGTTATGAATACCTTTGATTGCTGAATGATCAAGGATACGACTTGTCTCTTGCCATGCCTGATCGGCGGTGATCCCAGTCATTCCTGGGTCATAGCCCCACTGCTCCGACATCGACGTCGGCAGAATAATACCGAAACAGTGCATAAGCAGCGCCTGAAAATGAACACGATGCAAGTCATAGATGCCGTGATAATTGCCGCGCACATGAAGCAGAAAACTCTCGAACCAGAAGCGCGAATAGTTGTTGTAGGCAATCACTTTATCGGCGTACTCTGTTGATCGACCTGCTCTATCCGTTGCGATCAGGTCGCCGATCATGCGGTTCGTATCTGACAAAAAAGCAGAGCCTGGGGACAGCAGGGGATCCATGAAAGCTGCTGCCATTCCGGTAAGGAACCATCGCTGCGTGGAATAGGTCTGCTTCGCACGCCTTGCCAGGCGCTTCATGCGATGGAAGCCTTGGATTTCAGTGTGCGGGGTGATTAGCTGTCTCATGCACTGATGGGTATGCAGGAACTGAATAAAGGCATGGCCGTCTTTGATGTCCAGATTCGTCATATCCGTCTTCATGGTGACGCCGATACTTACGGTATCCTTGTTCAGGGGAATGACCCAGATCCAATAGCCTCGATACATGAAATGCACGGTGGACAAGAATCTGCTGGTATGACAAACCCTGGAGCGCCATTCCATATCTCCAAGTAGATCGAGATTTGCGGTGTGCTTGAAGCGTGCCCAGTAGGCGCTGACCGGATGCCGATGATCTAAAGATTCGATCAGATTGAGTTTCCTGCCAAGTGGAGAGGCAAAGCCCGCCGCATCCACCAGATAGGTGCAGCGAAAGCGTCCTTGAGACGTGTCTACGAGATGTCCATGATCGACATCGAGCTCAATTCCCTTGACCTTGCAGCCAAGGCGCACATCCACTCCCAGCGCCCGATTCATCTCGCACATGTCGGTATCGAAGCGCTTCCGATCCAATTGATGCGAAGGCGTGCCATGGAACCAGGAACGTCCAGCCTCGCTCATCCTTTCAATGGGCAAGTCGCGTTTGGGCGAATCGAAGAAGAATCGAAGCCCGTGCTTATAAAGGTGATGGGTGTCCAGATAATGGCCTAAATCCAGGTGACGCACGGCATAGTCCCAGAAGGATTCGAGGGTGGATTCACCCACCCACGGGGCAAACTCTGTTTTACGCTCGATCTGCACGATATTCATGTCAGGGTGCTTGAGTTTCAGCTGCCTGGCCAGGCAACTGCCTGCCATAGATGCACCTATGATAAGTAGATCGCAAGTGGTGTTATCAGCGGACATCAGATTAATCCTCAGGCAAATACAGGGACTCGAGTATATAGCCCAAGTCCATTAATATCACTAACGCATTGGGGAAGTTAAACCATGCAAGCCAGTATATCCTATCGAATATAAATCAAGGCGATCTGACAGGCATGCAATTCGTTCGATTTTGATCGCTTGGACATTTGAGATGATGGGTTAGACCTAGTGATTTTGATTAATTGGAATTTAGACTATCTGCAATCGGAAGTTTGATCAGTGAAGTATTTTGCTTTGTCTCTGTGAAGAATTCACACTTTCGGTCAGATAATGGCAATGGAAAAAATGCTAAGGAAGCAATTTGTTGACTGTTTTATTCTCTGAGTCCGGGGATGACGATTACTATAAAAAAGAATGAAATTTTCGGAAAAGTTGCACGTTCAAAATGGAAGATAGAAAAGTTCGAGAAATGATTTTTCAGGCTAAGCTGTTATCGGAGGCTATTGCTGGTAATTTCTCACAACTCTTCCGTCAAAAAATTCACAGTAATAGTTCTTTATAGAGGCTAGGTTTAATTTCGATGTAACTATTCAGGCGCCATGCCCATGAACGCGGGCCATCGGCCCTCGAACAGGAGGCGCAGGGCCTCTGCAGAAGAGACCCCATTCTTCGCGCAGGTCGAGAGATAGCTGCGGATGCGGGAGAAGAACTTTGCCCCCAACTTCGAACGGAAGCAGCCGGAGATCTTCTGCTGAACTTTGCTCATGCGCAGATTCCGTTCGCCCTGATTGTTGGTCAAGGGCACGTCCAGTTCCAGCATGAAGCGCAGCACATCGTCCTCGAACTGAATCAACCGATCCAGTCAGTTTCTGGATTTGGAGCGTTTCAGTCGACCGCGCTGGCCTTTTTTCCGTTGTGACTCGTGCGCTGGGGGACACGCGATCTCGGCCTCTTTGAGGAGTTGTCGATAGCGCGTTCTGAAGGCGTCGGCTTGCGGGGTGTCGAGCATACCGCCTGCGGCTTCAACGACCGTGTTGATCTCCAACAACAGCGCTTGCATGTGTTGAGCCCACTGCTGTTGGTCCTGCTCCCAAGCCCGCTGCAGCTCGCGCAGGTGGTGAGCGTTGCACAGGGCGTGGCGACAGCGCAGCTGGTAGTCGGGTTTCCAATGATCATGTACTCAGGTGCCAGTGTACTCGGGAAGGAAGTGTACTCGGGAAGGACACCCATCGCCGCGATGGCTTCACCGCCGCGCTTTTCGTGAGGCATCAGCAGTGTCAGCGTGGGGCTGCAGGCCACATGCAGCCACTTGCGGTGTCCGCGATAGATGTTCTGGTTCATCCGATCTGTCCTCGTGCTGCAGGCCACATGCAGCCACTTGCGGTGTCCGCCGATGTCGATCCCAGTCTCGTCGGCGTGCAGGAGGGGCGCCTTGGCGAGCTGCTGCTTGACCCAATCCTCAAAGGGGGCCAGCTTTTCATAGGCTTCTTTGTTGAAATTGTCGATGCTGCCGGTACTCAACGGAATGGAGAACTGATCGGCGAAGTGTTCTTCGATCCGCTTGTAGGGGAGCAGTTGGAAGTTGGACATGTAGACCGAGTGGATCTTCACTCCGGAGGCGTATTGGGCCTTGACCGTCACATGCTCCGGGAAAGGGGCGACGACTCGGCGCCCGTGTTCATCTTCCAGGATCTCGGCCTGATACTCCGTCACCACGCTGGAGATCTGGATATCGAACACCTGCCGGCGCTCGACACCGATGCGCTGAAAGGTGCCATCGGTGGGCAGCGTGGCGCGATCCACCTCGAGTGGCTCTCTGGTCCGGATCATCGACCAGCTCCAGGTGGTTGCCGGTATGCCCTGTCTGAGCGCCGGGCTTGTTGTTGGTGGTGTTGCGCCTGGTCTTGCGCATGCGGTTGGGGTCGCTGGACGGGGGTTTGCTACTGTTGCGGCTATTCAGTCTCAAGCGGTTCAACAGCAAGGTGACCAGGGTCAGCAACAGTTCCAACGCTGTTCGCAGTGTCGCAGAGAGGTTGCGCTCCTGCTCGATCTGCTGCCCGACCTGTTCGAGGATCTGTTCGAGGGTCTGTTCAACCTCGATGTGTCCGATCTTCATGGGCCGGGCCTAAGCGAGGTGCTCGCCCGCCTCTACGGCCATGATCGCGGCGAGCACAGCCAGGCGTTCGGCAGGGGGCATGGCCTGATAGCGTCGCCCCCAACTCGCGGCCTTGCGCTTGATGCTTTGACGATGGGTGAAGTTGCGCCTCGCATAGGCGGGCCAGTGCACTCGATCCGGGGTAAAATCGAACCACAGCTTCTCAGTTCTGACCCCGGCGGTTCATCACCTGCAGCTCCGCGCTACGCCACCCCTCCAGCAACTCGTCCCAGCCGCTCTTCTTAGCGCGTCGAAGGGTAACCGGAGAGGATGACAGAATAGGGCAATGACTCGAGCAGATCCAGCAGCGCGACGTGATCCTGTTCCTAGCAGTTCACGACCGTGGAAGTCGAACTCCCGGAGAAACCGATGCGCGCAGCCATGCACCTTCTCGACCGGATAGTTGCACTCGAAACGGGCCAGTGGGGCAAGATCAACATCGATGGCAATATTCCGCCGCGCTGGTGGCTTGCGCTGCATGATCGCCCCACCCCCGAGATGGGTCTCGATGTAGGTGTCATGCGGCGGCATCAAAGCGATGATCGCCTGACATAGACCGGACGTCGCTTTGGAACCGAAGTCGTTGCTCATGACCGCATCCCGTTCTTTCACCGAAGGTAGCCCATGGCATAGGCCGACCGTCCTATGCTGTCAAGAGCGAATATAGGCAAGGTTCCTGATTCGGCGGATGTGTTAATGGCTTGGTGCCAGAGTACGCGCTAGCGAAGTACCCCTGAATAGTTACGATTTTTTTTCTTGATTTTAGGCCTGACCCCATGCCCCGTAGTGGTCTGGACATGGCTTCAAGAATAGTCCGGTGAAGACGAGACTACAAGTCTAGACCTGACCCCTTGTTTTGACCTTGGCTTGCCAGCCGCTCCGGCGCATCAGGGTACGCCTTATGCCATCGTCCAGTCATGGTGGGTCGAGGAGGTTAGGCGATTGCTGGAGAGAAACAGACCAACTGGCGCCGGGTTTTCGTTCGCCTTGGCGAAGCAGCAATCCGCCCATAGCCGCTCTATGGGCGGGTTGCCGCGACGTCGAGGCCAGACGAGAAGACAAGCCAGGTGGACTGTTTCTCGACAGAAATCGCCTAGTCGAAGACCAGGCGCTGCTCAGTGCCATCGGCCTGCTTGGTGCTGACCTCGAAGCTGCAATTGGCGAGGTCCGTGCGCAATGTGGCAAGCTCGTCGCCGTTGCGCCAGATAAGATGCAGGCTGCGTTCGTCTGTATCGGCGACGCTGAACTCGCCTTGGAAAGCCGCACAGGTGTTGCGCAGGCGGATCAGCTCGAGCTGGTTGCGAACGATGGGTCGGGCGAGATCGGCGCGCACATCGGCAACAGAGAGGTTGGTGCGGTTGATCTCCTTATGGCCGGCTGCACCACCGGCGTCGGCGGCTGCATAGTCGTTGCAGCCGGCGAACAGATCCAGATACCAGATCTGCGGGATGCCGGGCATGAATAACTGGATGGCACGGGCCAGCAGGAGCTTCTGCTCGTCTTCGCCAAGGGCGCTGAAGAAGGTGGCGTTGACCTGATAATAGGCGATTTTCTTGCCATCAGGGCCATAGAGGTTTTTGACCCGGCCACCATGGCTGATGACAGAGTCCATAACGGCGTCAATGCGTTCGTCGTCCAATAGGCCAGCGCGCATGAGGCCGTTCACCATCGCGCCGCGCAAGTCCAACACTGGGATGCCGTCGTGGCAGCCGAGCATATTGATGGTCTTCAGGTCGTGCTTTTGGATATCCTCGATCCAGTGCTTCAAGGGGACGCTGTCGCCGCGGTACAGGGCGTCGATGACTAGCCCCGGAAAGAAGAAGTCGTAGATGGGATAGCCTTGGTCGGCAACTTCCTGGTGCAATTCTTTGCCATATTCTGCGTGTACTTCCGGAAACACGGTGAGGTCATGCTTGTGGCCGATGGCCCGCAATCGATCCAGATACTCCCAAGTGCCCGGCTTGTTGAAAAAATTGGCCTTGCCGGGCTCTTTGTGTAAATAGGCGAAGGCATCCAGACGGATGATTCGGGCGCCGTAGCTCTTGAGTTTTGCAAGGGTTTCATCGTAAAAATCCCAGACCAGCTCGGAGCGGGCGTTGATGTCCATCTGGCCTAGGTATTCGCGTTTGCCATCAACCACGGCCAAGGTTTGGCTCAGATAGTGGTTGTAGCCGTCGAGGTCGATTTTGTCGGGCTGTGTGCCGTTCTCCAACGCGCCGTTGACCATCATGGCGATGGACGATGCCACGCTTTCGTCCACGCCCGCGGCAGTCAGCTCGTCTGGGGTGACGGGCTGGTAGCTGACCTTTTGATAGAAAGTATTCCAGTAGGGCCGGAAGGTGCCGTCCGGAAAGCGTACGTCCAGGATCGGTAGACCTGGTTTGCGCAAAAAGAGCTTTTCCAGGTGCTCCGGGTATGGGATCACGTGGCCGTCTGCACCCAGCTCGCCATGTTCGTGCCAGAAGGTATTCCAGTCCACGAAGAAGTCCTTGTAGGTTGACGCATCGCCATTGTGCAGCAGGTCTTGGAACTGCGGCGAGGCCACGGACAGATGGTTCAGCACCAGATCGAATTTGAACTGCATGCCGCGGGCTGCAAGGGCCACGAGGTCTGCTGGCGTGACTAAGTCCTCGTTGAGGTCGTAGTCAATCACCGAGAAGCCGCGGTCGAGGTCGCTGTGGAAGCAGGTCGGCAGCAGGTACAGCAGCGAAAAGGCGTCGTCGAAAGCCGGCTCGTGCAACAGTTCGACGGCATCGGAGAGCCGCTTGCCGATGCTGTCTGGGTAGAGATTCAGCATGACGCCGTTGGGCAGTCCGCGAGCAGTGGTATCCGCATCTTGGGCCATGGTTGGTTCCTCCTAAGTTGGTATAGGTCTGGGTTGGTGTTGGCTGGGCTTGACGTCGGCACAGGCCGATATGGGTACGCCGCGCTGGCATGATGTCATCGCTCATGATGACCGCTGTGGCGCAGCATCAGCAACGCACATAGTTGACTTGGCGCAATGCGATTTGCCATTGAAACCGCTATCTGAAAAACAGTCTGTCTACAACCTGCACCCCAACGACTTGGGATATCATCCTTCTCTAATGCAAGAGTGAATGGGATTTTCGGCGCGGTTGTTCTCGATTTGCAACCGAATCGTAATTTAAAGATGCTAGTACAGACGACATCCCAACCACAACCCTCGCTCGGACAGGGGTGACCCTATCCGTTGGTCGGGCATGTTTCCTGCCGATCGGAGCGATGCGTGCTGCCTGCGTAGAATGTTAACTTATGCACCCGAGATGAAGTTTAATTCATCACAAAGACGCAGAGTACGCTGAGAGGAGGGTGAATTCGCCCTGGCCCCTCTGTGCACTTAGCCTCCCCGCTGTGAATCCATTGTTTTTACCAAGAACCGCCTCGCAGTTTGCTGATTTCCCGGTTTACGAGCAGCACAGCATCGGTATCGCCAGTGCAAGGTAAATTCGTGCCCGTCGCTTTCAGCTCATTCAGCAGATGGGCTTCTGTGTTCTGGGGCTGTGTTTTGGGACTAGGTTTTGGGGCTAGGTTCAGCGGGACACTGGACGCAGATCCGGGACGGGATCGATGAGTTCAGCGCCGGGCCTTGTATAGGTTACATTTTGCCAAGGTAAAACCCACGGTGATGGATTGTAACTATATTGAAATATAATTATATGAGAAATTAATAAAAATAATCTTTATTGCTTCTATCGAGTTGGGCTGTCGAGCAGGGCAGGCAGCTGGACTGCAATTGCTATCCTGGATGATTTTCAAGCTCTGAGCAAGGCGGATAATGCAGGCGCTGAAAGCGAGCGGCAGTTTGGCGCATAATGACTGCTTTTAGAATCCTCCTGCCCGCTAACTAGAGTCTGCATTATGAGTCAGTTCCTGAAACCCGCCGATGGCGGGCGCCGCGATATTCTGATCACCAGCGCGCTGCCCTACGCCAATGGGCCGATCCATATCGGCCATCTGGTGGAATATATACAGACCGACATTTTTGCGCGCTTTCAAAAAATGCGCGGGCACAATTGCTGGTATGTCTGCGCCGACGACGCTCATGGCACCCCGATTATGCTCAAAGCGCGTGCCGAGGGCATCTCGCCGGAGCAATTGATCGCCCGGGTTGCCGATGAGCACATCGCCGATTTTGCTGATTTCCGGATCAGCTTCGATCAGTATCATTCGACTCATTCGGATGAGAACCGCCACTTTGCGACCCTGATTTACCAGCGCAACCGCGATCAGGGCCACATTGCCAAGCGCACGATTGCGCAGGCTTACGATCCCGTGGAGCAGATGTTTTTGCCGGACCGATTCATCAAGGGCGAATGCCCGAAGTGCGGTGCGCCGGATCAGTATGGCGATAACTGCGAGGCCTGCGGTGCCAGCTATTCACCGTCGGAGCTGAAGAATCCGCGTTCGGTCATTTCAGGCTGCGTGCCGGAGCAGCGCGAATCCGATCACTACTTTTTCAAGCTGGACGACTTTCAAGCCATGCTCAAGGAGTGGACCCGCGGTGGCGGCCTGCAGGCACAGGTGGCGAACAAGCTTGACGAATGGTTCGAGGCCGGACTGCAAGAGTGGGATATTTCCCGCGATGCGCCTTACTTCGGCTTCGAGATACCGGATCATCCGGGTAAGTTTTTTTATGTTTGGCTGGACGCGCCGATCGGCTACATGGCCAGCTTTCAGCACCTGTGCGACAGTCCCGAGGGGCAACGGGCCGGTCTCGATTTCGACCGCTTCTGGTCCGCGGGCAGCCGTGCCGAGTTGTATCACTTTATTGGCAAGGATATTATCTATTTTCATGCCCTGTTCTGGCCGGCGATGCTGCACGGGGCTGGCTTCCGTACGCCGAGCGCGGTGTTTGCGCATGGTTTTCTGACCGTAGATGGACAGAAGATGTCCAAGTCCCGCGGCACCTTCATCAAGGCGCGCACCTACCTGGACCATCTGGATCCAGAATACTTAAGGTATTACTTCGCCGCCAAGCTCGGTCCTGGGGTCGACGATATCGATCTCAGTCTGGATGACTTCCAGGCTCGCGTGAACGCTGACTTAGTAGGCAAAGTGGTCAATATCGCCAGCCGCTGCGCTGGGTTCATCACCAAGCGCTTTGGCGGTCGGCTCGCCGCCGAACTGCCGGAGCCGGCCCTGTTCGCGGAGTTTGTCAGCGCCAGCGAATCCATCGCCAGTGCCTACGAGCAGCGTGCGTACAGCCGCGCCGTGCGTGAGATCATGGCGCTCGCGGATCGCGCCAATCAATACATCGATGAGCAGGCTCCCTGGGTGGTTGCCAAGCAGCAGGGCGAAGATGCGAAATTACAGGCCATCTGCACCCAGGGATTAAATCTGTTCCGGCTGCTGATCGGCTGGCTGCGGCCCATTTTGCCTGGCACAGCCGAGGCGGCCGAGCAGTTCCTGCGGCTATCGCCGCTGACTTGGGGGGTGCTGGCAGAACCGCTGCTCGATCACGAGATCGCTAAGTTCCAGCCGTTGATGACGCGGGTGGACGCCAAGCGGATTGCAGCCATGCTGGAGGCATCAAAGCAGGATCTGAGCGTCGCTGAAGCAACCCAGATCGGGTTGGAAGAGTCCGCCGCTGCCACTACCCATCTGCTGAAGGACCCGATCGCCGAGGAGATTGACTTTGATACCTTCGCCAAGGTGGATCTGCGTATCGCCCGAATTACCAAGGCGGCGCCGGTACCGGGTGCGGATAAATTGCTCCAGCTCGAGCTGGATCTAGGTGGCGAAACCCGCAATGTGTTCGCTGGCGTCAGCAAGGCCTATGATCCAGCAGATCTTGCGGGCCGCTTGACCGTCATGGTCGCTAACCTAGCCCCAAGAACCATGCGCTTTGGCGTGTCGGAAGGCATGCTGTTGGCCGCGGGTCCTGGCGGAAAGGAGCTCTATATCCTCAGTCCTGATCATGGCGCGGAGCCCGGCATGCGGATCAAATGAGCGGAGCCGGTGGCGGAGGCCTCGAGGTTGCAGGTTTTTTCACCATTGGCATGGTGGAGCGGGGTTAGGCCTCAGAATCATGTGATTGCTATCGGATGCGCTGCTTGAATGCATTGTGTCGCCTGCGTTGCATGGCTCTTCCTGATGCACAGTATTTTGAGTCCGCATCCGTGGAGCGATGGGCTACACGCTCACGGAACGCTGCTGGTCAGCTTGCGTCCACCAGCAGCGAGCGCACCGGTCGAAACGAGCGGCGATGTTCTGGGCAAATACCGTGCTGCCGTAATGCTTGCAGATGCGCTTTGGTCGGATAGCCCTTGTGCCGCTCGAAACCATATTCAGGATAGCATTGGTGCAGACGCTGCATTTCTCGATCCCGTGCGGTCTTGGCCAGAATCGAGGCTGCGCTGATGGCAGGTTCTAACGCGTCGCCACCAATGATGGCGCGCGCCGGGCACGTCAGTCCGGTTGGACAATGGTTGCCGTCCACCAACACCAGGGTTGGTTCGGGTTCCAACATTTGGACGGCGCGACGCATCGCCAGCAGCGATGCCTGCAAGATGTTGATTTGGTCGATCTCCGCGGCGCTGGCCCAAGCGATTGACCAGCCCAGGGCGATCGCCTGGATCTGAGGTACAAGCTGCTCGCGCTTGCGCTCGGAGAGTCTTTTGGAATCGTCAAGCCCCGCGGGAATGCGCCTGGAATCCAGGATGACGGCGGCAGCACAAACGGGGCCAGCCAATGGTCCGCGCCCGGCTTCGTCGACGCCGGCAATCAGATTTTGCCGATGACTCAACGCTTGCTTCCCGAGAGCAAATGCATCAATGCATCGGCGGCCTGCCGGGCCGCATCCTGGCGCAAGAGTTGGTGGATGCGCTCGTATTCGGCGCAAATGGAGGCGCGCCGGGGCTTGTTTTCGAGTAATGCCAGCAGCGCCGGCGCCATCAAATCGGCGCGGCAACGATTCTGCAGGAACTCCGGGGCGAGTTCGCGCCCGGCCAATAAATTAGCCATCGCGGCGTATGGCACCTTGATGAGTTTGAGGCTGGTGATCAGTCGATAGGTCAAAGGACTGACCCGGTAAGCCACCAGCATCGGGCGTTTCAACAACAGGCTCTCCAGCGTCGCGGTGCCGGATGCGGTCAGCACGCAGTCGGCGGCGGCGATCGCATCACGACCGCAATCGTGCAACAACAAGTCGAGATCGGGAGCGATCGCCTGGTGCTGGGCTTCGAACTCGAGGCGCAGGCGCTCGGAGACCAGCGGCACGACAAAGCGCAGATCCGGACGTGATTGACGGCAGCGCAAGGCAGTTTCCAGCATTGGCGCCACCAGCCTGCGAACCTCGCTGATGCGACTGCCGGGCAATAACGCGACCAGGGTTTGGTTCTTGTCGAGGCCAAGGCGAGCGCGCGCCTTGGCGACATCCACCTGCAACGGGATTTCGTCCGCCAGCGGATGGCCAACATAGCAAACGGGAACGCCATGTTCGCGCAAAAAAGGTTCTTCAAAGGGAAAGATGCTGAGCATCAGGTCGACGGCCCGGCGGATGGATTTGACCCGACCAGCACGCCAAGCCCAGACTGTTGGACTGACCACGTGCGCAGTGCGAATGCCGGTGCGGCGCAGTCGGGTTTCGAGCCCAAGGTTGAAGTCCGGGGCGTCGATGCCGATAAAGAGATCCGGCGGATTGAGCATGAAGTAGCGCGCCAATTGCCCGCGCAGACGCAGCAGTTCCGGCAATACCCTCAGGACTTCAACTAGCCCCATCACCGATAAACGCTCCATCGGGAATAGACTCTTGCAGCCCTCGGCCTGCATTTTTGGGCCAGCGACACCGATAAACTGTGCATCAGGCAGGCGCTCGCGCAATGCCCGCACAATAGATGCCCCCAATTGATCGCCGGAAGGCTCGTTGGCGACAATTCCGATGACCAGACTCACCGCACGATACTGCGGCTGCTGTCGGCAACAAAGTCGGCCATGCAGGCCAGTTCCGGGTAGCTTTTTGCCAACTCACGGATTTGTTCGATGGCCTCGGACAGTTTCAGTCCGGATGCGTACAGCAAGCGGTAGGCGCGGCGTATTGCGGCGATGAGTTCGGCGCTGAATTGCCGACGCCGTAGACCCTCGACATTGATGCCGCGCGGCACCGCGGGGTGGCCGTCGATGGTGATGAAGGGCGGCACGTCCTTGCCGACCACAGAGCCCATGGCGCTGAAGCTGTGTGCACCGATCCGGCAAAATTGGTGGACGATGGTGAAGCCGCCCAGAATCGCCCAGTCCTGAACCTCGATATGCCCGCCTAGGGAGGCTGCATTCGCCATGACGACGTTGTTGCCGATAACGCAGTCGTGGGCTACATGGGTATACGCCATGAATAGATTGTCGTTGCCGATGCGTGTTTCGCCTTTGTCTTGTAGGGTGCCCCTGTGGATGGTCGCTGACTCGCGCACCAGGTTGCGATCCCCGATGATCAAGCGTGTAGGTTCACCACGATACTTCTTGTCTTGCGGATCTTCGCCGATGGATGCGAACTGGAAAATGCGATTGTCCGCGCCGATTTCAGTTGGTCCGCGAATGATGGCATGCGGCCCGAGGCGGCTGCCTGGCCCAATGCTGACATCCGCGCCAATAACGCAGAACGGGCCGATCTCGACATCCGTGGCTAGGTTTGCCTTTGGGTCGATAATGGCGCTGGCGTGAATCAAAGCTCAGAGATCCCTGGCGGTGCACATGATGTTGGCAGTCGCCACCGTTTTGTCGTCGACACATGCCATGCCGGTGAATCGCCATATGCCGCGTCTTATCTGTAGAACTTCCACTTCCACGAAGAGCTGGTCACCTGGCTCTACTGGCTGCTTGAAACGCGCCTTATCGATGCCGACCAAATAGAATAGAGACTTTTCGCCGATTTCCCCCGGGCGCGATTCCATGGCAAGCAGTCCGGTAGCCTGTGCCATGGCCTCGACAATGAGAACCCCGGGCATGACGGGTCGGACCGGGAAATGGCCCGCAAAATAAGGCTCGTTGAAGGTAACGTTTTTCAGTCCCAACAGGCGTTTGTCAGGCTCGAATTCAATTACTTTGTCGATCAACAAGAATGGGTATCGGTGCGGCAAAATGCTGAGCACCTTGTGGATGTCCATCGTTATCAAAGCCGCCTCCAGCGACCCGAGCAGCGTCCGGATCGTGATGTTGTCGTTGTTGTCACAATGAATCAGCCCGTGGATGCCGGCGGATCACCGCCGGCCGGGCGGCAAAAGGGAGCGCCTTGGGCGCAAACCGGGATCAGCGGGCGAGTTTTCACTCGTTTGTCGACTCGGACGTCGGAGATTGTCGTTCGAGTCGCTGTTCCAGGCATTTGATGCGCCTGGTCAGTTCGTCCAGCTGGCGAAAGCGAGCGACGTTTCGTCGCCAATCGCTGTTCGGCATCGCTGGGATGCCACTGCTGTAAACGCCGGGTTTTGGAAATGACCGCGTTACCATAGCCATTCCGGTAAAGTGCACATCGTCGCTAATATGCAAGTGCCCTGCCATGCCCACCGCGCCGGCGATGGTGCAATTGCGACCGATCCGTGTCGAACCGGAGATACCCGAACAGGCTGCCATTGCGGTGTTTGCGCCGATGGCTACATTGTGTCCAATCTGGACCAGATTATCGATCTTTACGCCATCATCAATGACCGTTTCGCCGATTGCGCCGCGATCGACGGTGGAATTAGCCCCGATTTCGACATCATTGCCGATTCGGACCCGCCCGACCTGTGGAATTCGGACCCAACGTTCGCCATCCTTTGCGAAGCCGAACCCCTCGCGTCCGATAACCGCCCCTGGATGGAGCAATACTCGCTCGCCAATCAGGCTGTCTTCGCAAACGGTGACTTGGGCCACAAACCGACTGTCGGCACCGATGGAGCTGCCCGTGCGGATGATGCACTCGGGACCAAGTTCCACCCGCGGACCGATTCGAACATTCTCTTCAATCACACATAGAGGTCCGATCGATGCACTGGCATCGATCTGCGCGCTGGCGTCGACGACCGCGCTTGGATGCACCCCCGCTGGTGCAGGGCGACGTGGATGCAAAAGTCGCGCGGCATGCGCGAAGGCGAGGTAGGGGTTTTCTGCAACCAATACGGCGCAAGGCGCCTCGGACGCATGTTCCACGGTGACAATAACGGCGCCCGCCCGCGTGCTGTGCAGGTCGTCGATATACTTGTTGGCGGCCATGAAACTGAGCCCATCTGCATCGGCTTGGTCGAGTGCGGCCACATGGGTCAGGGATACGTCGGAACCGATCAGCCGCGCTTGGATCAAGGTCGCGATTTTGCTTGCGAGCATTGCCAATGAAATATCACCAATTCAGATGTGTTGTATGCTGTCTCTGCTAGCGCTGATCGAATTCCTGCTGCAAGCGCTCGATTACTTCTCCGGAAATATCCACGCGGTCGCTAAAGTACACCAGACCCTCGGATAGGATGACGTCAATGCCATTTTCCTTGGCGATGCGCTGCACGACCTCCTCGACCTGCTTGACCAGTTTGGTGCGCAGTTCTGTCTGCCGTAATGCGAAATCCTCTTGCAATTCCGCCTTCGCGTAACGCAGACGCCGCTTGCGTGCGCGAATGTCGGTCTGTAGCCGCTGCACCTCGTCTTCGCTCATCAATGCGCCGTCACGTTCCAATTTTGCGGTGAGGCGGTCGAGATCCTCCTGCTGATTGAGCACTTCTGTCTCGCGCTCTTTGGCCTCGGTGCTGAGCATCCTTCGCGCTTCCTCGTATTGGGGGGATTCCTCGACAATACGATTCGGATCGATGACCGCAATCCGGATATCGGTTGCCGTCGTCGGCGCGGCATGCGCGTTGCAGACTAGCAATAAAACAACGAAAAGTGGAAGGGACAGGCGGATGAACATATCAGAAGGTTTGTCCGAAGGTGAACTGGAAGGTCTGCTGCTGGTCTTGTTCGGTGGCGTTGAGCGGGAAGCCCAGACTCAGGGAGAGTGCGCCGACCGGAGACAGCCATTGCGCGGAAAGTCCAGCGGAATATCGCAGTTCACCGAGATCGAAGCCCGTGGGTGTGACCAGATCGGTACTTTCTGTCCACCAGACATTGCCGAAGTCGAGGAATGCACCAAGCCGAACTGTTTTTTCGAATTGTCCGCCAATCGGCGGCGGCGCATAGAGTTCTAGCCCGCCAGTTAGCTTGAGATTGCCCCCAACCGGGTCTTGCTCCACCGATGTTTCTGTCGGCCCAAGGGTGTTGGCCTTGAACCCACGGACGGTGCTTGGTCCACCAGCATAAAAATTCTCGAAAAACGGCATCGACGACGTGCCGCCGTAGCCGCCGCCATAGCCAAGGTCTCCTTTCAGCGCCAGGGTGAAACGCCCGGTCAGCGGTACAAAATGCCGGCCTCGCCAACTCAGTCGATAATACTGTAGATCGCTGCCTGGAACTGCGATTTCCCCGAATAGGCTTTGCAGGGTGCCTTTGCTGGCGAATAGCGTGGAATCGCGGGTGTCGTTGACATAGCTGGCGGTCAGGAAAAGGTCGTTGAAGTCCTCGCCGTTTTGTTCGACAAAGTCCTGTGCCAATGCGGAGAAAGCACCGGCAAAAAAACGGGTGTTTTGATAGTACAGGCCAAGACCTGCGCGTGCCGAATCTGAGATCGGCAGACCGAAATTGACGGCAGCACGGCCGATATCGGTGGAGTAGTCGGCACCGATCAATTCGTTGAAATCGGTTGTGCGATAACTCAAATCGAAGCCTCTGCTAATGCCTTCGATGGTGTAATACGGATTGGTGTAGGCTAATTGATAGAGCTGAGAGGTTCGGCTGGAATTGAAGGCAAAAGCGACGCGCTTGCCGGTACCGAGAAAGTTGGATTGGCTGACGCTGGTATTGAAGATAATACCCTGGGATTGCGAAAAGCCGATACCGGCTGCCAGATTGCCCGACGCCCTCTCTTTGACCGTCACATCCACATCCACTTGATCGGCAGAGCCGGGAACTGCTGGTGTCTCAATGTTGACATCCTCGAAATAGCCAAGCCTCTGCAGGCGTTCCCGCGAGCGTTGTACCGCGTCTGCGGAGAACCAGGCGGTCTCCACTTGTCGCATCTCCCGGCGCAAAACCTCGTCGCGGGTGCGCGTGTTGCCCTTCATGTTGATGCGGCGTACGTAAACGCGCTTGCCTGGGTCAATGAAGAAAGTAATGGCAACGGTTTTACTCTCGGCATCTATTTCGGGCACTGCGTTGACGTTGGCGAATGCATAGCCTTCGTTGCCGAGTAAGTCTGAAATCCGCTCGGAACTCTGGGTGGCTGTCTTACGCGAGAATACCTCTCCACGGCGCATTTGGATCAGCGGAAATAGCTGATTTGCCGGCAACGAGGGCTCTCCGGCAAGCTGAATGTCGCTGACGCGGAAGACCTCACCCTCATCCACCGCAATGGTCACGTACATGTCCTTTTTGTCTGGGCTGATCGTGACCTGTGTGGATGTAATCTGAAACTCGATGTAGCCGCGATCCAGATAAAAAGAGCGCAGTGACTCCAGATCACCCCCCAGCTTTTGCTTTGCATACTGATCATTCTTGGTATAGAAAGATAACCAGTTCGTCTTGCCCAATGAGAATTGTTTGAGCAGTTCTTTTTCGGTGAATGCCCGGTTGCCGATGATATTGATTTGTTTCAGTCGCGCGGTTAGCCCCTCATTGATTTCAATGCGCACGGCAACGCGGTTGCGCTCGAGCGGCGACACTGTCGACTCGATGCCAACACCATACTTGCCCGCGCCGAAATACTGCCGCTGCAATTCTTGCTCGATGCGGTCGAGAATCGATGGATCGAACGTCCGGCCCTCGGCCAGCCCTACCTCTGCGAGTCCTTCTTTGAGCGCATCGGTTTTTAGGGATTTGTTGCCCACCAGCGTGATTTGCGCAACCGCCGGGCGTTCTCGCACCGCAATCACGAGGATCTCGCCTTCGCGCTCGACCGCGACATCATTAAAGAAGCCGGTTGCATATAGTGTGCGAATAATGTCGGCTGTGATACTGTCGTCAACGACATCGCCGATTTGAACCGGGAGGTAGTTGAATACGGTACCGGCGGCGATCCGTTGCAGTCCTTCGACCCGGATATCCGCAACTTGAAAAGCCTGGGCAATTGCGACCGACGGCAAAGAGACCCATAAGGCCAACGCCAGAATCAGACGCGCGAACACCTCGGTTTTCGAGGCTTGCAACTTTGCCATGATACCCCCGCTGGCCCTGATGTTTGTCTGGCCGCGACTCGTTGCCAAAACCGACGATTATAGGGTATTCGGCAGGACTAGCCCAACAGTCGTGCGATGTCGACATAGAAGGCGAGTGTCATCAATGCCGCGATCAATGCCAGCCCAAGGCGCTGACCTAGGCTTTGAGCTTGTTCGGACAGCGGTCGGCCGAGCACGGCCTCAATGGCGAAATATAATAAATGGCCGCCGTCAAGAACCGGAATCGGCAATAAATTCAGTAGCCCCAGGCTCACGCTGAGCAGTGCCAGAAACTTGACAAAGGGCTCGACTCCGTAGCTAGCAGTTTTCCCAGCGGTATCGGCAATACCAATCGGGCTGCTGAGATTTTCGACCGAAACGGAGCCGATCAGCATGTGGCCGATGATCCGCAGTGTCAGCAGCGACAGGTCACCGACACGGCGGACGGATTCGGCGACAGCGTCGACTGGACCGTAGTGTATTTTGATCGTCAGCGGATCAAGAAGCGCTTCGGGCACCGCAGGGCCGGCTCCGATCCGCCCGATGGTTTGTCCGTCCTGATCGCTCGACGCGGGTGTCAATGCCACGTCGATCAACTTGCCGTCGCGCTCTATTTCAAGTAACAACTCTACCCCGGAGGCACTACGCACGGCATCCACCAAGTCGACCCATGTATCTATCGCCAGGCCGTCGATGGCCAGAATATGGTCTCCAGGTTGCAAACCCGCAAGCATGGCCGGCTCATCCGGCACAACCGTACCGATGGTGGGTGGCAGCGGCGGGATGACACTCAGGCCAACCGCATCGAGGAAACCGCGCCCAGGGTCCAGCTCGACTAGGCGTTCGCCAGGAAGGGTGCGGATCGCTGCTTGCCCATCGGCAGTTTCAACCTGCACCGGCACATCGTTACCGCCCAGGGATTTGGAAATCAGCGCGAACCAGAAACTAGTCCATAGGGGTGTCTCCCGCTCGCCCACCGCGCGCACGATATCTCCGGGGGCAAACTCTGCTTGCGCTGCGATCGATTCCGGCGTAACGCTGCCGATCTCGGGACGCAGACCGGCTTCGCCGACCATTAGGACGCACCAGTAAGCGAAGATCGCGAACAAAAAATTAGCCAAGGGTCCGGCAACAACCACCGCACTGCGGACCCAAAGCGGCTTATTGTTGAAAGCCCGATGGCGCTCCGCGGCATCGACCTCGTCTTCGCGCTCATCGAGCATCTTCACATAGCCGCCGAGAGGCAAGGCGGCAATCACATATTCCGTCTCTTGGTTAGCGCTGCGCCAGGTATAGAGGGCGCGACCGAAGCCGATTGAGAAGCGCAGCACCTTGACACCGAGTTTACGCGCAACCCAATAGTGTCCGAACTCGTGAATGGTCACGAGGATCGAGATGGCGAGTAGAAAGGCGCCGATTTTAATACCGAGTTCTAACATAGTGCTATGGGCATGGTGCTAGGGGACTGTTTCCGAGACGCAATGTTTTGCCACGGTACGTGCTTGCCGATCGACTTCAAGCACCTGTTCCAGTCCAGACAGGTCAACTGGTTCTGCCGGTAGTCGATCCATACTGCGCTCGACGACGCTGGCGATATCCATAAAGCCGATCTGCCGATCGAGAAATGCCGCTACCGCGACTTCGTTGGCCGCGTTCATGACAACCGGTGCGGTACCGGACTCAGCCGCGGCGCGGTAGGCGAGCCGTAAGCAAGGAAATTGCTCTGGTGCTGGGGACTCAAAATCAAGTCGGGCAATTTCGAACAGATTCAATGGTTCGACCCCTGCCGGGATGCGCTCCGGCCAAGCCAGTGCATGGGCGATGGGAGTGCGCATGTCCGGGTTGCCTAGTTGCGCAAGTACCGAACCATCGTTGTACTGGACCATGGAATGGATCACGCTTTGTCGGTGTACGACGACCTGAATCCGATCCGGAACGGTCGCAAACAACCAGCAAGCCTCGATGATTTCGAGACCCTTGTTCATCATGGTCGCCGAGTCCACCGAGATCTTGCGGCCCATACTCCAATTTGGATGAGCGCAGGCCTGCTCCGGTGTCACCGTGGCGAGCGAGTCCGCGGGGGCGTCGCGAAATGGCCCACCGGATGCAGTCAACAGAATGCGCTCGACCCCCGAATTTTCCCAGGCATGATTCCGACCGCGACCGGGATACTGGTCTTCAGACTGGCTGATTTCACGATTGAACCGAGCCGGCAGGCATTGAAAAATGGCGTTGTGCTCGCTGTCGATCGGCAGCAATGTCGCGTCGTTGTCTCGCGCGGCGCGCATCAGAATGGCGCCAGCGACCACCAGCGCCTCCTTATTGGCAAGTAACAGACGCTTGCCGGCTCTTGCAGCTGCCAGGCTCGACATCAGGCCGGCGGCACCGACGATGGCTGCCATCACGTAGTCGACTTCCGGTAAGACCGCAACGGTCTCGAGTGCTTGCGCGCCGGAGAGCACTTCCGGCGAGGCATCCAGATCGGATAAGGCGTCGCGCAAACGATTCGCGGCATCGGCATCGACCATGACCGCAAAGGATGGTTTGATGCGCCGACATTGTTCAGCCATTCGCTCAACATTCCGATGGGCGGTCAGCGCGATCG
Source organism: Thiohalocapsa sp. PB-PSB1 (assembly GCA_016745215.1). GTDB lineage: Bacteria > Pseudomonadota > Gammaproteobacteria > Chromatiales > Chromatiaceae > Thiohalocapsa. The sequence goes on from CP050890.1 coordinate 7,498,730, forward strand.
CCCGGAAACGATCAGGATGTCGCTCGATGACGTCAAGCGTGCTGAGGCCGATGGAACCGGTGGAACCGAGCACCGCAATACCTTTCATGAAATGTTCTCCAGCCAGAGTAAGCCGAGTGCAAACAGAGGTGCGGCAGCGGTCATACTATCGATACGATCGAGCACCCCGCCATGCCCGGGCAAGATCGCCCCGGCATCTTTCAGCCCACGGCGGCGTTTGAGCAGGCTCTCAAACAAGTCGCCGACAATCGACAACAGCGCTGTGGCTGCACACAAGGGCAACAACAACACGGCGCTGGCCGGCGACAACCGCAGCATCAAGACGAGAACCGCACCCCACAGAAGCGCGCCAATGAGAGCACCGTAGACGCCAGCCCAAGTTTTTCCCGGGCTGAGCACGGGCGCCAGTTTCCGTTTCCCCCAACGACGACCGGAAAAAAAAGCGGTCGAATCCGCGATCCAGATGAGCATCATCAATGCGATGACGAACCAGGGACCAGGCGCACCGAAGCCGTGTAATCGCACCATCGCGATCCAAGGCGGTACCAAGACGAGAAGTCCGATGGGAATCAGCCACAGATCGATGCCTGAAACCGGCTGCACATTGCGCACTCGTGTCAGCGCCAGAGTCACCGCGAACCAGTAAACTGCTGCCAGGATTAACAGGGCGAGATTGATAGCCGATGGCAGTACGAACCAGGACAACAGCAGGCAAATACCGACTAATGCAAGGTAAGCCCAGCGGGCAAGCGCAGAACGCAGGCCGATGAAACCACACCATTCGAAAGCGCCAACACAGACAATGGCTCCCATTAGGAGCGCAAAGTAGGCGGTCGGCAGATGCAGCACCGCGATAAAAATCAGGGGTGTGAGCACGCCGGCTGTCGCCAATCTTCGTCGCAGCGGGCGGGCGATGGACAAGGGCTTCGCCTCCTTAAGCACTGGCCTTGGCAACCACCTGTTCGCCAGTCAGGCCGAAGCGGCGCTGGCGACGGGCGAAATCGTTGAGTGCGGCATCGTATGCGGCAGCGTCGAATTCAGGCCACATCAGGTCGGAGAAATAAAGCTCGGTGTATGCGGACTGCCAAAGCAGGAAATTGCTGATTCGCTTTTCCCCGCCGGTGCGGATGAACAAATCGGGATCGCGAACGTCGGGGAAAGACAGTCGTGCCGCAAGCGCTGCCTCGTCGATTTGATCGAGTCGTAGGCTGCCCGCCGCGACCTCTTCGGCAAGACTGTAAGCGGCACGGGTAATGTCCCAACGGCCACCGTAGTTGGCGGCAACTTGCAGAATCAGTCGTTGATGATGCCGAGTCACGCGCTGTGCCTCGTCGAACCTTGCTTGCAGCTTTGGTGAGAACGCGGACATGTCGCCGATGATACGCAGCTGCACCTGATGCTCGATTAGGCTTTTGATCTCCGCCTGCAGCGTGCTCATGAACAACTCCATCAACACGTTGACTTCAGTTGGCGGTCGACGCCAATTCTCACTGCTGAAAGCGAACACGGTCAGCACGCGAACGCCCCTGCGCACGCTTTCCTCGACGACCGAGCGCACGCTTTTCGCACCAGCACGATGGCCAGCCGATCGAGGCAAGCCACGTTGGCGCGCCCAGCGACCGTTGCCATCCATGATGATCGCGACGTGTTCTGGCACACGCATTTCGTCTACATCGATGGCCGAGATTTTGGTCACTGACTGTTGGGTGTCGGCTGATCGCGAAGGATCAGATTGCCATGAGATCCGCTTCTTTTTGCTCCAGGATCTGATCGATCTCTTTCACGTACTGATCCGTCAGTTTTTGCACGATCTCCTGCCCCCTGTGCTCGTCATCCTCTGAGATCAGTTTTTCTTTTACCAGCTCCTTGAGTTCGCTGTTGGCATCGCGGCGAATATTGCGGACAGCAACCCGCGCCTGTTCGGTCTCATGGCGGGCGATGCGTTGGAGGTCGCGCCGACGCTCTTCGGTCAACGCCGGCATTGGCACTCGGATCACATTTCCGGCCGTATTCGGATTGATGCCGAGATCGGACTGGATGATCGCCTTTTCGACTACCTGTACCATGCCACGGTCCCAGGGGGTGACCGTCAAGGTTCGGGCGTCCTCGACGGCAACATTGGCTGCCTGACTGATGGGCACGTCGCTGCCGTAATAGGAGACTTTAATGTGATCGAGAAGAGACGGATGCGCCCTACCTGTGCGGATCTTTGCCAACTCGTGACGCAGCGATTCTGCGCTCTTACCCATCCTTTCGGCGGCGTCTTTTTTAATGTCGTCAATCATTCGGTTTCTTTCCAGGCTCCGCCAAGGAGCCGATGTCTTCGTCCGCTGCGGCAGGTAACAATGCGCCGTGCGGTGAATGTTAGCAATCCGAGGAGGCACGCTCCAATCGGAAGAGAGTGCTCATCTGCAGTCTCTGTATCCTTGCTGTGGTCGGCATGTCCAAAGCAGTACCTCGGCGATCGGTTTAATCAGAGTGCGTCGACAGGCTTGTTTCGTTAACGGCATTGTCGATATTGTCACCTTGGACCGGTAGTGCGGCAAGCCGGCAGTGATCAGCCTGAAATTCCATCGGGCAGAATTGGGTCTCGGATCTGGGTGGCAGATTCGGTCGAAAATAGGCGCCCATGCGCGGCAACCGAGATCGGCTTTAACCAAAGCGAACGAATCCGCCGATCAGTCGTCGAGTTGGCGGGCCTGTGCCTGCACCTCTTCGGCAAAGTTTTCGGTTTTTTTCTCGATCCCTTCGCCCACTTCGACGCGTGCAAATCGTACCACGGTCGCACCTGCCTGTTTCACCAGCTCACCCACTTGTTGGTCCGTATCCTTGACAAATGGCTGTCCCAGCAGGGTAACTTCTTCGATGAATTTGCGCATGCGGCCATCGATGATCTTATCCACGATTTGTGGGGGTTTGCCGCTCTCCAGTGCTTGAGCGCGGAAGATTTCGCGTTCCTTCTCCAGCGCGTCGGCGGGCACATCCTCGGCGCTGACACAGATCGGGTTGCTGGCGGCAATGTGCATTGCGATGTCGCGACCGAGGGTTTCGTCTGCACCGATCAATTCCACGAGCACGCCGATGCGGACCCCGTGACGGTAACTATAGAGACGGCCCTTGGCGTCATCGAAACGGATCAGCCGACGTAACTGTACGTTCTCGCCTATCTTGGCGATCAGCGCCTCACGTGCGGCGTCCACTGTGGTCGCGTCGCCGGTGGCAATGGGCTGTGTGGCAAGAGTCCCGGCATCGACTGCATCGCTGGCCAGAGCCGCATCGGCGACGGCAGCCGCAAAGCGTTTAAAGTTTTCATCTTTGGCGACGAAGTCGGTCTCGCTGTTCACTTCGACCAGAACACCTTGGCGGGCATCTTCGGTAATGCGTAATTCAACGACACCGTCGGCAGCGATACGGCCTGCTTTCTTGGCTGCTTTTGCCTGCCCCGACTTGCGCATCGCCTCGATCGCCGCTTCGATATCGCCGCCGGTCTCCACGAGTGCTTTCTTGCACTCCATCATGCCAGCGCCGGTGCGCTCGCGCAGCTCCTTGACCAGCAATGCTGTAATGGCCATGAAAAACTCCAATGGGTTAAGTGAAAAGGTGCTTGTTCGCGCATGCCAGGCCTGCAGAATGAGCGTTGCTGATGGAAGGCTGGCAGCGATCAACCACTGAGTGGCTGACGCCCAGATCAGCGCCTACACACGAAAGCTGTAGGTTCCAGCATCTCGCTCGAGGCTGGGCTGTTGAGTGATGCGCAGTTGTTCGTAATTAACGATCGTCGGCTTTAGGTTCCGTCCCTGATTCCAGCGTTGGCTCGCTGGCCGATGGCGAATCGCCGTCCTGAGGTTGCTGCCGCGGTGTCTCTTCCGGTTCCGCTGCCACCGTTTCCGATTCCGCAACGACTTCCAGAGCGGTTTCCAAAGCTGTCGCTAATTCGGGCGCCAATTCTTCAGAATCTTGACCACCCGCCATTGCTGCTGCGGTCTGGCGACCGTCGAGGATAGCGTCAGCAGCGCCTTGTACATAGAGATGGACGGCACGGATCGCATCATCGTTGCCGGGAATCACATAGTCAATGCGACTTGGGTCGTTGTTTGTATCGACCACACCCACGACCGGTATGCCCAACTTATTGGCCTCGGAGATAGCAATCTTTTCGTGTCCAACATCAATCACGAACATTGCATCCGGCAGTCCATCCATATTTTTGATTCCGCCCAAACTGCGCTCCAGTTTCTCGCAATCACGCGACAGCGTCAGTGCTTCCTTCTTGGCGAATCGCTCGATGGAGCCGTCTTCGAACATTGCCTCCAATTCTTTGAGGCGTTGAATCGATTGCTTGACAGTCTTGAAATTCGTCAACATGCCACCGAGCCAGCGATGGTTGACGAATGGCATACCGCAGCGAGTTGCATGTTCGCGGACCGCATCCTGGGCAGCGCGTTTCGTACCGACGAACAACACTCGACCACCATTTGCAGATAGCTTCCCCAGGTAGCTCATTGCATCCTGGTAAAGTGGGAGGGTTTTTTCCAGATTGACAATATGTATTTTATTTCGTTGGCCGAAGATATAAGCGCCCATTTTGGGATTCCAGTAACGGGTCTGGTGGCCAAAATGAACACCTGCCTGCAGCATCTGCCGCATGGAGACGTCGCTCATCGTAACTTCCTCATCGTGTGGGTTGAACCTCCACGCGCCCCATGATGCAACCCGCGGATGGGCACCCAGCATCATGTGTCGGCGCGTGTGTGGCGTTGGAAACAATATTTGGATCTGGAGTGCTCGATCGGTTTTTTCCGGCACTTCAGATCATGACATGATCAGCAATCTAAACGTTTTGATCCTGTTCTTGATCTCGTTCGATATGTACGAGAATGCGATGACCAACCTCTGACCACTGGCGGCAAGTTTGCCCACGAATGCTCCATTCGCAAGTCTGCCTACACCCCAAAAAAGTAGCGCTGACCCGGGCTCGCCCTTAGTCTTCCTCCTGGTCTCCCTCTGTAGAAACACTCGAATCTCGCAAGCTGGTATGGAGGATTTCGAGGATTTCCAGTTATCCTCATGCAGGCTCTGATATTGCAGCGTCACTGGAAAGGCCTACCTGTTGACATCATTTGGGAAACTGTTCAGCGATTCATTTCTGGAAGTAGCCAAAGTGATGATCACATCGCGGCAAGTCGACCTATGAAACTAACCACCCATAACCAGCTGCCTAAATCGAGGCGATCCAGCTTGGAATCTATCTCGCGGCCGACATGAATTAGGATGTTTGCCCAAGTTTTCCGCATTTTATACCATGAGCGGTTATCCTCAGGCAATCTCGGACCGATTCTCAGGGCGGTCGCGCCTACATTCAGACCGATCATCTACACCTAAGGCTAATTGTTGGTTTTTTCTGAAAAATATTGAAAAAATTAATCCTAATCAGCATTCTAAGCCTTCATATCGAGCGGATTTCGCTCGTCCCTAACGCCCGCCGTCCTACCTCGTAGCGCACCCCGAAGCGCGGGGCCGTGCAGGGTAAAACAGTCTACTTGTACGCCATCTAACATATTATGAGCGTTACCATCAAGACCGAAGACGAAATCGAAAAGATGCGCATCGCCGGCAGGCTTGCTGCCCAAGTGTTGGAAATGGTTGGCGAATATGTTGTACCTGGCGTTACTACCGACGAGTTGAATCAGATTTGCCATGATTACATCGTCCATGAGCAAAGTGCCATTCCCGCGCCGCTGGATTATAAGGGCTTTCCGCGCTCGATCTGTACTTCGGTTAACAATCAGGTCTGCCACGGCATACCAGGTAACAAGCGCCTGAAGAAAGGCGATATTGTCAATATCGACATCACGATAATCAAGGATGGTTTCCACGGCGATACCAGCAAAATGTTCTTCGTCGGAACACCTTCCGTGCTTGCCCGCCGACTGGTCGCTGTGACACAACAGGCGATGCACATTGGTATTGCGCAGGTGCATCCTGGCGCTGCCCTCGGCGATATCGGGCATGCAATCCAGCGCTTTGTCGAAGCAGAAAATTTCTCGGTTGTGCGCGAGTACTGTGGCCACGGCATTGGGCGTGAATTTCACGAAGAACCACAGGTCTTACATTATGGCGAGCCGGGCCAGGGTATGGTGTTGGAGCCAGGTATGTGTTTTACCATCGAACCCATGGTCAATGCCGGCAAGCGGCAAGTAAAGGTGCTGCCCGACGGCTGGACCGTCGTCACCAAAGATCGCAGTCTGTCGGCACAGTGGGAGCACACGATTCTCGTGACCGAGACCGGTCACGATATTTTGACCCTGCGTGACGAAGAACGAGAGTCACCCCTCATAGTATGAACGTGATCATCAACGGTGAGGATTCTGCGACGCTCTCCGTCGATGTGGAATGTCTCATCCAGACCGACTACGCCGATGCGTTAACCCTTTTCAAGCAGATCCTGAAGGATGCGAAGCAGGGTATGTTCGAGCGTTTCGGCGACGGCGTATCTGTCGTTCACCTGGTACGCGAACATAGCGCGATGGTGGACTTGATAACCACTTGCGCCTGGTATCGCTTCATGCCGGCTGACGAACCGGCCGCGCTGATTGCCGTTGGTGGATACGGGAGACGAGAGCTACACCCTGCCTCCGACATCGATTTGATGATCCTGCTCGAATCGGGAGGAATTCCTCGGGTTGGCAATACAATCTCGGAACTGGTGATGTTTCTATGGGATATCGGTCTGGAGATCGGCCACTCCGTGCGTACTGTGGAGCAATGCCGTGACGAGGCCGCCGGCGATGTAACGGTCATCACGAACCTGATCGAGTCACGCCTAATTACTGGAAGTAAAAGGCTGTTTGAAAAGATGCGTACCGCGACAGGCCCGACGATGATTTGGCCAAGCGAGGCTTTCTTCGAAGCGAAGTGCAAGGAACAGCAGGCGCGTTGGCACAAGTACGGTGAAACCGCCTATAACCTCGAGCCGAACATCAAGGAAAACCCTGGTGGTCTACGCGATATTCAAATGATCGCTTGGGTGACCAAGCGCCACTTTGGCTCCGACTCCTTATACGAACTGGTCGAGCACGGCTTTCTTGCCGAGACTGAATATCTAGCCTTGGTGGAAGGTCAATCCCTACTTTGGCGCATTCGTTTCGCATTGCACCGTCTATCTGGGCGCCGCGAAGATCGGCTGTTGTTCGACTATCAGCGCACGCTAGCCCAGGAGTTCGGCTTCTGCGACCACGGCGATAACCTGGCCGTCGAGCAGTTCATGCAGCAGTACTACCGCGCAGTAATGGAACTGAACCGACTCAACGAAATGCTGCTTCAGTTGTTTCAAGAGGCGATCCTACTGCACGATCAGATCGGACCGCCACAGCCGATCAGCAAGCGTTTCCAGAGTCGCAGCGGCTATCTGGAAGCCACCCACGCACGTCTCTTCGAACAACGACCATTCGCCCTGTTGGAGGTCTTTCATGTGTTGCAGCAGCGGCCGGAGTTGAAGGGTATCCGTGCTAGCACCGTTCGATTAATCCGCGAGAACCGCCACCGCATTGACGACGATTTTCGCGAGGACGTGCGTACCCGCAGCCTATTTATGGAAATCATGCGTTACCCACAGGGCCTGACCCACGCCCTGCGGCGCATGAATCGATATGGCGTATTAGCCGCCTATATTCCTGCTTTTGCCAACATTGTCGGGCGCATGCAATACGATCTGTTCCACGTCTACACAGTCGATGAACATAGCCTGCGAACGCTGCGTAACCTGCGCCGCTTCACGATCCCAGAGCACAACGGTGAATTTCCGCTCTGCAGTTCCATTGCCCAGCGTATTCCAAAGTTGGAGTTGCTCTATCTGGCCGGGTTGTTCCACGACATCGCCAAGGGTCGCGGTGGCGACCATTCCCTGCTCGGCGCGCGCGACGCATGGGACTTCTGCCAGTTACATTACCTCAGCGAGTTCGACAGTCGGCTAGTAGCCTGGTTGGTACAGAATCACCTGCTCATGCCGATGACCGCGCAACGCAAGGACATCACCGATCCGGCCGTGATTCAGGCCTTCGCCCAGCAGGTAGGCGACAATAACCGACTGGATTATCTTTACCTACTGACCGTTGCAGACGTCCGGGCGACCAATCCGAAGCGCTGGAATTCGTGGAAAAACGCCCTTCTGCGGGATCTCTATCAGGCTACTCGCCAAGCAATGAGCCGAGGCTTGGACAATCCTCAGGCGCACGATGATCTTGTCGAGCAAAAACAACGCGAGGCCGTGCGTCTGCTTGCCTACGATGGCATTGACGCGGATGCGTGTCAGAATCTCTGGAGCCACTTCGGACTCGAGTTTTTCTCCCCCAGTTCGCCGGAAGAGATCGCTTGGCAGACCAAACAAATACTTAGCATTGATCGCGCCGGCTTGCCGTTGGTCGTGATCCGACCGGTGGCAACGCGCGGCTGCAGTGAAGTGTTCATTTGCGCCCGCGACGAGAGGAAGCTGTTTGTGCGCATCACCGCTTTGCTCGACCAACGTGCATTGAACATTATGGATGCCCGCATCACGACCACCGATGACGGCCTCGCGATCAATACTTTTCAGGTGCTCGGAGCGGACAACAAACCGATCGAGCGAGGCAGCGAAAGCGACGAAATTCGAGATCTGCTGTTGCAGACCCTGCAAGAATCCGACGACAGCAACCTGCGCGTCAGCCGTCGCCTACCGCGTCAACATCGCCATTTCCCCACCGAGACGCGAGTCAGCTTCAACGAAGATCCGCGCAAGCAGCGTACCATGATGCGTCTGACCACCCTCGACCGTCCTGGGCTGCTAGCCGAAATCGGCGCAGTGTTCGAGGAATGCGACATCCGTTTGCAAAGCGCCAAAATCGCAACCATCGGCGCCGATGTGGACGATGTGTTTTTCATCTCGACGCTAGATGCAACCCCCATCACCTGCGAGGCTGCCCTTACCTGCTTGCGCCAAGAAATCCACAATCGACTCGAGACACCAAACGATGATCAGGGGTAGTGTTCATTGACAAGCAATCAAGCCCAATGCAGCAGCAAATGTACTTGCTGGCCGCATATGGCTTGTTACGCCGATCGCTTTGCTTTCTACTCCACATCGCGTACAGCCCCCAAATGCTGTTCAAGCGTGCGTACGCGACGACGCAAACGATCGATCTCTTCCAGCAAATCCAGAGCCAGGGCGGTACCGGGAAGGTTTAATTCCAGATCATGCTGCAATCGCAATGCGCGGCGAGCACGCCTGATTTCGATACCGGTGAAGCGCCATTGCTCCGGCTGCGCACCGTTACTTGGTTGCAGCATGCCTTCGCCTACCATCAGTTGTATCTGCTCGACGCTTACGCCGCAGACCTGTGTCAGCTCGGTAACGCTAACAACCGTCTGCTCGTCGAGTAGAACGCCTTCGATGCTGGTCTGTCTTTGTACCATGGATCATACTCCCAGCCTGGCGCGCGGATTGAAGCTGCCAACGCGCTTGGATAGTTCCTGATACGCCGCCCGGGCATTTTCGTCAAGGGCAGGAGGATTGACGATCTCCAATTGAACATACGCATCGCCCTGCTGTTTGCCAGTGCCCGCGCTTGCCGCTCCAGGTTCACTTGCCGGCAAACCGCGGCCCTTGAGCCGCAGCCGCTGATTACTTTGTGAGCCCGGCGCGATTTTCAGGCTCACGGTGCCGCCGAGGGTTGGCACCGGCACGGTGGCACCGAGTGCCGCCTCCCAAGGCGAGATGGGTAGTCTGACGTGAATGTCTCTGCCCTCACAACGATAAATCGGGTGCGGCTCAAATTCGATCTCCAAGAATAAATCTCCGTTGTCACCAGCGAGCCCAGGGCTGCCCTGTCCAGCCAGCCGGATCTGCTGGCCTTCGACGATTCCCGCCGGAATACGCACATTCAGCGTGCGGGTGCGCGTCTGTAATTGACCATTTCTGTCGAATTCGGGTACATCCAGGCGCAATTGGCGGCTGGCGCCGTGGTAGGCATCTTCCAGCGAAATGCGAATGCGAGCGGTCTGATCCGTACCACGCCGCCGCATATTCTCGCGGGCACCCCGTGCTGCGCCACCAAATCCACCCATACTGCCCATGCCCCCAAAAATACTGGAGAAGAAGTCGCTGAACTGCGCAGCTTCCTCGGCTGAGAACTCGTGCTCGTGTCGATGTGATCCGGCGCCCGGCGGTGGCCGAAATTCCTCGCCCGCATGCCAACCGGTGCCGAGGGCATCATACGCAGCGCGCTTTTCCGGGTCTTTGAGCACTTCGTTGGCCTCGTTGACTTCTTTAAAGCGGGCCTCGGCATCAGAAGCCTTACTCACATCAGGATGGTATTTACGCGCGAGCTTGCGGTAAGCGCGTTTGATCTCGTCTTGGTTGGCATCGCGAGGGATGCCGAGAATTTTGTAGTAGTCCTTGTACTCCATACTGGATTCTCACTGAGCTTAGTTCTATTTATCCGCTTGCGGGTGGAATTCGAGCCTTATTAAGGATCAATTTGATGGCGCTGAAGCCGAACACCAAGAGCATGGACGATCTTTGACCGATTCACTGACGAACCTTTCCTGGTCCTCGCAACGGGCGCACGCGGCCACTGAATCGATTGTCTTCTAGCAGCGCCTGCAGGTTGGCATGATTGTAGACAAAGGTGCCAAGGCTGCCCTCGTTAACGAATCGATTACGGCTGACTGTAAGCGAGCCGGGGGCGGACTTGTCCTTGGCTTCCGGCGCGAAGGCAATGGCGGTACGGTTCGGCGCGCGAGCTGCTTGCAGCAGATCATTGTCATGGATAACAGCCTCGCCGCCTTCGCAGATATCAATCAGATAACTCGATGCGCCGTTGATATCGCGGATGCGATTGCCGATTATCTTATTGCGGCGGGCGCGGCTCTTGACCTGGTGTCCTGTTTCAGCGCCGTATACATCCGTGTCCCGAAGTTCGAAGCGCGCAATACGACCCACATAGATGTTATGTCCGAGCCGCCCGTGGCGTCGATAGTCGACAACATTGCGATAAAAACGCGAACCGATGATCGTTAGGGTGGAATTGGGATCGTTATTGGTCAATATGCCCATTTGATTGTCGTGAAAATGCGCATCACGAATGCTTAAACCGGTGCCCTCGACACGGATGCCGGCACCGGCGAATCCAGGCACGGCAGTGCCTGAGAATTCAATATTCTGTACTCTAACGTCCCTGCCCTTGATGACCCAAATCGCCTTACCTTCAGCCGCCTGGCCCGCGGCCTTTAAATGTGGGCGTCCATTAACGCCGATCAGCATTAGCCGGTTCTGTGTCCAGGTCGCGACATCACCGCTGTAGTCGCCGCCTTCGATTTCGACCCGATCACCGTCGCGTGCGACCGCTGCCGCGGCACTTGGGAGCTTTAATTTATACTCTGGGCCAACCCGCAGTACCCGCGAGGTGGCATCCTGTGCGTGCGCAATGCTTAGCATGAACGGTAAACAGAAGACAAACCAGAATCTCGGCCATTGGCGTCTAGTTGGCATGCTGTCGCGCAACCTTAACCGACAATCATTAGCATGGCCAAACTGCTCGACACATCGAGAGAAAGACTGAATCATCAAGCGCATTGAGAGCATCTTCAAAATGAACCTCATGTAGCCGGCAACCTGCATAATAAACGATGAGCGAGTTATGGCCATCTTCCTACGCCCTGGCTTTTACACCCAAGCACTACCCTGGTCAGCACGCTTAGTGATGGTGCAGAAACAAGCTAAACAGTTTTTGGCTTGGGTGTCGCCTGCCGACTCATTCGGTACCGCTATCGGCGTCGGTATCGAACTGACCAACCCGCTATCCGCCAAGCTCCTCGCTGACCGCGTCGCCACGCTGTCCGAGCGTCGTGAGCATGGCCACACGACGATCGAGCAGTGCCTTTTGCTTGCTGTTGTCGTCTGCGGACAACGCATCGCACACCAGCGAGCACGTCCTGAATCGCAGCGCACTCCAGCGCCGAGCCTCGTGCGCTTTCAAACGACCGGCGTCGATCCCCGCTCGTCGCTTTGCCGTTACCCTCGGCAATCTTCAGCGCGATGGCCTGCGATGCGCGCCCAAGATGCGCACAGCAGTTGATCCTTCGCGTTACGCTGTCCTTTCACATGCTCGCAGTCGCGCTAGGCCCAGCCGACAGACTCGATGGCCGCACGCTAGACGTCGCGCTTCTCATGACCGAATGGCCTAGGGCGTTTTCTCTCTCGATTCCGATTCCGATTCCGATAGCGACCCCGACCCCGATTGCACTCCGCCGATGGCTGGATAGCGTTGTATAGGTTATTCATGAACCGCCACTTAGGATCGGTCAGGACTTGACTGGCAAGCACATCCAACCTAGCCTTAATCTGGTTCTATCATATCAAGAGGGTTAGCTGGTCTTGAATCGAATGAAGATGTTCATCACACCGGCGCTTTTCCTGGTCATGTACAGCCTCGTCACGCTGGGTTTGATCGCCTGCGTGGCGCCGGGATTCCAGGGTCCCGGGGGCTCGGTTCAGGGAACCGCAAATGTCGAGAGCTTGGAACGTCAGGCGCCGGTGACAGCAGCGCCCAACGACGCGGCAAACGCTGCCAATGCGGTGATCTATGGTGCCGGGCCGCGCTATTATCGCGGATACCCTTGCAGTGATTGTTGCGATGGCCCCTGCGACCGGCGTCGTTATCGCTGACAACAGTGCGTCAAATGACCACATACTAAGTGACTTAATCGAGTGAAAGGAGAGTTACGCAAATGAAGGCTATGCGAATAACGGCTTTGCAAATAAAGGCGTTTTCTATTACTGTTCTAACATCCGCGCTCTTGTTATCAGGATGCGCGTCGACGATGAATGCCCAGCAAGCCGCTGACTACAACGGCGATGGCGTCATCTCCGATGCAGAATTCAAACAATTTAACAAGCAGGCCTCGGTCCAAGAACGCAATGTCTATACCGAGAGCGTCAAGCGACGTGGTGCCGTGAACACTGTTCGCGATGTTAACGAGACAGTCTGGAGCGCTCGCAGCATCCTATCGGGTATCCGCAGCTTCTGATGCCGGGTCCGGTATACCTGTTCACATCTCGATCGCGGCACCAGTGAGGCATAAAACAAACAAATACTTTGCTGGTCCGCGATCCAAGACCGTCACTCTGAATGCCGGGAAGCCAACCTCTGTTTCGGCCCAGGTATTTTGGCCCAAGCATCCCCAGTAAGTCCCGGCTCCAAGATTAAGATGAGTGATCCGATTGGCCATCAACTGCGCTGGTCGACTGCCGCGGGACAAGGGTGCTGAGTTGGAAACCCAATATCCAACCAGGCAACCCTGATCAAGGCCATGAGACAAGCCGAGCTTGAATCCACAATCCCAAAGCGCCGTGCCTTTCGTGGACCGCTGCTGCATTTTCTCGCTGATCCCGGTTCGACGGCCTGCGCCGAAGCAAGCCCGAAGGTTACCGGCTATTTTGCCGACGGTCTGCTGCTGGTGGAAGATGGCCTGGTCTCGGCATGTGGCAGCGCGGGCGATCTGCTACCACGTCTGGATCGCAGCTGGGCGCTGACCGAATACCAAGACAAACTCATTTTGCCAGGCTTCGTCGACTGCCATACCCATTATCCGCAGACAGACATGATCGCTGCGCACGGCGAGCAGCTGCTGCAATGGCTCCAACACTATGCCTTCCCGACCGAGGGCCGTTTTGTCGATGCTGCCCATGCTGTCGAGCTCGCCGAGGTATTCCTCGACGAACTGCTGCGCAACGGAACCACCACCGCATTGGTGCTAGCCACGGTACATTCGCAGTCCGTCGATGCATTTTTCGGTGCCGCTGCCGCCCGCGGCCTGCGTATGCTCGCCGGCAAGCTATTGATGGATCGCAATGCACCAGACTATCTCACTGACACGGCTGCATCCGGCGATGCCGACAGCCGGGCACTGATCGAGCATTGGCATGGTGTCGATCGGCTCGGCTACGCCATCACCCCACGCTTTGCACTGACCTCCAGCGACGCTCAATTAGCCCAGGCCGGCAAATTGGCCGCCGAATATCCGGATGTGTATCTGCATACCCATTTGGCCGAGAATCGTGATGAGAGCATGCGCATCGCCGAGCTGTTTCCAGCAAGCCGCGGCAGTCTGGATGTCTACGAGCGCTTCGGCCTGCTACGCGAGCGTGCCATATTTGCGCATTGTCTGTATCTACAGGCCGACGATCGTCGTCGTTTGGCCGAGTGCGATGCCGCAATCGCCTTTTGTCCGACATCCAACCTGTTCCTCGGCAGTGGCCTGTTCGACCTGGCCGCAGCGGATGCCGCCGGCGTGCGTGTCGGGCTCGCCACCGATATTGGTGCCGGCACCAGCTTCGGCCTGTTGCAGACCCTGGGTGACGCCTACAAAGTACTGCAATTGCAAGGCCAGTCGCTATCGTCATTACGGGCCTTCTATCTGGCCACCCTCGGCGGCGCACGAGCATTGTCGCTGGATCGATACATCGGCAATTTCTTGCCTGGCAAAGAGGCCGACTTGGTCGTGCTCGACCCGACCGCGACGCCGCTGTTGGCGCGTCGGATGCAGGGTGTGCACGACCTGGCTGAACGTCTGTTCGTTCTGATGACCCTGGGCGATGACCGCTGCGTCGCGGCTACCTATGCGCTCGGCAGGTTGGTTCATCAACGCTGATCGGTAATCGATAATGTGCAAGTATCCGAACCTGGTGCGCAGGATGCCGCGCCCAACGGGCGAAGGGTGTGTTGCGGATCAAAGCTGGAAGCCATCCCAACCGGACAGACGCAGGGTGATAGGGACACTTAATCGTTAAGGCAATTTCTGTCGAGAAACAGACCACCTGGCTTGTCTCCTCGTGCGGCCTATTTTATTGCGGCAACCCGCCCATAGAGTGACTCTGGGCGGGTTGCCGCTTGGCGACGGCGAACGAGAATCCGGTGTCAGTTGGTCTGTTTCTCTCCGGCAATCGCCTGATTGCTCGTCAGCGGCTGCAGGTGCCAAATCGTCTTTGATAGAGTGCTCAGCCCGCGGTCGCGAAGAGTTGGCAAGTCGTTGATCGCATCGAAGGTAGCCAAGTCCTCGATTCGATATCGATCTGCATACAATGCCGCAATCTCATCGGATAACACTGCGAATGGCGGTCCGCTCATTTTCTCTTGATCGTAGGCGAAGGTGATCAGTAGACAGAGAGCTTTGCTGGGTACGATGGATTTCAGGTGCTCTGCATAACGCGCTCGCAGATCCTTTGGCAGGGCGATCAGCGAGGCGCAGTCATAAACCGCGCCGACCTCGGTCAGATCGGTCGCGGTCAAGTCGAAGAAATCACCGCGCAGGATCGTCAGTTCACCTGCCTGCCAGCGCTCCAATGCCCCGAACTTGGTCACCTCTGGTGTTAGACCATGCTCGGCGAAGAAATCCCGCACTGCGATCTCGCTGATCTCAATGCCGATCACCCGCTGCTTCTGGCTGGTCAGCCAGAGCAAATCCAGCGTCTTGCCGCACAGGGGCACGAAGACCAGGGTATCGGCGGGCAGGCCAAGAGTTGGCCAGAACGTACGCAGATGGCCGTTAATTTCCTCTAGATGCCAGCCGAGTTCGCCATTTTGCCAGCGTGCGTGCCAGAATTCCGGTGTCATTGTCTGTTGTTCATTGCTCCAATTCGGTGGTTCGCGATCGTAGCGCGACGATGGGATTGCCGATACCCCAAGCGGCGCAGCGAATAAGGCACTAAATAACATGTGCGTATTTTTCAGCTAGCCTCGATTTCCGCGGACGGGAGTTGACCTAACATAGAAGTCTCCGGATCGTGTCCGCTCAACCGCTCAACCGCTCAACCGCTCAACCGCTCAACCGCTCAACCGCTCAACCGCTCAACCGCTCAACCGCTCAACCGCTCAACCGCTCAACCGCTCAACCGCTCAACCGCTCAACCGCTCAACCGCTCAACCGCTCAACCGCTCAACCGCTCAACCGCTCAACCGCTCAACCGCTCACGCGAACTGAATCACAAGCGCTCTGTTGTCGAGCCAGGGCATAGCGTTGGGCTGGTCGGCGAGCCCGCTGTCGACCAGGTAGGGATTGTGCGCACGCTTGTCGAGAGTGACGAGGATGCGGGTCTCATCAATGTCGACTCGTCCGCTGACGTCGAGCAAGCTCTCGAAGAGCACCTTCGCCGTGGCGTGGTGGTAGTTGCGGGGAAGGCGGCGTGCGAACAGGCGATACAAGGAGCTCGCCATCAGGGTGAGCTGGAAGTCGAAATCCACCTTGAGACCGACCATGGAGGAGAGCGCGTCGATGTGGAAAAAGTGGATCGCCTCAGCGATGCCGTTCTCGATGAGCATGCGCTGCGCGTAGCGGGTGATCAGCGTGGCTGGGGTTGCCTGCATGTCATTGGTCAACAGGATGGTCGGTGCTTCATGACCCAGGTCCAGGATGGAAAGTTGCCGAATCGGTTTCTTGCCGTAGCGCGCGAGTGCGATGCGCTCATCGTATACGCGGGGGGTTCGGTAGCTGCGCGTGAGGCTGCGCAGCGTCACACGCCGCCAGGCGGAGCCGGGGCGCGCATAGATCTCGGCCAAGAGCTTGCGGGTACGCCGGCGCAGGGTCAGAAAGCGGACCTCTTGCTGATCCAGGCGAGCGAGATTGGCATAGGTGGTGAGCTGGGAGTCAAAGACCAGCTCCTGTGGCGGCGCGCCGGTCTGTTGCTTCCAGAATTCCACGAAGCGCAGGATCTCATCGGCTTGTTCGCACTTCGGGATATGCGCGTTGGCGTAGCACATCACGCGCTGTTCGGCGTCGCGAGCCAAGAACACCAACACCCCCTTCTGACTGCGGCTGCGACGCGACACGTAATGTTTTTCCAACGGCTCGTGCTGTGAGTTGGCCGGTACCGAATGGAAATCGAGGTCCAGTGAAGCGCTGCGCGACAGACCGAGAGTCTGCACCTGCTCGAACCACGTTTCCATCAACCGTCGTATGCCTTGCTCCCCGATGCTGCAGCTGTAGTCGGCGAGGTAGCTGCGCTTGGGAATCACATTGAGCCCGGCAAACAGCGCCAAGCCCTCGTCGAAAACCAGATTCATGACGTGACTTTTGCGCTCCATGCCGATGAGCTTGAGCGCCAAGAGGCTGCGCAAAGCCTGCTCGGGCGGGACCATCTTGGAGCCGGGCAGCTGCGCTTGTTCAGCAACCTGCCCGAGGTCCAAGTGCTGCATCAACGGCACGAACAAGAACAGTCCGGCCACGCGCGTGCGAAACGAGCGCGGCGTGAGGTCGAGCCGGCGGACATCGGCGATCTCGGCCGGCTCCGGCTTCACGCTGTGCGGGCGTTCCTCATCGCCTCGGCGCGGCAGGCGCTCGAAGCCCTCTTCGCGCAGCAGCACCGAGAGCGAGTTGATGCTGATCGTATGTCCGCGCGCATGGAGCTCTCGCTGGATGTCGTAGACGGAGAGATTCTTCTTGCGCAAGGCGACGACGAGCTCGCGCACCGGGTCACGAGCCGGCGCGGCCTGAGGGCCGTGGCGGACCTCGCGGAAGAAGCGCTCCTGAAGATTCTCCTCGTGCCGAAATGGGTGACAGAGCACCCGAAAGGCACCCGGCGTGTATCCAAATCGACGCGCCGCCTCGGCCGACGGGAGGTCCTCGACGAAGTAGGCCCGCAGGGCCTCGTACTGGCGATGGAGGGGATTGACCGGCTCAAGGAAAAACCGGGCCTCATCAGGGTGAGATGTTAGTGGTTTCCCATGACTGGTACCCATGTACACAGCATAGCTTGTTTTTCATCAGATGCAATGTTTTGGGATGAAAACCAAGCGCCAAGCGCTATCTGGCGGTTGCAGCCTACCTGGTTTCAGTACTGATATTTGATAACGAAAGATGGGCTGGCGCATGGTGCTGCGGCAGCATGCTGAGTTCCTCGGGCTACGTCGCAAGTTCAACAGAGGAGGCGAAACTCCTTTTACCATCATGGGCTTGGATCGCTCGGCCGCTCCGGCATGGCTCCCGATCACGGCGGTGGATGAGCCAAGCCCACCTGTTAGGTGAACTCAGCACCGCGGAAATCGAGGCTAGGCAATCTCGAGCCGAAGTTGTTGACATCAAACTGTGATTGGAGCTGACGTGCATCAGTGCTACTTTATTCTGCCGCGATTCAGGTCCGTCTGCTCGCCGCCCAGAACGGTCCAACAGCGGACTTTTCCAATTCATCCTGAGCGGCATTGGAGCAAACCCGATGGGCTTCGACGAACAGGCGTTCGATGGCAAAGACTGGCTGCTGGCTGAGCTGGAGGACTCGCTCGACGAGGATTACGAGATGGAAATTTCCGAGCCAGCCTTATCAATGGAATTGCGCAAGATCTACAAGCGCCAGCATCCCAAAAGCATCGATCGGCAAACCTACTTCAAAATACTGCTGACATTGCAGGCCGAACTGATCAAACTCCAGGACTGGGTGGAGCATACCGGCGAGAAGATCGCGGTGATCTTCGAAGGCCGCGACGCCGCCGGCAAGGGCGGCGTCATCAAGCGCATCACCCAACGGCTCAATCCACGGGTCTGCCGGGTCGTGGCTCTGAACAAGCCCACCGACCGCGAGCGTAGCCAGTGGTATTTCCAGCGCTATGTGCCGCATCTCCCATCGGGCGGCGAGATCGTATTGTTCGACCGCTCCTGGTACAACCGCTCCGGTGTGGAGCGGGTGATGGGTTTTGCGACGCCGGAACAGGTGGAACAATTCTTCCAGGATGTGCCGGAATTCGAACGCATGCTGGTCCGCTCCGGTATTCGCTTGATCAAATACTGGTTCTCGATCACCGACCAAGAACAGCAACTGCGTTTTTTGATGCGCATCCACGATCCTCTCAAGCAATGGAAGCTCAGTCCGATGGATCTGCAATCCAGGGTCAGATGGGAGCAATATACCAAGGCCAAGGAGGAGACCTTTGCGCGCACCAACAGCCCCGAGGCTCCCTGGTTCATCGTCGCGGGCAACGACAAAAAACGCGCTCGGCTCAATTGCATCCATCACTTATTGGAACAAATCCCGTATCAAGTGGTGCCGCACGAGCCGATCAGTTTACCTGAGCGCGTGTTTAATCCCGACTACGATCGCGAAACATTGCCGCCGGAACTGCATGTGCCAAACCTTTACTGAAAAGCCCTGTAATGCGTCGATGCCCGCGACCTTGGGTGCTTGCTCAGATACTTGCTCGGATACTTGGCACAAATAGGCGCGCGCTGCGGCAACAACCTCGCTGACATACCTGCTCTGAGGATTGCTACCGTATGCAAACCCTAGCGCCAACCAGGCACTGCCGTTACACTGATTAGTGCCTCTGTCGTCAAGAAATTCTGTTATGTCACAATCCGTCTCTGGTGCAAATCCACGACCTTATTCTCTGCCTAGCACTGATGAGCGTATGGAAACACATGCCCGGCAACGGCCTGGCTTGTCGCTGGTGGTGCTCATTTCCGGCAGCGGCAGCAACCTGCAGGCACTGATCGACGGCCAACTTGCCGGTGACCTGCCCATCGATATCCGTGCCGTGGTCAGCAATCGTGCCGACGCCTTCGGACTCGAACGTGCCAGGCGCGCCGACCTGACAACCCGAGTGCTGGACCACCGCGACTTTTCAAGCCGCGCCGCGTACGACGCCGAACTCGCACCGCTGATCCAGGATTTTGCGCCGGAACTCGTGATATTAGCCGGATTCATGCGCATCCTAACGCCGACATTTGTTGCACGTTTTCATGGTCGGATGTTCAATATTCATCCATCCTTACTGCCAAAGTTCCCCGGCTTGCACACTCACCAACGGGCCATCGACAGTGGGGAACGGGAACACGGCGCGACCGTGCATTTTGTCACCGAGCAACTGGACGGCGGTCCCGCCGTGCTCCAGGCCCGCGTCCCCGTGCTGCCCGGCGACGATGCCGAAACCCTGGCCGCACGCGTGCTGCAACAGGAGCATCTGATCTACCCCCTGGCCATTCGCTGGTTCGCCGCAGGCCGTTTGCGTCTCGCCAACGACGGAACTCCGCTGCTCGATGGCAATGCGCTGCACACGCCAGTGCAATTTAACCAGCTTTGATCGATACGATTGGTTGGCATCCTGTAAACTCGTGCAATTCGGCTTGGATTGACCAGGCCATAGATACTGGATTCAATACGATGGTAGGCGATTGATGGTTGATCGAGGTTTAAATTATCGCGACGCGGGTGTCGATATTGACGCTGGCGAGCGGCTGGTCGAACGCATCAAGCCGGCCGTTGCGGCGACGTTTCGACCCGGTGTATTGTCCGGTCTCGGTGGCTTCGGCGGGCTGTTCGAATTGCCGGCGGGCTATCGTCGACCGGTGCTGGTGTCGGGCACCGACGGCGTCGGCACCAAGCTGAAACTTGCCATCGCATTGCAGCAACATACAACCATCGGAATCGATCTGGTGGCGATGTGCGCTAATGATGTGATCGTCTGTGGCGCTGAGCCTCTGTTTTTTCTCGATTATTATGCGACAGGCAAGCTGAATGTGGAGTTCGCCGCGGATGTGGTCGCCGGTATTGCCGAGGGCTGCCGTCTAGCCGGCTGCGCGCTGATCGGCGGCGAGACCGCAGAAATGCCCGGCATGTATCAGGCACAAGACTACGATCTGGCTGGATTTTGCGTCGGTATTGTCGAAAAGGACGCCATCATTACCCCTGAGCGCGTGCAGGCAAGCGATGCGCTCATCGCGTTGTCCTCGTCGGGCGCACATGCCAATGGCTATTCTCTGATCCGCAAGGTGCTGGAAATCAGCGGCACCGATCCCGCTGTAAGCTTCGATGGTGCGACCTTGGCCGAGCGGCTGCTGGCACCAACCCGCATCTATGTAAAGCCAGTGCTGGGGCTGATCGAGCAGTTTGATCTGCATGGCTTTGCACATATTACCGGCGGCGGAATCACCGAAAACCTGCCGCGGATCTTACCGCAAGGAATCAAGGCCAGCGTCGATCTGGCGAGTTGGACTCTGCCGGCCCTGTTTCACTGGTTGCGCGATACCGGCAACATTGCAGAAGACGAGATGCTGCGGACCTTCAACTGCGGTGTGGGGTTGATAGCCTGTCTGCCGATGAGCCAAGCCGAAGCCGCATGTGCCTGGCTGGCCGATGCCGGCGAATCAGCCTGGGTCATCGGTCGAATTGAGGCAGTTTCGAACCTGGATGTCATCGACTATGCCGGCAAATTCGATGTCTGAATGCCGCGGCTTCTGCTCGCGAGCCCGGTTGAGCAAACTGGTCGGAGGGGTTCTTTTCGCCGCCGATGCTGTCTCATCCTTAGCATTTTATGGCGCATATCAACCTTAAACATTTACGTTACTTCTGGGCTGTTGCCGCACATGGCTCCATCGCCAAGGCAGCACATGTGCTTCATCTTACGCCGCAGACCATCAGCGGCCAGTTGCGCGAACTGGAAGACCAGATCGGCGCCAAATTATTCGCCAAAACCGGCCGTAATCTCGTGCTGACCGATACCGGCAGGCTCGTGTTCGGTTATGCAGACGATATGTTCCGCATCAGTGACGAACTGCAGGATGTCCTGGCCGGGCGCACAACGGGCGGTGGCCTAACGCTGAACGTCGGCATCGCCATGGTTGTGCCCAAGCTGCTAACCTACCGATTGCTCGCACCCGTTCTGGCGATGTCGGAACCGGTGCGCCTGGTCTGCATCGAAAGACCCTTGGTGGATCTGCTTGCAGATCTTTCAGTACACAAACTCGACCTGGTACTGACGGACAGCCCGCTGAATCCGGCGCTGAACATTCGCGCCTATAATCACGCCCTCGGCGAGTCTCCGGTGACCTTCTACGCCGCCAAAGGCCTGGCCGAACGCTGGCGTGAAGGCTTTCCGCGCTCGTTGGAAGCGGCACCCATGCTGATGCCCGCAGACAGCAGTTCGTTGCGTCGTGCGCTGGACTTTTGGTTTGAGCGTATTGGCGTGCGCCCGCGTACACTAGCTGAGATCGACGACCGCGCGCTGATGAAGACCTTTGGCGAGGCCGGCGTAGGTATCTTCACTGCGCCACAAACGGTGGAAGAGGATGTACTGGCAAAGTATGCGGTGGAAGTGGTTGGACGCACCGACGAAGTTACCGAGCGTTTTTATGCCATCTCAGCAGAGCGGCGCATTAAGCATCCGGCGGTCTCGGTGATCACCGAGGCGGCACGCAATGGGCTGTTTCGCTGAGGCTCTATTGCTTAGGCGATTGCCGGAGAGAAACAGACCAACTGACGCCGGATTCTCGCTCGCCTGCGCGAAGCGGCAACCCGCCCATCGTCGCTACAGTCGCCCTATGGAGGCGGGTTGCCGCAACGTCGATGCCGGACGAGAAGGGGTGCTGCCTTCAAAGAATGTGAAGATTCACCGCACAGACGCAGAGTGCGCAGAGGGGCCAAGGCGCTCCGCCCGCAAGCGGACCTTTACCCGCCGTGGGAGCCGGTCGGCGTAGGAGCCCTTTGCGGGCGACCCGGCAGGCTTCATTCTGGTTGAATAGCTGAACATTCTACGCAGGCTGCACCCACGAGAAGACAAGCCAGGTAGTCTGTTTCTCGACAGAAATCGCCTTGACCCGGCCACCGCCATACCGCTGCCGGACTTGCACAACGCTGACTGCGCCCCAGCTTCCCCAGCATTGCCAATCGATTGATCAACATCGCCCATGTACTGGCTGATTAGTACCTTATTACTGCTTGGTGGCCTCTATGCAGTAAGCGATTTCTCGGAACGGCGGCTGGAGGCCCGCTTTCCCGCCATCGGCCAGTTCTCGTGGATTGCCGGGAGCCGGATGCATTACACCGACAGCACTGGCGCCGATCCGATGCCAGCCGATCCAATCCCAGCCAACGTGCCGCCCCTGATACTGATTCATGGCGCAAGCACCAACCTGCGCGATTTCCATGCCAGCCTAGCGGAGCCGCTGGCCGTCAAACATCGGGTGATCGCCCTGGATCGCCCCGGGCATGGGTATAGCGAACCTGATAAGGGTTCCTGGCCAGATCCGGCCGTGCAGGCCGACATCCTGCACGAGCTACTCGACAAGCTCGGCGCCAAGCCAGCGATCCTGGTGGGGCATTCCTGGGCGGGCTCCCTGGTGCTGGCCTACATGCTGGCCTATCCGGACGCGGTTTCCGGTGCCGTCCTGCTGGCTGGCGTGAGTCACCCCTGGACAGGCGGCGTCGCCTGGTACAATGACCTTGCCGGCATACCGTTGCTCGGTCGTCTATTCGCTCACACCCTACCGCTGACCGCGGGACGACTCAGCATGAATTCCGGCATTGCATCGGCATTCATGCCAAATCCGGTGCCATCCGGGTATCGCGAGCGCACGGCAGTTGAACTGACCTTACGCCCATCCAACTTTCTCGCCAACGCCGACGACGTGCGATTATTGAGCCCTTTTTTACAACGGCAAAGCAAGCGTTACCACCGCCTGCATCAACCGCTGCTGCTGATTACCGGCGATAGCGATCCTATTGTGCCGGCCTGGAACCATACCGAACGCTTGATGCAGCAAGCGCCGAATGCCCAGCTCGTGGTGCTGGAAGACACCGGCCATAACCTGCATCATGTGCGCACCGAACAGGTCGTTTCATTCATCGACAAGTTCGCCTCCGAGCTTTATCCATGAGCAAACACGAACAAAAGACCTGCCCACGCTGCGGTGCCGACTTCGAATGCAAACTCAACAATCCAATGCATTGCCAATGTGCCGGCATCGAGCTGTCCGAGCGGTTGACCGACCAGCTTGCCGCACATTGGCACGACTGCCTTTGCGCTGCTTGCTTGCGCGAGCTGGCGGCAGCCGAGCTTGGCGGTTCCAGCCTGAATCTGTTGCGCAAAGCCGTGGAGGATACGAAAGATTAGGCGATTGCCGGAGAGAAACAGACCAACTGGCGCCGGATTCTCGTTCGTCTTTGCGAAGCGGCAGCCCGTTCATAGTCGCTCTCTGGGCGGGTTGCCGCAACGTCGAGGTCGGATGAGAAGCCAAGCCCGACAGAATCCGCCTCGAATCGCCTCGCTTGCGGATAATTTTCCGACTCCGGAGGCTGCAATGCAGGTTGATATTGCGTCCAAGGCAGGCTTTACAGCTCCCGTGTCGCGAGAAAGCGCACCTCCGGCCAGCGCTCTTCAGTGAGTTCCAGGTTGATGCGGGTCGGCGCCAGATAGACCAGCTGATCGTCGCCGTCCAAGGCCAGGTTTTCGTACGCCTTTTCCTTTAGGCGGGCAAGCACCTTGGCATCCTCGCAAAGAATCCAGCGTGCGGTTTGCACATTGACCGGTTCCACTACCGCCTCGACACCGTATTCGTCCTTCAGCCGATAGGCAGCGACATCGAACTGCAGGACGCCGATGGCGCCAAGGATGATGTCATTGTTCTTCAGCGGGCGGAATACCTGGGTCGCGCCTTCCTCGCAGAGTTGCAATACGCCTTTTTGCAATGCCTTGGTTTTTAAAGGATCTTTTAATACCACGCGGCGGAACAGTTCCGGCGCAAAATAGGGCACACCCTCATACTTGAGGTCTTCCCCCTCGGTGAAGGTGTCGCCGATCTGGATTGTGCCGTGGTTGTGCAGGCCGATGATATCGCCTGGCCAGGCTTCTTCCAGACGCCGACGCTCATCCGCCTGGAAGGTGATGGCATTGGCCACCTGCACCGTCTTGCCGATACGCACATGACGCACCTTCATACCCTGGCGATAGCTGCCAGAGCAGACCCGCAGGAATGCCACACGATCCCGATGCGCCGGGTCCATGTTCGCCTGGATTTTGAACACAAAGCCGGTGAACTTGTTCTCGGCCGGTGCAACCCCGCGCTCACGGGTGATGCGCGGGCGCGGCGGCGGCGCATACTCGACAAATGCGTCCAACAGCTCTCTTACGCCGAAGTTATTGATCGCAGAGCCGAAAAAGACCGGCGTTTGCTTGCCGGCACGGTAGTCCTCCAGATCCAAAGGGTGGCTGGCACCCTGTACCAATTCCATTTCATCGCGCAATTCCGCGGCCTGATCTCCGAGCAATTCATCCAGGCGTGGATTGTCGATGCCTTCGATGATCTCGCCGGTCTGGATCTTGCCGCCATGGGTGGCGCTGAACAGATGAGTGCGATCATGGCGCAGATCGTAGACACCCTTGAAGCGTTTGCCCATGCCGATGGGCCAGGTAACCGGCGCACAGCGGATGTTCAGGATATCTTCGATCTCATCCAGGATCTCGATGGCACCGCGGCCCTCCCGGTCGAGCTTATTGACAAAGGTGAGGATCGGCGTATCGCGCAGTCGACAGACATCCATCAGCTTGATGGTGCGCTCCTCGACACCCTTGGCAGCATCGATCACCATCAATGCGGAGTCCACCGCCGTTAGAGTGCGATAGGTGTCCTCGGAGAAATCCTCATGCCCAGGGGTATCCAGCAGGTTCACGATGGCCTGCTCGAACGGAAACTGCATCACCGACGAGGTCACCGAAATGCCGCGCTGCTTTTCCAACTCCATCCAATCCGAAGTCGCATGTCGCGCCGCCTTACGGCCCTTGACCGTGCCGGCCATTTGGATGGCGCCGCCAAACAGCAGCAGCTTTTCGGTCAATGTGGTCTTTCCAGCGTCCGGATGGGAAATAATCGCAAAGGTACGGCGCTTGGCGAGTTGCTCGTCGAGCTGAGACATGAATTTTGGAGAATGCAGGCTTGGCAAAGCTGTCTATTATAGCGGGTCGGTGTTATCGACTGCCATCGGTGTGGGCGATAAGCCAGCAGTTTCAAGTTTAAGACCATGATGTGATGAAGGACACTTTACACTGGTTTTCCCTAGCAATTTTCCCCGCCTTTTTCTATAAAATACTGATATATAAGACTTTTATTGGTTTATAATTTTTCATTTTATCGCCATGCAAAATGCGCTTCGTCGCTTAGTGGGAGTTCTTCCTTTTGTGCTTCTTTTTTCTTCTTGGATTCGGTGACGGATTCGGTGACGGATTCAGTAACGGTTTGATTGAATTGGATTCAGGCTCACATCCGCATACATCTACCAAGCCATCCCGAGCCCCAGCGAGAAACTCAGTCCAGGCCAAAGGGTGCCACCTTCGTGTCCGTCCAGATATTCAGCACCCCAGGGCGACTCTCGGCTACGTCCCTCTGGTCTGAAGCGATACGTCCGCGTATCACAATCACCTTTTCGCCGATCGCTACTCGTGCGGCATCGTCTGGCCGCGGTGTGATCTCGACGGGCTGATAGTCCCGATCAATCTGAACTTCCGGGAGTCGCTCGATCGCGGCCGTCATTAGTGCTGCACCGGTCATGTGACTAGAAACGAGAATTTCGATTAGGACTGTTTCCATAGTCGCCATAGTTTCTTAACTCCAGAATCAAGGTGATACTGCCGACACGTTTTTCTCCCGTCGTCTGGTTTATGCCACCAAACGACGGGAGAGCGCACCACAGCGTATTCGCTTCAAGCCAAACGAAGGGGCACCGCAACAAATCGGTTGCAGCACCCTGGTGTGCGATGCGTTGTGCGCAGACGACAACAGCAAGCAAAAGGCACTGCTCGATCGTCTTGTGGTCATGCTAACGAAGCTCGGACAGCGTGGCTAGGCGGTCAGCGAGGAGCTTGGCGGATAGCGGGTTGGTCAGTTCGATACCGACGTTGATACCGATACCAACGCCGATACCGACGCCGATAGCGGTACCGAATGAGTCGGCAGGCGACACCCAAGCCAAAACCTGTTTAGCTTGTTTCTGCACCATTACAGCTAGGCTTTTGGACACCCCAGCTAGGCTTTTGGACACCCTACACTTGGGTGCAACGCTGCCAGTCCTACCCAGCCGACAGCCGCTGCAGTGCTGCACTCGCGGCTTCAGTCGTCCCAGCGGCCGAAGCCCGGGATTCGCACCTGGTGCTCATTGTAGATGCCTTCTTCCGCGCTCCGATGGCAGGCGTTGCAATTGCTGAAGCTGCCCACCTCGGAGTTGTTGGCGACCATGCGCCGCGGGATCTCGTGGTGCTTGTTGCGGAAGTAGCGGGTCGCGGTGATGCGCGGCAGGTCGCCGTCGCCGGTATTGCCGACGGTGAAGGCGCGCGAGCGCGAGCGCCGCGCGCTGTCGCCGGCGTTGGCATCCAAATAGGCGGCGAGCTGACTGCGCAGGGCCTGCGGCATGGATGCGTCGTCGCCGTAGTGTACTACGAGGCCCTCGGGGGTCATTACCTGCCGCCAGGCCGCCGCCGGCAGTAGCCCGGGCTGATAGGCCATGTGGCACGCGCCGCACTCCTCGGCATAGGTGGCATCGGTGACCGGAGCAATGTCTGCGCGCGAACTGATCCAGCCACGCGCGTCCTGACGATGATCTTCCTGCTCATGGCGCTTATGATGGTTCTCGTCATCGTCCTCGTCGCTGAGTGCCAAGCCGGTGCCGGCGACGGCGAGCAGGCCGCCGATGGCCAAGGCGAGCACGAGGTTGTATTTGCGGGGATAGATGGTCGGCATGATCGGGGCTCCTGGTTGGATGATGGTTCTTGTGCTGAAAATCATTGCGCATTGATGAAGGCCAGGAAATCGGCTTTTTCAGAGTCGGTGCATTCACGGCCGAGGGTCCAGCGGCAATTGCGGTAGAGCCACTTGGCGACCTTTTTGTCGTCACTCAGCCGCGCCGGATTCACCGACGGTGCCAGCGGCTCGATGCGCTTGCCGGTCTTGGCGTGGCGACCGGTCCGGGTCAGGTCGGTGCCGTGGCAGCTCGAGCAACTGCGAGCCGGAGCCGAACCTGGCTGCGGGTGCTCCGCCGTCCATGCCGCTGCACCGGCGGCGGCATCGCCGGCGGCCAGCGCCTGGCCAGCGCCGCAGCCGATGCAGAGACTCGCCGTCAAGGCCAAAGCCGCGAAGACCGACTGCCCGGCACCTGCTTGTCGGGTCCTGATCGATTGTATGTCTGTTGAAATCCTGCTATTCGTGCTCATAAGAATGCTCCGTCGAAGAATCGATGGGTGTCGGTGAAGGGCTTACTCCTCGGTATCGCCGGAACGCTTGCGGCCAGTGAACATGGCTGCGATGAGGTTCTCGCGATGACTCAGGCTGGAGAAGATGACGCCGGCCACATGCATGACGATAAACGCCAGCGTCAGGTTGGCCAGCACCTCATGGGTCTCCTCGAAGACTTCGCCCCAGGCCGGCGACAGCCCGCTCATCAGTGGTGCCAGCGGGCCCGAGAGCTCCTGGGTGCCGTACAGAGCAAGCCCGCATAGACCGGTGGCGGCAACCAGTAACAGCAGTGCGACCACCATGGCCCCGCCGGCGGGGTTGTGGCCCAGATGGCGACCGGCGCGCAGTTGCAGCGCATCGCCGAGGTAGTGGAGCACCACCCGCGGGCTGCGGACAAAGTCGCTGAAGCGCGCATGGCGGGTACCCACGAAGCCCCAGACCAGACGCACGGCGATCAACGTCAACACCAGATAGCCGGCCCAGACGTGCACGCCGAGCAGGTCATCCTCGACAATGTAAGCAGTTGCGAAGGCGCCGACCAGGGACCAGTGGAAAATGCGCACCAGCGGATCCCAGACCAGCACCTCGGCAGTTGATGGTGCGCCTCTGGCGGTCGCATCCTGCTGGCCCGGCTGTTGAATGACATTGGCGGTGTTACTGTTCATGCAGCTCTCCTCGGAGATTCAGTGGATTTGCCTTGGCCGGGACTCGCCGCTGGCGATGGCCCGGCATGCGATGCACACTAGCGCGCTTTCGCTGACGATTGCCTGTACCCGGCTGTCAGCCTTTTGTCAGGTTTCCTCAGTCATCCTTACTTGAATCTCGACAACGTTCCCATGAGCCCTCATGCATCCAGCCTATTTATGCACCGTCGCTTTTCTCACCCTGGCCGCCGCGGGCACCCTGGCCGACGAGGCGCCTCGGCACCATCACGACCATGACCATGACCATGACCGCGCCCGCGCCGCGCTGGCAGGCGGCGAGGTGCGTCCCATCGATGAAATTCTGGCCAGCGCCGCCGAAGCTGTTCCCGGTGACCCGATCAAGGTTGAGCTGGAACATGAACAGGGTCGTTGGATCTACGAGCTCAAGGTCATTGCCGAGGACGGGCGCCGGCTGGAAGTGTTGCTTGACGCCGCCACCGCTACCGTCATCGAGGTGGAGCAAGACTGATGCGTATTTTGCTGGTTGAAGACGACGACCGCTTGGCCGACGGAGTCGTCCGCGCGCTCGATGCCGCCGGCTTTGTCACCGAGCGGATCGCCGACGGAGAGGACGCCTGGTTCCGCGGCGATACCGAGGGCTGGTCCGCCGTGGTTCTGGATCTGGGACTGCCAGGCATGGATGGGCTTTCGCTCTTGCGCCGCTGGCGTGCCGCTGGCCAGCACTTCCCGGTGTTGATCCTCACCGCCCGCGGCGATTGGCAGGAGCGGGTGGAGGGCATCGACGCCGGCGCAGACGACTACTTGCCCAAGCCGTTTCGAATGGAAGAGCTGATCGCGCGACTGCGCGCCCTGGTCCGCCGCGCCGCGGGCCTGGCCTCGGCCCGGTTGAGCGTCGGCCCCCTGACGCTGGACACTCGGCGCATGCAGGTCAGCCGTGACGGCGTGCCGCTGCATCTTTCGCCCCAGGAATATCGGCTCGTCGCCTACCTGATGCAGCACGCCGGTCGCGTGGTCTCGCAGCTGGAACTGACCGAGCAGCTCTATGCCCAGGATTTCGAGCGAGAATCCAACGCCATCGAGGTGCTGATCGGGCGCGTCCGCCGCAAGCTCGGCAAAGGTCTGATCCAGACTCGACGCGGCTTCGGCTACCTGATCGAGACCCTGGACGGAGTCACCGATCAGAGCTCGGCGCCACGGTGACCCGCCGCTCCCTGCGTGCGCGCCTGACGCTGGCGGCAGCATTGTCCATCGCGCTGGCGCTGTTGGTCGCAGCCGCCGGACTCGTCGTCTTGTTCGAGGGCCACGTCGAACGCCGCATGGGCCAAGAGTTGGAGGCTCAGCTTGGACAGCTCGCCGCGGCGGTGCAGATCCATGCCGACGGCGGCGTCGGCGTCGACCCGCAACCGCCGGACCCGCGTCTGGCCAAGCCCCTCGGCGGTCTGTACTGGCAGGTCGATGACGAGCGCGACGGCCGCCGCATCATCGGCGCCGCGCGCTCGCGCTCGCTCTGGGACCGACCGTTGCGCCTGCCGCAGGATCTACCGGCGCCGGGCATCATCCACAGCCATCGCCTGCCCGGTCCGGATGGTCGTGGACTGCTGGTGCGCGAGCGCCGCATCCTGCTCGGCGCCAGCGACAGCGCCCACGCGCTGCGCCTGATGACTGCCATCGACGCCGACGAGCTGAAGCGCGCCCGCAACGCCTTCGCCACCGACATGCTCCCCTACCTGTTGCTGATCGCGCTGGTTCTCGGCCTGGCCACGCTGGTACAGATTCGCGCCGGGCTGGCCCCGCTGGAGAGCGTGCGCCGCGGTGTCGGCGCTATTCGCTCGGGTCGTGCTCGGCGCCTGGCTGACGATTACCCCGATGAGGTCATGCCCCTGGTCGCTGAGGTCAACGCCCTGCTCAGCGCCCGCGAGCAGGCCATCGAGCGCGCCCGCGCCTGGACCGCAGACCTCGCCCACGGCCTGAAGACGCCGCTGGCCGCCCTCGCCGCCGACGCTGAGCGCCTGCGTCGCGCGGGCGAACCGGCGCTGGCCGACGACCTCGAACAACTCGCCGAGGCCATGCGCCGACGCGTCGACCGCGAGCTGATTCGCGCGCGCGTGCGCTCCGGTACCGAAATCCATCAGGCCCGTTCCGACCTGGTCGATGCTTGCCGGAGATTGCTGCGTACGCTGCGTCGCACCCCGATGGGGGAGGGCATCGACTGGCGGCTGCATGCGCCGCAGCAGGCCGTTGCTGCGCTGATGCTCGACGACCTGATGGACCTGCTTGGTAACCTGCTGGAGAACGCCGCAAAATGGGCAACGCAAACCGTCGACATTCGGATCCACGCCGGCGAGCGAATCGGCATCATCATCGCCGACGACGGCCCCGGTGTGCCCGACGCTGAACTGCCCTGCCTCGGCGAGCGTGGCCTGCGCTTGGATCTGCAAAAGGAAGGCAGCGGCCTTGGTCTCGCCATTGTGCGCGACGTCATTGATGCCTATGGCGGCAGTATCGCCTTCAGGCGCGCCGATGGCGGCGGCTTGTCAGTACGACTAGAACTACCGGCAGCGGATTGAGATCCTTGGCTGCGCCACAGCAATGGCCGGTCCGGAGATCCTCTGTCTGCGGATTGCGGATAAAGATGGCTTGCCCGCGACCTTTGCCGATGGGAAAAAGGGGACAGACCAGATGGGAAAAAGGGTGGGAAAAAGGGGACAGACCACGTTTTCTACAATGCAAGCTCACCTTGCGCATCCGCATCGATTTCCTTTAGCGGCCGTCCCGGTGCCTCCTTCCAGGTTCGTCTACCGAGCATAGCGGCGATCTGCCGCTTGAACTTTGCGCTGCCAATCACGAAGCCGCCGTTGGTGCACTCGCGGAAACATTGATGCGACTCGGCACCGAGCATATCCTCGAACAACCTGCGATACGCAGCAAAACGAGCCTGATCAGCGTCTGCCAAGCCTTGGTACAGCGGGTGCGGTGTGACCATGGAATCCTGGCGGCCAAGCGCATTGGCCCGATGGCTCGACCAGCGATAATCACCAGGCACACTGACCATCGAGGCACGAACCGGATTGAGCTCGATGTAACGCTGGCAGGCCAGCAGACAGGTGTCGGCCTCAATCAGCGATGAGCGGAACCGGCCCTCGAACAAGCCGCCCGTGCGACGAGAGGTCCGGTTGACGTGCTGGACAGACCGCTGCCCAACGCGCTTCATCACCGCCGACACGCCATCATCGCGTGCGGCGGTCATCAGCAGATGAAGGTGGTTGGTCATCAGCACATACGCGTGCACAGCAACCGATTCCTCCGCAGCCACCGCGGCCAGATGATCCAGGAAAAACTGGCGATCAGCATCCTCGAAAAACACCGCAGCCCGGTCGATCCCGCGCAGGATCAGGTGCATTGGATAGCCGGCGGCGATGATACGTGCGCGTCTAGGCATGGATCACAGGATCTCAAAGACAATAGCAACATAGCACCGAACCAAGTCTAGCAGAAAAACCTGGTCTGTCCCTGTTTTCCCCCAATTTTTTTAAAATAAAAATAGAGTCTTACGGAAAAGCACCAAGAACATGCTAGTTAGTTGGTCGGAGCTAGGAACTGAGGCCTCCGTGCACACTGCCGCTGGATTGCGCAGAGAATTACCTGGGGAGCATTCAGGGTTGCGTCAGAGCCTGGATGCCATCAACTCGGGTTGATACAAGGCTGCAAACAAACCAGGAGGTCCAGCATATGTCTGAGCAACCATCGAGGCTGCCGTTGCCACCACGCCCACTGCGAGCCGACGGCGAACCAAGGCGCATCGGCGTCGAGATCGAATTCGGTGGCTTGAGCGTTGACGAGACCACCGAGCTGGTCGCCGATCAGTTTGGTGGCGACGGCGAGACCATCGGACGCTATGAGCGACAGATCAGCGGCGATCCGGCTGGCCCCTGGTCCGTCGAATTGGATTTTACTCTGCTGAAAGAGCTGGGTCGCCGCGAACGCGACCGCGAGGGTCTGGCCGCCACGGTTGAGTCGCTGGCCGAAGAAACCCTGCGGCAGCTCTCCGAGCCGGTGGTGCCAGTGGAAGTCGTAAGCCCGCCGCTGCCGATGTCGCGCCTCGGCGAGGTCGAGCAACTGATCGGTCGGCTGCGCGAGGCCGGTGCCCGAGGTACCGGGGACGAACTGATCTACGTCTTCGGTATGCAGCTGAATCCGGAATTGCCGGACACCGACGTCGACACCGCACGACAGTATCTGCAAGCCTTTCTATGCCTGGAGGACTGGTTGCGCGAGCGTGCACAGGTGGACCTGGCCCGGCGCCTGACCTTGTTTGCCGACCCCTTCCCCAAGAACTACATCCGTACCTGCATCGATCCAGGCTATACCCCAAACCGCGACCGGCTGATCGATGACTATCTGCAGGAGAATCCGACGCGCAATCGTGCTTTGGATATGCTGCCATTGTTCACCCATTGGGATGCGCAGCGGGTACAGGACAAAGTCGACGATCGCCGGGTCAAGGCACGGCCGACGCTGCATTACCGGCTGCCCAACTGCGAAATCGACAAACCCGGCTGGGGACTCGCCACGATCTGGGCGGATTGGCTGGTGCTCGAGCGACTGGCCACGGATGCGGTTCAGCTCGGCGCCATCTGTCGCCATTACGCGACCTTCCTGGATCGCCCCCTCGCCCGGCTCAGCGGCAATTGGTTACAGGAGTGCGAGAAATGGCTGCGCACCGAAGGGCTCCTCTAATCGCCGTCACCGGACCCTCCCGGGGCGGGCTGGCGCCGCGGCTGCTGGTGACGCTGGGGCTCAGGCTCGAGGGCGCCCGGGTGCTGACGCTCACCCCAAGGCAGGTCTGGTCGGAGCTGGATCTGGACCGGGTCGACGGCGTCGTCATCACCGGTGGGCATGATGTAGATCCCGTGCTCTATGCCGCAGCCCCGGAAGTGAAGCCCAAACATGACCCGGCCCGGGATGCTCTGGAATCCGCTGTCATCGACCGCAGCCTAGCCCTGGGTTTGCCATTGCTCGGCATCTGCCGCGGCGCCCAATTACTGAATGTCCGCCTTAGCGGCAGTTTGTTCCAGGAATTGCGCTCGCGTCGGCGGCGCACGTCCAACCGTTGGACCATCCTGCCGCTGAAGACATTGCGGGTGGAGCCAGGCACCCGTTTACAACAGATGATTCGCCGTCCGCGGGTGCGGATCAACAGCCTGCATAATCAGGGCATCGATCGGCTCGGCGATGGATTGGTGGTCGCTGGCCGCGACCTCGATGGCATCGTGCAGGCGGTGGAAATGCCTGGGCGTCCGTTCGTGCTCGGCGTACAGTGGCACCCGGAATTTTTGCTCTACCAGAGCCACCAGCGGCGCCTGTTCCGCACGCTGGTGGACCAGGCACACCGCTATCGTACCCAACATCCATCGAGTTGAATGTGACAGGCGACCTCGGCTCGAGATCCAAATTGTAAACCGGACCCTGCACAGCCTGCCTTCTGCAAAGCGGGTAGGCAGCTTTTGTACATCCAGCCCCCCGTTCGGTCATCCAGCAAGCCTCCGCTTTGCGATCAGGAGTTCGGCTCAGGCGATTGTTGGAGAAAACAGACCAACTGGCGCCGGACGAAGGACAAGCCAGGCGGTCTGTTTTTCGACAGAAATCGCCCTGGATAACTGGACCCGCTCAATGATGGGCGATCAGGTCGGCGCCGACCAAAACCATGCCTTGAACCGGGTGATTTAGCTTGTTGAAATCCCTATACTCGGCGAAGACGGCTAGGCTGGATGAGAGGCTGGGCGAAGAATTTAGGAGCAAGCCTTTCGCTGGAGTGCGGCAAGTCCAGGGATAACGGACAGCGAGCAACCATTCGCCAAGGCAGCAGACCGCCAAGGTCGGTCATGAGGTATTCTTCACTGAGCCTTCGTGCGCTGCGCGAGCGCAAACCGCCCCCGTCCTCGATCGATGGCACGACGTGCACTCGAATGTCAGTGCTTCGAACGATGGCTCCAGTTCGTTTTCAGCGGGCCACAAACAAGAGCGTTCAACCATCTCGTTATCGACTTGATCCCGTCTCGAAGGGGGAATCATGGCAATCTCCAATTCTGTCCTAGCCGTTGTCTCTGCCGCTGCACTCTGTGCTGGAACCTTCTCGATGAAGGCCATATCCGGCACCATCTTGAATTTCAGCGGAACCGATCCGGCGCTCATTGGCGATATGTATCCGGTCGAGTCACTTGGGGTTATTGGAACTCTGGATGTGGATTTGGACACCCCGGCGAGCTTTACCGGCACGACCTTCAATACTTATGCAGATGCCGTCATCGCGATGGACATCGAAGTTTTCGATATCAACGACAATTCGCTCGGGACCATCCAGGCCACGGGCGGTGATGTTCGCATCGACGACAGCGGTCAGGTTGGACTCCTGCAAATCCTGAATTTCGAGAGCTATACTGGCCTTCCGACCGGTACCTTTCAGCAGCGTGTCATGGATAACGTCCTCTTCAATTTCCAGTTTCCGGAGGGTTCGCTGGATGGACGCAGCCTGGATAAAGTAGAGCTCATCAATGATCCGAACAATTTCAACCAGGGCACACTGAATTTCCGCGAGGGCACGGTCATTCTCGATCAATTCAATGTAGGCGAACCCTATGCCACCAACAGGGTATCCGCTCCAGGAACCTTTGCGATTCTGGCGCTGGGGATGATTGGTATGTTGAGAATGCGCCGCCGGGTATTTGGCCTGCACAGGGCCAGAACGTGAAGTCATTGCCAACATCGGCATCATTCGATCAACTACAGAGAGTGCAAGGAGATACATGGAGTACGAAAAGCCCCAAAGAAGATGAAGGCAAAGAAAAGACCGAAATCGAATTCTGCTTTTCTGTGTGCCTCTTGGTTAGCGGTTCATGAATAACCTGATACAACGCTATCCAGACATCGGCGGAGTGCAATCGGGGTCGCTATCGGAATCGGAATCGAGAGAGAAAACGCCCTATGCCATTCGGTCATGAGCAGCTCGACATAGAGCGTGCGGCCACCGAGTCTATCGGCTGAGCCTTCCGCTACTGCGAGGGGTGCAACCCGCCCAGCGCGACCTGATCGGGATTGGAATAAGCGATACCGTCGAACACCATGAATCGCAGCGGTCGCCCGCAAGCGGGCTCCTACCCAGAGCCGAGCCTATGGTTGGTGTGCACGTCTTTCGATCGATGAGCTTGGGGCCGTCGGCAGAGATGACATTGCCGCGCTGGGTCCGGTAGGAGCCCGCTTGCGGGCGACGGAGAGCCCGAGGCCATCGCGACGGTCGCCCGCAAGCGGGCTCCTACCCAGGGCCGAGCGCATGGGTTGGTGTGCACGTCTTTCGCTCGATGAGCTTGGTGCTGTCGGCAGAGATGACATTGCCGCGCCGGGACCGGTAGGAGCCCGCTTGCGGGCGACGGAGAGCCCGAGGCCATCGCGACGGTCGCCCGCAAGCGGGCTCCTACCCAGGGCCGAGCGCATGGGTTGGTGTGCACGTCTTTCGATCGATGAGCTTGGGGCTGTCGGCAGAGATGACATTGCCGCGCCGGGACCGGTAGGAGCCCGCTTGCGGGCGACGGAGAGCCCGAGGCCATCGCGACGGTCGCCCGCAAGCGGGCTCCTACCCAGGGCCGAGCGTATGGTTGGTCTGCACGTCTTTCGCTCGATGAGCTTCGGGCTGTCGGCAGAGATGACATCGCCGCGCTGGGACCAGTAGGAGCCCGCTTGCGGGCGACGGAGAGCCCGAGGCCATCGCGACGGTCGCCCGCAAGCGGGCTCCTACCCAGGGCTGAGCGTATGGTTGGTGTGCAGGTCTTTCGATCGATGAGCTTCGGGCTGTCGGCAGAGATGACATCGCCGCGCCGGGACCGGTAGGAGCCCGCTTGCGGGCGATGGAGAGCCCGAGGCCATCGCGACGGTCGCCCGCAAGCGGGCTCCTACCCAGGGCCGAGCGTATGGTTGGTGTGCAGGTCTTTCGATCGATGAGCTTGGGACTGTCGGCAGAGATGACATTGCCGCGCTGGGACCGGTAGGAGCCCGCTTGCGGGCGATGGAGAGCCCGAGGCCATCGCCACGGTCGCCCGCAAGCGGGCTCCTACCTAGGGCCGAGCCTATGGTTGGTGTGCAGGTCTTTCGATCGATGAGCTTGGGGCTGTCAGCAGAGATGACATCGCCGCGCCGGGATCGGTAGGAGCCCGCTTGCGGGCGATGGAGAGCCCGAGGCCATCGCCACGGTCGCCCGCAAGCGGGCTCCTACCTAGGGCCGAGCCTATGGTTGGTGTGCAGGTCTTTCGATCGATGAGCTTGGGGCTGTCAGCAGAGATGACATCGCCGCGCCGGGACCAGTAGGAGCCCGCTTGCGGGCGACGGAGAGCCCGAGGCCATCGCGACGGTCGCCCGCAAGCGGGCTCCTACCTAGGGCCGAGCCTATGGTTGGTGTGCAGGTCTTTCGATCGATGAGCTTGGGGCTGTCGGCAGAGATGACATCGCGTATTGCCGCGCCGGGGTTTGTCTCATCGACGACGGTCGCCTTGTCGGCAGAGATTGGATCATGCGCATCGGTTTTTAAACAGGACTTGCAGAGCCTCGCCGATGAGCTTGGGATCGAAATTCGCATTGCTCATTATCCGCCCTACTGTTCTAAGTACAATCCCATCGAACACCGTCTCTTTCCCCATGTGACCCGTGCCTGCCAAGGCGTGATTTTCACCAGTACCGAGTTGGTCAAGGAACTCATGGAAAACACCCACACTGCAACGGGACTCGAGGCGTTCGTTCATGTCATGGATAAGGTCTATGAAACGGGGCGAAAAGTGGCGGCAGATTTCAAGCAAAACATGCGCATCCTCTTTGATACGTTTTTGCCAGCATGGAATGATCGCGCTGTTCCTGCTGCTTCTCAGGAGTGCACAAGTTAATAAATTTCTATTCCTACAAGCGCAGATCCTGAGATCCAAGCCGGCAGCAAACCGTTTCCGCGCCGCACCATCGTCCAGCACGGGCGGCAATTTTGCAGCATGACGCCGAGGCTAAAAAAAGTGTGTCGAAAAAACCGGTGCTACCTGGGTAGAATGTGGCTCTCCTGGATTTCATGGGAACCAATAAAAACTTTAAGAACAACCACTTAAGCTCATTTTTTCGTACACATCAAGGTTAAAATGTAGTCGAGCGCAAACTCTGTAACTCATTGATTTATAATGTGTCAACCCCGAACCGGTCATATCCGTTGAGATCCAAGCATATCCTTTGATAGAGGTGTCCAAGGTTGGTGATGCCATAGCAGCGGCGTTTGATGACTTTGATCTTATTATTTAACCCCTCGACAAAGCCGCTGGTGTGTCGACCAATAAAATAATTCGTCACTTCCTCAAAGTGAGTATTCAGTGTCCCGAGGAAGCTATCGAAGCAACTGAGCTTGCGGTTGGTGACACGTTCCATCCAGCCACGCAGTTTGCGCTTACCCTGACCTTTTGATAGGCGGCTTTCATAGATGGCAGTGAGTGATTCGCAAGCCTCATAGGCTTCTTGTAATTTTGGTGAATAGCGAAAGAGCCGATTCAGCATGCGTCGCTCATCTGCATTCAGATCGGCGCGACGCTGACGCAGCAGCCAATGCACGTTCTTGAACGACTTGCGCTCTTCTTTGGAGAGGATATGGCACAGCCGTTTCCATTCGCTTTTGCGCAGGTTTTCCAGTCCATTTCGGTACAGCTTGGCAACATGGAATCGATCCGCGCAAATGTGTATGCGCTTGCCGAACACGGCTTTAGCGGCACCGATGAAGCCTTGATAAAGATCTGAGCACACAATCTGGACGGTATTTCGCAAGCGCTTGGGAATGCTGAGAAAAAACTCCTGTACGCTGGCCTTGGTGCGGTCGCCGAGCAGGCCGATGACATGCAATGTCTCGTTAATGTAAGCGCTGACAACGACGACAAAATCACGATGACCTTTTTTCAACGCAATCTCATCAATGCCAATGACCTCCAAGCGTTCAATTGCGTTCCAATCGACATCGCACGCCATGTTTCGATCCAAAATACCCTGCAGTGCGTCGACACCAATGGCATGCTTGCGACTGACATCCTCGAGCGTACTGTTGATCAACTCCAGCAGCATCTGCTGTTCGAATGCTTTTGTCACTCGGGAGCGCCGCGTGTACCATGACAGCGTTTGGCTCGTTGTCGGACGCCCTTCGCAGAAGTGGCATTGATAACGCTTCGGCCTCAAAATAAGAACAACTGTATACGCGAATAATGGCAAATGGCGTAACTCTATCTCTTGACCATGGCCATACTCATGATCGATTGGCCGACCACAGCGATGACAGTTCGTACCCTCCAGTGTGCTATGCACATAGACTTTAAGTGTCTTGCGCTCGCCGAGCACCACGCGATCAACGGCGATATCAGGTAGATTTAAAAGCGTCTGAAGGGTCTCTTTATCAAATGTCATTATCAACAGCGTCCAGATGGGGTTTCAGCGACAGGCGGTTCTCAAGTTGTTGATCTACATGATACAACAGTCCCAGGAGATCCGGGAGAGCCTAGAATGTTCAGCTATTCAACCAGAATGCAGTTTGATTCATATTCTTCGAAGGCAGCGCCCAGCAAATAGCTGCCCAGCAAACTTCAGGTTTCTCACGCCCCGATGTCATGTCTTTTCGATCCCGATCCCAAACCTGATCAAGTCGCGCTGGGCGGGTTGCACCCTACTGCGAGCATGTGAAAGGACAGCGTGGCTATGCGGTCAGCGAGGAGCTTGGCGGAGATCGGATTGGTCTTCGATACCGATACCGACGCCGATAGCGGTACCGAATGAGTCGGCAGGCGACACCCAAGCCAAAAACCTGTTTAGCTTGTTTCTGCACCATCGCTTATTTGGGCGCCAGGTATCCGTGCGCCCTGCATGCTCCTCGTGAATTACGGTGACACTTTACCATTTACACTATTTTGTTCTGGGCTTATGCTAAGCGTATGTCTCGGCTCCCACGCATCATCGTTCCCGGCATCCCCCACCATGTGACGCAGCGTGGGAACAGACGCCAACAAGTTTTCATGAAGGAAGACGACTATGCGCTTTATAGAGATTGGCTAGCGAACGAGTGTCGATCAAACGGCGTGGACGTCTGGTCCTACTGCCTGATGCCGAACCATGTGCACTTGATTCTCGCACCCTCCAACGAGACCGGCCTGTCCCGCGCCGTCGCGGAGACGCATCGTCGATATAGCGGCTACATCAACGCGCGATTGCGGGTAACCGGCCACCTGTTTCAAGGGCGGTTTGGCTGCGTGGCAATGAATGAAGCTCACTTGATGGCAGCCTTCCGCTACCTGGCTTTGAATCCCGTGAAGGCCAAACGAGCTGCGACGCCTGCCGACTGGCCCTGGTCCAGCACGCCAGCACATTTCCGGCGCGAAGACGATGGATTAGTCACTGTTCGACCTCTGCTGGATCGCG
Organism: Thiohalocapsa sp. PB-PSB1; assembly: GCA_016745215.1. Classification (GTDB taxonomy): domain Bacteria; phylum Pseudomonadota; class Gammaproteobacteria; order Chromatiales; family Chromatiaceae; genus Thiohalocapsa. The sequence continues at coordinate 7,538,875 of CP050890.1, forward strand.
TCGATAATTTAGCGGAATTCTTGGAGATGCCGGAAGATCCTGAACACTTGGCAGCTCTCACCAAGGGCCAAACCATCGGACGTCCACTGATGGACGATCAAAAGCTTGGCGAGCTTGAAAAGCAACTTGGCCGAGCGCTACGTCAAGGCAAGCGAGGTCAGCCCGCTTCGCAAAAGAATGACCCGAAACAACGAAAATTGGTGTAAATGGTAAAGTGTCACCGTAATTAATGGCCCAGCACCAAGGCTAAGCGGCTATTGGCAGCATTTAAGCGGAATGGATGGGAAGTAAAGCGATCATCTGGCTCGCACAAAACGCTGTGCAATCCAGCGTACAAGGATTTTGTCATGGTTCCGGCTAGACACGCCCGATCTTGGCGTCGTCAGGGCTTCCAGCCCTGAGGGTGTCAGGCCAAGATGGCCTGCGTACGCAATCTGCGGGCCGAAGTGGCCGGAACGATGATCAAGGTCAAATAAGTAAACTGTCCCCGGAGCTGGAGACTCACCCCGCCCACTGCGCCGACAACGCCTCCGCCTGCGCCAGCACCGTCTGCACCGCCTCGGCCTGGAGGTCCGGCGGATAGCCGTAGCGCTTGAGGATACGCTTCACCAGCACCCGCATCTTGGCCCGCGCGCTGTGGCGGTGGGACCAGTCCACGGTGACATGCTTCTGCAAGCTCACCAGCAGCTCGTGGGCGATGACCTTGAGCTCATCGTTGCCCATCACCTCCACGGCGCTCTCGTTCTGCGCCAGGGCGTCGTAGAAGGCGATCTCGTCCTCGGACAGGCCGGCCTCCTCGCCGCGGGCGCGGGCCGCGCGCAGGTCCTTGGCCAGGTCGATCAGCGCCTGGAGGACCTCAACTGAGCTCAGCGCATTGGTGTGGTAGCGGGCGATGGCCTCCTCCAGCCGCTCGGAAAAGCGCCGGGTCTCCACCAGGTTGGCGCGGCTGCGCGAGCGAATCTCGCCGTTGAGCAGCTTGCGCATGGCCTCCAGCGCCAGATTCTTTTTGCCCATCTGCGCCACCTCCGCCAGGAAGTCGTCGGACAAGATGGAGATGTCCGGCGTCTTCAGGCCCGCGGCGGCCAGGATGTCCACGATCTCGGTGGACACCACCGCCCGGTCGATGATCTGGGCCACGGCGAAGTCCTTCTCCGCGGCGGTGCGTCCGCTGCCCGCTGTGGATTTCACCAGCGCCGCGCGGATGGTCTGGAAGAAGGCCACCTCGTCGCGGATCTCGCGCGCATAGTCACTGGCCGCGGCCAGGGCAAAGGCCTTGGACAGCGCCAGCACCGCATCCTGGTAACGCCGGTGGGCGCGCTTCTTGTCCTGTTCCGTGGTCTCGCGGGCGGCGGCCTGCTGCTGCCGGGTCAGGATCCATTCGATGGCCTCGCCCATCACCACCAAACGCTGCTGCGGCGTCCCGCCCAGGGCGGACCGGTAGTCGAAGCCATGGAAGCTATCGGCCACCACCTCGTACTTTTCCTGCAACAGCGCGACGGCCTCGGCCTCGTCGATGCCGGTCTGCCGCTGGTCGCGATTGGAATACTGGCCAAGCGCCTCTTTCAGCCGCTGCGCGATGCCGATGTAGTCCACCACCAGCCCGGCGGGCTTGTCGCGAAACACCCGGTTGACCCGCGCGATGGCCTGCATCAGTCCGTGCCCGTGCATGGGCTTGTCGATGTACATGCTGTGCATCGAGGGGGCGTCGAAGCCGGTCAGCCACATGTCGCGAACGATCACCAGTTGCAACGGGTCGTCTGCATCCTTCGCACGCTTGGCCAGCAGATCGCGGCGCGCCTTGTTGCCCAGGTGCGGCTGCCACGCCACCGGGTCGGCGGCGGACCCGGTCATCACCACCTTCAGCCGGCCGGCGTTGTCGTCGTCGCTGTGCCAGTCCGGCCGCAGTTCCACGATGGCGTCGTACAGCGCCACGCAGATGCGCCGGCTCATGCAGACGACCATGGCCTTGCCGGCCATCGCGGCAACGCGGTCCTCGAAGTGCTCCACCAGATCCTGCGCCACCCGATGCAGACGCTTCTCGGCACCCACCAGGGCCTCCACCCGCGCCCACTTGCGCTTCAGACGCTCCTGCTCGCCCTCCTCCTCGTCCTCCGTCACCTCTTCCAAGGCCGCGTCCACCTTCGGCTTCTCGTCCTCGGGCAGCTCGATGCGCGCCAGCCGGCTCTCGTAGTAGATCGGCACCGTGGCACCGTCCTCCACCGCGCGGCTGATGTCGTAGATGTCGATATAGTCGCCGAACACCGCCGGCGTGTTCACGTCCTCCTGCTCGATGGGGGTTCCGGTGAAGCCGATGAAGGATGCGTTGGGCAGGGCATCGCGCAGGTATTTGGCGAAGCCGTAGCCGATCTCGCCGCTGTCGGTGTCCACCTTGGCGCGGAACCCGTACTGGCTGCGGTGCGCCTCGTCGGCGATCACCACGACGTTGCGCCGGTCCGTCAACAGCGGATAGTCCGCCTCCCCCAGCGCCGGCGAGAACTTCTGAATGGTGGTGAACACCACGCCGCCGGAGGCCCGGCGCAAGGCCGCGCGCAGGTCCTCGCGGCTGTCGGCCTGGACCGGCGTCTGGCGAATCAGGTCCGCGCACATCGAGAAGGTGCCGAAGAGCTGGTCGTCCAGGTCGTTGCGGTCGGTGATGACGACGATGGTGGGGTTCGCCATCTCCGGGCGGCGCACCAGCTGCCCGGCGTAGAAGGCCATCAGCAGGCTCTTGCCCGAGCCCTGGGTGTGCCAGATGACCCCGACCCGGCGGTCTCCCGGTGCGTAGTCCTTCACGCCCTTCAGCCCGTAGTCCTCGGGGTCCTCGGCTTGTGCGCGCTCGGGGTCGAGACCGCGGTTGCGCAGCCGTTCCCGGTCGTCTCCAGTCCGGGCGGCGGTGGCCCGAAGGGTAGAGGCCACCGCGCGCAGCACCGCGTGAAACTGGTGGTAGCCGGCGATGATCTTCACCAATCCACCGCCGGTCTGGCCGAACACCACGAAGTCCCGCAACAGGGTCAGGAAGCGCCCCGGGTGCAAGATGCCCTCCACCAGCACCGACTGCTCGGGGGTCCCCTTGGGCGCCACCTCGGCCCCGTCCGTGGTGCGCCAGGGCATGAAGCGCTCGGCGCTGGCCGTCAACGAACCGACCCGCGCCGTCTGCCCATCGGAGATCACGAGCGCGGCATTCGTGCGGAACAGCGACGGGATCTCCGCCTTGTAGGTCTGCAACTGCTTGTAGGCGTTATGCACCGTCGCCTGCGCGTTGCTCGGGCTCTTCAGTTCGAACACCACCAGCGGCAGCCCGTTGACGAAGCACACCACGTCCGCGCGCCGGTTGGCGCCGTGCTCGATCACCGTAAATTGCCCCACCGCCAGCCAGTCGTTCGCGCCCGGGTCGTCGAGGTCCAGCAGGCGCACCTGATCGCCGCGGATGGTGCCGTCCTCCGCATAGAACTCCACCGGCACGCCATCCACCATCAGCCCGTGTAGACGCCGGTTCTCTTCCTCCAGCGACGGCGACGCGGACGCCACCACCTGCTTCAGCGCATCGGCGCGGGCCTCCGGCGGGATGTCGGGGTTCAGTCGATCGATGGCGGTGGTCAGACGGTCCAGCAGCAGTACGTCGGAGAACGCCTCGCGCTCCGGCTTTGTGCCGTCGGGGCCGATCTCCGCCTCGGTGGCGATCTGGTAGCCCAGTTCGGCAAGTTGGTCCAGCAGGGCGGCCTCGATGTCCGCCTCGGTCAGAAAACTCATAGCGGCTCCATGCCCTCGTTCAGGATCTCCAGGTAGCGGCGATAGCCGAACAACCGATTGCGACGCCCGCCGGTCAGCTCGTCCACCAGGCCGAGGGCGGTGAGCGCCTCGACGGCCTTGGATGCCGTCGGAAAGCTGATCCGCGCCGACTCCGCGAGCGCTCCGAGGGCGAGGATCGGGCGCTGCCGCAAGACCTCGTGCACCGCGAGCAGGGTCGCCGTGCGCCGTTCGCCGCGCTCGCGAATCAGCGCCGCATCCTCGTCGAACAGTTGCAGCAGACGCCGGGTCGTCTCCACCGCCCCGCTCGCCGTGACCTCGACACCTTCGAGGAAGAATGCCAACCAGGCCTCCCAGTCGCCGTCCTCGCGGATCGCACCCAGACGCTCGTAGTAGAGCGCGCGGTGCTGCTTGAAGAACAGGCTGAGATAGAGCAGGGGTTGGGACAACAACCCGCGGGCATGCAGCAATAGCGCAATCAGCAGGCGCCCGACACGCCCGTTGCCGTCGAGAAAGGGATGGATGGTCTCGAACTGCACATGCGCCAGCGCCGCCTGGATCAAGGCCGGCTGGTTCTCGGCGTTCAGGAACCGTTCCAGTTCCGCCAGGCAGGGCTCCACGTGCTGGGGTGGCGGGGGCACGAAACGGGCGTTGCCGGGGCGGGTGCCGCCGATCCAGTTCTGGGAGCGTCGAAACGCGCCCGGCTCCTTGTCCGCACCAGGTCCACGTGCCAGCAGGCGCTCGTGGACCTCGCGCAACAGCCGGTTGCAGAGCGGAAAACCCTCGCGCATCCGCGCCAGCCCGTGCTCCAGCGCGGCGACATAGTTGGAGACTTCGAGCACATCGTCCAGAGGCACCCCGGGCGCCTCGTCCGCCTCGAACATCAGCAGGTCCGACAGCGAGGATTGGGTGCCCTCGATCTGCGATGACACTACCGCCTCGCGACGCACGTAGGCATAGAGAAAGAGGTTCGGGTCCGGCAGCAGCATGCCGACGCTGTCCAGCCGACCCAAGGCCATCGTCGCCCGCTCCAGAGCGGCCTGGAGCCCATCGTCCAGAACCAACGGCGGTCGCGGCGGCAGGGGTAAGGGCACGCAGGCCCGCACCTGCTCGCCGCCGACGGCCGTGATCTCGAAAGCTCCGGTGGCCCCGCGTTGCATGGCGTCGTCAAAGCTCGCTTAAATAAGCAGGACTGTTATTAAAACTCCGGCGCAAAAATTTAACAATGAGCGGAGTGTGCAAGGTCATAGCAAGGCCTCTGCCATCTTCCCGGCGTCCTTGAGGCGGATCTCGCCGGACATGAGCTTGGGGAGGAGGAGGTCGCGGGTTTGGGCGAGGGTGCGGGATTCGGCCGTGTTGCTGCGGATTCTGGCGTCAAGCGGCGACACAACATCTTCAAACAATGTGATCAACGTTGAACCGGGATCAATGACCTCTAGTGCAGCAAACTGTTTCTTGTTGATAGACCCAAAGACTGTTCCGGTATGCTCGTACTTCTTGAGTTCCAGCTGCAGCCCCCAGGCACTGTAGTAGGTAAATGACTCAAGCCCTTCTGCGTGGGAGATCGCGGATACCCCACGTCCAATACAGCACCGTTCCCAGGAAAGATTGATGTCCCCGACGGGCGCTCGAACGCTTACGAGCGTATCGCCGGCCTGAGCGATTCTCGTGGGTGCTGAGCAGTACTTGCGATTTGTTGGATACCGGAAACCGAAATCAGTTCGGCCCTGAAAGAAAGGCAATCCCTCTCCAGCATCGTTGTAGGTACTACCGGGAGGAGACTGCCCCATCGTCAGCCTAAAGAAGTTGCCAACAGTGGTCCACACCCACCCCTCCGGCTTCCCCTCCGCATCCAGCCGATCGGGGAACAGGTCCCACAGCTCGGGGGCGAGGTAGGGCTCGCGACCCTCGGCCTTGGCCCGCGTGGGGCCGAAGTCCACGAACCAGTCCCTGAAGATCGCCCGCGCCAGCGCCTCCAGCGTCTCGTTGGTCCGGCGGTTCAGCTCGATTTTGTCGTCGAGGGCTCCGAGCAACGTAGAAATCGCGGCCTGCTCTGCTTTGCCCGGAACCGGAAGGCGGAACTTCGGCACGTCGGCGCATCGCAGGCTATCGAACACAGCCCCAACGTTCAGAAAAGTCTCGACCTGTTCCCACCAATGGGGACTTCTGGCGAGCCACCGCAAAAAAGGCGGATACACCCGCTCTCCGTTCGAGCGCAGAAGGACCAAATTTTGTCCCAATGCGAACTGCATGCCTGGTCGCACGAAAGCGGTTTCACCGGGATTGCATCGGCGTGAGAGTACAACGTCGAACGCTTCGGGCTTCGCCTTTTTGGTCCATTCCTCGAAATCTTTCCGGCTTATCTTTCTGGCGCTCGCAAGGTCGAGTTCCCCTCCTCGCATCTCTGGAATCGATACATAGGGCATTCCCATCTCACGCTTAGGCGGAGTCTTGTGTAGGCAATCAATCAACTCAACTCCGGCTTCCGTCAGGGTCAGTTCTCGCCAATTATCCATTCAGCGTCACCCCCTCCAACTTCTCCCGAATCACCACCCCCAACGCCTCCCCCTCCGCCAGCTGCTCATCCAGCCTCGCCTTCAACTCAGCAAACCGCTCCGGAAACGGCACGCCGTCGTCCGCGACAGCGGCAGCGCCGACGTAGCGTCCAGGCGTGAGCACGTGGTCGTGGCCGCGGATCTCCTCCAAGCGCGCGGCCTTGCAGAAGCCGGGCACGTCCTCGTAGGTGTCGGCCTCCTCGCCGCCGCGCCAGGCGTGGTAGGTGTCGGCGATGCGGGCGATGTCGTCGTCGGAGAGCTCGCGGCGGGTGCGGTCCACCAGGTGGCCGAGCTTGCGGGCGTCGATGAACAGGACCTCGCCGCGGCGGTCGCGCAGGCCACCGTTCGCCTTGTTGCGGGCCAGGAACCAGAGACAGGCGGGGATCTGGGTGGAGTAGAACAGCTGGCCGGGCAGGGCGATCATGCAGTCGACGACATCCGCCTCGACCATGGCCTTGCGGATGGCGCCCTCGCCGGATTGCTGCGAGGACATCGATCCGTTGGCCAGCACCACGCCAGCGGTGCCGTTGGGGCTGAGGTGGTGCAGGATGTGCTGCAGCCAGGCGGTGTTGGCGTTGCTGGCGGGCGGCGGGCCGTAGCTCCAGCGGGCGTCCTCGCGCAGGCGCTCGCCGCCCCAGTCGGAGATGTTGAAGGGCGGATTGGCGAGGATGAAGTCGGCGCGCAGGTCCGGGAGCTCGTCCTTGTGGAAGCTGCCCTCGGCGTTCCAGCGGATGTCCGCGTCGATGCCGCGCACGGCCAGGTTCATCTTGCATAGGCGCCAGGTGGTGTAGTTGCTCTCCTGCCCGTAGACGGCCAGCTCGCCGATGCGCCCGCCGTGGGCCTCCAGAAACCGCTCGGCCTGCACGAACATGCCGCCGGAGCCGCAGCAGGGGTCGTAGACCCGGCCCTGGATCTTGCGCGCCTTGTCCGGGAAGGGTTCGAGCATCTGCACCAGCACCCGCACCACCGAGCGTGGGGTGTAGAACTCGCCGCCGCGCTTGCCCTCGGAGCCGGCGAACTGGCCCAGGAAGTACTCGTAGACGCGCCCGAGCAGGTCGCGGGCGTTGTTGCCATCGTCGCCCAGCGTGATGCCGGAGATCAGGTCGATGAGCTCGCCGAGCATGACGGCGCTGAGCGCCGGACGGGCGTACTCCTTGGGCAGCACGCCCTTCAGCGAGGCGTTGTCCTTCTCGATGGTGAGCATGGCCTCGTCGATGCGCTTGCCGATGCCGGGCTGCTTGGCGGTGTCCTTCAGATGCGACCAGCGCGCCGACTTGGGCACCCAGAAGACGTTCTCGGCGGCGTACTCGTCCGGGTCCTCGGCGCCCTCGGGGTAGTCGGCCAGCAGCTCGGCGCGCTTGGCCTCGAAGCTGTCGGAGATGTGCTTGAGGAAGATCAACCCCAGGGCGACGTGCTTGTAGTCGCTGGGCTCCATGTTGCCGCGCAACTTGTCCGCGGCCTTGAACAGCTCGGCCTCGAAGCCGAGATCGCCGCCGTTCCCGTTGCCTTCCGTCCTCCGCTGCTTGGCCAATGCCTGGTCTCCTGTTGCGTTGCGTTGTTTGCCTAAATGAGCCCCGGGCACAGTCTACTTGATCCACCAGCATTCTGACGCAGACGAGTGAATGGTCCCCGAACCTCGATGGTGTGCAGGATCATGGCGGGCTCCGGGTCGATCGATGGTTTCGATGATGCCCTCGTCATCCTCCTCGTCGAGGATCACGACGCCTCGGTCGCCGTTGCGGCGGATGGCAGCCGGCTCGCGGTCGTTGTCGATGCGGTCCACGACGTGCCTGAGGTTGGGGCGCAGTGCGGTCGTGGTCGGGGATTGCAGGTTGGGCCGCTCAGCGTCGGTCGCTCGTGAGGCCCAGGCGGGCTCGGAAGCGGGCGGTGGCCTCGGCGAGGCGCTGGCAGGAGGCTTCGGCTTGCGCGGCCGGTAGCGCGTCCAGGGTCTCGGTCAGTTCCGCGAGCGATGCCTCGATCGCCGCTTCGACGTCCGCGTGTGGGATGGCTTCGGTGGTGGCCGCCTCGGTTTTGGCGGTGCCGCACGGGGCCGTTGGTGCCGGTTCGACCAGTGCGCTGCGCGGGATCATCCGGGGGCAGACGATAGGCGTCTTTCATGTACGACCTTTCCTCGGCGTTATCAAATATCGCCAAAGTGAAGTGAGGCGGATAACCAAGAGAGTGCATGCTGGGTATTCCCTCTAAGTGAAAAAGGTGGTCTGTCTCCGTTTTCTCGCGAAAAACACCGCAGCCCGGTCGATCCCGCGCAGGATCACATGCATTGGGTAGCCGGCGGCGATGATACGTGCGCGTCTAGGCATGGATAATAGGATCTCAAAGACAATAGCAATATAGCACCGAACCAAGTCTAGCAGAAAAACGTGGTCTGTCCCTGTTTTCCCCCTTTTCCCCCTGGTCTGTCCCTGTTTTCCCCGCTGTTTTCCCCTCTAATCCTCCAGGCTGCCTCTCGATCGTGTACAGAACGCCCGAAAAATATGGGTAAAGCTACTAGGAATGACCTGGGGAGCATTCAGGGTTGCGTCAGAGCCTGGATGCCATCAACTCGGGTTGATACAAGGCTGCAAACAAACCAGGCGGTCCAGCATATGTCTGAGCAACCATCGAGGCTGCCGTTGCCACCACGCCCACTGCGAGCCGACGGCGAACCAAGGCGCATCGGCGTCGAGATCGAATTCGGTGGCCTGAGCGTTGACGAGATCACCGAGCTGGTCGCCGATCAGTTTGGTGGCGACAGTGAGACCATCGGACGCTATGAGCGACAGATCAGCGGCGATCCGGCTGGCCCCTGGTCCGTCGAATTGGATTTTACTCTGCTGAAAGAGCTGGGTCGCCGCGAACGCGACAGCGAGGGTCTGGCCGCCACGGTTGAGTCGCTGGCCGAAGAAACCCTGCGGCAGCTCTCCGAGCCGGTGGTGCCAGTGGAAGTCGTAAGCCCGCCGCTGCCGATGTCGCGCCTCGGCGAGGTCGAGCAACTGATCGGTCGGCTGCGCGAGGCCGGTGCCCGAGGTACCGGGGACGAACTGATCTACGTCTTCGGTATGCAGCTGAATCCGGAATTGCCGGACACCGACGTCGACACCGCACGACAGTATCTGCAAGCCTTTCTATGCCTGGAGGACTGGTTGCGCGAGCGTGCACAGGTGGACCTGGCCCGGCGCCTGACCTTGTTTGCCGACCCCTTCCCTAAGAACTACATCCGTACCTGCATCGATCCAGGCTATACCCCAAACCGCGACCGGCTGATCGATGACTATCTGCAGGAGAATCCGACGCGCAATCGTGCTTTGGATATGCTGCCATTGTTCACCCATTGGGATGCGCAGCGGGTACAGGACAAAGTCGACGATCGCCGGGTCAAGGCACGGCCGACGCTGCATTACCGGCTGCCCAACTGCGAAATCGACAAACCCGGCTGGGGACTCGCCACGATCTGGGCGGATTGGCTGGTGCTCGAGCGACTGGCCACGGATGCGGTTCAGCTCGGCGCCATCTGTCGCCATTACGCGACCTTCCTGGATCGCCCCCTCGCCCGGCTCAGCGGCAATTGGTTACAGGAGTGCGAGAAATGGCTGCGCACCGAAGGGCTCCTCTAATCGCCGTCACCGGACCCTCCCGGGGCGGGCTGGCGCCGCGGCTGCTGGTGACGCTGGGGCTCAGGCTCGAGGGCGCCCGGGTGCTGACGCTCACCCCAAGGCAGGTCTGGTCGGAGCTGGATCTGGACCGGGTCGACGGCGTCGTCATCACCGGTGGGCATGATGTAGATCCCGTGCTCTATGCCGCAGCCCCGGAAGTGAAGCCCAAACATGACCCGGCCCGGGATGCTCTGGAATCCGCTGTCATCGACCGCAGCCTAGCCCTGGGTTTGCCATTGCTCGGCATCTGCCGCGGCGCCCAATTACTGAATGTCCGCCTTAGCGGCAGTTTGTTCCAGGAATTGCGCTCGCGTCGGCGGCGCACGTCCAACCGTTGGACCATCCTGCCGCTGAAGACATTGCGGGTGGAGCCAGGCACCCGTTTACAACAGATGATTCGCCGTCCGCGGGCGCGGATCAACAGCCTGCATAATCAGGGCATCGATCGGCTCGGCGATGGATTGGTGGTCGCTGGCCGCGACCTCGATGGCATCGTGCAGGCGGTGGAAATGCCTGGGCGTCCGTTCGTGCTCGGCGTACAGTGGCACCCGGAATTTTTGCTCTACCAGAGCCACCAGCGGCGCCTGTTCCGCACGCTGGTGGACCAGGCACACCGCTATCGTACCCAACATCCATCGAGTTGAATGTGACAGGCGACCTCGGCTCGAGATCCAAATTGTAAACCGGACCCTGCACAGCCTGCCTTCTGCAAAGCGGGATAGGCAGCTTTTGTACATCCAGCCCCCCGTTCGGTCATCCAGCAAGCCTCCGCTTTGCGATCAGGAGTTCGGCTCAGGCGATTGTTGGAGAAAACAGACCAACTGGCGCCGGACGAAGGACAAGCCAGGCGGTCTGTTTTTCGACAGAAATCGCCCTGGATAACTGGACCCGCTCAATGATGGGCGATCAGGTCGGCGCCGACCAAAACCATGCCTTGAACCGGGTGATTTAGCTTGTTGAAATCCCTATACTCGGCGAAGACGGCTGGGCTGGATGAGAGGCTGGGCGAAGAATTTAGGAGCAAGCCTTTCGCTGGAGTGCGGCAAGTCCAGGGATAACGGACAGCGAGCAACCATTCGCCAAGGCAGCAGACCGCCAAGGTCGGTCATAAGGTATTCTTCACTGAGCCTTCGTGCGCTGCGCGAGCGTAAACCGCCCCCGTCCTCGATCGATGGCACGACGTGCACTCGAACGTCAGTGCTTCGAACGATGGCTCCAGTTCGTTTTCAGCGGGTCACAAACAAGAGCGTTCAACCATCTCGTTATCGACTTGATCCCGTCTCGAAGGGGGAATCATGGCAATCTCCAATTCTGTCCTAGCCGTTGTCTCTGCCGCTGCACTCTGTGCTGGAACCTTCTCGATGAAGGCCATATCCGGCACCATCTTGAATTTCAGCGGAACCGATCCGGCGCTCATCGGCGATATGTATCCGGTCGAGTCACTTGGGGTTATTGGAACTCTGGATGTGGATTTGGACACCCCGGCGAGCTTTACCGGCACGACCTTCAATACTTATGCAGATGCCGTCATCGCGATGGACATCGAAGTTTTCGATATCAACGACAATTCGCTCGGGACCATCCAGGCCACGGGCGGTGATGTTCGCATCGACGACAGCGGTCAGGTTGGACTCCTGCAAATCCTGAATTTCGAGAGCTATACTGGCCTTCCGACCGGTACCTTTCAGCAGCGTGTCATGGATAACGTCCTCTTCAATTTCCAGTTTCCGGAGGGTTCGCTGGATGGACGCAGCCTGGATAAAGTAGAGCTCATCAATGATCCGAACAATTTCAACCAGGGCACACTGAATTTCCGCGAGGGCACGGTCATTCTCGATCAATTCAATGTAGGCGAACCCTATGCCACCAACAGGGTATCCGCTCCAGGAACCTTAGCGATTCTGGCGCTGGGGATGATTGGTATGTTGAGAATGCGCCACCGGGTATTTGGCCTGCACAGGGCCAGAACGTGAAGTCATTGCCAACGTCGGCATCATTCGATCAACTACAGAGAGTGCAAGGAGATACATGGAGTACGAAAAGCCCCAAAGAAGATGAAGGCAAAGAAAAGACCGAAATCGAATGCTGCTTTTCTGTATACCTCTTAGTGGCGGTTCATGAATAACCTGATAGGCCTTGTTCATAACTTCGACTAACTGACGAGCGGGTGCTTGTGGCGTTTCCGTAAGACGTTGGTTATAAAGTTAAAATACTGGGGCGTTCGAGGCTAACCCCAAGCCTTGGCCGAGCTTATGAACAAGGCCACCTGATACAACGCTATCCAGACATCGGCGGAGTGCAATCGGGGTCGGGATCGGAATCGGAATCGAGAGAGAAAACGCCCTATGCCATTCGGTCATGAGCAGCTCGACATAGAGCGTGCGGCCATCGAGTCTGTCGGCTGAGCCTAGCGCTACTGCGAGCATGTGAAAGGACAGCGTGGCTATGCGGTCAGCGAGGAGCCTGGCGGATATCGGGTTGGTCAGGTCGATACCGACGCCGATACCGATACCGACGCCGATAGCGGTACCGAATGAGTCGGCAGGCGACACCCAAGCCAAAAACCTGTTTAGCTTGTTTCTGCACCATCACTTATCTGGACGCCTCGTATCCGTGCGCCATGCATACTCTCGTGGTGAACATCATTTGCAGCACATTGCCCCGTTCATGCATTCCATCCCCATGCATTCCATTCGGAGTCCGGCCGATAGCATTTCGCAGGACTTTATGTTCTGATAGCCGGCCGCGCGGGGTGCCGGAACGATCGATGCAGACACGCCCGCGATCCTCGAGCGGGGCAATGTGCGCCTCTTCGGGTAGCAAACCCGCTCGTTTCGACGAACTACCGAGGAGGTCCCCAATGAGATCAAAACCGACAAGACTCGCCCTGATCGCTGCGCCAGTGCTGCTGACCGCGCTGCTGGCCGCGCCGCTTTGGGCGCAAACCGCGGCACCCGCCGATACCGTGCAACCAGCCGCCGCCGGCAAACCCAATATCCTGGTGGTTTGGGGCGACGACATCGGCCAGTCCAATATCAGCGTCTTTACCCACGGCATGATGGGCTACAAGACGCCCAACATCGACCGCATCGCCAATGAAGGCATGGCCTTCACCGACTATTACGGCGAGCAGTCCTGCACCGCTGGTCGGTCCTCTTTCATTACCGGCCAGAGCGTGTTTCGCACCGGCCTGTCCAAGGTCGGGCTGCCGGGGGCCGAACTCGGCCTGCGCGTCGAAGATCCGACCATTGCCGTACTGTTGAAGGCGCTCGGCTACGCCACCGGTCAGTTCGGCAAAAACCACCTGGGCGACCGCGATGAGCATCTGCCTACCAATCATGGCTTCGACGAGTTCTTTGGTAACCTTTATCACCTGAATGCGGAAGAAGAGCCGGAGAATGCGGACTATCCCGGCGACGAGGTATTAGCCGACGGTCAAACATTCCAGCAGAAATTCGGTCCGCGCGGCGTGATCCACTCCTGGGCGCTGCCGGATGGCACCCAGAAGATCGAGGATACCGGCCCGCTGACCAAGAAGCGCATGGAGACCGTCGACGACGAGACCTCGGATCGCGCTATTGCCTTCATCGAGGAGCAAACCAAGGCCGCCAAGCCCTGGTACGTCTGGTGGAACGGCACGCGCATGCACTTCCGCACCCACGTCAAACCGGAATTGCGCGGCATCTCCGGCCAGGACGAGTATGCGGACGGCATGGTCGAGCACGACAGGCATATTGGTAAATTCCTCGACAAGCTCGACGAGCTGGGCATCGCCGACGAAACCATCGTCTTCTATTCCACCGACAACGGCCCGCATTACAATACCTGGCCGGATGCCGCCGCCACGCCGTTCCGCGGCGAGAAGAACACCAACTGGGAAGGCGGCTGGCGGGTGCCGGCGATGGTGCGCTGGCCCGGCAAGATCCCGGCCGGCACCTGGACCAACGAGATCGTGCATCACATGGACTGGTTTCCGACCTTGGTCGCCGCTGCCGGCGATCCGCAGATCAAGCAGAGGTTGTTGCAGGGGATCAGCATCCCGGCCGTCGAGCGCGACTACAAGGTGCACCTGGACGGCTATAATATCCTGCCATTGTTGACCGGCGAGACCGACAAGAGCCCGCGCAACGAGATTTTCTATTTCTCCGATGACGGCGATCTGACCGCGCTGCGCTATGACGACTGGAAGCTGATCTTCATGGAGCAAAAGGCCATTGGTACCTTCCGCGTATGGATGGAGCCTTTTACTCCGCTGCGCGTGCCGCTGATCGAAAATCTGCGTCGCGATCCCTATGAGCGGGCCGAGATCACGTCCAATACCTACTATGACTGGGTACTCGACCGCGCTTATCTGCTGGTACCGGCGCAGACCTATGTCGGCCAGTTCCTGCAGACCTTCCAGGAGTTCCCGCCACGGCAGAAGGCGGCAAGCTTCAGTCTCGACCAGGTCATGGAAAAGCTCACTCCGAGCGGCGGCTGAGACTGTAACTGCGCCATTCGGGCGCGCCGGCCCGACCGCTGTCGCAACCGCTCGGGTGAAGCCGGCTGGAAAGCCGGCGCTCCCAGTAGCCGGCGCTCCCAGTAGCCGGCGCTCCTAATCGTTGAGGTCAGGCAAGGATTCGGCTAAAGTCCTGCTTAGCAGAGCCTTCGAACATCGCGCTCCACCCTCAGCGGTTTTGCTCTTCCCGAGGTACAAGATGTGCGGGATTCTGCCATTCCTCTTCAGGGCACTCTCTGGGCGTCGCATCGGCGTTTTTGGCCGTGCGATGATCAGGTCCATGAAAAGATACAATTGAAAGCGGAGGAGTCGATGTCGATACATGCATGTCCCAACGCGCCGCAGATCCTATTCGATCAAGCGGCACGTCCGGACCTCAAACAGATTCCGCGATTCATGGTACCGGTCGGTGATGAATTCGTGCCGGTCACCTGGGCGCAATTCGCCGAGCGCGTCGAGCATATTGCGGCGTTTTTGATCGAGCATGGCATCGACCGGGATATCAAGGCGGCCGTGCTGTCCAACACCCGGATCGAATGGGGTATCGCGGGACTTGCCATCGGTGCCGCGCGCGGTGTGTTGGTTCCGGTCTATCCGACTCTGTTCGGCGAGCAGTTGGCGCACATTCTGGCGCATTCCGACAGCAAACTGGTGTTTGTGGAAAATGCCGAGCAGTTGGCACGAGTGTTGTCGGTCTGGGATCGGCTCGACATCCAAACCCTAGTCACCATGGACGATGTCGACGTGCATCGCGCTGCCCAGGAAGCCGGCCTCGATCCCGACCCGATCGTCGCCTCCACGTTCGGTTTTGCGCGCGCCGAACAAGCCGGCCAGACGCAGCTCGCGGCCCAGCCCCAGCAAGTACGCGAGCGCTTGGCACAGATCGCTGCCGAAGATGTATCCTCATTGCTGTACACGTCCGGCACCACAGGTATGCCCAAGGGCGTCTTGCTTTCCTATCATAACCTGGCCGTCAACGGCGGCGATTGGATCAGCGTCAATGGTCCCTTGTTGCAAGAGGGTGACGTTGACGTACTCTGGCTGCCCATGAGCCATATCTACGGCTGGGGACAATTCTGCCTGGGAAATCAGCTGGGCTTTCTGACCTATTTCAGCTCGCCGCCCAAGGCATTCGAACACCTGATGAATCTGAGTCCGCACCTGTTCATGAGCGTGCCCGCCTATTGGGAAAAATTAGCGCAGATCGCGCAAGCCGCATCCAACGAGCCGCAGCAGCAATATGCCGAGCTGAAGCGCATCACCGGCGGCCGACTGCGCTTTTGTCTGTCCGGCGGCGCCGGCCTCAGACGCGAGGTCAAGGAGTTCTTCAAGGCAGCCGGGATTATGATCATCGAGGGCTATGGCCTCACCGAGTGTTCGCCGACATTAACCATGAACCGTATCGACGACTTCGATTTCTCCTCGGTCGGCAAGGCCTTCCCATCGGTGCGTCTGAAGCTCGCCGAGGACGGCGAGATCCTGGCCAAGGGGGAGAATGTGTTTGTCGGATATCACAAAGACCCGCAGGCGACCAATGCGATGTTCGATGCCGAGGGCTGGCTCAAGACCGGCGATCTGGGGCGTTTCAACGAGCGTGGCTTTTTGCAGATTATCGGCCGCAAAAAGGATATTCTGGTCACCGCGGGCGGCAAGAACATTCCCCCGGAGAACATCGAACTGCTTTTCCGTGAAGACCCGCTGATTGCCCATCTGGTGGTGTATGGCGACGGCAAACACTATCTGACGGCACTGGTCGATATCAACGATCAGGTGGCGCAAGCGCGCCTGGACGAAATGGGTGTGACCAGCGACAGCGCCGCCCGGCGCCATCCCAAGGTGCATCAGTGGATCAGCGAGCTGATCGACGCTGTCAATCAGAGCCTGCCCCGCCACGAGACCATCAAGAACTTCTGCATCGCCGACGAGCCGCTGACCATGGAAGGCGGAATGTTGACCCCGTCACTGAAGATCAAGCGTCGTCAGGTCTACGAACGTTATCGATCCGAGCTGGAAGCTCTTTATCATTCCTGACAGCATACCTGGCAAGGCCTGAAAATACTGTGCCTCAGGAAGAGGCACACCATGCAAGCGACAGAATCCCTGCAAGCAGCGCGTCCGACACGAAGGCGATTGCTCTCCGGCAATCGCCTAAGCGCATTGTTTGCCTAAGTAGCAGTTCATGAATAACCTATACAACGCTATCCAGACATCGGCGGAGTGCAATCGGGGTCGGGGTCGATCGGGGTCGCTATCGGAATCGGAATCGAGAGAGAAAACGCCCTATGCCATGCGGTCATGAGAAGCTCGACGTCTAGCGTGCGGCCATCGAGTCTGTCGGCTGGGCCATAGCGCGACTGCGAGCATGTGAAAGGACAGCGTAACGCGAAGGATCAACGCCTGTGCGCATCTTAGGCGCGCATCGTGGGCGCGCATCGCAGGCCATCGCGCTGAAGATTGCCGAGGGTAACGGCAAAGCGACAAGCGGGGATCGACGCCGGTCGTTTGAAAGCGCACGAGGCTCGGCACTGGAGTGCGCTGGGATTCAGGACGTGCTCGCTGGTGTGCGATGCGTTGTCCGCAGACGACAACAGCAAGCAAAAGGCACTGCTCGATCGTCGTGTGGTCATGCTCACGAAGCTCGGACAGCGTGGCTACGCGGTCAGCGAGGAGCTTGGCGGATAGCGGGTTGGTCAGTTCGATACCGATGCCGATGCCGACGTTGATACCGATACCGATACCGACGCCGATAGCGGTACCGAATGAGTCGGCAGGCGACACCCAAGCCAAAAACCTGTTTAGCTTGTTTCTGCACCATCACTAAGCGCATTATTTGGATTCCGCGCCCTGTCTGCACGCGAGATCCATGCAAACAGTCCATCCGATAGCAAGCGCATTGTTTTCACGCCTAGCACCCGTGCCTGGGCTGACCATATCACCCGTGCTGGAGTTCCGACCTCGCCGCAGCCGGTCATCCTGGCGGACCATCCTATCCAATTGGCCCGTATCAATACCTTCGCCAAATGACCCGATCTCATGCTGCACTAAGTTCTTGATTAATCCGCCCCAGATTTGCAGCCTGCTCAAGGGCTTGGTCAATAATATTCGCTTCGGGCATTTCCGGAAGCATTTTTAACACCTCCAGGACGTATTTCCGGCCGCGGAAGTGGGCTTTGAGGTCATTGACGCTAAAGCTCGGACAGTGCTCGCGCACCGGTCGCATCAGGATCTGGGACAGGTTGATCATCAGCATCGCCAGGTTGGCACTGTTGTAGACCGGCGTTGGCTTGGTCACCATGAAGTCTTCCAAGCCCCAGTACTGTTTGGCGTCTCGGAAGTTGAACTCGATTTGGAAGCGCAAGCGATAGTAATCGATGAGCGCTTCGTAGCCTAACTCGAGATCACTACTGAAAAGGATGACATGGGCCTGGGCACCGGTGCGTTGGTTGGTCTTGACAAGGATCACGACATTGAGCCGGTCGGGGAATTTTTTGTGCCAAACGGGCAGTTGGTAGATGGCCGTATGAACGTGTCCTTCCACGGAAGTGGCTTTGAGAAAGCACGGCGGCAAGTGTTGATAATCGAGCTTGCTGCCGTACTTGCGCCGCGGGCCGCGCCCGGCGTAGGGGCCGTCATAGGGCAGATACAGCGCGCTGTTGTGGCGCAATTTGCTGATCAACTCTAAGCCCGTGCGACGGACCATTTGCAGCGCTTGATTATGGCCGAAGGCCCCGTCGAAGACGAAATAACGCACCGTCAGCGTCTGGCACACCAGTGCCAGCACCTGGCGCAGAAGGTCTTGAACGAACTGCAAATAGGGCGACAGACTCACCTCCCGGCGATTGCCATTGCGGCTACCTTTCGGCCGCCCTCGGTCCTTACCCCGACCCGCTTTGGACGCTTTCGGGCAGCTCGCGGCCGTCTCTTTGAGAATCGGCTCCAGGCGCAATGGGTACGAACAGCGCCGTTGCACGCTAATCAACGACAGGCTCAGAAAACACAACCCCGGGATCGTCTTGCCAACCACCGAGGAGAAAAAACGATCCAGACCGTGGGTCTTCTTGCCCGATTTGCTCACCACCACTTCATCGCCCGCCAGCAACCATTGCGTTTCGTCGCCCAGCAGGTGCTGGCGAATCACCAGCCAATGCACTTGGCCCCAACTGAGCGTGGTGTTGAACAACCGCTGCAGCGTCCGATAGCTTCCCCCGCGCTCGGTCCAGCGCGATAGCCCCCGCATCGTTACCCGCCCCGTCATCGCCAACAGCCCTTCCACAACGCAACCCAAACGGCCAAGGCTCGTCTTATCTACGCTCTGGCTTAAGCAGCTCAAGATCAGCATAATGTCGGGCATGGGCGATAGCCTCCTGAGGGAATAGGTCTTCGGATTAGTAACTGGATAACCTATCACCTCGGGCTGTCGCCCACCTAATTTTTGGCGCTAATTTTTGGCGAAGGTATTGCCGTATAATTGGTCATTTTGTCGGAGCAATGACGCCTAGCGGTGCCGGCTCAGGTACCATCCTGGCATCGCCGTTCAACAATCAAGGAGTCAATTATGGTTCTATTCGCGTTCTTTTTTGGCATCGCCCTGTATCTAGGGTACAAGTCTTTCGCGCGCGGCTTTTATATTGTCAAACCCAACGAGCGCGCGGTGCTGACTTCGTTCGGTCGCGCCCAGCGACTTGACGATCGTCTGGTGGAAGATCCGAGCCTGAACAAAGACGAGAGAGAGCGCTATCGATACCCGCTGATACGCACCATCGGCCCCGGCGGTCCCTACTTCAAATGGCCCTGGCAGGAAGTGCACAAGCAGGACATTGCCACCCAGTCCATCGACCTGAC
The DNA here is from genome assembly GCA_016745215.1 of Thiohalocapsa sp. PB-PSB1. GTDB lineage: Bacteria > Pseudomonadota > Gammaproteobacteria > Chromatiales > Chromatiaceae > Thiohalocapsa. The sequence continues at coordinate 7,558,170 of CP050890.1, forward strand.
CTGGGATCCGACCAAGCGTCAGAATACGATTGAAGCCGTGACCAAGGACAATCTCACCACCGGCGTCGATGGCCAGATCCGGTTTCGGGCCGCGACCGGCAATCTGTATGCATTTTGCTTCGGCGTGGACAGCCCGCTGGAGCATGTGATGGGCTATTTCATCTCGGTGCTGCGCGAACGCATGGCGAATTTCGTCGACCCCAAGGGTCAGCGCCTGGTGGATGGAACCGATCTAGCAGATCAGGAAGGTAGCGCCGCGATGGAATTGTCCGAGGGGGTGTCGATCAACGATCTGCGCAAGAACCTGCCATTGTTGAACGATTACATGGAACAGCAATGCCGTTCCACCGGCAGCCGCTATGGCATCGAGCTGGACGCGGCCTTGATCACCCAGATCGATCCTCCAGCCCAGGTGGATCGGGCCTTATCGGCCATCAACAGCACCCGCAATCAGGTGGCGGCGGACATCAGCACCGCGCGCGCCGATGCCGAGCAGCAGATTACGATGAGCAAACGCGCGGTGGAGATCGCCCGTAACAATGCCCAGGCGGAAGTTGCGCCGCTGCGCGAGCTAGCCAAAACCCTGGCCGCAATCAAGTCCAATGGCGGCGCGCCGGCGCTCAGCGCCTATGTGCGCAATATGCGCATCCCGTTGCTCAGGCGCGCCCGGCGCATCGTGCAGAGCACCGGTGCAGCGAGCGCCGGCACCTTCGATTCCAACCAATAGTCGTAACTCGTTCCCAAGGAGACTGACCATGCCGCTTGACACTGCCCCGCTGATCATCGCTTTCGTATTCGGCCTGCTGGTCATACCGCTGCTGTTGAAACTGGCCTCGGTGTTTGGACTGTACACCCTGGTGCGCGAGCGTGAGGCGCAGGTATACACCCTGTTCGGCAAGGTGATCGGCACCCTGGACGAGCCAGGACTGCGCTTTCCGCTGGTCGATTTCGGCTACAGGGCTCTGCTATTGCCCTTTTTTGGTAAGCGACATGTGGTCAGCACCAAATTGCGCCAGCGCTATTTGCGCGATCAGATGGTCAACTCCGAGGAAGGCACGCCGATGGGCGTTGGCATCTGGTACGAAATGCGGGTCAGCGACCCGGTTGCCTATTTGTTCAACAATGCCGATCCGGAGGGCTCATTACAGGCGAATGTCGCCAGCGCAACCATCTCGACCTTGAGCAATCTGGAAATGGACAAATTGCTCGAGGATCGGCACCAGCTCAGCCGCAAGGTGCGTGCCACGGTCTCGCCATTGTCGGAGAAGTGGGGCTATCAACTCGGCTCGGTGTATATTCGCAAGGTCGCCTTCACCGACCGCGACATGGTCGACAACATCACCGACAAAGTGGTCAAGCGATTGGTGCAGGTCACCAGCGCAATGAAACAGGATGGCGAGAACCGGGTCGGCCTGATCAAGAGTCAAACCGCGTTCAAGGTCTCGGAAAAGATGGCCGAGGCCGCGGCCACACGTCCTGATGTGGTCGGCGAGGCATTGAATACCATCGCCAGCCAAGATCCGCAGGTGCTGGACGCGGTGTTGGAGGTCATGGAGAATGAGCAGCTGATCGAGTCGGGTGCCGAGTTCGATGTGCTGCCCAATCATGTGCAGCTGTTGGTGTCCCTAAACAGCTCAGGCAGCAACCCAGGCAACGCCGAGCCGCAACCGCAAGCATCCTCCGTCTGGGAGCAGAGTCGCAAGGCGCAATTCCAGATCGACGACGGAACCTTCTCTTGACCAGCAACTCAGGAACAGCCTGAAGGCGGCCCAGGTTGAACCCGCTCAAACGGCTCGCATCTCAAACCGCGGTATACGGCCTGAGCAGCATCATCGGCCGGTTTCTAAACTACCTGCTGGTACCGCTGTATACCTATACCTTCGCACCCGCCGACTACGGCGTGGTGGCGGAATTCTATGCCTATATGGGGCTCCTCGCGGTGCTGCTGGTTTTCGGGCTGGAGACCGGTTATTTTCGTTTCCGCTCCGACGGCGAGTTCGCAGCGCCGGTGGTATTGGCCACCGCCCTACGTTTTCTGATCCTAGCGAACGGCATTTTTTTGCTGTCCGCAGTGGTGTTTCAGCAACCGGTGGCGGACCTGCTGCGACATGCCGATCACCCTGAGTACATCTGGTGGGTCGCCGCGATCCTGGCCATGGACTCGGTTGGTGCCGCGGCCTTTGCGCGCCTGCGAGCGGAAAATCGGGCATTGCGCTTTGCCGCTGTCAAGTTAATCGAAATCGGTCTGAATATCGGTCTGAATTTGTTTTTTATCCTGCTCTGCCGGCAGGCCTGGGAGGCGGACCCAAGCTCGGCCTTGGGCCGACTGTGGAACCCGGCCATCGGCATCGGCTATGTGTTTCTCGCCAATCTGGCGGCCAGCGCATTGAAATTGCTGCTGTTGACACCGCAGCTCTGGGATGCTTTGACCGGCTTCGACCGCAGGCTCTTCAAGCGCATGCTGCGCTATTCCCTGCCGATGGTCATCATCGGCATGGCCGGCATTGTCAACGAGATGCTGGACCGCGCCGCGTTAAAGTACCTGCTGCCATTCGACAACGCTACCAATATGGCCCAGCTCGGCATCTACAGCGCCTGCTACAAATTGTCGATCCTGATGACCTTGTTCATCCAGGCGTTTCGCTATGCCGGCGAGCCATTCTTTTTTGCCTACGCCAGGCAACATGATGCAAAACAGCTCTATGCACTGGTGCTGAACTGGTTTGTCATTTTTTGTGTGTTCATCTTTCTGCTGGTGACCCTGTATCTGGATTTGTTCCAATACTTTGTCGGCGCCGCCTACCGCGAGGGATTGTCCGTGGTGCCGGTGCTGTTGCTGGCAAACCTGCTGCTCGGCGTCTATGTCAATCTGTCGATCTGGTACAAGCTCACCGATCGAACCTTATTGGGCGCCTGGGTTGCGCTGACCGGCGCCGGCATCACCATATCCATGCTCTGGCTGCTGGTGCCGACCTTTGGCTATCAGGGCGCGGCCTGGGCGCATCTGGCCTGCTACAGCAGCATGGTCGCGCTGTCCTATGGACTCGGGCGCCGTTATTACCCGGTGCCCTACGACCTGAAACGGATCTTCGGCTACATCGCGCTGGGCCTGGTGCTGTTCGGCGCCAGCCATTGGTTGATCGAAGAGCTGGGTTGGCACGCCCTGCTGGCCGGTACGCTGTGCATGGCAGCTTATCTCGCGGTGGTTGCCCTGCTCGACGGTCGTGGTTTGCTGGCCGGCTCGGCGTGAATCCCGAATACTCTGTTATTCAAGCGTCTTGTCGTCGCGTCATTGTGCTGTAAACTTCCGGGTCCGCGAGTCGAATCGTCCCGGGCCCGGCGCGACAGCCAGGCTGCCAGGCGCCGGACAGCAGATGAGAGTAGAGCAGCAAAGCCACCCTCAGCCAGCGCCTGCCTGCAGCGAATTCGATCGCCAGCCGATTTCAACCTGCCCCTTGCACAAAACGAGAATACCAGTAGAGAACCACTAAAATGAGCGCGTTGTTGCAATTGTTCCGTTCCTCATCGGCCTTCTACGGCGGCAACGCCGCATTCATAGAGGACTTGTACGAACAATATCTGAATGATCCCGAGAGCGTCGATCTGGCATGGCGCGGGCGCTTCGATGCGATCCACCAGGAAGCGGCCAACGAGATTCCGCATGGCCCGGTGCGCGATAATTTCGAACGCCTGGCCAGCGAGAGTCGCAACCGCGCGCAGAGTCGCTACATCGGTCATCTGGAGCCAACCGCCGCTGAGAAACAATCGGCGGTGCTGCGGCTGATCAATACCTATCGCCACCGCGGCCATCAGATTGCCGATCTGGATCCGCTGAAATTACGCCCGACACCCAAGATCGCGGATCTCGACCCGGCCTATCACAACCTGGAAGAAAGCGATTTGGATCAAATCTTCCACACCGGTTCGCTGTATGCGCCTGACCGCATGCCGTTGCGACGCATCATCGAACTGCTCAAGCGTATTTACTGCGGCCCGGTGGGCTCGGAATATATGCACATCACGGCCACCCAGGAAAAACGCTGGGTGCAAAAGCGCTTGGAGGGCTATCAGGCGCGCCCGGAGATGGAGCCCGCCGACCGCCGCTGGCTGTTGACCTTGCTGACCGCGGGGGAAGGCCTGGAGAAATACCTGCACACCAAGTATGTCGGACAAAAGCGCTTTTCGCTGGAGGGTGGCGAGGCCTTGATCCCGCTGATGGACGAGTTGATTCAGCGTGCCGGCCGCAAGGGAGTGCGCGAGATCGCCATCGGCATGGCCCACCGCGGACGACTGAACGTGCTGGTGAACATTTTGGGCAAGCCGCCGCAGGAGATTTTTGCCGAGTTCGAGGGACAGGTGCCGATGCATCCACGCAAACTCGCTGGCGATGTCAAGTATCACCTGGGCTTTGCCAGCGATGTGGAAACCCCGGCCGGTAACGTACATCTGGCGCTCGGCTTCAACCCCTCGCACCTGGAGATCATCGACGCGGTGGTCCAGGGCTCGGTGCGCGCCCGCCAACGCCGCCGCGGTGATCGCACCGGAGAACAGGTGATGCCGCTGCTGATTCACGGAGATGCCGCATTCGCCGGCCAGGGCGTGGTGCCGGAAACCCTGCAATTATCACAGACCCGCAGCTATGGTACCGGCGGCACCGTGCACGTGGTGATTAACAACCAGATCGGCTTTACCACCAGCAACCCCCTCGATACCCGCTCGACCCAATACTGCACCGACGTGGCCAAGATGGTGCAAGCGCCGGTATTCCACGTCAACGGCGATGATCCGGAGGCGGTGATCTTTGTCACGCGCATGGCGCTGGACTATCGCAATCAGTTCCGCAAGGACGTGGTGATCGATCTAGTCTGTTATCGCAGACTCGGCCACAACGAGGCCGACGAGCCGGCGGTGACGCAGCCGATGATGTATAAAAAGATCCGCGAACATGCCACCGCACGCGCGATCTACGCTGACCGGCTGATCGACGATGGTGTGCTCAGCCGCGAGGAGGCGAGCGCCATGGTCGACGACTACCGCGCTTCCATCGAAAATGGCGTGGTGGTGGCACGCCCGGTGCTGTGCGGGCTGGACAACGACTATCGCGCCGACTGGAGCGGAGGTGACGACTGGCGCATGGCGGCGGATACCGGGCTGGACCGGACGCGCGTGCAGACACTGGCCGAGCGCATGTTACAGCTCCCGGAAGACTTCGAATTGCATCCGCGGGTGGCGAAGATCTGGGCCGAGCGGCGCAAGATGACCCAAGGGGATCAGCTGGCCAACTGGGGTTTTGCCGAAACCCTGGCCTATGCAACCCTAGTGGACGCCGGCTATGCGGTGCGGCTGTCCGGCCAGGATTCCGGTCGCGGCACCTTCTTTCACCGCCACGCCAAGATCCACTGCCAAAACACGGGCCGCGATTATACCCCGTTGCAACATATTGCCGAATCGCAGGCACCGTTCATTGCCATCGACTCCATCCTGTCGGAGGAAGCGGTGCTGGGCTTCGAATATGGCTTTGCCACCGGCGAGCCCAACGCGTTGACCATCTGGGAAGCTCAGTTCGGCGACTTTGCCAACGGTGCACAGGTGGTGATCGATCAGTTCATCACCTCCGCCGGCACCAAATGGGGCCTGTCCTGCGGTCTGGTGATGCTGCTGCCGCATGGCCTGGAAGGACAGGGCGCCGAACATTCCTCGGCGCGCCTGGAACGCTACTTGCAGCTGTGCGCCGAGCACAACATCCAGGTCTGTGTTCCCACCACGCCAGCGCAGATGTACCATCTGCTGCGCCGACAGGTAATACGCGACTATCGTCGTCCGCTGGTGGTGATGACCCCAAAGAGCCTGCTTCGACATCGGCTTGCCGTATCGTCGCTGGAAGAATTTTCCGCTGGCAGTTTCCAGCCCCTGATCCCTGAAATCGATCCCATCGAACCTGGTGATGTCGACCGCGTGGTGTTTTGCAGCGGCAAAGTGTTCTACGATCTGCTTGAAGCGCGCCATGCCCGCGGGCTGAACAACGTGGCGATCATCCGTATCGAACAGCTGTATCCATTCCCGAAAGAAGAGTTCGCGGAGGCCATCGCCACCTACCCGGAGACCCAGGAGATCATCTGGTGCCAGGAAGAAGCACAGAACCAGGGCGCCTGGGATCAGATCAAGCACCGCTTTCACAACTTGATCCAGGATGGCAAATTCACCTACTACGTCGGCAGACCGGCCTCCGCGGCACCCGCCGTGGGCCATCGCTCGGTGCACGTGGAACAGCAGGAACGCCTGATCGACGAGGCCCTGACCGGCAGCATCGACTGGAAAATGAACCGTCGCATCTCCAAGGAAATAGGCCAGCTCGGCGCGCCCAACAGAGCCAACAACGCCACCACTAAGTCATCGGCAGAGATCATGCAACAATGAGCAGCGAAGTCCGTGTCCCCGCCCTACCCGAATCAGTCGCCGATGCGACGGTTCTCGCCTGGCACAAACAGCCCGGCGAACATGTGCACCAGGACGAAAACCTGGTCGATCTGGAAACCGACAAGGTCGTGCTCGAGGTGCCGGCCCCGGTGGACGGCGTGCTGGCCGAACACAAGGTGGCCGAAGGGGATCTGGTGGAAGCCGATGCCATTCTGGCGCTGATCGAGGCCGGCGCGAGCGCGCCGCAGCCATCTCGGCAGAAGGCAGCCGATGCAATGCCAGCGGCAACAGCCGACGCAATGCCGGCAGAACCAGCCATCGCGACAGAATCCGCCAGCGCGACAGCGGCAATCGCGGAGCACCAACCAATGCTGGCGCCGGCGGCACGCCGACTGGTCAAAGAGCTGGGGCTGGATGCGAGCCAAATTCCCGGCACCGGCAAAGATGGGCGGGTGCAAAAGACCGACATCATGTCCTGGCTCGACCGCAAGGAGAACGAGGCTCCGGCGCGCACCCCGGAGGCGCCGCCACCGGCTCCTCCGCTCACCGATCCGACCTTACCGGGGCTGAGCGGCGAGGCCGGTCGTCCCGAGCAGCGTGTGCCCATGACCCGGCTGCGCGCACGCATTGCCGAGCGCCTGATCGAGGCGCAGCAACACTCGGCCATGCTCACCACCTTCAACGAGGTAGACATGACCGCCGTGTTGGATCTGCGCACGCAATATATGCAGCGCTTCGAAAGTACCCACGGCGTGCGGATCGGCTTTATGTCGTTCTTCGTCAAGGCCTCGGTGGAGGCCCTACAACGCTACCCGGTGGTGAACGCATCGGTGGACGAAAAGGACATCATCTACCATGGCTACTACGACATCGGCATTGCCGTAAGCTCGCCGCGAGGACTGGTAGTGCCAATTCTGCGCAACTGCGATCAACTCAGCATGGCCGAGATCGAACGCGGCATCGGCGACTTTGGCAACAGGGCCGCCGAGGGAACCCTGAGTTTTGAAGACCTCACCGGCGGCACCTTTTCCATCACCAACGGCGGCATCTTCGGCTCATTGATGTCGACGCCGATCCTGAATCCACCGCAAAGCGCCATTCTTGGCATGCACAAGATCCAGCAGCGCCCGGTTGCCGTCGATGGGCAGGTGCTGATCCGACCGATGATGTACCTTGCGCTGTCCTATGACCATCGCATCATTGACGGTCGCGAGGCCGTGCAATTTCTGGTCACCATCAAAGAGACACTGGAAGATCCGGCCCGGCTGTTGCTGCGCATTTAGCACATGCACAAGGCTCCGGCGCTTTTTTCGTTGCGCAAACACTGGGCGCACAAATTCGGCAGTGCGCCGGAGCTGCCCATGTCCCGCGCTGAGATGGACCTGCTTGGCTGGGACAGTTGCGATGTCATCATCATCAGTGGCGATGCCTATGTGGATCATCCATCGTTCGGCATGGCGGTCATCGGCCGGCTGTTGGAGTCCCAGGGGTTTCGCGTCGGCATCATCGCCCAACCGGATTGGACCTCGGCCCAGCCGTTTCGCGTGCTCGGCCGGCCCAATCTGTTCTTTGGCGTCACCGCCGGCAATATGGACTCGATGGTCAACCGCTATACGGCGGACAGACGCATACGTTCCGAAGACGCCTATTCGCCGCATGCCCAGGCCGGGCGCCGACCAGATCGGGCCGTGTTGGTGTACGCACAGCGCGCCCGCGAGGCGTTCAACAACGTGCCGGTGGTGCTCGGCGGCATCGAGGCCAGCCTGCGGCGCATTGCCCATTACGATTACTGGTCCGATCGGGTGCGCCGCTCGGTGCTGATGGATTCCAAGGCAGACCTGCTGCTGTTCGGCAATGCCGAGCGCGCGGTGGTGGAACTGGCACACCGGCTGGCGCGCGGCGAGCCCATCGCAAGTATCCGCGATCTGCGCGGTACCGCCTACCTGTGCAGAGATCTGCCCACCGACTGGAATTGTATTGACTGTACCAGCCTGGATCGACCCGCGCGAACCGGCAATCGCGGCAAGGCTTGGACGCATGCCCATCCAGCGACGGCCGATGGCGGAACCTCGGCAACTACTTGGCATGAGCCCGACGCAGACCGTCAACCGATGCCAGGGTCGACGGATTCAGGCCAGCATCGGTCGCCTGGCCTTGAACGCCAGCGCACATATCTACGCCTGCCATCCTTTGAGCAGGTAAGCAACGACCCGCTGCTGTATGCCCATGCCTCGCGGGTGTTTCATCAGGAGACCAACCCGGGCAACGCCCGCGCGCTGGTGCAGCGCCACGGTGAGCGCGAACTTTGGCTGAATCCACCGCCGATCCCGTTGACCACGACCGAACTCGACCGAATCTATGAGCTCCCCTTCAGCCGGCGCCCGCACAGCAATTACGCCGATGCGCGCCTGCCGGCCTGGGAAATGATTCGCTTTTCGGTCAATATCATGCGCGGCTGCTTCGGTGGCTGCACCTTTTGCTCCATCACCGAACACGAGGGGCGCATCATCCAGAGTCGATCGGAAGCGTCCATCCTGCGCGAAGTGGCCGAGATCCGCGACCGCACTCCTGGCTTCACCGGTACCATCTCGGATCTTGGCGGACCGACCGCCAACATGTGGCGACTGCAATGCAAACACCCGCGGGTCGAAGCCCTGTGCCGACGGCCGTCCTGTGTCTATCCGCACATCTGCCGCAACCTGAACACCGACCAGGAACCTCTGGTCCGCCTCTATCGCAAGGCGCGCACGCTGTCAGGCATCAAGCGTGTGCTGATTGCATCCGGCCTACGCTATGACCTGGCCGTGCGTTCGCCGGCCTATGTGCGAGAACTGGTCATGCACCATGTCGGCGGCTATTTGAAAATCGCTCCCGAGCACACCGAACCAGGTCCACTGTCGAAAATGATGAAGCCCGGCATGGACGACTACCACCGCTTCAAACAGCTGTTCGAGCGCTACAGCCTAGAGGCGGGCAAAGAGCAATATCTGATCCCCTACTTTATCGCTGCTCACCCGGGAACCACGGATCAGGACATGCTCGCGCTGGCGCTTTGGCTCAAGCGCAATGGCTTCCGACTCGATCAAGTGCAGGTCTTCTTACCTACCCCGCTCTCCATCGCCAGCACCATGTACCATACCGGGCGCAATCCATTACAGTCTGTCAGCCGCGATGCAGAAATGGTCCAGGTCATACGCAAATTGCGCCAACGCCGCCTGCACAAAGCGTTTTTACGCTGGCATGATCCCAGCAACTGGCCATTGCTGCGCGATGCACTGCGATCTATGGGCCGCAACGACCTGATCGGAAACGGCAAACGGCATCTGGTGCCCGGCTTCCAACGCCGCAATCCTGACGCGCAGCCGCAACAACGCAGAGCGCGCCGCAAAGACACCCCCGCGCACCGTTCGCGGAACAGCCAGAGCAGCGCGCGCCAACACTCGAACCTAAATCAGAGCCAGCATCAGAGCCAAAATCAGGGCCAGCATGCGAACCAACATCAAAACCAGCATCCAAACCGGCACCGCCGTCCTCGCGGCAATCGATAACAACGATTTCCAGCCGACCTACAGGGGGCGTTAGCTTTCCTAGGGAACGCCGGCTTTCCTAGGGAGCGCAGGCTTTCCTAGGAGCGCGGGCTTTCCAGCCGGCTTCGCCTGATGCGGGCTCGATGCCCGCATCAGGCGATCTTGCGGCGGGAGCGACTTGGCATACCTTCCGTATGTTCAACCCAGCTGGATTTGGCCCGAGTTTGAAGGACTTTTGCGGTTTACTGGCCCGTATCGCTCACAGGGGGTGGTTGCCGTAAAAAAGCCTAAAGGAGAACGGGTCCTCCCCACACAGGAGGGCGCGCCGCACGCACCGGCTCACGCCGTGGTACCAAGGGGCATCTTCAACGGATACGAGGGCCGCGCGGGGACTGGTCATTGGGAGATTCCGGGCGAAATGGTGTTGAGGAAAGCCTAGTCGAGGTGTAGGAGAGCTTGATTCAGCAAATAAAGTGGATGTGCTTTTTTTTGTTATGGCTTGTTATGCCTGTTTAAATATGCGGCTCACATAATTTAAATCGTCAGAAGAAAGCTCAAAGTCAAAGATGCTGAGGTCTTCTTTCATGTGCTGCTCAGAACATGTTCCGGTAAGAGGAACAATACCAATTTGACTGAGATATCGGAAGAAAATTTGCGGTGCGGTTCTATTGTATTTCTGAGCAATGGTTTGAACGGTATTGCTGGTTAGAATGTGCGGATTTGCTGTGAGGGTCCAGAAACTCTGATAGATAACTCCATGATTAGCGCACCAGTTTCGCAAGTCTGCATCATACCCCGTTTCCTTATAAAACCGATTTTGCACAACAGCTGGCTTTATGGTGGCATCGTCATAGAGCTGCTTGATCACTTCAGTGTTGTAACAGTTGCTGATTCCCAGCTGAAGAGCTCCACCAGTCTTTTGAATTGTTTCCATTGCATCCCACACCCGCATCAAAAGTCCGTGCGGTTCCAATGGTGAATGAAGCACAAGAGAATCTAGATATTGTGTTTGGAGGTTATTCTTCGATGCCTCAAAAGATTGAATGACCTGCGATTCTATTGGGGAATTCTTATCGTATGGCACTTGTCTAGGATCCTGGTCAGCAAGCGCGGTGAATTTGGTTTGTAGAAACAAGTTATCGCGTTCGACACCTTGGTCTTTCAATCTACGCAGAGCCGCTCCAACGAGTCGCTCGTCATAGTGCTTCGGCTGGCAGGCGGTGTCAATCCCCTTAAATCCTGATTGGATAGCTTTCACAACCAGGTCTGCAGTGCGCTCTTTTTTCCAGGCCGTACCATAAATAAGTCTCGGCATTTTAACGCCCGCAGCAGTGATTAACCATTCTTGATCTACCATTACAAGCAACCCTTATTTTGTCATGATGCCACAAATCAGCCGCGCCGCTTTTTGGCGTCGGCTGATAGACATATTGTCGATCAAGTGTGCCAAGAAAAATCTGTCTATCTCTATCTCTGCTAGGGCAGAATCTTTCTAGCATCTCAAGCCGGCACTTGATCGTTGCCGCTCATTGTTTACAATCATCCTACCTTCTATTTGGTAGGTGAACGCCGCAAAGAAAGGAAGAAAGAGAAGGAAGAAAGAGGACACTCACTTTGGTTGCGATTGCGACCAACATAAGGCGCGCGATCACGTTGCCCAACTACACAGCACCGGAGGCATCGAGTAAAGTGGGTGTCCTTTTTCTGCACTGGGGCAGAATCTTTCTAGCATCTCAAGCCGGCACTTGATCGTTGCCGCTCATTGTTTACAATCATCCTACCTTCTATTTGGTAGGTGAACGCCGCAAAGAAAGGAAGAAAGAGAAGGAAGAAAGAGGACACTCACTTTGGTTGCGATTGCGACCAACATAAGGCGCGCGATCACGTTGCCCAACTACACAGCACCGGAGGCATCGAGTAAAGTGGGTGTCCTTTTTCTGCTGTTGCTTTTTCTGCGTCCAGTAAAGTGGGTGTCCTTTTTCTGCTCTGCTTGGTGTCCTTTTTCTGCTTCTTCCTTTTTCTGCGTCCAGTAAAGTGGGTGTCCTTTTTCTGTTTTCTGAAGTGCTTTTTCTGAAGTGGGTGTCCTTTTTCTGCTTCCTTTTTCTGCTTCCTTTTTTCTGCGCTCTTTTTCTGCGCTCTTTTTCTGCGCTCTTTTTCTGCGCTTCCTTTTTCTGCGCTGCTGGAGCTGATCGAGTCATTGCCCGGGTGTCCTTTTTCTGTCTCTTCCTTTTTCTGTCTGCTTTTTCTGTCTTTGTTTGGTCGCTTAATAGGATACCCTGTTGCTTCTGCCCCGTGGTTTGATCAGTTGCGCAGCTCGATCTAAAATGGTCAAAGTCGAGGGAAGGCATCGCTTCGCTCGCTTTCACGATTTATCCTGATTCGTTATGTGTTTTCACGTCGCCGAAAGCCGCTTAACCCGCAATTCTTTGCGATGTTGCTCGGCTTGCCAAAGGTCGTATTGCATTTGTTGATTCAGCCAGCTTTCGGACGAGGTATCGAACGCTATCGACAGCCGCACCGCCATTTCTGGACTGATGCCCGACCTGCCATTGATGATGCTCGAAAGCGTTTTGCGGCTGACCCCTAGCGCTTCTGCTGCCGCAGTAACCGAGAGATCAAGAGGCTCAAGGCAAAGCTCTTTGATAATCTCACCGGGATGAGGAGGATTATGCATCAGCATAAGATTGCCTCAGTGGTAATCTTCGTAATCGACAACATCGGCGTGGACTCCGTTGAACCGGAATGTGACGCGTCAGTTGCCACTGACCCTAACTGACCAGGTTTCCTTTCGATCTCCCGTGAGTTGATGCAAATACAATCCGGGGAGATCCATGTCTGCCGGTGAGGTAGACGCATTCAACCGGCCCAAGATCAGCCGAAGCCGATTCGCGTGTTTCGCTTGGATTCCCGACTTCTTCCCTGTTTTGAAAAAGCGCTCCAGACCCTTGTGATTGAAACTCTGGATCATGCAGCATACCGTAACCCGTCACGTTACACTTCGCAAGCCTTTCTGCACATAGTGTCAGCCATAACCGTGCCGAAAAAGGACGTGCCGAAAAACGCCTTCCAGGCAAGCCGTCATCATCACCCGCCTACTGGTGACGTTGCTTGTTGGAATCGATCGAGCAGATGCAGGACATCCGGGTTCGATCGGCGATGGCTGACGATGGCGATGTCGAGATCCCAGTGGCGATAGATCAGCAGCGCTCGCAACAGACTCTGCATGATCCAGTCGTTTTCATTGCCGAAGACGCCGCCGCCGAGTAAGGTCAGAAAAGCGCGGTTCTGGCCATGACGAAACCGATTCCATAGCGCGGCACAGAGCATCGCCTCGTACGCTGCCTCCAATACCAGGCGCGCGAATGGTTCCCAAAGCTCTGGCGGGTGTTCCGTATATGCAACTGGCAATGCCGAGCAATACGCCTGCGACAGGAGATGATCGCAGCCTTGAAGCGTGACCTGAGTTTGCCACTGTAGACCGATCCGCAGCAGGGCGCGCAAGGCGTCGCGCTCTTCGTCGGTTGCCATCCGCAGGTGCTTGGTGATCTCGATCAAGCCTTCTCTGGATGCCAGGGCGTAGCCATTTTGCATGTGCCACAGGCGGTTGTGGGCATTGCCGAGAGCCTGTCCAAGCTCCGCCAGACAGTCGATCTGCCGGTCTTTCGATTGGCCTTGTTTGTTGTCGACCCATACAAAGTAATTTCGATAAATCGTTCCTGCGCCGGCGGCAATGGCGCAGGCCGGCCCCTGGGTCGGATCCTGTTCGTATCTGCCGACCCCGTGCTCGGGGGTCATGCGCGGCGAGGTCATTTCCAGCAAATTGAACTGGGATGCGACCTGAAACAAGGCCCCAGCATTGGCCTTTTCGGCATGCAATGCCTGGACGTCCGCAACCGTTTCGCGCACCGAAAGATTGCCAGTCGGGCCATCGGCGGCCTGCACCGCCGTGCGTAATTCTGCCAGCGACGGCATCTGCAAACGTCCGCACACCAGCTTGTTGCCGTTCACGAGCGAGGTCAAGGTGGTATCCTCGAGCCGCAGTTTGGCGCGCACCTGGTCTGGTGTCGTTTCGGCAAATCCGGTCAAGTCTTCGAACCATGTCATTGTTTGCTGTTTACCTTGCGTTTGACCCCCGAGTCGGGCCATGCCCTGGAAATCAGGTGACGGAGGTGGTGATTTGCACGTGTTGGAAAATCGCTTTTAGCAGGACGTACATCAGTCCAACTGCTGGATGAAAGCGACGGGTATGCAGCCGAGACTGCTGGTCACTTTCCCACGCGGGTGCTGCCTGCAAAGAATGTAAGGATTCACCGCAGAGACGCAGGGTGCGCAGAGAGGCTTAAGGCCCATGCATCCCTCTTCTCTGCGTCTCTGCGGTGGACCAAACTGCATTCTGGTTGCATAGCTGAACATTCCAAGCAGGCAGCACCTAGGCTGTCGAAATCTGCCGTCTTACTAAAACAAGTGCTTCCCGGTTTATGGATGCTTAGTCGGTGTCGGTGTCGAGGTCGGAATGAGGGATTGGTATCGAGCTGGCTGCTTTGATCGATGAGCGGATTCGATGCCGATTCCGATAGCGACCCCGACACCGATGAGGCTTCCCCAGTGCGTTCGATGAAGCAATCCAAGACCCGGAATCGGTTTGGCATCAAAACTCAGGGCATTTCGACAGCCTAGGCAGCACCCCGCGGCGCTCTTTCCCACAATTCCCTCAGATCGAAATCAAGAGTTGGGTCCGCTGGTACGAACAGCGCAATCCTCAACGCGAACCCGCACGCCCTGAACCAAGCCCAAGCAGATAATTGGCGATCAGGTCGTCGACCAGTTCGCGTGCTGGATGATCGCCGCCGGCCGCCAGCTTGTTGGTGATGGCGAGCATCGCAATGCCGTGGACGCCGCCCCACAGGGTTTGCGCCGCGCGCCTTAAGTCAGGCGCGTCGAGTTCCGGGTAACGCTGCGATAATTGCTCGGAAATCAGCTGGAAAAACGCATCGATCTTGCCGCGCATAACCGCCGGAAGCTGTTCCGGGTCGGCGGTGTTGTGCTCGAAGACAAAGCGCCAGCGCGACGGATGCCGCTGGGCAAAGTCCAGATAGCAGCGTCCCAGCGCGATCAGGCGTTGTTCAGGGCCTTGGTGGTCTGCCAATGCCCTGTCCAGCGACTTGCGCAATTCGTCCAGGGTGCGCTCGTTGAGCTGCAATACCAGATCGTCGCGGTTGCGGAACACCAGATAGAGACTGCCCGCGGTGTAGCCGATGCGTTTTGCCACGGCCCGGGTCGTGAGTCCGCCCGGTCCCACCTCCTCCAACAAGGTCTGCGCTGCATCCAATGCCATGGATGCGATCTGTTCTCTGCTATGTTCGCCGCGTCTGGCCATTCATCTGCCTCTGGTCATCGCGCACCCCTCGGCGCGCCTTTGCAGACCACAGGATAACCGGGTCGACGGGAGGTTGAAAATAATATTTGAACATTGCTCAATTTCTGCTATAAATTAAACAACGTTCAGAAAAGCCGGCCTCGCCGGCTTGCTTTGGCGTTTTAATTGAACATTGTTTAAATCATCGGAGGCCAGCATGATCAATCGAATGCATTTTCACCCATGGCTGAATGCCACCTTGTTCAGCCTCTGCGCAGTGTTCAGCCTTGCTGCTGCCCCAGCCGGGGCAGCCGGGCTGTTGACGCCAGCGGACGGCAGTCTGCCGGCACTGGAGATCCGCACCCAGCAGGTCGATGTGCTGATCCAGGACGGTTATGCCGTGACCACGGTGGAACAGACATTCCATAACCCCCACGCCCGCGATCTGGAAGCGACTTATCGTTTTCCGGTGCCAGAGCATGGCGCGGTGGCCGAGTTCACGGTCTGGATCGATGGCAAGCCGGTGGTCGGCGAGGTGTTGGAAAAAGCCGCGGCGCGTCAGGTCTATGCAGATCAGCGTGCGCTTGGCCAGGATGCCGGCCTGGCGGAGAAGGATGACTATCGCTATTTCGACATCCATGTGACGCCGGTACGCGCTGGCATGGATACCCGCACGCGCCTGGTTTATCTACAGCCGACCCGGGTGGATCACGGCATCGGCCGCTATGTCTATCCCCTGGAGGAAGGCGGGGTCGACGATCAACAGCTGGCATTTTGGACCGCACAGGAGGCGGTGACCGAGCGTTTCGAGTTCAACCTGAAATTGCGCTCCGGGTATCCGGTCGAGGCGCTGCGCCTGCCGGCCCATCCGGCAGCCAGCATCTCGCGCGCTGATCCGCAACGCTGGGACGTGCTGTTGGACAACAGCCCGGTCGACGCGGATGAGCAAGGCGCTGCCCTCACTGCACCCTCCACCGAGCCGGCCTTCAGGCTGAATCAGGACATCGTGGTCTATTGGCGTTTGGCGCAGGATCTGCCCGGAAGCGTCGATCTGGTGACCTACAAACCGGATGCCGCTGGCCGCGGTACCTTTTTGTTGACCTTGACCCCCGGCGACGATCTCGCCGCGGTCGAAACCGGTGCCGACTGGCTGTTCGTATTGGACATCTCCGGCTCCATGCAGGGCAAGTATGCGACTCTGGCCGAGGGCGTGCGCCAGGCCTTGGGACGCATGCGCACCGACGATCGCTTCCGCATCGTCACCTTCAACAACCATGCGCGCGAATTGACCAACGGCTTCGTTACCGCGACCCCTGAGCATGTTCAGGATTGGACAGCACGGGTGGCGGCAATCCGACCGGCAGGCGGAACCAATCTGTACAGCGGACTGGATCTGGCCCTGCGCCACAGCGACGCCGATCGTCCGACCGGCATCCTGCTGGTGACCGATGGCGTGGCCAATGTCGGCGAGACCCGTCAGCGCGCCTTCATCGAGCGGCTGAACCAGCAGGATCTGCGGCTGTTCAGTTTCATCATGGGCAACAGCGCCAACCGGCCATTGCTCGAGGCCCTGACTCGCGCTTCTAACGGCTTTGCCCGCGGTGTATCGAACAGCGACGATATCGTCGGCGAGATTCTGACCGCCACCAGCAAATTGACGCATGCGGCCATGCATGGCGTTCAGGTCGAGATCGATGGCGTGCGGACCGCCGATCTGACGCCCGCACATCCGGGCTCGTTGTACCGCGGCCAGCAGTTGATGTTGCTCGGTCACTATTGGGGCGGCGGCGAGGCCGATGTCACCCTGAAAGCACAGGTCTCGGGTGCGCCCATTGCATATCAAACGCGCTTTGCGTTCCCCGAGCAGTCGCGGCTGAACCCGGAATTGGAGCGACTCTGGGCCTATGACCGCATTTTGAACCTACAGCAGGAGCTCGCCGATTTCGGTGTCGATGCGGATATCCAGCGTGCCATCGTGGATCTCGGGGTGGAATATGACCTGGTCACCGACTACACCTCGATGGTGGTGGTGCGCGACGAGGTATTCCAAAGCCTGGGCATCGATCGCGGTAACAGCAAGCGCGTTGAGGCGGAACGCAACGCCCGCGCCGAGCGTGAGCAGAAGGTGCAGCAGCGACGCGTGGACCAACAACAACCGATGTTCAGCGGCAAACAGCCGCGCCTGTCCGGTGGCGGAAATCGCAGCGGTGGCGGCGGAGCATTGCCCGGCTGGCAAGTTCTGCTGATGGCAGCCGCGGCATTGGCAATCCTCATCCGGCGTCGATTCCTGTCAGCGGCCGGTTGAGTTGGCCGTTGCGTCGGGACAGTCTAGCCGTCGCTGGAGGCGGCGGCTATTTTTTATCCAGATCGCCGTCGCCTCGCGCGCCGGCGATGAATTGACGAACCGCTCTGTTGGCATGCGGCACAAGCATCCGATGCCGGGCCAATGGAGCGGACTGCGGAGCTTTCCATGTTCTCCATTCACCCCCTCGAATTTCCCTGGCGCAGCGCATCGATCGTCTTGTGGGCCCTGCTCATCTATGCCCTTGCCGGTGCAGCGCCGGATGCCTGGGTATTGCACCGGGGCATGCAGCTGGCAGCCCAGCCTTGGGGGCTGATCACCGGGCATCTGGCGCACAGCGATGCGGGGCATTTGCTTTGGGACGGGCTCGGATTGCTGCTGGTGGGCATGGTTTACGAACCGCTGCTGGGGAAACGATATTGCCTGGTGATCGCCAGCGCCATCTTGGTCATCGACATCGCCTTTTTGGCCTGCATGCCGGCCTATCAGCGCTACTGCGGACTCTCCGGCCTGATCAATGCGCTGGTCGGTGCCGGACTGGTGGCCGCCATGGGCGCCAAGGATTGCTGGGCAGCGGGCTTCGGCCTGCTGGTATTGGGCAAGGTGCTGGCAGAAAACCTGCTCGGCACGGCACTCCTGACCAACACCGCCTGGCCGGCGCTTCAGGCCGCTCATTTAGCCGGAATGCTGGCCGGCATGCTGGCCGGGATCGCCACCGATGCGGCCGATTCGAGGGCCGCCGCGATGCATCACATCTGCGGTATCGCACAGAGGTTGCCCCTTCAAAGAATACAAGGATTCACCGCAGAGACGCAGAGTACGCAGAGGGAGGCGCCTCGCCCGCAAGCGCACCTTGACGACTCGTAAGAGCCGGCCAACGTAGGAGCCCGCTTGCGGGCGACCCGGCAGGCACAATGCCAGCGAATCGCACGCGAGCACCACGCTTTTCCCAGGAGAAGGCTGCTGCTTTCAAAGAATATAAGAATTCACCGCAAAGACGCAGAGAGTGCAGAGAGCCCAAGGCGCCTCGCCCGCAAGCGCACCTTGACGACTCCTGGGAGCCGCCCGACGTAGGAGCCCGCTTGCGGGCGACCCGGCAGGCACAATGCCAGCGAATCGCACGCGAGCGCCACGCCTTTCCCAGGAGAAGGCTGCTGCCTTCAAAGAATATAAGCATTAACCGCAGAGAGCGCAGAGAGCGCAGAGCGCCCAAGATGCCTCGCCCACAAGCCGACCTTGACGACTCCTGGGAGCCGCCCGACGTAGGAGCCCGCTTGCGGGCGACCCGGCAGGCACAATGCCAGCGAATCGCACGCGAGCGCCACGCCTTTCCCAGGAGAAAGGCCACAGGCCACTATCTTGCTCGTCTTCTCACCCGGCCTCGACATCGCCGCAACCGTCCCACAAAACGACCATAGGCGCTTTGGGTACCGACTCCAGACCCAGCATTTCATTTCCTTTCTTATCCAACATATCCAGTTGACATGGTCCGATCGGCGGCTACACTCAGGCTCCTGTACATCCGATCGGAGTGCCACATGCCCCGCGATCTCAGGTATTTCGTCAGCTATGCCCACCAGGATAAGCGCCAGGCGCGCCGACTGCTGGATCTGATCGAGCCTCGGCTCGCAATCAGCCGGGCATTCGCGTTCACTGGCTGGATCGACGACGACATCGGCCTCGGCAGCCGCTGGACAGATGCCATCGACGATGCCCTTGCCGATTGCGATTTCGGCCTGCTGCTGCTCTCGCCGGCCTTTTTCGCCAGCGGCTTCATCCGCCGCGACGAATTGCCGACCTTCATCGCCCATGTGCGCCGGCCCGGCGGCGGCAACCGCACCAGGTTGCGCAAGCCCGCGATCCCGGTCCTGCTCAAGCCGGTGCCGCTGGATGGCAGCGCCGATCTCGCGGGGCTCGAGCAATTGCAATACTTCAGCGACGCCGACGGTCGCGCCTTCAACAACACCAGCGGTCATATCAGCGAGCGCTTCGCCGATCAGCTCGTTGCGGCGATGCTGCGCCGGCTTGCGACCTGCTTTCCCTGATTTCCCAGCCCAAAGCTCGAACCCCAAAGCCCAAACTTGGCTCAATCCGGATTCCCCAGCCCATGCCCCCAACCCTCGACCCGGCCCCGAAAGACAGCGTCCAGCAATGGGCAAAGCGCCTGCTGCCGTTGCTCTCGCCCATCAGCCAGCAGCGGCTTGGCCAGCTCATCGACCTGATCGCCGATGACGGACGCATCCCCTATGCCCAGGCCTACGCCGCGCTGTTTCCCGACAGCCTTGGCGACCCCGCCGCAAAGACCCGGGCCGACAAGACCTTCAACGGCTTTCGCACCAACCTCGCCGCGATCGCCGACGAACACGGCATGCTATTTCAACTGCGCGTCGACCAGCGCAAAAAGGCCGCGCCGACCGAGCGCCGACTCTGGTTCGTCACCGCCGACGACAGCGAGGCGCGCATCGTCGCCTATAACCAGGCCAAGCTCCACGGCCTGCCCGAACAGCTGGTCGACCAGCCTTTTGCCGAGCGCTCCGAGCACCCTCGGCGGCACTATCTGCTGCTTTATGCGCAAAACGAGCAAAAGAAGGCGCTCGAATTACACCAATTGCTCGCCGACCAACTGCTGAGTCTGGACCGCGCATGGGCGGCGGACGACTGGCAGCAGCCAGCCCCCGGCACCGTCCGCGAACAGGAACAGGCGCGGATGCTGGAGCAGGCCAGCGCCGTGCTGGCCCTGCTCAGCCCGGCCCTGATCGCGGAGCTCAAAAGCTCGGCGCAGCCGTTTCAGTCCCGCCGGCCCATCGTCCCGCTGGCGCTGCGCCGGGTCACCAAGGAGCAATTGCGTAACACCGCCTTCTCCGGGCTGGAGGTCTTTCGCGACCAAGGCCAGAGCTGCTGGGACCAGATCCGCGGCGCAACGCGGGCGCAATGGATCAGCGACGCCGCCCAGCACCTGATCCAGCGGCTGGAGCGGCCCGAGCGAGCCGACACCCGCCTGCATCGGCTCATGCAGCAGCCGCAATGGCGCGCGCAGGACTGCGACCCGCAGCATTTCGTCGACCCGCCCATGGACGACCGCGCCCCCGAGCCCGCCAGCCATCGGCGCCAAGCGGCGGCAGACCCGCCCGAGCCCAAGACCGCATTGCCCTTCCTGCTCGATTGGCTGCGCGACCCGGCCGGCGACTGCTTCTGCGCCATCTTCGGCGAGCTGGGCATGGGCAAGACCATGCTGTGCCAGCGTCTGACCGTCGAGCTGTTGCGCCTGCGCGCCAAGGACCAGGGAGCCGCTGCCGCTCTGCCGCTGCCGCTGTATCTGGACCTGCGCGCCATCCACGACATGGACTGGGACTGGGAGCAGGGCGCGCCGAGCCTGGACGCCATGCTCCGCTGGCTGATCCACGCCGGCTACCAGCCCCTGGAGGGCCAGCCGCCGCCGGAGCCGGCCCAGATCAGCCGCCTGGCTCAACGGCAGGGCGGACTGGTCATTTTCGACGGCTTGGACGAGGTCATGAACCGGCTCACCCCGGAACAGTGCCGGCGCTTTCTGCGCGCGCTCTGGGAGATCCTGCCGCCGCGGCTGTGGAAGCCGCCGCGCCCGGCGCCCCGCAACTGGCAGCGAGCAAAGGGCGTCGGCCGGCTGATCATGACCTGCCGCAGCCATTTCTTCCCGCATCTCAAGGCCCAGCTCAGCGCGCTGGACGGCGAGCAGCGCGAGCAGGTCGCGGCCACCGATTACCTCTGGCTCACATGCCCTTTGGCCCGGCCCAGGTGGAGCAATACTTCCATCAGGTGTTCGCCGATGATCCGGCCCAGGCACAACGCCTGATCGCCATGCTCGACGAGGTCCACGACCTGCGCGACCTGGGCAGCCGCCCCTACAACCTGCGCCTGATCCAGCATCAGGTGGACAGCCTGGAGGCCCAACGCCGGGCCGGCCGCCCGGTGGACATTGCCGATCTCTACGAGGGCCTGGTGGACGACTGGCTGCACCGCGACGACCCCAAGCACCGCCTGGAGCGCGAGCACAAATTGATCCTGATGGAGCGCCTGGCCCACCGCCTGTGGGCCAGCGCCGAGCGCGACCTGAACCATGCCCAGCTCGAGGACTGGCTGCTCGACCAGATCCTGGCCGAACCGCGCTGGCGCGACATGAGCTACTTCGCCTACCGGACCCAACCCGGCCGACTGGCGATCCTGCATGAGGATCTGCGCAATGCGAGCTTTCTGGTGCGCGAGGGCGAAGACCGCTTCCGCTTCGCCCACAGCTCCATCATGGAGTTCTTTCTGGCCCGCTCGTTGCACCGGGCGCTATGCGCCGCCGGCGCCAACGAGCAGCCCCAGCAGACCTCGGCGGATCGTTTCCAGGCCTGGTCCATTCCGCGCCCCAGCCCCGAGACCCTGAGCTTCCTCGGCGGCCTGATCCAGCGCCGCGACACCGCCCTTTGCCTGCGCGGCCTCGACCGGCTGCGCGCCGACTACCGCCCGCATATCAGCGAACTGGCGCTGGCCTATTGTCTGCACGCCCACCGCCACCGGCTCCCCGGCGCCCATCTGCGCGGCTTCCGGCTTGCCGGCATCGCGCTGCGCGATCAGCACTGGCAGGGCCGACCAGGGGACTGGTTCGACTGTCGCGATCTGGACCTGACCGGCGCCGACCTTGCCAACGGCCGTTTCGAGGACTGCGATTTCGGCGGCAGCCGACTCGACCGCGCCGACCTGTCCCGCGCCCTGTTCGATCGTTGCCGGCTATGCGACGCCAGCGCCGAGAACGCCGACCTGACCGGCACCAGCATCCACGACTGCGATGCCACCGGACTGCGAGCATGTGAAAGGACAGCGTAACGCGAAGGATCAACGCCTGTGTGCATCGTAGGTGCGCATCGTAGGCCATCGCGCTGAACATTGCCGAGGGTAACGGCAAAGCGACGAGCGGGGATCGACGCCGGTCGTTTGAAATCGCACGAGGCTCGGCGCTGGAGTGCGCTGCGATTCAGGACGTGCTTGCTGGTGTGCGATGCGTTGTGCGCAGACGACAACGGCAAGCAAAAGGCACTGCTCGATCGTCGTGTGGCCATGCTCACGAAGCGCGGACAGCGTGGCTAGGCGGTCAGCGAGGAGCTTGGCGGATAGCGGGTTGGTCAGTTCGATACCGATACCGACGTTGATACCGATACCGACGCCGATACCGATACCGACGCCGATACCGATACCGATACCGAATGAGTCGGCAGGCGACACCCAAGCCAAAAACCTGTTTAGCTTGTTTCTACACCATCACCAGCCTTCTCCCTGGGAAGGCGCGTTGCTCGCGTCCGATTCGCGGGCATTGTGCCTGACGGGTCGCCCGCAAGCGGGCTCCTACGTCGGCTGGCTGCTGCGAGTCGTCAAGGTTCGCTTGCGGGCGAGGCGCCTTGGAAACTCTGCGTACTCTGCGGCTCTGCGGTGAATACTTACATTCTTTGAAGGCAGCACCCTTCTCCCGGGAAAGGCGCGTTGCTCGCGTCCGATTCGCTGGCATTGTGCCTGACGGGTCGCCCGCAAGCGGGCTCCTACGTCGGCCGGCTGCTGCGAGTCGTCAAGGTTCGCTTGCGGGCGAGGCGCCTTGGAAACTCTGCGTACTCTGCGGCTCTGCGGTGAATCCTCGCTTTCTTTGTGAGGCTGCTGCCTTCTCCCTGGGAAGGCGCGTTGCTCGCGTCCGATTCGCTGGCATTGTGCCTGCCGGGTCGCCCGCAAGCGGGCTCCTACGTCGGCCGGCTGCTGCGAGTCGTCAAGGTTCGCTTGCGGGCGAGGCGCTTTGGAAACTCTGCGTACTCTGCGGCTCTGCGGCTCTGCGGTGAATACTCATATTCTTCGAAGGCAGCACCCTTCTCCCGGGAAAGGCGCGTTGCCCGCGTCCGATTCGCTGGCATTGTGCCTGCCGGGTCGCCCGCAAGCGGGCTCCTACGTCGGCCGGCTGCTGCGAGTCGTCAAGGTTCGCTTGCGGGCGAGGCGCTTTGGAAACTCTGCGTACTCTGCGGCTCTGCGGTGAATCCTTGCTTTCTTTGTGAGGCTGCTGCCTTCTCCCTGGGAAGGCGCGTTGCTCGCGTCCGATTCGCTGGCATTGTGCCTGACGGGTCGCCCGCAAGCGGGCTCCTACGTCGGCCGGCTGTTGCGAGTCGTCAAGGTTCGCTTGCGGGCGAGGCGCTTTGGAAACTCTGCGTACTCTGCGGCTCTGCGGCTCTGCGGTGAATACTCATATTCTTCGAAGGCAGCACCCTTCTCCCGGGAAAGGCGCGTTGCTCGCGTCCGATTCGCTGGCATTGTGCCTGACGGGTCGCCCGCAAGCGGGCTCCTACGTCGGCCGGCTGCTGCGAGTCGTCAAGGTTCGCTTGCGGGCGAGGCGCCTTGGAAACTCTGCGTACTCTGCGGCTCTGCGGTGAATCCTTGCTTTCTTTGTGAGGCTGCTGCCTTCTCCCTGGGAAGGCGCGTTGCTCGCGTCCGATTCGCTGGCATTGTGCCTGACGGGTCGCCCGCAAGCGGGCTCCTACGTCGGCTGGCTGCTGCGAGTCGTCAAGGTTCGCTTGCGGGCGAGGTGCCTTGGAACTTCTGCGTACTCTGCGGCTGGGCTGTCGAAATCTGCCGTCTTACTAAAACAAGTGCTTCCCGGTTTGTGGATGCTTAGTCGGTGTCGGTGTCAAGGTCGGAATTGGGGATTGGTATCGAGCTGGCTGCTTTGATCGATGAGCGGATTCGATACCGATTCCGATAGCGACCCCGATACCGATTAGGCTTCCCCAGTGCGTTCGATGATGCAATCCAAGACCCGGAATCGGTTTGGCATCAAAACTCAGGACATTTCGACAGCCTACTCTGCGGCTCTGCGGTGAAGACTCATATTCTTCGAAGGCAGCACCCGTGCACCTGTTCGCGGTCAGGGCGACAGAGCAGGAGTCCAGAAAATGCAATCCAATCGTCATCTGTGCATCGCAAAAGGGCAACGCTGCTGTCATAACCTGGCGCTACCATTCCGATCCTATCCCGCTGGCCGCGCGCGATGCAGGCGCCGGATCAGCATCGCCTCATTCTCGCCCGGGGGAAACGCCGTGCCCGATCCAACCCGCATCACGCTTGCCGATCGTTTCGACCAGGCGATTTTCGATGCCATCTATTCCCGTGCGCTGGTCTATAACACCTGTTGGGAAGATCCGTCGGTGGATCGGCAGGTGCTGGACATCGGGCCGAACGATCGCATGCTGGTGATCACCAGCGCTGGCTGTAATGTGCTCGATTACGCGCTGCTCGGCCCCCGGCATATCCATGCGGTGGATGCCAATCCGCGCCAGAATGCGCTGTTGGAGCTAAAATTGGCCGGCATCCGGCAGCTCGACTATGCGGATTTCTTCGCCGCCTTCGGCCGCGGCTATCATCCAGGCTTCAGCACTCTGTACCGGGAGCGTTTACGCGCGACATTGAGCCCATTTGCGCGCGCCTTCTGGGACCGGCGCGTCGGCTGGTTCGGCAACCCTCGGGGCAGCTTTTATTTTCATGGCCTGTCCGGGATCGTCGCGCGCGGCTTTCGAAGTTATCTCCGGTTTCGGCCACAACTGTCCGCCGGCATCGCCGAATTGTTCGAGACCCGTTCGCTGGATCATCAGCGACAGGTTTACGACCACCGGGTGCAGCCGCTGATCTGGAGCCCAGCCATCAACTGGACCCTGTCGCGCCAGTTGACCATGAGCCTGCTCGGTGTGCCCCATCCGCAGCGCAAGGAGGTGCAATATCAGCACGAACGCGGGGTCGCCGGCTTCGTGCGCGATGCCATCGATACCCTGTTCCGCCAAATACCAGTCTGGACCAATTATTTCTGGGCTGTCTATCTGCATGGCCATTACACCGAGAGCTGTTGTCCGGAGTATTTGAAGCCGGATAATTTCGCCGCGTTGAAGGGCGGACTGGCGGATCGCATTCACCTGCATACCCAGACGGTTTCCGGATTCCTGTCCGCACATCGGGAGCCGATTTCCAAGTTCGTTCTGCTCGACCATATGGACTGGATGAGTTCCTATCATCCGCGCGCATTGATCGAGGAATGGCTGTTGATCCTGGAACGCGCGCGCGCCGATGCGCGCATCATTTTCCGCAGCGCGCACGCCGCGCCACGCTGGCTGGAGTCCTTGGAACTGGGCGGGGATCAGGGTCGGCTGGTGGAGCGCCTGACCTTTTATCCGGAACTGGCCGCGGCACTGCAACCGCTGGATCGGGTGCATACCTACGCCGGCTTTCACATCGCCGACCTGCGTACCTGAGGAGCGCAGCGCATGCCCGCAAGCGATGCATCGATCCTATTGCGCCTGTTGCGCGGTCAGCCTCGGCGGGGCAGCCATGCGCAGCGCTTGCAAGCCTTCTATGCTCCGCAAGCCGCGGCCTACGACAGCTTTCGCGAACGCCTGCTGCATGGTCGGCGGGAGTTGATCGCCATGCTCGACCCGGTGGCCGGCGAGCGCATCGTGGAACTCGGTGCCGGTACCGGGCGCAATCTGCTGTTTTTCGGCGATCGGCTGGCCGCCCTCGAGCAGGCGACCCTGGTGGATTTGTGCCCGGCTTTGCTGGAGCGCGCCCGCGAGCGCACCGCAAAGATGCCCAATGTGGATGTGATCGAGGATGACGCCAGCCGCTGGCGACCGTCCCAGCCGGTGGATTGCGTCTACCTCTCCTATGCGTTGACGATGATTCCGGACTGGCGTGCGGCGATCGATAACGCGATCGCGATGTTGCGCCCGGGCGGACGCCTCGGGGTGGTGGATTTTTATGTCTCGGCAGCCCGGCCGGAGGCGGGTTTGGTGCGCCATGGGCCGCTGACCCGCTGGTTTTGGCCGCGCTGGTTCGGCCATGACGGCGTGCACCCCAACCCGGAACATCTCGCATTGCTGCGCGCGCGCCTGCCGGATCATCGGCTGATCGAGACACGGGCGCCGGTGCCCTATCTGCCGGGACTGCGCATGCCCTGTTACCGCTTTGTAGGCCGCGTTGGCGGCGTTCGTTCAACTCCGGCTTGAAGCCCTGTCGCGCTGCGGTCAGCGCATGGGATCAACGACAAGGGTAAGGCTGTCTGCCATGCCAACACCAACGACGGAGAACCACAGATGCCCAAGGTCCGCTCCATTTTTTTGTCCGACATCCATCTTGGTACCCGCGCCTGTCAAGCCAAGCGGCTGCTGGAATTCCTGCGCGATTACGATTCCGAGCATCTGTTTTTGGTTGGCGACATCGTCGATTTCTGGGCCATGAAACGCGGCATTTATTGGTCGACCCCGCACAATACCGTGGTGCAGAAGATCCTCAAGCGCGCTCGTCATGGTACGCGGGTTTTCTTTATTCCCGGTAACCATGACGAGGCGCTGCGCGAACACGTGGGGGTCGCCTTCGGTCATATTCAGGTGGAGTGCGAATACATTCATACCGGCGCCGACGGTCGTCGCTGGCTGCTCTTCCACGGCGACGAATTCGATCAGGTGACCCGCTATCATCGCTGGCTTGCGGTGCTTGGCGATCGCGCCTATGCCCTGGTGGTTCGGCTGAACCTATGGTTGTCCTGGTTGCGGCGCCGGCTCGGCATCGCCGGCTATTGGTCGCTGTCCGGCTATGCCAAGCGCAAGGTCAAGGAGGCCGTCAGCTTTATTTACGAGTTCGAAAAAAGCGTCGTGCAGGCGGTGAAACAACGCGATGTGGACGGCGTGATCTGCGGCCATATCCATGCCGCGGCCATCAAGGACTTGGAGGGCATCACCTACATCAATTGCGGCGACTGGGTGGATAGCTGCACCGCCATCGTCGAGCATCGGGACGGGCGCATGGAGCTGATCGAATGGGGTCTTGCACCGCGGCAAACGGCGACCGAGGAGCCCAAAACGGACACCGAATTGGTCGATGAGACCACCCGCGAGGCCGCTTGATCCATGGTGGAGTTGGCAAAAGCTCGCACAGTCAGCGCGCTGGGCGGCTTGTGCGCGAGCCGCGAAGCCCTGATGAGCGCGTGACAGCAGGTGGTTCTTGAAGCCGTGCACGGGGCCGAAATCCACATTCGCACGCGGGAAATGGGCATACCCGAAATCGGCATCCTCGACCCAGCCGGCATCACGCAGGTCATCCGGGCTGATCAACAGCGGATTGCCTGTAAAAGCCGATGGGCACTGATATAGACTCTCGCGATAACCGGTGGGGCCGAGGGGCAGCATTTGCCAAAGCCCCTGGCCTGCGGCGGCAAGAAAGTCGACAAAACGATAGGCCGCCGGTCCGGGATCGCCGATACCAAAACGGCCCGGCAAAGAGGTGGGATGCAGCAGAACGCCGCTGGTGCCATGCAAAGGCTTCAGCTTCCGGATCGGTGCGCGTCGGCTGGTTCAGGAAAATGGCCCAGAAAAATGGTCCAGCAAAAAGCGCGGGAAATCGCCGCCGTCAAGGCGGCTGCTCGGGAGTTGGCGGCAACCCCATGTCGAGCGTCTCGACGCGCAGGCCCACCAGCACAAGGCAAGCGTTTCGCCGGCCCGTGCCTTCCTCGCTGAACTCGAAGCGATACTGGCGTCGCAGCCGCAGCCCATCATTGGTCCAGCGCAAGCCCAGCCGGCGCAACGCAACCGCCTGATCCAGGAACTGCACATCGTGACGCTCGCAGGCGCGTTTTGCCATGGCCACGGCCATTTCGCGCGCGCGCAACATGTCCAGCCAGAGCCAGCCGACCAGCAACAGCACGAGGATGACAAACAGGTTTTCCATCATTGGGTCGGGTTGGTGTGGGTCTTGGTGGGGGTCCGATGGGCAGGTGTCTGCCCGGCGCGGGCCGAGTTGGCCGCTGGCAAATGGATCGCAATCGCGGATCAGTCGCCGAACTCGGGTAAGCCAGTATACAGCCACCATGCCACGCGTTCCTCATCCCAACGCCACTCTTGCCGATCCATCAGGCTTTTCAGCCGCTGCTCGTCTTCGAGCACATATTCGATCCGCACCCGCTGCACGGCTGTCTCCTGGGGTGTGATCACCGCGGGCTGGATGACTTCATAACCGGTGACGCGTACATTTTCCAGCGCCTTCATGTCCAGGTCTGCGCGCTGATCCGGATGCAAAAAACCAGCCGCGGCATCGAAATAGCCCCAGCGGATGGACTCGCGGTAGCCCTTGGTCGCAACGTACAGGGCGGTCGCCATCTTATCCTCCTTGACACGGCCGCAACCCGTGCCGAGGCCGATGGACAGCATGAGAACCAGCACAGTAAACGCACGAAATGAAGTCATTGGAATTCCTGCTGCATTCTGGAAGAGACATTGGCCGAGGTCATTTCAAACATGCTTTGCGATCATAAGCCATTGTCGCGAGCGTCTGCCAGCACCCATGGGCGGCATCGCTGCGGTATCATGCGCTTCCGATGATTGATATCGATTCCTGCGCGGTCCATGACGCAAATTCCTGAAGAACCTCTGTTGACGATCAGTACCAAGGATGCCGTGCTGCATCTGCTCGGCACCGCCCATGTCTCGCGCAACAGCGCCGAGAAAGTACGCGAGTTGTTGCAATCCGAAAGCCTTGGTTTCGACGCGGTCGCTGTGGAATTGTGCCGCAGCCGCTTCAATGCCATCGTTCGACCGGAGACATTGAAACAACTCGATTTGTTCGCCGTGATTCGCGAAAAGCGCGTCTACATGGTGGCGGCGAACCTGGCGTTGTCTGCCTATCAGCAACGCCTTGCGGACCAGTTCGGCATCGAGCCCGGCGCCGAGCAGCGTATGGCAATCCGCCTGGCCGAGGAGCGCGGTCTTGCGTTGTTGTTGATCGACCGCGAACTGGGCACCACGCTGCGGCGCGCCGCGCAGAACCTGGGCTTGTGGAAGCGACTCAATCTGTTCTCCGGTCTGCTGGCTGGTCTGCTGTCGCGCGAACAGGTCACCGAGGAGGATGTCGAGAATCTGAAACAGGGCGACATGCTGGAAACGGCTTTTACCGAATTTGCCCAGGATCGTCGCGATCTTTTCGTGCCGCTGATCGAGGAGCGCGATCGCTACATGGCCGCGCGACTGATCAGCGAAATGCGCGAGCATGGCTATCGCAACCTATTGGTCGTGGTGGGCGCCGGTCATCTAAAAGGGTTGGCCAGTAAACTCGAGCAATCCACTCCGCACCCGGAGCAGGTGCTGGCTGAACTCGACCATGTGCCGCCGCCGGCACGCGGCTGGCGCATCGTGCCCTGGGCCATCGTCGCGGTGATTCTGGGCATGTTCGCCTACGGATTCACCCAAAGTCCGGAGTTGGGCTGGGATTTGGTATTGCATTGGGTGTTGATCAACGGCAGCCTGTCGGCGCTGGGTACCGCCATAGCCGGCGCACATCCGCTGACTGTGCTCGGAGCATTTTGTGCCGCCCCGCTGACCTCGCTGAACCCGACCATCGGTGCCGGCATGGTCGCCGGCGCAATCGAGCTGACCCTGCGTCGGCCCAGCGTCGGTGACTTTTCCACATTACGCGATGACGTAATCAATGTGCGTGGCTGGTGGCGGAACCGCGTCTCCCGCGTGTTGTTGGTGTTTATTTTCAGCACCCTGGGCTCTGCTGCCGGCACCTATGTGGCGGGTTTCAGCATCGTCGGGCGGTTGCTTGGGGAATGATGCTGGCTAACGTCCATCGATTCGGCAGAGAGCGGAGCATCCTGCCCATGTTCTGTGCCGAGACGCGGTGGGATGGCGTGGCTTCAGGCGATTGCCGAAGAGAAACAGACCAACTGGCGCCGAATTCTGGTTTGCCTTCGCGCAGCGGCAACCGCAACGTCGATGTCGGACGAGAAGGCAAGCCAGTTGGTTTGTTTCCCGACAGCAATCGCCCTGGTTCGCAGCGCTCAGCTCGACCGCCGCGCAGCATCCAAACCGGGATGGATATACGCTGTTATGTCGGGGCAATCCTGCTGCTGCCGGTACTTGCGCTGGCCGGAAACCTGTATATCGAGCAGGGCGCCTGGTTTGCATCGCTGCCCGATCCGGTGGGTACTGAATGCACGTTGAACAGCGGCGGGTATGACCGCGTCAGCGAGGTACAGCATCCGATGCTGACGGTAACGCTGCGCCAAGACGCCAACAATGCAACACGCATCGAGCTGGATGCCAACGCCGTTACCGGTTTTTCCGCTGCCGATCTGCCTCGGCTGCGAGCCCTGTTGCGCGTGGAGGGGCCGAAGCCGCTCGGGGTTGCGGCGGTTCCTTCTGCCCTGACGCAAACGGCTTACGATCGCCGCCTGACATTGCGACCGCATTTTGCAGGCGCCCGGGAACAGCGACAAATGCTCGGACTCATCGACGCGATGCGAGCCGGGGATCGATTGGTGGTGGAAATCAATGGGCGAGAGCTGGAGCCGGCGTTTTCTCTGCGTGGGTTCGATGCGCTCTGGCAGCAGGCGATGCGACGTTGCGGGCCAGGAGCGGAGTAAAGCACGGCTGCACCGAGGGCGCTAGTGATTTCCGATTTCATTCATACCGCGCAAGCGGGCTGGATCAGGATGTCCCATTTGGGCAGTTGGATCAGGATGTCCCATTTGGGCAGTTCTGGATTGCGCAGCAGCCGCGCTTCGACCTTGCGCATCGCCTTCTTGGTGAGGCTGATGCTAGGCTGTCGAAATCTGCAGTCTCACTAAAACAAGCGCTTCCCGGTTTATGGATGCTTAGTCGGTGTCGGGATCGGTGTCAAGGTCGGAATGAGGGATTGGTATCGAGCTGGCTGCTTTGATCGATGAGCGGATTCGATACCCATTCCGATAGCGACCCCGACACCGATTAGGCCTCCCCAGTGCGTTCGATGATGCAATCCAAGACCCGGAATCGGTTTGGCATCAAAACTCAGGACATTTCGACAGCCTAGGCTGATGCCCTTGGCGTAAACCTCGTGGGAAAACTCCAAGACCGGATGGATGCCCTTCCATGTCAACCCGCGCCTGTAGGGTACCTTGCAGGACTATTCCTAGCGAATTACGCCGCGCTCGGTGCCCTACCTTAACCCGCAAAAACTGCTGCCCTGTAAGCCAGTTCGACTCGTGCGATTCTTTCCCCCTGATACTACAGGTTCCCGTCGGCATCACGAGCTACTGGCTTGCCGGGGAGAGTCGTGCCTAACGCTTTATCCATCGCACGAAAGTGGTCTCACCGACTTGGTAATAATCCCACTCAACCGCTTGTTCCTTCATGAAATCGATCAGATCCTGTTCAGTAAGAGCGAAGGCTGAGAAATCGATAGGCTTGTTGTCGCGTTCCAGGCGTTTGCCATCGACCAGGACAGATACCTCCGAGTCACTGCCTTTCCTGATTTCCACCCGCCGCGCGGCCCCCAGAGGTAACAAACAAGCAGTTAACAGCTGGCGACCAGTAGCCTTCAGGTCCTCGATGAAGGCCGCCGCCGCAAAGGATGCAGCCCCAAGGGTGCCGCGATCCGCTGCGCTGTTTTTACGCCGTGCCGGTTGTCCGCCGACATCCGGGTCGTCGTTTTCACCGCTGATCACCGTCAGAGGGAGCGCACCAGAATCCATCGGCGTTCCAAGCGATAGTCCGTATAGTCTTACACGCTTACGAGCCTCATCGATTGCAATCTCGCCCGTGCGGTCAGAAAGCACCCCTCCGGACAGAATGACTTGGTTGACCTCAAGTTGGTCATGCAGAAGGACGCAAAAGTCGCCGAGGTAGGCCCCAAGCGCCCGAATGCAATCCAACGCAACTTCCCCCGCACCTTGGAAGCACGGAATATCGTAGAGGGCTTTGGCAATGTTGGGCATTCCACTAACTTCAGGAAGCTCCGGACAATTCTGTCTGTCTAGAGGCCATTTGAGCAGCCGGTCCAGGCGGGTTCTGCCCAACGCGTCGATCTCTGTCCGCACTTGATCGAGCAGATCTTTCTCGGGATAGATCCTGAGAGCCAGCTGCACTGCACGAAAAAGCTTCGCCCCCTTCTTGAGCTTCTTTTCGAGAAGCAAGCGTACGACATCCACGCTCACTGGCACACCCCAAGGCCTACTGAGCCCTGCCTGGCGGGCGCCGCATTCCCAGATGAGGTCCTGATAGTCGTTTATTACAAGCGCGACGTCATCCATACAGTACCCATTGTTCTTGGCGTTGTTGATCTTATCCAAGAGCCCACCAATCCGGCCGATCTCGCCGCTGTCCGGAGCCTCTTCCTGGAAGCTGCCCTTCTCTTCGCCAAGCCGCGTGGCAAGTCTCGACAGGGATCTTGTTGAGAGGTACTCAGCGGCCACGCCTTGAGGAAATTCCTTCTTGGGCGGGGCCCCGACATCCAGCAATAGCTTGCCCCACTCGAAAGGCCCCGTCTGGAGGACAAATCCCTGCTTCATCCATTTCAGCGAGCCGCCTGCCAAGCCGGTGCCAAGCTTGATCACCGCAAGCACCGCGTCCTGCTCGACGTCCGTTGTTCGCTTGTCTTCGTTTCCGGCGCCCTCCATGATCGTACCAACCGCCTCACCGTCCCCGTCATTCAGCACGCTAACAAAAGGGCTACCTTTCCCACTCTGCAACATCGGGATCTTGGCGAATACTTTTCTCCATGCATCCGACACGGCCTTGGGTATATCGACTCCAAAGAGGTCGTCAATCGTGTAGTTCACCTTCCCGGGAGGGTCAGGGATGACGGGCCAATACAGTAGGTTGAGGGGGCGGCTGATCCCTGCGATATGTCCATTTCGGATCGGTCCAGGCCATGTTAAGCCGATCACTATTTGAAGTTGAGAATCGCAGAGCTTCTTTTGCAGTTCATCGTTCTCCCGCCACTCATTGAGGACCTCGCGAACCAGCCGCTCGGCGAATCTTTCGGTTCCTTTGGCAAGGGGTGTTCCCAAGGTTTGCTCTTTCCCTTCTTCCATCCTTGCTTCCGGGTCTTCGGTTTGCATCCGGAAGACGTCGCTCGCGGGCTCGATTCTGGAGGGGCCGTTCGCGTGAGATGATCGAAAGAGGAACAACTGTATCTTGGTCAAAGTGCCTCCGATGTCCACGCCAACAAGCAACATCTTTGTTCCCTGCTTAGTGCGCAAGTGATCGGCGATAGATCGGATCAAGGAGGATCCGACTACGACATTACCGCTTCTAGGAAGTGCGGCGCTTGAGTCATCTGAATCATCTGAGTCATCTGAAGGAACGCCAAGGAAGCGCACAATATCGCGGTGGGTGTTGTAGTTGCGCATGTAAGGGCCCAGCAGCTGCCAATAGCCGCCGGTGCGATACAGATTCCGAATCGTTTTCCTCCACTCGTCTGGTTTCATTATGTCGGAATCCGCGCGTATGTCGTCACTTTTAGCGTCGATACCACATTTATGGAGAACTAGCCCCTTGAGGTCTACCTCCGCGTGATCAATACCCTTGGCCATCGCCCGGTTCAGGATGCTCGCGAGTACAAAGTTCGCCAGGATCAGCTGTAACTCGCTGGCGGCCGCTTTAACATCGGCGGGGATGCGGATCCAGTCGGGCAAACCGCCATCCACAGCAATCGGGATACTGAAACAAAGGTGGCCTCTCAGTCGAAACACAATATTGGAGATGCGCCGCACAAGCGGAAAAGGCACGTACGCCGCCCGACCATCGTTGGGGTAGTCCCAGAAGCCGTAGCGCGGTTCCAGCGTTGGCTCAAGGACGGCCTTGGCCCTGTCAAGGAGGTGCTGAAACAGATCGGCAGCAGAAGGAACATCGGACCACTCGCTCGATTCGAAGTTGTTTATTAAGGCCCCCGGGTTTGTTCCGGGAAATAGAATCTGTTCTGCAGCCAAAGCATCTTTCATCAGCACGCGGAGCGTTCTATCGGAGTCCAGTTGTTCGCCTTCTTTTCTTGCGGCGGAGTAGTTATCAGGGATTCCTATGGCATCCGGTCGGCGGAAGTAACGCTCGAAATACCTTTGTTGTTCTTCATCACTGCCGTTCTCAGGCCAACGAAGGAGCACCTCCCGCATAAGCCCACGAAGAGGACGTTCGACCTGATCGCGTCCGAAGGATACAACCTGGCAGTTGGCTATCGGTTTGTTCGTCCCCGTCGTCGCAGAAAGTGTGTTTTTCAACGCCTCGATCTTTTTGTTCAGTGTCTCGATTTCGGCTTCATTCTCGGCGACGTACTTCCCCCGCATGTACTGGTAGAGAAGAGGCCCGTCACATGCGCTTCCATCTCGCACAAAGTTCGTATAGAGCGCCGCTCTCTCCATAAAGTCTGCGTGCACCCACTCTCGGCTGACCCCCGAATTCAGAACGCCCTTGGCTTCGCTTCCAAGATCTTTGTTCTCAGGTGCACGGTGGTTCCGCGCCTCCTCGACAACAGCCATCAGCTGCAACGCATCGACCCGTTGGTCAGCGTCGAAGGCAATCCAACGCCGGGGGGAACTGTCGGCACCACACGCAAATCTTTCTATAAAAGCGGGGCTTGCCGTTCCTCGAATGGCCTGCCCGACTGCTGATTGGCACCGGATAAAAACCGCGATGGCGTTAATTACTGCCTCTATCGAGTCACCAGCCGGCCACACGCGCAGAAGTTCATCCCGCGCCCTGCCAGCGCTATAAGCCTCCCAGGTGAAGGGCTGAAGGTACTCACATTGGCTTTCGGCGAGAGCGACCAGCACAGCGAGAGCCAAGGAGACATTCCAGGCGCTGTCCAGCGAGTGCCTGGCGTTTCGGACGCTCTCCACGGTCGCTCTCACTGAAGGCTGCTTTGCCAGGGCTTCGACAGCGGCAGGGCCATAAGGGTTATCGGGCGAGCAGTCGTTGCCCAGGATCAAAGCTTCGTACAGTTGAACCATGCGCAGCGTTCGTGCGACCAGGCTTCTTACCTCGCCCTGCTCTCCAGATTGACAGACTGATTTCAGCGCCGGACTGATATGCCCGAGACTTTCGAAGTTGAACTTGTTGGCGCGTTGCAGCGCACCGATCCATTTGGCAATTTCTAACTGAATCTTTTCGTCCAAGCTACAGCTGTAGTATCGAATCGTCGATTCCCCCTTGATGAAGCACTTTTCTTCTTCCCCTTGATGGATCAGTATCCTTAGGAGGTCGTCGATGCACTTCTGATCCGTTTCCGGAAAAAGCTCACTCAGTTTGTCGAGGCTCGGATCGTTTCCGCGTATTAGAGTCAGCATGTTCTCATCCTCTTCGTACAAAACTGGTTTCGTTGCGACAGCAGCGCTTCTTGTCCCTACCCGATTTTGACCGACGCATGCGGGTTTCCTGACCAGCAGCCCGGGACCGAATCGAATCTATCGTCATCGAGCTCGATGACCACAACGGCACGGCCCCGCTCGCGAAAGTTGGGAGCGCGGACCAGTGGTACCCCCGGTGCAGCAAGCCCGGATGGGAACCAGGTTGGCGTGACTGATCCGGAGTTCTCAACACAGATTCCGCGGTGGCAGCCGAGTGTATGAAGACGTTGCCCTATAGCCTCGAGCTGCGCATTTCCGAAGAGGCAAACCAAGCCGCCGTTACTATCGATGCCGATTGCTGCGTGGAAATAGTTGTTGCAGCGAGACAGCGGCGGAACACACTCCGAAACGACCTTGCGCATTGCCGCGGCCGCTACGGTTTGTTTTGAGTAAAGATGCTGTTCGAAGACCACATGCAATCGCGACCATAAAGCCCTTGTTGCCTCGTTTGCGAGGTGGTGATGCCCGCGTGGGATGTCGAACAGGTGGGAGTGGTCGGCGGTCTCGCACAGCAACAGGTCAAACAGCTCATCGCCTCGGGCGTCGTCCCACAACACCGGGTTTCCTGCGCAGAAGAACTCGAGCCAGGAGGCGGCCTCGCTGGCATCTCCAAGGGCACAGTCGAGGACTAGTGAACCATCGCGTAGGCCAAGCCCGTAGTACGGTCGTAAGCTCATCTCCGGTTGCTCACCGGCTACGGCATAAGGCCGTCCATGCCAAATGACCGGAGCGCGAAGATTGACCAAACTGTTGCGCATTCCAAGGACTAGGAGGGGAGCGTCGCCTCGTACCAGTCCACGGTCCACTACGAATCTCACGTGCTCATGCACGCTGTATCGACCCTCGGCTTGAGATGCGTCCGCGTTCAATAGGTCCTTGGCCTTGAGCTCTTCGCCGCTTTCGAGTACGGGAATCGACAGTGCCACCCGAGCGTAACGGCTTAGGCGCACCTCATAGCTGCCGCTGATCGAAAGCGCTGGGCAAGCGCTAGTTGGTTTCGGCATGGACATGTCCTAGCTTCTCCATATTCCATTCGGGAAGGCGGTCCACTCGATAGTCGATTGCGGCGGTGTACGTTGCATTCATCACCTCCAAGACGTGAACGGATCCGCGCCAGTCCACAACGACCTCTTGGTGGACACGCAGGACTGGAGTGTACTCAGGCGTTTTGAGCAGGGCGCGTTCCTGTTCGTTGGCCATGGCTGGCTTCAGTATTGCGGGTATGCGGATAGGGCGAACCCCAAGTGTGGCATAGATGTCTCTGAGGGATCCGGCTTCCACATCGTGGTCCAGAAAGAATCGCGACGGATCCACGAAGAAAACGGGGTTGATGTAGGCAGTACTGAGCGCTGCGGCTTGGCCGTCGATATGCCGAACCCGTCCGCAGACGATGCAGGGTTGATCGTGCGACAGCCCGAATTCCTCTGCGATAGCTGACTCGCTCTTCTCAAGAGGTCGATAGGCTTTTTGAAACGCCCTTGTGACGAGCTCATGACCCGCGCGCCGTGCACTTCGACTAAAGCTGCCAGTCCAGAGCACCTTGGCTGGTCGTCCACGTTGTACCGATATCCATCCCTCCGCCGCCAGCTCCCGAAACGCCTGTTTGACTGGAGCAGGAGAGCAATCGAGCTCATTTGCCAACTCCGCGTAGGTTGGCAGGCTGTCGCCGGAGTCGAGTTCCCGGACGCGGGACAAGAGGTGCTCCTTCGCGATGCGCCAGATGGGCTTCTGCCCTTCGGCATTCTCGCGTTTTCTCCGGGTCTCGGTTTGAGCTAAAGTGTCTTCCAAGTGAGCTTTCCACCTCAGTTTTGTGGGATCTGCCAAAGCGAACTAGTAAATCGTGTTTGCATACTTTCATGTAAGAAAGTATGCTAACTTCCCTGAGACGTCAAGCTACGTTTTGATCGATTTCACCGATCTTCGGAGACCGAGTCGCTGTTGTGGCTTTGTAGACGCAGGCGTTGAAACCCGTTCGCGTGTAGTTTTCTGAAAAATGCGGGAATTACGATGAATAGCCAAAAGCACGATGAGACCGTTATATACCGTTATATCTTTGATCATGGGTTAAAAGAAGGCGATCCATTACCGCTGCAAGACGAGTTCGCCTTAATGCTAATGGTCGACGCTAGTTCTTTGGATTCGGCCATAGATGTTGCGCGTGAAAGAGGCGTTATCAGCCGGGACGCAACAGGAGGCTTGACGGTTAAATCGTTGCGGTTGATACCTGACCAAGAATGGCTGAGCTTCTCACATTCTGCGAAGATGCATGGTAAGGCAGTGAGAACCGAATTGGTGGAAGCGAAACTACGACCCCCAATAGTCAGTGCGGATGACCCAGTGGCTACTGATTACGAACAAGCGGCACACGAAGCTCTTGGCCTAGAGAAAGGCGATCCTTTTATTGTTATTTCTCGAATCCGCTGGCTGGGTGACCCAGCCAGCGATGATCCCCGCATAATCCACCGTGCTTTCCTCGACCCGAAACGATTTCCGGAAACGTTCCTGAAAGACCACGACTTTGAACGAGAATCGTTGGTGCACATCTACAATGAGCTTGGATACAAAATCTTGAGGCGGAAAGATGCCATGCGGGCACGCGGGGCATGCTTGGCCGAGCGCAATACCATCAAGACAGATTTGAATGGCTCTGTATTGGACTTGGAACAACGCACAATCGCGTCGGGTCCAGATGCAAACGAATCCTTCGTCCTGGAATACCTCCGAGCGACCTATTGGAAAATCACTTTCGATTTTGAGCGATAAAGACCTCCGCTACTTCATTTGAGTCTGTCTTGCCAATCGCCATACGCTTTTGGCGACCGTGATGCGCAACATAGTGATACGCATCACGTTCTCTGCTGTGAGGTTCAGGATCTCGTGGTCCTCGGACAGGCGCCAGAAATTGCATGGCTAGGCGAATGTCCGCTCGATGACCCAGCGCCCAAGTAAGACCGCAAAGGTATCCTCGATCTTACTGGAGATGTGCAGCTTCAACGTCAAGGCCTCGTCGACGAAGCTCGCTGCGGTGTCGCAATATCCTGCGTTGCCGAAGAAGGCCTTTTGCGTGGACACTTCTCAGGGGCAGAACATCCAGCCAATTGCAGGCCGATATCCGCTTACGGCATTCACATGTCTCCGAATCAGCTACCACCTCCAGAGGGGGTGGTTTGATGAAGGTCCCCAGAGGGGGTAGAGTGACGCGATGAAAGGGTCTAAAGATCCTGTGAGCTGCATCTGTTCCAAACGCTTTTCCTCTGCCTCTTGGTTCTGGGTGTAGCAAACGATCGTCTTCTCATCGAGCCCGACGGTGCTCACACAGTACCCTTTCGCCCAGAAATGCAGCCCCGTGAAGTTCCGTTTCTGCCCGAGGCACTCCCGTTGGATCCTGATGGCCGACTTCCCCTTCAGGAAACCTATCGTGTGCGCCACGCTGTACTTCGGCGGAATGCTCAAGCACAGGTGGATATGATCGGTCATCGCGTGGCCTTCCAGAATCTCGACCCCTTGTTGCTGACATAGGTCCCGCAGAATCCCGCCGATCTGCTTCCACAGGGTTCCGTAAATCGCTCGACGGCGATACTTCGGAACGAACACAACATGGTACTTGCAGTACCATTTCACGTGGACTAGCGTTGCCAATCTCGCATGATGACCTCTTTCCGGTTTGGCTGATTGGAAGGAGGTCATCTACTACAACCCGCTGCACGCCGGAATGGCAGAGCCTCGAGAAGTCCACCGCCAGAAGCGGCGGCTTACCGGTTGTGAGTCAGGACAGAGCTTCCGCCGGAAGTCGCAAATTGGGCAGTCCCAAATTGGGTGTCCGCTTTCTGCGTCCGTCCGCTTACTGCGTCTGGCAACAAGAAGGCGGACGAGAAAACAGGCCAGATGGTCTATTTCTCGACAGCAATCGCCTAAACCTATTCACCCAGCATGAAGTTCGATTCACCGCAAAGACGCAGAGTACGCTGAGAAGAGCATACATTCGCCCGGCCCCTCTGCGCACTCTGCTTCTCTGCGGTGAATATCCAAACCCAAATGTTTCCCTGTGCTTCCGCACTGTCAGCGGCGAAAAAATGGCCGCGGAAAACAGGTTGCGTTGTTGGTACAAACGGGAAGACCCCGAGTCTGCATGGGTATCTGGTCTGGATGGCTCTGCCATCCTCCGGACCCTGACGAGCCGCTCAGCGTAGGAGGCCGCTTGCGGGCGACCGGCAGGCGATGCCGGCGGATGCGGATGTGTTGCGTTGAGGCTGATTAACGGAGAGAAACATACCGAAGCGGCAACCCGCTCATGGTCGCTTTATGGGCAGGTTGCCGCTACTAGAAGGCGGACGAGAAAACAAGTCAGATGGTCTGTTTCTCGACAGAAATCGCTTTAGTCGGACGACTCGCCCTCAATGCCACCGATCTCTTCAGCGGTGAATTCCTTGGCTTGCTCTTCCATTTTTTCTTGCTTGGCGGCAGCGGCCTCGGCTTTTTCTTTGGCTTTGGTCATTTCCGCTTCGGCAGCCTCATCGGCTTCGGTAACCGCGTCTTCCATCGCGCCCTCATGATTGTCGGCGAAGGCGACACCGCCGAACAGGGTCATGGCGCCGATGAAGGCCAGGGTTTTGGTTGTCGTGCTTTGCATTGGAGTTGCTCCTTTGTGTTGTTATTTTGGGCCGTTGGCCCGGTGAGTTATCCCGCCCTGCCTCAGCGCCGGACGCTTTCGGCAGCTGGGGATTGGAAAGCAGTTATTGGTGCGGTCCATGGTTGCCCCGAGGGCAACCAGTGCGCAGTATGGCACAAAAAAATGCGTTGTCAAAAACCGCCTCCGGTACGAAAGCCGCCGCTGCTGGTGCCGCCCCCGGTGCTGAAGCCTCCGCTGCTGCTGTTTCCCCCGGTACGGAAGCCACCGCTGCTATGACCTCTGCTGAAGCCACCGCCCATCCCACCCCAGGGCGTACCCCGACCGAAGCCGCCGGAGCCGAATGTCGGATTGGCGCGACCTGGTCGATGGCGCTGCTGCTGTTGGAGGGCGTCCATCAGCGCGTTGCGGTCGAGTATGCCGCTGATAAAATTGGACAGCATCATGGCCACCATGGCACCGTCGGCAAAACCGGAATTGCTCTGATCCATGCGCTGGCGCTTGAAGTCACGTTGCAAGCGGGAAAACTCCTCCAGCTTCTGCTGTTGTCTGGCACGCGTCTGCTTTAGATTCTCGACGGTAAAGCGCAGTCTCAGGCGTTCTTGTTCGTTCTGCATCAGGCGCTGGACGATTTCATCGTCTTCCGGAAACGGCGTCGCCTGGGCGGCGCGGCGTAGTTCGGCCAGGTCGTCGCGTTCCAGTTCAGACGCCAGGTAGTCGACGGCCTGGTGGGTGTAATCGTCATCACCGGACGCAAAAGCTGCCTGGTGCTCCAGCAGGTCGTTGATGCCCAGCTCGGCCTGGGCGATTTGGCCATCAATGTCGTCGAGCCGCTGCTGTTCGGCGTCGCGCGCCTGTTCCAGCTCGATCACGCCATCTTGCGCGCGGGCGGTATCGTCCAGTTCACGTAATGCGGCGAAGGCATCTTCGGATTGTTGTCGGGCCGCGCCGGCATACTCGCGCAGCCGTTGCGGAATCTCCAACAAGCGTTGATAGTTCAGCCGTGCGTCGTTGAACCCGATCAGCCGGGCGACCTTGTCGTCGAGCCAGCCAAACAGGCTGCCCGTGGCATATCGCGGCAGACCATAGTGACGATTCCATAAATACATGAACAGCGGATCGGCACGGTAGGCGGCGCCCTTGGCGTCCAATTCCTGCTCGCTGTCGGTGGCCTTTTCCTCGGCATGCATGGCGATGCGCTCGGCCTCGTGGGCGCGCTCGCGCTGGGCCTGATAGGAGGGATCCTCGTTCAGCCGCGCCTGGGTTGCCGATTCGCCTTCGTCCAGGCGCTCGTTCGCTTGATCCAGGAGGTCTGCCTGCGCCTCGCGTTGCTGGAGTAAATGCTCGCGGGCGGCGTGCGCGTCCTCGAGTTCGCGTTGCAGGTTGTCCGCCGCTTGGCTGCGTTGTTCCAACACGGCCTGTACCTGAAGTTCTGCGCTGTCGAGGCCGCCGGATATCCTGTCGTCGTCGACCAGATCGACCCGCACCCGCGCCAAGGCGCGGTAGTCTTCGGCACGCTGTTGCTCGAGTGCGATGAGCTCACGGCGCAGGGCCTCGAGCTTTCGATCGAGGCTGATCAATTCACCTTGTTGCTCGCGTTCGGCGCTGGTGATTTGCACCAGCGCCTGTCGTCCGCTGATCATTCTGGATTACCCATTCTGTGGTCGTTGTCAGTGCTTACCAGGAGGTGATCGCTGCGCCGGTGGTCGGCACATCGTATTCCGGCTCCAACCGGCCTGGCTGTTTGCGCCCGAAGATGTTTTGCTGGACGATACCGTCGTCCTGCTTGTCCGCAGCCACGCGATCGAAGATGCGTTGGTCGACCCGCACGCCCCATGTTTTCACGCGTTCCATCTCGCCGGTCTCCTCGTTGCGGATCGGTACCCGCGGATTGCTGCCATCGGCGGCGATCGCTTCGACGATAATGTAGAAGTTGCGCGTTGACTGATTGACATCCGGGACGCGCCAGACACCGCTGCGCTTGCCGGGACGATTGACAATGCGAATACGGTAGCTGGTCTCGAGCTGCTCGCGCATTTGTTCCAGCTCGCCAAGCAGGGCGCGGGCGCGTCCGGTGTCGTCATCGCGCAGAGCCTGCCTGGCGGTGGACAACAGGCTGTCCGCTTGTCGGTCTGCGCTGTCCTCGATCGCCAGTTTGACGACCTCGGCGTGCAGGGTCTCGAGCTTGTCCGGCAATGCCTTGCGCGGTGCTACCACCAGAGCTTGCCAGGCCAGCACACCAATGGCCAGGGCCGCCAATGTACCCAGCAGCCATTTGCCCCAAACGCCGCGGCTGGCATAGATACGAGCCAGCTTGACGGCAAATGAATCCTCCGGCGGCTTGTAAACGAAGCGGTCTTCTTTCAGTGCGGCGACGCCTTCCTCCAGAATGGCGTCGGTGACTTCGATACCCTGGGCCGCATAGATCTTACGCAAACGCTGCTTCAGATCCTGCTCGCGACCGCTGACGTCCAGTTCCTGATCCACCAGGCGCTTTTTACGTCGCAAGGTGTCGACCACATCCATGGCCAGCATGACGTTATCCAGCGGCGGCCGCGGGGGGCGCTGGTCGGGTTGCTGGTCGGGTTGTTGGTCGGGTTGCTGATTGGACGGCAGGGCAGCCGTGGTTGAATCGGTATCACTCACGTCAGGATCAGCCTCCAGCAGCGATGATGCCTTTGCCCTGTTCGGCCAGACGCGCCATGCGCTGCTTGCCATCCTCGACGGCCTCGCGGATCTCCTCGGCATTGCGCGTGGATTCTTTGCGCATCTGTTCGATGATGTCGCGGGAATGGGCCTGATAGCTGACCACCGAATCCACTAGTTTCTTCACCGATTCGGCACGCAGAGTCGGTCCATAGCCGGCTCGCACCGCGGCCTCCTGCACCTTGCCGCCGATCTCCGCCAATACCTCTAGGGATTGATTGACACCGTCTTTCATCGCATTGACGGTCGCCGTGGTTTCGCCCAGGCCGAACATGCCGGTGAAGGATGCGGTCAGCGCCGTGAGCACGGTCTCGTTGGTGGTAAAAAAGCTGATTGCCTGCTGATACAGGCGCTCCTTAGCGCTGGTGGTCTGCATTAATCGCGCCATCACCACGTCGGAGGTGTTATGGGATACGGTCAGATTATCCGATAGATCCTTTGCGATTTGGTAGCGCTTTTCCACATCCTGCAGGTCGCGCACGCGCTCGTCACGGGCCAGCTCGAGTCGCGCGCGTTCGGCAGCATCCTCGCCGCTGAAGGATTCCACCGCCTGCATTGCTTTGTCCACCTCGCCGCGTGCGGCATCGAGCTGGCCCTCGGCCTTTTTCAATACCTCCAGGGCGAGCACCTCGGATTGCTTCATGGCGCCGCGAAAATCCTGATAGGCATCGAGGATACGCTGTTCGCGCTGGATTTGATCCTGGGTGCTGGCGGTCACCTCCAGGTAGTTGACTTTGATTTTTTCAAAGCGTGAAGCGATGTCGCCGCGGGTTGCTTTCATCCACATATTAGCGACGCGCTCGAAGGTGTCGAGCTTGCCGTCCTCG
Organism: Thiohalocapsa sp. PB-PSB1; assembly: GCA_016745215.1. GTDB lineage: Bacteria > Pseudomonadota > Gammaproteobacteria > Chromatiales > Chromatiaceae > Thiohalocapsa. The sequence continues at coordinate 7,602,116 of CP050890.1, forward strand.
ACCTGCTCGACCATGGTCTTGGCATCGTCGCGTATGCTGTTGAAGGCGGCGGTAATGGCCTCGTAGCGATTGCTGATGTCCATGGCCTGGATCTGCTCGCGCACCACCTCATTGAAGGTCGAGGACTGGGCCAGGGTGCGGGCGATGGCGGCGACGCGGCCCTCATCGAGCCCCGCGATCTGATTCAATAAGGCAACCATCGGATCCTCGGCACTGTTTGCCTCGGTGGGCGCCAAGCCAAGATCGTGCAGGGTATTCATCGCCTTATCCAGATATTGCATCGGAGCTGCGGTCGCGGTCATTGTCATCCTCCATTCAGCGGCCCCTGGTACATGGGGCGAGTTTCAATGTGGGTTTGCAGCAGGAGTTCGGCCGGTACCGATCATCTATTCGGCCATATCCTGCCTGAAGAATCATGTAACGATTTCGAGGCTTCGTTATCCAGTGCAAGTAGCAGCACCTGGGGAGCAAGGGAAACGTCCTGAGTCATAGCCGAGATCGGCATCGGCTGACATCGAATAGGAGTCGTACATCGAACACGACGTCGGCTCAATCGCCATAGAATGCCTCCTCCACTTCCGCTGACGGCACATCGGCATCGCCATCGGCGCGTGTGGGCAGCAGTCGGGCAACTGGCCGGCCAGCGGTAAACAGTAGGATCGTTTCGCCGTTTTCCACCAGCGCAAGCAGTTCGTCGAAATGTTGGACCGCGTAATCAGTGGTAAAGGTTTGCATGGTTATTATCGTCATTAGATTGATTTCAGAACAATCATCGCCCAAAACATCCCAAGCGGACAATCGGCTCGATCATTAGCGCCGCATTCAATCGGCTTAGCCTTCAGGCGCCTCGGCGCGCAGCTCGCGCAGCAATTGTCGCACCAGGCCTGGGCCCTGATAGATCAGGCCTGTATAGATCTGCACCAAGTTTGCCCCGGCAGCAAGTTTGGCGGCGGCGGCGTTCGGATGCATGATGCCGCCAACTCCGATCAGCACCGGCTCCGGTCCGACCGCATCACGCACCAAGCGCAATACTTGCGTGCTACGCTCGAATAACGGCTGCCCGGACAGCCCACCAGATTGCTCCGGAATGCCGCCATGCAAGCCGTCGAAACAAACGGTGGTATTGGTCAACACCAGCCCGGCACAACCGGCATCCAATGCGGCCTGGGCGCAGGCGATGGCATCATCGTTCGCCAAATCCGGCGCCAGCTTGACCAGAAGCGGGCGTGGGCGGCTCAGTAGCTGATTCGGAGCCTGAATGGCGTCAACGATGGCGCGCACCTGCTCTACGGTTTGCAGATCGCGCAGACCCGGTGTATTCGGACTGGAGATGTTCACGACCACATAGTCAGCAAGTTCACCGAGCTGTTCGAAGCTGCGGCGATAGTCGGCGGCCGCCTCCGCCGCCGGCGTCAGCTTGGATTTGCCGATGTTGACTCCTAGCGGAATGTCCAATACACCGCGCTGGCGCAGGCGCATCAGTCGAACCATCATGGTCTCGGCGCCGGCATTATTAAAGCCCATGCGGTTGATCAACGCGGCATCGGCAGGCAAGCGAAATAGCCGCGGTTTGGGATTGCCCGGCTGTTGTCGGGCCGTGACCGTACCGACCTCGACATAACCAAAGCCCATGGCCTGCCAGGCGACCACCGCTTCGGCATCCTTGTCGAGACCAGCGGCAAGACCCACCGGGTTGGGAAATTGCAGGCCCATGGCGCTGACTTGCAATGCCGGATCGCGAGCAAGGTGGTCATCGCCGAGACGCCCCGAAGCCAGTGCCGACCAGCGTCGGGCAAGCCCAAGCACCAGGATATGCGCCTGTTCTGCATCGAGACGGAACAACAGCGGTCGCAGCAGTCGCCACCATGCGGTAGGCGGCTTGCCGTCCGGCGCGTTTGCCGCGGCTGGCGCGAGCATCGATGCAGATGCCGGCCCAGCAGGATGATCAGGATGCGTCATTGGCGATCGCTTTGGATCGGTCACCGGCGATTACCGCCTGTGGCTCGGCGTCCAGCAGGCACGGCACCGATCGGCTGCCGGCCGCGTAAGGCGAAGCGATCGATCAAGACTCGATCGGTCGAGACTATGCAAGGATTCATCGGCATCGGCATCGGCATCGAAACATGGGTCGAAATCGAAACCGTCATCTTGCCCCTAAAATCCAGTGCTTGCAAACGCTGACCGATCGATACCGATACCGATTGCAACCGATAAGCTATCCTGAAACCCTCCGGGTGCGGCATCCTGCGCCCAAGCCGAAATATTTGCGCCATTTTATCGGGTGGGAGCCAGCCGATAAGCCGGGTTCTGTCGTGGACAGTCATTCATCTGGGGTGCGCGTCACCGCGCGCCTCTTGCGACCTACCCGGGAACGCCCGCGGGCCGCGGGCCGCGGCGCAGGGCCGCATGTTCCTCTATTTGGTCTTGCTCCGGGTGGGGTTTACCCTGCCGCCGCGTGTTGCCACCGGCGCGGTGCGCTCTTACCGCACCATTTCAACCTTACCGCCCGCACAAGCGGGGTTGGCGGTATATTTTCTGTTGCACTTTCCGTGGGCTCGCGCCCCCCAGGCGTTACCTGGCACCCTGCCCTGTGGAGCCCGGACTTTCCTCCCCCCGCGTCAGGAGCAACTCCAGACCGGGGAGCGACTGTCTGGCCGACTCCCTGCACGAGTGTAGCGGACCGGGTTGCGGCCAGGCAAGCGGTCAATGCAGAACTCGGCAATGCTCGCTGCGAACGGACATGGGTGCATGCCGAACCACAATGATCGTTGTGCTGATCAGCCGCCGGTTCTGAACTCGATACCCTTCACAGGATATAGGGGATTAAGCTTTTGGTACGCTGGGTATAGTCTTCCCAAGCCTTGCCGTAGCGCTCGGATGACATCTTTTCACTCTTCGGTATGGCATCTCCCAGGTACTGTGCAAGATTTGCGAGCGGGGAAATGAAACCCCAAAAATTTCCGGCACTGAGCCCGAACGCGATATAAATCAAAAAGTCGCCGAAGTAATTCGGGTGCCGAGAGATGCCCCAAAAACCCGTATCGAGAACCCTGCCATAGGAGTCGGGCCGCTGCTTGAACCTGTGCTTCTGAAAATCGCTGCCAAAGTGAAAAATCGTACCCAACACGTAGACGCAGACCACAATCAAATCCAACCGATCCAGCGGGCCCGGCCGATCGACGGTCCAAACGAATGGAAGGCAGTAGATCCAACCGGCGACATTCGTCAATAAAACAGGCAGCAAATAGATCTCGGCTGGCGGCAGGATGTCTTTCAACTTCGCAGCCGCAGTGTTGCGATACCAGAGGATCAGTATGAAATTCATCCGAATCTGATAGATGCCGACCATCGCCAATAACAATGTATGACGCGCCGGGTCACCGTCACTGTACAGCACATGAAGAAAAGTCACTGGCAACAGTACGTTGAAACCGAATAAAAAAGAAACCCTGGTATCTTTGCTGACCCAGGTGCCGATGATTCCTGCAATGGCCATCGTCTCGATGACAAAAAGCAACAGGATCCACTTCTCTTGCATAGTTCACCTTACGCATGCCCATGTTGATGTAAGCCGGGTCTGAAGCCGAATAGGATGGACGCTGTATTCGAGCGATGGAGAGAGTGAATTTTCGCGGTGTCGCACTAGCGGCTAGCCGCGCATCCGCTCCATTTACGAGGGAACAAGCTCTCCAGCAGGCCCGAGCGGTGCAACACCGCCACCCCCAGGGTAAAGCCACGATACCGAATCAATACCTGGCCTGCACGACACTCCCGGGTCTGTTCCGGTGTTGGGGTCAGACTCTCGCGTCGCAGATAGCGATCGCGCTGGGCGGAATCCAGATCGATTCGGTTGCGGGTCGCATCGGCTCCCAGCAGCAAGGCACCGGCGGTGGTCAGCTTGGGCGGTCGCAAATTTGTGCGATACAGAAATAACCCGCTGCCCTGCGGCATCGGCGCCGCGGGCGGCATATGGTCGTCGGCAATCAGATGCAGACCGCGGCGGGTCTGGCGATGCAGGCAAGCTTGGCGCCGCGGCCGATCGCTCAAGCCATAGTGTTCGGCCAGTGCATCGACCCAGGGGTCATTGTCCTCGATCCTGTTCAGCTGCGCGGCGCTGCTTTCGGGAAGTCCCGGTGCATCGGATGCCTTCTCCAGCAAGGCGACAAAGAATCCGCCGGTGTCATTCGAATGCGGCCAGACACGCAGGCAATGGGCGAGGCTGCTGTCCAGCTTCCGGCCCTGCCAACAGGTGATGCCTGGGCTGCTGGCCAGTGCGTGGACAGATGCCGGCAACAGGCGCAGCCGCCCGGCAAATGCCTCCAGGATCTCGGCTACGATCAGTTCATTCTCTTCCGGCGCAAAGGTGCAGGTCGAGTACAGAATGCGCCCACCCGGCCGGCATAATTGCACGGCCTTGCGTAATAAAGCTCGTTGCCGCGGGGCCATGCGCGCGCTGCGCTCGGCGCCGATGCGATTGGCCAGAGCAGGATTGCGTCGCAAGGTTCCCTCACTGGAACAGGGAGCATCCACCAGAACACGATCGAATGACCCGGCGGCGGTCGGATAGTTGCCGCCATCCGAGAGCGTCGTGCTGCAATTGATGATCCCAAGCCGATCTAAATTACCCTGCAACGCGGCAATCCGCGCCGTGGAGAAATCATTGGCCAACAAGGTGCCTCGATTGCCCAGCGCAAGGGCGATCTGGGCAGTCTTGCCCCCGGGCGCTGCACACAGATCCAGCACGCGTTGGCCGGGATGCAGATCCATCAGCAACGCGGGCAATTGCGAAACTTCCTCTTGCGCATGCGCCAAACCCGCGCAATACCACCAACGCTGCCCGGCCTTGAAACCCGGGGCCAACCGCAATGCACTGCCCCGTAGCGGACCTGCGTTTGCGCTTTGCGACCACGCAATCCGGCGCAGATGCGCGCCCTCCTCGGCAACCAGCGCAATCAGCGCGTCTGGATCGATGCGCGCGGGATTGCACCAGATACAGGTGGGCAACGGGCGCTGCAAGGCATCGATAAAGCCGGGCCAATCGTCGACAAAGCGATCGAACAGCAGGCGATAACGCCCGAGCGCCGCCTCCAGATCGGCCCGGCTCGGGGCTGCAAGATCACGATCGATGTGCGCCATAGCATACTTCCAGGGTTGCCGCGGCGCCCCATGCGCCGCTGTTGCGCCCGCGAGCATAGCAGCACCGGTGCAATACGCGGTAGCAAAGAACGCCCTTTATGCCCAGGCGCACCATCGGCATGATTCTGAGTGCTGCCTGGGGTGCTGCCTAGGCTTTCGAAATCTACAGTTTCACTAAAACAAGCGCTTCCCGGTTTTTGGATGCTTAGTCGGTGTCGGTGTCGGTGTCGAGGTCGGAATTAGGGATTGGTATCGAGCTGGCTGCTTTGATCGATGAGCGGATTCGATTCCGATTCCGATTCCGATAGCGACCCCGACAGCGAAAAGGCTTCCCCAGTGCGTTCGATGAAGCAATCCAAGACCCGGAATCGGTTTGGCATCAAAACTCAGGACATTTCGATAACCTAGGTGCTGCCTCCCGATCCCAATCCAGATCAAGTCGCGTTGGTCGGGCTGCCCCCTGGGGATATCCTCAGTTAATTTGTGGAGAAGACAGTGGCCTACAGCCTTTCTCCCGGGAAAGGCGCGGCGCTCGCGTCCGCTTAGCTGGCATCATTTGCCGGGTCGCGCGCAAGCGGGCTCCTACGCCGACCGGCTCCCACGGCTGGTCAAGGTCCGCTTGCGGGCGAGGCGCCTTGGCTCCTCTGCGTCTCTGCGGTGAATCCTGACATTCTTTGCATACAGCACCCGTTGGCGACGCAGCCGGTGCCCGCTGCCGTTGCGTCTCGGGCCGATTCGGAGGGTGGGTTGGATGTCCTGTCCGTTAATCGCTGTCCGTTAATCGGACCAGTCAGCGCCGCCCGCAGCTCTTCTGCTCGGCGATGACGCGGGCATCGGCAATCGCCTCGCGTGGTGGCCGCGGCCAAAGGCCGTCGTGGGCCAGGCGGTTGATGCCGAAGCCGGGGAGGTCGTCGGCGGGCTCCAGCGAGCCGTCCTGCTTGACCAGAAACAGGCCTTCCGGGCCGGGGGTATCGGAGCGGACGATGATACGCGCGACGGCAGCCTCTTCGCCGTAGTCGACTTGGTAGAGATAGGTGTGCCCGCGCTTGCGAAGTTGGTATGCCATGGGTCGCGCTCCTGGGTTGCAGTTGTAACTGTTTCGTAACAATTATGGCGCAGGAATTCAGGGATGGCTAGCTTGGCAGCGCGGTTGCGGTTGCGTTTTGGCGATTTCTGTGAAGAAACTCACCAACTGGTCTGTCTTCTCGTCCGGCCTTTCTCGCCCGGCCTCGACGCCGCGAAGGCGACCGAGCGCTACTAGACATGCAGACAGAGGTTGAATGCCCTATGGGAGGAAAAAGGGGACAGGAGGAAAAAGGGGACAGACCACGTTTTCTACATGCATTGGGTAGCCGGCGGCGATGATAAGTGCGCGTCTAGTGGTCTCGTATGAAAATCCTGATACAGTTTGTGAGCGATCTAAGGATATCATTATCCACTGGTTTATGTTTCATGATGATGCGAATCCCCGACGATGCCACTTTGTACTCCAGAACCTGTCTCCCTCACCGATCGAGAACGGACGCAACTGCAGGCGTTGGTTCGTCAGCACAAAACACCGCAACAGCTCGCGACCCGGGCGCGGATCATTCTGGAAGCCGACGCCGGACGTGGCGTGAGCGAGACGGCCGCCGCATTGCAGGTGAGTCGCTCACTGGTTCAACGCTGGCGCCGACGTTGGCGCGAGCGTGCCGATCAACCGCTGGAGCAGCGGCTCAGCGATGCGCCGCGCCCGGGCACGCCAGCGACCTTCACCCCCGAGCAGATCTGCGCCCTCATCGCCCTCGCCTGCGAGACGCCGGTGCGCGAGGGGGTGACACTGACGCGCTGGACCTATCCGGACTTGGCCGCCGAGGCGATCGAGCGCGAGATCGTAGAGAGCATCTCTCCACACTCCATCGGGCGCTTCCTGCGCGAGGTCGATCTCAAGCCCCATCGCGTGGAAGGGTGGATCAATACCCCGCGCGACGGCGACTTCACCGAGCGCTGTCACGATGTCTGTGAGACCGACCGGCTCGCCCCGGAGCGCGCCGCCGAGGGCATCGAGACGTGCAGCATCGACGAGATGACCGGCGTGCAGGCCTTGGAGCGGGCAGCGCCAACTAAGCCCGTGCGTCCCGGAAGCGCCGAGCGCCAGGAATTCGAGTACATCCGCCACGGCACGCTGACCCTGATCGCCACCTTCTGCGTGGTCACCGGACAGGTCTTCCACCACATCGGTCCGACCCGCACGGCGGAGGATTTCGCCGCTTTGTTCGCCCAGCGCACGGCCGAGACACCGTGGCATCTCGTCCTGGACAACCTCAACATTCATTGCTCCGAGGAGGTCGTGCGCCTCATCGCGGAGTTGATCGGCTACACCGGCGATCTGGGCGTCAAAGGCCGCAGCGGCATCCTCGAATCGATGGCCTCACGCACCGCGTTCCTCAGCGACCCGAGTCACCGCATCGTTTTCCACTTCACCCCCAAGCATGCCTCTTGGCTCAACCAGATCGAGATGTGGTTCTCCATCCTGGCGCGCAAAGTCCTACGCCGCGGCAACTTTACCTCCGTTGAGGATCTCGAAAAACGCATCAACGATTTCATCGACTTCTTCAATCGCACGCTCGCCAAGCCGTTTCGCAGGACCTATGAAGGCAAGCCACTCGCAGCCTGAATGAACAACTGTATCAGGACTTTCACTCCGGACCACTAGGCAGAACGGAGGACTGGCAGTTCGTCCAAATGGTGGATGCGGTGGAGAATCTGCTGCGCACCGCGCGGGCACCCGTCGCGGCGGAGGTGGATTGGGCCTTCTGGCGCGATTCGGCACGCAGCCTCGGGCGGGATCATCCAACGATTGCGCGCGAGGCAATGCCTGCTTCGGGCGGGGAGGCGCCGGTGTCGGGTTCGCGGTTCAAGGACAAGCGCAATGCGCGGTCTGCGCTGGATGCGGTGCGGGATGCGCATGGGCCGGTGCTCGAGCGGATGTTGGCGGAGATTCGCAGGCGCAACTACTCCATCCGCACCGAGCAGGCTTATGAGTCTTGGGTCTGCCGCTTCGTCCTGTTCTGCGGTAACCAGGATCCGGCGGAGATCGATGTGGTGCGCATCCGCGCCTTCTTGGAGGACTTGGCGGTGAGCGGCAATGTGTCGGCGAGCACCCAGAATCAGGCGCTGAACGCGCTGGCGTTCTTGTTCAAGCAGGTGCTCGGGCGCTCGCTGGACGGGCTGGGCGACTTCACACGGGCGAAGCGCCCGAAGCTGTTGCCGGTGGTGCTGGAGCACTCGGAGGTCGGGAAAAAAGCAGTAAAAACAAGGATATACCACGTTTTCTAGTTTGGAGAAACGGGGAGAAAAAACGGGGACAGACCACGTTTTCCACGTTTTACAGAATCGCGCTCATGCTGAAAAAGGTGGTCTGTCCCCGTTTTCCACCGTTTTCCACGACACCGACACCGACTAAGCATCCAAAAACCGGGAAGCTCTTGTTTTAGTGAGTCGGCAGATTTCCACAGCCTAGGCCCAAGCCAACTGAACCGCCCCAATCGGCCATACGGGCAATGGCAGGACGAACGCAAGCATGCTGGCGATTGCCAAGTGTCGTTGAACCGCTGTCCAAACCGCTTGATCAAGGGCCGCCGGCCCACGTAACAGCAATATCCCGAACCGCTCGCCGCCAGCAAACCTAATCCATTTCAAGACAATGGTTTTTTTTGCGTGCTTTTGGTCATATCTCTTTCGTAAAAACCACGGCTTATTTTTTCCAGATCGATCGGATTGCATAGGCCTTCTTAGTTTAGAGCTACTTCAAGGATGAGTCAGAGGCTTCTTGGCGAGATGAAAATTCATAGGCGAAAGGTCGAGATCGAGACCAGAGATGGTCGCAAACTGGCAGGTATTCTACTTGAACCTCAAGAACCTCGCCTATGTGTACTAATATCGCCGGGAGTCGCCATACCTAAAGAGCACTATCTCTTATTCGCGCGCGCAGGCGCTTCCCGTGGCGCCACAGTTCTTATCTTTGATTATCGCGCCCAAGGTGGCTCTATTCTTGGGCACCCACGTGATGAACTGGCCGATTTCGACGATTGGGGTCGGCTAGACCTTGTCGCAGCTACCGACTATCTCGATCGCTTACATCCAGATCTCGACATGGTCAATGTCGGGCACAGCGCAGGTGGATGGATCGCAGGACTTGCCCCCAACCATCATCGTATCTCTCGCTACTGTTTTATCTGCTCCGGCTGGGCTTACTGGCGTCTCAAGCCATTATGGTTGATGCCGGTGGAATTATTTTTCTGGCACGTCTATGGTCCGCTGAGTCTAGGTCTGTTCGGACATATTCCAAGCGGCGGCCTCTGGCAAGGCGAGCCGCTCAACCCGAAGCTCTTCAAACGCTGGAAGGCGTGGTGCAACACTCCACGATGCGACGCGTCGGTTTTGGCGGGCGGCCACGAGCATTTTTTCGACCAGATTACCGTACCCATCCATAGCTTTGCCTATCGTGATGATCCCATCGTCAACGAGCGCACGTTGCCCCTGCTGCTGGAAGTTTATTGCAATGCGAAGCACACCGTCACCTGGGCCGAACCTGCACAATTCGGCGTGCCGAACATTGGCCACGAAGGGCTGTTCGATCGCAGGGCTGCGAAAGCCTGGGTTCCGATATGGGATTGGATCGTTCCGGTCCAGCCGGCCGACCCGCAGCAGCCCGCATGAACACCAAGAAGCTATTCGAAGACCTGATGGGCCATCCATTGATCGGCGCCCGACCCGGCCTGATCCTCGAGATGTTCAGGACACGCGGCGTAGACCGCGAATACCTGGGGCGAGCCGCAAAGGTGTTACTACTGGCGGTGGCAAATGCACCTTTCGCTATCTGGGAGGCGCGGCGCTACGGGCGTCAGATTCGCGAGCACCGACTGCCTGGTTCACCGATCTTTATCCTAGGCCATTGGCGCAGCGGAACCACTCATCTGCATAACCTGATGTCCCAAGACCCGAATTTCGGTGTACTCACCTATCTTCATGCGTATTTTCAGAACTGCGCCCTCCTCGATTTGGGCATCCACCGTAGCCTATTGCGGCTGGCACTGCCTCGCACCCGCCCCATGGATGCCGTACTGCTTGCTGCCGATCTGCCAGCGGAAGAGGAGTTTGCAATCGCCTGCGTCGATGATGTAGGGATCATCAACGGGCTCTGGTTCCCCAGGGCTCTGTTGAACTATCTGAAAGAGACAGTTCTATTTACCGGTCTCGACGGTAGCCCGGACCAAGCCGCGAGGCAGCGTTGGCAGTCGGCGTATAGCCGGGTGATTACCAAGGCATCGATCGCAAGTGGTGGGAATCGTATCCTGCTGCTCAAGAATCCGGCAAACACCGGTCGGGTCTCAACCTTATTGGCGATGTACCCGGACGCTCGCTTTATCTATATTCATCGCAATCCTTACGTCGTCTTTCCATCTACCGTTAGGCTCTATGAAACGCTCATGTCAGGACGCAGGTTCCAGCGGATCTCAACGGAAGACATCGAGGAGATCGTACTCACGCTATACCACCGCATAATCGAACGCTATGAGGCAGAACGGTCTCGTATACCAGCGGGCAATCTCGTTGAGCTGTGCTTCGAGGATCTCGAGCAAGAACCCTTAGCGGTCATGGAATCTATTTATCGCAGTCTGGAACTGAAGGGATTCGAGCAGGTGCGTCCCCGATTTGAGGCCTACTTGGGCACAGTACGCATGTATCGCAAGAACACCTATCGCATCGATAAAGACCTCATTCGGCGCATTGACGCGCGATGGGACCCTGTAATGCAGCGCTGGAAATATGCACCGGTGGCAGAGGGAAGCGCCAGATGAACGTCCTGCATTGGCTGTTGCTGGGGGTACTCGACATCGGCGTGGCGCTGTTCGCGCTGGGTGTCTACTATGAGTCCCGCGGCCAGATAGCCATGCTTGTCCGATTCCGGCGTTTGAGCGGCGAGAGTCCGTGCCCGCCGTTGACCCGCCGACCCCGCTGGCTGTCGACCCAGCCACGCCCGAATCCAGATGCAATACCAGGGATTCTAGCCCAGGCAATGGGCCCATTTCCAATGACGCCCTATGGCGGCGACTGGAACTTCTTTTGCTATGTTCACATCGACCCGCAGCGGCCGGTCAGGGTCCGAGGCCAACGCGTGACTTGTCGACACGCCAACCTGACCCTCTATTTTCCCGAGCATCTTCGCGGTGAACAGATCGATCTGCCACCGAACCTCGATGCGCAGGATCTGGTGTGCGAAGCTGACGGCAGCTACGAGGTGATTATCAAGCACGGGGCTTCGGATGCGCACAACCGACTCGACCCCGGCCTGAAACGGCATGCCATACTTGCGCTGCGGCACTATGTATTCGAGCGCGGTGCGGATATTCACTACCCGGAGATATGGTGGGGGAAGGATCTCGTTGTGCCGGCTCGGTTAGTGCCTGAAGTGCAGTCTATTTTTCCGCGTGAGGGCGGCCTGCGGCAGATTGGGCCGCAACGGAGGAGCCTATGAGCGTCATAGTAGTCAACATTGGTGTTACCCTAACGTTCCTAATCGCAATACCGCTGCTGGTCCGAGAGTGGGTTGCCCGAAGGAACGCCAAGATGGTCGACGAGAGCGCGCAGAGCTGGACTGGCATAAACTCAAGGCACGCGCTTGTCAACCGTCGAGCTCATTTGAATCGCGATCCAAGGTTTGCACAGAATCCGGCGAACACAGGCTTTATATTCTTTTACGACTGCGGGTCGACCGATCTTGCGATCACCGGCGTGCTGCCGGAGTGCAGGTTTTTCGGCATCAGCGTATACGACCGGTTCTCGCGACCATTGCCGGCGATGGTCATAGACGAGGATGTCAGAGATGCCGACGACACCTTTATCGCATTCTTGACCATCCGGCCCACCGGCGCGCGCAACGAGATAAATGTTCGGGCGTGCCCGCGCGGGACTGGAATCATTCGGTATAGCCAAATGCGCCATCCCGATAGCATCGGGCGTTTTGAGCCAACCCTAGTCACGGTCGACGGAATAGACCCCAGATCTGGAGGTGGTCAATGATAGCCCTCGGATGGACAGCACTTATGGTAGGTACCCTTTGCTTTTTGAGCTTCGGGGTAGGTATTCGCTACTATTTCATCAAACCATCTCGCAAGACATTGCCTATGTACCTGATCACGGAGGTCGGCATCGCCATCAGCCTGCTGCACCTCGTGTTGCTCGGCTACAATGGTGTCTGGCACCAACGACTGGATGCATGGCCACTTGCGTCAGCCATCGTACTCTATCTCGCATTAATCAGTTTGTACTGGTGGACATTGTATACGGTCAAGACGCAGCGGCTGGCATTTGCCTATAGCGAGGACTCGCCACGATCCCTAATCACAACCGGCCCTTATCGCCATATCCGCCACCCGTTCTATACCGCCTACACCCTGTGCTTTTGCGCAACACCTGTCGCACTCGTCTCTTGGTGGCTCCTTCTGACCACGCTCTTCATGTTCTTGGTCTATCGCCAGGCGGCGATCAAGGAAGAGCGGATTTTCGCAGCGAGCGAGCTTGCGTCGGCCTACAGTGAATATACTGGCCGCGCCGGTCGTTTTGCCCCACGGCGGCTGCCTCGTTCCGGCGACGGACTCGAGGATGCACCATGGAAGTCGTGATCGTCGGTGGCGGTATGGCCGGTCTGATGGCAGCTTGTGCGCTCGCCCAGGCAAACCATCGCGTGGTCGTATTCGATCGAGACGACCTCGACTCCAGCACTTTGGCCCGTCGCTGTGCTCCGCAAGGAAATCATCTTCATCTATTGTTAACTACCGGGTTTCGAGCCCTGACTTCCCTCCTCCCGGGAATTGATGCCGAGCTTGAACAGGCAGGCGCCCAACGTCTGGATGTGGGTCGCGAACTCCGCTATATCCGCCGCGATTCGATAAAGCAGCCTTTCGAGGGAGACCTCAAGACGGTTGCGATCTCGCGGCCAGCATTGGAGGCGGTGGTGCGACGCCGCGTCGCGGCTCTCGAGAACGTCGAGATACGCGCGCGATCTTTGGTGACCGGGCTCGCTACACAGGGGTCTCAGGTTCGCGGAGTGTACCTCGATCATGGTGAACGTCGAGACGCCGACCTTGTTGTAGACGCCGCGGGTCGCGGCTCTTGCATCTTAAAGTGGCAAGCAGCGCTAGGATTGCCTTTGCCAAGCTCCACCAAGATCGACCTCGGGCTTACCTACGCCTCGCGCTTTGTGCGACTCCCGAAAAAGCGAAACCGCGGTTGGAAGATGCTGTATGTCGGCCCGGCCGCCGACACTTGGACGCGTGGTGGCGCGATCATGCGGGTTGAGGGTGACCGTTCCATCGTAACCCTAGCCGGTTATGGAAGCGACCAGGCACCTCTTGACGATGCCGGATATGCCGCCTATGCGGCGACCCTCGGTGAAGAATTCCACGCGGCATTTCGGTCGGCGGACGCGTTGAGCAAACCCTATCGCTTTAATGTTCCGTTCATGCGTCGTTACCATTTTGAGGCCCTGCGCCAGCACCCCATTGGATTGTTGGCACTTGGGGACGTGCTCTGCGTATTGGACCCGGCATTTGGGCAAGGCATGAGCGTAGCAGCAGAGGAGGCGCGCTTGCTCGGGACGCTGTGCAGCCGCGGCATCGCGCTCGAGAAACTGCCGTTCCCTTATTATCGGGCCGCCAAGGCAATCATCGACCGGGCGTGGATCCCGACAGTGATCGAGGACTTCCGCCGAGCCTGTGTCAAGGGTCCGCGCCCGTTCGGCCTTGCTGCGCTGCAGTGGTATACCGACCATGCAATGGCATTGGCCGACCGCCATCCTCAAGTTCATCGAGCTCTGGAGGAGACCCTGCACATGACCGCTGGCCCTTTCGGACTCCTGCGTCCAGCTGTACTACACAGAGTCATTGCGCGGGCGATGTACCCGCCTAGGGTTCTGTTAGGTCAGCGCTCGCCTCCGGCGCATGTCCAAACCAACAAGCGAGGCTTCTCGCAAGGCAGACTGACTACATCGGACTGGCAAAATGACCGTTCATCCAGTGACCCATAGGCGAAATCTATCTGCGCCCGATGTCCAAACAGTGACACAACTGCTCATGCGGTTCCCAGAGCGACAGGAGGGGATCCATCTTTACGACAGCTACGCAAGTGAGCCAAGCTGCCTGTCGTATAGTGCATTTGCTGAGCGCATTTTCGGAGCGATCGAACATTTTCACGCGCTCGGTGTTCGCCCGGGAACCCGGGTATTATTTCCATTTGAAACAAATCTACAAGTCATCGTATCGTTTTTTGCGCTCATCGGCATGGGGGCCATTCCATACTCCATTCGCCCGTTGATGAGCAAGAGCGCCGCGAAGAGCTACATCGATTTTTTAGAGCGTCTCGAGGCGCTCGCAGCACCTCATTATCTGCTTTCGACAAGGCTTGTCGAAGACCTCGAGACACCCATACAGCGTCTCGATCTTCCACCTCCCAGCGCGCAGGTCAAGCGCACCGACCGAATGCATGGTGCTGAACCGCAGGGCGTGGCTTTTGTACAATTTTCTTCCGGATCGACCTCCTTCCCCAAGGGCGTGGTGATTACCCACGGCAATATTTTTCGCAACCTGTCGTATATCGACTCCTATGTTCGCGAGGTATCCGGCCCCGTTACCCCAGACGATTGTGCGACATCCTGGCTGCCCCTATACCACGATATGGGCCTGATCGGCGGATTCCTCTCGCCTATTGCTCACGGCATGCCTGTGCATTTGGCCTCGCCCAATGCATTTCTCCTGCAGCCGCTGGAGTGGCTGACACACATCAGTCGTACGCGTGCATGCTATGCTCCCATCCCGCACTTCGCGGTCGCCTATCTCCTGCGTCGGCTCGCCGAAACAGACGAGCACGATCGCGCGCAATGGGATCTCTCCTGCTTGAAATTGATCTTCGACGGCAGCGAGCCAGTACAGTGGTCCGATCTCCAGCAGTTTGCTTCGGTACTCGCCGATTGCGGATTCAACTCAGGGGTGCTGCAACCCTGTTACGGCATGGCCGAGGCCGTACTGATCGTCTCTTGCGCAACCCATCTCAAGCCCAAACGGATCAGGCTCGCCAACGGCCAAACGTCTGTGAGTCTTGGGCGGGTGCACCCGGACTATGAGGTCCGGTTGGTCGACGAGGAAGGCCACCTCTGTCGCGAGGGTGAAACTGGTGAGATTCTGCTAAAAGGAGGTTCGCTCGCCCCCCACTATATCGGCGAGATCCCCCAACTCTACGAGACAGACACCTTCTATCATACTGGCGATGTAGGCCTCTTGGCCGACGGTGAGCTGTACGTGACCGGTCGCATAAGCGACCGAATCAAGGTCAATGGCGAGAGTTTCTTCAGTGTGGACTTTGAAGCCGCCGTCGAGCAGCTCGACTTTATCGGACTCGGGAGAGTTGCAGTGTTTCAGTCCGGGCAAGAGATCTATGTTCTCGTTGCATGTGGTTCAGCGCGGCTCGCGCGGGCAGATGAGTCCCGGCGCGCAATTCGGCAGATTTTGAATGCCAGGCTCGGCGTTGCCGTTCCACCCGAGAACATCCTGTTTGTCAAGCCGGCCCAGTTGAAAAAAACCTCCAGCGGCAAACTCAAGCGCAACGAGATCCGCGATGACTTTTGTGCCGGGAGGCTGAGGTGCCAGACTTGGCCAACGCAAGAATCACTAAACCAGTAGAGAGAGGAGAGTGTCCAGTGAGCACAGCCACTACCGATGCCCAAGACCCTGAGACCGTCCGCTGGATCATAGAGACTTTCGCGGCCGATACCGGTTTGGATATCCAGCACGCGTTGGATAATGGTTTGACGCTGAGAGAGCTCATAGATCGATCGGACAAGCTGCACAATAGCCTGGATCTGATGGAGGCGTTTGCCCGTATGGGCTTTCACCTGCAAAAGCGGACCGGCGTGCGCGTGCGGCTGCCGTCTTTCCCGACAGACGAGAAACTGTCGGTCGTACTAGAGAAATTTCTCACTGCATACCAACAGGCCAGCGAGCAAGAAGGAGGCGTGAAATGAGCGTTTTGAAGTCAGCATCAAACCCAACTATCATTCGCGAGCTCTACGACGCGTTTACCGTCGACGGCATGTCGTTGATGGACGTGGTGTGGGAACAGCAGCGCTATCATGAATCTCGCCGCTGGTCGGTGGTGGATTTTTTCGATCGTATCGATCCGGATGCGGTGAGCGACCGAGACAAGGTGGTGGCCTGGAATGCCGGCCGTGCCGAACTAACGACCAAACCGGGGGCTGATCGACTGACGCGCCTAGCCGATAAAGAGACGCGCGCTTGGTCGAGCAAAAATCCGGTGGTGGCCAACATCATGCAGGCCTGCGGGACTTGGAGTCGGTACTGGAACGAGGAGGAGGCGTTTCACGAGACCTCGTTGAACATGCTGGCACAGCGACTCGGCATGCCGATCGTCGATGACGAAACCTTTATAGAGTATCGCAAGGTCTTCCCTGACGACGACATGCTGAGAACCCTGACACTCCTGGCTGGATCAGAAATCGTCGCCGCCACCAACTACTCCTGGGCAGCAGAATCGGCCGAAGATCCGGCGCTGCAGGAGATGTTCAGACGCATCTCCTCGGACGAGATCCAACACATGACTTATTTCGTGAGCTTCGCGCGGGCTCTGGTGCGCTCCGGGGAGTATCCGGCCAAGAATGCCTTTGCGGTTGGATATCTCTTTCTACGCAACGAGGGCGAGTTGGCCGGGAGCAGTCGTGAGACGATCGAGTCGCGGGGCAACACACATGTAAACTGGTGGGACCATCTCGAGAATCTCGACGACATGCCAGCGGTCGATCTGCAGCCAGCGAACGAAAAGAAGACTTCTATGTTCCTCGTGGCGCTTAAGCGAATCACTGGAATCGAAGTCGCGTCGGTCGACGAAGTCGAAGCAAAATGGATGGAGCTCGCGGCGGCAGCCTAGTGGCCGGTTTCGGAGCGCCGATGCAGTCCATAGCTGTTGATCGTTGTCGCTCATGTCATCCTATAACTGACCGCGACTACCTGAGATAAACGCCGTGGCTCGAGTTGGCATCCATGCCGGTGACACCCGCATTCGACTCGGCCGAACCGGAAACCGGTATGCGCGGGCTTGTGGAGGTTGGATTTATGAACTGGGTGAGTGTGGACAGGATGAATGACACGCACGACGCTGTCGTTCGACTCCTTGTGCGCCCGAACGACATCGATCGTCTCGGCCACGTCAACAATGCGGTCGTACTGGAATACTGTGAAGCTGGACGCCAGGCTTGGCTCCGCGAAAACGGGATCAAGGTCGGCACCATCCTGCCTGTGGTCGCGCGGGCCGAAATCGATTTCCAGCGAGAGATCGGTGAGGGCGAGGTGCAAGTCAGGACAAGCCTGGCCGAGTATGGTACTTATTCGGCCACCTTCGTTCAGACGATCGATGTGAATGGGCAAGTTGCTTGCCGTGCCAAGATCCAGGTGGGCTTCATTCACTCGCAAAGCCGTTCGGTTGCCAGTGGGGAGGAGTTCTTTCAGGAAAACGCGTCCTAGTCAGATGCGAAGCTGGCGCTCGCGAACGCAGGGGGCGAAGCGCCCGTCGCATTGCCCACATCTCGCCGTTACAAACAGTCTTAGAAGACTGTAACTACTCAGAGGCCATGCCCATAAACGCGGGCCATCGGTCTTGGAACAGGAGGCGCAGGGCCTCTTCCCGTCGTAGAGCGCCGAGGGGTAACCGGACAGGCTCACGGAACAGGGCAATGACTCGATCAGCTCCAGCAGCGCGACATGATCCTGTGCTTCATAGTCGAACCGATAACGGCGCGCGCAGCGACAGGTTTGATGCAGATACGGCGGCTCGCAGTAGAGCGGTTCACGACCGTGGAAGGCGAACTCCCGGAGAAACCGATGCGCGCAGCCATGCACCTTCCCGACCGGATAGTGGCACTCGAACCGGGCCAGTGGAACAAGAGCAACATCGATGGCAATAGTACGCCGCGCCGGTGGCTTGCGCTGCATGATCGCTCCACCCTCGATATGAATCTCGATGTAGATGTCATGGGGCAGCATCAGGGTGATGATCGACTGGCACAGACCGGACGTCGCTTTGCAGCCGAAGTCGCTGCCCATGATCGCATCCGGTTCCCTCATCCTGGATGGTCCACAGCAAAGGTCGACCGTCCTATGTCGTCAAGAGCGCGAAAAAAGACTCTGGTTTGACGTGCTATCTAGCTCATTTCTGCATTTTTCGCGTTTTTCCTCGTTCTACTTTATCAATAGCGATGTTTCTATTGCTCGGGTGCTGCCTAGGTAGTTCAATCTGGACGGTCCTGGCTTAGCCTGACTCACGCAGTTTTCTTGCATCACCGACTGAACTGTATTGGGCTATATATCAACGCCTTACACCCTCCAACTATCCAGGCGCTGCACATAGACCTGCGGGAGCGAAAAGTGCGTGAAGAAGGCGAAATTGAACACCCTAGGTGCTGCCTACGTAGACTATTCATTGAGTGATGGTGCAGAAACAAGCGAAACAGGTTTTTGGCTTGGGTGTCGCCTGCCGACTCATTCGGTACCGCTATCGGCGTCGCTATCGGCGTCGCTATCGGCGTCGGTATCGGTATCGGCGTCGGTATCGAACCGACCAACCCATCCGCCAAGCTCCTCGCTGACCGCGTAGCCACGCTGTCCGAGCTTCGTGAGCATGGCCACACGACGATCGAGCAGTGCCTTTTGCTTGCTGTTATCGTCTGCGAACAACGCTTTGCACACCAGCGAGCACATCCTGAATCGCAGCACACTCCAGCGCCGAGCCTCGTGCGATTTCGAACGACCGGCGTCGATCCGCGCTCGTCGCTGTGCCGTTACCCTCGGCACTGTTCAGCGCGATGGTCTGCGATGCGCACCTACGATGCGCGCCTACGATGCGCACCTACGATGCGCACCTACGATGCGCACCTACGATGCGCACCTATGATGCGCACAGGCGTTGATCCTTCGCGTTACGCTGTCCTTTCACATGCTCGCAGTCGCGCTAGGCCCAGCCGACAGACTCGATGGCCGCACGCTAGACGTCGCGCTGCTCATGACCGAATGGCATAGGACGTTTTCTCTCTCGATTCCGATTCCGATTCCGATAGTGGCCCCGACCCCGATTGCACTCCGCCGATGGCTGGATAGCGTTGTATAGGTTATTCATGAACCGCTACTTATTGACTCAGGATGAAGTTTGATTCACCGCAGAGACGCAGGGAAGAGGGATACATTCGCCTTGGCCCCTCTGCGCACTCTGCGTCTTTGCGGTGAATCCTCATATTATTCGAAGGCAGAATCCCCGACAGGGCAGTATAAAGGGTTGTTAAAGCAGCAGATTATCGAGGGACGCATCAGGCTCGCACTCTGTTTCGACGCGGCAAGAACATAGGACGACGATTTCGATCCCAATCCTGAAAAACGGTTCGGAAACAATCTGAGCGTCTTGCATCGTTACTGAGCGAATCCTTTGCTTCCCAGGTGCGGCAGCTTGTGCACGCGCCGCGAACATTTGCGCAGTCTTGTTGGAACGGGATGGCTATGTTGCATCAAGGTACCTGGTCGGGAACCACGCGGGACGCATCCACGAGGCCGTTCGACTATCCTGTATCGGATATTCTCTGACAACGCATCCTGGCCGCCGAGCGAGGCAGATCGATGAACTTTTCCGGACAACAGTTGAAGGGCCGACATGTCGTTGGGCAAAACCTGCGCGGGGCCTCGTTTCGTGCGGCAGATTCGAGCCGGGCCGATCTTCGATAGGCTCGGCTTGGGTGGGGTGGAGTGCGGAGCTGGTCGTTCCAGCTTACTGGGTTACTAGTCAGCAGTGCGGATTTCCCGCTACCGTTTCTGCTGTTTGTGGTTGCCGTAATCGCTCATCGTGGGTTATCGATGACGACCACGATGACAACAACAACGATTGCAAACGGTCTCGCAACTTTCGCAGCAGAGCACTAGGCCGCAATGTATCGAGCAGGTTCTGTTGTCGCGAGTGCTGACTGACCGCGGGGTGCCGCCTTGCGCTGGCGCCAGCTCGTACCGACCTTGCTGTTACGAATTCAATTGTCAATCGATCTATCGAAATGGGGAGCGACTAAGATGCCCGTACCAAAAAATGTTCTCGGAGAGCCGCTGGAAACCTGCTCGCTCGAACCACGCACCGGTTTCACCCGTAGCGGTGCATGCGAGACCGGGCCTCAGGATATCGGCTCGCACACGGTTTGCGCTCGGGTAACCGCGGAATTTCTCGAGTTCTCGAAGGCGCAGGGCAACGATCTGACAACTCCGGTGCCGGAATTCGATTTTCCCGGGCTGAAGCCGGGCGACCGCTGGTGTTTGTGCGCGGCGCGCTGGCAGCAGGCTTTGCTGGCCGATTGCGCACCCCGCGTTGCACTGCGTGCCACCCACGAGCGGGCGCTGGAGGTGTGCAATATGGCCGATCTCAAGCGACACGCAGTGGATTTATCTTGATGTACCGCCGCTGCAAGCGCGGTAACAGGCGGATTTGTCGGAATTGCTGAAACAGGCTTGCCGTGCCGGCCGACTTGCTCGCTAGGCCATGATCGTCTTGCATGGCTGATCCGAAGCGTATTCACCGCGGAGACGCAGAGTGCGCAGAAGAGCCAAGGCGGATGCACCCTCTTCTGCGCGTCTCTGCGGTGACGCGAACCTCATCCCAGGTCGATGGACTCACTTTCGACAAGGGTGAGTGATGGTGCAGAAACAAGCTAAACAGGTTTTTGGCTTGGGTGTCGCCTGCCGACTCATTCGGTACCGCTATCGGCGTCGGTATCGGCGTCGGTATCAACGTCGGTATCGGCATCGGCGTCGGTATCGAACCGACCAACCCGATATCCGCCAAGCTCCTCGCTGACCGCGTCGCCACGCTGTCCGAGCGTCGTGAGCATGGCCACACGACGATCGAGCAGTGCCTTTTGCTTGCTGTTGTCGTCTGCGGACAACGCATCGCACACCAGCGAGCACGTCCTGAATCGCAGCGCACTCCAGCGCCGAGCCTCGTGCGATTTCAAACGACTGGCGTCGATCCACGCTCGTCGCTTTGCCGTTACCCTCGGCAATCTTCAGCGCGATGCCCTGCGATGCGCACCTACGATGTGCGCAGGCGTTGATCCTTCGCGTTACGCTGTCCTTTCACATGCTCGCAGTCGCGCTATGGCCCAGCCGATAGACTCGATGGCCGCACGCTAGACGTCGAGCTTCTCATGACCGAATGGCATAGGGCGTTTTCTCTCTCGATTCCGATTCCGATTCCGATTCCGATAGCGACCCCGACCCCGACTGCACTCCGCCGATGGCTGGATAGCGTTGTATCGGTTATTCATGAACCGCTACTTAGCATCCACTCAGCGCAACAAGCCCGAGATGGATCTCGATTTGGACAGAGTGCACTTGGGCTGTCTGTCGTCAGGCCCGCTTGGGCACATGTTGGTCATAGCGCTCCATCAGATAGCAGAGGCAGTCTTGCCGGACGATGGTCTCGTCGCAGGTCAGCATGGCCGGCATCACCGGCAGTCGCAGTCGGATCTCGCCATCCTCGAGGATGAAGTATTTGCTGTCGATATGGCGGCCCCCTTCGTCTTTGACTTCGAAGGGCAAACCGGTGCGTTCGGTGCAGCGGCCCAGCGCGGTGCCCGCCGGCAGTTCGCGAAAGTTCATCCGCTCCAGTTCCGGAGACAACATCAGCGTAGCCTGATTGGGGGCGAACCTGAAGTCGATCTGAGGCGCGATCTTGACCTGGGCGACGGTGTGGAACAGGTCGATGTCGTGGGCGGGTACCGGTTGGTCAGGCAAATGCGACAGGTGCAAGCAGGCGTCGATGAATTCCACGGCGTGGTCGATGCCATGCTGGTTGTGGACCTTGCCGCATTCGAGGGTCACCGCAGGACAGAGTTGGGCCATGGCTTGGGATTGCACACCGCGCGGGCGAAGAAAATAAACCACGGTGCGCGAGAACAGGGTGGCCAGATGCAGAAACCGGTTGTCGATGACATTGACGCAGGCATAGTGTGGATTGGCGCCGGTATTGTTGTGCAAGTCGATGCTGGCAAACAGGCCGCGTTGCTGCATGCGCTGCACGACGCTGTTCATGATCGCGTGCTCCGGCGTCGGCGCCAGTTCGCTGCCCGGCCAGATGCGATTGTAGTCCGGTTGTTGCGGTAGATGGCGCATGCCGGCGGCGGCCGCCTCCACATTGCCGATGAATAGGCAGATGGCTCGCGGCAGCGCCCGGCCTTGTTCCCGGTAGCCCAGCAATAAGCGGCGCATGGCGTCCCAGCCGACCGTTTCGTTGCCATGCATCAATACCGAGATGAATAATGCCGGCTCGCGCTGCCCCGGCAGCAGAATCAGCGTTGGTCCGCCGAGGGCGCCGGCCAGTTCCTGCGCCTCCAGGTCGAGCAGTCCGTCCGGTATGTGGTCGAGTTCGCGCAGTGCTTTGCATGCGGATTGCCGCGCGGTGGGTTGGGTCGGCGCTGATTGATGGGACGATACGGTCATCATTGGCGTTGGCTTGTCTTCATTCGGGGGCTTTGCAGTCGATGCATGGGCGGTTGCTGAACGTGGGCTGTATGTCTTGATGATTTGAGGGGTGAGACGCTGATTTCGAGAGCGATCGATTTCGATACCAATACCGATCCTGGAGCCGACGAATACTTGCTTGGTCTGGGTGGGCAGGTACTCGTGTTGCCGGCATTGCGCATGCCAGCTTTCTGGGAAGGCGAATGTCAATCCCGCTTCATCCGATGGCTCGATTGCCGATAAGTGATGGTGCAGAAACAAGCTAAACAGGTGTTTGGCTTGGGTGTCGCCTGCTGACTCATTCGGTACCGCTATCGGCGTCGGTATCGAACTGACCAACCCGCTATCCGCCAAGCTCCTCGCTGACCGCCTAGCCACGCTGTCCGAGCTTCGTGAGCATGGCCACACGACGATCGAGCAGTGCCTTTTGCTTGCTGTTGTCGTCTGCGGACAACGCTTCGCACACCAGCGAGCACGTTTTCAATCGCAGCCCACTCCAGCGCCGAGCCTCGTGCGCTTTCCAACGACCGGCGTCGATCCCCGCTCGTCGCTTTGCCGTTACCCTCGGCCATGTTCAGCGCGATGGCCTGCGATGCGCGCCTAAGATGCGCACCTAGGATGCGCACAGGCGTTGATCCTTCGCGTTACGCTGTCCTTTCACATGCTCGCAGTCGCGCTAGGCTCAGCCGACCTACTCGATGGCCGCACGGTCTACGTCGAGCTTCTCATGACCGAATGGCATAGGGCGTTTTCTCTCTCAATTCCGATTCCGATAGCGACCCGGACCCCGACCCCGATTGCACTGTGCCGATGTCTGGATAGCGTTGTATAGGTTACTCATGAACCGCTACTAATCGCCTTAGTCCAGTGTCCATTCATGGATCGGTTTATCGTTGGCTTGGTGCGCAAGGTAGGCTTCGGTCAGGGCCGCCATGTCCGGCCCGAAGCGCGCTGTCCAGGCGCGTTGCCAGGCGGCGGCGGTGCGCTTGGTGCGGGTGCGTTGTTCGATGATGCCGAGCCAATGGTCGATTTCGGCGCGATCGACGCCGAGATCGCGCAAGCCATCCCGAGCCAGCGGCAAGAGCTGGTCCAGAATCAGGCGCGGGATCGGGATGCGGCGCCCGTCGGTCCAGGGAATTTCGGCCTGAAAGCCATATTCCGCGGCTTGGTAAAAGTTATCGCGCGCCTGGAGAAAGGACAGCTGCTGTTCCAGTGGCGTTACGGCACGGCTCAGGGCGCGCACGCTGCCGAAATAGAAGGCCGCGTTGGCGACGTTGTCCGCGACCGTTGCAGCGGCCGCGGCGACTCGGTGTTCGAGACGCAGATGCGGTCGGTCTGGCGCGTCGAAGCCGATCAGGGGCCGATTCCAGCGCCAGATGGTGCCATTGTGCAGGCGCAGATGGGCAAGCCGTTCGATGGGTTCGTCCATTAACTGCGGTAACAGCACTGGATAACGGACGATGTTGGCGCGAAAACATTCCATGACCGAGCGTTCGGCATAGCTTATGCCGAAGCCGACTCGCTCGCGCAATGGGCTGCCGCCCACGGAGACGGATTGTTCGAACAGCGGAACGCGGGTTTCGCACCAGAATTCGCGCCCGAACAAAAACGGCGAGTTGCCGGCCAGCGCCACCATTGGGGCGGACAGGATCTTGGACGCATTAAAAATGCGCGCGGACTCGGCGGCGCTCATTTTCAGATGGATTTGAAAAGAGGTGGTTGCCGCTTCCAGCATGACGTCCTGCTGCTCAATGGACAGCGGTCGTTCACCGTGGATGTTGAGCCAGATTGGTTCGCCCTTGCGCAAACGCAGGATTTGTTCGTTCAGCGCGCGGTAGCGCTCGCGCGGCGTCATCCGCGCCATCACCAGGTGGTCCGCTCGCAAGGTCGGCAGGATGCCCACGGTGGTGATGTGCGCGTCCAGATCCGCGGCTGCCGCTTTGCATTGCGCCAGGGTGTGTTTTAGCTCGTTGGCGAGTTGGCTCAGCGCGTCGCCTGTCAGGCGCAGCGGGGTGCCGTTGAGTTCCAGGTTGAACTGTGCCAATTCCGGCACGACCAGCGGGTTGTCGACCCTTGCGAGCAGTTCTTCGATCAGCGGCGCCGGGGCCATATGACGGCGGTCCACCAGCCATGCCTCCAGCTCGAAGCCGGCCTCGGGCGGGGTGTCGACAAAGCGCTGCTGGTCGAACCAGGTGGCCAGCAGTTCGGTTTCCGCGGCAAGTCTGGCCTCGAACTCCGCGAAGTCCGCGGCACTGAATCGGCTTTGGTCGATTTCCTGTCCCATGGCGAGTTTCTATTCGGTGGTCTGAGAGAGGCTGGCGGAGAGTATGGCGTAAAGTTAGGAGCCGCGCTGCTGCATCTCGGTCAGCCTGCGATCCAGGGACTGTAAACGCTCCGGGGTGCCGACGTCGAGCCAGCATCCGCGGTGGTGCAGGCCGCCGACGCGCCCGGATGCCATTGCCGAGCGCAACAGGGGCGACAACGGAAAGGCCCCGGGTTTGCAGTCCGCGAACAGGTCGGGGTGGTAGATGCCGATACCGGAGAACGTCAATGCGCTTTGGTTGTCGGCATTTGCCTGCCTGAGGTCGCTCACCCGACCCGCGCTGAGAACAAAGTCGCCCTGCGGATGATGCGGCGGGTTGTCCACCAGCACCAGGGCGGCCAGGTCGCCTTCGGCCAGGGTGAGCCCGTCGTAATCGAAGTCGCACCAGATGTCGCCATTGGTGACCAGAAAGGGTTGCGGACCGAGCAATGGCAGGGCTTTATGAATGCCGCCGCCGGTTTCCAGCGCGCAATCCTGTCCCTCGGCCGAGTAGTCGATGTGCACCTGATACTGTGCGCCATCGCCAAGCGCCTGCTCAATCTGTTCGCCCAGATGGGCGTGGTTGATCACCAGCTGCTGGAAACCGGCCTTGCGCAATCGCTCGATCTGATGCTCGATCAAGGCTTTGCCGCCGGCGCGTAGGAGCGGTTTCGGAGTTCGATCGGTCAACGGCCGCATGCGCTTGCCGCGGCCAGCGGCGAGGATCATGGCTTTCATTGTGGTCAGGCGTTGCATTCAGGATACTCTGCGTTCCAGCCGTGCTTCGAGCATGGACGATAACACGAGACTGGCCAGCACAAAGGCCAGAAATAGAAAAAACCCAATCTGCAATGCTGTGCCGTTGGTGGTGATGACGTCCACGCTGGGGCTGGCCTGGGAGATGTCCGAGAGCTGATTGGCAATCAGCCCGCTGAAGCCGACATAGGCCATCAGCATGGCCACCACGAGCACATCCGCCATGGACCACTTGCCGGAACGCAACGCGAAAAACGAGATCAACCTGTTGTTGCGCAGGCCTCTGAAATCGAAATAATAGAGGAAGCCGGCGATCACCTTTGCGCTCGGAAATACC
The DNA here is from genome assembly GCA_016745215.1 of Thiohalocapsa sp. PB-PSB1. Classification (GTDB taxonomy): domain Bacteria; phylum Pseudomonadota; class Gammaproteobacteria; order Chromatiales; family Chromatiaceae; genus Thiohalocapsa. The sequence goes on from CP050890.1 coordinate 7,628,238, forward strand.
AGGCTGAAGAGCGTGATCAAAACCGCCACCAGGAGCATATCTGCGGCCCCGGTGGCGGCCAGAATGGAGACCACATCTAGGATGCTTTTGCTCTGGAAGTACAGCACCTGGTCGGTAAAGGTAATCGGCGAGCCGAGCAATTGGAAGCGCAGGCTGTCGATGCGCGCATCCACCTCGATCATCGGTGTCCAGACACCCACCGCGAGCAGTACCAGGGTTGCGGTGGTCAGCAGCGCCATGGTTTCGGGAGGCAGGGTTCGGCGGCGTCCCATGGCCAATGCGAACATCGCGCTAATCAATGCGGCGACCCAAAATGCGGTGATCCGGCTTCGCTGCTCTAGTTTGGTGCTTGCGTTTTGCAGCAGGTCGACGCAGGCTGGACCATCAATGCAATGTTGGCGCTCCAGGATCAGGTCGAAACGCTCGGTGGAGGTTTTCGAAAAGCTCGCCTGTGCGGCCTTGTCGATGGCGTCGAGCAGTTGGCGCTTGATTTCGGCGCGCGTCTCGGGCCGGTTCAGCTCGTTGATGACCGCATCGGCATATACCGGAACGCGCGCGCGCAATTCGTTGAAATCGAGCAAAAAATCTTGCACCAGCTGGCGTACCTGGCCGTGCAGGCGTTGTGCAAGATTGTCCCCGCTCGCGTTGCGCCGGCGCAAATAGCGTTCAATTTCCATCATCAGCCGATCCAGCACCTGCTCGATGTTGCGCTTGATCAACGGGCGGTTCTGTTCGGTTACTTCGAAGGTATCGATTTTGTATGCAAGGATATCGGCAATTTGATCCACCCAAAGCTCGGCGTTGAGCAGGCCATAGCGCACATCCTGCAGTTCCGCCAGATCCGATTGCAGCCTTTGCTGCTGGCGCAGATCGCGGCCGAGTTGAAAGGCGAGCACCAGGGCAGCGATCAGCAGTACACAAGAGACGATGGCGCCAGCGATGCGTGCATGGCTGACGGCAGGGTTGGATTTCTTGGTAGCGGGCATGGATCTGCAATGCTTACCAGCCGGGCCGCCGTGCTGTCAACCTTTCATCGAGTCGAAAAACTGGTTGTTGGTCTTGGTCGTCTTGAGCTTATCGATCAAAAACTCGATTGCCGCCAGTTCATCCATCGGATGCAGTATTTTGCGCAGAATCCACATTTTTTGCAGCTCATTGGCCGGCATCAATAATTCTTCGCGGCGGGTGCCGGAACGGTTGATATTGATGGACGGGAAGATGCGTTTTTCAGCAATGCGTCGGTCCAGATGCAGCTCCATGTTGCCGGTGCCCTTGAATTCCTCGTAGATCACGTCGTCCATGCGCGAACCGGTGTCCACCAGGGTGGTGGCGATGATCGACAGGGAGCCGCCTTCCTCGACGTTGCGCGCGGCACCGAAGAAGCGCTTTGGACGCTGTAGCGCGTTGGCGTCGACGCCGCCGGTGAGTACCTTGCCAGAGGATGGCACCACGGTATTGTAGGCGCGTGCCAAACGCGTGATGCTGTCAAGCAGGATGACCACATCGCGCTTGTGTTCCACCAGCCGTTTGGCACGCTCGATGACCATCTCGGCCACCTGCACATGGCGTGTGGCGGGCTCGTCGAAGGTGGACGAGATCACCTCTCCGCGCACCGAGCGGGACATTTCGGTGACTTCTTCCGGACGCTCGTCGATCAGCAGCACAATCAGGAAGACATCCGGGTGATTATGGCCGATGGACTGGGCGATATTTTGCAACATCATGGTTTTACCAGCCTTGGGTGGCGACACGATCAGGCCGCGCTGGCCTTTGCCGATGGGCGCCACGAGATCGACAACGCGCGCGGTCAGATCCTCGGTGCTGCCGTTGCCGATCTCCAGCGTGATGCGATCCTGGGCAAACAGGGGGGTGAAATTTTCGAACAGGATCTTGTGTTTGGCGTTTTCTGGGCGGTCGAAGTTGATGTCGCTGACCTTGAGCAACGCGAAGTAGCGTTCGCCGTCCTTGGGTGGTCGAATCTTGCCCGAGATGGTATCGCCGGTGCGTAGCGAGAAGCGTCGGATCTGGCTTGGCGAGACATAGATGTCGTCCGGTCCTGCCAGATAGGAAGCATCGGCAGAGCGCAGGAAGCCGAAGCCGTCGGACAGGATCTCCAGCACGCCGTCGCCGTAGATGTCCTCGCCGCGTTTGGCTTGCGCCTTCAGGATTGCGAAGATCAAATCTTGCTTGCGCGAACGCCCGACGCCATCGATTTCCATGGTTTGTGCCAGTTCCACCAGCGCGGGCACGGGCGTCTTTTTGAGTTCTGTGAGATTCATGTCGGTTTCGGTAATGACGTGGTCGGCCGCGGTTTGAGATGTATCCGCGGTGCGGGCCGGCGGGGGGGAGCCGGAGAATACAGCCGGATAGAACACGGGTGCCGGTAAAGGCGGGGTGACGGCGGACGCCCTTGCGGGTCGCCCGACGGTGACTACAGGATCCTGACGGCTGGGTTTGGTCTGATCCGGGACGGCTTGGTTGCAATAAGGCAACGCTGGAGCGGATTTGTGGCGGTCGGATTTGCGATGGCCGGAACCGCTCTTGGCGGTTTCCTGTCCGCACGACTGCCCATGATTCCCTTACTCTTAGACCTCGTAAACTACTTTCCTATTTGACTTTATGCTCGTCTGATGTCGCCTTGTTCGGCGTCGCCTGGTCTAGCGTCGCCTTATTCGGCAGCTTCCGGCCGGCAGGCTTAGAGGTTGCTGTCGATGAAGACCATCAGCTGCGATTTTGATACTGCGCCCACCTTGATCGCCTCAGCCTCGCCGTTCTTGAACAGGATCAGGGTGGGAATGCCGCGCACATTAAAGCGTTCGGTAATGGCACGATTATTGTCGATGTCGAGTTTGGCGATCTTGATTCGCTCCTGGTATTCGTCAGCAATTTCCTCCAGCATCGGAGCAATCATTTTGCAAGGGGCGCACCAGTTGGCCCAGTAGTCGACAAGCACGGGCTTGTCGGATTTCAGTACCTCGTCGTCGAAGGTGTCGTCCGTAACATGCAGGATGCGTTCGCTCACTTGGGTGGTTCTCCGCATTGGTTGTTTGAATGTCAGCCGCGCGCCTAAGAGGTATGGTGCTGTAGTTGAGAGGCAATGGCAAGGCGGGCAGGAGATTCGCTTTGTCTTGGTCTGCAGGGTTAAGATGCTATTTGAGCCAAAGATATCAAAATTTGCAAGCCCCGTGATCGTTCGGGCCAACAACAGAGTTTCGGCAACACCCCATCCATGCCACAGACGCACCTCACAGACACACGTTTTGACAGCTTCGATCTAGATCAGCGCATCCTCAACGGACTCGCAGATGCTGGATTCACTTATTGCACACCGATCCAGGCAGAGACCTTACCGCTGGCGCTTGCCGGGCATGATGTCGCCGGCCAGGCACAGACCGGCACAGGCAAGACCGCCGCTTTCTTGGTGGCCGCCATGCAACGACTGCTGACGTGCTCAGACCCGATTGCGGATTTGCAGCCTGATTCGGCTTGGGATTCGGCTCCGAATTCGGAGTTGGAATCAGAAGCGGAGTTCGCCGGTGTGTCCGAGCACGCGGCAGCAATGACATTACCGACAAAGACCGATTTGGCAACAGTCGTCAAGCCCGATCGGCAGCGCGCCGATAAAGCATGCCAGCCGCGCGCGGTCATTCTAGCGCCAACTCGGGAGCTTGCGGTACAGATTCATCGGGATGCCGAATCGATCGGACGCCATACCGGCCTACGATTCGGTCTGGTCTATGGCGGCACTGGCTATCAGCGGCAGCGCGACGAGGTGGCCGCCGGGGTCGATCTGCTGATTGGCACGCCGGGACGACTGATCGATTATTTTAAACAGCGCGTGTTCAATTTCAAATCAGTACAAGTGGTGGTACTCGACGAGGCCGATCGCATGTTCGATCTGGGCTTTATCAAAGATATCCGCTTCGTATTGCGACGCATGCCGCCGGTCACAAAGCGTCTTGGTATGTTGTTCTCGGCAACCCTGTCGTATCGCGTGACCGAGCTAGCCTACGAGCATATGAATGATCCGCGGATGGTCGAGATCGCCCCCGAGCAGGTCACGGTCGATCGTGTACGACAAGCCTGCTATATGGTGGCCAATGATGAAAAAGTGCGGCTGTTGATCGGCCTCATCCGCGGATTCCAGGATGCACGCGTGATGATCTTTATCAACACCAAGCGCGAGGGTGAATGGGTTTGGGGCTTTTTGGAGGGCAATGGTCTGAAATCGGCGATGCTCTCCGGCGACGTACCGCAAAAAAAGCGGCTCAGCTTATTGCGTCGTTTTCAGACTGGCGAGCTGCCCATCATGGTGGCCACCGACGTTGCTGCGCGAGGGCTGCATATTCCCGGTGTTACCCATGTAATCAACTACGACCTGCCGGAAGACGCCGAGGACTATGTGCACCGCATCGGGCGTACCGCTCGCGCCGGGGAGGCCGGAGACGCGATCAGCTTTGTCTGCGAGACCTATGCGTTTTGTCTGCCGGATATCGAGACTTTCATCGGCAGCAAGATCGAGGTCAATCCGGTCTCGGAATCGATGCTGGCGGATATCGACTACCGCAGCCGGGTGCGCGTGCCGAGGCGTGCGCGGGAAGGCCGCGAGCGCGACAATGGGCGACGCACCCGCTCTGGAAAACGATCTCAGGGTGGGAAGCGCTCACAGGGCCGGCGACGGAAGGGCGATCAGCCGCAAGGCAATGGCGAGCATCCGGTTCAAACATCCGCATCCGTGGAAACCCAGCCGGCCGCGGAAGTCTCACCGCGGACGGCTGATGCTGCAGGCGATCAGCATGCGGGCAAGCCGCGCCGCCGACGCCGCCGCAAGCCTGTTGATGACAGTGTGCCGAGCGCTTAGGCGATGGTGCAGAAACAAGCTAAACAGGTTTTTGGCTTGGGCAGGTTTTTGGCTTGGGTGTCGCCTGCCGACTCATTCGCTACCGCTATCGGCGTCGGTATCGGTATCGCCGCGGTATCGAACCGACCAACCCATCCGCCAAGCTCCTCGCTGACCGCCTAGCCACGCTGTCCGAGCTTCGTTGGCATGGCCACACGATGATCGAGCAGTGCCTTTTGCTTGCTGTTGTCGTCTGCGGACAACCCATCGCACACCAGCGAGCACGTCCTCAATCGCAGCGCACTCCAGCGCCGAGCCTCATGCGATTTCAAACGACTGGCGTCGATCCGCGCTCGTCGCTTTGCCGTTACCCTCGGCAATGTTCAGCGCGATGGCCTGCGATGCGCGCCTAGGATGCGCACCTATGATGCGCACCTATGATGCGCACAGGAGTTGATCCTTCGCGTTACGCTGTCCTTTCACATGCTCGCAGTCGCGCTAGGCCCAGCCGACAGACTCGATGGCCGCACGCGATACGTCGAGCTTCTCATGACCGAATGGCATAGGGCGTTTTCTCTCTCGATTCCGGTTCCGATTCCGATAGCGACCCTGACACCGATTAGGCTTCCCCAGTGCGTTCGATGAAGCAATCCAAGACCCGGAATCGGTTTGGCATCAAAACTCAGGACATTTTGACAGCTTAGGTCATCCCCGCCAACACGGACGCGAACCCCTGTACGGCCGGAAACTCATCAATGCCGCGGGCTGGCTTGCTGGAATCCGGCTCGCTGATGGCCAGCAGCCAGCGAAAGCCGTAGTCGCGGGCAGCGCGCAGCACGTCCAGGTTGTCATCGACAAACAGGGTGCGTGCCGGGTCGAACGGCTCGATGCGTTGAACCCGTTCCCAGAAGCCCGGTGTTTCCTTGGCCAGCCCCAGGTCATGGGCGCAGAGGATACGCTCCAGATGCCCGCCGAGTCGGGTGCGTTCCATCTTCAGCGCGATGGATTTCTGATGTGCATTGGTTACCAGCACGCGGCGTTTGCCATGTGCGGCAAGCGCATCGAGAAACTCGATCACGTACGGGTGCAAGTTGATCAGGTGGTCCACTTCTGACTTCAGCAGCGCGATGTCGAGCCCCAATTCCCGACTCCAATGGTCTACGCAGTACCAATCCAAGGTGCCCTGGATGCGCTGGTAGCGCTGCATCAATGCATCTTTGGTCTGCTTCGGGTCCAATCCGATACGCTCGGCATAGCGTTTGGGCACATGTTCCAGCCAGAAATGATTGTCGAAGTAGAGGTCCAGCAATGTGCCGTCCATGTCCAGAAAGACCAGCTCGATGTCGTTCCAGGCGAACTCCGGGGCAAACGGCGGAGCCGATTCCGGGCCGACGGGCGATGTTGAAACGTTTGCTGATTGGTGCCTTGGTGATTGATGCATAGCAAAGGCTTGACGATGAGTAAGTGATGGTGCAGAAACAAGCTAAACAGGTTTTTGGCTTGGGTGTCGCCTGCCGACTCATTCGCTACCGCTATTGGCGTCGGTATCGGTATCAACGCCGGTATCGGCATCGGTATCGGCGTCGGTATCGAACTGACCAACCCGATATCCGCCAAGCTCCTCGCTGACCGCGTAGCCACGCTGTCCGAGCTTCGTGAGCATGGCCACACGATGATCGAGCAGTGCCTTTTGCTTGCTGTTGTCGTCTGCGGACAACGCATCGCACACCAGCGAGCACGTCCTGAATCGATGGCCGCACGCTAGACATCGAGCTGCTCATGACCGAATGGCATAGAGCGTTTTCTCTCTCGATTCCGATTCCGATTCCGATAGCGGCCCCGAACCCGATTGCACTCCGCCGATGTCTGGATAGCGTTGTATCGGTTATTCATGAACCGCTATCAAGATGACTCGACGAAGGGTAAGATGCATCCGGAGAGCAGCATATGGAAGCCCTGCGATCATGCGATCAGCCTTCAGGATGTGGCGCTCGCGGTGCTCACCCTGGGAAACGACAGATTGCGTCGACGGCGCGGCATCATCGCAAGGCGCCCGATTTCGGCAACGCGTGCACCTTCCAGAAGTTGGTCCGCCTCGACTTCTTGCAACAACGGCTCGGCGCCGATGAACGCCTGCCCGCCGCGGAACCGATGCACCGATCCAGCGCGCCATCCAGCGCACTGGGCGGGCTTCGATGCAACCACAGCCGCTGAGCTCGAGGTTGACTTGGATGCGATTTTCGATAACCTCGGACGCTCCGGACAATCTGCCGCCAATCTTCCCAGGGCTTGACTGCTCGACACATTCGGCGCTTTCGCGTCGGCGCAACCATGCTGCTGCTTCCTCCGCTCACCGATGGCCATATCCTGCGTCGCTACAAGCGATTTCTTGCCGATATCGAACTCGCCGATGGCCAAGTGGTCTGCGCCCATGTACCCAATACCGGCAGCATGGCCAGCTGCTGGCAGCCTGGCGCCCCGGTGCAGATCAGCCACAGCGACAATCCGCGTCGCAAGCTCAGCTGGACGCTGGAGCGCGTGGACATGGGCGGTGGCTGGATCGGAGTCAACACCGCACGACCGAATCAGGTCATGGCGCAAGCCATAGCATCCGGCCGGATCGCCTCTCTGACAGGCTATCGCCGGCTGCGACGCGAGGTGTCTGTGGAGATGCCGGGGCTTGCATCTGGGCGGCTGGATGTTGGGCTCAGCGAGGGCCATGCGCCGGATGCATTGGTAGAAGTCAAAAACGTCACCTTGCTGGACGGCGCGCTGCTGCGCTTTCCGGATGCTCGCAGCGAGCGCGCTCGCCGGCATCTGGATCTGCTCATCGCCGCGGTCGACTCCGGACTGCGCGGCATCATGCTGTTTGCTCTGAACCGGCCGGAAGGGCAGGCTCTGGCGCCAGCCTGGGACATTGATCCCGCTTATGCCGAACGGCTGTGCGCGGCGGCCAGCGCCGGCGTGGAGATCATTGCATTACGCATGCTGCACCGGCCAGAGGGTATCGATACCGCGGAGCAATTGCCGGTGGATTTGACGTTGCCGGCATCGGCAGGCGAATAAGAACGATCCATGCAGCAATCTGTGTACCCTCCTCTCCTGCCGCTGCTTGCCGTGCTGGTGCTGGGTGCCTTTGCCCAGATCGCCCAGGCGCTGCTGATTCGCGAGTCCCTGGTTGTTTTTTATGGCAACGAGGCGAGTCTCGGCGCCTTTTATGGCAGTTGGCTGTGGTGGTTGACGCTGGGTTCTTTGGCCGCGTTGCGCTGGCAGCCTAGTCATCCGGCCTCCGCTGACGAGCCAGGCGCGGCGTTGCGCAGGGTGCGCATTCTATTGCTCCTGTTGCCGTTGATCCTGATGGGCCAGGTAGTGGGTCTGCGGGTTGTGCGCTTCTTGCTGGATGTTTCTGCCGGCCAACTGGTGCCGCTTGGCGAACTGCTGATCGCCATGCTGTTGGTGACCTTGCCCATCGGGATCTTGCTGGGGTTTGCCTTTCCGCTGGTGTGCCGTGCTCTGCAACAGGCCAAAGCCGTCACCGCCGCCGCGCGGCCGGTGGGCGCGGTGGCCAGCACCTATGTCGCAGAGGCGCTGGGCGCGCTGCTCGGCGGGCTGGTCTTCACTTTTGTGATGATTCGCTGGCTGGGGTTGGTCGAGACCCTGGCATTGGTCTGCCTGTGCTTGGCATTGACCGCGGCCTTGTTGCCGAGTATGCCTGCGCATTCCGGTCGGCGTCGAAAACGGCTATTGTTCCAGCTTGCGCCCTGGGGCTTGGCGCTGACGGCGTTGATCTTGCTGCAGCCGGCGATCTCGATGCGTTTGGATCGCGGGCTGGAAGTCTTGCGTTTTGCCACATTGCAGCCCGGGATGGAATTGCTGGATGCCAGCGAGACGCCCTATGGCCATGTTGCCGTTGCCCGTCTGGGAGAACAAACATCGGTGGTCGCCGATGGCCAAATCCAACAGAGTTTTCCATTGCCGCGCGAGGTCGAAACCTGGGCGGCCTATTTTTATGCCCAGGCCCAGGGCGCGCAGCGGGTGCTGGTTCTGGGCGGCTATGCCGGCGGCCTGGCGACGGAGCTGCTGCGCTATCCGCTGCAACGCCTCGATCAGGTGGAGCAGGACCGCGCTGCCTTCGAACAGGTGCGGCCCTATCTGAACGCGCCGGAGCGGATGGCGCTGGATGATCCGCGTCTGCGTTTACACTTCGGCGACGGGCGGCGGTTTCTGGGCCGATTAAGCGACCAACTCAGCAACCAATCAGGCGATCGGTCGAATGACCAGCCGAGCGATCCAATGGATGCGGATCTTCGCTACGATTTGATCCTGTCTCTGGATGCAAGCCCGGCCAGCGCCGCGGGCAACCGTTTTTTTACCCAGCAGGCGTTCGCCCTGGCGCGCGGCCTTCTGAACCCCGACGGCGTCTTCTGCACCGAGGTCATGGCTGCATCGAATTACCTGGGTCGAGTGGTGGAGGGCTATGCGGGCTCTGTTTACCGCACCCTGAACTCGGTGTTTCGCTATGTGGCGCTGGTGCCGGGGGAGGTGCAAGTGTTCTGCGCCTCGGACGCCCCAGGACGCTTGAGTCAGGATGCGCGCGAGTTGCTCAGGCGCTATCGGGCAAGTCCGCGTGCCGAGCATGGCCTGCCGGACGGAGCCTTTGCGACCCTGCTCCCGGCGCAGGATGTTGCCTTTGTGCGCGGTCAGTTGGACCAGGCCATGGCCCAGGACAGGCTGCCGCTGAATACCGACGCCCAGCCCGTGACCTACTATTTGAATATGCTGTTGTGGGGCAAGCAGAGCGCGTCCGGGTTCGTCGATTGGCTGCAACAATTGCAACGGCTTGGGCCTTGGCCTTATCTGCTGCCGTCTCTGCTGATGCTGGCGCTGGGTCTGGTCCGCTGGTTGCAGGGCGGGATCTCGCCCGCGACGCTGTCAGGCCGCGCCGGGGTTTTCGCGTTGGCCAGTTTGGGCGCGGTTGCCATGGCCGGAGAACTCGCCTTGTTGTTCAGCTTCCAGGCTCAGGTGGGACTGGTGTTCGAGCGTGTCGCCCTGCTCACCGGTCTTTTTATGACTGGCCTGGCTGTTGGCGGCGGTCTGGCTCGGCGCGTCGCGACCGGACGCCGGGGTCTGCCGGCCCTGGTCTTGATCCTGGCTGCGATCGCCATTGGCGTTGCTCTGCTGCCGGTTGCGATCGGCGCCTTGACCGATGCTCGGGATTGGATGCAACAGGTCACCTATCTGGTTCTGTCGCTGACCCTCGGAGGGCTGTCCGGAGCGGGATTCACGCTTTGCCTGGGGCTGGCTGCAAGGTCAGGTGCGAGCCTTGGCGCCAAGTCAGGGTCGGCCTTGATCAGCGGCAGCATCGCATTGGCGGCGGACAATCTCGGCGGTGCCTTGGGCGGATTGGTGGCAGGTACTTTGATGGTGCCGATCCTTGGAGTATCGGGCACCTGCCAGGTGCTGGCCGCGCTGGCGGCGATTGCGATCCTGCCCGTGGCTATGGTCGCCCTGGCGGATCGCTGGCCGCGGCGCTCTCGGGCTGCGAGTGCGCGGGCGCGCCCGTCCTTCCCTTGGCCAAGGCTGGGCTGGGGTTTGCTCTACCTGGTATTGCTTCTCTATGGCTGGCACCTGATTGCACAGCAGTCGCGCCCTGAGCCACAGGTTCGCTTCGATCCGGAACGGCTGGCCGAGGTCGGTGGGCAGTACCGATTCGAGCCAAAGCCAGAGCCCTGGATACATTACCTCGGATTCGCCCCAGGAGCGCGCCAGCCGGAAGCCCTGGTTCTGGCCAGTGCCGCAGCCCTCACCGGCTCTGGCGGCGAGCCAAATGGTTTTGCCGGGCCGATCCGGCTGTTGATCGGCCTGGATCGCGACGGGCTGCTGCGCGGGGTGCGCTATCTGGAATCCAACGAGACGCCATCCTACATCGCCGGTATCGACGCCTGGCTGCGTGCTCTGGTGGGGTGGGATTTGTCCAAGGGACCACTGGAATTGGATCGGATCGATGGGCTCTCCGGCGCCACCGTGACCAGCCGAGCGGCACTGGCAACCCTGAATGCCGCGGCCCGCCAGGCGACTGAGGTCGCCTTCGGCACCAGCATTCCGCCGTCGGTCGCTGCACAGGCCCAAGCATTCGACTGGAGCCTGTATGCGATTGCGGCACTGTTGCTGTTGTTCTTTCCGGTATACCTGTCCGGCAGTGAGGGATGGCGTCTGGCGTTGCAGGTTGCCTCGCTGGTTCTGCTGGGGTTCTGGCTCAACAGTCTGTTGACCGAGTTGGACCTGGTCAATCTTAGCCAGGGCCAGACCGCCAGCCCCGCGGAACATCCAGAGCGCTGGCTGTTGCTTGGCTTCGTGGCGCTGACATCCTTGCTGTTTGGTCAGGTATGGTGCGGTTATCTGTGTCCGTTTGGCGCCCTGCAGGAACTCTTCTCCCGGCTTGGCAGGCGGCTGGGATTGCGCAGCTATCCGCAGCGCTCCCTGGAGCAGCGCATGCGCTATCTGAAATTTTTGCTGCTGGCCGCCTTGCTGATCCTGGTCTGGATGACCGGGGAGGGCATCTGGGCGACCTTCGATCCCATGCAGCATATCTTCAGTGACCGCATCTGGGATTCGCCCTGGAGCTGGATGACCCTGTTGAGTATCCTGGTGCTGGCCGCTTCGTTGATCTATGTTCGCTTTTGGTGTCGCTATTTCTGTCCTCTGGGGGCGTTTCTCGCGCTGGGCAATAAGATTGCATTTGCGCAGCGACTGGCGCCCAGGCGCCGGTTCGAGCATTGTGATCTGGGTGTGCGTGGTGAGTATGACCTGGACTGCATTCGTTGCAATCGTTGCCTGACCGCTACGGATACCCGCGTGCGAAATGCAAAGCGCGTCGATTTGAGCGATCAATAACAAAGATCGACATATTGCATGCTCAGAGGGAGGGTATTACTTTTGTACAATCCAGCTTTTTCGATCCCGATTCCGATGCTGATCAGGCCGATGCCGACCTGGGCCTGGAATCGAATGGCGCGGCGGGCACCCCAAGAATACCCGCTCGCGCAAGCGGATCTTTATCGCCCCCATGACCTCGCTGGTCGAGGAGGAAGCGCATGACGACTCCATTCCGCCGGATCGCCCGGCCACTGCTCGCATTGCTCCCCTGTCTGCTTGGCACCTGGGCCGCAAGCGCATCGAATGCCGCGCCAGAGGTGCCGAACACCCCGGGTCCGGTGCGCGAAAGCGCCCTGGCCGGAGCCTGGTATCCGGCTGACCCGGCCGAACTGCGCGCCCTAGTGGATCGCTTTCTCGCGCCGGCCGAGGTTCCGGAGCCACAGGGCAGGCTACGGGCGCTGATCGTGCCGCACGCCGGCTATGCCTACAGCGGGCCGACCGCGGGCCAGGCATTCTCGATGCTTCGCGATCGCACCTACCGCCGTGTGCTGATTCTGGCACCGGCTCATTACAGCGGCTTTCAGGGAGTGTCGGTTGCCGATGTGAACGCCTTTCGCACCCCCCTCGGAGACATCCCGCTGGACAGGGATGCGCTCAAGGTTCTGCAGGCGTCGGCTCTGTTCCGCTCGCAACCAGCAGCGCATGTCCGCGAGCACAGCATCGAAATCGAATTGCCGCTGTTGCAACAGGCGCTGACTCCGGGTTGGAAACTGATTCCAGTGCTAATCGGCGCTCTGCAAGGCGATCAGTACCAAATGGCCGCGGATCTGCTGAGACCCATGGCAGACGAGACGACCCTGGTGGTGGTGTCGAGCGATTTTACCCACTATGGCCCGCGCTTCAACTATCTGCCGTTTGCGCTGGATGCAGACACCCCGGCGCGCATCCGCGAGTTGGACGAAGGCGCCATCGCGCACATTCGAGACAAAGACCCCGAGGGGTTTCTGCGCTATCAGCAACGCACCGGCATCACCATCTGCGGCTTCCGCCCCATCGAGATTCTGCTGCGCATGCTGGGACCCGAGGCGCGCATCGAACCGATCGCCCACACCACCAGCGGCGAACTGACCGGGGACTACAGCAACTCGGTCAGCTATGTCGCCCTCGCGGTAACCGACCCAAAGCCGTTGTCTGCCGCATCGCCTGTTCCATTATCTGCCGCATCGCCTGTTCCATCATCTGCCGCATCGCCAGACCCATTATCCGGCGAGCTGACTGCACCCGCCGCCGACCCGTCGCCGGTCGAGCCCTTGCAGTCCGAGTTGGACCAAGCGGATCTGAAGCGCCTGCATCATTTGGCCACATTGGCCGTGGAAGATGCGGTGTTCGGTCCGTCCGACCTTCGCCAGCACATGCAGCAGCAGGCGGTCGAAGCGCTTCCGGATCGGCTCAAAATGCCCGCCGGGGCCTTTGTCACATTAAAGCGCAATGGTCAGTTGCGAGGCTGCATCGGCTACATCGAGCCGCGCCAGCCGCTGTACCTGGCCATACTGGCGAACGGCGATAATGCCGCCCGGCGCGATCTCAGGTTCCGTCCGGTGCAGCCCGCCGAGCTGGCGGAACTGGAAATCGAAGTCAGCGTGCTGACGCCGCCGCGCCCAATCCAATCCTGGCAAGACTTCAAGGTAGGCGAGCAGGGGATCATACTGAGCAAGGCCGGTCGGCACGCCGTCTTTTTGCCGGAGGTCGCCACCGAGCAGGGCTGGACAAGACAGGAGACCCTGTCTCATCTTGCTGTCAAGGCCGGATTGTCGGCCGATGCCTGGCGGGACGGCGCCAGCTTCGAGGTTTTCGACAGCATCCATTACCACGCACCCTATGTCGCCGTGGCGCCGGAAAGCACGGCGCGTGGCGCACGCTGAGTTCGAACATGTGTATAGGCATCCCGATGCGGATCATCCAGATCCAGGGCTTGATGGCCCGCTGCGAGGCGAAAGGCGTTGAATGTGACGCGAATCTGCTGATGCTGGAGCGCGAGGAGCTTGCCGTCGGCGACTATGTGGTCATTCATCTGGGCTATGCCATCGAGTCCGTATCCCTGGAACATGCCGAAGAAGCTTGGACGCTCTATGATGAAATACTGGCAGCCGCAAGCGATTCCTGAACGCCGGAGAGCCCGAAGGTTGAGATGAGGAACGAATCCCAACGTCACCGCCGTTCCCCAACGTCTCCTGCGACCTCATCCACACAGCCTCATTCGGCCGTCACCCATGCTGAAGATTCCGGTGAAAGGATGAAAACCTCCAATCGATGGCGCGTTGGACATGACCATGCTCGAGCGGATTGTCATGCACAGAGTCGACATGCCGCTGTCGATCCAAATCATCCCGGATCAGATGCTCCCAAAATCGCCTTTGCCAGATGCTCCGCTCGCCCTTGTTGCGTCGGCTTTCGCGAATCCGCTCGCCGCTGGGTACCCGACGCGAGCAATTCGCTTTGATCAGGCGTCAACGCATCGGATAATCGCTGTCTCTTTCTGCAAGCACTTACACCGCATGCAGATGTTCCGGCAACACGACCCAAGCGACGCTCTCGAATGGATGCGCCTCGCGAACATCACGCACGACCTCCCGCAGCTCATCGACCCGGTCCACCAGCAGGCGACTTGACCGTTCCGCCAGGTTGACTGTGAAGAAATAGGTTGCGCCTTTGATCAGAAACGAAAAACGGGGACAGACCAAAACGAAAAACGGGGACAGACCACGTTTTCCACGTTTTACAGAATCCCGCTCATGCTGAAAAAGGTGGTCTGTCCCCGTTTTCTGCCCTCCCCGTTTTCTGCCCGTTTTCTGCCCTATAGAGTCGGGTGTCCTATAGAGTCGCTATAGAGTCGCTATAGAGTCGGTGTCCTATAGAGTCACGCTTATGGAAGGAAAGTCAAGAAAGGGGCAAGAAAGTGGGTGTCCTATAGCACCGGTGATAGCACCGGTGATAGCAGGTGTCCTATAGCACCGATGATAGCACCGCTATAGCACCGGTGGGTGTCCTATAGCACCGGTGTCCTATAGCACCCCAACAAATCATGGATGCCTACCAGATGTCACGTGCAGCGGCTCGCACACTGCGCAAGGTCGGCGAGCGCGAAGCAGTCGGTTGCCGGGTTGCGCAAGAGCGCAACGCAAGTCTGGTCAAGTTGGTTCGGGAATGGCACGGATTATTGTCGAGCCTCCTCTTGCAGCAGCCGGGCATCGAGCGCACGCCGATTGCCAACGATATAGCGAACGAAGTATTGGGCCTTGTGCAAGCACGGGAAAAGGATCGATTCGGTGCAGCGGCGTTGCGGGCGGCACTACGAAGCAGAATGGCTAATCGGTCAGCAGTGCGCGTCTATGAGACCATTTTGACCGAGAAATGTGCGCTTGAGGCAGAATCGAGCCGGATAGCGGCCGCCCAAGTTGATCGGACGTCGTTGGCATCCGCATCGCGTCGCTTGGCCGAATTAGAAGGTGAGTTGGATGCCGCGCTTGCCGAGCTTGACCCAATCCTTGCTGCCACGTTGTCCGGGGGCGCGCGATCCTGACCCGGGATGAGTTGGCCAAGGTTCTAAGACCCGGGGAGGCAATGTTGGCTTTTCGCATAGGCGGAAAGTTCAGCGTGGCGAGCCTTAACCTCCGGCAAGGGGAACGTTTGACGACTGCAACCATACCGCTGCCGGGCGCTACCTTCGAGGCAATCGAAGCTGCAGTGGCCAAAATCTTGGCTGCCATCGAAGCAAGGGAACCAATTGGTCCAGCAACCCAAGCGTTGTCTGACTTGTTGCGGGTGGCGGAATTACAGCCATTGTTGATGGAGGTAGACCACCTCTTCGTCGTACCAGATGGCCACTTGCAACGACTGCCATCGCATTTGCTACCGATCGGAACAGCGCGTTTGGGTGATGTTATCCCAAGTTCGACTATCGCCTCTATTTGGGGATTCGCCGGACGACGGCAGTTGGATCGAACCAATGTGCGGTCGAGAGCGGTCTATGCCATCGGTACCCCCGAATTGCACCATATTTCCTGCGACTTGGATTTTTCCCGCCACCTGAGGGGTCACGCCATCGAGAAGTTATGTGTCTTGGTAAGCCGGGAGGCTTGGTAGCCTTATTGCGCGGTGCGCAGGAACTCTTAGGCGGGCCTCCGCCCGTGATGGGCGCCGATGCGAAGCGGGCCGCGATTATGGGGGCGGCGCCGGAAGAGGCCGGCATTTTGTTGTTCGGCACACATGGGGTGATCCCGGAGACTAAGGAGATTAGTTACTTGGTTGAGCCGGCTTTAGTGCTGAGCCCAAGCCAGAGCGATCCTGAGGAAGATGGGCTGTTGCTGGCCAGTCAAGTCGCCGCTTTGCGCCTGGACAACAGTTGGCTCGCGATTCTCGCGGCGTGCCGGACCGGGACACCGAGCGGTACCGATGTCTCGGACGGATTGACGGGGCTGGCGTTAGGTTTTACCGCGGCAGGTACCGATGCACTTCTGGTTACCCAATGGTCTATTTATCCCGGTGCGGCACGTGAGGTTGTTCTGACCATGTTGCAACGGATGGCAGCAGATTCGGAACTAACTCTGTCGGCCGCCCTGGACGATGCCATGCGCGCCCATATGGAGACCCATCCTGACACCATAGAATGGGCTGGTTTCACCATACTGGGTGACGGCACGGTCACGATGCCGCCCTTGTGAGATATCGGCGGTTCGACCATAGATCGAAGCGCTAACATTCAAATCCAGCCGACGCCAAAAAGCAGAGCGAAGCTCTGCTTTTTAGCGCAGCTGATTTGAGCGTTGGACTAAATAAATAACCCCCACCATCAAAGCACGCCAACGTATCAACCAACTGAAGGATCCATCACCACGGGCACGCGGGATCGCCCCCCTTCCGCGCACGCTCTCAGAACCTGTCTGGCAAAAAATCTCCATCAACGTCAAGTACTTTTTCTTCGAGGACAAGCTATGGGATACCCGAGTGACCTGACGGACGCCGAATGGGCGCTGATCGAACACTATTTTCAACCCCGTGATCGACGGGGCAGTGCCAGCCTGCATCCGCGCAAAGGGATCGTCGATGCCATCTTGTACGTCGTGAAGTCCGGTTGCCAATGGCGCATGCTACCCAACGATTTTTCGCCCCGGCAAACGGTTTACGATCACTTCAGCCGATGGAACAAACGCGCTGTATGGGAAACCGCGCTGGATCGAGTGAATGCGCTCCATCGCCAAAACAACGGTCGCTCGGCATCGCCGAGTTACGGGATGAGCGACTCGCAAAGCGTCAAGACCGAGTACGCGAGCGAAGAACGCGGGATCGACGGCGGCAAGAAGGTCAAAGGGCATAAACGCCATAGCGTAGTCGATATCCTCGGCAACCTGTTGCATGTGTCGGTCCACGCAGCCAATTGCAGCGGTACCGTGGCGGGTGGTCCCGTGATGGCGCGTGCGGCGGAGAAATACCCGAGCATCGAGGCGTTTTCCGGCGATGCGGGTTATCATGGGACAGCCGTGAAATTCGTCGACGAGACACTTGGGCTCGTCTTGCACATTTCCACCAAAATCAAAGCTCCGCCGCGGGAAAACGGGGACCACGGAAAACGGGGACAGACCGCGTTTTCCACGTTTTACAGAATCGCGGTCATGCTGAAAAAAGTGGTCTGTCCCCGTTTTCTGCAGCATCCACATGGCCAAGGCAAATTGGTTTATGTGATGGAGGGCGAGGTGTTTAATGTCGCGGTTGACGTGCGGCTCGGATCTCCCCACTTTAGCTAATGGTTGGTGTTCACCTTATGGCTAAAGACAAGCGCCAACTCTACATTCCTCCGGGCTTTACGCATGGTTTTTGTACACCGACCGAAACAGTGTTGTTCGCTTACAAATGTTCCCATACTATTTACCATCCTGAGAGCGAGTTGTCGATGCGCTGGGACGACCTAAGCATTGGAATTGATTGGCCTATCGCTGATCCGGTATTGTCCGGAAAAGATGCCGCCGCACAATTGCTGGCTGACGTTGATCCCAAGGGATTACCGGTCTATGCTGGGGAGCCTTGAATCATGAACCGGGTCAAGACCTTATTAACCGGGGGTACGGGACAGCTTGGATTTGAGCTTAGTCAGTGCTTGAGTGTTTATGCCGACCTGATATGTCCCACCCGGGGGCAACTCGATCTGGCCGACACATCCTCGATTCGTCCCTTCGTGGAACGGACTCGGCCGGATTTGATCGTCAATGCGGCGGCCTACACCGCGGTCGACAAGGCCGAATCGGAGCCAGATCTAGCGATGCAGATCAACGTTGTGGCTGTGGGCGAACTGGCTCAAGTCAGTGCGGGCGTCGGTGTGCCACTGATCCATTTTTCGACAGACTACGTCTTTGATGGGTCGGGCCGGACGCCGTGGAAAGAGGATGATGGTACGGGTCCGCTGAATGTCTATGGGCAGACCAAATTGTCAGGTGAGCCGGCGATTGTTGAAGCGGGAGTTCCGCACCTGATCTTCCGTACAGCCTGGGTTTACGGTCTGCGCGGCCACAATTTTGTCAAGACGATGCTGAAGTTGGGCCAGGAGCGCGAGCGTCTGTCGATCGTCGATGATCAACTAGGTGCCCCGACCTCAGCGCGCTTCATCGCCGATGCGGTGGCGCTGATCTTGGCTCAACACCGAGATGATTGGCGAAGGTTGTTCGCCGACCATTCGGGGCTCTATCACTTGATCTGTGGTGGCGAGGTGAGTTGGTATGGGCCTGCCAAGGCGATATTCGAGTTGGTGGAGAAACAAGGACCGCTTTTTCTCAAACACCTCGAGGCGATACCGTCGGAGCAATATCCGACGCCAGCGCAACGTCCTAGGAATTCACGTTTGGATTGTTCCCGGGTCGAAGAGACCTTTGCTGTCGAGCCAGTCGATTGGCGTCAGGCGCTTGTCAACTTCATGAGCAGTTGCCGATGAAGGTAGAGGAGGCAAATGCCGCCCCGAAGATTCTGGTCTGGGGAACCTATGATATTGGCAAGCCGAGGACCCGGATTTTATTAGAGGGCCTGAGGTTGAACGGTGTCGACCTGGTCGAGTGTCATGCATCGGTGTGGTCCGGAATCGAAGACAAGAGTCAACTGATCGGTTGGCGGAAAAAGATCAAGGTCATCCTGAGCTGGATCATCGCCTATCCAACCCTGATTTCGCGGTTCATGCGCTTGCCGCGGTACCAGACCGTGTTGGTGCCCTATATGGGTCATTTGGATGTATTGTTATTGTGGCCGTTCGCAAAGTTAAAGGGCAGTCAGGTTGCCTGGGATATCTTCATTTCACTCTACAACACGATTGTTGAAGATCGGCAGATGTTCAGCAACACACATCCGGTTTCGCGTTTGATCTACGTCTTCGAATGGCTCGCATCTCGGGCCGCGGATCGGATGTTGATGGATACCCGCGCGCATGCGGACTATTTCGTGCGACGGTATCACTTGCCGGACGAAAGGCTGGGGGCGGTGTTTGTTGGTGCGGAAGTGGAGCACTTTCCCCTGCTCAAGCCCTTGGGGCCCAAGGAGTCGTCTGAGCCGATCACGATTCTGTTCTACGGTCAGTTCATCCCGTTACATGGCATTCGAACCATCGTTGAGGCGGCGCGGGAGTTGGATGATGGTACTGTGCGCTGGGTCTTGATTGGTCGGGGGCAGGAAGAGGGGGCGATTCGTCAAGAGTTGGATGCCAATCCGGTCAAACATCTCGAGTGGTTGTCTTGGGTGCGATACCAGGAGTTGGTTGACTGGATTGCGCGTGCCGACATCTGCCTGGGCATCTTCAGCAAATCCGAGAAAGCGGCGAGTGTAATTCCTAACAAGGCCTTTCAGGTCATCTCCTCAGGGCGCCCATTGATCACGCGAGACTCGCCGGCGATTCGGGAATTGGTGTCGGAGGATGAGCCTGGGATATTCCTCGTCTCGCCAGAAGATAGCCCGGCTTTGGTAGATGCGATCAAGCGGTTTCGTAAAGAGCGGCCTAACCTTGTTGGAAGGCCGCTTTTTGAGAATTTGCGAAAGCGTATATCAGCACAGGCCACGGGCGTTGCACTATGCGCGGAATTGGGCTTGCGGTACGCCCCAGATAAGGTGATGCAAAGTGGGGAGACTGATTAAATCATGGCTTCCTGAGTTACGGCCTAAACTCCGCACCTTTAAAATCAATGAGTTAAGCTTTTCCTTGGCTTTTTGATACGCTGTAACTCATTGATTTTTTCTTTGATAGTAGCTTAAAGCCATTTGTCTTCGCGCGTAACATATTGATTTTACTTTAACAATATATAATTCCGAAGTCGCGATCAATTAGGCGCGAAATGTAGGTTACAGGGGCGTAACGTTAAAATTTGCTGCGCGGGCAATTGATTCTGAAGCGAGCAAGAGGCGCGTTTTCGCCGAAGCGCGTTCTGGGGCGTCTAGCAGGGTGTTGACAAAGGCCATCCATGGCCTTTTACTCGACGCATCCACGCGTCTCACCCCCTCGCGGGGCCAGCCGGCGCTGTTCAAAATTGCCCCCGGCGATTTTAGTCAACAACGTCAGGTTTTCGATCTCCTTTATTTTCTATCGCTTACAGTGATTGACTCGAGAGTGCCGAGTTTCTTCTATTAAAATCAAAAGGACAAGAGTTATCCTGGAATCGCTTCCAAACCAGCTGTCGGCGCGATCGAAACGCGCCGTTAAGATAGAGTCAGAGCTAAGCGGCGGCGCCAAGTAGATTAGATCGATCTGGATCAAGCCTTTCGATAATGAATTTCCCCAGAATAGACCTCTGGCCCCAATCAAAGAGAAATTCCGGTAGGCTGTGGCGTAACGCCAGGGTGACCACGCGTTCGGATGGTGCCAGACCAGGACGGATTGTGCGCAACCAGGAGGCATAAGGATTGCCAAACCAGCCGCGGATGGCATGCTGCTAGATACTTGACCAACCCTTGAGCAATGCACCCGGCTTGGACGAAGACATGGTAGACATGCAGCTTGCGCTTTACGGCTTAACGGTAAGCCGCCGTTTCTCGGTGCAGGTATTGATCGCCATTGCGTCGAATCAGCGGCTTCATCGCCTTCATCCAAAAATGCGGCCTGTACCATTGAAATAGACGCGCCGAAGGTGCCTGTCGGGTCTACGTCAAGCGGCTTTCTTGTCGACAAATCGCAGAGGGATGGTATGCTCCCGGACCCAGATGTCCTGACAGCCATTACAGACCAGCACGCTCAAGGCGGTCAGCGCATGGGAACCGGCCTTGGACCAACTCATGCCATTGCGCTTTTGGCGTCGGGCGGTGACTTGGTTGTTGGCACTCTCGACGCCGCTGCTGCCGTTGCGTAAACCCAGCCGACGGCGCAACGCATAGCAAGGAATCGAAGGCGCGTTGCGTTCGAGGTAGTTGCGCAGCCGCTCGATCGAGGCCGGGTCTTTCAGCTGCGCGGCGGGAATGGTGTCCAGATACTGTTGGGCTTCGGTGACCATCCCATACCACAGGAAACGCACCAGCATCCGCAAATGCCGGTTACGGACTTCACGCGCGCCACAGGCGCGACTGAGATCCTGTTTGAATTTCTTGACGATATGATACCAATCCAGCACCAACCACACGCGCGGATGCCAGGCGAAGCATATCGAGAGCGTATCCTGCAGGCTGCGATAGCCATCCGTGAACAGATGCAGTCATCCCCCGAGCAGTTCGTTGTGAAGCAGGAACGCCAGCACGCAGCGCAGCACTTGTCCGAGGCTGCCGGCGCTGAGGGTGAAGCGCTTGGAACCCTGCTCGATCCGGGCCACCGTATTGGCCACTCTCGGGCGTGAGGACTTGCCCGCTTTGCGCGCGGCGTCCGTGGGGGTCGGCTCCGGGACGATGGCCGGCGAATCGCCCGGCTTCGCCGCCGCGCGCTCGCGATGCGCCTTTTGTTTCTTCACGTCCACATCGTCCACCGACACAGTGGTGCAATGGGCCGGATCTTCATGGACCGCCCCCGCCGCCCGCTGGCGCACCGAGTCGATCTGCTCCGGGGAAAACCCCCGCTGGGCCATCTCATCGGCCACCGCCGCCAACTGCTCCTCCACCACCTCGGCTTTCTGCCGTCGATCCGTGCCGGCCGTGACTTCGCCCAGCACCGCCTCCGTCGGCTGACCGTCCCCGTTGAACCCGTGCTCCGCCAACACCCGGTGACTGTGATGCTCCAGAAAATCCACCACCCCTGTCTCTTCCCTTTGGGCATTGGCTTGCAGCGTCATCACCGGCGTTCCCCCCTGCCACTGACGCCGATACCGGTTCAAATGCGCCGCATTCTCACGCTAGCTGCGCCGGCTCGCTTCCAGACACAGCGCCTCTTCCCGAAACCCCTCGGTCTTGTACCACTCCCGGGGTTGGCGCTGCGGAAACCACACATCCCCCCGACCGACCACTTCTCCGGCCCGGTCGCACGCCTCGTACGGCGTGAACCCGAACCGACCGACCTCACCTTCCACTCGGTCGTCGGACTGACGCTCCCGCAGGTCGACCTCCGGGCTCAGGCGCGCGGTTTCCCGCTGGAGTTTTTTTTCCTGCCTCCGCCAAATGCCCCGACAGCGCCTCGCGTAACGCCGGGAACGACACATCCAGCGCCGCTCGATCCAGCGCCGAGATAGTCAGCTCATCGGCTTCCGGTAACACCAGACTGAACGAGCCATCGGCCTGTTCTTCCGGGTGACGGTCCGACGACACGTCCTCCTCGGTTTCGACGAACTCCACCTTGATCCGCAACTTCAGGTTCTTGGCCATGGCTCTACCCTCATTCGATGCTTACAACACAGCGGTCTCTGTCCGTTATACTCCTGTAGCCCTATTTAAGGCGAGTCAGTTTCAATGGTATAGTCACGCAACATGATAACCAGATATGCCCTTTTGTTTTTGATGCGTGAGTGCTGGCCTTAAACGAAAGGGACAGTTTTGATATCACGTGAGAGGACTATACAGGCCGCACAATTGCATGACAAACACCTCGAGTAGAGTCTACACAGGTGCTATAACTAGAGTCACTCAACATGATAACTAGATATGCCCTTTTGTTTTTGGTGGGTGAATGCAGCCCCTAAACGAAAGGGACAGTTTTGATGTCACGTGAGAGGACTATAGATCCTTCCAGGATGTCTACCCATGAGTTCATCGACACAACTGACCTCGGCAGCAGCAACCACGCCACGACCGTATTTTCACTTGCACGGATGGGACTGCTTAAAGGGATAGATTGCTGCCAGATTGCTGGAGAGCTCGGTACTCTCAAGTAATTGAAAATGGGGATACATCCATATATCGCGTACAGATTGTCGAAAAGCAGAGTTTTTCAACAGCCTGCTAAGAATGGGCATATTTGGATCTTTCGCTTTGATGATTACACCGATTCACCAATTGTCGGCCAATAACTTCGAGTGGGTACTTTGTTGATGCAAGAAAGAGAAAAGAAGCTAAGGATACTCGTGGTGTCTCCGACCTTTCCGTATCCGCTCGTGTCCGGAGGTAAGCAAAGGCTCTATTACATACTCAAGGAGTTGTCGAGGGAGTTTCAGGTAACCTTACTGACTCTCGCGGAAGAAAATGATGGCCATATCGGACGGGAGGCCCTTGGTTTCCTTAAAGAGGTTATTCAGGTACCGATTCGACAAGATCGTATTGCGCAAATCCGGCGTTTGGCCATAGGTTTGCCGCATTGGTTGTTTGGAACGCCGGCTGAGGTACTCGTTAAGAAGTCACCGAAGATGCTTGAGATCTACCAGCGCCTGTTGGCTGATGGCGGGTTCGATTTGGTTCAAGTGGAATATAGCCAGTATTTGCCTCTAGTAAAGATTGCCAACAGATTGGGAAAAAAGAGCATCGCGACGGCGCATGATGTCTCCTATATCAGCCAACGGCGGAAGGCTGCGGTCATGACCGGCTGGAGGCGATTCTTCTGGAGGCGAGAAGCTGAATTGATGCGTCGTTTCGAACTGACTGGTTGGCGTAGTGCATCACGTATCGTGGCAATGTCTGAGAACGATCGGAGTGAAATCCTTCAGCTTGTTAGCGAGGCCGCTGTCGATGTGGTGCCCAACGGGGTAGAGGTGACGTCGCGCCGATCCTATCCTAAGTCGGATGTCCCGACCCTGGTGTTTGTCGGATACATGCGCCATTACCCCAATTTGGACGGTGTTGAGTGGCTATTGAAGGAGATCTGGCCGCGGATAAAGGCCAGACTCGAAGGTGTTCGACTGCGTATCGTGGGTGCCGGTATGCCTGCCGATCTGACGCGAATGACGGAAAACGATCCCCAGGTTGATTATCTTGGCTTTGTTGACGATGTCGACGAGGTGGTCGGCACGTCTTGGCTGTCGATCGTGCCGTTACGAATCGGCTCGGGGACAAGATTGAAAATACTGGAGTCTATGGCGCTCCGAACGGCCGTTTTGACGACAACGATAGGCTGCGAGGGGATAGATGCGCGGCATTCGGTCGACGTCATGCTGGCAGACACGGCAGAATCCCTGGCTTCGGAGGCATCTGAAATGTTGCGTGATGAGCAGGCATTGACACGAATTGCCGATGCAGGACGAGAGTTGGTCCAGGCGAGATATGATTGGCAGATCATTGGCCACAAGATGCGCGCGTGCGCCGAAGAGGTCATTTCTCAACGATGATGGCAGTGGAAGATTCGCCACGAGGTAGGTCTGCGAGACGCGAGGGGGTAAGAGTTGCTAGATCGGTTTAGGCTCGCCTTGAAAAAAATCGAATGGCGCGAATTCGCGCTAAAGCCAGGGCATTGTCCGCTGTGCGGAGTGACGCTGTACGTGCGCTTGTTTAACGGCGATTTTGGCGTCAGGTGTGCTCGCTGCGGCAGCGCTCAAAATACGTTGGCCTTGGTTAGCGTGGTCAAAGAATTGATGCCGGATATTTCCAGGCGGCGGGTTCATCTCGTTTCAATGCGGGGCCCTTATTTTAACTGGCTGGAAAGGCATGCGGGGGAGCTCTGGATCTCACAGTATTTCGATAATGTTGAATCTGGTAGTGAAGTAAATGGTGTGCGGTGCGAAGATCTCCAGCGGTTGACCTACCAGGATGAGACGTTCGATCTCGTGACTAATTCCGAGGTATTGGAGCATGTTCCCGACGATGCCAAGGCGTTTTCCGAAATCTTGCGCATTCTCAAACCGGGCGGGCTGTTGGTATTCACCGTGCCTTTGGCGAAGAAACAGGCGCAGACTCTGGAACGTGCTGTATTGAGCGCGAACGGAGAGATTCGTCTCCTGGCTCCCGCGGAATATCACGGCGATCCTGTGCGAGGGAGGATCTTGGCTTTCCGATCCTATGGAACGGACATCGTGGATCGAATCCAGGAGGCCGGGTTCGTGAGGGCGCGAATCGAATCGGATTTCCAAGCGGCTGTAATGAGCACTTGGCGATCGGTGGTTGTTGCCAAGAAACCCTTCCACTAAATGCCTAAAACAAGCTGTGCTTGGACGGTCTGGCTACTGGAAAATGCCCGGATAGCTGCTCCAACGGCCGATCAGGGCATTGAGAATCAGGCCCCGGTCTTCGATCTCGAGATCGCTCCCCGCACCGCCTCGATCTCGGTTCTTCGGATCGCGCCAGTCAAAATCGCGAGCAACGGCAAACCGACAGTACCGCCGGCTAATGCAACCCAACCATTCAGTGGCAGCAGCATGACGAAGATCAGCGTAGCCGCAATTGCCGCGGCGATCGGCCTCAATACCTCGTCGCCGAGTTGGATCAGGTCATGTCGTACCGCGCTGACGATCAGGTAACAGGCACTTGCCGTAAGTGCTACGCTGAGAGCGATCAGGATTCCGCTGAGTTCCAGTCCGTGGATGCTGTCGCTTAAGGCGAGCGCAGTGAGTAGCACGGAGCCGATCAGCGACGCGATAGTAGAGGTGAGATTCATTCCTCTGGCATAAAAGGTGGCTGGAAAGACAAAAATGATAGCGGCTGGAGCCAACAGGCAAAGGATCCAGCCAAGGATATCCCCGGTCAACCTATATTCATCCCCGAGAATCAGCGGGACCAGCCAGGGTCCAACGGTGGTCCCGAAAAAGCCGGCGAGGCAACCAGTGAACAGTGCGATTTTAAAGGTTACACCAAGAAACAGTTTGTCCTTGCCGTCCTTGCGGTCCGCCGCCCGAGTGATCACTGGGAGTGCGGCAGAGCTCAAGGATTGTGGGAACGCGATTGCGAGGTGCAGCACCTGGATGGCGATAGCGAAATTACCTATCACGGCCGGGTCGATATCGGCCTTGCTGAACAGTACCAATGGCCCTTGCAGTAGCCAGTTCATCAACAGGCCGGCCATGAGAAACGGCATGGCATGACCAACGATGCGCTTTGTTGCAGTCCAGGTCGCGCGTATCCGAAGCTTAAAGCCAAGCTCGCGATGGATCAGGTACAGCCCACAGAACCCTTGGATCCACCAGAGTGCCCCATGTACTATCGAAAGGCCAATGATGCCACCATCAAAGTAGAGGACAGTCAAGCCGAAAAAGATCTCCAGCGGTCTGAAGATTGATTCCAAAACCAAGACTAGGCGGCTTTTTTCCACCGCGATGAACACGTGGGTTGTCCAGAGTGATACAGCGCGACCGGCGAGTGCCGCGGTCATGATGAACAGTAGCACCGCCAGCTCGCTCTCGCCGTGGATCAGATAGGCGCCCAGGATACTGATTAGGCAGGCGGCCAATGTGGCCGTCAGTGCGAGGACGGCGGAAGAATCGATCAGGTCTTGACTAGGTTCTTTGCCTCGCCCTATCTCACGTGCCAACACCCCCGCGAGCCCAAAAGCCGCCAGTGGGATCAGCGCCATGTACCAGGCTTGAGCGACCGCGAACAGCGAATACAGCTGCGGGCCGAGGGCTCGGGCCACCAATAGCATGTATAGTCCGCGTGCGGCATGACCCAACATTCGAGAGGCAGCCAGTTGCCCGGCGTTGACGGCCAACGAACGGGTCCCGTGCGACAAGTCTACGCGTTTCATGGCAGTGACCTCGAATACAACAATCTACCGAGGAAGCTCATTTTCCCTTGTTCATCTATTACCGTGGACGTTCGATTCAAGCCGTGTTTCTTGATCAACGATTTGCCGAGTCCCCTCCTGGGACTTGCGCTGCAGTCCCGGCAGTTGTTGGGTGATACGTTCGACGAAGGTTTGCCGGGATTGTTCGATTTGTGAGTAGATCGACAAGGCGGAGTCAGGGTTGCCCGCGAACTTGGTGATAGGTATGGCCAACTGTTCCAGCTGGAGCGCCTGCATGAAGCCTTCAGCCTTGTGTTCATAGGTGATCGCGATTGGCGGTACCTTCAGCTTCGCGGCGAAGATGATAGAGTGGTAACGCATTCCTATTACCGTAAAGAAAGAGCAGACGAGTTTTTGTTGGGCGTCAGAGTCGAAACTATCGGGTACGACGATGAATCTGTCCCGGTCACGGATCCTCGTTTGAACGGCCTCGATGATCTTACGATCACTCAGTAGCGGATTGTCCGAGCCTTCCAGGTTGTGGAGTTGGGGGAGCACGACCACCGTCACCCGGTCTCTTTCGATTAGGGTATTGAGGATGCTGGCCAGGCCTTCCACGATGAGGTCTTCGGTCTCCGGATTGCGGATTTGCTTGGGATACCAATAGTGTGCCAGCGGCGTGAAGCCGATGAGACGGTTGTCCGCTGAGACCCCAAGCTGGCGTAGCAGTTCGGGTGTCTCATCGGTGGCAATATCGCGTTGAATCGCAGCATCGATCGATTGGGAATAACGTTGATGATTCAGTCCCAGCTCCTGTACATGCCGATAGGAGAGCTCTTCGCGCAGGCAGGCCCATTGGACCCGATTCAGAATGAATTTGCTGGCGACCCTCACCGCCATACTCTTGAATGGCCCTACGGACGACCCGTAGATGTAGAGCCGCTTTTTCAGAATGATCGCCAGCAGCAGGTTGGCCATGTATTTGAAGTCGCGGTAGCGATCGCCCATGTTGGGTCCGGTGGGCGCATTAACGACAAATTCAGCGTTACGGATGCTCGCCACCATTGCACCGAAATCGCCCTTGAACTCTTTTCGGAAGCCCAGGGCCAGCAGTAACAAAGACAATAGGTCCAGCTCGCGAAGGCTGCGTGGCTTCAGGCGGAGTTCGACACCGGGAAAATGCCTTACCCTATCGGTGTCCTCCCAGATTGGGGTTCTCGAACCCGGGGACCGGTAGTAGACATGGATGACCCGGCCCGGGAATTTGTCAAGCAGGGACTCGATCACCGCCCGTCCCGCTGCCTCGTCGCCGCGATTACAGGTATGCTGATTAAGGATGCAGATGTTCTTTTGTCCGGTTTTCCCTGGCAATTTTGCCCATTTTTTTCTATAAAACATTGATATAAAAGACTTTTATTGGTTTGTAATTTTTCATTTTGTAGCCATGCAAATGTACTTCGTCGCTTGCTTCATCATGCTGAACAAGGCGATAATTAGCCATGCGCCGGTTCAGCGCCGCTTTACACTTTAAAATCAATAAATTACTTAGACACCAGTGCTCGCTGTAGCCATTCACGTGAAATTCTGGATTGGGGCTTAAGCCATTTATATCAATGGGTTATGTGAATCTTGGCCAGAAAGATGCGTTTTGTTCGGACATTGGAGGCTCGGAATAGATTGGAATCGGTGGGTCGGGCGGAAGATCAACGTGCGTCGGCGCCCAGCAGCCGGAGGAGTCTTCGCTTGACTGCTGCCGAGCGCGAGCGAATGTGGCGCAACTCGTTGGCCAGCCAAGAGATTAGGATCAGCGGCGTCATGCGGGCGATGAAGTACGTCCTACCTTGGCGGTTACGTTGTGAGGCCCAGTGTCGGAAACTGCTTTCGCGGGTGGCCATGCGCAGGTGCTGTACGGCTTTGTAGAGCAGGTTGCAGGCGCCAGGGTCGGCACCAAAACGCTTGATCGGATGCCACTGGCCACGCTGCTCAGCCAGGTGTAGACGATATTGAAGACCCGCCCGACGCTGTTGCAGCGTCGGTCTTTGGGTTGCGATCAGCTTGTCGGTGCTGAGAGACCCAAGCTCCAATTCCCCGTTCGCATGGCCATTCTCGATCAAGGTTGCGATTTCGGCGCTCCTGACCACCAAGACGCTTATTCCCTTATCGTCCTCAACGTACTCTGGAAGCCAGGCATCGCCGACACTGGCGTCGGCGGTTTCGGCCATGATGTCGTCGCAAAATTCACATGCCTTCAACATGAACAGGTTGTAGGTCCAGCTGTTGGCAAAGACCTGTCGCATTGGAATCCAGGATGAGCCGGTTCCGGTCTTGGTCCGGTCCCCGAATGCCTCGAAGCCGTAGTGATTGGCCTTCTGGCCGGCGATCTTCTTACGAAAATCGACCGTTGTGATCTGGGTCTCGTCGGAGCCTGTCGAGCGAATAAGATACTCGGAAAAGAACGTACTCTTCAGATGCCCGCAAAACAATCCGACAGTATGCGTGACCTTGGCGGCAAGGGTCTTGTCGGCTTGCGCCGCTAGTCGAATCGCCTTGACGAAGCACGGCAGGCCGATGAACAGCACCCGTCCGTCGAAGGCGCGGATTTCTGGGATGATCTTGGAGAATTGGACCGGGTAGTAACGGGATTTGCGCGCTTGTTTCAGTTCGTTGAGATCGGTGACTAGGCGATATTCGAACAGTCGTTGCGGCGCCGCGTGCTCAGACGGCACGACGCAGGCTACGGCATCAACGATTCCCTCTGACAGCAGTTTCTCCGCGATCCAGGTGATGAGCCCCCCCGACGTCGAGCTCGCGCGGTGCTCCGGATCGGTTACGAAGCCGACATGGGTATCGACGAAGTAGCCGATCTGTTCGTGATGCTGTAGTTCGGGATTTTGGCCGAACAAGGACTTGGCGATGTCATCCTCGTTGGTTGTCGAGGCAAACGGGCATGTTTCGGAAAGCTGGTCGATCCCCTCTGGGTCGGTTGTCCGGGGGACGGGTTCGTAACATCCCCGGGAGTTCAGTTCCATCTTCAGAGTCTCGGGGGCGAGGCCGGCGCACAGTCCGCAACCCACACACGCCCCGTTTGCCACGACATGGCTGATGATCCCGGCCGGAGCGTTTTCAGGAAGTGAGGGGGCTAGCTTCATCGGCTTCTCCGGATATCGGGACATAGGTCACAGGGAATCGGGCGCTATTGTAACAACAAGCGCTAAAAGTGTTTGGTCCTTCACCGTTGAGATGTAAGAAGGCCGTTAAATGCCTGCGATTTTAGTCAAGGACGTCACTCGTAAAACGCGGTTTGTGAGCGTCCGATCGCAAACGGTTGTTTCACAACCCTTCCTTCATTTTCCATCCTTCGGTCCGTAATCGGCACTTCCCTGTACCACTCCTCAATCGCTTACAGCGATCGCAAATAGCGACACATCCCTGGATCGCGCACAGGCAGCTGAAAAACCGAGTTTTTCAAGAGCCGTAACTATTCAGATGCCATGCCCATAAACGCGGGCCATCGGCCCTCGAACAGGAGGCGCAGGGCCTCTGCAGAAGAGACCCCATTCTTCGCGCAGGTCGAGAGATAGCTGCGGATGCGGGAGAAGAACTTTGCCCCCAACTTCGAACGCAAGCAGCCGGAGATCTTCTGCTGAACTTTGCTCATGCGCAGATCCCGTTCGCTCTGATTGTTGGTAAAGGGCACGTCCAGTTCCACCATGAAGCGCAGCACATCGTCCTCGAACTGAATCAACCGATCCAGTAAGTTTCTGGATTTGGAGCGTTTCAGTCGACCGCGCTGGCCTTTTTTCCGTTGTGACTCGTGCGGTGGGGGGCAGGCGATCTCGGCCTCTTTCAGGAGTTGTTGATAGCGCGTTCTGAAGGCGTCGGCCTGCGGGGTGTCGAGCATACCGCCTGCGGCTTCAACGGCCGTGTTGATCTCCAACAACAGCGCTTGCATGTGTTGAGCCCACTGCTGTTGGTCCTGCTCCCAAGCCCGCTGCAGCTCGCGCAGGTGGTGAGCGTTGCACAGGGCGTGGCGACAGCGCAGCTGGTAGTCGGGTTTCCAATGATCATGTACTCAGGTGCCAGTGTACTCGGGAAGGACACCCATCGCCGCGATGGCTTCACCGCCGCGCTTGTCATGGGGCATCAGCAGTGTCAGCGTGGGGCTGCAGGCCACATGCAGCCACTTGCGGTGTCCGCCGATGTTGATCCCAGTCTCGTCGGCATGCAGGAGGGGCGCCTTGGCGAGCTGCTGCTTGACCCAATCCTCAAAGGGGGCCAGCTTTTCATAGGCTTCTTTGTTGAAATTGTCGATGCTGCCGGTACTCAACGGAATGGCGAACTGATCGGCGAAGTGTTCTTCGATCCGCTTGTAGGGGAGCAGTTGGAAGTTGGACATGTAGACCGAGTGGATCTTCACTCCGGAGGCGTATTGGGCCTTGACCGTCACATGCTCCGGGAAAGGGGCGACGACTCGGCGCCCGTGTTCATCTTCCAGGATCTCGGCCTGATACTCCGTCACCACGCTGGAGATCTGGATATCGAACACCTGCCGGCGCTCGACACCGATGCGCTGAAAGGTGCCATCGGTGGGCAGCGTGGCACGATCCACCTCGAGTGGCTCTCTGGTCCGGATCATCGACCAGCTCCAGGTGGTTACCGGTATGCCCTGCCTGAGCGCCAGGCTTGTTGGTGGTGTTGCGCCTGTTCTTGCGCATGCGGTTGGGGTCGCTGGACGGGGGCTTGCTACTGTTGCGGCTATTCAGTCCCAAGCGGTTCAACAGCAAGGTGACCAGGGTCAGCAACAGTTCCAACGCTGTTCGCAGTGTCGCAGAGAGGTTGCGCTCCTGCTCGATCTGCTGCCCGACCTGTTCAAGGATCTGTTCGAGGGTCTGTTCGACCTCGATGTGTCCGATCTTCATGGGCCGGGCCTAAGCGAGGTGCTCGCCCGCCTCTACGGCCATGATCGCGGAGAGCACAGCCAGGCGTTCGGCAGGGGGCATGGCCTGATAGCGTCGCCCCCAACTCGCGGCCTTGCGCTTGATGCTTTGACGATGGGTGAAGTTGCGCCCCGCATAGGCGGGCCAGTGCACTCGATCCGGGGTAAAATCGAACCACAGCTTCTCAGTTCTGACCCCGGCGGTTCATCACCTGCAGCTCCGCGCTACGCCACCCCTCCAGCAACTCGTCCCAGCCGCTCTTCTTAGAGCGTCGAAGGGTAACCGGAGAGGATGACAGAATAGGGCAATGACTCGAGCAGATCCAGCAGCGCGACGTGATCCTGTTCCTCATAGAGTCACTCAACATGATAACTAGATATGCCCTTTTGTTTTTGGTGGGTGAATGCAGGCCCTAAACGAAAGGGACAGTTTTGATGTCACGTGAGAGGACTATAGTCGAACCGGTAACGACGTGTGGAGCTGCGGGTCTGGTGCAGATACGGCGCATCGCAGTAGAGCAGTTCACGACCGTGGAAGTCGAACTCCCGGAGAAACCGATGCGCGCAGCCATGCACCTTCTCGACCGGATAGTGGCACTCGAACCGGGCCAGTGGGGCAAGATCAATATCGATGGCAATAGTCCGCCGCGCTGGTGGCTTGCGCTGCATGATCGCCCCACCCCCGAGATGGGTCTCGATATAGGTGTCATGCGGCGGCATCAGGGCGATGATTGCCTGGCATAGACCGGACGTCGCTTTGGAACCGAAGTCGTTGCGCATGACCCATGACCGCATCCCGTTCTTTCACCGAAGGTAGCCCATGGCATAGGCCGACCGTCCTATGCTGTCAAGAGCGAATATAGGCAAGGTTCCTGATTCGGGGGATGCGTTGATGGCTTGGTTCCAGAGTACGCGCTAACGAAGTACCCCTGAATAGTTACCAAGAGCCTACCATGAAACATGTCATCGCCATCGTCATTCCGGCAGGGATTGCCGGAATCCAGAGACCAAGGGCGGCAAGACCATGTTCGCTCGCGCCAGCGTGCCGCCTACCGGCGATGCGGGGGTTCTGGTTCTCATGAAACAAGGCATAAGTCATTGTTTTACTATTTACGGCGCTGTGTTCTCGGCGTGGCGGACACTGTTAGAGATCTGTCAGCCGTGCCATTTCCAGTTCGGTCCGCTACGGCCAAGCAAGCCGTCAATGGCCCCCTGAGTAAACGCCAGACTTCGTCTCAGATCTTTTCTGAGCAATCCGAAGACTACCCAGGCCCCTGGTATCTTGACTAGAAAATGAAACCAGAAATAGAAGAGCTTGGCGGGAGTCGGTGCCCAGCGTCTCAAAAAGAGCAGTCGATTGCGGGAAAAGTAATAGAGATACAGTGGGCTCTGATAGCCCGTCGTCTTCGATTCTTCGTGGATTATCGCGACGCCAGGCACATAGCCAATCTTTGATCCCTGTTGCTTTACCCGTTCCGAAAGATCGGCATCTTCGAAATATAGGAAAAACGCTGAGTCGATCGGACCGGCCTGTTGCCATGCAGAATGCCGGATCAGACTGCAACAACCTGATGCGAACGGTACGCCTACTATCCCCTTGGTCTCGGACAACTGCCCTTCATTGAGCTGTTTGGGGCCTCCTCTCCACCAATTCAGCTTGCTCCCGGCGTACCAGGCAGCCTCATCGTTCGGAGAGTTATTAATCTTAGGTGAGAGTATTCCCCAGTCGGACTCGGCTTCCGCTAGCGAGAGTAATGGGCTAAGAAAATCTGCTTGGCAGTAGGTGTCTGGATTCAGTAGAAGAAGATATTTCCAGGCGGTCTTCGCCGATGCGACACCTAAATTGCACCCCCCCGCGAAACCGAGATTCTCCGGGGCGCGGACGACCCGAACATCACTGAAGCAGTCCCTGATCTCGGCACCGTCATCTTCCGGACTGTTGTCGACGACTACGATTTCGAGTGACCTCGGGATGTGGGTCTTCAGACTTGATATTGACCGAACAACATCTTTGCTGGCCCGAAAATTGACATAAACGACCAACACGTTGATTTGGCTTACCATGGCGGAAAAATGGGTCTTGATTTAGGTGTGGCGATAGTCTGCCCGGCCGGACGCCGGGATAGTTCGGCTTGCCGTTGAAAGATTGGTCGAGCTCAAGGCCCAAGCGTCGTGCGACCCGCTTTCGGATTCGGCTTCAACGATACCTTAGGCTTAGGCTGCAGGGATACCTGGAGGAGGTGGGACGTTGGGTTTCGTTTCCGGAATCTCGACGACAAGGAAGATGTCGCGGCGCCAAAATGGTGTGATTGCCGTTACGGCATTGAATACGGTGAGCGCCAAGGGCGTTACTTCTCGACTGTAGTTTATGTACTGAAATTCAAGCTTGTTTCTAGGTAGACCCAAGTAGCTGAAATATTC
This sequence comes from Thiohalocapsa sp. PB-PSB1, assembly GCA_016745215.1. Classification (GTDB taxonomy): domain Bacteria; phylum Pseudomonadota; class Gammaproteobacteria; order Chromatiales; family Chromatiaceae; genus Thiohalocapsa. Next base: position 7,662,324 of record CP050890.1, read on the forward strand.
AATCAGCTCCCTTTTGCTGTACTCTTTCCAATGATGACCGTACGTCACGGTAGACATGAGGCTGGGTATCGATAGCCCTTGTCCGCGTCGAAGCAGGATGCCGGCTAAGCCACGAAGGGTCTGGAGGAGATTCAAGCTGTTTGGCGTGCTGATGAAGATCAGTCCGCCCGGGCGTATTATTCGGAACAATTCGCTCCACATCTCTAGTGGGTTGAACGCAATGTGTTCCAATATTTCGGCAAATAGAATCGCGTCGAAGTGGTTGTCTTCGACGTTCCTGCTGAACTCCCCCTTGTCCAAGCGATGAATTTCAACGAGATCAATACCCAGTTCTTTGGCGAGTGCCTGAGTGGATGGAATCTCCAAGAGTTCCGGTACGTCATAGCTGGTGACTTCGAACCCTTTCTCTCGCACTAGACTGGCCATGTTCAAGCGGTGGCAGCCTATATCGGCGATTCGGCTCCCAGCCGGTAATCTCTTTTGCAGTTCATCTGCAGTGAATGCGAAGCGTCCACTATGGACTTCGCTATATTCTTTTGGCGATTGTGTGTTCTTTCTCATGATTCCTGACTGATTGACTGGATGGAATGCGAAAGAGTGCTAGAGAACAAATGAAGAGGCTGCTTTAAGCACTTCAATTGAATTATTTGTAACCTTCAATTAGAAAAATAAATTCTATATTCATTCGTTCCAAATGAATCAATGATCTTTCTCAGGGCCGCCCTGAGATTGGATATGCTTTCATAAGCCGAGCTGGGTATCCATTCGTATTTGATTTTTCTCCACAAAATTTCAATCAAATTCAGTTCCGGTGACCATGTGGACAGAAAGTAGAGCGTCATGCCCCGGCGATCCCATTCCTCCATTCTAGCTGCTACAGCCTTGCTTCTATGAATTGAAGCGTTATCCAAAACCACAACTGCGGGACGTTCGAGGCTCTCGCAGAATTCGTCCATGATGTCGATCACGACATCGCTATTCACAGATCCTTCCTGTTCGAAAGCTGCGAGTTTATCACCCGTAGAATTCATGAAACCCAGGATGTTGATCCGTTTCGAACGAGAGGCGGGAATGCTCAAGGTGCCGTCTCTTCCGATATCTTGCCAAGCGTATGGCACATACGGATCCAAGCTCAATCCGGACTCGTCGAAGTAATACAAGTCGAACTCGCCTTCGCAAGCCATGCTCCGTCACTCCTCCAGGTCCGATTTCGTCCGCTCGCGCTCCTCTTCATCGGGCTTCCCTTTCGATATTTTTCTTTTTTTTCAATATCTTACCGTGCTTCTTCAGAATCTTGCGCACTGTTTCGACGTGTGCCTTCTTACCGGTTTGTTTTTCCACCTCTTCGGCCAATTTGCGTAGCGAACGCGGTTCCTTTTCGAGGCATTCCAATATGATGTTTTCTTCTTCCCGGGAAAAGAGCGGTTTGGCTCCGCGTCCTTCGAGATCGTATAGCCCGTCGATTCCTTCGGCGACCCAACGCTCGGCCCAGTTGCGAACCGTATTCGTATGTACTCTTAAAATCTTTGCAACTTCATCGAACCTTTTACGATCTTCGAACAGAAGCAGAATCGCATGGGCGCGATTGCGCACATGAGGAAGCGCTTCGCTTTTCATCATGTTGGTGAGTTGATCGATATCGTTTTGAGACAATGTGCGATTCTTGATGTTTGCGTATTCCATCAGATTGATTCGGATTTCTATTGTGCCGAAGTGAATTTTTGTTTTTCAAGTAAACTGCATTTTACCCTATTCCGCTCTATCGAAACAAAAAACAGAGACAGGGAAAACGGGGACACGAGAAAACGGGGACAGACTATGTTTTCCACGTTTTACAGAATCGAGGTCATGCTGAAAAAAGTGGTCTGCCCCCATTTTCTCCGTTTTCTTGCGTTTTCTCGGCGGTGCCTTGGGCGGATTAGTGGCGGGCACTTTGATGGTGCCGATCCTTGGAGTATCGGGCACCTGCCAGGTGCTGGCCGCGCTGGCGGCGATTGCGATCCTGCCCGTGGCCATGGTCGCCCTGGCGGATCGCTGGCCGCGGCGCTCTCGGGCTGCGAGTGCGCGGGCGCGCCCGTCCTTCCCTTGGCCAAGGTTGGGCTGGGCCATCAACCGGGAAGCGCTTGTTTTAGTGAGACTGCAGATTTCGACAGCCCAGGGTATTACTTTTGTACAATCCAGCTTTTTCGATCCCGATTCCGATGCTGATCAGGCCGATGCCGACCTGGGCCTGGAATCGAATGGCGCGGCGGGCACCCCAAGAATACCCGCTCGCGCAAGCGGATCTTTATCGCCCCCATGACCTCGCTGGTCGAGGAGGAAGCGCATGACGACTCCATTCCGCCGGATCGCCCGGCCGCTGCTCGCATTGCTCCCCTGTCTGCTTGGCGCCTGGGCCGCAAGCGCATCGAATGCCGCGCCAGAGGTGCCGAACACCCCGGGTCCGGTGCGCGAAAGCGCCCTGGCCGGAGCCTGGTATCCGGCTGACCCGGCCGAGCTGCGCGCCCTGGTGGATCGCTTTCTCGCGCCGGCCGAGGTTCCGGAGCCACAGGGCAGGCTACGGGCGCTGATCGTGCCGCACGCCGGCTATGCCTACAGCGGGCCGACCGCGGGCCAGGCATTCTCGATGCTTCGCGATCGCACCTACCGCCGTGTGCTGATTCTGGCACCGGCTCATTACAGCGGCTTTCAGGGAGTGTCGGTTGCCGATGTGAACGCCTTTCGCACCCCCCTCGGAGACATCCCGCTGGACAGGGATGCGCTCAAGGTTCTGCAGGCGTCGGCTCTGTTCCGCTCGCAACCAGCAGCGCATGTCCGCGAGCACAGCATCGAAATCGAATTGCCGCTGTTGCAACAGGCGCTGACTCCGGGTTGGAAACTGATTCCAGTGCTAATCGGCGCTCTGCAAGGCGATCAGTACCAAATGGCCGCGGATCTGCTGAGACCCATGGCAGACGAGACGACCCTGGTGGTGGTGTCGAGCGATTTTACCCACTATGGCCCGCGCTTCAACTATCTGCCGTTTGCGCTGGATGCAGACACCCCGGCGCGCATCCGCGAGTTGGACGAAGGCGCCATCGCGCACATTCGAGACAAAGACCCCGAGGGGTTTCTGCGCTATCAGCAACGCACCGGCATCACCATCTGCGGCTTCCGCCCCATCGAGATTCTGCTGCGCATGCTGGGACCCGAGGCGCGCATCGAACCGATCGCCCACACCACCAGCGGCGAACTGACCGGGGACTACAGCAACTCGGTCAGCTATGTCGCCCTCGCGGTAACCGACCCAAAGCCGTTGTCTGCTGCATCGCCTGTTCCATTATCTGCCGCATCGCCTGTTCCATCATCTGCCGCATCGCCAGACCCATTATCCGGCGAGCTGACTGCACCCGCCGCCGACCCGTCGCCGGTCGAGCCCTTGCAGTCCGAGTTGGACCAAGCGGATCTGAAGCGCCTGCATCATTTGGCCACATTGGCCGTGGAAGATGCGGTGTTCGGTCCGTCCGACCTTCGCCAGCACATGCAGCAGCAGGCGGTCGAAGCGCTTCCGGATCGGCTCAAAATGCCCGCCGGGGCCTTTGTCACATTAAAGCGCAATGGTCAGTTGCGAGGCTGCATCGGCTACATCGAGCCGCGCCAGCCGCTGTACCTGGCCATACTGGCGAACGGCGATAATGCCGCTCGGCGCGATCTCAGGTTCCGTCCGGTGCAGCCCGCCGAGCTGGCGGAACTGGAAATCGAAGTCAGCGTGCTGACGCCGCCGCGCCCAATCCAATCCTGGCAAGACTTCAAGGTAGGCGAGCAGGGGATCATACTGAGCAAGGCCGGTCGGCACGCCGTCTTTTTGCCGGAGGTCGCCACCGAGCAGGGCTGGACAAGACAGGAGACCCTGTCTCATCTTGCTGTCAAGGCCGGATTGTCGGCCGATGCCTGGCGGGACGGCGCCAGCTTCGAGGTTTTCGACAGCATCCATTACCACGCACCCTATGTCGCCGTGGCGCCGGAAAGCACGGCGCGTGGCGCACGCTGAGTTCGAACATGTGTATAGGCATCCCGATGCGGATCATCCAGATCCAGGGCTTGATGGCCCGCTGCGAGGCGAAAGGCGTTGAATGTGACGCGAATCTGCTGATGCTGGAGCGCGAGGAGCTTGCCGTCGGCGACTATGTGGTCATTCATCTGGGCTATGCCATCGAGTCCGTATCCCTGGAACATGCCGAAGAAGCTTGGACGCTCTATGATGAAATACTGGCAGCCGCAAGCCTTTCCTGAACGCCAGACCATCGGTAAGGACGCGCGCGGAAACACAAGGCGTTTCCGCTCGGCGATCGCGCTGGAGATTGCAAACGAGTAGCCAAAGAGCGGAGATCGGCACAGGGATGCCAGCAGGCGTGCGGTCTCCGGCGTAGTGAACAATGGAAGCTAAAGCCCGGTCGGGTGGATACTCGCAGCGCATCCAACACCAGGGCTCAGCGAGCATCGCTGCGGCTGGCAGAGCCATCAAGACCGGGTGCCAAGGCACAGAGATCGTGCAAGTCGTGCGCGAATTGGCGCGGAACCTGAGGTATACCCACAAATCGTTCCTGGCCTTTGGACGGTTTGCCCGTGGTCGATTTTTGTCCTGTAGCCAGCGCGTCGCCCGCAAGCGGGCTCCCACAAGCCGCCGGGGACGGCCGACGTAGGAGCCCGCTTGCGGGCGAACAGGCGGACTCTCTTTAAGTCCTCGCCATGCCCGATCCCCATTGTTCTGACCTAGCGCGAGCACGCACAGCTGGAGTCGCTGGTGCGTCAGCACAAGCCACAGCAGCTGGCCCTCCGAGCGTGGATCATGCTCGCGGCCGACGTCGGCAGTAACCTCAGCGAGACGGTGGCGCGAACGAATAAGGATAAATCGTGGATAGCATCGCTGCCCTCGTTTTCACGATTTATCCTTGTTCGGCAGTGCCAATTCACTTAAATTCAACCACGGTGCTTGATTGAGCATCTGGTATTTTCTTCTTTCCCTTACCACCGAGCTATCGTTGCCTTCAGGCAGTCCACTGGTGGCGGATGAAGGATCGGAATCGACCACCGAGCTGACGCCCCAATCAGGCGGTCCACTTTTTGGAAATCCGGCCGGCGCTGGCGCCCATAACGGATAAATCACCCAAATCATTGTCTCGTGGCGCGCATTCCACACCCCTCATTTCTCGAAGATCAGTATTTTTTCGCAGTATATCGCAGCAAGATCGAGCATAAAATTGTGAGCAAAGTGAGTCGGATTGGTTTGGGTCTGAATTTTTCGTACAAAAATTCACCGCCGTAAATTTCAACTAATTGATTTTAAAAAAAAAGTATCGAAACTAGCGATGAGGGAGTGCGGAATATCATATTGTCGGGCTCTCTGAAGAGCAGTATGGGGTCAGGCCAAGAACCTGTTTTATTGACAACTTTGTGCGCTTTCGATACGCTGCTGGAAGACGAAATAACGCGTTTGCGATTTTTTTTGTATAGGGTATGGCATTTTCCTGCGTCCTTGAAAATCAATGGGTTAGGAGAGAAGCCGTACCGATTAAAGAGTTTATCATCTCAGTGTTTTGTCCTGTAGAACAGACCTGGCAGCGGGTGGTAGGCGATATCCAGGGGTCGATCGACCGAGAAATTGATCTTCAAACCTCAACCCTCCGCAACATGTCCGATTCCCCACCTCAAGTTCGTCCAGTCCTTGGTCGCGGTGCGAGGGTTAGTGAAAACGGTCATCGGCCAACTGAACCAAGCAAATACCGAAAAGGTTCGCGCGCGAGATACCTGGCGCTTTGTCCGGAAGTTGCTCTCCCATACGATGAGGTTTTCTTCAACCGGCAGTCGGTTAGAGAGCCACTTCAGATTGAAGGGTTGCTGATTGACTTATATACTCTATCTTGACCAGGTTTTTTTTACCTTATGGGCGGTGGGCAGCGCGGCGCTTGCCCGTCGCAAGGGTCGTGCATTCTAGATTTTTCCAAACTGGTGTAAAAGTCAAAAAGTCGAACATCGCGTGAACTAGGGCTTTTATATTCCCTGTTCTCTCAGATGAGGAAGGGAATCAATATGGTAGGTTACGAACCAGATGGGCATGTTTTCAGAGGAACTCCTTCGGATAGATTGCTGGCTTGTCTGATTCAGTTCCAATGACAGAAGGGGATTTCATATAGGCTGTTTGTAGATTGGTGAATCACTTTGATCTTCTCATTTTAAAACAGGCTTTTAGAAAAGTGAGGACAAGGCGTGGGTGTAAGTCAGCCGTTTCTCAATAAGTCCCTGGGGTTAACAAATAGCCTCACCGTCATGCTGACGCAGCATCAGCCTAGGTAGTTCAATCTGGACAGTCCTGGCTTGGCCCGACTCACACAGTTTCCTTGCATCACCGGCTGAACTGTATTCAGCTATATATCAACGCCTTACGCCCTCCGTCTATCCAGGCGCCACACACAGATCTGCAGGAGCAAAAAAGTGCGAGAAGAAGGCCAAATTGAACACCCTAGCATCAGCCTCTACCGCATCACGTTAACTGGATAGAACCCCTGGCTAACACACTATCAGAGACGATAGGATAAAACCTTTAATTTACGGAGATATCTATGTCTGAACAATGTAATTGGAAATTTAATGTGCAAGTTGTCGGCGGTCCAATGATAGCAGCTTCGGGTGAGCAAACCGTCGATGCCTACAGCAAATCACAGGTTGTGGTGCCAGCTAGAACGGGTAGCACCGATGGCCAGACCGAATTGACCCTCGATACAACCGGAGCATCTATCCTCATTGTTAGAGCCAGCCGGTACGTTGACCCCGACAATCCTGCCACCCGCCTACAATATGCGGTGACTGCAGGAGGTACAGCCGGGACAGCCGTCAATTTAATCGGTCCACTCATCCTGATCGGCGAGGATGCCATCCGCTTATTGGGAAATCCGGTAGAGCGTCTGACCTTCACCAATCCCACTGCATCCGAAATTACGATAGATACGCTTGTTGGTGTGGATGCAACACCCTGACAATACGGCAATAATCCTATTTCGAGGAATGTAAGGGGCTTATTATGGCAACAAATCCAACCTATCCTGGCGTTTATATAGAAGAAGTGCCGAGTGGTTCACGCACGATAACAGGCGTCGCTACTTCGATTACAGCGTTCATTGGACGGGCGCAACGCGGTCCCGTCGATAAACCCTTACTCATCAGCAGCTTCGGTGAGTTCACACGCCTGTTCGGCGACCTGTGGGTCAAGAGCGCTCTTGGGTACAGCGTGCAGCAATATTTCATGAATGGCGGCGCACAGGCGATCATCGTGCGCGTCGATAACGGAGGCGTTGCTGCCAGGATTGAACTTGAAGATGGCGGCGCGACAGTTGTGCTTGAACTCGAAGCTGCCAGCCCTGGTGAATGGGGCAATAACCTGCGTGCTATTGTCGACCACGATACCCGCGACGGCACGTCGGATCAATTCAATCTCATCATTCAGGAATTTGACCCCGCAACGGGCGACAGCACAGCTATCCCGCCTGTGTCCCCTGTTACCGTGCAGGAAGAGGTCTTTCTCAACATATCTATTGAAGAAGAAAACCCGCGCTACATCGGGAAAGTGCTTGAATCATCCTCACTCGTCAGGCTGTTCACTGCCCCCCCGCTGGCAGTTCCGGCAGAGACAGGTACACCTGCCGAAGCAAATGCCAAAGTCGCCGAAGGGATTGGCACCAATGGCAGCGACATCACCGCCAATGAAATTGCCGGAGCGAGCCTGGAAGCCGAACGCAGAGGCATTTATGCCCTGGAAGGTGCCGATATTTTCAACATGATGGTTATTCCACCCCTCACTCGCACCAATGGCGATGTCGATTTCAATAACGTTTATACACCGGCGCTTGCGTATTGCGAGAAGCGACGCGCTATGCTGATTATGGATCCGCCAAAATCATGGGTCCGTCCCGACCTCGCGGTTGATGCAGCACGTGCGGGAGATTATCCCAAGCACAAAAACGCAATTTTGTATTGGCCCCGTGTGCGTCTAGCCGACCCCCTGCGCGAAAATCGCATCGAAGAATTTGCTCCAAGCGGCATGATGGCGGGTATTTTCGCTCGCACCGACTCCCAACGCGGCATCTGGAAAGCGCCTGCTGGAACCGAAGCGGTCTTGGCGGGCGTTCGCGAACTCACGTATCGCATGACAGATAAAGAAAATGGTCTGTTGAATCCGCTGGGCATCAATGCGCTGCGTACATTCCCTGTAACAGGACGAGTCTCATGGGGAGCGCGCACCACTCGCGGCGCCGACCAGTTGGCAAGTGAGTGGAAATACATCCCAGTGCGGCGGCTGGCACTCTATATTGAAGAGAGCCTCTATCGCGGCACACAATGGGCAGTATTTGAACCCAATGACGCTCCGCTGTGGGCGCAGTTGCGCAAAGCGGTAGGGGGTTTTATGCAAACCCTGTTCCGTCAGGGCGCTTTCCAAGGTTCAACCCCTGCTGAAGCCTATCTGGTGAAGTGTGATAGTGAAACCACCACGCAGGCGGACATTGATCGCGGCATTGTCAATGTGATCGTGGGCTTTGCGCCACTCAAACCGGCCGAGTTCGTCATCATCAAGATTCAGCAACTGGCACGCGAAGATTCGTGATTAGGGGAATGACATATCATGGCACAATTTTCAGTCAACTCGGATCGTTTTGACCCGTACAAGAATTTCAAGTTTCTCATCAAGTGGGACGGTCGCACGGTTGCGGGTGTCAGTAAAGTGGGGGCGCTCAAGCGCACAACCGAAGTCGTTGAACATCGCGAGGGCGGCGATGTCAGCAGCACGCGCAAATCCCCCGGACAGACCAAATACGAAGCGATTACCCTCGAACGTGGTGTGACGCATGACCCTGATTTCCATGATTGGGCGAATTTGGTCTGGAATTACGGGGCATCTCCACCATCCAGCGGCAGCGGCGGCGGCGAGATGTCTTTGAAAAATTTTCGTAAAGATATCACCATCGAGCTCTACAACGAGGCGGGACAACTGGCGATTGCTTACAACATTTTCCGCTGCTGGGTATCGGAATATCAAGCGCTGCCGGAACTCGACGCTAGCGCCAACGCCGTAGCTATCCAGACGATTAAACTGGAAAATGAAGGCTGGGTCATAGATGACGGCGTCAGTGAACCGACTGAACAATAATGTGTGTATGAGGCAGAAGATCAGCGTTCATTCGCTACCTGCCTGAAAGCGGTTCGAGACGATTGAGGAGTGGAGCGCAAGGATATGACAAGCTATCGAGACATCGCCGCTGTGGAGGTTAACTTGCCCAATGGCCTCTGGTTGGATGACCAGTGCCAACAAGTTGCTGGATTAAACCCGCTCAGCGGATACGACGAAGCGCACTTGCTTGCGTTGCAGGGCCGCGTGTCCCCTGCCCGCTGGACAAGTGAACTGTTGGCACGCTGCGTCACGCATATCGGGACATTGCAACCTGTCAGTCTCGAGGCCGTGCAATCCCTGAGTGTCGGAGATCGCGAAGCCTTGCTCTTGCATGTGCGTCGCCTTGCGTTCGGTGAGGCTCTTTCCTGCATTTTGGACTGCCCGGCATGTGGCAAAAAACTCAATATCGATGTGCAGATCAGTCAACTATTGTTGCCGCAGACGCAAAATCCTGCTTACTGGTACCGGGCACGCTTGCCACAGAGCAATGCACAGGCAACCTTCCGCTTGCCGACCGGTGCAGACCAGGAAGCGATAGCCGACCTCGCGGCACAAGACCCTTCAGCGGCGGTCGACATGTTGATGAACGCTTGCCTTCACAGCCTGACCGATGGGGATATGCCATTGGAAATCTGGCCGGAGGATGTCGTCGGTGATTTGGCAAAACTGATTGCGGAACACGACCCGCAAGCTGAACTCATCCTCAACACCGCCTGCCCGGAATGTGGGCATCGTTTTGATGTCTTGCTGGATGTCGGTACTTACTTCGCAGAAGAAATCAATCACCGTTTGCCGTACCTCTATCGCGAAGTGCATCTGATGGCGTGGCATTACCATTGGAGCGAAGCCGAAATCTTAAGCATGACTCGTTCCCATCGCAAGATATATCTTGATCTTTTGGACGAAACCCTGCGCGAGGCAACACTATGAGCCGTCGCTTTTTGTTGAACCTTGCCAATCGCAGTGCAAGTAGGGCGACAGTTCCGCTAGCACGGCCCTATTTGCGCCCTGTGTTCATGCCGCCGGCACCCACCTTGCCCATTGCGGAAAAGCCATCAGCACTGCCATCGTCGCAGGGACAGGTACAGACGACGCAAGAGAGTCGATCATCGCGTCTTCGCACACTACCAGAGCGACCGAGCGCAGACTCGTCCTGGCGCAGCGAACCTTACCAATCCGCACCGTCGGCGCGTCCTTCAACCCCTGCGCCAACCCCCATGCCGGCCCGCCCGGCGCAAACCGAACAGGCGATGCTCCCGCCGGCAGAACCATCGCCCATGCCGGCCAGCCCGGCGCAAACCGAACAGGCGATGCTCCCGCTGGCAGAACCATCGCCCATGCCGGCCCGCCCGGCGCAAACCGAACAGGCGATGCTCCCGCCGGCAGAACCATCGCCCATGCCGGCCAGCCCGGCGCAAACCGAACAGGCGATGCTCCCGCCGGCAGAACCATCGCCCATGCCGGCCAGCCCGGCGCAAACCGAACAGGCGATGCTCCCGCCGGCAGAACCATCGCCCATGCCGGCCCGCCCGGCGCAAACCGAACAGGCGATGCTCCCGCTGGCAGAACCATCGCCCATGCCGGCCCGCCCGGCGCAAACCGAACAGGCGATGCTCCCGCCGGCAGAACCATCGCCCATGCTGGCCCGCCCGGCGCTAACTGAACAATTAGCCTCCGCGCCGGCAGATCCAACACCCGATCCGCGAGATGGTTCTCCGCATCCCATGCGAGAGCGTGTCAGTCCGCAGCAACCGCAACAACCCGCGGGTGTAACCCGGTCGCCGCGCGCTCGATCCGAGGATTCAGATGAGATAGCGACCTCGCCTCGACCGTCAAAACCGGCACATCGTGAGCCAGTGCTGCATAAGGGTCATCATTCCCAAGCACAATCCGCGTCGCAACCAGGCGTCACGGCAGGAGAGAATAAGCCGTCGGCAATACAGCCAGCGATGACCGATCCCTTCGTTCCACACAGGCCGGAAGTTCCCGTGGCAGCTGCTGTCATCGAACGCATCGTTGCACCTGAGCCGCGTCAACCACAACAGCCGCAAATGCCACAGGCGGCAATGCCCAAACCGCAAATGCCGTCACTGGCAGCCGCACCGGCACCAATAGTCGCGGAGACCATCCGGGAAAGGCTTGTACCCGTCAATTCTGATGTTGCACAGACATCAAGCAGGCGCAAACCCCAGGTGGGGCATCCGACAACATTGCAAGCCTTACCGCTGACGACCATCCTCGAACGTTCAACCACCGCTGAAGCAGCTACACGCAGAGTGCAAACAGCATTACCTGCGACTTCCAGGGTCGAACGTGTCGCGCCTGCACCCGAACAACATCCGCCACTGCAACCTCAACGCGCGCAAGGCAGTAACACACCGCCGATTCAGGTCAGCATCGGCACCATTGATCTGCGCGTCAACCCGCCTGAACCCTCCAAGATTCAATCCCCTTATCGGCGAAGACGTCCACAAGGGTTTGATGGCTTTCAAATACGGCGATCGTATTCGGGATGGGAGGATTAACCCATGAGTGATTTTCGTGCTATTGCCGGGGTCAGCGCGACGCTGCGCACCTTGTTGCACGACCGGATGGAACTACCCATGAACATGACCGTCGTACCGCCGATTTCGATTGGTACGCCGCTTGTGCCACTGCCGCCAACGCCCGAAACGATCGAGCCGGAAGCAGCGCGTATCAATCTATTTTTGTTTCAGGTGAACGAAAGTCCGTATCTGAAAAATCGCGATTTGCCCGGACAGGGGAGCAGTATGGCATATGGCAAGCCACCCTTGAGCCTCGAATTGCACTTTTTGCTCACCGCTTATGGCTCGCAGGTCAACGGCGAAACAGCGATTGATGAGACCACGGCACATTTTTTATTGGGCAGTGCCATGCGCGTCCTGCATGATTATCCCGCTATCACGGCGCAATTACAGACCGTGCGCGAACCCTATGGGCAACAGATTTTGCACGAAAGCTTACGCAATGCAGACGAACAGATCAAACTATGTTTGCATCCAATTACCCTCGAGGATCTCACTAAGGTTTGGACGGCCTTAACCCTGCCTTATCGCCTATCCGTGGCATATTCGGTCTCGGTGGTGCAAATAGAAAGTCAGGCAAGCCGCCGCTATCCGCGTTTGGTGGGGGAGGCGCCGGAAGGAGGTCCAGGTATCATCGCCGTCCCGCTTGACCGTGCGGCGATTGAGTCGCTAAGGGTGATTCGCTTGGGCGAAACCATCGAACATACGACACCTTATGCCCGTGTTGGGGATACATTGGTGATTATCGGGCGGAATTTCGGGCGCGCAACTGAAGTCGAACTCAATGGCTTACGCATCGCCGTAACTCCACAATCGAGTACGCGAATCGAAGTAAGGATTCCGGATGCGGCCATCGGCGGCGCCACTATTCCTGCTGCGCAACGTCTGCAACCCGGTGCGCAGCCTGTTGAAGTCTTGAGCCAGATTGAACATGTCGCGAATTTTCGATTACGCTCGAATCGGGCCAATTTCATGCTCGTGCCGCTCATTAGCGCGATTAACACCACACCCCCGCGCACGGTGACAATTGTTGGACAACGCCTGTATCAACTCGATAGCAACATGCAAATACTCGTCGGATATGCGCTCTTTAATGCCGACGCCTATGACAGGGCAACGCCCACGCAGATCGACATCACCTTACCCGATGTATTGCCCCTGCGCAGTGCAGCCGCATTCGTCGGCAATCCGATTACCGACCTGACCGGTATCGATCCGACCCCGGAATTAATTGTCACCATCGCCGGCAACGGCCCGCATACGCTGACGTTCAGTTTTCAACCGACAACAATCGAAGAAGCAGCCAACGAATTGGAAAATCGCCTGCGCGGTGTTGCCACTGAAGCGCAAGTCTTCAAAGGTGCGCGCGTGACCTTGCTGGATAATCAGTTGGTGATTGTCCCGGGGAGTGCGGCAGGGACAGTCACCGTGCAGGCCAGTGGCGACAATAATGCTGCCGCTATGCTCGGGCTGGTGACAGGTGCCAACCGCGTTGGCTATTTGAGCGGTATGCTCAGGCCTATTCCGAGCCTGACCAATGACACGCCAGAAATTCGCGTGCAAATGGATAGCCGGACCTTTGATGCCAGTATTGGCGCATTGGGTACGAGTATCCGGGATATCGCAGGTGCGCTGGAAACTGCTTTGCAGGCGGGTCCAACCCCTGCCTTCACGGACACGCAGGTGACGGCCGTGTACGAGCAACTGCTGATACTTACGGGCGGTGACAGTCCGATTGTCTTTGACGCCAGCCCTGCTGATAGTACAACTGTCGGCGCGCTGCATCTTCGGCGTGAATATGTTGTGCGCGTGCGCGTCAACGGCGCCGAGAGCATCGGTGGGGTGAACAGCGTGGAGTTACCGTTATGATGATGACACGCCGCTTCGAACAAACCCATCTCGATCGCTATTTCCAGCTTGAATTGGCGCGGTTGCGTGCGCTACTCAAACGGCGCGTGCTATGGCTGCGCCAGCAGTGGCATCACAGTCCGGCCCAGGATGCTCTGAACGGCATCGTCAGCGATCGTCATGCGGATTGGTTACTCACCGATACAGACCGTGATGCCGAACAGCGCTTTTACTTGGAAAATCCTTCGGCATGTGATTTCACCAATCGCGCCGAAGCCTTAAAAAACGACGTGGATAGACTCCGTGAGCAATTAGGGTCAAAGCAAACGTTGCCGATGGATGTCCTCGGACATGTGTTCGGTCTTGGTGCGTTTGAGCGCGATGTGCTGCTTTTGTGTGCTGCGCCGGAACTCGATGGCGATTTTCAAGCACTGTTTGGCTATGTACAGGATAACATCAAGCGAGATTTTCCCACCATTCACTTAGCCTATGCGCTCTTTGGCGCTCCCCGATCGGTTCCACAACTGAGCGCCCGTTTCAATGCCAACGCGCCACTGCGCCGCTATCGACTCATTCAGCTAAGGGACGAGCCTGGACCGATCGCATTGCGTCCGTTGTCGCTTCCCGAGCGTATTCTGGACTATTTGCGGGGTGTCAATCATCTCGATATGAACTTGCAGCAACATGCTTTGCCGCTGCCGCCACCACTCCTTTCACCGACTCTCAAGACTGTCGGTCGACGTGTTGTACGGGCCATCGAGCTGAGTCGCTCGCGGGGACCATTTCCCATTGTCAACATAATTGGCGATAAGGATGGAGGGCAACGCGAGGTCGCATCCCAGGTTGCGGAAGAACTCCGCATCAAATTATTCGAGCTGAATCCGACATCACTCGTCGAACAGGACGTGACGGCGTTGATCGCCTTGCTCGAACGGGAAGCCTTGCTGGTGCAGGCAGCTTATTTGATGGATATGACGCAAGTGGACGAGGTGTCAAGCCGATTGAAACGCTTGCTCGATATGCTCACGACGCAAACCGGCTTTTTGCTTTTTCTGGGCAATCACCAGCGGATCGAACATGCGCCACGCCTGATGAATGTACACTTATCGCGTCTAAACAATCAGGACCGTCTGGTCATGTGGCAAAGTGCTTTAGACAATGCGGCGCCGTTGCTCGATATTCCGCGTATTGTGCAGCAATTTCGCTTTGGTCCAACGGGTGTTGGTCAGGCCGTGGCGACCGCTCACAATAACGCTGCGATGCACATTGACATCGAGCAACAATCACAGTCGCTCTCGATGGAGGATGTGTGGGCGGCGTGTCGTCAACAGTCAGAATGGCAATTGGATGATTTGGCACAGCGAATCGACCCCGCCTATGTTTGGGACGATCTCGTGCTGCAAGCAGAGGAATTGGCGCAATTACACGAAATAGCGCAACAGGTTCATTATCGGCACCGCGTTTATGTGGAGTGGGGCTATGAGCAGAAACTCAATCGGGGCCGAGGCATCAGCGTGCTGTTTTCCGGAGCATCGGGCACAGGCAAAACGATGGCAGCCGAAGTACTCGCCAATGCGCTCGATTTACCGCTTTACCGCATCGATTTGGCGGGTGTGGTCAACAAATACGTCGGCGAGACCGAGAAAAACCTGCGGCGTATTTTTGCGGCTGCCGAACAGAGCGGGACCATCCTGTTTTTTGATGAAGCGGACGCGCTCTTCGGCAAACGCACCGATGTCAAAGACAGCCATGACCGTTATGCCAATATCGAGGTCAATTATCTGTTGCAACTCATGGAAAATTACAGCGGTCTGGCAATCCTGGCAACTAATCGACGGCAATCCCTCGACCGTGCGTTCTTGAGACGGTTGCGCTTCGTGGTCGATTTTCCCTTTCCTAATATGAACAGTCGGCGACGCATCTTGCAACGAGCGTTTCCGGAGCATGTACCTGTGGGACGTCTGGATTATAACCAGCTCGCGCAGATGGAAATAGCGGGCGGCAATATTCATACGATTGCCCTCAATGCCACGTTTTTTGCCGCAGCGGATGGAGGTGTCGTCGAAATGAAGCACGTCATAGCGGCGGCGCGTCGTGAATATGCCAAGATGGATAAATTAGACTCCAATTCCATGTTCGGGGAATACTGATGGCTCTGCGACTGGAAATCGAACGACTACGCATTGATGCACCCGGTGCATGGTCCGGGGGCGCCGACTTGTTTCGCGGCATGCTGGAGAGTGCGCTCCAGGAAGAGTTACAGAGCGCCCTCGCCGCGGGTCGGATTGACGACCATCAAATTCTGCGCTTGGACATGCCGCCCGTCACGGTGAGCGATGTTTACGACATGCGAGAAACCGCCCGTGAAATCGCCCGTCGCATCGTACAAGCCATTCGGCAAAACCCCGAATAGGGAGCAATGGAAATGTCGAAGCAAAAGCAAAAAAGATCCAACCAGAGCAGTCCCACCGCACGCCCCGTGCCGCAACGGAAGAAATCCCGTGAACAGGCATCGGGTGAAATAGGTAATATGCTACGGCAATATCAATTGCGGGTGACGCCCGCCAATGACCAATACGAGTCCGAAGCGGACGAGATGGCACGGCGCGTGGCTGCCATGCCGGAGAATCAAGCGCATCAGCAAGAAACCGCACTCGCTGAACAAGTGACCCCCCTCGTTCAACGCCAGGAAGCCCCTGCCGAAGAGGAAGAAGCGCAGGCAAAACGCATCCAACGCCAGGAAGAAAGCGAAGAAGAGGAGGAAATGCAGGCCAAACGCATCCAGCGCCAGAAAGAAGGCGAGGAGGAGGAGGAAATGCAGGCCAAGCGCGTCCAGCGGCAGGAAGAAGGCGAGGAAGAGGAGGAAATGCAGGCCAAGCACGTCCAGCGGCAGGCAGTCGGCGAGGAAGAGGAGGAAATGCAGGCCAAGCGCATCCAGCGCCAGGAAGAAGGCGAGAAAGAGGAGGAAATGCAGGCCAAGCGCATCCAGCGGCAGGAAGAAGGCGAGGAAGAGGAAGAAGTTCAGGCCAAGCGGATCCAGCGGCAGGAAGAACATGAGGAAGGAGAAGACCTGCAAACCAGTGGCACGCAATTGGACAATGGCGGGCGCGTCTCACCAAAAATGGAGGAACGCATCCGGCAATTAATGCAAGGCGGTGGTCGCCCCCTGGATAAAGAAACGCGCGAGCACTTCGAGCCGCGTTTCGGCGCCGATTTCAGTCAGGTACGGGTTCATGACGATGCCGAAGCCGCCCAAATTGCCGGACAGATGAACTCCCGCGCTTTTACGCAGGGGTCGCATATCTTCTTCGGACGTGGGCAGTATCAGCCGCAAACCAGTGCCGGACGCGACCTTCTCGCCCACGAATTGACGCATACCATCCAACAGGGCGCAGTCCCTGCGACCGGCAAACAAAAACGCGTTCAGCGTGATGTCATTCAGCGGAATGATAATGTAACACCTGGACCGGGCTCGTCTTGGTCTGCACAAATTATCAACGATACCATTCTCTTCGACTCAATTACAGTACCTGATTTTAAAGTCTCGGCACCTCATCGTTCTGGACTCTACAGTGGTTATGGTCAACATGGTGGTCGTATGCGGCGCAATAGGGCATATAACGATGACACTCGTCCGAGAAATCAACGTGACCTATGGCGACAAAGAATCAATACGGGCTTGATTCGCGATCGCATCATTTACGCCATAAGACGAGATCAAACAGGCGAAGTACTGCAAGTTCGTGACCCAAACTTTGACCCTGTTGATTTATCACGACGCTACGTTTTGACAATAGATCCACATGACCGGCCTCGATTATATTTTTTTGGCACAATTGATGAATTAGCGCTAAGCATGACAACACCAAGTTGGGGTAATGATCGTGCACGCCCACCGTACAAAGCAATGCAAGTTGATCATATCGCAGAGTTGCAAATCGCAAATTATCCAGATAGTGCCGCTCAAACCCATGGAATGCAAAATTTCGAACTATTAGAGGAATCAATTAATCGCAGTAGCGGTGGAGTTATTCTTAATAGCGTTAATAGTAATGTTGATGAGTTTAACCAAGCTACAGATTATGAATATGTGGATGGGAATGAGGGAATACAAGATTCGCGTCGATTGCTTAAAAGTCACTTTCATCTTGAGTTTGAGGATGTTGATTCGGATGGTACCAGTACAGCTACTGACGATGATTACTGGGTGAGAGATGATATTGCTGCTGCGGAACATCTTCAGAATATTGAGGTAACTAGTTTCGAGAATATTGGAGGTTATGGTAACATTTTATTATTTTCGAGCGCCGAAGGTGGTCTCCCGGTAACTGTGAATATCAGTGGGGAGATTTCTCCTACATTGCGAGCACGTCTCGGGGTGAAATATTTCCCGATTACGAATAAATCGTTCGACGAAACAGAATTGAACGCTGAGAATATCAACACGAACAATCGAGTCGGTATTCTTACAGTCACAATTCCTGACCCTATTGATGCTAATCCCCCTGAGCGTGAGGTCATTGTCACGATGCCAGTGCGTCGTATTTCCGGGGCGCGTTACGGTGCTTACATTGATTGGAACAACTTCCGTCAACGTGTAAATACGCTCGGAGAAGCAGTACAAGTCGAAGAATTAAGCCCTCTTCAGATTAATACGCTGGATTTAACTGATGAGGGGGTATATATCGCAGGTAAAATCATCACGGACATTCCATTGTTAGGTGATGCTGATATTGATTTCACCTTGCTTGGAGATAATCTAACTGTTTCAAAGTCATTTAGTACTGGTGAATTGAACGCACCACCACCCCTAAATATTGATAATTCTTCATTAACAATAGCCATTAGTACTCAAGAGGGACTCTCAGGCAGTGGGCGTATAGATTTCAGTATCGAGCGTCTAGGGCAAGGTTATTTAGCCGCAGAAGCACGTACCGGACGTGGACAAACGCAAGGTGGATTTTCGGTAACAGGTAGTTTCGACTTTGACGCCCAACTCTTTGATCCAGCTCGTGTAGACATATGGTATCGTAACAATCAATTAGGCGCACGCGGCACCATCGGCATTCCCAGCGGCAGAATCAACGGCATCCGCAGCGCCGAGTTCACCATCGGCTATGAAAACGACACCATCACCGCCAGCGGGACCGCCCAATTCGCCGCACCCGGCATCCAGAATGCGGGCCTGAACCTGACCTACTCCGAAGAGGAAGGCCTGACCATCGGGGGAACCTTGCAACTGGGCGAAGTCCCCGGCTTGCGGGGCGGCAGTCTTGAAGCCGAAATCCAGCGCAAGCCCGATGGCAGTTACAAGGTCAGCGCATCGGGCACGGCGCAACCCGCCATTCCGGGCATTAATTCACAGGTCAGTCTCAGTTACGACGATGGTATTTTCGATGCCAACGTGACCGCCTCGTACAGCCGCGGCATGCTCAGCGGCGAATTGACCCTCGGCGCCACCAACCGTCCGGTGGACCCCGAAAGCAACCAGCCAACCGGCGACCCGGAACCGTCCAATGTCCGTGCTTACGGTGGCGGACAGGTGACAGTTCAACTCGCACCCTGGTTGCAGGGTACGGTGGGCATCAAACTATTGCCCAATGCAGAAATCGAGTTGCGCGGCGAGATTGGTCTGCCCAACGCCGTCGATTTGTTTCCCCGTCGTTCGGTGGAAAAGAACATCTTTACCATCAATATCGACATTCCCATCGTGGGTGTGGCGGTCGCCGGACAGCGTATCGGCATCTTTGCCACCATCGGCGGCGGTGTCGATGTCAGCGCTGGCTTTGGCCCCGGGCAACTGCGCGAACTCAGTCTCGGCATCACCTACAATCCCGATCACGAAGACCAAACGCATGTCACCGGGCGCGGACAATTACATGTCCCGGCAGATGCGGGCTTACGTTTGTTTGTGCGGGGCGGGCTCGGCGCGGGCATTCCCATCGTCAGCGCAACGGCCGGTCTCGAAGTCAGCGGTGAATTGGGGTTACAAGGCGCGCTCGAAGCCAATGTCAATGTCGATTGGATGCCGTCCGCTGGCTTGGAAATCGACGCCAACGCTGGCATCTTCGTGGAGCCCAGACTGCGCTTAAGTGTCGATGCCTACGTCGATGTTTCGGCAGATTTGCTGCTGACGACGGTTGAATTGTACAGCGAACGCTGGAATCTCGCCGGCGTTGAATACGGCAGCGGCCTGCGGTTTGGCATCAATTTCCCGATTCACTACAAAGAAGGCGAACCGTTTGACGTGTCATTGGACGATGTCGAATTCACGGTGCCGGATATCGATGCCCGCAGCCTGATTACAGGCGTGCTAGAGCAGTTCTAGGGTGAAGGAGAAACCATGAACAATCAAGATACGGCCCAAGATCAATCGCCTGCACTGAAGCATATTAATCGCGGGGCCATTTTGCACGTTAACGGTGACCTCGAGGGTGCACGAGAACAGTACGAACGCGCGCTAGAATATGAGCCTAAGAATGCCACTGCTTTAAATAATCTCGGCTATGTGCTGGCGCAACAGGGTAAAATAACGGACGCCATGCATTGCTACCAACAGGCGATCGACATCGCACCTGACCGTAGTTCGCCTTATAGCAATCTTGGCAATGCCTATGCCATGCTGGATGACTACGAGACGGCGATACGTCTCCAGCAAGAAGCCATCGAGCGCGACCCGCAAAACCTGACCGCACTCAACAATCTCGGCCAGTTGTACATGCTCCGCCATCAATATCCCGAAGCGGCCGACGCATGGCGGCGTTATCTGGCCATCGAACCGGACAATGCCCGCATCCTGACGCAACTGGCAACCGTGTTAGCACCGCAAAAGCAGATGGACGATGCCATGCAGCTATTGCAACGGGCTGTCCGGATTGCGCCGGATAACGCACACGCCTGGGCGCAAATCGGGGTGTTACATTTCACGAATAACGATTTGGGCTTTGCAATGGAAGCCCTCAACCGCGCTGTCTCGCTGGACCCAAACCATGCCGATGCGCGTCATCAACTCGCAGTTGTCCTCACCACGCGCGGCGACCGACAAGCGGCGTGGGAACAAATCAAGACCCTATTGGCATTACAACCCGATCATCGCTCGGCGCGGGTCGATGGTGCGGTGCTGAGGCTCGCTCAGGGCCATCCGCGGGAGGCGCTGGACCTCATTACCCCTGTCTACGAGGAACAACCAGAGGATGTCCGCGTGCGCTACTATATGGCATCGGCCCTCTGCGGCGTTGACGACCCGCAGGGCATGCGTATGATGCGGGGGGTCGCCGACACCAGCGTCGAACCGTTCAAAGGCTGGGCTACGCGATACCTGCAAAATGAACTGCGCACACCTGGCAAGGGATACGACGCATGACCAGTACCTTCTCACCGCGCAGTCCGCAGGTGCTCAAAGGGGCATTTGCCATCTACGCGCCCGATGAAGAAGACAGCGACCCGACGGTGTTGCCGTTTCAGTACAACCCGAATCAGGTGCGGCGGCAGTTGAAGCATCGCGCTCCGAGCAACGAGGGCGAGCAACGGGGCGAAAATACCCCTCAGGACATGCGGCGCGTGGTCGGTCCGCCCATCGAAACCCTCAGTATGTCGGTCGAGTTGAGTGCCGCCGACGCCCTCGAAGCACCCGACGACAATGAACTCGTGTCGGAAAACGGCCTGGTGCCTGCGCTTTCTGCGCTCGAACTGCTGATGTACGCGCCAAGCTTTCAATTTGAACAAAACGAACAGCTCGCCGCCGATGGTGTCGTCAATTTAGAGCCGGCCCTGTTGCCGATGGTGGTACTGGTATTAGGGGCATCGCGGGTTGTTCCGGTTCATCTGACCAGTTTTTCGGTCTCAGAAGAGACCTTCGACAAAAATTTTAATCCAATCAAAGCCAAAGTCGATGTCACCATGCAGGTGCTGAGCTACCTCGATGTCATCGAGGGCAACACCCAGAAGGCAATTGATATTTTCGTTGCCTATCAGAAACGCAAAGAAAGACTGGCGCGTGAACATCATGCACAAACGCAGGTGGGTCAGCGCACACGCAATTTGTTACCTGAATAACGAACACGGAAGAAAACGCCATGTTTAGCAAGCAGAGTCGGTATGCAAAAGTCAAGGAGGCCGAGTGGGTGGATAGCAAAGGGCGCAACATCACGTACAAGCGCATCCGCTTCATCCCGCCAACGCGGCCGCAGCGCGGGCACATTATCACCGAAGGCGAACGGCTCGATCACATTGCCTATTTCTATTACAAAGATGCCCGTCGCTTTTGGCGCATTTGTGATGCTAATGCGGCCATGTTCCCCGATGATTTGGCGGATGACATCGGACGCAAAATCAAGATTCCGCCCGCCCAAGATTAGAGGATGAGCGGTGACGACCTTTACCTTGCTGGTGGATGGGCAAACACTCGATGACCAGACGCTGGCGCAATTGCAAACGGTGGAAGCTGAAGAGCATTACCAGATGGCCGATATGCTGCGCCTTGTCTTCAGTATCGACGTCAAGGAGGACGGCAGTGGTTGGCGTGTGTTGGATGATGGCGTCTTCACGCCACTCACCAATCTGCAATTGCAGATTACAGTTGGCAATAATGACCCCGTCACCGTGATCGATGCCTATGTGGTCGAGACGCAGACCGCATTGACCAACAATCCCGGCGAATCAACCCTGAACGTTGTCGCCATGGATGCCAGCGTCTTGATGAGCCGCAATGAGGTTGTGCGGACCTGGGCAGGAATGGCGCACAGCGATATTGCCAGCACCATTTTCAACGAATACGGCTTTTCTCCTGAAGTCGAATCCACCGATGTGACCTATGAAGAAGACAATACACTCATCGTGCAGCGTGGGACCGATATACACTTTTTGCATCTTCTGGCGCAGCGGCACGGTTTCGATGTGTACATCGATGTCGATCCTTCGTCCGGTGGTCTGACCGGACACTTCGGACCGGTGCGGCTGGATGACGAACCGCAGGGCCTGCTGACCATCCATATGGGGCAATCCAGCAATTTGCATTATTTCAACGTCCGCTGGGATATGTTGCGTCCCACCGAGGTACAGGTCGACAACATTGATTTCGATAGCGGCGAAGACCAGACAGGCAGTGCCAACGGCAGTGATTTAACGCTCTTGGGCGGTGATGATCTGTTCGAGGCCACAACTCCGCGTATGTCGCGTGTGTTACCCGCAGGTGCAACCATCGAAGCCGAATTTTTGTCGCTGGCGCAGGGGTTGAGCAACCGCAGCAGCCTCGCCGTCATCGCAGAGGGGGAGGTCGATACCAATAATTTTGGCGCGGTCTTGCGTGCAAAGCGTACTGTGACCGTGCGCGGCGCGGGGGAATTATACAGCGGCATTTATCTGGTGGAGCGTGTTCTCCACGCCTTCATCGACGGCGAATACACCCAGAGTTTTACCCTGCGTCGCAACGCGCTGTCTCCGCGTCGTCAGGATGATTTCACACCCGAGCAGGAATAACGCACGATGCCAGATTTACGTCAAGCCCTGTTCGAAACTGCATCCCGGCAACGTTATTATGGTAAGTACCGCGGACGCGTACTGGATAACGCCGACCCGCTCGAAATCGGGCGCGTAAAGGTCGAAGTGCCTGCGATTGCCGGCGGCGAACCTCTCGGTTGGGCGTTGCCCTGCCTGCCTTATGCCGGCGATGGACATGGCTTGTACATGGTGCCCGAAGTGGATGCGCTGGTTTGGGTGGAATTCGAAGGCGGCGATCTCTCGCGCCCGATATGGGTCGGTTGTTTCTGGGCATCGGGTCAATTGCCCGAAGGCGCGGAGCCGGGGGTTCTTATGTTGCACACGGCAAAGGGCAATGTTTTCCGTATCAGCGATATCGACGAAGCCATCGACCTGACCACCGCAGGCGGGCATGTGGTCATGCTCTCCGACGGCGACGATACGATTAAGCTGAATCACAGTGGCGGCGCATCCATCACCGTCGAGGGCGATGCCATTACCATTGACAGCGGCGGTACAAAAATCGTGCTGGACAGCAGCGCCGTCAATGTCAACGATGGCTCGTTGGAAGTGACTTAGGAGACTGGCATGACCAACTATATGGATTACCCATTTCAAGTGAATGCGCGTGGACGCACCGGCATCGCCAGCCGTAACGACCATGTGCGCGACATGATTGAACAGGTGCTTTTCACCAGTCCCGGCGAACGCGTCAACCGTCCTGATTTTGGATGCGGATTATTGCAAATGGTCTTTGGGTTGACCAATGACGCGCTCATTGCCACGGTGCAATATTCTGTCCATGGCGCGCTGCAACGCTGGTTAGGCGACATCATCGAAGTTCAGGATGTCATTGTCCGGCAAGACGACTCGCAACTCAGCGTACAGGTGGTCTATGTGCGGCTGGATAGCGGCGAAATACTGACCGATAATTTCGAGACGGGATAAAGCATGGACGTAAATGATAGCGGTATCGTTTTCGATGACACTGCACGACGGCAACAATTGCAGAATAGCCGCTACAACGGCATTGATTACATCGAAATAGATACCACGCCGGGTGAGACCAATCAACGTGTGTTGCGGGTTTATTTCATCGCACCGGGTACCGAGGCCCCGGCAGGCAAAGTCGATACCATGCTCGACGATCTCGATGGCAACATCGATGCGTTCGCTATTCTCGGCGGGGAGCGCGTCCACCAGATTCGGGTTCAATCGGCAATACGGGTGGAAGACCATCTGGAGTTATGGGTCGATCGCCCCGGTGATTTCAGCGATTATCGCTTGCTGATCACATATGAGGGCGGAGCGCCGCCGAACGACTTTCCGCTTGATTTGTTTTATCGTGAAGTCACTTTCAATTTCAAGGCCGGCTGTCCGGCACGCTTTGATTGCCGTCGGCCTTTAATTGCGCCGCCCGAACCAGAAGCTGAAATCTTCGTGGATTACATGGCGAAGGATTTCGACAGCTTCCGACAAGCGCTGATCGATTTACTGCCGCGCCTCATTCCCGATTGGTCCGAACGTCGAGTTGCCGATCAGGGCATGATGCTGCTGGAATTACTCGCCTATGTCGGCGATCAACTGAGCTACTATCAAGATGCCGTTGCCAATGAAGCCTTCATCGAAACGGCCCGTCAACGTATCAGCGTCCGCCGGCACGCCCGTTTGATTGATTACGACATGCATGAAGGTCTCAGTGCGCGGACCGTCGTACAAATTCAAATGGCAATGGGCAGCATGGTACTGGAGGCGCCTTCGGGGGGCGACCGTATTGTGCGTTTGACGACCCAACCCCAGGGGATTAGGCTCCCGCATCTCATCCCCTCATCACGCGAAGATGACGCACTCGATGCCGCAGGGATCATTTTTGAAATCAAACTCGAAGATCCGGATGTCTTGCGGTTTCATCAGCGACTCAACGAATTGACCCTTTACAACTGGCGCAATCAAATCGCTTATTTACCGACAGGTGCAACCAGTGCCGACATTTTAGGCGATTATCGTACCCCGTCTGATTGGCAATTGCGCGCAGGCGATTTGTTGCTGCTGGAAGAGCTGCTTGATCCTTATACAGGGGCAACCCTGACAGCTGACCCCAATCGCAGGCATCTGGTGCGCCTCATCAACGTCGAGACGATCGAGGATACACTCGCAACGCTGCTCACCGGCAGCACGGTGACCGTCACGCGAGTTTATTGGGCACAGCAAGATGCCCTTCCATTCCGCATCTGGATCAGCAATGTCACCAATCAAGGTATCTCTTTGGAAGCAGTCAGCGTCGGGCGCGGCAATCTAGCGATTGCTGATGAAGGGCGCACTTACGGCGAGTCGGTCAGTGTCGGCGGGGCACTCGTGGATGAGAAGCGCCCCTATGGAAAAGACGAATATTATCCGCAACCGCCTGACATTGCCGATTGGAAAGGTTTCAAACTTGGGCAGCGTGCCTTTCGCTTCACCTTGAACGAAGGTCCGTTGGCGTATAGCATCCCGCTTCACCGTTTGACCGACGCGCCTGCGAGTGCACTCTTTGATGACGACCCGCGCCATGCACAACCCGTCATTCACAGCATCCGATCATATACCGAATCGACCTATCCCGCGCGTCCGCGCAACTGGCGCACAGTGCCCGAAACCCTCCTGAATAGCGATCGCTTTGCAGAAGACGTGGTCGTCGAGACGGATAATCTCGGACGAGCGCAATTGCGCTTCGGCACGAATGAATACGGCGCGATTCCCGATGACAACAGCCTGTTCAAAGTGCGCTATCGTGCCAGCAGTGGAGCACAGGGCAACATTGGCGCAGATAAGCTCAATTACATCGTGCTGCACGACGACATTGGCGCGATGAGCAACATTTCCTTGGCACGGAATCCGTTGCCGGCATGGGGTGGAAGCCCGCCTGAAAGCATCGAGCAGGTCAAGCGTTTGGCTCCGGCTGCCACCCGGGCAGCGCTCAAACGTGCCGTGACCCCAGAGGATTACGCCAGAGTGACCGAATTGCATCCACAGGTGGAGCGGGCCGTTGCCCAATTCCGCTGGACAGGTAGCTGGCACACGGTCTTCATTCGGGTCGATCCCAAAGGCGCAACCGAAATTCCGCCCGAATTGCGTGCCGATTTAGTGCGTCATGTAAGTGCCTACGCCATGACAGGCTACGATTTGGAAATCATCGACCCGACCTTTGTACCACTGGAATTATCCTTAGAAATTTGCGTGGAACCCGGGTATTTTCCCTCGGAGGTGGAACAGGCGGTGCTGGAAGTTCTCAGCAATCGCCAGTTGCCCGACGGTCGGCTGGGCTTTTTCCATCCGGATCAATTTACATTCGGGCAAACCCTCTATTTGAGCAAACTATATGACGCTGTCGAAGCAGCAACCGGCGTACAATCAGTCGCGATTACCGGTTTGCACCGGCAGTATGCCACGGCAGCCGATACCGAGACCGATGCCAACCTAGCACGTGGCTACATCGACGTCGGCGAATTTGCCGTGGTGCGCCTCGATAATGACCCTGATTTCCCTGAAAACGGCATTCTCCACCTGACCATGTTGGGAGGTAATGCATGAATGACGAACGCACCGAAGCCGAACGTCAAGGTGATTATGATACACCGCGCCCACTCGACAACCGCGCTGGTCTGGATGCACTGCGCTATCGTGTCGGCAACTTCGGCAGTTTTCGCCGCACCATGCTCCGCAATATACCGCGTGTGCAGGTCGAAGCCGATGGACGCAAGGTCGAAGCCCCGTTGCGCAGCTGGTCGGCCCGCGACAGTGACGATTACGGCATCGCCCTGATCGAATTGTGGGCGTACGTCGCCGATATCCTGACTTTTTATCAAGAACGCATTGCCAACGAAGCTTTTATTCGCACCGCCCAACATCGAGATTCCTTGGTGCGCCTTGCCAATCTTCTAGATTACAAACCGGCATCCGGTGTCGCTGCGTCCGTCTATCTGGTATTTGAGATGAAACATGGCGCATCGGCACGGATTCGCCAGCATTTTCCGGTTCAGCATGTGCCGGTGCGCGAAGAGAAGCCGCAAACCTTCGAAACCTCGGACGCATTGGATGCCCGTGCTGTCTGGAATGAATTGACACCGATTCCCGACCAACCACGGAATGTGACCTTCGCCATCGACGACACCGACACTCGTTTGAAGGGTGCCCGCGCCCGTATTGCCGTCGGGGATTGGGTGTTGATCCTAGGGGAAGAACGCGCCAAGGTTGATCCCAATAGCGAACGCTACGAGGTGCGCCAAGTCGTCAAGGTCGCACGAGACACCGAAGCCGACGAGACGCGCATCGTCTTCGATGAACCTCTTGGCATCCGTCTCTGGGGAAACGAGATCGTTGTCGAGCCACAGGCCAACCTGTATGTCTTTCGTGGGCAGGGCGCGTTGTTTGGGCATAATGCCCCTGATTGGCGCACACTCGGTGCACTCGCCGCATATGAGTTTTTGCCGTCGACTGAACAAGATGTTGATACCAGTTTAGACCCCGGTCCTTATCTCATTGCCGTGACAAATAAAGTCCGCCAACAGGGTGATTTCCTCAATCAAGAACTGAGGCTCGGCACACGCACCCTTGATTTAGACCGTATCCATGAGAGCGTGGTCAAAGACGGGTGGATTGCGATGGTGAATTCAGGCTATCGTGAAGCTTACAAAGTGACAGAAGTTAAAACGGTTAGCCGCACCGATTATACCCGCACCGCCCAGGTCTCCCGTTTGCAAGTCGATACGGACGAGAATTTCGACAACTACGGGTTGGCAGATGATGCGCCTTTCTCCCGCGTGCGCGGGACGGTGGTATTGCTCGATGCCGAACAGCTTCCCCTGGCACAGGATGTTAATCCCACGTTTATCTCCGGCACGGAAATCGATGTCAAGGAGGATGTCGGTTCCCTAGAGCAGGGGCATCTGCTGATGATCTTCGGGGAAACGGAATTCAATGGCATTCAGGGCGAAGTGGTGATTGTCAAAGAGACGCAATCCGTACTCAATAATCGCATTATACTGGTGGAGGGCTTGACCTACAATTACGTGCGTGTCAACACTCGCATCTTTGCCAATGTCATCGTTGCAACGCACGGCGAAACAATTGCTGACGAAATAGTAGGCAATGGCGATGCATCAATACCTTTCCAACGCTTCGAACTCAAACAATCACCCCTGACTTATGTGCCCCAGGCAGGCGCACCCAACGGCGCGGCACCCACTCTCGAATTGCGCGTCAATGGCGTGCTATGGGGAACTATACGAAGCTTCTACGGGCATGAGGGCGACGAAGCCGTTTACACCCTTGATATCACCGATGAACAGGGTACGATTATCCGCACGGGCGACAGTCGGACGGGCGCACGTCCAAGCACGGGACCCAACACTGTCTCCGCCACCTATCGCAAGGGACTCGGCAGAGTGGGTAATGTTCCGGCCAAAAGCATCAAGACCCCCCTCGAACGCCCCAAGGGCTTGCAAAGAGTCTTCAATCCGGTAGCCTCGAGTGGCGGTGCAGAACGCGAAGACCCGGAGTCCATCCGCGAAAACGCGCCGAATACCGTTCGTACCTTCGGACGTATCGTGTCATTGCGTGATTTCGAAGATGCCGCCCGCGAATTCAATGGCGTCTCAAAGGCACGGGCATTCATTGAGTGGGATCAAGAGTGGCAAGTCGTCAAGCTGGTGATTGCCGGGGATGACGGCACTAAGATTGTCGGCGAAACCTTCAAGACTTTCATTGATGATCTCGACAGCCGTCGCGATCCCAATCGCAAATTGAGCGTCGTGAATTATGACCCGGCGAATGTGGTATTGTCGCTTGAAATTTATCCTGACCTCGCTTACCAGGCCGATACCGTACTCGCCGACGTAACGGCAGCGATTGAAAAATTCTTCGCTTTCGATCACCTCAGTCTAGGACAGACCATCGCCTTAAGTGAGATTTACCAGATAGCGCATTCCGCAGACGGCGTTATCGGCGCTAACATCACGCGTTTTTATTTACTCGATGATCCGGAGGCTGTTGAAGTCGAAGCTGTCTTGAGAATTGGACGCGACCAACTCGCCCATCTCGAAACGGGGTCCACATCGACCTATCTCATTGGCATTGCGGCGGAGGCGTGATGATGCCCGATGCAATTGATCTTTATGCATTACTGCCGGAAGTCTATCGCCGCGAAGATGCCCGGCGGGGCTATCCGCTCAAGGCATTATTGAGCATCATCAGTGAACAGGCGACTGTCGTCAAAGAAGATATTGATCGTCTCTGGGACAATTTCTTTGTTGAAACTGCCGACGATTGGGTACTGCCCTATCTCGGCGATTTAATTGGCAACATCCCCATTCATGCTGTGGTGCGCGGACGCCGTGCGGACATTGCCAAGACGATCTCCTATCGCCTGCGCAAAGGCACATTGCCCATGCTGGAAGAATTGGCACGCGACGTGACGGGCTGGTCGGTACATGCGGTAGCATTCTTCGATATGCTGACGTGGACACAGAATACGAATCATCTGCGCCGCAATGTCGGCACGCTCCCTGTGCGCGATATTGATAGGTGCGACCGCGTTCATACGGCGTTTGATGCAGCAAGCCATACCCTGGATATTCGACCCTTTGCCCCGGCGGCGGGCTGGCATCACATTCCCAAAGTGGGCTTTTTCATCTGGCGTTTGAGCAGCTACGAATTACGCGATGTGCAACCGCGACCCGCCGATGAGAATAGTTTTGGCTATTTATTCAACCCGCTTGGCATCCGCCAGCATCTATTTCATAGTCCTGTCGCCGAGAGCGACGACACGGGACTCGCTAGTGAAATCCATATCGCGCAACCCATTCGCCGCATTGCCTTCCACGCAGCGCCTGAAACCTATTTCGGCGACGACAAGAGCGTCGGCATTCGCATCGATAACACTGCCCAGACCGCCACCGACATCGTCTGTATGGATTTATCGCAGTGGCGGCAGCGCACAGATGGCAAAATCGGTGTGGATATCATCAATGGACGCTTGTCCTTGCCGCCTGCTCTCGTCGGTGAGGACATTGCGGTCAGCCTGCATTATGGCTTCAGTGCCGATGTGGGAGGTGGCACGTATGAGCGCCGCGACGACCCAACCGTTCGCGACCCGCAGAAATGGGCATTGACCAACCCTGACGAACCCGGCCTCGTCCTGCAAGTGCCAGGCGATCACGATACCTTGCAAGCAGCACTCACTGCATGGAATCCGGAGGATCACCCCCGCTTGTTGATACAAATCGTGGATAGCCGCACCTATACTGAAACGCTGACTTTCAATCAGAATACGTTTAATCGGGAAAATGTGCAGATTATCGTTCAGGCCGAGAACAAACAACGCCCGATGATCATCGGCGATCTGATCGTGCCGGATACTGACAATCCAGCACGTTTATCGCTCAAGGGTTTGCTCATCGAGGGACAAATACAGGTGGCGACACCCGAGGATTTAACCGTCAATACCGGGCTTGATTTGCTTGAGGTGATGCACTCTACACTCGTACCGGGCATTCTCCTGTCTGAAAATGCCTCCCCATTGCAACCGGAAACGCCAAGCATCGTCGTTGCTGCTGACAATGATCGCCTTGATGTGATGGTTGACCATAGCATCGTCGGTCCCTTGCGACTACCGCCTGATACGCGCTCGCTGCGTATTTACGACAGCATTGTAGATAATCTCGCGGCAATCGAGATGGGACAGGTGTATCCGGCTCTGGCATCCGGGGATCTCAATCTGACGGATGCAGAAGCGGCAGTCGGCAAGCCCCTCACTGTTCGCATTGGCAACGAAACCCACACTGTGAGCCTGACGGACACACCGACTTCATTGGATGAGATAGCGAGCGGTTTACAGATGGCACTGCGTTCGGCGCCGGGGGCAACTCGCGCATTCACTGAAGCGCCTGTGCTAAGGCTCAACGGCATCCCACGCGCAATCATCTTGCAAAATACGCAACGCCGTATCCGTATCGAGGATGGCGAGGCTGCCGGCTTATTGGGGGTCAACCCCGCCAATGCCAGCGATTTGAGCGTGTTCGTAGGTGCAACCGTCGGCGATTTCGGCATCCTGACACAACCGCCGCAGCTGACCGTATTCAAAGAAACCGTCAGCGACGACAGCCTCGGTATGGAGACATTTACGGTCGCGCTGAGTGCAGTACCTGCCGATGGCAACACGGCTGCCAGCGACTTGGAGACCCTGTTGCGCGCCCGTGCTGAGCTCGGCACAAATACCTTTGTGCGCTTCGATCAGGGACACCTTGTCGTCTATTCGATGCAGGACGGGGTGACATTACGCTTTGCAGCGACCGGTACCGACCCCTTGGGGGTGGTGGTTCTCGGCTTGCTCAGCACCTTGCCGGCCATTGGCTACGACGCGGTAGGCATTTTACCCGCCCCCGAATGTTACATCGAAAACAGCACGATTATGGGCGCCGTTTCCGTACGCGCCATGCAGACAGCGTCCAACAGCATCTTCACGGACACAGTCACCGTGCAACGCCAACAAATTGGCTGTGTACGCTTCAGCTATGTGCCTCCCGCTTCAGTGACACCGCGCCGCTTCCGGTGCGAGCCGGACCGTGCGATGGATGCCGCCGTACAGAATGGAATGGACGATTTTGAAAGCTTGATTGCCCGTCAAGAGGCCGGTCGACGGGTACGTCCACAATTCACGACTCGCCGCTACGGCTTACCGGCGTATGTACAATTGAGTCAGGATTGTGCGCGAGAAATTCGCACGGGAGCGGATAACGCTGCCGAGATGGGTGTATTCAACAGGCTGATGCGGCCCCAGCGGGAAGCGAATCTGCGTATTCGTTTTCAAGAATACTTGCCGTTTGGGCTGGAATATGGATTGATCTACGTTAATTGAAGCTTAGGGCATTATGAGGATATCATGAAAGCCGATTACTCGCGCTTCCGTTTCAATATAAACAAAGGCTATACACGCGTTCTACAGCAGCAGGGGCGTGTGACATTGGATGCGGACTGGAACGAGCAGGTCAGCATTCAGGCCGATCTAGATTGCAAACGCTCGCGAGATGTCATCGGGCACTGTGGCGTACCCTATGCTGATGCCGGTTTTCTCGTCAGCATCGATACAGCAGATCCAGCCTATGATCTGCACCTCGGAGCCGGTACGATTTATATCGCTGGCCACCGCATCAACCTGGATGACGCTACAACCTATGCCACACAACCATTTCTACCCGATCCACCGACCATTAGCGCCCCAGGCGCAAGTAAGCGCGTGGATCTGGTGTATCTGTGTGTGCGCGAACGGCATGTAACTTACCTTGAAGATGAGACCATCCGTGAAATCGCGCTCGGCGGACCCGATACCACAACCCGTGTGCAGACTATCTGGCAGGTTCATGTTAGAGAAGGCGTGAGCCTTGACCGCTGTGAAGAAGATGCTGAGACGGTCATGGAGGAAGCGGGGATTGGGGCAGGCTTATTGACCATCATCAAAGATCACACTGCATCTGTTGATGATAACCCATGCGTCACACCTGCGGATAGCGACTACCGTGGCCTGGAAAATCGTCTCTACCGGGTTGAAGTGCATGAAGGCGGTACGGTTGCCGGCGGCGCAAGCGTCAAGTGGTCGCGTTATAACGGCGCCATTGCGTTCAAAGTAGTCGAAATCAACGCGAGCAACCGAACCTTGACATTGGCGCGTCTGGGTTGGGATCAAATCGTCACGCTCTCGCCTAACAGCTGGATCGAATTGGTCAGCGAGGAGGACGAACTGGCAGGACGTGCCGGTGCGATGCTGCAAATCTCGTCCGGTGCAGGCGCAGTCAATGATGCTCAACGACAAGTCACCCTCAAGAATGTCACCGATATCACGACCATTCTCAACGGTTATACCACGGCCAGCAATGTCAAAGTGCGCCTGTGGGATACTGACGAGATTGCGCTTAACGATGATTTTGACACCACAACCAACACCACTGAAATCATACTTGAAGATGGCATTGGAATTAAAATCGGTGTGGACAATCCGCATGACATATTCCGTACAGGCGATTACTGGACATTCACGGCACGCACTATCATAGGTCGCGTTGAAGAACTGAGCGATGTACCACCGCAGGGTCCTGAATGGCATTGTTGCAAGCTGGCATTGATTCACTGGAATCCAGATGAAAGTGATGCCGATGTCGCAATTGAAGATTGTCGCCCCCTATTCCCTGCCCTGACCGAAATGCTCCAATTGCATTACGTCGGAGGCGATGGACAGGAAGGCAAACCCGGTGACACGCTCCAAAGCCCACTCATGGTACGCGTCAGTCGCGGCGAGCATCCCGTGGAGAACCTGCCCGTCATCTTCGAA
The DNA here is from genome assembly GCA_016745215.1 of Thiohalocapsa sp. PB-PSB1. Lineage (GTDB taxonomy): Bacteria > Pseudomonadota > Gammaproteobacteria > Chromatiales > Chromatiaceae > Thiohalocapsa. Next base: position 7,695,754 of record CP050890.1, read on the forward strand.
GTGAAGACCGAGGGATTAGACGGCAAGGTCTTCACCAGCGCAGACCCGACAGGTGGCGACAGAATTGTCATTTATACCGATGGCGAAGGTTTGGTGAATTGCCAATGGCAGCTCGGCAACAACCGCAATAGACATCATCAAAGCGTGATGGCATTCATTGATGCCCCAGCCGATGCCCGCCATCACCAGCAGGTGAATTTTAATGCCAATCTCAGCATTGCCGAAGAGGTCAGCTATTTACCTCCTGGGGATTGTATCAACATCGGCAACAGCGTGAACACTGTTGCCGGCGCATTGGACGCTCTCTGCTCAATCGCGGCGGACGGGGTCACGTATACGCCACCTGGAGGTTGCACCAATATAGAAGGCACAACCAATGTTGCCCAGGCACTGGATGCCCTCTGCTCAATCGAGGCGGACGGGGTCACGTATACGCCACCTGGAGGTTGCACCAATATAGAAGGCACAACCAACGTTGCCCAGGCACTGGATGCCCTCTGCTCAATCGAGGCTGAAGGAGTCAGGTATACGCCGCCTGAAGATTGTACCCGTCTGGAAGGCGCATCCAACGTTGCCCAGGCACTGGATGCCCTCTGCACTGCCGAAGACGACCCCGCTTTTCATGTAGAGGGGGTTTTCTGGCTATCTGATGGAAACGTAGCCGTACACGATCAGACGGTAACGCTTGCGCAGTTCATCGGTGGATTGCTCATTCAGTGTGATAGGGTTCCGGAGCCGAGCACCATAAAGCAGGCATCTGTTTTCATGACCCTTGAATTACCGTCTAACACGCTCCTCGGGGTGCAGATGGCTTATATCTTGGAAGGCGATTTGGAAATATCGGGAAGTAAAATTACATGGAAGCCCACAGCTCAAGCAGAACAATTCCTGATTCAGGATATAGGCCGCGTTGTCAACACCGGTGGCGTGTTCCTGGCGCGTTTATTCCTGAAAGGCAGTAAAATCTATCTAGAAGGAGATCCGAGCGTTCATCTGGATGGCAATGTTGTCAATTCGCCTAATGAGTCTCATCATTTGATGCTACCCAGCGGTGATGGCGAAGAGGGCGGTACCTTTGAAATGTGGTTTAACCTCAAAATCGAGGTTGATGGTATTTATGTCGTCGGTGTGTTGCATCCAAACGGTCTCATTGGTTTTGAAACAACCTCAATTAGTGAAGGAAATATCATCCTTGATAAACTGTCCGCCATCAACCTGCGCCTGGATGCACTTGATCTTGGTTACCATCATCGACTAACGATTGAAAGCGCGAGGATCAGTGGATATACCATTTCAGGAACTTTATACAACGAGGAGCAGGCGCGTCTTGCGTTATACGAAAGTGGCGCTCCTATAAATATCGGCTTTGAAGTTATTGTCTTGGTGCAAAGAGAATACCGACAACTGGCTAATTTTCTTATTGAAGGAGAAGGAGAATGGGTTCAGACATTCGGACTATTAGAGCTATCGTTTACCTTCGAGATGATGGATGCCGACAGCATTTCCTACGCCCTGCGCGTCGGTTTAAGTAGGGATAAACTGCCGAGCCTGGTCATCTGCGACAATCATGTTCTCGATACCTTACGCAACGATCCAGTAGTGGGAGAACCTGACGGCATTGTCCGGTTTCCGTTCTTCAGACGCGTGTAAGAAGGATTTACGATGCCGAACATTGCAGTCGAAGGCGATGTCATCGCCATTCCGGGTACAACACCCTATCCGCCTGCGGTTTCCGGTGCATGGTTATCGGGTCCCGTGACCTATGCCAATTATTCAAAGGTCTCCATCAATGGCGTCGGCGTGATTTACGAGGCACGCTGCACCTTTACATTCACAGGTGTCGGACCCACGCCACCGGGAAATCCGGTCAGTGGCACGGAGGACCTGACCTTGAGCGCCGGCGATACAGCAGTTAACGGGGCTCAATCCTCCGTGCTGCTAGATGGCGACATGGAGACAGGCACCTACGGTAATCAATTGCAGGTGGTTGCCCCTGCAAATCCGGCGGCAACAGGATAGCATCGGAAGGATTGGGGCTCTTTTAACGTGATACCACTGAAAGACATTACCGAATAGTTATGATCTGAGCCACTATCATGCCATCATCCACATCTCGGCACCGACGGACACCGCCAAGACTGCATAGGGCGCAGCTTAGCGAGTGAAAATGGTCCACATCATCATTTCCATAAAAGAGCTGCATCTCGATCGACGCGAAGCCCTGTCGCGAGTCTACCGCCGCAGCTACCTGCGCATCGCAGAGATCGTGGCAACAGCGATCGATACGCATGGGCCGAACGCAAACGCCCTGATCGATCAGCTGCGCGAGCGTGACGACAACGGCATCCTCACATGGTGCTTCCATGGAAATGGGCAGCTCATGGAGCCCTTCTCGCAGCTTCGACGCGACTTCCCTGAAATCTGGCACCTCTGCTGTGATACCCTGCTCTGAATGCTGGTGAGTGCTCGTTGGCAATCGCGTCGACCAATCACCAGCCTGCTGCCCCAGCCGTTCGGGAGATATCATGACCGCTCGTCCCGAGCTGGACGAGGTCGAGCAACCCAAGCCGTCAGCACGTTGCAGGGGATCGGCACCGCCAAGCTGTTGGAGGCCAACCAGGCGGCGACCGAATTACTGCTCGAAGGCAGCGTCGTGGGCTAGGAGCGGGGCCGCCAGCGCAGGCTCCAGTTCATCGACTGGGAGCAACCGGAAAACAACAGCTCCCGCGTCGCCAACCAGTTCCAGGTAGCTTGTCCGGTGGAGCAGGCCATGTCGTATAGCCAGCGCGTCGCCCGCAAGCGGGCTCCTACAAGCCGCCGGGGACGGCCGACGTAGGAGCCCGCTTGCGGGCGACCCGGCAGGCAATGCCAGCGAATCGGACGCGAGCCCCTTGCCTTTCCCGGGACAAGGGTGCTTCCTTCAAAGAATGTACGGATTCACCGCAGAGACCCAGAGTGCGCAGAGGGGCCAAGGCGCCTCGCCCGCAAGCGGGCCTTGACCAGCCGTGGGAGCCGCTCGGCGTAGGAGCCCGCTTGCGGGCGACCCGGCAGGCAATGCCAGCGAATCGGACGCGAGCGTTTTGCCTTTCCTGGGACAAGGGTGCTGCCTTCAAGGAGTGTAAAGATTCACCGCAGAGACGCAGAGTGCGCAGAGGGGCCAAGGCGCCTCTCCCGCAAGCGGACCTTGACCAGCCGTAGGAGCCCGCTTGCGGGCGACCCCGGGGGGATGCTCGGGTGGAGCGCAAGAGCCGCTCAGCGCTGCTCCCGCCGTGCTCGTATCCGCCCGCGCGGGTTGCGTTTGCGGACCCACTCGACGTACCTGAGGATGACGGGATGCTCCCGGAGCAGGGCGAGTTCGTTCCAAGTATCCGCCAGTTCCTTCTCGCTGAGGACGGCATGCACCTGGTTGTGGCAGGAGCGGCAGAGCCAGGCCACCCGGGTGTTCAACTCCTCGGCGGTCCAGCGTTTCCGGATGCGCGTCTTGGAGTGCATGGTCCGCGGGACGAGGTGGTGCCGGGTCAATTTCAATCCGTCCCGGCCGCACAGCTCGCAGCTTCGAACACAACTGTTGGCAATTGTTGTTGACAATGGTTTTCACCACGCAAGGCAAGCGGAACACGAGGAAGAAAAGAAGTAAACTTCAGCCTTTCATTCACCTTCGTGCTTTTTGTATACCTCGTGGTTCAGCCTGCTTAGGCGATTGCCGGAGGAAAGTTACATCAGGGTGATCTGGGCAATAACTTCAAGGTCTCAAGGCATGGGGAGACCAGCAGCTGGAGTAAAGCGCGTCATCTCGGCATTCTCGCATCCTCGCAATTCGTGCCGAGGCTCCGAGGCTATCCCGCGTTCCCACGCGCCAAGACTTTGAAAATATTCGCGATCTGCTGCGTAGACTGATGCACCACAGAGAACTCAGAGATTTCAAGTCTTTGCAAGAATCAGGGTCTTTTCTCTGTGCACTCTGTGTCTCTATTATGATGAAAATCTTGTGCCGTACCAATTCTTGTAATTCTTGCAATACTTGCACAATCTCAGAACCTCGGCACCAGCACAGCCGATGCAAACAAGCACTGAGTCAGGAGGTGTGCTGCCTGCAAAGAATGTAAGGATTCACCGCAGAGACGCAGCGTGCGCAGAGGGGCCAAGGCGTCTCTGAGTTGAATCCATGCATTCTTCGAACGCAGCACCCCCTGAAATATCCCCACGACTTTGACCCAGCTGACAAAGGCTTAGGTTCCCATCGAAATGGTTTCAGCACCTACCCACAGGAAGCGCACCGTTTACTTTGTCTCTGAAAGTACCGGCATCACCGCCGAGGCCCTGGGCCATAGCCTGTTGTCCCAGTTCGACACAATGGAGTTCGAGCAGGTTTACATGCCCTATATCAATACCGAGCAGCGCGCCCAGGCGCTGACTCAGCGCATGCAGGAGGCGTTTCTGCGCGATGGTGCGCGACCCTTGGTTTTCGCCACCATGCTCAACGATAGGATCGCGGCAATCATCAGGGGCGGCAACTGTTATTACATGGAATTGTTCGAACACTATGTCGACCCGCTCAGCGCCGAGTTGGGCGTGCCGCCAAGCCGCCGTTCCGGCCGCAGCCATGCCATCACCCAGCCGAGTTCGTACACCAAGCGCATCGATGCGATCAACTTTGCCATGGCCAACGATGACGGCGTCAAACCGGGCAATTTCCAACACGCCGACGTCATCTTGCTTGGCATATCGCGCTCCGGCAAAACGCCGACCTGCTTGTATCTGGCCATTCACTACGGTTTGCGCCCGGCCAACTACCCGATCACCGAAGAGGACTTCGAGCGCGGCGATCTGCCTTCCGAGATCTGGACGAACAAGCAAAAAGTGTTCGGGCTCACCATCGACCCAAACCGCCTGCGCGCAATTCGCGAAGAACGCCGGCCGGGCAGCCCCTATGCGTCTCTGAGGCGTTGCCAGACCGAGGTCGAGAATGCCCTGGATATGTTCCGTCGCCTGGATGTGCCGGTGATGAACACCACCAATCATTCCATTGAGGAAATCGCGTCGCTGATCCTGCGGGCGGTAAAATGCCCTGAGGGCCAAGGTTTCTAAAGCCCAGCGATTTTACCCGAGCTCGGACTGCCACCATTCATCACCCAGGCCATCATCCAGGCCATCACCCAGGCCATCACCCAGGCCATCACCCAGGCCATCACCCAGGCCATCACCCAGATTGGTGTAGGTCAGCACTTGTAGGTGATAATTCGTGACAAGTCACCTTGCCGGCCGCCTTGAACGGCGCCGAAAAGGCGAGTAATCTGAGGGTCCGGTCTGTATCCTCCACACCGCAACCACCATGTCATCGTCCGTTGCCGCTGCTATCCCGGTTCCCATGTTGCGCTTGCAGCGTCTGCGCTTCCAATTTCAAGCTATCGATCCGATCCGCCTGCCGACCTTCAGCGGCTCGGCCTGGCGCGGGCTGCTCGGGCACAGCCTGCGGCGCAGCGTCTGCGTAACACGCGCGCCCAACTGCGACGGCTGTCTGCTACGCGGCCAGTGCTTTTACTCGACCTTCTTCGAAACCCCGGCCGCCTCTGCGCAGATCGCCAAGCGCTACAGCGCGCTACCGCATCCGTTCGTGCTCGAGCCGCCTCCGGCCGGTCAGCGCGAGCATGCCTCCGGCGAGTCGCTCGCGCTTGGTCTCACGCTGATCGGTCCTGCTGGCGATCAATTGCCCTATCTGATCCACGCCCTGCAGCGCGCAGGTGGGATCGGACTCGGCCGCGAAGGCGGGCGGTTTCGGCTGCGCCAGGTGGTGCAGGAAACCAGTCTCGGCAGTGATCACTGGCAGCCAGTCTTCGAGGCGGATAGCGGCACTCTGCAGCCCCTGCGCACCGCCCCCCAGGTGCTCGACCCCTGTCCAGAGGTGCTTGTGTTCAAGCTGCTCACGCCGTTGAGGATCAAGCAGCGTGGCCGCTACATACGCGCCACCGGGCTCAGCGCGCGCGCGCTGCTCGGCACCTTGGCTGCTCGGGTCTCGCTGCTCGCCGAACTCTATCCACCGGAGCCGACTGTCCCCGGCCTGGTAGCGCCTTATGCCGGACCCCGCACGCTCGAGCGTGGCTTAGTGCATGCCGCCATCGATCAGGTCGAGATCCAGGCGATGCAGGTACGTTGGGTCGACTGGCCTCGATACTCTTCGCGACAACGCACCCATATGCAGCTCGGCGGCCTGCTTGGGCAGGTACGCCTGAGCGGCCCAGGCATTGCGCCCTTGTGGCCGTTGATCGCGCTCGGCCAATGGCTGCACCTAGGCAAGAACACCAGCTTCGGGCTGGGGCGCTATCGGGTGACGACTGCGGCAGCGTCCCAGGGCTGAGCTGCGGCAAGCTTGCCAGTGCTGCCGCCGGCGCAGCCAATCGGCATCCTTCAGCCTGTTGTTGGCGCAGGCTGCTGGATTCGTTGCCACAGAGTTAGGACGCACCGACAACGCCATCACTGACAGTCATGGCGCGCACGGAGTACACTATCGATTACAGGTCCGTCGTGCACAGGCCAAGACAAACGGAAAAGAAAGCAACGCCAATGGCCAAACAAGCAACCGATACAGCGAACCAAATCGTCACGCCAGTGGCTACTTGTGCCCCATACCACTACCCGCGCCGCATACTCCTCGCCGTCGCCGGGCTCTCGCCGCAGATCCTCACCGAGACGCTCTATGCGCTCGCCGTTGCCACTGCCCCGCCGTTCGTTCCCACCGCCATCCGGCTGATCACCACCGCCGAAGGTGCCGAGCGTGCCCGCCTGAGCCTACTGTCCGACGATCCCGGCTGGTTCGCCCGCTTGTGCCGTGATTATCAGTTGCCGCCGATCGACTTTGGGCCGCACGCCATTCAGATCCTCAGCGATGCCGCCGGTCGCCCGCTGGCCGACATCCGCGACCTCGCCGACAATGCTTGCGTCGCCGACCAGATCACCGAAACCATCCGCGCACTCACTTCCGACCCCAGCTGCGCCCTGCACGTCTCGCTCGCCGGCGGGCGCAAGACCATGGGCTACTACGCCGGCTATGCGCTCTCGCTCTACGGCCGCGCCCAGGATCGCCTGAGCCACGTATTGGTTACCGAGCCCTTCGAGCAGAGTTGGAACTTCTTCTATCCAACCCCCTATCCGCGGGTCATCGAGACCAGGGACAACAAGCTCGCCGACAGCCAGCGTGCCCAAGTCACCCTCGCCGAGGTGCCGTTCGTGCGCCTGCGCGCCGGCGTGGTGCCCGAACGCTTGCTCAACGGCGGAGCCAGCTTTGGAGAGACCATCGCAGCCGCCCAGCGTGCCCTCGAACCGCCCGAGGTGGTCATTGATCTCGATAACCGTCGTCTGCAGGCCGCCGGCGAGTCCATCGCCCTGGCGCCTGCGGCGCTCGCCTTCTACGCGCTGATGGCGCGGCGCCGGCACATGGGGCTGCACGCCGCGCGTTGGAACAGCGACGGTCTCGCGGCCCAATACCTACATGAATATCAACTCATCGTCGGCTCCGCCTGCGGCGACTACGAGCGCGCAGAAACCGCACTGGCCAACGGCATGAGCGCTGATGACTTCGACTACCGCCGCTCGCGTGCAAACAAGGCACTGACCGAAGCCCTCGGCGCGGTACTGGCCAAACCCTACCTGATCCACGCCGACGGGCGCCGACCGAATACCCGCTACGGGCTGCGCCTGCAGCCGGAGGCGATTCGGTTCCGATGAACCTGCATGGGGTGTCGGTCTCCGATCGGATCATGCAGAATCTGATCCTGGTGCTGATCCTGGTGCTGAGGGAGCGCCCTGAGCGAGCCTTCCTGGGCTACGGCAATGGACATCCGTTTCGCGGCACCCGCATTTTGTGGATATGGAGGGGCAAGAGAGCCTTGCCCCCATCAACCCGCAACCTTGCCGTCACGGCTACGCAAGCGGTCAGGGCCATAGGCTATAGGCTCTGTTACCGCACCCCGCGAGCCTCTGAATCTGTTCGAGATGGATGGAATACTCAATGAATCGACAGGAACTCCTTGCCGCTTCCAGTCGCGTTGCACTTGCCGGACTGGTCCACGACATCGGCAAGTTCGCCGAGCGCGCCGGCGTCGATCCAGGCGCAGAATTACTGGAGGCGAACTTGCACCAGTACGCACGCCGGCGGCAGGCCGACGGACGCCAGTGGTTCTCGCACCGCCATGCCGCCTATACCGCGCTCGCCATCGACCTGCTGGAGCGCCACTTTCCGAAGCTCAAAGGCAGCGAAGTAACTCCGTTCGCGGCTTGGGATGCCGCGGACGTCGATGATTCGCTGATCAACGCCGCCGCCCGCCATCATGTACCCGAGACCGCCTTGCAGTGGATCATCGCCACCGCCGACCGGGTTGCATCCGGCTTCGAGCGCGAGACCTTCGATCGGTACAACGATGCCGAAGAAGGCACCGCCACGGGCGGCGACCACTTCTCCGCCCGGCAGCTGACTCTGTTCGAGCAGATTCGCCTAGACGGCCGCCATGGCGAGAAGACTCCGCTACAGCAGCGCTATGCGCTGCAGCCGCTCTCACCGCGGTCGATCTTTCCGCAACTGGCCGAGGACTGCGAGCCGCCCAAGCGCGAACGCGAGCAGGCCAAGGCCCAATACCGGACGCTCTGGGATCAGTTCACCATCGCGCTCACCGCAATCCCGGCCTCGCATCAGGAGCGGCTCGATCTGTGGCTTGATCACTTCGACACCCTGCTGGCCACCTTTGCCCACGCGATCCCAGCCGCGACCGCCTTTGGCGTCAAGCCAGAGGTCTCGCTCTACGACCACAGCAAGGCGGTCGCCGCGCTGGCTACCGCCCTATGGCGCTGGCATCAGGCGCGTGACGATGACGCCCAGGCAATCATCGACGCGCATCAGCATCGCGCTGACTGGGACAGGCCCAAGCTGCTGCTGATCCAGGGCGACTTGTTTGGCATCCAGGACTTCATCTTCGCCGCCGGCGGCGAGACCCAGCGCCGTGCGGCCAAACTGCTGCGCGGGCGCTCGTTTTACGTCGGCCTACTCATCGAGTGTGCGGCCATGCGCATACTCGATGTGCTGTCGCTGCCGCCGACCAGCCAGATCATCAACGCGGCCGGCAAGTTCCTGATCGTTGCACCCAACACCGAAGGCATACGCACCGCGCTTGCCGAGGTTCGCCGCACCCTCGACGCCTGGTTCCTCGAGCACAGCTTCGGACAGGCCGGCGTCGGACTGGCCTGGCTGGAGGCGAACTGCAACGACTTTATCGGCACCCACGCCGATCCGAACCACAGTCACCAAGGCTTCCGCGACCTGATGCAGCGGCTCTTCGCGCAACTCGATCTGGCCAAGGCACAGCGCTTTGCACTCTGCAGCGATCATCCGGTGCCGGCCGTTTTCAGCGGCTTCCTCGATCGCTTCGACAACCAGCTCGGTACCTGTGCCATCGACGGGCGCTCGCCCGCGGAGCTAGAAGAAACCCGGCAGGGTCGGGTACTTAAGCTGAGTCGTCTCGCCAAGGATCAGATTGATATCGGCGACTGGCTGACCCGTTTTGAGCGTCTGTTGGTGACCCGCGAAGGCATCGGGCAGCACAGCCTCGGCGTCGATCTGTTTGGCTACCAGATCAGCTTCACCAGCGATGCAACCGACAGCGGGCGCTTCGGTCCAGCGCTGCGCAGCGGCAATCTATTACGTGCCTGGGACTTCAGCCTGCCCGCCGCAGACGGCGACCGCGCGCTCTGGAACGGCTATGCACGCCGTTACATCAACGGCTACATTCCGCGCTTCAGCGGCGAGCCGCTCAGCGAATTCGAGCGGGACAAGTACCAGGATGCCGATCCGGACGCCGATGGCGACTTCTCCTGCCGCGAGCCGAAGACATTGAACCACTTGGCGTGTGAAGACCAGCGCCTGGATAAGGAAAGCCGCTGGGTCGGTATCCGTGCGCTCAACACCCTCAAGGGCGACATCGACAACCTGGGGCTGATCTTCCAACAAGGGCTGGCGGAACCGACCTTTGCCAAGATGGCCGCGTTATCCAGGCAGACCAACGCCTTCTTCGCGGTCTACCTGCCGTGGTTGTGCCAGAGCGAGTATTCGAACACCTACACCCTGTTCGCCGGCGGCGATGACTTCTTCCTCATCGGTCCCTGGCGCTCACAGATGGCCCTGGCACGGCGTCTGCGCACGGACTTCGCGCGCTATGTCGCCGGCAACCCGGACATCCATTTTTCCGCTGGCCTTTCCACCACCAAGCCCGGCCTGCCGATCCGTCACCTGGCTGCGCTTGGCGAGCAGGCATTGGAGCAAGCCAAGGGCCTGAGCCCGTTGAAGAACGCGGTGACCTGCTTTGGCGAGACGGTCTCATGGGACGACTTCGAGGCCCTCGGGCAGGCAGAGGATGAACTCGAGCGACTGATCGATGAGCTCAGGCTGAGCACCGGCTACGTCTACGGTCTGATCGAGCTGATCGACAAGGCCGAGTCCGTTCAGCAGCGTCCGGAGCATGCAATCTGGCACAGCCAGTTTGCCTATCGCACCGCGCGCATGCTCGAGCGCCTACCTGGCCTGCGCGATCGTGCCAAGAATGACGAGCGTCGCCGCCTGCAGCAGCGCCTCGCCCAGGTCATTGCGCAAGGCGGTATCGAACGTTTCCGCGGCAGCTACCGGATTCCACTCTTCACCCTTCTCTATCAAGCACGCGACTAGGAGTACGCAAGCATGGGCCAACCCAGACATCAACAGCAGCGCAGACCTGGCCAAGGCGGCGGTGACCGCAGAAGTCCTTGTGAACAGAAAGCCAGCCCCGGGTTTTCCGTGGATGACATTCGCTTTGCCGGCGAACTGGACCCGGAGCTGTTCAACGGCATTGCCAAGCGCTGCGCCAAGGCCATCGGAGACAACAAGACATGCAACAAACCCAGTCAGCTGCGCCGCTTCTACGACGAATTAGTCATGTGGCAGACCAAGGTCGGGGCCGATAACGCGCGCTTTCAGGAGGTACGCCCCTTCATCCTGATGCTGAATGCCAAAGCCGCCTATGCCCAGGGGCGCGACTTGATCGACCCGAACTTCGTCAAACTCTTGGAACGCTGCCTGCGCCAGGCGACAGACGCCAAGACCCTCGGCTACGCCAAGCTCTTTGTCGAAGCCTTCCTCGGCTTCTACAAAGAAGTGCGTCCCAGCGAGAACAAATGAGATCGGCCACAAGGAGTTCAGCATGCAACTGACCCATATCCGCAAGATCACCGGCACTCTGGAGCTGCTCAGCGGCCTCCATATCGGCGGTGGAAACACCGAGATGCACATCGGCGGTACCGACAACCCGGTGATCAAGAACCCGGTCAACAACCAGCCCTACATCCCCGGCTCGAGCATCAAAGGCAAGATGCGCAGCCTGCTCGAATGGCGTGCTGGCGTGGTCGGCCTCACCAAAGGCAAGCCGCTCGGTTTCAAACACATTCGCGAACTCAACGGTGCCCAGCAAACAGAAGGCAAGACGCTGCTCAAGCTCTTCGGCGGTGCCCCCGAGGGCGAGCCAGACGAAGCGCTGCTGGGCGAGATCGGCCCCACCCGGCTGGCGTTCTGGGATTGCAACCTCGATGCAGACTGGGTTGCCGAGATGGATGCGCGCAATTTGCTCCTTACCGAGCTCAAGACCGAGAACGCCATCGACCGCATCGCCGGTGTCGCCGAGCACCCGCGCAACACCGAGCGCGTGCCGGCCGGAGCGCTTTTCGAGTTCCAGCTCACGCTCAAGGTCCATGGCGATGAGGATCTGCTCGATGAGCTGCTGGTCGGCTTCAAGCTGCTCGAGCTGACGGGCCTGGGCGGCTCGGGCTCGCGCGGCTACGGCAAGATCCGCTTCACCGGCCTGTCCATGCAGGGCGAGGACCTACAGACACGACTGGATCAACTGAGCCTCGACTGAGGGGAGCCGCGCATGGAAACGCTTACTCTGCGCCTGCAGCTGCGCTCGCCGTTCGGCTCGCCCCTGCTTGGCGACATGCTGTTCGGCCAGCTGTGCTGGGCGCTACGCAACCGTCGCGGCGAGGCGCACCTGCGCGATTGCCTGGCAGGCTACACCGAAGGGCGCCCGTTCGCGGTCGTCTCGGATGCCATACCGGCTGGCTATTTGCCGCGCCCGGCTCTGCCGTTGTCGTTATTCCCCGCAATCCCGGATGCCGACCGCAAGCAAATCAAGAAACGCGTCTGGCTGCCGCTGACGGCGCTTAATCGGCCGCTAAGCGAATGGCTCGCGCTGTGCCAAACCGAGGCCGAGGTCGTGGCAGCGAGCACGCATGCGGCGGACCTCGCCGCCAACACCGATGCAAAGCACCCGCAAACCCTCACCACCTTGCACCCACAGCCACACAACAGCATCAACCGCCTGACCGGCACCACGGGCCGCGGCGATTTCGCGCCGTACACCCTGATGCAGCGCTGGTCCGCCGCGGGCGTGGCGCTCTGCATCCGCCTAGTCTATGACGCCGAGCGCATCCGTGCCGAGGAACTGGCCGAGCTGTTCGATACCATCGGCAGCGTCGGTTTTGGGCGCGATGCCAGCATCGGGCTTGGTAAGTTCACCCTCGAACTACTCGTGGAGCCCTGGCCTGCACCATCCTCCGCACAGGCCGCGGCCAACACCTGCCTAACCCTAGCCGCCTGCGCACCGCAAGGGCTCGGCTGTCGTGCCGAGCGCAGCTACTACGACGTCTTTACCCGCTTCGGGCGCCATGGCGATCAGGCGGTGCAGCTGGGCAACCCCTTTAAGACACCGGTGCTGCTCGCCCGCGCCGGGGCGCTGCTGACGCCCTCCGCGCTGCCGGCGGCCCCAATGTTCGGCCAAGGTCTGGGTGGCGACGGCGGCCTCTCGAAAGTGATCCCCGAGACCGTGCAACAAGGCTATGCGCCTATAGTCGCGGTCCATCTGCCCGAGGAGATCGCCGCATGAGCGACAAGCGACACGACGTCCACCAGCTTGCCATCACCGCACTGGCGCCGCTGCATATCGGTACGGGCCAAGATCTGGAGCCTACCGGCTACGTCATCGACGGCGAGGATCTCTACTTGTTCAGCCCCGAGGCCGCGCTGCGCGCCCTCTCGGCCAATGCCCGCGAGGAGCTGACCAAGCTTCTCAGCGCCGCGCCCACGGTGCAGCTGATCAAGCAGGTGCAGGGCTTCTTCCACCGCAACGGCGAAGCGCTGATCGCCGAGGCCGAACACGCCATGCCGGTACTGCCAAGTATCGCTGGCGAATACCGTCAGCGGGTCGGCAGAACCGCTCAGCGCGAAGAGAGCGGTCGCGAGATCATCAACCAGCTGAGCATCGCACGCACCTATGGCGATGCCGCCAGCGGTCGGCCGATCTTGCCCGGCAGCAGTCTCAAGGGCGCGATCCGCACCGCGCTGCTCGATTTGGAGAACGATGGCCGATCCTTATCGGCTGAGATTGCCGCAATGCCGACTCGAAAACGCAACCGCGCGTTGCAGGAAAAGCTGTTCTGCTACCGCCAGTTCGACCTCGACCCGATGCGCCTGGTGCAGATCGGTGATGCGCGCGATTTGTCGCCGGCCGAAAGCTACGCCACCGAAGTACGCTATGCGGTGAACCGCAAGCGGGAGGCGATTTTCAAGAATGGTCGCGAGCTGCAGTCTCAGGCCGAGAACCTGCGCCAGGTGCTCGAGTGCATCCCGCCGCTGCGCGCACAGGCGTTCAGCGGGCAACTCGGTATCCAGGGCGTGGCCGGCCTGTCGAGTCGAAAGCTCCCCGATGCGCGCCTACGCTGGACCTTTGCCGACATCGCCGCGGCCTGCAACCGCTTCTACCAACCGATCCTCGAGCGTGAAGTGCGCGAGCTGCGCTTGCGCGGCTATCTGTCCGCGGCCTGGGTCGACACCATCAACCAGGTGCTCGCTGATCGACAAGCAGCCTTCCACGCAGGGCAGGCGTTTCTAGTGCGCGTCGGGCGGCATAGTGGCGCGGAGTCGGTCACGCTGAACGGCGTTCGGCGGATCAAGATCTTAGGTGGAAAGGGAGAGCGTCCGCAGTACCTCGAGGCCGCCAAGACCGTCTGGCTCGCAGCCGGCGACATCCAGCAGCGCACCGAGATGCTGCCATTTGGCTGGGCGCTGGTCGAGGCCGCCCCCACCGGCAGGGCCCTGCCGAGGTGGCCGTCGTCGCTGCGTGACATCCTGGCCGCGCAAACGGGCGCGGACAGCAACGCTTGGTACGATCGCGTCAGCAAGCGCCGCACGGCAGTGCGGGAAGTGATAGCAAAGCAACGGCACAAGGAGCAGGAACGTGCCAAAGCAGAGGCGCGCAAGAAACAGGAAGCCGAGGAAAAAGCCGCCCGCCTGGCCAACCTGAGCGCAGAGCAACGCAGGCTCGAGGAACTGCGCGAGCAGCTCGTCCAAGACCGCGCCGCTGGCCGCAAAGAAAAAGGTGGGGAACTGGCCAATCACTTGGTTATGGTCCTGAAAGAGGCTGAGCAAGCCTGGTCAGGTACAGACTGCGCGGACCTGGCGGACCTCGCCGAAGAGATCCACGGCTATATCGGCTGGCCCGCATCGAAGAAGAAACAAGCCCGCAAGAACCTGATCGCCGCCATCCGCGCAAAAGCTTGAAGCATCAGCCCGCCTACATCAGTCGCGGATGGATTTTGCGTGCATCGCGGCCGAAAATCCATTGATGACGGGTATAACCAACGACGGGTATAACCACCGGAGCAACCAGCATGCCGAATACCATCCTTCTGTGCACCGTCGGCGGCTCGCATCAGCCGATCCTGACCGCCATCCGCGAGCGCGAGCCGGCGTTCGTGCAGTTCTTCGCCACGGGTAGCGACGCCACCACCGGGCGCCCGGGCTCAATGACAACCATCATCGGCAACGGCATGCCGGTGGAGGTGCGCCGTGGCGCCGAGATCGTCGAACGATTGCCCAATATCCCGACCCAGGCCGGGCTGGCGGCTGAGCGTTTCGGAGCCCAAGAGGTTCCTGCCGACGAACTGGACCAGACCGTCACCCTGATGGCCGAAGCCATCGCCGCGCTACGAGCACGCTTCCCCGACGCGACCCTGGTGGCGGACTACACCGGCGGTACCAAGACCATGACCGCGGCCCTGGTGATGGTGGCGTTGGAGGCCGACGACATCGAGTTGCAGGTCATCACCGGTCCGCGCGCCGATTTGCTCAAGGTCTCGGACGGCACTCAGGCCAAACTCCCGATCAGCGTGGAAGGCATTCGCCTGCGTCGGGCGATGCACCCGTTCATTGGCGCTTGGGCGCGCTTTGCCTATGGCGAATCTGCCGAGGGGCTCGGCCGGATACCGCGACCCGGCGACGACAGGTTGCGCGCCGAGCTACAGCTGGCGCTGGGCCTGAGCCGCGCCTTCGACGCCTGGGATCGATTCGACCACGCCGCCGCCAGTGAGCAGATCGCGCTTTACCGGCAACGTCTCGGCGCCGATGCCGGTGCGCAGGTTGGACCGCTGTTTACGGCCCTGAGGCATCTGAGCGCCGCGGGCAACAGCCCGCAGCGCACCCCGGCCCAGCTCTGGGATCTCTGGCTGAATGCCCAGCGTCGCGCCGTGCAAGGCCGCTATGACGATGCCGTTGCCCGTGGTTATCGGCTGCTGGAATGGACTGCCCAGTGGCTGCTCGCCGGCAAGGGCATCGACACCAGCGACCTCTGCGCCGAGCAGATTCCCGACGCGCTGCACATCGCTGCCAATCCTGATGGCAAGCGGCAGGCTGGTCTGCGCAACGCCTGGGAGCTGGCCGCGCATCATCTGGGCGGTGCAGTCGGCGCCTTCGTCGAGGCCGAGCGCAGCCACATGCTCGACCACCTAAAGAAGCGTAACTACTCAATCCTCGCCCACGGCGAGCAGCCCATCGCCCAGAGCGACTGGGTGGCCTTCAGCGGTTGGATCGAGGCCGCCCTGATCCCGCTGCTGCAGACCCAGGCCGCCGGCGTCGGCCTCAAGCGCCTCGCCCCGCAGCTACCGCAACAGCCGCTCTGGCGCCACTGACCGTCACCAGGCTACGGCAACCTTGCCGCAGCCACCCCCGGTGCAGAACAGCGCTAACCTGGTCTGCATGACGCAACGCCATCTCTACATCGCCGCCTACGACGTTTCCTCGCCTGCCCGCCTGCGCGATGCCTTGAAGGTGCTCAAGGGCTACGCCAGCGGGCGGCAGAAGTCGGTCTTCGAGTGTTTCCTCAGCAACGTCGAACGGCGCACCCTGCTTGCAGAGATCGCCGCAGTACTCGACCCGATCGAGGATCGCTTTTTCCTGCTGCGCCTGCAGCCGCGCGGCAAGATACGCGTGCGCGGCAAGGCTGTCAGGCCCGTCGATCCGCCTTGGTTCTATGTTGGATAACAACCATGACTACGCTCTATCTCGACCGTCGCCACACAAGCCTGAAGCTTGAGGGGCGCGCACTCGCTATCTACACCGAAGATCAGCGCCGCGGCACCGTGCCGATCCATCTGCTCGAGGCCGTGGTGATGCGCAGTGCGGTCACGCTGCAGAGCAGCCTGCTCGCCAATCTGGCCGACGCCGGCGTCAGTGTGCTGATCTTTGCTGGCCGCAATGCCGGCAAGTTTGCGCAGATACACGGGCGCGCGCACAACGACGGTGCCCGGCGCATCGGTCAGCTGCGCCGGGTGGATGATCCCGGCTGGTGTCTGACCTGGACGCGCCGTTTGGTGCGCGGCAAGCTGCGCCGACAGCAACGGCTGCTGCGCACTGCACTGCACGCACGCCCGGATCAGCGCCGGGCACTCCTCAATGCCTGCGAGCACCTACAGCGGGCAGGCGGGCGCTGTGCCGACCCAGCGATCACCCGTCTCGATACCCTGCGTGGCATCGAGGGCGCCGCGGCCGCGGCCTATTTCTCCGGCTATCTCACCCTGTTCGCGCCACAGCTCGAATTCACCGGCCGCAATCGCCGCCCGCCGCGTGATCCGGTCAACGCCGTGCTCTCGCTCAGCTACACCCTGCTGCACGCCGAAGCCGCGCGCGCCTGCTACGCTGCTGGCCTCGACCCGATCATCGGTTACTACCACGTGCTCGACTTCGGCCGCGAGTCACTGGCCTGCGATCTCATCGAGCCAATACGCCCATTGGTCGACACCTGGGTTTGGCAGCAATTCCGCGAGCGCCACCTGCTCGCCGACCACTTCACCCACGACGGCGACGCCTGTCTGCTCGGCAAGGCGGGGCGGCAGCATTTCTATGCCGCCTGGGAGCTGTTCATACGTCCTCGGCGCCGGCTGTTGCGCCGTTTCTGCCGCGCACTCGCCGTGCGGCTGGCCGCGCTGGCCAGCGAGCCGGCCAGTGCGCCCTGATCTGCCACGGAGCCTAACCGATGATGATCCGTACCGCTCAACAGCGACAGCCAACCGAGCTGAGCCACGCCACCCGGGTTCGTTACGCAGCGCGCCCGCTGTATATTGCGGCCGGCAGCGATACCCGCGTTTGGCTCGACGGGCGCGCGCTCTGCATCCAGCGCGAGGAAGGTGCCGAGCGGTTCTTCCCGTTGCAGCGCATTTCGCGGATTCACAGTAGCCCAAGGGTATCTTGGACCACCGAGGCATTGCTCGCCTGCGCTGAACAGGGGATAGGCATTGTCTTCGTCGCCGACGACGGTGCCGTCCAAGCCCGTATTCTCGGCCGCCCCGGTGAGCGCGACGAGGTGTTATGGCGCTTCCAGGAACTGATGCTGCTGCCGCAGGCGGACGCGATCTACAGCCGCTGGCTCAGCGTCACGCGCGCCCGGATCGCCTACTGGGCCAGCACCAGGCTCAGCGCCCCGCGGGGCGCCTGCGACCCGCGCAATGCCCGCGCTTGGATCGAGCACCAAGCCCAACAATATGGCGGCAAACGCGGCGCCGAGCGCACCCGCCAGTGGTTGCGCGCGCTGGCCTACCAGTGGACCGCCGCGCACCTTAACGATCTCGGCTTCGGCCGCAATACCGAGCTGGGCCAGGTCGGCGAACCCAGTCTGGCCCGTGACCTCGCCGAACTGCTGATGTGGTACTTGGAGCCGCCGCGTATTGGTTGGCTGCGCCGACGCTTCCTGGCTGCCAGCCACCGCGGCCAGCCGCTGCGCCTACCGCGACACGTCGATACCGTGCGCCTGTTCGAGTCGCGTGCCGCGCGCGTAGCCCAACGCGGCCGCGATATTACAAACAGCCTGCACCGACTGCTGATCAGCGAAACCTAGTGGGGTTCGAGTCATGCCCATTAACCAACGCCGCCCCTACTTGCTCGCCTACGACATTGCCGACCCCAAGCGCCTGAGAGCCGTTCACCGTACCCTGCGCGAGTTCGGGATAGCGCTACAGTATTCCGTCTTCCTCGTCATCGGGACTACGCGTGATATTGACGACCTGCTCGCTGGACTCGATGACATCATCGAACCCGAGGCTGACGATATCCGCGTTTATCCATTACCCATGCGTTTCGATGCCGAACAGTACGGCCGTCAATGGCTCCCCGCCGGTATCGATCTTCCCACCGATGCCAACTTGACGCAGGCTTTTCTTGCCATGCTAGCTGAGCACGATGCCTGCACCAAAGACGCTTGACCTGTGGCGGTTCTGGTTCTACCCTAATCATCGAACGCACGACCTGAGTGCACATCGCAGGTGAACTTTTGCATACACGTTTTTTTCTTCAACCCCCTTTGCAAGTTGTTGAAAAAAAGAGGGTTGCAGCGTCGTGCGGTTTGAAGGCTGACCCGATCTAAAGGGGATTAAGACCCACACGGCGGATATGGATAAATCCTCTATATGTTTGAAGGCTGACCCGATCTAAAGGGGATTAAGACGCGTAGCGGCTGGCCGTCGTGCGTGATCCAAGCGTTTGAAGGCTGACCCGATCTAAAGGGGATTAAGACTCCCAGTCCCATGTTTTTTTAATTTTTTCTTGGTTTGAAGGCTGACCCGATCTAAAGGGGATTAAGACGCTCTGCCGACGATCATGCCGTCGTCGTCCCATTGTTTGAAGGCTGACCCGATCTAAAGGGGATTAAGACATAGGGCTCGTTCTGTCACTTGGTCGCGGATTGTTTGAAGGCTGACCCGATCTAAAGGGGATTAAGACGAAGCCGCTAGGATCGACGCACAACCCTTGCAGAGTTTGAAGGCTGACCCGATCTAAAGGGGATTAAGACAGTGCATATTAGAGATGTACTCCGCGAAGGCTTGTTTGAAGGCTGACCCGATCTAAAGGGGATTAAGACGTTTCAAAGTCTAGCATTGTGTCCTCCGAAAAATGTTTGAAGGCTGACCCGATCTAAAGGGGATTAAGACATCGACGGGTGTGCATACTCCGCAAGCGCGTAACGTTTGAAGGCTGACCCGATCTAAAGGGGATTAAGACAGGTACTGCTCTCAAACGTCCCGAAAACCTACGTTTGAAGGCTGACCCGATCTAAAGGGGATTAAGACTAGTCTGGTCGCGGCACTGTCACGGGGTCATATGTTTGAAGGCTGACCCGATCTAAAGGGGATTAAGACTCTCCAATATCGGATACGTTAGTGTACGTATCGTTTGAAGGCTGACCCGATCTAAAGGGGATTAAGACGCCCGCAAAATACTGCGGTTCCCGGAGCGCCGCGTTTGAAGGCTGACCCGATCTAAA
Source organism: Thiohalocapsa sp. PB-PSB1 (assembly GCA_016745215.1). GTDB lineage: Bacteria > Pseudomonadota > Gammaproteobacteria > Chromatiales > Chromatiaceae > Thiohalocapsa. The sequence continues at coordinate 7,715,406 of CP050890.1, forward strand.
GGGGATTAAGACGGTAGTGGGTTAACACACAAGAAACCGCCGGTGGTTTGAAGGCTGACCCGATCTAAAGGGGATTAAGACGATTTTGGCCGTTTCCGGCGCACCACGCATTCTAGTTTGAAGGCTGACCCGATCTAAAGGGGATTAAGACAAATAAAAGAGCGATGCAAACCAGAGCAGCGCGGTTTGAAGGCTGACCCGATCTAAAGGGGATTAAGACTTTGATTTTTTCTTTATAAAATAATAAAAGGACACCCACTTTGATTTGACTTTCTCCTGCACCTCGACTAGGCTTTCTACCACAACACTCGACACCCGGAATCTCCCAATGACCAGTCCGCGCTCGGCCCTCGTATCCGTTGAAGACACCCCTTGGTACCACTGCGTGAGCCGGTGCGTGCGGCGCGCCTTCCTGTGTGGGGAGGATCCGTTCTCCGGCGAGAACTTCGACCACCGTCGCGGCTGGATCGCCGAGCGCATCATGCAGCTCGCTGGCATCTTCGCCATCGACGTGGCTGCCTACGCCGTCATGAGTAACCACTACCACGTCGTGGTGCGCATCGACCGAGAGCGGGCGCTGGGTTGGTCGGTCGAGCAGGTGCTACAACGCTGGACGGAGCTGTTCTCAGGCCCGCTGCTGGTGACCCGTTACCTGTCCGATGCGCGCGCCGAGATGTGCGACGCGGAGATCGCCAAGGTCGAAGAGCTGGCCGACACCTATCGGGCGCGTCTGTACGACTTGTCCTGGTTCATGCGCACGCTCAACGAGCACATCGCCCGACAGGCGAATGCCGAGGACAAGGTCAAGGGCCGGTTCTGGGAAGGTCGCTTCAAGAGTCAGGCGTTGCTGGATGAGCAGGCGCTGCTGGCGGCGATGGCATACGTCGATCTCAACCCGGTGCGCGCCGGGATCGCCGAAACGCCGGAGGCATCGGACTACACCTCCATTCAAGCCCGCATCGAAGCGGTGCCGGAAACCCTGGATTCCGAGATCACCGCCCCAGAGGGCTCGCCGGCAGACGGTTCTCCTTCAGCCGTCCTGGAGGGAGAGACCTTGCGCTCGGAGGATGAGACACGGGCTTTGCCGAAGATCCCGCTCATGCCGTTCGACGCAACCGCACAGACGCCTTGGGCGGTGCCATTCGCCTTCGAGGACTACCTGGAACTGGTCGACTGGACGGGCCGGGCGGTGCGCGCGGACAAGCGCGGCCATATCGAGGCGCAGTTGCCGCGCATCCTCGATCGGCTGAACATTGACGGCGAGCGCTTCCTCGGCTATGCCAACCGGCTCCTGGAGGTATTTGGCACGGCGATCGGTGCGCCGCAAGCCATGACCAGTCTGTGTGCTCGGCGACAGGCCAAATACCTGCGTGGCATGCGTGCCGCTCGCGAGTTGTTTGCGCCCAGGATGGCTGCGTGAAGTTGGTAGACAGGGAAGAAGCAAAAGGCGCAGCAGAGAAGGGGCCAGTGCGGCCTGGCAAGGTCGTGTGTTCTAGCGGGTGGAAGTCCCACCTGGGAAATCCTGAGCCGCGAGCCTAGTATTGAGCCTTGCGGTTGTAGCTGATCGCAGATACATCGATGCGTAGGCCAGATAAGCAGGCGAGATGCAAAGGTAACAAGTGGAGCCGACCTTGAAGGTGTTGAGCCCCGAAAATTCCGGTTGGTGCGGTTGGTGAGAGCCGACAGTTTTGACCCGCCGGTAGGCAACAATCCGTGTCATGCTCTGGCGAGCGGCACGGGTACTCCCCGAGGTCCTAGGCCGTGTCGAGCCTGATATCGAGAATACGCGTTAACCAGGGAGGTCCGCGCATCGGTCCGCTGCAGGCGGACACCTGCGACCAATTCTAAAGCGAGGACGCGGGCGGTGGGTGGAAGTCGGAGCCAACCATACGAGCTGTGATGCTCGCCGCCGCTATTTTTTGCGACTGGGTGGTGACGGCTGGCGTGCGCTCGCGAAGAGGCAAATAAAATGGGTGTCCTTTTCTTCTTTTCTTCTCTTCTTTCTTCTATTTTCTTCTAAATGGGTGTCCTTTTCTTCTTTTCTTCTTTTCAGGTGTCCTTTTCTTCTTTTCCTTTTCTTCTTTTCCTTTTCTTCTTTTCCTTTTCTTCTTTTCCTTTTCTTCTTTTTAAAATGGGTGTCCTTTTCTTCTTCGTTTTCTTTTCTAAAATGGGTGTCCTTTTTTTTCTCTTCTTTTCTTCTTTTCTAAAATGGGTGTCCTTTTTTTCCTTTTTTCCTGGTGTCCTTTTCTTCCTCTTTTCTTCCTTTTGGTGTCCTTTTCTTCCTTTTTCTTCTAGGTGTCCTTTTCTTCTTTTTTCTTTTTTCTTCGGGCGGGGATTAACTACTGGAGAGTATTTCGGTGGACTGCATTCATCGGTCTACCATTTGTCATGCTCTGCACCCGCTTTGCTGCCGCCGTCCCTGGCAAGATCATGAAGCCGCTGGTGGGTGGCGTCATAATCGCTATGATACTGATCGCGCTGTCGCGCAAGGCTGCCCCGAATGTATTCGAGCCTAGGCACCTATCACCGCGGCTGCTGCTGATCGGGTCGTTGTTGATGGTACCGGCGGCTTTCTACTCAGGCTGGATTTCCGCCGGCAGCGGCGTCTTTACCACGTTTATTCATCGATGGCTGCTGCGCTATGACCAACTTTATGCCACCGCTATGACCCTATCTGCCAACGGCATATTTTGGAATGGCGTTAGGGGCACATTCTTCGAGTACTTAGGCGCGTTATGCCTACTGACGATAACCTTGACTGTATTCGTTAATGTGGTCGCATGGACTCGAGCGCCGTGTCGCACATCGGCAACAAGGAATCGGTGGGCTGTCCCTTGCGTGTTGCCTCGGTTAGACTTTCTAGGGCTAATCGCGCAATCTGGGCTCGATCTCGCACCTGGGCGAGGGCGTTCTTCAGATGATCAATGACTTTATCCTTGGCATAGATTTCGCCGATGAGCTCGTCGTAGTTGGGCTCACGAAAGTGGTCCATCAGCTGTGCCACGACTGGTTCATTTCCGATGAGATAATCGAAGTTGAAGTCGTCTGCGGTAAAGTCTTTTAGACCATCGATGCCCTGAAGTTTTTCATCCGTCACATGTTCAAAGCCCATGGTCCAGTCGGCGTATTGACGGGTCGGGATGGTCTTGCGACTCAGCATTTGCACCTGCGCATGACGCGGATCGATCAGGATCTGAGCAACAAGGTGGTCGATGATGTCATCTTCACCTTCGATGACCTGCAGGAAGGTGCCGTTTCCATATAGCAGCATGCCGGTCACTCCTTTTTCTGCATTATTTTTACGGCATTGTAAAAGAAGAGCCAGTAGCTTATCTGACGGCATCGACTCACTGCTTTGACTAACGTATGAGACTTGGAGCATTTGATTTCCCCTGTAGCGCGGTGCCTCCCTGGGCTGGTTGACTTCACCGGCGAACGGACGCGCCGCGAGCTGTTAAATATGATGACCTTTGGGTCGGGTAGGGGATGAGGGTGCAAGTAAAGAAATCCAACCTCGGCGGGCTAGTTTTAGCTGAACGGCGACTGGGGTAAAGGCTCCGAATAGTCTTAAGATACTGTTTTTATAGGTTTTTGATACAATAGCCTATCTTGCTGTCGCGCGCAATTTTCGGTAAGCCGCTACGTAGTCGTTGTGCTTACCCTGCAATCGCGCAATCCGCCGATCGCGCTTGATCTCCTGGGCAGTCGGCGGATCGATGTTGTTCCATTCTGCATACATTTTGTGATCGGAGTAACTCAGCCGGAAGCCGTAGGTATCCTGCATGTAGAACATGACTCGTGCGATGTCCCCACGCACCGCTATGGGCGGCTGCACCCGGCGAATGCCGGAATCAATGCGAATCTCGCAGGCACCATAGCGCTTACCACCGGATACCTTGCCCCAGTCGTAATCGGAGCGCTGTGCGTTGATGAGCCCGACTGCCGGCACGAGATTATGCAGGTCGTTATGGGCTGCGATGAAGGTCTTATCCACTCGCAAGCAGCAGGATCGCCCGGATAGCAAACCACCATCCGACTTGCGGCACTTGGAATAGGCCCCAGGATTGCGCCAACAGCCCCTGTACTTACCGAAGCGCGAGGATGGAAACAGATGCTCAGCCTCGATTCGGTCCGCCCTGGTCTGACCGGCAAGCGCCTGCAGGCCGCAGCTCGATAGGCTTGGGCGACCATCGCCGTCAAAGCTGCAGCCGCAGTAAAACGACCTGCGCTGGCTCCGATAGACGCGCTCGTAGAGCAGTTGTTTCGCTGCACCGTAGCTGGCCGCAACCCTTGGCGCATGACCTGGCGGCACTGGCCGAACCCCGGTCCATGGCAGCCAATCGATTAATTCCGGCGGCAACAGGTCGGCGATCAGTTCCGACATCGCATCGCCGGCCGAATCGGCCACCAGCGAGCCGAATCCCTCCAGCCCGTCGCCGAAATCCTGTGCCAGATCACCGGTGATCTCCAGCACCAGGCTGCGAATATCCACGCTGATCGTCATCGCCGTCTGTGCCCGTTCGGGCCATTGTTGTACCATCGAGGGTGGCACGAAGGAGATTGCCGATACCAAGCCCAAGCCGATGGCCAAGTCGCGCAGTTTACCGAGCAGCAGCCTGAAACTGCCGCGCCAGCGATGATTGGCATTATTCGGATTTGATGTTGCCCTAGCACGACGGGCTTTGGACTGACGAGGCATGGTGGCAAACCGGGCGAGAGGCCGTGACGTCAGCGTAACGCCCCAAGGGATCGAAAAATCGAGCATCGAATGCGCAGTCGATGAGTCTGTCCTCGTTCATGCGCGGCATGGTGACCTGGGCGCATACTTCCTTGTCTAAAAAATATTTTCCCTTTTAGGTTAACAATCTAAAAAATAAAAGTAAACTATCGATGTAATTTCGCAATATAAATGCTTGTCCCAGAAATTGGTCAACAAGCGGCGAAACTGCATATCGTCGGGTAAGAGCAGTCGTTGAGACGGCGAGAGTGTTGATGGTGTCTTGGTTCTGAGACTGTGAAAATGGTTGCAATCCAGGCCAAACGCCTTTCCCGGCCAAACCTCCGCGGACGTGATGAAATAGCAAAGGTTTGCGCTTATAGCCAGCCACATCTAAATGGGGTGCTGCCTAGGCTGTCGAAATCTACAGTCTTACTAAAAACAAGCGCTTCCCGGTTTATGGATGCTTAGTCGGTGTCGGGATCGGTGTCAAGGTCAACATGAGGGATTGGTATCGAGCTGGCTGCTTTGATCGATGAGCGGATTCGATTCCGATTCCGATAGCGACCCCGACACCGATGAGGCTTCCCCAGTGCGTTCGATAAAGCAATCCAAGACCCAGAATCGGTTTGGCATCAAAACTCAGGACATTTCGACAGCCTAGGTGCTGCCTGCGTAAAATGTTCAGCTATCCAACCAGAATGAAGTTTGATTCACCGCGGAGACGCAGAGAAGAGGGATGCATTGGCCCTAGCCTCCCTGCGCACGCTGCGTCTCTGCGGTGAATTCTTTTCTTTGAAGGCAGCACCCGCTGAGCATCTCTATAGCATAAGGAGATGATTGCGAGTGACGCCGAATGCAGCGGATGGCCTAACGCTGGCAACCTCATAGATACAGGCGACGCAGCCCCAGGTGCACAGTACCTTGTTCCCAGATGCGCTCGAATTCGCGCTGCATGCGTCTTACCGTGGCGGCGGCATTGAAATCCAGCAGCAGGGTTCTGGGCACGGCGTGGCGGCTTAGAACATAGCCGGTATTGTCAGCAAGCAGGTAGTGATCGCAACGCTCCGCGAACTCCTCCGGTATGGCACGCATCTGCACCGCCGAGCTGAGCTTGCGGCTGAGTTCAATCAGACGGTGGCCGCGACGTAAAGCCGGCCCCGCATCCAACAGCAGGATGCGTACCGGCAGATGACCGCGGCGCTCCACGGCCAGCCGTTTGACCTGCTCCAAAAACGTTGCCCGATCATAGAGCAGTGGCTCTAGGTCTGGTGTTAGGATACGCAATTCCCGATTCGACTGGCTGGCCAGGGCGTCCACCGCCTGTTGCTGCAACGGCAGTTCGACCAACTTCAAGCGGCCGCTGTGCTGCGCCAATGTGCGGGTCTGAATCTCGATCGACGGCGATAGCTTCTGTTGGTTCAGGCACATCATCTGGTGTGCGATCCCAACCTCCTCGAAAATCTCGCCGACCGCCTCGAAACCCAGCTTACGATAGAATTCCACGGAGTTGTGCTTGGCGTGCAAAAACAGCGATGGATAGCCCTGTAGTCTGGCAAAGCGCAACAGTTCGATCAGCAGGCGGCTGCCGATGCCCCGCCCGCGCAGGTCAGGCAGCACGGCCATGCGACCGATCTGGCCGGAGGGCAGCAGACGAGCGGTTGCAATTGTCCGGCCGTCGTCGGATTCGGCGATCAGGTGAACGGCCTCTTGATCAAGGCCATCCCATTCAATTGTTTCTGGCACCTGTTGTTCGCGCACGAACACCGCCAGACGCACGGCGCGCAGGGCGAGTTGGTCAGCCTCCCAGTCGGCCTGTCGTACCTGGAAATGATCGGTATGTTGGATCTGCATCGGTGGCCCTCGTGCTGTCATCCGCCCATGATCGAACCAGTGGATCGGACAGTCGATCGATCCGTCATGGTTTGTGCCGAGGCAATCTCGCCCCGGGCTGTTTGGCTGGACCGCCCGGCCAACAGTCCGCCAATGGCGATCAGCACGCTGCCTGCGATCAGCCAAAACGTGATGCTCTCATCCCAGATCAACCAACCATAGGCGGCGCCGAACAGGACCGCGAAATAGCCGAATGCACCCATGCGCGAGGCCGGTGCCAGCGACAGGCCATGGGTCAGCGCAAGCTGCCCCAGGGTGGCGCTGAGGGCGATGCCGAGCAGCCACAGCAAGCTGTGCAGCGACGGTGTCTGCCAAGCCCAAAGCAAGGGCACCGAGGAGATCAAACCGGCAATCAATGCAAAATAAAAGACGATGCGCGTGGGCGGCTCGCTGGCCGACAGGCGACGTATCGTGACCTTGGCGAAGGCAGCCATGACGCCGCCGAGCAGGCCGATCAGCGCGACCGGCGAGACCATCGGTGAGTTACCGGCAGGGCTCGGGTCGAGGATGACGATGACCCCAGCGAAACCGATACCGAGGGCAACCCAGAGCAGGGCGGTGACTTGTTCGTGCAGCCAGAGCATCGCGATCAACGGAATCAACAGCGGCGCGGTCAGCTTCAACAACATCGCCTCGGCCAGGGGCATGTGCGCAATGGCGTAGTAAAAGCAGTACATCGCCGATACCCCCGCCACGGCGCGCACCAGGTGCAGGCTTGGTACTTTGGTGGCAATGTTGCCGATCCCGTGGCGCAATAACCAGGGTGCCAGCAGCGCAAGAGCGGCCAAATTGCGCGCAAAGACGATCATTTCATTCGGCAGATCCGCGGCAACAAAGCGCACGCCAACGCCCATGGTGGCAAAGCAAAGCTCGCCGAGAATGACGAATAGGGCGCCAAGTAATAGCGCCCGCTGGCTGCTCATCGGGTGCGACCACAGGTTCGCTGAAAGATGGTGAAGACGATGATGCAAACGGATCAGACAGCGCGCGCCTGAGCGGCGGCGTTGCCAATATATCGGGCTGGTGTCAGCGCCTTCAGTTCAGCCTTGGCCTGATCCGGGAGCGGCAGTCCATCGACGAATTCGGCCAATGCCTTGCTGTCGATGTGTTTGCCACGGGTCAGCGCCTTGAGTTTCTCGTAGGGCTGGTCCACTCCCCAACGGCGCATCAGGGTCTGGATCGGCTCCGCCAGCACCTCCCAGTTAGCGTCCAGATCGGCAGCCATGCGCTGGGTGTCGACATCCAGCTTGCCGATGCCTTTTTGCACCGATTGCAAGGCGATCGATGTGTGCGCGATCCCAACCCCCAGATTGCGCAGCACGGTGGAGTCGGAGAGATCCCGCTGCCAGCGCGATATCGGCAATGTGGCTGCCAGGTGCCCGAGCAATGCGTTGGCGATGCCGAGATTGCCCTCGGCGTTTTCAAAATCGATCGGATTGACCTTGTGCGGCATGGTCGAGGAGCCGACCTCGTCCGGGAGGGTGCGCTGGGTAAAGTAGCCGAGCGAAATATAGCCCCAGAGATCGCGACAGAAATCCAGCAATATGATGTTGTAACGAGCGATCGCATCGAATAGTTCGGCCATGTAATCGTGCGGTTCGATCTGGGTCGTACAGGGGTTCCAGGTCAGGCCCAGGGAGTTGACGAACTGTCGTGCAAAGGATGGCCAGTCTACCTCCGGGTAAGCTACCAGGTGTGCATTGTAGTTACCCACCGCCCCGTTGATCTTACCGAGCAGTGCGACCTTCTGCACCGCCCCGCGTTGTGTACGCAACCGGTGCACGAAGTTCGCCATCTCTTTACCCAGGGTGGTCGGTGAAGCCGGTTGGCCGTGGGTGCGAGCGAGCATCGGCAATGCGGCATAGCGTTGCGCCAAGTCGCGGATGGCGTCGATGGTCGCATCCATCTCGGGCAATAAGACCGATTTGCGTGCCAAGTCCAACATCAGGCCTTGCGCCAGATTGTTGATGTCCTCGGATGTGCAAGCAAAATGGATGAATTCTGCGATCGCCTCCAATTCGGCATTGCCGGCAATGCGTTCCTTTAGGAAGTATTCCACTGCCTTGACGTCGTGATTGGTGGTGCGTTCGATGGCTTTGACCCGCGCCGCGTCGTCCAGCGAAAATCCGATCGCAATATCATTGAGCAATGCGTTTGCTCCATCCGACAGTTTTGATGCTTCCTGAATGCCGGGATGTGCCGCCAGTTCCTGTAGCCAGCGTACTTCCACCGACATGCGCTGCCGAATCAGTCCATATTCGCTGAAAATCGAGCGCAAGGCCGTGGTTTTTGCGGCATAGCGGCCGTCCACAGGGGAGATGGCGGTGAGGCTGCTGAGATCTAACGCGGTTCCAGTCATCTTGGGTTCCATGGTTTTGGTCGACACCAAGGTCGAGGTGATTCGTGTTCCGGGTCGGGCAGTGCTGCTGCCGCGTCGGTGCGGCGTGCAACCCTGAGACCCAGCGTATACACAAGCATGGCGTGCGATGCGCTCGAGTCCATCGACCAGCGCATCCTGTTCAGCGCTCCCGGCACCTGGCCTTGGCCGCGGCGCAAGCGCCGCGTTGCTGGGCCGGTTCGCTGCTGTCAGGCAGCCAGCTTGCGCAGCACATAGTGCAAAATACCGCCGTGCTGGAAGTACTCCACCTCGTTTGGTGTATCGATGCGTACACGTGCCTGGAAGCTCTTGTCGCCGCTGTCGTCCGTGGCGGTTACCTTGACCTGTTTGGCGTTGCCGTCTTCGAGACCGTCGATGCTGAAGGTCTCATAGCCAGTCAGACCGAGGCTCTCGGCATTGTCGCCGGGCATGAACTGCAGCGGTAATACGCCCATGCAGACCAGGTTGGTGCGATGGATGCGCTCGTAGCTCTCGGCGATCACGGCGCGCACTCCGAGCAGACGCGGACCTTTTGCCGCCCAGTCGCGGGATGACCCTGAGCCATATTCTTTGCCGGCAATGACGATGGCCGCGACAGCGTCCTGCTGATAGCGCATCGCGGCATCATAGATCGACATGGTTTCCCCGGATGGCTGATGCAATGTCACGCCGCCTTCGGTGCCCGGTGCCATGCGGTTGCGCAGTCGGATGTTGGCGAAGGTGCCGCGCATCATGACCTCGTGGTTGCCGCGCCTCGAGCCGTAGGAGTTGAAGTCCACCGGCTGCACGCCGTGCTCGATCAGGTAACGTCCGGCTGGGCTGTCGGCCTTGATGTTACCGGCCGGCGAGATGTGGTCGGTGGTCACCGAGTCGCCCAGCAGGGCGAGGCAGCGGGCGTCTTGGATGGCTGCCACCGGTGCCGGATCCTTGCTGATGCCTTGGAAGTAGGGCGGTTCCTGCACATAGGTGGATGTGGCGTCCCATGCGAAGGTCTTACCGGCAGGGGCGGATAATCCTTGCCAGCGCGCGTCGCCAGCGAACACGTCCGCATAACTCTTGGTGAAGTCGTCCTGCCCAAGGAAGGTGGACACGCTGTCGGCGACTTCGCCCTGGCTCGGCCAGATGTCGCGCAAATACACCGGATTGCCGTCTGCGTCGTTGGCCAGCGGATCCTGATAGGGGTCGAAGTCCATGCGCCCGGCGATTGCGTAGGCGACCACCAGCGGCGGGGAGGCGAGATAATTCATGCGTACTTCGGCATGCACGCGGCCCTCGAAATTGCGGTTGCCGGACAACACCGATACCGCCGTCAGGTCGCCGTCGGCGATGGCCTTGGATACTTCCGGACGCAGCGGACCGGAGTTGCCAATGCAGGTGGTGCAGCCATAGCCGACCACATGGAAGCCAAGTTGCTTCAGCGCATCCATCAAGCCAGCCTGTTCCAGGTAGCGGGTCACGACCATCGAGCCCGGGCCGAGGGAGGTCTTGACCCAGGGTGGTACGCTCAATCCACGAGCCACTGCTTTTTTCGCCACCAAGCCGGCGCCCAGCATGACCGTGGGATTGGATGTATTGGTGCAGGAGGTGATGGCGGCAATAACCACCGAACCATCGCCGATTTCCACCTGCTGGCCGTCGATGACGGTTTTTACCGGCGGCTTGCCGCTGACGCCGCGCTCGCTGTTCAAGGCGCTCAGTGCGGCGTTGAAGCTAGTTTTGACCTCGCTCAATGCGACTCGGTCCTGCGGGCGCTTCGGACCAGCCAGGCTCGGCACCACAGTGCCGATGTCCAGTTCCAGCTTTTCGCTATAGTCGGCCTCGAAACTGCCGTCAATGTCGAACATGCCCTGCGCTTTGGCATAGGCTTCCACCAAAGCGACCTGTTCTTCGGAACGGCCGGTCAGGCGCAGGAAGTCGAGCGTTTCGTTGTCGATCGGGAACAGGCCGCAGGTGGCGCCGTATTCCGGACCCATGTTGGCGATGGTGGAGCGGTCGCCCATTGGCAACGTGGCTACCGCAGGGCCGTAGAATTCGACGAATTTGCCCACCACGCCATGTTTGCGCAGCATCTCGACAATGGTCAATACCAGGTCGGTGGCGGTGGCACCCTCGGGCAGACGACCGGTCAATTTTACGCCGACCACCTTTGGTATTAGCATCGATACCGGCTGGCCGAGCATGGAGGCCTCGGCCTCAATGCCGCCAACGCCCCAGCCTAGTACGCCGATGCCGTTGATCATGGTCGTGTGCGAATCCGTGCCTACCAGGGTATCTGGATAGGCTTGCAATACGCCGTTGCTCTCGCGCCCGAACACGACTCGCGCCAGGAACTCGACATTGACTTGATGTACGATGCCGGTATCCGGTGGCACGACCTTAAAATTATCAAACGCCTGCTGGCCCCATTTCAGAAATTCATAGCGTTCCTTGTTGCGCGAGAATTCCAGCTCGGCATTCAGGCCGAAGGCCGTGTCGCTGCCATAGTTGTCCACCTGTACCGAATGGTCGATGACCAGCTCGGCCGGTTGCAGCGGATTGATCTTGTCCGGATCGCCGCCGAGGGCGGTCATGGCGTCGCGCATGGCTGCCAGGTCCACCACCGCAGGTACGCCGGTGAAGTCCTGCATCAGCACGCGTGCGGGGCGATATTGAATTTCGGTGTCCGGTTCCGCTTGCGGATCCCAATTGGCTAGTGCCTCGATATCGGCGCGCTTCACGGTCACGCCGTCTTCGAAGCGCAGCAGGTTCTCGAGCAGGATCTTCATTGAAAACGGCAACCGTGCGCTGTTGGCTACGGCGTCGACGCGAAAGATTTCGTAAGTCTTGCCGGCTACGTCCAAGCGCGCCTTGGACTTGAAGCTATTATGCATAGGGGCTCCGGGTGGTGTTGTTGCAGTGCAGAAACTTATTGATTCTAGCCTTGCTGGCGGCGCAGCGCACCCACGTTGGCCGAATTGTTTCTATTTAGTTGCCATTCGGTGCCGCTGACCCGCCGGCAACCCTCAGGCGCTGGTGGCCGTGGTCAGATAAGCGCGGGCGGAATCCAGCAATTTGCGCCGCGCGAACAGAATCTGCCAGCGACTGCCGCCGGTCTGCCGCCACAGCAATGCCGCGCGGATGCCGGCTAACAATAGCGCGCGCACCCGATCCTGATTCTCTGGGTTCTGTAGATAAAGCGGATTGCCGCGGATGACGATGCGCGGTTCCAGTTTGCTGATGGTATCAGAATAAATACCCGCGAGACCGGCGAGCACCTCCCGGTCCAGCAGCGGCAGGTTCCCACGTGCGTTGGCGGCACCGGAAATTCGACTGGCGATGAGCGAGAGCATGTCGCGCCGGTTCGCCAGCAGACGTTCGTGGCGCAGCAATGCGATGGTGTAGCCCGTCAGTTCAAGATCCCGCTCCGGTTCGCCGGTGATCTGGGCGACCACCTGGCGCGCACCGGTGGATACCGCCCCGGGTTCGCCAAACACCGAGGGTACGTCGTCGGCGTCGATCTGAAACAGGCTGTAAATACAGGGCTCCATCTGCTCGATATCGACGCTACCGCGGTTGGCGATGCGCTGCACGCAGTGGGCCGCCTGGTGGAGCCCGGCGAGGGCGATAATACGGTCTTGATCGGTGTAATCCATATTGCGTTTTGAGGTTTCAGAGTCAAATGATTGATTTTGCGCGCAATGCTCGTCATTGGATTGAAACGGCGAATTGGTGGATTCGCCATATTAATCTGATTAAGACCGATAAATGAGTCGAATGATCCGCTTGTCCATTGTCAGTGCTGCCTATGACATAGGCTTTGTAAATCATTGCCCGCTGCGCACGACCAGGCTGCCGCCCAGGCATTCGTCGCCACGATAAAACACCACCGACTGGCCTGGTGTGATGGCCCGCTGAGGTTCGGCGAAGCTTACCTGGCATTGATTGCCATCGTACGCGACGATAGTACAGGCTTGCAGCGGTTGTCGATGTCGTAACCGGCACAGGCAGTCGAATGGCGCTGGGCCTGGTGCTTGACCGCTGATCCAGTGCAAGCGTTCGCCTACCAATCGATCGGCAAACAGCAGAGCGTGATCTCGACCCTGCACAACGATGAGGCGGTTGTGCACGGCATCCTTGGCGGCAACGAACCAAGGTGCCTCACCGGCATCGCGCACGCCGCCGATCCCAAGTCCCTGGCGCTGGCCGATGGTATGCCAAGCAAGGCCACGATGCGTGCCCAGCACCTGGCCCTCGGGCGTTTCGATGGAACCTGGTTCGCTCGGCAGCCAGCGTGCCAGGAAATCGCCAAAACGTCGTTCGCCAATAAAGCAGATGCCGGTGCTATCTTTCTTATCAGCGTTGGCAAGGCCCAGTTGGCGAGCGATTGCACGCACATCGGCCTTGGTCAGTTCGGCCAGCGGAAACAAAGTTCGTGCCAGTTGATGTTGATCCAGCAGATGCAGAAAGTAGGTTTGGTCTTTATCTACATCGGCACATAGGCGCAGCTGGCAGCCGTCGTTGTTCTCGCGGCGGGCGTTCGGCTTGTCTCGGGTCACGCGAGCATAATGCCCGGTTGCAATCCAATCGGCTCCCAGCTCGAGAGCATGATCCAGAAAGGCATGAAATTTGATTTCGCGATTGCACAGCACATCCGGGTTTGGAGTCCGCAACGCGCGATATTCGGCCAGAAACTGCTCGAATACCCGATCCCAGTACTCGCTGGCAAAATTCACCCTATGCAACTGAATGCCCAGTCTAGCGGCCACCGCTTCGGCATCCGCCAGATCCTGCGCCGCCGCACAGTAGCCCGGCTCGTCGTCTTCCTCCCAGTTCTTCATGAACAGCGCCTCGACCAGGTAACCCTGTTGTAACAGCAAATACGCGGCGATTGCCGAATCGACCCCGCCGGACAGACCGACGATGACGCGCTGACGAGAGATGGGAGAGCAAGACATGCGGTGAATTCTACAATGTTGCAGCTCGGTTACGAACCTTGGATCGAGATGGGAAAAAACGCCTGATCTTGTTGCGCATCGGCAGGATAATCAGTTTGGATTTGGTATCAGCCCAGAGGCGATATCAAACATTATCTTAAATGCCGTGCGCAATGTCAGCATCGAGCCAAAGGGCGCGAAAAGACCTCTGAACGGCCCTAATCCGCCCGTTGTTGGTCGTGCTATCAGAGTGTAATCGGTCCAGATTAGGCCCATGTCCAACACCTCTAATCAGACTGTGCATCTGCATCCTGAAGCAGGGTACAAACGATGCGGCGAATCGATCGCGGCCCATCGAATTCACAACAAAAGATGGTTTGCCAAGTCGATAAGCCAAACTCGCCGTCCATCAGCGGTATCCTCTCCGACGGCCTCACCAGTCCGGATTCGAGGTGCGAGTCACCGTTGTCATCCTTGGCATCATGCCGCCAAAGGCCGCGCGGAATCAGCTTGCCTAGCAATGCAATCACGTCTGTCTGTACGCTGTCATCCCAGTTTTCCTGAATCATCACCGCCGCAGTTGCTCCCTGGGCATATGGGTTGACTAAGCCGTTTGGGATTCTGCTGCGCTGTACGATGGCTTTCACTTGGGGGGTGATATCGACCAGTGCTCTGCTGCGGAAGTCGCGAGATCATTTGCGGTCGTTGTCGTTGTCGCAATCGTGGTCGTCATCGATAACCCACGATGAGCGACTAGGACAACGATAAACAGCAGAAACGGTAGCGGGACATCCGCACCGCTGGACTGGCTTCCTTGTTGTGAGCGACCCCCTGCTTGTGTGAAGGCGAGAACGGGACGGGTAACGGAGAGGTTGGAGAGGATCATTTGCTGGTGACGAAGCTCCAGCCGCGTCACCAGAAGTCTGACAACGATTACTTTATATAGTCTCAGCGCTCTGGAATCTAGTAGCGGTTCATGAATAACCTCTACCACGCTATCCAGACATCGGCGGAGTGCAATCGGGGTTGGGGTCGCTATCGGAATCGGAATTGAGAGAGAAAACGCCCTATGCCATTCGGTCATGAGAAGCTCGACGCATAGCGTGCGGCCATCGAGTAGGTCGGCTGGGCCTAGCGCGACTGCGAGCATGTGAAAGGACAGCGTAACGCGAAGGATCAACGCCTGTGTGCATCTTAGGCGCGCATCGTAGGCGCGCATCGCAGGCCATCGCGCTGAACATTACCGAGGGTAACGGCAAAGCGACGAGCGGGGATCGATGCCGGTCGTTTGAAATCGCACGAGGCTTTGCGCTGGAGTGCGCTGCGATTGAGGACGTGCTCGCTGGTGTGCGATGCGTTGTGCGCAGACGACAACAGCAAGCAAAAGGCACTGCTCGATCGTCGTGTGGCCATGCTGACGACGCTCGGACAGCGTGGCGACGCGGTCAGCGAGGAGCTTGGCGGATGGGTTGGTCGGTTCGATACCGACGCCGATACCGACGCCGATAGCGGTACCAAATGAGTCGGCAGGCGACACCCAAGCCAAAAACCTGTTTAGCTTGTTTCTGCACCATCACCTATGGCAACTCATGGCTTTGCTGGCCGAGCCCGATACACTTCGTAACGATTCGAATCGCATTGCTTCCCCGATTACGATAGCGATAAGAACAAGAACAGCGCCAACGGTTGTCTTCGGCGATGGCCCAATTCTCCCACAGGGCGCCGATATCCGGGCGCAGGGCGTCAACGGAGAAGGTATTGAGCAGGGCATTGCGGATGCCCTTGTCCCAAAAGACTATCTTGCGGCCCTTAGCGATTTCATTGCGCGGGTTGGTGCTGAACGAGGGCAGGCGAAAGATGACGAAGGTCTGCTCCAATGGGTCCAGGTATCCTTCCACCGTCGGACTAGCCATCTGTAACTGAGTGGCCAACTCGCTCACGGACACCTCAGAGCCGGCCTGGTGGGCCAGCAACAGAAGCAGCCGCTTGATAAGGTCCGGCGTCTTGACCAGCCCGGTCTGCAGCACGTCCTTCCACAGGTAATCCGCCCCTAATTCACGCAGCAGGGCAGCCGGATTCGGGGGCACCACCACCTCCGGATAGCTGCCAAAGGCCAGACGCTGCAGCAGCCAGGCCCGCAGCTGTGGGGCGCAGTGCCGGCACAGGTGCTCTCGCGGCATCTCCGCTGTGGCCCAGGGCTGGGTGGCTAAGGTCTCAGCGAACAGCAAGGGCGGCAGGATCAGCTTGCGGTTGCGTCCGGTCAGGCTCTCGGCGGCCTGGTCGAGCAGGTTCAGCGAGGAGGAGCCAAGTAACAGGATCTGCACCAGCAGGCGCGGGTCAGGCCAACCCTTGACGATGCGGGCCGCCTCCGGCAGGCGCTGGGCCTCATCCACCACCAGCAGCGGCGGACTGTCGAAGCTGCGCAGCGCGTCTGCCGGTGGCAGGCTGGCGGCAGCCAGAAAGCGCGCCTTGTCCACCTCCAGGTCGAAATTGAGAAAGAGCGCGTCATGCCCGCCGGCCACATGCTCGACCAGCGTGGTCTTGCCGACCTGACGCGCGCCCAGTACGAAACCGACCTTGGTGCCGGACAGGATCTCTGCGAGCAGGGATTCGGCGGTTCTCTTGATAGACTTGTATTACAGAATGACCTGTGATTCTGTATACCACGATGGCAAGTCGGATCGGCAGCGGGGGTTCGCAACGGCGGGTTGGCGCTCGTGATCCGCTCTTGGGCCGGTTACTACGAAACGGGCTTATTCGGACGCAGTCGCGGGCCTGCCGCGTCGATTTCGAACCTCGATGTCGAGGGCGAGCAGGCGGTGGGGGAGGCCATTGACGCCCTCAAGATGCGCGGCGCGCCTTAGATCGTCATCGCCCATCGGCTGAACATCCTGGGTGTCATGGACAAGGTGGTCATAATTTTGGCCCCGGCTCTCTTCCCCTGATCGGCACCGCCGAGGTCGCCCTCAATGAACTGCTGAGCGGCAAGGCCACCATCAGCCCCTGCCTTGGCCGCTATAGCCGCCAGCCCGAGGGCGTAACCCAGTGCTCGCCGGAGCGCCTCCTAGAGGAGCGGACTCTGAGCGGCGTCGGCAAGCGCTTCGATTTCGTCGCGGGCCTGCAAATCGTCACCGTTGGAAATACCGAGGGGCTCGTGATGCTGGACTTTTGCAACGGTCGCAATCTACGCTGTTTCCTGCGTTCGAGTACCGACATAAGGCTTCCCAACTGGATCGCGCAGAGCCATGCGTTCGCCGACGACATCCCATTGACGCGCTCCTATGCGCCCTATTCGGCGGAATCCAAATTGCCAGCGCCAGGGAGCTATTGCGCGGACAGCTTCACCGATCTTGGCCCATGCCCACCATCTCTAATCAGACTGTGCATCTACATCCTGAAGCAGGGTACAAACGATGCGGCGAATCGATCGCGGCCCATCGAATTCACAAAAGAAGATATTCTGCCAAGTAGATAAGCCAAGCTCGCCGTCCATCAGCGGTATCGTCTCCGACGGTCCCACCAGTCCGGATTTGAGATGCGAGTCACCGTTGCCATCCTGGGCATCATGCTGCCAAACGCCACGCGGAATCAGCTTGCTTAGCAATGCAATCACGTCTGTCTGTACGCTGTCATCCCAGTTTTCCTGAATCATCACCGCCGCAGTTGCTCCCTGGGCGTATAGGTTGACTAAGCCGTTCTGGATTCCGCTGCGCTGTACGATGGCTTTCACTTGGGGGGTGATATCGACTAGTTCCTCCCGTTTGGTCGTTTTTACCTGGATGATTTCGTGCATTACAATCGCCTCCGCTGATGCAAGGACTATTTGTGTGCGCCTCGATCGTCAATTCGCTCAGGCCGCACCCGGGCCAAAGCGGGAAAGGAGTTCTACTCTGGAATGGATTGGCAAAGGAGGGCAACGGGTTGCAGGCTGATTCGTCAAGGCTTCCCGCCTGCGGGACAGCAAGGTTCGATTCCTGTTTTTTAACATAGAACAATGGATTATTCGAAAATTGCCTGGAACTTATAGCAACTTACCCAGGCTATGGCATATCAGTCTTGCTGGTCGAATAGTGTGGCCGCGGTTGCTCCGCGGGGAGGCCAAGCCTAGGCTGTCGAAATGTCCTGAGTTTTGATGCCAAACCGATTCCGGGTCTTGGATTGCTTCATCGAACGCACTGGGGAAGTCTCATCGGTATCGGGGTCGCTATCGGAATCGGAATCGAATCCGCTCATCGATCAAAGCAGCCAGCTCGATACCAATCCTTATTTCCGACCTTGACACCGATCCCGACACCGACTAAGCCTCCATCAACCG
Organism: Thiohalocapsa sp. PB-PSB1; assembly: GCA_016745215.1. Taxonomy (GTDB): domain Bacteria; phylum Pseudomonadota; class Gammaproteobacteria; order Chromatiales; family Chromatiaceae; genus Thiohalocapsa. The sequence goes on from CP050890.1 coordinate 7,733,621, forward strand.
GGAAGCGCTTGTTTTAGTGAGACTGTAGATTTCGACAGCCTAGGCCAAGCTGCGCGGCCATTCGGGCCGACATGATTGCGTATTTCGATGGAATTGGTGCAGCGGCCAAATGTGAACCCGTCGCAAATCGTATTTCAGGACCGATCCATTGGAGGTGCAGTCGCGGCGGATCTGTCACGGTATTGCAAGCCCGCGGCGATGATTCTGTCCTCCACTTTCATAGGCCTGAAAGAGATGTTCTGGGAAGAGATGTTCTGGGAAGAGATGTTCTGGGAAGAGATTGTTCTGGCGCTTCGGGATACCTGGCATGGTCGTCCGAGACCGCTGTAGAACGGAGAACGTGGTGCGATCGGTTGAATTCCCGATAATCGTCAAGCACGCTTTACGCTACGATATCGTAGCCCTGTCCGATGGCCTCGAGCGGGCTCGCTGCAAGCTTATACCAATGATGTTGAAGACGATGCGAACTAGAGATTTGCCGACGACTTCGGCCGAATTCGAACCTGATGTCGTCGGCTTTCTGGCTTTCTCAAGTAAGCATCGTATCATCGTCCCGGGCAATGCTCGTCCATCTCTGGACTGGGGAATCAGCCTGACTCAATGCGCTTCTAGGGGCAAAGTGAGCCGTGTACTGCCTTTGCAAAGTTTGTGTCTTCCGTGTTCTTCGTCGACACGGCACTATCGTAGAAGTCCACGTAAAAAATATCGTCTTCGCGGCCTGATTCCGTGTTCGGAGTCGCTGTCCAGACGTCCGTCAAGCGGGAATCGAAAACCCCATCCAGATAGATACGCGTGTCAGAATCCACTTGCGTTGTCAGAAGCGTCTCGAGCTCTTCACGAGTTGGGAGTCGCCAGTCTTTAATTCCGCCGAAGGCTGAACGGTTCAGCTCATCCAAAAACTCGCCTTTCGCTGTATTCCAATCAATCTCCGTCTGCGAACCGGACTTTTGCCAAGTCAAACAGGTCCCTTCGCAGACGATGATTGCATCTTCATCGACAGTTTTTTCGGTACAACTGATCTTGGGAGCCGGCTCAGCAGCTGGAGCGGGAGGCCTTGGCTTGCTCGCCTCTGCTATCACTTCATCGCCACAATAGCCCAGACCATAGGGCGCCAACAGACTCCGCTTGAGTCCGTTGGCTTCCATCTCATCCAGCGCGTCATTGAATCGTTTGACCGTTCCCTTTTCCTGTTGCGATTTAACAAAGCCCACGTAGTAGGCCACGCACTTATGTCTCCCGGCATAACGAATATTTTCCAGGCCCAAGCGTCGGGACAATGAATTGCCTACATCTTTATTGGAGAAGACCGCATAGTTTTCCGGCCCGCTGTCGAGCTTTTGGAACAGCGGATCATCGCTTGGCTGCTGGTCTTTGATCAGCTTCACGTTTTTCGTGCGCAGGGCCAGAATCAGTTTATCGAGGGTCACCGAGGTATTGGATTTGCCATACACCCCGATCGTGTAGCCATCGAGACTCTCTGGTCCGGCATACTCCAGGGGATCATTGCTGTTGAGAAAAAATCCGTATTCGGTACTCAATATTTTGCTGCTTTTAACCAAGTATTCGGCGCGCTTGGCATTCCAACCGATCAAAAACAAGCCATCGCCTTTGCCTTCGCGTACCTGTTGCTGAGTTTGTTCCCAAGTTCCTTCGCCAATGCGTACGATGCAATTGAGATCCGCTATGCGACATGCCTGTTGAACCAACTCGACTCCTGGCCCCACTAGTTCGTCAGTTGCTGCGTGCGGATAATGAAATGGATCGAAGTCCTGGGTATAAAGGATCAGATCGACGAACAAGTGCTCGAGCGTGCTTTCGCTCAGGCTCCCCGTTTGCTCGAGACCGTTGTCTTTCTGAAAGGAAAGAATCGCATTTTGGGTTTTCTCGCCCAGCACACCGTCGACTGGACCTGGACTATACCCGAGATCTTCGAGTTGACTTTGTACTTGCTGAATACGGGCTGGAGTCATATCTGGTTGCGCAATGGCCCAGCCAGAAACCAACACACAGAGAATCAACGGCAGATAGAAAGCGGTTCGGAATGCCTTGCGCACAACTTTGCTCCTTACAGCATGCCTCAATCAAGGGTCTCAGGGTCGATTGCCTCTGCTGAGGATCTCCCCTGCCTCGAAATGGGCTTGAATTAGAACAGTATTGGTTGAGTATAAAACTAAACTGTCTGGATACAGCTTGATGTGCAGACTAGGCTAGATTTCCATGGCGGTCAAGCTGGCGAGGTCGGCGCCACCCTCTGTTGGGTAATGGTCTGCAGCCAGGTCAGCCTTGACATTGTCCGATGAACTGGTCGAACACCGCTGAAAATGCCTGGGCTGATGATGCGCGGGAAAAACGATGATGCGCTTGGCGAAATGCATTGTCCTGTATTTTCACTCTGATGTCGGCATCTATGGTGATCCATTCGACCATACGGGCGATCTGTTCCGGTGCACGCTGGTCGACCAACAATCCGGTTTGCTCGTGCTGGACGGCGTCGATGCCCGTTGCGATGACCGGCGTTTTGGCGATCATCGCCTCCAGAAAGGTGAGTCCCTGGGCTTCGATTCAGCCATTTGCCGCAGTCCGGGAGGGTCCGACGAAGATATCGGCCGCTGTCAGATACCTAGTGCAGCGGTGCGGATGTCCCGCTACCGTTTCTGCTGTTTGTCGTTGTCATAATCGCTCATCGTGGGCTATCGATGACGATCACGATGACGACAACGACAACGACGGCAAACGGTCTCTCGACTTCCGCAGCAGAGCACTAGTGCCTCGGTGCAGATGTTCCAAGACAGTCTCCGGTCGTTGTCGTTGTCGTTGTCATAATCGTCTTAGCCGAATGCTCGATAACGACTACGATTACGACAACGACAACGAACCGCCTCGGGATTTCTGTACCGCTCCACTAGGCGTTGAACTTTTAGTGGCGGTTCATGAATAACCTATACCACGCTATCCAGACATCGGCGGAGTGCAATCGGGGTCGAGGTCGCTATCGGAATCGGAATCGAGAGAGAAAACGCCCTATGCCATTCGATCATGAGAAGCTCGACCTAGACCGTGCGGCCATCGAGTCTGTCGGCTTGGCCTAGCGCGACTGCGAGCATGTGAAAGGACAGCGTAACGCGAAGGATCAACGCCTGTGCACATCGTAGGTGCGCATCGTAGGCCATCGCGCTGAACAGTGCCGAGGGTAACGGCAAAGCGACCAGCGGGGATCGACGCCGGTCGTTTGAAAGCGCACGAGGCTCGGCGCTGGAGTGCGCTGCGATTCAGGACGTGCTCGCTGGTGTGCGAAGCGTTGTCCGCAGACGACAACAGCCAGCAAAAGGCACTGCTCGATCGTCTTGTGGCCATACTCACGACGCTCGGACAGCGTGGCGACGCGGTCAGCGAGGGCTTGGCGGATAGCGGGTTGGTCAGTTCGATACCGACGCCGATACCGATACCGACGCCGATAGCGGTAGCGAATGAGTCGGCAGGCGACACCCAAGCCAAAAACCTGTTTAGCTTGTTTCTGCACCATCACTTAGGGTTGCTTGATGAATACGATTGGGCCTGCCATGGTACTCAGCCTCGCTGTAGCAGGTTGTCTATCCGGCTGCGATATTGGCAGATGCGCGCGTCGGTCGCGGCAATCTCTGACTCGCATTGCGCGACATCGCGCAGCAACTCCTGCTGTTGCGATTGCAGTCGGGCTAAGCTTGCCTGTAATGCCCGTTCTTGCTTAAGTGACCTCATGCGTTCCCTTTCTATCCATCGCAAACGACGCTGGACTTCATGCAGCGCTTTCAGCGCTGGATCGATAGGCCACCAAGCTCCTTTTGGCTTTACCTTGCTGGCTTTCTGGTCAGCCTCCTGGCGCAGGCGCTCAATGTGCTGCCGCTGCTCTGCAAGACGCCTATGCAGCTGGCTCTGCTCGGCCTGATGCTGAACCATGCCGCTGTTGATCCAGGAGATGCGCATGTGCAGTTCAGACAGATCCGTACGTTGCCGGAATTTAAGCCTCAACTCATCATCAAGTAACGCGCGTGTTTGCTCGATACGTAGCTTTCGGCTGGAACGTTCTTGTGTGCGTTCGCTCTCTCTCGCGGCTTGCTGCAAATGGGCTTCGCGCAGACGTCGCCGATCATCAACCGTTGTTTGGCGCAATCGAGTCTGATCCCGTGCCGCCTGACGTGCATCCTCGAGGGCTTGGCGCCGTTGTTGCCGTTGCTCTTCTTCGATTGCTTCCCGATGCTGACGCTCCAAGGCAAGCCGCTCCTCGATCGTCTCGCGCCGACGCTCCGACAATTCCAGTTCAAGAGCCTGTTCGGCGATGAAAATACGCGTTCGTGCCTCGGCGCCTTGGGCTGCCCGGATGCGCTCGGAATAGGCATCCGGATTGCGCTCGTGAAGCTCCCAAAGGGAATAAAAATCCACCGGCGACAAACGTCGCGTCGGGTCATCATGATGCTCGAAGCCGGGGACATCCTCGAGACCGCCATCAAGATACTTGCGATACTGCGACTGCACATGGTCGCTGAAATAAACGTGTACGGCAGTCGGCTCGAATAGTTTCAACGCGATCAGCGCAAAAAACAAGATGCCCAGAGCAGCCTGGGCAAAGCCCTCAACCGTTTCGAAATGGGGCACGCCAGCCTCGTCCGGGCTATTGCGCAGCGCGCTCAGTCCCTTGGAGCGCGCGGCGAAGGTCAGGCGCGGCGGAGCGGCCGGTGGTTGCTCAGCGATGACCTCATCGGTGATACGGGCCATCTGTTGTGACTGCTCGATACGCACCTGCTCCAACGCGTCGGAGCGCTGGTTGAGACGTTGCTGCTGTTCGGCGATGACAGACTGGATATCTGACAATCGAGCGTCGCGCTCGGCCTGAATGTCGCTCAGCTGTTGCTGAAGTTGCTTGGCGCGAGCGTCCCATTTGCGCGCCTCAGGTCCAAACCCCTCCGGGCGACCGTCGCGACCGAGCACCTCGTCGCCAACTCGTGCACGAGCCTCGGCCAGGTCGCGACTGAGCACCTCGATCTCCGGGGCATATTCGGCCTCTATCGCTTCACGCCGATTCAGCTCAACCCGCAAGGATGTGGATAATCGCGCGATCTCTTGCTGGCGTGATGCAATGCGTGCGGCAAGGCCAGAATCCAGTTGTTCTGCACGGGCTTTGATTTGGGCTTGGATGGCGGCATGGCGATCTTTGTAATATTGCTCGACACGCGCCTGATGCCACCCGGCGATATCGTCAGCGCGGATCAGTTTTTCGATAAACGGAGCGGTGACGTACAACGAGGTTGCCACGATGGCTACGCGTACCAGCAGGCCAAGGAACCATCGCAGGGCTGGTCCGATTTGGCCTGACTCGCTAGCCTGGCGTCGTCGCAAGCGCAGCGACGGCCGCTCGGACATGATCAGGGATGCATCCACGATCCAGACAATGGAGAACATCAACACAAACATGAAACTGGCCACTGGTATCGCCAGCCAGCGGCTCGCGGAAGGCACGAGCGATGCACCCACCGCGCCCCAGACAAAGCCCTCGATGCTGGCCATGAGCAGAATGATCACCCATGCGGAGCCGAGCCAGGCGGACACGGCTGGAGTCATCAGCATGCTGCCGTAAGGGCGAAGCGTGAAATAGTCGCGCAATCTCAGGCGTTGGCCGGAGGTTGCGTCATTGATCTGTGATCCGATGTCGGTACGGGGATTGTCTGCATGGGTATCGTCGGCACGAACCCAGGGTAGCGAATGAAAAAGAGAACGGAGGTGTCGCGGCAAGGTTCGGACCATGTTGGCGACTCTGCGAGGGCGATTCCGGTGGTCGCTGGTGGCTAGCTTGGATCTCTGAAATCAGCCGGCGCCGAACTGGGGAGGGGCGAAGCTTCCCGTGCTGGTTGCCTGCGAGCGTCTTGGTGCGATCTCGATCAGTCGGAAGCAGGGCGAGCGGCGGAGACTATCCGCCGCCGACTATGATTGCATCAATGGCCACCGCCCTTCAGCGCGGTTACGATGCCCTCGATGGTGTCCTTTGCATCACCGAAGATCAGCGACGTATTGTCCTTATAGAACAATAAATTATCTACACCAGAGTAGCCAGGACGCATGGAGCGCTTGAGGAAATAGACCTGTCGCGCCTTGCCGGCCTCGAGGATTGGCATACCATAGATCGGACTGCTGCGGTCTTCTTTGGCGGCCGGATTGACCACGTCGTTTGCCCCAACCACCAGCGCCACATCGGTGTTCTGGAACTCGGAGTTAATTTCGTCCATTTCCTGTACGTTATCGTAGGGGATGTCAGCCTCGGCCAGCAGCACGTTCATGTGGCCCGGCATGCGCCCGGCAACCGGGTGAATGCCGAACTTCACGTCAACACCGCGCTCCTGCAATAACTCCATCATCTCTTTCAATGCATGCTGCGCCTGGGCCACGGCCATGCCATAGCCAGGGATAACGATGACCTTGCCGGCATCCTCCATCCAATAGACAGCATCGTCCACTGACGCGGATTTGACGCCTTTTTGTGCCGCAACGGCACCGGCGCTTTCGCCGCCACCGTCGGAGCCAAAGCCACCAAGCACAACATTGATAATGCTGCGGTTCATGGCGCGACACATGATGTAGGAAAGAATGGCGCCAGAGAAGCCGACCAAGGCGCCGACAATGATCAGCAGGTTATTGTGTAATGTAAAGCCGGTGGCTGCTGCGGCCCAACCGGAATAGCTGTTCAGCATGGAAATGACCACCGGCATGTCAGCACCGCCAATCGGGATGATCAGAGTACCACCCAGCACAAAGGCCAATAAGGTCATCACAAGCAACGACAGCGTGCTGCCAGTCATCGCAAAATGCACCGCCAACAGCACCGTGACCACACCGATAGCGGCATTCAGCGCATGCTGCCCTTTAAAGGTGATTGGGGCACCACTCACAATGCCTTGCAATTTTGTAAATGCGATGACCGAACCGGTAAAGGTGATTGCACCGATGACGATGCCGGCGGACAGTTCGCCCATCAGTAGCGGATCCAGGGCGTCGGCGGCGCGCTTATTCAAGAAGGTGCCGATGGCCACCAGCACCGCCGCCATACCGACGAAACTGTGCAATGCAGCAACCAATTGCGGCATGGCAGTCATCTGGATGCGCATCGCGATGACGATACCGATCAGGGCGCCGATACTGACGCCGACCACGATCAATCCGTAGTTCTGGATCTCGGCTCCGGCCAGGGTCGCGGTAATCGCAATCGCCATACCGACCATGCCGAACAGATTGCCACGGCGGGCGGTGGCCGGATGCGTCAGCCCTTTGAGGGCGAAGATGAACAGGATGGCCGAGACCAGATAGGCCAAAGCCTGATGATTTGCATTCAGTGCGAATTCCATCAGTGTTCGCCCCTATTTCTTTTTCTTGAACATCGACAGCATCCGGTGCGTGACCAGAAAGCCCCCGAAAACATTGATGCTGGCCAGCAACACCGCGATAAAGCCCATGGCCGAGGCCGCAAAACCGGCCTCTTCCAGTCCAGTCACCAGCAGCGCGCCCACCAGCACAATGCCGGAGATCGCATTGGTCAGCGCCACCAGCGGCGTGTGCAATGACGGTGTGACGCCCCAGATGACGTAATAGCCGATAAAGCAGGCCAGCACGAAGACGTAGAGTGCGAGGATGGATTCGGACATCCGTTTGGCTCCCGATCGTAGTTTGGAATAAATTGCCCGCGCGCTGCCGTCGGCAGCGGCGCAGATGTGGGTCTATTGATCATGTGGTTAAAGTCCGGTCCCGGCGCCCAACGGCGCGGCGGCCTCGATTCTGTCTCTGACCCGTAACTCCATCAGCTGCCGGCCAGCATCGCCTTGGTAATCTCGTCCTCGTTCAGATCCTTGAGAACCAGGCCGCTGGAATCAGGGCCGGCATCGGTCTCATCCACCATGATCTCCAGCAGGTTGGACAGATTTTTGGCATAGAACGCGCTGGCATCGGACGGCACCATGGACGGGAAATTGGTATATCCGATCAGGGTCACGCCATGGCGCGTGACCACCTGATCCGGCTCGGTAAGTTTGCAATTGCCGCCATTGGCCGCGGCCAGGTCGACGATCACCGAGCCCTGGCGCATGCGCTGCACGACCTCTTCGGTGATCAGTTCTGGCGCTGGCCGGCAGGGGATCAGTGCCGTTGTAATGATGACATGCGCCTTGGCCAGTTCATCCGCAAGCAAAGCCTGTTGTCGAGCCTTGGCCTCGTCGGACAGTTCCTTCGCATAACCGCCCTCGCCGGAACCGCTTTCGCCCAGATCCAGTTCGATGGGTTTGGCACCCAGGGACAGAATCTGCTCTTTGGTTTCGGGACGTACGTCGTAGGCGAACACATCGGCGCCAAGCCGACGCGCCGTCGCAATGGCTTGCAATCCGGCTACACCGGCACCGAGCACCACCAGCCGGGTCGGCTTGGCCGAGCCAGCCGAGGTCATCATCATCGGAAAGAAGCGCCCGTACCGCGCGGAGGCTTCGATCACGGCGCGATAGCCGGCAATATTGCTTTGCGAGGACAGCGCATCCATGGACTGGGCGCGGGAGATGCGCGGCATGCGCTCCATGCCGAGTACGCGCACATTGTTTTCTGTCATACGGGCGATGAGTGCATCGTCGCCGCAGCTCTCGAGCAGGCTGATATAAATCGCGCCGGAGCGCACCGCAGCGGCTTCCTGTTCGCTGGGACGCCGAACTTTGAGCACGATGTCCGCCTGAAAACAGGCATCGCGCTCAACCAATTGCACACCAGCCGCGGTGTAAGCATCGTCGGCATAGTGCGCGGCAATGCCGGCACCAGCCTCTAGCAACACTTCAAAGCCTTTGCCGACCAGCCGCTTGGCCACGTCCGGCGTGGTCGCGACTCGGCATTCGCCCGGGAGGGTCTCTGTTGGTATTCCAAGTTTCATCAGATGTCGTGATCGCTCGTTGTCTTATCCGCGGTCCGGATGCATCCGGCGCCGCTCGCCTGCGGCGCATTATCGGCGTTCGACTCGACGATCACAAGCAGCGGAAAGCCCGAGTCTGTAAAGCAGCATTTTAGCCAGCCCTCGACTGCCGAGGTGCAAGGCGATTTCTGTGGAGAAACCTACCACCTGGCTTGTCTTCTCGTCCGGCATCGACGTTGCGGCAAGCCGCCCATAGAGTGACCATGGGCGGCTTGCCGCTTCGCTTAGGCGAACGAGCATCCTGCGCCAAGCTGATTGGGTTTCTCTCCGACAATCGCCTAAGTGATGGTGCAGAAACAAGCTAAACAGGTTTTTGGCTTGGGTGTCGCCTGCCGACTCATTCGGTACCGCTATCGGCGTCGGTATCGGTATCAACGTCGGTATCGGCGTCGGTATCGAACCGACCAACCCGCTATCCGCCAGGCTCCTCGCTGACCGCGTCGCCACGCTGTCCGAGCGTCGTGAGCATGGCCACACGACGATCGAGCAGTGCCTTTTGCTTGCCGTTGTCGTCTGCGGACAACGCTTCGCACACCAGCGAGCACGTCCTCAATCGCAGCCCACTCCAGCGCCGAGCCTCGTGCGCTTTCAAACGACCGGCGTCGATCCCCGCTCGTCGCTTTGCCGTTAACCTCGGCAATGTTCAGCGCGATGGCCTGCGATGCGCGCCTACGATGCGCACCTAGGATGCGCACAGGCGTTGATCCTTCGCGTTACGCTGTCCTTTCACATGCTCGCAGTCGCGCTAGGCCCAGCCGACAGACTCGATGGCCGCACGCTAGACGTCGAGCTTCTCGTGACCGAATGGCATAGGGCGTTTTCTTTCTCGATTCCGATTCCGATAGCGACCCCGATTGCACTCCGCCGATGTCTGGATAGCGTGGTATGGGTTATTCATGAACCGCTACTAAGCGCGGTCTTGGCGGGTAGCACTATCAGCGACGGCGCGCCTTGGCAAAGGCATCAGCCATGCTGCTTGCGGCAGATGACGATGCCGGCTGTGTCCGCTCGCGCTGCCGGTGGCCCGGACCTGGTTGTCCGCTGAATTGGCCTTTGCGTTTGTTGCCGCCGTTTTCGCCTTGTGGCTTTTGCCGGCCAGTATGCGGCCCTGCCGGCCGATCAGGCTGGTCTGGAGCGTTCTCGCCCATGCGCATGCTGAGCGCAATGCGTTTGCGTTGCAGGTCGACTTCCAGCACCTTGACTTTGACCAATTGTCCGGATTGAACGACCTCGTAGGGATCTTTGATGAAGCGATCGGCGAGCATGGAAATGTGTACTAGGCCATCCTGGTGTACGCCGATGTCGACGAATGCGCCAAAATTGGTGACATTGGTGACGCTGCCCTCCAACACCATGCCTGGCTTCAAATCCGCTAGGGTCTCAACACCATCCATGAATTGTACGGTGCGCAGCTGCGCGCGTGGATCTCGGCCGGGCTTCTCCAATTCGGCCAGGATATCGCGAATGGTTGGCTCGCCGAAGCTTTCATCGACAAACTGCCCCGGCTCGATTCGGCGCAGCATGGAGGTGTCTCCGATCAAGGCAGCAACCTTTTTGCCGGTTCGCTCGGCAATTCGCCGCACCAACGGATAGGCTTCGGGATGCACGGCGGAAGCGTCCAACGGCTCGTCACCATCGTTGATACGCAAAAAGCCCGCGCATTGCTGAAATGTCTTGTCTCCCAGACGCGGCACCTGCTTGAGCTGGACGCGGCTGCGGAAGGCGCCGTTCTGCTCACGGTAGCGCACCAAGTTTTCCGCGATACCAGGGGCAATGCCGGATACCTGCGCCAGCAATGGCACCGAGGCTATGTTGACGTCGACGCCGACAGCATTGACACAATCCTCCACCACGGCATCCAGCGAACGCGCCAGCCCGGTCTGGTTGACATCGTGTTGGTACTGACCGACGCCGATCGACTTAGGCTCGATCTTGACCAGTTCCGCCAGCGGATCTTGCAGCCGACGGGCGATGGACACGGCACCGCGCAACGACACGTCCAGGTCTGGGAACTCCCGCGACGCGTAATCCGACGCGGAATACACGGAGGCACCGGCCTCGTTGACCACCAGCGAACGCAGACCCAACTCCGGATGAGCTTTACTCAATTCGCGAGCGAGCTTATCGGTCTCGCGCGATGCGGTGCCATTGCCGATACTGATCAGCTTGACGCCGTGCTGCCGGGCCAACACCGCAAGCCGGGCGATGGACGCATCCCACCGGTTTTTCGGCGCGTGCGGATAAATTGTATCTGTGTCCACCACACGACCGGTCGCATCCACCACCGCCACCTTGACGCCCGTACGCAGCCCCGGATCAAGACCGATGGTCGGCAACCTGCCGGCCGGCGGCGCCAGCAGCAGTGCCTTCAGATTGGTTGCAAACACCCGGATCGCCTCGGCCTCGGCGGTCTCCATCAGCCGCCCTTTGAGATCCAGATCAAGCCGCACCAGCAACTTGATACGCCAACTCTTACGAACGGTCTCGCGCAGCCAGGTATCGCCGGGCCGACCGCGCTCGGCGATACCAAAACGTTCGGCAATCAACCGCAGGTAGAGGGCATCCGCATCATCACCGTCACCGGCCAGCAGTTCCAGACTCAAGCTTCCCTGATTGCGACCACGGAACAATGCCAGCGCGCGATGCGAGGGAATCTTGCGAATCGGCTCGCGGTAATCGAAATAGTCAGAAAACTTGGCGCCTTCGTGCTGTTTGCCATCCAGGACTCGCGACACCAGGATGCCGCGTTCCCACAACAGGTTCCGTAACCGCCCGACCAGAGCCGGATCTTCGGCAAAACGCTCCATCAGGATCTGCCGGGCACCGTCTAGGGCTGCCGATAGATCGACGATACCCTTATCTGCATTGACGAAGCCAGCCGCTTGCTCCTGCGGTGATTCAGCCGGATCTGCCAGCAGTCCATCCGCTAATGGTTCCAATCCAGCCTCACGGGCAATCTGCGCCTTGCTGCGACGCTTGGGCTTGTAGGGTAGATACAGATCCTCCAATCGCTGCTTGGTGTCCGCGGACTCGATCGCGGCCCGCAATTCCGGGTTCAACTTGCCCTGCTCGTCAATTGTCTTAAGTACTGCCGCACGCCGCTCTTCGAGTTCGCGCAAATAGCCCAGACGCTGCTCCAACAGCCGCAATTGAACATCGTCCAGGCCGCCGGTGGCCTCTTTGCGGTAACGGGCGATGAAGGGCACCGTGGCACCGTCGTCGAGCAAGCCGACGGCAGCTTCAACCTGGTGTGGATGCGCTGAGAGTTCCTGACAGAGGAGCTGAAGAATGGACTGCATGCGGCTGCCTGATTCGAGCTGAGTTGCGTTAGGGTCAGCCATTCTAATCGATCCTGCAGCGCCCACCATAGGGCGCTGTGACAGCCTGCACCTTTATCCCGAGAGCGTGCTGGGCGGTTTGCACCCTGTATTCCCTCGAGTTTGATCTTTGCGCCCAACCAACGCGGTGATCACTGCGTTGTGCATCCAATCAGGCAGAAAGCGCAAGCGGTTGCTGCAACGGGTTACTGTACTGGAACAACCTGCTCCAGAGATACACCGTGTTCTATCGCTTTCGACAGCCGGGTGCTGTCGTGTTCTTCCGGCCATCGCTTATGCAGCAGACGACGAGCTTCCCGCGTGTAGGGATCAAACTCGCTCTGTAAAAAATACAGGCTGCTTTGAGGCCCGAAAGGTAAGTCTGTCCCTTCGATCTGCATGGATGGATCGCTCGCCAGCTGAAGATACTCATTCTCGATAAAACCATAGACAAGCCGGAGTATTGCACTCCTTTTGCTGGCGGCATCGAGACCGGATGGGGCAATAGCATGCAAGGCGTCTGCTTCCGATAAAACCACTGGCAGGGCGTCGGCAACCTTCGTCGCCGGGGCTAACAAATGCTTGACAAGCACCTCGGCGCGTTTGAGACCTCCGTAACTTGTAACTGTTGGCTCAATGTCCTCGGCAGGCAGGACATCCCAGGCTGGAAGACTCGGGGTTAGGACGCCAAGCAGCGCCTGAATTCTGTCGCGGTGGGCATTGACCAGCAAGCGCTCGGTCACCGCCTTCGAAGCCGGAGGCTCCATGAGCCGCATGATGACCGCCTCGTCCGCCAAACGGCTGTTGCGGTCGATTTTGCATTTCGTCAAAATCCCCTGAAACGCGCTCCGAGCTTCGGCCAGTTCTAGCGGTGGCGCTTTCTGCTCTGTCAAAATCACCGGCTTCGGATAGGTTTGATTGAACGAGGGCATTGCAAAGTCGCCATTTTGAACGCCTCGGCAATAGTCGAGGACGGCTTTGCTGGCCGATTCCTGGATGGCTACACGCTTGCCGGTCGCATGATTGATGTGTTGTCCGTAGAGCCCGACAATCATCTTCGCATAACGGTGTTCGATGATCTTGTCTTTGCCATTGATCAGGTTGACAACGGCTTGGGTGTACACGATATCCGCCATTGGCGTCACCAGGGGAACCCATCCGATGCGTTGCTGAAGATGATCGAGTTCGGCTGCAAACATGGCGTTTGCATTCTTCAAGTCGGTTTTATTGTAGGTGCAGACATCTTTCTGGAGTAATATCATGACCGCGGCCATTGCCCCGCCCGGAATACCCAGTTTCCAAAGTTCGAGACGTGACGGCTCGTCGACACGCAAGTCAAGCCGCTTGGCCTTCGGATCGCCTTCCTCGGCCAGGAGTTTCTCTTTCGCTCCCCAAAGCGATTCGAGCTCCTGTTCCAGCTGGGTCAGCTTATCCAAGTCAATAGGGTCAAACTGTTCCTCCATGCCATCGATTACGTCGCGAACGCTGGCATGGGCCGTGCCGCCGGACAAGGGCCATTCGACTGTTTCCACGCCCACGATTCCGCTGTCGGCGGCCACTCTTGCTGTTGCAACGGCCTGTTTGTAATTCGTGGAATGTGTATGCAGATAGACCGGCAGCCCCAAATCGGCGAGTTTTGGAATCAGCCTTGCAGCGCGATCGGGATCGAGTTGCCCCGCCATATCTTTGATGGCCAAAGAATCCAGGGTACCGCCCGCCTCTTCCGCGGCATTGATCAATTTCTTGGCATATGCCACATAGTATTCATCTGAGTACAGGGTTTCGTCGTTATACTGCCGTTCCGGCTGATAGCATAGCGCTGGTTCGATATGGATCAAATTCACGGGCTCCATATGCCGCCAGTCATCGCCGCGCTCGCTCTCGGGCAAGCTGTTGTTCGCCGCCACGCGTTCTGCTTTTTGATTATTGCGAATCGCCGCCGAGATCATACGGAAGCAGTTTTGCAGATTGTTCAGCGCATCGAACACCCGCAGTTTCATCAGCTTTTTGTCGGGTACTCCCCCGCGTTGGGCAAAGCGCTCAACGAAGGTATCGATCACGTCCTGACCATAGGGTCTGAAGCCGACGGCGTTGACCCCGCGCCCAAGTCCGCTCAGCATGAAATCCGGGCCGAATACCTCGCGGTTAAGAGCCATGGCTTCAAATGGACTGATACCTGCAAGCATATGCTTCTGAAAGGATTGTCCCCAGAAGACTTCCGCGCCAGTAAAACCAGCTTGTTTGACTAAGGTGGCAATTCTGCGCAGCCGCGACAGTGCTTCCCCTTCTTCGCCGGTTTTCCATTCGAGAAGGGACTGGCTGACCAGCCCGAAGTAATCGTCCCACATCCCAGTGGATTGCGGTCCATCGCGAAAAGTCAGGGTGGTAATTTGAACTTTGTTCTTGGTCATTGTGCAGGCTCCAATGAATGGAAAGTCAACCCTAATGCAGCGTACCATTCGGTAGCATCAGCTGATATTTTCTCAGCGAACGCATTTACCTTGATCAACTCGAAGTCAGCTTCAATCTAGTGCGAATTTGCTGAACATTGCTGAGAGAAGGGCTGAAAAATGGATTGCATACTGCCGACTGATTCGAGCTGAGATTGCCTTAGGATTTGCTATTCTAATCAATCCAGTCGATCCGCCGGCTCGATCCGGCAGCTTCCTCCATAGACTGCCATAATAGCCTTCAATTCGGCCAGCAGCCAGGCGCGCTCGCGAGCGTTTAGGCCCTCGGTTTCGGCCAGCTGGTGGCCGCGCTCGAGAGCCGCGATATCGTCTCCAACTCGCTTGCAGCCCCGAGCGCAAATGGCCTCGAGTCGAGCCTCGAGGATTGGTTTTTGAAGTGCTGCTGACTCGGGCATAAGCTTGCTCCGATCTGCGCCGTGCGCTGTTGATTCAACCAGCAAGTATGCATCATACCGGCAAGCGCCGGCCAGTGCGGCAGTGTCCATATCGCTGGTGTGCGGCCAGCCGGAAAATCGGGTTATTCTTGCGCGCTCCAGCGATGCACAAGCGCTGAAGTTCCGCGGTCGCCGAACCAGACCTGACAACCAAGCTCGAAGCTTACTCCCAATCGACTCTATATGCCATGTACCGCAACGCAAAGCCATTCGAATTCCAAGCTGACCAACGAACTGGCATGCGGCTCGAAGTCTCGGTGTTGTTGGGCCTTGCCACGCTGGGTCTGGTGGCGACTTGGCTGTTGCTGGAGCGGCTGTCGCCGGCCACCACGGACAGCTCGAGCAGTCTCCAGACAACGGCGATCGAGTATCTGCTGTTCGCCTTGGCGACACTGGCTTGGATCATTGCCGCACTGGTGGTCTGGCGGATGGTCTCGGCAATGCGTCGACAGATCCTGTTGCTGGCGGTCAGCCGGGCGCGCAATCGCGCCATTATCGACAACATGGTGGATGGTGCGATACATATCGACGCGCACGGCCGCTTGGTCGCTCTGAACAGCGCGGCCCAACGAATGTTTCGATGCACCAGCAGCGAACTGCGCGGCCAGCCTCTGACCACCCTGTTGGCGGAGGTGAGCCGCCCTCGACTCGAGGCATTGCTGAGCATCGAGCAACCGGGTTTGCCGGCCAGCGAGCTGTTATGCCGTGCCCATGACGTAAAGGGCCGGCGCCGCAATGGCGAGGAGTTTCCGCTGTATCTTGCCATCAGCCAGGTCCAGACCAACGACTACACGGTGTTCACGGCCATCGCTCGCGACATGACGGAAACGCGACGGCAGATCGCCGAACTCGCCGATGCACGCGATCAGGCGCTGGCTGCGGATCGCGCCAAGAGCCAGTTTCTGGCGGTCATGAGCCACGAGATCAGAACACCGATGAACGGTATTCTCGGCATGCTTGATCTGCTGCGCGATGACTCGTTGAGCCAACGCCAGATGGATTTTCTCAATACCGCGGAGAAATCCAGCAACATGTTGCTTAACATCATCAACGACATCCTCGACTTGTCCAAGATCGAGGCCGACAAATTGGATCTGCAGGAACTCGACTTCGATCTGCGCAGCAGCATTGAGGAGGTCACCGCCCTGGTCGCGTCCAACGCCCGCGACAAACCCATTGAAATCGCAAGCTTCGTCGAGCCGGATGTGCCTGATCAGGTGCGCGGCGATCCCTATCGGGTGCGCCAAATCCTGCTCAACCTGATGGGCAATGCGGTGAAATTTACCCAACAGGGAGAGGTAGTTGCGCGGGTCAGCGCGCGACCCGATGGGCACAGCGGGGTCATTGTGCGCGTCAGTGTCAGAGATACCGGTATCGGCATCGCGCCCGATGTGGTGGACCATCTGTTCCAGCCTTTCACCCAGGCGGATGCATCGACCACGCGCCGTTTTGGCGGCACCGGGCTTGGGTTGGTCATTTCCAAACGCCTGGTCAAACTGATGGGAGGCGGTATTGGCGTCGAGAGCGTTCCGAACCAGGGCTCGACCTTTTGGTTCACCCTGCGGCTGATTAAGTCCAACAGCCCACCCCGACATAACAAGTGCGATTTACTTGGTGTACGGATGTTGATCGTCGATGATAATGCCACCAACCGACTCATCTTGGAAAACTATTTAGGTAACTGGGGAGCCGAAACCGAAAGCGTCGAATGCGGTGCCGATGCCTTGCTGGCTTTGCGGCGGGCAATCGACGAGGACAATCCGTTCGCGCTGGCCATCCTCGACATGCAAATGCCCGAGATGGATGGCATCGAGCTTGCCCAACGCATCAAAAACGAAAGCTCACTCGTCGCCGTACGTTTGTTAATGCTGAGTTCGTTGGGCTATCCAGGTGCGGACGCACGTCGCGCCGGCATTGGCGTCAGTCTGCTGAAGCCGGTCCGACAGGGTTTGCTGCACGATGCCGTGGTCAAAGTGCTGGAAATGCCAGACCCGGCAGCCGACATCCCGGCGCCACCCGCAGCCAAACCGCGCTGGCGTTTCAATGCCAGGGTCTTGATCGCCGAGGACAATGCGGTGAATCAGAAGGTATTGACTATGATGCTGAACCGCCTTGGCATCGAGGTCAATGCGGTGGTCAATGGCAAGCTCGCCGTCGATATGCTGCGCAACGGGCACAACTACGATTTGGTTTTTATGGATGTCCAGATGCCGGTTATGGGAGGCCATGAGGCGACCCAACAGATTCGTGTACGTGAAATCCCCAGCGGCGGGCATCGGCTCCCGATCATCGCGATGACCGCATCAGTGACCAGCAGCGACCAGAATGCCTGTATCAACGCCGGCATGGACGACTTCGTTCCCAAGCCGGTGAAGAAGGAACAGCTAGAAGAAATCCTGCTGCGCTGGCTGCCGGAAAAAGCCGAGTCGGCAACAGATTCATCATCCGCACAGGGGATGCGGGCGGGCAGCGAGTAGAGCCCCCTAGTGCAGCGGTGCGGATGTCCCGCTACCGTTTCTGCTGTTTGTGGTTGTCGTAATCGTTGTCATTGTCCTACTCGCTCATCGTGGGTTATCGATGACGACTGCAAACGGTCTCGCGACTTGCGCAGCAGAGCACTGGCGATACCAGCCGCGCCGTGCACCGCCTGTTCTATGTCAACTAAACTGAAAAAACGGACCTACATTCACTTAACCTGCTGTAATCCAGACCAGCACCTGACTCCGAGACGCACACCATGGACACGATCCAGATTGCCCTGCTCGCCTTTGTTCAAGGTTTAACCGAATTTCTGCCTATCTCCAGCTCCGGCCATCTGATCCTGGCCCCGCTTCTGTTCGGCTACCAGCTGCAGCAACTCTCATTCGACGTCGCCGTGCATTTAGGCACGCTGACGGCAGTGGTGTTGTATTTTCGCCGCGACCTGGCCATCATGGCCAAAGCCATGTTTGCATCCTTCGGCCAACGCAGCATGCTGGATCGCGACGCCCATCTGGGTTGGATGATCGTCATCGCCACGTTGCCCTTGTTGGTGCTGGGGTTACCGCTCAAGGCCGTCCTTGAAGTGCTGCGTCAGGATGAACAGCTGATTGCGCTGGTCATCGCCACCACCAGCATCGGTTTCGGACTGCTGCTCTGGTATGCCGATCTCCGCGGCCTGCGCAAGCGCGACGAACACACTTTGAACTGGATCGGCGCATTGATTATCGGCTGCTTTCAGGCCGTCGCCATCATCCCCGGCACATCGCGCTCCGGCATCACGATTACGGCCGGGCTATTCCTCGGACTGACAAGACAAGCCGCATCTCGCTTTTCGTTTTTGCTGTCGATCCCGACCATTCTGCTGGCAGGGCTGATCGCCAGCAAAGACCTGATCGGCAGCACCCAACCGGTTGACTGGTACGCTCTTTGTCTTGGCGCGCTGCTGTCGTTCATCACCGCCTACCTGACCATTTACTATTTCCTGCGCTTCATCGAGCGCGTCAGCATGTTGCCGTTCGTGCTCTACCGGGTGCTGCTCGGAGGTTTGATCTTCTTGCTGGTGCTGATGTGATCGCTAGTGCCTCGGTGCAGATGTTCCAAGACAGTCTCCGGTCGTTATCGTTATCGTTGTCGTTGTCGTTGTCGTTGTCATAATCGTCTTGGCCGAATGCTCGATAACGACTACGATTACGACAACGACAACGACAACGAACCGCCTCGGGATTTCTGTACCGCTCCACTAGGCAGAAAGGGCCTGAATCGAAAATTGCCGGCGCGAGACCAGCCGGCATCGGCATTCGATCAGATAATCTGTAACCGCATCGAGATGATCGCGGGCAGGTGAACTCAGATCGCTTCCCAGTTCAAAGTCCACGCCGCGCACGGCCAACAGCCAGGCGTCGGGCGCCCGACCATATAGCCGCAGCGTAATCGCCAGGAGTTCCGCGGCACCCATGGCGTGGGTGCTGTGCGACATGCCGGCATCCGGCGCGAGTCGATGTACCGCAAAGGGCGCAGCACCGTTCAGGTTGGCATCGACGACAACCAGTTGCCGCCTGGTTCGCAGATCGAGCGCATGTTCGGGCTGGAATTGAAAGTCAGTCAGCAGGTCCACGCCGGGCAGCCGACCGACCGCCTGCTCGCGCATGAGACGCTCGATCAGCAGCGGACCAAGCGCATCGTCGCCTCGGGATGGATTACCGATGCCAAAGACCAGAATCGGCGCGGCGGCAGGTGCCGATTCGATGCGCATCATGGCACCCGGCCGTCAACGGGCTCGAGGACATCGTTGTCCGCCAGCGGCAGCTCAGCCTCGACATCGCCGCTCGCACGCTTGCGCATGCGCTGGCGGACGTTGCCATCGGCATCCAGCAGTTCGATCTCCAGCGGCATTTTGCCCAACGCGTGGGTGGCGCAGGACAGGCAAGGATCGTACGCGCGGATCGCGATTTCGATGCGGTTCAATAACGGCTCGGTGAGACGATTGCCGTCCAGATAGACGCGCGCGACCTCGCGGATCGATTCGTTCATGACCTGGTTGTTGTGCGTGGTGGAAACGATCAGATTGGCCCGGCGCACCAGGCCATCGTCACCGACTTCATAATGGTGGAACAGGGTGCCGCGTGGTGCCTCTATGACGCCGATGCCGGTGCCTTGTCGCTTGCCCTCCCTGAGCAGATCCGAGCCGCCGATGTCCGGATCATCGAGTAGCCGCTCAATGGACTCGGCGCAATGCAGCAATTCGATCATGCGTGCCCAATGATTGGCCATCAACGCCTGCACTGCTCGCCCATGGTCGACTTCCAGCAACGCGATACGTTCCTGCTCGGCCAGTGGCGTGTCGATGTGATCGCAATTGCCGATTCGCGCAAGCGGCCCGACCCGATACCAGCCGGAATCCGGACCTAACGCAGCGATGAAGGGGAACTTCATATAGGTCCAGGGCTTGATCTGCTCCCTGATCAGGGTTGCATAGTCGTGACAGTCGGCCTGATCGAAGATCGGATTGCCCAGCGCATCGCATGCGCGCAGAACGCCGTCATACAGCTCCAGTGCACCATCACCGCGAACCAAACTCAATGCATTGGCCTGTACTGTCCCGAAGCGCCAATTCCGTTCCGCATCTGCACTGAGGATATGGCGGATCAAGGTCACCGCATCCTGCGCCCAACGGACGATCTGGCCGATGTCCGTGCGCAACAGGTCGCGCTCTGCGTTGCTGAGCGATTTGTTGACTCCGCCGGGTAGGGCTCCGGTGCCGTGGATGCGCTTACCGCAGGTAATGCGAATCACCTCCTGGCCATACTTGCGTAATAGCACGCCGCGGCGGGCGATGTCAGGATGGTCATGGATCAACCCGACGATGTTGCGATGAGTCACCGGGTCGTCAAAGCCGAACAGCAGATCGGGTGACGACAGATGAAAAAAATGCAATGCGTGGGATTGCAATACCTGGCCGAAATGCATCAACCTGCGCACCTTTTCGGCAGTCGGCGTTAGCCGCTCGGCGCCGACCAGTTGATCGCAGGCTTTGGCTGCCGCCAAATGATGGCTAACCGGACAGATACCGCACAGCCGCTGCACCAGCACCGGCAATTCCCAATAGGGCCGGCCTTGAATGAACTTTTCGAAACCACGGAATTCCACAATATGCAGCCGCGCCTGTTGCACCCGATCATGCTGATCCAGCAACAGGGTCACCTTGCCGTGCCCCTCGACCCTCGTCAGCGGTTCGATGACGACACGTCGGAGCTGTTCCGGCTGGGTGGCGGTTTCGAGAGAGGTTGACATTTTCTGTTGGTCTCGTCAGTCGTAATGCATCTGCGTATAAGGCAGGTGGATCGGCCTGCCATCCAGCAATGCGCGAAGAAAGATCCAGATCGCCTCCCCCGACGGCGGGCAGCCCGGCAGAAAATAATCGACCTTCACCAGTTCATGGATCGGATGCACCTGATTCAGCAACAGCGGCAATTCAGGATCATTCGGAATGCCGGCATTGTGCAGACCGAGACCATCGACATAGGCTTCCGTGAGGATTTCGTCCAGTGAAAATCGATTGCGCATGGCGGGAATGCCGCCATTGATGGCGCAGGCCCCCACCGCAACGAGCATCTTACAATGCTGGCGGAACGTACGCAGCACCTGCAGATTCTCGGTATTGCAGACACCCCCCTCGATCAAGCCAAGCTCGCATAGGCCAACCCGTTTGATATCCGTCAGCGGCGTACGGTCGAACTGCACCAGCTCCACCAGATCAATGATGCGCTCGTCGATATCGAGCAATGACATATGGCAGCCAAAACAGCCGGCCAGTGAAGCGGTCGCGACCCTGAGTTTCGATTGCCGTCCGGTGCCCATGCTCAACCCCGATCGTCAGCAGCCGGGCCACCGGCGTCGGCGATTGTCTCGCGGTCGTACAGGCGCTCGCCGATCGGCACCTGAAAAGCACCCCGGCGCGGCAGAATAGCACCCACCGGGCACACCTGAGCGGCCCGATCGGAACCCGAAAAAAGGCTGTCGCCGAGCCGTCCGCTGGGAGAATTGACGATCAGCCGGCTCTGCATGCCGCGACCGCTGATGGCAAATACAGACTTGCCGTCATGATCGCGGCTGGCGCGTACGCAGAGTTCGCATAGGATGCAGCGGTTGCGATCCAGAATCGCGTCCGGATGGGAGGCATCCACCTCCCGGTACGGGAAGAATGAATGGAAATGCAGATCAAGCATGCCACAATAGTAAGCAACCGCTTGCAGCTGGCAGGCGCCGCTTTTCTCGCAGCCCGGGCAGACATGGTTACCTTCGACAAACAGCATCTGCAAGAGCGCGACCCGCAATGCGCGGATGTCGTCGCTGTCGCTCTCCACCTGCATGCCGGCGACTGCTGGGGTGGTGCAGGCGCAGAGCTCGCGCCCGTCAGCGCATACCACACAGATTCGACAGCTGCCATGGGGAACAAACTCTGGATGATGGCATAGGTGCGGGATGTACACGCCCGCCGTTAGCGCTGCATCCATGATGGTCTGCCCTGCCGAAAACGGGATCAGCTTGCCGTTAAGCCTGAAACTGTCTGGTGTTGTCATACTTCGGCATCCAAGGTTGGCACTGGCTTGGGTTGCGCATTCGTCGCGCCGCTCAACGCGCGTGCCTCACTCAGCGCAGCCTCGAGATCGAAGGCCGGGTCATCGTTTTCGCTGCGCAATCGAGAGGCATAGATCGCCGGAAACTTATCCAGGGTATCGAGCACAGGGTTTGGTGCGGTATGGCCCAGACCACAATGGCTCGTCCGGCGCATGACATTGGCAATATGGCGCATCTCCGCCAAGTCATCGCGCCTAGCCTGCCCCGCCGCAACCTTGGCCACCAGATCGCGCAATAGTTTGCCACCGACGCGACAGGGCGTGCAAAAACCACAGCTCTCATGGGTAAAAAAGTCGGCAAAATTGCACACCATATCGAGCAGATCCCGGCTCTGATCGAAGATCATCAAGGCGCCTGCCGTGGGCAGATCCTCGAATGCCAACAAGCGCTGGAACTCGTCCACTCCCAACGTCTTGCCCGCAGCACCGGAGAGCTGTACCGCCTGCGTATCCCATGCGCCACAGTCGTCGAGCACCTCGGCGATCGAGGTACCGAACGGCACCTCGTAGATTCCCGGTCGCGCGCAATCGCCGCTGACGCTGAGGAGCTTGCTGCCGGCAGATTGCCCGGTGCCCTCGCCGCGGAACCAAGCGCCACCGTGCTCGGCGATACGTGCGGCAGCAACTAGGGTCTCGACATTGTTGACCACCGTCGGGCGCTCCAGATAGCCTTTGATGACTGGGAACGGCGGACGCTTGCGAGGGATGCCGCGCTTGCCCTCCAGCGACTCGATCAGCGCCGATTCCTCGCCGCAGATATAGGCACCAGCGCCAAGATGGATACGGATATCGAAATCGAAGCCGACGCGACCGCCGATCGCCTGCCCGAGCAAGCCCTGCTCGCGGCGGCGCTGCAATACGGACTCCAAATGCTCCAGTAGGTAACGGTATTCACCGCGCAGATAGATAAAGCCGTCGCAGGCGTTGACGATGCCCGCGCATAGGGTCATGCCTTCCACCATCAGATCAGCATAGGAGCTCAGTAAAACGCGGTCTTTGAAGGTACCCGGTTCGCCCTCGTCGGCATTGCAGACGACAACCCTGTGCGGATTCGCGGACTCGCGACAAAGACGCCACTTCAGCGCGGTGCTGAAACCAGCACCGCCACGCCCGCGCAAGCCGGCACGCTCGATTTCTGCCAAGATCGCATCGCTGCCTCGGCTCAGCAATGCCGCAACCCCGGCATCTCGGCTTTGCAAATCGTCCAACAACAGGCCCCGGCGCTGCACATGATCGGTGACGGCAAAAAATTCCTGGGGCCAATTCGGTAATGCCGCGCCGGCATTCACCAGCGCCGCAATACGACGGACTCGATGCTCGTCCAAACGCGTCAGCGCAAAGCCATTGACCAACAGGGCCGGCGCCTGGTCGCACATGCCGGTGCAGGACGTCAGGCCTACGCGAACCCGACCATCTGCGCGCGTGCGATCTGGCACGACATCAAGCAATTTGCACAGTTCGCGCATCAGTTGCTGATTGCCCAGCATACGGTCGCTGATATTGTCGCTGAACAGAATGTCATAATCACCGCGCGGCGACAGAGACAAAAAGGCGTAAAAATCCACTGCGGCCAGGAGTTGCGCGGATGTCACATCAATGGCCCGCACCAGGGACTCCACAGCGGTGCTCGGCACAAACGAGAACGTCTGCTGAACTGCGATCAGGTGTTGTAATACAGTGTCCGGGTCGCGTCCCAAACGCTGTATGGAACGCTTGACAACAGAGTCGACCCCTGCGGGGGTCGGATTGCTGTTCGACATCTCCACTCCGGTTCTTGTGAGCTGGCCGGTTCTTGTGATTTGGCCATCAGTATCAGTATAGTCCGTATCGAACCCATGACAGATTCTTCCACCATGCAAAAACTGCTGTATTTGTTGCAAACTGCCGCCCTGCTATCGCTGCTCTCGGGCTGGCCGCTAGCACAGGTTTCGGCCGCCTTACCCGCACGGGTAGATGGCCAGCCTCTGCCGAGCCTGGCGCCAATGCTTGAACGCGTGGTGCCGGGAGTCGTCAACATTTCCACGCTGACAGAGATCGCAACAGAGCAACATCCCCTGTTGCGCGATCCGTTCTTTCGCCGCTTTTTCAACATTCCCGGTCGACCGCGGGAGCGCGAGAACCATAGCCTGGGCTCAGGCGTCGTTATCGACGCCGATCGCGGCCTGATCCTCACCAACCACCATGTGATCGAAAGCGCCGACGCCATGCATGTCACCCTGCACAACGGGCGCCGAGTGGAAGCGGAATTGATCGGTTCCGATCCCGAGACCGATATCGCCTTGCTGCGGGTGACCGCCGAGGCGCTGACCGAGATCCCGCTGGCAGACTCCGATGCATTGCGGGTCGGAGATTTCGTGGTTGCTGTCGGCAGCCCGTTTGGGTTGGCCCAGACGGTCACCTCCGGCATCGTCAGTGCCCTGGGGCGCACCGGACTCGGCATCGAAGGCTATGAGAGCTTCATCCAGACCGATGCATCCATCAACCCTGGCAACTCCGGGGGGCCGCTGGTCAATCTGAACGGCGAATTGGTCGGACTCAACACCGCCATCCTCGCCCCCGGCGGCGGTAATGTCGGCATTGGTTTCGCTATCCCCACCAACATGGTGCGCATCGTGGTCGACCAGATCCTGGAGCATGGCGGGGTACGCCGCGGCCTGTTTGGTGCCGCCGCACAGGATCTGACGCCGGAACTATCCGCGGCGCTGGGCATCGAGCTGTTCCGTGGTGCTGTCATTACCACTGTGGAGACGGGTTCCGCGGCAGAAAGCGCCGGCCTGAAACCCGGCGACATCGTGATCGCGGTGGATAATCACAGCATCGGCAACTCTGCCGATTTGCGCAATCGCATCGGACTATTGAGCGCCGGCAGCGCCGTGGAGCTCAGCATTCTGCGCGGTGGCAAGCGCCATACCTTGCACGGCACGCTCGCCGACCCCTTCGCCGGCTTTATTCAAGGTAAGACGCTCAGCATGATGCTGGAAGGAGCGCTGATCGGCGAAACCCTGCGCGACACCCCGCGTGGACGCCAGCGGTTGGTCGGTGTCGGACCATTGCGGCCGGGGAGCCCGGCCTGGATGTCGGGACTGCGCGATGGTGACCTGATTCTGCAAGTCAATCGCATGCCGATTCGCAATCTGAACGATCTGAAGCAGGCATTGCAGGCCGTCGGCGGTGAACTGTACAGCCTGCAAGTGCTGCGCGATGGACAATTGCTGCTGCTGGCCAGGCGTTGAGGCGACTCGGTCGCCCGGCGGTCTGGTCAAAGCAAATCCCAGGCTCAGCCAGCGGGCTGTAACAGGCGAAGTCCGCCCATGTAAGGCTGTAACGCATCCGGTACGACAATGCTGCCATCGGCCTGCTGGTAATTCTCCATCACCGCCACCAAAGCGCGCCCAACCGCGAGTCCAGAGCCGTTTAGCGTATGCAACAGCTCTGGCTTGCCGGTCTCGGGGTTGCGCCAGCGTGCCTGTAGCCTGCGCGCCTGGAAATCGCCGAAATTGCTGCATGAGGAGATCTCGCGATAACGCTGTTGCCCAGGCAGCCAAACCTCCAGGTCATAGGTTTTGGTGGCAGCAAAGCCGAGATCCCCAGTGCACAGAGTCACCACCCGGTACGCTAGCCCCAGGCGCTGCAGAATCGCCTGGGCATGGCCGGTTAGGGTCTCCAGCGCGGCGGCGGACTCCGCTGGACGCACCGCCTGCACCAACTCCACCTTCTCGAACTGGTGCTGGCGAATCATGCCGCGGGTATCCTTACCATAAGAGCCGGCTTCGCTGCGGAAACAGGGAGTATGCGCAACCCATTTGCAGGGCAGATCGGCATCCTCGACAATGACATCGCGCACCAGGTTGGTCACCGGCACCTCGGCGGTCGGAATCAGGTAAAAATCCCGCTCCTTTTGCTCACCCTGGCTCTGCTCCTTGCCTGGGACCATGAACAGGTCGGCCTCGAATTTGGGCAACTGCCCGGTACCGGTCAAACTGTCGGCATTGACCAGGTAGGGTACATAGACCTCACGATAGCCATGTTCGCTGCCATGCACATCGAGCATAAATTGAATCAGCGCGCGATGTAAACGCGCCAACGGCCCGCTCAACACCACAAAACGAGCCGAGGTCAGCTTGGCCGCGGCATCGAAATCCAGCCAGCCCGCCGGCACGCCCAGATCGACGTGGTCCCTGGGCTCGAACGCAAAAGACGGCGGCTCGCCCCAGCGGAGCTCCTCGCGGTTGCTGTTCTCATCCGCACCGTCCGGCACGTCGGCAGCGGGCAGATTCGGCAAACCGAGGCTGATCTCGCGCATCTGTTCCTGCAATACGTCAAGCTCCGCGTTCATCGCCTTGAGCTGATCGCCAAACACAGCAACCTCGGCTTTTAACGGCTCGATGTCCTGTCCTGCAGCCTTCGCCTTGCCGATCGCCTTTGATCGAGTGTTGCGCAGGTTCTGAAGCTCCTGCACACGCGTTTGCAAGCCCTTGCGCCGCTCCTCCAGCGCCTCGATTCGCGCCATATCAAGAGCCATTCCACGGCGCGCGAGCTGTTCGGCCACCCGGGCCAGTTCGCCACGCAATAGTTTCGGGTCGAGCATATTCGATTTCCTAATGCGATAAATATCAGCGGTGATTCAATTCGACGTTGACACTCCAAGAGATCACGTGCCCAGGTTCGACAAAGTCTTTGATGCGCTCGATCGCGGCACGGGCACGGTCGGGTCGATCGAAGAACTCCAACACCAACGGCAAGTCCGTCGACAAATCCACCAGCCCAGCGCTATGCAAGACACCAGATGCGCCAAAGCCCGCAATCCCGCGCATGACGGTCACGCCACACACCTGCAATTCGTCATGTAGGCACTTGAGCAGCGGTTTCAGTTCGTGGTCGGACTCGGTCAAATAGACCCGGACCATGGTGGCCCAAACCAGACAACGCTCGGTCTCGTCCAAGACCGAGGTCTCGGCGTCAGCTTCAGCAGAGGGATGTTTGTGCTCGCTCATAACGCTCTCGCGGCAATGATTCCGGCCCAACAGGCTACCAGGCACAGCAAGACACTGATACCAACGTTCAGCAGCGCGCGCAATGCCTCGCCTTGCTCCACCA
This sequence comes from Thiohalocapsa sp. PB-PSB1, assembly GCA_016745215.1. Taxonomy (GTDB): domain Bacteria; phylum Pseudomonadota; class Gammaproteobacteria; order Chromatiales; family Chromatiaceae; genus Thiohalocapsa. The sequence continues at coordinate 7,761,023 of CP050890.1, forward strand.
GGGTTAGCGTTTCCAGTGAAAAGGTGGAGAAGGTCGTAAACGAACCCAAAAAGCCGACCAGGATTGCAGCCCGCAACTCCGCCGCCATTAAACTGCGCTCCAACAGCAGCATAAACAATAACCCCATGACAAAGGAGCCAAGCACATTAACCGCCAGCGTGCCCCATGGAAACTCCCGCCCCAGTAACCGATAGACACCAGTGGAGACCAGAAAACGCGTCACGGCACCGACGGCGCCGCCTCCGGCAATGGCAAGAATCTGCAGCATGTTATTCGGGTTCGGTAAAGACTCAACAACCAGCGGTCCATCGCCGGTCCATAGAAATAGAAGCCGTGGATTCCAGCATGCGGATCAACCCTCATCTCGCGCGTGACCGGCGTTTGCGAGTCGATCCAATTCGCGCAATCGCTGCAATTTCTCTGCAATGCGGATCTCGAGTCCGCGCTGCACCGGCTCATAATAACGCCGCGGCGGCATTTCCGGTGGGAAATAACACTCGCCGGCGGCGTAGGCTTCGGGCTCGTCATGGGCATAGCGGTAGGCACGCCCATAGCCCAATTCCCTCATCAGGCGCGTTGGCGCATTGCGCAAATGCACCGGTACCTGCAGCGAGCCCTGGGAACGGACCTCGGCCAGGGCCGCATTCCAAGCCTTGTAAACGGCATTGCTCTTGGCCGCGGAGGCTAGATAAACCACCGCCTGAGCCAGCGCGAGTTCGCCCTCCGGGCTGCCCAGTCGGCGCTGGGCATCCCAAGCGTTGAGCGCCAGCGTCAGAGCGCGCGGATCTGCATTGCCAATGTCCTCGCTGGCCATACGCACCAGACGCCGCGCAATATAGAGCGGATCGCTGCCACCGTCGATCATGCGTGCCAACCAATACAGTGCGGCATCCGGCGCCGAGCCCCGCACCGACTTATGCAATGCCGAGATCTGATCGTAAAATGCCTCTCCGGCCTTATCGAAACGCCGCAGACTGCCCTCGATGACCTGACGCACCCTGGTCACGTCGATGCGCCCGAGTTCGATAGCATGCGCTCCATCGGCCGAGTCCACCGCAGCCTCCACGGTGAGATCGGCCGCGAGTTCCAGCAAATTCAGCACCCGCCGCGCATCGCCGTCGGCAGACTCTGCCAGCAGCCTGCGCGCCTGATCGTCAATGCTAAGATGCCGCGCACCCAAACCGCGCTCCACATCGGCCAGCGCCCGCTGCACCACCAGTTCCAGATCCGCGGACTCCAGCGCCTTCAGTACATAAACCCTGGTGCGGGATAACAACGCGTTGTTCAATTCAAATGACGGATTTTCCGTCGTCGCGCCGATGAAAATCAGCGTGCCATCCTCGACGTGGGGCAAGAACGCATCCTGCTGCGACTTATTGAACCGATGTACCTCATCGATGAACAATATGCTGCCCTTGCCCTGCACCTCACGCAACTGGCGCGCCTGGGTTACCGCCGCGCGAATCTCCTTGACGCCGGACAGCAATGCCGAAAGCTTCAGGAAATGGCAGCTGGAATGTGCCGCAATCACCCGTGCCAATGTGGTCTTGCCAGTTCCTGGCGGCCCCCAGAAAATCATCGAATGCGGTTGTTCCTTACCGATTGCGCTGCGTAGTGGACGACCTTCTGCCAGCAGGTGATGCTGACCGACAAACTCGTCAAGACTTTGTGGACGCATGCGCTCGGCGAGGGGTGGCAAAGCTGGTGAAAACATCGGTAAGTGATGGTGCAGAAACAAGCTAAACAGGTTGTTGGCTTGGGTGTCGCCTGCCGACTCATTCGCTACCGCTATCGGCGTCGGTATCGGCATCGAACTGACCAAGCCAGATATCCGCCAAGCTCCTCGCTGACTGCGTAGCCAGGCATCAGGCGATTGCCGGAGAGGAACGTACCAGCTGGCGCCGGATTTTCGTTCGCCTTCGCGAAACGGCAACCCGCCCATCGTCGCTGCATAGGCGGGTTGCCGCGACGTCGAGGCCGGACGCAAAGACGAGCCCGGTGGTGTGTTTCTCGACAGAAATCGCCCAAGGCCTGGCTTTATTATTTGCTCAGCAAAGCCACCCGGTATTCGTTCAGCTCGGCTTCGGCCCGGGGTCGTTGAGTTGCAACTTCGCGCTGCGTTCGGATTGGCGAGTCGAGCCACCGGGAAGCAGCAGAGCAAGCAGTCGAAACTCGAGGTCATGTAGCGTTTCTGCGTATGCGCTGAGGTCGACGGGTCGGCGAGGGCGTATCAGCGCTGGTTGCGCAAGCTTTTCTCCAACTCGGCGATGCGCGCCTCGGCTGCTGCGCGTTGCCGAGCTTCGACGTCGGCGCGCGCCTCGGCTGCTGCGCGTTGCCGAGCCTCGGTTTCGGCGCGACGCTCGGCCGTCTCGCGCGCCTGCTCGGCGTTCTGATATCCTCGCTCGGCGATGCGGCGCGCTCGTTCTGCGATCTCTCGCCCGCGCTCGGCAATCTCTGCTGCCTGCGCCAACTCGGCATAGGTGAGGAGTGTTCGATCCTGAATCGGGTCGTGGAAGTGCAGCTGGCCACCGGTATTGCGCAGCTCCAGGCCGAGCACCGTGCTAGCACCGATCAGCGTGCCGTCGCCGCTGTCGCGCACCGGGATCGGCCAGTAGTTGCCCTCGGTCAGCCGCAAACCCTGAAGCGACGGGATGAGATAATCGCCGGTGGGATCGATCTGCCAGTATTCCTCGATGCCGAGGAAGGCGTACAGGCCGCGCTTGATGCCCTGATCTTCGCTGACGCTGCTGTTGGAGGTGATCTCCAGCACGAAATCCGGCGCTTTGGGCTCCTCCCAAAGCTTGTAGATACGCCGGTCGTGACCTGGGGCACCGCGCACAACGAAGACATCCGGGGCCACCGATGCCTTCGGATTGCCTTGCTCATAATAAATCAGCAGGTTACCCGAAACGTAAATGTCGTCCTGATCGTGGAAAAATCGGCGGAGCGCGCTGATGGCGTAGGATAGAGGTTCGCGCTGAAAATCGCTTTCGGCCATCGGGCGTCCATCGGTGTCTGGGTAGAAAAGATCGTTGGCGTGATCGGGAATCGGGATCATGTCGCTCGCCTGCGCTGCGGATTGCATCCATCGGACATTAGCCGATATTGTGCGCTTGGGCAAGATACAGGCCCGCTGCGACTGCGCTTTGGTGGAGACCGACCTGTCCTTTCCAACCGACATCGGCCTGTTGTACGACGCGCTGCGCAAGGCCATCGGGTGCAGCGCCGAGCTTGGCGCTTCGGAGTCGATCTTGTGTTGTGGATTTTTGCAATACGTTCCCAGTCTTGGAGTGGGTCAACGAGGGCAAAGCCGACCTGATGGTGAAACTGGTGAAACTCGGGGTGCCTGTGGCAATTGCAGAAGACCAGCATGGATTTAGGCAATCGCCTTGGTATCGGACGTGCTGCCTGAAGGGATTCTGTCGCTCGCGTAATACGCCTCATTCCTGATGTACCGTATTTTCAGGCATGATCCAGCCGGAGTTCATGCAACTGCGTTGGGACCCCAGATCGACGATCGAGACGCCGTTCGATATCAACTGCCCCTAGACAGTTGGGAAACGACTATGGCATTATCATGAAGCATACAGGCAAACACATGATATAGAGTTTTTTCCATGAATCGGATTGTAACGCGTTGGGCGGAATCTGGGCGCGAGTTTGATATGGAGGAAATCGACCAGATTCGGCAGACGGTGGAATGGCTGCCAGGATTATCCCGCACCGAACTGGCGGCGACCTTGTGCGAACATTTGGGCTGGTTCACCATGGCTGGAACGCCTAAGCTCACCGCCTGCGGCAGGCTTCTAGAGCGCCTGGAGCGCGACGGACTGGTCAAACTGCCAAGGTTGCAGTCTCAGTCACCGCGCCCCGGGAGCAAGCGCCGGGCTGCACGCAAATTGCCTGAGATCCAGGCACCGTCGCTGTCCGCGCGCCTGGCCGATGTCGCTCCGGTCAGCTTGGAGCCGGTTACCGCCACCGCGTTGGTGCGGCAGTGGAACGCGGCCGTGGAGCGTTACCACCAGTTGGGTTATCGCAGCGCCTTCGGCTACCGCCTGCGTTACTTTATTCGTTGCGATTCGCTCTATCTGGGCTGTGTGCTGCTCAGCGGTGCCGCCAAGGCGATCGCAGTGCGTGATCGGTGGATTGGTTGGCAACGCCACGAACGCATGGCGAACCTGTCTCTGGTGCTGAATAACAGCCGTTTCCTGATCTTTCCCGAGGTGCGCATTCCACACCTGGCCAGTCATGTGTTAGGGCAATTGGCGCGGCGGGTGCAGGATGACTGGCAACAACATTGGGGATTTCGTCCGCTGTTGCTGGAGACCTTTGTCGATCCACGCCAGTATCGGGGAACCTGCTACAGGGCCGCTGGCTGGGAACTGCTGGGAGAGACTTCCGGGCGCGGCTTGGCGCGACCAGGTCAAGCGTATGCCAGCACGCCGCGCCTGGTGTTCGTCAAGCCGCTGGCCGGGAATTTTCGCCAAACAATGCGCAACGACTTTGCGCGCACAGAGAGGGTGGCATGAAACGACCCTGCTGTTGGCTGAAATGCTGAGCATTCGGGGCTGGATGACACAGGATTCCCGGCCTATCCGCAGCGCCCGTTGTTGACTTGGTAGCGGTTCATGAATAACCTGTACAACGCTATCCAGACATCGGCGGAGTGCAATCGGGGTCGGGGTCGCTATCGGAATCGGAATCGAGAGAGAAAGCACTCTATGCCATTCGGTCATGAGAAGCTCGACCTAGTGGAGCGGTACAGAAATCCCGAGGCGGTTCGTTGTCGTTGTCGTTGTCGTTGTCATAATCGTCTTAGCTGAATGCTCGATAACGACTTCGATTACGACAACGACAACGACAACGATAACGACCGGAGACTGTCTTGGAACATCTGCACCGAGGCACTAGAGCGTGCGGCCATGGAGTCTGTCGGCTGGGCCATAGCGCGACTGCGAGCATGTGAAAGGACAGCATAACGCGAAGGATCAACGCCTGTGCACATCAATAGGTGCGCATCAATAGGTGCGCATCAATAGGTGCGCATCAATAGGTGCGCATCATAGGCGCGCATCGCAGGCCATCGCGCTGAACATGGCCGAGGGTAACGGCAAAGCGACGAGCGGGGATCGACGCCGGTCGTTTGAAATCGCACGAGGCTCGGCGCTGGAGTGCGCTGCGATCGAGGACATGCTTGCCGGTATGCGATGCGTTGTGCCCAGACGACAACAGCAAGCAAAAGGCACTGCTCGATCGTCGTGTGGTCATGTTCACGAAGCTCGCACAGCGTGGCTACGCCCTCAACGAGGAGCTTGGCGGATATCGGGGCGGATATCGGGGCGGATATCGGGTTGGTCGGTTCGATAGCGACGCCGATGGCGGTACCGAATGATTCGGCAGGCGACACCCAAGCCAAAAACCTGTTCAGCTTGTTTCTGCACCATCACTTATCCAGCTAGCGTCGGGCAGGTGCCAGTGCATCATAGTCGGGCTCGAAGCCAGCCGCGAGCAAGACCTCGCGCAATGGTGATTCCAGCGCCGGACGATCATCGATCTGCTGGATCAGCAGGCGTCGGCGGCCGCCGCTGGGTAGTCGCTTCAGTGCCTCGAGCGCCAGTTTCAGTTCGCCGCCATCGGCGTCCTGTGCTTGCGCAAAGGTCAGGATTTGGCGCCCGCTGGCGCCCACATAGACTATCGGTTTGCCGGCCACCAAGACCAACCAAGCGCTGGCGATCCGTTTGGGTGTTTGTTTTGATGCAGTTGTCGAGCCTGACTTGCTTGCCGCGCCAACCCTGGTGGCAGGCCAGCCGAGCAATGCACCGTAGGGATTGGCTGGATCGGCGGCACAGAGAATGCGCACCTGTTCGTCACCGAAGCCGCCGATGGGCGGTTCTTCGATGCGCGCGGCGCGCAGTCGCTCTACGGCGCCGGGCAGCGCGAACTGGGCTCCGGACAGCCCCTCGACAAAATGGCCGCGGCGCACCTGGCCGGTCTCTTCCATTTGCTTCAACACCCGGTACATTGGCCCGAAGCCACCGGGCAGGTTCTCGGCTGCAACCGCCTCACGGCTGACCACGCCGTAGCGTTCCAGTAGGATGTATGCGAGCGCCAGCAACCGCTCGGTCTGGGCCGCGCGCGGGTCGCTGCCCGACAGATTGCTGCCGAGCAGGTCGGTGACCAGCGACCAGCGCCCGCCGGCCAGCGGATGACTCCGGAAGCGGGCACGACCACGGCGTGGTCGTCGAGCACCGCCGCCGCCCAGGCTGCGCAGCGGCGCAAAGGTGTCGTTGGTGATCAGTCCGCTCCAAACCAGATCCCAGAGTGCCGCTTCGAAGGCAGACTTGCCGGTCGCCGATGAGACGCAGTGACCAGCTCGTTCCAGCACCTGCTGCAATTCCATCAAAAAACAGGCGCCGCGTTGTTGCAGGTGTTCGAGCAGCAGGGCGCGGAGTTCCGCCGCCGGACCATGTTCGATGGATTCGCCCTCGGACGCGGCAGCGTCTTCGCCGGCTCCCGGCCCTGCTGCGATGACGTTGTCGCGCTGGTACAGCGCGATGCGACCATCCTTGGGACCTGCCGCGCCACGCCCGACCCAGACAACTTGCCCGGTCGCGGCCAGCATGTCCAGATCTTCGCGCCGGTAGCCCGGTACGCGGGCCGGCAGCAGGACGCGATCGAGCAGATTCCAGCTCAGGGTCAGACCCTCGAGCTGAACCACCGCTTCCAGCAAACGGTCCGGACCCTGCAGCCCCTCGCCGATGCCGTGCCAGGCAGGTAAAAAACGCCCCAGGGTGGCGGCGTCCACCGGTGCCACCTCATCGCGGGCACGGGCCAGGGTGCGGCGACGCAGCTGACGCATGACCTCGGCATCGCACCATTCGAGCTCGGAGCCGAGCGGGCGCATTTCGCCGTAAACCAGCTTGCCCTGGGTCTCCAGCAGCCGCAATACCGGTTCTACCTGAGCCGCCCGCAGATCGAACCGATGGGCCACCTGGGCGCTCGGGAACGGCCCATGGGTGCGCGCGTAGCGTTGCAGCAGGTGCTCCAGCGGTGCGTCGGTTGCCGCGAGGAAGCTTTGCGGAAGTCCCGGTGGCGGCACGCAGCCCAACGCATCGCGGTACAGCCCCGCATCTTCCGCCGCGATCCAACGCTGTTCGCCGGCAATGGAAACCCTGATGGCGCGTCGTTGCTCCAGCAAGGTTGCTAGCGCTTCTTGCAGGCAAAAGCCCGGTTCCCTGGCAGCAGCAGAGTCGGGCTGAAGGGCGCTGTCGATGCCATCGATTTGTCCGATACAGCGTTGCGCGATTTCCTGCTCGGTCAAATCCCCAAGGCGTCGAAGCAGGTCGTGTACCTCGTCGATATCGCGTGCCTGGCGTTCTGGAACCAAGTGGGCCAATTCCCGCTCCAGCTCGTCGAGCACGGTTGGATCCAGCAGTTCGCGCAGCTCGGTCTGGCCCAACAATTCGGCAAGCAGACCACGGTCGAGGGTCAAAGCCTGCGCGCGACGTTCGGCGATCGGCGCGTCCTGCTCATAGATGTATGCGGCGACATAGGCAAACACCAACGAGCGGGCGAAAGGCGAGGCGGCGCGCGTTTCGACCTCGTGCACACGGATCGAGCGCGCCTGGATGGCCGCGAGTATGTCTTTCAGCCCGGCCAGATCGAACACATCGCTCAGCGCCTGACGATAGGTCTCCAGCACGATCGGAAAGCCTGGAAAGCGGCGCACAACGGCGAGCAAATTCTGCGCTTTCAGCCGCTGTGCCCAGAGCGGCTGGCGGCCTCTGGCAGAGCGGCGCGGCATGAGCAATGCCCGACCTGCATTCTCGCGAAACAGGCTGGCGAACAACGCGGTGTCGGCAAGCTGCTCGGTAATGCGCTCTTCGACTTCTTGCGGTGCTGGCAGCAATTCCGCCAAGTCTGGCAGTTGCTCGCCGTCGGCCAGGCGCAGAACGATGCCGTCGTCGGTGTACATGACCTGAATTTCGAAGCCCTCGCGGCGCCCCAGAGACCATTGCAGGGCCATTGCCCAAGGGGCATGAATACGAGCGCCGAACGGAGTCAGGATACAGATTCGCCAGTCGCCTAGTTCATCCCGGAAACGCTCAATGACGATTTCGCGATCGGTCGGTACCTTGCCGGTGGCCTCGCGCTGCTCCTGGATATACTCGGCCAGATTATCCGCGGCTAGGGCATCGAGGGGAGTCTGGCGCAGAATCCAGTCGGCGGCGTTCTGTTTCAACTGCGCCACCTGATGGCAGAAGGCGCCAAGCGCACGGCCCAGTTCCAGCGGACGGCCGGGTCCATCGCCACGCCAGAAGGGCAGCTTTCCAGGTTCGCCTGGGGCTGGCGAGACGATGACGCGGTCACGGGTGATTTCCTCGACGCGCCAGGTGGAGGCACCGAGCAGAATGCATTCGCCAGAGCGTGTCTCGAACACCATCTCCTCGTCGAGTTCGCCAATCCGCGGTCCATCGGAACCCAGATGCACCGCATAGTTGCCGCGGTCCGGGATGGTGCCAGCGTTCAGACGGGTGATCATCGGCGCGCCCTTGCGTGCGCTCAGGATATCCTTGCTGCGGTCCCAGGATAACAGCGGCCTGAGCTGGGCGAAGTCGCTGGATGGGAACTGCCCAGAGAGCATCTCCAGCACCGATTCCAGTGCGTTACGGCCAAGTTTGCGATAGGGGCCTGCACGCTGGACCATTTGCTGTATGTCATCGACAGCGCGCGCAGCGCTGACACAGTGGGCGGCGATTTGCTGGGCCAGCACATCCAACGCATTGCGTGGCATGCGAAATGGCTCCAGCTCGCCTTGCAGCATGCGCGCACCGATCACTGCACATTCGAGCAGATCGCCGCGGAACTTGGGGAAAATGACGCCGCTGCTGAGCTCGCCGACGCCGTGCCCGGCGCGTCCGACCCGTTGTAATCCGCGTGCCACTGAGCCCGGCGACTCCACCAGCAGCACCTGATCCACGCCGCCCATATCAATACCCATCTCCAACGAGCTGGTGGCAACGATGGCCTTTAGCGTACCGCGCTTGAGACCATCTTCGATCTCGGCGCGTTGCTCGTGACTGACGCTGCCGTGGTGGGCGCGCACCAGATCCAGCGCGGGCGGCTGGTCGTGCTCGGTCGGTCGGGATTCGGCGCGCTCTATTGACGGTGGCACGGCAATGTCCGAAGGCAGCCCATCGGCAGCGTGCGGAAGCGGATGAAGCCTGCCTGCGTGCAGCGGCTTGGCAGATTGCGACTCTTGTTCCGTGCCGGCTTGGCGCTCGGCCGCTGCCTCGTTGAGTCGTCGGCAAAGCCGCTCGCAAAGGCCACGGCTATTGACAAAGATAATGGTGGAGCGATGTGTCAGGATCTCGTCCAATAAGGCCGGATAGATCGCCGGCCAGATGCCCTTCTCGGTGGGCGGCCGAGCCACCTCGCGAGCGTACAATTCACCTAGAATAGGACCACCGGCAGGTGTCTGGTCCGGCGTCTGTTGCGGTTCCTGGTTGCGCGCCGGCGGCACGCTGACCCGCAGATTCAGCCGTGGCGGCGCCGCGGCGTCGACGATCTCGACCTTGCGATCCCCGCCGAGCCAAAGTGCGGCTTCGGCCAACGGCTGTACCGTGGCCGACAGACCGATGCGCTGTGGGTCGCGTTCGCACAGCAGCGTCAGGCGCTCCAGCGACAATGCCAGATGAGCGCCACGCTTGGTGGCGGCCAGAGCGTGCACCTCATCAATAATCAGGGTATGCACCGAGGCGAGGGTTCGTGCAGCCTTGGAGCCCAATAACAGGTAGAGGGATTCCGGCGTCGTGACTAGAATCTCGGCGGGCTCTTTCAGCTGTTGTTGGCGCTCGCGAGCCGAGGTATCGCCAGTGCGGATCGCAACCCGTGGCATTGTAAATGGTTCGCCAAGCCTTGCCGCCGAGCGGGCAATGCCGGCCAGCGGTGCACGCAGATTGCGTTCGATATCGTACACCAGCGCCTTTAACGGGGAGATGTACAGGATCTGCACACCAGGTTGAATGTCGGGTGAGCTCTGTTGCTGGCCCATATCCTGCCGATTCGGGGCAGATCGCCCCGCGTGCTGATGCGATAATTGGTCGATGGACCACAGGAACGCCGCCAGTGTTTTGCCGCTGCCGGTGGGCGCGGTGATCAACACATGGCGACCGCTGGCGATGACCGGCCAGCCGGCGCTCTGGGCTGCGGTTGGACCGCTGAAATTCTGCTGGAACCAGCGGCGGGTGGCGGGGTTGAATTTGTTCATCAGCCCGAAATGGAGCTTGGCAAGCGAACTGGAAGCATCCAGCGTAAACTCGCCGGTATCGTTCAGACGAGTCAGCCTCAGACCTTTCCATGTCGAATCACGGAGCATACAAGCATGCTGTTTCCGCCAACATTGCCCAGCCAGCTGCGCCAGACCCGTCATCTGGTGGTGTTTACTGGTGCCGGGGTCTCGCAGGAAAGTGGTATTCCCACTTTCCGCGATGCATTGACCGGCTTGTGGGCGCAATTCGATGCCGAGCAACTGGCCACGCCCGAAGCATTTGCCGCCGATCCAGAATTGGTCTGGGGTTGGTATGAATGGCGTCGGGGCCTTGTATTGCGAAAAGAACCCAACGCGGCGCATCGCGCGATCGCCGAGCTGGCGCAAAAAGTACCGCGCCTGACGCTAATCACACAGAACGTCGATGGGTTGCACGAGCGCGCCGGCAGTCGCGACCCTCTATCGCTGCATGGCAGTCTGCATCGGCCTTACTGCAGCACCTGCGGCCGTAGGCATCGTCTTCCCGATGGTTTGCCGGACCTGGTGGAAGGTGGCGCCCGATTGCCACCGCCGGAATGCAGCGCCTGTGGCGGGCTCGTCCGCCCGGGTGTTGTCTGGTTTGGCGAAGCGCTACCCGGCGCGGCTTGGGAACAGGCAGAAGCAGCCGTCTGCGAATGTGATCTATTATTCAGCGTGGGCACGTCATCGCTGGTTTATCCCGCGGCCCAGCTTCCTCATCAGGCAGCGCAGAGCGGGGCTCAGGTGGTGCAGATCAATCCCGCGTCAACCTCGCTGGACAGCGTCTGTGCGTTCAATGTGCGCGGTAGCGCGGCTCAGGTTCTACCGGAGTTGGTGGCATGCGCCTGGCCTGCCGTTTGAAAGATCGTATGCAGCATGTTGCGCCCAGGGGGCGAAGGATGCGTTGCCGAAGAGCTTGTCTAGGGTGTGCATACCAGGGTGCCAAGGTAGGCGGGTGCTGCCTGCGTAGCATGTTCAGCTATTCAACCAGGATGAAGTTTGATTCCATCCGTTATCTGCGGCTGGAGCGATGTTTGTACCTGTTTCGAGCTGTTTTGCCTGGTATCGAGAACCGAATCAGGCCTGTATACTGTTCATTCGGTATCCGCATCAGGTGTTCAGGTGATTGCCGGATTATGCGTAGGACAAGATTTTCATAATTATCTGTGGATTGGCTTCATGTACGACATTCGCCGTTATCGACCAGGAGACGAGAACGCCATTCGCATGCTGTTCCAGCGCGTTTTTGGTGCGGAGTTGACTTCGGAACAATGGACATGGAAATACAAGAATTCGCTTGCCCATCATGCCCTTCCGATGGTTGCCACAGGGCCCTCTGGTGAACTGGTGGCTCATGCCGGCGTGCTCTATCTGGAAGGTCAATATCAGGGCGAGCGAATTCCGTTTTTGCAGATCTGCGACGTGATGGTAGCGCAAGAAGCCCGCGGTCAGTTAGGCAATAAAAATCTGTTTACCAGGCTTGTTCGGAAATTGTTCGAGCAACTGTATGCGCAGTTTCCGAATGCCTTCAACTATGGTTTTCCGGGGCGCCGTCCTTTTCTGCTGGGTGGCTATGCCCGAGCTTATGGTCTCGTGGAGCATGCGCGGGAAACGGCCTTGCAGGCTTTGCGTCCGAATCCCTGGTTGAGAGTCGAGCGATCAGTGCTGGTCAGCAGCGACCTTGACAGGCTTTGGCAGCGATTTCGAAAGCACTTTGCATTGTGCCTACGGCGAGATCAGGCCTATGTTCACTGGCGCTATGCCGAGCACCCGACCATCGACTACCATCGAGTCCGTTTTTTGATCTGGGGGCGGATCGTGGGTTGGGCTGTTCTGCACACCAAGGCCGAGAGAACCGAGGTCGTCGATCTTTTCTGTCATCCCAGGCGGCTTCGGCAACTGCTTTCGGCACTCGCCTATTGGCTGAACATCGAAAAGTACCCGCCGGCATTCGTCTTGCTTTCCGATCGATGGCGACAAACCATTGCTGGCGAGAGCCAGGAGACCGAATTGATCACCGCCAGCGCGACCTGGAAATTTTCATTTCCCACGGACGAGGTACGCCAGAGTCTCTTTTACACCATGGGCGATGTAGATATCTTTTGATTACCTGATTACCGTTTCAAGAAAAGGCCCAGTTTACCGAATGCTTGCCAGCCAATGCGTATCTTTCGTAGCGGAGACGTGATTCGCCAGGAGCGCGATTGGGTCATGCTCGCGAGGTCTTGTCGCAATTGTGTCAACTCATGCTCCATGACCGTCAATCGCTTGCAGAGATCGGCCATACCTGCATCCAGATCCCTCCGGCCTAGGCGCGGCAAGCCTGTCAAACGCATCAGGTTCGCGTCGGCGCATAGTTGGCTGGAGTCGACTACAAAGAATCCCTCGGCATGGGTTACGGTCGGCGGTAGTGTATAGCTGCGAAACCGATTCAGGCCGTCGTTTTGCAAATCGTAGTTCTGAACGGAAAGCTGTGACGAAAAGCAAGCAATGGCACGGCGCTTGGTTGCGATATGATGGCTGATGTCCAGCAAACGGTTGGGATAGAGCGGTTGGCCAACCTCGTAAAAGCAAAAATCGATGCGACGATCGATACGCTCGGCAACTGCCAGGCAAGCCAGGGCGAGATTGCGGTGATCCGGGTGGATCTCTAGCGGTGACGGAATAAACGCCGTTTGATAGTTATTTTCCATCACCAGCGTTGCGATACGGTCGATTAGATTGGCGTCGGGCAATAAGCCTCGGTCCGGATAGTTCCAGAACTCTGGCTGACCATACCCAAGCATGCGTGCGGCAGCCATGGCCTCGTTGGCCCGGATTATCCGCGCGGTGCTAGGTGATAATTCAGGGTCAGGGATTCCCTTGCTGCCATCAGTGACGATGATCACGTCCACGGGATGCCCTGCCTCGACGTGCGCAAGAATGGCGCCGCCGCATCCCAGCACTTCATCATCCGGGTGCGGCGCCAGCACCAAAATTGGCGGCGTGCCAAGCGTCGCCATCGCGGCGTACGGGATCAAATCGGATTCGTTCACTATGCCCCGCGCTCAGGGACGAGCGCGCTCAGAACAGCTTGATAGGACGAGACCATGCGTTCGACCGACAACTCATCCGCGCGTTGCTTGCCGGCTTCTGTCAGCTCTACTCGGCGCTCGTCATCTGCCAACAGCTGGACGATCGCGGTGGCCAATGCATTCGGGTCCGCGGGTGGGACCAGCACACCACAGGCGCCGTCGGCCAATACGTCTCTGGGTCCGTGCGGACAGTCGGTCGCCACAACCGGGGTGCCGCAGGCCATGGCCTCCAGCATGGCATAACCGAAACCCTCGAACTGACAGGTATGCACATACAGGTCGGCTTTATGGATGTAGGGATAGACATTTTGCCGATGGCCAACAAAGACCACGTGATCGGTAAGCCCGGATTCCGCGACCTGCTGTTCCAGATTTGCCCGTTCCGGCCCGTCTCCGACCACGACCAGGGTGCAGGCCCGAGTTCGCTGCACCAGGCGCATGGCATGAATCAACAGTTCTAGTTCTTTCTCGACGGATAGTCTCGCGGCAACGCAAAGCAGGGGCAATGCGCTATCCAGCGATTCAAGCCCGGTTGCCGGGGAGAGAGAGGCCGAGCGAACCGCCGCGGCGTCGATGCCATTTGGAATGACAATGGTCCTATCCCTGGGTGCCCCGAAGTGCGTGCAGGTGTCATCAGCGGTGCCCTGTGAAGGAACCAGGATTCGGTCCGCCAAGCGCGAGGTGTCAGCAATCGTATGGCGCAAAAATGCAATGCGTTCGGTGCCCTGTTCATATCGGCTAAGGTATTCCGACGTAGGACCACGGAAACTGGCGATGGTCTTGGTGCTCAAACCAGCATTGGCCGTGGCCTTCACAACCAATGCCGCCGAATAGTGCATCATACCGAGCGCAACATCGGCACCGGCCTCGCCGAGCAATCGTGCGGTTGCCTCGATATCCTGTTCCAAGGATTCCGGCGAGACAAAATAGCCATGGCGAATCAGATTAGCCGTGTTCACATAGTCGTCGTAAGCGACCGGCATCAGATCGCGCAAGGCGTCCGGGGCGGCGAAGCTGATGCGTTGGACAACAGATCGGTCCAGCATCTCGAGCAGATTGCGTGTCGTTCGCTCGGCGCCGCCAAAAACGGAAGCCTGATGCAGGATCAACAGGTGCATTGCGACTATTCGTAATGCGTGTATTTCAGGTTCTTTGACTCGCTGTAGTATTCGCGATACCAGTTATCGTCGATCCACAACCAGGTGTCGGTCAGTGGGATGTCACGCCGCGGGATCGAGATCATTTCTCCTGTGGTAGGCGCTCTGAACGGCGGCACCGTCGCGCTCGTCGTCATTTTGACCTTAGCCACGGGGCCATCGATCTGGACATCCTGAATCTGGTAATTGTCGTATTGGATCCGGCCAACATTGCTACGGTAGATCAACCAACTGTTGTCGGCACGGTAAAAGGGGTCGTAAAAGGTATATACCCTATCGTGCTCTGCCGCAATCATGGCGTTCCAGAAGCCGTCGATCCGCTTGCGCAGTGCCTGTTCTGAAGCTGGTATGGTGGTTGCTGATTCAGATGCGGGCTCCGAGGCCTTGACCTGAGCGGTTTGCACATCTGCTGTCTGGGCATCTGTTTGCGCCTTGGCGGCGGACGCGGATGTGGAATCCGCGGATTCTGAGCTAGCCGCAGAAGTTGGCTCTTCGCCGTTGGGATGCGAAAGTTCTTTTAGATCAGCCTTGGAGAAGCGAATCAGCATGAGCTGTTTAGCCGTTAAGCTGTCATCTAACGCTTGTTCAGCGATGACGTTGAATTGATCTTCCCGCACAAAGGCTGCCTGCGAATCGAAGCGTAATCCCAAGTTGGTTTTTGGTTCGTGCGGCAAAGGTACGTTGTCATATGTCCAGGTTTCTCCAGCATCCAGGGACAGGCTGGCATACAGGCGCGAGCGTATTTCCCGCCAATCCTCCCAAACCACCAGTAACTCGCCGGGTTTGGTGCCGAAGGTCGCGGCAGGATGTTTGGCAGCGAAGCGGTCGAGTTTGGCGTCGGGGCGCAAAGGCGGCGCGAGTTTCCACGTCGTTCCGTTGTCGGAGGAGCGCATCACATGCATCGTATGACGTTTGCTTGCAGCATCCTCGAGCAAGATACCGCTCATGGCCAAGATAATATGCTGATGCTGATCCGTCGCGATACTCAGACTGCCAATGTCGAAGCCACGCAGGTCACGAAACTCGAATTGGTTCCAGGTTTGGCCGTTGTCATCCGAATAAGCGCCTTGTAGGCGCATACTGGCCTGGGTCCGACCATAGAGCGCATGCCACAACACAAACCAGCGATCGCCATTTCGGAAGCCTCTGAACAGGGGGGTGATGCTGCTGGCGCCGTCCAGGCTTGCAATATCCACACTGTCTGCAAAAGCATCGGCATCGCCGGCGCGGTATCGCGCCACAATGCGCTGGGGCGAGGCGTAGGCGTCCCAGCCAAAGACCATCAGATCCCCGTTGTCGCGATGGGCCATAGCGGGATAAAGTCCGGGAACCACGGGCATAACGGCAGACAGCGCGGCTGTTTCGAGATCAATGCCACGGTAGTAAAAATAGTAGGGTGACTTTCGATCTTCAATCGCCTTCTCGCCCATCCAGATCACATGCACACGCCCCGGCGAACCTGCTGCGGTGAACGAGGCCAGCGGTTGCGTGTCGCCGCCTAGTTCGGCAGCCTGGTCGATGGATTGTGCAGCGGTTAACAGGTACAGACCCTTGGCAGGCAATTTATCGCGCCACAACAGCGCCACATCGTCATCAGCCCGCGCCATAGCAAGGCCGGATGGGGCCTGCGGCCGCTCTGCCGGCACAAGCAGACGCTCGTTACCATCCGGAGCGCGGATGCGCAACAGCCGAGATTTATCGTAGTAGGCCAGCCAGAGTTTTGTGCTGGAATCCAACAGATAATTCCAATCGGCCTTTGCCGGCATCGGAGAAGTGGTCAAAGGTTCTGGTGATGCTGCCGCCATTGACGGCGTCACTGCAAAGAAACCGAATAAGGCCAACACGGCTGGACGCAAATGCGACAGCTTGTACAGCGGTTTTTGAAACAACATCATGGCGAGTTCCGACAGATTTTCGGTCTGGGTCTGCGAGGGAAGGGGATTTAAGGCAATTTCGGTCAACTTGCATACCATCTGAGTTGTATTGACGCCCGCTTTCCGCGTCAGCTGGTAGATCAAGTTTTCTGCAATTGGCTCATCAGCGAAAAGGCCGCCCAAGAGGGCGGCCTGAGGTTAACCGATCAGCAGCTGTGCGGCTGCGAACCGATTCGAATCAGCAATCTGACGCAGCAGGCTATTAGGGGCGCAGCAGCAAGGCGTTATTGAAGGTGCCGGAAACGGGCTGACCGTCGATGGTATCACCAAGGTTAAACTCCAGCTTGACGATGACACCTGATGGCTCCGTAATAACAGGCGGATTAAACACATTGCCGTTACGATCCCTTTCCTCGCGGTAGTTATACAAGTTGGCCCAGCCACCGTCTGCTAAGCGATTCTGCGAAGCGGTCGGTAATAGATCCTGAGCGACAATGCTACCGATGCAAACGACGGTCTGCTCCTGTGCACCGGAGATTGGACGCTCGTCGCGATCCCAAATGCCGATGGGATTATCTGCATTGCCGTAGGAGATGGTCGTCTCTTCGTCGAACTCGCCAAATGGAAGCTGATCCTCGTCGACCACTGTGATCAGAAACGATGTGCGAATGTCGTCGATCGGCATGATCGATACGATGCTCGGGCTTGCCGAGGCAAATGGCAGGTAATCAGCATAATTTGGAGTTGAATCATCGCCATCTATCATATATGAATGATAGCCCCAGGTAGCGCCGACTCCATATTCCATGACGAAGGATTCTCCGGCGATGGAGAACGTACCGTCCGCCACATCAGCGTTCTCAACGATAAGATAGCCCCGATATGGAACCACGGCCGCGCCCATAGCATAGGTCTGGCCAGTCTTCCATCGATTGTTGACGCTGGGGTCATTGAACATGACGCCTGTATTAATGCCTCCGACTTCCTCACCAAAATAGCCGCTCAGGTCGATGGTTTGTACGTCATTTCGGCTAGTGGGAAGGAACTCGTTAAACTCTTGGCATGGCAAAAGGTTAGTGTCTAACTCTGGATCGGTGGAGGGCTGCTTGTAGTAGAATCGATAGTGAAGGTTGCCGTCATCGCCAGCGCCCTGTACGATGGGTGCGCCCAAAGGGTCAAAGTTGTTGGCCGAGGTGTTCATCACGGTGATGATGGAAGCGACCGTCGGGCTACCTGCCAGATTATGAAAGAATACAGCGTCAGCATGAGCGGCGCTGATGACCAGCCCGGAGGTGCCCACGGCCAAGGCAACAGCGGACACAAGTTTGGTTTTTGTTAACATTGCTTAATCTCCTAGTATGCATGTCAGAAAGTGGACTTGGCCTGCTCCGAGGACGAACGCACAGTTCTAGATGGCTAAGTTTATGCCAACCTTGGCGGCCACTCCACTCAGTGGATGTTGGGAGCGGATGTCGAGCAGCATCTATTCAAGATCAACAAAACTGCCCTTAGGCGGGTAGCCGACTTGAACTTCAGCTAACTCACGCCTCTAAGTCTATCCTATAACCTGCTGTTGTCAAGCAACAATGCACAGAAAAACGACTCAAGTTGTGCCTTACATAAAATTATCCTAGCAAATCGAGTATTTGATGGCTTCACCTACTATTTTAATTGAATTAATTGGATGCAGACAATCTGACACTTGTTGCTAAATAGAGACGTGCGTAGGTAGCACGACGCGAGCATGAAACTCGTTCGGGCAAAATTTAGAATTCAGTAAGGCTCGAGTATATCAACCCGCGCTTGTAAGTGCTCTGCTGCGGAAGTCTCGAGACCATTTGTAGACATTATCGTAATCGTGGTCATCATCGATAACCTACGATGAGCGATTCCGATTACGACAAAGACAGACAGCAGAAATGGTAGCTGGATATCCGCACCGCTGCGCTAGTTACCGTCTTTCGGAAAAAGATCCTGGAACTACGTGATCGCAACCCGTTGATTTCTAAAGATCACTTTCGGTCAGTAAGTTGGAGTCATTTTCCTTGGATCAATAGGTAGTCTCCCTATCTCATGGTAGTTTTGTAAATTCGTACAAATCATCCTATATCCTATATTCTGCACCTTTAAAATCAATGAGTTGAACTTCGACCCGGCTTTTTGATACGCTATGACTCATTGATTTTTTCCTCGGATAATGGCTTGAAGCCATTTGTCTTCGCACGTAACATATTGATTTTACCATGACATTATATCATTCCGAAGTCGCGATCAATCAGGCGCGAAATGCAGGCTACATGGCGCGCTCGCACCATCCACGCCACATATCGCGCAGAGCGGCCTCGAGGTCTGCTGCGAATAGCGGCACATCCATTGGCGGCGACTTTTCAAGCCTGGTGCGCACACCGATCCATCTTTTCCATATCATATCAAATGGAGCCGGCATGGCGTAGTGACAGACTTAGAGAGTCCGTCTCGGAGGCGGCGATCCATTCGTTCATGCCAAGCGCCCTCAGCATGCTCTCCCGGGGTGCGAGCAGGCGATCTCCGGCCATGCTCAACACCGGGATGCTCAACACCGGGACACCCATCCATAGCGCCCTCATCCATAGCGCCTGGATTGTGGTGGTTTCTATGGGTGTAGGGAAAAGGGTCCAGCGCGATATCCACATGCTGGTAGGCTGCTACAGATCTTCAGAAAATGACTCTGGTATGCAGACCCGAAATGATCGTTCAAAATCAACGAGTCGCGATTACGTAGCTCAAAGATCTTCGCTCATGTGGGCTCTAAGGTTAGGACGTGATACAGCACGTTGATTTCCAACGGGACTGTTATCTGTTTCACCTTGTGTCCCATATGAGCCAAGATCTTTTTCTGAAAGACTATAAATACTGGGCAAATGGAGAAGGCCCTTCGTAGATCAGGCGGCTGCCGTCCAGACCGGCTTTCTGAAAGCGCCGGTTGGTTGCCAACCACGATAGCGCTGCCCATCGACATAAACCTGAAACTAACTCTATACTAAGCACACTTGGAGACCAGCACCCCAAGTCCGAAGATGGGTACAGTCTGCCCCAAGTCGCGAGACATTGTCCTAGGCTGCGCCGGGACGGCCTACGCCGTTCCAATCAACAAATCGAGCTCGTGTGCCCAATCGAACCCCGGCATCTTCACCCGACCAAAGAGATTCACCTAAACCTTACCTTTATGTTTTTCATGGTATTTGCAGGCGTGCTGCTCGGTCTGTTCGCGATCGAGTTGTTGGCTCCGGTCCAGGTCTGGGTCATTCAACCCTTCACCGCGGCGATCGCAAACATCAGCGCCATGCTACTGCAATGGTTCGACAGCTCGGTGCAAGCACAAGGGATTGTACTGTGGGATCAGGATACCGGCGCCGCTGTGAGTATCCAACCCGGCTGCAATGGCGTGGAGGCCATGATCGTGGTGTTTGCCGCGATGATTGCGACGCCGTCGCAATGGAGATATCGGTGGATAGGAATCGGGCTTGCGTTCATAGCCATTCAGATCCTGAATCTGATCAGAATCATCAGTCTCTTTTATTTATTACAGCTGGATGCAGACTGGTTTCGTTGGGCGCACCTGTATCTTTGGCAGGCATTGATCATGCTGGATGCCTTGATCGTTTATCTGCTTTGGCTGCGTGCACTGCCGGCTGTTACGACGACTGCTGGCCAGGGAAGTTCGGTGGAGCCGCGCTGATGGCTGCCGCAAGGCCTTACTTTATCCTGCGGGTCTTGCTTTGGCTGGTGCCGATGTTCGCACTTTGGGCCTTGCTGGCACCATGGCTGCTGGTGCCAGTTGCTGGCGCGGCGGATTTTTTCCTCACGCGTTTGTTCCCGCATGCCATCGCGGCCGTGGAGCAGCAGGGGACCAAGTTGGAAATGGTCACGCAATTCATCCGTGCGCCAACTGCCGATCTCTCGGCACCGGCCGGCGCTGATTTGCAGTTGGTTGTGACGGTCGATGCGTTGCAGTATGCCTACGGCTTGCCGTTGTTGTTGGCGCTGACGCTGGCGACCCCGGCATCCTGGGGCCGGCGCATGCTGAGCGCCGCGATCGGGACAGTTGCTGTCTTCCCCGTTGTGGTCTGGGGCGTTGTTTGCGAAACCCTGAAGGTGCTGGTGTTCCAGGCCGATCCCGAGGTCTCCATGCAGATGCAGATAGGGCCGCTGCAGCGGGAATTGCTGGCGCTTGGCTATCAATTAGGTTATCTGATCCTGCCTTCTCTGGTGCCGATCATGATCTGGGGCTTGCTGCACCGAGAATTTCTTCGCAACTGGATGCCGACTCGCGCGGTATCGCAGTAGCTGGTTCGTTCGCACCTGGGCTATTTTTGCACCACGCCGACAACGCGCTCTGCGTCCACTACGACCAACAATGTGATCCTGTGCCGGGCCATCAGTTCGATGGCGGTCTGCATGTTGCTGTCGACGCCGATGGTGATTGGGTTCGGTGTCATCATGTTCGCGGCGTTCAACGTGAAAAAGCGTTCCTTGTGTGCCTGTAATGCGCGGCGCAGGTCGCCATCGGTTATGATGCCGATGACAGTTTTCTGATCGTCGCTGACCAAAGCGATGCCCAGGCGCCCGCCGGTGACCGCAGCAAGCACCGATTCGGCATTAGCGCGGGGTGAGACGAAGGGCAGGTCATGGCTGCGCATTTCCTCGCGCACCAGCTGCAGCAGGCGCCGACCCAGACTGCCGCCGGGGTGGAAGCGAGCAAAATCCTGAGGCCTGAAGTCGCGAGCTTTCATCAAGGCCACCGCCAGGGCATCGCCCATTGCCAGGGTTGCCGTGGTCGATGCGGTGGGTGCCAATTGCAATGGGCAGGCTTCTTTGTCGACGCGCACCGATAGATGGAAACTGCTGTTTTTTGCCAGCGTCGATTGGATATTGCCGGTCATGGCGACGGTGACATTGCCATTGTCGCGCAGAAAGGGCAGCAATTTGACCAGCTCTTCGGTTTCTCCGGAATGCGAGATGGCAATAAACAGGTCGTCCGGTGTAACCATGCCGAGATCGCCGTGGAAGGCTTCGCCGGGATGCATGAAAAAGGACGGCGTGCCGGTGCTCGCCAGGGTGGCGGCGATCTTTTTGCCGATGATGCCGGACTTGCCCATGCCGCAAACGATCGTGCGCCCGCGCGCTTTCAGGATGGCGGCGATCACGGCACCAAAATTGCTGTCAAGCTCTGCACCCAGACCCTGTACCGCAGCCGCTTCGATGTCGAATACCTCGCGCGCGATGGCAACGTAGTCGGGTTGCGCGGCGGCGATGGGTTGGTTGCGATCGGCTGCGGCAAGTTGCGTCATCATCAGACTCAAAAGCGTGTGTCGAGATTCTTGACTTTTTCGCGGAAATCGCTGGTGACGGTCTCGATGTCGCTGTCATTGGCAATGACGCGCGGGGTCAGCACCACCACCAGTTCGGTGCGATCGGCTCTCTTCGTGGTCTGACCAAACAGCGGCCCCAGAATGGGCGCGCGGTAGAGACCGGGCACGCCGGATTTGCCATCTTCGCGGGCATCCTGAATCAGGCCGCCAAGCACCACGGCCTGGTTGGAACGCACGGCAACATTGCTGGTGATGTTGCGGGTGCGGAAGGTCGGCGAGTTCAAGGTGCCGCTTTGTTCGGCCACGGTGCTGACTTCCTGTTCGATTTCCATTTGCACCAGCCCGCCCGGGGTTACGCGCGGTTTGACGGACAGGATGACCCCGGTGTTTTTGTACTCGATTTGGTTGACAATGCGGTCGGTGACCGCGGTGCCCTGCTGCTGCGAGGTGGCAATGGGCACCTCTTCGCCAACCTGGATCTTGGCGGTCTGATTGTCCATGACCATGACCGATGGCGACGACAACACGTTGACCAGATCGTCTTCGGCCAAGGCGGCCAGGGTCGCGCGGATTGTGTTCGGGCGCAGGATCACGGACCAATTGAATCCGGGGAAGGTCTTGGGCGTGCCGCCTTCCTCTGAGCTGCTGAGTTCCCACTGATTGCGGTAATCTCCCTCGGCGGCGCCGAAGAAGTTCCATTGCACGCCATAGCGCAGACTTCCCGTCAGTCGAATCTCGACGATGGTTGCTTCGACCAGTACCTGCAATGGCACGATATCGAGCTGTTTCAATGCATCGAGGATCTTCTTGTAGTCACGCGGGCTGGACTTGACCAACAACGAGTTGTTGATGGTGTCGGCAACGATGCTGACGGGGGAGGAAAGCTCGAGGGTGCTCGATACCGCACGACGCATGGTCGTGCCTCCAGCGCCCCCATCCTCGGTTCCATCGCCACCGATGGCTCTCTCGCCTAATCCCGGAGCAACTCCGCCGACGCTGCGTCTGGTGGAGGATGCGGTTTCATCGCCGGCAAATAACTTGGATAGAACATCCGCCAGGTTTTCCGCATCGCCATGACGAACACGATAGACAAACAGGCGTTGCGAGGAGCCTCCCGATGCCTCTGCCAAATCAAGCCGATTGATCCAGGTCCGCATCTGTTCCAGATAGGCTTCCTGCGGCGAGACGACTAACAGGGCGTTCGCTGATTCGACCGGGATGAATCTGAAGATGCCTTTCAACGGGCTCGCGCCCTCGTCTCCGAGCAGGGTTTCAAGCTGGGTCACGACATCGGTTGCTTTGGCGTATTCCAGCGTAAAAAAACCCACGGACAGGCCGGCCATCCAGTTCACGTCAAAGATTTGAATGGTGTCCAGCAGATTGCTCATCTGCGGGCTGGCGCCGGCCAGGATGATCAAATTGCGCAGGTTGTCCACGCGCACGATACTGCCCTCCGGCGCGAGCGGCTCCAGGATCTTGCTCATCTCATCGGCGCCGATGTAGCGCAGCGGCACGATCTGCACGCTGTAGCTTTCCGGCAGGGCGCGTGCCGAGTCTCCGAGCTGAGGCACGGTGCGACCGCTGACCGCATTGGTTAATGGCACGATCTCGTAGGTGCCGGCGCTGTCGACCAGGGCCGCGTTGTTCATCCGCAGCAGGGTCTCCAACGTGGGAATCAGCAAATCCCGCCGCAGCGGACGGCCGGTCTGCAATGACACCGAACCCTGCACGGCGGGATCCAGGACATAGTTCAGGCCGAGCAGGTCGCCGAGAATCACCTTGACCACTTCGCGGATATCGGTACCGTCGAAATTCAGCGTCACATCCCCTGGTGTGGTATCCACCGTTGGCGGCGCTACTCTGCTGACGAAGGTACCGGTTCCCCCGACGATGGAATCCTGCGCCCGCGGCCTGTCGTCATCGCCGATTGCAATGCCATCGGAGCTTGGCAATGTTTGGGTGCTGGCGCGATCAGGCCGATCTTTGTCCGTGATGTGCCCGTGGGAATCGCCAACGCTCTTGGTGGGATCCCAGACCAGGCTTTGGCAACCACCCAAAGCGATAACTGCCAGAATCAGCAGTGCTCGGGACAGTGCCAGCAGGTATTGAAATGGCAGCGGGAAACTATGATGATGGCTTGACATGGGGCGTCGACTGTTACTTTTCCTGCGGTCGCCGCGCAGCCGGCCTTGGGGGTTGTTGGGAGCTTTGTTGGCGCTGCCGAGTTGGCCTGGGTCGCGCACTGCCGGGCTTATCCGACGGTGGCTGGGCAGGTGTCTCGGCCCCGCGTCTCGGCTGCCTCTGCCGGATTGGCGTGGGCGGTGTTACGGCTGGCGCATTTGCATAATCGCGTAATACTAACTGATCGGTCTCGCCCTGTCGCTCCAGTTCGAGCTGCTGCGGTTCGATCGTCTTTACCGTCCAGCCGTCAAAGTCGTCTCCAATGCGCAAGCGCACCGTCTCGCGCTGGCCTGGACGCCGCACCCAGGCGGAGACGGTGGATGGCGTGATGATGACAGCGGTCAGGTCGACTCCATCCAACTCGGTCAGTTCCTCGGGTTGCGTCGGTTCCTCCTGCGTCGGTTCTTCCGGCGGTGGCCGTCTGTCCGGGAGGAACAAGGGTCGGTCCGTGACCGACGCATAGTCCTCGATCGCTGGCGGCGGAGGCAGCAATTCGCTAGCGACTGGCGCCTCGTTCAAGTCAGGGATCGGCGTTTCATCGGCCGCATGAACCCCAGCATCCGCCGCATTCGGCGGCTCTGGCGGCCAGTCGCGCCATTGCAGAACCAGCAATCCCCCCAAGGCCATGACCGCGAAGGACAGTAAAACCTTCACTCAGCAGACCCCAGCGAATAGCCGAAGATGTCCAGCCGAACCGTTAATTGGCCCACTTGCGGTTGGTTGCTTGGTCGACGCACCGCACGACGACGCGAACTGCGTCGCGTGGGCCGTGCGCGCGGCGTCGTCGAGCGGACAGACATCTGATCGATGAACAGGAATGGGCGTGCGGCCTCAATACGATAGAGCACTTCCAGCAATGCGTCGGTGGTTCCTTGGAGCTGGGTGCGGATACGCACGCGCTGGGGTTGTTCTTTGTCGTCCACCGGTAGGATCTGGGTACTGATGGGGCGTGCACCGGCGGTGCGCACGACATCCTGTACCTCGCTTTGCAAGCGGGCGCCGGCCAAGGCCGGCGTGTCGGCATCGAAGTAAAAGGCTTTAAAATCGTCATTCGCTTGTTCGCGCTCCAGCTCCGCACGCAGACCTGGCAATGTTGCCACCAGGCGTTGGAAACGCACCAGCTGATCGGCGCCGCTCACAAGCTGTTCATCGAGCGCCTGCACACGTTGCCACCAGGGCAGCCAGCCGGCGAGGAACAGCAGGATTGGGATCAGAAGCACCAGGCTCCAGGCAAGCAGGCAAGAAAGGCGAGCACGCGCGTGAGGAGTCATGGCGTTTCCGGTCGGCTGTATTGAAAAGCAATGTGGAAGCGCTCCTGACCGGTGGATGCCACCTGCATCACCGGCGAGCGAAAGGTCACCTCGCTGATTCCCGGCCCTTGCTCCAATATCCCGATCAGAGCCGTCGCCTGATTCGACTCGCCGCGAATATCCACGTCTCCGTCGCGATAGTTCATGGTTTGAACCCAGGTGCCGTCTGGCAGCAAATCCGTCAGCTCACGCAGTAAATCCGTTATGCGGGGTTGTCCAAGTTTGCGTTGCAACACCTCGACGCTACCGAGACGTGCCCGTTCCAGCTCCTGGCGCACCTGCTCCACCTCCGCGGCGCTGTTGCGCAATTGGCGCAGCTCCAGGGTCATCGCTTCTTGCTCGCGGGTTTTTTGCCAAATGGGAGTCATCAGGGTGGCAATCGTTAGCAGTAACAGGACGACCACAAGCAGGCGGCTGACCAAGGAGCCAAATCGACGCCGGCGTGGGCGTTCTTCCGGCGGCAACAGATTGGCTTCATGCCATGCGCCCACCCACCTCAGGCGCGATGCCGGAGAGCCGCCTTCGCGCAGTCGCTCCAACCATTCGGTGGCTCGGTCGCGACGGCAGAGGGCAAGGTTGACATCCAGTTTGGTGCCCCGGGCCAGGGTGCCTTGGATGCGCATGTCGAAGTAGACGTCGGCAATCTGGAAAGGCGTCAGCCGGTCAATCTCGTAGGCAATCACTTGGCGCAGATTGTCCTTTACCTGAGTTGGCAATGTCACGCGGCGCAGCAATACCTGCTCTGCGGGCAGTTCGACACAGGTCTCTCGCCAGCCCGATTTCGGAGCCCGCACGGTCTGAGTTGTCAGCGGTCCGGCGGTGCGCAAATCCAGGCCGCCAATCGGCTCGCGCTCGTCGCCAAGTTGTCGAAACAGCACCGCGTCATCGCCATTAGGCACCACGATCAGCCATGGGTTGCGCAGCGCGAGGCGATGTCGCAGCCAATGCGGCAGGCAGCGCACCAGGGTCTCGCGCCAATAGTTGAGCAGCTTACCGAGGGGCAGGGAGGTGCCATTGCCGAGGCCGAGGCTGGGTAAATGAAGGACAGAGGCCATTGTATTGCGGCGCGATGCTGTTGCGAGTCAAGCAGGGTGATGTCGTGGATTATTCGATTTCGGCATCTGCTGATGGTTGTGCCGAGGGCGCTTGCTGTAACAGTCCGTAGCGTCTCCAGCGGGTCGCAAACGGCGGTGTCTTGCCGCCCGTTACCTCCACCAGGCTTTCCATGCTGCGGGTCGCACCCAGGGCATCTGCCATGGCGACGCGGATGCGGTAGAGCGGTCCGCCACGATTGGGCGTAACAGGTTGTGCGGCACCTGGTACCACGGGAGCATTACGCTCGTCAACCAAGAGTTGCGCGTCCTCCAGGCTGATGTCCTGAATCGCTGCAAGGACATGCGCCGATGCGAATTGTGGATTCACTTTACGGATACCGCCTTCAACCGTGAGGTCAACCGCCAAGCGTTGGTAGAGTTCGCGAGTCATACCCAATACCTGACGCAGTTCGTCGACGCTCAGGAACAGATCGTCCCTAGCCCCATAGGGCAGGCCCGCGGCCTCGTAGTCGCCATCCTCGGCGCCGTTGAGTTGTGTCAGATCATCGGCGTCACGCCAGTCGATAATCGCATCCGCCAGGCTGTCGCGTTCGAGCTCGTTCTGGCCTTGTTCGCCCTGATCCAACTCAATCAGCGCTAATTCGATCAGGGCTGCCAGTTGTTCCCGTGTTGCCTGGTTAAGATCAAGCCGCGAGCCCTCGTTGTAAATCCTGATCTCGAGTTCTTCGCCGTCGAACCTCAGCGCGTGCGGCATTCCATCGGGCAACCAGACTTGTTCCGTGGAAACCATCTCGAACGGCTTAGTCAGCAGATTGAGCACCGCAATGTTGATGGCAGCTTCGGCCAGCGTGCGGAAACGCGCACCGTCGATTTGGTTGCGTGTCAGCGCGCTTTCCGTGCGCTGCGTCGTGGTCAGGCCGAGCGCCATCACGGTAAGTAAAGCGATAATCCACAAGACCAGAACCAGGGCGATGCCCTTTTGCGCTTCCTTTTTTACCCTATATCGCAATGATTCGCGCACATGAATCCTGGCGCGCGAATCCGCGTCGGGTTGTCGGTATCTTGGTGAATCGATCGGCATGATCTCGGGGCAGTGCGGCGGGTCACGGAGTGTCGCCCGGTGCGGCGGCCGGTTGTCGAGGCGGCTTGTCGGCATCCGGACCAGCGGGCTGTCCTGCACCGGTAAGGCCAAAATTGGTCGCAGCAGCGCCAGGCAGCTCGAGTACTGTCGTGGGCCAGGACTGGCGGGGCGTGGTGAGTACAAGGCTTACCTTTAGAGGCAATCTGGGTTGTTCCAGCCATTCCTCGAACCATTCCGGTTCTTGCTCACCCTCGGCGATGCCGAAATAGGCTAACCCGAACTCCGCAACTTCCGGCAGCAGCACGGTGCGTCCGTAAGCGCCGTCGGCAACATCGCGATCCAGAGGGCTGCTGTCCTCGAACAACGGAGATGCATCAAGCAGCGGCTCCCAGGCGGGATGATCGTCGCCGCCCTCGAGGGTTTCCGGGTGCAGCAGCCAACGTGCCATGACCAGGCGTGGGTATTCACCGGCATCTTCCAGTCCAAAACGCAGTACATAAAGCCCAGGTATACCCACGTGTTCCGACAGCGGTGCGACCAGCTCGAGACTTTCCGCGTCGCCGGCAAACACAGGCACCATCGTGCCGTCGAACACCAGGCTGTGCTGCTGTGTCTGGCGCAGGGTGCGATCGAAAAAATTATGTGCGACGCGCAGATCGGCGACCCGCTCGGAGACTGTTTCGACACCTTCCCAAGCGCGCGAGCCGAGCCGTAAACCCGAGAACATCAGTACGGTGATGATCGCAATCAGCACCAACGCGATCAGTAACTCCACCAGCGTGAAGCCAGGTTCGGCGCAGATGCCTTGCCGCGGTTGCCCGCGCGGCCCACGCTGAAACCCGGAAACATAGTATATTGTATACGGCCCAGCGCGCATGCGAATGTCCTTCGCGGATTGCCTAGGCGGCTCTGATGTGCTGGTTCGGGGAATCAAAACGCTTCGCCCAGGCGCAATGAGCGCAATACAACACGGCGGGCGCCAGCGTTGCTGGGCCATGAGGCAACCGCGGTGATCCGGTAAGGCTGCACTTGTTGGTTCTCGCTGAGCCAGGCCAGGGGACCGGCGTTGAAGTCATAGAGCTCGATATGGACGATCCAATCCATGCCGTCCTCCGGGTCGCCGGAATGAACGCCTTCTTCCAACGGAATGTCGGCGCCGACACTATTGAGTTTCGACTCCGCCAAAGCCGCTGCCCGCGTGTAGGTTTCGCTGAGCGCAGTTGCGTTCATGGCGCGCGAGAAGATCTGCATCAGTACGCCCAAGGACAATGCGAGGATCGCAAAGGCCACTAGCACCTCGAGCAACGAGAAGCCGCGCTGCAGCGCATGCATTCGGCGTAAAGGCATCAGTTGCGCTCCCATTGCGCAATCAGGATGCGACCGGTGAGCCAGTTCACGCCGACCTGATAACCGCCGTCTCCGCGCTTGAGGATGACCCTGCCACCGGTGGAGCTGCCGTCGGGAAAAAATCGGATGCCGCCAACGGATTCGCTTTGCATCTCGTCTTCCGCCGCGACCAGTTCGATATCGATTCCAGAGGGGAGATTGCCATGACGATGATCGCCCTCGATACGGTAGCGATGGTTGTCCACATCAATGATCCATGCGGCATCGCGGCCCGCGGCAATGGCGACCTCACGCGTCAGACGTAATGCACCCGCGGTACGCCGGGCTGCGGCCTTGAGTTCGACACCGGGCATCGCGGAACCCACCAATGGTGGCACTACCGCGAGCATGAGCCCGGCGACGGCAAGTACCACCAGCAGCTCGACCAGCGTGAAGCCGCCTGGCCGGTAGCGCGCGGCCGAGGCTGGACTCTTCGAGCAAAGGGTCAAGCAATCGGCTTCTGGAGCGGCCGGGGGAGGGCGGCGAAGTTGCGCCAGACAGGTTTTAGGGATCACCCGCGCTGGAGCTTGATAGCCTAGGCGGTGGTTACAAATCGGCTTGACGACATTAGTTGCGTTCATACTGCCGGGCGCGATCGCCTACGCGGGATTGTCATCTCTGAATGATAATTAGGCCGACTCCCAGCTGCGCAGATCCTTATCCTCACCCTCCCCGCCTTCCTGGCCATCGGCACCAAGGGACCAGATATCGAAAGGCCCGTTCTGGCCTGGCGCTCGATATTGGTATTCGTTCCCCCAGGGATCTTTTGGCACGGTCGCCTTTTTCAGATAGGGGCCGTTCCAATTCGGTTCATTCCCGGGATCGGAGACCAAGGCTTTCAGCCCCTCTGTGGTGTTCGGGTAGCGACCGACCTCCAGGCGATACAGATCAAGGGTTGCGGACAGATCCTCGATCTGCAATGCCGCGGTCTTGGTCTTGGAGCTGCCTAGAAACTTCATGACCTGAGGGCCGACCAAGCCGGCCAGCAGGCCCAGAATGGCCAACACCACCAGCAGTTCGACCAAGGTAAAGCCGCGTGCATGGCGGTTGGATCTGGAATGTTTGATCATCGAATGTCTCCTGAATAACTGCGAAAAACGCGAAATGCATAATGCGTGGCAATTGCTTAAAAGACCAGCTCATTGGCCCCCAGGATTGCCATCAAAATGGAGATGATGATACCGGCAACGACGATTCCCAGGCCAACGATCAGTGCCGGTTCCAGCAATGTGAGCATGCGCTTTACGCTTTCCTTGGTTTCCCGATCGAAAATGTCCGCAACCTTGGTGAGCATGGCGTCCAGAGTTGCCGACTCCTCGCCGACGCGGATCATCTGCAACGCCAGTTCCGGAAGTACCAGATGGGTTGCCAATGGCTCGGCCATGCCGCGGCCATGCTTCAGGTCGTCGCTGACCTCGTCCAGACCATCTCCGATCTTGCGATTTTCCACCACCTCCTTGGCCAAATTCAGGCCGCTCAGCAGCGGCAGGCCGTTTTTGAGCAGTGTCGATAAGGTATGGCAGAAACGGGCAGTCTCCATTTTCCAGATGAGATCGCCAAATAAGGGTAATGCCATCACCTTGTAGTCGAATCGGCGGCGATTGTCCGGGTTCTGAAGCCAGCGTTCCATGATTACTGCGATGCCGGCGATCAGCACCAACAGCGCCCACCAGTAGCCGCGCACCAGATCGCCGGTCCCGACCACGATCTGTGTCGGCAAGGGCAGAGCCGCACCCATGTCCTCGAACAGCACAGTAAATTGAGGCACAACAAACACCAACAGCATGATCACCGACAAACCGGCGATGACCAACAGAATGGTTGGATAGACTAACGCCGATTGCACCGTACCCCGCAGTTCCGCACTGCGCTCCAAATAGTCTGCCAGCCGGCTTAATACCTCCGCCAAGGCACCGCTGGCCTCTCCGGCCCGCACCATATTGATATAGAGCTTGGGAAACTGGCCGTCCTGAGCCTCGAGTGCCGCGGAAAAGGTTGCCCCGCCACGCACGCGATCCTGCAAATCTGCCAGCACTTTGACCACATGTTCCTCGGCGGTGAGATCGACCAACACGGCCAGGGAGCGATCCAGGGTCAGGCTTGCCTCAATCAGCGTGGCCAACTGTCGGGTCAGGATCTCGATGTCTTTGGCCGTCAGGGCGCGTCGTTTGCGACGCGCCAGCTGGGCGGTCAGCCCGCCAGCGGAGCGGGTCTGAATTGGGATCAGCCCGTCGGCCTGGAGTTTTCGGATCAGCGCGGCCTGGTCCGGCGCATCTTGCTCGCCCTCCAGTTCCTCGCCATCTAATTTGACTGCTTTGAAGTAATATCTGGGCATCGATCGTTATCTTTACCTGACTCAATTCTCCGTTGCCACCCTGAGCACTTCTTCAATGGTGGTGCGGCCGTCGGCGGCCTTGCGCAAGCCGTCCTGATACATACTCATCATGTCCTGGTCAATGGCGATACGCTGGATCTCCGTAGCAGTGGCGTGGGACAGCACGGCCTGTCGGATTTGGTCGCTCATCACCAACACCTCGGCAATCACCAGGCGTCCACGGTAGCCGGTGCCGTTGCATGCTTTACAACCGCCGGGATGATAAAGGGTAAGCCTGCTGTCGTCGACCATCGGCAAGTGTAAAAAACGCGCCGCAACTTCCGGCATGGGCTCATAGGGCTGACGGCAGTCAGGACAGAGCCGCCGCACCAGGCGTTGTGCCAGAATGCCGTTGATCGTGCTGGTGAGCAGATAATCTTCGACGCCCATGTCGAGTAGTCGGGTCACTCCGCTGGCGGCGTCGTTGGTGTGTAATGTCGACAGAACCACGTGGCCTGTAAGGGCTGATTGTACGGCAATCCGCGCGGTTTCGACATCGCGCATTTCGCCGACCATGATGATATCCGGATCCTGGCGGACGATGGCCCGCAACGCATGAGCAAAGGTCATGCCAATGGCTGCCTTGACTGGAATCTGATTGATGCCGGGCACCTGATATTCCACCGGGTCTTCAACGGTGATGATCTTACGGTTCTCGGTGTTTAGGCGGCTCAATGCGGTGTAGAGAGTCGTGCTCTTGCCGCTGCCGGTCGGGCCGGTGACCAGAAAGATACCAAAAGGCTGTTCGAGCACTTCAAGTACGCGGTCGCGGGGCGGCCCGTCGAAGCCCAGGGCGTCGAAGTCGAAGCTGACGCTCTCTTTGTCGAGCAGGCGCATGACCACGCTTTCGCCGAACATGGTGGGCACGGTGGACACCCTTAAGTCCAGCTCTTTACCCTGTATGCGTACCGGGATGCGTCCGTCCTGTGGTAATCGGCGCTCGGCGATATTAAGCTTGGACATGATCTTGACCCGCGAGATCACGGCCGCGGTGGAACGTACCGGCGGCGATTCCGATTCTTGCAAAATGCCGTCGATGCGGTAGCGCACCTTGAGTTCGTCGGCAAAGGGTTCGATATGAATGTCCGAGGCACGCATCTCGACCGCCCGCTGCATGATCTGATTGACCAAACGAATGACCGGTGCTTCGCTGGCTAGATCGCGTAAATGCTCGATGTCCTCCTCGCTGAAGTTGCCAAGATCAGCGTCCAGATCGGCCTCGGCATTCTCATCCTTGGGCTGTTCATATAGCCTTTCCAGGGCCGCATCGATCTCGCTGGACAAACCAATGCGCATGCGCACCGGCTGATCGGCAGCCATCTCAATGGCCTGTAATGCGTAGTCGTCCACCGGGTCGGCAACCGCGATCTCCAAGCCCTGTTGATCGGCGCGTAGGGGTAGGATGTGTGCGTCTTTGAGGAATCGGAGGCTCAAGTCACCGGTCGCAATCGGCTCCTCCGGATAGCCTTCGCTACCGACGAGCTCCAGATCAAGCACCGATGCCATCGCTGCCGCCATGTCCCGGTCCGACACCAGACCTAGGCGCACCAGCATAATGCGCAGCGGATCGCCGCTGTCTTCCGCAAGTTTACGAGCGCGCGCCAGATCGCCGTCGGTCAACTTTCCCCGCGTATGGAGATAATCGAGTACGCGTGCTTCCGGCGTTGTCGGGGCGACCGCGTTGTCGACAGCCAGCGGCGAGGACAGCGTTTCGGTTGGTTCGGGTGAATCATCGACGGGCGCAAATGCCGCATCTGACGCTGGTGGGGCCAGCGGCGGTTGTGCGCTTTGACTAGCGTTGGGATGAGCGCTGGAGACCGAGTCGATCAAGATTTCGGCATCGGCTCGAACTTCGGCATCGGCAGCCGTGGTGGCATCCGGCTCGAGCCCCAGCAAGGCGATGGGTGCGACATCCGGTTCGGAGGCAGCGCGCGTTGACGGCGTCACCGGCGCTGGCTCCGATGCCGGTACATCGTCTGGTCGATGCGCGGTTCCACCGGTTGGCGAGGCCAAGCTTGGCACCGACGGCGCTGGCGGTTGGTCGCTACCAAAGTCGATATCGCCCAGATCGTCGTCCAACCCGAGCAGCGGCTCCTGGCGCTCAGGATGGAGATCCGGCAGGTCGATACCCAACTCGTTCAGATCCAGGTCCAGTTCGTCGACTGATGAGGTGTGGCCAGCAGTGGCTTTGTGATCAGTGCTAACGGATTCGTGCATTGAATTCTATCGGAGTTTTGCCTGAGCTTTTCTGGAGTAACCTGTTACTTGCTGTCAGGTCACTATTGGGGCAGAGATGTTGAAAACATCGCTGTCAATGCCCGGAAAAAATTTAGAGTATACATGATGCTGGGATCTGGAGAGGCGCTGCATCAGTAGAATATTTGCCTGTTCGCCCAGGGTGAAGTTTGCTTCACGGATGATGTAAAAGGAGGGTGATGTAAAAGTGATCCCACATTCCGCGCGCTCAGTGAAACCATTTACAGAATAATATCGCCCCATTTTTTCACAGTTCAGCAATTTTACTCAAGAAGGGAACCTTGAAAAATTGTGTTTTCGAGGCGCCAATCACGCGCTCACGGCACTATAACACGATGCGGGTACGATCGATACGCACCGTTTTCATATTGTTTGCAAACTCAGTCGAGATTGGCGCAATAAGGCGTCTTTTGGCCGCCAAAGCGGCCTATTTTGCCGCTTTGCCCGTTTTTCAGGCGAGCGCGGGCGCAGCGACCTTAGGTTTGGTGAGCTGCAGGTAGCGCATCAGGCTGTAGGTCAAGATGTAAAAGGATGTAAAAGGACACCAAAAGGATGTAAAAGGAAGGATGTAAAAAGACACCCACTTTCAAGATGTAAAAGGACAAGATGTAAAAGCAAGATGTAAAAAAAATGTAAAAGGACACCCACTTTGATTACGATGGTATAAAAAGATTGATTGTTTCCCTTCTCCGCGAAGTAAAATGGGTGTCTTTTTCCTTTTCTTTTCCTTTTTTCCTTTTTTCCTTTAGAGACTGTATGGGAACTAAACCACTGATTTGGCGTCTAAAAAATCTGAAAAATTAAACGATTTAATACGATTTTCCCTTTTTTATTCGGAGAAATCAAGATGACTTCAGATAATGTTCATACACCTGTACGCTATCCAAGTGACCTGTCAGACGAAGAATAGGCAATCATCGAGCAAGTCTTGAACGAACTTGACCCGTATAAGATAGGGCGCCGCCGTGATTCGAATCTACGCGAGATTCTGAATGCCATTTTCTATTTGAATAAGACAGGCTGCCCTTGGCGTTATTTACCGAAAGATTTTCCTCCTTACACCCTTGTCAATTACTACTATGACAAGTGGACACACAGTGGTTTGCTGGAGCAGATCAATGCAGAGCTACGGGCGCGTTTGCGCCAAGTGAAAGGCCGAAATCCCGATCCTAGTGGCGCCATCATTGATAGCCAAAGTGTCAAAGGGACACCGGAGTCATCGGTCGAATCCGACTTCGATGGTGGTAAGCTTGTCAAGGGCCGGAAGCGACATATCGTCGTTGATACAATAGGTTGCCTGCTTGTCGTCTACGTGCATGCAGCTAATGTGTATGACGGAAAAGCAGCTCGTGAAATTCTCACGCGTCTATTCGTGCTCCTGCAGAGTGTAAAGCATATTTGGGCTGATTGCGGCTATATGGGCAAAGAGCATTTTAATTGGGTATTATCTGAATTTAATTGCACCCTCGAGATTGTAAAGAGGCAGAAAAGAAAGAAAGGTTTTCATGTATTGCCGCGTCGCTGGGTCGTGGAGCGCACATTTGCTTGGCTTGGCCGGTCTCGTCGACTGAGTAAAGATTATGAAAGAGAACCGAGATCAAGTGAGTCACAGGTCTATCTTGCATCGTCATGTTTATTGCTTCGTCAAATTTGTAATAATCAAATAGCTTATGAGTAGACTATTCGAATTTATTGCGTTATTTAGGTCGAACATTAAAGAGAATAGTTTTCATACAGCGTCTTGGGCGGTGTCCTTTTCCTTTAACGTTTTCCTTTAACGACGTAGGAAGCCCGCTTGCGGGCGACTCAGCGGACCGCCCGCAAGCGCCGCACCTCCCCCGAGCGACCTTCGATTCACCGCAGAGACCCAGAGAGCGCAGAGAAGAGGGCTGCATCTACCTTGGTCTCTCTGCGCACTCTGCGTCTCTGCGGTGAAATCCAACGCGTCGCCCGCAAGCGGGCTCCTACGAGCCGACAGGTGCTAACGACGTAGGAGCCCGCTTGCGGGCGACTCAGCGGACCGCCCGCAAGCGCCGCACCTCCCCCGAGCGACCTTCGATTCACCGCAGAGACCCAGAGAGCGCAGAGAAGAGGGCTGCATCTACCTTGGTCTCTTTGCGCACTCTGCGTTTCTGCGGTGAAATCCAACGCGTCGCCCGCAAGCGGGCTCCTACGAGCCAACGAGTGCTAACGACGTAGGAGCCTGCTTGCGGGCGACCCAGCGGACCGCCCGCAAGCGCCGCATCTCCCCCGAGCGACCTTTGATTCACCGCAGAGGCGCAGAGAGCGCAGAGAAGAGGGCTGCATCTACCTTGGTCTCTCTGCGCACTCTGCGTCTCTGCGGTGAAATCCAACGCGTCGCCCGCAAGCGGGCTCCTACGAGCCAACGAGTGCTAACGACGTAGGAGCCCGCTTGCGGGCGATCCAGCGGACCGCCCGCAAGCGCCGCATCTCCCCCGAGCGACCTTCGATTCACCGCGGAGACGCAGAGAACGCAGAGAAGAAGGCCGCATCTACCTTGGTCTCTCTGCGCACTCTGCGTTTCTGCGGTGAAATCCAACGCGTCGCCCGCAAGCGGGCTCCTACGAGCCGACGGGTGCTAACGACGTAGGAGCCCGCTTGCGGGCGACCCAGCGGACCGCCCGCAAGCGCCGCGCCTCCCCCAAACGACCTTTGATTCACCGCAGAGACGCAGAGACGCAAAGAAGAGGCTGCATCCGCCATGGCCCCTCTGCGCACTCTGCGTCTCTGCGGTGAAATCCAACGCGTCGCCCGCAAGCGGGCTCCTACGAGCCGACGGGTGCTAACGACGTAGGAGCCCGCTTGCGGGCGACCCAGCGGACCGGCCGCAAGCGCCGCATCTCCCCCGAGCGACCTTCGATTCACCGCAGAGACCCAGAGAGCGCAGAGAAGAGGCTGCATCCGCCATGGCCCCTCTGCGCACTCTGCGTCTCTGCGGTGAAATCCAACGCGTCGCCCGCAAGCGGGCTCCTACGAGCCGACGGGAACGGCGGTGACGTTGGGATTCGTTCCTCATTCCTACCTACGGGCTTCTCATGACCGAATGGCATAGGGCGTTTTCTCTCTCGATTCCGATTCCGATAGCGACCCCGACCCCGATTGCACTCCGCCGATGGCTGGATAGCGTTGTATAGGTTATTCATGAACCGCTACTTATTGAATCTAGCGCAGCGGCGCGGATGTCCCGCTACCATTTCTGCTGTTTGTCGTTGTCGTACTTGCCCATCGTGGGTTATCGATGACGGCCACGATGATGAAAATGACAATGACTGCAAACGGTCTCGCGACTTCCGCAGTAGAGCACTAGGCTCCAGCCAGGCGCACTAAGCCCAAGGGAACTGCGTTGTACGCTCCTCGGATAGTCGAAATCTGCGCCAAATCCATGAACATCTCCTAGAATGCAGAAGGTACCCGTGGCCTGGCCGCGGGAATGACGATGAACAGCTGGAGATATCTTCATGCACAAGATCGGTTCAGTCCGTTACACCGCCAGAGCCGCCCTGGCGGTATTCGCGATTCTGTGGATACAGGCTGGGGCAGCCCCGCCAACGAACGCCGTGGAGGTTCTCGAAGTCAAGGTTCTGGAGGCACTGGCGCCGCAGAACCAAGGAGATGATGTCGATATCCTGTATTCCATGGAAGTTTTATCGGTTATTCGCTCGGCTTCAGGAGTACAGACGGGTGAAACCATCAAGGTTCGCTCTTACGGACAGGGCAGGGAGCCTTTGGCGCGGGGCTGGGCCGGTACCGCCTATCTCAATCCAGACTCGGAGGCCGCCGACACGGACGACCAGCCCCGTTTCGTAACCGCCGCACAAGGCGAAGGTCTGGTGGAGTTTCCATCGGTTCCCGCATCTATGACGTTTACCCCGGAAGTGCCAAAGGGCGCACAATGATTCGACAATCGCTTGCGAACGGCTGATGTTTCGAATTGCCCGCACCTGCGCATTGATGCCGTTGGAACAGACTCCGCCGGACTGCCCTGAGGCTGCGGGGATGTTGCCTAGGTAGAAGGCCAACCTATTTACCCAGGATAACAGTTGGTCCACCGCTGGGACGCAGAGTACGCTGAGAAGAACATGCATTCGCCCGGACCCTTTGCGCACTCTGTGTCTCCGCGGGGAATCAAACTTCATGCTAGGTGATTCTAGGTTAGGCTGAACTTTCTGGACGCATGTCACACTTTCCTCTTGTAAATCAGTTAATTAGAACATTTTATGGTTCATCCCTCTGCCTACATCTACCCGTCTGATTTGTTAACGGAAGCAAAAATCCAATTTTCATGCCTACATTTTGACCGTCCAAATTTCGTTTTTTATTAATAATTACAAATGGTTAGTTGCGAAATTTGGGCGATTCCAGGGGCAACTTCAACCTAACAGATTCCGGATTCTTGCCGTACCGTACGATGAAAGTCGGAAAACAATGGATGGATAGTTGTTTATTAGAGGCGGCACCCAGCTGCGGGAAGCCCGATCCGTCGCTGCTCGTCCGAATCCTTATTCCAGCTGACTGGTATCGATGCGCTCCCATCCGAGTTCCCAGAATGCAATCATCATGCGTTGGGATGAATTGTCGGCATCAGGGCCCTTTAGGCGGCAGGTCGAACAGATCGCCGATTGGGGCCGAGGGTTCGAGCAGGCGCTGGCGCAGGCGTGTCAGACGTTGGCTGCCAATCCGTTTTACCGCCATGGCCAATGCATTGGTTTGTGCAAGCAATACCACCAAGCGTTTGCCGCGCGTGACGCCAGTGTAGAGCAGATTGCGCTGAAGTAGTCTGTAGTGCTGCATTGCCAGCGGAATGATCACTGCTGGATATTCCGAGCCCTGCGCCTTGTGTACGGTGGTCGCGTAGGCAAGAGCGATTTCGTCAAGCTCGTCGAATTCATAGTCGATGCCATGGCCGTCGAAATCGATACGCACTTGCCCCTCCTCGAGGTCGACCTGGAGGATATGGCCAATGTCGCCGTTGAAGACCTCTTTGTCGTAGTTATTGACCAATTGGATCACCTTGTCGCCAGCGATGTAGGTCCAGCCGAAGCGTTCGATGCGCGGTCCAGCGCTGCGGTTGAGCTGGCGCTGTAATTCCACGTTCAACGCTCGCGCGCCCAGGTTGCCGCGGTTCATCGGCGTGAGCACCTGCAGGTCACGCACCGGGTCCAGGCCGAAGCGATGCGGGATGCGCTCGATCACCACCCGGATCAGCCGCTCGTAGATCAGCTCAGGCGTCTTGCAAGGGATCAGGTAAAAATCGGTCTCGGGTTGATCCTCGCTCGATTCGGGCAGTTGCCCCTGATTGATGCGGTGGGCATTGACGATGATCCGCGAGGCGGTGGACTGGCGAAAGATCTCGGTCAATCGCACGCTCGGTACCCTGTTGGAGCCGATCAGGTCCGCCAGCACCGCGCCGGGTCCAACCGACGGCAGCTGATCTCTATCTCCCACCAGCAACAATGCGGCACGCGTTGGCACGGCGCGTAATAACTGGTTCATGAGAACCGTGTCCACCATCGAGACCTCATCGACCACCACCAAGTCGGTTTGCAATGGGCTGTATTGATCGCGTTTGAAGCCTGGGATGCTCGGGTCGAATTCGAGTAATCGATGGATGGTCTTGGCATCGCGCCCGGTGGATTCCGAAAGCCGTTTGGCGGCCCGACCGGTGGGCGCGCACAGACAAACCTGAATGCCCTTGACCAGCAGAATGCGCAGAATCGAATTGATGACCGTGGTCTTGCCTACGCCAGGTCCGCCGGTAATGATTGTCAGTTTGCCATTGATGGTGCGGGCGATGGCGGTACGCTGGGAATCGGACAGGACAAGCCCTGTTTGGCGCTCCACCCAGGACAGGGCCTTGTCGGGATTGATCGAGCCCCAGGGCGGTGGATTGCGTGCGAGTCGCTCCAGACTCAGCGCGATGCCCTGCTCGGCACGCTGCAGTGGCGTCAGCAACAGCACCGGACGACCGTCGATTTCCTCTGCCACCAGGTTTTCTTCGGCCAATTCGGCATGAATTGCCGCATTGATGACAGCTAAGGGTATACCCAGTAAATGCGCCGCGGCGCCTGCCAGCTGGTCTGACCAGGCCGCGCAGTGGCCATCGTTGGCGATCTCCTGGAGCACATGCCGAACGCCGGCCTGCGCCCGGATCAGCGAGTCGGCCGGGATGCCAAGCCGCCGGGCAATGCTGTCCGCGGTCTTGAAGCCGATGCCATAGATATCGAGCGCCAGCCGGTAAGGGTTCTCCCGCACCCGTTGCACGGCTTGATCGCCGTAGGTCTTGTAAATGCGCACCGCGCGCGCGCTGCCGACGCCATGGGATTGCAAAAAGACCATGATCTCGCGAATGATTTTCTGCTCGGCCCAGGCATCGGTGACGCGCCGTTGGCGTTTGCGACCAATGCCCGTGAGTGTCAGCAGTTGTTCCGGGTTGTCCTCGATGACGTCGAACACCCGCTCGCCAAAGGCTTGGACCAATTTATGTGCGAAATGCGGCCCTATACCCTTGACCATCCCGGAGCCCAGATAACGCTCAATGCCCTCCAATGTACTGGGCGGAATCACGCGCAGCTCCCTCGCCTTGAATTGCAGGCCATGCTGGCGGTCGTTGACCCAGCCGCCGCGGCATTCGATGTACTCGCCGGCCGTTATGCTGGCTGCGGAGCCGATCACCGTGACCAGCTCGCGCTGCCCGCGCACCTTCACCCGTAGTACGCAAAACCCACTGTCGGCAGCGTGAAAGGTGACCCGCTCGACTGATCCGGCCAGGGATTCCAGCGGCTGTCGATCGGCTGGCCGGGACGGTGGATTGAGTTGGTTCATGGGTCGTTTGTCGGCGAGTATCGGCAAAGCCTAACGTGGGATGTGCTTGGCGCGAAAAACGATCATGGGCAGCTGAGCAAGCAGATCATCCGATATTGGAGGGGCAACATGCGCTGGAGAATCGGTCGGCGTAGTGCAAACGTCTAAGATCGTCGCGAAAGCGGTGGTGGAATGAGGACAGGAGGTTGCGGCGCCCGCCGGATGCCAGTGAGCCGTCGAACGGCGGCAGGCGGCGGGTTCGGCCTGTTGCTGGCGGTTGTGCTGGCCATGGTATTTGGCGTCGATCCGAGCCTATTGCTTGGGTTGAACAGCGAACCGGGCAGCAACGCAGGGGCGCAATCGTCAAGCGGCCTGCCATCGTCAGCGCAACCATTGCCAGGCCAGGCTGGCAGGCAGTCCCCAGCGTTGCCCGGCGGTCGAGAAGACGAGCTGGCATCATTCGCGTCATTCGGGTTGGCGGATGCAGAGGATACCTGGAACGCGATCTTGCGTCAGGACGGGGCCAACCATCGGGAATCAAAATTGGTGTTGTTCTCAGACCATGTCCGCTCCGCCTGCGGGCTTACCGGATCCGCGATCGGCCCATTTTATTGTCCAGCGGATGAGAAGATCTACATCGATTTGTCGTTCTACGATGAGCTGCAGAGCAAGTTCCGCGCGCCGGGGGATTTCGCCCAGGGCCGGACAGTTTCACCTATGGTAGCTGCAAACAACTTGTACGCTGGTTCCGCACCGGACTCGCCAATGGCAACCCACAAGCCTGCAATAGCTTCGAGGCCGCAAGCCTGTGGCTGATGTGCTCGAAGATCGCTCAACCTTGCGGGAGGCGCAACCAGACGCCGATGCCATCCGGTGGTTATTCGTCAGGGTTCAGCACGCAGGGATGCCGCTCAATACCGGCTTCGGCCATGGCCACCGCGCGAAAGATGGCGCGCCCCTTGTTCATGGTCTCTTTCCATTCCAGCTCGGGCAGCGAGTCGGCGACTACGCCGGCCCCGGCTTGAATATGCAGGGTACCCTCCGCGATCACCGCGGTGCGGATAGCAATTGCGGTGTCCATATTGCCATTGAATGCCAGGTAGCCTACTGCTCCGGCATAGATGCCGCGCTTGACCGGCTCGAGCTCGTCGATAATCTCCATGGCGCGGATCTTGGGCGCGCCGGACAGGGTGCCGGCAGGAAAGGTTGCGCGCAGCACATCCAGCGCACTCA
This sequence comes from Thiohalocapsa sp. PB-PSB1, assembly GCA_016745215.1. Classification (GTDB taxonomy): domain Bacteria; phylum Pseudomonadota; class Gammaproteobacteria; order Chromatiales; family Chromatiaceae; genus Thiohalocapsa. Next base: position 7,802,465 of record CP050890.1, read on the forward strand.
TGCCGTCCTTCAATTCGCCGACCACATTGCTGACGATGTGCATGACGTGCGAGTAGCGTTCCACGAGCATACGGTCGGTTACCTGCACACTGCCGGTCTTGGCGACGCGACCGCAGTCGTTGCGACCAAGATCGATCAGCATCAGGTGTTCGGCCAGTTCCTTTGGATCATCCAATAGTTCCCGTTCCAAAGCCAGATCCTCGTCATCGGTATAGCCGCGCCTGCGGGTACCGGCAATCGGCCGTACGGTGACTACGCCCTCTTCGAGCCGAGTTAAGATCTCGGGGGACGAACCGACGATTTGGAACTCGCCAAGATCCAGAAAGTACATATACGGCGATGGATTGAGCCCGCGTAGGGCGCGGTACAGATCCACCGGTCTTGCCTGAAACGGAATCGACAAGCGCTGCGATAACACCACCTGCATGCAGTCGCCCTCCAGGATGTAGTCCTTGATCCGGGTGACAGCCTGCTTGAATCCGTCCTCGGTGAAACCGGAGATAAAATCCGTCTCACGTACCTCGCGACCTTCCGCCGTTGGGTTACGGGGGGCACCGCACTGCATTTGCGTTGCCAATGCATCGATACGCGCCTGGCCAGTGGCGGGGGTATCGCCGGCGGCGGGGTCGAGGTGCACGATCATGTACATGCGCCCGCGCAGGTTATCGAACACGACCAGTTCTTCCGATATCATCAGTAGAATGTCTGGTGTGCCCATCTGGTCCGGATTCGGGCAGGGCATCAGCCGCGGCTCGATGTAACGCACGGTATCATAGCCGAAGTAACCCACCAGTCCGCCGGCGAAGCGTGGCATATCTGGATGATCAGCCACATTGAAGCGTTGCTGATACTGTTCGATCCAGGCCAGCGGATCAGCAGCATCGGCCTGCTCGATCACAGCGCCGTCGCGCTCGATCTCAACGCGGTTGCCGTAGACCTTGAGCACGCTGCGGCAGGGCAGGCCGATGATGGAGTAACGCCCCCATTTTTCTCCGCCCTGTACGGATTCGAATAAATAGGAGTAGGCGCCGCTGGCTAGTTTCAGATAGCAGCTCAGCGGTGTGTCGAGATCCGCCAGCACCTCGCAGACATAGGGGATACGATTGTGGCCCTGCTTGACCAGGGCGGTGAACTGTTCCGGGGTCATCGGATGCGCTCCAGAGGTGTGCCGCGCTTTGAGACTGTGCGAGTATTCAAGCCTTGTGCGCAAGAGGCTGCGCCCAGAGGGCGAAGGATGCGTTCTTGGTCGGAATCCCCACGAATGCTTTCACGTCTCTGTGCGCGGGATCAACGCAATAGTTTGGGGTTGGGTAGACAGCGTCAGCCGCGCCATCGTCCTGCTGGATGCATCGACCCGAAGAAGCGGTGGTCGCAGGCATGGTGCAGCAAATCAACACATGAGGTGCGACTTGGGATCACCGGACTCGCCCGCGCAGCCGATCCATAGGGTTGCGCGCTGCTTTCGGGCAACGCGAACAAGCGCTGTATGCCGCTGTATGCAGGGGGGAGAACATGCGCCTGTATCCCCGGTCGGTTCAGCCCGCGACAGCGGCCGGGGCGAGCAAACGGTCGAGTTCGGTCATCGAGTCGATGACCGCATCCGGTTTGGCATCGCGGATATCCTGGCCATGGTTATAGCCATAGCTCATGCAGATGATACTGAAGCCAGCTGCACGCGCGGCCTTCACATCGCTGATCGAATCGCCAATCATCAAGGCTCGCGACGGCTCCACTTCGAAAAACGAGGCCGCGTGCAGCAATGGCAAGGGGCTCGGCTTTTTTTCCGGCAGGGTGTCGCCACTGACGATGAGTTCAAATGCGTCTTCGAGATCGAGGCCGGCGAGCAATGGCTCGGTGAAACGCGCCGCCTTGTTGGTGACACATCCGAGCCGATAGTTCTGGCTGCGCAGCCAGTCCAATCCCTCGCGCACGCCAGGATAGGCATGCGAGCGTTTGGAATTGTTGTCTGCATATAAACGCAGGAAAATGGGCAAGGCTTCGGCGAAGTCCTGATCGGATGGCTGGCCATCGAGCGATCCTGTCAGCGCCCGTTGCACCAAGCGTTCGACACCATTGCCGACCCAGTCGCGCACGGCGGCCTCGCCATGTGGCGGACGCTGGAGTTCCCGCATCATATGATCAATGCAGTAGGCCAGGTCCGGCACACTGTCCACCAGCGTGCCATCGAGATCGATCAAGATCATTTCGGGACGAATCGGAAACTGCATGATCGTTGTTTTCCTGTTGGCTACCAGATGGAAAAAAGCCGATTCAGATTGAAGAATCTCAGCGCTTTACGCTGGCCAGGGCTTGGCGCATCTGTGCCACGATGCTGTCGTAGCGGTGCGGGTCGCTGTCGGAGCCCTTACTGAATAGACCAGAACCGGAGACAAAGGTGTCGGCACCGGCGGCTTTGATCTCGGCGATGTTGTCAACCTTGACACCGCCGTCGATCTCGAGTCGGATTTCACGGCCCGTGGTGTCGATGAGTTCGCGAACCTGACGCAATTTTTCCAACGCCGCCGGAATAAAGCTCTGGCCACCAAAGCCAGGATTGACTGACATCAGCAGGATCATGTCGATCTTGTCCAGCACATATTCCAGACAGTTCAACGGCGTGGCTGGATTGAACACCAGGCCCGCCTTGCAGCCCTCGGACTTGATCAGCTGCAGGGTGCGATCGATGTGCTCGCTAGCTTCTGGATGAAAGGTGATATAGGTTGCGCCAGCCGCGGCGAAATCAGGAATGATCCGGTCCACCGGCTTGACCATTAGGTGAACATCGATGGGCGCGGTGATGCCGTGTTTGCGCAGTGCCTCGCAGACCAGCGGACCGATGGTCAGATTCGGCACATAATGATTGTCCATTACGTCGAAGTGCACGATGTCAGCGCCGGAGGCGAGTACGTTGTCAACTTCTTCGCCAAGCTTGGCGAAGTTTGCTGACAGGATAGACGGGGCGATCAGGTCTTCTGTTGCCATCGGAAACCTCCGGTCGATGGTGCCCAGGGCAGCATTGGCTCATTGGGCGGCAAATGAATGAAACTCAGATTGCATCATACTGGAAGCCGCCAAGCGTTTCACGATCATCGTCAATCGATGCACACTGGTTTTCAATTCTAAAGATTATCTAGATACCCATTACCGCCGAGCTGGCGCATCTGTTGCCGAATCCAGCTGGCGCGGCGTTGCACCCGTGGCGACGGGGCTTCAAGTCGGTAGATCTCCGGATTTGGCAGTACCGCGGCGAGCAGGGCGGCCTGTTGCGCGTCCAATGCAACAGCTGGGCGTTCGAAATAGCGCCAGCTCGCGGCACCGACGCCATAGGTGTCAGGGCTGAATTGAGCGATGTTCAAATACACTTCCAGGATGCGCTGCTTGCTCCACAGGCTCTCCAACAGCAAGGTGAACCAGGCTTCGAGTCCTTTACGCAACCAATCCCGCCCGGGCCAAAGGAATAGATTCTTTGCAGTCTGTTGGCTGATGGTGCTGGCCCCGCGCAGGCGCTTGCCATCGCGAAAGCCTCGCCAGGCTTTGCGCATCTCGACCAGATCGAAACCGGCGTGGTCTGGAAAGCGTTGGTCTTCTGCAGCCACCGCGGCCAGCGCTACGCTCTGCGGTATGTCCTGCCAAGGCACCCATTCGTGGTACACGTAGGGTGGCGGTCGTGCATCAAAACGCCCGGACAGCGATTGTCTGAGCATAAATGCCGAGGTCGGCGGGTCAAGCCAGCGCAGCAGCCCAATGACCATCAGCGACAGCAGGACAAAGCTTGCAATGCCGATACCCGACCATTTCAGCCCACGCATCAGCCCCCTGCGCAGACCTATCATGGCGGCCGGAGCGACGGTTGCTGCCGCAGGCTTGGCGTTGGCTTCGGCTTCGGCTTCGGCCTCGGATTTGGTTGCCGGCTCAGTCACGCAGCAGGTCGGCATTGATGTCGCGCAGCACTAGGCTGCGAAATTTTTTTGCATTGAGCAGGTGCAGATCACTCCAGGGTTCGGCTTGCTCACGACTGATCTCAACCCATGCATCGAACGAAGAACGCGGTGACAGAGTGCGGCTCTGGGATGCAAACATCGCGCTTTTGCGCGGGTCACCTGCCCACTGGACCCTTTGCAGCTTTTCTGGACGCCACCAGAGAAACCCGCGCTCGAAACGTGCACCCTCGGTAAAGCGGCCTACGCGAACTGCCAGCATTCCACTGGCAATGGTCGCATAGCGAGTCGCTGGCGGAAACAATGCAGACAGCGCGTCGGTGCTGAACACGGGCTCCATCGTGGTTACACGCAGCCAATCCATGAGTTCACGAATCTGCTCCAGGCTCGGCGTTTCGCCCAGGGTCAGGACTTCTTCAAAGCCGCCACCGTCCGCATCGTTTTCGGTTAAGGCCGCGCCGCTCGCACCAACCAGGTTCAGCAGCTCTTCCTGCAAACGGTTATCCGGCAACATGCCTGAACGCAGGGCGCCGATTCGGTCGATCAGCTGTCTGATATCGCGATCGCTGCGACCCAATACCTGTAAACGTTGACTCGTCTGATAGCTGGCAATGCCGAGGGCGAAGGCCTGCACCATCTCGGCACAACGCTCACGCACCGCAAACGGCAACGCAAGCGGTGTTTGGTTATGGCAGGCTATCAAGCCCCAAAAGTGGTCGCGAACCATGACCGGAAACGACAGCGAGGCGGTAGCGCCCATGTTATGCAGATAGTCGACATGCACCGGTGATACCGCCCGCAGATCGGACAATGTAAGGTCCAGCGTTGTTTCATCATGTGACAGTATTGCAACCGGCTTGGCCGCCGCATCCGGAATCTGACGATGCCGGTTGGCCATGTACAGCAGGCGTGCGATTTGCGGAATGTCCGATGCCGGATAGCGTAGACCTAAATAGGGAGGTAGACCAGCAGCCAGGCTCTCGGCGATGACCTCGCCACTGCCATCCTCCAGGAAACGATACACCATGACGCGATCAAAACTGCTCGTGACGCGCATCTGTTCGGCCAGGTAGTCACAGAGTCTGGTCCATTCTTCGTCTGAGCGTGGCCTCCTATATAGGGAGTGCGGCACGGGCCGATAGGCGCTGACCTGTTGCTCCGCTGGTAATGCCGGCTGCAATTCCAGCAGCCAGTTCCGACTGCCAAGCGACAGCAGCCCATCCAGCTTGCCATGCGGACCGGAGCAAAGGGATGCCAGCAAATGTTTCGCACCGCTTGGCTGGACCAGGGATTTGGTATCGCCTGCAATGGCAGCGCAAATGTGCTCGATCTGCTGATTGCTCAACCAGGGAGACAGGGCTGCCAGGGGTTGGTCAAGAACCACATCCGGGTTGAGCCAGCTCCAGCCGGTCAGATTGGCGCTGACGTACCTGAGAGTCGGATCCGAGTTGTGCCCGCCGAGGAGGGCGCCAAAGGGTTGAATGGCCCCGATCTCATGCAGCGCCTCGCGCTCACATTCGTCAAGAAAGCCTGGATTGATCGAGTTTGTCAAAAAGCGTCTCCGGCGCTGGCGTATGCTGCGTCTGGGGATTTTATCGAGCCGCAAACCCACAGAGTATGTCATCTTTAAAGTGTGCAATCAGCACTGAGCCATGGCGGCTGTTTTTCAATTTGGCCGCACGTTCGGTCGAGTCAGCCGTTCGTGGGAGTGTCAGTGTACAGGATTGGTTTCACGGCGAACCAGATGCCATGCAATACCACCAATCAGCAACTAGTTTAAGTGCACGTCGTCATTGCTAGATGCCAATGGTAATCGCACCAGCAGCAATTCCCCGAATATTTTTGCAGTTATGCCAAGCGCTCGGCAGATTCTGCGCATGGACCGCGTCTTTATCTCCGCTGCATGAATAAAGGTTAATCTCTTCGCAGGCATGCATTCATGGGGCGACGCTATATTTGTGCAATACAACAGGGTGTGGTCGCCGCCGCAGGATCAGAGCGGTTGCCTGAAAGCGTTTTCCGTTTATTGATCAAGATTGTTAACAAACCAGTTTCAAGCCGGTCATCGGCCCAGTTTAGACTGAGGAGCATCAACACATGAGTCTTTCCGCCGAATCCAGGACCAAGCCCAAAAGCGAATACAGTGCGGATACCGCTAGTGTCGCGCAAGCGGCATTTGCACGCTTGCGTGCCGACCTGCGCGGGCGCATTGTTGGGCAGGAATCATTAATCGAGCGCCTACTGATCACACTGCTGGCTGAAGGACATCTGTTGGTGGAAGGTGCCCCTGGCCTGGCCAAGACCACTGCAATCAAGGAACTGGCCGCTCGCATCGAGGGTAACTTCCAACGCGTGCAGTTTACGCCGGACCTGCTGCCGGGGGATCTTACGGGCACCGATATCTATCGTCCAGAAACTGGAGATTTCCAATTCCAATCTGGGCCATTATTCCATAATCTCGTGCTCGCCGACGAGGTCAACCGTGCGCCAGCGAAGGTGCAATCAGCATTACTCGAAGCCATGGGTGAGCGCCAAATCACCGTTGGCGGACGAACCTATCCGTTGCCAGACCCATTTCTGGTCATGGCGACGCAAAATCCGATCGAGCAGGAAGGAACCTATCCGCTTCCCGAAGCACAGCTCGACCGTTTTTTGATGCATGTGCGAGTTCTTTATCCAGATCCGGCAACCGAACGCAGCATCCTCGATATCGCTCGCGCTGAGGCGCGCGGGCAGCTGCGCCACAACGACGACAGCCGGATTCGGATCGGGCGCGATCTACTGTTGACCGCGCGCGGCGAGGTCATGGATCTGCACATGGCGGATAATCTGGAGGAATATCTGGTACAGCTCGTACTCGCAACCCGTGATCCAGCACCCTACAACGAGTCTCTTGCAAGGCTAGTGGACTATGGCGGCAGCCCGCGTGCAACCATTGCCCTGGACCGCTGCGCGCGCGCCCGCGCCTGGCTGCGCGGCAGCGACTATGTGACACCGGACGACATCCATGCGGTCGCTTATGACGTATTGCGCCATCGTATCTTATTGAGCTATGCCGCGGAGTCTGAGGGCATTGAGCCGGATGACTTTGTCAGCGAGCTGATACGCCTTGTGCCGACACTCTAGAGGATTTAGGCCTTTGTCTCCTTTTCGTCTTGCATCTCCATCATGCCCTGGTTCGCTGCCAGACCGACCACGCCGATCCGCAACCGGTCGAAGCACCTGAGGCTGCCCGCAGGAGCAACTATCAATGCATAGAGCCGACCTGGAAAACGCTGACATTCGTGTCGATACCGATGACCTGATTGCATTGCGCGCACGCGCCGATCGCATCAAACCTGCCCGCCCCATGCCGGCGCGCTCGGCGCTGGCGGGCGCGCATCGCTCGCGCTTTCGAGGACGTGGGATGGACTATCGAGAGTCACGCTGTTACCAGGCAGGCGATGACATTCGCAACATGGACTGGCGCATTACGGCGCGCGCCGGGCATGCCCATGTGAAGCTGTTCGATGAGGAGCGGGAGCGGCCAGTCGTGGTTGTGGCAGATTTTGGACCGAGCATGTTTTTTGCCAGCACCGGTGCATTCAAATCCGTGATTGCCGCGCGGCTGGCAGCTCTGATCGGCTGGGCTACGATCGCCCATGGCGATCGCATCGGCGCGCTGATTTTCAATGGCGGACACCAGGAACTCCAGCCTACCGGCGGTCGTCGCGGCCAGATGCGTCTGATTCGGGCGCTGGCGCAAGCAGGCGATCCAGCACCTGCACTCGGGCTCGTGCGTGGCCAAAGCCGGAAATCCGACCCTGATATGCCAGGCAAACGGGTTTCTGCCCCAACATTTTCTACTCCAGCACCATCCACCTCGGCATCATCTGCCCCAGCATCGAGCGACAACGACGCTGCAACCGACACCAGCTGCCTGACGCAGGCCCTGGCCCGGCTGCGCCGGGTCGCCCGTCCCGGCAGCCTGGTGTTTTTGTTGTCAGATTTTTACACCCTGGATCAGGACAGCGAGCGTTATTTGGCACGCCTGGCCCGCAACAACGATCTGACCGCATTTCAAATCGTCGACCCACTCGAGGTTGATCCGCCTCCGCCCGGGCGCTACGCCATCACCGACGGCGTCCGCGGCGGCTTCATCGACACCGCCGGGCGTGTTGGGCGCGAGCGCTATGCGGCTCACTTCGCGCGCCACCATGAGCGGGTGCAAGAGATAACCGGGCGCTGCGGTATTGCCCTATTGCGTTGCGGCACCGACCAAGATCCTGCCGAGCGCCTTGCCGCAGCCATGGCCGCGAGAACTCGTCGTTCGGGTGCGGGTGGGTACTTCGACGACGGACAGGCCGTGCGCGGCAATGCCCGGCTCGAAACCCAGACCGCTGGTCGGCCGAGGTGGCTGACATGAACGCGAACCAGACCATGTTAGAGCAACTCGATCTGCGCGATATCCAGATTCCGGATATGCCTTCCGGCTGGCCACCGGCACCAGGTTGGTGGTTGCTGGCGGCGCTTGGGCTTGCCGGACTGGTCCTGCTCGGTCGGCATTTCTGGTCTCAACTGCGCCGCATACGCCGCCGGCGACGTATCTTCGCCGAACTCAACAGACTGCGAACAGAGCACTGCGGTCCAACTTTGATTCGCGGCATCTCTACGCTCCTCAAGCGCGTTGCATTGAGCCGTTTTCAACGCCTGGATGTGGCCGCGCTGACTGGTCCCGAATGGCTCGCCTTTCTTGATCGAACCGGCGGCGCGGGCGGTTTTCAAAGCGGCGCCGGCCGCGTGCTGGCTGAAGGGCCCTATGCTCCGTCGCCAAACTGTGATGCCAATGCCTTGCTGGCCTTGGCGCAAGACTGGCTGAGGAAGAATACATGACGCTGCAACTCGCCCACGCATGGCTGTTGACCGCATTGCCGCTGCCGCTGTTCATCCGATTTTTGCTGCCGCAAGCCAGGCAATCCAGTGCCGGTGCGCTGCGCGTGCCTTTTTATGCTGCATTGATGCAGGGGCAAACCAACACCGGCACGCGCTCGCGGCGCTGGCAGTCATTGCTGGCAGCTCTCGCCTGGCTATTGCTGGTGTTGGCGGCAGCGCGACCGCAATGGCTGGGCGAACCCTTGCCGCTGCCACTGGCAGGTCGTGACCTGATGCTGGCGGTGGACATCTCCTTATCCATGACCGAACAAGACATGATCATTGGCGGTCGTGTCGTCGATCGCCTGACCGCGGTCAAAGCAGTGGCCGGGGATTTCATCGAGCGCCGCGCAGGCGATCGCATCGGATTAATACTGTTCGGACAGCAAGCCTATGTGCAAACGCCGCTGACCTTTGATCGAGCCACTGCCCGCACGTTGCTGTTCGAATCGGCAGTGGGTTTGGCCGGTCGTGAGACCGCAATCGGCGATGCCATCGGTCTGGCCGTGAAGCGCCTACACGATTCGCCAGCCGAGGAGCGCGTGCTCGTTTTATTGACAGACGGCACCAACACCGCCGGCAATATCGCGCCGCTGAAGGCCGCGAAATTGGCCGCCGAAGCCGGAGTGCGCATCTACACCATTGGCGTAGGCGCCGATCCACGCAGCGCCATCGGCCGGGCCATGCGTCGCACCCCGCTTGATGAGCGAACCCTGCAGGCCATCGCCCAACAGACCGGGGGGCGCTATTTTCGTGCGCGCAATGTTGATCAGCTGCAGGCCATCTACGGCATGCTCGATGAACTCGAAACGGTGCAATCGGATCAACAGACTTTCCGCCCCATCCGGGAATTGTTCGGCTGGCCACTGGCGGCAGCTTTGTTACTTAGTGCACTCGTGGCGATCGGTCGCGCTGAACTGCTGAAACAATATCGTTATTGACAGGCTTCGAGACGGGTTGGTCCGATGTTCCAATCCGACCCATGGAGAGCGATTATGTGGCAAGACTTTCATTTTCTCAGTCCGGAGTGGTTCCTGGCGCTCCTTCCCCTTGGGCTTTTGCTCTGGATGGTCGTGCGCGCCAAACATGCTGGCGGCGCCTGGCGTCGGCTCATCAACCCGCATCTGTTGGCGGTGCTCACGCTGGACAAGGATGCCGATCGCCAACGCTGGTGGCCGCTGATGCTGCTCGGCGCGGCCTGGATCATCGCCGTGACGGCGCTGGCTAATCCGACCTTCGAGCGCCAGGAGATTCCGGCCTTCCGCACGGATGCCGCGCGGGTGGTGGTGTTGGATTTGTCCAATTCCATGTTGGCTGCTGATCTGACGCCGACGCGCATCGACCGCGCCCGCTACAAGGTGGCCGATATCCTGGCCCGCGGCGAGGACGGACAAACAGGGCTGGTGGTGTTCGCCGGCGACGCCTTTGCGGTCTCACCGCTGACCGACGATGCCGACACCATCGCGGCAATGTTGGAGGTACTTTCGCCACACATCATGCCGGTGCAGGGCAGCCGGCTCGATCTTGCCATCTCGGCTGCCGCAGAGCTATTGCAACAGGCCGGTGCAGGGGCAGGCGAGGTCATACTCTTGACCGACGATGCCGGCGATCGGCGAACAACCACTGCTGCCGAAGCCCTGCGCGCTGCCGGTCATCGGTTGCAGGTAATCGGTGTCGGCACTGCCGAAGGTGGTGTCGTGCCCGGTGTGTCCACGTCCCAGGGCAAGGTTGTCGCCAAACTAGATGCGAGTGCATTAAGCAAACTCGCACGCGCCGGCGGCGGTACCTATTCGCCGTTGACCAGTAATGACGCGGACCTGAATCAGGTATTACAAGACCCATCCGCATCGGCTCGCAGCGTACAGGGGGATGACCCGATGCTGACCGAGACCTGGAAAGAACTCGGCCCCTGGCTGGTGATCGCGCTGCTGCCGCTGGGAGCGCTGGCATTCCGTCGCGGTTGGGTGTCCGTCGTGGTATTGCTGATTTGCAATCTGAGCATGATCTCAACGCAACCTGCCAGGGCTTTCGGCTGGGACGATTTATGGCAGCGAGAGGATCAACAAGCGGCCAGGGCATTGCATGCCAACGATTATCAGCGGGTATTGGAATTGAACGCCGATCCGGCGCGCATTGGTGCGGCTCATTATCGGCTTGGCAATTACCAGGCTGCCGCCAGCGCCTATGCTGAAGGCGATGATGCCCAACATCACTACAATCGCGCCAACGCCCTGGCACGCGCGGGGCAGCTCGAGGAAGCCATCGCAGCCTATGACGAGGCCCTTGCCCGTGAACCCGAGATGGCGGACGCATTGCACAATAAAGAGCAAATCGAGAAAATACTGAATCGACAGCGACAACAACAATCTGCTGATGGGCAGGATGCGGGCCAGCAGCCGAAGCAGGATCAAGACCAATCCAAATCTGAACAAGCCGGCACGGATCAGGCCAACTCGGAACAAGCCAGCCCGGACCAATCCGCTGCAAGCGACGCAGATCAGCAGGGCACGGATGGCAATCAGGAAGCACAAGACCAGTCCGCGCCAGCCTCGTCTGCTGCGGGGGATCAGGGCGAGCAGGACCGCTCGCAAGCGCCGGACGGCTCGCAACCTCAGCAACAAGCGTCCGGCGCGCAGCCCGCCCAGACAGGCACTGAGTCCAGCCCCGATGGATCGAATGCTTCGAAATTTGACGGCGGTCGTCAATTCTCCGCGGAAGATGAACAGTCCGATACCCAGAGCGCTGAAAACAATACCGCGGATGCCGATGGAACCGACCGCGCCCAAGCCGAGCAAGCAGCTGCCGATTATCGCGAACAGGCCGCGGCAGCGGCCGAACCCAAGGCTGAGCAGAATGCCAATGCGGATTCCGATCCGCCGCCGCCAGAGAAAGACTTGGCGACCGATGCCGGCACAGTTGACGTTGAGCCGACAGCCAAAGAATTGGAATCGCGTCAAGCAACGAACCAATGGTTGCGACGAATTCCCGACGATCCCGCCGGCCTGCTGCGGCGCAAATTTTTGTATCAGTACAGGGCCAGGGCCGAACAAAATGGAGAGATCGACGCTGGCAAGCCCTGGTGACCGGGCGCAGCAGGAGAGCGCATCAGGAGCATGCTCTTTCGGCCCGGTCAGGATGCATCAGGGTTACGAACAGGCTGTATCAAGGGCTGCACAGGCTGTATCAAGGGCTCGATGTTCAGGGATTGACCTATCATCACCGATGATTGACTGTACTCACCGATCATGATCAAACAACTTGATAAACGACTTTCCTGGTTGCTCGCAATGGCCTTGGTATCAGCCCTGTGGAGCACTACCGCGCTGGCGGAATTGCGTGCTTTTTTCGATCGGCCAACGGTGTACGAGGGCGATCGGTTAACGCTGACAATCGAGGTCGAGGGTAACCAAAGGCCGGGCGAGCCGGAATTGTCCGTGCTTGATGACGCCTTCGATGTGCTCGGTATCAGCACCGGCAGCCAGATCAGCATTGTCAACGGCCGGCGCAGCGACAAACTGACCTGGCAGATCTCGCTGATGCCCAAGATTACCGGCAAGATCGAGGTACCGCCGATCCAGGTTGGCACGAGGCAAACCAGCCCGCTGACCTTGACCGTCTCCTCCGTGCCACAAGGAGCCCAGGGAGGCCCAGGCGATGATCTCTATATCGAGGTGGCACTTGACACCGACGGCGACAGCGTCATGGTCCAACAGCAGATCCCGGTGGTGGTGCGGCTTTACAGCGCGTTGCCCATTCGTGGCGGAGAACTGACCGATCCGCGCGCGGATGGCGCGGTATTGGAACGTCTCGGCGAGGACACGCAGTACCAGACCACTCGTAATGGACGCAATTATCAAGTGATCGAACGTCGCTTTAGCCTGAGTCCGGAGCGCAGCGGCAAGTTACGCATTGCCCCGGTCGTGTTCAAAGGCGAATTGCTGGCAAACCGGGGCAGCAATGCTGGCACTACCGCCGACAACGATCCGTTTGACCGATTGTTTCAGCGCCCAATGCCGGGTGTATTTGGCCCCGATCCGTTCTCGATGTTCCAACGTGGGCAACCGGTGCGCGCTCAGGCGCAAGCCATCGAACTGAATGTAAAGCCGCGTCCGGCCGGCTTCGGCGGTAAGCACTGGTTACCCGCCGAAGCGGTTGCCATTGATGATTCCTGGGCAAAGCAAGTACCGCGGTTGCGAGTCGGCGAGCCTGTCACGCGTACTTTGACGATTACCGCTAAAGGCTTAGCTGGAACCCAAATTCCGGAGATCGAGATGCCGGTGCCCGAAGGCATGCGCGCCTATCCGGAAAAGATCGATACCGAAAGCCGCACCGACGGTGCCGCTCTGTATGCCGTTAGCACGCAGCGCGTAACATTGATACCAACCGTCGGCGGGCGCGTCGAGATGCCCGAGATACCCGTACCCTGGTGGGACACCGTTGCCGAAATCGAGCGCATCGCCAACGTGCCGGCCATCGCATTGAACGTCGAAGGGCCGGTGGCCCAGGATTCTGCAGGTGCTGCTGCTGAGGGCCGACAACAGGAGTTACCGATGACATCGGATTCGATCAAGCCGGGCATCGCCGCTGCAGCGGATTCCAAGGCAAATGAACTCGGACAGAAGGCGCAAGACGATGCGACCATGGCGACCGAGTCGGCTGCTTCAGCCTGGTTGTCCAGGCGTGGGCTTGGCGTCGGGCTGCTGGCGATACTGCTGTGTATGACGGCGTTGCTGCTGTATCGGCGTCGCCGGTTAGCAACCGTTGCAAATGCCGACCAGCCGCAACCTCCATCAAGATCGCGGGTGAACCTGTCCAAACTCCGGGATGCGATATACCAGGCCTGCGTTGACAACGACCCGGCTGCCGCGGCCAAAGCTCTGCTTGCGTGGGCGCAGGTGGCATGGTCAGACGCTCCGCCGACAAATCTGGCCGCAGTGAGTGCTCGGCTGCTGCAACGCCAGGGATTGGCGGCAGCGCAATCCGCGGAGCAGGTAACACAGCTGGAGCGACATCTATATGCGTCAGATGCCGATGCCTGGAACGGAGAAGCCCTTTGGCTTGCGCTTAAGAATGGGCTCGACCAGAAAGTTGCTCGTAACAAGCCCAGCGATGAAGCTTTGGCGCCCTTGTATCCGCAGCGGCTTTGATGCTCGGATATCTTCATCGGTTGGCGTCCAAGCGACCTCGCACCCAGCAGCTTTCATTTCGCCCATCCACCTTACTGCAATTGCTCGGTACATTGCGCGTTTGCCGGGAACTGCCGGTCGGGTCGGTGGTCAGCGGGCTGCTGTTAGCCGGGCGCGCCGCGGTGGTTACCGAAGTCGAGCGCTGTTCGCTGCCGCGCCAAATCTGCAATTGGATTTGCGCCGCCGGACCAGCACGGCCGATGGCCTCGCGCAAGTCATGCGTGCCGTGCAGGACGCGGCCGGAGATGCTAGTCAGCACATCTCCAGCACGCAGCCCGGCGCTGGCAGCGGGGCTATGCTCACTCACGCTGGTGATGAGCACGCCATGGGATGCGCGCAGCCCATAGCGATCGACAAGCCGCGGGGTGAGATCGCGCCCGGCGATACCGAGCCAGCCGCGCTCGATCTTTCCCTTGGCTTCGATTTCCCGCGCCACGCGCAGGGCGATACTTGCGGGGATCGCGAAGCCAATTCCTTCGGAGAGACCGCTTTCGGACAGAATTGCGGTATTGATGCCGATCAGGCGACCGTGGGCGTCGATCAGCGGACCGCCGGAGTTGCCCGGATTAATGGCCGCATCGGTCTGGATAAAATGTTCGATACCGGTTATGCCCAAATCGCCGCGACCGGTGGCGCTGACAATACCCATGCTCACGGTCTGGCCGATGCCGAACGGATTGCCAATCGCCATGACCACATCACCAACCTGCAAAGCCTCCGGATTGCCGATGGCAATCGCCGGTAGATCGGGATCGGCGGCGCGTAATACAGCTAGATCGGTTTCGACATCCACACCAAGCAGCTCCACCCGCAGCAGACGCCCGTCGCTCAGTTCAGCATCAATCCTATCCGCACCCGCGATGACGTGGCGATTGGTCAGCAGCAGCCCGCTATCGGAGACCAACACCCCTGAGCCGAGACTGGTTTGGCCATGTTTCCCCTGATCTGGCATTGGAGCCCAGGTCGTTGACGGATGCGGGCGTGTGCTATCGGACTGGCGCGCTGTCGCGCGGCTGCCGTAGACGCTGACCACGGCGGGTGCCGCACGGCGCACGGCATCGGCATAGGAACAGGCGGAATCATCGATCGACGTCCCCGATTCCTCGCCAACGCCATTGCCCTGGCTGACCGCGTTGCGCCAATCCGTGCCGTTGGATACCAGCCAGCCAATCGACAAGAATAGAATTCCCATAGCGAAGGCGCCAGCCGCGAAGCTGAACAGCATACTGGTTGGGATGTTGACCGAGTAACGCATGCGACTAAGCTATCATGCCGTCACGGTCAGCGCACGATCTGGTCTGCTGGTGCACATTGACGAGCGGACAGGAAGCCATTTTTTTCTGGTGCATTATCATTATCTTCTTCCGAGGTCTTTGTCGATGATCACTGCCGAAACCCTTGCCCGATACTCTAACGAATTATTATCTGTGGGCAATTTCTCCGATTACTGTCCTAATGGCCTGCAAGTGGCGGGTGAGCGCCCGGTGCGTCTGTTGGTCAGTGGCGTAAGCGCAAGCCAGGCCCTGGTGCAAGCAGCCATTGATGCCGATGCCGATGCCTTGCTGGTCCACCATGGTTGGTTTTGGAAGGGAGAGGAACCTTGCCTGGTCGGCATCAAGGGGCGGCGTGTACGGATGCTCATGCAAGCTGGTATTGCCTTATTGGCTTATCACTTACCGCTGGACGCGCATCCGCAACTCGGCAATAACCGTCAGTTGGCCGAGGTTTTGGGAATCAACGATCCACGGCCCGCCAACCCCGATGGGCTGTTGTGGCTCGGGCGGCTTGCGATTCCGTGCTCAGGCATCGAGCTCGCCCGCAGTGTCGGAGAACATTTGAATCGCGCTCCGCTGCATATCGCCGCCATCGACCGTCCGGTGCAGCATCTAGCCTGGTGTACCGGCGCGGCCCAGCGTTACATTGGTGAAGCACATGCTCTCGGTGCCGACCTGTTTATCAGCGGCGAGGTGTCCGAACAGACCACGCACGAAGCTCGTGAACTGGGCATCGACTATCTCGGCGCCGGACATCACGCGACCGAGCGTTACGGCGTACAAGCCTTGGGCGCTCATCTTGCCGATCAGTTCGAGATACAGCATCGCTTTATCGACAGGGACAATCCAGTTTAGGCGATTGCCGGAGAGAAACCTAGTGCGGCGGTGCGGATGTCCCGCTACCGTTTCTGCTGTTTGTCGTTGCCGTAATCGCTCATCGTTCCCGTTGCGTTGCTGCGCAAGCCGCAACACATCGTCGCGCGGAGATGCAGACGCGTGGAAGACAGCCCGAAGAGGTCCGCGTCCACGAACTCAAGACGCGAGCGCCGGGAATCCTGATTGCTGCGGACGGCGCTGGCGGCAACGGATCTCGCCTTCGGCTCTGGCAAACCGAACTGCAGCGGAATCGGCGGGATGCGCTTCGCTTTCCCGCCCTACGGTGCTACGGTGCTACACCATTGCGCCGTCTGGGGAATGCTACGGTTATTTTTTGACAATCTCTTAAAGTGCCAGATTGCGTAACGGAGATTCGATTTCTGAATTTACAGGATCGATTTTGCGTGTAATATCAGCAGAATGTCCAGTTGCCTGCCGAAATCAACTTAAGTGACGGCTGCAGCCCTCATGACCAGCAGGCAAGACCTAGGCTGTCGAAATGTCCTGAGTTTTGATGCCAAACCGATTCCGGGTCTTGGATTGCTTCATCGAACGCACTGGGGAAGCCTCATCGGTGTCCGGGTCGCTATCGGAATCGGAATCGAATCCGCTCATCGATCAAAGCAGCCAGCTCGATACCAATCCCTCATGTTGACCTTGACACCGATCCCGACACCGACTAAGCATTCATAAACCGGGAAGCACTTGTTTTAGTAAGACGGCAGATTTCGACAGCCTAGGCAAGACCTATAGACCGTACTCGTGCAGATCCTCGAGCTGGAGTTGTTTCCCATAGGCTTTCAATGGCTTTGCGATTTATCGTCGCTAAGTGATGTCAATCCAGTGTGAAATCCACTATCCATTTGCCGGATTTCGGCAGGAATTCGTGGTTTTAACGAGAGACGTCACTGTGAGTATCGCCTCATCAATACCGTCTCATCCTTGACCTTGAAGGCCGCGATCGCCGACAATGCCTGATCGCACTTCAAGCGCTTCGGGATATTCTTATTTTCTACTTCAGACTGTTCGACCGTCTCGACGGAAGAGACGGCGTACATCGAGCCTAGCGGGGTCGACTCTACTAATGAACACACATGGTGTGGATAAAGGCCGTCGGCGCGTGTTGGTCGCGGCCACCAGCGTCGTTGGGGCCATCGGCGCCGGATTCGTCGCTGTACCTTTTATATCATCAATGAATCCAAGCGCAAAGGCACGGGCCGCTGGCGCTCCAGTAAAAGCTGATGTCAGCAAGATGGAACCCGGCCAGCTTTTACGCGTCAAATGGCGCGGGCAGCCAATTTGGGTGGTGAAACGAACAGACACCATGCTCGAGGCATTACCGACACTGGATCCGATACTTACCGATCCGCAGTCTACCTTGCCTCAGCAACCAGCTTACTGCCAAAACGCAACGCGGTCGATCAATCCGACCTACTTCGTCGCCATCGGCATCTGCACCCACCTCGGGTGTTCGCCAACCTATCGTCCGGAGTTTGCCCCAGACGATCTCGGCGCGGAATGGAAGGGGGGTTGGTTTTGTCCTTGCCATGGCTCCAAGTTTGACTTGGCAGGGCGAGTCTTCAAAGGCGTTCCGGCGCCATCCAACCTCGTGATCCCGAAACATAAATACATCAACGAGACCACCATCCTCGTCGGTGAGGATGAAGGAGCGGCCTGATGAGCACTGAGAGTATACAGCCGGCGCCAACTGGAGCGCTTGGCTGGTTTGACAAGCGACTTCCAGTCGTGCGTGTGTGGAATGAACATTTCGCAGAGTACTACGCACCAAAAAACATGGGCTTCTGGTCCTTTTTCGGCTCCCTCGCTATTGTCGTGCTGGTATTGCAGATCGTCACCGGCATCTGGTTGGCAATGGCCTATAAACCCTCCGCCGCCGATGCCTTCGCATCTGTCGAATACATCATGCGCGACGTGAACTGGGGTTGGCTGATTCGCTACATGCACTCCACCGGCGCCTCATTCTTCTTTATCGTGATCTACCTTCATATGTTCCGCGGACTGATGTGGGGCTCGTACAAGAAACCGCGCGAATTACTCTGGATGATCGGCGTTGTCATCTATCTAGCGATGATGGCCACCGCGTTCTTTGGCTATTTGCTCCCCTGGGGACAAATGTCGTACTGGGGCGCGCAGGTTATCGTGAATCTATTTGCAGCCGTACCCGGAATTGGTCCTGATCTCTCGGTATGGGTGCGAGGTGACTATGTTATCTCCGACGTCACGCTGAACCGATTCTTTGCCTTCCATTTCCTGATTCCCTTCGTCCTTGCCGGTCTCGTATTTCTGCACATCGTTGCACTGCATCGGGTTGGCTCGACTAATCCGGACGGCATTGAAATCAAGGCAAAAAAGGACGAGAACGGCAAGCCGCTGGATGGCATTCCGTTCCACCCCTACTATACAGTCAAGGATTTAGTGGGCCTCGCCGCCTTCTTAGCGATTTTCTCAGCTGTCGTCTTCTTTATGCCAGACTTCGGTGGCATCTTCCTCGAGCCGCCAAATTTCCAGCCGGCTAACCCACTGAAGACGCCTGAGCATATCGCTCCGGTCTGGTACTTCACGCCGTATTACGCAATGTTACGCGCTGTACCTCCGATCGGCGGATCGCAGTTCCCCGGCGTTGTAGTCATGTTTGGCGCCATCGGAATCATGTTCTTACTGCCCTGGCTCGATCGCAGTAAAGTCCGTTCCATGCGCTACAAGGGCGCGCTGTCAAAAGCTTTCCTTGCCGCCTTCGTCGTGTCCTTCGTCGTGCTGGCCTACCTGGGCTTACAACCTTCCAGCGACCTTGCCACCATGATGGCACGCGTCTTTACTATCATCTATTTCGCCTACTTCCTGCTGATGCCGATCTACACCAAGCTCGAGACAACCAAGCCCGTGCCGGAGAGGGTGACGTCATGAAACTAGACTTTACCGCTGCCCACCTCACAGGCTTGCTGCTGATCGCGCTATTGATTGCTCCTGTAGCCGTATCAGCCGCGGGCGGGCACGGACCTGAGCTCGAGGATGCCAATATCGATCTCAGGGACAAAGCCTCACTGCAACGCGGCGCAAAATATTTCACCAATTACTGCTTTGGTTGCCACTCCCTGCAGTACATGCGCTATAACCGCATGGCCGACGACTTAGGAATTCCCGAGGAGCAGCTGCGCGAAAATCTGATCTTCGGCGACGCTAAGCCAGGTGACCTAATGACAAATGCAATACGGCCGGAGGACGGTAACAAGTGGTTTGGTACCGCCATCCCGGATCTGACGTTGGTCACCCGCTGGCGCAGTCCGGATTGGGTCTATAGCTACCTAAAGTCGTACTACATCGACGACTCGCGCCCATACGGAGTCAACAATCTGGTCTTCCCAAAAGTTGGCATGCCACATCCACTGATCCATCTGCAAGGCATCCAAACCCCGGTGTACGCCGATGGCCACTCCAGTGAAGCTGGCGCAGCAGAGCATATCGTTGGGCTTGAACTCACCGAACCAGGCCAGCTATCTACGGAGGAGTATGATGCCATGGTTCGCGATCTGACTAACTTCCTCACCTATGTCGGTGAGCCCTACAAGCTCGAACGTCGCAGTTTGGGGATTTATGTCCTGCTGTTTTTAGGCGTACTGTTCATCCTCGCCTACTACCTGAAAAAGGAGTATTGGAAAGACGTACACTAATTGGCTCCTTCGAGCCATGGTCAGCCTAGCTGCAGAACGCGCATGGATGCGCCAATTTCTCCTAAAGATAAAAAAGGTGTATGCTTCCGGGATGCGGCGGCATACTTGGGACGCTCAGAATCATGTCTCGAGCACAATGCTTAGAGCACCTTATGCTTAATGCCGTATCCCAACCCGACCCGGCGAATGAACGAGCTGGTTAACAGCAGCCGGGCGGCCTTTCCAACGGACCCTTAGCCGGCGGCTGCAAGCTGACATGCGAACATGACTCTCTTCTCAGACCCCACTTGTCCTTATTGTCATCGCGTGCGGATGGTACTTTCCGAGAAGAAAATCTCTGTTGGCGTCGTCGATGTGGACGCCCATAATTTGCCGAGCGAAGTAAAAGAAGCAAATCCTTACGGCACCGTTCCAACCCTTGTCGATCGGGATCTGCGGCTATACGAATCGCAGATTATCATGGAATATCTGGATGAGCGTTTCCCGCATCCGCCGCTGTTGCCGGTTGATCCGGTCGCTCGGGCTAATGCGCGGCTCTTCATGTATCGCATCGACCGTGACTGGTATAGCTTGATGCGCCAAATTGTACACGGCAGCGACACCGATGCGGCACGTGCACGTGCGGAATTACGCGACAGCCTAGCCACGACCTCGCCATTGTTTGGTGCTAACAGATTCTTCATGAACGAGGAATTCTCATTGGTCGATTGCTGTATTGCCCCTCTGTTATGGCGGTTGCCGGTGCTCGGGGTGGATCTGCCAGGCTCCGCCATCGATCTTACTCACTATGCAACCCGTATGTTCGAATGGCCCTCCTTCCGCTTGAGTCTTACCGAGGCCGAGCGCGAAATGGTCGCAGATCTTACCTAATCCTTGTGTAACAGTCTCTGATCAGCTTATCCTACCGATCTATTTGTCCGACCATCCCCTTTAGCCATCGTCCGAGGAATCCCCGATGACCTCGAACCGACCCTACCTGATTCGAGCTTTGTACGAATGGATCATCGACAACGATTTGACCCCGCACTTGATTGTCGATGCTGAATATCCGGCCGCAGTTGTGCCGAGAGCATTTGTCGACGATGGTCGCATCGTCCTCAACATCGCACCCCTTGCAGTGCACGCCCTGCAGATGGATAACGACAGCATTCGCTTCTCCGCACGCTTTGGTGGATCGCCCTTTGCTGTGACCTTACCACCCCGCGCGGTACTCGGTGTCTACGCTCGGGAAAACGGGCAAGGGATGTTATTTCCGGATGAAGAGCCTGCCGCCGATGATGCATCCCAGGTTTCCTCTGATGCCGGCAGCGATACCGAGGATAAAAAGCCGGCTCGGCCAACATTGCGCGTAATCAAATAGACAAACCAAGCATTCTCAGCCAATCCCGCCTTTGCGACCGCCATCAATCGTAGAATTTACGATCGATCCTGGCGTTCGGTCCATCACGCATGCTTGACAGGGTTTTTGTTAGGCAGCGGGTCGGCTCCGAAGGAAGATCCATCGTCCCGACCGACCGCTTTCTTTTTCCGCTGAACCTCGGAGTATGCCGTGGATATCGCTGAACTACTCGCTTTTAGCGCCAAGAATAAGGCTTCCGATCTGCATTTATCTGCGGGCCTGCCGCCGATGATCCGCGTGGACGGCGATATGCGCCGCATCAACGTGCCGCCTTTGGAGCATCGCGTAGTACACAATCTAATTTACGACATCATGAACGACAAGCAGCGCAAGGACTACGAGGAATTCCTAGAAACCGACTTCTCGTTCGAAATCCCTGGCGTTGCCCGTTTCCGAGTCAATGCCTACAATCAACAGCGCGGTGCCGCAGCCGTATTCAGAACAATCCCATCCAAGGTACTGACCCTGGAAGATTTGAACGCGCCAGAATTTTTCAAAAAAATCGTCGACGTGCCGCGTGGCATAGTGTTGGTGACGGGACCGACCGGCTCAGGTAAGTCCACCACCTTGGCAGCTATGCTCGACCATGTGAACGACAACAAATACGCTCACATCCTGACCATTGAGGATCCGATCGAATTCGTGCATACAAGCAAGAAATGTTTAATCAACCAGCGTGAGGTTCATCGCGACACTCTCGGCTTCAGCGAGGCCCTGCGATCGGCCCTTCGACAAGATCCTGATATCATTTTGGTGGGCGAGATGCGCGACTTAGAGACGATTCGCCTGGCCTTGACCGCGGCCGAGACCGGCCATCTGGTATTCGGCACCCTGCATACCAGTTCGGCAGCAAAGACCATCGATCGCATTGTCGACGTGTTTCCAGCGGCCGAAAAAACCATGGTTCGCTCCATGTTATCGGGGTCCCTACGTTCAGTGATCTCGCAGGCGCTGTTGAAAAAGACCAATGGAGGGCGTATTGCGGCTCACGAGATCATGGTGGGTACTCCCGCCATTCGTAATTTGATTCGCGAGGACAAGGTGGCACAAATGTACTCGTCTATCCAGACCGGACAGGCACATGGCATGCAGACCCTGGATCAATGTCTGACCGATCTGGTCAAAAAAGGCTTGGTCTCTAAGGCAGACGCGCGGAGTAAGGCACAAAACAAAGAAGTGTTTAATTAGGTTGCCTGCTTCCCAGTCAAGCCCTTTTCAATTCTGCCCCCAACCAACTCCGCAATGCTTTGTCACATCATCGACAAGCCCTGAGAATCGAATGGCTGACAACTGAACGCCCAAGAACTGAACAATGGACCTCGACAATCTGCTCAAAATGATGGCTAAGGAGAGAGCATCAGATCTCTTTATTACATCAGGACGCTCGCCAAGCATCAAAGTCGACGGCGTGATCAAATCGGTGAACACGGAAATATTGACGCCAGAGGAGACCAAAAAGGCCACTCTTGATGTGATGACCCCGAAACAGCGGCAGGAATTTGAAGAAACAAACGAGTGTCAGTTCGCCATCCATGTCTGGGGTACCGGACGTTTTCGCATCAGCGCTTTTGTGCAGCGCAACGCCATCGGCATGGTCATCAGACGCATCGAGACTCGCATACCCACCCTCGAGGAACTACGACTGCCTGATTCGCTGCGCCATCTATGTATGCACAAGAGCGGTATCGTCATCTTCGCGGGCGGCACCGGTGCAGGTAAATCCTCTACTTTGGCGGCGCTGATGGGCTATCGCAATCGCATGACCACAGGCCACATCATCTCCATTGAGGACCCCATCGAATTTATGCATGAGCATGACGGCTGCATTATCACCCAACGCGAGGTGGGCGTGGACACACAGTCCTACGAGGTAGCGTTGAGAAATACCTTGCGACAGGCCCCGGATGTGATTCTGATCGGCGAAATTCGCACGGCCGAGATCATGCGCTATGCAATCGCTTTCTCCGAGACTGGCCATCTTGTGCTGACAACCATGCATGCGAATACCGCAAATCAGGCGTTGGAACGGATCATCAACTTTTTCCCCCAGGAGACCCATCATCAAATTTTAATGGATCTATCGCAAACTTTGCATGCCGTGGTTGCGCAACAGTTGGTCATGCAAAAAGATGGCAGTGGGCGGCGTGCCGTGGTGGAGGTATTGCTTAACACGCCTCGCTGCTCCGACATCATTCGCAAAGGCGAACTTTATAAGCTCAAAGAACTGATGGCCAATTCCGGCGAGCAGGGCATGATTACCTTCGATCAGACCTTGTTCGACTTGCTGCAGCAGGACGTTATCAGCTATGAGGAGGCACTGAGATACGCCGATTCGGCCAACGAATTGCGGCTCATGGTCAAGCTCAAGGGCAATCCGGATGTGGTCAACGAACTCGCCGAAAGAGCCGAAGATATCTATCTGGTTGGTGACAGCAGTGATAACGTTTATTCGCCCTCGGCACAACGAGCCACCGCGCAGCCAGCGGAAAAAGCCCAACCAACTCCAAAACCGGCTTTCAAGCCTAACGCAAAGGCACCTGTGAGCCAATCTTCAGAGAAACCATCGGACAAACCTAAAAAAGAACCCACAGACTCAGCCTCAAAGAAGCCCATAAAAAAATCCGCGGCAGATCTTCCAAAGCTCAAGCTCTAGCTCTTTTCGGCAGCGTGCTGCGCGTCTCCACGGTGAATTAAGGCGATTTCTGTGGAGAAACATACCTCTGGCTTGTCTTCTCCTCTGGTATCAACGTTGCGACAACCCGCCCATAGGGCAACGATGGGCGGATTGCCGCTTCGCGAAGGCGAACGAGAATCCGGTGCCAGTCGGTCTGTTTCTCTCCGGCAATCGCCTAATGTATTATAGACGCCCAGGTGGTGAGCGCGCTGCACTCATCCTCTTAGTGCTCTGCTGCGGAAGTCGCGAGACCGTTTGCAGTCGTTGTCATCATCGTGGTCGTCATCGATAACCCACGATGAACGATCACGATTAAGACAACGACAAACAGCAGAGACGGTAGCGGGACATCCGCACCGCTGCGCTAGTAAACCAATACATTCACCATTTCCGAGCCGCGACACGAGCCCGTAAGGGTTTGGAGATGCCGAGATAACGCGCTTTACCCCTGATGCCGCCCCTCAATGCTGCCTAACGTGGATGTCGGCAGGAATTACCGATTCTGCAAAAAGCTCTTGTACATCAACAGCATCAAAACGATAGTTACGGTTACAGAATTCACAGGTCGCGCCAACGCTGCCTTGCTCCTCGAGGATATCATCAACCTCGGTGCGTCCAATTGCGCGCAATGTGTCGGCAATGCGAATACGCGAGCAGCTACAGCGAAATGCCACGGGTTCGGGCTCGAACAGACGCACTTCTTCTTCGTGAAATAGGCGCAATAGCAGGTCTTGTGCTTTCAGGTCGAGCAATTCCCGCTCACTGAGGGTATCGGCAAGCAGCGTGGTACGGTGCCAGCCATCATGATCTAAGACCCGGTTTGTTGGCGGAGATTGGCTGTTATTATCCCCGGTGTTTCCCGGCATCTGCTGCAGCATCATGCCCGCTGCCCGCTGCCCATCTACGGCGAGCCACAGACGTGTCGGCAATTGTTCCGAGGCGCCAAAGTAGGCCTCGAGTGCAGCCCTGAGGCTGCTGCCCTGCAGCGGAACGATGCCTTGGTAGCGTTCGCCGCGAAGCGGATCAAGGGTCAACACCAGATGACCATCGCCGAATTGTTGCTCGAGATCCCCATAGGGGACCTCATCGCTCCAACGAGCCAAGCCCCGCACAGTTCGGTTGTGTGTGGCCTGCGTAACGAGTGTCCGCAGCGGCCCCTTCCCCCGCGCCTGAAGAATGAGCGAACCCTCGAATTTCAATGTGGCAGTTAATAATAACACCGCAGCCAAAGCCTCGCCGAGTGGGCGTTGGACTGGGCCAGGGTAGGGATGGCGCTCCAGCACGGCGCGGAAACTGGCATCCAGATAGACCAATTCGCCGCGTACTCCGGTGCGCTCGAAGAGGAAACGGTACAGACTATCGGAATCTTGCTTCATCATTCGCTCAAGAATATGGCTGTAATCATTCGTTCAGAAGTGTAACTGTTGCCTATGCAATACAAGCCATGATGGGGTGGCATAATCTTTGGTGGTGGTTAATATGCTGGGTGAGCGCATCACGACAAGCACAATTTGTCAACCCGACTGGTTAACCCGCAGCAATTCCCGCTGTGTACGAGCGGGATCGCCCGAGCGCGGCGCGAGCGCGTGTGGAAACCGCACAGGCGAACACAGGCTTCGCCACGAGACGACGCTGTTGTTCTGGCTGGCTGTTTGGTTACCCTCAAGACGTTCTTCAAGCACATTCGTTCACGGCCGTCGACTAGGAGGTGTCAGGCGGCAAGGGCAGCAGTGGCGGCTGGATAATGGAGCGATAGAGCGTGTCCCAATCGGGAATCAGGCAGAGATCGAAGCGCGCACGCAGTTTGCGCCACAAGCGCGTCTTGCTCTGCGCCGCCGTTAAGGCGGCCTGGAACAGCCGGCAGCCGCGCTGTTGGATCTGATCGATCAGAAACGCCAGCATCATCAGATGCATGAGCACGGTTCTGAGGTTGTTGTTGCCGTGACCGAAGTTGTGCTCGAAGTGATAGCCTTGGTTCTCGAGGGTGTTGAAGGTTTCGTTTTCGACTTTCCAGCGTGCGCGGGCTCCTCGCATCAGCGTCATGAGGTTGCTGTCATCAATGGTGAAATCGGTGACCCAGGAGAAGTGGGTGACCTTGCCGTCCGGGGTGTGTTCCCAGTACTCGAGGAAATTGACCTCGAGGTCGAAGTTGGACTCGTTCAGCGGTGCGCCGTTGAGATAGCGGAAACGGTGACGTACCCCCTTGGCGTCGGTGAACTCGACCTCGCGCGTCTCGGGCGTGGCGGCTACCCAATCGAACAAGTAGGTGTGATCGCTCGGCTTGGCGCCGAGGATGAAGCGCAGATCGAGTGCCTGCAACTGGCGGATGTGCGGGGCATTGGAAGCGAGGCCGTCTTCGACGACGATCAGCTTCAGATGCGGATGCGCGCGGCGCAGGTCCGCCAGCAGGCGCTTGGCGGCGTTGCGCTCGCAGTCATTCTTGCGCGCGCCGTCTTGCTCGAGGATCGGCTCGGGCGCCAGCGGGAACACCTCGCTGTGATCGAGGTGTACCAGCACCGCCCCGAGCATCTGGTGATAGTAGGTCGTGGTGCCGTTGCGGTGGTGCTTCTCCCCGCACTGCGGGCAATGCACCTTGGTCGAGGAGAAATACCCGGTGCCGTCGAGTGAGAGCAGGTAATGGCCATCAAGGTATTCAAACCCCTCCAGCCCCTTGCCGCGCTGCAGGTCTGCAAACAGCGCCTTGTACAGCGGGAGCAACTGGCTCGGATCGAATGCATCGAGACGTTCGCGAAAGCGGGTGTCGCTTGGTGCCCGTTCGATCCCGTAGAGCGCGTGCAGATTCGCCCGCGTGGTCTCTTCCCGACTGTCGTGCTCGAATTGCAGCAGCGAAGGATACTTCAGCCCGAACAACGCCAGTCCCGACATCAGATAATCGACCAGCGTAATCTTGCCATCGCACGGGTCGGGAATCTTCGCAAAAAACCGCCGCGCCTTGTTCAGCAGCCCGGCGGCGCTGAGTTGTTTGCGTGAAATCGGAGCACTCATCAGTATCTGCCTCGCAACTTCAAGTCTGCGCGACAGTATACCGATTCAGAGACGAAAGTTTACGAAGAACTATTTTCGAAGACTCGCCAACACGCGGTTTTTAAAGCAGAATTATTTTCGGCGGGAATTGCTGAGCAAGATAAAGAGCAAGAAAAGCAAGAAAAGAAAAGCAAGAAAAGGACACCCACTCTCCGCCTCGCCGAAATGTGGGTGTCCCGTACTGCTCCGGAAATGTGGGTGTCCCGTACTGCTCCGGGTGTCCCGTACTGCTCCGGGTGTCCCGTACTGCTCCGCTGCTCCGGGTGTCCCGTACTGCTCCGTCCGTTCGAAGTTGGGGGCAAAGTTCTTCTCCCGCATCCGCAGCTATCTCTCGACCTGCGCGAAGAATGGGGTCTCTTCTGCAGAGGCCCTGCGCCTCCTGTTCGAGGGCCGATGGCCCGCGTTCATGGGCACGGCGCCTGAATAGTTACAAAAAACCAAAATCAACGGACTGTCGATGGCCGAGTCGCAAGGCAATGGCGGTGCCGCCATACAAGACCAAACGCTTGGGCACTTGAGCCAGCGTCGGCCATAAGGCCAGTTGTGATGCAGGGAGGATGGACAGATCGAACATTGCTTTCACAGCAGGTCATCCAGCGGGCTCGCCACTCCCTGCGCGCCCTGCCGCAGCACATGCGTGTAGATCATCGTGGTCTCGACGTCCGCGTGACCGAGCAGTTCCTGGATGGTGCGGATGTCGGTACCCCGTTCCAGTAGGTGGGTTGCAAAGCTGTGGCGAAAGGTATGTGCGCTGACGCGCTTGCGAATCCCGAGAAAGGTCACCGCCTTCTTGATCCCCTTGTTGACGACGCTCTGATCCAAGTGGTGCCGGCGCACCTTGCCTTCATCGCTGCGCGGGTCCACCGAGCGCGCGATCGAGGGAAACACATACTGCCACTGCCATTCACGTGCAGCATTCGGGCGCTGCCGCGACAGTGCGTGGGGCAAGTAGACCTCGCCGAAGCCGTCGGCCAGATCCTGATCGTGCAGGGTCTTCACCTTCGCCAAATGCTCCTGCAGCGGCGCCACCAGCCTCAACGGGAAGGTCGTCACCCGGTCCTTGTTGCCCTTGCCCGAGCGCACCGTGATCTGCCGGTAGCCGAAGTCCACGTCCAGGATCCGCAGCCGGACCGCCTCGGTAATGCGCAACCCGCTGCCGTAGAGCAGGCGCACCACCAGCCCCGCGTGGCCGTCGATCAACGGCAGGATCTTCGCCACCTCTTCGCGCGTCAGCACCACCGGGATCCGCGGCGTCTTCGTCGCCCGCGCGGCATCGATCCGCCCCTCCAACGGTTTCTTCAAGACCTTGCGATACAGAAATAAAAGCGCGCTAAATGCTTGATTCTGCGTCGAAGGTGCTACCTTGCGCTGTTCCGCGAGATGGCTTAGAAAGGTTTCCACCTCGGGCACGCCGGCATCCACCAGCGCCTGCCGCGAGCGCATCCGATGGAACTTGATGTACTGCGCGATCCACTCGCAGTAGCCGCGCTCCGTGTGGATCGAGTAGTGCTGGCGGCGCATCACCGTGCGCACCTCGTCCATAAACCGCTGGTCGCCCATGTCCAACCTCCCGTCGTAGACCCCAGAGACCTAAGGGTATCTTGCCCGAAAAGTCGGGAATTATCATATTATCAGGGCAAAATGGCCCTGATAAGTGCCGTGGGGCGGATAGCCTTGCAAACTTGCCCGAAAAGTCGGAGAATATCGGGTTATCAGGGCGATTTGGCCTTGATACTAATTGTTGGGCGCAAAAGGGGAACTTCAGAGTTGTCCTCGATAGTTCAAAAATTCGCAGGCTTATCCGCAATGCAAAAGCTAGCCGTCGTCGGTGCTCTGGCATCCATTCTCGGATTGATTTTTGCGCTCGCACCAAACCACGGAACGACGGACGAGCGAGAAACCGGGATCGGGGGCAATATCAATAGCCAAGGCAGCCAGGCAATCGGCAACAATTATGGCAGCATCACAATCAACAACAACAGTGGAAAACAACTCCTCCCAGCCCAAGCGCAAGCTTCGGGACGCTCGGCGCCAACCGCACTAGACACATCAATTTACATTCCGTCCGATGTCGAGAGGATGTGGGTCTTCTATCAGGATTCTCGCAACCAAAACCCTGCTGGCTGTGAAAGGCCGCCGAATGCCGATCCGATTCTTCCGCAAGACGTGGCTACCAGGATCGGTGAGTTTCGCGCTACGGCCAGAGCGACTGGGAGACAGTTGATATTGACCGCTTACTCTCCTTCCAGAGGCTGGGACGCTGCTGCCGCTGAAATTCGAGTGAACGGAAAACGCTTGCAGCCAATGACTAGATACTGGTGCAACAATCAAATGAACTACGGCTACTTGGTGAGAGAGTAGAGAAAAGAGTAGAGAAAAGGGTCCAGGCTCGATTAATCTAATGTCTTTCCCACACACCTTTGCAGAAAGAAATTTACGTTACGCGTTTTAACCCAGTAGAGGAGTATTGAGTCAGTGTTGTTTGCGGAGCCAACTGAGCATTCAGCGGGGGTATTTCTCTGGGGGGATTGGTGGGATCTAAACAGTCTGCACTCGTCGATTCACGGCTTAGTCGCTAACAGTCCCTACGACGAAACCATCAATAATACATTGTTAGGGCTCGCCTACGACGTTCGCAAAGCATACGAAAAGCAACGGGAAGAGAAGCAGTTTGGGCATGATCTGTATGATTGCGTGACTTACCGTGGCGAGAGAATACTGTGGCCCATCATACTGTTTCAGGTGAACTCCCTTCGCCACCTTGCGGCATATCAGCCGACATCTCGAGAATGTCAAGCGAATCTTTACAGAGTCGAGCATTGCCTGGAGGAATCGCTTCTCCAAACGGATAGTGCAGTCGGCAAGGAATGCATAGAGTGGTTGTTTGGTCCCTGCCCTCTCACGACTAGATACTACACTTTGTTCCTCGGTGAAGCAGCACGCCGATACGTCAGCGAACACACCGGCAAGGCTCGATTCGAGAGCCTTCCAAACATACTGCGAACCTTGCACCCAATGTCTGCGGAGTATCTTGGATTCGCGGCAGACCTAGAACGGCAAGCCCGCGAGGCATCTTGCGACCCAAGGGACCTCGATGACTTCTCTGAGGGCGGAGAAATACTGTGGTAGGTTCGTCCGCCTTGATCATCGTTCCGGCCACCGCTGCTACGCCGCCATCCGTTCGAGATTACGAGATTACGGTGACATTTTACCATTTGAGATTACGGTGACACTTTGGATTACGGTGACACTTTACCATTTACACCATTTCCACAAGCACGACCGCAGGTCTTGGCTCTTGCAGCCGTTGAACTATGATAGCGCCCAACGAGTCCGCCAGCCCGACGCCAAACTGCGGCCGGCGCTGCGCGCGTGGCCGCAGTTTGGCGCGGGCTGCGGCTGACGTTAGATGTTGAACCCACTGAAGCAATGGACTTCCTCCGAACAGAAGAACTTCTCGGTAGACTCTCCTCTATCGTGGAACATCCGCTCTACGAAGATTCGCCAAGAGTGACGCTTAGTGCCACACTTGCGGTCACGTCGATGCAGTTTGCCGCGGGGGTTCGTGTTTTATGTGGGGAGTCCCTCGTGCTACCCGCAAGCAGCGCACTGCGATCTCAATTCGAGGCGCTGGTCCGTGCTGTATGGGCACTGCATCGTGCTACTGACAACCAGATTTCCCGGCTTTCAGCGGAGCTGACCCGCGAAACCCAACAAGCGAGCAAGAACATTCCCCTAGTAAACGAAATGCTCTTGGAGTTGGAGAAGTTCCCACAACTGGCCAACCTGCTGATCTCGTTAAGGGAATTCAAAGATAGCTCGTGGGTTCCGTTGAACTCCTATGTTCATGCTGGCATCCATGCCATACATTGGACGGACAAACGTCCACCTCCGGAACTGATTGATCAGGTGTTTCGCATCAGCAATGGCTTGGTTCTCCTCGGGTTTCAACACATTGGCATACTCACGGGCAGGCCAGGAATTCAATCGGAGATCATCGCAGCTACAGCGTGCTATTCCAGCTGCCTCCCGAACCGACGTGAAGACATCTAACGAGCCCGCCAGCCCGACGTCAAACTGCGGCCTTCGCTATCGCTCAGGCCGCAGTTTGGCGCGGGCTGCGGTTAACGTTAGCTCGTGGAAGTTGGACAGGTTCCCGTAAAGCATGAAGCAGCCCAAGTACGACATCGTCATATCCTTTGCCGGAGAAGATCGAAGTACTGCGGAGAGTATCGCCTCCGGGTTAAAGCAAAAAGGCAGAGCCGTCTTCTATGACAGATACGAAGAGGAACAATTGTGGGGGAAGGATTTATACGCGCATCTGGCGCAAACCTACAAGGATGACGCGAAATATTGCTTGATGCTCATTTCTCAGCACTATGCCGTGAAGACATGGCCAAAGCATGAGCGAAAAGCTGCGCAGGCTCGCGCATTCTCCGCAGAACGAGAGTATATCCTGCCTTTAAGGCTAGATGATACGGAGATTGATGGATTATTCGATACCGTCGGATACATTGATGGTCGAGTAAAAGCTTCCGATGAAATCGTCGCATTGCTTGAAAAGAAGATACGCAGATTCGATGAAGAACAATCCGTTGAAGGACTCAATATTTCAGAAACCTACGCTGGACTTGAACCCTTGCTGACAAGCTTTGGATCAGACATCGGAAAGACCTATGGGTACTTTGTTGGCCAAAGACACTCATTAGAACGTATTGCAGAAGCGTATCCACATCTCAGATCGCATGTCAAACTCGTGGAGAAGATGTTCTCGGGAAAATTTGGTCGTGCGCTAGACGCGATCAATGCCCTAATGACCAAAAATGCGCCAGATGCGTGGGATCAAATCAAGTACCGCTGGAAGGTCGAAGGTGCCGCCGTATTGGATTCTCAGGAGTTAACAGAGTCAAAAGCGCTGGATTTTATTGAGGACGTTCGAGGCCGCTCAGAGGGAAACATCGAATCCCCAGTCCTAGAGACACTGCTGCTTTTTCAACCTGGCTTTCAGTCAAAACCTGAGCGGGAGTTTACAGAGGGGTATCGCTTTCGGTTCTGCAGTGACGGCTCGGGGAAAGCAAAAGGAGTGGCGTTTTGCATTGAGATTCCGAAGACATGGCAAGCTCAAGACGCCAATCGCCCGAACATTGTAAAGAAGTTTGTAAATCGAAACGGGAGAGGAACTTCGAGTATCCTCATTATCGTAAAAGAGCTTCCTTTGCCCGGCGGTGAAGCTATATCTATGACTGACATTGAAGATGTGCTCGTGCAAGGTGGGGCTGACGAGTTTTTGCCAAAGGAGTTTGACTGCCAGGAAAAAGGGCCGATCGAGCTCGAAGGGTTCCCTGGTTTGTGGGTTCGTTATACGCATTCCCTCACAAGGGTTCGAGCAACAGCAAACGCGGAAGTAATTATGTACGCTCTTTACCTTAGAGATAAACTTTTCATATTGCAGGGGCAAACCTTCCTTCAAATCGGAGCCCAGAAGGCTACCAATGACGAGTTCGCGATGTATGAAAAGACGTTTGAGCTCGTTGCTAATAGTCTAGTGCTCGAAGGAGTTTACCAGTAATTCATAGCTAACAAGAGGCTCGGCCCGACCGCCCGTTGCAGCGCCGCCGCTCACGCGGGCGGCACCGCAACGGGCGGCGGGCCAGCCTTGACGTTAGCGAAGACAGGAGCGCGAAATGGGCGAGTGGTCCGAATACTTTAGCGATTTCCCGGAAGAGAATCCTGCCAATTGGGTGAATGGTCGGTTTATTCATCCAAACTCGCAGGAAGCTAGAGACCTAGCACACGCAAGGCGAGTGCAGAACCTTTGGCAAGCCAAGGTAGCAACCGAGCAAGCCGCACTTGACGCAGAGATTCAGGAAATCATCCGGAAACATAGCAAAGATTGATCGTAAATCTGCGCAAATTATACAATTTTTCGCAGTCCACCAGGCACATCTTCGAAGCGGGCATTTCCGCTAGGTTACATAATATGAATTTCATGGTAACAATTGATCGCGACGAAGACGGGATATGGGTTACAGAATGCCCTTCTATCCCTGGTTGTGTAAGTCAAGGCGCAACGAAGGATGAAGCTTTAACCAACATTAAAGAAGCCATAGCGCTTTGTTTGGAAGTGCGAGCTGAAAAGGGATTTCCGTTGACCATTGAAACAAGGCAGATCGAGATCGCTGCCTGATGCCCCCTTTGCCAACGCTTAGTGGAAAGGAAGTCGTTCGGATATTCGAACGATTCGGATGGCAGGTTGCGCGCCAAAGCGGAAGTCATATCATCATGATTAGTGATGAGAGTATTGCTACGCTGTCGGTGCCGGATCATAAAGAGGTGGCGAAGGGGACTCTTCGCAGTTTAATAAGAGCGTCCGGCCTAACCGTTACAGAGTTTATCGAAAAGCGCTAACAAATCCGCCAGCCCGACGCCAAACTGTGGCGGGCGCTTCGCGCGTCGCCGCAGTTTGGCGCGGGCTGCGGTTAACGTTGGGCTCAGGATGCGCCCGGAAATTTGATGACAACGCAACTAGTTACGAGCGGCAATCATGAGTTTCAAATACGTATCATCTTGTTATATTAACGAAGCATTAGCATTCGTATTTGATTGGGTTAAGATTCTTTTGGTGTTTTGTCTTCTCTTTATTTTATTCATTCTCCTGTTTTCGCTGGCTTCCTACATCATACATGAAGGCAGAATAAACAGTTTCTCTTCATTCTCGTCGTTCATTATTTCCTCAGATCCAGAAAGTAATAGTTTCAAGTTTATCTTATCACTGGTTTTGAGCCTATGGCTCACCGCGCGCTGGCGAGTCCGAAATAGCACCTTTCTTTTGCCGTTTTTTGATCCAGAACACAAATTTGGTGAGTGGCACTATGCGACATCTAGCAAGTATCGTGTCTGTACCATATGCGGGTACACTGAAGAAGAGTACGACTCTACATATTTTTGTCAAAACGAGCAGGGACAAGATGAGGAGGATACAGGGGCATGGACATCATGGGATTATCATTGAATTTACACGTCAAGAAGACGGGGTGAGGTCTTGCAATCACGCATTTCGCGCAGGTCGGCAGTGCACACGGAAGGGGCCAGGTCTCACATGCGCTGGGGGACGGGGTCACGCAGGGGGCACGGGTTCAGGTCTCACTTGCAACACCTTCCCCGGCCTTGGCAGCATCGGCCGTGATGCATTACCCTGACTCAGCGCCCAACTAATGCGCAAGCCCGACGCCTTGGAGCAGCCCCTCGCTATCGCTCGGGCTGCTCCAAGGCGCGGGCTGCGCTTAACGTTGGGCAATGAAAAAGAAGACGACCTCAAACCAACATGCCGGAGATATGCCGCTTCTACGGAATTGTCATCAGAATGTTCCTCATCGACAGAGAACATCCTCCCCGGCACATCCACATCAAGTACGGAGAGCATCTGGCTGTTATGGAGTTGGAGAATCTCAACGTCGTTGAAGGCCGTCTCCCCAAACGCTGCCGGCAACTCGTCCGGGAATGGGCGGAAGCTCACCAGCAAGAACTGATCGAAATGTGGGACACTCAGGATTTCCACCGCGTTGAACCGCTGGAGTAGAAATGAAGCTCGCCGCATTTGAAAGAAGAGTTGGGTTCGAATTTGCGCTTACCTTCGACACCGGCGAGCGCGTTACCGTCGACCTAGAGCCACTGATCGGCAACTACATCTCGACTGAGGAGTTGAGCACAGGGGAGATCGATCCGGACTGGGGTTGCCTGCAGTTTCACGAGGGCAACGTCGATATCGAGCCCATCACTTTGTATCGCTACGCCATGGGTTCCACAACAACCACGGGAGCGAGTGCATCAGCAGTCGCCCAACCAGCGCGCCAGCCCGACCGCCACCTACCCAGCCGCCGCTGACGCGGGCGGCTGGGCACGTGGCGGCGGGCTGCGCTTGGCGTTAGCTCTGCAAAATCTGAGAACACTTACGCTACCAGCTAGACTAGAAGCGGTCTTCAACAAACATGCAAGGCCGTTCATCGTGGGGCGACCCACACTCGACAAGAGGAGAAGCTGATGTCAATGCAACAAGCACAAGCCTTCGTGGAAAGAATGAAAGGAGATCAAGCCTTCAGCGCCGCTGTTTTTGGCGCATCTTCTATCGAAGAAAGGTTGGTGATCGCGCGGAACGCGGGTACTCCCTTTTCGCCGGAGGATTTGGAAGAGCTCCATTCCAGAACTATTGACCCCGGCGCCCAAGGCACGAACCTCCCGATTTCGTATCAATGTAAGGGGCCGTGCCATACAAAGTGCGCTCCTGTCATTGTGTAGCCCGGTTACAAATTAGGGCGTTTGACCTACGACCTCCAGGGACGGAGAAACACATGCTTACTACATGCGCGTAGCTATAGTGTACTGGTCCAAATACAACACTGCGTTTCGTTCGCGCAACAATGGCGCCTTCGTTTACAACGCGCTATCTAACTCCCTGATTCAGCTAGATGACGCCCTCTATGAAAGCCTCTACCGATTGGCGGCGGGCGGCAACCCGATATCGACGGACAATCTCGACAATGAGTTCCTGATTCTTCTTAGTCAGAAATCTGTGCTAACCCCCAACCCCGAAGGTGCTGAGGAACTCACGAGACGACATTACCAGCGAACGGCGCTTTGCTCTGACGATTCTCATCTTGATCTTTCAATCTGCCCCACGTTAGGCTGTAATTTTGCCTGCCCGTATTGCTTCGAGAGTAGCCAGGACGAAATGCTATTTATGAGGCCAGATACGGCCACGAAGCTCATCGAATTTGTTGAATCATTTCGAGCGGCCAAGACGCTTTCTGTGACATGGTACGGTGGCGAACCAACAATCAATAAGGCTTTTGAAATCGTCAGGTCTATATCAGATCGGTTGAAGCGTCTGAAGATCAATTTTAAATCCGCTGCGTTAGTGTCCAATGGATACATGCTGACCAAGGAAAAAGCGCATGAACTCAACTACCTCAATATTTCGAATGTTCAAATTTCCATAGATGGGCCACGGCAAGTCCACGACCAGCGCCGGATGCTAAAAGGAGGGCGCCCGACCTTTGACCGAATCCTGGCTAACATTGATACATTGATGGGCTCATCTTTTACTGGCGAATGCAATATCCGAGTTAATCTTGATCGGCAGAATATTTCATCGTTCTCCACCATACGCAACTATCTACTCGAAAGATACTCGGGTACTCGTGTAACTGTTTATGCGGGCTACGTCGATACAGCTGCCAATCACGAGAAAGAAGGAGGTTGCTCCGTCTGTGCGGCAGAGTGGGCAGACTTCAGTGTCGAACAATTCCGAGACCTGAACGCCGTTTCTAAAGAAGGCGTATACCCGCTGGGCGGCCTGTTGAATATTTGCTCAGCCACGACGAGTTCCGGCTTCGTCGTTGGACCGCAAGGAGAAGTCTACAAGTGTTGGGAAGACGTTGGGCGGCCAAACATGGTCATCGGCAACGTACACGATACGCCGGCGATCTGCAATGACGACTTGGTAGCGGAATACAGTATCGCCGCTGATCCTTTCCTAGATGAACATTGCAGAGAGTGTAGCGTTTTCCCGATTTGTAGCGGCGGGTGCGCAAACAGGAGACTGCGCAGTAAGTTCTTCGGAGAACCCGAATTGAACTTTTGTTCGTTGTACAAGGAACACCTGGAAGCATATCTTCTTGAATATTTCAAAGCATTCGAAACTAGGGCAATTTGCGCTGATGTTCTCGGGCATGGTGGAGATCGCTGGCAAGATCGAGGTTACCGAGTTGTGCATGCGTAGCTGCATGCATCGTTCAATTTGGGTCGAGCAGCTAAAGAGCTAACTAGCGCGCAAGCCCGACGCCTTGGAGCGGCCCGAGCGATAGCGAGGGCCGCTCCAAGGCGTCGGGCTGCGCTTGACGTTAGCCCTTGCAGCGTTGCGCCGGGAGGTACACATGGGGAAGTGCTTTGACAAAGACAGTTGCTCCCGAATTATCGAGGCCGCCATCCGTACGGCTCACGCGACCTTCGGTGGATATGTCCCCACAAAGCTCCTTGAAGAAGTGGTGTATGCCGACGACGACAGCAAAGCGTTT
Organism: Thiohalocapsa sp. PB-PSB1; assembly: GCA_016745215.1. GTDB lineage: Bacteria > Pseudomonadota > Gammaproteobacteria > Chromatiales > Chromatiaceae > Thiohalocapsa. The sequence continues at coordinate 7,839,530 of CP050890.1, forward strand.
GCCGAACACGCAGCCGCGAAATGTCCCGACAAGGACGCTCACGGCCACATCGGAAACATGATCGGCTGGTTCAGCCGACGGTACACCGATAGCGAAAAACACAATCCCAACAACTTTCGCGGCCAGCCGTACTTTTGCGCGTACAGGGACAGGTTCGAAAGAGTGAAAGACAGCCGAACGAAGACGTGGTCATACAAACCCACTGAATAGCAAGAGACCGAAAATGACTACGATTGAGATACTTGAAGAGCAAGTCAAATCGCTTTCTGAGGACGATCTGACCGAGTTTCGACGATGGTTCCTCGATTGGGACAACGACGAGTGGGATCGCCAGATTGAAAGAGACGCAACGGCCGGCAAATTAGATGCACTTGCCTCCGCCGCCCTCGCTGAGTATAACGCCGGACAGCCGCGAGAAATTTGAAGCACTACGCCTCTTCCGGCTTCTGGCAGCGCTTCAATTCCCTGCCAGAGCCGGTGCAACAAGTTGCGCGGCAAAACTATCAGCTACTTCGTGATAACCCGGCGCATCCGTCCCTGCACTTCAAGAAAGTCAGGCAAGGTCAGTATCGCAGCGTCCGGGTTGGAGCAAAGTATCGGGCTCTCGGCGTTCCCGTTCCTGACGGTATTCAGTGGTTCTGGATCGGCACTCACGCTGAATATGACAAGCTCATGGGCTAACTAGCGCACAGCCCGACGCTTGCTGGCCAGGCGTCGCTTCGCTCCTCCTGGCCAGCAAGCGTCGGGCTATGCATAACGTTGGGCGCTGATACCGGATCGTCGCTGCACTCGAAACGCAATGAACGGTCCGCAATTCAAATTAGAGCATCTGCAGCATGGGCCTCACAACCTGCCTCCCGTGATAGCTTCTGCGACCCTTGCCTGTGGCTTGTCGCGTCTTGGTCACTGAACATAGTAGCCCCCGCCGCAGAGTCGTGCGAACAAGGAGAAATATCCTCATGCCAAACATCATCCGGACCGTTGCTGCAGCCCTACTGGTTGGCACCATGCTGCCGGCGCATGCCGGCGTCATCACCGACCGCCGCCAAGTTATTGTCGATCCCGCCACCAGCCGCGCGACGCTCATTGAATCCGGTTGGTTGGAGATTGAGGGCCCTGGCGGAATCATTGGGTTCCGCGGGGGGTCTCGGTCCTTGAATCAGGTGCATCTCGGCGGCCAATTTGAGCTGGTCACCACCACTTACCTGTATTCGGAAGACTGGTTGGGCCGCCCCCTTGCAACGCCCATCCAGCAAGATTGGTACAGCTTCGAGAACCTTGTCCTAACCGGGTTGGAGGGCTTGCCGGAACTAACACTCTCCATCAACGCTTGGCCCCACGGGGGACCTGGCCAGATCTACGGTAGCGGCAGTCTCTGTGAACGCCCACTGCCTCCCTGGACCACCGCGCTATGCATTGAGAACGGCGATTTCTTGAGCGTAAAAGAATGGGTGCGCGGAACGCTCGCTAACGAGGGCATCACCTTGAACGGACAGCTCAAGGCCGCTGGTGGCAAGCCAGGCATGACTAAGCGCTACTATGATCTGGAGCTAAGCGGTAATTTCATCGACGCCAAGAGCAACTCACAGGCCGTGCCAACCCCGGCAACTCTGGCACTATTGCTAGCTGTTCTGCCATCGGTGGGTGGCCTCAGAACAATGCGTCTCCTGGCTGCAAAAAGAAGGGGGCAAGTCTCCCGTTGTTCCTTCCGACGCCGATGAAGACGCCCAACAAGCGCCTCGGCCCGACCGCCCGTTGCCGCGTCGTCGCTGCGGTCCGGCGCGGCAACAAAGTTCCGGGGGCAGTTTACTTAATTCACAGAGTTGGGTTTCGGGTACAGGTTAAACTCAGGGTATTCCGCAAGAATGTTGTCAGGTCTTGCCTTTTGCTTCACATGAGTAGAAGGACGGGGTCAGGTTTTGCCTTTTGCCCCAGTAGTACGAGGACAGCGGCGAAAGACAAGACCCCGCTTCTCGCGTGCTGCCGTCATGCCGGATTTTGGTTATTTTTAGAGCGAGTGGATGCTGAATATTCTGGCACAACGTGGCCGTTTACCATTGTCTTGCTGAGGCACCCCCATGTATACGCTTGAATTTGAGACCGATATCGGCGACCAAGCCCTCCCGCTTCCAGCCGAGGTCGCGAGTAAAGTCAGCCGAGGCCAGCACGTCAGAGTGATTCTGGTGTTGGATGAAGCCATGCCGACGGATAACGCCAATGCTTCCGTAGAGAATCCGCTGGCGGCGCTATTGGAATCCGAGTTGATCGGTTGCGCAGAAGCCGATCCGACGCTGTCGCGCAACTACAAGGCGGAATTCAGCGAGAGCCTCGGGACCAAGCATGGTTATCGCTGATACCGGGTTTTGGGTTGCTTTGATCAACCGACGCGACGATTTTCACGAAAGGGCGAAACAAAAGCTTGCGGAGCTCTCCAGGCAGAATGAGACCTTGATCACGACATGCGCGGTCATGGCCGAAACCAGTCATCTGTTGTTGAGCCGGGTAGGTCAACATGCCCAGCACGCATTTATCGAGCAATATCGCGAAGGCCGTTTCGGGGTTTTTGATCTGAACGCCCAGCATGCATCGCGGGTCGCAGAGCTGATGCACAAGTATGCGGACTTGCCGATGGACTTGGCGGATGCGTCGCTGGTGATTCTGGCGGAGCATCTTCGGCATGGCGAAATTTTATCCACCGACGAGCGTGATTTTCGCACTTACCGGTGGAAGAATCATGAGCCGTTCGTCAACTTGCTGACTCGGCAGCAGGATTGACTATAACGCCAGCCGTTGGATTCCTACACCGGGAAGGGTAACAGCCGCCCTGGGGTCAACCCCGTCCTGGGGGCCAGCTCTCACATGAAACTCGGCGTCTCCCCGAGCATGTTCGGCAGTTTTCCGCTAACCTCTTAAAATGCCCAACAAGCCCGCCAGCCCGACGCCAAACTGCGGCGGGCGCTTCGCGCGTCGCCGCAGTTTGGCGCGGGCTGCGGCTAACGTTATGCAGTAAAACAAATCCTCCGCAGCAGCCAACCCTAACTTGGAAGAAAAATGGGCGAGAAATCGAGAAAAATCGGAGAAATAGGGGAAAACATAGCGGAGAACTTCTTTTCGCTTATTGGTTGGTACCAGCTACCTGAAGCCCAAACCATCCCCTGCGTGAAGCCAACGAAACATGCTAGGCCAGAATCAAAGAAGGGCAAGCGCGAAACCCACGGCATCGATTTTCTTCACTGTTACAAGAGCCCGCTCGAAAGCAATACCGTCGAGAGCATTATTATCTCCGTGAAGCACACCGATGACGCATACAAGACCAACCCTAAAGAAACGTTTAAAGCACACGCCCTAGATCTAGCTCAAACGCTTGAGTGCTATAAGAACTCTGAACTAAAAGCCAGTCAGCTTGCAAACTTCAAAGGCGTTACACGTAATCGAGATACTGGAGTGCTTTTCTGGATTTCAAGCAACGATCAAACCTATGACGATGTCATTTCAAAGATTGCCAATTCGCGATTAGATGCTGACCTGAAGTTCGAAACCCTTCATGTAGTCGACAACAAAACACTATCTTTCATTTTTGAAACTATGACTTGGCTGGGTAACCATTTTCAGGGGAGAGAAGTAGAGTTCTACTATCCAGAAACAGCATTGAGTTATATCGACAAAAGCATATCCCGCTCTGGTCATTTGATGCCAGTCGAATTCCTCACTTCTCCAATTCTTCCCTTCTTGATCAAAGACCCGAGGGGTGTCGACAAAGATACGTTTTGTTTTTCTGCGGCGGACGATTTTGACCAAGACACCTTGCGCCGACTTATCCAAGCTTCGCGGGAATACACTCATGAGATCGCTTGCGACTACCTGTATCTTTTCCCAAATTTCGTAGAGTCCCATCACGCGGATGCGGTTTCGAAAGCACAGATGGGCTTTGATCGCCGCATATCCACGCGCATATCGGTTAAGAGTTTTCAGCCTGACTTTCGGAGCCTGAATCGTGGATAACCCAGGGCAAACGCATCTAAATTTCCCATTTTAGGCCGCTTGTAGGACATCAAGTAACTGCTCAAGATAATCCGTATCCCAGCCGGCACGGAGTCGCTTTAATTTAATGCTTTTCTTTGAGGTCGTATCTTTCCTGAGAATATTGAGTGCAATATGTCGTAGGATGGCATAGTTTTCAGGTGCATGACCTTTTCGCGTTCGATTGGCATCTTCGGAAAAGGACACATCCAAAACCCAATGCAGTGAATTCTCAATTCCCCAATGAGAGCGAACCGCTTGGGCAAATCGTTTAACATCGCCTGACAGGCTAGCAATAAAATAGCGCCGGTCCGTGGTCACTTTTTTTCCATCATCTCGAATCGACTCTACCATCCCGATACCCCGGAAACCTTTCCATTGTTCGGCGTAATGCCCTAAGGAATGATCAGTGAAATAATAATACCGACGCGTCTCCAGGCGACCATGGTTTTTCTCTTTCGTTTCAAGAAAAACACTCGCATCCCGGCAGCATTGGTCGAGATCGACCGATTCGAACCAAGCGATGACATCTTGATGAAAAGTGCTCTGGTTGCCTTTCAATGAAAATACCCAATCTGCTTGTTTTTCAACAATTTTCTCCGCAATCTTCTTTTGGCATCCCATCGCGTCGATACGGCCTTGTTCATAACTCCGATCAAGTGATCAGCGGGTACGCGGGGCCTTTCCGTAAAATTTTGATTTTAATGTTAAAATACTGTGGCTTTCGAGGTTAACTCTCAGTCTTGGCCGAGCTTATGAACAAGGCCCGTCGATACTGACTACACAGCCTTTGATCTCCAGTAAATCCAACAATTTCGGTATCGCTGTAATTTCATTTGATTTTTCTTCGGTCTTGAGTTGACCCAATACGAGCGATGAGTGACAAGCCCACGCACTCACCATGTGAATTGCCTTATTTCCATTAGCTCTATCATGAGATCTGCGCACCGTTTTCCCATCGATCGGTATAATATCCCCATCAAACTTCGGCTCTATCGACTTCACCCAGGAGATGAAACAGGTTCGGAATTGATCGGGGTCAATACGGGCAAATACACGATTGAACGTGTCATGCGAGGGAATCCCATTGGGCAATTCCAAAAACTTCCGCAACCACTGTTCATGGGTTTGACCAAACTCCTCCATCGCATCCCAGCTCTCTCCCATACATAACGTCGAACAAATCGCTATCGTTATGATATCAGCCAGCTTATGCCTTTTTGTCCTGTCGATACGGGGGTCGTTCAGATCGGAAAAATGACCGGCGATTGTCGTGTCTTTTTCCTCTTCATTTATAGGTCTGATCATTCCCATTTTAATAACCCTCTATTAAATCATATGATCTTCAATTTTCGCCATCATAACACATTGTTTTCTAAATATTTTTAGATGCGTTTGCCCTGGTGGATAACCAGAGCGAAGTCTTGCTTCCTACAGGTGACTACCTAAGGCAACTCATTGGGCAATCGAAGGTAAAACCAAAAGAACTGAAAGGCCTTATCCGTAATCGCGGTGTATTTACGGCGTCTGACGACAAAGAGATCATAGGCCCTATTCTGATCAAAACGGGCTTGTCTCCATTTGAGTACACGGAACTTCGGGAGACATACAAAACCAAAGAAGAGAGTCAGAAGTCGAAAACACGAACTATTGGATGGGCCTCGGAAACTCCGCTAATTGACTCGATTCCAGAATCAATCGACTACGAAGCCCTACTCAATGATCATTTTGGGGTTTATCAGTTGGCTAGCGCGCCAGGCTTTACCGCAGCCGAAGGTAATCCTGATCACGTGTACATGGATTTTGAAATTTCCAGAAACGATTCGATAAAAAATATTGGTGAAAACGTCTCCCTGCACAAAGGGCGTGTCGAGTTCAAGCGTGATAGCGAAACCAAGGATGTCAAAATATCCCTGACTCATACAGCGCCGGAAACCAAGAGCTTTGGCAGCAAAGTGTCCAACGAGTTAATTCGGCATTTTAAAGAGCAAGGTCATATTGATTCAGATGAAGAAATCGTAACAATCAAGTTTTCGGATTTCTCGAATCAAAAAAGGGTTCAATTTCTCAACGAATTGACGCAGAAAGCGCGATACTCTCTGGTCAGTTTTGTGGATACTAGAGATATTCATTTCGCGCCGGACGAATCCGTCCCAGGTCCGCCTGAAGACCTCGCATGGATGAAGGACAAGATAGATGATCTTCGCATCAAGGGGAAGAGTCTGCACTCTACGTTCTTCGTGAAAGACAGCAAGTTCCACCCTTTCATTTCGCTGTACAGCGTCGCTTGCGATTACACTTTCTCAACAAGTAATTATCAAGGGTCTTGCCGAATACTATTCGAGTTTTCCGAGGGTGAGGAAGTCAGTGAAGGATCGGAACTCACGTTGAATATGACAATGCTCAAGCTCGACGTTAACGAAGAAGGGACATCAAGAGCGACGATCAAAAAGGCGATACTGGATTCTCTGGAGAAGTTCAAGATAGAGGCATACAAGAAGTACAAGTTTGCCGAAGGAACCACAGACAGCGCATAACAATTGCGGCACCTCCGACGCCCGCTTGGCTGCCGGCGCTAAGGCGCCGGCAGCCAAGCGGGCGCGGGGTCCGCAAGACGTTGGACTAAATAAATAGAAAGCCCGGAGCGAACCAAAAGGCACTCCCATCAATACCTGTAAGGGTATACAGCATTCACGTCGCTAGACTATAATCTCTCGGCATGGACGCCCAAACGTGCTTGAGCCGTGAAATCAAGCGGGAATTCCCACCCGAGCCGCCGGACATCCAGTTCGAGGTCGCCGATGTCTTCCGCGCCTATGGCGACGACTATCGGCAGACGCACATCCTCACCCCCCAACAACACAAGGCCATGTCGGACATCGAGAAATGCCGGACCACGGCACTCGGTGGCCACGTCGATGAATGCGACCATTGCGGACACACCGAGATCAGCTACAACAGCTGTCGCAACCGCAACTGCCCCAAGTGCCGCGGGAGTCAACGAGCGGCCTGGGTCGACGCCCGCGAGCTTGAGCTGTTGCCGATCCAATACTTCCACATCGTCTTCACCCTGCCGCATGACCTGATCCCCCTGGCGCGCTACAACCCCGAGCGGGTCTACGGCCTGTTGTTCACGCTCGCCGCCGAGACCCTCCAAACCTTTGCCCAGAACCTGTGGGACGGCAAACTGGGCATCATCATGGTCCTGCATACCTGGGGCCAGACGCTGAACGACCACCCGCACGTCCACTGCATCGTCACCGGCGGAGCGCTCAAGAACGACGGCAGCGCCTTCGTGCGCGCCCCCAAGAACTTCCTGTTTCGCGTCGAAGCCCTGTCCAAGGTCTTCCGGGGCAAGTTCCTCGCCGCCCTGCAAGCACTCTACGATCAAGGCAAGCTGTGCTTGAGCGGACAGCCGGTGCTTGCCACCAAAGCCGGCTGGGAGGCGTTGCTTCAGGCGCTGTGCAGCCACGACTGGGTGGTCTATGCCAAGCAACCCTTCGACGACCCCGCCCACCTGATGCGCTATCTGGGGCGCTACGTCAACCGCATCGCCATCGCCAATCACCGGATTCTCAGCATCGACGAGGGGACGATCACCTTCAAGTATCTTGACAACCGAGAACCCGGCGCGCCGGTCGAGAAGATCATGGCACTGCCCGCCGACGAATTCATCCGCCGTTTCCTGGCCCATATCCCGCCGCCGCAATTCCGTCGCATTCGCTATTACGGCATCCTGGCCAACGGTCACCGCAAGGACAAGCTCACCACCTGCCGCGCCCGCCTCGGTCTCGACGCCCCCCATCTGCCCTTCATCGCCGACATGGATGCCTTTCTCACCAAACAAGGCATCGACTACAGCCTCTGTCCCAAGTGCGGGGAAGGCAAGCTGCGCCAGGTCTACGTCCTCCTGTCGTTTCACGACCCACCGCCCTGTTACCTCGAGGCCGCGTGACATGAATGCTTGCCAATCCGTGCACAGCCGCGGAGCTATCCCCCTGTCTCAGACACCGGAAAACACCCCGTCAAAGCCGCACAAACCCGATTCTCCGCACGCCGACCCGCGGCAAAACGCCCAAAAAGCGTGCTGTACACCCGAAACTGCCGCACGCATCCCGCCCCATCCCTCCTTGACACTCACCAGCCGATCCGCTGAAATTCCATAGACCGGCACGTCGTCTGAAAGGCCCAGGCCCAACAAGCGCGTTCGAGCTGACAACCGGCGGTCCGTACCATCTGCACCGCCGTGCCACAGGCCAGCCTCGGTGGTGCGGGTACCGCCGTGCCAGTCATGCCGGTTGCAACTCAACGCTAACGTTGGACTAAATAAATAACCCCCCACCACCAAAGCACGCCAACGCATCAACCGACCGAAGGATGCATCACCACGGGCACGCGAGATCGCCCCCTTCCGCGCCCGCTCTCACGGGAACTGGCTATACTGTAACCATGTGCAGTCCAGCCATCACCGCCGAAATCCGCCGCGAGTTCCCCGTCGAATATGCTCCACCGCCATTCGAACTGGCCGATGTGGTGCGCATGCATGGCGCCGCCTACCGCGCCGAGTACCATCCGAGCTTCGAGCAAGGCCGCGCCCTGCACGCCATCGAGACCTGCCGCACCACCGCGCTCGGCGGCCATGTCGATCAATGCGACCACTGCGGCCACGTGGAGATCAGCTACAACTCCTGCCGCAACCGCCACTGCCCCAAATGCCGCGCCTCCCAACGCGCCGCCTGGGTCGATGACCGCGAGCTGGAGCTGTTGCCCATCCAGTACTTCCACCTCGTCTTCACCCTGCCCGAAGACCTCGACCGCCTGGTGCAGTACTGCGATGCCGAGGTCTACGCCATCCTCATGCGCAGTGCCGCCGAAACCTTGCAGACCTTTGCCCACAAACTCTGGGACGCCGACCTCGGCATTGTCAGCGTGCTGCACACCTGGGCCAGACCTTACAGCTGCACCCGCATGTGCATTGCCTCGTCACCGGCGGCGCATTGAAACGCGATGGCAGCGGTTTTGTGCAAGCGCCGAACAACTTCCTGTTTCCGGTCCGCGCCCTCTCGCCGGTCTTCCGAGCCATCTTCCTGCGCGAACTCGAAGCCCTGCGCGCCGCCGGCAAGCTCAGCCACTGCCCGCCCGAACTGCACGACGAGGCCAACTGGAAGCAACTGCTGATCCGCCTGCACCGCCACGCCTGGGTCGTGTATGCCGAAGCCCCGTTCGACAGCCCCCAGCACCTCATCCGCTACCTCGGGCGCTATGTGAATCGCATCGCCATCGCCAACTACCGCATCCTCGCCGTCGATGCCGACGGCGTCGTCTTCCGCTACCGCGACAACCGCGTCAAAGACCCCGAGAGCCCCGAGGCGCAGAAAACCATGCGCCTGTCCGGGCCGGAATTCATCCGCAGATTCCTGCAACACGTCCTGCCGCCCGGCTTCCACCAAATCCGCTACTACGGTCTGCTCGGCGGCAGTCGGCGCAAGGCCAACCTCACCGCCTGCCGCGCCCTGCTCGGCCTCGACCAGCCAGAGGCGCCCTACATCGCCGACCTCGAGGGCTTCCTCAGCAAACAAACCATCGACCCGAGCCTCTGCCCGAATTGCGGCAAGGGCCACCTACGCCAAGTCTTCCAGATCCTCTCTTTCCACGACCCACCGGCCGAATACGCTGCCGCAGCCTGAATGCCAGTCCCGCGCCCCATTGACTTCGAGACGCCCGCCACCGTCGGGGAAGCCAGCCCTGCGCCCAGGGTTGTCGGAGCGCTGATAGACCACCCCGAACAGGGAAAAAGGTGCCGCAATCGATTCCAACATCCCGATCGTCGCATGCTCAAATCCCTGCAAATCCCCCAAATGCCGCCCGCGCCGTCTATGAAAACCCGATGCAAGGTATTGACAGCGCCTCCGATGCTGGAGAAAAATCCATAGCCAACGCGACGCCAGCGTCAGTCGTCCAACAAATGCATCAGCCGGACGCCCGCGGTTCGTCGTAATTTGCAATTTCAGTGTATGACGCGAGCACAGTCGTGGCGGCTCGTCTTGTGCGAGACAGCGCGGGCGCCGGCTATGCATAACGTTGGGCAATGAAAAAGAAGACGACCTCAAACCAACATGCCGGAGATATGCCGCTTCTACGGAATTGTCATCAGAATGTTCCTCATCGACAGAGAACATCCTCCCCGGCACATCCACATCAAGTACGGAGAGCATCTGGCTGTTATGGAGTTGGAGAATCTCAACGTCGTTGAAGGCCGTCTCCCCAAACGCTGCCGGCAACTCGTCCGGGAATGGGCGGAAGCTCACCAGCAAGAACTGATCGAAATGTGGGACACTCAGGATTTCCACCGCGTTGAACCGCTGGAGTAGAAATGAAGCTCGCCGCATTTGAAAGAAGAGTTGGGTTCGAATTTGCGCTTACCTTCGACACCGGCGAGCGCGTTACCGTCGACCTAGAGCCACTGATCGGCAACTACATCTCGACTGAGGAGTTGAGCACAGGGGAGATCGATCCGGACTGGGGTTGCCTGCAGTTTCACGAGGGCAACGTCGATATCGAGCCCATCACTTTGTATCGCTACGCCATGGGTTCCACAACAACCACGGGAGCGAGTGCATCAGCAGTCGCCCAACCAGCGCGCCAGCCCGACCGCCACCTACCCAGCCGCCGCTGACGCGGGCGGCTGGGCACGTGGCGGCGGGCTGCGCTTGGCGTTGGCAAACGGAGAAACTCAGCATGTCGAGTCACGAAGCAAGAAAGGCGACATCAAAGCATCTTCTCCACATACTGTTATCCGCGCTGACACTCGTAGCTAGTACTCATGCCAGCGGCAAGTGCATGTCCGTGGATGACGCGACTCACCCTTGCAGACACAACGCGGCAGGAGATCGATGGTGCGTAGCCAATAGCCTTCCACCGTTTTCTTTTATTGACGCCTGTCTCGACGAAAATCACGGATACGCGGCGCCAGGAACAAGGTGGATCCAAATTGCAAGCCGAGCCAACCTAGGCGAAGCACAAGCGCTGGCTCAAGATTACTCTTGGCTGCCTTACCCGTCTGGCGTTTTCCCAACGGAAAGCGGTTGGTACGCCGTAGTGATTGGTCCAGTTGAAATGCGTGATGCAGAAGAAGTACTTGCGCGCCTTAAGGGATCATCACGCATCCCTGGTGATTCTTTGCTCTCTCTTGGAAAAAGTTATCTTGCTCATAATTCGCCAGCGGTAGCTAGTACTCAGCGGCAATCCGAATCCGCAGACCCCAACGATCTCATGCCAATGCGCATAAGTCTAGATGGGATTGTTTCGGGCAGGAATTCACCCAACGATAAAGGGTTCGGCGCATACGTTCGAGCACTTGTTGGCAGGTACAGCGTGATATGCGGCGGTTTGCCCCCAGCAGCTCAAGCCCTGCATATGGAGAGTAATTTGCAATCCCTTGCGACGATGTGGAACCTTTTCGCTGCGAATCTCGACGGTGCGGCACCTGGAATAAGACAACTACCCGGCGGGAAGGAAAATGAGCTTCTGGAGCCAATTTGGATACTTGGCAGCGAGGATCGCGACAAAATACTCGGAATATATGCCGAGAATACTGCGCAGGCGGTTGCTGACGCTCAAATTCTTGTCGCTACGCAGGGTTGCAATGGCGCAGTATCCATTATAGAGAACCTTAGCTTAGCTGTTCCCTAGCCAATCATATGTGCCAACAAACCCGCCAGCCCGACGCCAAACTGCGGCGGGCGCTTCGCGCGTCGCCGCAGTTTGGCGCGGGCTACGGTTGACGTTGGGCGCGAACATGCTGATGTCAGAGGGGCCTGCGAGTGAAAAAAGTTGACCTTCATATTCACACAGTTCCTACAATCAGCGACGCACATTTCATCTTCAGCTTAGATGCATTTCAGCGATACGCTGAGGAATCCGAGCTGGACGCGGTCGCTGTTACCAATCACGATACTTTCGATCAACAACAGTTCGAGAGGATTTCTCGAACCCTGACGGCGACAGTATTTCCGGGAATAGAAATAAACCTGGCTAAGGGGCACTTGCTTCTAATCGGTTGCCCTTCTCAGTTGGAAGACTTCGCGAGAAAAGCTAGTATCGTTGCACAAAAGATCCAATCTGCCACCGACTACCTCTCTGTTTCAGACCTAAAAGACATTTACGAGGAACTCGACCGCTACTTGCTTATTCCACACTACGAGAAGAAGCCTCCGCTAAGAGGAGATGCACTAAGGGACCTACTGCCCCACATCAGCGCCGGAGAGGTTGACAGCGCCAAGAAGTTTGTTCGCGCCATTAAGGACGATTCCAAACCGACGCCCGTTATTTTCAGCGATTCGAGAATGAAGGAAAATCTGTCGCGCCTACCGATACGACAAACCTTTATCGATTGCGGGGAGTTGTCGATTGAAGCTATAAAAGAGTGTTTGCAGGACAAAGCCAAGGTAGCGCTTTCCGCAAATGACGGCAATCGCTTGTGGCAAACCCTAGAGAGCGGCCAACACCTATCAACAGGCCTGAACGTCCTGGTCGGAGCTCGTTCGAGCGGGAAAACTCATACTCTCAACGAAATTAGCAGAACAGTAGAAAATTCAAAATATATAAAGCAATTCTCCCTAGTTCAGCAGAACGAAACAGAATACGCGAGGAGCTTTGAGAGTGAGGTCGAGAAAAGGCGAAGCATAGTTGTCGACAGCTTCCTCGCGGGCCTTAAGCGAACCACCGATAGCATTATCGAAGTAGACTTGCTTAGCCGCGAACGAGAAATTGAACGCTACATCGAGACTCTATTAAAATCTGCGGAAGAAACGGATCGGCACGATGCATTTTCCAAGGCCGTACTATTTAGCGAAGAGCCCTTTCCCTTAGGCAACAACGAAACACTAGAGTCGCTAATTGCATCAGTCAAGCAAATCATAGAAAATGTTGAATTCAAGGAAATAATTGAGCGTCATGTAGATCGCAGCTCACTCAAAGCCCTGATCTTAGAGCTTATCGAGACGCTTAGAGACAGAGCTAGCGAGAACAAGAAAAAACAAATCGTAAACGATATCATTGGAGATGCAAAACAAGGGCTTAGAGTTAGAACGTCCGCCACTCAAGTTGACGATATTGATCTTTATGGCTACGCCCTAGACCAAAAGCGTGTTGATCGATTTCGAGACATGGTGAATCTTCTTAAGAAAGAACGTGTCATACATGAGCAAAATTTGCAGGGATTCAGAATTGAAGCTAGAAGATCCGCCTTTGCTGGAGCTGGGGAAATCAAAGAAGTGAGCCGTCGAAAAACTGCATTTAGTGAAGCATTTAGGGAGTACGACGATCCGTACCAATATTTGCAGGCGCTTCTCGAGAAAGACGATCTTCCACGAGGAGAACTGTACAAGTACTTTATAAAAGTATCCTACAGGATTTTGAATGAAGACGGATTCCAAGTATCTGGGGGCGAGCGCTCGGAGTTTAGGCTTCTTCAAGAGATCGCAGACGCGCAGAACTATGACATTCTTCTGATTGATGAACCAGAATCTTCATTTGACAACCTGTTTCTAAAAAGCGATGTGAATCAGATCCTAAAAGCCATCTCAGAGACAATGCCCGTAGTGGTTGTGACACACAACAGTACTGTCGGCGCGTCAGTAGGTGCTGACTACGTTCTTTTCTCAAAGAAATCTGTGGAAGACGGAAAAGTTGTGTATCGACTGTATTCCGGCCATCCTACAGACAAGACTTTTTCCTCTGTTGATGGGGCAACCATCGAAAGCCACGAAGTAATGATGGATTCGCTCGAAGCAGGTTTGTCCACCTATGATCGGCGCAGGCAAAGCTATGAAGCTATTAAAAACTGAGAACAGCGGCGGGTATTTCTTACGCGGAGACGGTGAGTATGCGGCAATTGATAAAGTTTCAAAGGGCGACCTGCTCCGGCTAGTCAATCTGACTCTTTCGGAAGATTATGTTGAGTTCGATGAGTATGACGAGAACAAGATTCAAAACCAAGCTCATCAGGTAATCTATCGTAGTTTGTATCGTAAATTATCTGCACTTAGAGAGCGCAAGCAAGAATTTGCAGATGAATCAGCCCGCTTGTACCTGGAAGACTACGAGCGGTACAAAGAGGGCGAAGAAGTTAAGGGGGAAAATGCGCTGGGCGCAATTTCAGCCGTAGCGAGATGAAGAATTCGCCCAACAAGTCCACCAGCTCCGACGCCAAACTGCGGCCTTCGCTCTCGCTCACGCCGCAGTTTGGTGCGGGCTGTGGTTGACGTGCGGCCCACACAATGTCTGAAACAGAGAACAGGATGAGCAACGAACCACCGGAAGACTTGTGTGTTGGGGCAGACACGGAATACAAGATTGTTCGGGACGAAATCTTGTTTCGCCTCCGAATGCGCCAGAACATAATCTCGACCACGCTTACATTAGCAGGAGTCTTTCTTGCTATCGGTCTAAAGTTCAATACCGTTGCCGGTATTTATGCTCATCTAGCAGCGTTTTTAGCTCTCAACTGGGCACAAAACGATTTTCGCATACGAGATCTCGCACGATACATTCGGGAATGCCTCGAACCGTGCTTGCCATCATGCCGTTGGGAATCATATGTACACAATATCCGTGGACTATATTCGATCAATTCCTGGGAAGCCGTTGTTCTCTCTCATGGTGGTATTTTCCTTCTTACGCAGATCCTGTCCACACTGTTAACAGTAATAGGGTTAACAGAATCAGAAAACACACAAAGCCCACCAATGCTCTTATTTATCTCAGCGCTAGTAGCCATAGATTTAGGGTCGATGGTGGCAGTAGCGATAATCATTCAACGTTCTTACGGCGCCTACGATCACCGCGAATCCTCCCGAGTGCTGAATGATAAACATGACAGTGGTCGCCGACGAGGAAAAAATGCGGGACATCAAGTGGACAAACTAGGTACAAAGTAAAGCGGCGGTCAAGAATCGGAAAGGTCAAGACGGATACTGAAACTGTGCATCTTGGATTGGGGTAGCTTCCCTATCCCCGGCACTCCCGAGCAATTGAAGTTGCCTAATCGCAGTATCTAGCCCCGGGCTACAGCCGACTGCCCAATGGACCCTCGCCTCGCATGCGCCTTTTCGCTCAGCGCCAGTAAATTATGGCTAGAATAGGGATTGGTACGTGAAATTCTCCTTTTCAAAGAAGTGGACCGTTTTCGCCACACTATTCTTAATTCCAGTCGTAGTGGCGGTGGTTGCAGACAAACTTGTTCATATCGATATACTTAGACGCTGTATAAAAACTATTTTCTTTAATGTTCGACCTAAACAACGCAATAAATTCGGATAGTCTACTCATAAGCTATTTGATTATTACAAATTTGACGAAGCAATAAACGTGACGATGCAAGATAGACCTGTGACTCACTTGATCTCGGTTCTCTTTCATAATCTTTACTCAGTCGACGAGACCGGCCAAGCCAAGCAAATGTGCGCTCCACGACCCAGCGACGCGGCAATACATGAAAACCTTTCTTCCTTTTCTGCCTCTTTACAATCTCGAGGGTGCAATTAAATTCAGATAATACCCAATTAAAAAGCTCTTTGCCCATATAGCCGCAATCAGCCCAAATATGCTTTACACTCTGCAGGAGCACGAATAGACGCGTGAGAATTTCACGAGCTGCTTTTCCGTCATACACATTAGCTGCATGCACGTAGACGACAAGCAGGCAACCTATTGTATCAACGACGATATGTCGCTTCCGGCCCTTGACAAGCTTACCACCATCGAAGCCGGATTCGACCGATGACTCCGGTGTCCCTTTGACACTTTGGCTATCAATGATGGCGCCACTTGGATCGGGATTTCGGCCTTTCATTTGGCGCAAACGCGCCCGTAGCTCTGCATTGATCTGCTCCAGCAAACCACTGTGTGTCCACTTGTTATAGTAGTAATTGACAAGGGTGTAAGGAGGAAAATCTTTCGGTAAATAACGCCAAGGGCAGCCTGTCTTATTCAAATAGAAAATGGCATTCAGAATCTCGCGTAGATTCGAATCACGGCGGCGCCCTGTCTTATACGGGTCAAGTTCGTTCAAGACTTGCTCGATGATTGCCCATTCTTCGTCTGACAGGTCACTTGGATAGCGTACAGGTGTATGAACATTATCTGAAGTCATCTTGATTTCTCCGAATAAAAAAGGGAAAATCGTATTAAATCGTTTAGTTTTTCAGATTTTTTAGACGCCAAATCAGTGGTTTAGTTCCCATACAGTCTCTTAGCCGCATCGCGAATATCTTTTCTGCGGTATTCGCTGGCCTCAGTACCAACTTATCTCTCCCATTGTGGCTCGTATTGCTCATCGCCTTCGGAGTGCCGGTGGCAATATTCTCCGCTTCTTTTCTTTTCACGCTAATCTGCAACCGTCTTAATTATTCACCCAAATCAATCCGAACACGTTGGTCCTTATCTAATCTTCTCCGCCCAAGTCTTGATTGGGAAGAAATTTCTTATATTCCCGAGCATATCCGTCTAAAGCTTCTTGGATACCAGAACTCAGGTGGTTTAATTGCTTACCGCCGTGCCATCTGCGGGGCCGAGTATGAACCTGGAACTTTCCGTGTTTCTGAGATCGATGAAGGAGTTACTTTTCTTAAACGTGCGCTTTCTTACGACGCTTGGGTAACGAGCGAGTTAGCAGCGGAACTTATTACTCTCAGAAATCGATACAGTAACATTCTAGGAGAACTTTGCGATACAGAATTAACGAAACGAGCTAAGGATGTGTTGGACGCCCGGACTGACATGGGGCATCCCCTGAGGCATGAAATATGGTACCAAGAGTACTCCGATGTTCTGCGGCGAATACTGCTGTTTTGTGCCGGTTCTGATCCGGATATCGAATTAGAGCTTTTTCCAAATCTTACGTTTCAGCGCAAGAACTTTGTTCTGGAAGTTATTAAATGGCTTGAAACTCACGAAAATCCAAGTCTACGCAAGTGGCTGCACTTATCTATCGCCGCTGGTCTACTGGGTGTTAATGAGAAATCTCCTCATACAGCAACTTCGGAGATTAATGCACTTCATGCAATACCCCTCGACTCTAGAAATGAAATGCGAAGCATTTCAATTCAGCGGGTCGGCCAACAGGTAAATAAACTAGCAGGCCTTGTTCATAACTCCGACCAACTGACGAGCGGGTGCTTGTGGCGTTTCCGTAAGACTTTGGTTATAAAGTTAAAATACTGGGGCGTTCGAGGCTAACCCCAAGCCTTGGCCGAGCTTATGAACAAGGCCAACTAGCACAATCACGCGAGCGCATAGATGCCTCTGAATGGCTTTTCCAGTATCTAAATTTTAGCCGCGGAATAAGCGTAAACATCGTTTCATTTCCAGACGACTATATTGAGACGATTTTTCTCCTTAAATTTTATGAAAAGCTTCTGCTTACCTATGACAACGTTAGCATTGATTGCGTGCCACGAATGATAAGATGCGGCAACGACGCGAGGTTCACTGATTTTCCAGATTTGTTTCGCCATTTTGAATTCTTGAAACGATGCTCAAGATTCCGCGTGCACGATAATGGGCCAAAGCTGGGTACTGTGAATCTTACCAAGCTACACCCTTCTATTCTGAACTTACTAGAAGATTGTGAATTTATCGATGCGAGAGGAGCTAGAAATTACGAGATGATGCAAGGAATTAACAAAAATGTATTCTTTGGGTTCATGGTCTGCAGGGAATTCAGCGAGGCTACAACAGGACTTAATGCGGAGGATACGCCGTTAATATACATAAAGCATTCGTCCGGGGAACGTTCATTTTCCGGATTTAGAAAAAGAACGAAAAAGAAGAGCTACTTTTGCGAAACCACCGCTCGAGAAAGACGTAGGAAATGGGCTGGTGGACACTTGGCATTGTTTAGCACTTGGAGTGATGATGAGAAGGCTCGGTATAAAGTTAATCAAGCATTCTACTCGAAAGGAGCATTGGATTTTCATAAAAAGTACGGAGATTTACTTGAGAAAGAAGTTAAAGCCTTCTTGGGGGGGATTTCCGGTCGAGTACTAGTGTTAGGATGTGGCTCCGGAAAGGAGGTTGGTTACTTGTATCAGGGAGGAAGAGATGCAATTGGTATTGACTTTTCCGTAGAAGCAGTCCACCTGGCCCGAAATAGGTATCCGCATCTATGGAATCGATTTTTCGTGGAAGACATATACAACACCAGAGACTTTGCTGAGGGGCTTTTTGATGGGGTGGTTGCTAACGCTTCATTCGTACATTTACTTAAGAGAGGCGACCTAGGGACCTTGCTAGAACAGGTTTACTCGCGATTACGTCTTGGTGGTATTTTTTTCCTTAGGCTAATCGATAAAGAAGGAATAAGAGAAGAATATGATACGCACCTCTTCAATTCCCGAAGATGGTTTGTTTATTACGAAGAGAATGAAATATTGACACTTGCGGGCGAAATCGGCTTTAACATTTTGAGCAATACTCGAACAGGTCATATGCAATACAGAAGTGTTTCTTGGCTTTCTTTTTTGTTGCAGAAAGCCGAATATTCAAATGCTGAATTTCCAAAGAACGGGGTCATGTCTTGTCTTTTGCCTTATATTAATGAATAATGCCCAACATACGCCCTGTAGAACGGGGTCAGGTCTTTCCTTTTGCCTCACATGAAAGAAAACGGAATTACGGTGACAGTTTACTAAATGCACTTAATACACGGGTCGGTTG
Organism: Thiohalocapsa sp. PB-PSB1; assembly: GCA_016745215.1. Lineage (GTDB taxonomy): Bacteria > Pseudomonadota > Gammaproteobacteria > Chromatiales > Chromatiaceae > Thiohalocapsa. The sequence goes on from CP050890.1 coordinate 7,858,268, forward strand.
CCATGGTATTCTTATGCTGGGTGTATACGGGCCACGCGGCGTTTGAACGAGCCGTGCCGAACCATGTCGCCCAACGAGTGGCTCGGCCCGACCGCCCGTTGCGGTGCCGCCGCTGACGCGGGCGGCACCGCGACGGGCGGCGGGCCAGCCTTAACGTTAGCCACCAAACCGGAGAGCGTATGAAAGCCGTTCTGTCCCGCCTTACCGTTTTTACGTTTCTGGTCGCCGGAGTTGCCAGCGCGGAACAATGGCAAGGCATGTCGGAAGCCGAGATTCGGAACGGCATCCGCGGTGCGCTCACGCAGCACAACAGCAAGTTTTCAATGTTGTGTTCAAATCAGGCATACTTGAAATGCCTTGCAATTTCACAAGCCCAATGCTTAACCGAAATTGCTCGCTACCACGGGAGCTGTCTGTCTACGGCGACTACCAAAGCATTTACGAACTTGGACTACTATGTCCTCACGCGAGGGGGCGCAATGCAGTTAGGATCTGACTACGCACAATGCCACATCGACTCGCACGTTGGCTCCAAGGACAACCCAGAGTCCAAGCGATCCTGCATCGCTGTTCTATCGCTATTCTGATCGAATCGGTTTGTAGTCACTTGGCTAACAAGCGGCTCGGCCCGAGCGCATGCTGCCAAGCCGCCGCTGACGCGGGCGGCTCGGCAGCATGCGCCGGGCCAGCCTTAACGTTATGTGCTTCGAATACCGTTGCTTCGGTGAGTTCTAAAGTATTATGTCTGTTTTTATTTGTTACAACAGAAATGACGAAGCGTTTGTTGATAAGTTAAGTAAAGCTTTGGTCGCTGCGCACGTTCCCGTTTGGCGAGATGTTTGGCAACTTGGACTCGGAGACTCCATTACAAATAGCGTACAAGATGCTTTAGAAAACTCCTCTTTTGTATGTCTTGTGCTTTCTAAAAATGCTCTAGAATCGAAGTGGGTAGAAAGGGAGATTACAGCATCCCTAGTTCGAGAGTTAGAAGAGCGTAAGCTATCTATACTCCCTTTAGTCATAGATGACTGCAAACTGCCCCTTTTCTTAAGGGATAAGTTGTACGCTGATTTCAGAAAGGACTTTGATGCAGGCGTAAAGATGATATTAAATGCTGTTGCGGACAAATACAATCTTTACGCTGGAAAGTTTTCAAATAATAACAAGGCAACATCATTTGGTACCGATGTTCTTCTCTATGAAAAGTCAATTGAAATAAATCTAGATATTATCAGCGAGGACGATGACGCTGAGTATTTCATTCTGACTAAAGCAAAATTTACAGGTAACGAAAAATCATTAGAGCAATTTAAACTTTATGATTCTGAAGGCGAGGCCGGTTCTTTTGTCCGGGAAATAATTGGCGTCTGTACTAAGAATCAGAATATCGCAAAAGCTAAAGTCGTAATCGGCGGAAACAAGCCCGCAAGGGAAACGTTTTATATTGGGTCAAATGAAGGTGGTCTAGCATTCAAAATTGACATAAGTTCAAAAAAGGTTGGCCGTGATGATGGGAAATTTGTTGCGTTTCATCTCGGGTATTTGTTTAGATTCTATAGTGAACAGTTTGAAAACGCACATAACGGAAATGGGGGCTAACGGAAATGGGGACAGACCACCATTAATTCGGCAGGCATAATAATCGCCCAACTAGCGCCTCGGCCCGACCGCCCATTGCCGCGCCGTCGCTGCGCTCCGGCGCGGCAATGGGCGGCGGGCCAGGCTTAACGTTGGGCATGAACACCAAGCTAGGTTCGCACTGTGCCGCAGAAAGTTCGCGATCTCTTGAAAGCACTGAAGGCCGCTGGCTTCCGGGAGATCGCTGGCGGCGGCAAGGGTTCCCACCGCAAGCTGACCCATCCGAAGTATCCGGGCGCGGTTACGTTAAGCGGTTCCACAAATGACGACGCTAAACGTTATCAAGAGAAGCAGGTCAAGCAGGCAATTGAGTGCGTGGAAAAATGAAAGACCTTGACAGATACCATAAATGGGTAGAGTGGAATGAGGAGGATCAGGTTTACATCGGCAAATGCCCTGACCTCATTACCGGCATCCATGGGGACGACCCAGTGTCTCTCTACGGTGAGCTCTGCTCTGTAGTTGAGGATGTCATCAATCACTTCGCTGAAGAGGGTCGTCCTCTGCCCTCACCGCGTGTTCGTCCTATGAGCGAAGTCGCGTGACCAGCCCAACCAGAGGCTCGGCCCGACCGCCCATTGCGGTGCCGCCGCTGACGCGGGCGGCACCGCAATGAGCGGCGGGCCAGCCTTAACGTTAGCCACCGTAACGTAGGAGAGGTTGAATGCACCCATCGGACCAACCCCGACTTCACATGACAACTCAGCGAGCAAGCTCTGCTGCTTCGGCAACAGTCTTCCTCGCCTTTTTTTTGCTGATGACCGCATCAAACGCAGAGAATCTCCACGATCAGATTGCGGCCGCGATAGAGGGACTTGCTTCAGAGGACGCGAGCACTAAAGATGAAGCAGTCCGATTCCTTTTAGCAGCTCCTCCCGAGTTTCGAGAAAGCACGGATGCACAACAGCGCGCCGAAGCGGAAAGTCTTGCTAAATCCTTACCCCAACAAATCGACGCATACACCACTGCACAGGCAGTGCTTGTCACAGCGTCCGAAATACAAGCAAATTACACCATCCACTATGACAAAGGGAGTCTTAGTGAGAAAGAAAGCAGGGACTTCAATCACTATTTGACTGAACAAACAAAGAAACAAGTATGTGGAACCCCGGGCTCCGCACTGCTGTCTTTGCTGTACGGAAAAGATCTCATCAGAAGCTACTACTACCAAACCGGAGAGCCATTTTTCACCGTGAGGGTTACTTGGGATGATTGTCGGTAGAGACTCAGCTCTCGCACTATAGGGGGCCGTAACACAGCGTGAAGCAACAGTACCCAGACCTCGAATGGTACACCGAGGTTAGTCGGAAAATGGCCGTTTCTCCGCGCTGCCCGTTTGCCAGCGTTCACCGGTGTCCGCGATATTTCCAGGGCGTGTCTCTTCTAGGGGAGGAAGGCGGGTTGTCGCGCTTAGATCCCCAATTGGATAGGGATATTGGAGAAAAATGGGAAGCTACTGACGTTTGGCCGGCAGCATGGCACGAACACACCGGTATAAGCTCAAGTGACGAAAGACCGTTCCTTTACAGAGATTTTTGCCCTGAAGTCGCCGAACAGGCGTTTGGGCTGTTCGCATCGACTCTCATACGGTACTCAGACGACACTGATAAGCAGTCCGCCCATGAATGGTTGACGTTGAACGGAAAAACCGCACACAAAGACTGGCGATGGCACTGGTACTCCGTTTCAGAAATGCATTACACGAATTGCCCAGTTTTTTCTCTCTTGTCAGTCGATCCCACGCCTCTCAAAATTGACGAGCATTCAGATCCAGTTTTCACTATGAAACCTGGCTTTTTTGGTCTTAGTATTGACTTGAAGCAACTATGGATACGTGGCACCCGTTGGTGGCGGTCAAGAAGGGACTAAATGGCTAACAAATGCGGCACCTCCGACGCCCTACTGGCTGCCGGCGCTACTGCGCCGGCAGCCAGTAGGGCGCGGGGTCCGCAAGACGTTGGGCATGAACACCAAGCTAGGTTCGCACTGTGCCGCAGAAAGTTCGCGATCTCTTGAAAGCACTGAAGGCCGCTGGCTTCCGGGAGATCGCTGGCGGCGGCAAGGGTTCCCACCGCAAGCTGACCCATCCGAAGTATCCGGGCGCGGTTACGTTAAGCGGTTCCACAAATGACGACGCTAAACGTTATCAAGAGAAGCAGGTCAAGCAGGCAATTGAGTGCGTGGAAAAATGAAAGACCTTGACAGATACCATAAATGGGTAGAGTGGAATGAGGAGGATCAGGTTTACATCGGCAAATGCCCTGACCTCATTACCGGCATCCATGGGGACGACCCAGTGTCTCTCTACGGTGAGCTCTGCTCTGTAGTTGAGGATGTCATCAATCACTTCGCTGAAGAGGGTCGTCCTCTGCCCTCACCGCGTGTTCGTCCTATGAGCGAAGTCGCGTGACCAGCCCAACCAGAGGCTCGGCCCGACCGCCCATTGCGGTGCCGCCGCTGACGCGGGCGGCACCGCAATGAGCGGCGGGCCAGCCTTAACGTTAGACGAGGAACCCCACCAGAAAGCGCGCGACGATGAAAGTTATAGCAAATATTAACTTCAAAGGCGGAGTAGGAAAGACAACCGTTACTTGGCTTGTCGCGAAGTACGCTGCGCAGCAGGGCAAGAAAGTTCTCGTAGTTGATGCTGACGCGCAGATGAGCCTGACGATCGCTCTCTCTATCGATGAGAACAGCGGCAGCTTTCTTCCCGGGTTTGGGGCTTGGTATGAAACCCACAAGCAGAAGAACAAGACAATTCTGTACGCACTCGATAGCTATGACCAGTACGCTAACGGGAAAACAGCAATTCCCGCTGTGTACGAGCGGGATCGCCCGAGCGCGGCGCGAGCGCGTGTGGAAACCGCACAGGCGAACACAGGCTTCGCCACGAGACGACGCTGTTGTTCTGGCTGGCTGTTTGGTTACCCTCAAGACGTTCTTCAAGCACATTCGTTCACGGCCGTCGACTAGGAGGTGTCAGGCGGCAAGGGCAGCAGTGGCGGCTGGATAATGGAGCGATAGAGCGTGTCCCAATCGGGAATCAGGCAGAGATCGAAGCGCGCACGCAGTTTGCGCCACAAGCGCGTCTTGCTCTGCGCCACCGTTAAGGCGGCCTGGAACAGCCGGCAGCCGCGCTGTTGGATCTGATCGATCAGAAACGCCAGCATCATCAGATGCATGAGCACGGTGCTGAGGTTGTTGTTGCCGTGACCGAAGTTGTGCTCGAAGTGATAGCCTTGGTTCTTGAGGGTGTTGAAGGTTTCGTTTTCGACTTTCCAGCGTGCGCGGGCTCCTCGCATCAGCGTCATGAGGTTGCTGTCATCAATGGTGAAATCGGTGACCCAGGAGAAGTGGGTGACCTTGCCGTCCGGGGTGTGTTCCCAGTACTCGAGGAAATTGACCTCGAGGTCGAAGTTGGACTCGTTCAGCGGTGCGCCGTTGAGATAGCGGAAACGGTGACGTACCCCCTTGGCGTCGGTGAACTCGACCTCGCGCGTCTCGGGCGTGGCGGCTACCCAATCGAACAAGTAGGTGTGATCGCTCGGCTTGGCGCCGAGGATGAAGCGCAGATCGAGTGCCTGCAACTGGCGGATGTGCGGGGCATTGGAAGCGAGGCCGTCTTCGACGACGATCAGCTTCAGATGCGGATGCGCGCGGCGCAGGTCCGCCAGCAGGCGCTTGGCGGCGTTGCGCTCGCAGTCATTCTTGCGCGCGCCGTCTTGCTTGAGGATCGGCTCGGGCGCCAGCGGGAACACCTCGCTGTGATCGGGGTGTACCAGCACCGCCCCGAGCATCTGGTGATAGTAGGTCGTGGTGCCGTTGCGGTGGTGCTTCTCCCCGCACTGCGGGCAATGCACCTTGGTCGAGGAGAAATACCCGGTGCCGTCGAGTGAGAGCAGGTAATGACCATCAAGGTATTCAAACCCCTCCAGCCCCTTGCCGCGCTGCAGGTCTGCAAACAGCGCCTTGTACAGCGGGAGCAACTGGCTCGGATCGAATGCATCGAGACGTTCGCGAAAGCGGGTGTCGCTTGGTGCCCGTTCGATCCCGTAGAGCGCGTGCAGATTCGCCCGCGTGGTCTCTTCCCGACTGTCGTGCTCGAATTGCAGCAGCGAAGGATACTTCAGCCCGAACAACGCCAGTCCCGACATCAGATAATCGACCAGCGTAATCTTGCCATCGCACGGGTCGGGAATCTTCGCAAAAAACCGCCGCGCCTTGTTCAGCAGCCCGGCGGCGCTGAGTTGTTTGCGTGAAATCGGAGCACTCATCAGTATCTGGGCTCTCCCGGATCTCCTGGGACTGTTGTATCATGTAGATCAACAACTTGAGAACCGCCTGTCGCTGAAACCCCATCTGGACGCTGTTGATAATGACATTTGATAAAGAGACCCTTCAGACGCTTTTAAATCTTCCTGATATCGCCGTTGATCGCGTGGTGCTCGGCGAGCGCAAGACACTTAAAGTCTATGTGCATAGCACACTGGAGGGTACGAACTGTCATCGCTGTGGTCGGCCAATCGATCATGAGTATGGCCATGGTCAAGAGATAGAGTTACGCCATTTGCCATTATTCGCGTATACAGTTGTTCTTATTTTGAGGCCGAAGCGTTATCAATGCCACTTCTGCGAAGGGCGTCCGACAACGAGCCAAACGCTGTCATGGTACACGCGGCGCTCCCGAGTGACAAAAGCATTCGAACAGCAGATGCTGCTGGAGTTGATCAACAGTACGCTCGAGGATGTCAGTCGCAAGCATGCCATTGGTGTCGACGCACTGCAGGGTATTTTGGATCGAAACATGGCGTGCGATGTCGATTGGAACGCAATTGAACGCTTGGAGGTCATTGGCATTGATGAGATTGCGTTGAAAAAGGGTCATCGTGATTTTGTCGTTGTGATCAGCGCTTACATTAACGAGACATTGCATGTCATCGGTCTGCTCGGCGACCGCACCAAGGCCAGCGTACAGGAGTTTTTTCTCAGCATTCCCAAGCGCTGGCCTTGTTCATAAGCTCGGCCAAGCCTTGAGAGTTAACCTCGAACGGCGCAGTATTTTAACCTTAAAACCAAAACCTTACGGAAAAGCCCCGCGCACCTGCTCGTCACTTGGTCGGAGTTATGAACAAGGCCCCAAGCGCTTGCGACGCACCGTCCAGAGTGTTTGCTCGGATCTTTATCAAGGCTTCATCGGTGCCGCTAAAGCCGTGTTCGGCAAGCGCGTACACATTTGCGCGGATCGGTTCCATGTTGCTAAGCTGTACCGAAATGGACTGGAAAACCTGCGCAAAAGCGAATGGAAACGGCTGTGTCATATCCTCTCCGAAGAAGAGCGCAAGTCATTCAAGAACGTGCATTGGCTGCTGCGTCAGCGTCGCGCCGATCTGAATGCAGATGAGCGACGCATGCTGAATCGGCTCTTTCGCTATTCACCAAAATTACAAGAAGCTTATGAGGCTTGCGAATCACTCACTGCCATCTATGAAAGCCGCCTATCAAAAGGTCAGGGTAAGCGCAAACTGCGTGGCTGGATGGAAGGCCTTGTTCATAAGCTCGGCCAAGGCTTGGGGTTAGCCTCGAACGCCCCAGTATTTTAACTTTATAACCAAAGTCTTACGGAAACGCCACAAGCACCCGCTCGTCAGTTGGTCGGAGTTATGAACAAGGCCGGATGGAACGTCTCACCAACCGCAAGCTCAGTTGCTTCGATAGCTTCCTCGGGACACTGAATACTCACTTTGAGGAAGTGACGAATTATTTTATTGGTCGACACACCAGCGGCTTTGTCGAGGGGTTAAATAATAAGATCAAAGTCATCAAACGCCGCTGCTATGGCATCACCAACCTTGGACACCTCTATCAAAGGATATGCTTGGATCTCAACGGATATGACCGGTTCGGGGTTGACACATTATAAATCAATGAGTTACAGAGTTTGCGCTCGACTACATTTTAACCTTGATGTGTACGAAAAAATGAGCTTAAGTAGTTGTTTTTCAAATTTTTATTGGTTCCCATGAAATCCGGGAGAGCCAGTATCTGCCTCGCAACTTCAAGTCTGCGCGACAGTATACCGATTCAGAGACGAAAGTTTACGAAGAACTATTTTCGAAGACTCGCCAACACGCGGTTTTTAAAGCAGAATTATTTTCGGCGGGAATTGCTGAGCAAGATAAAGAGCAAGAAAAGCAAGAAAAGAAAAGCAAGAAAAGGAAAAAGCAAGAAAAGGACACCAAAGCAAGAAAAGGACACCCACTCTCCGCCTCGCCGAAATGTGGGTGTCCCGTACTGCTCTCCCGTACTGCTCCGGGTGTCCCGTACTGCTCCGGGTGTCCCGTACTGCTCCGTCCGTTCGAAGTTGGGGGCAAAGTTCTTCTCCCGCATCCGCAGCTATCTCTCGACCTGCGCGAAGAATGGGGTCTCTTCTGCAGAGGCCCTGCGCCTCCTGTTCGAGGACCGATGGCCCGCGTTCATGGGCACGGCGCCTGAATAGTTACAAAAAACCAAAATCAACGGACTGTCGATGGCCGAGTCGCAAGGCAATGGCGGTGCCGCCATACAAGACCAAACGCTTGGGCACTTGAGCCAGCGTCGGCCATAAGGCCAGTTGTGGTGCAGGGAGGATGGACAGATCGAACATTGCTTTCACAGCAGGTCATCCAGCGGGCTCGCCACTCCCTGCGCGCCCTGCCGCAGCACATGCGTGTAGATCATCGTGGTCTCGACGTCCGCGTGACCGAGCAGTTCCTGGATGGTGCGGATGTCGGTACCCCGTTCCAGTAGGTGGGTTGCAAAGCTGTGGCGAAAGGTATGTGCGCTGACGCGCTTGCGAATCCCGAGAAAGGTCACCGCCTTCTTGATCCCCTTGTTGACGACGCTCTGATCCAAGTGGTGCCGGCGCACCTTGCCTTCATCGCTGCGCGGGTCCACCGAGCGCGCGATCGAGGGAAACACATACTGCCACTGCCATTCACGTGCAGCATTCGGGCGCTGCCGCGACAGTGCGTGGGGCAAGTAGACCTCGCCGAAGCCGTCGGCCAGATCCTGATCGTGCAGGGTCTTCACCTTCGCCAAATGCTCCTGCAGCGGCGCCACCAGCCTCAACGGGAAGGTCGTCACCCGGTCCTTGTTGCCCTTGCCCGAGCGCACCGTGATCTGCCGGTAGCCGAAGTCCACGTCCAGGACCCGCAGCCGGACCGCCTCGGTAATGCGCAACCCGCTGCCGTAGAGCAGGCGCACCACCAGCCCCGCGTGGCCGTCGATCAACGGCAGGATCTTCGCCACCTCTTCGCGCGTCAGCACCACCGGGATCCGCGGCGTCTTCGTCGCCCGCGCGGCATCGATCCGCCCCTCCAACGGTTTCTTCAAGACCTTGCGATACAGAAATAAAAGCGCGCTAAATGCTTGATTCTGCGTCGAAGGTGCTACCTTGCGCTGTTCCGCGAGATGGCTTAGAAAGGTTTCCACCTCGGGCACGCCGGCATCCACCAGCGCCTGCCGCGAGCGCATCCGATGGAACTTGATGTACTGCGCGATCCACTCGCAGTAGCCGCGCTCCGTGTGGATCGAGTAGTGCTGGCGGCGCATCACCGTGCGCACCTCGTCCATAAACCGCTGGTCGCCCATGTCCAACCTCCCGTCGTAGACCCCAGAGACCTAAGGGTATCTTGCCCGAAAAGTCGGGAATTATCAAGTTATCAGGGCGATCTTGCCTGATAATCCGGCCCACGCCGGATTATCAGGCAAGATCGCCCGAAAAGCCGGGAATTATCATATTATCAGGGCAAAATGGCCCTGATAAGTGCCGTGGGGCGGATAGCCTTGCAAACTTGCCCGAAAAGTCGGAGAATATCGGGTTATCAGGGCGATTTGGCCTTGATACTAATTGTTAGCCGCAACTCGTTCTTGAGGAGAAACATGTGAAAGCGAACCCTATGATCCCAGTTTACGCTAGAGGCCAATCACGCCGTGCACTATGCGGTCTCTTATTTCTCGCTTCCGTTGCCGTTTCGTCTGCGGCAAATTCTGGGCCAATACCCGAGAACGAAGTACGCTTCGCCCTAGAGAACATAGTCGTAGATACTGAATTTGCTCTTCTCACCTCTTACATTGGAGAAACCAGCGCGACCATCGACTATTTTTCCGAGGTCACGACTGCTGGTTGGGAAGGCGTGCTATCGGGCAGCTACGGTGGCTTGCCTCTGAACGTCGCCTATGTTGGGGATACATCCGACTTATCAGCAATGTCGTGGACAGGTGCAGGTACATGGGGCAGTCAAACCTGGAGTAGCAGCGGGGATGCCGTGTTTACCGATCCGCCCTTGGAAGGGATCTTAGATCTACAAAATATGCAGGTCGGACTCAGCGTCTCTGGATCTATAGGTGCTGGCAGTATTACGGTGAGTCTCATAAAGGACCTTGATGATGAGGAGCTAATTGGTAGCGTGGCTGCTTCTGCGCTAGACGTTCCTGTACTTGGAAGCGCCCTGTCCAAAGAACTTTCATTGACTCTCAGCCAGAGAGACTTTACCTACACAAGTCGAGAAAAATATGAAGTTCTCTTTGGCCTAGCGTCTCGTACAGACGTAGTCAATAGCGGAAGATTGTTTCGCCGCGATCCAGCAGTTCCAAACGCGCCGATTCCCGACCCAGGTCAGCCTTTAGGTCCCGGCTTTCAGCCCGGATTTGACGGTGACCCAAATGGCGTTACCTTCAATCAGATGCAGGTTCGGGCTGTACCTCTGCCCTCATCTCTCGCTCTCATGACCTTGGGACTGACGTTGGCCGCGTTCGCCCGGCCGAAGCAAAGACCCTTTGAAAAAGGGCCGCCTCTCTCCTTAAGACCGTCAAGCGTGTAGACTAGGTGTAGAGTAGAAATAGCCGGCTTCCAAGTAACTTCCCCTAAATAGCTGTTTCAATAGCTTTATTTATGTGACGAAATAGTTACGATCCGGCATGGATCGATGTACTACGGGAGGGCCGACGGTCTGTTGTTGTGATGATTACTATAGCCACACACAGAAGAAAGAAGCAAGGAAGCAAGTTCCGAAGATGAACCTATCATTGACACAGAAAGTGCTCAATTGGTCGGATTTCAGGCGAACCTCTCCTCTCCTGCCGGGCAGGCTTTTTTCGCGAAGCGACGCCGCGAGCGCGCGTTTAAGCGGGGCGCTCGATCAGATCAAAGCCGAGCTGATCGGCACGCCGGCGCAGGTTGCTCAACACGCGCTTGCGATACTGCACCTCGTAGTCGTTGGCATCGGGCGGAGCGTATTCTGTCTGATTGGCGATCATGCTGTAGAGGATGGTGGCCAATTTGTGGGCGGTGGCGGTAATCGCCTTGGGAGCCCCCAAACGCGCTTTTTGACGGCGCAAATAGCCCCCGAGGGCGCTGTGGGAGTTGGACAGCCCCTGTGCTGCGATGCGTAATGCAGCGGCCGCACGATTGGCCGAGGGTGTGGTCTTGCTCTTACCGATGCGCTTGCCTCCGGAGATCTTGTTGCCCGGAGACAAGCCGAGCCAGGAGCAGAACTGCTTGACCGAAGGCCAGCGCGACATATCGGTGCCGATCTCAGCGAGGATCTTCAAGACGCTGTGCGCATTGAGGCCGTCGATGCGGGTCAGGTCGACCCCGACGAGGCGAAACAGCTGCTCGTGCAAGTCATCGATAGCCGGGGTGTTGCGATCGACCTTGTGCTTGCGCAACGGCGGCGGTGCCTGGGCATCGGTGGTCGATTCCAGCCCTGCCAGTACGCGTGCGATTTCCTCATCGCAGCAAGCCCGTTGTTGTTGATAGAAATCGAACAGCTCCACGGCTTGGCGCAAGGCGAACAAATGCTCCTCGCGCCAATGACCCTGCAAAGCCTTGGCGATCATCTCACTGGACTGGCGACAACGCCGGTCACGGTGTTTGGCGAGTACCTGCGGGTCGCGTTCCCCATCAAGGATGGCGCGGATGATTTTCATGCCGGTCACGCCGGTGATATCACTGACGACATGATGCAGATGAAGATTCATCTGATTGAGCGCCTTTTGCATATGCTGAACATGCATGCCGGCATAGCGCACCAGATTGGCCCGTTGGCGAAGGTATGCCCGTAGCACGCACATCGACTCCTCGGGACGAAAAGCACCGCGTAGCAGACCGAAGCTGTGCAATTGTTGCAGCCACTGGCAGTCGAGCACGTCGGTCTTACGTCCCGGGACATTCTTGACGTGATGGGCATTGACCAGGAGCACCTCAAAGCCGCGACTCTCGAGCAGTTCGAACAGAGGGATCCAGTAGACGCCTGTGGATTCCATTGCCACGGTACGGATGCCGCACTGCTTGAGCCAATCGGCCAAACGCTCCAGATCGGCGGTGAAGGCAGGAAACTCACGCACCGGTTGTTCGTCACGATCGGCGGGAACCGCAACAAAGTGGCTGGTCGCGCCGATATCGATGCCAGCGGCATCCCCATTCAACCGTTCGATTTGGGTTTGCGCCTGCCACTCGTCGAGAGCGGCCTCACAGGCCACGGCCAGCGGCTTTTTCTTTGGCTCGGCCAGCGGCTTGCACTTCTTGGGTGGAAGAACCATACTTTTCTCCTGACAAATCAAAGCAAAAAGAGAGCGTTGATCAGGCCGATCAGGAGTGTTCGTGGATTTGCATTCTTCCGAACGGGATCGCTTACGCGTCACCAGTGATGAGTTCGCTCACTCCCGGATCAGGCTAACGAACGGGCGTTGTTCAGCACCATTGCTTTTTCGACCTTGGGATCGGCTGATCCAGCATAGTTTGCCATCAGTCTGCCCCAAGTTACTTGGCGATGAGGCCGCGGCGCGTGGTGGGGGGCTAACTAGAGCACCAGCCCGACGGCAAACTGCGGTCGCCGCTGCGCGCCGACCGCAGTTTGCCGCGCGCTGTGCTTCACGTTAGAACTCACTTGAAGCCATGGGTAGCATCGCAACACTCTACTTCTCAGGATACCCGGTTGAGGACACTAAAAATCGCTTGGATCAATGGATTTTCAAAGAGAGCGATAAGCGCGTGTTCGAAAGGAAGCTATCAGAACGGAACGACCTCACTTGGGGTGAAATTGCTGACGAAGGGGAGGTAGAAACAGCGTATGTTTTTGAAGCCACCGTTGAGACGATCATCAATCGACTAGAGGTTCTCGGCTACACGCTTGAGGCGTGCAAACGTGATTTCATTGAAACTATCAAAGAAGAACTCCGAAAGTTGCCTGAGCTACAGGAATATGACGCGGAGTTTGTTAGATCACACCGAGCTATATGTGCGAATTTCGGAAAGTTTGAGCAATGGTTAGAAGCGTTCTCGGTGATCGTTCGAGACCGTCCAAAAGAAGTCTTCTACATGTCTGAACCTGAGCGGGTTCATGAAGATGATTTGATCAACTACATGCTCAACCCGTCTCCCGTGTGGAGCGAAGACTGGCACCCATGCGGATTCCAATACCCATCTCGGAATTTCAACTTTTTCGCCCGAGCCTTTCTTGAGTCATGCGATAGAAGATCCTCGGTCCAGCTGGACGCAACTGATCTAGTAAATGGCGGCTGGTACGAGGGTTTTGAGCACCTTGAGGATGTGGTCAAACCGCACACTAGATTCTTCGACGTATTTCAACAGAGTGCGGCCGAAGTCTCGGAGCTTGCCGGACAGGGTGAGGCCTTGGCTAATACCGACTTGCTGGCAAAGGTTCTGTTCGCAAACGTAATAACTGCGCTGGAGACTTACCTTTCTGACACGTTTGTGCACACGGTAATCAGCTTTCCGCCCCTGATTCGTCGTCTCGTCGAGTCCGACCCTGAATTTCAGAAACGGAAGCTCGAACTCAAGGACATCTTTCGTCGACACGATGGGATCAAGGGTGAAGTCGCCGAGTATCTTGAAGGATTGATGTACCACAACCTCGCGAAGGTTCGCGAACTCTATCGCGGAACCTTGTGCGTGGAATTCCCGAAGGAAATGGCAGAAATATTCCGGGCAATCGAAGACCGACACGACATAGTTCACAGAAATGGGCGGCGCCGAAGCGGCGAGGTAATCAAACCAGACTTGAGTTCCGTTGAGCAACTGTTGGTCACCGCCACAAAATTCGTTGAACAAGTCGATTCGCAGGTGAAAGACGTATACCCAAAGGTACTCGACGGTGAGTTCTAACGAGCGCATTCAGCCGACCGCAAAAAGCGCCGCTCGTTCCTCGCTCTGCTTTTTGCGCCGGCTGATGCGTGACGTTGGACTGGGAGCCCGCCGCCGTCGCCGGCTTGGCCCGCGCGCTGATCGCCACCGGTTTCGCCACCGCCGGCCCGTACAACCACCTGGCCCTGAACCCGGCCCTGTGCCCCTACCTGCGCCGCGCCCTCGCCGCGGACCAGCGCGTCGGGCTGGAGGCGCGCTGGCAGCAGGCGCGCCTGCACCGCCCCGACGCCCGTCAGCCCCGCAGTTGGGTGTTGACAGCCCACCCCGCCCCCGCTAACCTTCGGCAATCCAATCTGGACGCTCAGGTCGGCTTGGAATTCCTATTCGTTAGCCCCCCACCACGCGCCGCGGCCTCATCGCCAAGTAACTTGGGGCAGACTGATGGCAAACTATGCTGGATCAGCCGATCCCAAGGTCGAAAAAGCAATGGTGCTGAACAACGCCCGTTCGTTAGCCTGATCCGGGAGTGAGCGAACTCATCACTGGTGACGCGTAAGCGATCCCGTTCGGAAGAATGCAAATCCACGAACACTCCTGATCGGCCTGATCAACGCTCTCTTTTTGCTTTGATTTGTCAGGAGAAAAGTATGGTTCTTCCACCCAAGAAGTGCAAGCCGCTGGCCGAGCCAAAGAAAAAGCCGCTGGCCGTGGCCTGTGAGGCCGCTCTCGACGAGTGGCAGGCGCAAACCCAAATCGAACGGTTGAATGGGGATGCCGCTGGCATCGATATCGGCGCGACCAGCCACTTTGTTGCGGTTCCCGCCGATCGTGACGAACAACCGGTGCGTGAGTTTCCTGCCTTCACCGCCGATCTGGAGCGTTTGGCCGATTGGCTCAAGCAGTGCGGCATCCGTACCGTAGCAATGGAATCCACAGGCGTCTACTGGATCCCTCTGTTCGAACTGCTCGAGAGTCGCGGCTTTGAGGTGCTCCTGGTCAATGCCCATCACGTCAAGAATGTCCCGGGACGTAAGACCGACGTGCTCGACTGCCAGTGGCTGCAACAATTGCACAGCTTCGGTCTGCTACGCGGTGCTTTTCGTCCCGAGGAGTCGATGTGCGTGCTACGGGCATACCTTCGCCAACGGGCCAATCTGGTGCGCTATGCCGGCATGCATGTTCAGCATATGCAAAAGGCGCTCAATCAGATGAATCTTCATCTGCATCATGTCGTCAGTGATATCACCGGCGTGACCGGCATGAAAATCATCCGCGCCATCCTTGATGGGGAACGCGACCCGCAGGTACTCGCCAAACACCGTGACCGGCGTTGTCGCCAGTCCAGTGAGATGATCGCCAAGGCTTTGCAGGGTCATTGGCGCGAGGAGCATTTGTTCGCCTTGCGCCAAGCCGTGGAGCTGTTCGATTTCTATCAACAACAACGGGCTTGCTGCGATGAGGAAATCGCACGCGTACTGGCAGGGCTGGAATCGACCACCGATGCCCAGGCACCGCCGCCGTTGCGCAAGCACAAGGTCGATCGCAACACCCCGGCTATCGATGACTTGCACGAGCAGCTGTTTCGCCTCGTCGGGGTCGACCTGACCCGCATCGACGGCCTCAATGCGCACAGCGTCTTGAAGATCCTCGCTGAGATCGGCACCGATATGTCGCGCTGGCCTTCGGTCAAGCAGTTCTGCTCCTGGCTCGGCTTGTCTCCGGGCAACAAGATCTCCGGAGGCAAGCGCATCGGTAAGAGCAAGACCACACCCTCGGCCAATCGTGCGGCCGCTGCATTACGCATCGCAGCACAGGGGCTGTCCAACTCCCACAGCGCCCTCGGGGGCTATTTGCGCCGTCAAAAAGCGCGTTTGGGGGCTCCCAAGGCGATTACCGCCACCGCCCACAAATTGGCCACCATCCTCTACAGCATGATCGCCAATCAGACAGAATACGCTCCGCCCGATGCCAACGACTACGAGGTGCAGTATCGCAAGCGCGTGTTGAGCAACCTGCGCCGGCGTGCCGATCAGCTCGGCTTTGATCTGATCGAGCGCCCCGCTTAAACGCGCGCTCGCGGCGTCGCTTCGCGAAAAAAGCCTGCCCGGCAGGAGAGGAGAGGTTCGCCTGAAATCCGACCAATTGAGCACTTTCTGTGTCAATGATAGGTTCATCTTCGGAACTTGCTTCCTTGCTTCTTTCTTCTGTGTGTGGCTATAGTAATCATCACAACAACAGACCGTCGGCCCTCCCGTAGTACATCGATCCATGCCGGATCGTAACTATTTCGTCACATAAATAAAGCTATTGAAACAGCTATTTAGGGGAAGTTACTTGGAAGGTTGACTTTCCTATCCGTTTCGGTCGTCGGGGTCGCGACGCAACCAGACCAGGCGCCAATTGTTCTCGTGCCCACGGTCAACCCCACACCCTTGCAAATTCTAGCTCACAGGAGAACACCATGTACCGCCCAGCCCTCTTTGCCGCGGCGCTAGCCGTCGCCTCAGCCCCCGTGGGCGCAGCAGTCGTCTACTCGCAGACGCCATATAAGCTGGTCGGTGCGACCAGCGATTTCAGCGTTGACGTTGGTCTTAACCAGCAAGCAGACAATTTTCAGCTGACTTCGGCGTCCACCATTCGCGGGATCAGCTTTTGGGGTGACCGAGGCGCGCTCACCCCCGACGATATGTTCATCATACGGATCTTCGCTGACATCACCGACAAACCCAACACGACCCCGCTTTCCGAATCCTTATTAGCCGATCTAATCCGCACCCCCACCGGGGAGTCCATCGCCGGGAGTCCGGTATACGCCTACTCCGCGAACCTCGTCTCGCCCTTCGCGTTGAACGCATCCACTACCTACTACTTGTCGATCGTCAACAACACCGCGAGTACCGACCCCTGGAGTTGGTCGCAACTGAACGGCACCGTGGACAACAGACGCTGGCATCGGGCAGGGGGCGTGAGCGCCACCGACGAATGGAGCGAGACAACCAGTGATCTCGCGTTCGTTCTGACCGACCAAGAGGTCCCGGTGCCGGCGCCGTTGGCGCTGATCGCCATCGGTGGGCTGGCCTTGGCCATGATCCGGCGGCGTCGCGGGTCCGCAACCACCGAGGCGTAGGTCGCTGATCGGCGGTTGGTCCAGCGCGTTGTGGCGTTGGGGATTACGGTGACACTTTATCATTTACACAATTTACACAGGCACAATCGTTGGCATTGCCTGTTGCACCCGCTGAGCTATGGTAGCGTCCAACGAGTCCGCCAGCCCGACGCCAAACTGCGGCCGGCGCTTCGCGCGTAGCCGCAGTTTGCCGCGGGCTGCGGTGAACGTTAGATTAAAACGCTATCGCGTTGGAAGAGACCACACCCGAGACAAAGCAGCACCGGCGCTGAAATAAACAATAAACAAGAAAAAGAATAAGCACACGCAATGGCATCGCCATTCCTTTCCTCTCCAACTCCCCATCACAGAGCGGGACACACGCACTCCGGCTCCAAGCAGAGACCGACGTTCGAAGTCGCCGACATCCTGCGCGCGCATTTGCCCGACTCCCTGCACGAGCACTCCCATCCGCTGCACGTGCACAAGGTACTCAGTGCCATCCAAAACTGCCGCACCGCGGCGCTGGGCGGGCACATCGACTACTGCACTGACTGCGGCACCCTTTACAACAGCTACAACTCCTGTCGCGACCGCCACTGCCCGAAATGTCAAGGGCTGGAGAAAGCGCGCTGGATCGAAGCGCGCAAAGACGAACTGCTGCCGGTGCCCTATTTTCATACCGTCTTCACGCTGCCGCATGCGATCAACGACTGGGTGGGGTGGAACGACAAACTGATTTACGAACTGCTGTTCGCCAGCGCAACGGACACCCTGCAAGCCTTTGCCGCTCGTCATTGGAACGGAACGCTCGGCATCACCGCCGTGCTGCACACCTGGGGCCAGACGATGGAGCGCCACATCCATCTGCACTGCATCGTCCCAGGCGGAGCTTTAACGTTCGATGGCGAACAGTTCAAACCCTGCCCGCATCGTGACTGGTTATTCCCGGTCAAAGCGCTGTCCAAGGTCTTCCGCGGAAACTACCTCGAGCGCCTGGAGCACGCGCATACCACAGGCGAGCTGAAGACACCGCCGGGCACGCACTTCGCCGCGTTGCGCAAGGCACTGCGCGAGCACGACTGGGTGGTCTACGCCAAACCCCCGTTCGGCGGACCGCAACAGATCATCGACTACCTCGGGCGATACACCCACCGCATTGCCATCAGCAACCACCGCATCCTCAATCTTGCCGACGGCAAAGTCACCTTCACCTGGAAAGACTATAAAGACGGCGCCAAGACCAAAGTGATGACGCTGGACGCCAACGAATTCATCCGGCGGTTCACGCTGCACATCCTGCCGCCGCGCTTCACCCGCATCCGCCACTACGGACTGCTCGCCTGCGGACACCGCGCGACCAAGCTCAATCGTGCCAAAGCGCTGCTTGGCCTAGCGCCGGTGACGACGACCAAAGTGCGCGAGCCCTACGACGTCTTGCTGCAACGCCTGACCGGCAAAGACATCCACGTCTGCCCGAGCTGCGGCGGACGGCTACGACGTCAGCGCGACCTTGCGCCCACCATTGGACCCGCTCGCGGCCAAGACCCGCCGCTTGCGTGCGAGGCGGCCTGATGCACATCTCCTCCACTCGATCCGCATCGGCTCGGGACAGTGCTGCTATGTTGCGACGCGACCGCGGTGAGCGAAAAACCGTTGTGCTCCATGCGAAATCGCTGCGCCCGCGGGACCGAGCGCGCGCAACGGAGCCTTGCTCGTGCAACTGCGCCAACATCAGCGGGAGTTTCCAGGCCCCACCCAGGGCTTGACTGTTGTAGAATCCACATCGCGGTTCGCTGAGACGGACACCGAAGCGAACCAAAAAATGTTTTAATCTAACAGGGCGTTGAACCTGCCGAGCCCGCGCCGGTCGGGCACCGCGGCGCTTCGCGCTCGCGGCCCGACCGGCGCGGGCTCGGCAGGTTAACTAAACGTTTTAACTAAACGTTAGCGCAATCAAGGGTCAGTAAAAGCAAGTCGAGCCCACAATCATGATAAAGAAGTATATGTATGAGGCACGTATATGATTGAACGCATCACAGCCAATCCAAAAATACTTGGCGGAAAACCGATAGTACAAGGAACAAGGTTATCCGTGGAGTTTATCCTAGAATTGTTAGCCTCAGATGTTTCTGAAGCGGAGATTCTTGAGGATTATACCCATCTAACAAGAGAAGATATTCATGCTTGCCTAAAGTACGCTGCCCGCTCTTGTCGGAACGAAATATATGTTGAACTTGATCCTGTTTCAGCATGAAGCTTAGCCAAGCTTGTTTTCTCACAGATGAAAATATTTCGAAAGTCGTAGCACACCTTCGGCGAATCGGACTCGATGTTCTCGATACGAAGGAGCAGCGATGGCAGGGAGTTGAAGATGAAGAGCTGTTGAACAGAGCATATCAGGAGAAGCGATATGTTCTCACGCATGACTCAGATTTTGGAACATTAGCAATCAATCAAGGAAAACCATGCTACGGGATTCTATATTTACGATTAAATAATTTGAAATCTAGTAATGTGATAAAGGCTTGCGAAAACCTGTTTCAGCGAGATATTGAAATCCACCCCTATACTATTTGGGTGATCGAAGACGCTCGAATACGAATTCGTTTTCTAACGGATAAAGAACAGTAAAGTATTTGGAAGGAGCGTTGTGTCAATCGTCAACAAAAATGCGCCAACGAATAAGGTTAGATCGCGCGAGCGCAGCGAGCCGCGATCTAACCGTTTGTCGGACGAGCCCGGTTGAGCGAGCCAGGGAGGTGGGTATAGAAAATGACTTTTGTGGAGCCGGGGGCGTAGCAGGCCTGGGGGATATCCGAGCCTGTTGCGCCCTCGGCTTTTGCTCGCCATTGCGGCAAGCGAGGTGCTGAAGAGGCATTTTCAGGTCAATTTTACCCGAATTTGAGGCGAGCGCACCTCTCGGCCGGCGGACGCCGAAATTTTGAACGGGTTGCGCTAGTGCTTGCGGTTACATCGCCAAGATCCCCTGGCCGTCGAGGCTCGGGTCAGGCATCGGCTTTGGCAGCTGTGGGGCGATGCGTGTTCGCACGATGTGCATCTCAGCTGCACAACACGGGCAGCGCATGCGTGGGCGCTTGCTCACCTTGGCCAGCGCCTTTTTGATCTCGATGCCGAACAGAAATTGCAGCAGGGTAATCGAGCGTTTGCTGTTGGGATGCAGAAAGCCGAAGTTACGCGTACGGCGAAAGCCCTTGGGCAAGACATGCTGGAGGCTCAGAGCAAGGAACTGTGCGCCCGGTCAGGTACGGTACTCGAACCGCTGCTTCTTGGCGTGGCGATAGCGGAAAGTCACTTGGCCGTTCTCACAGGCGATGATGTCCTTCTCCTGGATGACACCGCGATACAGATAGCGCCCGAGATACACCAGGGCCTTCTCGCCATGACCGACCCACTTGCAGTGCACGACCCACTTGCTGGGAACGCGCTGCGGCAACCACAGCCCTGCATCGGTGATGGCCGCGAGCAGCTTGCCGCGGAAGACTTTTGCCAGCGCCTTGTGGTTAAACAGGTAGCCGCGTTTGTTTTTGGCCTTCTTGGTGCGCCACACCCGCTTGTCCTTATGGATGGCGCCTGCCGGCATCACTCAGTGTACATGGGGATGAAAATCGCCTGAGCGTGCGTGCGTATGCAGGACCGCGATGGCCCCGGCCTCGCCTTGCAATTGGGGATCGTTTTTCGTCAAGGTGCTGACCGTCTCCCAGCTGCTACGGATCATCGCATCATAAAGCGTGCGTTGGTTTGCCCAGACCAGTGGACGCAGCGCTGTGGGCAGGGTGAAGGTGATCAGGAAGTCGGTGGTTGGCACCTGCCGGGCAAGCTGGCGTTCAATCCCTTGCTGGCCCTCGTGGTGTTGGCAGTGGGGGCACGGGCGATGGCCGCATGAATGCGGTACCAACTCGTTGTGATCGCACGACTCACATTGGGCCAGCATCATCGGACTGGCCGAGGTACGACAGGTCTTCATCGCCTCCAGCGCCTGCTGTTGGCTGGGCAGGATCGAACCGCCATACTGATCCAGATACTCGGCTTGGAAGTCGGTGATGATGGAGGATAGGAGGATCATGTGCGCATCCCCCACTGGATCGAGAAGCTGCTCATCAAGGCGTTGATCGCCTGCTCCGCAGTGCGCTTGGTTTCGGTGGTCAGGTGCGTGTAACGGGCGTGGTCAAGATCGAATGGTGACCGAGGATCTTTTGTACCTCGAGAAGATCAACCCCAGCTTTGATCAAATCTGTGGCATCGCTGTGGCGCAGGCTATGCGGCGTGATCTTTTTTTTATCCCACACGACGCAACCACTTGACGCAATGCGCTCTGCACGCCAGCCGGTGCCAGTGGTGCGGATGCCGAAGCGGCCCCCTTCAGGCCGGCCTTGCGGTTGGGAAACAGAAGCTGCGCATGGCGATGCACTCGCCAGAATGGGCGCAACAGCACCAGCGTCGCTTCAGACAGCGGCACCAGACGCTCTTTGTTGCCCTTGGCGTTGCGAATGTGTACCCGGCGACGGGCGGCATCGATATCAGCTACTGTCAGGCGCAATCCCTCGCCCAAGCGCAGCCCTAGACTATAGCGGGTGAAGAACAACACCCGGTAGCTGAGCACCCGCGTGGACTGAACCAGCAGCCCAAGCTCCTCGACTGTCACACTGTCCGGTAGGCGCTGGCCCCGCGGTGGCTTGATCAGGTCAAGCTCTACCCACGGCTTGTGCAGCACGTGAGTGGAGAAGAACTTCAGGCCGTACAGGTCGAGCTTCAACGCGCTCCAGGAGTGCGTCTCCAGCAACTCGCTGAAGTAGTCGGTCAGCTGCTCGGCGGACAGGTCCTCGAGCGAATGATCGAACCGTGCTGCGATGCGCCGGACCCCAGGCGCATACGCCTCGATCGTCTTCGGACGCAAGCCCTCGAGCCGAAGATGCTTTTCCAAAGATGCCTAGAGATGCTTGAAATCAGACGCGGAAGGTGATGCTATATCAGTGTAACCTCATGATTCTGAGTGAAATGCCCCCGTGTTGGCGCAGCAGTTCCAAGTTTGAAAAATTTTACTGATGTATTCAGTTGGTTATGGATTCACCTATGAATTTTCATCAAATATCTAATACATTGAATTGAAAGAGAATTTACCTTTCAAACTTGGAACTGCTGGTGTTGGCGCGGGCGTGAGATTACATTTTAGTTTCCAAGGGGCTGTTGCCGCGAACTTCTCCGCGTAGCGGCTCCGTCCAACAAAACAAGTCAAGTTTTTTCAAGCCCCTGCTGCTGGCTCAGCACGCGTATCCGTCAATCCCCAAGCTCATCCACCGGACTGTTGACCGGCAGCACACCCGGCCGGTTCATCACATGGGTATAGATCATCGTGGTCGACACATCCGCATGACCCAGAAGCTCTTGCACGGTGCGGATGTCGTAACCCGCCTCCAACAGATGGGTCGCGAACGAGTGCCTCAAGGCGTGGGTGTTGACGGATTTCGGGATGCCCGCCGCACGTCCCGCGGCACCGACCTTGCGCTGAAGACTCGACTCGTGCAGATGATGACGCCGAACCTGTCCCGACTTGGGATCGGTCGATAGCGTCGAACTCGGGAACACGTACTGCCAGATCCACTCGCGTGGTGCGTTGGGCGCCTTGCGAGCCAGGGCATCAGGCAGAAACACGGCTCCCGCTCCGCTGGCCAAGTCTTCTTGGTGCTGCGCCTTGACGCTCAACAAATGCTGCTCGAGCGGCTCGCGACATCGTTGCGGCAGGGGCACCACGCGGTCCTTGCCTCCCTTGGCATTGCGGACCACAATCAAGCCGTTGCCAAAATCCACATCTAGCACGCGTAGCCGTACACACTCCATCAGCCGCATTCCAGTTCCATACATCAGCTCCGTCATCAAGCGATAAACTCCATCCAATTCCTTGAGCACAACCGCGATCTCTTGGCGGGTAAGGACCACAGGCAACCGTGCCGGGCGCTTCGCGCGCCGAAAGTCGATGTCATCGAGCGGACGCCTGAGCACCTCCTTGAATAAAAATGCCACCGCATTGAACGCCAGATTCTGCGTGCTCGCCGCCACATTGCGTTCCACGGCCAGGTTGGTGAGGAAACGTTGTACATCGGCGGGTCCGAGGTCAGCAGGGATTTTGCCGTCGCACGCAGCGAGGAATCGACGACACCAATCCACGTAGCTCTGTTCGGTACGGATCGAGTAGTGTCTGGTCCGCAACACTCGAGCGAGGTCCGCCAACAGCGGAAACTCCTTGGACGAGCGCGCGAAGCGCAATCCGGTGAGCCCTTTGACCAGCTCTTCCGGAGACTGCTCGCGCGCAATCGTCGGATGCGCTTGCGACAACTCCTCGCCCGCCAGCTTCCACCAATCCCAATCCACCAATTTCCCGCCTGGGACTTGCGCCAGATCAACCACGAGCAATTGCACCGCCTCTACCATTTGGCGGAACTGCCAAGCATCGAGCTTGCGCTGCGCCGACGTTTGACGCAGCCAACCCTCAATATCGTCAAGTGTCAGCTGCGACAATTTCTCAACTGGCATAGTATCGAGAAACGCCTTTGCGTGACGAATGTACCAGGGCCGAGCTTTCTCGGCCACGTGATTGCGAAGCAGAAGATCGGCATAACGGTCCCAGCCGCTTGGTTTGCCGTTTTCGTTTCGCATCCTAGACAAACTGGCTTTGGGGTTGCGGGGTGGATGCGAGGTTGACATAGTAGGATATTTTTGCGTTAGACTGCAGGAAGTCTAGCAGATTTAACATAGTCTGAAGTCTAATGAACGTTGGACTAAATAAATAATCCCCCACCATCAAAGCACGCCAACGCATCAACCGACTGAAGGATGCATCACCATGGGCACGCGGGATCGCCCCCTTCCGCGCCCGCTCTCACGGGAACTGGCTATACTATAACCATGTGCAGTCCAGCCATCACCGCCGAAATCCGCCGCGAGTTCCCCGTCGAATATGCTCCACCGCCATTCGAACTGGCCGATGTGGTGCGCATGCATGGCGCCGCCTACCGCGCCGAGTACCATCCGAGCTTCGAGCAAGGCCGCGCCCTGCACGCCATCGAGACCTGCCGCACCACCGCGCTCGGCGGCCATGTCGATCAATGCGACCACTGCGGGCATGTGGAGATCAGCTACAACTCCTGCCGCAACCGCCACTGCCCCAAATGCCGCGCCTCCCAACGCGCCGCCTGGGTCGATGACCGCGAGCTGGAGCTGTTGCCCATCCAGTACTTCCACCTCGTCTTCACCCTGCCCGAAGACCTCAACCGCCTAGCGCAGTACTGCGATGCCGAGGTCTACGCCATCCTCATGCGCAGTGCCGCTGAAACCCTGCAGACCTTTGCCCACAAACTCTGGGACGCCGACCTTGGCATTGTCAGCGTGCTGCACACCTGGGGCCAGACCTTACAGCTGCACCCGCATGTGCATTGCCTCGTCACCGGCGGCGCATTGAAACGCGATGGCAGCGGTTTTGTGCAAGCGCCGAACAACTTCCTGTTCCCGGTCCGCGCCCTCTCGCCGGTCTTCCGAGCCATCTTCCTACGCGAACTCGAAGCCCTGCGCGCCGCCGGCAAGCTCAGCCACTGCCCGCCCGAACTGCACGACGAGGCCGACTGGAAGCAACTGCTGATCCGCCTGCACCGCCACGCCTGGGTCGTGTATGCCGAAGCCCCGTTCGACAGCCCCCAGCACCTCATCCGCTACCTCGGGCGCTATGTGAATCGCATCGCCATCGCCAACTACCGCATCCTCGCCGTCGATGCCGACGGCGTCGTCTTCCGCTACCGCGACAACCGCGTCAAAGACCCCGAGAGCCCCGAGGCGCAGAAAACCATGCGCCTGTCCGGGCCGGAATTCATCCGCAGATTCCTGCAACACGTCCTGCCGCCCGGCTTCCACCAAATCCGCTACTACGGTCTGCTCGGCGGCAGTCGGCGCAAGGCCAACCTCACCGCCTGCCGCGCCCTGCTCGGCCTCGACCAGCCTGAGGCGCCCTACATCGCCGACCTCGAGGGCTTCCTCAGCAAACAAGCCATCGACCCGAGCCTCTGCCCGAATTGCGGCAAGGGCCACCTACGCCAAGTCTTCCAGATCCTCTCTTTCCACGACCCACCGGCCGAATACGCTGCCGCAGCCTGAATGCCAGTCCCGCGCCCCATTGACTTCGAGACGCCCGCCACCGTCGGGGAAGCCAGCCCTGCGCCCAGGGTTGTCGGAGCGCTGATAGACCACCCCGAACAGGGAAAAAGGTGCCGCAATCGATTCCAACATCCCGATCGTCGCATGCTCGAATCCCTGCAAATCCCCCAAATGCCGCCCGCGCCGTCTATGAAAACCCGATGCAAGGTATTGACAGCGCCTCCGATGCTGGAGAAAAATCCATAGCCAACGCGACGCCAGCGTCAGTCGTCCAACAAATGCATCAGCCGGACGCCCGCGGTTCGTCGTAATTTGCAATTTCAGTGTATGACGCGAGCACAATCGTGGCGGCTCGTCTTATGCGAGACAGCGCGGGCGCCGGCTATGCATAACGTTAGATTAAAACGCTATCGCGTTGGAAGAGACCACACCCGAGACAAAGCAGCACCGGCGCTGAAATAAACAATCAACAAGAAAAAGAATAAGCACACGCAATGGCATCGCCATTCCTTTCCTCTCCAACTCCCCATCACAGAGCGGGACACACGCACTCCGGCTCCAAGCAGAGACCGACGTTCGAAGTCGCCGACATCCTGCGCGCGCATTTGCCCGACTCCCTGCACGAGCACTCCCATCCGCTGCACGTGCACAAGGTACTCAGTGCCATCCAAAACTGCCGCACCGCGGCGCTGGGCGGGCACATCGACTACTGCACTGACTGCGGCACCCTTTACAACAGCTACAACTCCTGTCGCGACCGCCACTGCCCGAAATGTCAAGGGCTGGAGAAAGCGCGCTGGATCGAAGCGCGCAAAGACGAACTGCTGCCGGTGCCCTATTTTCATACCGTCTTCACGCTGCCGCATGCGATCAACGACTGGGTGGGGTGGAACGACAAACTGATTTACGACCTGCTGTTCGCCAGCGCAACGGACACCCTGCAAGCCTTTGCCGCTCGTCATTGGAACGGAACCCTCGGCATCACCGCCGTGCTGCACACCTGGGGCCAGACGATGGAGCGCCACATCCATCTGCACTGCATCGTCCCAGGCGGAGCTTTAACGTTCGATGGCGAACAGTTCAAACCCTGCCCGCATCGTGACTGGTTATTCCCGGTCAAAGCGCTGTCCAAGGTCTTCCGCGGAAACTACCTCGAGCGCCTGGAGCACGCGCATACCACAGGCGAGCTGAAGACACCGCCGGGCACGCACTTCGCCGCGTTGCGCAAGGCACTGCGCGAGCACGACTGGGTGGTCTACGCCAAACCCCCGTTCGGCGGACCGCAACAGATCATCGACTACCTCGGGCGATACACCCACCGCATTGCCATCAGCAACCACCGCATCCTCAATCTTGCCGACGGCAAAGTCACCTTCACCTGGAAAGACTATAAAGACGGCGCCAAGACCAAAGTGATGACGCTGGACGCCAACGAATTTATCCGGCGGTTCACGCTGCACATCCTGCCGCCGCGCTTCACCCGCATCCGCCACTACGGACTGCTCGCCTGCGGACACCGCGCGACCAAGCTCAATCGTGCCAAAGCGCTGCTTGGCCTAGCGCCGGTGACGACGACCAAAGTGCGCGAGCCCTACGACGTCTTGCTGCAACGCCTGACCGGCAAAGACATCCACGTCTGCCCGAGCTGCGGCGGACGGCTACGACGTCAGCGCGACCTTGCGCCCACCATTGGACCCGCTCGCGGCCAAGACCCGCCGCTTGCGTGCGAGGCGGCCTGATGCACATCTCCTCCACTCGATCCGCATCGGCTCGGGACAGTGCTGCTATGTTGCGACGCGACCGCGGTGAGCGAAAAACCGTTGTGCTCCATGCGAAATCGCTGCGCCCGCGGGACCGAGCGCGCGCAACGGAGCCTTGCTCGTGCAACTGCGCCAACATCAGCGGGAGTTTCCAGGCCCCACCCAGGGCTTGACTGTTGTAGAATCCACATAGCGGTTCGCTGAGACGGACACTGAAGCGAACAAAAAAATGTTTTAATCTAACAGGGCGTTGAACCTGCCGAGCCCGCGCCGGTCGGGCACCGCGGCGCTTCGCGCTCGCGGCCCGACCGGCGCGGGCTCGGCAGGTTAACTAAACGTTGGGCGCAATAGGCCAAGCCAGTGCCAACGGTCTACGTAGAGACATCAATAGTCAGCTACCTGCGGCAGAGGCCTAGCAACCGGGTCGTTGCTGCGGCTCGCCAAGTTCTGACGCATCGTTGGTGGAGCGCTGAGCGTAAACACTACCAGCTTGTGATTTCGCAGTACGTGCTAGATGAAGCCTCGGCTGGAAATCCAGCGCTCGCAAGGGAACGGCTCGATATTCTCAAAGGAATCCCCTTGCTGCCCAGCACACCGGAAATTGCAGAGCTGGCTGAGAGTATCATGTCGCTTGGCGTGTTGCCGGATAAGGCGCAGGTCGATGCCCTGCACATTGCGTCGGTTGCCCATCACGAAATTGACTATCTGTTGACCTGGAACTGCAAGCACATCGCAAACGCAAAGATTCTTCCCCGCATCTACGACCTTTTTGCCCAACTCGGTGTGTACATACCCGTCATTTGTACCCCTGAAGAATTACTCGGAGAGGATAGCGAAGATGGCTGATCCTGTAATCGAAGAAATACATCAAACTCGCCGGGCCATCTCCGACCGATTTAACGGCGACATAGGGGCTATTGCAGCAGATGCCGCGGCTCGTCAGTCGTCGTCGGGCCATCCGGTTTGGAAGCCGGAGGCGCCCAACAAGCGCGCCACCTCCGACCGCGGTTTGGCTGGCCGTCGCTATCGCTCCGGCCAGCCAAACCGCGGCGGGGTGCGCTGAACGTTGGGCATACGACTCACTTCGCCGGGAGCGAATTGCGGGAGTAGCATGAACAAAGATCAACAATTCAAGAGTGCTTTGGAAGAAATAATGGCTTCTCTTGAACAAGACCTGCGAACGCTAGAAGAACGAGCGTCCATCGGTGAAAGCTTGCTAGCGGCGGAGGATGAAGCATCCCTCCTTTATCAGCTTCTTGAAAGACATAAAGCGCTGGCGGAAAAATGGGGCCAAACCATGCCACCTTTCCCTCCCCGGTCTGTTGAAATTCGGCCGACTCCCTCTTGCATGGCTAACCACCTTACATTATTCGTCCCGAGTCACTCTCCTGTTCTGAAGATTAAGTGGAATGAAAATGACAAATACTTCAACGTTGATTTCAGAGCGAAAGGCGATATTCCCTTCGACGTGCGGCAGGTTTTGACGCAGAAGATCCCGTTAGTCATCGCGGAGGAGTCTAGATGCACTTGCGGACACAGGCTCAAACTCGGAGAGTACGAAGTGACCGTAAAGCAAAAAGAGTATGTCCTTGTGGCGGAGTACTATTGTGAAGACTGCAAAGCAAAAAGGCATATAGAAGAAGCAAGGCTGACCTCTCGAATTAAGAAGTTTTTTGGTCGCCTGCGCAAAATCCAGGTATCTCCTAAAGGGGTAGTCCTGGAAACAAAATAACAAAAATGGAAATTACGGTGTCAGTTTACTAAATAATTTCGGTGCCAGTTTACTAAATGCAGCAAATACGCCCAACAAGCGCCTCGGCCCGACCGCCCGTTGCCGCGCCGTCGCTTCGCGACCGGCGCGGCAACGGGCGGCGGGCCAGGCTTAACGTTAGCGCCAGGAATCATGGATCTATTCACGCCCGTCGTTGATCAGTCGAAGCTTCATCCAGGATTCGCCAAAATCGCGTGCGCACGGAATCGCTACGCGCTGGATGTGCTTCAAGACTGGGCACGCGGTTTCCAAGATCGAGATGGCAAGTTCGTTAAAGAGTTTCAAACTTCTTTCGAGCCATCCTTTTGGGAATTGTATCTCCACGCCGTCTTGAAGCATTTTTGCCTCGTCGTAGATTTTCGACACAATCGTCCTGACTTCGTAGTCGTAGATCCCGTGCAGTTCTCAATTGAAGCTACAGTTGCTCTTAATGACGCACGCACGGCGCCGGCGCACAGCCCCGAGCCTTTAAGCATCCCACAGGATCTCAATGCTTTCAATGAAGAGGCGATCATAAGATTGAGCAATAGTTTTTCGTCCAAGCTATCCAAGTATAGGGATTCATACTCAGGCCTTCCACACGTTGCGGGCAACCCGTTCGTATTAGGTATCGCGCCTTTTGATCGGGCGTTTGCACACCTTGAAGTGCAACGGACAATCGAAGCGCTTCTTTTTGGATACTATGTCGACGAGGAAGATTACTTACACAAAGGTGATTCCTCGGAGCAGCCACAGGGTAAGCAAATCAAGCGGGTGCTCAAGCATAACGGGGCTCCGATTGAGGTTGGTCTATTCAACAGCGGTGTTGCGAAAGAAATCAGCGCGGTAATGTATAATTCCACGGCGACCTGGGGTAAAGCACTTGCGCTTTCAAGTGACCCGCAGAGCCAGTCAGTATTTACGGCCGTATCGCTGAACAAGAGTGGCGTCGCACCGCACAAGGTGACGCTACCGAAGGCGTCGTATTCCGAACACCTTATCGATGGTCTTCGCGTTTATCATAACCCGCATTCGGCACACCCATTGAGGACGGATATCTTCCGAGATCGCAGAGTGTTTCAAACTTACTGGGATGACGCAGCGGATGAATGGGTTTATGAACAACACGACGGTCAGTTGCTTTTCCGAACGGTGCATACAATCGTCCACGAGCGCTAACAAGCCCACCAGCGCCGACGCCAAACTGCGGCTTTCGCTGCCGCTCAATCCGCAGTTTGGCGCGGGCTGCGGTTGACGTTGGCCGTCGCAACAAAGACACCGTCATCCGTGGCAAGCAGCAATGGGCTCAGCGCCATCGGCAAGCTCATGCAGAACCAGCAAGGGATATGGGCTTCGGGAAGGCCAGGAAGCCTGCAAAGGCGCCGCCATGCGCGGACAATCAAAGACATTGGCTGAACGTCATCGGCAAGCACAGGCATGACCATCAACGGACATGGGCTCCGGCAAGGCCGGAAAGCATGCAAAGGCGTCGCCATCCGCGGCAACAAGAATTTGGGTTCACGGGGTCAGACCACTGCAACACATTGATGCGTAGAGCAAAACGTCTGGAATGAAGCCTGTTTTTTCGGCTTAGAAGCGCCTTTTTCGTGGCAAAATGGGGATTCTGATCGTCACGGCGCTCCAGCGCCGTGACGCATCCCGCGCCGCTCCAGCGGCGCGTCGCCCACGCCAGCGCCGTCAACTCCCACGCCTACGGGGCGCTGGAGCGCCCAGGGACGCATGACGACGCTGGAGCGTCGTCACGATCAGAAAGGCATCAGCCGCCAGCTAGGCTTGGCACTGTCCAACAACGCAGGCAGAATGCAAGTCCGTCGTCAGCCGTGGCAAGTAGCCATCTACCAGCATCGGCAGGCCCGTGTTGTATAGAGAAACGGCCAACAAGCACACCAGCCCGAACGCTTGCTGGCCAGCCGTCGCTTCGCTCCGGCTGTCCAGCAAGCGTCGGGCTGTGTTAAACGTTAGGCATACAGGCACTCCCACTATGCCATCAATATCTGCATTCTATGGACTGATCGTTTACATGTACTTCAAGGACAACAAGCAACACAAACTGCCGCACATTCATGTCAGATATTCCGGAGATGAGGTTATAGTCTCCTTACCAGATGGCGACGTATTGGAGGGCGGCATCCCTTCCGCTAAGATGAAGTTGCTTCAAGCCTGGATCGAAATTCATAGAGAAGAACTGATGGCAGATTGGGAGTTGGCTGTCGCCGGCGAACAACCATACAAAATTGATCCGCTGAAATAGACGATGAACCCACGAGTTAAGGCAGTTACCGCCACTAGCGACTATAAGCTGCACCTTGTCTTCACAAATGGCGAGGCAGGAATCTATGACTGCTCGGACTTGCTTGACTTTGGAGTATTCAAGGAACTCAAGAATATTCATTACTTTGCCCGAGCCAAGGCGGCGGACGGAACTGTGGTGTGGCCCCACGAGCAAGATATCTGTCCTGATACACTGTATCGAGACTCTGTGAAAGAATGATGCCTTCCAAGTAACTTCCCCTAAATAGCTGTTTCAATAGCTTTATTTATGTGACGAAATAGTTACGATCCGGCATGGATCGATGTACTACGGGAGGGCCGACGGTCTGTTGTTGTGATGATTACTATAGCCACACACAGAAGAAAGAAGCAAGGAAGCAAGTTCCGAAGATGAACCTATCATTGACACAGAAAGTGCTCAATTGGTCGGATTTCAGGCGAACCTCTCCTCTCCTGCCGGGCAGGCTTTTTTCGCGAAGCGACGCCGCGAGCGCGCGTTTAAGCGGGGCGCTCGATCAGATCAAAGCCGAGCTGATCGGCACGCCGGCGCAGGTTGCTCAACACGCGCTTGCGATACTGCACCTCGTAGTCGTTGGCATCGGGCGGAGCGTATTCTGTCTGATTGGCGATCATGCTGTAGAGGATGGTGGCCAATTTGTGGGCGGTGGCGGTAATCGCCTTGGGAGCCCCCAAACGCGCTTTTTGACGGCGCAAATAGCCCCCGAGGGCGCTGTGGGAGTTGGACAGCCCCTGTGCTGCGATGCGTAATGCAGCGGCCGCACGATTGGCCGAGGGTGTGGTCTTGCTCTTACCGATGCGCTTGCCTCCGGAGATCTTGTTGCCCGGAGACAAGCCGAGCCAGGAGCAGAACTGCTTGACCGAAGGCCAGCGCGACATATCGGTGCCGATCTCAGCGAGGATCTTCAAGACGCTGTGCGCATTGAGGCCGTCGATGCGGGTCAGGTCGACCCCGACGAGGCGAAACAGCTGCTCGTGCAAGTCATCGATAGCCGGGGTGTTGCGATCGACCTTGTGCTTGCGCAACGGCGGCGGTGCCTGGGCATCGGTGGTCGATTCCAGCCCTGCCAGTACGCGTGCGATTTCCTCATCGCAGCAAGCCCGTTGTTGTTGATAGAAATCGAACAGCTCCACGGCTTGGCGCAAGGCGAACAAATGCTCCTCGCGCCAATGACCCTGCAAAGCCTTGGCGATCATCTCACTGGACTGGCGACAACGCCGGTCACGGTGTTTGGCGAGTACCTGCGGGTCGCGTTCCCCATCAAGGATGGCGCGGATGATTTTCATGCCGGTCACGCCGGTGATATCACTGACGACATGATGCAGATGAAGATTCATCTGATTGAGCGCCTTTTGCATATGCTGAACATGCATGCCGGCATAGCGCACCAGATTGGCCCGTTGGCGAAGGTATGCCCGTAGCACGCACATCGACTCCTCGGGACGAAAAGCACCGCGTAGCAGACCGAAGCTGTGCAATTGTTGCAGCCACTGGCAGTCGAGCACGTCGGTCTTACGTCCCGGGACATTCTTGACGTGATGGGCATTGACCAGGAGCACCTCAAAGCCGCGACTCTCGAGCAGTTCGAACAGAGGGATCCAGTAGACGCCTGTGGATTCCATTGCCACGGTACGGATGCCGCACTGCTTGAGCCAATCGGCCAAACGCTCCAGATCGGCGGTGAAGGCAGGAAACTCACGCACCGGTTGTTCGTCACGATCGGCGGGAACCGCAACAAAGTGGCTGGTCGCGCCGATATCGATGCCAGCGGCATCCCCATTCAACCGTTCGATTTGGGTTTGCGCCTGCCACTCGTCGAGAGCGGCCTCACAGGCCACGGCCAGCGGCTTTTTCTTTGGCTCGGCCAGCGGCTTGCACTTCTTGGGTGGAAGAACCATACTTTTCTCCTGACAAATCAAAGCAAAAAGAGAGCGTTGATCAGGCCGATCAGGAGTGTTCGTAGATTTGCATTCTTCCGAACGGGATCGCTTACGCGTCACCAGTGATGAGTTCGCTCACTCCCGGATCAGGCTAACGAACGGGCGTTGTTCAGCACCATTGCTTTTTCGACCTTGGGATCGGCTGATCCAGCATAGTTTGCCATCAGTCTGCCCCAAGTTACTTGGCGATGAGGCCGCGGCGCGTGGTGGGGGGCTAACGAGTCCGCCAGCCCGACGCCAAACTGCGGCGGGCGCTTCGCGCGTCGCCGCAGTTTGGCGCGGGCTGCGGTTAACGTTGGGCTAAGCAACTGGCACGTGAAACGGGTAACTGTGACGGTCCGCGCGAAAGCTCGTGCAACCGAGGAACCGGATGCGGGAAAACCGCACGTCCGGCTCTGTGGCGGGGGCTCCGGGTAACCGGAGTCCCTACGCCGGAGTTCTCGTTCGCATCTAAGAACTTGATACACGCAACTCCGCAAACCACCAAACAATAATGTTGCCTATGAGAAACGAAACGGCGTATACTGACCAAGTCGATCTGCCTTGGCAGACGACAAGAGTTCGTATTACACTAATCTGGAGATACTGGGCGGTTCGTAATCGTCTAGTACCAGTAGTGGGAACGCGCGAGCCCGGCACCGTTCGACGGACCGGGCTTTTTTATTGATATGTTTATCTTGTTTGCCTTTCCAATTGCCGACTTACGTGAGTTCGTTTTACAAGACACTCACAAGCTACAAAAGCCGACCATCCCAGCAGAGGCTGGTAAGCACTTCATTCGGTATACAGGCGAAGTATCCATAAGGATGCGCGGTGGCAGTCAAGTGTTTGGTGGTGAAGATCTATTCTGCATAGCGAAACGAGCTTGTCGGTTACCAGCGGATCCTTCATGGACCAAGATACAAACAAAGTATCACCAACTGAATGCAAAGTGTGTTTTACGTCGATTTTTCCAAACTGGACCAGCGACGTCACGATTTGAAATCGGCTTCCGTTTAACACTCAGGAAGTCAGACAAGCAAAAAGGCATACCTCTTCAATCTGTCATTGACCAGGTTGGCAACATCCCTGTAAGGGTTGGCACCGCAAGCTCAACTGCCATTTCCCTCGTGAATGTTGGTGACGAATTAGCAAGCCATTTTCGAAAGGCATCGACTTCGCTTAATCATAAGACTCCTTGCAAAGGAAAAACGTGGTGGTGTGCTGGTGGTGAGCCTATAGTAGTTGTTGAACTTGATGATAATGACGGTGTTGTTCTGCCAAAATACAATACAACTGTTGAAGCAATTGACGACTCTAATGTAAAATTACGGTATGCTCGAATTAACGCGAAGTCCATTTCTTCTCCTTTGGGCTGTTGGATATTGCATGTCGCGAAATATGTGGATGTACGTCCTGCTCGGCAGCTTAGGATGCATCTTGTACGAATTCACGGCGAAGTTCAATGCCTAAAACGCGTGGTACAACTTAGTCAGACAGAAATGAAAACAGATCCTGTATCTTCGCGTACGGACAAATTGTATAGATACTTGGATACTTTGGTTGACCTCTTGGGAAAAACAAAACGTCACGGCACTCAGCAGAGTAACCTCCTGCAAATGGCTTATGAATCGCAACAGTCCGCGAAGCCGGGCGAATTGACAACTATAATGTGTGCTACGAAAGACCTCATGAGCAAAATTGAAGATCAGCGCCAATCCCACAAGAAATATAGAACAACGCAATGGGAGCGTGTATTGGTGGCGGCAACTGCGCTATTTATAATTTCATTAGTTTCGTTTCTAGTGGTGCGCAATGAACGAATAGCTGATCCAAATTTTATTGTTATGATCAGAACCTTGATTAGTTTGGCTGTCGCTGTTCTTGGAGCCGTTATTCCTGGGTTCCTCAATATTAGCTGGCATGGCTCCGGTTTTGCTATTCGCGCGGGAGGCGCCTTAGCACTATTTGCTCTAACATTTTTGGTCACTCCAACTGTTTTGTGATGATTTCGTCGAAACCAAAATAGCGTGAAAGAACGGGGTCAGGTGATGTCTTTTGCCTTACATGAATGAATAACGCCCAACAAACCCGCAAGCCCGACGCCAAACTGCGGCCGGCGCTTCGCGCGTGGCCGCAGTTTGGCGCGGGCTGCGGCTAACGTTAGGCGAAAAAAACACATCGAACTAGGATCACAATGCACTACATCGTCAAGGCTGCCATCAGTGTCGCTATATTTCTTTCGTTCATCACTGGATTTGCAGCTCTATACACATATCAGTTGAGTGATCATTTTTTATTCAGCACGGCTGACAAGGAGCCCAGCTATCAAGAAACGATCAAAGCAAGCATTTCTACGCTTCGGGAGAGATTGGCTTTCGAAGCGAAAAAGTATCAGCTGGGCACTCGTCAAGCATTTGCCAAAATGAGCGGAGATGACGAGCTTATTGTCTTATTAAAAGAAAAGTTTTCGGAAAATGAAATGCTCGTTCGATTTTGGAATGCTGAGAATGAGACGTTGATTTATCGCTTATTGGCGAATGGCCCAGGGGCTTTTGGCGGGTCATGCAATGTGCGGATCGCTGAATACAATGGAAAAACAGCGTCGAAAGGGGACAGCACTATATCCTGCGATTTTTATTATCGAAGAGATGGCATGTCCCTCGAAGCCCAATTATTTTCTGTTGAACCCCAACAAAACACCGTGTTCAGGGATGTTCTCTATCCTGAGCAGGGTATTAAAGAAGATCTTTTTTACAGAATGCTCTACTTCAGTACAGTTACTGCAACCACTCTTGGTTTCGGCGAAATAGTACCTCTAACCAATGAAGCAAGAGCTTGGGTCGCTTTCGAGAGCATTTCTGGGCTGCTTCTTATGGGAACACTCGTTTTCTGGACTACGAAAAAGCGTGGAAAATAGAGCGCGCCTAACCAGTAGTTCCAGCGGACCCCAAACTCCGCGCGGCTCTTTGCGCATGCCTTCGGCATTCTTGCGCAAACGCCTCGCTACGTTTG
Source organism: Thiohalocapsa sp. PB-PSB1 (assembly GCA_016745215.1). GTDB lineage: Bacteria > Pseudomonadota > Gammaproteobacteria > Chromatiales > Chromatiaceae > Thiohalocapsa. Next base: position 7,894,075 of record CP050890.1, read on the forward strand.
GGCCCGCTGAACAAGGGCGTTAGCTGTTAAAGGAGGGGCGGGGTGGAGGTGTTCAACCTCGTAGTCGGATCAGTGGGCAGTTTGGCAGCGATCCTTACGATCGCGCACTTTATTACCAAGCACCTTGCGCCTGAGGCAAAACGCGTTCCGAAACCGCTAGCCGCCAAGGAAAAGCGCGAACGAATTGTATTGGACTACAACCCAAAAAACGTCGGTGTTCAGGGGACTTTCGAGAACAAGATACAAGAGTTCGAATCCAGCCTCTCGGGACTTTTTCAGGGCTACAATCCACATATCTTCCTCAGTCAGGCCAACAGTTACTACTTGACGTCGTTGGTGTACACTACCCTCTTCTACTCGCTTGCCATTGTTCTGCTGCCTTTCTATATCTCAACGGCGATGACTCCTTTCCTCCTCGTCGCTGGGACGGTATCGCTTATCGCCGCGATCAAGATAAAAAGGAACCTGGAAATACTGAGGAGCTACGTCGACTATTTGGAAACCAACAAGATATTCTATAGCTGCGAGTTTACTCAAGATCGCGAGGTGTATGAGCAGTCGAACAGCTAACTAGCGCACCAGTCCGACCGCTTGCCAGCCGGCCGCCGCTGGCGTGGACGGCCGGCCAGCAAGCGGCGGGGTCTGCCGAACGTTAGCCATCAAGACCATGAACGAAGATGACTTCTATCTGAAAGTGGCCTACGCATTGTCCGGCTGCCAGTTAGTCGAGCAAGAGCTGAAGCTTTACATTACGGAAGCTCTCCAGCTCGTTGCGAAGTGCATCGACGGGAAAATGCCCTTCAAGATGGAAGGCGACGATTATGCAGACTCATCTCTAGAGCGGCTTATTCAAACTTTTAAGAAGTTAAACGACAACGAGCAACTGGCAAAGGATCTCAATAGATTTAAAGATGAAAGAAATTTCCTGAGTCACAGAGGTATCACCCATTGCTTGGACTATGAAGGCGAGTTGTTTTATACAACAGCAGACGAAATGCAAGAAAGGCTGGCCGCCATACAAGAAGAGGCAAAACGTTTAAGAACAGAAATACACTTGGAAGCAAATGAATTTAGAGCGCACCTTTGGTTCGACGATATCACGAAAAATGGCTAACAAGGCCATAAACTCGGATCGCAAAAAGCTGCGCTGCGCTCCGCTTTTCGCGTCCGGTTATGGCTGGCGTTAGGCATACAGGTACTCCCACTATGCCATCAATATCTGCATTCTATGGACTGATCGTTTACATGTACTTCAAGGACAACAAGCAACACAATCTGCCGCACATTCATGTCAGATATTCCGGAGATGAGGTTATAGTCTCCTTACCAGATGGCGACGTATTGGAGGGCGGCATCCCTTCCGCTAAGATGAAGTTGCTTCAAGCCTGGATCGAAATTCATAGAGAAGAACTGATGGCAGATTGGGAGTTGGCTGTCGCCGGCGAACAACCATACAAAATTGATCCGCTGAAATAGACGATGAACCCACGAGTTAAGGCAGTTACCGCCACTAGCGACTATAAGCTGCACCTTGTCTTCACAAATGGCGAGGCAGGAATCTATGACTGCTCGGACTTGCTTGACTTTGGAGTATTCAAGGAACTCAAGAATATTCATTACTTTGCCCGAGCCAAGGCGGCGGACGGAACTGTGGTATGGCCGCACGAGCAAGATATCTGTCCTGATACACTGTATCGAGACTCTGTGAAAGAATGATGCCTAACGAGTCCGCCAGCCCGACGCCAAACTGCGGCGGGCGCTTCGCGCGTCGCCGCAGTTTGGCGCGGGCTGCGGTTAACGTTAGCCAGAAAAATGCGGAGCAGCGGGATGGCATTTTCGGGAACCTACTACCTACTTGAGAAAGAAGGCCTTCTGATTCACTCAACATTGTCGCTAGGATTGACGTCGCTTCGGAACGCCACGCTCTATACAAAAGATAAATACTATTCCGCGTTCTTCGAACTCTCCATCGGAATGGAGCGACTTATGAAGACAATCCTGATTTTGTCCCACATGGCGCACAATGAATTGACGCCGCCGAGTCAAGCAGCGATGCGGAAGTTAGGTCACGATTTGGAGTCCCTATTCGCGAAGTGTAAAGCGCTTGAGCCAAGCTGCGGAAAAACCGCTCTTGGCCAACTGGCTCCGGACTCAATGCCGCTTCGAATCTTGAGCTTTCTCTCAAAGTTCGCAAAAGGCGACCGATATCACAATCTTGACGCCCTTACAGGTGCAACCGCAACCGACCCGTTGGCAAATTGGAAAGACATTCTGGAGGACATTCTTAACGACGATGTTCCTGCCAAACAGGTCCAGAAAATCAACGATCAAAGCAGTGCAGTCTCCAGTAGGATTGCTGACATTACATTTAACATTACCAGTGACCTAGATGACTCAAGCCTGGATATTCATCAGGCACTGGCGTATCCAGGTCTTCAAGAACTCGCCGCACGCCACGCGGTTTGGCACGTCCATGTGATCTTGCTAGGTCTTTCAGACCTTCTTGACTGTGTTACCTCTGAAGCCATGCATGAGAGTTCAAAGAGTGGTACGGCAACTTCCGATATCCCTTTCATGAAAGAGTTTCTTCAATTCTTGGGACGAGCCCGAGCAGACGTGCTGAAGAAGAAGCGATGGCCGTAGAACTGGCTAACAAGCGCGCAAGCCCGACCGCCAACTGGCCAGCCGCCGCTGACGCGGGCGGCTGGCCAGTTGGCGGCGGGCTGCGCACAACGTTGGGCACACCCTCATAGGTCTTGCGTATAGTAAGGAGTATCAGTCAATGCATCCTCTGCTAGCCCGAACTCGCCTATCATTTTCGGTTCTCGTTTTGGTCTTCATGTCGGCAGTACTTCCAAATGCTAACGCTGAAAGCGCATCGGATTCCTTCTGGGAAGCTGTCGGCACGGAAGCAGCCAAGCAGTTTCTTGGTGCCATTGGCGATGCAATGCAGTGGAAACCCGGAACACCGCATCGAACAATACCACACGTTGTCGCCGCAGAAGCAGAGAATTCGTGGAGACCTGCTCCTGGGTATCTATGGGACGCTGCTACAGAACAGGCAATTTCCCTCACTGGCAAGCTTCCAGATAACCCTCGAACAGAATGGACTGAAGGTTTGCGCTACCCCGGCTATCCCAACCTAGTATCTTCGTCGTTGGAAGGATATTGGCGTCCCGCGAACGGTTTTGGTTGGGCTTCTGACGACGAGACTAAACTTGAGGTTGTAGAGCCCGAGTATGTAGGTTTAGGGATGGTTTTTGACCCCACACCCGCCTACACAGGCTTCCAAATTCGATCCATCTTTCCCGACTCTCCAGCAGCAAAGTTATCACTCCGCCGCGGCATGGTGCTCCGATCAGTCGATGGCATCGACACCAAGGATCGCACCATCGATTCGGTGCTTGCTCTGCTAAAAGGGACTGAAGGTCAAACTTTTCTCCTAGTCTTCTTCGATCCGCTTTATGGAAAGGAGGATATTGTGAAGATTGCAGTAGGCAAAGTCCGAACGGGCAAGACAGATCGTTCTATTCGTTCCTTTAAGCAATGAAGCATTTCAAACATGTATTTTTATTCGCCGCACGAAACGAAAATGCCCAACAAGCGCCTCGGCCCGACCGCCCGTTGCCGCGCCGTCGCTGCGCTCCGGTCCGGCAACGGGCGGCGGGCCAGGCTTGACGTTGGGCTCTAACGTCCATTTTCTGCAACGTCACGTTTCTATGTGGAGGGCAAGATCAATGCGCGTTTGCAACTCGTCTTTGCGGTTGTTCGGTGTTTCTTTGGCCCGACGTATCGGGCTTTGGCACGTAGGGTTTTCCGCATTCGCGATTTCAGCTCTAAGCTTAGTCTCATCGAACTCGCTCGCGGCGCCCGTACCTGCGTACGACTACACTTCCGTCAACGGGTATGGCAACTCGTACGCACTCACGCAAACTATGGGCTTCATTTTCACCCCCTCTGAGGATTTCCGCGTAACGGCATTGGGCTTCTTCGATTACCTGCAAGATGGACTAGGCGAAACCCACGAACTCGGGATATTCGATGACTCTGGGTCACTCCTTGTCTCTGCTTTTCTGCCATCTGGCACCACGAGTCCTCTTGATGATAGCTTCCGCTACGTGGATATCACCCCGATCGTTCTGAACGCTGGCGAGGATTATACGGCCGCCGCCTTTTTCGGGACGCAAGCAGATGTCGTCGCCTATCTCGACGTAGGTGATCTTACCGTTAACCCATCTGTCGGGCTTAGCGCCGTACCCGCGCGGTACATCTACCCCAGCGGCACTGAGCTTACACTCCCAACGGAGACATCTGGACTGATTTCAGAATTCTTTTTCGGTCCGAACTTTAAGCTTGAGCCGGTCCAAGATGCGCCGATTCCGCCGACACCGTTGCTGCTTGCCGCTGGCGTAGCCCTCTTTTGGCGTTCGCGCCGCAATAAGCGAGGGGTAGGACTAAAGTTAATATGCTCGGTAAAGAAGTACATTCGCCCAACTAGCGCGCCAGCCCGACGCCTTGGAGCAGCCCTCGCTATCGCTCGGGCTGCTCCAAGGCGCGGGCTGCGCTTAACGTTAGGCACCGATTCGCCATCACGCACTCATGGGTAAAGCCGAGAAGACGCTGAGCATTGTCCTTCGCGGAACTTCGGACGCCAACATCCCGTTCAAGGATCTTTGCTCGCTTATGCTGAAGCTCGGGTTTGCGGAGCGCGTCCGAGGCGATCACTACATCTACTCAAGAGAAGGTGTCGAAGAGATCCTGAACTTGCAACCAGTCGGTGCTAAGGCGAAAGCGTATCAGGTCAAGCAAGTTCGAACCGTCATCCTTAAGTACAAACTCTGAGAGAAGCGATGCAGCCGAAATACGAGATCTTGATCTATTGGAGCACAGAGGATACCGCGTACCTCGCTGAGGTACCGGAATTGCCGGGGTGCATGGCCGACGGGGCTTCCTATCAGGAAGCGCTCAAGAACGCCGAGTTAATCATCCGCGAATGGATCGAGACCGCGCAGGAACTTGGGCGCCCCATTCCCGAGCCTCGCGGGAAGCTAATGTATGCCTAACGAGTCCGCCAGCCCGACGCCAAACTGCGGCGGGCGCTTCGCGCGTCGCCGCAGTTTGGCGCGGGCTGCGGTTGACGTTGGGCTAGGTGACAAAATATCGTGGAATTGACCTCCGAATACCTTACTGCACTGGCCGCGCTGATCTCTGCCATCGCGTGGCCCGCAATTGTGCTGTTCATTCTGATTGCGTTCCGGCATAGGATCGAGCGTAGTCTTGAAGAAGTCGAATCGCTTGTACTTCCCGGGGGAATCGAAGCCAAGTTCAGAAGAACACTTGATCGAGAGGCAGAGGCTGTAATTCAAGCAAAGGAAGCGGAGCCTGAGAACGCACCATCGCGACAACTGCAAGCTGCGCAAAGAGTGGAGCAACTCGCCGAATCACGAGGCCCAACGTTTGCGCGGCAGCAAATGCTAGGCATTGCTAGAGAGTACGAGGTTGTACGTGCATCGATGTCTCCAGGGGATCGGAGAACCAGGGAAATGGAAAAAATAGTCACCAAGATGCGGACCTTAGGGCTGGCCACCCGCGACTCTCTCGCAGAGTTCATGGACAGCACTTCCCCTGGGGCTCGGCTAGCAGCGATTGCTATTCTGCAAGTACAACCCAGTCCGGACACGCTCATTTGGCTGTCCGAGCGTTTCAGAATTGAGCAGCCGTTCGTAGCTTATCATGCCGCGGTGGCTCTTCTAGTATCGGCGCGCGTCCTCGGTCCTGAGCACGCGGACAGTCTCCGCGTCTCGATTGAAAGGGCTCAAGAGTATTTGGGTGCGGGACGCGAGCAAAGTGATCGATATCGCGTACTTCAGGATGCGCTGAACGAAGTGAACTCGAACGCAAGATAGCCCAACAAGAGCGTAAGCGCCGACCCAAAACTGCGCGCGCAGCTCAGAAGTAATTTCAGGCGTCAGTGCGGCGCAGTTTTGGGCCGGCTACGCATGTCGTTCGGCGGTGAAAGGAGCCAAGCCAGGGGAGTGACCAATGAACCATCTTCTAGTCGCTGTATTGCTTGTGTTTGTGTTGTCCGCTCCCGGTGCCGCTCTTGCCAGGAGTCCAGGCAAATTGCTCGTCGATTTCGCGGTCGCCGTAGGCGCCGCCCTGTTTGTCGAGGAACTCCAGGCTGACGAGGAACACGAGAATGTCGTACGCACGCGGGACGGAAAGCTCAAGCCAGCACCAGGGTATACGTGGTTAACTGAGCAAGAAGATGACTTTCGTGTGCGCTGGGATCCTGGTAAGGAGCACTCTTCCTTTCCCAATGTACTAGCCAGCGACGATGAGAAAGTCTGGAAACCGCGAAGAGGCTATAAGTGGGTCTCGGAGGACGACAATGACTTGCGTGTTATACCGAAATCAAACAACACTCGCGTAGACACCTATGCTGAATACCACGCGCTACCGTCAAGCCAACGTTGGCTCATAATTGCAAGTAGGCCGACCGAACAAGCAGCGACATCGTTCGCGCGAAAGTATCGTAGAACCTTTTCAAACACGAAGGTATTTCTCTCGCAAAACGGCTGGTATGCGATCACGTTGGGACCTATGGAGTATCCTCACGCGGAATCATCCCGGGTCCGTTGGATTCAGCAAAGCATGATCCCGTCCGACGCATTCTTTTCTAGCGGGACGCCCTTCTCTAAAGAGGTGTCGTTCTGAACTTAGCCCATCGAACCCCGAACAAACCCGCCAGCCCGACGCCCAACTGCGGCCTTCGCTATCGCTCAGGCCGCAGTTGGCCGCAGGCTGCGGGTGACGTTGGACTGAATAAATAAACAGCGTGCCTGGGGCAGGGCCGGGGTGGTGCCCGAAGCACCGGACGGATACCGCGGCATCCCCGACGAGACGCCGGGACTGTCCGGGACGGCACCGGACCGGCTATACTGTCCGCATGGCCAGCCCCTTCTCCAACGCCCGTCCCGACTTCGCCGTCAGCGCCGAGGTCCGCCGGGAATTCCCCCTCGAATACGCCGAGCCCGAATTCGAGCTGGCCGACATCGTCCGCCTCTACGGCGACGACTACCGCGCCGCCCACACCCCGAGCTTCGAGCAGGGCCGCGCCCTGCACGCCATCGAGGTCTGCCGCACCACCGCGCTCGGTGCCCACATCGATCAATGCGACGAGTGCGGGCACTTCGAGATCAGCTACAACAGTTGCCGCAACCGCCACTGTCCCAAGTGTCGGGCCTCCCAGCGCGCCGCATGGGTCGACGCCCGCGAGCTGGAGCTGCTGCCCATCCAGTACTTCCACGTCGTCTTCACCCTGCCCGACCTGCTCCATCCCCTGGCCCGCTACCATTCCGCCGAGGTCTATGCCGCCCTCATGCGCGCCGCCGCCGAGACCCTCCAGACCTTCGCCCGCAAGCAGTGGGACGCCGACCTCGGCATCGTCGCCGTTCTGCACACCTGGGGCCAGACCATGAACCTGCACCCGCACGTCCACTGCATCGTCACCGGCGGCGGCCTCAAGCGCGACGGCAGCGGCTTCGTGCCGGCGCCGAAGAACTTCCTCTTCCCCCACCGCGCTCTGCGGCGGGTCTTCCGCGCCGTGTTCCTCAAGCACCTCAAGGCGTTCCGCGCCGAGCGCCGCGCGCCCGAGGGCCGTCCCTTCAACCTCGACGAGGCGAGCGCCCGCGAGGCCCGGCGGCTCGACCTCGGTCGCGACGCCTACCGGGCGCCCGACGAGCCCGACCTCGACGACGATGCCGCCTGGAAGAGCCTGATGCAGCAACTCCACCAACAGGACTGGGTGGTCCACATCGAGGCCCCCTTCGCCGACCCCGAGCCTCTGATCCGCTACTTGGGCCGCTACGTCAACCGCATCGCCATCGCCAACCACCGCATCGAGGCGATCGACGGCGGCCGGGTCACCTTCCGCTACCGCGACAACCGCATCAAGGACCCGCACGCCCCCGAGGCCGAGAAGCGCATGACGCTGTCCGGCGCCGACTTCATCCACCGCTTCCTCCAGCACGTCCTGCCGCCGAGCTTCCATCGCATCCGCTACTACGGCCTGCTCGGCGGCAGCCGCCGCCGGCAGAACCTCACCCGCTGCCGCGAATGCCTCGGCCTCGCCGACCCCGAGACGCCGTACATCCCCGACATGGACGCCTTCCTCGCCAAGCAGGCCCGCGACCCGAGCCTGTGCCCCGTCTGCGGCAAGGGCCACCTGCACAACATCCTGCAGGTCCTCTCCTTCGAGGAGCCCCCGGCGCCGTTCAATGCGCCGCCGCCCTCGCGCGCCCCGCCGCTGCCGGCCCCCGCCGCGCTGCCCGAGGCCGCCTGAGATGGCCGCCCGCTCCACCACCGCCCGCTCCATGCGCTGCGCCGGTCCCGCCGTGCCTGCCGTGGCCGAAGTCGCCCCGCAATGCCGGTCCAAGCCCGCAGGAACACCCCTGCCGCCCCGGAGAACCGCCCCGCCACCCGTCCGATCGGCCCCGCAGCACCGTGCACTCCGTCGCAGAATCCCCCTTGCAGCGGTTGACAGGGCCGCCCCGCAAACAGCAAAATGCATAGCGCCGCCGCGCCGACCCGCCGCGGGCGCAAACCGAGCATCCCATCAGTCCAACAAGTGGATCAGCCTGACGCCCGCGGACCGTCGCTGTCGGCACGCTCGGTAGGACACGCCGGCTCGGCAGGTTCTGCGAGGTTGGTGCCGGCCAGCGGGCGCAGGCTATCCAAAACGTTGGCCGTCGCAACAAAGACGCCGTCATCCGCGGCAAGCAGCAATGGGCTCAGCGCCATCGCCAAGCTCATGCAGAGCCAGCAACGGATATAGGCTTCGGGAAGGCCAGGAAGCATCCAAAGGCGCCGCCATGCGCGGACGATCAAAGACATTGGCTGAACGCCATCGGCAAGCACAGGCATGACCATTAACGGACATGGGCTCCGGCAAGGCCGGAAAGCATGCAAAGGCGCCGCCATCCGCGGCAACAAGAATTTGGCTCGGTGCCAGTGGCAAAGGCATCAGCCGCCAGCGAGGCTTGGCATCGTTCGGCCACGCGGGCAGATGCAAATGCGTCGTCAGCCGCGGCAAGCAGCCACCTGCCAGCATCGGCAGGCACGTGTTGCATAGAGAAACGGCCAACAAGCACACCAGCCCGAACGCTTGCTGGCCAGCCGTCGCTTCGCTCCGGCTGTCCAGCAAGCGTCGGGCTGTGTTAAACGTTGGGCTTTGTACTCTCGACGTTGAACCTCTCGGCAATCCGGATTTGCATTAGCATGGGTAAAGTCTGTTTAAAGTGTGGCTATGAGCGCAACGAGGAGGATGATGCTCCGAGTTACTCATGTCCAAAATGCAGTGCTGTTTACGCCAAGGTTGAAGCATACGTTCGCCGTCAAAAAGGGGGGGTCGCAAAACAACAGTCTACGCCAGGCAGCAAGCGCATTTTGGACAATCCACTGATTGTGCATTCAAGCTTTGTTCTTGCCTACATCACGCTAATAGCCCTTTCTAAGCTGATAGGCTACACGGTGTCGCTTCTTTTCTTCGTCGTTTTTCTAGCACAGTGGAGTTATTTGGGTTACGGAATTGATCGGAAACTCAAGGCAACACGGTTAGCGGAAGGAAAAACTGAAGATTTCGAATCTTCGATGCAAGAATTGCGCAGCCAGGCAAACGCGTCTCAGAGTTCGTGTCCTTCCGTACCTCAAGCTCGGAGAACGGCTCCGATCACAGGCCAGAGGTATCACCTCTCTTCCTATCCATCTGGCAATGCTGCCACGCCCGCAACCAATATGAATGTTGAACGCTACCGGCATACACAGATGAGAACTCCTAATGTAGTTTCGCGTGAAAACGGACTAAGGGTACACGAATCTGTCTCCACGCCGGCGGGCAATAAATGCTCCGAACTGCAAAGACATATTGAATCGCTAAAGATCCGGTATAACTCCGCCGAAAGTACGGAAAGACCCGAGATATCTCGACGCATAGAGGAACTTGAAGAGTCGCGTGATAACTGCCTTGAGGAACTTGCCGCCGCAAGACGGAAAGAACGTATTCAAGACACACACGCTGCACCGTCAGACAACGGCGCTCAACCAATTGCGTGGGGGAAGACTGAGAGGGTAAGGGAAGCGCAAGCAATTGACGCAGCACCAGAAGGCTCTCTCTCCATAGTTTTCGACCGAGCTATATCATTTTACGAAGACCGTGATATCGACAACGCGCTACAGCAGCTCGAACAAGCAGAGCGTTCCGCAGTTTCCACCGAGGATAAGATTACCATCATTCAGGCATATCACACGATCGCGAATGATCTGACCTCCCTGCCGAACGCGCTTCCGCTTGCTGAAAAGTTGCTCCGCAAATGTCTTGCATACAACGACGTATCCGGGCTCGCGTCACCTGACGTGGCGTCCGTTACTTACGGCCTACTGTTTTCCGTACTAATCGGTGAGGAAAATTACTCAGGATTGCAGCAAGAGGCGAACGCGTTGCTTTCGCTCGTCCCATCCATCTCCAATGACCCTAAATTCTCTGAAGCCAACGCTTACCTACACTTGGGGATGGCTCATGAGCATGGAGGGAATCGCTCAAAAGCCGACGAGGTTTTCGAGCAGAGTCGAAAAGCAGCAAACCAAAGTAGAAACGAAGAGCTTATTCAGTCTGTAGCTGGCTATATTGAGCGAACACACAGGCGGCGCGCGAACTCCCGGTCTGCGGCGTCTGCTAGTTTGCGATCCCGATCATCGATTGTAGCGGCCGAGGATATACCCTCACTCCTTTCGCGAGCGTCGATCACCGGCGACCAGTACCCTGCAGTGGGTGCCAGGCCGTCGTTGCAGAAAACTACCAGCGCTCTGGTTGTAATCGACGCAGCCACGAATCTTATGTGGCAGACGGAATGCTCAAGCAGTGGGCTCGGGTTTTTCCAAGCGCGAGACGAGTATGTCTCTAGCCTAAACGCGCGCCGGTATGCGGGACATTCGGACTGGCGTTTACCCACACTTGAAGAAGCTGCGTCCCTGGTATTCGCTCGGGGTCGGGACTTTTACTTTGCACTCCCAGATGAATTTTGGACTTGCGACCGGGACGCCCATGATCCCAAGGTGCCTGAGCGACACCCCGGTGTAGGCGGATTCTTCAAACTGATGTTCGTAAGCGGTGAAGACAATCAAGGTTCACTGTGGATCATGTCTAATCGCGGACGCTGCCACACAACTTGGTGGTCTGAGCATGCACCATTCGCTGTTGCGTGCCGAAATGTGTAGCTTTTCTTTTCGCCTTAATTCGGAGGTAAACTCGAAGGCCGCGCGCAGCCAATATGCCCAACAAAAGGCTAAACTCCGACCCAATACCGCGCATCTAGCTCCAGGATTAGTTAAGCGCCTTCAGTTTGCGCGATATTGGGCGGGTTAGCCACAAAGGTTGGGCAAAGTAAACGAAAGCGTCCTCACTTCAACATGCCGGAGTTGGCCGCAGCAGCAAAAACGTCGCCATCCGCGGACATCAAATGCATCGGCTCGGCGCCTTTGGCAAATGAATCGCGGAGCCCGCAAAGGCCGGCGGCCCCGGCAAGGCCGAAAAGAATGCAAAGTCGCCGCCAGCCGCGGCTGAAAACATGGGCGGTTTTGGCAACGCCGCGCAAAGCCTGCAAGGCTTGGCTGCTGCTGGCAAGGCGCGCAGAATGCAGGTGCGCCGCCAGCCGCGGCAGCCGCCAGCCGGCTCGGCTCTGCTTGGCGCTCAACGCGTCGCAGCAGAGCCGGGCGGCCAACAAGCACACCAGCCCGAACGCTTGCTGGCCAGCCGTCGCTTCGCTCCGGCTGTCCAGCAAGCGTCGGGCTGTGTTAAACGTTAGCCAGTGAAAAACGCATTAGAGCATGACCGTGGGATACGACGAGATCGCGAGGCACTGCGAGACCCTTTCCTACCGTGACAAGTTCCGACTCGCTCAACTTCTGATCCAGCTTGCGAGAAGGGAAGAGGAAGAACAGAGCCCTGAGCGCCGCGCAGGAAAATCGGCTGATCAAGGTACAGTCGAGTATGTCGCGGAGAGGCTGCTTAAGTCCAAGCCAGGCAGGAAGCCTGCGCTGCTAAACTTCATCGGCGCGATGTTCCAATTCCAAGGCGGCATCTCCGAAGTGGACAGAGAATCTTTGGTCGCCGAGCTTCAGCGCCAGAAATGGCTTACCATCGACAGAAGTGGCCACGTCTCATACAGCGAGCGACGCCTCCGGTAACCAGGAGGCTGTCTACTGAAATAGCACCCTCGGATGATACGCAATTTGGTGGTTCAGAAAATGCCGACAGATATTGAAGATCTCACATTAAAACTTATTCAGCTACCTAAGCGTCAGCGACTGGAGATCGCCCGATTTTTGCTGTTTTTAGATAGCCAACCGCCAGACTTTGATGATGCTACTTCTTCTTGGGAGGCAGAGATCGCAGCTCGGATTCGTGCCGTAAAAGATGGAAGTGCCGCGAGCTTAGACTACAGCGAAGCTATGCGGAAGGTCAGAGCCCGATTCATGCAATGAAAACGCGTATTCTTGAGGAGGCATACAAAGAACTGAACAGCGCGATAGACTACTATGAGGGCGAGCAAGATGGCCTCGGCCTGCGGATGTTCGAAGAATTTGAGCGGCACGTAAACTGGATAAGTGAAAACTCCTCTGTTCCGCCGCTGCGACAAGAAAATTATCGACGGGCCAATCTTAGGACTTTTCCCTACTATATCCCGTACATCGTTTACAATGATACCTTGTGGATACTCGCGGTTGCTCACAGCCACAGAAAACCGGAGTATTGGATAAGCAGAATCGACGAAATCGGCTAACTAGCGCGCCAGCCCGCGCCTTGGAGCAGCCTTCGCTTCGCTCAGGCTGCTCCAAGGCGCGGGCGCCGGCTATGCATAACGTTAGGCGCCAAACGCGAGAAGCAGGTCCAGCGAATGCCGCCCAAGGTTAGAGAGTTGATCCGTCAGCTGGAAAACGCAGGCTTCGCCAATCGCGGAGGGAAGGGGAGCCATCGTAATTTTGTTCATCCCAATGTTGTGAAACCGATTACCGTTCCTGGCAAACCAGGAGACGACGCCAAGCAGTACATTGTTCGTGCCGTCCTACGTGCAATCGAAGAGTCAAAAAATGAAAGACAGTGATCGCTATGCCAAGTTTGTCGAATGGTCGGAGGAAGACCAATGTTACGTGGGCAGTTGTCCTGGTTTGATGCTAGGCGGATGCCACGGCGACAACGAGATGTCCGTCTTCAAAGAACTCTGCGACATTGTCGGAGAGGTCGTACAATTCTATAAAGACGACGGAAAAGAGCTTCCGCCACCCACAGCCGGCAGGGATCTTGTTAACCAATTGCAAGACGTCGCCTAACGAGCCCGCCAGCCCGACGCCAAACTGCGGCGGGCGCTTCGCGCGTCGCCGCAGTTTGGCGCGGGCTGCGGTTGACGTTAGACGAGGAACCCCACCAGAAAGCGCGCGACGATGAAAGTTATAGCAAATATTAACTTCAAAGGCGGAGTAGGGAAGACAACCGTTACTTGGCTTGTCGCGAAGTACGCTGCGCAGCAGGGCAAGAAAGTTCTCGTAGTTGATGCTGACGCGCAGATGAGCCTGACGATCGCTCTCTCTATCGATGAGAACAGCGGCAGCTTTCTTCCCGGGTTTGGGGCTTGGTATGAAACCCACAAGCAGAAGAACAAGACAATTCTGTACGCACTCGATAGCTATGACCAGTACGCTAACGGGAAAACAGCAATTCCCGCTGTGTACGAGCGGGATCGCCCGAGCGCGGCGCGAGCGCGTGTGGAAACCGCACAGGCGAACACAGGCTTCGCCACGAGACGACGCTGTTGTTCTGGCTGGCTGTTTGGTTACCCTCAAGACGTTCTTCAAGCACATTCGTTCACGGCCGTCGACTAGGAGGTGTCAGGCGGCAAGGGCAGCAGTGGCGGCTGGATAATGGAGCGATAGAGCGTGTCCCAATCGGGAATCAGGCAGAGATCGAAGCGCGCACGCAGTTTGCGCCACAAGCGCGTCTTGCTCTGCGCCGCCGTTAAGGCGGCCTGGAACAGCCGGCAGCCGCGCTGTTGGATCTGATCGATCAGAAACGCCAGCATCATCAGATGCATGAGCACGGTGCTGAGGTTGTTGTTGCCGTGACCGAAGTTGTGCTCGAAGTGATAGCCTTGGTTCTTGAGGGTGTTGAAGGTTTCGTTTTCGACTTTCCAGCGTGCGCGGGCTCCTCGCATCAGCGTCATGAGGTTGCTGTCATCAATGGTGAAATCGGTGACCCAGGAGAAGTGGGTGACCTTGCCGTCCGGGGTGTGTTCCCAGTACTCGAGGAAATTGACCTCGAGGTCGAAGTTGGACTCGTTCAGCGGTGCGCCGTTGAGATAGCGGAAACGGTGACGTACCCCCTTGGCGTCGGTGAACTCGACCTCGCGCGTCTCGGGCGTGGCCGCCACCCAAGCGAACAAGTGGGTGTGATCGCTCGGCTTGGCGCCGAGGATGAAGCGCAGATTCAGTTCCTGCAACTGGCGGATGTGCGGGGCATTGGAGGCGAGGGCGTCTTCGACGACGATCAGCTTCAGATGCGGATGCGCGCGGCGCAGATCCGCCAGCAGGCGCTTGGCGGCGTTGCGCTCGCAGTCATTCTTGCGCGCGCCGTCTTGCTTGAGGATCGGCTCGGGCGCCAGCGGGAACACCTCGCTGTGATCGGGGTGTACCAGCACCGCCCCGAGCATCTGGTGATAGTAGGTCGTGGTGCCGTTGCGGTGGTGCTTCTCCCCGCACTGCGGGCAATGCACCTTGGTCGAGGAGAAATACCCGGTGCCGTCGAGTGAGAGCAGGTAATGGCCATCAAGGTATTCAAACCCCTCCAGCCCCTTGCCGCGCTGCAGGTCTGCAAACAGCGCCTTGTACAGCGGGAGCAACTGGCTCGGATCGAATGCATCGAGACGTTCGCGAAAGCTGGTGTCGCTTGGTGCCCGTTCGATCCCGTAGAGCGCGTGCAGATTCGCCCGCGTGGTCTCTTCCCGACTGTCGTGCTCGAATTGCAGCAGCGAAGGATACTTCAGCCCGAACAACGCCAGTCCCGACATCAGATAATCGACCAGCGTAATCTTGCCATCGCACGGGTCGGGAATCTTCGCAAAAAACCGCCGCGCCTTGTTCAGCAGCCCGGCGGCGCTAAGTTGTTTGCGTGAAATCGGAGCACTCATCAGTATCTGCCTCGCAACTTCAAGTCTGCGCGACAGTATACCGATTCAGAGACGAAAGTTTACGAAGAACTATTTTCGAAGACTCGCCAACACGCGGTTTTTAAAGCAGAATTATTTTCGGCGGGAATTGCTGGTTAACCCGGCTCATCGACCCTGGCTTGTTCAATCCCGATTTCGGCCAGGTAGGTTTCCACGGACGCTTGCAATGTGATCTGATCGTCCATGACAGCTTGTTGATAGCGACGTCGCCATTCTGACATCAACAGTCTGGCACGGTCCCATTCCAGATAGATTAATCGTGCCAAGGGTCCGCCCTGATCAAGAAAACCGGATTCGTGAAAGTCGCGTCTGGCGCGCTCGCGATCGTAGGTAAAACGCGGGATGTGGGTGTGCCAGCGCCCGCACTGCCAGGTAAATTGACCATAGCTGGCGCGCGGATCACCATCGAACGGCGACCCAACAGAACCGATGTTGACGACATCCATACCCTGGGTATGGCGTTGATGTGGGCGATGGGTATGGCCGGTGACAAACAGCTTGACTTCCTCGGGCAGTTTGCCAACGAGAGATTCGTCGCTTGTATTTGGCGTGATGCCATCCCGGTTGCCGGCCATGGTGCCATGGGTTACATGCAGCCAGGCATTGCTCCTGGGCGGATGCAAACACAGATGATCAGGCCAATCGTATAATGCGGCGGCAACCTCGGCGATCTGACGCCAGGCAAAATCGGCGAAACGTCGGATCTCACGTTCGCCCTCGGAGTTCGGGGGCGAGCTTCCGCAGCGTTGCACCCAAACCTCATGATTGCCATAGATCGGAAGCCAGCCGGATTCACGACGCTTGCGGTCAAACAGCGTTAAACAGCCGAGACTGTCCGGGCCTCGATTGATCAGGTCGCCGGCCATTATGACTAGATCAGGCTGCCAGGCATCGATATGCTCAATGGCAGATTCCAGCGCTGGTAGATTCGCCTGGACGTCTGAGAATACGGCTACCTTCATCTTGACTGCCTCTTGTTAGGATGATGGAACCAGGTCCAAGATAGCGCAGGCTGAAGCAAAGCGCACTAGGACAATCGGGCATCGAGCCATGGCGAGATCGGATATTTTGGTTCCTGAAACCCCTGCTCGGGGGTTAAGCTATCGGCTCTTCAACATCTGTCACGTTTATTTCGCGTTTGCTGCATCATGACTGAAGATATTGCGACCAGGGGCTTCGTCGACCACACTGAACCGGATTGGGATAGTCCGCTGAGCATCAAATTGACCCCTGAGTTGATTGCGCATGCGGTGATGTACAGCGCCGCCGCGGTACATACGGGTTGGGAGAGCTGTGTCGACGAGGATTCAGTGCTGTCGCAGCTTGTGGTCATGGACGATGCTGGCAAGCATGCGGTGCGCTTGGTTGAGCAAGAGTTCGCGGACGACCAGGAGGAGGATGTCGTTTGGCATGATTGGGCATTGGAGGTGCGCATTGGCAAAGTTGTCACAACCGGGCATTACTCGCTGCGGGTCAATTCCGCGCCTTTGGATTGGGAATGGCATGCGCGCGAAGCCGAACGTGCGTTCGAGCGTGCCTGTGTGCTTCTTGGTCGCCGGGTGCGTCGCGGGCTGGTCGTTGATGAACCTATGCCGCGGGAACTGCCGCCGCGCGCAAGCCGCCACTGATAAAGTCAACTGTTTGGAAATTGTCCGTCAATTGTTTCCCGACTGTAATCGTACGGTACAGCAAGGATCGGGAATTTGTTGGTGGACAGTTTCCTAGGCGATTGCCGGAGAGAAATAGACCAGCTGGCGCCGGATTCTCGTTCGCCTTCGCCAAGCTGCAACGCGCCCAAAGTCGGTCTATGGGCAGGTTGCCGCGACCTCGAGGCCGAACGAGAAGACAAGCCAGGCGGTCTATTTCTCGACAGAAATCGCCTTAGCATCGATCCGTTTGGAGTCGATCCGAGGAGAGTCAATCTGTCTAGAATCAATCGTTGGTCAAGTAAAGACGCTGCGCCCTGGTCTACTTGTCAACATGCCCCACTTCGATTGTTTGCCCTGCAACCATCCAAAAACGGAGCCCAGCAATGAATATTAAGCTCGATATCGATGTTTCGCCAGAGGAAATGCGCAAGCTGATGGGCTTGCCGGACGTGGAGAGTTTTCAGAATCAGCTGATGGATGATATCCGTGACCGAATCAAACAGGGTGTCGAAGGCTATGATCCACTCAATTTGTTTAAGCCCTATCTGAACAGCAGCATGGCGGGCATGGATATGATCCAGCGTCTGTTTGCTGCCAGCCTTGGTGCCGCTCCAGGCTCGGCTCAGATCAAAAGCAAAGGCGACGATGAATAGCGTATTGCGCCCAGGCCGCATCCGCTGATCGACGCCCTTTTATCTATCTCCTGATTTTGGGATATCCGCCCATGATCTTTCTTTTCAGGGGCGCAATGCCCTCGGCTTTTGCTCTGTTTGCACTGATCGGTTCGTTTACGGCGGCGGCGCAGAACAGATTCGACGATGCCCGGGTGTTGCCTGAAGCAGCCCCGATCGCCCCATTACCGCCAACCTCCGATACTCTGATCGACCCCGAGGTCACCATCACAGAGACCGATACCGAAGTCATCTATGAGTATCGTGTCAATGGTCAGCTGTATATGGTTAAAGTGCAGCCCGTGATCGGTCCGCCGTATTACATGATGGACATCGATGGCGATGGCCAGCTGGATGTTCAGGATCAATCGCCGCCGGAGCTAGCGGTACCGCAGTGGTTATTGTTCAGCTGGTGAAATGATGCATGTGTTGAATTCGGCATCCAGACGAGCTGTACCGCATCTGCTGTCTAATTGGTAAAATGCTGAACTAAAAGACGATTTCCATGCGGACACACGCTTGCACAGTCTTCCTGCCCTGGTGCGTCCATGCGTACTGATGCCAAGACCGCGACAGCGACGAGCGTCGTGCTTCGGTTCGCCGGCATATTAGAACTGATCATTCGCTGGGTCGGCAATGCGGTTGCCTGGTTGTCACTTTCCATGGTGTTGGTGACTTTTTTGGTCGTGGTGTTGCGCTATGCCTTCGATACTGGCTCGATCGCTTTGCAGGAATCAGTGACCTATATGCACGCGATACTGTTCATGGTGGGCGCAGCCTATACCCTCCAACGAGACGGTCACGTACGGGTAGATATCTTCTATCGCAAATTCTCGCGGCCTGTTCGCGCCTGGGTGGATCTGATAGGCACGCTGGTTTTATTGATACCGGTGTGTGTTTTTATTCTGACCTCGTCCTGGCATTACGTGGCCAAGTCCTGGGCCATTCAGGAAGCATCGCGAGAGGCTGGCGGCATTGCCGGAGTTTATTTGGTCAAAACGCTCTTGCTGGTGATGCCGATATTGCTGTTGGTGCAGGGCTTGGTCTGGGTAATACGCAATAGCCTGTTTCTGCTCGGGGTAGAAAACGCGCTGCCACAACCCGAAGCCAGCAGCGACGGGACTGGCATCCAGGATGGCGCTGATGATTGAAATCATGCCGCTGCTGTTATTCATAGCGGTTGGCGCGATGCTGCTGCTCGGCTATCCGGTGGCGATGTCGCTGGGTGGCACGGCATTATTGTTCGCCCTCTTCGGCTACTGGTTCGACTTGTTCGATCCGGCCTTTATTGGCTTTTTGCCGAATCGGCTCTATGGCATTATGACCAGTGAAATACTGATCGCGGTGCCGTTGTTCGTTTTCATGGGCGTCATGCTCGAACGCTCGCGCGTGGCCGAGGATCTGCTCGATACCATGTCGCTGTTATTCGGCCCGATGCGCGGCGGGCTCGGTATCTCGGTGATCGTCGTCGGTATGCTATTGGCAGCTAGCACCGGCATCGTTGGTGCCACCGTGGTTACCATGGGGCTGCTGTCCTTGCCGACCATGTTGAGGCGCCATTACGATCCCGGCGTTTCGGCTGGCACGATCTGTGCTGCCGGCACGCTGGGGCAGATCATTCCGCCTTCCATCATACTGGTGCTGCTTGCCGAAGTGCTGTCAGCGGCCCACCAGCAGGCAACCCGCCATATTTGGCCGCCGCCCGATCCATTTTCGGTTGGCGACCTGTTCTTCGGCGCTCTGATTCCGGGGCTCATGCTGGTGATCGCCTACATCGGCTATATGCTCGCCTTGGCCTTGTTTCGGCCCGCGTCGGTGCCTGCCATCCCGGCCGACCAACGTCCAACACATGACTGGCATTTCTGGCTAAGGGTGGTGCAGGTTCTGTTACCGCCATTGGGGTTAATCGTCGCGGTGTTGGGCTCGATTCTGTATGGCGTTGCGACAACGACCGAGGCCGCCTCGGTGGGCGCGATCGGCGCTCTGCTGCTTGCCGCGTTGAAGCGTCAGTTGGACCTCGCAACACTGCGGGCCGTGATGCGTCAGACGACGGTTGTTACCAGCATGGTGTTTCTGATTTTCATCGGCGCGGCGATTTTTGCGTTGGTGTTCCGGGGATTTTCCGGAGACGAGATGGTCACTGACTTTCTCACGGATTTGCCAGGCGGCACAGTCGGAGCCGTGATTCTGGTGATGCTGGTGATGTTTTTTCTCGGCTTCATTCTCGACTTTATCGAGATCACCTTTGTGGTTGTGCCCATCGTTGGTCCCGTCCTATTCACCATGGGGCTTGATCCAGTTTGGCTTGGTGTAATGATTGCCATCAACCTACAGACTTCGTTTCTGACTCCTCCTTTTGGTTTTTCGTTATTCTATTTGCGCGGAGTAGCTTCTGCTGAAGTGTCGACGGTGCAGATCTATCGCGGAGTGCTGCCATTCATCGTGTTGCAATTACTGATGCTGATCGCGTTGGCGCTCTTTCCTCAGATCGCAACCTGGCTACCGAACCTGATTTATTGACGATCGTTGGTCAGGCCGTGGTCATCATTCACTCCAGTGTTTATGACCAGAGATTGTAGAAGTTGACACAACTTAACAGCCTCGGCGAGGTGTCAGGGGGCGGAATCAGGATCAAGGCCAGGTTTAATAACCTGCTTCACTGATGCGGCACATCAATCATGCGGCAAATCAATGCAGCGCGTATGTTCAGCGAGGATACTGGCCTTGAGGATACTGGCCTTGTTCGGTGATTCCGGTTGATCACAGTCGCCGCGAGTTTCGTTTCCTACTTCGATTCTCGGGCCTTGTTCACAACTTTGACCAAGTGACGAGCGGGTGCTTGGGGCTTTCCAGTAAGATTTCGGTTTTAAAGTTAAAATACTGTGGCATTCGAGGTTAACTCTTTCGTCTTGGCCGAGCTTACGAACAAGGCCGATTTTCGTTACATCGTTCAGACTTAACCTATGGATCGTCAGCAAGCCGCAAAATTCATGCTCGAGTGTCTGCGCACAATGCTTGCGCGCAACGGCTCCGATCTGTTCATTTCAGCGGACTTTCCGCCAGCGTGCAAGATCGACGGCAAACTCACGCCACTAACGGAACAAGTTCTCACCGCTGAGCAAACCTCCATGCTGGTGCGCTCGATTATGAACGACCATCAGATCCGCGAGTTCGATGCAAATAAGGAATGTAACTTTGCGATCAGCCCACCGGGCATCGGGCGTTTCCGCATCAATGTGTTTGTGCAACAAGGGCGAGTCGGCGCCGTATTGCGCATCATTCCGACTGACATTCCGGATTTCGACCAGCTTGGGTTACCGCCGGTGCTGAAGGAATTGATCCAGACCAAGCGCGGGCTGATCCTAGTCGTGGGTGGCACGGGCTCAGGCAAATCGACGTCGCTGGCGGCAATGATCGGCCATCGCAACCAAACCACCTATGGCCATATCATAACCATTGAAGATCCAGTGGAATTTGTGCATAAGCACAATAAATGCTTGATCACACAACGCGAGGTCGGCGTCGATACTCTGTCCTGGGACAACGCGTTGGTCAATACCCTGCGTCAGGCACCAAACGTGATTCTGATTGGTGAGATTCGGTCCCGCGAAACCATGGAACATGCAATCAATTTTGCCGAGACCGGTCATCTGTGCCTGTCAACACTGCATGCCAACAGCGCAAACCAGGCGCTTGATCGCATTATCAACCTGTTTCCCGAAGAGCGTCGCGCGCAGCTGCTGATGGACCTGTCGTTGAACCTTCGGGCGGTGATATCGCAACGGTTGCTGCCGAAGGTTGATGGCGGACGCGTCGCGGCCATCGAAATCCTGATCAACTCACCCTTGATTCGAGACCTTATTTTCAAGGGCAAAGTCCATGAGATCAAGGAAATTATGGAAAAGTCCGAAGAGTTAGGTATGCAGACGTTCGACATGGCCTTGTTCAACCTATACGAATCCGGCCAGATCAGCTATGAAGACGCCATGCGCTCCGCGGACTCGATGAACGATTTGCGCCTGCGCATCAAGCTAGAAGGCAAGGACGCCAACGAGCGCGACACCCTCGGCGATACGGATGGTCTGTCGATCCTAAGGGAAGGAGAGGAGGACGAGGAGATTGCCATCGGATTTAGCACTAGCGATGGTTCTGTCGGAGCAGCAGCAAATCTCCAGGGCGAACTCAACGCAGATGGCGCAAAGCAGGGGAGTAGGGGCGGCTGACAGGCCATGGACTTTACACCTTACCTGGAACTGATGGTCCGAAAAAAGGTATCGGATCTGTTTGTGACCGCCGGCAGCCCTGTGCGCGTTAAAGTTGACGGACAATTACGCGACGTTGGGGAAACGATATTAACGCCGGAGATGTGTCGTGATGCCGTTTGCTCGCTGATGGATGAAAATCAGATCGCAGAGTATGACAAGCATCGTGAATTGGATTTTGCCTTTGGTCTCGAGGGCAAGGGACGCTTTCGCGTCAATGCCTTCCATCAGCGTGGCACCTCTGGCATGGTTATCCGCTATCTGAGCAACCGCATCCTGACCTGTGAGGAATTGGGTCTGCCTGAGGTATTGAATACCATTGTCATGCATAAGCGCGGGATCGTGCTGATGGTCGGCGCCACGGGTTCAGGCAAATCCACCACGCTGGCGGCGATGATCGATCATCGCAACAAGAACAGCACCGGGCATATCCTGACCATCGAAGATCCGGTGGAATATCTGCATCCACATCAGGGCTGCGTGGTCAATCAGCGCGAAATCGGCACTGATACCTTATCCTATGCCGTGGCGCTGAAGAGTTCCCTGCGCGAAGCGCCCGATGTGATTCTGATTGGCGAAATCCGCACACGAGAGACCATGGAGGCCGCAATTGAATTGTCCGGAACCGGCCATCTGGCGATCTCCACATTGCATGCCAACAACGCGCATCAGGCATTGCAGCGCATCATCAACATGTTTCCCCAGGAACTGCACAAGACATTGTTTCTGGATTTAAGCTTGAACATGCGCGCGATCATCTCCCAGCGATTGATTCCAACTGTGGATGGAAAACGTGCTGCTGGCATCGAGATCCTGGTTAATACCCCGCACATCAGCGACTTGATTCGTGATGGTCATATCGAAGAGATTCAGGATGCCATGGCCGCCACCGAAGAGGGCGGCATGATTACCTTCGATGATGCGCTGCTTGCGCTGTATCGCGCTGGGCGCGTCTCCTTGGAGGATTGCCTCGCCAACGCCGATTCCGCAGCAAACTTGGAAGCAAAAATCAACTTTGGTTAATTGCACATCTGGTTATCCTTCTCTTCTTTGCGACCGTCCGAGAAGAAGGAAACTACCAGTCGGTCTCTCTTCCCATCATAGGATTGCATGCCTGATGCTGATTACTTTTAAGACCCCGGTCCATGCAGACATCACCATGTTTGGCGATGTTGCCAAGACACTGATCCAAATGATGGGCCATAGCGGCAGTGTACCCGGTGCCATTCTGGCCGCGGACGTGCCGCAAGCCCTCGCCAAGCTCAAAGCGGCGATTGCGCGGAATCCAGATATGCCATTGAATCCCTCGCGCAATGATGACGATCAGGACCGCAGCCAGAGCGTCAGCTTATCGCACCGTGCATTGCCGTTAATCGAGTTGCTCGAGGCTGCCGCACGAGAACAGAAGAACCTGATGTGGGATAGTTGAACGGTAAGCGTTCAGAGACCCCCTTGACTGCCGCTACCTGCGCATCACCGATCATCGTTTCCAGGACAGCCTCTGCGGCTGCCGCCATCACACCCGCGCGCGCCGGCACCGGCGCGGTCGAAGACCCGAGCCTCGAACCCGTCGCCTGGAGCGAATGGCGTCTGGTCGGGCCGGGTCTGGCGAGCTTGATCGTGGCGCTGCGTCTGCGCTTTCGGATGTCGTATCGGCGCATCCGCGAGTGTCTGCACGACTGGCTCGGCTCGAGCCTGAGCGTCGTACCCTCAAGGGCACCCTGCACGAGGCCGCTGCTGCGGGCACGCTGCCGGAGCAGGAATTGATCGATGCGGCGGTTGCCAGCGATCTGCTGCATGCCGCCTGCTGGGGGCACCATCACGCCAAGACGCGCGCCTTGTCCGTGGATCTCTGGACGACTGGGAGGCCACCTTACGGGTGCTGGAGCATCCCGAGTGGCCGCTTGCGAACAACGACGCCGAGCGCGCCCTGCGCCATTGGGTCATCGCGCGCCGCATCATGATGGGTCCGCGCTGCGACGCCGGGTCGCGCACCTTCACCCTGCTCGCCAGCGTCATCGAAACCTGTCGGCAACGCGGGCACGTACCCTGGACCTATCTGGCCGGCGTCATCGCCGACCGCGGTGCCGGTCGCACGGCAGCTTCTCTGCCGGCTCCGGTAGCGGGTCTCTGAACGGTTATATCGTACCGAATCTTGAAGAGCCGACCGATAACGATGCCGAGGTTATTCGCCATGATCAGTCTGATGTATGAGGAACAACTAGAGTTTTCGTATTTGTTATCCCTTCACTCTGCTATTTCAGGAGCTTATAGCTCATGATGATGATCTATACTTTGACAAAGAAGTAAGTGGTTAAATCACGGAGGTTGTCATGAAACCAAAATGGCTATCCGATGCACGCTTGATTCCTGACGAAGTGATGAGCTATCTTCGGATGATCGCGGTCCGCGCCGTCGAAGAGAGAGACTATAGTCCTGAAGACGTCATCAAAATCCTCGGTTTTAATCGTAGTTGTATTTATGACTGGCTAAACCGGTTCAAGGCGAATGGTTATGCGGGTCTAGAGACGAAGAAAGCACCAGGAGCTCCTGCCGTTATTACCGATGAGATGGATGCATGGTTGAAACAAACGGTTCTGGAGTCGGCGCCGCAAGATTTCGGATACGACACTGTGCTGTGGACCTGCGATCTTCTGGCAGAATTGCTCTCAGAACGGTATGGCGTGCATGTGATCGGCGAGACGGTCAATCATCACTTGCATAAGCTGGGATTAAGCTATCAAAAGCCATGCTATGTTGCCTGTGAGCAGGATGCAATGGCTGTCGAGCAATTCATCAACGACAAATTTCCAAAAATTCAGAGATTTGCCGAAAAAATCGGCGCCGACATTGGCTTCGAGGATGAATCGGCCGTCGATCTCCGTGATCATTCCGGGAGAACGTGGGGCGCTCGAGGAGAGACACCAATTGTTCGTGCAACCGGACAGCGGGGTCGCTTGAATATTCTCTCCGTCGTGACCGCACAAGGTGAGCTGAAGTATCAGGTTACAGAGAAACGCATCGACTCGGAAGAATACATTCGATTTCTCAACAATACCTTCGCCAAATAGCCCGATCTCATGCTGCACTAAGTTCTTGATTAATCCGCCCCAGATTTGCAGCCTGCTCAAGGGCTTGGTCAATACTATTCGCTTCGGGCATTTCCGGAAGCATTTTTAACACCTCCAGGACGTATTTCCGACCGCGGAAGTGGGCTTTGAGGTCATTGACGCTAAAGCTCGGACAGTGCTCGCGCACCGGTCGCATCAGGATCTGGGACAGGTTGATCATCAGCATCGCCAGGTTGGCACTGTTGTAGACCGGCGTTGGCTTGATCACCATGAAGTCTTCCAAGCCCCAGTACTGTTTGGCATCTCGGAAGTTGAACTCGATTTGGAAGCGCAAGCGATAGTAATCGATGAGCGCTTCGTAGCCTAACTCAAGATCACTACTGAAAAGGATGACATGGGCCTGGGCGCCGGTGCGTTGGTTGGTCTTGACGAGGATCACGACATTGAGCCGGTCGGGGAATTTTTTGTGCCAAACGGGCAGTTGGTAGATGGCCGTATGAACCTGTCCTTCCACGGAAGTGGCTTTGAGAAAGCACGGCGGCAAGTGTTGATAATCGAGCTTGCTGCCGTACTTGCGCCGCGGGCCGCGCCCGGCGTAGGGGCCGTCATAGGGCAGATACAGCGCGCTGTTGTGGCGCAATTTGCTGATCAACTCCAAGCCCGTGCGACGGACCATTTGCAGCGCTTGATGATGGCCGAAGGCCCCGTCGAAGACGAAATAACGCACCCTCAGCGTCTGGCACACCAGTGCCAGCACCTGGCGCAGAAGGTCTTGAACGAACTGCAAATAGGGCGACAGACTCACCTCCCGGCGATTACCATTGCGGCTACCTTTCGGCCGCCCTCGGTCCTTACCCGACCCGCTTTGGACGCTTTCGGGCAGCTCGCCGCCGTCTCTTTGAGAATCGGCTCCAGGCGCAATGGGTACGAACGGCGCCGTTGCACGCTAATCAACGACAGGCTCAGAAAACACAACCCCGGGATCGTCTTGCCAACCACCGAGGAGAAAAAACGATCCAGACCCTGGGTCTTCTTGCCCGATTTGCTCACCACCACTTCATCGCCCGCCAGCAACCAGTGCGTTTCATCGCCCAGCAGGTGCTGGCGAATCACCAGCCAATGCACTTGGCCCCAACTGAGCGTGGTGTTGAACAACCGCTGCAGCGTCCGATCGCTTCCCCCGCGCTCGGTCCAGCGCGATAGCCCCCGCATCGTTACCCGCCCCGTCATCGCCAACAGCCCTTCCACAACGCAACCCAAACGGCCAAGGCTCGTCTTATCTACGCTCTGGCTTAAGCAGCTCAAGATCAGCATAATGTCTGGCATGAGCGATAGCCTCCTGTGGGAATAGGTCTTCGGATTGTTACCTGAATAACTTATCACCTCGGGCTGTCGCCCACCTAATTTTTGGCGCTAATTTTTGGCGAAGGTATTGCTCAAGCAACTGATAAAAGGGAGAGATCGGCCCCTCATTCTCATCGTTAATCGAGCGTCCTTTCACCGTTCAAAAATGGTTCGTATCTTTATATGGCGTCATCGGCGTCAAATCCGCCTTTGCTACCTACCCGCTTACAGCCCGGAGCGTAATCCCGATGAGCATGTTTGGGAAGAAATAAAGGACAAGCGGCTTGGCCGACAACCGATCAAGAACAAGCGTGACTTAAAGAAGCGTGTGCATTCTACGTTAAGATCTTTGTAGCATCGCGTAAAACGCGTGATATCGTTTAAGTCACCGCCCGACGCCAAAAGCGCAATGGCATGAGTTGGTCCAAGGCCGGTTCCCATGCGCTGACCGCCTCGAGCGTGCTGTTCTGTAATGGCTGTCAGGACATCTGGGGCCGGGAGCATACTATCCCTCTGCGATTTGTCGACAAGAAAGCCGCTTGACGTAGACCAGACAGGCACCTTCGGCGCGTCTATTGCAATGGTACAGGCCGAAATTTTGCTGGAATCACCCACCACTCCTCAACAGGTGCACAAGGGAAATAAGGACAGCTCGCGTAGGATGATACGCGACAGCGGTTCCGCCACCAGCGAGGGGAAAGGGGAGATGTCTAACTTCGTGTACCAATCATGCCGCCTTGTCCGCATGCAGTCGTATGCCCAGCGCATCAATAACGCGCAAGACCTCGCCGAAGGGTGGACTAGAATCGGCCCCGAGCAGGCTGCGGAGCCGATCTGGCGCCAGGCCGGCACGCTCCGCGACCGCGTCCAGGCCCTTTGCGCGGGCGACGGTTTCCAGCGCCCGAATAATGAAGCCGGCGTCGGCGCCGGCCTCTTCGAAGCAGGCGTCGATGTCTTCATCGGTCTGGAGATACTCAGTCGAGTCCCAGGGGGTGAATTGTTCAGTCATGGGTGTGTCTTCAGCCATTCTTTGGCGATCCGCGTCCCCGACTCGATGTCCTTCGCCTGATGGCGCTTGTCCCCACCACACAGCAGGACGATTAAGGCGCTGCCGCGCTACATAAAGTAGACCCGCTAGCCCGGACCATAGTGAACACGGATCTCGCTGACACCGCCGCCAACGGGTTTGGCGTCCCCGAGATTGCCTGCGGCCATGCGGTCGATCCGCGCAACGATGCCTGCCCGCGCCCGTGCATCTCGCAGGCTGCGAAGCCAGCGAGCAAAGGTCGCGTTTTGTTGAACTTCGATCATTGCTGCGGGCGATGCTTTGCTCGTTTCAGTCGGTGGCGTTGCCGATGCGAGCGAAGTATCGCACGATGGCCTCAGCGGCGAAGCCTCTTAGCCGGTCGTGGTCCGAGAGCGAAAGTAATCGGAGCATTCATCAACACCTGCCTCGTAGCCTCGAGTAGGCGCGACAGTATACCGATTCAGCCAAGAAGTTTACGAAGAACTTTTTTTGAAGTCTCGCCAACACGCTGTTTTAAAAGCATAATTATTTTCGGCGGGTATTGCTGGATAACATCCAGACCTGCAACTATCTGCTCAACTGTCGTCATCATTCAGCAGCACTGCAGCGCTGCTCCGCCTGAGCGCGCTCGCCATGATGCTCGCCGCTCAGCTGCTTGCAGTCCTTTTGCGACATCGGCGCCACGTTGCCCTTGGCGCAGCAGAAGCCGCCGTCGTTCAGTTCGAGCTTCAAGTCAACTGCTTGCGCCGGAAAACCGACCAAGGTCACCAAGCAGAGCAGAAAACCGTATCCCCACGTCCGCATTACGCACCTCCGCCCGTGTTTCACTGCTGCGTTATCGATGCGCTGTTCTCTCTCGACGATGACACCCTGCGCATCAGCGAGTCACCCGGATTATCCGAGGCCGATAGCGCCTCGATTCAAACATGCCGTTGCGCAACGGGTCGTGCGTTGGTTTGTGCGTCGTGGCTCTCTTGACGGTGACGATGATCGCGCCATGCTCAAGTGGCAACAAGACGCTGGGTTCTCGCTTGATGCCAAAGTCCGCATCGCGGCCGACGATCGTGGGTCTTACGCGCCTGCTTCGCTCCTGTGCCCGACCACCCTTCGCGCTCGAGCGTCTTGAAGCCATCGACGAAGCGCACCAGATCTATCTTCTAAAGCCATAACCAACGATGTCTTGAATGAGTATGGCGCCTCTCTCGATTGGAGCGTGAGCGGCAAGAGCGCGAATGGCTATTGCAATGTGAACGCGAAAGGAGATGTGGAACAGCTCAAGCAGTTTTTATGAGTACTTTGGTGCATCTTGCCTTGGGTGACAGCGCCGCGGGTTGTCTGCGCGGCGCCTGTCAGGCCCATGGTTTGCCTGGCATTGCAGTCGGCATACCAGATGATCTGAGCCACGGTCCGCTCGATGACGGTTATGCGCGCATCAACTACATGCGGGCGATGTACAGCGGCTACGATGACTGGACTTTCGATGCCAATGATGCATTTGCACCCTGGTCCGCGCTTATTGGGCAGCTTGACCGAGAAAGACCGGAGGCTGTTGTCATTTGGAGTGGCGACAATGTCTCCGAAGGCACCTTTCTGGCGATGGCCTGCTGGCAACTGCAGCACCGGTCGCAAGCGATCTGCATGGTCGCGGTCCCGAGCGAAAACGGCCCGCCTTATGTTGCGCACCAGTCGCCAGCCGAACTCACACGGCTTTACCCCTGCAACGGCCTTGTTCATAACTCCGATCAAGTGATCAGCGGGTACGCGGGGCTTTTCCGTAAAATTTTGATTTTAATGTTAAAATACTGTGGCTTTCGAGGTTAACTCTCAGTCTTGGCCGAGCTTATGAACAAGGCCCCCTGCAACCAACAGCTCCCCGATCACAAGCGCGCCATGCTCGTCGAAGACTTTGAACGGATTCGGCGCGAGCTTACGCTGTTCAACCTCGCCATCAATAGCAAGCTGCGCGGCTGCGACCTGGTTAAGCTGCGCGTCCGTCCCCGTTACGTCACCATGATGCACATGTTCTGTCACGGGCCACCTTCGTGCAGCAGAAGACCCAGCAGCCGGTGCGCTTCGAACTCATGGAGCAGACATGCGAGTCGGTCGCGGCCTGGATCACCGAGGCGAGGCTCTCCGCCGGTGACTCTCTCTTTCCGAGTCGCCAGCACCAGTCCCAGCATCTCTCAACCCGCCAATATGCGCGCATCGTCAAGCGCTGAATCGCCCTGCTTGGCGGCGACCCGCAGGCGTACGGGGCGCACTCGCTTCGCCGCACCAAGGCGACCCTAATCAATCGCCGGACCAAGAACCTGCGGGCGGTCAAACTGTTGCTCGGACATCGCAAGCTGGAATCGACTGTCCGCTATAGTTTTTTAGGTAAATCATTTCTCGGAATGACCGGATAGAGGCTCGAGCGACGCCGGCGTTGGTGCGTAATTTCTTCATCACACGGATAACTTGGGTAGCATCGTCGAGATAGGCACGGAATAACTCCAGAACCGAGGCATGCAGTTCCTTGAAGGTTTCGAAGTACTTCAGATGAGTCGCCTCTTTCTTGGTGTTTCGCCAGAGCTTTTCGATCGGATTGTACTCGGGCGAGCATACCGGCAGGGGTTCAACCGATAAGCGCTGAGCGTGATCGGCTTTGAATTGGTTGACCTCGCCACTGCGGTGGTAGGGGGCGTTATCCTCGATCAAGATGATCGGCGTGTCGAAGCGCGCCAAGCGTTGTTCGAGAAATTCCACGTAGCTGGCGCGTCAGTATCGACTTGTGTCCCCGCCCCCGATCGTGCTGACCTCGCAACCACACCAGCCCTTGCACCATAAACCGTCTCAGCCAGTTCTCCAGCGTCTTCACACTGACTCCCAACAGCTTCCCAATCTCCGGCCATGATCTACCTTCGGCAATCCACACGAGCCCTTGGACCAGCTTGTACAGCCGCAGATTATTCAGCTCGTGCGCTCGAACCAGCTCCTTTTCCAGTTCCTCCATGATCGCTTTTGAACAGCTCAGTGATACCATGAGTTACCCCCAGTTGATTTGGTCCTGTTTGAGTGATACCGTAAGTGATCCCCAGTTGATTTGGTCTTGTTTGTAAAGGTGTGGTAACCCTCAACTCTACCAAACAGCTGGGGGTTTTCGATGTGCCGCTGGAAATTAATTTTCTGAAAATCTATAGTCGTGGGCGCCCCACGCCGCCGCAGGCAGTATGGTCTGGCCGGTAGGTCGTGGTGATCTGGGTGCGACTATGCTACCGTCGGCAGCGTCTGAGACGGTGCGCCCATCGCCAAATCGCCGCGATACTTATCCCAATGTTGAAGAATCCGCTGCTCTTGACCGCCCTCGGGATGACCGCCGTGGTGGCACTCTTGGGGGTGCTGGACACCGCAGGACTCGCGGCGTTCGCGCAGCAGGAAGTCGCCCAGCAATTCAGCAGCCGCGCCTGGTTCATCATGCTGGTGGCGAGCCTGATCGTGGTGCTGGTGCTCTGGCTCGCGTTCTCCCCCTACGGCAATGTGCGGCTCGGCACGGACGAGGACCGCCCAGAGTTCTCGACCGTCAGCTGGCTCACCATGTTGTTCGCGGCGGGGATGGGCGTGGGGCTGCTGTTCTACGGCGCCGCCGAGCCCTTGACGCACTACAGTCTGATCGCCCAGCAACTGCCGGGCGGGCCGGCCGCCGGACATGCGATGGTCGTGACCAACTTCAACTGGGCGCTGCACGCCTGGTGCATCTACGCCGTTACCGCGCTGGTGATCGCCTACTACGCCTACCGCAAGGGTCAGCCCGGCATCATTGGCACGCCCATCCGCTACAGCTTCCGTCGCGGCAGCTGGGTGCGACCGGTGGCCTGGATTGCGGACCTACTGGCCATCTACGCCATCGCCATCGGCCTCGCGGGTTCGCTGGCCATCGGCGTATTCCAGGTGCAAGGCGGCATCTCGAACCTGTTCGGCCTGGAGGGCGGCGGCGACACGCTGAAGCTCGCCGTATTTTTCGTGCTCTGCATCGCCTTCCTGCTGCCGCTGACCATGGACCTGTCCCGCGGCATGGCGGTGCTGTCCAACATCGCCATGGTCATCGCCTTTGTGTTGATGGTCTTCATCCTGCTGGTGGGGCCGACCCATGCGCTGATGGACGGGATCGTGGATTCCGTCGGTGGGTACCTATCCAGCCTGGTGCGGCAGAGTTTCGCGACCTTCCCGTTCTTCGGCGAGGCCTTCGAGCAATGGTTCCAGGCATGGACGCTCAACTACATGGTTTGGTGGATCGCTTGGGCGCCCTTTGTGGGCGTGTTCGTCGCGCGGATCTCCCGCGGGCGCACCATCCGCGAGTTCGTGCTGGGCGTAGTGTTCGTGCCAAGCTTGTTCTCTCTGTTCTGGTTCGGCGTGTTCGGCGGGCTCGGCTTCTATGCCGCGCAGAACACCGATCTGCCCGTGGTGGACGTCGCGCTGAACCAGCCGGAGAACACGACCTTCTTCGTGCTGAACGCGCTACCGCTGGGCTCGTTCACCGGCGCGCTGACGGTTGCCGCCGCCTTCCTGTTCCTGGTGACCAGCGTGGTGAGCGC
This sequence comes from Thiohalocapsa sp. PB-PSB1, assembly GCA_016745215.1. Taxonomy (GTDB): domain Bacteria; phylum Pseudomonadota; class Gammaproteobacteria; order Chromatiales; family Chromatiaceae; genus Thiohalocapsa. The sequence continues at coordinate 7,925,945 of CP050890.1, forward strand.
TGCCTTCGTGCTGGCCATGTTCTCCACCGGCGGCAACGAGGACCCGCCGGTGCGCATCAAGCTCATCTGGGGTGTGATCCTTGCAGCGCTGGGGCTTGCGATGATGCTCACCGGCGACACCGGCGTGGTGCGCAGCATCATCGCGCTCGGCGCTATCCCGTTCGTGTTCATCCTGCCGCTGCTGGCGGTGGCCTTCCTGAAGACGCTGCAACATGAGGAGCGGGCAGCCCCACGAGGGGAAGCGCGGCCATGATCGTCGGAAGCCTCATCGACACGATACTCAATGTGATCGTTTTCGCGTTCATAGGCGTGCTGGTTTGGCTGTATCTTCGTGACGAGGATGCGAGCTGACTGTTCGCCTGGCCGGGTCTCATTGACTGCTGCCAGATCGAGGTCCCGCTTGCCGCCAGGATTTCCCAGTGCAAGTCGACGACAGCAGTTGGCCGAGGCCGGCGCTCAAGCGCTCGAGTGAGCGGACCCCAGATCGAACCCTCGACCGACCAGGTCGCTGCGCGTATGTTCAATCTCCTTAGTGGCGGTTCATGAATAACCTATACCACGCTATCCAGACATCGGCGGAGTGCAATCGGGGTCGCTATCGGAATCGGAATCGAGAGAGAAAATGCCCTATGCTAAGCTGTCGAAAATCACTCCTCTAGTTCAGGACGTGCTTGCTGGTGTGCGATGCGTTGTCCGCAGACGACAACAGCAAGCAAAAGGCACTGCGCTATCGTATCGTGGCCATGCTCACGAAGCTCGGACAGCGTGGCTAGTGCAGCAGTGCGGATGTCCCGTTACCCTTTCCTGCTCTATCGGCAAGGCGCTATACCTTGCGTCCGACCTGCCGGCATCGCGGCTTGTTCGCCCGCAAGCGGGCTCCTACGTCGGCCTTAGCCGTTAGCTTGTAGGAGCCCGCTTGCGGGCGATGTGCCGGCTACACGGCAAGGATCGAGCTTCGCGCTTAGTGGCATGTTTTATTGTGTTAGTGCAGCGGTGCGGATGTCCCGCTACCCTTTCCTGCTCTATCGGCAAGGCCCTGTACCTTGCGTCCGACCTGCCGGCATCGCGGCCTGTTCGCCCGCAAGCGGGCTCCTACGTCGGCCTTAGCCGTTAGCTTGTAGGAGCCCGCTTGCGGGCGATGTGCCGGCTACACGGCAAGGATCGAGCTTTGCGCTTAGTGGCATGTTTTATTGTGCTAGTGCAGCAGTGCGGATGTCCCGTTACCCTTTCCTGCTCTATCGGCAAGGCCGTATACCTTGCTTCCGATCTGCCGGCATCGCGGCCTGTTCGCCCGCAAGCGGGCTCCTACGTCGGCCGTAGCCGTTAGCTTGTAGGAGCCCGCTTGCGGGCGATGTGCCGGCTACCCGGCAAGGATCGAGCTTCGCGCTTAGTGGCATGTTTTATTGTGTTAGTTCAGCGGTGCGGATGTCCCGCTACCCTCTCCTGCTCTATCGGCAAGGCACTGTACCTTGCGTCCGACCTGCCGGCATCGCGGCCTGTTCGCCCGCAAGCGGGCTCCTACGTCGGCTGTACCCGTTAGCTTGTAGGAGCCCGCTTGCGGGCGATGTGCCGGCTACCCGGCAAGGATCGAGCTTCGCGCTTAGTGGCACGTTTCATTGTATTCGTGCAGCGGTGCGGATGTCCCGCTACCCTCTCCTGCTCTATCGGCAAGGCACTGTACCTTGCGTCTGACCTGCCGGCGTCGTCGGCCTGTTCGCCCGCAAGCGGGCTCCTACGTCGGCCGTAGCCGTTAGCTTGTAGATAGGCTGTCGAAATCTGCAGTCTCACTAAAACAAGCGCTTCCCGGTTCATGGATGCTTAGTCGGTGTCGGTGTCGGGGTCGGTGTCAAGGTCGGAATGAGGGATTGGTATCGAGCTAGCTGTTTTGATCGATGAGCGGATTCGATTCCGATTCCGATAGCGACCCCGACACCGATGAGGCTTCCCCAGTGCGTTCGATGAAGCAATCCAAGACCCGGAATCGGTTTGGCATCAAAACTCAGGACATTTCGACAGCCTAGTGCTCTGCTGGCCCGGTGCTCTGCTCGGAAGTCGCGAGACCGTTTGCAGTCGTTGTCGTGGTCGTCATCGATAACACACGACGAGCGATTCAGGGCAAACGTGTCTAAATCCTACATGTTTTCTGCGTGATCGACTCATTTCATGAACTTTACTTAAACGAGCCGTTGAAAGTGCCTCTTTTTTCTGGCTATCACAGCTATAGATTCTGATTATCCTAGTAATTTATAAAAATAGATTGGCTCATATGGGACACAAGGTGAAACAGATAATAGTCCCGTTGGAAATCAACGTGCTGTATCACGTCCTCACCTCAGAGCCCACATGAGCGAATAGATTTTGATGCGTTTGCCCTGACGAGCGATTAAGACAACGACAAACAGCAGAAACGGTAGCGGGACATTCGCACCGCTGCACTAGGCGCTCAGCGAGGAGCTTGGCGGATATCGGGTTGGTCAGTTCAATACTGAATGAGTCGGCAGGCGACACCCAAGCCCAGTGATCGGTCGCAATCCCGTCGCCATGCTGGAACCGTGCGCTGGCCACCACCACACCGTCATGCCAGAGCGAACCGTATCGCCGGCGTCGTCCGGAGCGTACCTGTTTGTATCGGGCCGTCCAAGCTGCGCTCAAGACCTAGCTCGAACTGGCACGCGAGGACGACTGGGATGGCAACGCGGTCCCGCCACAAAGGCGCGCGGGAGTTTCGGAAGTATCTCGAGTGTGGGATCCTTGCCTACGGTTTCGCCCGCGCCAAGTGTACCGAAGGCTTTCATGAGTTTCTGATCGCCTTGTCGTGCAAATGCCGTGCGGTTTGCCCATCTGTGGTGCGCGACGCATGGTGGAAACCGCTGCGCACCGGGTCGATCAGGTCTTTCCTCCTCTTCCGGTACGCCACTGGGTGTTGTCTGTCCCTAAACGCCTGCGGTATTTCCTCGAGAACGACCCACGGGTGGTCAGCGTCCTGTTGCGGTTATTTCTTAGGCATCGTGAAGGAGGAATTGCTTAAGCGCTGCCCTGATGTGCCGCCGACTGCGCGCGCATGCATCGGTCAGTTTCATGCATCGCGTTGGCGATGCCCTGAACGAACACATCCATGTTCACTGCTGCGTCATCGATGCGCTGTTCTCTCTCGACGATGACACCCTGCGCATCAGCGAGTCACCCGGGTTATCCGAGGCCGATAGCGCCTCGATTCAAACACGCTGTTGCGCAACGGGTCGTGCGTTGGGTTGTGCGTCGTGGCTCTCTTGACGGTGACGATGGTGGCGCCATGCTCGAGTGGCAGCGAGCGATCTTCGACTGTGTCGGTGAGCCCGTCAAGCCACCACCGATCACGCTAAGCCCGCGCGCCTCCATCCTGGGACGATACGTCTGCTCAAAGCGGCGATACGCAAGAACTCGTTCAACCAGAACCCGAGTACGAGTTCGACCAGGACGTCAGCTGGTAGACAACCTGAGCGTCTTTCTTCCTCTATGATCGGCTGGTTTCTCAGTCGATCCGTCCTGCTCTGTATCTCATCGTGCAGTCAGCCGCTTTGCGTTCGGACCAATACACCGATCACTCTCTGATAGTCGACCCAAAAGGCTTCTCAGCGCTCTTCAACCAAGCGCGTTGATGGGTTCCATTGCTAGCGGCCGGCCCTGAATACTTCAGCTCGTGCGGTTGAACTTCCTACCTGTTGAACTTCCTATCTGTTTTCTCTATGATCGGCCGGTTTCTCAGTCGATCCGTCCTTCTCTGTATATCCATATCATCGTGCATTCAGCCGCTTTCCGTTCGGACAAATACACCGATCGCTCTCTAGATAGTCAATCGAAAAGGCTTCTCAGCGCTCTTCAACCACGCGTGGCGATGGGTTGCATTGCTGGCGGTCAGCCCTGCTTACCTATATTTTCCTTGTTGAACTTCCTACTCTGTTGCGCACGGACTGCTGCTACACTGCGTACAGATCCTAATCTAGGCCATCGCCTATCGGCTGCTGACGCCCGTACAACCCATCGACACCTTGGAGTCCGATGTGTACTTCCCCGCCGTGACTTTCACCACCTTGGGCTATGGCGACATCACGCTGAGGAACGGAAATTAGATAACTTGTGCAGCTCATCAGAAGGGAGAAGGTATAGTATCATTTTAGCCTCTGCAACCAAGCCAAACTTCTGGAGACCTAAATGGAGCGTTATTCCCCCCAAGTAGAGGAATCGATGCGTCGTTTCTATATGGGCCTGAATGAGAAAGATCGCCGTCTGTATGCAGGCTTAGAAGCCTTGAAGTATGGTCGCGGTGGTCGCGTGTATATTGCGGAGGTACTGGGTTGCAGCCGAAACACCGTAAGCAAAGGCGCGCGCGAGATGAGCGGTTTATCTGAGCGCGAGGTACACGAGCAGCTTCGCGGGGACAAAGTCGGGACCAAGCCCCGGGTGCGCAAACCTGGTGGTGGTCGTCGCCCCTATGAGCAGACGTGGGGGCCATCGTTGGACGAGAAGTTCCTGGCGGTTCTACGCCATCATACCGCGGGCGATCCGATGGATGAAAAGGTCCGCTGGACGAACCTCACCCTGGGTGAGATTGTCGCGGCATTGCGAGAAGATCATCAGATCCAGATCAGCCAATGGGTCGTGCGCAAGCTGTTAAAAAAACATGGCTACCGTCGCCGCAAAGCGCAGAAGAAAACGACCATGAAGGACGAGATCAAACACCGCGATGCCCAATTTGAGAAGATCACGCAACTCAAAGCCGCCTATCAGGCCGCGGGCAATCCGATCGTCAGCATGGATACCAAGAAGAAAGAAAATCTTGGCAATTTTTACCGTGACGGGCAGTTGTATACCTTAGAAGCCCTGCACACCTACGACCATGATTTCAACAGCTTTGCTGAAGGGGTCATCATTCCGCATAGCTTCTATGACATCAAGCATAATGTCGGCTACATCCAACTCGGGAATAGCCACGATACCAGTGAATTTGCCTGCGACAGTTTTCGGCATTGGTGGTATAACCACGCTCGCCTACACTATCCCAGCGCTACCTCCATCCTGGTGCTGTGCGATGGGGGCGGGAGTAACAGTTCCCGTCACGACCTCTTTAAACAGGACTTGCAGAGCCTCGCCGATGAGCTTGGGATCGAAATTCGCATTGCTCATTATCCGCCCTACTGTTCTAAGTACAATCCCATCGAACACCGTCTCTTTCCCCATGTGACCCGTGCCTGCCAAGGCGTGATTTTCACCAGTACCGAGTTGGTCAAGGAACTCATGGAAAACACCCACACTTCAACGGGACTCAAGGCGTTCGTTCATGTCATCGATAAGGTCTATGAAACGGGACGAAAAGTGGCGGCAGATTTCAAGCAAAACATGCGCATCCTCTTTGATACGTTTTTGCCAGCATGGAATTATCGCGCCGTTCCTGCTGCTTCTCAGGAGTGCACAAGTTAATAAATTTCTATTCCTGAGCAGCGAGCAATGGCGTCTGCTGATCGGCATCGAGGCGCTGAATGGCCTGCTGCTGCTCGGTTAGTCGACGGCGCTGCTCTACGCCGTGGTCCATCGCACCTGGAGCGGCTACGCCGAGCACCATCTGCGGCACGCGGGCGCTGTGCGTCAGCCGAGACCGGTGGTGCGCCAGGGGTCCGATCCCGCACACACCGATCGCGGCGAGTGCGTCGAACCTCTCATCAATGTCCAGGCAACCGGCAGCATCCGCGGAGCAGAGCATGACGACAGCGCGCACCAAATCCACGAGCGGCGGCCTTCCGATCCTGCAAGGGGTGCTGCCCATCAAGGCATCGCAGGTGCCGGCGGAGTTCATCGCCGGCCTGACGCTGGCGGCGCTCGCGATCCCGGAGGTCATGGGTTACACCAAGATCGCCGGCACGCCGGTGGTCACCGGCCTCTACACCATGCTAATCCCGGCGGTGCTGTTCGCCTTCTTCGGCTCATCGAGGCACCTGGTGGTGGGTGCCGACTCAGCGACGGCGGCCATTCTGGCGGCGGGGCTCGGCGGCCTGGCCGCGGTGGGCTCCGACGAATACGTCGCGCTGGCCGTCGTGCTCGCGTTCATGGCGGCGGGGTTCCTGCTGCTCGCGCGCCTGGTCGGGCTCGGATTCCTGGCGGACTTTCTGTCGCGCACGGTGCTGGTAGGCTTCCTCACCGGGGTCGGCGTGCAGGTGGCGCTCGGACAGGTGGCCGGGATGCTGGGCATCGAAGGCGGCGGGCACGGCACCCTAAGCAAGATCTGGGGCGATCTGCAGCAGCTCGGTCAGGTCAACGGCTATGCCCTGGCCACGGCGGTTGCGGTGCTGGCGGTCATCCTGGGCGCAAAGCGCATCTCCCGGAAGATCCCAGGTGCGCTGATCGCGGTGGTCGGAGCCATCTGGTTCAGCTGGGCGTTGGACCTGGGGCAGCATCTGCCGGTGCTGGGCGCGGTGCCTGGCGGTCTGCCGCAGATCGCCCTGCCCCAGGTGGACTGGAGCTGGGAGCTGATCAACCAGCTGGTGCCGACGGCCTTTGCCATGTGTGTGGTCATTCTCGCCCAGAGCGCCGCGACCTCCCGCGCCTATGCCGCCCGCTACAACGAGCCCTTCAGCGAGGACCGGGACTTGCTCGGGCTCGGGCTCGCCAACATCGGCGCCGGTCTCTCCGGCACCTTCGTCGTCAACGGCAGCCCCACCAAGACCCAGATGGTAGACAGCGCCGGCGGACGCACCCAGCTCGCGCTGCTGGTGATGTCCGCCATCGTTCTGCTGGTGCTGCTGTTCCTGACCGGCCCGCTCGCCTACATGCCGGAGGCGGTGCTGTCCGCCGTGGTGTTCCTGATCGGCCTGGATCTGATCGACCTCGATAGCATGCGGCGCATCTACCAGGAGCGCCGCTCGGAATTCTGGGTCGCGCTGATCACGGCGCTGATGGTGGTGCTTGTGGGTGTCGAGCAGGGCATCATCCTCGCCATCGTGCTCTCCCTCATCGATCACACCCGGCGCGGCTACCGGCCTAAGAACGCGCTGCTGCAGCCGGACGGGACAGGCACCTGGCATGCGCTGCCGATGGATACCAAGGTCCAGGCCCTGCCGGGGCTCGTCGTCTATCGTTTCACCCATAGCATGTATTACGCCAACGCCGAGCAAATGGCCGCGGAGGTAACGGCACTGGCCTGTGGCGTCGAGCCGCCGCTGCGCTGGCTGTGCTTGGACGCCTCGGCCATCGACGACGTGGACTTCTCCGCCGCCGAGACCCTGCGCGCCACCTTCGCCGAGCTGAAGGAGCAGGGCATCCAGCTGGTGGTCGCGCAGGTGATGGATGATGTCCGCGACCACAGCCGCTACCAGCTCGACCAGCTGTTCGGCAAAGACGCGTTCTTCGATACCCTTCAGGACGTCGTCGACGCCTACCGCCGGCAGACCGACGCGAGCACGCCATGACGGGCGCGCTCTCACCAAGGGCCAAGCTGGCGCTCAAGACCAGCCTGGCGGTGGTCATCGCCTACGCCATCGCCCTGCACATGGACTGGGAGAAGCCCTACTGGGCGGCCTGGACTGCCTTCTCGGTGGGGCTCGCGACCACCGGCGAAGGCGTGCAGAAGGGCTTGATGCGGCTCGCCGGCGGGCTGGTCGGCGCGGTGGGGGGCTTCGTGCTGCTCGCCTTCTTCATCCAGGAGCGTTGGCTGTTCGTGACCTTCCTGTCCCTCTACGGCGCAGTGTTCACCTACCTGGCCCTGAGCTCCAAGGGGCACGGCTACTTTTGGCAACAGGCGGGCTTCTTCGCCACCGTCATCGCCTTCGACAGCGCCTTCAGCCCCGGCAATGCCTTCGAGATCGGCATCGATCGGGCGCAGGAGACCGGCACGGGGCTGGTCACCTACGTGGTGATTGCGCTGCTGCTCTGGCCGGAAAGCTCCGGGCGCAAGCTCGTTCATACTGCCCAGGCGCTCATCGACAAGGCACGGCACCTGTTGGGCGTCTGTACCGCCCGTGTTGGCGGCGCGGCTGGGGACCACGAGACAACTGCGCTGCGCGACGACATCCATCGGCTGCAGGCGCAGGTGGACAAGCTGCTGGGCGTCGCACAATCCGATAGCTGGGAGGTCGCGGAGGCGTACTCGGATTGGCGCGCGTTCCAGGCAGAGATCGCGGCACTGGACGAAACCCTGATCCGCTGGGGTGCCGACCTGGACGAGCACCAGCTCGCGATCCTGCGCGCGCTGGTACCGAAGCTGACCGTCTACCTACGGGAGCTGGACCGACGCCTGGAGGGCGCGGCGGCGATGATCGCCGGCAAGGCGCCGTCGCGCCAGCCCGAGCCGCTGGCGATCGAGTGGGACGACCAGCGGTTACACTCGCTGGGTCAGTTCGACATCGCGGCCGTCACCGCCCAGCGTGATCGGCTGCGGCAGCTCGACAACCTGAGCCTGGCCTTGTACCGCGCGGCTTGCCGGATCGCGGCGTTCGACTGCGCCGCCGACCAACAGGACGTCAAACCACAGCCCGCGGTTGCGGCCCCGTCCCCCGGCCCCTTGCCGCTGGATCGGGACCATTTCGACGAGGCGGTGCGCACGGCGGCATCGATCTGGCTGATGTTTCTCGCCATCGTCTACATCCCGGACATCCCGACGGGGCTGGGCGCCCTGGGTATCGCCACCCGGCTCGCGTTTGCGGACAGTGCCTTGCCATCATTCAGCCTCACCAAGCTGTATCTGCCGGTGACGGTCGCACTGGCCGCCGCCTTCCCCTTTTACATCTTCGTGATGCCGCAACTCTCGTCGTACCCCGAGCTCGCGCTCGGGGTCTCGGCCGTCGTGTTCACCGTGGTTTACGTTTTCCACGAGCCGAAGCAAGCGCTCCTGCGTACCATCTTCGCCTATCTGTTTTTCTCCCTGATCGGCGTGACCAACCACCAGGAGTACAGCTTTACGCACTTCACGACGACCTTGATGATGTGGCTAGTCATCCTGACCGTGCTGCAGGTGACCGAGTACCTGCCGGTTTCCCACCAACCCGACCGCGTCTTCCTGCGCCTGGTCAATCGCTTCTTCGGCAGCTGCGAGTACCTGTTGCAGCTCGGCAGGACGCCGCGGCACGAGCTGTCCTGGACGCAGCGATTGCGAGCGCGCTTCTGCAGCTACGAGGTCATGACGCTGCCGGTCAAGCTCGCCGGTTGGGGGCGATCGTTGCCGGCGGACGCCTTGGGGAGATCCACAGCCGCCGAGATCCAAGCGTTCGTCGATCGATTGTGGAGCCTGAGCTATCGCATACAGGCGTTGTTGGAGGCGCGGAGCTTGCCGCAGGCGCCGGCGCTGGTACGGGAGCTGCGGGGCGACATCCGCACCTGGCGCGGCGGCGTCGAGGGAGTGCTCCGCGACCTGGCCGAAGACCCGGCCTCGGCGGACCCGCAGGCCCTGCAGACGCGCCTGCACGCGGCGGTGGCACGCCTGGAAGGGCGCATCGCCGAGACCCTCGACGGCAGCGACCGCCTGAGCAGGCAGGAGTCCGAGAACATGTACCGGCTGCTGAGTGCCCACCGCGGCGTGTCGGAGTCCTTGCTGCTGTTGGCGAAGCCCGCCGTCGCCATCGACTGGCCGCGTTTGCGCGAGCCCCGTTTCTGACCGCCTGGAGGGCAGCATGATCTTTATCCCGAGCGAGTTTCATATCGGCGGCGTCTACTTCCCGCCGCTGCTGATCGCCGCCATCGCGGGGGTGTTGCTGGCGTCGCTGACCGGCCGCCTGCTCAACCGCTACCGGCTCTCGCGCTACTTCTTCTATCCGCCGCTGGTACTGCTCGCGCTGGTGGCGATCTACACCGTGCTCATCGGAACCTTCATCATCCCGTCATGAATAAGAACCCCGCGTTGATGCGCTATGGCCTGACCGGCGCCGTGGTGCTGATGGCCGTGCTGCTGGTCGTCTGGAAGTACTGGGACTATGTCGTCAACCCCTGGACCCGCGACGGCCAGGTGCGCGCCAACGTCATCCGCGTGGCCCCAAGCGTCTCCGGCCCCATCGTGGCCCTGCCGATCAAGGACAACCAGTTCGTCAATGCCGGCGACCTGCTGTTCGAGATCGACCCGCGCACCTACCAGGCGGACCTGGACCAAGCCAAGGCCAACCTGGACGAGACCCTGGATCGGCTCGACAACCTGGGCGCCCAGGTCGACGCGGCCGAGGCCGCCGTGGAGCAGTCCAAGACCGGTCTGCCGCAGGCGGATTCGCTGGTGGCCAGCGCCGAGGCGACGCTGGAGAAGGCCGGTAAGGACTTCGAGCGCGCGAAACAGCTCATTGCCAAAGGCGATGTGGCCAAGCGCACCTTCGACGAGGCCGAGGCGGCCTTCAACGTCGCCCAGGCCGATCTGGCCAAGGCCCAGGCCCAGCGCACCCAGGCCACCGCCGCGCTGCTGCAGGCCAAGGCCGAGCTGGCCCGTGCCAAGGCCGACCGCGGCGCCTCCGGCGAGGACAACGCCCAACTGCGCGGCGCCAAGGCGGCGCTGGAGACCGCCAAGCTGAACCTAGGCTTCACTCGGGTCGAGGCATCCGTGGACGGCTACGTCACCAACCTCAACCTGCGCCTCGGCAGCCAGGCGGTGGCCAACCAGCCGGCCCTGGCGCTGGTGGACACCGCCAGCTTCTGGGTGCATGGCTACTTCCGCGAGACCATGATCGCGCGCGTCGTCCCCGGCGACCGCGCCGTCATCACCCTGATGACCTATCCGGACCTGCCGCTGCACGGCCGCGTGGACAGCATCGGCTGGGGCATCTCGCAGAGCGACGCCGGCACCGGCAACGACCTCTTGCCCACCGTCAGCCCCACCTTCGAGTGGATTCGCCTCGCCCAGCGCATCCCGGTGCGCGTGCACCTCGATCAGATCCCCGACGGGGTGGACCTGCGCGTCGGCACCACCGGCTCGGTGCTGGTGATGACGGGTACCGCGAACGGCGACGATGACCGGCCGGTGCCGGCACTGCCGCAGGCGCTTCAGTAGCCCGCGCACCCCAGCGCAAGGGGGGCGATGCGGGCCGGCCCCGGCAAACCACCATCTGGCAGAGGCGCGCGAACCCTCGACGCCGCGCGCCTGAGGAGACTAAGCGAATGCCCCACCTGTTCACCAACCGATCACGGATGCACGACCTGACCGCATCCAGCGCGGACCTCCGCGCCCAATTCCGCTGGGAGACCATCAACGCCGTCGCCTACAAGCTCGGCGGCCTGGTCTTCGTCATCGGCAGCATCCTGTTCTTTCCGGCGTTCGAGGCCTATGCGGATGTCGGCGCATGGACCTTTTTCGGCGGGTCCCTGATCTATCTCCTCGTCACCGTCCACGACCTCCTCGAGGTCCGGCGCAACTGGCGGGAATCATCCCCACCGCGCACCGGGCAGGTGCTGGACTACATTGCCGCCGTGAGCTATGTGTTGGGCACTATTCTGTTCACGGTTGGCAGCATTTTCTTCTTGTCCGCTGTCGGCTGGGTGACCGCTGGCGCCTGGACCTTCATCACCGGCAGCCTGTTGTTCGTGCTCGGGGCCTGCGTCAATGTTCTGCAGATCGTCAGGGCCGACTCAAAGCTGACACTGCAGTTGATGAATCTGACCGCGCTCACCTTCGTGGTGGGCTCCGTGCTGTTCGCGGTCGCCTCGATACCCTCTTGTGGGAAGCCGCGCCCGAGCCCTTCGAGCGGACCCTGTTCGCCTTTCTCGCCTGGCAATACCTGACCGGCAGCCTGCTGTTCTTCCTCGGTGGCCTGTTCAATTACTGGCGCGCCTATGTTGTCGTTCGAAGCGAGATCGCGGTACGCCAATCGGCGGCCTGAGTGGGTGTCTGCCGGACAAGTCACAGGGTCAGGACAAGCCATAGGGCCAGGTCTTGCTTTTTGCATCACGTACCCTGCGAGCGATCCGGCTAACCTGAGGGAGAACAGGGACGGAAAACAGGGACGGAAAACAGGGACAGACCACCATTTCTCCCTATAGTCGGCCGCGTATGGGAAAAATGTGGTCTGTCCCTGGTTCCCCCCTACAGGGCAGCTCGATGCCTGGCTCGACGGCATCTTCGACGCCGACGGCGTCACCGGGCTGCTCGGCCCGGGGGATGCGTCCGAGTAAGTCGGTAGGCACCCAAGCTAGGAAGCAGCAGCGGACCGATCCAAAGCAAAACCAAGTGCCTATCTTGCCAGTCGCGCAGACACAACACCGAGGGCAGCGATTGATGTGGCGCTCTCGCAGCGCGTGACGATCGAACCTCGTGTTGGCGGATTATCCTATAAAGCGTATTTAACCGCAGATTTGCGCAGATTGGTCAGCAGTTTGCCGCACGATCCGAGTTCACCCAGTGGATGCGCTCGTTAGCAAGAATACTCAATCGATTAGAAAGGACTAATCTGCGCTCATCTGCGGTTTCTAGGATTATCCCGACGGTCCTTCGCATCGCCTGAACGCTCGGTCTTTGGCCCGAACCTGAAGGCCGATCAGCAGCGCGTGTCGTACGCCCGATACCTCGCCGCGCGCCGCGAATCCAACTCCACGCCTGCCCGCTCCGCCCGGAGACGCGTCGTGCCCGCTCGGGTACCGCGCTACTCGCGCGCCGCGGCCCCCTGCCGTCGCAGGCTCGGCGCCACCGCTGCGGCCATCGCCGCCAGGTCGAGCCCGCCGCCGAGGAAGTCGTTGAGCCGCTCGGCTGCGGCGCTCGGGTCGGCAAGGGCTTCATGGTAGGGGACCGACAGCACCTGGACCCGTTCACCATGGGGCGTCAGGATGCGCTGGACCTGGGCCATCTGCTTGAGGAAGATGCCGGCCATTCGCCGTTCCGCCAGCCGTCCGCCCGGTTTGCCGGAACGCTCCAGCATCACCCGCTGCGAGGCCAGGATCTCGTGCAACGGCCGCTCGGCGAAGATGACCCGATAGCGATGTTCGGCGGTCAGTGCGGGCAGCAGCTGGGCGACGATCTTGACCGCCTTGCCGCGGGCATCGGCAAGCCAGCCGGTGCCGGCGTCCGGGCGCTTGGCGGCGGCGTACTCCAGGTAGCCGCGGGGGTTGTCCTGGTCGGCGGCACGCTCGCCGTCGGTCAGGATCGGCACGCCGCCGGCGGCGAGCATCTGCATCAGCATGCTGGTGCCCGAGCGCGGCAGCCCGGAGACGATGACGATCTCGTCATCGGCCAGGGGCGGCAGCGCCTTGGGTCTGCCGAGCTCGTCCAGGCTGGCGATGGCCTCGGGCTCCAGCGGCGCCGCCTCGCTGAGGCTCGGCCGCGGGGTGCCCGCGCGCATCTCCCGAACCCGGCGCAGCGCCGCCTTGGCCAGGCCCAGCTGATGCTCCGCCGCGGCCTGATCTCCCGAGCGCCAGGCGAGGCGCGCCAGCCGCCGATGGGCCGCCGGAAAGGCCGGGTTCTGGGCCACCGCGGTCTCGAAGGCGGCCCGCGCCTGCGCCAGCCGGCCGAGCCGCATCAGCGCCGCCCCGCGCAGAAAGTGACCGCGGGGTTGATGGTAGACCAGCCCGAGGGCATCGGAGACCGCCGCCAGCGCCGCCTCCGCCTGACCCCGCTGCATCAGCAATGCGCGCGCCAGGCCCAGGCTGGCGTCGGCGTTGACCGGGTCGATCTCCAGCACCCGACGGAAGCGCGCCTCGGCGTCGACAAACCGGCGCAGGGCCAGCAGGGCCTCGCCCCGGGCCTGGAACAGGCTCGGGCGGTTGTGCATCTGTACCTGCTCGGCCTGCTCGAAGGCCACCAGGGCCTCGCCGGGGCGGCCCTCGGCGGCCAGCAGCCGGCCCTTCAGCCAGGCGAAGGTGGCCTGGTTGGTACCGGCCTGCTTGCGCAGCTTGCGCAGTTGGCGCTGCTCCTGCTCGCTGAAGTCCTCGGGCTGGCGGTCCTTCCACGCCTCTTTGAGACGCTGAAGCTCCGCGCGCGCACGCTCGGCATAGTCGCGCTTGCGCTGCTCCAACAACGCCAGCGTCTCCCGCGCCGCGGCGGTGTCGGCACGGCGCAGCTGGGCGTTGAACAGATGCAGCCCGAAACGGCTCTCGTCCGGGTGCGCCTGCCACAGCTCGGCATGGATCGCCTCGGCCTCGGCCAGCTTGCCGCTGTCGGCCAGGTCTCGGGCCAGGTTGTAGCGCAGATCCTTGATGGTGGTCTCGGCGACCTGTTTGCGGTCCTCGCCCAGATCCTCGATGTAGCCCAGGTCCACCAGCTGTTGCAGGGACTCGCGGGCGTCCACCGGGTCGATGCGCACATCCTCGGGGTGGCGACCGTCGTCGCCGGGCACGGTGTCCCAGCTCGGGATGAGGTCGACCGGTTTGGCGTCGCGCAGGGCCTGCGCCAGGGGCATGCCGTCCATATCCTCGACCACCGGCAGGTCGTGCAGCCGAAGGATGGTCGGCGTGATGTCCAAGAGCGTGGCGCCGAACACCAGCTTGTCGCGCTGGAAGCCGGGGCCGCAGGCGGCGAAGACGCCGAAGTGGCGGTGCTCATCCGCCGGGTCCGCCGGCTCGTTCGGGATCTCCTGCACCCGCAGGTGGTCCGGGTGGAAGCCGTGATCGGAGCATATCAGCACATTGGTGTCCGGCCCCGCCAGATCCAGCAGCACGCCGAGCATCATGTCGTGGAAGCGGTAGCCGGCGTTGACGACGTCCTGGTAGAGGTCGAAATCCGCCTCGCTCACCCAGGGCAGCCGCGGGGTGTGGTAGCGCATGAAGCCATGGCTGAAATGGTCGATGGCGTCGAAATAGACCGCGGTGAATGCCCAATCGTCCTGCTGCATCACGTAGGTTGCCGCCGCCTGCACGCTGGCACACTCGGCGATGATCTTGGCCACAGAATACAGGCGCCGGTCCTTGGCCTGGTCGATCTCCGCCGCCTTGGGCACGAAGAGCTGCAGCGTCTCGCCGTCGAGCTCCTAGGGATGGACGCGAAACTCGGCCAGGGTCTCGCGCAGCGACTCCGGATGCACGTGCGAGGGTTTCAGCGGCCAGGGATTGATGGTCTTGCCATCCTCGGCCAGGTAGTCGCCGACCGGATCCTTTAAGTGGTCCGAGACCATGACCCCGTTGATGGGCTCGCAGGGGTAGCTCGGCCACCAGCCGATGACGTTGGAGCGCAGCCCTTGCTGGTTCAGGATGTTCGAGACCGCCTTGGTCTTGCGGCCCAGGTTGGTGATGGGCCGCGCCCCGCCGGAGGCCGGGTCGGGCTCCGAGAAGCCGTGGATGCCGTGCTTGTGCGCTCGCTTGCCGGTGGCGATGCTGGTCCAGAGCATCGGCGAGAGCACCGGATACAGGGTCGCCAGGTTGCCCATGACGCCGTTCTCGATCAGGTGCTCGAGGTTCGGCATCTCGCCGGCGTCGATGAGCGGGGAGATCACCTTCCAGTCGGCGGCGTCCCAGCCGATGAGTAGGGTCTTGGTCATGTCTGGTTACTCTGTTGCTGTGCCGCCGGTGAGCCCCGGCCTTCGAGGCGCGGGCAGAGGCATGGCGAAGGAATAGGCATGGCTCAGCGTCAAACCGCCGCGCAGGCGCCGGATCGCGGCTGGAAGCCGCTCCCACAGGCCCCGCGCACTGTGGGAGCGGCTTCCAGCCGCGACTCCGGGCGCGCAAGCCCAATCGCGGCTGGAAGCCGCTCCCACGGGGCCTGCGCACAGTGGGAGCGGCTTCCAGCCGCGACTCCCGGCGCGCAAGCCCTATCGCGGCTGGAAGCCGCTCCCACGTCAGACCCAGATCGCATCCCACAGCGGATAGTCGCCGATGCGCGTCACCAGCCCGGCGCGCAGCGGGTTGGCTACGATGTAGCGCGCGACCGCCCGCAGGTCGTCCTCCGCCCGCAAGGCGCGGTCGAAATAGCCATCCTGCCAAACCGCCCCGGTGCGCCCGATACAGCGGTTGATCTGCTGCGCGCTGAAGCTCTTGACGCTGTGCATGACGGTACGGAGCTCCACGCCGTCGCCGAGCACAATGAGCCAGTGGAGATGGTCCGGCATGACGACGAAGGCCAGGCTCTCGACGGTGCCGCGTTCATGCTGGAAGCGCAGGGCATGCACCAGTTCTCGGCCGATATGGAGATCGGCGAAGAACGGCTGGCGCTCGGCGGTGGTGGTGCGGATGTGGTAGATGCGCCCGGCTTCCGAGATGCGTCCCTTGCGCAGATCACGGCTGTGCGGCGGCGTCTTCGGTCCTCTATCGGGCATGGCGCCTTCAGCCCGGCAGTCGCGGCTGGAAGCCGCTCCCACAGGCCCCGCGCACCGTGGGAGCGGCTTCCAGCCGCGACTCCCCGAGCGCAAGGCCTATCGCGGCTGGAAGCCGCTCCCACGCGCCCCGTCCACCGTGGGAGCGGCTTCCAGCCGCGACTCCACAAGCGCAGGCCGAATCGCGACTGGAAGCG
This sequence comes from Thiohalocapsa sp. PB-PSB1, assembly GCA_016745215.1. Lineage (GTDB taxonomy): Bacteria > Pseudomonadota > Gammaproteobacteria > Chromatiales > Chromatiaceae > Thiohalocapsa. Next base: position 7,942,311 of record CP050890.1, read on the forward strand.
GCTCCCACGAAGTAGACCTAGGCTGCGGCGCGGCGGGCGCGCCAGCGGCGCAGGCCGAAGGCGCCGGCGGCGAGGAGGGCGAGGGTCGATGGGGCTGGAACCTGCTGTCCGGTATCACCGACCTCGATGCTGCCATCGGCCTCGTCGTTGTAGGCCCAGCGGTTGACGGTCACGCTGAAGGGCTGGACGTTGATCTCCCCCCAGCCGTACAGCAAATCGGTCCCGGACAGGAAGCGGAAGCCGATGAAGTTGCTACCGATGACGCCGTTTCCGAATCTGCCTGCTATAGACCCGTAGCTAGTGATCTCAATATAGGGGCGGTCTCCGCTACCGGCCCAAGTGTAGGGCGCACTCAGAATCGGCTCGACCGTGAGTCCCAACGCCAGGCGGTTGAACTCGTTGGTACCGGTTGCGAGGAGGCCGCGCCCGTTTCGCCCGGTAGCGCTGTTGAAAGAGACGTAGATCGAAGCGAAGGTTGTCAACAGGAAGTCATTGCCTCCGTCACCGTCGATGTCCCACTCGGCGCTGGTGGTGCCGGCAACGCTCACCGTGAAGGCATTGGTGTCGTCCTTGTAGACGATTGCGGCATCCGCCCCCACAGGGACGGCGGCGACTGAAACAGCACCGGTGGCGATGGCGAGGTGTTGCTTGAGCTGGCTTTGCATGCTGAGGTTTCCTGAGCGTTGGAATGGTTGAGGGGATTGCCGCTGCGGACCTTTGCCGCTCGGGGCTGCGGCGGCGCCTGCCCCGAGCGACGGCAGCCCCCGCATGGGGACCGCCGGTCTTCAGTATCGAAAACTTTACACTAGGAGCGGATTTTGCGGCTCCCGGCTGTCACTAGGCAATTTTTATTCCCCCCGGGAGTACCCAGGGATGAGAGCCACCCGGATGCCGACAAGTCTTTGTTTTACATGCGCTCAGTCGTCTACGCCAGCTTCGGCATCGGCCTACTCCTGCGCGGCGACCGAGGGTCTGGCCCCAAGCAAATGAAAAGAATCCTGACACTCCCCCGCCAGCCTGACCTCCTACGGCACCTCGGGGCACAGACAGATGTAAAGCGGAAAAAGGCAGGGAAAAAGGCAGGGAAAAAGGGGACAGATCACGTTTTCTACAATGCAAGCTCACCTTACTCATCCGCATCGATTTCCTTTAGCGGCCGTCCGGGTGCCCCCTTCCAGGTTCGTCTACCGATCATAGCGGCGATCTGCCGCTCGAACTTTGGACTGCCAAGCACGAAGCCGCCGTTGATGCACTCGCGGAAACGTTGAAGCAACTCGGCGCTGAGCATATCCTCGAACAACCTGCGATACGCAGCAAAACGAGCCTGATCAGAGTCTGCCAAGTCTTGGTACAGCGGGTGCGGTGTGACCACGGAATCCTGGCGGCCAAGCGCATTGGCCCGATGGCTCGACCAACGATAATCACCAGGCGCACTGACCATTGAGGCACGAACCGGATTGAGTTCGATGTAACGCTGGCAGGTCAGCAGATAGGTGTCGGCCTCAATCAGCGATGAGCGGAACCGGCCCTCGAACAAGCCGCCCGTGCGACGATAGGTCCGGTTGACGTGCTGGACATACGCTGCGGGTGGCGGATGCGCGCGTAGTCCTCGGCGACGCGCTGCATGTCCTCGGCGCTGAGGCGCGAGAGTCGCTCTGTGATCTCGGCTTCGAGTCGGCTGCGTGACCTCATCTGGAAGGCTCCTGGTTGGCAACGCAACGCCGCGTGTCAATCGAACCTCAACCCGAACAGCCCACCGGTCTCGGACGCATCGGTCAGCTCCACGTCCAGCACATGCGGGCGCACGTCGAACCCCGGCGGCAGCTCGGCCTTGGCCAGCTCGTCGGAGTTGAGCTTGACGATGTACTGGAAGCCGAGCTTGGCGGCGCGCCCGGCGCCCAGGCGCAGGGCCTTGCCGACCTGGCGACCGTCGACGCCGTCGAACAGGTGGCTGTCGTGGATCAGGAAGCCGGGGCCGCGTTGGCGGCGGGTCCAGAGTTCCATCAGCATCAGGTCGAAGCAGAAGACCTGCATGCGGCTGATGCCGGTGCTGCGGTGGGCGGGGATGTCGATGCGGAAGGTCGGGCCGTTGTCGGTGGGATCGATGGTGAGTGTGCCGGGGCGCTCGTAGAGGGCGGCGGACAGCTCGGCGAAGCAGACGACGGCCTCGTCGATGACCTCGCGCTCGTCGTGGTAGTCGTCCTGCAAGCGCCGGTAGAGCGTCGCGCGTTCCATCTTGAGGTCCGCGGCGGTGGTCTCGACGCGCTCGGCGGTGTCCTGGGCTTGGCGCAGGGTCTCGGCCTCGGCCTCCGCGCGGCTCAGCTCGCCCTGGAGCTGGGTGAGCTGTTCCAGGGCGCCGTGGGCGCGCAGCAGCTCCATCACTTGGGCGCGGCGTTGATCCAGCTCGGCCTGTTCCCGCTCGCGGGCGGCGATGCGCTGGCCGGCGGCCTGCACCTCGCCGCGCAGGTGGGAGCGGCGGTTCTGGACGATGGAGCTGTGGAAGGTGCGGACCTCGTCGAAGCGGCGCGCGACGTTGTCCGGCAGCACGACACCGGCCTGGGCGTAGAGGCGCTCCACGTCGTTGGCCTGTGGTGGCGCTTCGGTGGCCATGGCCTGTTCCAGGTCTTCGATGAGCAGGCGGTCGGTGGTGTTCTCGTCCGCAAGCGCGTTCAGGCGCTGGGTCAGCTCGGCGGCCTCCTGCTCGCGCTCGGTGTATTCGGGCAGAACGACGAAGCTGGCGATGCGCTCCTTCAGGGCCTCGACGCGACGCTCGGCCAGAGTGAGATTGGCGCGGAGTTCTGCGGCTGAGGGGATGATGCGGCCCAGGGTGCCTTCTCTGGAGGCCTTGCGGAGCTGGCGGATGGTCTTCTCCTTTTCCCGGACCTCCTGCAACTGCCGCGGCACGTCCCAGTCGAGACCGAGCAGGTAGGACACGGCGATCTGTTGACTTCCGATCTGCTGGTTCTTGTCGCAGCGCTCTGGGTGGTCGAGTCCACCGGTGGATTGGCGGCGTGCGAAGTACGGGATCAGGCTGCGGAAGGTCGGAGCGAAGCGGGTTCTGCGGTCGCTCGGCGGAAGCTCGAAGAGCTCGGTGCCTAGGATGTCGCGCCATTCCGCCAGGTCGTAGCCCTGATCCGTCAGGAGCTCGGATTGCGAGGCGCGGGTGGTGCGACCTGTGGTCCCATCAAGGCCGCTGACCAGCACGGTTGATGGGCTGGTGCCGCTGCGGGATACGCGAACCGACCGTTGGGCGATGTCCAGCTCAATGCCGAACAGGTGGCCCCGGAGCGCCTCGTTGCGAAAGATGCAGCCGACTTTGCAATCCGCACCGAGTGCGAAGTGGATCAGCTCGATCAGGCTCGATTTGCCGGCGCCGTTGCGGGTCTGGCGGTCGGTTGCGGTGCGGGTCTTCTCGGCGACGAGGACGTTGAGCCCGGCGTGAAACCGAATCGGCTTGAAGCTCGCCAGATCGCTAAAGACGCGATGGATCATGCGGGCACGTGCCCTGGACCTAGGCTGTCGAAATGTCCTGAGTTTTGATGCCAAACCGATTCCGGGTCTTGGATTGCTTCATCGAACGCACTGGGGAAGCCTAATCGGTGTCGGGGTCGCTATCGGAATCGAATCCGCTCATCGATCAAAGCAGCCAGCTCGATACCAATCCCTCATTCCGACCTTGACACCGACTCCGACCCCGACACCGACTAAGCATCCATAAACCGGGAAGCACTTGTTTTAGTGAGACGGCAGATTTCGGCAGCTCACCCTGGACCTATCTGGCCGGCGTCATCGCCGATCGCGGTGCCGGTCGCCCGGCAGCTTCTCTGCCGGCTCCGATACCGGGTCTCTGAACGGTTACGTTGAACGCTGGGAAGTTCACTACCTATCCTTGGCTGGGCCTTTCATTTGCCGATACAGAATTCGCCAAAGATCTTATCGAGTAGATCGTCGGAGCTGAAGGCTCCGGTAATCTCGCTGAGACTTTGCTGTGCTTGGCGTAGGTCTTCGGCCATCAGCTCTGCCGATCCGCTGGCCTGAAAAACCCCCCTTGCCTCGGTCAGAGAAGCAGCGGTGCGCCGGAGCGCGTCCAGGTGGCGCCGTCGAGCACTAAAGGTGCCGCTTTCCGGTCCTCGATAGTCAGCGCAGGTTTTCAGGTGATTGCGCAATTGTTGGAGTCCCGCCCCAGTGCGCATGGAACAGGCAATTTCGGTGATTCCACCGGCCTGTTGATGTGTATCCGCAGCACGGCCACTGAGGTCGATCTTGTTGCGTATCAGAGTGAGATCAGCAGCAGCTGGCAGGCCATCGTAATCCAGGTCGGTTGCCCTCGGCTCCAGGCTGTCGTCGATGATCCAGAGCACATGGTCAGCATGGTCGATTTGTTCTTGCGCCCGGCGGATGCCTTCTTGCTCGATGGGGTCAGCGGATGGGCGAAGACCGGCGGTGTCGATGATTCGCAGCGGTAGTCCATCGACTTCGATGTCGGCACGCAAAATATCCCTGGTGGTACCGGGAATGGGCGTGACGATCGCCAGATCGTTGCCGGAAAGTGCATTCAGCAGGCTGGATTTCCCCGCGTTGGGTGCGCCAGCGATTACCACAAGCAGTCCATCGCGCACGCGTTCCCCGCGATGGGCATCAAGCAGCAAAGCGTCGACGTCGGTGATGATTGCCGATAAATCATCATCAATGGTCGAGTCCGTGATGAAGTCGATCTCCTCTTCTGGAAAATCCAATGCTGCCTCAACAAAACCGCGTAAGCGAATAAGGGAGTGAAGAATGCCATGAATGCGCCGTGACAGCTGACCCTGCATGGTTCGGGCAGCCAAACGCGCTTGCGTGCTCGTGGTGCTGTCGATCAGGTCGGCGACGGCCTCGGCTTGGGCAAGATCAAGGCGGCCTTCGAGAAAAGCGCGTTCACTGAATTCGCCCGGCCGCGCCGAGCGGGCACCAAGTTGTAGGATGCGGTTCAGCAGCAGATCAAGTACTACTGGGCCGCCATGGCCATGGAGTTCCAGCACATCTTCGCCGGTAAACGAGTTTGGGCCGGGGAAATAGAGGGCGATGCCTTTGTCGATCGTTTCGTCATTGCCGTCGCGAAAATCGCGCAAGCTGGCTCGGCGCGGTTTAGGCAGCGCGCCGAGCAGAGCGGTTGCGATGTCTGCGACGCGTGAACCTGATACCCGGATAATGCCAATGCCGCCGCGACCGGGCGGGGTCGCCTCGGCGGCAATGGTGTCACGCGAAGGCGACAAAAAAAAGCTCGGCGCGGGGCAGGGGAGAGCGCTTCAGTGCCCGCGTTTTACCTTGTCAGCCTTTTCGATCCGCTGTGTGATGTACCACTGCTGAGCAATGGACAGCAATTGGTTAACCGTCCAGTACAACACCAAGCCGGATGGGAAAAAGGCAAAAAATACCGTAAACACAAATGGCAACGCCATCAGCACCTTGGCTTGAATCGGGTCCGGCGGCGGCGGGTTGAGCTTTTGCTGCACGAACATAGACACGCCCATGATCAGCGGCAGAACATAAAATGGGTCTGGTGCCGTCAGGTTGTTCAGCCAAAGCATAAATGGCGCGTGGCGAAGCTCGACGCTTTCAAGAAGAACCCAGTACAGGGCGATAAAGACGGGGATTTGGACCAGGATCGGCAAACAGCCGCCGAGGGGATTGATCTTCTCCTTTTTGTACATTTCCATCATTGCTTGGTTCATTCGATCCTTGTCGTCACCATAGCGGTCCTTCAGGGCCTGCATGCGCGGCGCCAACTTGCGCATGTTGGCCATGGATTTGTAGCTTGTTTCCGAGAGCTTGTAGAAAGCAGCCTTGATCAAAATCGTCAGGATGATGATGGCCCATCCCCAGTTACCAACGACCTTATGGATTAGGGTCAGAAGCCAGTGGATCGGTTCGGCAAGGACCGTCAGCCAGCCATAGTCGACCGTCAGTTCCAGACCTGGGGCGATCTTCGCCAGCGTGTCATGCAGTTTGGGACCAGCGAACAGGCGACTTGAAAACGTATGGGATTGTCCGGCTGGCACCTGCACCGCCGGCGAATAAGTGCCGATGATGTATCTGTCGCCAGCTACGGCCTTTGTGTAAAACGTCTGTGCCGACTGGGTTGGGGGTATCCAGGCCGCCATAAAGTAGTGCTGGATCATCGCGATCCAGCCATCGGTGACGGTGATTTTCAGGGCGGTATCGGAAATGTCGCCGAAAGACTCCTTCTTGTACTTGAGTTCCGGACTGTAGTAGACGGCACCGGTATAGGTGTGGATAAAACTGGACTTGGCGGGGTCATACAGTTCTGTGCGTTGCAGTTGGTCGTAGACCCGCAGTTGCAGCGGCTTTGCTCCGTTGTTGAGTACCTCCTGCTCGACTTCAATGAGGTAGCTACCGCGTGTAAACCGATAGCGCTTGAACACATCCACCCCTGTTTCACTTGACCAACGCAACTCAACCGTCATCGAATCGGCATCATCTGTCAATGCGAAGGCTTGCTGTTCGGCCGTGAACCTGGCCTTGTGATTCGGGAGTTTGACGTCTGCACCGCCCAACAGACCGGATTGAACGATAAACATATTCGGCGGCTGCGGCTTCAACAGCCGAAACTTGTCTTCCGGCTGATCTGCGACTCGCGCGTACTCTTTAAGCCACATGCTCTCGATGGTGCCTCCGATGGCGGAAATCTGAGCACGGATCAGATCGGTTTCCACCGAGATTAGGTTTGACGCTGAACTTGTCTGTGTCGTGTTGGCGTCGACTACAGGTGGTGCCTCGGTGTCAGTGATCGGCGTTGGCGCATCTGGCGCGTCGGTCGGGGCTGCTGCGGACTCTGCCGGGGAGGGCAGGGTACTTGTTTGGTCTTCGGACGCGATTGGCGTTTGTTGCATGGGTCCATAGTCTTGCATCCATGCCTGGTAGATCAAAAACAGGATGGCGCCCAGAGCAAGGATGAGCATGAGCCGAATATTATCCATGGTCACAGGGATTCCGCGGGTCGGGGACGGGATCGAAACCGCCGGCATGCCAGGGATGGCAGCGCGACAGTCGGCGCAAGGCCAGGAGGCTGCCACGCAGTGTACCGAAGCGATCAATAGCTTCGATGGCATACTGCGAGCAACTGGGATAGAAGCGGCAATGATTGCCGAGGAAGGGGCTTACCACGAGTTGGTAAGTGCGGATGAGCAATTTAGCAAGCCGGCGCATTCGAGTTCCCGAAGTTTCGTCCAAAGCCTATGCAGTGAATGTTGCAGATCTGCGTTGTTTGCCCTACTTGCTGCCGGTCTGCACATGATAACGATGTCGATCGGCCAAGTACGGCAGTCGCAGGTACGAAAACTCTCGCGCACCAGGCGCTTGATGCGATTTCGGCCGACGGCCGTTGCCGCACATTTACGCGAGATCGCGAGACCGAGTCGAGCGTGCGATGGGCTTAATCCAGGGTGCACATCGTTATCGGTCTCCCCGTCAGCCACCTGTTGCGTCCGCACCAACAGGGTGAAGAAGCGATCAGAAGACTTGGTTGGCTTGGCGAATACGCGCCTGTACTGCGTAGCACGGGTAAGCCGATGGCGACGCGAAAAGCCTTCGAATGATAACGACACCTGGTGTACTAGCCTCGGTGAGTTGGGATATACCTGCAACAAGCCTGTATTTCGATGCACCGAGATCACATCAGACTGGGCTCATATTCGGCTGGGCTCATGCCGGGCTGGTCTTGGTCTTCTGCGGCACGCTCTGGCAATCCGCATCGGTTGGGCTGCGGGCCTTGTGGAATCTCACAATTGCCTGCCATGGCGACTTCAGCTTGGTCGTGAAATCAGCTCCTCGATCCAACTTTCAGACAAGTCCAACCTTAGGGCAGATCCAGCCTTAGGGTGCTAAACGCGCTCGGCCTTTGGCGCGACGTGCCTGAAGCACTTTGCGGCCATTTCGTGTGGCGCGCCGGGCACGGAATCCATGCGTGCGCGCTCGTTTGAGACGACTGGGCTTAAAGGTTTGTTTCACGAAACACCCCCTTGGGATGAGCAGGATATCTGGAAGGATGATAAGTCGTGCGTCTTCGGACATTCGACCTAACTGAAAAGGCCCGCAAGTTTAGCTTGCCGACCTGTTAAGGTCAATCGAAAACGATGGCCAACTGGTTTGCCAATGGGTTCTCTTGGGCTGTGGATAAGTGTGCGCGAGACGGCTAGACTGACGACCTGTTGGAAGCGACGCAGGCGGATTCTATTGCGATGTCATTTATCGGCTCGGGCGGAGATCGATTTTCCGTTGTTGCCAGCGCGCTTGTTCAGTGGTGATCCGTGGGGCGTTTC